>JAKLDN010000003.1 GCA_022703505.1 Spirochaetota bacterium | reverse complement strand
CCTCCGTGAGAGACCGGCCCGCTGCGTAGGCCCGCGCCTCGTCCTGGGTGATGTCCTTCCGGGCGGGCTTGAAGACCCGGGCCTCCTCCTCCGTGACGTGCTGGGCCCGGAGGGAGTCCTCGAAGAGCCGAGCCTCCTCCCGGGTGACGTGCTTCGGAGCGGTCTCTTCCTGGAACACCCGGGCTTCCTCGGCGGTAAGGTGCTTGGGGACGATCCCTTCCTGGATGCGGCGGGCCTCCTCGGAGCTCACGTGCTTGGGCACCAGGTCGGAGGCGTAGGCCCGGGCTTCCGCCCGGGTGACGAAGGCGGGCTTCTCCCGGGGGGCCGAGGCCAGGGCCCTGCGGCGCTCCTCCGCGGCTGCGGCCTCGGAATCGAGGACCGCGGCCACGACGGGCTGTTCGGCGCGCCGGTGGAGGCCGCGGATGTAGGCCACTAAAAGGACGATGAGGGCAAGGGCGGCCGCCAAGAGGAACAGGAAGAGGATGGCCGTGCCGGTCGAACGGAAGATCCGGGCGAGGGGTCTGCGTTCGAGGTCCAGGGAGAGGATTCCGACGGTCGGCGCGACCCGGACTCCGTCCGCGAACCTGAGCTCGGCCTCCAGGGAGACCGTTCCCGCCTCCACCGAGTCCGGCAGTCGTACCGCGACGTGCACCGTCCGCTCGGCGCCCTTGGGCACGTCCGTGAACAGGGTTTTCCGAAGAACGTTCGATCCTCGGATCTGGACGCCCGAGAGCTGAAGACGGATGTCCCGGTCGGAGGGATTGGATATCACCAGGGGGAAGGAGAAATCGTACCCTTGACGGCCCAGGTGCCCCGGGAAGGCGATGCGGGGCATCTCCACGCTCCGGCCGGCCGCGTCCTCCCGTCCCTCGGAGGAAAACTCGGTGACCGGAGCGCCCAGGCCGGTGGCCACTTCGGACAGGTAGTCCCCTGCGCCCGGGGATACCCCCGGGGCTTCCGCGGTTCCCGTACCACCGGCGGTCCCGGCACCTGCCGCTCCGGGTGTTCCCTCGAAGGGGATGCGCACGATGCGGATGGTCCACCCGTTGGCCCGGATCCGGGCCGTCGTATCCTCGATGCTCGCCCGGACCTGGTCCGCTCCCAGGGCCGCGTTGGGGCTCTGGGCGGAGGGATTGTGCATCCCGTCGGTCACCATGACGATCAGCTTGCGGCTGGATTCCGGAAGGTCCGCGGTATAGCGATAGAGGGAGGTAAGGGCGGAAACCAGATCCGTGCTCCGTCCGAAGGGGTAGAGGAGGTACAGCCTGCCCAGGAGGCTTTTCAGATCCTGCTCGGTGCGCACCGCCTGGGCTATCTCGATGCGCACGGAATCCGTGAAGGTCAGAAGGTGGAAGGTGTCCCCGAACCGGAGGTATTCCCGGGCGATGCGGGACACCACGAAGTCCACCACCTCCGTGAAGTACGGGAACATGCTCTGGGAGGCGTCCAGCAGCACGATGAGGTCGACCGGCTTTTCCTGCGCCGCGGCCGGGACCGCGGAGACCAGGGATACCGCCACGACGAACGCGAGCAGGAGCTTTTTCATCGGTCCACCTTCCCGGGCCGGGCAGAGTGTTTTAAAGCTGCGCGGCCTTGATCGACTTCAATAGGTACTCGAACTTTCGCTCGTGGATCGCGAAGGAAAGGCGATCCCCCGCCTTGTGGTTCAGGAGCCGCTTGCCCAGGGGCGAGAGGTACGAGATGACGTTGCTGGACGGATCGGACTCCCAGGGACCCAGGATCGTGTAGGTCTCCTCCTTGCCGTCCGTCTCGTTGACCAGGTGCACGATGGTCCCGAAGGAAACCTTGGACGCGTTGACCGTGGACTTGTCGAAGATCTGGGCGCGCTCGATCTCGTTCTTGAGCTTGGCAACCTTTGAGTTGAGTTCGTCCTGCTTTTCCTTGGCAGCCTTGTACTCGGCGTTTTCCCGAAGGTCGCCCAGGGAGAGGGCGTAGGCGATCTCTTTCTGGTTGGTCGGGACCTCCACCTCCATGATCTGCTGGAGCAGTTTCTGCTTCTCCGAGTATTTCTCCGAGGTGACGATGAGGCCCCGGGATACGACGGCCTTTTCGGCCTCGCCGGTGATCTTGAAGTCCGGGAACTTCTCCACGATCTGCTTCCGAAGCCGGAGCTTGAGCGCGGGGTCCAGGTCCTTCACGTCGTCCAGGAGGGTATAGACCCGCTCGATGGTGTCGTGCCCGGATTCGTCCAGGAAGGTCTCCAGGGCACCCTCCTTGAAGAGGATCTGCTGGACCTGCTTGTTGATCTTCCGGTTCTCCGTCGTGTCCCGGTGGTTCTCGATCTCCTTGAACGAGATGTCCAGGATGTGGATCAGGGTGATCAGGATCTTCTCGTAGGAAAGCCCGAGCTCCTGCACCCAGGGCTTGTCCAGGAGATTGTTCACCACCCAGATGAAGGCGTCCCGGTGGTCCTTGTAGTTCTCCACGATGTCGATGACCATGCGCTGGAGACTGTCGGTATGGCCCGCGTTCAGGAGGATGTCGACCAACTTCTGGGAGAGGGAATAGGGGAAGAGCCGGACGTATACCTCGGCCCAGTCGGGCACGAAGGTCTTGATGTGGTCCAGGAAGGAAGTCCGAAGCTCGGAGTCCTTGAGCCCCTCGTACACGGAGACCGGATCCTCGATGTTCGCGAAGAGCTCGGAGAACTGGGGGGAAAGGGCGGAGGCCAAGTGCTTGTGCTCCGCGGCCAGTTCCTTGACCAGGAGGTAGGAGGCCATGATGTGCTCGTTGACCGTGGAGTACGAGCGCAGGTAGCCGGTGAAGAACCCGAGCATCTCCATGAAGTACTCGGAATCCGTCAGACCCTTGGCGGCCAGGTCCCGGATGAAGCGGACGCGTTCGAAGAAGCCCTTCTCGGCCTTGAACTGGGCGTAGACCTTGTCCGCCATGGACAGGGAGCGGTCCCGGACGATGAAGGTCCCGATGGAGTCCTGGGCGTTCCCGAACATCGGATCCGTCTTCAGGATGTCCCGGGCCTTGGCGCTCCAGCTGGTCCACTCGCCGGATGTCAGGATGGACGGGACAAGTTCGGCCTTGATCTTCTTGAGGTCCGCCCGGTTGTCGAAGCTCTTGATGACCGTCCGCAGGGCCCAGGCCGGGTCGGTCTTGACCTTGTCGTGGAGCTTGTCCTTGGACCACACGGCCTTGAGGACCCAGATGTGGTCGCGGCTGAGGGTCACTAGGCTGTCGATCGCCATCTTGAGGCTCATGGAATGGCCGCGCTTCTTGGCGAAGTCGATCACGATCTCGTCCCCCCGGATGGCGGCGATCCTGCCGATGTTCCAGGTCCGGTGGAAGACGAAGTTGCCCACGTCGAAGGCGATGTGCTTCTCGAAGTCCGCGATGGCCTCCGTGAGGCTCCGGTAGGACTGGCCCAGGTTGGAGAGCCGGATGTAGTCCTCCAGCTGGGAGTGCCCCGCGAACTTGCCGCGGTAGCAGTCCACGATCTCCTTGCGCACCGCGGGATTCTTCTCGTCGTAGGCGATCACGACCTTCAGGATGTCCGTGGCGGTGTTCCAGTCCTCCTTGGTCTTGTAGTGACGGTAGAGGTCCATAAGGAGGCCGGAGGCCTTGTCCTCGCTGATCTGCTTGGCGATCTTGCGCTGGACGTGAAGGAAGAAGTCGATGTCCTCCGGGCAGGCCTCGACCAGCTTGGCCCAGATCTCCCGGACCGCCGTGAACGAGCCCCGGGCGATGTACCTGTGGAGGGCCTTGCGGTAGAAGTCGATGGACTCCTCGGTCCGCCCTTCCTTCTCCCGCTGCTCCGCCAGGGCCTTGACGATGTCGGCTTCCTCGAAATCGACCCGGATCAAACGCTCCCAGACCGAGTACATCTCGTCGACCCGGTCCTCGTTCTGGTAGCACTCCGCCAGCTTGGCCAGGGCTATCCGGTTCTCGCCGGACTCGTCCAGGATCCGCTGGCAGATGTATTCCACGATGTTCCACTTCTTGTTCTCCGTGAAGATGTCCATCAGGGAGACCATGTTGGAGTCGTCGATCTGCTGGCGGGAGAGGGCGATGATGCCGGAAAGGTAGAGCGCGATGATGCTGTTCTTGGTGTGGCCCAGATGCTCCTCGCAGACCTCGCGAACATCGTCCACGGCCTTGGCGTCCGCGGCCTCCTTGAACAGGGCGTCGATCTCCTTGAGATGGTTCACGGAGTATCCGCTCAAGGTGGCTCGGGTCCACTTCTCCTCGTTGAGCATCTCCTGAAGCCGTTTCGCGATGGGCGAATCTGCCATATCGGTCTCCTCTCCGTCGGTTACGCTACGTACTGCTTGTGCACGGCCGGGTCCATCAACTTGATCTTCAGGAGAACCTCGTCGATCCTGGAACGGTCTTCCTTGGCGTTGATGTAATGATCGATGAGCCAGAAGTACCGGTTGATCAGCCGGGGCGTCAACAGGCTCCTCCGCTCGGCGTTTTCCTTTACCTCGTTTTCCAATTCATAAATGGATTGCCGGAGCTTGCCGACCTCGATGGGCTTCAGCTCCCGTTTCACGGAAAATACCCCCAGGAGGCTTCCGTAGACGGGTATCCACTCCTCCAGCTCGGGACTCCGGAATCCCAGGGACCGGATGTGCTCCACCAGCCGGACCAGGGCCGGACATTCCAGGAAGGCCGTGTCGATGCGCTGGGGGTTCAGGAAGAAGGCTTCCCGGAACAGGGCCTTGGAGGTCCGGGCCTCGTTCACCAGGGCGTACACGTCCGCCAGTTCCGCCAGCACCTCCGGCGCGTCCCTGCGGTCCCGGGCCGCCGGCTCCAGGCGCTCCAGGGCGCCGTCGAAATCGCCGGAACCCTTGAGGCAGCGTCCGATCCGGAGGGCCAGCTCGGGTTCCCAGGATTCCGCGTCCTCCGGCCCCAGGGACCGGAACTCCCGAAGGGCGGTCTGGAAGGCGAAGCGCTTGAATCCGTACCGGGCGGCGTCGAAGTCCCCGGCCTTGCGGCTCTGGAAGGCCAGGAAGCCCTTCCACTGGGAAAGGACGAACTCTCCCCGCTCGAAGGGGGAAGGGCAGCCGCCCAGACGTTCCAGGCGCTCCTTCCACCAGGCGGCGCAGGCCAGGGCGAACAGGACTTCCTCGCTCTCGAAATCCGCGGACAGGGCTTGGTCCAGGCGGGTGGAGGCGCCTTCAAGGTCCGCCTCCCGGAGTCGTTCGTAGGCTTGGGAAAGAAGTTCGCTCGCGCTGCCCTTTTCCGTCATGGTCTCTTTCGGAGGTCGTGGATTTCGGGCCGGACGGTCATCCGCCCCTGCTCGTGATTCTATCCACCCATTTTAACCGATTCCCGGACCGTTAGTCAATGAAAGCGGCCGGGACCGGATTCCCCATTCCCCGTATAACATCTTGCCGATAATACAAATGCGGGATACCCCGGCCGGCCGTTCCGGCGGGATTCCGGAAGTCCCGCTTTCCATCGAACCATGGAAAACCGGGAGCGAAATCCTTTATACTCTGTACGTGTACCGGCCAGGAACAAGGAGCCCGATCGATGGCTGAACAAGGATTGTTGCGGAAAGCCCAGGAGATACGCGCGGCGAACGGCACCGGGGGGATCGACCTGACCCTACAGGACAGCGCCGGGATATCCAAGGAAGACCAGCAGGACATCCTTGTCCATATAGACCGGGTCGCCCAGTCCAGCCGTATCCTGGCGGGACCGGACACCTGGAAGGTCAAGCCCCGGAAGCGGGGCTTCGCTGCGCCCCTGCTGGTGAACGTCCTGGCGGTCCTGGTGCTCGCCGGGGGCCTGTATGGATTGTGGAAATTCTTCGGCGCCGAGAGCTCCTCCCAAACCGTATCCGTCGCGGCAATATCCACCGCCGAGGGCAAGCTGTTGCAGGAGATCCGCCGGGAGGCGGAGGGCCGGATCCTTGAAAAGGACCGTGAAATCACGGCCATCCAGGAGAAAATGGCCGCCCTGGACCGTGAGAAGAGCCAGCTCCTTTCGAGCGTGCAGGACCGGGTCCAGGCCAAGGAGACGGAATTGCGCGCCGAGCTGGCGGCGGAGCTCGAGAAGGAACGTCAGCGGCTGACCGCCGCGGGGCTCACCCCCGCGACCATCGAGGAGCGCTTGAAGGCCTTCGAGCAGGAAAAATCCGCCGCCCTGAAGCGTGAACTGGACGAGTTCGCCCGCAAGGCCGACGAGGAGCGCCTGGCCATCCAGGCCAGCCTGGACAAAGCCCGGACCGAGTTCCAGGCCAGCCTGCAGTCCGCCACCGCCGAACGCCAGCGGATCCAGGACGAGTCCCGCAGGCGGGAGCAGGAGCTCCGGGCCCAGCTGGACGAGCAGAACAAGGCCCTGGAAGCAGAACGGTCCCGAACCGCCGAGAGTCTTGCCACCGCTCGGACCGAGCTTACAAGGTACAACGAGGAAGCCGCCCAGGCCCGTTCCGCCGAGGACCGTCTGCTGGGGCTCTACTCGTCTGCCCGGGCCGCCATCCAGGAAGGCCGCGTAGAGGACGCGGCCCGGAGCGCGGAGGCGATACGCCAGTACCTGGCGGATCCGGCCCTGGCGAAGTTCACGACCCTGTCCCGGCGCCGTGAGGCGGATCTCTTCGCCGTGGACCTGGTGGAGCGGGCGATCTCCTCGGAGCGTGCCCGCACTTCCGCGGATTCCGCCCGGGTGGGGGACGCCCTGGCCGCCATGGGCAGGATCCGTGAGGAGGCCGCCCTGGCGAAGACCGCCCAGGAAGCCGGGAACCGTACCGAGGCGGACGCCGCATACCGCCGAATGCTGGCCGCCCTTCCGGAGCTCTCCGCGGCCCTGGCATTCCTGGACGAGAACTACACCGCCCGGGCCGCGGGGGCCACATTGGTCCAGAAAGACAGGCTCGATCAGGCCTGGGCCGCGTTGGACGCCGCGTACGCGGCCAAGGACGGACCGGCCTTCGACGCCGCGTTCCGGAACCTCCTGACCGCCGCCTCCCTGGAAGAGGCGCGTGCGGGCCTGGCCCTACAGAGGGCCAAGGAGGCGGGGGCCCTGGCCCTCGTCGCGTCCCGGCGGGCCGCGGACACCCAAGGAGCCGCGGTTCCCCTGCGGGCGGCCGCGGAAGATCTGGCGGCCCGGCGCTGGCTGGAAGCCCTCGGCGGGTATTCCGCGGTCCTGGCCCGCTATCCCTTCGCAGAGCAGGTACCCCAGGCTCTGGAGGACCTGCGCAGGTCCGGCCGGGCCTTGGCCGATGCCTTCCAACGCTACCGAACCGAAACCGAGGACCGGATCCGAGTCCTGGAAGGCCAGCTCGCCTCGGTCCAGGGAACCTCCGATATCGCGGCCGACCGGGCCGCCCGGACCACCGCGGCGGGAGTCTCCCCCGCGGAGTTCGCGGCCATGCGGGAGGAACGCGACCGGCTGAAGATCGATCTTGAGGTCTCCCAAGCCCGGTACGACGCGGTTACGGCCGCGTACACGGCCTACACCGCGGAGGAGGATTCCATCCTTTCAAAGGGCGGCGACCTCGCACTGGTCGCGGGGCGGGCCCGGATGGACCAGTTCCTGGACAACGACGCCGTGACGGCAGCCCTGCCGGGAATGCGCGCCCGCATATCCCGCTACCTGGAAGCCTTCCAGGCCGCGGGGCAGAAGGAAGTCCTCTTCAACGCCGCGGACATCGTGGACGGGGCCGCCCGGATCCGGGATCCCGCCGTCCGGGACCGCTACTTCCGGGACCTAGAGGCCCGGTACGCCGGGAACCCCTCCATGCTCGAGTTCCTACAGTCCATGAAGGAGAGCTTCCGCTAGGAGTTTGTCGCGCTTGCCTACTTTAATAATAGAAAAACGCAAAAATGCAATTTTTCTACTTTGCAGACTCCAAAGGAGCCGGATAATCGTGAATTTTTAGCACCTATCGGCGCTAAAAATTCACAAGTCCGACAGGCTCCTAGTCCGCCAGCTTGTGCAAATCCGCGGTGGGGATCTCGTACACCTCGACCTTGAGTCGGCCGATGTCGTCGCCACTTTCGGTTCGAACGAAGACAGCCCGGCTAAAGACGGAAATCATCCGAGTACCATCCCAGCGTTCATGGACGAAGCGGAGCCTGCCAGAGGGGAAGGAGAAGAGGCGCTTGAGGTTGTTATCGAGGACCGTCAGGACTCCGTCCTTCTCCGCGAGGAGCCTGGAATCCGAAAGGGCGCCTGTGAGCGGACCATGGATCTCAGAGAAGCGGATTGGAGCAGGGTCCGAAGAACCGTTCCAGCGGTAGATCGCACGGGAACCGTCGATAAGGCCGCAGGAAAGAAATATATGCCCGGATTCCAATTCCACCGCCTTGCCGGGAATACTGATCAATTCTTCATCCGGAAGCTGGATGTCGCTCACCGGACCGAGTCCGGGCGCGGATCCGCCATTCCAGAGATCCGTATAGAATCTCAGTAAAGTACCGGATTCATATCCAATCCAGGTAAGCCGGGCCATCGTATCTAGGGGTTTCGCGACAGTACCAATCCCGAACGTTGGTGGCCAGGCAGCGCCGGGAAGGGAAGGCAGATTGACAATCTCAAGATTCGTATCACTCGTGTCCAGAGGGCTAGCCATGGAATGCACATATCTACCTTCCAGAATGCCCGTAACGAAGAATGCATCCGATCCGCCGGCCGGAGCAGGTAGAACAGTGAACTGTTCACCCAGACCTCGGGGAAACTCGCGGCTGTTCGAACTATATAAGCCCGTATGGGTAATCGAATTAAACTCAATTGCGCTAAGAATGATCCGTTGGGCTTCAAAATGGAGGAGAAGTCCAACGGTCGGCGGATACACCGCATTTGGAAGGAAAAACAACTCGTCACTCTCTTCGGCTCTCACGTCCTCAACCGAGAACCAAAGGATCGGCGCCCCCAGCTTTCGGATCACCGCCTCGGAGCCGGAAATCGCCGGGTCGAAGGCGGGATGCCAGCAGGAGGCCAGGGCGAGGGCTGCGGCGGCCAGGGCGGCGCAGCCGAGCCTCGAGGCGACGGAAGTCCGGGCGGTGGATCCCCAGGATACCCTAAAACGGAGGCACCGGTTGTTCATAGCGTGAACCTCGTCCCGAAACGGATCATCGGCGCCTCGAAGAACCACCGCGACCCGAAGAGGTTGATGTAGGGGCCGTCGTTGCCCTGGCCTCCCCGGGAGGCGGCCATCAAAAAGCCGTCGCAGAAGGGGTAGAAGGCCGCGCCGATTTCGAAGAACACCGCGGTCCGGGGGAAGGCCCTCCACTCGGCCCCCAGGTAGGCGTTCGTGCCGATCGGTGCCACGGTATCGAAGCCGAAGGCGCCGCTCAGGAGCAGTATCCGGGCGAAGGCGGAGGCGTACCCGTAGGGGCGGACATAGGCGTCGCTCGGGAGGAAGTACATGCCGAACCCGGCTCCGGGCATCACCAGGGGGAGGGAGAGAATGGCCGGCGGGGTCTCCTCGCCATACTCCTCGTCGACAAGGTAGAGGCCGAAGAGGTACTGGGCCATGCCGAAGCGGATGAAATATACATCCTCCCCGAAGTTCCTGTGGGCCCAGATTTCCGGGAAGGACAGCATGGTAAGCCCGGCCTCCACGGTCCATAGCCGGAGGGGCCGACGGGGGATCTCCAGGTTCTGCCCCTGCTCCAGGGCCGCGAAGTACCCGGACTCGGGATAGGCGCCCTTGGAGACGGCCCGCCATGGCCGGGTGACCGGAACCCGTAGGGGCAGGTCCAGGAAACCCTCCTCCGGGATGACCATGGGCTCCTCCGAGAGACCCGTTACGGTCGTGCCCGGTGCGGCGCTCACCCGAACCAGGGTCTTCTTGACCTTGGGGAGGGCGGCTTCCGCGGCCTCCACCAGGGGGATCCACCAGTATTCCGCCAGTTCCCGGGCGGTGGGGGAAGGGCCCGTGATCGTCCCCGAGGCCAGGGCCTCATACGTCAGGGGATCGAGGATCCTCCAGCGGGAAGCAGCATCCTTCCCGGCGGGGGCTTCGGACTCCACGTCCACGGCCAGGGCGCAGGAGAGCCGGGCCGCCAGCTCCGCGGGATCCCGGCCGGGAGGACAGGGGATCACCGAGTCCAGGAGGGCGGATCCGGCCAGGGCGGAGACCAGGGAGGCTGACCAGGCGTCGCCGACCGCGCCCGCGGAACGGACAAGGATCCGGATTCCCTCCTCATCGCCCAGGGCGGGTACCGCGGAAAGCACGAGGATCGCCGCGGCCGCGGCCGCCCGGAGGAACCGATCTTTTTTCATTTCCACCAGGTCCTCAGCTTGTAGAGGTATCCGGTCCTCCGGTCGTAGGCGAACCACCAGGTGCCTGAGGCGTCGAAGGAAAGGACCCGGAGCTCATCGTTGTCGTCGAAGGGGATGGAGTCGAGTTCTGTAGCCGGTGTATACGGCGATGCGCTGCCGCTTCCCATCTTATAGCGGACCAGACGATCCGGGCCTTTGTCGCCCCGGTGGTAAGCCACGGGGCCGTCGTAGGTGATCCATGCGCGGCCGTCGTCCACCCGGAAGGGGCCGGTGACCTGAGCCGCCGGATCATTTAAGAAATCCAAGGTCCCGGTATTGATTGTGAATGTGGATGGGAAATATGAAAGATAAGCGGACTGTTCTGCTTCGGTGGCGTGATTCAGCAGGAACATCGCACCGATCCCTGACTCGCTTGTCTCGCTATCGATCATCTGCCAAGGCGAGGATGGATAAGGAAGGGCCCAGGTTGTGCCAATATCGGAACCTGAAGGTGCCCATAGAGATGAGTACTTGTATCGCTGGATTTCGTAAACCGGTCCGACATTTTCGACGAAACAAATCAAAAACTGATCCCCTCCTGGGCCGGTGCGCATGATTCCTTGTTTCGATCCGTTGAGGCCAACAGTCGGTCCTGTACCAGTGGGCGATAGAGTAGACAAATTGACGGCTACTTTGCCACTGACAATCTCGTTCCCTACCGACGCGGCGGCGAGGAAGGGGGAAAACTCGGGATTGTCGATGAAGGTCAAGCGTTCCAAGGTGTCCGGGTGCAACAATAATAGCCGCTTGTTTGTTGTTCCCATTATAAGTATTGCGACAACGCGGTTGCCGGAATAGGTTTCCAGATATTCAACTACGAAAAAATCGGAGGAAGCTAGCGCGGGCGTAAAAGCGGAGACGGCAGACCGCAGATCATACCTCGCCTCCACGTAGGAAAACCACGACGGGAAAATATCCGCGGTCAGGAAGTCGCAGGTGGACAAAAAGCCCGCGCAGAAGAGGGCGAGCGCCGCGGCGCAGGCCCGGCGGCGGAGGGGTGCGGCTACCATCTTTTCATCACCCCCGCGGTCAGGATCATGGGAGGGCCGTCGCTCTGGGCCCAGCCCCGGGTCAGGAGGCCGGAAGCCAGGCCCAGGGAGTAGGGATACCGCTGCTCCAGGAAGAACATCCAGGTCCCGGAGGTGTGCCATTCCAGGGACAGGGAGAAGGCGTCGAAGGTGGCGTCGAAGTAGAACTTGTCCGCCAAGTCTCCCGGGAAGGCGAGGGTGAGGATGCCGGAAACCCCGGTCATCACGGCCATCCGGAACCGGGAGTCCCGGGGCAGGAAGAGGTAGGTGCCGGCTCCCAGGCGTACCTCGTTGTGCAGGACCGGAACGGAACCGGGGGTGAAGGTGTACTGGAGCCAGAGGGAGTCCGCGGCCCGGAGGAAGAGGGCGTCATCGGACAGGAAATGGCGATATTCCGCCTGGGCCCCCAGGAGGCGCGTGGTGGAGATGCCGAGGGAGACCATGCGGTCGGCCCGGGGCATGAGCCTCGGGAGTTCCAGGATCTCGTCCTCCGGTCCCGGGCGAAACACGGAGACCCGGGGCCACCAGCCTTCCCCGCTGACGGTGACCACCACGGGATCCCCCGCCCGGAAGGCCGTGAAGGGGGCCAGGAGCTCCCCGTTCTCGATGATCCCCGCCTCCCGGGCGCCCTCCCCGGTGCCGAAGGCCACTCGGGCGCCCTCGTTCCGGGAGGTAAATCGGAGGCGGTATTCCAGGGGCTCCCCGGGGATGACCCGGGCGCGCTGGGCCCAGGCCTCCCGGGCCACCGCGGAGGCGGACTGGTCCAGGAGGGGAAGGGCGGAGAGGCCCGGGAAGGCCCCCTGGGCGTCCGAGGCGATTAGGGCCCCGTCCAGGGCGTCGTAGACCGAGGCGCGCCAGACCAGGCGGCGGCCGTCCATCTCGCAGCGGGCGACCGCGGCCCAGCGGGCCTTGACGGAGGACGAAAGCCCCGCGGCCAGGGCCGAGTCGGAGGCCGTGCCGTTCAGGGCTCCGGAATGGGCCTCGGTCTTGAAGCCCGCCCCGGACAGTTCCCGGAGGAGGGCGGAGGCCAGGGGGGCGGCGAAGGGCTCGGCTTCCGGGCTGGTCCAGACCGAAGTGACCGCGGCGACCGGGCGCAAGTCACCGGAGGACGCAGCGTCCTGGGCCTCGAGCCTCGGGGTGAGGACGGAGAGCGCGGCGAGAAGGAGCGCGGGATGGAAGGGGAAGCGCCCGGGTCTGTTCATTTTTCGTGCAGGACCTCTGTGCCGTCCCAGTTCGAGGGAGGGGGCGACTTGGCGTACGCCTCGCAGCGTTCGGCCATGAACGTGGAGGCGTAGTCGTCGGATCCGAGGAGGGAGGTGACTTCCCGGAAGGTCCGGGCCGCCTCCTCGAACCTGCGGCCGTAGTAGAGCTCGAAGCCCTTCTCGTGCAGGGGCCAGGCCCGGGATTCCTCCGGGGACAGCTCCTTCCGGGCGGTGAAGACCCGGACTCCGATGGTCTTTCCCTTGACCGCGATCTTGTCGATCTGGCGGCAGGGGAGGGTGTCCCTCACCTTCATCCAGGCGCTCTCGGAGATCAGGATGGGCTGGTGGTAGGTCTTGGTCTGTCCCTCCAGCCGGGAGGCCAGGTTCACGGAATCCCCGATCACGGTGTAGTTCATCTTCTTGTCGCAGCCGATGTTCCCGACCGTGACCACCCCGTAGTTGATCCCGATCCCGGTGTTGAAGGGGGGCTTGCCGCGTTCCACCTGCTCCGCGTTGAACACCTCGAGGGCTTCGACCATCTCCAGGCCGGCCTGCACGGCGCGCAGGGCGTCGTCCTCGTGCCGGACCGGGGCGCCGAACACGGCCATGATCGCGTCCCCGATGTACTTGTCCACGAAGCCGCCCCGGGCGTCGATGATGTCCACCATGACGTCGAAGTAGCGGTTCAGGGAGTTCACCAGGTCGTCGGGCCGCATGCTCTCGGAGATCGTCGTGAAACCCCGGATGTCCGAGAAGAGGATGGGCAGGACGCGGTTGTCGCCGACCAGGGCCTGCTCGGGATTGCCCAGGACCTCGTCCAGGACGTGCTTGGGCACGTAGAGCTGGAACACGTTCTTTGTCTTTCGTTCCCGGATCTCCGCGATCTTGGCGGAGAGGGCGTAGCGCTTGATGTTCTCGTAGGCCTTGGCCAGCTCCTCCAGCATGATGTTGAATGTATGGGAAAGCTGGCCGATCTCGTCCTTGTACTCCACGGGCACCCGCTCGGACATGTCCCCGGAGTCGATGATCCTGCGCATAGCCCCGGCCACCACGGTCAGGGGGCCTGTGAGGTAGCGCACGAAGAGGAGGAGGAGGATCGCGGCGATGAGGAGGGACGCGGCCAGGATGCCCAGGGTGGTACGGGTGATGGTCTCCACGTCCCCGTAGAAGGCGGCCCGGTCCTCGGTGACCAGGACGTACCAGCCGAAGGGACCGAAGGGGAAGCCCGAGGCCACCCGGTCCGTACCGTTCACGGAGAGGGTGAAGAACCCTCGTACGCCCCGGGTATGAAATTCCGCGGCCCGGGCGGTCTCCTCCGGGGAGAACTCCGCGGCGGAGGTACGGAAGGTCAGGGCCCCGTCCGTCCCGACGCCGAGGATCAGCTCCGTGGGGCTCCGCAGGATGGACACCGCGAAGGACTCGACCCCGGCCTTGGCGGCGGCAACCATGTCCGGCCGGTCCGCCACCCCGTTTTCCACCAGGAGGTTCCACTGGCTTTCCGCGTACTTTTCCAGCTCCGAGGCCTTGAAGTCCAGGAATTCGGTGGCCACCCGCGTAACGGCCCGGGCGGCCACGAAGTAGGAGGACATACCGGCCAGGACGATGGCCACGAGGAGGATGGGAAGGACGACCAGGACGATCTTGACGCGAATGCTCACGATATCACTATACATGCGGACGCGGTCCGGTCAAGGGTCCGAAAGGAAATAGCTCTTTAAATTCTTGCGGGATGGACAAATGAAGGGGAAGGGGCGGCTCCGTGCCGGAACCGCCCCTTCCTTGGAAACACCCGGATCGTCCCCCGGCTCAGCGCCCCCGGGTCCCGTACAGGAACCGGAAGTAATCCATGTCCGTGGACAGGGTCTTGTTGAACTTGGGCAGGGTCTGCTTGTAGGACTCCAGGGCCCGCCAGAAGGCGAAGAATGCGGGATCCCGGCTGTAGGTCTCCGAGTAGATCTGGGTGGCCTCGGCGTCGGCCCTTCCCTTGATGGTCTCCGACTCCGTGTAGGCCGCGGACAGGATGGAACGCTTCTCGTTTTCCAGCTTGCCCAGCCATTCCGCCTTCTTGCCCTCCCCGAAGCTCCGGAAGGCCTGGGCGATCTGGTTGCGCTCGCTGATCATGCGGTTGTACACGCTTTCGGTCAGCTCGTCTGAGTACTTGATCTGCCGGACCTGGACGTCCAGGATCTCCATACCGTACTCGGGAGTGAGCTCCCGGGACAGGGCCAGCATCTCCTGGGCCAGGGCCCGGCGGCCCTTCGCTATGGACTCGTGGGAGACCTCCACCTGGGTCAGCTGGCCCAGGGCTTCCGAGCCGGCGGCGTCCCCGGTCTCGAAGCTCTCGGAACTCCGGGTCTGCTGGATGGCGTTGGAATTGCGGACCGCCTCGCGCAGGTAGTTCTGGGTGATTACGGTACGGACCGCGGAATCGATGACGTTGTCCATACGGCCGTAGGCGCCGTCGATGGAGGATACGGAGGCGTAGAACTTGGCGGGGTCGGAAATCCTCCACCGGGCGGTGGTGTCCACCCAGATGAACTGTTTCTCCAGGGTGGGGATCCGCTGGGGCTCCCCGTCCCAGGCCAGGATCTTCTTCGGATAGATGACGATGTTGTCCAGGAAGGGGGTCTTGAACTTCAGGCCCGCATCCCGTTCGATCGAGACGATCTGGCCGAAGCGCACGACCACGGCCTGCTCACCCTCGTTGACCACGTAGAACGGACCGGCAGCCACCAGGACTATGGCGAGGAGGACCAGGACCACAAGCAGGGTGATGAACTTTTTCATCGGTTTCCTCCCGTTCCCAGATTCTTGAGCGGGATGAAGTTGGAGAGCTCCTTGTCGATCAGCTCCACCGAGGTTTCCCCTTCGAATACCTGCTCGATCATCTCGTAGTAGAGCCGTTCCCGGGTGACCTCAGGAGCTTTCCGGTACTCGTTGTAGACCGAGGCGAACCGCGCCACGTCTCCTCGCGCCTTGTTGACCCGCTCCGCCGCGTAGCCCCGGGCGATCTGGATCTGCTGGTCCGCCTGTCCCCGGGCCTTCGGGATCTCCTGGTTGTAGGCTTCCTTGCCTTCGTTGATCAGCCGGTTCATGTCCTGTATGGCTTTGTTGACATCCTCGAAAGCCTGCTGGACCCCCTTGGGGGGCACGATGTTCTGGAGCTTGACCGCGATGATCCGGACTCCCATGTCGTACCCCGCCAGGGTCTCGTTCATGATCTCCAGGCACGCGGTCTCTATGGCCACGCGTTCGGGACCGAGGACGTTCAGGATGGTCCGGTCCCCGACCAGCATGTTCATGGCGGACTGGGAGATGTCCCGGATGGTGCGGGTCCGCTCGGAGGCGGAGAAATTGAAGAGCCAGGCCTTGGGATCCGTGATCCGGTACTGGATGATCCATTCCACGTCCACGATGTTCAGGTCTCCGGTCAGCATCGTGGCCTCATCCGGATACTCTTTGTCCGAGTATACCGCCTGTACGCCCAGGCGTTCCGTCCGGTAACCGAACTCCTCGACCTGGACGACTTCGGTCTTGACGTTGTAGTGCCTCTGGATCCCGAAGGGTATCTTCCAGTGCAGCCCCGGTTCGGCGGTCTTCGTGTACTGCCCGAAGGTCGTCAACACGCCGCGTTCCGTGGTATCCACCACGAAGAAACTGGTACCCAGGAAGATCCCCGCCGCGAGGACGATGACGATCACGATGACGGTGCGCGGTTTCAGGTTCAGGCGCATGGGTTCGCGAAATTTCGGGGGCATCCTCACCTCCTTTTCGGGACCGCTCGCTCGGGACGCCATCCCTCAAGGATCAAGGGTACTGACTATGCGGGCGGGGTTCAAGGAGGAATGATCCCGGGCGGGGCGGATAGCAGGATTTTCGGCCCGAATCGTTCCCGGAGCCGCAGAGCGGTGTCCTCGGGCACCGGGGCTATGACGGTACGCGGGGCGTCGGCCTCGAATTCCTCCGGAAAATCGAGTCGGTACGCGTGCAGGATGTATCCGTGCGGCTCCGCACCTCCGCCATACTTGACGTCCCCCGCCAGGGGCCGGCCCCGCAGGGCGGCCTGGGCCCGGATCTGGTGGGTCAAGCCCGTGAGAATCCGGATGTCCGCCAGGGTAAACGCCCCGTTCGCGGCTATGGGTTCCACCAGGGTGACCGCTTTTCGGTGCACGGCCAGGGCGGATCGCAGGGTCCGCCTCTGCTTGGAAAGGCGCTCCAGGCTGTCGACCCAATGGTCCTTGCGGTCCAGGCGACCCCGCAATACGGCGATGTATCGTTTTTCTACGGTCCGGTCCTGAAGGGCCGCGCTGAAAGCCCGCGCACCCCGAAGTGTCTTGGAAGCTACCAGGAGGCCCGTCGTGTTCCTGTCCAGGCGATGGAGGGGGGCCGGGGCGAAGGAAAGGGATTTCCCGGCCTTGTAGGATAGATAGGCCAGGACCGACTCGTCCAAGCCCCCGGGGCCGTGGGAGAGCACTCCCCGGGGTTTGTTCAGGAAGAGGAGATCCTCGGTTTCCAGAATGATGAGACGGGCGAGGTCCGGAGCGGCACCGGAATCGCGGTCCCGGAAGCCCGGGGCGGTCGTGGCGGAGGCCGCGGCGAAGCGCAGGTCGGTGATCGCGAAAGCATCCCCTTCCCGCACGCGGTCGGCGGGTTGGGGCTTTCGGCCGTTTACGCGAACCGATCCTGTTCGAAGGGCTTTGAATACCGCGGAAAGGGGAACGTCGCCCAACAAACGCCGGACGACGCGATCCACACGCTTGCCGTCGTCGTCTCGTCCGGCGATGAAGCTATCCCGAAGGGCCATGCCTCATCCTACGCGTTGTATCAAAATGAGTCAAGGAAAAGTATCCGTATCCCGGTCCTCAGGGGGTCCGATGCCTTGACAATCCTTCCCCGCTGGGGGAGAGTACCCTAATGCAGGGGACGCCGATCGGTTCGGGGGGGCTGCAGGATCTCCTGCGCAATCCCGTCTTTCTTTCCGCGGCCGTAAGTCTCTTTACGGCCCAGTTCATCAAGGCGCTCATCGGGCTGTCCCGGAACAAGGTAAAGTCCCTCCGGGACATCGCGGAGACCCTCCTGTGGCGCACCGGAGGGATGCCCTCCAGCCACAGCGCCCTCGTGGTCGCCATAACGACCTCCATCGCCCTCACGGAAGGGGTCCGGTCCAGCGTCTTCACCCTGTCTTTCTTCTTTTCCATGATCGTGATCCGGGACGCCCTGGGGGTCCGCCGGGCGGCGGGCATGCAGGCCCGGGCGATCAACGCCCTGCAGCAGGACCTGGAAGACCGGCTCGAGATTCCGAGCCGGCCTGTAAAGGAAATTCACGGTCATACCCTGCCCCAGGTTCTGGTGGGCGGCCTTCTGGGCTTCTTTTTTTCCCTGGCGTTCTGCACGCTATAGCCCGCCGTGATGTCCGACGCTTCCCCGGCAGCCGGCCCCAGGGCTTCTAGATTCCTCCTACCCTTCGCGGGAGCCTTGCTCCTGGCCGCCGTGTCCTATTGGATTCTTCCTTCGGCCCCGCCGTTCCCGGCCGAGTGGAGGAACTGGAACCTGATCCTGGTCCGGACCGGTCCGTCCACGGAACAAGCCCTTCGGATCCTCGAGGACGCGGGGATAGGCCCCGTCTGGTCCGAATCCTCCCAGACCGTCCATCTTTCGGACTTCGTGAGCACAAGAAGGGTAAGCCTGGCGCAGGC
The DNA here is from genome assembly GCA_022703505.1 of Spirochaetota bacterium. GTDB lineage: Bacteria > Spirochaetota > Spirochaetia > Treponematales > UBA12059 > JAAYUR01. Next base: position 503,051 of record JAKLDN010000003.1, on the reverse strand, counting down.
CCAAAAAAGGCTGGTCCCCGGGGATCCTCGGAACACCCCCTGGCTGGAGGGCCTTACAGGCTATTTCCGCATTCAAGACGGCGAGCTGTCCTGGAGCATCCTGTATATCCCCGCCGCGGCGGGTTCCCGAGCGTCCCGGGCCCTGTCCCGGGCCCTCTCCCCGGAAGCCTGGAACCCGCCCGAACGAACCCGGCGCGGCGGTCCGGGTCTGTCCTGGATTCCCGGAATCGTCCTGTGCGGATACTGGGCGTTCACATCGCGCCGCCGGAAATGGCTGGCCCCGGCCGCCGCCCTTCCCTGGCTTCCGCTCTGGATTTCCGGGCGTCTCGCCGCGGCGTTCGGCGGCGTCTGGGGATACCTTGTCCTGTTCTCTTTTATGGAAGAGGTCGGAGGGGAGCCGGGATCGATCCGGGCCGCTATGGGGATCCGGCGGAGCCTGCGGTTCCTGCCTCAAACCCTTATCCTGGGGCTCCCGGGTATTCTCGACCCGTCCTATCTTCCGGGACTATGTTTTTCCCTGGGCTCATCGGTCTGCCTGATCCTAGGGCTTGAGTATTTGGAGATATGGAAGGCTTGTCGACGGGTCCATGGGGTGTTCATGGGCATTCCCCTGGATACCCGACGGCTTCGAGAGGATCAGGACAGGAGCTTGAGCCGCCGGTCCCGGGCCGCAATAGCCGCGTGTCTGGCTGTCCTGGGCCTCCAGGGGATCCTTTTCGTCTTCCCGGGTATTTCCCGGGGAAGAGTTTCCCCCCGGTCACCCCTTCCCCTGCCCGGACCCGTGATCGCGTCGAGGTACCCGGACGCCCGAGGCGTGGAGCGGCTCCTGCGGGATCGGACCGAACCCGGCTTGCCCTCCCTGGCGGACGCGGTGGCCCACCGGGTACACCAGGAAGCCCTCCCGTATTCCAGGATCGGTACCCGGGCGTACGGCAGCCTGGAATCGGCGACCCTGGAGCGATTCAGCCCGGAAGGGGCCCAGGTTGTCCGGACCCGGGAAACGGTAGCGGAGTTCGACAACGCCTGGGTTCGGAACGCCCTTCAGGAGGAGTCCAATACCGGGATCGGGGCCGTGCTGGCCGATCAAGGGGGCATCGTGAATCCCCGGGTGGGATTCCCTCAGGAAGGCGGGGTTTCCGCAAGCCTTGCGTTAAGGGATGTTTTCTTTTATATAATCTTCCTCGCGCCCGTCGTGCTGGGAACGGCACGGAAGGGCATCCGGCTTCCGATCCATGCCCGGGGAATCACCCGGGTCGCATCAAGGAGATGACCGTCATTCGCACCTTCAAATACGGAGGAATCACGATTCCCCCGAAACGGCTGCCGATCGAATACCCCGTCATGACGGCCTTTCTGCCGACCGACGCATTGATCCCTCTACGGCAGCATTCCGGCGCTCCCGCCCGGAGGGTCGTGGAGGTCGGGGAGTCGATCCGGGAAGGCCAGCTCGTGGGAAAGGCCGCGGGGGCGGGATCCTCCAACATTCACTCCCCGATTCCGGGCATCGTTACGAGCATCCAAAGGCTGCCGGATCTCCAGGGAGGCCAGGTGGAGGCGCTTGCCGTCGCCCTGGAGGGATCCTTCGACCGGCTGGGCAGGAAGCCGGAAACCTTTCCCTGGAAGGGGATGTCCAAGCATCAAATCCTCAGGACAATCGCGGACAAGGGGGTCGTGGAGGATGACGGTTCGGGTACCCCCCTGTTCGAACGCCTCCACGATCCCAAGGGGACGCGGGGGGCCTGCGTCCTTGTCATCAGCTGCTTGGAGAGCGATCCCTGGAATTCATCCGGCCTGGCCATACTCAAGGAACGGGGGGAGGCGATCCGGGAGGGTATCGCCATCCTGCAGAGGGGCCTGTCGCCCGTGCGCACCCTGATCGCCGTGGACGACCCGGAATCTCCCTTCCTGGACCGGCCCGCACGGACCGAACCCGGGGATGAGGGGCCTTCCGTGGAGGCCGTGCTCCTGGAGCCCCGGTACCCCCAGGATCTCCCCGCCCTCCTGAAGGAAGCCCTGTCCGGCAAGAAAGCGCCTTCCGAGGAGATGATCGTACTTACCGTCGGCACCGTCGCCTCCGTGTACGACGCGGTGGCCCTGAACAGGCCCCAGATCGAGAGGTACATCACCGTCACCGGAGACGCGGTTAAGACTCCCGGCATCCTGCGGGCCCGAATCGGCACCTCCATCGGGGAATTGCTGGAGGAGTGCGGCGGATTCAGCTCGGCCCCGGAGTGCATCGTCTTGAACGGTCCCTTCCGGGGCAGCGCCGTGGCGGACCTGGATTTCCCCATCCTCAAGACCACGAAATCCGTCGTGGCCCTGACCTCCGCGGAAACCCACCGGCATCGCACCACGGCGTGTCTCCGTTGCGGCCGCTGCATCCTGGCCTGTCCCATGCGGCTGGACCCGTCCCGCCTCTTCAAGTGCATCGTGCGGAGACAGGTCGCCGAGGCCGTGTCCGAGGGTTTGGGCGCCTGTACGGAGTGCGGAAGCTGCGCCTATCTCTGCCCTGCCCGGCTTCCCCTGGTTCAGGCCTTTTCCCTGGCCCGGAAGGGAGCCTTCAAGGCGGGAGCGGCGGGAGGAAAAACGGCATGAAGTCGAACCGTCAGGGCGTCCTGGTTTCCGCGGCACCCTTCATCCACGTGCGGGAATCCACAGCGAGCCTCATGCTGCTCATCATCACCTGCCTCTTGCCGTCCCTCGCCTGGTCCGTCTTCCTGTTCGGGTCGGACGTCCTGGTGATCGTGGGGGTCTCCGTGGCTTCAGCCATGGCTGCGGAAGCCGGTCTGAGCCTGGTCCGGAGGCCGGGAACCCTCATGGACGGTACGGCCCTGCTGACGGGCCTCTTGATCGGGTTCTCCATGCCCCCCTCGGTTCCCCTGTACATCCCGATCCTCTCCTCGGTCTTCGCGATCGCGGTGGTAAAGTGGTCCTTCGGAGGTCTCGGGGCCAACTGGATGAACCCCGCCATGGCCGGGGTCGTTTTCTCCCACGTCAACTGGCCCGGGGCCCTGAACAGTTGGAAAGCCCCCAGGTTCCTCACGGGGGTGGACGGGGTTAGCTCCGTGACCCCACTGGGATTGCTCCGGAGCGCATCGGAAAACGTCGAAGGTCCGCCCATGGACTTGCTTAGAGAGGCGGGGTACAGGATCTCGAGCCTGGACAAGGCCCTAACCGCCCGTCTGAACGAGGGGATCCTCTCGGGATTGGGGGCGCGTCTGCCGGAAGGCTATGTGGACCTTGCCCTGGGGATACGCCCGGGATCTCTGGGAGAAATGGCGGGGCTCTTCCTGCTGGCGGGATCCATCATCCTGGTAGCACGCCGCGTGGTCCGATGGGAGATCCCCGCCGCCTGCGCCTTGGTCTTCGGCATCCTGGTCCGGCTCTTCGGTACGGGTTCCGAACCCCTCTTCTCCGGGGACGTGCTGTTCGCCTTCTTCACGGGCAGCTTTCTCCTGGTCACGTTCTTCTGTGCCACGGATCCCTCGACCTCGCCCATGTCCCGTCCGGGCCTGCTCCTGTACGGAAGCGGAGTCGGCGCCTTGATCTTCCTGTTCCGGCGATACGGCGCGGGATCGGAGGGATCCGCCTATGCGGTCATCATCATGAACTGCCTGGTATCCCTGCTGGATTCGGCCTTGCCCGCAGCGAGAAGCCGGCGCCGCTCGGTCGCATCCCAGGGGGTGGGGAATTGAACAACTCCGCGAAGGAACGGGCTGCGGAAACCGCCGCGGCGGCCGCCCTGGTCGCCCTCCTGTCCACCGCGATAGCCTTGGGCGCCATGATCCAGGACCGCGCAGAATCCGCCAGGGTCGCCGGTTCCGTGGAACGGACTGCGGCGCGCATCCTGGTTCCATCCGGGACCGCGCTGAACGTCCGGCCCCTGGAGAAACGACCTTCTCCCCCCGTGCGCAGGGCCTATTCCATATCCACCCGGGACGGAAGGCCTGCGGGTCTCGGCGCGACAGTCTCTGTCGAGGGAGCCGCCTGGAACGCGGAACTCCTGGTCCTGATGGATGAGCGGGGGCGGATCGTCTCGACGGTTCCGAGAGAAGGTTCGTCCGGAATACGGGCCGAGGAACTGGCGGTCTTCCTCCGTCAGCGAGAGAAGAAGTCCAAGGGCGGCCTGGGTGCGGCCGCGGATCCCGGGGAACTGGAGTTTTCCGTGAACCGTGCCCTGGATGCCGCGTCCCGCTTGCCGAACTCGGATTTGGGGGGTGGGAAATGACCCTGATTGCTGATAAAACCGGCCCCTCGAACCCGGTGCTCCTGATCGTGACGGGGCTCTGCCCGATGTTGATCCCTTCGATCACGCTACAGAGGGCCCTTATCCTGGGAATCGGCGTCTGGGTTCACGCGGTCATCCTGGCCGCCCTGGTGCCCATCCTTTCAAGGGTCTCCGGGGACTCCATCCGGTTCAACCTGTCCCTGGTCGTGTCCGGTATGGTCGCGGCGCTCTATGGACTGGGTATACGCGCGGTGTTCCCGGCCGAGGCCTTCGGATTGTCGCCCTTTCTGGCCTTGATAGCCCTCAATTGCTTCGGGCTCTCCGTTTTACGGGGTTCCCTGCGCCAGTCGGGGCTGGACCGCTTGCCGGAATACGCCCGCTCCGCAGCCTGGCTCCTGCTGACTTGGCTGGGATTCGCGGCCTTGCGGGAACTGACGGGTTCCGGAATCCTGACCCTGTACGCCACGGAAACGTCCCGTGCGGTGCTGGACTTGCGGTCCCTGATCATCTATCCCATCCGTCTGGCCATCCTGCCCTCGGGAGCCTTCCTGCTCCTGGGGTACGGAATCGCCCTGTACCGACTGCGCGCCAAACGGCGGAAGGAGGGGTGAGATGTCCTATATCGGAATCGTGTTCACCTTCGTCTTCGGCGGCAACGTGCTCTTCCGCTACGGCGCCGGGACATGCTCGAGCTCCACGGAAACGCGGGCTGGAGGCGGGGGCTGGCCCGCCTTCCTCACCCTGGGCTCCGTCAGCCTCCTTTCGGCGGCCCTGCATTCCACGATCATGCGGTACGTGTTGTATCCCCTCGGGCTGGAGGCCCTCGAACCTCTTTCCTATGTACTTGTCGTCGTGACCCTCCTGTACTCCCTGGCCTCGGTTCTGGCTGCCGGCTCCGGCCCCTTCGCAGAAGCGGGGCGGATCGCAAAGGAACAGGTCCACAGCTGCGTCGTGTACGCCGCCTCCCTGTCCGCGGCACGGGGGGGCTTCACGATGGCGGAAGCCGCAGCGGCCGGATTCGCCGCGGCCGCGGGGTGGTGGTGCGCCGTGGTCCTGCTGGATCGAATATTGCGTCGGCTGGAGATGGAGGATGTGCCGCCCGCGCTGAAGGGCGCGCCCCTCCGGTTCCTGTCCGCGGGTCTCATGGCCATGGCCGTGTCCGGAATAGACCAAATCCTGGTTTCCAGGATCGCGGGGTAGTCGTGAGGACAGAAATGCTTGCGGCCCTGTTCGGGGTCTCCTTCGTGTTCTTCGCGGCGGGGTCCTACATCCTGTCCTCCCTCAAGCGGGCGCGCGTGGATTCCCTAGTCGTCAACACCCTCGCGAGCCTGCCGGCCTGGGACTGCGGCCTCTGCGGCCAGGACGACTGCAAGTCCTTCGCACGGGTCCTGGCGGCGGGGCCCGTGGATTCCCGGTGCATCCCCGGGGGCGCCCCGGTGGAACGGCGCCTGACCGCCGTCCTGGGAAGGGCCCCCTACCGAAAGAAGAACGGAAAGGCCCGAGCGGTCGTGGCCTGCGCGGGGGATGAACGCGCGGTACGGCCGACCTTCGAGTACGCCGGGTACCGGGACTGCGCGGCCGCGGCGGGGCTGTACGGGGGCCCGCGGGCCTGCGGCTCCGGCTGTCTCGGCTACGGTAATTGTGTCCCCGCCTGCCCGAACGACGCGATCGCCGTGAGGAACGGACTCGCGGAGATCCGTCCGGACCTGTGCGACGGCTGCGGGTCCTGCGTCGCGGCGTGTCCGACCGGTGTCATCCGCATGCTTCCGCGCAGGGATGCCTGGTACGTGGCCTGCTCGTCCACGGCCCCCGGAAAGGTGAAGGAGGATTCCTGCGCCGCCTCCTGCACGGCCTGCGGGGCCTGCGAGCGAAGGTCCGCGGGAAGCGAGTTCTCCCTCAAGAACAACCTGGCCGTGGCTTCCTACAACGCCACCGGCAACTGGGCGGCCATCGCGGAGGACTGCCCGACAAGAGTCATCCGGACCCTGGGGGCGGAAAAAAAGGACGCCGGATCTTTCGGAACCAGGGGCGGTGGATTATAATCCCTTCCAGCATCGGGCGCGGACCCTCGGCGGGCGTATAAGGATGTCGTTCGGATGAGAAAAACCCATCTCGTGTTGGGTAGCTACAACCATCTCCCGGAGGGCACCGAGGAATCCGTCTTCGAGGAAACCTACCAGACCTGCTACCGCCCCTTCCTGTCCGTCCTCTATCGTTTTCCCGACATCTTCGCCTCCATCCACTATTCCGGTAGCCTCCTGCGCTGGCTGGAGAGTCGGCATCCCGAATTCCTCATGCTCCTCGAGGAAATGGTGCTCCGGAAGCAGATCGAGCTGCTGGGGGGCGGCTTTTTCGCACCCCTGCTTCCCCTTCTGTCGAACGCGGACCGACTGGGGCAGATCGAGTACCTGACCACGTTCATCCGGAAGAACTTCGGCAGGCGGCCCCGGGGATGCTGGATCCCCGAGTACGCCTGGGAGCCTTCCCTGGCATCCTCGCTCCAGACCTCGGGGATGGATTTCACCTTCCTGCCGGTTTCCCATTTCCGGGCGGCCGGCTTCGGGGAGAACGAATACTTCGCCCCCGTGTTGACCGAGGATCAGGGAAGGGCCCTGGCGGTCTACCCCGTGTTCGATTGCCAGCTGAGCTTCGGGACGTCCCTGGGATTGGAGGAGACCCTGGAAGCCGTCCGGACGCGCCACGGACTGGATCATCCCCTGATCGCGGTCTTCCTGGCGGGAGAAGCCGTCAAGGGGCTTTGGTCGCGAAGCGTCTACGAGTCGCCCGACGTGTACCTGGAAAAGACCTTCACGGGGATACGGAAGGAATCCCTATCCATGGACACCGTGACTCCGGCCCGGTACCTGCGGAGCATGCGCCACTTCAAGCGCACCTATTTCCCCAGCGGGGCCACCGAGAGGTACCTGGCCTCCGGGCTCTGCGCGCGGCTGAAGCGGGAACGGTCGGCGGCCCAGAAGAACCTGAACGGGGAGGGCGAGCGATTCCTCTCCCTGGGCGGCATACGGCTTCCCCTGTTGAGGTACGAGGAGGGAGTCTCCCTCTACGCGAAGATGCAGTACGTCCACCTCCTGACCGGACAGCTGCGCGGCGACAAGTCCCGTAAGAAGACCGCCCAGGAGGAACTCTGGCGGGGCCAATCCGGGGACGCCTACTGGTACAAGCCCGGGGGAGGAATCTACCGGCTTTCCCTGCGGAGGGCCGTGTACGAAGCCCTGATCGAGGCGGAAAAGACGACCCGGCAGAAGGGGGCGTTCAGTTCGGGCATCATCCAGGCGGATATCGACTTCGACGGAGTCAAGGAGATCCTTTTCCAGGGGACGGATATAAACGCCTATCTCCACGCCCGGGGCGGGGTGCTGTTCGAACTGGATTCCCTGAAGACCTCCCGCAACCTATCCAACACCTTCGGGCGGTACGAGGAGCTGGAGTATTCAGGACCTCTCGGCCCCCGTCGCAGATGTTTCCTGGACAGGTTCCAGGCCGGGCCGTCCGGACCGGAGGAGTCCGTCCGGTGCGGGACCGTGGACCTGGGCAACTTCGCGGATTCCTACTTCAGCGTCCGGGAACTGAAGCGCTCCAACCAGGAAATCGGTCTCATCCGGGACGGCCTGGTATCCCTGGGGGAGCGCAAGATCCCGGTGACCGTGGAGAAAGTATTCCAATTCCGGAGGACGGGAGTCACGGTGCGGTACACCATCACGAACCGGGGCTCCGACGACCTTTCCTGCGTCTATGCCTGCGACCTGAACCTGAGCCCCTCCTCCCGACCCCAGAAACTGGTGCTGGCCGCGGGGCTTTCGGACAGGACCGTGGAGCTGGACTCCTCCGTACCCGGGGATGTCCCCCAGGCCCACCGCCTGACCCTTGTGGACTTGGAATCCGAGGAACCCCTGTCGATCTCAGCGGATCCTCTGTGCAGGTTCCTCCAGGCCCCGATGTACACTCCGGTCGACGCCGGGGAGGGTGCGGAGCCTTTGTACCAGGGCTGCGCCGTTACCCTGGAATGGCCCGTATCCCTCCGCCCCGACGCATCCTGGAAAGCATCCATAACCCTCGGCGTCCGGGAATGAACGGCTCTCGTTGCAATGAACCGGCCTGATCGCTATCATGCCCCCATGGCAGGATCCCTAGTGCCCGCCCAGATCGCGGGACGTTCCATCCACATGGTCGGCATCAAGGGCACCGGAATGGCGGCCCTGGCGGAAATCCTCTCCGCCGGAGGGGCCCGCCTCTCGGGCAGCGACGTATCCGAGGTCTTCTACACCGACGCGATCCTGGCGGCCCTGGGCATCGAAGTTTTCCCCTTCGACCGGGGTAACGTGCGGGCGGGGATCGATCTGGTCATCCACTCCGCCGCCTACGTCCGGGGAGTCCACCCGGAACTTGCCGCGGCCGAGGACTTGGGCATCCCGATTCTGAGCTACACGGAAGCCCTGGGGGAGCTGTCCCGGAGATTCGACTCCTCCGGAATCGCCGGGGTCCACGGCAAGACCACGACGACGGCCTTGACGGGTACCCTCCTGCGGGGAGCGGGTTCCTCCTCGACGATCCTGGCGGGGAGCGCCGTGGCGGGTTTCGGCGACCGGTCGACCCTGATCCTTGGGAAGCGGTTCTTCGTGGCGGAAACCTGCGAATACAAGCGCCACTTCCTGTCCTTCTCTCCCGCCCGGATCGTCCTCACCTCCGTGGAACCGGATCATCAGGATTACTATCCCGACTACGATTCCATCCGGGACGCGTTTTTGGAATATGTCCTCTCCCTGCCGCCCCGGGGATGCCTGATCTACTGCGTCGACGATCCCGGGGCCTCGGACGTCGCAGGCCGCGCCTTGGCCCTTCGCCCGGACCTGGACGCGGTGCCCTACGGATGGACGGCCGAGGGACGGTGGAAACTGGAATCCTACAGAATCGGAAACGAGCGGGCGGAGTTTCGACTCTCGGGGTTCCCGGAACCCTTCCGGTTGCGCGTCCCGGGCCGGCACGTGGCCCTGGACGCAGCGGCGGCCCTGGCCCTGACGGAGCGGCTGGTGCGGGAGGAGTTCGGACGCCCCCTGGAGGGAACGCGGCTGGAGTCGGTCCGGGCCGCCCTGGAGTCTTTTTCCGGATCCCGGCGCCGCTGCGAGGTCCTGGGCCTGGCCCGGGGCATCCTGTTCATGGACGACTACGGCCACCATCCCACCGCAATCCGGCTGACCCTGGAAGGCATCCGGGAATTCTATCCGGACCGGAGATTGGTGGTGGATTTCATGTCCCATACCTATTCCCGGACCGCCGCCCTCCTGGACGGCTACGCGGACGCCTTTTCCGCGGCCGACGAAGTGATCCTGCACAAGATCTACGCCTCCGCCCGTGAGCGGCCGGACGGGACGGTGACAGGACGGACCCTGTTCGAGAGGATGTCCGCCCGCCGCCCTCGGGTCCGGTACTTCGAGGAACCCCTGGACGCTCGGGATGCCCTTCGTGCGGAGCTCGGGCCCGGGGATCTCTTCCTGACCCTGGGCGCCGGGGACAACTTCCGCCTGGGAAGAGCCCTCTACGAATCCATCAAGGCCGAGGAGGAACCTTCGACACCATGAAGAGCATGACCGGATTCGCGCGCCGGGAAATCGAGACCCCCTTCCTGAAGGGTTCCCTCACGATCAAGTCCTACAACAACCGCTACCTCGAGATCTCCGTGTACCTGCCTCCGTACCTGGCGGCCCTGGAATCCCGGTTCCGGGACGCGATAGCCGCATCGGTCATCCACGGCAAGGTGGAGGCGTCCCTTCGGGTCCGGGAGGTCTCCGAGCCCCCCCGGGTCCTGGTGGACGCCGCGGCGGCTTCGGAAGTCGCGTCCGCCCTGCGGACCGCCGCCGAGGCCGCGGGGATCCGGGAACCCCTCCGGCTCTCCGACATCCTCTCCTTCGACGGGGTCGTCACCTTCGAGCGGAACATCGACGCGGACACGGCCTGGACGGCCCTGGAGGAACCCGTCTCCGGGTGCCTGGCCGAATTCGACCGGGATCGGGAACGGGAAGGGCGGAGCACCCGGGCGGATATAGAGAGCAAGCTCGCCGTCATCGAGGAGTCCGTGGGAGTCGTGGAAGGGGAGGCGCCGGCCATAGAGGCCGCTATCCGGGGAAACCTCGCCTCGCGGTTCCGGGAGGTCCTGGGCAGCGAAGCGGACGAGAACCGGGTCCTGCAGGAGGTGGCTTCCTACCTGGCCCGGCATACCATCAACGAGGAGATCGTCCGTCTGCGGTCCCATGTCGCGGCGTTCCGCGCGGCCCTGGAGGACCCGGGCTGCGGGAAGAAGCTGGATTTCCTCTGCCAGGAGATGAACCGGGAGGCGAACACCATCGGCTCCAAGAACATCCTGGCCCGGATCGGGGAGGCCGTCGTCTCCCTGAAGGATGCCATCGAGAACGTCCGGGAACAGGTCCGGAACGTGGAATGAACCCGGGAGGAGCCATGGAACGATCGCCCTTTATCATCGCCGTGTCCGGCAAGAGCGGCTGCGGGAACACCACGGTGAGCGGCCTGCTGAGGGAGCGCCTGGGACTCCGGCTCATCAACTTCACCTTCCGCAGCCTGGCCGCGGAGAGGGGGATAACCCTCCAGAAGGTGCTGGAGCTGGCCCGGGACGACCCGGCCTGGGACCGGGAGGTGGACCAGCGCCAGGTGGCCATGGCCCGGGAGGGGGACTGCGTCATAGGGTCCCGCTTAGCCATCTGGATGATCCCGGAAGCCGCTCTGTCGGTCTACCTCCATGCCTCCCCGGAGACCCGGGCCCGCCGGATCTGGAACCGGGAAGGCGGGAAGTACGAGGAGGTCCTGGCCTTCACCCAATCCCGGGACGCCCAGGACACGGCCCGGTACGCGGAGCTCTACGGGATCGACAACAACCGCTACGATTTCGCGGACCTGTCCATAAACACCGAACGGCTGGGACCGGATCGGATCGTGGACATCATCGCCACCGCCGTGAAGGGTCTACGGGACGTCTGCCCCTGAACGGGATCAAAGCCAAGACAGGAAGGTACATTATGACAACACAGGGATCCGGAGACGTGGTCCTCGTGACGGGAGCGACCAGCGGGCTCGGCAGGGCCTGTGCCGAACGCCTGGCGGCCCGTGCGTACCGTGTCTACGGGACGGGGAGGAAACCGTCGGCGCCGGAAGCCGGGGGGGTGATCCTGCTGTCCATGGACGTCACCGACGACCAGTCCGTGAGGAAGGCTGTCCGGGAAATACTGGACCGGGAGGGCCGGATCGATGCGGTGGTCTGCAACGCCGGCTACGGCATCGCGGGCCCCGTCGAGGAGACGCCCCTGGCGGAGGCCAAGGCCCAGTTCGAGACGAACTTCTTCGGCACCCTCAGGACCATCCAGGCCGTGCTGCCCGCGATGCGGGCAGCGGGCCGGGGCCGGGTGCTGGTGGTGGGTTCCATGGCGGGCCTGGCGGGGGTTCCCTATCAATCCCTGTACTCCGCCGCGAAGTTCGCCCTGGAAGGCCTGGTCGAGGCCCTCCGGATGGAAACCCGGGCCTTCGGAATACGCTGCGCCATCGTGGAGCCCGGGGATACCAGGACGGGGTTCACGGACGCCCGGAAAAAGTCCGCGGCTCCGGGAAGCCCCTACGCCGCCGCGATGGAACGTTCCCTGGGGGTTATGGAGAAGGAGGAGCGGAACGGCTCCGATCCCGCGGTCATGGCTCGCCTCGTGGAACGGCTCCTGCGGAAGGACCGGCTGCGGGTCCGGTACATGGTCGGCCCGGGATTCCAGAAACTGGCCATGACCTTGAAGCGGGTCCTGCCTTCCCGTACCTACGAGTGGATCATGGCCTCGTACTACAGAGTCTGAGCGAGCCCGCGGACCCACCTACCGTCCTACGGCCGGGCCGGACGCCTTCATCTGGTCCAACAGCCAATCGATCCAGAGGTTGGAAGGCGCGTACAGGTCGTCCTGGGCCAGGAGGAATTCGAAGAAGGCCTCCCGATACTGCCCGGAATAGGCCAGGGCCTGGCCGCGGTAGAACCGGGCCCGGGCCGCGGCGGAGGGGCTGCGGTTCAGGGAAAGGTACCGGGCGAGCTCGTCCGAGGCCCCTTTCCAGTCCTTCCGGGCCAGTCGATCCCGGACGATCGTGCGCAGGGTGTATTCCTCGCCGCCGACGGCGGACAACTCCAGATCCTCGGGAAGGATGCGGAGTTCGGGAGGGGACGAGGGAAGGTTCTTTCCGCTCCCGCCGAGCCGGGATACGGACTTCTGGGTCTCCGGCCTCAACGGAGAGGCGGAGGGTGAAGGCACGGGCAAGTTCCCGGGCAAGGACTGGGATCCCGCCTCGACTCCCCGGGTCAGGGAGAGGTAGGGGAGGGGCAGGGACCGGGACGCGTAGGGAATTTCGGGCAGCCCGATACGGAAGCGGCCCGCGGGAACCGACACGCTTTCCGCCGTGACATTCAGCCCCACCGCGAGCTCCGGGCTTCCGGTCCGCAGTCCCTCGTCGTCCACCAGGGCGTAGAAGTATCCGATTCCGGGGACCGGGAAATCCAGGATGCCCTCCGGGGATTCCTCGGCGCTGGCCACCCAGGAGGCCGTCAGCAGGTCCGAAAGGGACCGGATGGGGGACGGCGACCGGTACAGCACCACCCGTCTGCCCGGACGCACGGGTTCCCAGACGACACGGATGCCGTCCCGTTCGGAGGAGGCGCGCACCGCGGGAGGGGGTTCCGGCGCGGGTTCGACGGGCTTGGGATCCGGTTCCGGCACCGGGGCGGCGGGAGGCACGTAGGTGACCGGGGCTATGCTGACGTTCTTGAGGGGTATGAAAACCTCGTATACCCCGCCCTGCTCGGTTCGGCCTAAAACCGCGTAATAATATCCCCGGGAATCCGGGGGTACGTCCAGGTATTGGAGGCTTCCCGGGGGCAGGTCCTTCAATCGCTCCGCCGCCGGGAAGGAGCCTCGGTCGATGGGGGAATCGGAGCGGAACACGGAATATCCGGCCGTGGGATCCGAGGCTTCCTCCCAGGTGAGGAGGACGCCGTCCGGGCGGGTGCCGATGCGGATGCGCAGGGGGAAGGGGGCGAAGATCCTCTCCTCCGGGGCCGGGGGGGGCAGGACCGAGGACTCCTTCGGCACGGGGGCGTTCTGTCCGTACAGGCCCAGGGATGCGAGCAGGAGGGCCGCGGCGACAAGGATATTTCTACGCACCATGATAGTATAGTATCGGACGGCTCCGGATTTGGAAATAGCCCGACCGGAGCGTCGGGCCATCTTTCCTTTGACACGCGGGACGCGTTCCTATACCATATCGATATGTTTGTAGCCGTAGTATGCGATCCCGGAAGCGAGGATTCCCGATCCGCCCTCTACGCCCTGCTCCCCCAGTACGGGTTCGAGAAGGTCCAGCGAGCGTGCTACGAATCCACCCAGATCGACGAGCGCAGGCTTTCTTCCCTGAAACGCGAGATCGACAAGGTGACGGATTATTACGACGTCATACGGATATACCAGTACCCCCTGGAGGGGAGCTTCGCCTTAACGACCCTGAAGAACAACAAATGGAGGCGCATCGTCGTGCGCCCTCCCAAGTCCTGATACCGAATCCGGAGGAACGACATGATCGAGGAACTTGCGGCTCCGATCCAGGAGCTGCGGCGCAATATCCTGGATATCTGGGGGCGTCTTTGACCCCGATGAGATCCGGAAGACCATAGCCGCCCGGGAGGAGGAGACCGCCGCCCCGGGCTTCTGGAGCGACCAGTCCCGGACGGAACGGGTCATGGGAGAGCTAAAGCTACTCCGGAACCGCCTGGATACCTGGGAGCAGCTCAAGAAGGACTCGGAAACCCTGGAGGAGATCTACGCGATGGCCCGGGAGGAGGGGGACACCTCCATGGAGGGGGACATCCGCTCCGCCTACCAGGACGCCAAGGCCCGCTTCGACTCGGCCCAGATCCTGGAGCTCCTGTCCGGGGAAGCGGACCGTTCCGGGGCCTTCCTCACGATCCACGCCGGATCCGGCGGTACCGAGGCCTGCGACTGGGCCTCCATGCTCCTTCGGATGTACACCCGGTGGGCGGAGCGTCATTCCTACAAGTACGAGATCGTGGACCTCCTGGAGGCCGAGGGGGGCGTGAAAAGCGCCACGGTGCAGATCGACGCCCTCTACGCCTACGGACGGCTCAAAGGCGAGTCGGGGGTCCACCGCCTGGTGCGCATCTCCCCCTTCGACGCCAACGCCCGGCGCCACACCTCCTTCGCCTCGGTCTACATCTTTCCCGTCCTGGACGACACCATCGAGGTGGAGATCCGGCCCGAGGACCTCCGGATCGACACCTACCGCTCCGGCGGCGCGGGGGGACAGAAGGTCAACAAGACCGACAGCGCCGTCCGGATGACCCACCTTCCCACGGGGATCGTCGTGACCTGCCAGAACGAGCGGAGCCAGTACAAGAACAAGGACGTGGCCATGAGCGTCCTGAAATCCAGGCTCTACGAGCACTACAGGCAGGAACGGGAGAAGGAGAACGCCAAGTTCGCCTCGGAGAAGAAGGAGATCGCCTGGGGAAGCCAGATCCGCTCCTACGTCTTCCAGCCCTACACCATGGTGAAGGATCACCGCACCAAGTTTTCCGTCGGGAACGTGCAGGGCGTCATGGACGGGGACATCGATCCCTTCATCGAGAACTGGCTCCAGTTCTCCTGGGCCGGAGGGTCTCCGGCTCCGGAGGGCGGGGACGACGACGAGGATTGACGGGTCCGCCATGACCCCCGGGAGATTCGGAGCCCTCGCGCTCCTGCTGGCCTCCGCGTCCTTCCCGGCTTCGGGTCAGGGGGAAGCTCCGGCCTGGATCCTCGGGGTGGCCTCCTTCCCCCCCGCGGCCCGGGAAGTCCGGCTGTATCCCGCCCTCGGCCAGCTGCCGGTCCAGGTGTTAGAAGGCGTCCGGGACCTGGACAGGAGGTTCCTGACCGAGGAGGAAAGAACCCGGATCCTGGAGAAGTCCCGGCTGGAGGAACTGTTCAAGGCGGGGGCCGCGGCCGCGGGGACCCGGGATCGAAGGGACGCCGCGGCCCTTTCTCCCGTGACGGGCCCCGCGCGGGCCGCGGAGGAGAGGAGGCTCGGAGAGGAGCTTGCGCGAGGCCCAAAAACCGGCTCCGACCCGACAGCGGGCGTATCCTCGCCGGGCGGACCTTCGCCGGGCGTATCCTCGCCGGATATCCGCAGAGTGGTTTTCTGGGAGGGACACTCCTCGGGACGCTTGATCGAGGCCGGGGCGGATCCCGGAAGCGTCTGTTCCCGGGAGAAACTCGACTACCTGGTGCTCTGGGAAGCCGGGGAGGTCTCCGGATATCTGCGTATCCGCATGACCGGATGGAACGCGGTCCTGAGCCGCCCGGACTTCACCTATACCGCCTACTGCCCGGTGGACGACATCCCGGCCGCGGCGGCGGAACTTTCCCGGGGGCTCGTCCGGGCGGCTGCCGGAGTGCCGTCCTCCCGGCTCGTCTTCACCGTGGACCCCCCGGAGTCCCGGATCCGGGTGGACGGCCGCCTTCTGGCTCCCGGGCGCCGGAGCCTTCGGGTCTACGAGGAACGGGAGCATCTCGTATCCTTGGAGCTCGGGGCCGGGACCCGGGAGGAATACAGCGTCCGGTCCGAGTTCGGCAAGGATGTGGAACTCTCCGTCCGCCTGGAGCCCCCGGACCCCGAGACGGTCCTCGTGGAGACGGACCCCCCGGGGGCTTCCCTGCACCTGGACGGGATCTGGGCCGGCACGACCCCCGGCCCGGCCCTTGTCTTCGGATCCGCCCGGGTAGCCCGCCTGACGCTTCCGGGGTTCCAGGACGAATACCGTGTGATCGAGCCGGGAACGGAAGGACCCGTGCTCGTGCCGCTCCGGGAGGCGGAGACCGGCGGTACTTCCCTCTTCGAGCGGCGGAAGGAACGGTTCTATCGGGCCCTGGGCGGCCTCGCGGTCAGCCTGCCCGTGACCCTCCTGTCCTACGGTGTCTACCTCCAGAGTTCGGCCCTGCACATGGAGTATCCCGCGGACGAGGCCTTCGCCCGAAGGAAGGACACGTCTCTCGCGGTATTCGCCATTTCGACCGGGATCACGGCGGGCCTGCTGACGGGCGCCGCGGTCCGGCTCGTGAAGTATATTCAATCGGCGCGATGAGGAGGTCCCGGAGTGGGAGCCCGTTTTTCCGATCGGCTTAAGGCGTTGCTGGGCATGGGCCCGGGAGACGAGTTCTACGAATGCCTCGAGGACCTCCTGATCGAGGGGGATCTGGGAGCCCGCGCGGCGTTGGAGGCGGTCAGCGAGCTCCGGGGACACTGCCGCCGGGAAGGGATCCTGGACGAATCGGGTATCCGGCGGGCCCTGAAGGACGTGCTTCTCCGGTACGGCAAGGAAGTCCGGATCGAGCCCTCCGCGGGCGGACTGGACGTCATCCTGCTCCTGGGGGTGAACGGGGTGGGAAAGACCACCACCGCGGCCAAGCTGGCCCACTGGTACCGGGAACAGGGGCTGGCACGGAACATCATCCTGGCCGCGGGCGACACCTTCCGGGCCGCGGCCATCGACCAGCTCAAGGTCCACGGCGAGCGCCTGGGCCTGCGGGTGGTGGCCCAGCAGCCGGGCTCCGACCCCGGAGCCGTGCTCTACGACGCCATCGAGGCCGCCAAGGCGGACGGTGCCGACCTGGTCCTGGCCGACACGGCGGGCCGCATGCACACGAAGCAGAATCTCATCCGGGAGCTCGAGAAGTTGGACCGGATCGTCGGAGCCCGGGCCCAGCCGTCCCGGTACCGGAAGCTCCTGGTGGTCGACGGCACCACGGGCCAGAACGCCCTACGACAGGCGGAGGTCTTCGGAGAGGCGGTGCGCCTGGACGGGGCGGTCCTGACCAAGTACGATTCCTCCGGCAAGGGGGGGATCGTGATCTCGATGGCCTACGAACGGGGGATACCTACGGCCTTCCTGGGCACCGGGGAGGGGTACGGGGACATCAAGCCCTTCCGGCTGGGGGAATACCTGGACGACCTCCTGGGAGGTCCGGGCTGAGCCTCCGGCGCCTCCGCGCGTCCTGGGTGCCGCTTCTTCTGTTGGCGGCGCCCGGTCTCCGCGCCCAGGAGTCCGCCCCCGCGGCCCCGGAGGAGATTTTTCGGTATGTCCTTGCCGCCGGCACGGTCACGGGAGCCGTGGTCACGACTCCCGAGGGCGTCGAACTCCGGCGGGAGACCTACATCCGGGACTCGGAAGGACGGGTGGTCGATGTCCGGATCTCCTTACCCGACGGCCGCTCGGTGCGGACCGGAGGCTCCGGCGGCCGGGAATGGCTCGGGTATCCCGAGGGGGACCTCTCCTTCCGCGTGTACCGGCCGGACGGGGTCCTGGAGCTCGAGGAATCAAGGAACGGATCGATCCTGCTCTTCCGAAGGACCTACACCTACCGTGGGGATTCCCGCTCGCCCTCGGTCGTGGAGGAGGACCGGCCCGGGGAGGGCTGGAAACGCAGGACCGAGTACGGCGAGCGGGGTCTCCCTGCGAGGGAGAGCCTCTCCACGGCCGACGGACCCGAGACGGTCACCCTCTACGAATGGGACGAACGGGACCGGCCGGTCGGCCTCCGCATCCTGGAGGGCCGGAGCGAGCGGCGGGTCCGCTTCTCCTACGGCGAGGACGGGACCGAGACGGAGGAACGCACGGACTCCACGGGTGCCCTGGTCCTGAGGATCCTTCGGAACCCCGACGGAAGCTCCGTGGAGGAGAGGTTCGACGGCGGGATCCTGTTCGCCCGGACCTTCCTGAAGGACGGCCGCCTGACCCGTGAGGAGATCTACAGGGAAGGTCGGCTGGCCCGGGTTCGGACGGCTCCATGAAAGGGACAGCCTCCTGGGCGGCCTTCGTGGCCCTCCGGTATTTCCGCGCCCGTAGAGTCAAGGGCGGAGCCGCGTCCTTCCTCCTGGCGGCCCTGGGGATTGCGGTGGGGACGGGAACCCTGGTCGTGGTCCTGGGGGTGATGAACGGGTTCCAGTCGGGCTTCATCGATTCGATCCTGGAGGTGGACAGCCACCACGTCCGGATCTCCCTGGCCGCGGAGGATCCCTCCGGACAGGAACCGGGGCTCCTTGCGGACCAGCTCCGCGAGGACCCGGCGGTTTCCGCGGCCCTCCCGTTCGCGGACTTCGAGACCGTGGCCCTGGGTCCCTCCGGCAGGGCATACCCGCTCCGCGTCAAGGCCCTGCCCGAAGACGCGGGGACGCGGGACCCCGCCCTGACGGATCGACTCGGTCTGGGCTCCGCACCGTTTCCGGGTTCCTCTCCCGGCGGCATCGTGGTGGGCGCGGAGCTGGCCCGCCAGCTGGATGTCCTTCCGGGGGACGAGGTCAGCCTCCTGACCGTCCGCGCCTCCGCCGAGGAGGGGGTCGAAGCGTCCACGGTCCGGGTGAGGGTTACGGAGGTGTTCCACAGCGGATACTACGCCTTCGATTACGGCCTGGGATTCGTGACCTTCGAGACCTCCCGGGCTTTCGGCGGCCCCGTGAACCTGGTCCTGGGCGTCAAGCTCAAGGACCGCTTCGGCGACGAGGGGTTCGCGGAAAGGCTGCCCTCCCGATACGGGCTTCCCGTGGACAGGATCGTGACCTGGAGGACCTACAACCGGTCCTTCTTCGGAGCCCTGCGCATGGAGAAGACGGCCATGATGCTGTTGGTGGGGCTCATCTTCCTGGTCGTGGCGGTAAACATCTTCCATTCCCTGCGCCGGACGGTCTTCGAGAAGATGGAGGACATCGCCGTCCTGAAGGCCCTCGGAGGCTCCGCCCGGACGGTTCGCTCCATCTTCGTCCTGGACGGCCTGGTGACGGGGTTTCTGGGGGCGACCTGCGGCCTGGCGGCCGGCCTGGCGGTCACGATGAACGTGAACGAGGTATTCGCGGCCGCGGAAGCCCTGGTGAACGCCGTACTCCGTCTGGGCAGCGCCCTATCCCGGGCCGGCGGAAGCGGGGACTTCCAGGTCTTTTCCCCCGCGTATTTCTACCTGGTCCGCATACCTGCCCGGGTGGTATTCGAGGAGATCCTGTTCATCTACGGCGCGGGAGCTTCCAGCGCGGCCGCGGCCGCCTGGGCGGCGTCCCGACGGGTGCTGGCGTTCCGGCCCGCGGAGGTCCTGAGGAATGAGTGAAGCGATCATCGTATGCGAGGACTTGAGCAAGACCTTCAAGACCGACGCGGAGGAGCTTCATATCCTGCGCTCCGTCGACCTGACCGTGGAGGCCGGTTCCACGGCCTCCATCACAGGGCCCAGCGGCTGCGGCAAGACGACCCTCCTGTCCATCCTGGGGGGCCTGGATTCCCCGGGGGGCGGCCGGGTCCGGGTGGGGCCCTGGAACCTCCACGAACTGGGGGAGGACGGGCTCTCGGAATACCGTTCCTCCTTCGTGGGTTTCGTGTTCCAGTTCCACTACCTGCTCAAGGATTTCACGGCCCTGGAGAACGTCGCCCTGCCGGCCTACATGCGCGGCCTGTCCCGGGCGGAGGCCTTCGACCGGGCCGCGGCGCTCCTTGCTGACCTGGGCCTGGGGGACCGGAAGAACCAGTACCCCGGGAAGCTCTCCGGGGGGGAACGCCAGCGGGCTGCCATCGCCCGCGCCCTGGTCAACCGTCCCTCGGTGATCCTGGCGGACGAGCCCACGGGCAACCTGGACGAGGCGAACGCCCGGGCCGTGGAGGACCTCCTCCTGGGCCTGGCGCCCGGGTACGGCGCCACCCTCGTGGTCGTGACCCACGACGCGCGCTTCGCCTCCCGGACGGACCAGCGTTTCCGCCTGACCGAGGGGGAGATCGAAGCCCCGTGAAGGCCGGCCCCGTCCTCTTCCTGGCCCTGCGGAACATCCTCGGACGCAGGAGCGACGAGCGGGACCTGGCCCGGCGGACCCTGCGCGGGGCCGTGCTCTCCGTGGCGGTCAGCATGGTGCCCCTCATCGTCACCCTGGTGGTGGCGGACGGGATGATCCAGGGCATCACGTCCCGGTACATCGAGCTGTCCTCCTACCATATCCAGTGCGTACCGTTCCGTGGCCAGGGGGAGAGTTCGGTCCGGGACGCCCTGTCCGCCCTAGACGGGCTGCCCGGGGTTCGGGGCGCCTGGGCGGAGACCCAGGCGGTGGGGGTGGCCTTTTCGAAGGGCCGGCGCGGCGGGGCCCTGGTGCGGGCGGTGGATCCCGGATTCCTAGCGGACGAGGGAACCCGTTCCTACCTGGGGATCCTGTCGGGTGAGGCGGCGCTGTCCGGTCCCAACGACGTGATCCTGGGCAGCGAACTGGCCCGGGACCTGGGGGCGGAGCCGGGGAGCACGGTGAGCCTGATCAGCGTCCGGTCCCGGAGGGGCGACACGATCGTCCCCCGGGTCAGCGTCTTCCGGGTGCGCGGGATCGTCTCCTCCGGGTACCGGGACCTGGATTCCCGCTGGTTCCTGGTGCCCCGGGATTCCTCGGGCCGCTACCTTACTTCGGACACCTCCCGGACGATCCTGGGGGTCAAGGTCGCGGATCCCTTCGCTCCCTTGGACATCGTCGTCGAGAGGATCCGTGCAGCGCTTCCCGAGGGGTGGGCCGTACAGCCCTGGCCCCAGACCGAGAGGAACCTCTACGAGTCCTTCCGGACCACCCGCTACCTCCTGCTCCTGATCATGGGGCTGACCGTGGCGGTCGCGGCGGTGAACATCTCCAGCGCCCTGGTCACCCTGGTGACCGAGAGATCCCACGAAATCGCCATCCTGAAGGGCCTGGGAGCGACACCCAAGGACATCGGAAGGGTCTTCGTGGCCGGCGGAATGATCCTGGGTTTCGCGGGATCCCTTTTGGGGACCGCCCTGGGGATCCTGGCGGCGGTGCACGTGAACGAACTGATCGCGTCTCTGGAGCGCGTCCTGGCCGGGGCGTCGGCCCTGTTCCACGCCCTCGCCTGGCCCTTCCTGGACGAGTCGGCCCGGGCGCTTCCGGCTCCCGTGGTCAGGATCCTGAATCCCGACTACTACCTGGAGAGCATTCCCGTGGTCCTGGACTACCGCGCCTTGGGGGGCATTCTGGCAGCGGCACTCTTCCTCTCCTACTTGGCCTCCCTCCTGCCCGCACGGAAGGCCGCGGCCCTATCCCCCCTGGAGATACTCCGCAGGCGGTAGGCCGGGCCGGCGATCCCTCCCGTCGGACCCGGAGCTCACCAGCAGGCGATGTTGCTGTCCGTCCGCCCTTCGGTGCCGCCGACCAGAGTGCCCCCCGGAAGTCGCAGGATGATCTGGCCTCGGCCGAAGGTGGCGGTGTCCCGGGATACGGCCACCTCGTGGCCCCGCCGGGCCAGCTCCTCCGCGGCCTCTCGCGGGAAGCCCTCCTCCACGAGGAAGCGCAGACCCTCGGTCCACTGCCACCGGGGGGCATCCAGGGCCTGCTGGGGGTCGAGGCCGTAGTCCAGGAGGTTCCGCACGACCTGAACATGGCCCTGGGGCTGCATGTAGCCCCCCATCACCCCGAAGGGACCGACGGCGCGGCCGTCCTTCATCAGGAAACCGGGGATGATGGTGTGGTAGGTCCGTTTTCCCGGCTCCAGTCGGTTGACGTGGCGGGGATCCAGGGAAAAATCGAAGCCCCGGTTCTGCAAGGCGATCCCGGTTCCCCTGACCACGACGCCGGAGCCGAAGCCCAAGTAGTTGCTCTGGATGTAGGAAACCATGTTGCCGTTCCCGTCGGCGGTGCAGAGGTAGACCGTGCCGGACCGTCCGGGGGCGGCGGGGGGATGGATCCGTGCGGCCTCCCCGATCTCCCGGGCGCGCAGGGCCCCGTAGTCCGGGGATAGCAGGTCCCGGGGGAAAACGCTCATGCTCCCGGGATCCGTGACATGGGCCGTGCCGTCCGCGAAGGCCAGCTTCATGGCCTCCCAGGAGCGGTGGTAATCCTCCGGCGAGGGCTCCCGGGCCGCCGGAAACCCCTTCAGGATGTTCAAGGCCATCAGGGCCACGATGCCCTGGCCGTTCGGGGGGATCTCGCAGACCTCGTATCCCCGGTACGCGACGGAGATGGGATCGACCCACTCGGCCTCGTAGCCTTCCAGGTCCGGCTTGCGGAGGAAACCGCCGAACTCTTCGGAGTCCCGTACGATACGGTCCGCAAGGTCGCCCCGGTAGAAGGATTCGGAATCCGAGGCTCCCAGGGACCTCAGGGTGCGGGCGTGGTCCGGGAGGCGCACGATCCGGCCCGGGGCAGGAGGACGTCCTTCGGGGGCGAAGACCCGGAACCATTCGGCGAACTCGGGCCCCCGGCATTCCCGGGAATACCGGTCGAAGGAACGTTGCCAGGCTCCCGCAAGGACGGGGCCTGCGGGATAACCCCCCTCGGCATATTCCGCCGCGGGCTCCAGGGCCTCCCCCAGGGAACGGCGGCCGAAGCGGCGTACCAGGGAAGCCCAGGCCTTGGGGATCCCGGGCACCAGGACGGGCAGCCATCCCAGGGCCGGCATCCTTTCTCCCGGGGGATTCCGGGCCAGCACCGCTTCGATGGAAATCCCGGACGGAGCCCGGCCCGAGGCGTTGAGTCCGTATAGGCGACGGTCCTTTTCGATCCAGACCAGGGCGAAGGCGTCCCCGCCGATCCCGTTGGCCGTCGGTTCGGTCACGGTCAGGGTCGCCGCGGCCGCCACCGCCGCGTCCACGGCGTTCCCTCCGGACCGGAGGGCCTGGAGCCCCGCGGCGGAGGCCTGGGGGGAGGAGGCGGCGACCATCCCCCGGTTCGCGTAGATCGGGTACCGCAGGGAAGGGTAGGGACGGCGGTTCGGATCGAAGTCCATGCTGCGTCCTCCGGACCCGCGGATCCGCTTTCCTAGTCGGCGAATCCCGTGTATAGTTGAGCCGATCGAAAAAGACGGTCGACCGCTGCTGGCGAAGCAAGCGCCGGGGCCCGGTCGAGGCGGTTTCGGCATCAGGAGGATACCATGGCACGCAACGACGCGGAAGGAGCCCCGGGGGACGCGGGCGAGAAGCTCAAGGCCCTGGAGGCGGCCCGCCTGCAGATAGAGAAGCAGTTCGGACTGGGGTCCCTGATGAAGCTGGGCACCCACGCCAGCGCCCAGGGGGTGGAGGTCATCCCCTCCGGGTCGATCCTCCTGGACGAGGCCCTGGGCGTGGGGGGCTACCCGAGGGGCCGGATCGTGGAGATCTACGGCCCCGAATCCTCGGGCAAGACAACCCTGGCCCTCCACGTCATCGCGGAGGCCCAGAAGCTGGGGGGGATCGCGGCCTTCATCGACGCGGAACACGCCCTGGACCCCATCTACGCCCGAAACCTGGGCGTCAACATCGACGAACTCTGGGTTTCCCAGCCGGACAACGGGGAGCAGGCCCTGGAGATCGCGGAATCCCTGGTGCGCTCCGGGGCCGTGGACGTCATCGTGGTGGATTCCGTGGCCGCCCTCACCCCCCAGGCCGAGATCGAGGGGGACATGGGGGACGCCCACGTGGGCCTGCAGGCCCGTCTGATGAGCCAGGCCCTGCGGAAGCTGACCGCCACCATAGGCAAGTCCAAGACCATCCTGGTCTTCATCAACCAGATCCGCATGAAGATCGGGGTCATGTTCGGGAATCCCGAGACCACCACGGGGGGGAACGCCCTAAAGTTCTACGCCTCCGTGCGCCTGGAGGTCCGCAAGATCGAGACCATCGACAAGGGCGCCGACGAGGACGCTATCGGAAACAAGGTCCGGGTCAAGGTCGTGAAGAACAAGGTTGCCCCTCCCTTCCGGAAGGTGGAGATGGAAATCATGTTCGGCAAGGGCGTCTCCCGGCTGGGAAGTCTCATCGACGCGGCGGTCAAGTACAACGTGGTGGACAAGAAGGGCGCCTGGTACACCTGGGGCGAGGAGAAGATCGGCCAGGGCCGGGACAACGTGAAGATCTACCTGGAACAGAACCCGGACCTGGCGGACGAACTCGAGAGGAAGCTCCGCCAGCTCATCTTCGGCAAGAAGGACGAGGCCGCCGGGGACGCCAAGCCGGGCGCCGGGAAAGCCGCCCCCGCTCGCCCGGAAGCGGGGGCACGTCCCCGGGGGGAGACCGCGGCGGAGACCCCGCCCGCACGGCCCGTGGGCCGCCCGCCCGCTGCCAAGACCGCGGCCGCGAAACCTTCGGCCGGACCTTCGGCCGGACCTTCGGCGGACGACGAGGGTCTCTTCTGAGCGGGGCCGCTTCGTCCGGGGTGGAGGTTTTCCTGGGGCTCGGCGGGAACGTCGGGGATACGGCTGCGGCCTTCCGGTCCGCCTTCCGCTCCTTGGCAGCCTTCCTTCGGGACGCCCGGATCTCCTCCTTCTACCGGACGCGCCCCCGGTACCTGGAGGACCAGCCGCCCTTCCTGAACGCGGTCGTCATCGGCCGCACCTTTCTGGGGCCCCGGGAGCTCCTGGCCGCCGTCCAGGGGGTGGAGGCGGGACACGGCCGGGACCGATCCCGGGAGATCCGGAAGGGCCCCCGGACCCTGGACATCGACATCCTCCTGTACGGGGACGCCGTCCTGGACCTCCCGGACCTCGTCGTGCCGCATCCGGGGCTTCCGGAACGGCTCTTCGCCCTGGTGCCCCTCCTGGAACTGGCCCCCGGTCTGGTCGATCCCCGCACGGACAGGCCTTTCGCGGAGCTGGCCGCCGCGCTCCCCGACCAAGGTATTTACCTGGAAGGGGAGGCCGGACTATAATCCCTTCGCCTCCCGGAATCGGCCGATCCCGGGAGCCGCGCACGGCCGCCGCCCTGCGGCTCCGCGTACGGCCGCCGCAGGGCGGCGAAATCCCATTAAAGGGGTTCGGTACCCTACACCATGTCGGACTTATCGGAGTACAGCCCCGAGCCCTCGGGCACGGGCCAGCGCTTCCGCCTCAAGGACTTCGAAGGTCCCCTGGATCTTCTGCTCTTCCTCATCAAGAAGAACGAGGTGAGTATCTACGACATCCCCATCGCCTCGATCACGGAGCAGTACCTCGAATACCTGGACATGGCCGCCGAGACCTCCCTGGAAGAGCTCACGGAGTTCTACTCCCTGGCCTCCACCCTCCTGTACATCAAGTCCCGAATGCTCCTACCCGTGGAGGTGGATCTGGGCGACGAGATCGAAGACCCTCGCCGGGACCTGATCGAGAAGCTCATCGAGTACCAGAAATTCCGCAAACTCTCGGAGCTCATGGAGGAGAAGGAACTCGAGGTCGAATGGACCATCGAACGCAAGAAGATCCAACGGGCCCTTCCCTTCGCGGAGGAGGAGGAGCTGTGGACCAAGATCGACGTCTGGGACCTCCTCATCTCCTTTTCGGGGCTCATCTCCTCGGTTTCCTCCGAGCGGATCATCGACCTCTACGAGGAGGTCTCCATCAACGAGAAGCTGGCCCTGATCCAGGAGATCCTGGACGGACACGAGAGCTTCGACTTCACGGATCTCCTGACCCGGCGGAAATCCACCCTGGACGTGATCTGCGCCTTCCTGGCCGTCCTGGAAGCCGTGAAGCTCCGCTGGATCGCGATCTTTCAGCACAAGCTCTTCGGAGACATACAGATACGACGCCATGACAAGCGAAACGAACGAAGCGAAGACACGGGAGCCCTCGATGGAAGTGCGCCTGGAGCGTGAGACCGCTCTCTTGGAGACCATTCTCTTCCTGGAACCGGAACCCCAGGACCTGACATCCCTGGTCCGCATCTCCGGGCTGGGCAGGGACGTGGTGGAGTCCGCCCTGAAGAGCTTGGAGGAGGCCCTGGCGGCCCCGGACCACGGTCTGGAGCTGGTGCGGATCGGGGGGGGCTGGACCCTGGCCCCGAAGCGGGAGCTCTGGGAGGGCCTCCGGGAACACTACGGCCGGAAAAAGGAGTCCAAGCTCTCCCGCGCCGCCCTGGAGACCCTCTCCATCATAGCCTATTCCCAGCCCGTCACTAGGGCGGAGATCGAGGCTCTCCGGGGGGTCGGCGCGGATACCATGATCCATTTCCTCCTGGAAAAGGAGCTGATCAAGGAAGTGGGGAAGAAGGACGCCCCCGGAAGGCCCATCCAGTACGGCACCACCAAGGATTTCCTCAAGTATTTTAGGCTGGACTCCATCGCGGACCTCCCGCGCCTGGACGAACTGGATCGGGAGCGCTTCGAGAAGGAGGAACCTTGACGGAACCGGGGGAGGGCGACGCCGGACCGGGATCCGCCGACCCGGGCGATCGGGGACCGCGTCTGCAGGCCTACCTTGCGGCCTGCGGGCTCGCTTCCCGCAGGGCCTGCGAGGACCTCATCCGCGCGGGCCGGGTGCTTCTGGACGGCCGGGTCGTGACGGAACTGGGCACCCGGGTGCCCCCGGGCGCCCGGGTGGAGGTGGACGGCAAGCCGGCGAATCCGGAGACCCGGAAGCGCTACCTGGCCCTGAACAAGCCCGCGGGGGTGCTCTCCGCGGCTTCGGACCCCCACGGCCGGCCCGTCGCCGTCGACCTGATCAAGCCCGAGGTGACCGAGCGGGTCTACAACGTGGGGCGCCTGGACTACGACTCCGAGGGGCTACTCTTGTTCACCAACGACGGTGAGTTCGCGGGGGCCGTGGGCCATCCTTCCGGCAACATCGAGAAGGAGTACCGGGTGCGTACGGATCGGCCCGTACCGGAGGGCTTCGCCAAGGCCTTCCTGCGGGGGATCCCGGAGGGCGGACAGATCCTCCGGGCCCGTTCCGTCGAGGCCGAGGACGAGCGGACACTGCGGGTGACCCTGATCGAGGGACGTAACCGGGAGATCCGCCGGGCCCTGGCCGCCTTCGGCCTGGCCGCGGTCCGGCTCGTCCGGGTGCGGGTGGGTCCCGTGACCCTGGAGGGGCTCCGTCCGGGCGCCTGGAGAGACCTTACGGAACCGGAGAAGGAGGCCCTCCGGAACGCCGCCCCGGATCCGGCCTCGAATACCTTCTACAGGAGCCGCCCGTCATGATCGTAGCCATCGACGGCCCCGCCGGAACCGGCAAGAGCACCATAGCCCGCATGGTCGCCGAGCGCCTGGGCATCACGTACGTCAACTCCGGAAGCCTGTACAGGGCCCTGACCTACGGCCTGCTCTCCGCCGGCCTGGATCCCTCCGAGGAAGGCCCCGTCGTGGAATGGGCGCGGAAAGCCCGGCTGGAGTATCGGGACGGCCGGGTCCACCTGGACGGGAGGGACGTGGAGGCCTTCCTGCGGACCGACGCCGTGGAGGCCTGGGTGGCACAGGTCAGCGCCTTCGTCCCCCTCCGGCATATCGTCAACGGTGTGGTCAGGGACCTGTCCCGGAGCATGGACATCGTCGTGGAGGGGCGGGACATGACAACCGCGGTCTTCCCGGACGCGGAACACAAGTTCTTCCTGGACGCCACCGCGGAGAGCCGGGCTCTGCGACGGCTTTCCCAGGGGACCAGCATGTCGAGCCTGGAAGAGATTAGACAAAATATCGAGATGAGGGACCGGATCGACCGCGAAAAGCCGGAGGGACCCCTGAAAGTCTCTTCGGACGCCCTGTATTTGGATACCTCTCACTTGACCATAGAGGAAGTTTATGAGAAAGTGTACACGAAAATTCAACAGCAAGGGAACATTATGGGTGTGAAGGAAGTGGGAATGGAAGGGTCCGCGACCCCCGAGGACAATTTCCAGACACAATTGCAGGAACAGTATCTCAAGTCCATGGATCACCTCGAAGAGGGGGAACTCGTCGACGGTCAGGTGATCGAAGTCTCCAGCGACTGCGTCTTCATCGACGTGGGGGCCAAGTCCGAGGGGAAGATCCCCCTTGTCGAGTTCGATACTCCCCCCAAGATGGGGGATACGGTCAGCGTGGTCCTCCTCAAGAAGGAGACCTATTCCGGGGAAATCGCCGTCTCCAAGAAGCGCGCGGACGAAAAGATCCGCTGGCGCATCATCTCCAACGCCTTCCGGGACAACCAGCCCGTGGACGGCGTCATCGAGAAGGAGATCAAGGGCGGCTTCGACGTCAACCTCGGCCCGAACCTCCGGGCCTTCCTGCCCGTATCCAAGGCGGACACCCAGAGGGTGGAGAAGGGCGACTACCTCGTCGGAGTCAAGACCAAGTTCTACGTGGAGCGCCTCTATTCCGAGAAGCGGGTCAACCTGGTCGTGAACCGGCGCAAGTGGCTCGAGGAGCAGACCGAGAAAAACCGCGAGGAGTTCTTCTCCAAGGTCCAGATCGGGGACACCGTGAAGGGCGAGGTCAAGAGCTTCACCTCCTTCGGCGCCTTCATCGACCTGGGCGGCTTCGACGGGCTCCTGCACATCAACGACATGAGCTGGGGGCACGTCACCCGGCCCAAGGATTTCGTGAAGAAGGGCCAGGAGATCGAGCTCAAGGTCATCCGCATGGATCCCGAGGAGAAGCGGATCAACCTCTCCCTCAAGCACTTCACCGAGGACCCCTGGATCTCCTTCGAGGAGCGGTACCACGTGGGCGACGTGGTGAACGGAAAGGTCACCAAGCTCACGGACTACGGCGCCTTCATCGAGGTCGAGGAGGGCATCGAGGGCCTGGCCCACATCTCCGAGTTCTCCTGGGTCCGCAAGGTACGCAAGCCCGAGGAAATGCTCCGGATCGGCGACCCCGTGCAGTGCATGATCCTGGCCTACGACCTCCAGGCGGGCAAGGTCTCCCTGGGGCTCAAGCAGGTCCAGGAAAACCCCTGGGACCAGGTTTCCGAAAAGTACCCCGTGGGAATGCGCCTGGCCCGGAAGGTCGTGAAGCTCACCAACGCCGGGGCCTTCATCGAGCTCGAGGAAGGCATCGACGGCTTCCTCCACGTGGACGACATCTCCTGGACCAAGCGGGTCAAGCACCCCGGTTCCGAGCTCCAGGTCGGGCAGGAGATCGAGGTTATGGTCATCGATTCGGACCAGGACAACCGGAACATCCGGCTGGGCATCAAGCAGCTGTCCGAGGATCCCTGGCACTCCTTCGCCACCGCCTTCCACGTGGGCAGCATCGTCGACGGCACGATCTCCTCGATCACGGACTTCGGACTGTTCGTGAAGGTCCAGGGCGACATCGAGGGCCTGGTGAACAAGTCCAACCTCTCGACGGACCGGGATGAGGCCTTCGAGGACGCGATCAAGAAGTTCGAGGTCGGACAGGCCATCAAGACGGTCATCGTGGAACTGAGCCCGGATCGGCAGAAGCTCTCGCTGTCCGTGCGCGACCTGGTGAAGAAGCAGCAGAGGGAAGAGATCTCCCGCTTCATGCAGGACGACGCGGCGGAGGGGTACACCCTCGGCGACATGCTCAAGGAGAGGGGCGGCTCGGGCAAGAACTCGTAACCGGACATGCTGGAACGTATCGACCCGCGTAAGTTCGAGACCCTCATCGAGATCAACACCCTGATCAACTCGAACTACGCGGACGCTACGTCCCTGCTGACCCACATCATCGAGTCCGCCACGCGGCTGACCGAGGGCGAGGCCTCCAGCCTGGTGCTCAAGAACCCGGAGGACGGGAAGCTTTACTTCGAGATCGCCCTGGGGCCCAAAGGCCGGGACGTCAAGAAATTCTCCCTGAATCCCGGGGAAGGCATCGCCGGCTGGGTGGCCGCCCACACCCAATCCCTGATCGTGAACGACGTGGAGACCGACAGCCGATTCTACGGGGAAATCTCCAAGAGCATCGGTTTCCCCACCTTCAGCATCCTGGCGGTGCCCATGGTGGTCCGGGACAACTGCGTGGGGGTCATAGAGATCCTCAACAAGAAGGGCAAGAAGTACTTCACACAGGAAGATCTCCAGTGGCTGGAGATCTTCGCGGTGCAGGCGGCCATAGCGATCGAGAACGCCCGGTACCTCGAGCGGGCCCGGGAGGAGATAGGCTACCTCCGGGAGCAGATCGACATCGACAAGGGCTACCACGTCCTCGTGTCCGCCAGTCCCCTGATCAAGGAAAAGCTGGATCTGATCGAGCGGGTCGCGCCGACGGACTCCTCGGTCCTGATCCTGGGGGAGAGCGGGGTGGGTAAGGAGCTTTTCGCAGAACAGCTCCACCTCCGGTCCGGCCGGCACAAGGGACCCTTCGTGCGGGTGAACTGCGCGGCCCTGCCGGAAGGACTCCTGGAAAGCGAGCTCTTCGGCCACGTCAAGGGCGCCTTCACGGACGCCGTGCAGAACCGGCGGGGCCGTTTCGAGCTGGCCGACGGGGGCACGATCTTCCTGGACGAGATCGGGGATCTGCCGCTCAAGCTCCAGGCCAAGCTCCTCCGGGTGCTCCAGCAGAAGACCTTCGAGCGCGTGGGCTCCAGCGACTCCGTGACCGTGGATGTGCGCATCGTGGCGGCCACGAACCGGGATATCGAGTCCCTGGTGGAGAAGGGGGAGTTCCGCAGCGACCTGTATTACCGGCTGAACGTCCTTCCCATCTACGTTCCGCCCCTCCGGCAACGCAAGGAGGACATTCCCGCCCTGGCGGAGTACTTCCTGAAGAAGTTCGGACGGGAGACCAAGAAACAGTTCCGGGGCTTCACCGACCAGGCCATGGACATCATGCTGTCCTACTCCTGGCCCGGGAACGTCCGGGAGCTGGAGAACGCGGTGGAGCGGGCCTGCGTGATCGCCAAGGACCAGTACATCGGGGTTCCGGACCTCCTGCTGGGAGGGCGCGCCGAGAGTGCCGATCCGTACGGCGGAAAGAGCCTCAAGGATTCCCTGGCGATCTTCAAGCGGCATTTCATCCGCCGGGCCCTGGAGGATCACGACTGGAACCAGACGGAGACGGCAAAGGTCCTGGATATCCAGAGGACCTACCTCTCCCGATTGATCAAGGAACTCTCGATAAACGACTACAAGGAGTGATATATGGCCTCAAAGGAACCCGCCGCGCAGGACAAGGCCGCGCGGGAGGAAAAACCCAGCATCCATGCCCGACTGAACGACTTCCTCCGGAAGAACCGTGCGGCCGTGATCACCGTATTCGCCGCGGCCGTTCTGGCCGTCGTCGCTGCGGCCGTATGGACCGTCGTTGACGAGCGCGTCGACACCCGGTCCGCCCAAGCTCTGGAAAAGGTCGAGCTTTCCCTTGGGGAATGGTACGGGATGGAGCAGGGACCGGCCGCCGCGGAAAAGGCCAACGAGATCCTGGCCGCCCTCGACACCATCCGATCCAAATACGGGAAGCGTTACGCGGGACAGAAGGCCCTGGTCCTGGCCGGCAGGGTCCAGGCCCGGAACGGCGACTGGGCCGCCGCCGAGAAGCTCTTCCTCCAGGCCGCGGATCTGAACAACAAGACCGCCCTGGCGGGATTCGCCCTGCAGGAAGCGGCCACGGCCGCCGAGGAACGGGGAGACACCAAGACGGCCATCGAGCTCTGGACCCGGGTGATCGAGAGCTCCGGGGCTTCCGTGGGGATTCCCCACGCCCATTTCGTACTGGGAACTCTCTATGAGGAGACCAAACAGTACGAGCAAGCCAAGGCCCAGTACGACAAATTGACCGCGGCCTTCCCCGATAACGATTGGACAAAGCTCGCCCGGAACCGTATAATCCTCCTCAAGTCCCAGGGACTTCTCCCGTAGGCGGAGGCAGGTCTAACTCCGGCGGCCCGGGATTTCCGGGCCGCCGTTTTATTAAGCAGGAGGCCGGTATGGCGAAGAAGCGTCCCAAGATACTGGATGCCCGGTGGTTCGGCTTGATCATCGGCGGCATGGTCCTGGGGATCTTCCTGCTCCTGAACTACCAGACGGGCCTCCTTGCCAAGCTGGAGCTGAAGGTCCTGGACACCTTCTTCATCCTGAAGACCACCCAGGAGAAGAAAACCCTGCAGGAAGGGACCGTGCAGACCGATCGGGACGTCAAGATCTCCGAGGACATCCTGATCGTCGGCGTGGACACCAGCTCCCTTTCCCGATACGGGAACTGGCCCTTCCCCCGGCGGGTGCACGCGGACCTGGTCAACTCCTTCGCCCGGATCAAGAACCAGGACAACCGGGAGCGTTCCCTCTTCCTGGATATCTTCTTCATAGACCCCGACCGGAACCCCGCGAACGACGCCCTCCTGGTGGACAGCATCGAGAAGTCCGGAAGGGTCTTCCTGGAAACCGTGCTTATGCCGTCCCAGTCCCTGGCCGCGGAAGAGGCGGGCCTGGAGGTCCGGCAGGAGGTCCTGTACGATAGCTGGGGCGCCATCCGGACCATCGGGGGCGATTGGAAGTCCGTCCCGGGATTCTACGGGTACGAGCCGCCCCTCGAGCCCTATGGGCGGGCTTCCCGAGGCTACGGACACGCCAACTTCATCGCCGACGCGGACAAGATCTACCGGCGCCAGCCCCTGGTCATCAAGTCCTCGGTGCTGATGGAG
This sequence comes from Spirochaetota bacterium, assembly GCA_022703505.1. Lineage (GTDB taxonomy): Bacteria > Spirochaetota > Spirochaetia > Treponematales > UBA12059 > JAAYUR01. The sequence goes on along the minus strand of JAKLDN010000003.1, from coordinate 470,454 downwards.
ATACTTCGGCTCGACGAACTCGGACCCGGATATACCGTGAACGAGAAGGAGATGGAGCGCCTGGCCTGGCAGGATGACCGCGGAGAGTTCCATACGATCGAGGTCCCCCTGACCGCGGAATCCCTGGCGTCCTTGAAGGCCCAGATGGCGAAACGTGCACCCCTCAAGATCGAGGATACGAACCAGGACGGGACGCCGGACGCGGAGTACCACATCGTCCGTAAATTCAAGGATACCTTCGTTCCGGCCATCACCCTCTCCCTGGCCCTGGACTATTTCGGGAGGTCCCTGGACGAGATCGAGGTCATCCTGGGCGAGCACATCCTGATTCCCGCGCCCAGGAAGTTCGATCCGGGATCGGGTCAATGGGTGCCGTATACCCTGGTGGTATCCCGGGAGCAGTACGACAAGGACGGCAATGTCGTGAAGGAGGCTGTGCTCCGGGAGGTGCCGGAGATACGGATTCCGATCAACGAATACGGCCAGATGATGGTCAACTACATGGGCCACCGCTCCAGCGAGAGCATGGAAGGGCACCAGACCTTCCCCGTCCGGTCCTACGCGGGCTACTCGGACAAGGCTCCCGGACCGGACCCGGACTCGTGGCGAAGGACCATGGGTGTCCCCAACAAGATCATAATGGTCGGAGCCTTCGCCAGCGGCATGGCCGAGGACGAGAAGCCCACGCCCTACGGCCTGATGTACGGGATCGAGATCCACGCCAACGCCCTGAACACGATCCTGATGGACAATTTCATCAACAAGGCCCCGGACTGGGTGGACATCCTCGTCGTGGCGGGCATGGTCCTCGTCACGGCCCTCCTAGTCTCCCGGCTCTCGGCACTGATCGGGGTAGGGTACACCCTGGCCTCCGTCATCGTGTACTTTTTCGTCGCCTCGGCCCTGTTCGACGGCTCCGCGTACCTCCTCAATTATACGATGCCGGCCTTCGCGACTCTGTTCACCTTCATAGCCGTGATCGTGTATCGGGCCCTCACGGAGGAGAAGGACAAGCGCCAGATGCGGGAGACCTTCGGCAAGTACGTGAGCCCCCGGGTCGTGGACCAGCTCGTGGACGATCCGCCCGAGCTCGGCGGCGAGGACAAGGAGCTCACGGTCTTCTTCTCGGACATCCGCGGCTTCACGACCCTCTCCGAAAACATGGCCCCCCAGGAGCTCGTCAACCACCTCAACGTCTATTTCACCGCCATGACCAATCTGCTCATGGATTACGGCGGTACCCTGGACAAGTACATCGGAGATGCCATCATGGGATTCTGGGGAGCCCCGCTGCCCCAGCCGGACCACGCCGTCCGGGGCTGCAAGTGCGCCCTGGCCATGATGAATCGGCTGAAGGAGCTCAACGAGTCCTGGCCCGAGCCCAAGCGCATCAACGTCGGAATCGGCGTAAACTCGGGGATCATCACGGTAGGCAATATGGGATCCCCCCTCCGCATGAACTACACACTCACCGGGGATCACGTGAATTTGGCCTCCCGCCTGGAGGCGACCAACAAGGAGTACGGGACCCAGGTCATAGTAAGCGAGTTCACCTACGGCCTCGTGAAGGACAAATTCATCGTGCGCGAATTGGACAACATCCGGGTCAAGGGGAAGAACAAGCCTGTCGGCATCTACGAGCTCGTGGACTGCCTGGAACCCCTTGAGCCTCCGAAGGCACCGGAGGCCGCGGGTCCGCGGAAGAAGGGCAGGGCCGAGGGGTGAGATGGGGAAAATGGACAACGTGGGAAAGATAAACCATCTTATCCCATCATTGCAAATTATTGTTCTAGTTCCATTTTTTTCGCTTTTCATATTAGGGTGTGGAATTGATAGTTATGTTTATCTTGCTCCTCCCAGGAATGTGATCCAGAATGGTACCACTCTTCATTTTGAGAACGATACAGGTAACGACATTTCAATATTTCGTGGATATATACTCTTATATCGATTTTTTAAAAGTAGTGAAGATGCAGCTTCTAGCAGAACGCAAATTGCGTCTGCTTTCAGCAGTAGCCCCACAACGATATTTTTACGAATTCAGAATCTTGGTTATAATGAATTGATTGTTAACGGATCACCGTACATAAATGTTACGAATATGCCTGAGCGAAGCGATCCATTCTCTATCGAAGTATCATTTGATACGAGAAATAGTACCGGTGTTTTTATCGACTTCGCCCCGTCAAGCGCAGTCGTTTCCATCAATCCGGGTTTTCCTGCGCTGATATCAAGAAAACCGAAAAACTTAAGTTCTGAGTTTTTTAGTTTCAAGGATTCAGATTTTGTTGAAAATGATTCGGACTTGAAATCAGGGCAGTATGATTTGGATACAGGGCTTACATATCTCCAATGCTATGTATTATCTTATGGATTTTCTTTAGACGGAGTAGAGTCCATTTATAGTGAGCCCATTTGGTTTAACGGCAGCTTGTTAAGCTTTTCCATGCAGTAGCTTGCCCCCCCCGTGCTTCCTATAATGTACATTCTGTCGACTTCTATGTTCAGTTGTCCTTCGATGCCTAGCTGCTTACGAAATCGCGCTGCCGTATAGAGAATCGAATGCCTTGAAGAAATCCAGGGGTTCCGTTCCGATATCCGCCCACTGTCGCAGACGGGTAACTTGTATCGGGCTTCCGGCGAAAGGCAGGCCGAAGGATTTTTCGAAAATGGAGCCGAATCCGATTTCCCGAGTGCCGCCGACACGAAGTCGGAACGACAGAGTTCCGATTACATCTCCGGACGGAAGCAGGCAGGAACCTTCCAGCCGAGGATGGACCAAGGATTCCGTGAGAGCGGCGCCGGAATCCGGCGGAACTCCCTCGGCTAGATAATCAGAGCCCCAGGCCATCGAGGAAAGGGATCGTATCTTGACGCCCTCCGGGATCACGTACATGGCACAGCGCTGAATTGCGAGGTCGGCAGGAAGATAGCGATTCAAGGCGACTACGGTATCCTTTTCGTCCACGGGAGCCGTGAGCAATACCGAAATGTAGTCCTCAAGGGACGCCATGCCCAGCGGGATCGGGTCCTCGATTTCGAGTCGAGGGGCCGGGTTGAATCCCTGGGAAAACGCCACGGGATATCGAGCCAGCTGGAACGCTCGATGAAACATGTCCATTACGGAGTGATGGGGCAAAAACGCCGCAGGTCCCGTCTTCCGGTATTTCAGGACGAGGCGATACTTGGATCCGACAGGCACGGAGGACTCCCCGGGGTGTCGCCCGATCGGGGTACTCCTTTCCTCGGCCATTATAGGTTGTATGTTTTTTATTACAGCCGATCCGTCGTCCCTGCAGACGCCGCACGGGTTTGTGCAATTGTCCGTACATTCGGATGTCATGGTCGAAGCCGCGGTTTTTTCCCATTCCTGTTTCAGGAATCCCTTTCCGACCCGGAGGGAGATCGAGTCCCAAGGAAGAGGAGAATCCAAGGTCCGGCCGTCGAGTGCCTCCCGGATCGATGCCTCGGGAACACCCCCCATAGCCCGTCGCCAGGTGTCCTTCTCCATAAGGTCTTCCCAGGCGTCCAGGCGGGCTCCGTTTCTCCACGCCTCGAGGATGAGGTCCCCTACCCTCTCGTCTCCCCGGCTCAGGATCCCCTCGAGCAGGGACACGAAGGGGCTGTGATAGGAGATCTTCATCCTGCGTTCATGTCGGAACGAATCGCGGATGCGTCGGATTCGGGAAAACGCCTCATCCTCCCCGATCTGGGAACACCACTGGAACGGAGTATGGGGCTTGGGTATGAAGGTGCCTATGTTGACGTTGAACTCGAGCCGGGTTTCCTTCAGCAGGCGTCCAAGGAAGCCGACCAGGGCGTCGGTTTCGGCGATCCCGGAGACCCCGGGAATCGGAAGACCGATCATGAAATAGAACTTGGCGAGGCGGTAGCCGTGATGCGCCGCCTCTCCTAGGATCGCAAGGATCTTGTCCAGGGTGACGGACTTGTTGATGCTTCTCTGCCAGGCTTCCTCGGGGGTCTCGACCGCGAACGTCAGGCCGCTTTTGCGGGTATGGGTCAACTCCTCGAGGATCGACAGGTCGAAGCTCTCCACTTTCAAGGACGGAAGCTGGAAGGAGATCCGGGCACCCGCCCAGCGGCGGTTGAGCTCCCGAACCAAGTCTACGAGGCACGGATAATCCCCGGAGGAAAGGGAAGAAAGGGTAATCTCACGGTATCCGGACTCCAGGATCAGGGATTCGACCTCACGGAAGATCCGTTCGGGGGACCGTACCCTCTGGGGCCGGTAGAAGTAGCCCGCGTGGCAGAACCTGCAGCCGTTCGGGCAGCCCCGCATGATCTCCACGGTGCCGTGGTCCTGGACGGGCTTGATCGCCGGCCAGGGGAATGTCCCGGAATATTCCCGGTCCGGGAACTCCATATCCACGGCACGGACGGCGGGCTTGCCGGGCATCCAGACAGCGGGTTCCTCCCGAAGGCGCGCGATCCGGGCGGAGCGTCCGGCCTCTCCGGAACCCAGGTTTGCCAGGTCGACGGCCAGCTTGAAGAAGCCGGCCTCGGCCTCCCCTATCCAGACGGCGTCCAGGAAACGGGAGATCGGCAGGGGATTCGTCACGGCGGGTCCCCCGGCGATCACGATCGGATTACCGTTCCCTCGGGAGGATGCGTCCAGGGGAATCCCCCCGAGATCCAGCACGGTCAGGAGGTTGGTGGCAGAAAGCTCGTACCCTATCGTGACGGCCAGCAGGTCGACCTCCGACAGGGGGATGCCGCTTTCCAGGGTGTACAGGGGCGTACCGGTTTCGCGAAGCGCCTGTTCGAAATCCCGGGCCGGGGCGAACACGCGCTCGCAGCGGATTCCGGGCAGGGCGTTCAACCCCGCGTACAGGATGCGCAGGGCGTGGTTGGACATCCCGATCTCGTAGAGATCCGGGAAGCACAGGGCGACCGTGAACAGGCTGCCTTCCTTGCGCACCGCCCCCTGCTCACCGCCCAGGTAGCGGGCGGGCTTTTCCACGGCCAGGAGCCGCTTGCCCAGCAGTCCGACGGGATCTATCCGGTTCAGGAGTGGTACCTCCGGGCGGAAATCCCCAGGATCAGCCCGATGCCGATCAGCACGGCCCACAGGGAGGACCCGCCGTAGGACAGGAAGAACAAGGGTATGCCGGTGATGGGCATGATGCCCATGGTCATGCCCACGTTGATCATGAAATGGAAGAGAATCATCCCGGAGAGTCCGGCCACGATGCCGACCGCGAACGGATCCTTGACGGTCTTCAGAAGGGCCAGGGTCCTCCAGAGTATGATTCCGTAAAGCCCGAACACGACAAGCCCGCCCAGGAAGCCCCACTCCTCGGAGAGGATCGAGAATATGAAATCCGTGCTCTGCTGGGGCAGGAACCTGTAATGGCTCTGGGTTCCCTGGAGGAATCCCCGGCCCGCGAATCCTCCCGAACCGATGGCGGTGATGGATTGCAGGATGTTCCACCCGGAACCCCGGGGATCCACGGAGGGATCCAGGAACACGATGAGCCGCATGATCTGGTAATCCTTGAGGACCCGGTGCCCGAGTTCGGAACCTACCAGGGAGAGGATCAGGATCAGGAACGCGTAGGATATCCAGTAGTAATACCGATTCCGGAAGACGAGGAATCCCCAGACGGCAAGCCCCAGTGTGATCACGCAGGCTCCGAGGATCCAGAACCGGTAGGGACCCTCGTAGAGGACGAAGAGCAGGCCCGTGGGTCGGGCGGCAATGTTCCTCTCCCAAAGCGGCAGGACCACGAGGACGAGGGTCAGGGCCACGGTGGAAAGCAAGAACACGATGTACCGGCGCTCAAGGCCGCAGAGGTACGACATGGAAAGGAGGATGGGGATGAAGACGAGGGCCGTGCCGAAATCCGGCTGGGACAGCACCAGGAGCATGGGGATTCCCACGATGGCGAGGGAGCCCAGGAAACGCCGGAAGCCGGGAAGGGAATGCCGGGTCTGGTCCAGGTACTTGGACAGGTAGAATATTGTGGCGATCTTGGCGAATTCGGAAGGCTGGATTCCCAGTTCCCCGATCCCGATCCAGGACCGGGCCCCGTTGACGACCCTCCCGAACATGCGGGTATAGACGAGCAGCAGGAGGACGGCCGCGTAGATGACGAAGCTGGAGTCCTTCACGCGCTTGTAGTCCACCAGGACCACGAGCATCAGGAACACGAAACCCAGGGCCACCCAAGCGATCTGCCGCAGGTATTCCGTGGACACCACGACCCCGGTGCTCGTCACGCCGGAAGAAAAGATGAACAGGATGCCCACGACCATGAGGATCAGGGACGCGGCCAGGATGTACCAGTCGATGTCGCTGAACAGGGCCTTGAGGTTGGCGATCATTCGACACGCTCCGTCGGCTTGATCATGTACGAGAGTCCGAGGGCCTGGATGACTTCGTCGTAGGTCTGGTTCGCGAAGATCCCCTGGAAGATGATGTTGGACGCGTAGGGGGCCCACCACTCCCAGGGATTCGTGGCTTCCACCATGACGACCACCACCACGGTATCGTCCGTGATGCCCGCGCCGTAGGGGCCGTAACTGGCGAACCAGGAGTGCCAACGGTCCGCCAGACCCACCTCCGCGGTTCCCGTCTTGCCCGCCACCTGCACGGCCTTCGTGCTGACGGGATATCGCGCCGTCCCTTCCGTGATAACCGCGCGCAGGTTGTCCCGGACGACCTTGAAAGTCTCGGGCTTGATGCGCGACTGGGAGAGAACCTCGGGTGCAACGCTCCGGATGACGGCCCCGGAAGAAGGGTCGCGGACCTCCGAGAGGATGTGGGGCTTGTAGATGATCCCGTCGTTGACGATCATGGCGATCATGTTGGCCATCTGCAGGGGGGTCGTCAGGAGATACCCCTGTCCGATGGACATGTTCATCGTGTCCCCGCCCAGCCATTTTTCGTGGTACCGCCGCTCTTTCCACTGGGGGCTCGGATTGAAACCGGAGATCTCGCCGGGAAGGTCTATGCCCGAGGCGGTCCCGAACCCGAATTCCTTGGAGTACGAGACAAGCCTCTCGATTCCCAGATGGTCCCGGGCGACGGTCCAGAAATAAATATCGCAGGACTGGGCCATGGCGCCCTTGAGATCCACCGCCCCGTGGCCCGGCTTGCGGATCCAGCACCGGAATACCCGGTCGCCGTAGGAAACCTCTCCCTGGCAGAGGACCGTCTTTTCCGGGGGGAACGCGTTCTCCTCCAGGATTCCGGTGGTGACCACGGCCTTGAACGTGGAGGCGGGAGGATACGCCGATTGGATCGCCCGGTTCAGCAAGGGCTTGTTCGGGTCGTTGAGAAGCCGCGCGTAGGCCCGGCCGCCGTCGGCTTCCAGGAAGAGGTTGGGATTGTACCAGGGGTAGGAAACCATGGCCAGGATCTCCCCGGTGCCGGGCTTGAGGACGACCACGGAACCCATCCTCTGTCCCAGGGCCTTCTCCGCGAGTTCCTGTATCCTGCGATCGATGGTCAGGACGATGTTCCGGCCCATGACCGGAGGGTCCACGGACGGTTCCGCCCCGGCGATCTTGCGTCCCCGAACGTCCACGACGCGGTATTCACGCCCGTCCCTGCCCCGGAGGAGCGAGTCGTACTGCTTCTCTATCCCGGTCTTTCCGATCACGTCCCCGGATTGGTATCCCTGGTTGAACAGGAGCTTGAGCTCCTCCCGGGTGATGTCCCCGACGTACCCTATGAGGTGGGACAGGGATCCCGTCTCCACGTAATTCCTCTTGGGCTTCGCGTGCCAGGTCACCCCGGGGAGTTCGTCCAGGCGTTCGGCCACGGACACGATCACCGGGTACGGCACGGAACCGACCACCTCCACGGGCTGGTACAGATGATAGTAGGAGGACGGGATCTTGGCCCTAAGCTCCTCCACGGGCCGGCCGGTGAGCTTGGCGAGCTTCAGGAAGACCGTATCCCGCATCTCCGCGGGCAGTTCCGCGGGCACGATGTCCAGGGCGAAGGAATCGACGTTGAGCACGAGAGGAATGTTCCCGCCGCGATCGTAGATCTCCCCGCGCTGGGACGGAAGGATCGAGGACTGGCGGGATATGCTGGCGGCCTGGGAACGGAATTCCCCTCCCCGGAGGATCTGCAGGTAGAACAGGCGACCCGTGTAGACGGCCAGTATCCCGACCGCCAGGAGGCGGAAGACCAAAATCCGCCTCGGATCGACGGGCTTGGCCTCGGGTATCAGGTCGCTCATCCGCGGTTCCGCGCCGTGACGAAGAGGGACTTCAGCAGCCCCAGGATAAGGAACAGGAACGGAGCCAGGACCGCGTTGTACGCCGTCTCGATCCAGAGGACCCTGTCCAGGAAATCGTAGCCGTGGATGAAGGCCGGAAACGCGATGGCCAGGAGGGCCGTGGCCAGGGCCTTGAGCAATGTGGCGGCCCCTCCGAAGAGCATGGGCATCAGGATCCGATCAATGTAGAAACTGCCGGAGATCAGGTTGAAGCCGAAGGAGACCACGGTCCTCACGAAGGCGTTGAATCCCAGGGGGGCGGATGAGATGAAATCCTGCAGGAGCCCCGAAAGGAATCCGGCCGCGATCCCCTCGGTGCGGACGTTCTGGAAGGCGACGTAGACGATGACCAGGAGGGCCAGGTCGGGGATCACGGCGTAGACGGCGACGGCATGAAGCCAGGTGGACTGCAGCAGGGAACAGCCTACGGAAGTCGCTACGGCGACCAGGATGGTCTTGAACACCTCAGTCCTCCGTCCCGGCTTCGGGGAAGACCACGAAGACATATTCAAGCCGCGCGAAATCCAGCACGGGCTCCACGTCGATGTCCAGGGAGGTTTGGTAATCGGCGGAGAGGATCCGGGTCACGCGGCCGATGATGACGTCCCGGGGGTAGAGGGACTGGAAACCCGAGGTGACGACGAGGTCGCCGTACTGGATCTCGTCCTTGGCCCTCTTCTTGATGTAGCGCATCGTCAAGGGGACGTCGGGGCTGCCCCCGCCGGACACCAGTCCTTCATAGCGGGTCCGGTCCAGGCGGGCGGAGATATGCGCGGAGGAGTCGAAGATCGGGGAGATGATGCTGGAGGACTTGCCGACTTCCAGGACCCTGCCCACCAGTCCCTCGGAGCCGTCCTGGTAGGCCACGACGGGCAGGTTCTTGCGGAGGCCGTCCCTCATACCCTTGTCGATCACGAAGGTCGAGTAGAGGTTGCCGGGGTCCTTGGCGATGATCCGGGCGGAGGCCGCGCGGTACCGGGCCTCGTCCAGGTAGCCGAGTTGGGACCTGAGGCGCTCGTTCTCCCGCTTCAGGTCCGTCAGGCTGCGTTCCAGGTTCTGGTACTCCTCCATCCGTCCCACGAGCTCCCGATACCGGGCGCGGAGATCCCGGAGTTCGGAGACGCTGGTCAGGGTTCCGGACGCGAAATTGCCCACCGCGTCGAATCCCTTCTGGAAGAAGGAGAGTATCGACAGTCCGACCCGCTGGGGCACCCCGGCCAGGGAATTGGTGGAAATGAGCAGGATGAGCAGGGACGCCCCGAGGGCCAGGATGAAGACCAGGTTCCTCCTGCGCGCCAGCTGGCGCTCCGCGGCGTCGGACATTATATGTTCAGCGACCCGTAGAGGGACCCGTCCTGGCTGTTCATGGTCTCGAAGAACTTGCCCGCCCCGATGGCCACGCACTCCAGGGGCCGTTCGGCCAGGATCACGGGCACGCCCGTTTCCTTGGCGATCAGCTTGGGAAGGCCCTTGAGGAGGCTGCCGCCCCCGGCCATGACGATGCCGCGCTCCACGATGTCCGCGGCCAGCTCCGGAGGGGTCTGGCCCAGGGTCCGCTTGATCTCCTCCACGATCTGGTTGATGGGCTCCTGGAGGGCTTCCCGGACCTCCACGGAGTCGATCTCCAGGCGGCGCGGGAGACCGGTTATGGCGTCGGTGCCCTTGATCTCCACCTTCTCGATGATCTTGTCCGGGGACGCGTTCCCGATCTCGATCTTGAGCCGCTCCGCGGTCTGCTCCCCGATGATCAGGTTGTGGGCGTTGCGGATGTGCTTGATGATGGCCTCGTCGAATTCGTCCCCTCCCACCCGGATGGCGCTGGTCACGACCATGCCCTTCAGGGAGATCACGGAGATCTCCGAGGTTCCTCCGCCGATGTCGCAAATCATGTGCCCCGCGGGCTCGTGGATGGGGATGTCGGATCCGATCGCGGCGGCCAGGGACTCGTGGATCACCTTGACCTCCCGGGCGCCGGCCTTATAGGCGGCGTCCTCAACGGCCCGGCGCTCCACTTCGGTGATGCAGGACGGCACTCCGATCACCATGCGGGGCTTCACGAACCACCTGCGGGGGATGACCTTCTGGATGAAGTACTTGATCATCTTCTCCGTGGTGTCCGGATCCGCGATCACCCCGTCCCGGAGGGGTCGGATGGCGATGATGTCCCCGGGGGTCTTCCAGAGCATCCTCTTGGCCTCGGATCCGACGGCCACGACACGCTTGGTCCCGCGCTCGACGGCCACGACCGAGGGCTCGTTGATTACGATGCCCTTGCCCCGCACGTAGATCAGGGTGTTACAGGTCCCGAGGTCGATCCCTATGTCCAGGGAGAGGGAGTCGAACAGGTTGCGGCGAGCCATGATGCCTCCAGTCGTTAAATCCGTTCCGCGAGCTTTTGACGCGCCGCGGTATGCATGGGATCCAGGGATACGGCCTTGCGCCATGCCGCGCGCGCTCGGACCGGGTCGCCTTTTTCCTGCCAGATCAATCCCAGGTAATAATGAGCGTCGGCGGATTCCGGATTCATTTCCAGGATAAGGTTGTACTGCTCCTCGGCCATCCCGTAGTCCTTACGGGCGAGGTAGAGTTCCCCCAGGAGGAATCGGGACTTTTCCCGGACCAGGGAATCCTCCGTCAGGGAGAGGGCTTCCAGGACCGTGATCTCGGCCTTGTCGGCCTGGCCGGCAAGGCCGTAGGCCCGGGACGCGGCCAACAGGAGCAGGTCGGTCTTTCCCCGGGCGAGAGCCCGCTCGAAGGCTTCCACGCTCTTTACGTGCTCCCCGAGGGCGGAATACGCGACCGCCGCGTATTCCAGGACATCCGAAGGCGCTGCCTCGCCCCGGCCGGCCGAGTCCTGGAAGGCCGCTTCCAGATGCCTTGCAGCCTCGTCCATGTAGTAAGGCCCCTTGTGGTAGTACGCCTTGCCGAGGATGTAGCTCACCTGGGAGCGGAAGGGGACGGAAGGGGATGTCAGGGCTTTCCGGAGGGAAAAGACTGCGGAATCCATATAGTGGGTCCGTATTTCGCCGTCCGTCTCCCCGACCCCGCGGTAGAACGAGGCGAAACCGCTCAGGACCAGGCGGAAGGGATCCAGGGGGCGTTGGGCCAGGCCTTCCGCGGCCAACGCCAGGACGCTGTCATAATCCTTGGCGTTCCAGGCGGCCAGGATGCTCTCCTCCGAGGGGATCCGGGGATTCCGTGCTCGGGCGGAACGCACGAGAGCGGGCACCAGGAACGCGATGCCGAGGGCCCCGGCGGCCAGACAGGCAAGGACGATCATCCGCGTGAGTCGCCTTCTCCGGCGCGAGGAGCTGCGTTCGAAGGTGTCCGATTTTCCCGGGATTGCGTACATAGGGCCTGCAAATTTTTACCATGCACATACCTCCCGAGTCAATCGACGGGGAACCGCGATCGTCCGCGGGAAAAAAAGGGGCAGGTCTGTAAGCCGGGTTCTGTGCGCCTTGCGGCGCCACCGCCATCTCTCTCGGCCTCCGGTCTCCCGGGACCTCCAGCGGTCTACCCGCGGATCGCCGCGCCCTGACGGCGCGGCCGGGCCGGCGGCCCATCCGCTGCTCGACCTTGCTCGCAGCGAGGCTTGCCATGCCGTCTCCGTCGCCGGAGACGCGGTGGGCTCTTACCCCACCCTTTCACCCTTGCCATGGACCCTTGCGGGCCCATTCGGCGGTCTGCTCTCTGTTGCGCTGTCTGTCGACGCGGCACGGTCCGAAGACCGCCCCGCGTCGCCCGGCCGTTAGCCGGCGCTGTGCCGTAGCGAGCCCGGACTTTCCTCCGCCCCGGTCTTGAAGACCGGAACGGCGGCGGTTCGACCTGCCCCCAAAACAACCGTCATTCGTCGGATTCGCCCATTTCCTTCTCGGAATCTTCCGAATCCTCGTCGTAGGAATCATCCTCGGCCTCGTCGGAGAAATCGTCCAGGTCCGCGAGGCTTCCGGATTCGATATCCGCGATCAGGTCGCCCTCCGACTCCTCCGCCTCCTGGTAGTGGAGCACCCGGGAACAGTAGGGGCAGAAGATGATCCGGTTGCCCTGCCGGACCTCGTTGACGAACTGGGCGGGAAGGATCATGGAACAGCCGGAGCACACGTAGCCGCGGACGGGGACGATGCCCAGGCCCTGCTTCGACCGGATGATCCTCTCGAATTTGAAGGTGATCTCGGTGTCGATCCCCTCGGTGGCGGTCTTCTCGGAGGCCCGGAGCTCGGAGACCCGGGTCTGCTTCTGGGCGGTCTCTTCGGAGATCTTCTGTTTCTTCTCCAGGATCTCGGATTCCTGGAGCTGGATCATCGATTCGTCCCGCTTGAAGGATTCCTCGATCTCCGCCAGGGCGCGTTCCTCCTTCTGGAGGTCCTTGCGCACCTGGTGCTCCTTGTCCGTGGCATCCCGGATTTCCTTGTTCAAGGCCTCGTATTCCCGCTGGGTGGAGATGGTGTCCATGAGCTTCTCGGCCCGCTCCCGGGAAGCCTCGGCCTCGGACAGTTCGTTGCGGAGCTCGGCCACCCGGGCGGTGACGGCCTGGAGCTGCTCGGTCTTCTCGGCGTATCCCTTCTTGACGCGGGCCAGGAGCTCCTCCTGGGCCACCAGGGACTTGGGGATGTTCTCGATCTCTCTCTCGATCTCGACGCGTTCCTTGAGGATGTCCTGGAATTGCCGGAGCCGCTCGAAAACCTCTTCCATCAACATAGGGAATCACCTCGTAGTTAGTTGTCCAAGTCCGCAACGATAGCACGGAACGCGCTTGGTCATCAATGATCCATGTAGTCCCGGAGTTTCTGGCTCCGCTTGAAGTGCCGGAGCTTCTTGAGCGCCTTGGCCTCGATCTGCCGGATCCGCTCCCGCGTGACGTTGAAGTACAGCCCCACCTCTTCCAGGGTCAGGGAATACCCGTCGTCCAGGCCGAAGCGCATTCGGAGGACCTCCTGCTCACGGGGCGGCAGGGTCGAGAGGACGGAGCGGATCTGCTCCTGCAGGAGCTTGTAGTCCGTCTGGACCGAGGGATTCTCGATCTCCTTGTCCTCGATGAAATCCCCGAGCAGGGAATCTTCGTCCTCGCCGATGGGGGTTTCCAGGGAAATGGGCTCCCGGGCCACGTTCTTGACGCTCTTGACCCGGCTGACGGGCCACCCGAGCTGCTGAGCCACTTCCTCGTCCGTGGGCTCCCGGCCGAGCTTCTGCATGAGCTGGCGGGATTCCCGCACCACCTTGTTGATCTGCTCGATCATGTGGACCGGGACGCGGATAGTCCGGGCCTGGTCGCTGATGGAGCGGGTGATGGCCTGCCGGATCCACCAGGTGGCGTAGGTGGAGAACTTGAACCCCTTGCGGTACTCGAACTTCTCCACCGCCTTGATGAGGCCTATGTTCCCCTCCTGGACAAGGTCGAAGAAGTGGAGGCCCCGGTTCGTGTACTTCTTGGCGATGGAGACCACCAGCCGGAGGTTCGCCTTGATGAGGCGGTCCTTGGCGTTCTTCATCATGATCCGGCCGCGGTTGATCTCCTTGGCCATGGACAGGATGATGTCGCATCCGCACTCGAAGGAGTTCTCGAGCTCGTCCAGCCGCTTTTCCGTGACCTGGATCTGCCGGATCCTCTCCTTGATCTCGTCCGAGGACAGCCCGATCTCCTCCTCGATCTTGTCCCGGCGGTCCCGGATGGTCAGGTTCCGGCCCAGGGCCCGAAGCTCCCGGAGGTTGGAAACCTGAAGGGTCTTCTCCAGCCGCTCCTGCTCCTTGCGGAACTTGCGGATCTTCTTGGCCGCCAGGATGAACTTCTCGGAGAAGGAGTTGATCTCCTCGGGGTGGATTTCCACGTCCCGGAGCTTCTCCAGGAGGGTTTTTCGCGAATCATCCAGTCCCTCGTCCTTGAGGGCGTCGCCGCCCCGGGACAGGATGCGCCGCTTGGCCTCCACATAGGCGCGAAGTTCGGCCGAGGTGTCCCGGATGACGTCGCGGTAGAACTGGTTGAGCCGCCTCCGTTCCGCGATCTTTTCCGTGTTCTCCTTGCGCTGGGGGCCGGATTCCCGCTTGGCTTTCTGGGATATCTGGTAGAACTCGGGGATGAGCATGCCGCTGGTGCGGATGATGCCCTTGATGATCCCCTCGCCCTCCTCCATCTGCTGGGAGAGCTTGATCTCCTCCTCGGCCGTGAGCAGGTTCTCCCGGCCGATTTCCCGGAGGTAGAGCCGGATGGGATCGTCGACCGCGGATTCCTTGTCCGTGTAGACCAGGCGCTTCTTGGAGGATTCGATCTCCTTGGCCGCCGCCTCCTCGTCCGCGGGGCTTTCCTCCTCCTCGAGCCGTATGTTGTGGCTTTCCAGGAGGGCAAGGACGACGTCTATCTTGTCCGTGTTGAGCACGTGCTCCGGCAGGAAATCCGAAAGCTCATCGAAGGTGATGGAATTCTTCGATTTTGCGTACTCGAGTAGCTTGATTACCGCGGGATCGAGTTCAAGATCGCTCATTCCGCTCTTCCTTTATCTTTTCCAGCTCTTGGTCGATGAACATCTTCTCGTACAAGAGGTCGTTCACCGATACCGAGTCCGCTTCCCGATCCGTATCGTACTGGGCTATCTGCCGAACCAGCCGGGACCTGCGCCGTTCCAGGCTGCGCTCCCGCACGTTCAGGATGCCGTCCCGGATCAGGCGATCGACCTGGATCGCGTATTCTCCGTTGGCGGCCTTCTCCATAAGGAAATTCCGCAGGCCCGGATTGGATACGCGGGCCAGCAGATCGTCCAGGTCCGTCTCGTCGTTCCGGAAACACTCCTCCAGGGCCAGGAACAGCTCCCGGGAAGCCTCGTCATCCAGGTCCGCCGCCTCCATGCGGGATCGTACCGCCGCGAACTGGCCGGGGTTTAGGGCAGCCGCGGCCAGGAAGGCCAGGTCCGAAGTCGGCCGCAGGGCGGGCACCCGACTTTCCGGGCCGCTCGCTCCGGTCTCCCGCCCGCCGGAGGACCGGAATTTCTCGAAATCCGCCAGGACACGGTCCGTCTTGCTGCGGAATTCTCGGGCCGCGAAGTCGGCGAACTCCGCCAGGCGGATCTCCGAATCCAGAGCGGACATGTACGGAAACAACGATTTCAGGGCGAGGGCCTTCCCTTCGGCAGTGGTAGTATCCCGCGCCGTTCGGGCCCGGCGCACGACAAAATCGTCTCCATTTATAGTGAAAGTCGAAAGTTTTTTCAATTCCTCCCCGCCCCGGGTCTCCAGAATTTCCGCGGGGTCCTTTCCGCCCTCCAGGACGAGGATCTTGGCGCGCAGGCCGTTCCGCGCGGCGGTCATGAGTGCCTTCTCCGTCGCCCGGCCGCCCGCCTCGTCGGAATCGAAGCAGAACACCGCCTGGTCCGCATATCTGCGCAAAAGACGGGCCTGTCCGTCCGTAAAGGCCGTTCCCAGGGGAGCTACGGCATACCCGATCCCTGCCTGGTGGAAGGCCAGCACGTCCATGTACCCCTCGCAGATCAGGGCCGTCCGGTCCTGACGGATCGCCTTGGCCGCCGCGGACAGGGCGAAGAGGTTGTCCTGCTTGTGGAAAATTCGGCTTTCCGGGGAGTTGAGGTACTTCGGGCCGTCCCCCTCCAGGATCCGGCCGCCGAAGGCCACGCTCCGGCCCCGGTAGTCGGTGATCGGGAATATCACGCGATCCGCGAAAAAGGCCCGATCCGGGCGATCCCGGGAAAACAACCCCGTTCCGGCGAGGAATTCCGGGGAATACCCCTTCTTCCGGAGGAATTCGAAGAGCCACCTGCGGTCCCGGGGGGCGTATCCCAGCCGGAAAGAATCCAGGGTTTCCCGAGAGACCTTCCTGCGGGCCAGGTATTCCCGGGCGGCCTTGCCGGAAGGATGTTCCCGGAGGAGCCACTGGAAGGCCGAGGTGAGGCGCTCGTACAGCTCGTACAGGGAATCCCGCTCCCGGGATTCCCGGGCCCCGTCGTCCGGGGAGCCGTCGGATCCCTCGTATTCCAGCTGGACGCCGGATTTCTCGGCCAGGCGCTCCACGGCCTCCACGAAGGACAGTCCCTCGATCTCCCGGAGAAAGGCGATCACGTCGCCGCCCTTCTGGCAGCCGAAGCAATAGAACAGCCCCTTCTCAGGCACTACGTTGAACGAAGGCGTCTTCTCGTTGTGGAAGGGGCACAGGCCCTTATATCCCGATCCCGACCTCTGGAGACGGACATAGTCCCCGATCACGGCGACCAGGTCCGTCCTTCCCAGGACGGTATCCAGGGAATCCTTGCGTATGCGCTTCATCGTCCCCCGATGCCCTTCACGGCAAGGGATCCCGCCCGGATATGCTCGTCCAGGGTTTCGGAGAAGTAGTGCCGGCCCGTGCGGGCGTCCAGGAGGCGGAAGTAGAGGTATCGGGAGGGCTCCGGGCGGAAGACGGCCTGGAGGGCCGTCAGTCCCGGGTTGGCGATGGGGGCCGGAGGAAGACCCGGGTGGAGATAGGTGTTGAAGGGATGCTGGATCTCGATATCCCGGTTGTACAGGACTTCGGGATGCTTCTTTCCCTGGACCTCGGTGATGATGTACACCACTGTGGCGCAGGACTGCAGGGCCATTCCGATTCTCAGGCGGTTCCAGAACACGCCGGCGATACGGGGGGCCTCCTCCGGGAGCCTGTATTCCCTCTCCACCACGGATGCCAGGATGATCCGCCGGTGCAGTTCCCTGGGGTCGAGGGAGAGGGATTCCGGCAGGCCTTCCGCCAAACGGGACCGGAGCGCTCCGACCATCAGCCGTACGGCCTCGGCGCCCGGGGTCTTCAGGGGAAGATAGTAGGTGTCCGGGAAGAGGTATCCTTCCGCGGTCGCCGCGGGTATGCCCAGGGACGCCAGGAGGTCGGGATCCCGGGCGGCGGCCAGGAAATCCTCCCGATCCGTCACCGCTGCCTCGTGCAGGACCTCCGCGGAGCGGCGCAGGGTATGACCCTCCGGAACGGTCACCCGGACCAGGGCCTGCCTGCCGGACACCAGGAGCTCCTGGACATCCCGGCCGCCCATCCCGGGCTCGATCCGGTAGGTCCCCCGTTTAAGGGAGGTTTGCTGGTTTCGAAGCCGGAGCAGGGCCTGGAAGGCCAGGGCGGATCGGATCAATCCCGCGTCCTCCAGGCGGACGGCTATCCGCGCCCCCGGCTCCCCGGCCTCCACGGTGAAGAGGGCCCCTTCCGGGGGCATCCCCTCCGGGGGGGCGTCCAGGACTGCGAAGACCGCCACGGCTCCCGCGGCCAGCAGGATCCCGATCCCCGCCAGGAAGAGGGGAAGCAGCAGGAGGGCTTTGAGCGCGGGCTTGGGCGAGGATCGTGCAGCCATGGGTTTCCTATCTGTGCGCGGCTTCCGCCGCCGTCAGGATGCCGAGATAGACTTCGATATTCTCCATCTCCTCGATGGAAAGACGGGAATACAGCCGCTCCCGGAGTTTTTCAAGAACCCCGGACACCTCCCGGGGCATGCCGTCTTCCGCCCTCTTCAGGAAGCGGTACAGTTCGATCGTCTCCCGCGGGCTCAGGCGCAGGTCGTAGGGATCCAGGATCGTCACGTCAGACCTCTACCGTAAGCCCGTCCCGGGCCAGGATGACCTCGAGCCCCTTGGACGCGAGGCGTTCGACGTACCACTCCGCGGACTGCAGGAGCTTGTGGATCTTGCGGTCATCGTACGAGGGCTCGTGGTGGAAAAGAACCAATCGCTTGATCCCCCAGGTGGACGCGAAATCCGCCGCCAGGCTGAAGGACGAGTGTCCCCAGTTGAATTTCTCGATGGCTTCCCCCAGGGTGTACTGGGCGTCGATGATCAGGGCGTCCGCCCCCCGGAAGTACGCCGCGTTCTCGGGGTTGCGCTCGAAATCCACGGGCTGGAGCTCCGTGTCCGTAGAATATACTACCTTCTTGCCGTCGGAGAGTACCGAATAGCTCCAGCAACCCCCGGGATGGTTCATCCTCCGGGGCACGACCCGGACTCCTCCCAGGCGTACACCCTCGGTCCCGATCCGCTCGAATCGGAGGGAGGCCCGCATGACGTCCATGGTGACCGGGAAATAGGGGGGGCGCATCTGCCCGGCCAGGATCTCCTTCAGGCCCGGTTCGGGGCTGTAGAATGTTATCGTGGAGGATGGATTGAAGGCGGGGGCGAAGAAGGGCAATCCCTGGACGTGGTCCCAATGGAAGTGGGAGAAGAAGACATGGCACCGGGCGGCCCCGCTGGAGGCCGCTATTTCTGCGCCCAGGTCGCGGATGCCGGTGCCCGCGTCGAAGATGATCCTCTCCTCCCGGGAAGCGAGGACCTCGACGCAGGAGGTATTCCCCCCGACGGTGGAGAATATCTCGTCCGGAAGGGAGGCCAGGAACCGTTCCCGGCTTTCCGGACTCTCGATGTCCTTGCGGGAGACCCGTTGAATCACCGCGGAGATCTTGCTGCGAATGGCGTCGGAATCCAGGGGTGTCGGAATGGATCCCCTAACTCCCCAGAATCGTATTTTCATCCAGGTGCTCCGGATCCGTTCCGGGATCGAGAAGGATCGGCGAGTTCCTGCGGTATTCCCATAGAGCCTCCTCGATTTCCGACCGATTCCGAATCGGACCCCTTCCTATGCCCGGGCAGCGCCGTCCTTCCCGGATCCAGTCCGTCCGGGAATCGACGATCCCGGGCCAGAACGGATAGGTACGGCATTGGACGGGACGGGCATCGTACACGGTACAGCCGCTTTTCCAGAATATGCAGTCGTATTCCTTGGTTTCCCGGAGGCTGATCGCGACCCCCCCGCCCAGGGGCACCAGCCTACAGTATTTGGCATAGAACGCGCCGAAATCAAGGCCCAGACGTCCCAGGAGGCGCCTAAGGTCCTCCCGGGACAGCAGGACCAGACCGGGTTCGTGGCGGCAGCATGCGGAACAGCGGGTGCATTCGAAGGGAAGGCCCCCGGCCCCGTGAACATCGGACACCATTTGGACCTCCGGGCAAGAAAAAACCCTCTCGACCGTGAGAGGGTTCTGGGGAGAGAAGGATTTGAACCTTCGAAGGCATAGCCAACAGATTTACAGTCTGCCCCCTTTGACCACTCGGGAATCTCCCCCTGTGAAGCACGCCGTCCGTCAGGGCTCGAGCCATCTCCCGGAATCGAACCGGGGACCTCGAGATTACAAGTCACGCGCTCTACCGACTGAGCTAAGATGGCGTTTTCTTCCCGTTTCGAGAACGGCCGGACCGGGTCCGGACCGTCGTCGGAACGAGTCCTACCCTACCATGAGCGGCTCGTCCTTGTCCACCCCGGGGCGTAGCGGACCGGTCGAAAAATCGTCACCTAAGGGGGGCGAAGTACCCGGACTCGTCCCGGCCGGACTTCCGGAAGAGGTAGGCCTCCACGGCGATCCGGAGGTAGGACCTCCCGAAGCCCGGGTCCGCCGCGCTGGTGAAGCGGATCCGGTACCGCCCGGACGCGGCGTCTTGCAGGTCGCGGCCTATCCGTCCGAGGCCCGCGGGCTCCCATACCCGGTATACCCCACCGCCCGCCGTCCCGGCCAAGTACCGCACGGCTTCGGAAACCGGGGCGTCCCCCACGACCACGGCGTAGAAGCGGATGCCGTTGTTGCGAAGGTAGGTCCCGAGTTCCGAGAGGGTCGGACCCTCGAAGCGGGCTTCGTTCAGGGTTCCCGTGGTGATGTAGACCACCGCCGAACGGCCCAGCCGCTCCGTCAGGGTGGAGACCGCCAGCCGAAGGGCCGCGTCGAACCTCCACAGCGGGTCGACCTCGGCGGAGATGGCCTGTCGGGCCAGGACGGGGCCTCCGGAGCTTCCGGAGGCCGTCCCCTGCAGTGCGGGTACCCTTCCCGCGGTGACCAGGAAGGCCTCGGACGGATCGCCCAGTCCCGAGGCCACGGACTCCACGGCCTGTCGGACCTCGGATCGATAGGCATCGATCCCGGGGGATCGCTCCACGACGAGGGCTACGGAGACTCCGGGGGTATCGGACAAGCGCCCGACCAACTCGAGTTCCCGCACGGGAGTCAGGGTTTCCGTACGGATCCGGGCTTCGGTCTCCCCCTCCTTGACGGACCGCTCCACGGAAATCTGCTCGGAGGCGTAGAAGTTGCCCTGGTCCAGGCCGACCACGGGATTGCCGAACCGGTCGCGGACGTAGACGTCCGCTTCCACGACGGGGAACGAGTCCGCGCGGATCCGCTCGATCTCCAGGAAATACCCGCCGTAGACCACCGCGGGATCCGACAGGACGTCCACGGAGGAGGCGTCGTAATCCGCGGCCAGCACGTTCCCGTTGGCGTCCAGGGTGGCGGAGACGAGCCGGGCCGCGGGCCGGGGCGAACGGTAGAGCTCCCGGATCTCGTAGGTGGTCGTATCCGCGGCCAACACGCGGCGCCGGTCCGCGACCAGGAGTTCGCCGTTCCCCGCAAAGGTCATTCCCTCGGGGCCCAGGAGGCTTCCTTCCGCGAAGGATTCCAGGTAGTTCCCGGAGTCGTCGAAGACATAGATCGCCTTGCGGAAGGCGTCCGCCACGTAGACCTTCCCGTCCCGAACGGCTATGCCCGTCGGGGACCGGAAACCCGGAAAGACCGGGGAAGAGCGCCCGAACTCCAGGAGGAATTCCCCGGACGGGGAATACTTGACGACCCGCCCGTTCCCGAAGTCCACGGCGAACAGGAATCCGCCCGAATCCGAGGCCAGGTACTGGGGCCCCGTCAGCCGTTCCCTGCCCTTCCCGCCGCCGATGCGGGAAAGGACGTTCCCGTCCTTGTCGCAGCGGGAGATGCGGTCGCCCTGGAACTCGGATACCCAGAATCCCCCGTCGGGCGCAGGCGCCAGGGAAAAGGGCCGATCGAACCCGCCGACGCCACCCCGGAAACGGGCTCGGACCACCCCGTTCACGTCCACCCGGAGTATTTCTCCCGTGCCGTGGGAGACCAGGAGGAACCCGCCGTCCCGCAGGGGGTGGATCCAGGATGGACGCAGGAACCGGGTCTCCCTGCCCTGCAGGCCCGGGATTTCCCCCGCGGAGACGTAGCCCCCGCGCCCCATGCCGGGTTCGACCGCCCGACGGGAGGAGACGAATTCCTGGAAGCTCTCGATCAGGAGGGAACGGCCTCCCTCCCGGGCCGCCGCCTCCCATCGATCCAGGGCTGTGCTTTCGAGCCCGTTCTTGAAGTAGGCCCTTCCCAGCCAGAACAGCGACAGGGGATCCCGGGGATTGAAGGAAAGCACCCGCTCGAACAGGAGGATGGATTCCGGGGTCCGGCCTCGATGGTACGCCTGGACGCCCAGCCGGAAATTCTCCTGGGCCGAGGGGTCGGAAAGGCCGTAGGGGAACTGCGCCGATGCCGCCGCGGCGGCCAGGACGAATGCGACGAGTGCGGTTGCGTGCTTCATAGGGTCTTCAGCTCCCTGAGTGTTCGAACGTGCTCCTGGACTTCCCGCTCCTCCGGGGCGCCCTTCAAGGCGCGCTCCAGCCAGGTCTCCGCCTCGTCCAGGAATCCCAGCTTCAAGTAGACCCAGCCCAGGCTGTCCTGGTAGACGGGGTTGTTGGGCCGGGCCTCCACGGCCTTGCGGCAGCAGGACAGGGCGCGGGTCAGGTCGTCCCCCCGGTAGGCCAGGACGTATCCCAGACCGTTGAGGGAGGTCGGATGGGCGGGTTCGAGATCCAGGGCCCGGCCGTACCATTGAAGACTGTCGTCGATGTTCCCCTGCACCCAGGCGGTATATCCCAGGGCCGCGCAGATCTGGGCGGACTCGTACCCGGATTCCCGCAGGCGGGCCAGCTCGTACTCCGCCAGTTTCACCCGTCCGGTCACGGCGTAGATGTAGGCCAGGGCCATGCGGCACTGGTAGAGCCGGGCTGGATCCGTCTCGGCCGTGACCACCTGCTCCAGGTAGAGCAGGGCTTCGTCGAAGTTCCCGAGGCGGACATGGCACAATCCCAGGAGGTAGGCGGAATCCCCGAACTCGTCCTCCGAAAGCTCCGCGCCCGACAGGAGCCGTAGGGCTTCCTCCCAATCGCCTTCCGAGTAGGATCGCAGGGCTTCCCGGATCTCGCTGCGCATCGGGTCCGCCTTCCTTCCCGGGTTCCTCAGGGGAACCTTTGGCCCGCCGGAAAAGCCGGGGGCACCTGGGGATCCACGAGCACCTTGGTCACGGCGATGAGTCCGGAATCGACCGCGCTCGTATCCGCGGCTTCCTCCCCGGCGTTGTCGATGGTCTCGCCGGTAAGGAAGCAATAGGTAAAGCCGTCCGGAGCCTCGAAGGTATGGAGGGAGTCCCGGTAGGTCCGCTTGCCCGGACGGGTGAAGACCGCCCCCCGGGTATCCGCGTCCGGCCCCGGGGGCACGTTTACGTTCAGGAAGACGGAGGCGTCCCAGGCCGCCAGCAGGGCGCCCAGGTTCGAGCGGACGAAGCGGGCCGCGGGGCGGAAATCGAAGGCGGGACCGTAGCTCGCCAGGGAGACGGCGATTCCCGGTATTCCGTGGAGGACCGCCTGGCGGGCGGCCGCGGCGGTGCCGGAATAGACGATATCCGTGCCCAGGTTGGGGCCCCGGTTGATCCCCGACACCACGAGCTCCGGGCGGAACGGAATGGCTCCCCGGAAGGCCAGGATGACGCAGTCCGCGGGCATGCCGCTGCAGGTATAGGTCCTCTCGTCCAAGGCGCGGACCTTGCCGGGGGATCGCAGGGTCATGGAATGGCTGGAACCGGACCTGTCACCGTCGGGTGAGAACACCCAGACCTCGTGGTCCCTCCCGAGCTCCTCCGCCAGGACCCGGAGACCCTCGCAGTGGATTCCGTCGTCGTTCGTAACGAGGATCTTCATGGTTTCGACAAGGGCCCCCTCCCGCGTCCCGTCAGGTTGACCCTGACAAGGGGATTGTAGCGGAAGCGGGGGAAGGATTCAACCTTGAAGCTCGATGCCGCCGGAGACGGAGGTCTCGTAGATCGCCGCCTTGAATCCGAAGATCCGCTCGTATTCCTCCAGGCGGTTCTTGTACTCCTCCAGGGCGTCGCGGCTGAGCAGGGTGATGGTGCAGCCCCCGAAGCCCTTGCCGGTCAGCCGGCTGCAAAGGGTGCCCTCGATCTCGGAACTTCGCTTGACCAGCCAGTCCACCTCGGGGCAGGAGACCTCCAGGAGGTTCCGGAGCCCCGCCTGGGACTTGTTCACGACCCTCCCGAATCCGACCAGGTCCCCCCGGGCGAGCAGGTCCTCCGCCTCGGAGACCCGCCTCACCTCCTCCAGGATGAAGAGGCAGCGGCGGCGTATGCTTTCCGGGAGTTCCCCCATGAGCTCGTCCAAGTCCTCGGGGGTGTAGTCCCGGAGGGTCTTGCCGGGATGTCGGCGCCCCAGCTGGTGCAGGCATTGACGGCATTCGTCCCCCCGCTGTCGGAGCTCCGCGTCCACGGAAAACCGGGGAACCCGGGAATCCGTGATCAAGGCGACGGAACGGCCGATGTCGAAGGGGACCAGCCGGGGACGTCGATTCCGGGCGTCCACGGACACGGCCGTGCCGGGGCGCGATACCACCGGCACCACGTGCTCGGCGGGGCCGAAGGTACGGCCGCAGAATTCGGCCTCCGCGACCCGGGAGAGCTCCACGAGCCCGTCGTTCCCGAGGTTCTTCCCGAGAGCCCCGGAAAAAGCGGCGGCGGAAGCCACCACGAAGGCGGAGGAGGAACCCAGGCCTATGCCCTGGGGTATGTCGCCGGCGACGGTGACGTTAAACCCCTGGGCCGGGGCTCCCTGGTCGAACAGGGCCGCCAGGATCCCCTTGGGAAGATTGGCCCAGCGGTCCTCGCGCTTGAACTTGAGGTTCGCCAGGCTCGTCCGTTTCCGCTCGTTCAGGTCCGCAGCGTAGAACCGAAGGGAAGAATCGCGTCTGGGGGAGACGGCTACAGCGATGCGCTGGGACAGGGCGATGGAAAGGACCACGCCTTCGGAATCTTCCGTGTGCTCACCCAGCAACCGCAACGTTCCCGGAGCGGACGCGATGACTTCGGGGGGAGCCTCAAACTCCTGGGTATGGAGTTCCGCTATATCCTTCATCGACCAGCCTTGCTATCGAACGAAATAATGCTATTGCGAGATCATGATATACTATGAACGCGGAAGGTTCAAACGAAAAATTCGCCAAAACCGGGTCTGTCCTCGCTCATCCCGGGATTCCGTCAATTCGACGCCGTTTCTTTGACAATTCCCGGCGCCGGAAGTAGAATCACAGCATGCGAACCGTCCGGATCCTTCTTGCACCTTTGGTTGCGGCCGCCTTGATCCTGTCCTGCGCCGGGACGCCCGAGGAGCCCGTCCCCCTTCCCGGGGATCCCCCTCCGGCCGCCGTCACGCCCCCTCCCCCGCCCCCGGGACAGGCCTTCGATCCGGCCAGCATCACCCCCGAGGTCAAGCGGGACACTATGGAGGAAGTGAAATCCTTCATCAACGTGGTCAACCAGGTCATCCGCCAGAAGGACTACACCGTGTGGCGGGGCTACCTGACACCGGAGTATTCCACCTTCTACTCGTCCCCCGCCGTCCTGGCGGAAATGTCCGAATCGGCCGTGCTGAAACGGCAGGGGATCAAACTCGAGTCCCTTCAGGATTACTTCCTGTACGTCGTATACCCCTCCCGGCAGAGCGTCCGGGTGGACGATATCGAGTTTACCAGTCCGACCCAGGTCAAGGCCGTGACCATCACCCCTTCGGGGGATCGCCAAGTATATTACTACCTTGAAAAAGTAGGCGAATCGTGGAAAATTGGTACCGGGAGGTAATGATGCGTTCATTGCGTTCGGCGGCCCTGGCCGCGTTGCTCGTGGTAGCCCTGGCGGGCGTCGCCGCCCAAACGACGGGATCCGGGGAGAAGACCGTGGAGGAGGCGTACCTCCAGGAAACCCTGGAAACCATGATCATCAAGGAGCAGGCCCGGGGAGACACCCGAGATCTCAAGCTGCTCGCCCTCCAGTACATCAAGCAGTCCATCGACGAGGGACGGAAGAACGAGGAAGTCCGCAAATCCCTCGAGTACCTCGCCCTGGAGACCTCGACCATCGTGGTTCGCGAGGCCGGCGTCGGTCGGATCATCAACGATTACCCGGATGTCCGCGCCAAGGCCTGCGAATACCTCGCCGAGTTCCCCACCGTGGAGACCAAGGATACCCTGTTGCGCGTCGCCCTCTCCGACCGGGAGCCCATGGTCATCAGCGCGGCGATTCGGTCCCTGGGCAAGATCGGGATCAACGACAACGACGAGGTGACCCAGACCATCGCGTTCATCGTCAACAAGTACGACATCCTCCAGCCCGACAACAGCCTGGCCTTCGAGACCCTGGTCGCGATCGAACGGCTGGTGGACGCCGGAACCGGAATCAAGGACCCCTCGATCATCCGGACCGTGCTTCGGATCGCGGACGGAAACTACATCATCCCGGTCAAGCAGAAGGCGCGCCAGGTGCTGGACAAGCTCCGCAAGTCCGCGGCGAGCTCCTCGGGCGGCAAATGACGCAGTATTCCATGAGGCCGGCTCCTAAGCTCTGTTAGCTTCACGGCCGGCCGGTTCCGGAGCGGCGGTTCGCAAGGGTTTCGCGGGGAAGGTTTCGATCCGCGAGGGGGGTCCGGCGGACGACGGCTGGGTGGACTCCCCGGGTTCCCTTGACAGGCTCCCGGCTTCCGACATAGGATGTCCCCGAGCGATTAGCTCAGCTGGATAGAGCGTCGGCCTCCGGAGCCGAAGGTCATGGGTTCGAATCCCGTATCGCTCATAGGCGGCTTTCAGGAGCAAGGCTCCGGAAAGCCGTTTTTTATTATGGATACAATTCTTCTAGCCTCGGGATCCCCGCGTCGAAGGGAGATCCTTGAACAGTACGGATTTCCCCTGGTCGTGCGGCCCACCGATACGGACGAAACCCTCCGGGATCATCTTCCGGTGGGCGATCGCGTCACGGCCCTGGCCCTGGACAAGGCCCGCGCCGCCCTGGCCGACTCCCGGGACGGCGATCCCCGATGGGTTCTGTCCGCGGACACCCTGGTTTCCGTGGACGGAAGGGTCCTGGGAAAGCCTCGAAACCGGGACGAAGCCCGCACCTTTCTCCGCTCCCTGTCCGGCGTCCCCCATCGGGTCTCCACGGGCCTCGCCTTCACCGACCGGAACTCCGGAGCCGTCCGGACGATCCTGGAGGAAACGGAGGTGGTCTTCGCGGAACTCTCGGACGACGAGATCGAGGGGTACCTGGATACGGGGGAATGGGAAGGCGCCGCCGGGGCCTATCGCATCCAGGGCCGGGCGGCCTTCCTCGTGGAGCGTGTCATCGGATCCTGGTCCTGCGTCGTGGGCTTGCCTCTCCGGGCGTTTTATGTCATCCTTCGGGACAGCGGTTACCCCCTGGGTGACCGCCCGGAGCGGCCCTAACCCTGGGTTTTAGCCGCCCGGAATCTTCCGCCGTCCCCCCGGGACGGTGAGAATCAGAGAAGGGGGCCGTACGAACCGTACGGCCGTCGGTAGGAGGATCTCTTGGCCGTCGTAACGATGAAGAATCTTCTGGAGTCCGGTGTCCACTTCGGGCATCAGGTCAAGCGCTGGGATCCGCGGATGAAGAAATTCATCTTCGCGGAGCGCAACGGCATCCACATCATCGATCTGCAGAAGACCATCCAGTCCATCAAGGAAGCCTATGAGGCCGTGCGGAAGTGCGTAGCCTCCGGCAAGAGCGTGCTCTTCGTGGGCACCAAGAAGCAGGCCCAGCAGGCCATCCAGAAGGAAGCCGAGCGCTGCGGGATGTTCTACGTGAACAGCCGCTGGCTGGGCGGAATGCTCACCAACTTCTCCACCATCAAGAAATCCATCCTCCGGCTCAAGAAGATCGAGAAGATGGAAGTGGACGGCACCTTCGAGAACCTGACCAAGAAGGAAATCGCCGGGCTCCAGAAGGAGAAGATCAAGCTGGAGAAGAACCTGGGCGGTATCAAGGAGATGAAGGATCTGCCCGGCATCCTCTTCGTGATCGACACCCGCAAGGAAGCCATCGCGGTGGCGGAAGCCCAGAGGCTGGGCGTGCCCATCGTGGCCATCGTCGACACCAACTGCAATCCCGAGGGCATCACCTTCCCCATCCCGGGCAACGACGACGCCATCCGGTCCATCTCCCTTTTCACCCAGATCATCGCCAACGCGGTGGTTGAGGCGGACAACGAGACGGGCCTCAAGATCATCGAGAACCTCCAGGAAGAGGAGGAAGCGGTCGAGGAAGTCCGGACGGACGCACGCCAGGCGGAGGAAGAGGTCGAGATCGACATCTCCACCTACACTCCCGAGGAGAAGCCCGCCGCCGTCGAGGAGAAGGCCGAGGAAACGGCTCCGGCCGCCGTCATCGACGAAGACAAACTGTACGACCGCTAGTAAGCCGTCAAGGAGAACGAAATGGAGATCAAGGCTCAGGACATAAAGACCCTCCGGGAGAAGACCGGAGCCGGTATGATGGATTGCAAGAAGGCCCTCACGGAGGCGGGCGGGGATCCCGTCGCCGCCGAGAAGCTCATCAAGGAGTGGGGGCTTGCGGGAGTCGAAAAACGCTCCGGCCGCGCCACCAACGAGGGCAAGGTGTTCGTCAAGGAAGAGGGCGGCAAGGTCGGTATGGTCGAAGTGGCCTGCGAGACGGACTTCGTGGCGCGCAACGAGGACTTCATCAAGGCCGGCGCCGTCCTGGCGTCCCTGGTCCACAAGAAGGAAGCCTCCGCGCCGGACGCCGAGATGGAAGCCATGATCCGCGACATGGCCAGCGTGATCAAGGAGAACATCGCCCTGAAGCGCGTGATCTGCGTCAAGGCCGGGCCCGGGGAGGTCCTGCACACCTACATCCACGGCGAGGGTACCCTCGGCGTGATCGTCAAGGCCAAGACGGACAAGCCCGGAGATGCCTCGGTGCAGGCCTTCATCCATGACACCGCCCTCCACATCGCGGCCTTCCGGCCCCTGTTCCTGGACCGCGGTCGGGTGGATGCCGCCTACCTTGCGGAGCAGCAGGAGATCTTCCAGAAACAGATCGAGGGCGACGAGAAGATGAAGGGCAAGCCCGCCAACGTCCTCGAGGGGATCGTCAAGGGCAAGGTGAACAAGCTCATGGCGGAGATCTGCCTTCTGGACCAGGGCTTCGTCAAGGACGAGAAACAGACCGTGGCCAAGGTCATGGCGGATGTCGCCAAGGCGGCCGGTGCGGCCCTCGCCATCGTGGACTACGTGGTCTACCGAGTGGGCGAAAACTGAGATAGAATCCGGGGTGTCCAATAAGTCGGTTGCTTATTGGACACCCTCCGTATGGATCGGCACGTCAGGGAGGAAACATGGACGAGGTTAAGGCTTCCTGCGAGGATAGGATGCGCAAGGCCATAGCGGCGCTCAAGGACGAGTACAACGGACTCCGTACCGGCCGCGCCTCCCCTGCCTTGCTGGACAGGATCCGGGTGGATTACTACGGCGAGAAGACGCCCATCCCCCAGGTCGCCACCGTCTCGGTGCCGGAAGCCCGGCTTATCGTCATCCAGCCCTGGGACCGGTCCCAGATCGCGGAGATCGAAAAGGCCATCCGGACCTCGGAGCTTTCCCTGAATCCTTCCAACGACGGCAAGGTCATCCGCATCGCGATCCCTCCCCTCACGGAGGAACGGCGCAAGGACCTGGCCAAGACCGCCAAGAACATGGCGGAGAATTGCCGGGTTTCCATCCGGAACATACGCCGGGACGGCATCGAGACCCTGAAGAAGCACAAGCCCGACGGATCCTCCGAGGACGACCTCAAGAAGGCGGAGGAGGACCTCCAGAAGCTGACCGACGCCTACATCGCCCAGGCGAACAAGGTCCTGGAGGAAAAGGAAAAGGAAATCCTGGAAGTCTGAGATGGTTGCCGGGAAGGCCGTTCCCGCCCACGCGGGCATCATCATGGACGGAAACGGGCGCTGGGCCAAGGCCCGGGGCCTGCCCCGCACCGAGGGTCATCGGGAAGGCCTCCGGGTCGCCAAGCGGATCATCCGGGCCGCCGAGGACCTCGGCATACGTTACCTATCCCTCTATACCTTCAGCACCGAAAACTGGAAGCGCGCGGCCGAGGAAGTTTCCTTCCTGATGTCGCTGATCACCCGACACCTTCGATCGGAATTCGACTTCTACCGGGACAACCACATCCGCATCGTGCATTCCGGCGACGCGGCGGGACTTCCCGAGGATGTCCGGGAGGCTATCCGTTCCGTGATGGCGGACACCTCCGGGTACGACGGGATAACGGTCAATCTGGCTATC
The DNA here is from genome assembly GCA_022703505.1 of Spirochaetota bacterium. Taxonomy (GTDB): domain Bacteria; phylum Spirochaetota; class Spirochaetia; order Treponematales; family UBA12059; genus JAAYUR01. Next base: position 440,915 of record JAKLDN010000003.1, on the reverse strand, counting down.
AACTACGGCGGCAGGGACGAGATCGTGCGGGCAGCACGCAAGCTCCTGCGGGGCGGAGCCGTGGACGTGTCCGAGGACGGCTTCCGGGCTTTCCTGGACGCTCCGGACCTGCCGGATCCGGACCTGGTGATCCGTACGGGCGGGGACATGCGGCTCTCCAATTTTCTCCTCTGGGAATCCGCCTACGCGGAACTGTACTATTCCGAGAAGCTTTGGCCGGACTGGTCCGAGGGGGACTTGATAAAGGCCGTGGACTCCTATTCCTGCAGGGAGCGCCGCTACGGCGGCACGCCATGAAGAACTTCCTTTCCCGGTTCCTGCTCGTGGCCGTTGCGTTGCCGTCCCTCTATGCCGCGGCGGTGTATCTGCCCCGACACGGGCACGCGGCCATCATCGCGGTGGTGCTCGTGTTCACCGCGGGCTGCGGGACGGAAATAGCGGGATTATTCCGGCGCAAGGGCGTCCGGGCTCAGGCTCCCCTCCTGGCCGGCCTGGCCGTACTCCCGACCGTCCTGCTCTGGACGATCCTCCGAATATATCCCGGCGCGCCAGCCTCGGCCCTCGGCGTCTTCGTCGCGGGGTACGGGACCGTTTTTCTGGCCGCCTTCGCCCCCTTCGCGTTCCCGAGGAAGGCTGAAGATACTGCGGAGTCCCTTTCCAGGTCCGCCGCGCGGGCCTTCCCCCTGCTCTATCCGGGGCTTCTCGCGGCGCCCATCGTACTGATCGCCGACCTGCCGGGCGACTCCTCCACGGCGGCGCTCATCTGGTTCGCGCTCCTGGTCTTCGGAAACGACAGCGCCGCCTGGGCCGTGGGAATGCTGGCCGGACGGCATCGCGGCATCGTGACGGTTTCGCCGAACAAGAGCCTGGAGGGCTTCCTGGGCGCCTTCGCCGGATCCCTGGCGGCCGCCTTCCTGGGACCCGTGCTGTACCCCCGCGCGCTCTCCGGTTCCCCCTGGAAACTCCTCGTGCTGGGAGTCCTGGTCGGAGCCGCCGTCATTGTCGGGGACCTCTTCGAATCCGCCCTGAAGCGCAGCGCCGGCATAAAGGACTCCGGCACCATGATTCCCGGCAGGGGCGGATTCCTGGATACCTTCGACAGCATTCTGTTCGCGGCCCCCGTATTTTACGCCGCCATCATCATCCTGGACCTGGTTTAGGGGCGCACCGTGCAGCCGAAACGCATCATCATTCTAGGCGCCACGGGTTCCATCGGGCGCTCTGCCCTGGACGTGGCCGTATCCCGACCGGACCTCTTCCGGGTGGTCGGCCTGTCCGCCCATTCGAGGACAGAGGAACTCCTGGCCGCCGGCCGACGGGTTCCCGGCGCCGCCCTTTGCCTGACGGGGGCCGACAGCGCTTCCCCGGAGATCGGCTACGGGGGACCCGGAGCCGTCGCCCGGATGCTCGAGGAAGCGCAGGCGGATATGACCCTCAACGGAATTTCCGGCGCCGCGGGTCTGGAACCGTCCCTGCAGGCCATCGAGGCGGGCACGGACCTGGCCCTGGCCAACAAGGAGACCATGGTCCTGGCGGGCCGCCTCGTGCTCGCCAAGGCGGCGGCCCGGGGCGTGCGGGTGATCCCCGTGGATTCCGAGCACTCCGCGGTCTTCCAGATGGTCGAGCGCTTCGGGGCCGGGGACCTGGAGGAGGTCATCCTGACCGCTTCCGGGGGAGCCTTCCGGGACAGGCCCATCGCGGAGCTTCCCCACGCGACCCCGGAGGAGGCATCGACCCATCCGAACTGGAACATGGGACGCAAGATCACGATCGACTCGGCCAGTATGGCCAACAAGGGGCTCGAAGTCATCGAAGCCATCCGGTTCTTCGGTCTGGAGTCTCGCCGAGTGAAGGTCCTGATCCACCCCCAGAGTCGCGTGCATGCCCTGATCCGCATGCGGGACGGGGCCCTCTATGCCCAGGTTTCGGAAACCGACATGCGGCTGGCCATCCAGTCCGCCTTGTCCTGGCCGCGTACGGAGACCTGCGCCTTCGGCCGCCTCGACCTGGCGGGCCTGAACCTGTCCTTCCGGGAACCCGATCCCGCCCGGTTCCCCCTGCTGGGCCTGGCGTATCGGGCCGTGGATGCGGGAGAGGGATACACGATAGCCTACAACGCGGCCAACGAGACCGCGGTGGACCTCTTCATCCGTCGAAAAATACGGTTTACGGATCTGGCGGGCCTTACATCGGCTGTCCTGGACCTGGCTTGGCCATCCCGGGTCGACAGCCTGGAGGAGGTCCTGTCCGTGGACGTCGAGGCCCGCGCGGCGGCGCTAGAAGCCGCGAAAGGATTCTGAGAGCATGGTCGTCATCGTTCTGGGCCTCCTGGGCCTGGGCATCGTGGTATTCGTGCATGAACTGGGACATTTCCTGGCAGCCCGGTGGATGGGCGTCCACGTGGAGGCCTTCAGTCTGGGCTGGGGGCCCAAGCTGGCCGGAATCACACGGGGGGGCACGGAGTATCGTGTTTCGGTGTTCCCCATAGGGGGCTATTGCCGGATGAAGGGCGAGGAAGCCTTCAAAGCCGCCCTTGAGCGCGGGGACGAGGACATGCCCCGGGAACCCGGCAGTTACTACGGGGCCTCTCCCGGGCGGCGTATCGTTATCGCCCTCGCGGGGCCCGTCGCGAACCTCGTGTTCGCCCTGATCGTGGCCGTGGCCATAGCCGCGGCCGGGTATACCCTCCGGACCTCGGGAAACAAGGTCATCCTCGCGTCGGAGTATCCCCTGGTCGGGGCACCCGTGACCGGGTTGCCTGCGGAGAGAGCGGGAATACGGACCGGGGACCGGATCGTGGCCATCGACGGCGTCGAAACCCGGATGTATTCCCAAATCCAGGAGATCATCTTCCGATCCGCGGACAAGCCCCTCCGGCTGACGGTCGAACGGGACACCAACCGTATCGAACTGGTCGTGGTGCCCGTGCTGGACCGGGAGACCGGGGCGGGGAGGGTCGGTCTGTATGCGTGGATCGATCCCGTCGTGGAGCGGGTGGAGCCCACCGGTTCCGCGTACGTGGCGGGGCTGGAGCCCGGGGACAGGATTCTTTCGGTCAACGGCCAGAAGGTCGAGCACGACGTAGCTTTCCAAAAGGCCCTGCTCGACCGCTCCAGGGTCTTCCGTATGGAAATCGACCGGGCTGGGACTCGTCAAGTCGTCGAGGTGGTTCCGACCTGGGACAAGGACGGACATCCCGACCTGGGCTTGAGCTTCCGGGCCGTCGCGTTCAGGATCCAGGCCGACGGGCCTTTGGACGCGATCGTCAAGGGCTGGAAGGATACGAGGGACACCGTCCTCGGGACCCTCCAGGGACTGGCGGGGCTTTTCCGAGGAAACGTCAAGGTCACCAATGCGGTTTCCGGCCCTGCGCGCATAACCTACATGGTCGGCACCGTGGCCAGCCGTAGCCTCAGGGATGGATGGGCGGACGGATTGTCCCAGCTCTTCAATTTCCTCTCCCTCCTCTCCGTCGGGCTGTTCGTCATGAACCTCATGCCCATCCCGCTTCTGGACGGCGGGCAGATCCTACTGTTCGTGGTGGAGGGGATCCGACGCAAACCCTTGAAGCTCAAGACCGTATACCGGTACCAGGCCGTGGGCATGGCGGTCGTGCTGGCCCTATTCCTGTTGACCACCGTCGCGGATCTAACGTTCTTTTCGGGCCGCTAGGCCCCGCGCCCGTCAGAAACGGGGCAACCAGGAGGTTTGGATGCGAACCGTGACCTGTCCCTGCGAAGCCGTCTTCGAGGCGGACCTTCCGGAGTCCGTGGATCTGGACTCCCGTCCCCGGGCGCTCGAGGAGATCCTGGAAGGAACCTTCCTCTCCGCCCGTTGCCCCGAGTGCGGCACGGTGGTGAAGCCGGACCTTCCGGTCCGAGTCACCTCGGGATCCCGGGGAATGGATATCCAGGTGGTGCCGGAAGTGGACCGGTTCGCCTTCTACCGGGGTGCCGTTCCCCTTCCCTCGGGATCCGAGGCGGTGATCGGTTACCGGGAACTCGTGGAGAGGATCCGGGCCGTCCGGGACGGGGTTTCGCCCCGGGCGCTGGAGGTGTTGAAATACATGCTCTTGGCCCGTGCCCAGCAGGACGCTCCGGAGGCGGAGATCGTCATCGAGTACGCGGGCCGGGAGGTCGACTCGTTCGTGTTCGACGTATGGGGGCTCAAGGCCGACGAGGCGGGGGTGGTCCGGATTCCCGCAGCCGTATACGAAAAGACCCTGTCGGAGCTGGCCCGGAAGTCCTCGGAGGAGCCCTTCTCCCGGATCTTCGCGGCGAGCTACCGCTCGGTGCGCATCCTGGAGGCGGACCCGGACGAGGAGCTAAAGTAGAATCCATTCCCGAAGGACGACAGCGGTAATCAATCCCCGTGGTGATCGCCGAAGCCTCAGGCTTCGGCGCCGTTGAGGGCCGGCGCAAGCCGGGTTTTCTCCGGTTGAATCGCCGAAGCTACGGCTTCGGCGCCGTGAAGAGGCCGGCGAAGCCGGGTTTTCTCCGGTTGAATCGCCGAAGCTACGGCTTCGGCGCCGTGAAGAGGCCGGCGAAGCCGGGTTTTCTCCGGTTGAATCGCCGAAGCTACGGCTTCGGCGCCGTGAAGAGGCCGGCGAAGCCGGCCTCTTCACGCTCAGTCGTGGGACGGGTTCTTCCGGACCTTGTCCACCGCGGTCTCGACGGCCTTCCGCACATGATCCGCGTATTCCGTGCCGTCCGCAGCCTGGGCGTACAGGGTGCCCAGCAGGGATACCCGATAGAGCGGCTTGATCGAGTTCAGGGCCAGGGCGGCCATGTCCAGCACGCAGTCCTCGCAGGTGCAGATGCCCTGGCTCTCCGCGTCGTCCAGCTGGCGGTCAAGTTCGTCCAGAACCATGCGCTCCGCCTCGTTCACGAGGATGCTGAAGTCGTACATCTGGCGAAGTTCCATGACGCCCTCCCCGGCCGCTCGACGGCCCGCCTCTGTCGGAATCAGTAGTAGTGTATAGCCCCTATGAGTGCTTTGCAATCGATTCGAAGCGGGTGAAGGCGGGAAGGAAGAGGATCCTGGAGGTGCCCGTCGGGCCGTTCCGCTGCTTGGCCACGATGAGCTCCGTCTCGATCGGGTTGGAACGCTCCTCCTGGGTCCTCCCCAGCTCACGGTCCCGGTGAAGGAAGAGGATCAGGTCCGCGTCCTGCTCGATGGATCCGGACTCCCGGAGATCCGCCAGGGTGGGCTGCTTGCCCTCCGCCTCCCTCTTCAGCTGGGAGAGTGCGACGACGGGTATCCGGAGTTCACGGGCAAGGGCCTTGAGGGACCGTGAGATGCTGGCTATCTGCTCCCACCGGGGTAGTTCGGTGTTCTCGTGGGTCACCAGGGTCAGGTAGTCCACGAAGATGATACGGACGTCGCGCTCCGCCCGGAGGCGCCGGGCGAGGGTCCGGAGGTCCAGGAGCTTCATGTTGGGCATGTCGATGATGTACAGGGGGGCGTCGTAGATGCGCCCCGCGGCGTCGATCAGGCTCTGGAAGTCGCTGTGCTTCATGAGGCCCGTGCGAATCTTCTCGGACCCTATCCGGGCCTCGCTTGCCACCATGCGCTGCATGAGGGCCGTATCCGCCATCTCCAGGGAGAAGAAGGCCGTGGGGATCTTCTCGTGGATGGCCGTGTGCGCGGCGATCGTGAGGGCCAGTGCGGTCTTGCCCTGGGAGGGCCGGGCGCCGATGATGACCAGTTCCGAGTCCTGGAAGCCGCTGGTCATGGAATCCAGCTCCGCGAAGCCGCTCGGGATGCCCGTATAGGGGGTCTTGGTCCGGTAGAGCTTCTCGATCATCTTGATGGTGTCGGGAAGAAGCTCCTTGACGCTCTTGTAGGAAACCGCCTGGCGCTTGTTGCTGATGTCGAAGATCGACGCCTGCGCCTCGTCCAACATCAGGGCACTCTCCACGGAATCGTCGAAGACCTTGGCGGTCATCTGCTGGGAGAGCTTTAGGAGGGCCCTGCGGACGGAGTTCTCCTGCACGATTCGGGCGTAGTATTCCACGTTGGCGCTGGAGGGGACGAAGCTGGTCAGGTCGGCAACGTAGCCCGGCCCTCCCGAGGCGTCCAGCAGGGCAAGAAGCCTGAGTTCGTCCGTGAGGGTTATGAGGTCGGGCTTCTGGCCTTTCTCATAGAGGGAAATGATGGCGGAAAAGACGTTCCGATTGGCATTGACGTAGAAGTCCTCCGGTCTCAGGAACCGGAGGACCAAGGTCACGGAGTCGGGGTCGAGGAGGATGGCGCCGAGCACGGCCTGTTCCGCTTCCGCGTTGTGCGGGGGAACCTTGTCCCTGAGCTGCGTCGGCGCCATGGGCTCTTAGTCCCGGTCTTCGGGGAGCCTTTCGTCGATCTCCTCGTCCTCGTCCACGTGGGCGGACTTGAACCGCTCCACCTTAGGGGCGGTGGTGGCGGCCGCCGCGGCTTCCGCACGGGCTTCCTTGTCGGACTGGCCGCGGATGACCAGCTTGATCGTCGCCTCGTCCTTCTCGTAGAGGCGGATGGCGACCTTGTAGTTCCCCACGCTCTTGATGACCCGGCCGGGAATCTCGATGCGCTTGCGGTCCACGGAGAAGCCCTTCTTGAGGAGCTCGTCGGCCACGGTGGCGTTGGTGACGGCGCCGTAGAGCTTGCCGTTGGCGCCCGCGGGAAGGACCAGGGATATCTCCTCGGCTTCCAGGCGAGTCTTGAGGTCCGAGCTCTCCAGGCGTTTCTTGGCCTTCAAGGACTCGATCTCGGTCTTGCGCTTCTCGAACAGGGCCACGACCTTCTGGTTGTACGGAAGGGCCAGACCCCGGGGAAGCAGGAAGTTGCGGGCATATCCCAGGGCGACTTCCTTGACGTCTCCCAATTCGCCCAGGTTGGGCACATCGTTGTTCAGGATGACCTTCATGTTTGGACTCCTTTGCTGGTTCGGTACGGTATCCAGGTCTCGGTCGCGCCGAGAACCGTGAGAGTCCCCGCCGTCCAGGCTCCCGTTTTCAGGTTGAACAGGAGCAGGACGACGAGGAGGATCCCCGTCCATCGGAGGGGACCGGTGGGAGCGATTCGCTCCAGTAAATGTCGCAGGATGCCGAGTCCCTGGACCGCGAAGCAGAGCGAGACGGTCAGGGCGGCGTTCCACGCCAGGGCTTCCAGGAACGGAGCCGACCGAAGGCCGGCCAGGTACGGAAGCCTCAGGGACAGGACGGCGGACCAGGAGCCCAAAAAGGCCCAGATCAGCTGTCCCGGAACGGAAAACGAAGACAGGGCGGGAACCTTCCGGGAGCCCGGGGCGTCGGCGCCCGCGGCGCGGGTACCGAGCCAGTGGGCCAGGAAGGTGGCCCCGAAGAGCACGGCGGCGAACCCGTCGGCTATGACCCGGCGAGCGGCTTGAAGCATCGCCTCGGGTTCCAGGCTGGATCGCAGGACCGCGCCCGCGTACCCCTCCCCTCCGACCGAATCCATGGTCCGGGTCATCTCCTCGATGCCTTGAAGGAGATAGGCCTGGACGTCCGGGCTCGCGAACAGCGAGTAGATCGAGGGCAGGGAGATCGCGACGATGACCAGGGATCCCGCCATGACCCGGTATACGAGGGGCAGGCGGGCCAGGAACCCCGCGTTCGCAAGGGCCATGGCACCGGCCAATCCCGCGGGCAGGGACAGCATGAGGAGGAAGCCCCCGAGGTCCCCGAAGGGCAGGCCCCGGTACTGCCAGAAGAGCCATCCCGCCGTGCCGGCCAAGGCGACGGACAGGGAAACGAAGAACGCCCGGTATCCGCCCCGGGACCAGGAGGTCTGGAGGGGCATCGCGAAGAACAGCGAGAATACCGTGGAACCGTACAGGAATGCCGCCACCGCACCGAGGGCGAGATAGCGGAATTCCGGGATTCGGGCGCTCTTGGTTTCCATGCCGGAAGCTTGCCTTACTTGGAGACGAAGGGCAGGAAGGCCAGGGCGCGGGCGCGCTTGATGGCGACGGCCAGGGCGCGCTGGTGCTTGGCACAGGACCCGGTGATGCGCCGGGGAAGGATCTTGCCCCGCTCGGTCACGAAACGGCGGAGGGTGTCCGGATCCTTGTAGTCGATGCGGAGCTTGTTGGTGCAGAACTTGCAGACCTTCTTCCGGAAGAAGCCCTTGCGGCCTCCCCGGGGGCCGCCGCGGCCGCCGTCCTCGCCGTCCCGGCCGCCGTCCCGGGGGCCTTCGCGGCCGCCGTCTCGGGGGCCGTCCCGGCGGGAATCCTGATCATCCCGGGGAGGGCGCATTTCCTCCCGGGGCTCCCGGGCCGCGGGGGATTCCTGGTTCTCTCGAATATCGGACATACTGGTCTCCTTGAATGTTCGTTCGGTTTTCAGAACGGGATGTCGTCGGAAAAGTCATCGGTTTCCGGAGGAGTCGATTCGCCCGGAGCGGGCCGGCCTTTCGGGGCGGGCCGCTCGGCCTGGTCGCGCCAGCCGGAACCGCCCTGCGCGGGGGCTCCGCCTCCCGAGTAGGAACCCTCACGGTTCCCTCCTCCCAGGAGGTTCACCTTGTTGGCCACGATCTTGACCTTGCTCCGGGACTGGCCGTCCTGCTCCCATCGGTCCTGGCGCAGCTCGCCTTCCACCCCCACCATCTTGCCTTTCGTAAGGTACTGGTTGAGGGATTCGGCGCTCTTCCCGAAGAGCTCGATGTCGAAGAAGTTGGCTTCGTCCACCCATTGGTCCCCGTTCTTCTTCCGGGTATTGATCGCGATTCCGAAGGTGCAGATCGGGAATCCCGAGGGGGTATACTTGAGCTGGGCGTCGCGAGTCAGGTTTCCCACCAATACGACAACGCTGAAACTGGACATGTTTCGCCGCCCTTCCGCCTGTTAGGCGTCCGCCCGGACGAAGAGGTACCGGAGAATGTTGGGATTGAGCTTGAAGACCTTCTCCGTGGCGTCGACGTTTTCACCGGGGAATTGCATGGAAAAGAGGATGTAGTGCCCCCGGACCTTCTTCCGGATGGGGTACGCCAGGGGCCGGTCGCCCATGTCCTCTTCCTTGATGTTCTGGGCGCCCTGCTTGACAAGCTCGGCCGCCACGGATTCCTTCCCGACACGGAAGAGTTCTTCCTCGGTCGGGAAGATCGAGACGAGTTCGTAGGATCGCATAGTTCCTCCCTATGGACTTTCGATCCGTCCTCCAAGGGACGGATAAAGAGGCAAGGTACAATATCAGGAACGGGGGGAAACATCAAGGTGGACAGCTCCCCCGGGCTTGACTAGGGCCTGAAAGGCGCCGATGCTGGAACGGGGGGATCATGGCCCAGCAGAAAATCAGAATCCAGGACGACCTGTGGTACGTCCGCCGGCTCGTCTCCTTGGTCTCCGACGCCGTCAAGGTCCAGCCCGACGCGGACTTGTTCGCCACGAAGGTCCTGGAGGACGCGGTCTTCGCCCAGCGCGCCTTGAAGGAGTTCAAGGAGCTCCTGGAGTCCAATCCCCGGCTCATGGACCGCGCCGAATACCTGGTCCTGCTGTCCCGGAGCGCCCGGTCTCTTGCAGAGGCCGTCTCCGACCTGGCCTCCGGGGAGGGCGAGCTTTCCCGGGGGGCGGCGACCCGCGGCACGGACCTGGAAATCCTCACCCGGGACCTGCGATCCCTGGCCGCGGAGATCCGCGACCTGGCCAGCGCCGCCCTGAACGACGGGACCTCGGACGAGGATGTGGTATCCGGCGACGAACTTTCGGAACTGCTGCGGGGCGAGGCTCCCTGATCCCTAGACGTACCGGGCGATCCGCGCGAGTCCGTCCAGGGTGAGGTCCGGCTCCACGAGGTCGAATACATCGGTCAGGGGCGCGACCACCCGGCAAAGTCCGCCCGTGGCGACGATCTTGGCCTCGGCCCCCAGTTCCCGCACCATCCGGCCGATCAAGTACTCCACGAGCCCCGTGTAGCCGTACACCACGCCGGCCTGGATGGCCTGGACGGTATTCTGGCCCAGCACCGAGGGCGGGGGCGCCAGGGGCACGTTGGGGAGCTGGGCCGTATCCCTGGACAGGGCGCCCACGGCGGTTCCCAGCCCGGGGGCGATGGAAACCCCCCGTATCTCCCCGGCGCCGGACACGCAGGTAAAAGTCAGGGCCGTGCCGAAGTCGACGACGATGCAGGCTCCTCCGACCTTGCCGTAGGCCGCGACCGCGTCGGCCACCAGGTCCGTCCCGATCTCGTCCTGGGCGATCACTTTCACGGGGAGCCGGGAATAGAGGGCCGGTCCCAGGACGATCGGTTCGGTCCGGAAGAGCCGCACGACCATGGCGGATATGGAGCCCGTGAGGGCGGGTACCACGGAGCTCACGATCACCCGGTCGATCGAGGCCGGGTCGATGTCCCGCTCGGTCAAAATGGCCCGGAAGACCGTGACGTATTCGTCCTCGGTCTTCTTGGTCACCGTCTGGATCCGGAGGGTCTCCCGGAGCACGTTCCCCTCGTACACGCCGCCCACGATATTCGTGTTTCCAACGTCGATGGCCATCAGCATGAGGGGATCATCGGCCAGGGACGAGGGGATGTCAAGGCGGGGGTTGGTGAACGGTGGTCCGTGAACGGGAATGTGTCCGGGTACCCGCGGACGCCTGCTACGGATCTGGCGCATTTTTCCGGTCCCTGAGATTATACCATCCGCGGTTCACCGTTTACCGCACACTCCTGTACACCCTCCCCCATTTTCCGCCATACTCCCCCCATGAGCGACATCATACAGCCCCGGGTGCTCAAGGGATTCCGGGATTTCCTGCCCGACGCGGAGATGGAGCGCCGGGACCTTACGGAGCGGCTGGAGAAGGTTTTCCGGACCTTCGGCTTCGTCCCCATCGACACGCCGGCCCTGGAGTACGCCGAAATCCTTTTAGGAAAGGGCGGAGGCGAGACGGACAAACAGGTGTACCGATTCCGGGATCACGGCGATCGGGATGTCGCCCTGCGCTTCGACCTCACGGTCCCCTTCGCGCGCTTCATGGCGGAGCATGCCGGGGAGCTCTACCTGCCCTTCAAGCGGTACCACATCGCCAAGGTGTGGCGCGGCGAGAACACCCAGCGCGGCCGATATCGGGAATTCACCCAGTGCGATTTCGACGTGGTGGGGGCGGACTGCGCCTCCTCGGATTTCGAGACCATCCAGGTGATCGCCGACTCCATGCGGGCCCTTGGGGTGGAGGATTTCCGCATCCGGATCAACCACCGGGGAGTTTTCAACCGGTTCCTCGCGTCGGCGGGAGCCGAGTCGGCCTCCTCGGACATCCTCCGGATCGTGGACAAGCTCGAGAAGGCGGGAACCGAAGAGGTGCGGGCCCAGCTGGCAGCCGCGGCGGGGGAAGGGACCGCGGACCGGGTCCTCGACTTCACCCGGAAAGAAAAAGATTTTCCGGAGACCCTGGCCAAGATCACCGCCGCCGCGGGGGGGGACAATCCCGACTCCGCCCGTCTCGGGGAGGTTTTCGAGTGCGCCCGGGCCGCGGGGATCTCGGACAGACTGGTCCTGGATCCCTCGATAACCCGGGGCCTGGATTACTACACCGGCGTGGTGTTCGAGACCTCCCTGGAGGCCCTGCCCGAGATAGGCTCGGTTTGCTCCGGAGGGCGGTACAACGAGCTGGCGTCCCTGTACACCCGGCAGAACCTTCCGGGAGTCGGGGCGGCCATCGGCCTGGATCGACTCCTTGCGGCCCTGGAGGCCCTGGGCCGCTCGAACCGGCGGTCCGGGAATACCCGGGTGCTGATCTTCCACGTTGAGGACGGATTTTTACCCCGATACTGGGAACTGGCCCGGGAACTCCGGGCCGCCGGAATCCCCTGCGAGGTCTATCCGGAGAACCGCAAGCTTTCCCAGCAGTTCGCCTACGCGGAGAGAAAATCCGTTCCCTTCGGCATATTCCTCGGGGCCGCGGAAAGCGCCCGGGGCGTCCTCGCGGTCAAGAATCTGGCTACCCGGGAATCCCGGGAGTACCCGTCCGTTCGGGAAGCCGCGGCGGATCTGGCGGGAGGATCGGCCTAGCCGTGCGGTGCGCCCGAAAACCGGGGGTACCGGGCGGGCAAGTCCTCGCCGGAATCCTGATCGCGGGAACCGCCCTCCTGGGTTCGTCCTGCAGCGGCCATGCCCCCGAACTGGTCTCCCTGGAATACCGCCTGAACCTTCGGCCCGCGGATCCCCGGGGCGCCTCGGCGTCGGAGCAGCTCTCGATCTTCGCGGCGGTCCGGGACGAAGACGGGGTCAAGGACCTGGCCGCCCTGCACGTCCTGCACGACGGCCGGGAGACCTACTGGACCCTGACCCCTGAGACCTGGACCCGGAACGATCGGGGCAAGGAGACCTGGGTCGGGGGGACCGGACTCTCCCCGGTTGACGCCCGGGCGCTTCCCCGGGGACTTTATCGGGTCGTTCTGGAGGATCTGGCCGGGGATTCGGACGAGACGACGTTCTCCATCGGCGACGGGATCGAAAAGGGGGCGGCGTTTCCCGTCCTCCGCCGGACCGGGGATTCGATCTCGGTGACCTCCAAATATCCCCGTACGGAGCTCCTCTTCCTGGACGCCTCCGGAGCCCTGCTCAGAACCGTCGACGCGCCCCGGCAGCCGGAAACCCTGGACCGTCTGTACGCCTCGCCCGGGTGGAGGCAGGAAGCCGAGACCCTGGTCGCGTACGGGTACGACGCGGAGAGAAACCTGGGAGTATTCTCATGGACGATGAACCTGACACCCTGAACCGGAATTCCGCCGAAACCGTGGGACCCGATTCACCCGCGCCGGCTCCGCGGGAATCCGTCACGGCCCTTCGCCGGGGCATCCGTTCCTACGCTCTCCGCGCGGGGCGGATGACGGAATTCCAGCGTACTTCCTTCGAGACCCTGGCCGCCCGCTGGTGCGTTCCCTTCCGCTCCGGGGAGCCCTTCGTCCCGGAAACCGCGTTCGGCCGGACGGCCCCGTTCGTAGTGGAAATCGGCTTCGGCATGGGGGTGGCCACCGCCGAGATCGCGGCAGCCCTTCCGGCCACGAATTTCCTGGGCATCGAGGTGCATACCCCCGGGGTCGGCAAGCTCCTCTCGGAAATCGAGAACCGGAGCCTGCGGAACCTCCGCATCCTGCACCACGACGCGGTCGAGTTTCTCGAGGACTGCGTCCGCCCCGGTTCCGTCTCGGGATTCCACGTGTTCTTCCCGGATCCCTGGCCCAAGAAGCGCCACCACAAGCGCCGCCTGATCCAGAGGCCCCTGACGGATCTTTTGGCCTCCCGACTTGTACCCTGGGGCTACCTCTACTTCGTGACGGACTGGGAGGAATACGCCCTCTGGGCCCGGGACGCCCTGGACTCCACCCCGGGCCTGACCAACCGGTTCCCCGGGGGCTGGGCGGACCGGGCTCCCTGGCGCCCGGTCACCAAGTTCGAGCGCCGGGCCCTGACGGAGGGCCGGGAGATCCGGGAGCTGTGGTACGTCAAACCCTAGGTTCGAGGCACCGGGTCACGGATCCCGTCCGAGGAGCCCCGCGAGCCGGCCGCTGCGGTAATTCGGGTTCGAATGGCTCAGAAGCCATTCGTAGAGGACGGGGTTGTCCCAGATCCTTCCCTCCGAGTGGATGCCGATCCGGTACACGGAAAAGATCCGTCGCTTGCCGGAGACCTCGCCCGCCGGGGTTTCGATGACCACGCTGCCTCGGTACGGATCCGGTCCCGATATCCCGTGGTTCAGGACCTGGAACGGTTTCCCGTCCAGGGCCTCGATCCCGGCGACCGCGTTCCGACCGTGGCTGAATCCCACCGCCCGATCGCTGGCATTGTAGAAGGTCCAAACCGGAAGTTCCCGGAACACCGACCAGTCGTCCACGATCGGCTTGCGGATTTCCTGTTCCGGTCTGCTATATCCGGCGATCGGGATGACCGCCGCAAATTGTCCGGGACGCCGGCTCGCGTATCCCCAGGTCCCCGTACCGCCCGTGGAGTATCCGACCAGATAGATCCTCGATAGGTCCACCCGATATCCGCGGGCGATCTCGACGAGGATGTGGTCCAGAAGTTCGAGGCGGTCGAACCATTGACGTTCTTCGTACGGGCCGTCCGTAAGGTGAGGGCTGACCAGGATGAAGCCCCGCCGCAGGGATTCGGGACTGGTTTCCGGGAACCGGCGGATAACGCTCGGAGGGCCGTGGAAGAGCGCTTCCTCGACGGAGCCTCCTACCTGTCCGCTCGAGTGGAGGGACAGGAGCAAAGGATATTGGCGGGACGGATCGTATCCGTCGGGCAGGCGGAGGGAATACCCGTCCACTGCCGGATCATCCATACATACCGTGATGAATTCCCCGGCGGTTCCGGCCGGTGAGCGTGGTTCCGGTCCCTCAGCGGAAACCGGAACGACCAGGAGGGCGGCGGCAATAAGAACCGGGAACTTCATGGTACGCCTCACGTCTCAGCATACGCCCGGCCCGCCGGAACCACAAGGGAGGGGTCCCCTTCATTCTGCCCGCCCCGCGAGCATCGACAAATGGGAGGAAACATCCCGAGGCCAGCCGCGGATCAGATCGCGGAACTTCGCGAAATCCCGGGCGTACAGGGCCCGGGACGCCTCCTCGCACCCCGGGTGATTGCCGGCCAGCGCCCACATCTCCCGATCCACGGCCTCCATCGCACGTTTTGCCCGGGCCGAGGCCGGCTCGTTCCGGATTGCGTCGTCCACAAGGCGGCGCAGTGTCGCGGACGCGTTGTTTCCCTGCCGCTTCAGCCAGTCCCAGTGTCGGGGCAGGAGGGACACTTCCCCGCAAACGACTCCAAGTGCGGGCCTGCCTCGGCCCGGCTTCTGGGCGGGCGGGTAGGCCCGGGCCAGCACGTCCTCCTCGGTGCCCCGGAAATCGAAGTCGATCTGGGCTCCCGACCCGTCGTCGAAGATGAGGACAGCCCGATCCGGTTTCCCGTCCAGGTACCGCTTGATCGAGCGTAAGGCTTCCCGGGGCTCGGCGGAAGCCACGAGGGTGTGGCCGTCGAAGGCCGTGTAGGTGGTTGTATCCATGGGCGCAATATTATACCCGGGTATATTTATTGTCAATAAGATCCGGGTATAAATATAGGGCTTTCCCGTACTTCCGCTTTCCGATACTCTATAGGTATGAGTGAAATGGAACAATCGTCTACTGCCCCCGGCCAGCGCGTGGAGATCCGCATTCCCGTGCGCCACAATCCCGTGCTCAAGACGATCGTCGAGAGAGTCAACGCCGACGAGGAGCTCTACGCCCTGTGGACCTGCATGAACGTGAACGCCGTGACCCGCCTCGGGATGACGGACCACGGCCCGATCCACTTCCAGATCGTCTCCAACATAGCTCTGAAGATGCTCCGTCAGCTCCTGGAGAAGGGCGTCGTACCCAGCGTGGTCCGGGACCACGGCCTTACGGAGGCGGACGCGGAGGTCATCGTCGTCCTGGCTTCCCTGCTCCACGACCTGGGGATGTCCATCCAGAGGGCGGACCACGAGCAGTACTCCCTCTTCGTGGCCCAGCCCATCATCGACCGACTGCTGGACGGACTGTACTCTCCCTACGTCCGGACGGTCATCCGCGCGGAGACCCAGCACGCCATCATCGCCCACCGCAGCGAGGGACGACCCATGACTGTGGAGGCGGGGATCGTCCGGGTGGCGGACGCCTTGGACATGACCAAGGGCCGGTCCCGGATACCCTTCGAGGCGGGGGTCGTGAACATCCACTCCCTGTCCGCGGCCTCCATCGAGCAGATCGAGATCCTGTCCGGGGAGGACAAGCCGATCTGGATCAAGATCCGCATGAGCAACTCCGCGGGGGTCTTCCAGCTGGACGAACTCCTGAAGGAAAAGCTCCACGGCTCGGGCCTGGAGAAGTTCGTGGAGGTGGAAGCCTCCATCGAGGGAGAGACCGAAAAGAAGCTCGTGAAGATCTTCCGGCTCTAGGCCCGGTTACTACCCGAAGAATCCCGAGAGCTTGCGGTACAGGGCCGCGGCCTTTTCCTTCTCCTCGTGGGTAGCGGTCGCCGCGATGTCGTCCACCAGGGCTTCCAGGGAAGCCAGGCTCTCGTTCAGGGCCGTATGGAAGCCCCGGGATACGCGGAACCAGTAGCTTCCCGCGGAGTCCGTGAAGAGCGCCACGAATCCGAGCTCCGCGCTCTTGGGCTTCCAGCGGGACACCTGCAGGACGTGGTCCAGGGCGAAAACCAGGGCCGCGGAGTCCTCGTGCACCGCGAAGTTACGTTTTTTCGGCCAGTCCCGCTCCAGGTCGCGGTCCAGGTCCAGCAGGGGGGCTACGCGGAGGATCAGGTCGAGCTTCTCCCCGTCCAGGAGCCGCAGGTTGTCCCGGGTGACGACTCCCTTCAGGTTCTTGTAGAGTTCCGCGGAATCCCGGGCCGTCTCTCCCCGGACGCGTTTCAGAGCCTCCCAGTCCAACACCGCAAGCTTCTTCTTTTTCTTGCCGACCTCCAGCCTGAAGACCTCTCCGGCGATCTTGATCTGGTTGGTGAAGTCCCGGGCCGCGGAGCGGGCTGCGCGTTCCTCCTGCACGGCCTTCGCCGCCTGTCCCCGCACCGCCTTGACCGCGGCGTGGGACAAAAGACCCTCGGCCACCAGGGGCGATATCTTGGGCAGCCAGTGCTTCTGCAGGGGGGAGACGCTCATGGCGTACATGCGGGTCGTCCGGACGATCTCCCCGGCCACGATGAACTGGGGATTCTCCTTGAACATCACGGAACCGGGGTGGATCTGGATCCGCTCGGCGGTGAGGCTTCGGAAGGTTCCCCGGTCCTGCCGGGCGCAGACGAACTGGATGAGCCCCCGGCTCACGGCGCAGAGGTAGTCCTCGACGCTGCCCCCCCCGGAGATGGGCACCCCCATGTCCGCGACGATGAGCTCCAGCTGTTCCTTGACCCGTACGATCTCCGCCATGGTCCGCTCGTCCAGGTAGCTCTTCTCGCAGTACCGGACCGGGTTCCGGGCCTCCTTGTACTGCCGGAAGATCTTGAGGTACGAGACGAAGTCCCCGGCGGGATCCCGGAAGGCGTGGTGTGCGGCCCGGGCCTCCAGCTCCTCCCCGGGGGGCAGGATGAAGGGCCCCTGGGTGGACAGGAAGGCCGTGGCGATCAAGGCCTCCTCCAGGACATCCGGATACCGCAGGACGGCTTCCACCAGGATGCGGGAGTGCCGGGGCAGGAGGGGGAAGAGGCACATCTTCTCGCCCACCGGGGAAAGGGTACGGTCGGGGTTCAGAGCGTCCAGGAGGTTGAGGGCTTCCACGGCGCCCAGGATGCCGGTCTTGGCGGGCTTGGAGATGAAGTCGAAACGCTCGAAGTCCGTGATCCCCAGTTCGGCCATGCGCAGGACCACCTCCGAGAGGTCGGTCCGGTAGATTTCCTCCATGGTGAAGAGGGACCGGTTCTCGAAATCGTCCCGGCCGAACAGGCGGTAGCAGGACCCGGGCCGGGTGCGGCCCGCCCTCCCCTTCCGCTGGTTGCTGGAGGCCTTGGACGTGGGGACCTCCACCAGACTGGCGGTATAGGTGCGGGGATTGTAGAAGTTCAGCTTGGCAAGGCCGGAGTCGATTACGCTGGTGATGCCGTCGATGGTGACCGAGGTCTCCGCGATGTTCGTGGAGACCACCACCTTGGTCTTCCCGGCCGGGGTGGGCTCGAAGACCCGCTCCTGCTCGTCCTTTCCCAGGCGGCCGTACAGGGGTATCAGGTGCAGGCTTCGCCGGACCTCGCAGGCGGCCAGCCTCTGCATGCAGTCCTTGATGGTGCGCTCGCCGGGGAGGAACACCAGGATGTCCCCTTCCCTGCCCTCCTGGACGATCCTGACGATCGTGGATTCCACCTTGTCGATCAGGGCGTCCATGTCGGACTCCGCGGCGGGCGGATCGTACACCACCGTGACGGGGTACATGGGCGTCTCGATCTTGACCACGGGGCAGTCCCCGAAATACGCGCTGAACACCTCGGCGTTGATCGTGGCCGAGGAGACCACCACCTTGAACTCCGGCCGAGCCTCCATGACCCGCTTCAGGAGGCCCAGGATGAAATCGATGTTGAGGCTCCGCTCGTGGGCCTCGTCGACCATGAGCACCCCGTACCGGCTGAGCAGGGGATCCAGCTTCATCTCCTGGAGGAGGATCCCGTCGGTCATGATCTTGATGAGGGTGGAGGTGTCGGTCTTGTCCTCGAAGCGCATCTTGTAGCCCACCAGGCCGGGAACCGGGGTTCCCAGCTGACGGGAGATGAAATCGGTAACCGAGATGGCAGCGATCCGGCGGGGCTGGGTCACGCCGATGATCCCGTTCCGGGCGTAGCCGGCCTCGTGAAGGATGACGGGAATCTGGGTGGTCTTGCCGGAGCCCGTGGGGCTCTCCACCACGATCACCTGGTGTTCCCGGAGGGAGTCGAGGATGCGGTCCTTCTGCTGATAGACGGGGAGTTCCTTGTAATTCATGCTTACCATTGTAGAGCTTTCCCCTCCGTTATCCTAGGGAGTACGGACCCGGGACGTTGCGGTGGGCCCGGACCCTCGGTATAATCCGTGCGGCCGCCGCGGCCGGAGGAAGCATGCTTCGCGAGGTCTTCGTGGATTCCCTCATCTTCGTCTGTCTCTTCGGGATCGCCGTGGGACGGCTCCCTTTCCTTCGGATGAACCGTGCGGCCCTGGCCTTCGCGGGGGCGGCCGTCCTCATCCTCGCGGGGGCCCTCACGCCCCGGGCGGCCTTCGAGGCGGTGGATCTGGAAGCCCTGGCCCTGATCCTGGCCATGATGGTGGTAGCGGCGAACCTCCGGATCTCGGGGTTTTTCTCCTGGGCTTCCGAGCGAGCCCTCCTGCTGGCCCGGTCGCCCCGGGGCCTTCTGGCCGCGGTGATCGCGGTATCCGGGATCTTCAGTGCCCTCTTCCTGAACGACACCATGTGCCTCGTGCTCACCCCCCTGGTCGCCGAGCTCGCGCTCTCCGGCCGGCGGGATCCGATCCCCTACCTGATCGGCGTGGCGACCGCGGCGAACGTCGGTTCCTGTGCCACCATCATAGGGAATCCCCAGAACATGCTGATCGGGGCGTCCAGCGGGATCCCCTTCGGGTCCTTCTTCCTGAAGCTGGCCCTGCCGTCCGCCGCGGGACTCGCGGTCTGCTGGATCGTCATCGTCCTCGCGTTCCCGAAGGAATTCCGCGAAGGCCGTCTTTCCTCCGCGAGCGCGGCGGTTCCACCGGCTCCGGAGAACCCTGCCCTACTCCGCAAGAGCCTGGCCGCCGCCGCCCTCATGGTGGCCGCCCTTGCCGCCGGGATGCCCACGACCACGGCGGCTCTGGGGGCCGCGGCCTTCCTGTTGGTTTCCCGCCGTACCGAGAGCGAGAGGATCTTCTCGGAGGTGGACTTCTCCCTGCTCGTATTCTTCTCGGGGCTCTTCATCATCACCCGGGCCATCGAGGGGACCGCCTTATTCCGGGCCGCCGTTTCCGCCGCCCTTCCCGCGGCGTCCCGCTCCCCCTGGGCCTTCTCCGGGGCCTCCCTGGCCCTCTCAAACCTGGTCTCCAACGTCCCCGCGGTGATGCTCCTGCGGCCCATGATCCCTTCCTTTCCGGATCCGGAAAACGCTTGGCTCCTTCTGGCCCTGTCCAGCACCTTCGCGGGCAACCTGACCCTCCTGGGCTCCGTGGCCAACCTGATCGTGGCGGAGGGGGCCAAACGAAGGGGCATCGAGCTCTCCTTCGGCGCCTATCTCCGGGCGGGACTGCCCATCACGGTCATCACCGCCGTCCTGGGCACCGCGTGGCTCGCCGCCGCGGCGTGAGAGGAGACTTCTGATGACGGAACACGACCGCCCTAGCCGCAGGAACGAGGGCCCCGTACCTCTGATCCTGCGCTGGATCGCGGCCGCCCTGGGAGCTCTCACCCTGGGCTCCTGCTACGTGACGAATCAGGGGTTCAGGTACCTTTCCCTCCGCGCCCGGGCGGTCGGCCTGGAGAAGGTGCTTTCCGATCCGGAAGCCCCGGAGGAACTCAAGGACCTCGTGCGGAGGGCGGAGAGGATCCGCACCTTCGCGATCTCGGAACTGGGCCTGCGGGGCACCCGGAACTACCGATCCCTGGTCCGCCTGGATTCCGACCGTCTGGCCACCGTAGTATCCGCCTGCGATTCCGTGTCCTTCGCGCGCCACCTCTGGACCTACCCCGTGGTGGGCGCCCTCCCCTACAAGGGGTTCTTCGAGCCCGGGGAGGCGGAACGCGAGGCCGAGCGGCTGAAGGCGAAAGGCCTGGATACACTGATCCGGCCCGTGGACGCCTTCAGCACCCTGGGCTGGTTCGCGGATCCCCTGTTTTCCAATTTCTCCCGGTACGACGACGGCGAGCTGGCGGAGTTGATCATCCACGAGCTCGCCCACGCCACGGTCTTCGTGAAGCGGGCGGAGCAGTTCAACGAGGAGTTCGCGACCTTCGTCGGACGCCGGGGAGCCCGGCTGTACATCTCCCGGATGTACGGAGCGCAGAGTCCGGAGCTCTCGGCCCTGGACGACGCCCGTGCGGACGCGGAGGCCTTCGCGGATTTTCTCCGGGGTACCGCGGAGCTCCTGGAGGCCGTCTACTCGTCCGACCGAAGCCGGGAGGAAAAGTTGGCCGCCAAGTCCGGGATCCTCGAAGCCCGGGCCGCGGAGTTCCGGGAATCCGCCCTCCTTCGGTTCCGGCAGGAGGCGTACAGGACCTTCGCCATGGACAGGATCAACAACGCATACCTGGATCTTTACCGACTGTACGAGGGGGAGCCGGAGCTGTACGCGGAATACCTGGAGCAACGATCCGGCGGGGATCTGGCGCGGTTCATCCGGGAGGTCGCGGACCTGTCGAAGTCCGGCGGGGATCCCAAGGACCGGATCCGTTCGGCCCTCGGCCTCCGCTTATAGCCTCTTCTCCCCCTCGAGTTCCCGTTTTTCCGTCAGGTCCTGGCTGACTTCCAGGGTCCCCAGGAACCGTCCCTCCGGATCGCGCAGGGCGAAGTACTCGATATGGATGAACCGTCCCCGGTGCCGGATCCAGAACGCCTCCCGTTCCCTCCGACCCGATCGGAAATCCTCCAGGATGGCGACGACACGGTCGACGCTTTCCCGGGGATGGCAGTTCCGGACGTCCCGGCCGATGATCGAGGGGCTCCTGGGAAATATCCGGTGGGGACTGTTGGAAAACCAGGTCACCTTTCCCGCCGCGTTCACGAAGGTCATGTCCACGGGCAGTGCCCTGAAGAGGGATTCCATGACTTCAAAGGAAAGGACGCCCGTATCCGTTTGAAGCTCCGGTCCCCCGGCCTGCGGGGATCCGGTCCCTTCCGGACAGGCGTCGGAGGGCGGCTCCTCAGGGAATCCGGATTTCGGCCGGGAGCGTGAGACCAGGTCCCGGACGGAGTCCTCCCCCAGGAAGCAGAATCCGAAGGACCGGGATTCCTCGAACATCGCGTCCAGGGACACCCGGTCGAACAGCTCCGCAAGAAGCGGAAACACGATGCACTCCTCCCGGAAGATGACCGCGTGGATGTTGAAATAGAGCCGTCCTATCTCCCCGTTGATCTCGGACAGCAGGGAGTCGGCCTCCTCGCAGAGCTCCCGCAAACGGCGCAGGGACCTCCGGACATCGTCGTGGATGGACCACATCAACTGGACGCAGCGGTACTCCGGATACCGGGCCTCGAAGGCCGGGAACAGGATGTTCTCCTTCTTGAGGTAGTGGATCTCCAGGGCCCCGAGACGTTCCGCGAAGGATCGGATCCGGGCGAGCCCCTCGGGATGGGAACCGCCGGAGGCGTTCATGGCCGCCACGGCGGATCGGGCCTCCGCCAGAAGCTCGACGGCTCCCCGGTTCTCCTGCATGAGGGAATCCAGGAAGACCTCCCCGCCGGGGTACCGGTGGTTCCGGAGCGGATCGTACAGCAGGTTCAGGAGCTTGGACACACCGGGCTTGAGGACATCGAAGCCGACCCCCCGGGAAATGGCGGAGTCGACCAGCCGGGCGATGTCCTCCGGAAGGGCCTCGTCGGAAAAGGGCTTGGCGGCCTCCACGGCGGCCTTGTCGGCCCTCTTCTCGAGCACCGCCAGGAACAAATCCTCCAGGGCGCGGGTCTTTTTCGATGGATTCCGGTTCGGCATGAGCAGAAGTGTAACGGCCCGGCTTGCAATTTTCCAATTTTTCCGGGATTATCAAACAACACAGGACATTCGAATTCCACCCGCGCACGAACGCGCGCAAAAGGATATTCCGTGGTTACCGTCAGCGATCTGAAGCTCTCCTTCGGCGACCGCGTCCTCTTCAAGGACGTGAACCTGAAATTCACCCCCGGAAATTGCTACGGCATCATCGGGGCCAATGGGGCCGGGAAGTCCACCTTCCTGAAGCTGCTGTCCCGGGAACTGGAAGCCGATTCCGGTCAGATATCCTACCCCTCCAAGGCCCGGATGGCGGTGCTCCGGCAGGAGCATTACCAATACGAGGATCTGCCGATCCTGGAGGTGGTGATCATGGGGTATCCCAAGCTCCACAGGATACGGAAGGAACGCGAGGACCTCTACGCCAAGCCCGACTTCTCGGAGGCCGACGGATTGCGGGCCGGCGAGTTGGAGACCGAGTTCGCGGAGCTCGGCGGTTGGGAGGCCGAGGCCCAGGCGGCCATCCTGCTGTCGGGACTGGGAATGGCGGAATCGGAGCACGGCAGGCTCATGCGGGAGATCGACGAGGGCCGGAAGGTCCGGGTCCTCCTGGCCCAGGCCCTCTTCGGGAATCCGGACATCCTCCTCCTGGACGAGCCCACGAACGGCCTGGACCTGGACTCCATCTCCTGGCTGGAGGAGTTCCTGATCGAGTTCCCCAACATCGTCATCGTCGTGTCCCACGACCGTCACTTCCTGAACGCGGTCTGCACCCACACCTGCGACATCGATTTCGGCGCCATCCGGATGTACCCGGGCAACTACGATTTCTGGTACCGTATGAGCCGGATCCTGACCCAACAGATGAAGGACGACAAGCGGCGCAGGGAAGAGAAGATCAAGGACCTCAAGGAGTTCATCCAGCGCTTCGCGTCCAACGCCTCCAAGAGCCGCCAGGCCACGTCCCGGAAGAAGATCCTGGACAAGCTGGACGTCGAGGACCTCCAGCCCTCGAGCCGGCGCTTTCCCTACGTCGGGTTCAAGCCCGCCCGGGAACCGGGCAACAACGTCCTGTCCATCCAGGGTATCTCGAAGACCCAGGAGGGACAGAGGATCCTTTCCGCTTTCTCCCTGGAGGTCCAGCGCACGGACAAGATCGCCTTCGTGGGCCGGGAACACCTGGCCAAGACGGCCCTGTTCGGGATCCTGGCGGGCGAGGATGCGGCTTTCGAGGGCTCTTTCTCTTGGGGGCAGACCCTTTCGGTCTCCTATTTCCCCAAGGACAACGCCCCCCTCTTCCAGTCCGACCTGTCCATCGTGGACTGGCTCAGGCAGTACACGGAAAGCGAGGACGAGACCTACATCCGCTCCTTCCTGGGTCGGATGCTCTTTTCCGGGGACGAGGCCCTCAAGCCCGTGCGGGTCCTGTCCGGAGGGGAGAAGGTCCGCTGCATGCTTTCCCGTCTCATGCTCTCGGAAGCCAACTGCCTGATCCTGGACGAGCCGACCAACCACCTGGATCTCGAGGCCATCACGGCCCTGAACAACGGATTGATCGAATTCCCGGGGGTTCTCCTGTTCACCAGCCACGACCACGAGTTCGTTAACTCCATAGCCAGCCGGATCGTGGAGATCTGCCCAGGAGGAGTCATCGACCGGGCCATGCCCTTCGACGACTACCTCGCGGACCCCAAGATCCGCGCCCTCCGGGACGAGTACTACCACGGTCACGTGATCGCGGAAATCTAGCCGTTTATAGAAATGCTTCGAGCATTTCTATAAACGGTTTCACAAAAGCCCGAAAATCCGTGGATTCGCGGCCATCTGCAACTTCGCTGGGTCAGAGTGTATGCCTCCCTGGCCGCGGTCAACCTTCTGTCTTGGACTTTCGGGACCGGGGACTATCGCCGTGCGGCGCGGACACCTTCCACGGACAGGGTTAGTGGCAGGGTCTGTACGTAGAGCATACGGCCCTCCAGGAATCCCGCCCGGACCAGGAGTCCTTCCTCCCCTCCGGGGGTGCCGTCCATCCCCGGAAAGACGAAATTCCCCAGGGACCAGAAGACCGGACGCCCGTCGATCCAGTCCATCCCCTGGACCACGTGGGGGTGGGATCCCAAGACCACGTCCGCCCCGGCCCGGACGAGGTCCGTCACGGTGCGGCGGAACTCCCGGGACGGTGTCCGGGACCATTCCTCCCCGCCGTGAATAAGCACGAGGTCCAGGGTGTCTTCCCGGAAGGCCGTGCGGATGCGGTTAAACCCTTCCGCGTCCAGCCAGAGGATCCCGGCCCGGCCGGGACCGGCCGCGGCGGCAGCTCCGTCCCAGCCGCTCCGTTCCCTCGGAAAGGAAGCCGCTCCGTACACGGCGAGGGCTTGTCCCTTCCTGAGCTCCCGGTACGGCCGGGCAGCCTCCTCGATATCGGCTCCCGCGCCGAGGCCGGCCAGGCCCGCTTCCTCCAAGGCGGCCCGGGTGTCCGATAGACCCTCCGGCCCCCGATCAAGGCTGTGGTTGTTCGCCAGGAGCAGGATATCCAGGCCAGCGTCCGCCAGGACTTCCGCCACGGCGGGCGGGGACCGGAAGGTGAACCGCTTTTCGGCGCGCACTCCCCCGGAGGTCAAGGTCCCCTCCAGGTTGGCCGTCGCGAGGTCCGAATCCCGCAGGACCCGGAGGATCTGGACGTCGAATACGGCATCGGCTCCCCTCTCCAGGAGCCGATGGTCGATCCCCCGGCCGGTCATCAGGTCCCCCGCCGCCGCTATCCAGAGTATCTCCGGTGTATGATCTGAGGGAATCGTCCCGTTTGCGACGAGATTCACCAGGGCCGCACGCACCGAGTCCTCGTGCCTCCGGCCCCGGCGACCGACGGGTTCCACCCGGACCCTCGCCTCCCGGAACAGGGGATACCCGGGTTGGTCGGCGGTCCTCCCGTCGACCGGAAGGGCGACCCAGGGAGGCCGGATGGATTCCAGGGGGCGGATTTCCATCGCACCGGAGCGGAAATCCTCGAAGGATACGGCCCGGCCCAGGTCCCGAAGCAGCTCTGCCGACGAAGATCCCGGCCCTCCGATCCGGACGGCGGGGGCATAGGGACGACGCCATACGATCGGAAAAGACTCCGGGGATCCCGGGGATCCCTCTCCGGACCAGGAATACTCCAGGTGCAGGACGATATCCGCCCGATGCCGGTCCCCTACAGGCCGGACAGAAGGAGTGCCCCGGGAAAGCGGCGATCCCAATCCGGCTCGCAGGGCTTCCGCTTCCTCAGAAACGGCTTGGGGCGCGTCCACGAAGACCCGGACCGAGCAGGCGCCCGCCGGGAGGACGAGGCAGAGGGCGACGATCGCGGGCCCGTTGAGGATTCTCCTGGGGATGGTACGAGGTTGCACGCGCTCCGCCTTTTCGCACCGCCGGCCCCGAGGCCGACCCGCATTCTGCAGGGGAGTATACCCCATGCGCCGGCTTCGAAACCGGAATCTTGGTCTTCCACCTGCGGCTCCCTGACGACAGAAAACGATGCTATACGGAAGCATCCCTTAACAAAGAGGGAAGTTTCCTGTATTCTTTGAGAAAGACTCTTTCCACAAGAATGGACACACGATGAATTTCACGGAATTGGACCTGCATCCGGATCTCAGAAAGGGCGTCGAGGAGGCGGGATACGTCTCCTGCATGCCCGTACAAGCCCAGGTCTTCCCCCACGCCTTCGCCGGGGAAGACATCTACGCCCAGTCCCAGACGGGCACCGGCAAGACCGCCGCCTTCCTCGTCTCCATTTTCCAGCGAATCATGACCGACCCCGCGATGCGGGACCGGAAGGTGCTGATCCTGGCTCCCACTCGGGAGCTGGCGGTCCAGATCCTGGAGGAGACGAGGAAACTCGGCAAGTATCTCCCCGTAAGCTCCGGAGCCTTCTTCGGGGGTGTCGGATACGGCCCCCAGGTAGACATGCTCAAGGCCAACGTCCAGATGATCATCGGGACCCCGGGCCGGATCATCGACCTGATCCAGCAGGGCAAGATGCTCCTCAAGGACGTGGGGTTCCTGGTCATCGACGAGGCGGACCGCATGTTCGACATGGGGTTCATCGACGACCTCAAGCGGTTGCTGCGATACCTCCCCCCGCCGGACAAACGGCAGACCTACCTGTTTTCCGCCACCCTCGGGGAACGCGTCCGGCACCTTGCCTGGGACTATATGCGGGAACCCAAGGAGATCGTGATCGAGCCCGAGAACGTCACGGTGGATCTGGTCACCCAGGAAGTCCACCATGTGGCCGCCAGCGACAAGTTCCGGCTCCTGCTGGGCATCCTTCGGCGGGAAAACCCCCAAAGCGCCATCATCTTCTGCAACCAGAAGTACATGGTCGAGGAGGTGGCCCGGAGGTTGAACATCAACGGAATCACCTGCGATTTCATCATGGGCGACCTTCCCCAGGTACGGCGTCTCGAGATCATCCGCCAGCTCAAGGCCGGTACCCTGAAGATCCTTGTCGCCACGGACGTCGCCGCCCGGGGGCTGGACATCGACGCCCTGGACATGGTGGTCAACTACGACGTGCCCCTGGACACGGAGTCCTATGTCCACCGGATCGGCCGTACCGCCCGGGCGGGCAAGTCGGGCAAGGCCGTCACCCTGGCCTGCGAGAAATTCGTGTACAGCCTCCCGGCGATCGAGGAGTTCATCCATATGAGGATCCCCGTCGCCCCCTTCGACGATTCCCTCCTGGCGGACGACCGGAGCTCGGGCATGCATTTCGGGCACGGACGGGACCGCGGCCGGGACGTCGGCGGACGCAGGGGCGATCGGGACTCCCGACGGGGAGACGGCCGCAGGGAATCCCGCAGGGACGGAAGGCCCGGGCCCCGACAGGGCCATGACAGGCCCTCCCCCCGACCACGGCCCGCCGCACCCGCGAAAGCCGTCGAAACCCCGGCCTCGGAATCTCGTGCCCCGGCTCGGAGACCGGCGGCCGCCGACTCGGAACTGTACAACCTTCCCCTGGAAGAGCGCATGCGACTATATAAGCAGAAGTACGGCGGACCGGAGGCTCGGTCCGAGGGGGCCGAACCCAAGAAGGACGACGGCGGCTCCCGGCGGCACAGGAATCGCCGCCCCGCCGCGGCGGCGGGGTCCCCTCCGACAGCCCCGTCCGGCGGCCGCAGGGATCACAGGCCCGATCAGAAGCCCCGGGATCAGCGCCCGGTTCCGGCCGAACGTCCGCGGGGGATACCTTCCGGTAAGGCCGCGGCGTCCCCGGCATCCGCGGACGCCGGGCAGGGCCGCAAGAAGGGCCTGCTGGGATTCATAACCGGTCTGTTCAAGAAATGACGGCCGGGTGTCCAAAAAGCAAACCGAGCTTTTTGGACACCCCCCTCCTCATCCTGCCCGTTCCGTAGAATCCTGGGCTCTCGCGATACGGTCCCGGACCAGTGCCGGCAGGGCCTTCCTGCCCTCCGGATCCAGTCCGCGGGTCGGGACAGGTTCCCCCGCCTTGAGGGTCACCGAGGCCGGGACGATGCTCCCCTTCTCCTCCCAAATATGGTAGGTGCCCTGGATCGAGATCGGGACGATGGAGGCGCCGGACCGGGTGGCCAGCTTGAAACTGCCTCCGTGGAACTCTCCCATGTCCGGACCGCGGCTGCGGGTGCCTTCCGGGAACACCACCATCGAGGCCCCGGACCTGAGCCGACCGACTCCCTTGTCCAGAGCCTGGCGGGCCTTGGAGATCCTGTCACGGTCCAGGAAGACCCCTCCGAGGGCGAGGATCCATAGGTTCAGGAACGGGAACCACAGGGCCTGGCTCTTCGTGATGAACCCGACGCAGCCGGGCAGGCAGGCCAGGATCACGGCGATATCGAAGTTCCCCTGGTGATTCGACACGAAACAGACGGGTTCCCCCTTCGGGATCCGTTCCAGCCCCTCGGTGCGGACGCGGACTCCCAGCAGGGCTATGAGGCTGCGGGCCCAGAGCCGTACGAGGACTCCGGTAAGCGGACGAACAGCGTGGAGCCCCGCGGAGTCCAGGACCCACAGGATCAGGGCGATCGGGGACGAGCACGCGACGGTGAGCCAGAAGTAGAGGAAGAATACGAAGGTACGCATACGGAGATAGAGTCGGCCGGATTTCCCTCGGTTGCAAGGCCTCTGGAAGAAGCCGAAGTATCCGCCGGTATATCCAAAATAGGAAAAGGCCCTTGACACATCTGATATATCAAGTAAGTATCATATATGGCTTTTTCCGGGATCCAGAGCACCCCCGCAGAGCTCCTGCTTCGGGAGAGGGTGTACGATTACCTTAAGAAGTCCCTGGCCGAAGGCAGGCTCTCCCCGGGAAGCTACCTGAACCTCTCCGCCCTGGAAGCCGATCTCGGACTCTCCCGTACTCCCCTCCGGGATGCCCTCCTCCGACTGGAAGCGGAAGGTTTCGTCACCATCCACTCCCGGCGCGGCGTGATCGTGAACGCCCTGGATCCCACGGCCATCCGCGACATCTATCAGATCGTCGGGGCCCTGGAGAGCGCCGCGGCGGAGGAATCCCGGGAATCCGCGGGAGATCAGACCTGGGCGACCATGGAGCGGCTCAATCGGGAGATGAAGGACGCCCTGTCGAAGGACGACTTTAACGAGTACTACTCCCGGAACCTGTCCTTTCACGATGCCTTCATCTCCCTTTCCGCCAACAAGGAATTGAAAACCACCATCCATACGTTGAAGGAACGGCTGTACGACTTTCCCCGGCAGAAGAGTTATCTCCGGGAATGGGAGATCGCCTCGGTCCGGGAGCACGACGAGATCATCCGGCTGTTCCGGTCCGGGGATTACTCGGGAGCCGCCGCGTATCTTAGGAACACCCATTGGTCCTATGCCCTCCAGGAGCATTATGTCCGTGCCTACTACTTCAAGGACGTTATACGTCCGGACGCTATGCGGCCGGACACGGAAACCCCATGACGGGACTGCTCTTCGACGTCCGAAAGTATTCCATCCACGACGGCCCCGGGATACGCACGGCCTTTTTCCTGAAAGGCTGCCCGCTGGCCTGTCCCTGGTGCCATAACCCCGAGGGCCTAGCAGGGAAGTCCGAATTGATCTTCCGCCCGGACCGATGCCTGGGAACCTCCGCCTGCGGTGCCTGCCGGACGGTCTGCCCCCGCGGGGCGGATCCCTCGGCCTGCGTCGCCTGCGGACTCTGCGCGGAAGCCTGCCCCGCGGAAGCCCGGCAGATCGTAGGTTTCCCCCTCTCCGTGGACGAGGTCCTCCTTAGGGCCCGGCAGGACGAGACCTTCTACGATGAATCGGGAGGCGGCGTCACCTTCACCGGGGGAGAACCCCTCGCCCAGCCGGGATTCCTGCTGGAGTGCCTGGCCGCGTTGAAGTCCGCAGGTATCCGAACCGCCGTGGATACCAGCGGGTACGCCCCGTCCGGTATCCTGGAGAGCGCTGCGGCCATGGCGGACCTCTTTCTGTACGATCTCAAGCACCTGGACAGCCGGGAACATGAGCGATGGACCGGGGTGCCGAACGACAGGATCCTGGAGAACCTGCGGTCCCTGGTCGAGGGTGGAGCGAGGATCTGGGTCCGGATTCCGCTCATCCCGGGAGTGAACGACGGGAACGATAACCTGGAAGCCACGGCGGAGTATCTCGCCTCCATCGGATTCGGCCGCGAAGGGAGCTCCGGTTCCTCGATCCAGATCCTCCCCTACCACGACTCCGCCCGCCGCAAGTACGCCCTCCGCAACCTGGACTATCCCTTTACCGCCTCCCCCGGGGGCACGAGCCCCCAGGGGGCCGTCGAACTATTCCGCGACCGGGGCCTTTGCGCCCGCATTGGAGGATGACATGAGCGAACGCATTCGGGAACTGCGCGAGGAAAGCTTTACCGCACGCCCCTCCGTCTCCGCGGAGCGTGCCCGTATACTGACGGACGTCTACCGGAACAACGAAGGGAAGGTCAGCGTACCCGTACTTCGGGCATTGGCTTTCAAGGGACTCTGCGAGAGGAAGACCGTCTACCTGGATCCCCGGGAGCTCATCGTGGGGGAGCGTGGGCCCCGACCCAAGGCCTGCCCGACCTACCCTGAACTGACCTGTCATTCCGTGGAGGACCTGCAGGTCCTGAGGACCCGGCCCATGACTTCCTACGACGTGGACGATTCCGTGATCGAGACCTATCGGACCGAGATCATCCCCTATTGGCGGGGCCGGTCCATCCGGGACCGGGCTTTCGCGGATATCCCCTCCGAATGGAAGGCCCTGTACGAAGCCGGGCTCTTCACGGAGTTCATGGAACAGCGGGCCGCGGGCCACACGGCCCTGGACGGCAAGCTCTACCGGACGGGTCTGGCCGAATTCCGGGAGAGGATCCTGGCCCGTAAGACGGCCCTGGATCCCTCCGATCCGGAAAGCGGTCCGAAAGCCGAGGAACTCACGGCCATGGCGATCGTCTGCGAAGGCGCGATCCGGTTCGCGGAACGCCATGCCGAGAAGGCGGAGGAACTGGCCGAATCCGAACGGGATCCCTCCCGCCGTGCGGATCTCCTGGCAGTGGCCGAAACCTGCCGCCGGGTACCCGCCCTGCCCCCCCGGACCTTCCGGGAAGCCCTCCAGGCCTACTGGTTCGTGCACCTCGGCACCATCACGGAGCTCAACGGCTGGGACGCCATGAGCCCGGGCCACCTGGACCAGCACCTGGCCCCGTTCTACGAGAAGGATCTGGCGGAGGGGCGGCTCACCCGGGAATCCGCCAAGGAGCTGGTGTCCTGTTTCTGGATCAAGGTGAACAACACCCCCGCGCCCCCGAAGGTGGGAGTCACCGCCGCGGAGAGCGGAACGTACAACGACTTCACGAATATCAACCTGGCCGGGCTCACTCCGGACGGCCGGGACGGCTCCTCGGAAGTAAGCCTGATACTCCTGGAGGTCCTGGACGAACTCCGGCTGCTCCAGCCCCAGGCGAACGTGCAGGTGTCGGCCCGGACTCCGGACCGGGTGCTCAAGGAGGCCTGCCGGGTGATCCGCAACGGATCGGGGTATCCGTCCCTGTTCAACGCCGACGAGGTCGTCCTGGCCCAGGCCGCCATGGGCAAACGCCTGACGGACGCCCGGGAGGGCGGGACCAGCGGCTGTGTCGAGACGGGCTGCTTCGGGAAGGAGGCCTACGTTCTCCACGGCTATCTGAACGTGCCGAAGATCCTGGAATTGGCCTTGAACGACGGCACGGATCCCGTCACGGGCAGGAAGATAGGCCCCTCGACGGGCAGGCCGGAGTCCTTCCGGAATTTCGAGGACCTCTATACCGCCTTCCGCGCCCAGCTCGAATACGTGGTGGACTGGAAGGTCAAGGTGAGCGAGGACCTGGACCGGATGTACGGACAGAACGTCCCGGCCCCCTTCCTGTCCGTATATATCGACGACTGCATCCAGACAGGGAAGGACTACTACTGCGGGGGTGCCCGGTACAACACCGATTACATCCAGTGCGTGGGCCTGGGCACCGTCACGGACAGCCTCTCCGCCATCCGGACCCACGTCTTCGAGGGCCGGAGCCTCGGGTTCCCGGAGCTCCTCGCGGCACTCCGGGACGACTGGAAGGGGCACGAGGCCCTGCGGCTGCTGATCCGCAACAAGACCCCCCTGTTCGGCAACGACGACGACCGCGCGGACGCCCTGGCCGTCCGGGTCCTGGACACCCTCATCGAGACGATCGAGGGCCGGAAATCCTGGCGGGGCGGAAGGTATTACGTGGACATGCTCTCCACGACCTGCCATATCTACTTCGGCCTCAAGACCGGCGCCACTCCGGACGGAAGGCCGGCGAGGGCACCGGAGTCCGACGGCACCAGTCCGGCCCACGGATCGGACCGCTTCGGCCCCACCGCGGTCATGAAGAGCCTGGGAAAGCTCGACCAGGCCCGTACGGGAGGAACCCTGCTCAACCAGCGCTTCCTTCCCGCCACCCTGGCGGGGGAAGAGGGAATCGACAAGCTGGCCTCCCTGGTCCGGGGATACTTCCGGATGGGGGGTCATCACGTCCAGTTCAACGTCGTGGACGAGGCCACCCTACGGGACGCGCAGAAGCGCCCCGAGGCCCACCGGGGTCTCCTGGTGCGGGTGGCGGGATATTCGGATTACTTCGTGGACCTGGACCGCAACCACCAGGAGGAGATCATCGCCCGGACTGCTCAGGAAGGATTCTAGCTACGGCGAGACTCCGTACTCCTTCAACTTCGTGAGCAGGGTCCTGCGGGTGATCCCCAGCTCCCGGGCCGTCTGCTCCCTGCGCCCGGAGTTCCGGTCCAGGGCGGCCAGGATGGCCCTGCGCTCCAGCTCCGCGAGGGTTCCCGTTCCCGGATCCCGAAGGTCCTCCGCATCCTCGCCCGGCGCCGAGGGGGCGAAGAACTGGAAGTCCCCCGCCTCCAGGACCGTCTTGTCCGAGAGGATCAGGGCCCGTTCCACCGCGTTCTGCAGTTCCCGCACGTTGCCGGGAAATCTGTAGCCCTCCAGAAGGGCCCGCGCCTCCGGGGCCAGGCCGTCCACCCGACGGCCCATGGCTCCGGAGAGCTTGCGGATAAAGTAGTCCGCCAGCAGGGCGACGTCCCCGGTTCGGGCGCGGAGGGGGGGCAGGACGATCCGGATGACGTTGATCCTGTAGTACAGGTCCTCCCGGAACCGTCCCTCCCGGACCATGGCTTCCAGGTCGCGGTTCGTGGCCGCCACGATCCTGGCGTCCACGGGGATCCCCTGTACGCCCCCGAGGCGCTGGATCTTCCGCTCCTGCAAGGCCCGCAGGAGCTTGACCTGGAGCTGCAGGGGGAGCTCCCCGATCTCGTCCAGGAACAACGTCCCCCCCTGGGCGAGCTCGAAGAGCCCCTGCTTCCGGGAGTCCGCCCCCGTGAAGGCTCCTTTTTCGTGTCCGAAGAGTTCGCTTTCCAGAAGGGTGTCCGGTATTGCCCCCAGGTTCACGGCGATGAAGGGGCCGGACCTCCGGGAAGCCTGATGGGCCAGGCGGGCCGCCACCTCCTTGCCCGTCCCGCTCTCCCCGGTCAGGAGGATGGTAGCCTGGGTCACGGCGGCTTTCTCGATCAATCGAACGGCTTCCAGGATCGGGGGGCTGGTACCGACGAGTTCCACCCGCTCCTCCGTGGACCGACGCTCCGCCTCGGCGCCGTTCGACAGGGCACGCTCTCGCACGGCCTTCCGGAGACGCAGAACGAGCTCGTCCGGATCGAAGGGCTTGACCAGGTAGTCGTAGGCTCCCAGCTTCATGGCCTGCACGGCGTCCCCCACGTCCCCGTGGGCGGAGGCCATGATGACGGGGACGTCGGGACCGGATTCCTTGATCCAGCGGAGCAGGGTCATCCCGTCCATGCCGGGCATCCTGAGATCCAGGACCACCGCGTCGACGGTCCTTTCCTGGAGAATGGTCTGAGCCGCCCGTCCCTCCGGCGCCGTGTGGCACCCGATTCCCTCGGTCTTCAGGAACCCTTCCAGGGATCGGAGAAGATTCGGCTCGTCGTCCACAAGAAGAACCTGCATGGCACCCTCTTAATGCCGATCCGAACTTGCGCTCGGGAATTCCGGCCATATACTTATTCTCATGATCGAGAATAGCGGATCGGCCAAGCTTCGGGAAGCCGTGGTCTCCGGCATCTTCTACCCCGAGGATCCGGACGCCCTCCGGGCCGCCGTGGAAGGCGAACTCGGGAAGGCCGCCGCGGGTCGGGGCGATGCCGCTGCGATCCTATCCCCCCACGCGGCGTTCGAATACGCCGGAGCCGTCGCGGCCGCGGCCTGGGCCGCGGCGTCCCGCCGGGTCCCCTCCGCGGTCGTGCTTCTGGCACCCTACCACCGGGCGGAGGAATCCGCGGTCTGGCTCCCCGAGGCCGAGGTCTTCCAGACCCCCCTGGGGGACGTGATGGTCGACCGGGCCTACGTTGAGGAGCTGGAGTCCTGCGGCACCCTCTTCCGACAGAACGACATCCCCCATTTCGAGGAACACGGGATCGAGGTCCAGCTGCCCTTCCTGCAGGTCCTCTTCCCGAAGGCGTCCGTGGTTCCCGTCTTGCTGGGAAAGCCCTCGCCCTCCGCGGTCGAATCCCTGGCCAAGGCCCTGAGCCTGGTTTTCTCGGATTCCCGGGAATCGGTTCTCTTCGTGGTATCTACGAACTTCGCCGGGCACTCCTCCGCGGAGGAAGCCTCCCGGCGCTTCGAGAGGGTTCTTTCGTATCTCGCCTCCGGGGACTACGAAGCCCTGTACGAGGAATATAGAAGCGAGACGCCGGACATGTGCGGCGTAGGATGTCTGGCGTCCTTGATGCGTTCCCGCCTTCTGGGAGGCAGGACCTGGAAGCTCCTGGAACGCGCGGATTCCGGTTCCAAGCGATCCACACCCGCGGAACGGATCGTGTACTACGCCGGGGGAGTCTGGGTATGAATTTCAAGCTATCCCAGGAGGAGCGGCAAACCTTGCTGAAAACCGCCCGGGAATCCGTGGAATCCCGCCTCCAGGGACGGGAGCCCCGATGGCCCGCCGTTCCCGACTCCTTGGCCGTACCCCGAGGGGCCTTCGTGACCCTGACGGCCGGCGGACATCTGCGCGGCTGCATCGGGAGGCTCACCCCCTCGGGTCCCCTGATCGAAACCGTACGCTCCATGGCGCGGGCGGCGGCCTTTGAGGATCCGCGGTTCCCGTCCCTCGACAGGGAGGAGTGGCCCCGAGTCCGGATCGAGATCTCCGTCCTGGGTCCCATGGAGCGCCTAGCCTCCGTGGAGGACGTGGTCATAGGCGTTCACGGCCTTTATATCGTTCAGGGATTCCGCGCCGGGGTCCTGCTGCCCCAGGTGGCCACGGAGTGGGGCTGGGACCGGGACGAGTTCCTGGCCCAGGTTTGCAGGAAGGCGGGGCTTCCCGCGGGAGCCTGGAAGGATCCCACCGCGGAACTTCACCGCTTCGAGGCGGCTGTATTCGGCGAGGAAGACTAGTCCCGGTTTTCCGCGTAACGATCCGCGAACAAGGCAGGCTTAACTATCGGCCGCCGGATTTCCCCTTCAAGCATGATCGCCTCCGGGGCCGGATGCGGATCCCTCATGGGCGGGGAATCGGATGGTGAAGGCGGTGCCGTCTCCCGTGCTCATGCGCAGAGTGCCCCGAAGCTGGTCGACCAGTAGCCGCACCAGGGTCAGCCCCAGGGAATCGGACGTTTCAAGGTCGATCCCGGCGGGCATACCGATCCCGTCATCCGCGACCCGCATCTCGGCGACCTCCTCCGGCGTGATCCGGAGGTCTATGAGGATGGTGCCCGCCCGACCCTCGGGGAACGCGTACTTGTATGCGTTCGTGATGAGCTCGTTCAGGATCAAGCCGCAGGGGATCGAGGTGGAGACGTCCAGTTCCACGTTCTGGATCCGCCGGGTCAGGGTGATTCCGCGATCCTCCCCGTACGCGAAGGCGAGCTGGGCCAGGAGCTTGCCGACATATTCCTCCATGTCGACCCGGGAGTAATCCATGGACTTGTACAGTTCCTCGTGGACCAGGGACATGGCCTGGATGCGCTCCCTGCTGTTCTGGAAGGCGGCCAGGGCCTGCTCGGGGGTCTTGATCATGGACGATTGCAGGTTCAGCAGGCTCGAGATGATGCTCAGGTTGTTCTTGACCCTGTGGTGAACCTCCCTCAGCAGTATCTCCTTTTCCTCGACGTTCCTTTTCAGCTCCTCCTCGATCCGTTTCCGGTCCGTGATGTCCACGTGGGTTCCGACCATCCGCAGGGCCCGCCCGGACGCATCCCGGGCGATGACCTTTCCTCGGGAGTAGATCCAGCGCACCCCTCCGTCCTTGGAGATCATGCGGAATTCCGTCTCCAGGAAATCACGGCCTTCCTCTATGCAGCTCCGGTTCCCCGCCAGGGCCCGCTCGCGATCTTCCGGGTGGACCAGGGAACTCCAGGAGCTTCCCAGGGCGGGAAAGTCCCCGGGCTCGTATCCCAGGATGCGGAAGTATGCGGGATTGTAATAAGCGCTGCCGGTCCGGACGTCCAGGTCCCAGAGTCCGTCGTTCGAGGCCTCCATGCTGAGCTTGAACCGTTCCTCGCTGGCCCTTAGGGCTTCCAGGGCGCGCCGAGCCTCCACATGATCCGAAAGGATCTTCCCGGCCAGGATGGTCGCCAGGGGGTAGAGAACGATGATCGGAATGCCGATCCTGCGGAGCACCAGGAGGCCTCCCCTGTCGGGCACGAAGACCGTCATGCACAGCATAGCGACGTGCACGGCAAGGCCGAAGACGTACAACCGAGTCGGGGAAGGCGGCCGATGCTCGGGATCGATACGCGCCCGGGCGATGATGCCGATGACGGCCGACGAGAGGGCCACGGCCACCCCCATCAGGGTCCCGCTGCCGCCCAGTATAACCCGATATGCTATGGAGGCTCCGGCCGCCACGGCCGCCGCGGAGGGGCCGAAGTAGAGGGCGCACAGGCTTATCATCACGGAACGGCCGTCGAAGATCAAACCGGGTCCGAGCACGAGAGGCCGGGACATGCCGACGAGCGTGGTCACCGCGAACAAGGCGCCTTGAAGGAGGTCCCTGCGTAGGGTTTCCTTCTTCAGCCGCTTGTCCATGAACCCCGAAAGGATGCTGAGGGATACCAGAAGCGTAAGGTTCAGGACGAGATCCACGGAGGCGGAAATCCAGGTCACCGGAAGTCTCCCATGGTCCGGGGCGGTATGGCTCGACACCCCCGAGGCTGAAATCAGTATCGAGTATTGTGCCTCGTTTTTCCATGCTAATTCGCATCCGCCCCGACTGAATCCGAAAGGTACCCGGCGGCTTCCTTTCGATTCGGTACGCTTGGGCTATTCGGGATCCCGGTACGATTCCCAGTCTTCCGGGGTGTTGATGTTGAGGAAAAGCCGCCAGTCCGGGAACATCGCCCTGACCCGGGATTCCGGGAACCGGATGTGCGGATGTCCCCGAAGCACGGAGGCTATGGAACACGACCTATCCGCAGCCGGGCCGCGCGCGAAACACGCCTCGATAGGAGGAAGGAGATCCCGGGAATAGAATGCGTGAAAGGGTTCCAGATGGTCCCCGAAAGCGGCCGCCGCGGCCAGGGGCACCCGGCCCGACGCTTCCTCCCGGAGCACGGCCTCCGAAAGCTCCGCGGCCCACCGGGGATCGAATTCCGGGGTATCACAGGCAACCACGTAAGTCCAGGCCGAGGAGGATTCCGACAAGGCCGCGTGCAGACCCGAGAGGGGGCCGAAACCCCGCACACGGTCCGGGAACGCGCGGACGGTTCCCGGAAAATTCCGATACCCTTCGGGCCGGTTCGTCACGACCAGTAGCTCCGGGAATACGGCAGACAGGCGGGACAGTATGCGGAAGGCCAGGGGCTCGCCGCCGGCGTCCAGGAATTGCTTGTCCCTGCCGCCCATCCTCTCGCTGGCGCCTCCGGCCAGGACCGCGGCCGTGCGGAATCGAGGCCCTAGCGCGTGGCTATCGGGGACCCCTGAGCGGACGGCTTCCGGCTCGATTCCTTCCATGCCCGGAGTCTACCCTGTTTCCCCCCGGGGCGGGAAGGAGTATACTGATTCCGGGGGATGCGGATGGCCGTACGCGAACTTGACCGGATCCTGAAAGCCCGTACCACCCTCGACGGCGCCGGCGTCTCGGTGCACCGGCTCTTCGGCCTGGGTACCGAGACCCTGACCGATCCTTTCCTGCTCCTCGACGAGGTCTACTCCCGGTCACCCGCCGATTATGCGGCGGGCTTCCCTCTCCACCCCCACCGGGGAATCGACACGGTCACCTACATGCTCTCGGGCTTCCTCCGGCAGATCGACTCCCTGGGCGGCGCGTGCATGATCGGTCCCGGGTGCCTCCAGTGGATGACCGCGGGTTCCGGGGTCATCCACGAGGAGATGCCCCTGGAATCCGCCGTGCTCCGGGGATTCCAGCTTTGGGTGAACCTGCCCCGGGCCGGCAAGATGGTCGATCCGGAGTACCGGGAGGCCGCCCCCGGGGAAATACCGATCGTTCCCATCCTCGCCGGAAAGGTACGGGTACTGGCCGGTCGGTTCGGGGGAGCATCCGGGCCGGTCGTCGGAATCCAGGGCCACCCGGGATTCCTGGACGTGGAGCTGGATCCCGGAGCGGTCTTCGTCGCGGAGGTTCCGGAAGGACGGAAAGCCCTGGTCCACGTCTTCGAGGGCGCCCTGGCGGAAGTGGGAACTCAACGGGCCTTAAACCCTCCGGACCCGGGCGTTCTATTGCTGCGGGACGGCGACTCCGTACGATTCCGGGCGGGGACGCAGGGCGCGCGATTCCTCTTGTTGACCGGGGCACCCCTGGGGGAGCCGATCGCCTGGAAGGGACCTGTGGTCATGAACGAGATGGAGGAGGTCGACCGGGCGTACCGTGAATTCGGCACGGGCACCTTCGTGAAAGTCCGCTGACGGCCTTCCGGACCGAAGGCCTCCGGCCAAGCTCAGCGCCCCGCGCCTCCCAGACGTTTCCGTACGGTCTTGAACCAGAATCCCCGCAATCCTTCCGCACCCCGGTAGGCTCCGTAGGGAAACCGCCGCAGGGGATAATCCCAGGAACCGGGGTACCGGCGTATGCCGCCTCCGAAGCCCGTCTTGAACCTGTACAGGCCGGCCATGGGATGCCCCGGATCGTCCGAGGGCGGGATTCCGAAGAAATCGTAGTACCCGCACCCCGCGTCCCGGGCCGCCCGGATGGCCGCCCATTGAAGGGCGTAGGCGGGCATGAGGTTCCGGTGTTCGTCCCCGGACGCGCCATAGAGGTAGACGGCCTCCCCCCGCAGGTAGGAGGTAATGATGGCGGCCAGGGGGGTTCCGCGGTACCGGGCGATCCAAACCCGGATGTCCGGCGCCCCGGGTCCGTAGTCCCCGGCCAGGGATACCAGGCGCGCGTAATATCGTTCGGGATGGAGGGCGATCCGGTCCCGCAGGGCCGTGGCCCGGTACAGGGAGTAAAACACCTCCACCGCCCCGGGACCCGGCTCCGACGCGACCTCGACCCCCTTCTTCTCGGCGTACTTGATGTTGTACCGCCACTTGGGCTTCATACGGGAGAGCAGTTCCTCGTCGGACCTGCCGCGCAGGTCCAGGATTACGGTATCCGGAACCTGCACGTCGGAACCGGCCCTGCGGAACGGGAAGGGCGGCGCCGGGGGAGGGATCGACGCCTCGCCGCCCTCGGCGTACCAGGACGGGTCCACCCGAAGGAAAACGCAGTCCGCGGAGAGATGGGACCGGAGGGCTTCCGCCATCCCTCCGAGCCCCTCCGGTGCCGAGGTGTTGTCCGCCCCCGCGGACGGGCCGCGGGGGATGTACGCGAAGGAGAAGCCCCGTGTCAGAGTCCGCTCCAGGACGAGGAGGGGCGCACCGTCCCGGCCCGTCCGGAAATGCCGGGGTTTCCATCCGAACTCGGATTTAAAAGCCCCCCAGAACCCCGTCTGTAGGAAGGTCCCGGCTCCCGCGTCGCAGTCCGCCGGGCCCGCGGGAAGGAGGACGGAAGAGTCCGGACCGTCCTCCGGCTTTTCAGCCGACATTCCCGTCCGCGACCCGTACCGTCGACAGGGCTCGGCCCTCGGCCTGGAGAGTCTTCGTTCCGACCTTGACCGTCCCTCCCTCGGAACGGATCGGGATGGAGAAGAAGGTGTCGATGTCGATCTCGGCGGGGGGCTCTCCGGCTCCGGTTTCCAGGAACACCCGGGCGCCCGGCGCGGCCCAGGGAACGTCCAGGACTTCCACGACCTCACGTCCCTCGGGACCGTCCTTGGACGCCGCCAGGAGCATGCCCCGGCTCTCCACACCCCGGAGCTTGGCGGGCTTCAGGTTGTTCACGAGCACGATGGTCTTCCCGAGGAGTTCCTCCTCCTTGTAGAAGGGAACCAGCCCCGAGACGATGACGCGCTCCGTCCCGGACCCGTCGTCCAGGGTCTCTATGTAGAGCTTGTCCGCCTTGGGATGGCGCTCGATCTTCACTATCCGCGCGGCCCGCAGATCCACGAGCTTCGAAAACCGCTCCTCCACGGGGAGATCCGCGTAGGGTGCGGGGGCCGGCGCGGGCGCCGGCGCGGGCGCCGCCGCGGCGGCCGGGGAAACGGATTCGGGACCCGCAGCCGCCGGCGATGCCGTCGGGGTTCGGGCAGCCGGGCCCTCGGCGGAGGTCTTCGCGGCTTCCCGGTCGGCCCGGTCCTTCTGGCTCCCTGCGTACCGTTCCCGGAGCTCCGCGATGCGGTCGTCCTCGAGCTTGGAAAAAAGGACCTCCGGCGAGTTCACCCGTCCGATCCCTTCCAGGACGCCGAGGTCCTTCCAGGATAGTCCGTCCGCGCCGCCGACCTTGAGGCCGAAGAATCCGGCCAGCCTGTCCGCCGCCCGGGGGATGTAGGGATGCATGAGGATGGCCAGGTCCTTGAGCACGTAGCAGAGATCCCGGATGAGGCCGGCGGCCTTGGCCGGATCTTGGGTCCGGGCCTTCCAGGGCTCGCCGTCCTGGAAGCGCTTGTTGGCGATTCCGGAAATCGAGAAGGCCGCCCGGAAGGCGTCCCGCAGTTCGGCCCGTTCCAGGTGCTCGGTAATCTTTTGATAGACCTTGCGCACCTCGGCCCAGAATGCCGGGTCCGGCTCTCCCTCGGGGACCCGGCCGTCGTAGAACCTCTGCACGAAGGTCAGGGTGCGGTTGGCCAGGTTGCCCAGGTTGCCGATCAGCTCCCCGTTCACCTTTTCCTGGAAGTCGCTCCAGGTGAAGGTCACGTCGCTCTTCTCGGGGCGGTTATAGTAGATGTAGAAGCGCCACACGTCCGCGGGAATCCCGGAGTCCACGGCGTCATTGCCGAAGACACCGATCCCCTTGGACTTGGAGAACTTCCCGCTCTCGTAGTTCAGGTACTCGGTGCTGGACATGTGGTGGAGCATGGTCCAGGGCCGGCCGGACCCCAGCAGGGTGGAGGGGAAGATGACCGTGTGGAAGGGGATGTTGTCCTTGCCGATGAACTGGTAGAGCTCGACATTCCCCGGGGACTGCCACCAGGACTTCCAATCCCCGCCGTTTTCGTCGGTGTGGCAGGCGGTGATGGAGATGTACCCGATGGGCGCGTCGAACCAGACGTAGAAGACCTTCTTCTCGAAGCCCGGCTTGGGGACCGGGATACCCCACTTCAGATCCCGGGTGATGGCGCGTTCCCGGAGCCCGTCCCGTATCCAGGCCTGGGTCATCTGGACGGCGTTGTTGGCCCAGAAGCCCTTGACGCTGGCTTCCTTCATCCAGTCCTCCAGCCTGGGTCGGATGGCCGGCAGGTCGATGTACAGGTGGGAGGTGGACCGGGGTTTCGGGGCGGCACCGCAGGTGGAGCACTTGGGCTCCTTGAGCTCCGTGGGATCCAGGAGCTTGCCGCAGGACTCGCACTGGTCGCCCCGGGCGTCCGGGTAGGCGCAGTGCGGGCAGGTGCCCCGGA
Source organism: Spirochaetota bacterium (assembly GCA_022703505.1). Lineage (GTDB taxonomy): Bacteria > Spirochaetota > Spirochaetia > Treponematales > UBA12059 > JAAYUR01. The sequence goes on along the minus strand of JAKLDN010000003.1, from coordinate 399,314 downwards.
CGTAGCGGTCCGCCAGGAAGCGTCCGCAGGACTCGCAGTAGAGCTGCTCGATCGCCTGCTTCTTCACGAATCCCGCCGCGTCGATGTCCTTGAACAGGCCCTGGACGATCTCGGTCTGCTGGGGGGTGCTCGTGCGGCCGAACTTGTCGAAGGAGATGCCGAACCAGGCGTAGATGTCCCGGTGGACCACGAAGAAGCGGTCGCAGAGTTCCCGGGGGGTGATCCCCTCCTCCAGGGCCTTGGTCTCCGTGGCGGTACCGTACTCGTCGGTGCCGCAGACGTAGAGGGTCTCGTAGCCCCGGAGGCGGCAAAAGCGGGCGAACACGTCCGCGGAAAGGACCTGGATTAGGTTCCCCAGGTGGGGGATGTTGTTCACGTACGGAAGTGCACTGGTGATGAGTCTTCTTTTCATGGCGGTTCAATATGGTCCCGGGGCGCGGGGCATGTCAAGGTTCCGGGAGTCCGCGGATTGCCGAACCTGTCCGGGTCCCCCGAGCGAGGGCTGTCAGAAGATGACCCGGGCGCCCAGGGTCAGCTCGAACCCCAGCATCCAGTAATCGGCTCCCTCCAGGATGTTCAGGGTCTGCCGGGTGCCCAGGCGGGCCCAGAGGCTGGCTTTCTGGGAGACCACGTACTTGGTCTCGTAGGATTGGGCAAGCTCTACGTCGAACCGGTCCTGGTAGGCGTAGGGTCGCTTGACCAGGAAGGAGGCCCCCCAGACCTCGGAAAGCCGGCCGCGGGCGGTCCGGAGGGAATCCCAGAATCCGGAAACCAGGGTCGGCCCGGTCCCTTCCTCCGGTTCGGGCTTGGAGCCGGACCTTTCCAGGAGCAGGGTCACCAGGTCCCCCAGCCAGGTCCGGGAAGGACGGAGTGTCAGGTTCAGGGACAGCCGCTCGCTCCAGGCCAGACCGTCCCGGGATTCCGTCAGGTCCAGGCGGTTCTCCGCCACCAGGTTGTCCTCCCGGGTCGTGTAGAAGGAGGCCAGGGCGGTATGGGAAAAGGAGGCCAGGGGATCGGGATCCCCGCGGTAGGACGTAAGCGAGAATGCGAAACGCTGGGAGTACTCGTCCACCGAGTAGAGCCGGGAAAACCGGTAGGTTCCCCGGGAACCGAAGAGGTTGACCGCGGCCATGGACGCGGACGCCTCCCACACCAGGGCGTCCGTAACAGTCTCCAGGGAGGAAGCCAGCTCCCTGCGCAGGGACAGGGCCGCCTTGCTCGGGATCACCAGGTCCGTCCAGCTCGAGCCGTAGCGTCGTCCGAACAGGATCCCCGTCTCGGGTTTATAGGAGCTCGAGGTCGTCCCCTGGGCCGCGGCCTCGAAGAGACCGGCTGTGAAGGGATCGAAAAGCTCCGCGAAGGGGATGGTCCTGTAGAGATACTCGGAGGAGGAGAACCGGTCGATCCAGAATTCCCAATCCTCCGGGAAGGCCGAGGACTGCGAGACGGCGCCGGCGGTCCAGACGCGGCGGTAGTAGGGTTCTACGGATCCCCGGCCCGCCGGGATGGACCACCCCAGCCGGGCGTTCAAGCCGGCGGAACCGGCGGACGCCGGGGATACCGCGTCCGTGAGCCCGGAGTCCGCGGCCACCGTCAGGGCGCCGCCGCCCAGCTTCCAGGCGCCCGTCAGGGTCGTGGTGCGCCGGAGGGAGGCGTCCTCCAGGGCCGGCAGGGCGTACCGGAAGGCCTCGATCCAGGCTTCCCCGTAGGCGGAGGAGAGGTCGACCGCGCCGGCCGCCCGGTTGGAGAGCTCGCCGCCCAGGGTCATCCAGGATCCCGCGGCGAGCCGCACCTTCCAGGCCTGCTCCAGGACCGATCCCCCGTAGGACGCGGACTGCTCCAGGTCGAGTCCGAGCCCCCGGGCCTGCAGGGACAGAAAATCCCTGCGGCCGAAACGGCCCGAGCCGGAATCGAACTGGAAACTGTCTCCTACGGAAAACCCTTTTAAGGGCAGTTCCAGGGAGTGTCCGAAGGCTCCGTCCGAGAGCTCCCCGTCCGCGTACCCCTGTCGCAGGTTCGCCGCCAGCTTGGCCGGGCCCACCGCGATCCTGCCGTCCAGGTATCCCGCGAAGTTCGAGTCCTCGGAGATCGTGCCGGAGAGCCGGGCCGAAAAGCCCGGATCCGAAAGGATCGCGCCTGCCCCGGATTCCGCCAAGGTTCCGCCCCGGCTCCAGGAGAAGGAGCCTCGACCGGACAGGGCGATCTCCCCCGCGGGATCCAGGAAGTGGAACTCGTCGACGAAGACGGAGCCGTCCGTGACACCGGTCACGGAGATCGTGATCCGACCTGCGCTGACGGAGGGGTCCGGATCGGGAATCACGCCAATCTCGTGCTCCGGGCCGTCCTCGGTATCCTGGTAGTAGAGTTTGGCGACTCCGTCGTACCGTACGACAAAGCGGCGCCAGGTTTCGACCATTTCACCGGCGGGCACCTGGACGGAGATGGCAGGGTCGGCGCCGTCCAGGGCGACCGTCAACACGGCTCCCGCGGCATCAAAATCCCGCCGAGCGAAGAACGCGAAGGCCCGATAGTCCCCGACTGCGACGGGTTCCTCGTACCGGACTACCTCGGCCGTGGTTCCGTCATGCCCGGCGAAGGAGACTTGTAGGACCTTCTGAATGGAAGTCGCCGAATGGAAGCGGCCGTACAGTTTCGGGAACAGGGACTCCAGGCTCGGGGCCGCGGTATCCGCCACGGCCGCCACCGTCGCGACGCCAACTCCCGCCGGCCAGGTCCCCGTAGGCCGGAAGGGGCTGGTCCAGGAGGATGCCTCCTCCATGCCCGCGAGCCGATAGTACCCCGAGGCGTCGGGGCGGCGGTAGCTCGCTGCCAGGGCGGCCTCCGCCTTGAACCGCGGCGCGCCGGCAGCGTCCGGCCCGGCATCGGGTTCCGGCGATCCGCCCCGTATCCCCGCGGTCAGGGTCAGGGACCCGGGGACCGCGTCCCCTCCCTCGGAATACCCCGTTCCGGGCACGCCCCAGCGGAGTCCCAGGGCCGTCCAGGCCCTCCAGTCCGGTGAAAGGTCGAAGATTCCGGCCAGGCCCGCGGCCAGGCTCCCGGCGTTCCGGTCCGAGGAGGCCAGGAGGTAGGAAACCTCGATGATGTCCGAGATCGCCGGATCCCGGTCCAGAGTCACGACGTTGGACGCCGGGTCGTACCGGAACCCGTAGTCCAGGACCCCGTTGCGGCGCACCTCCACGGATCCGGGCAGGACCCCCGTCTCCTCCAGGACCAGGCTTCCCGGGGCGCCGTAGGTCTCCACCACCAGGACCCGGGAGTACGCCGGGGCGGGCTCCGTAGGCGTGCCCTCCGCGGCCTCCACGGCATCGGGATCGTACAGCCAGTCCATGCCTACGTCGATCGTGGTAAGGGGCGGGCCCGCGAAGGGCATGCGGAAATCGTAGTCGGAAAAATCCGGAGCCGATGTGACCGCAACGGTCTGGGTGACCCGTGCGAATCCGTCGGAAAGAACCGTGGCCGTGTACGCCGGATCCGGCAGTCCCGTGGCCGCGTCCCTGACGTACGCGATCGCTGACGCCGCGGAGGCCGAGGAGGCCAGGGCGTAGCGGTTGGCGATCTGGAAGCCCTCGTGTTCGCCCCGCTCGTAGAGGACGAGGGCAGTACCGGATGCCACTCCGGTTACTCCGGCCGGAGGTTCATTGTAGAAAGGAGGGCCGTCGTCATAGGTAATCGCCAAAACATTCAAACCGGGGTAGTAGACGAGGAGCCGCCGCCCCTCCCCCACCGCGGTCTTCAGGTCCACGCGGCCCGTCGCGGCGGAAAGCGAATACTCATCCGCAGTCATTGTTCGATATTTTCGAGTATCCGAGCCTATGATCGTTCCCGAACTGCTTTCGATATAGAGCTCGACATCCGACACGCCCTGGTCCGGCAGCATGAACCACCGCCCCCGGACGTATTCCGAGGGCCGGTACTCCGTGCGGGTGACTTCCCGGCTCCCGACCCAGGTCTGGGTGATCCTTCGGGCCTGATCGTACCGCACCAGGAAATGGGCGGACCCCCGGTCGCTGCGGCCGAGGGCAGAAATTCCGAAGGAGGTGTAGCTTCCGGCTCCCAGGGAAAGGTAGGGAAGGTCCGGAAACGAGACTCCCTTGTTGCCCAACCGGACCTCCCGCAGGAAGTCCCCCTCCCCTCCCCGGTATCCCGCCACGTACTGGTCCCCGAAGCCCTCGGAGGACAGGCTGGCTTCCACGAACCATCGGTCCAGGAGGGTCAGGGAGAGCCATAGGTCCGGGATCTGCCGAAAGAGGAGGGTCGGGGCGGAAACTCCCTCGTTGGCCCCCAGACCGAAGGCGCCGGAAGCCAAGACCGACACCTCCCAGTATCCCTCGGCCAGCAGTTCCACGTCCTTGTCCCCCATCCGGAGGGAAAGTAGGCTCTGGGGCGCCTCGACCGGGAGGACCGGTACCGGCGCCAGGGGCGGAGGCGTGGGGGCGGATCCGGAGGCGGGCACCTCCTGCGGCGCAGGTTCGGCTTCCGTCCCCTCGGTGGACTGGGCCGCCGCGAGCAGGGCGGCCAACAAAAAAATCGCGGCGACGGCGCTTTTCTTTCCCATGATAGGCTTGTATGATAGTAGCGCGGCGATGAACCGCATCACAAGGCCGACGATGAAAGAAAGATCCCCGGGTCCGCTGGGCATCCTGCTCGCGGTCTCGGCCGCCGTGTCCCTGGCGGCCTGGGCGTTCGAGGAGATCTCCGTCCTCGCGCCGGCTCTCGGCCCCTATTCGAAGTGGGCTTCCTTGGCGGGGCTCGCCCTGGACGCCTGCATCCTGGGCTTCGGAAGCGCCCTGACCGCCCTCGCGGCCCTGGAATCCGGAAGGTCCCCGCGGGATTCCTGGATTGAGGTGATATCCTCCCTCCCGGTCATCGTTTTCGCCTCGGCACCCCTTGCCTACGCCCACCTGGAAGGGCGGCCGGATGCGATCCCCTTGGTTCTCCTGGCCGTCCGTAGCCTCCGGATACTCCGGCTGCGCAGGATCTTGCCGGAATCCCGACCGGCCATCCTGTTCATCCTGGCGTTCTTCGAGCTCTTCCGGGCCTTCGCGCAAGCCCTCCTGCCCGATTCGATCTCCTTCTCCGCGTCGCTCCGGCTCCTACTGCTCCCGGAAGCCCTGCTCCTCCTCGGGGCCGCCGCCCTCGGGGCTAAGGGGCTCCGCGCTTTCCGCTCCCCGGGCGACCCGGAAAACGGAATCGCGGATCCCGTGGTCGGTCAGGACGAGCTGGCCGGGCTCCTGGGCAAGAGGTCCTCGTGGTAGTGTCCATGATCCAGTTCATCCTGGAACTCCCGGAAACCACGAGCATCAAGGAGAAACGGAAGATCGTGGTTTCCTTGAAGGAAAAGCTGAGGGTCAAGTTCCGGATCTCCTGCGCGGAAGTCGACCTCCAGGACTCGCTCCAGTGGGCCCAGCTCGGCGGCGCCCTGGTCTCCAATTCCCGGGAGCACGGGGAGCTCGTGCTCCAGAAGGTCCTGGCCTTCGCGGAGGGTCAGTGCAGGGTGCGGGACGTCCAGATCCACAGCGAGGTGTTCGAGTGAGTCCCTCATACGGAAACGATCGTGCGGCCGGCCGCGCGTCCGGGTTATATCTCCCGGGAGGAGTCCCCATGAAGATCGGAGCTCTCGTCGTCGTAGCGGCATGTTCGATCCTCGTTTGCGCGGGCTGTGTCTCGACCCCCGCCGCCCTCGAGCCCGGCCCGGGTCCCAAGCCCGGATCCGGCACGGTCCGACCGGCTTCGGCCGTGGACGAGATGAAGCGGCTTTTGGAGGTCGCCCGGACCGCCCAGGACTCCAACCATCCCGCAGAGGCCATCCGATCCTACGTGACCGTCCTGGCCCTCTCCCGGGAGGACGGCTCGGCGGAGGCCGCCCGCCTGGGTTCGCAGGCGGAGGCGGAACTGGTGCGCATCGGAAACCGGCTGTCCCTGGAGCCCGGGGAAGGATGGATCGGCCCCGACGGTTCCCAGGCGGCCGCGGCCTCCCGTTCCGTCGGAAAGGAGGGATCCCTCCAGCCCGCGGTCTTCCTGTTCGAGAACTTCGCCGCCGCCAAGTCCCCGGTCGCGGACGCCCCCATCCGGTTCGAGTTCGTCCGGGGAGGGGGCGTACTGACGACCAGCGTCTCCACGGACATCTACGGACGCGCGAACGCGATCCTCTCCCGCCTGGACAGCCCTTCCTCGGAGGCGGTGGTGCGCGCCTATCCGGCCTTCACGGTCCGGGGCTTCACCTACGTGTTCCGGAACGTGCAGCGGGACTTCTCCTACCTGCCCCCCTCGAACGTCGCCAAGGTAGTGGCCCTGGAACGGGGACCGGAGGGGGCGGTTCAGAACCCTCAGGTCCTGGACTCCGTGGCCGCGATATTGAAGGGGGCCGGCCTGGTTCCCTCTCCCCTGGACGGCAAGCTGCTCGGATCCGGGTTCGACCGGGCCTTCGGGGGCGACCCCGCCTCGGTCCGGGCCCTCGCCGCCTCGGCCGGGGCCTCCTACTTCGCCTTCGTGGTCTCGGAAGCCTCGCCGGCCCGGCAGATGGAGTACGGCGGGAAGAAGTACAACATCTTCACCAGCGACTGCAAGACCACGATCCGGATCATCCGGGACGACGGCACCATAGTCTTCGCCCTGCCCCTGGATCCCGTCCGCGGCCAGGGAGGGACGGCTTCGGCCTCGGTCTCGGACGCCTTCCTCAAGGCCCGGGACGCCCTGACCGCGGAATTGAACCGTCGCGTCCCGGAGATCAAGAAAGCCGTGGAACAGTGACCGAGGGCTGAGCGGTTTTCGGGATCCCGTCGGGACACTTTGTCCGGATCAGGGATCGCCCGGGATCCGATCCCCCTCCCTCCCGATCAGGCGGGCCCGGGTGACTTTTCCGACTCCCTTGCGCTCCAGTTCGAAGACCGCCTGTTCCACCCGCGCCCGGCGGTCGTCCCCGGCCGGGAAGAGCTCCCCCTGGGATTCCGGCTTCCGGTCCTGGAGGTTCCCGAGCCCCAGGCCCAGGAGCCGCACGGGTCCGCCGTTCCAGGCGGATCGGAACAGCCTGCACGCCTCGGACCAGAGGACCCCGGATTCCTCGAAGAAGGAGGAGGACGTCCTCCGGGGATTCAGGGTTCGGAAGTCCGCGTACCGCAGCTTGATGAAGACCGTTTTCGACCGGACACCCTCACGCCAGGCCCTCTGGGAGATCTCCTGGGCCATCCCCAGAAGCAGGGACTCCAGGGTTTCCGGGTCGGCGATGTCCCGGCCGAAGGTCCGCTCGGTGCTCATGGAGCGGGAACCGGGATCGGTACGGAATATACCCGGGTCCTGTCCGCAGGCGGCCGCGTACAGGAAGGCACCTCCGGCGTTTCCGAAGAGGGCCGAGAGACCCGCCTTCCCGATGGCCCGGAGCTGGGGGACGCTCCGGATTCCCAGTTCCCGGAACCTCTCCTGGGTCTTTTCTCCGGCGCCCCAGAGCTTCCCGATCGGGAGGCCGGACATGAACTCCTCCTCCCCTCCGGGCGGAACGATGGTGAGGCCGTCGGGCTTGCGGAACCCGGACGCTATCTTGGCGATGTAGCGGTTGGAAGCCGCACCCACGGAGACGGTCAGGCCGGTCCGGTTCCTCACCTCCTCCTTGAGCCGGGTCGCGGCTTCGCGGGGCGCCCCCCACAACCCCTCGGTCCCGGTCATGTCCAGGAAGGCCTCGTCCACGGAGATCTGCCGCAGGTCCGGGGAGAACTCCCCCAGGATATCCATGACCGTCCGGGACAGCTCGAGGTAGCGTTCCATGCGCACGGGGAGGAAGATACCCCCCGGGCAGAGCCGGACGGCCTCCGAGATCGGCATGGCGGAGTGTACCCCGAAGGCCCGTGCCTCGTAGGAGCAGGTGGATACCACGCCCCGGTGTCCCGGGGCCGCACCCACGATGACGGGCATGCCGGCAAGCTCCGGGCGGTCCAGCTGTTCCACCGAGGCGTAGAAGGCGTCCATGTCCACGTGGAACTGCATGGGACGTTCCTACCGAACCGGTCCGCCGTCGCTTCGCAAATAGGCGTAGAGCCGGCTCTCCTGCGCATAGTCCCGGAGCCGCACCGGTCCTTCCAGGATCAAGGGCGAGGCGGGTGTCGGGAAAACGGCGGCAATTTCCGCGAGGGCCGAAAATTCCCGGGAAACCGTCAGGGAGACGACGACGGGATTCGGCGGCCGGGCTCCGATGAAGATCACGATGCCCCTGCCGTCCTCGGTGGGGCGGAAGGGAAAGGACGTGTCGTACACGGAGCCGGAATCCATGGAGGGGATCGAGATCCGTATCCCCCGGGGAGCCCCCTCGGTCTTTATGGACAGGCTCAGCTGAACTCTGTCCAGGAACGCCGTCCTGTCCAGGGACATCCCGATCCGGGAGCCCGACCACAGGGGAACCGAGATTTCGCCCGAGCGCCCCCCGGGGAACTCGGCTTGGAGGTCCCCCCCCGAAAGACGGAAGGCCGGTATCAGCCGCGGGCTCTCGATGCGGACCCTGCCTGCAAGGCCGGTCTCGTCCGAGTATTCCCGAATGGATATCTCCGTCGTTCCCGAGTATCCCCGGGCGTCCGAGACCAGCCATGCCCCTGCAGCCAGGGAAACAGCAAGGAAGAGGACCGCGGAAATCGAGGAAGTCCTGGCTTTATAGAACCCCTTCCCGAACAGGCCTTCCCCGAGGCCGACGAATACCATGAGGAACGGGAGGGCGAGGAATACGATCCACGCCGTGCCCGGAGCTCCGGGCAGAAGGAATTTCGAGAAGACCTCGAGCTCGGGATCCCGGACAAGATCCGCCAGGAGAAGTCCAAGGGGAAGGAGCATGAGCGGAAGGGAAAGGGCCGCGGGCCAGGAACTTCGCAAAGCTCGGCTCGCCCTCCTTCCCGCCAGGGCGATGACGAAGGCCCACAGGAACAGGAGGGAAAGCGATAGCCGCACAGTGGAGACCAGGAGAACGTCCGCCCCCAGGATCACGACAGCGCTTCCCCGAAAGAATTCCGCCTTGCGCGGCAGGAGACCGAGACGGGCACCGAGGGAGGCCAGGGCGGTGAAGAGGGTCAGGATCTGGACCAACCGGAGGACGGAGAAGGCGACCGGTCGGACCTTCCAATATTCCCCGGAGCCCGAGGCCCATAGGACGAGGCTCTGCAGGGCGCCGGAAGCCAGCACGCAGGCCAGAAGGGCCGCGGACACCATCGCCAAGGCCGCGGCTCCCCGGGGGATCCGGCTCAGTTCCTCGACCAGGATATCCCGGTTCCGCAGGGAGTCGAATACGAAGACCAGTCCGAGGCCGGCGTACAGGGCGAGGATGCTGGCGACATACAGGGTCTCCCGTACGGCGATCCTCAGCCCGAAAGCCTCGAAGAGCACGTACTGGCGATCCCAACGATCCGGGATTCCCGATTCCAGGGACCGGACCAGGTTCTCCAGGATTTGAACGATCCCCGCCGATCCCGGTCCGGAATCCGGATTCTCCGCGGCCCCCGCCCGCAGGGTGACGGCGGGGATCCCTCGCTGGAACCACGGATCCAGGGAGGTCGGCTCGTCCACGAGACCCAGGCGCTGGATCATGGAACGGTTCGCCTGGACGACTTCTCGGATTCCCAAGCCCCGGGCCGCCCGGGTCGCGGCGTTCAGTAGCCAGTACGGCGAGAGGGAGCCGGTTCCTCCGATGAGGATCTCCGCGGAGCCGGACCGGGCGTCCGGAACCTCGACCCGGACAGCGGCCAGCGAGGGTTCGTCTGCGCAGTAGGCGGCGTAGGCCCGGGATCCCGTCAAGTCCTCGTCGGCGCCCAGGAACGCGAACCGAAGCTCCAGGGGCGGCGGGGAACGGATGAAAAGGTCCATCAACTCCAGGGCCGCGGATATTCCCTCCGCCCCGTCACCCCAGGGCTGGGCGTCCGAGACCGGGATTCCGAGGGCCAGGGTCCCCGGACCCGTACCCGGAATCCGCACTTCGAGTATCCCGGAGAAAGAATGTCCCTCCACGTGGTCCGCGATCGGGACCAAGGCCGTCCTCAGGCCCTTCCTTCGAATCTCCGCCTCGAGAAAATCGAACAGGGCGCGCTCTCCCGGGGTGTTCTCCCCGCGGGTTCCCATCCCCCGGACGGCGGCCAGTACCTCGTCCCGGACGCCCGACGGTTCCGCCGGAACTCTCGCGACGGCCAGGGCCAGGAGAAGGGATAGAACCAAGGATCGACCGGATCCGGCGGGAATGCGCATACCTCGGTCGAGCATAGGGGGGGCATCCTTCTTCGTCAATAGTTGTACGGGCCCTGGATTCTAAGCTATACTGGACGGGAGTCCAAACGGGGAGAATGGCGCAGATGTCCACCCAGGAACGCAAGAGCATCCTCGACCTGCCCGTAAAAGTCATTCTCACGGAAGCCGGGACCACCTTCTTCATCAACAACAACAAGACTCTCAAAAAATTCCGCCTCGCGGACAACGTGGAGGAATACGGGGTCTTCCTGGACCGCTTCGCCCCCATGAGCCTCCAGCGCATGCTCCTGGTGGACTACGTGTCCAAGGTCGAGATCTCCAAGAGCGAGTTCATGACCAGCCGGCAGGAGATCATGGACCTGTCCAAGCTCATCGTTTATTCCCTGCTCTACCGCCAGTACGACTCCTACATCTTCTCCCGCATCCTTTCCAGCGACTTGATCAAGAAGTGGAACCGCCTGAATCCGGCCAACATCATCGACGAGAAGACCCGAATCAACGACACCTTCCTGCAGAACGTACTCAAGGAGAAGGAACCGGATATTCGGGAGATCAAGCAGCAGATCCTGAACCCCCTGTACGCCATGATCAACCACAACGCCGCCCTCCTGCCGGACGAGAAGAACATACATCTCCTGCTCTCGGAGAAATTCCTGACCACCCTGCGCCCCTTCGTGTGGTTCATCATCGCCAAGTTCAAGGGATCCGACGGCTACGAGCAGATGATCACGGACATCCGGACCTCCCTGGCGGAGTACATGGAGAAGTCGAAGATCGCCGAGTACGTCTCCCTGATGATCATGGAGCTGGCCGCCAACTCCGAGAACTCGAACCTCAAACGGGAGGCCAAGGAGATCTTCAAGGGCGCCGTGGACATGAACGCGGTCCTCTTCGATCCCAACATACGCCGCCAGGTGATCGAGTCCTTGGAACGGAAGAGGGAGCTGGTCTACCTCTCCTGGAAAATCGGCTCCAAGAGCACCTCCATCGGGACCCAGGGGCGGCTCCAGATCACGGTGTTCAACAAGGAATCCGAGTACCAGCGTATGAAGGAAGCGGTCGAACAGAAGAAGAACGCGGACCTCAAGAAGAAGAGTCTCCAGGATTTCTACAAGGAGATTCCCGAGACGGAGGCGAACACGGAGCTGGGCCTGTACTACCTATCCTACCTCTCCGAGGCCTGCGAGAAGGTCAACGTGAAGTTCGAGTCCCACGTGAACCAGATTCCCGGGTCGGATCTTACCCTGGTAAGCATGAGTCTCAACCTCTAGCCCCGCCCGGCTTCCTTGACACTCCCTTCCTCTTTCTATAGCTTTACACAGTCCAGACTTCCATAGACGCGCATATAACGGAGGATTCATTCGATGGCCAAGACCAAGTACGTCTACTTCTTCGGTTCCGGAGAGGCGGAGGGCGACGGCAAGCAGAAGGAGCTCCTGGGCGGCAAGGGTGCCGGCCTGGCGGAGATGACCAAGATCGGCCTGCCGGTTCCCGGTGGCTTCACGATCACCACGGAGGTCTGCGACCTCTACTACAAGAACGGGAAGAAGTATCCCGAGGGGCTCAAGGACGAGGTGGAGAAGCACCTCAAGCGCCTTGAGAAGGTCGCGGGCAAGAAGCTCGGCGATCCCAAGGACCCCCTCCTTGTCTCCGTCCGATCCGGCGCTGCCATCTCGATGCCCGGCATGATGGAGACCATCCTGAACCTGGGGCTCACGGACGCTTCCGTGGAGGGCTTGGCCGCCAAAACCGGCAACCGCCGCTTCGCCCTGGACGCCTACCGCCGTTTCATCATGATGTACGGTTCCACCGCCATGGGGATAGAGCGGGAGGAATTCGACCATGCCTTCGACGCGGTAAAGGAAAGTCTGACCCGCAAGCGCCTGGGCATCAAGGCGGGCGTCAAGGTCGGGGACACGGACGTCAACGAGGAGGAGCTGGCCGTCCTCATCAAGAACTTCAAGGCCCTCTACAAGAAGCACATCAAGAGCGATTTCCCCCAGGACCCGATCGTCCAGCTCTGGGGGGCCGTGGGAGCCGTCTTCGGATCCTGGATGGCCGACAAGGCCGTCACCTACCGCAAGGTGGAGAAGATCCAGGGAGTCCGAGGCACCGCGGTCAACATCGTCCAGATGGTCTTCGGCAACAAGGGCGACACCTCCGGCACGGGGGTCTGCTTCACCCGGGACCCGAACACCGGGGAGAACGTCTTCTACGGCGACTACCTGATCAACGCCCAGGGCGAGGACGTGGTGGCCGGCATCCGCACCCCCATCAAGCTCTCGGACTTCGCCTCCGCGGACCCCAAGGCCTACAAGCAGCTCCTGGACGTCCGCAAGACCCTGGAGAAGCACTACAAGGACATGCAGGACCTCGAGTTCACCGTCGAGGAAGGCAAGCTCTACATGCTCCAGTGCCGGACCGGGAAGCGTTCCCCCGCCGCGGCCTTCAAGATCGCCGTAGACCTGGTCAACGAGAAGCTGATCACCAAGGAAGAGGCCATCAGCCGCATCAAGACCTCGGACATCGAGGGCGTCTTCTATCCCGGCATCGACAAGTCCCAGACCAAGATGCTCAAGGAAGCCTTCCTCGTGGAAGGCATCGCCGCGGTACCCGGAGCGGCGACCGGAAAGATCGCCTTCTCCGCGGCCAAGGCCGAGGCCCAGGCCGCGAACGGTGAGAAGGTGATCCTAGTCCGCAAGGAAACCAGTCCCGAGGACGTGGGGGGCATGCACGCCGCCCAGGGCATCCTGACCGCCACGGGCGGCAAGACCAGCCACGCCGCGGTCGTGGCCCGGGGCTGGGGCAAGTCCTGCATCGTCGGCTGCGAAAAGATCAACATCGACTACGAGAAGAAGACCATGTCCGCGGGCCCCGCGGTCCTCAAGGAAGGGGACTACATCACCCTGGACGGCACCTCCGGAGCCGTGTACAAGGGCGAACTCAAGCTGGTCAAGGCCGAACCTCCCGAGGCCTACAACACCATCATGGGCTGGGTGGACAAGATCCGGACCATCAAGGTGCGCACCAACGCGGACACCCCCTACGACGCCGAGAACGCCCGCAAGCTGGGTGCCGAGGGCATCGGACTCTGCCGCACCGAGCACATGTTCTTCGACAGCGAGGCCCGCATCCTGGCCATTCGGGAGATGATCATCGCCGACGATGTCGAGGCCCGCAAGAAGGCCCTGGCCAAGCTCCTCCCCTTCCAGACCGAGGACTTCCGGGGGATCTTCAAGGCCATGGACGGATACCCCGTCACGGTCCGCCTGGTCGACCCGCCCCTCCACGAGTTCGTGCCCCACGACGAGGCCGGCCAGAAGGCCCTGGCCAAGGCCGTGGGAGTTCCCTACGAGACCGTCCGGCGCCGGGTGGAGCAGCTCCACGAGGCCAACCCCATGCTCGGGCACCGGGGCTGTCGCCTGACCATCACCTACCCCGAGATCCTGGACATGCAGGTCACCGCCATCATCAAGGCCGCCTGCGACATGGCCAAGAAGGGCGTCAAGGTCCTGCCGGAGATCATGATCCCCCTGGTCATCGACGCCAAGGAGCTGAAAATCCTGGAGGTCCGGACCCGGCAGGTCGCCGACAAGATCATCAAGGACGCGGGGGTCAAGCTTCCCTACCTGGTGGGCACCATGATCGAAGTTCCCCGTGCCGCTCTTCTGGCTGACCAGGTCGGAGGCGTCGCGGAGTTCTTCTCCTTCGGCACCAACGACCTCACCCAGATGACCCTGGGCATGAGCCGGGACGACGCGGGCCGCTTCCTTCCGGATTACGTGGACGAGAAGAAGGCCGGAATCTTCAAGACCGATCCCTTCCAGAGCCTGGACCAGGAGGGCGTGGGCATGCTGGTGAAGATGGCCATCGAGCGCGGCCGACAGTCCCGCCCGAACCTCAAGGTGGGAGTCTGCGGCGAGCACGGCGGCGACCTGGTTTCGGTGAAGTTCTTCCACCGGGCCGGGATGAACTACGTCTCCGCCAGCCCCTTCCGGGTTCCCATAGCCCGGCTGGCCGCGGCCCAGGCTGTCATCGAGGACGCCGCCAAGGCCAAGCCCGCGGCCAAGAAAGCCCCCGCCAAGGCGGCGGCCGCGAAGAAGCCTAGCGCGCCCAAGGCCGCGGTCGCGAAGCAGCCGGCCAAGAAGGCCGTGCCCGCCAAGCCGGTTACCAAGCCCGCGGTGAAGAAGGCCGCCCCGAAGGGCAAGAAATAAATATGGACGTGGGCGGAGGGACGCAGGCTCCCCCCACGTTTCCCGTTGAAGGCCCCCTCGCTCGCGAGGCGGGCCTTCATTTTTTGCCGGTCCCGGGTTCAAGGTTAAAGGGCGTTCCGAATGCGATGGATGGACCTATATCAAACATTGCTGGAAACCTACGGCCCCCGGGGATTGTGGCCCCGTATCTCCCGGGCCGGTACGGACGGCCGGGATGACCGGGGCTACCTTCCGGGAGGCGGGCCCCCGGAAGACCTTTCCGGGGCGTTCGAAATCGCCGCAGGGGCCGTGCTGACCCAGAACACCGCGTGGCTCAACGCCGAGCGGGCGGTCCAGAACCTGTCGAATGCAGGCGCCCTTAGCCACGAAGGGATCCTGGCGATGTCGCGGGAGATCCTCGCCGAGATCATCCGTCCCGCCGGGTACTTCAACGCTAAGGCCCGGACGCTGCGCGAACTAGCGGGATTCTTCCGGACCCTCTCCCCGGACGGCTTCCGGTACTCCGCGCCGACCCGGGATTCCCTGCTCTCCGTCCGGGGGATAGGCCCCGAGACCGCGGATTCGATCCTCGTATACGGCTTCGGCGTACCCACCTTCGTGGTCGACGCCTACACCCGCAGGATAGCCGGACGTCTGGGGTTCGAGCATACGGCTTCTTCGTATGAGGACTTCAAATCGCATATTGAGATGAACCTACCTAGGAAGTGGACCGTGTACGCGGAATTCCATGCAATACTCGTGGAACATGCCAAGGTCCGGTGCAGGAAAAGCCCGAGATGTGCGGGATGTCCTCTTGGAGATTTGTGTAAGTATAGAATGTATGAAAAAACATAATGCTACTGAAGTATTAAAGAAACGACGGTGTTGGAAGTTTACAACCGGTTACTATCTTGAACCTTGCTCCGTATCCAACAGGATGGTGACCGGTCCCTTGTTCACGTAGGACACGTCCATCACCGCCTGGTACTCGCCGGTCCGAATTTCGATGCCCGTACCTCTAAGTTGTTCCAGGAAATGCTCATACAGGCTTCGGGCGGAATCCGGAGAGGCGGCCTTGTCGTAGCTCGGCCTCCGTCCCTTGCGTACGTCCGCATACAGGGTGAATTGCGATACCGCGAGGATCGAACCGCCGACATCCCGGACCGAACGGTTCATCTTGTATTCCTCGTCCGGGAAAATCCTCATGTCCGCGATCTTTCCGGCAAGCCAATCGGCATCCTTGATCGAATCGCCCTTTCCGATGCCCACGTAGACGAGAAGCCCGGCCTCGATGCTTCCCGTGATCCGTCCCTCCACGGACACGGAAGCCTTCTCGACCCTCTGTACGACCGCCCTCACGGACTGCCGTCCCGGAGTTCGTGGACCGCGATGCCCTCCAGCCGAAAGCCGTCCTTGGAAGGCCGGACCCGCCCGAGAATCTCCAAGGGGACCCCCGCGGTGACCCGAAGGGTGAAGGGAAAGGATACGGCGACGATACCCTCCAGGTTTTTCTTGTCCTGGTATCCGACCAGGAGATCTAGCTGGAGTGCCGAACCCGAATCCCGTATGTTTCCGGCCTGGCCTTTCCAAAGCACCGCGACTCCGTCGAACAGTCTTGGAGACCTCGCCACGTCCGAGTACGAATACTTCTCCCGGATATTCGTGAAATCCGGCTCCCGGACGAAGCCCTTCAGGGTTTCCGCCTTGCTCTTAATGGACGGAGCCGCGTTGGAGAGCAGGATCCGGTTTATCTCGACCAGGGCGGCCTCGTCGTTCCAGGATGCGAAAAATTTCTTGGCTCGCTCGAAGGAGTTGACGGCTTCCTTCTCGGTCAACACGTATTCGAATCCGCCCGCCGCGGACACGGGATTCTCTCGTTCTGCCTCGGTAAGCAGGAAGCTCTCCAGTCCGGCACGGCCGGAGGGAGCCTTGGGCAGGAGCGTGGCCGCCCGAGGGATCAGAGCCAGGGACAGGAAGGCCGCGAGTGCTGCGATGAGGAACGCCGGGAGATACCTCGCCGCCAGGCGCCGCGCCGTCGGCGGGAGGGGATACAGCGCGGCGATTCCTCCGGATTTGACCAGGGCGGCCAGACGCTCCGGTTCCGAGTTGGACTTGATGAAGAGCAGGGCCCTCTTCGCGAAGACGTTTCCCGGTTCCCGGCTCAGGATGTCCAGGTAGAGCTGGATCGCCTTGTCGGTCTCTCCCCGGCGGACATGGACGGCCGCGAGGGCCGCCAAGGTAGGTGAATGTCGGAAATTGAGCTGTTCCGCTCGCCGGAGATAGGTGGCCGCTCCCCCGACGTCCCCGGTGGCGAGACAGCTGGTGCCCATCAGGAAGTAGAAAAGATGCGAATCCCTGTACGAAAGGGTCAGAGGTTCCAGGGAGGAAAGAACCCGGGAATAGTATCCCTTCAGGAAATCCTTCTGCGCCTTTCTCAGGGGATCGGAAACCATGGGCTCTAGTACTCCCGGGATCTGGACCGGATGTTTCCCAGAAGCCTGCGGATCTCCTCGACCTGGGCGGGATCCGGAGTTCCTCCGGCGGCCAGGAGGGCGTCGATCCGGGCCAGGATCTCCCTAAGGGCCGCGATATCCGTGCGGGCGCCCACGAAGGGATCCGGTTTCACGGACATGGCCGCCTGGGGGCTCGCGGCGGCTTCCGGGGGCGATCCGCCCGGGATGGGGGACGTGGAATATCCGGTTTCCGTCCTGTTGCCCAAGGCGGTCCGGATGATCCGGGTTCCGCCGCTCCGCAATTCCGAAGGTTCGAAGTAGAGGGCCGCGGCGGAATCCTCGATGGAGAACGGAAGGAGCGTGAAGCTCCTTCCGGGGGAGGCCTCGAATCCCCACTCGGCGTCGTTGATCCGCTTCCAGTTGGACAGGATCAGCCGATCCGGCCGGGTCAATCCCTCCCCGGAAAGCTGGATCTGAAGGGTGGCTCCGGAATCACCGGGGGTGAGCAGTCGTGCCGGGATGGAGGAGCCCGACAGGGAGAGCTCGGCTCCCACGATGCCCGTTCCGTCGATCTCGAAATGCCGCTTGCCGCGCTCGCCCTGATACGTGTCCAGCAGGATCCTGAGCCCCGCGGCCGCCGGGTTCCCGGACAGGTTCTCGATCGCGAACTCCATCATGACGCCGTCCGCGTCGGGAGCTCCCCGGGAACGGAGGAAGAGTACGGTCTGCCGTACCAGGGCGAAGGAAGAACGGTATTCGACGACCGCGTTCGCCCCTTCCCTCCGTACGCTGATCCGGAAATCGGCGCTTTCTCCGAGCCGATAGAACTTCCCGTTCCATGCGAGAGTCGGATAGCTGGTTCGGGCATCCTGTTCGGACAGGAGGGAGACGTAACGGTTCCGGGCCGCGTCGGCCAAATAGTGGACGGAGAGCCGCGCGGTACGTTCGTCCAGGGATACCAGGATCCGTCCGTCCCGAAGGTCGAGCGTCCAGGCCGCCGCGGCGGACAGGAGGACCGCCGCGGCCAGAAGCAACATTCTTCGGTGTTTCATGGCCGGGCTCCTTTCTCCACGTTGCCCGCCAGCCAGTCGATGTACAGCGAAAGCAACTCGAGGGTTTCCGCCTTCAAGGCAAGAAGTTCGGCGCTCTTGTCCGCCGAGGGTGACGGGGCCTGGGCCGCCAGGGCCTTGGTCAGTTCCTCGATGCGGGCGTTCAGGGCCGCGATCCTCTGGTCGGAATCCGCAGGGGCGGCAGCGGGGGCCGGCACCGCGAGGGAGGCCCCGGTATCGGCCAGTCTTCGTTGGTATACCGCCAAGGCCTGTTCATAGGCCTTCTCCCTGCGCTGGAATTCCTCGATTACCCGGAGGGATTCCTCGTGGCTCCACTTGAGCAGGGTGAGGAGTTCGTTCTCCCGGTACTTGTAGCGGATCAAGGCGAGCTTGTAGGACGCCGCCTCGAACTTCACGCTTTTAGGGTAGTCCGCCAGCAAGGTACGGAACAAGGTCTCCGACTCGGCGAGGCGGCCCAGGGAAAAGAGTCCGTCCGCGGTCCAGAAGAGAGCCGAGGACGCGAAGGAATGGTCGGGATACTTTTCCAGGAAGGTGGAAAACAGCAGGATGGATTCCTCGTACTCCCCTGAGGTGTAAGCTACCCGGGCGCGCTGGTACAGGGCATCCGGCACGGAAGGATGGCGGGGATATTCCTTCAGGAAGGTGTCCAGGGTCCGGCGCGCGTTCACGGCGTCTCCCAGGGCCATGTAGCTCAATCCCGACCAGTATACCGCGTCGGGCCGGTCCGTCTGGGCCGCCGGGTCCGCGAGTACCCGGTTGAAGAGCTCCAAGGCCTCGGAGTATTTTTCCTCCCCGAAAAGCCGTATACCGCGTTCGATCCGTCCATCCGGAACGGTCTGAGGGTAGGCCGCGAAGGGAAGGATCAAGGCCACCAGGAGGGCGGGTGCTGTTCGGAATCGTCGCATCAGGATTCCTCCGATTGGATTATCGGCGTCCCGGGGGTCCCGCTGTAGCCGCCTCGGCGGGCCGGGCGGAGGCGGAGGCCTCCAAGGTGTAGGCCGAACGGATCGAGCGAAGAAGCAGGCCGGGATCGGGAGCTTCGAAAAAGGCGCTTCCCATCACGAGGACCTCGGCCCCCGCGCGGGCGGCGGCCGGGACCGTGGATTCGTTGATGCCTCCATCTACGGAGAGTCGGAACGTGAGGCCCCGGCGTTCCCGGATTCCGCGGAGCTCCGAGACCTTGTCGAGGCATTCGGGAATCAGCTTTTGGCCCCCGAAGCCGGGATTCACGGTCATAATAAGGACGAGGTCCAGGAACGGAAGAAGGGGCTCCAGGGCCGAGACCGGCGTGGAGGGCACGATGGACACCCCCGCGGCGGCGCCCCTGCTCCGGATTTCCGAGGCGAGGCGGTGGGCGTGTACACAGGCTTCCAGGTGGAACGTGACGGCGTCGGCTCCGGCGTCCAGGAAGGCCGGAGCCAGACGCTCGGGTTCCACGGTCATGAGGTGGGCGTCCAGGAAAAGCCGGGTGCGTTTTCGGATGTCCGAGACCATCTTGGCCCCGAAGGTCAGGTTGGGTACGAATCGACCGTCCATGACGTCCAGGTGCAGCCAGGGCGCACCGGCATCCTCGCAGAGCCTGAGGGCTCCGCGGATGTCCGAGAAATCCGCCGACAGTATGGACGGGGCTACGATCGGCAAGGCTGGGAGATCCATGCGCTCATACTAGCATAGGGGTCGGTGCGGGGCAAGGACGACCGGGAGGCGGGATGAAAAACGCCGCGCCCCGGAGGGCGCGGCTTCCGGTAAAGCGACGAAGCCCGAAGGGCTTCGTCGCCTCCTGGGGTCGGCTGTCGCCGACCCCAGGAGCAGCTAGCCGAGCATGGACAGAAGCACCCCTGCCGCGATCGCGGAGCCGATGACCCCCGCCACGTTCGGTCCCATGGCGTGCATGAGCAGGAAATTCGACGGATTCGCCTTCTGGCCTACGACCTGGCTGACCCGGGCGGCCATGGGAACCGCGGATACCCCGGCGCTTCCGATGAGGGGATTGATCTTCCCGCCCGACAGCATGTACATCAGTTTTCCGAGCAGGACCCCGCCCGCGGTGCCGAAGGCGAAGGCCAGGAGGCCCAGGCCGACGATGGAGAGGGTCTGGACGGTGAGGAACTTGTCCGCGCTGGCCGTGGCTCCCACCGCCGTGCCCAGGAAGATGGTCAGGATGTTGATCAGTGCGTTCTGGGCCGTATTGTTGAGACGCTCCGTGACTCCGCACTCCCGGAAGAGGTTGCCCAGCATCAGGGCGCCCAGCAGGGGCACGGCCGCGGGCAGCAGCAGTCCGCACAGGATAGTGACCATGATCGGGAAGATGATCTTCTCGGCTTTGCTGACCTCGCGGAGCTGGTCCATCACGACCATGCGCTCCTTCTTGGTGGTCAGGGCGTTCATGATCGGCGGCTGGATGATGGGCACCAGGGCCATGTAGGAGTACGCCGCGATGGCGATGGCCGGAAGGAGTTCCGGCTTCAGCTTGGAAGTTAAGAAGATGGCCGTCGGGCCGTCCGCCCCCCCGATGATGCCGATGGAGGCCGCTCCCTGAAGGTCGAAGCCGAGCGCCCGTGCCAAGAGGAAGGCCACGAAGATCCCGAGCTGGGCCGCCGCCCCCAGGAGGAGGCTCTTGGGGTTCGCTATGAGGGGTCCGAAGTCCGTCATGGCACCTACTCCCATGAAGATGAGGGGAGGATAGATTCCGAACTTGATCCCATAGTAGAGGTAATACAGGAGCCCTCCGGGCTGGCCGTCCTTGGCGGGATCCATGATGCCCCCCAGGGGGATGTTCGCCAGAAGCATCCCGAAGGCGATGGGCACGAGGAGGAGGGGCTCGAACTTCTTGACGATCCCCAGGTAAAGGAGCACGCAGGATACGGTGATCATGATGAGGTCGGTCCACTTCATGGCCACGAATCCGGTGCTCTGGATGAATTCCAGGATACTGTCCAACATCTGCGTATTTCCTTATGCGGCAGGCCTAGGCCATGTCCACCAGCGGATCCCCCGTGTTGACGGATTGTCCGGCCTGGACGCGGACGGCCGCCACCGTGCCGTCGCCTCCGGCGCAGATCTCGTTCTCCATCTTCATGGCCTCCAAGATCAGCAGGACCTGGCCCTTCTTGACGGCCTGGCCCGGGGCCACCTTGACGCCCAGGATGGTGCCGGGCATGGGAGCCTTGACGGAGGACGCGCCCGCGGCGGGAGCCGGGGATGCCGCGGGGGCGGCCGGGGCGGGGCGGGGCGCCGGCGCGCTCGCGGCGGCGGGCGCCGGGGCGGCCGGGGCGGACCCTCCCACTTCCTCGACACTCACGTCAAAGGCCTGTCCGTTCACGTAGATCTTATAGCTCTTCATATCCAACTCCTTACGAATTCGATCAGCGGCGGCCCGCGGCCAGCCGGTTCGCGTAACCCCAGACCGGGGTGTTGAGCCCGGCCAGGCCGGGAGAGGACGGCGAGATGCGGGCGATCCGGATTTCGGAAGGCCCTCGGCCCGTCGCCGCGGCCACCGCCGCGGTAATCGCCGCGACGACCTCGGGGGTCACTCCGGCGGAAGCCCGGACCGGAGCCTGGGCGGGTGCGGACGGGGGAAGGTCGGCGGAACGTACCGCCTCGGCCTTTTTCCGCGCCAGCCGGCCGGCCACGACCGAGAAGCCCTCGAGGATCCACCAGAGTCCGATCAGGGTGATGAAAACCGTGCCCATGCCGATGAGGACCACGGTCCATTCGTACAATCCGATGTTGCTCATGCTCCGCCCCTAGGCCGGGAAGTTCCCGTGCTTGCGGGCCGGGCGGGTTTCCCGCTTGCCCCCCAGCATGGCCAGGGCCGCGACCAGGCGGCTCCGGGTTTCCGCGGGATCGAGGACATCGTCCACGTAGCCCCGCACCGCGGCCTTGTAGGGATTGGCGAAGGAGCGCTTGTACTCCTCGATCTTTTCCTTCCGGGCGGCGGCGGGATCGGAGGCTTCCTCGATCTCCTTCTTGAAGATGATGTTGGCCGCGCCCTCGGGACCCATGACCGCGATTTCCGCGGACGGCCAGGCGAAGACCTGGTCCGCGCCGAGGTGGCGGGAGCACATGGCGATGTAGGCGCCGCCGTAGGCCTTGCGGAGGATCACCGTAAGGAGGGGCACGGTCGCCTCGCTGTAGGCGTAGAGGAGCTTGGCCCCGTGGCGGATCACGCCCCCGTGCTCCTGGCTCACCCCGGGCAGGTAGCCGGCGGTGTCCGCGAAGGTCACCAGGGGGATGTTGAAGGCGTCGCAGAAACGGATGAACCGGGCACCCTTGTCGGAGGCGTTGATATCCAGGACCCCGGCCATGACCGCGGGCTGGTTGGCCACGATCCCGACGGGGCGGCCGGCCAGGCGGGCGAAGCCGACCACGATGTTCTTGGCGTAGTCCTCCTGGACCTCGAAGAAGTCCCCTCCGTCGAAGATCCCCTCGATGATCCGGCGAACGTCGTAGGGCTTGTTCGGGGAATCGGGGATGATGTCCGCCAGGGCGGACGGATCCCCCGCGGGGGCGACGGGGTCCGCCAGGGGCGGATCCTCCAGGTTGTTCTGGGGCAGGAAGGAAAGGAGGCGCTTGATCCCCGCGATCGTCCCGGACTCGTCCGCGAACCGGAAATGGGCCACCCCGCTCTTCTCGCAGTGGACGTGGGACCCGCCCAAATCCTCGGCGGAGACGTCCTCCCCGGTCACGGCCTTGATGACCTGGGGACCGGTGATGAACATGTTGGAGCTCTTGTCCGTCATGAGCACGAAGTCCGTGAGAGCCGGGGAATACACGGCACCGCCGGCGCAGGGACCCATGATGACGGAGATCTGGGGAACGACCCCGGAGGCAACGGTGTTCCGGTAGAAGATGTCCCCGTACCCGGACAGGGCGTCCACGCCCTCCTGGATGCGGGCCCCGCCGGAATCGTTGATGCCGATGACCGGACAGCCCACCTTCATGGCCATGTCCATGGCCTTGCAGATCTTGGCCGCGTGCATCTCCCCCAGGGACCCGCCGATGACGGTGAAGTCCTGGGCGAAGACGTAGACCAGCCGTCCCGCCACGGTTCCGTAGCCGATCACCACGCCCTCCCCGGGCGCCTCCACGTCGGCCATGCCGAGTTCGTCGCAGCGGTGCTCCACGAAGGCGTCCAGCTCGACGAAGGACCCCTCGTCCAGGAGCATCCGGATGCGCTCCCGGGCCGTCATCTTTCCCTTCTCGTGCTGGGCGGCCACCCGCTTGGGTCCGCCCCCGGCCGTGATCTTGTCCCGGCGCTTCACGAGTTCGCGGATCTTCTCTTCCATACCCCTACCTTCTCCCGTCGGCTCCGCCGACGCTGGTTCTATTATTCGGGACGCCCGAAGGCGTCCGTGATTCCTGCCGTACGGCCTTCAGTCCCTCTGACAGAGCTCCACCAGCACCCCGTTGGTGGCCTTCGGGTGGAGAAAGGCGATCTTCGCACCCCCGGCCCCGTACCGGGGCTTTTCGTCGATCAGCCGGACCCCTCGGGCCTTGAGGTCGGCCAGGGTCTTTTCGATATCCTTCACCCGGAAGGCCAGGTGCTGGACCCCCTGCCCCTTGGCGGCGATGAATTTGGCGATGGGCCCCTCGGGATCCGTGGACTCCAGGAGCTCGATCTCCGTATCCCCCACGGGGAAGAAGGCGACCCTGACTTTCTGCTCCTCCACGGTCTCGGTCCCGTGCAGCTCCAGACCCAGGACGTCCCGGTAGAACGCCAGGGACTGCTCCAGGTTCTCTACGGCGATGCCGATATGATCCAGTTTTTCCGTCATTCCGCCTACCTCCTAGGGTGTTTTTCTTCAAGGCTCAGGGCTTCGTGGAGGGCGTCCACCGCGTCGTACACGTCCCGGCGGCGCTCCACCACGTCCCGGGCCAACGCGTCCAGCCGGGCCAGGGCGTCCGGGGAGTCCAGGCGAGCGAGGAGCCGCTTGCCCAGGGCGTCCCGCAGCTCGTACGCCGCGTTCCGGAGCCGCCGCTCCCGGAGGAGCCCGGACTCCTCGAGGGCCGCCCGGTGGGCTTCCACCGCGTCGACCACGGGCATCACGCCCTCCCCCGTCTCCGCCGTTGTCTTTAGCACCGGGGGCAGGCCGTGGGCGTCCCCGTACCCGTGTGCGTTCGCGGATTCGCGGGCGGCGCTGGCTATGTGGTGCCCGCCCCGGTCCGCGACCCCGGCGCCGGATAGGGCCCGGGGGGTGACCCCGTTGACCAGGGCGGTCTCCAACATGGAACGTATCTCCCGCACCACCCGGTCCGCCCCGTCCCGGTCCGACTTGTTCACCACGAATACGTCCCCGATCTCCATGATCCCGGCCTTGAGCACCTGGATGTCGTCCCCCAGACCCGGGACCGAGACCAGTACGACCGTGTCCGCCAGGCGGACGATGTCCACCTCGCTCTGGCCGACTCCCACGGTCTCGATCAGGATCCGGTCGAAGCCCGCGGCGTCCAGGACGCGGACGGCCTCCATGACGGCCCCGGAAAGCCCGCCCAGGTGGCCCCGGGTGGCCAGGCTGCGGATGTAGACCCCCTCGTCCAGGGCGTGGGACTGCATCCGGATGCGGTCCCCCAGGATCGCACCGCCCGTGAAGGGGCTCGACGGATCCACCGCCAGCACCCCCACGGAAAGGCCGCGCCGGCGGAACTCCCCCACGAACTTGTCCACCAGGGTGCTCTTGCCGGATCCCGGAGGTCCGGTGACCCCGATGACGTGGGCGCGTCCCGTGTGGGTGTGGAGTGCCCGGAGGACCTGGGCGACGGAGGGATCCCCGTCGTCGATCCGGGAGATCGTGCGGGCCAGGGTCCGGGGATCCCCGGACCGGATCCTCCGGACGGTTTCCGGAACGTCGGACATCGGGAATCGGCCTAGCGCTTCAGGTTCGCGCGAATGAAGTCGATGGTCGCCTTGGTCGGGGTCCCGGGACCGAAGATCTCCGCGATCCCGGCCTTCTTCAGGAAAGGAATGTCGTCTTCGGGGATGACCCCGCCGCCGATCACCAGTACGTCGTTCACGCCCTTCTGGGCCAGCAGCTCCATGACCCTGGGGAAGAGGTGGTTGTGGGCTCCCGAGAGGATCGAGAGGGCGATGACGTCCGCGTCCTCCTGGACGGCGGCCTGGACGATCTGTTCCGGGGTCTGTCGTAGACCCGTGTACACCACTTCCATGCCCGCGTCCCGGAGGGCCCGGGCGATCACCTTGGCGCCCCGGTCATGGCCGTCCAGCCCGGGCTTGGCGACTAACACACGTATTTTCCTGTCCATTCCGTACCCCCGTTAAAGGACGACCTTCTGCTGGTATTCCCCGAATACTCCGCGAAGCACGTCGCAGATCTCCCCGAGGGTGGCGTACTGACGCACCGCCTCCAGGATGCGGGGCATGAGGTTTTCCGAACCCTGGGCCGCGGTCGCCAGCCCTTCCAGAGCCGTCCGCACGGCCGCGTTGTCCCGTCTTCCCCTCAGGTCCGCCAGCTTTTTCTCCTGCATCTTGCCGACCGCGGGGTCCACCTTCAGGAGGCCCTCCGGAGCGGCTTCCTTGATCTGGAACTTGTTCAGCCCCACGACGATCCGCTCCCCGGACTCAACGTCCATCTGGTAGGTGTACGCGGCATCCTGGATCTCCTGCTGGACGTATCCGTTCTCGATGGCCTTGACGGCCCCGCCCAGGGAGTCGATCTTGCGGATGTAGTCCCAGGCACCGTCCTCGATGCGGTTCGTGAGGCTCTCCACGTAGTAGGAGCCCGCCAGGGGGTCCGCGGTCTCCGCGGCGCCGCTCTCGTAGGCGATGATCTGCTGGGTACGGAGGGCCACCCGGACGGATGCCTCCGTGGGCAGGGCCAGGGCCTCGTCCTTGGAGTTGGTGTGGAGGGACTGGGTCCCGCCCAGCACCGCGGCCAGGGCCTGGAGGGTCACCCGGACCACGTTGTTGTCCGGCTGCTGGGCCGTTAGAGTGGAACCCGCGGTCTGGGTATGGAAGCGGAGCATCCAGCTCTTGGGATTCTTGGCCCCGAAGCGGTCCTTCATGATCTTGGCCCAGACCCGGCGGGCGGCCCGGAACTTGGCGACCTCCTCGAAGAGGTCGTTGTGGGAGTTGAAGAAGAACGAGAGCCTCGGGGCGAACTCGTCCACGTCCAGCCCCGCCTTGACCGCGGCCTCCACGTAGGCGACCCCGTCGGCCAGGGTGAAGGCGACTTCCTGCACCGCCGTGGAACCGGCTTCCCGGATGTGGTAGCCCGAGATGGAGATGGTGTTCCAATTCGGGACTTCCTTGGAGCAGTACTCGAAGATGTCCGTGATCAGGCGCATGGACGGGGCGGGCGGGAAGATATAGGTACCCCGGGCCACGTATTCCTTGAGGATGTCGTTCTGGATGGTGCCGTTCAGCTTGTCCGGGGTGACCCCCTGCTTCTCCCCCACGGCTATGTACATGGCCAGGAGCACCGACGCGGGGGCGTTGATGGTCATCGAGGTGGAAACCTTGTCCAGGGGAATCCCGTCGAAGAGGATCTCCATGTCCGCGAGGGAGTCGATGGCCACCCCGACCTTCCCGACCTCGCCCTGGGACAGGGCGTGGTCGGAGTCGTACCCGATCTGGGTGGGGAGGTCGAAGGCCACGGAGAGCCCCGTCTGGCCCTGCTCCAGCAGGTACTTGTACCGCTTGTTGGATTCCTCCGCGGTGGCGAAACCCGCGTACTGGCGCATGGTCCAGAAGCGGCCCCGGTACATGGTGTTCTGGACGCCCCGGGTGAAGGGATAAGTGCCCGGGAAGCCCTGGTCCGTCAGGTAGTCCCGGCCTTCCAAGTCCAGGGGGGTGTAGAGCCGATCCACCGGGGCGTTGGACCCGGTGACGAATTTGCCCTTCCGCTCCGGGAACTTGCCCAGGGATTTCTCCACCCCCTCCGTGTATGTCGCGAATCCCTTGCGGATCGATTCGGAATCGTTCATCTCATATCCTCCGGTATGTGCGGCGGCGCGGGCTTCAGGCCTTGGCCTTGAACGCGGTGGCCAGCTCGAATCCCTTCTTCAGGGCCGCGACGTTCAACTCCTCGGTGCCCTTGGGAACCCGGTTCTTGACCGCGGCTTCCAGGGTCCCGGGTTCCACGATCCCGGAGACTCCGGCCAGGACCCCCAGGGCCACGATGTTGGCCACCACGCTCTTGCCGATGTCCTTGGCCGCGGTCTTGAGGATCGGCACCCGGGCCGTCCGTGCGATGATGTCCTCGGACGGGGGTACGGACTCGTCCACGATGATGAGCCCTTTCTTCATGAGCTTGCCGTAGGTCCTGTAGGCCTCTGCGGTCAGGGCCAGCAGGAAGTCGGGATCCATCGCCTTGGGGTAGTCGATGTCCTCGCCGCTGATCACCACTTCCGCCTTGGAGGCCCCGCCCCGGGCCTCGGGCCCGTAGCTCTGGGTCTGCACGGCGTTCTTGCCTTCCAGGATGGCCGCCTCGGCAAGGACTATTCCCGCGAGGAGCAGGCCCTGCCCCCCGGATCCGCTCAGTCGGAATTCTGTTCGCATCCGCGCACCCCTCCCCGGAAACCTTCGAACTTTCGCTGCACCTGGGCGATGATCTTGTCGTACTCGTCGCAGAACTCGGGCTGGGGATTCTTGTGCAGTTCCCCGATCAGCAGCTTGCCCGCGACCTTCTCGGGCGGCAGGACCGCCGCGGCCTTGGCGTTGACGGTCCGCTCCTTGATCCACTCCAGGAGCTCCACCGCCCCGCCCACCTTGTTCTTCCGCCCGAAATAGGTCGGGCACTGGGTCAGGGCCTCCACCACCGAGAAGCCCCGGTGCGTCAGGGCCTGCTCGATCAGGTCGATGAGCATCTGGGCGTGGAAGGATGTGCCCCGGGCGACGTAGGTGGCCCCGGCGGCCTCGGCCAGCTTGCACAGGTCGAAGGTCCGCTCCGGATTCCCGTAGGGGGCCGTGGTGCCCAGGAAGCCCTTGGGGGTCATGGGGGAATACTGGCCGCTGGTCATGCCGTAGATGTTGTTGTTCATCACGATGGTGGTGATGTCGATGTTCCGGCGTGCCGCGTGGATGAAGTGGTTGCCTCCGATGGCCGTGCAGTCCCCGTCCCCGGTCATCACGATGACCTTCAGGTCCGGCCGGGCCAGCTTGATCCCCGTGGCGAAGGCCAGGGCGCGGCCGTGGGCGGTATGCAGGGTGTCGAAATCCAGGTAGCCCGGGGCCCGGCTGGAGCAGCCGATACCGGAGACCACGCAGACCTTGTTCTTGTCCAGCTTGAGGCGGGCGATGGCCCGCACCAGGGCTCCGGTCACCGTTCCGTGCCCGCAGCCGGGGCACCAGATGTGCGGGAGCCTGTCCTGTCGGAAGTACTTGAGTATGTCGCTCATTTGGCCGCTTCCATGATCTTGTCGTGGATCTCGTCCGGGCGGAAGAGGTCCCCGTTCACCTTGCCGATGCGCACCACGGGGGCTCGGCAGCCTACGGTCCGCTCGACCTCGTAGGCGAGCTGTCCCAGGTTCATCTCCGGGACCAGCACCGCCTTGGCGTTCCTGGACAGGTCCTTGAGGACCTCGTCCGGGAAGGGCCATATGGTCTTGAGCCGGAGCATACCGGCCTTGACGCCTTCCCGCCGGGCTCGCCGGACCGCGGACAGGGCGCTCATGGCGGAACTCCCGAAGGAGACGACCAGGATCTCGCAATCCTCGACGGACTCTGTGACGTAATCCCGGATCACCTTCTCGTTCTTCGTGATCTTCCGGTCCAGGCGCCGCAGGAGCCGGTCCGCCACGTCGGCCTTGCCCGAGGGAAAGCCGGTCTCGTCGTGGAAGAGCCCCGTCACGTGCCAGCGGTACCCCTGTCCGAAGGGGGCCATGAGAGGCACCCCGCCGTCCAGGTCCGCCTCGTAGGGGCGGTAGCCGCCGGGAGCCGTGGGGCGGGCCCGATCCACGACCTTCACGTCCTCCCAATCCGGGAGGAGCACCTTTTCACGCATGTGGCCGATCACCTCGTCCGTGAGGACGATCACGGGCACGCGGTACTCCTCGGCCAGGTTGAAGGCCCGGACCGTGAGGTCGAAGCACTCCTTCACGTTGCCCGGAGCCAGGGCGATGACGGGATGGTCGCCGTGGGTTCCCCAGCGGGCCTGCATGACGTCGCCCTGGGCGGGGGACGTGGGCATACCGGTGGAGGGTCCCATGCGCTGGACATTTATGATGACCACGGGTACCTCGGTCTCCGAGGCGTACCCCAGGCTTTCCTGCATCAGGGAGAAGCCCGGGCCGCTGGTCGCGGTCATGGACTTCTTTCCCGTCAGGGACGCCCCGATGATGGCCGCGATGGAGCCGATCTCGTCCTCCATCTGGACGAACTTGCCCCCGACCTTGGGAAGCTCCTCGGAGCAGAGCTCCGCGATCTCCGTGGAGGGAGTGATCGGATATCCCGCGTAAAACTCGAGCCCCGCTACCAAGGCTCCGATCGTGCAGGCCTCGTTCCCCTGCATCAGCTTTGCGCTAGGCATGGGTGGCCTCCGGCGGGATCGTGTAATCCACGGTGGTTTCCTCCTCAGGCTCCGGGGCTCCGGTAGCCTCGCGGATCTCGATGGCGAAATCCGGACAGCGGAGCTCGCAGAGGCGGCACCCGATGCAGTCGTGGGGCCGTTCGGCGAAGACCTTGCCGTTCACCAGTGTGAGGACCTTTTTAGGGCAGTAGGCCACGCAGATGTTGCAGCCCTTGCACCATTTCTCTCGGATGACGTGCTCGTAGGATTTCTTTTCGCTCATGGCTCTCCACGCTTCTCGTGGTATCGTTGCAGCGCCGCCCCAGCGGCGCGGAAGGCGTTTCTCGGCGTATCGCGGAGTACGCGGTTTCCAGGGGCTTCCTGTCTTTTGCGGTTCCTTGAGGATATACCGGTTGACCATTCCTGTAAAGCGCGCCCGGACGAGGTCTGCCCCGCATCATCCTACACCGGGTCCACGGATAGGTCTAATAAAATTTTTTATACTGAAACCATAGACCCTTTCTATGATTCCCGGTATACTCGGCCCTGCCGGCGGGAAGGACGGCGCACATGACCCTCCAGCAGCTTCGCTATTTCCAGGTCCTGGCCAAGATCGAGCACTTCACCAAGGCCTCCCAGGCCCTGTGCATCACCCAACCCTCCCTGAGCTATGCGATGTCGGAGCTCGAGAAGGAACTGGATGTTCAACTATTCGACAAGCACGGGAAGAAGATCGCCCTGAGCGCCCAGGGCCGGAAATTCCTCAAATTCGTGGACGGTTCCCTGGCCCTGCTGGACGAAGGCATCGAGACCGTCCGGCTTTCCGGCCCCGTGCAGGGCAGGCTAACCCTGGGGTACATATCCAGCCTGAGCTCCACCTTCCTGCCGGAGGTCCTCACCAGCTTCTACAAGGACCCCGCGAACGAGAAGATAACCTTCAACTTCGTGCAGAACCTGAACAACGCCCTGATCGAAGGACTCAAGCAGGGCGACATCGACCTGGCCTTCTGCCCGGACCCGTCCAAGGACGTGGCCTCCGCCCCGGTATTGCGGCAGGAACTCTTCCTGGTCATCCCCCGGAGCCACCGGCTGGCCCAGCGTCCGGAGATCGACATCCACGAGGTCAAGGACGAGCCCTTCATCCTGACCAACCGCAAGAGCGGGCTCAGGCGCATGATCGGGAACATCTTCCGGGAGATGAAGATCCGGCCCAAGGTCGCCTTCGAGGCGGAGGACTGCACCGTCGCTATCACCTTCGTGTCCCTGCAGTACGGACTTTCCATCATCCCCGTGACCCCGAACCTCGGCAATCCGGACGTGGTCGGCGTCCGCCTCAAGAACCCGGAATTTTCCCGGACCGTCTACATGGCCTGGACGCCCTCCCGGAACCTGGCCCCCGCGGTCCGCAGGGTCCGGGACTTCATCGCGGAGCGATGGCCTTCCGGCGTCGGGGCCTCCGCCTCCGATACCAGGATTGCCTATCCCGAAATTTCTCTATAGACTATTCGGGGAGTAAGATTTCCCTTTCTTCATTGCAGGAGGACGCCCATGAACAAGGCGCTGAAGCTCCGGGACCTGACTCTCCGGGACGGCCAGCAATCTCAATTCGCCACCCGCATGACCCAGGCCCAGGTGGACCGGGTCCTGCCACACTTCCGCAAGGCCGGTTTCTACGCCATGGAGGTATGGGGAGGGGCGGTCCCGGACTCCATCATGCGCTACCTGGGCGAAAGCCCCTGGGCACGGCTGGAATCCATCAAGGCGGGGATCGCGGGCGCTTCCAAGCTGACCGCCCTCTCCCGGGGTCGGAACCTCTTCGGCTACACCCCCTATCCGGATTCCGTCATCGAGGGATTCTGCCGCAACTCCGTGCGCTCCGGCATCGACATCATGCGTATCTTCGACGCCCTGAACGACATCTCCAACATGACCGGCACCCTGCGGTACGTCAAGGAGAACGGGGGCCTGGCGGACTGCGCCATCTGTTACACCGTGGATCCCCGCTTCACCCGGATGGACCGCTTCAAGGCCTTCCTCTCCGGCAGGAAGCTCCCCGGCTCGCTGTTCAACATCCCCTACTACGTGGCCCGGGCCAAGGAACTGGAAGGCCTCGGGGCGGACATGATCTCCATCAAGGACATGGCGGGCCTCATCAACCCGGCCACGGCGGGCCACCTGATCCGGGCCCTGAAGGACGCCGTTTCCATTCCCGTCGACCTCCACACGCACTGCACCCCGGGCTTCGGCACCGCCAGCCTCCTCATGGGCATGGCCAACGGGGTGGACATCGTGGACACCGTGGTCCTGCCCTTCTCGGGCGGCCCCGCCGCCCCGGCCTACGAGATCATCCAGATCTTCGCGGACCGAATGGGCCTGGACACCGGGGTCGACCGCGCCGCGGTCCAGGCTATCAGCGACGAGCTCCGGGCCATCCGGCTGGACCTGGCCAAGTTCGACCAGTACAAGCGGATGCCCCCGGCCTTCGACATCCGGAATCCGGAGCTCCCCCCCGACGTGTCCCGGCTCTTCGACGACGCGATCGAGGCGGCCCGGGCGGACCGGCCCCAGGCCGTCCTGGACCTCTGCCAGCGGATCGAGGCCTTCTTCAACTACCCCGAGCCGGACAACGTCGTGCGGGTCGCCCAGATCCCCGGCGGGATGTACACCAACATGATGGACCAGCTGAAGGAAGCCAAGCTGGAACAGCACCTCCAGGAGGTGCTCGCCATCGTCCCCAAGGTCCGGCTGGACGCCGGGGTTCCTCCCCTGGTCACCCCCACCAGCCAGATCGTGGGCGTCCAGGCTGTTGCCTGCGTGGTCGACAAGACCCAGGGCAAGCCCTTCTACTCCAACGTATCGAAGAACTTCGCGGAATTGGTGAAGGGGACCTACGGAAAGACCCCCTGGCCCGTGGACCCGGAGTTCCGGCTCAAGATCGCCGGAGTCCGCGAGGAGACCCCTTACGACACCTCCGCGTACCGGAGGCAGGACAACCCCGAGCTCCCGGAATTCGGGGGCACCCGCCTGGCCAAGGACGAGAAGGAGGAGCTGCTCCTCGAACTTTTCCCCAGCGTGGCGGACCGGTACCTGAGGAGCGTCCGCGCCCGGGAATGGGAGGAATGGCAGGCAGCCCATCCCCCCGCTCCGGAGCCAGAGATCCCGAACGGCCCCTGGCCCGCGGATTTCTGGGAGCGGGACCTTTCGGCCTACGCGGGCTTCGTGACTACCTCCTGATCGCGGACTCGGCGGCCGCCTTCGGTTTCGGACCGGGGGCCTGGGCGATCAGCATGCCCGCGAACATGAGGGCGCAGCCCAGGAGCTCCCGGGGGGAAAGCCTCTCGGACAACAACAGCGCCCCTCCCGCCGCGGCGAACACGGTCTCCAGGCTCATGACGATCGCGGCCCGGGTGGGATGGGCCTTCCTCTGGGCCACGGCCTGCAGGGTGTAGGCGATTCCGATGGAGACCAGTCCTCCGTACAGCAGAGGGACCGCCGCGGCCCGGACACTTTCCCAGGAAGGCGCCTCGAAAGCCAGGGCCCCGGCCGAGGTGAGGGCGCCGCAGACCAGGAACTGGCCTGCGGAGAGCTCGACGGGGTCCACCCTCTTGGAGAAGGTATCCAGGAAGAGTATGTGGCAGGTCCAAAAGAAGGTGCTGGCCAGGACGATCAGGTCCCCCCGGGCGATGGTGAACTCCTCGGTCACGGACAGGAAATAGAGCCCCCCGGCCGCGGCCGCGCATCCCGCCCAGGCCAGGACCGGGGTTTTCCGTTTCAGCAGCATTCCCGCGATCGGTACCAGGACCACGTACAGCCCGGTGATGAACCCCGCCTTTCCCGCGGTGATGAACTTCATGGACCACTGCTGGAGGTTGGCGGCCACGGTGATGATGAGACCTCCCGCGAGGCTGGAGACCGCGAGGGTCCGTGCCCCGCCCGGCGCGGGCCGCGCCGCCCCGGAACCCTCGGGCGCGCGGAGCCCCCTACCCCGATCCAACTTCCTCCGGAGATAGATCAGGGGCAAGAGGGAGGCTCCGCCCATCAGGAAGCGGATCCCGTTGTAGGTCAGGGGCCCCATGAAGTCCATGCCGACCCGCTGGGCCACGAAGGCGAAGCCCCAGAGGGCGGCGGTTACCAGAAGGATCATTTCCGAGGCCAGGGATCGGGTTTCCATAGGGTTCCTTTAGTTTCGATTATATCCGAGGTTCACGGACCGGAGTCCGGAAAGCGTCAGACTTCCAGCAACTCGACGTCGTATTCCCGTCCGTCCACGACGACCCGGAACCGACGCCGCGGACCGACGAAAGCCCGGTCCGGAGCACCCGGGCTCGTCGACTGCAGGGCGGCGGCTGAGTCTCCGGCGGCCCCGGGGAGCACGGTCGCCCGGGGTCGGATCCGGGACCGGAGGACCGCTTCCCGGGCATCCCAGGCTTCCCGGGCTTCCTCCAGGGTCGCGCGGTCAAAGCGGACGCGGTCGCCCGGGCGGGCCTGGCCCAGCTTTGGAAGGTCCGTCCGGATCACGTGGGCGATCCGGGTATAGCCGCCGGTGGTCTGCCGGTCCGCCAGGAGTACGATGGGAAGGCCGTCCCCGGGAACCTGGACCGTACCGGTCAGCACCCCGGATGATACGATGTCGGCTCCCCGGACGTGGACCAGGGGGGTCCCTTCCAGCCGGCAGCCCATACGGTCGCTCTTCGGGGACACCGCGTAGGGATCCCGGAAAAACCGCTCCACGGACTCCGGCCGGAACCGGTCGATCTCGTGGGACGGCACGGCGCGGACCCGGATCTCCGAAGGGTATCCCGGCCGCTCGCCCTCCGGTACGATCCACGCGGGCAGAGGCCGAGGGTCCGGATCCGTGCGCAGGGGTATGCGGTCCCCGGCCTGAAGGGCCCTGCCCTCCCAGCCCCCGAAGCCGGCCCGGGCGTAGGTGGAGCGGCTTCCCAGGACCGGAGGTATATCCAGCCCTCCCCCCACGGAGAGGTAGATTCGCAGTCCCGTTTCCACAGGGCCGATCGTGAGGACATCCCCGGCCTTAGCGTATACCGTCGCCCAGAGGGGGACCTCGGCGTCGTTCAGTCGAGCCTCCGAACGGCCTCCGCAGAGGCTGAAGGCCGCAGGCCCCGTGAACTCCAGCACGGGCCCCCGGAGGGTGCACTCCAGGCAGGCTTCGCCCGGATTGTTGCCCACCAGAAGGTTCGCGGTTTCCAGGGCGTCCGGGTCCGCGGCCCCGGAGGGAGGGACCCCCAGGGACTGGCTGCCGAAGCGGCCCAGGTCCTGGACCGTGGTCTGGGGGCCGGGCTCGCGGATGATCATCTCCGTCACGGCCGATCCTCCTCGGCGATCTCGGGCCTCCATCGGTCCGAGGCGGCGGCCTCGGACAGGTCCTCGAACTCCGCGGCGGATATCGGGGTGAACCGGATGTACATCCCCGCGGCCAGGAGGGCCGGGGGAGTCCGGGCCGGATCGAAGAGGATCGCGGGGGTGCGGCCTATGAGGTTCCACCCCCCGGGGCTGGCCTGGGGATAGATCCCGGTCTGCCGATCCGCTATGCCCACGGATCCCGCGGGGATTCGCGTCCGGGGGGTGGCCCGCCTTGGAGCGGCGATCCGATCGTCCAGGCCCCCCAGGTACGGAAATCCCGGGGTGAACCCGAGCATGTATACGAGGTAGGCGCCGGCGGAGTGGATGGAAACGACCTCCTCCGGGGACAACCCCGCGTGCCGGGCCACGTCCTCGAGGTCCGGGGCGTGGGGCGGTTCGTAGCAGACCGGGATCCGTGCGACACGGGACGGCCCCGGGGCTAGCTCGGCGGATCTGGCGGCCCGGTCCCGGACGATCACCGCCAAGTCCTCATAGGCGGCCTCTCGGGGGTCGTAGACCACAAGCAGGGAATTGTAGGCCGGAATGAGCTCCGAAAGGCCCCGGGGCGGGTCGGCCTCGAGGGCGGACGTTAAAGCCCGGATCCGGCGGTAGAGGTCTTCCGAGATCCCGTCCCCGAACACGGCGGTCAGGGCGGTCTCCCCGTAGGGGTGCACAGTCAGGGAATCGCTCACGAGCGTGCGTCTCCCGGAGCCACGGGCCGGATCGAGATCCCCGCGGCCTGGAGGGCCGACCGGAGCCTGCGCGCGAAGGCTACCGCCTCGGGGTTGTCCCCGTGCAGGCAGACCGTGTCCGCCCGGACGGGGATGGACTTCCCCGTCGCGGTTACCACGGTACCGTCCCGCACCGCCCGCAGGACCCGCTCCACGCAGGCGTCCTCGTCGTGGATCACCGCGTCCGGCCGGGACCGGGGGACCAGGGAACCGTCGTCCTGGTAAGCCCTGTCCGCGAAGAACTCCCGGGCGTAGGGAAGCCCCGCCTCGACGGCGGCCGCCTCCAGTTCGCAGCCGGGAAGCCCCACCAGGATCAGATTCCCGCCCGCGGCCTTGACCGCCCGGGCCGCTCCCCGTGCGAGGGCGGGATTCCGGGCCGCGTCGTTGTAGAGGGCTCCGTGGGGCTTGACGTGCCGGAGGTCCGAGCCCGCCGCCCGGGCAAAGGCCCGGAGCGCCCCGATCTGGTAGAGGACGGCCGCGTAGACCTCGTTCTCACTCAGGGCCAGGGACCTGCGTCCGAAGCCCTGGAGGTCCGGGTAGCCGGGATGGGCCCCCAGGGCCGCCCCTCCCCGGAGGGCCCGGCCCACGGTCCGCTCCATCACGCCGGGATCCCCGGCGTGGAAGCCGCAGGCTATGTTCGCCGAGCTCACCAGTCCCAGGAGGGCCTCGTCGTTTCCCAGGGCGTAGGCGCCGAAACCCTCGCCCACGTCGGCGTTCAGGTCGATTTCCAAGGTCCGCCTCCGTCTCCGATCCCCGCTTCCGGTCCCCGCTTCCGGGCGCTCAGGGCTCCGGAGGCGAGGTCGTACATTGCGTGGAGGGTCTCCGCATATTTCTCCCAGGCCAGTCCGTCCACGGACAGCCCCTTCTCCCGGGTACAGCCGTCCACGGCGCCGGCATCGACCAGGGCGGTCAGGAGGGCCCGCTCCTGGTCCGGGGTACGGAGGAGCAGGACGCCGGACAACAGGGACAGGGCCGCGGCCAGGGCGTAGCCTCCCCAGTTCGAGATCCCGCAGGCCAGGGTGTGATCCGCCGGGGAGGCGCAGAAGATGAGGTCCCCCCGGGATACCTCGGCTTTGAGGGTTTCCCGGAGGCCGCCCATGCCCAGCTCGTTGCCGCCGTCCCCCACGGCCAGGGTTACCCAACCGCGCCCGGGATCGGGGTTGAACAGGCGGTCCACGGCCGGGGCCACGTCGTCCAGGATCTCCCCGCGCATGGAGTATCGGTGGCCGTCGGGGGCGCTTCCGGGACGCTCCAGGGCCACGACGTGGGTGGGCTTGAAGGCGGAGACGAAGCGGTCCAGGGCCTCGTTCGCCTCCGGCTGGAGCTCCGGAAGCTCCAGGGCCCGGAAGGGAGTGCCCAGGTGCTTGGCCCCGACCCGAATCAGGGGCAGGGAATACCGGTCCGTGATCAGGGCCGTCTTCTTTCCAAGGATCCGGAGGGCGCCGGCCAGGGCCAGGGCGCCCGGGGGACCGTCGGTCTCCCCGATGCCCGCGGAGCGGACGCAGAATCCCGTTACGATCGCCACCCGGCGGCTCGCCAGGAGCTCGAAGGCCGCGGGGCCCAGGGCGCCCGCGGGCACCCGTCCGGAAAGTCCCCGGCCCCCGGGATCCCGGCGCGCCAGGTCCTCGATCCGCAGGATCGTCTCTCCGAGGGTTTCCTTTCCGGGCCGTTCGGGATTCACGATTCCGCCAGGTCCTTGTCCCGGATGTCCGTGATGAACATATGGCCCGGGGCGTGGGTGATGACGATCTCCGGCTTGGCCCGGCGCAGGGCCATCTGGGGGGTGACCCCGCAGGCCCAGAATACGGGGACCTCCCCGGGCCGGATCTCCGGGGGATCCCCGAAGTCCACCTTCATGACATCCCGGATGCCCAGGACCGCGGGATCCCCGGCATGGATCGGGGCGCCGTGGGCCTTGCGATAGGGCTTGGTCACGGCGGCCGCCTTTTCCACCAGGTCCGCGGGGATGGGCCGCATGCTGACCACCATGGGGCCGGCGAAGGCGCCCGCGGGGCGGCATTCCCGGTTCGTGACGTACATGGGTACGTT
The DNA here is from genome assembly GCA_022703505.1 of Spirochaetota bacterium. Taxonomy (GTDB): domain Bacteria; phylum Spirochaetota; class Spirochaetia; order Treponematales; family UBA12059; genus JAAYUR01. The sequence continues at coordinate 361,762 of JAKLDN010000003.1, read as the reverse complement.
CCGGTCCAGCTCGATGTGCCGGACCGGGATGCCGTTGTCCAAGAGATCCTGCTCGAAGGTGAAGCTGCAGCCCAGGAGGAAGGTAACCATGTCCGGGGTGTAGAGGCCCCGGATGTCGTCCGCCTCCCCGGCGGGCTCGCCCTTCCGGTAGACCCGGTACTTCGGCACGTGGATCCGTATGTCCGCGCCGGGACCGGCGACGGGCGGGGAGACCACCCCCGGCTCGCTCACGTCGATGACCGGGCAGGGCTTCTCGTTCCGCGCACAGAACAGGAGGAAGTCGAAGGCGTATTCCTTCGGTAGGATGACCACGTTGGCCTGGGTGTACCCCGGGGCGAGCCCCGAGGTGGGTTTTCGCCACTCGCCCCGGGCGATGGCTTCCCGGATCTGGGCGACCGTTTTTCCTTCCATGGCCTTCCGATCCTCCCCTATTTCGCGACGACGCGGCAGTACCGCTTCTTGCCCGCCCGGAGCACGAGCTCCCCGTCCGCGCCGAGGAGCCCCGCGCCGACGGGGGCCTTCTCGTCCTTCCAGGCCGCGTCGGCCACGAAGGCCCCGCCCTGCTGGACCAGACGGCGGGCCTCGCTCTTGGTCTGGGCAAGGCCCGCGTCCACGAAGAGGTCCAGGACGGGATAACCCGCGTCGAAGCGGGTCCGCGGAAGCTCCGCGGTGGGCATGGAGCTCCGGTCGCCGCCGCCCCCGAAGGCCGCCTTGGCCCCGGCCAGGGCCCGGTCCGCCTCGTCCTTGCCGTGGATGAGGGCCGTGACCTCCCATCCCAGTCGCTCCTTGGCGGCGTTGATGTCCGCCCCCGGGGAGGCCAGGGTCCGGCACTCCGCCGTGGGCAGGAAGGTGAACATGAGCAGGAACTTGAGGACGTCCGCGTCCGACACGTTCCGCCAGTACTGGAAGAAGTCGTAGGGGGTGGTCATGGCCGGATCCAGGAAGAGGGCCCCCTTCTCGGTCTTGCCCATCTTCTTGCCGTCGTGGGTCATGACCAGGGGGAAGGTGAGCCCGAAGACTTCGGCGCCCTCGATCCGGCGGATCAGCTCCATCCCCGCCACGATGTTGCCCCACTGGTCGTCCCCGCCGATCTGGAGGCGGCAGCCGTGGCGCCGATAGAGCTCCAGGAAGTCGTAGCTCTGGAGGAGCTGGTAGTTGAATTCCACGAAGGAGAGCCCCGTTTCCATCCGGGCCTTGTAGGCCTCGAAGGAGAGCATGCGGTTCACGGAGAAATGGCTGCCGATATCCCGGAGGAAGTCGATGTAGTTGAGGTCCGCCAGCCAGTCCTTGTTGTTCGCGGAGAAGCTGGTCTTCCCGTCGAAGCCGACGAAGCGGTCCAGTTGCTTCCGGAAGAGTTCGGCGTTGGCGTCGATGGCCTCGTAGGAGATCATCTTGCGGGTCTCGGTCTTGCCGGAGGGGTCCCCGATCCGGGCGGTCCCGCTCCCCAGGAGGGCGATGCCCACGTGTCCGGCGTCCCGTAGGTGCCGGAGGGCGAAGAAGGGCACCATGTGCCCGATGTGCAGGGACGGGCCCGTGGGGTCGCAGCCGATGTAGAAAGTCACGGGACCTTCGTCCATCAGCTTGGACAATCCCTCCAGGTCCGTGCACTGCTGAAGGAAGCCTCGTTCCTTGATGGTCTCCAGGGCGGGGTTCATGACGCTCCTCCGATGCTTGGGAGCCCCGGGTTGGTCTGGACCATCTCCGGGGCGGGTCCTGGGATTATACCGGGGCCAGGCTCCCCCCTCAAGAGAGGCTGTCCAAAAAGCGACCAATTATTGGACAGCCAGGATTTTTCCGGACTTCCTCCGGGCCGCATCCCAGGCGTCGAAGGCCAGGCCCGCGGCGATCAGGGCGCCTCCCGCGAAGAAGGCCGGGCGCAGGCGCTCCCCCAGGAGGGCCCCGAACCCGATGGCCAGGAGGGTCTCCAGGTAGAAGATCCGGCTCCCCCGGGATACCGGGACGTGCTTGTACCCCCAGGTCATGCAGATCTGGGCCAGGAAGACCACGACGCCGATCCCGGCGGCCAGGGCCAGTGCGCCGGGGTCGAAGGCGACCCCCCGGGCCGAGAGGACCGCGGAAACGGGAAGACCGAAGAGGCAGGGCGACAGGTAGAGTGTGAAGGGATCCTCCGTGGCCCGGGCCCGCTTGAGGTGGTTCAGGGCGAGCCCGGCGAAGACCGCGGACAGGATGGCAAGGACGTCCCCGGTGGTAGGATACCCGGCCCCGTCGTTCAGGACCAGGGCGCTCCCCAGGGTGCAGAGGGCCAGGCTGGGGACCGCGGCGCGGCTGAGGCGCTCCCGAAAGAAGAGGGCGGCGAAGAGGGCCACGAAGATCGGGTAGGTGTTCCCTAGGAGGGTCGCCCTCCCTCCCGAGGTTCGGGCGATGGCGAGGTACGAGAGGATCATGGAGACGGCGCCGTAGAGGCCCCGCAGGACCCAGTCCTTCCGATTCGTCACCCGGATCTTCCCGGACCGGGTCAGGATCGCGGCGGCGCTGAGGACGATGCCCACCAGGAACCGCATCGCGGAGATCAGGTACCCGGACAGGGAGGCGGAGGACAACTTGACCAGGGCGGTGGTAAGGGCGAAGAGAAAGGCCGCGGCCAGGAGAGAAAGAATTCCGAGTCGTTCGTTCCGGGGCATGGGATGGGTATGCCATGGCCGGCCTCCTTCGGGCAAGACCGGGTGACTCCCATCGTACCCCGGGTCCGGTTTTCCCGAATTCCGGATTGCGGGCTACGTTGCTCGCCGCTATACTCTGGAGCTTATGGAAGAGATCAGCTACGGGGATTTCAAGAAGCTGGACATCCGGGTCGGCCGTGTCCTATCCGCCGAACGGGTCCCGAACTCGGAAAAGCTCTACAAGGTTCAGATCGACGCGGGCCTGGACCGGCCCCGGCAGACCGTCACCAGCCTGGTGGACTACTACACCGCGGAGGAACTGGTCGGAAAGACCGTGGTGGTCCTGGTCAACCTGGCCCCCGCCCGGATGCGGGGGGAGGTTTCGGAATGCATGCTCCTGGCCGCGGAAACTCCGGACGCAGCGGCCTGCGTATTGCTGACGCCTGAAAAGGACATCGCTCCGGGAACGACCATCGTCTGAGCCCCGGCCGGCGCCCCGATGTGCCGGCCGTCAAGTTGCATCCCGTACGGAGGAACCCATGCGCAATCCCGCCCGCCCCCTGTCCGCCGCCACCCTTGTCCTCGTTCTGCTGACCCTGCCCGCCGCCTTGTCGCCGGCCCAGGAAGCCGAGGACAGCCTCAGCCTGAACATCGTACTGGGCTACGGTCCTCCCAACCTGGACGGGTACGGGTCCACGGGCTTCGCTCCCATCGATTTCGACATCATCGACGCGCCGGATGCGAACTCCCGCGACCTGGGAACGGGCTGGGGCGGAGGCGTCGCCCTGGCGACCCTGGAGTACTCCCGCACGATCCCGGCCTTCGTCGGGGAGGGGCCCTTCTTCTCCGGGAACAACCTGGAACTCTCGGCCCGGGCGGAACTGAGCCCCGTCACGGTCGAGGCCGTGGGATCCGCGACCCTGACGCCGATCGCCTTCCTCAAGTTCCAGGCCGGCGCCGCGGTCGGCACGGGCTGGACCTTGGGCTTCGTAGGGCTGGCGCTGAGGCCGACAGCACCCGGGGAAATGGAGGAAATCCCCTTCGGGGGCGCCCTGGTCCGGGCCTGGCTTTCCGGGACCTTCCAGTTCGATCTGGCGGCGCTCCTGCCCGGGGACTGGAACCACGTGGTGGTGCAGGCGGTCGCAAAGTTCGAGTACCGCGCCCTGAGCTCCGCGGATCCCGGCCAGGCCTGGGTATGGCAGGCGGACGCGGGCCTTAACTTCAACGGCTGGCGTCACCTGGGGACCTACGTCCTGGGCTACCAGATGCCCCGAAAGCTGAACTTCGCGGGGGTGATGGTGGAGACCGAAGCTTGGCTGGGAGACCTGATCGACGTCTCGACCATGGCCACCGCGGGCTGGGGCTCGGACTTCGTCACCGTCACGATCAGCCCCCTGGCCAACCTGGCCTTCGACGTGACCAACAGCCTGACCTTCGTCGTGCAGATCAAGAGCACCCAGGACTGGTCCGACGGCACGACACAGTCCAACTACCTCGATGGTCGCGACTACGAGGGCCGCCTGTGGAAGCTGGACCGGATCGTGTTCAGCTACACCCGGAAACTGAATTAGACGGGACGGCCGGCATCTTCCGGGCTATACTGTAGGGAGGGCGTCCGCTCGGCCGTCCGGGCCGCGGACGCCCGGATTCCTTTTGGAAGGAGGAGCGGGATCCCGCCCTCCCCGGATCCCGCGGAAGATGATGAAAAAAGTGTTCATCGCCTTCCTTGCCGCCGCATCCGCGGCGGCGATCGCGGCCCAGGCCCCCGCCGAATCTTCTTCCCCGCGCTCCATCGTGTTCCTGGGTTTCCAGTCCGAGGACGTCACACCCTCGGGACTCGCCATCCTGTCGGAGCTCGTCCGACGGGAGATCTCCATCGCCCCCGGATTCTCCCTCGTGGAACGGGCGGACCTGGACGCCCTGCTCCGGGAGCAGGAGCTCGGGCTGTCCGACGCCTTCGATCCCAAGGGGGCGTCCAGGATAGGCCGCCTTGCGGGGGCCCAGTCCCTCATGGTCGGCCGCATCGGCATACTCGGAACCCTGTACATCATTTCCCTGCGTATCGTGGACGTGGAGACCGGGACCGTGGAGCGCGCCATGACCGAGGAGTTCATGGGCAACCTCGAGGACATCCGCAAGCCCGTCCGGATCGCCGCCCAGAAGATCCTCCGCATCCCGGGGATCGAGGTCCAGCAGGGCGAATATATCCGCGTGGAGACCGAGCCCGCCGGGGTCGCGGTCTACGTGAACGGCCTCTTCGAGGGGAACGGACCGGTGACGGTCCGGGTGCCCCGGCCGGGGAAGTATGCGGTCAAGCTGGACGCCGAGGGGTACAAGACCTGGACCCAGAACGTGGTCGTGGACGCGAACTCCACCTTCTTCGTCAAGGCCAGGCTCCTCCGGCAGGAGAAGGTCGTGGACGAGAGGATCCGGGCCCTCCAGGATGGTCGCACCGCCCTGCTCACCTTCGCCACCCTCTACTCCGCCGTCGCCTCCGAGGCATTGTTGTACGCCTTCCAGACGGAAAATCCGCGGCTGTACATCGGCCTGCCCCTCGTGGCCGCCCCCCTGTCCTTCTTCGGTGCCCTCAAGGCCACCGAGGGGGCCGTGATGAACGGAGGCCGCACCTTCATGATCGTCTCCAGCACCCTATGGGGCAGTACCTGGGGCTTCGCGGCGTCCTTCGTGTTCGGAGCCGGGGGAGGGGCGGACTCCGGCATCCTCCGCCCCGAGTTCGCCGGCCTCTCCGTGGCAGGGGGCCTGCTGTACGGCGCCGCCTCCACCTACCTGTCCGCTGGGGGAGAGCCCTTCCCGGCCTCCCGGGCCTGGCTCTTCAACCTGGGATCCCTCCTGGGGGCCTTCCTGGGCCTCGGAGTGCCCTACGTCCTGGGAGCGGAATCCCCGACTGTGGTGTATGTGGGTATGCTGACCGGGTCCCTTGCGGGCTCCGCCACCGCCCTCTGGCTGACCCGGGACTTCACGGAGGGACGGAACATCGGCAACCTCGCCCTGGGTTCCCTTTTAGAGGCGGATCCGGGATCCGTATCCCTGGGCCTGCCCGCGCCGACCCTGACGTCCCTCCCGGCCCGGGCGGACGGGCGGCCGGCCCTGGGGCTCTATGTTCCCCTGGCGACGGTGCGGTACTGAATAAGAACGGCCCCGCGCTGGGCGGGGCCGTCGGGTCGCGCGCCGAGTCGGCGCGGCGGGAATCGCTAGAACTTCAGGAAGGTCTTGAGCTGGAATACCAGGGTACTGGCGGCGTTCGCGTTCTTGCCGAGAATCGGCAGGGTGTAGCCGGCCTTGAGCTCGAAGGGCATGAAGGCCATCACGAAGACCGAGGCGCTCGGGGAAGCGGAAAGAATGTAATACTCGGGATTCGTGGCCGAAGGAGCGCCGTCGATCTCCAGCTGGGGCCCCATGGTAAAGGTCACGGGCACGCCGACGCTCACGGAAACCTTGTCCGAGAAGGAATAATCGAAGTGGGGTTCCGCCTCGAAGGTGAGCTTGTAGCCGTAGGCGTACTCATGCTCGGTGGTATCGAGTGGATTGAACTGGGACTTCGTGACAGGTAAGTAAAAAATGGTCTGATTATAGAGGTTGATGTAGAACATCTTGCTCAATACCCAGTCGAAGTACGTGCGGAATCCGAGTCCAATCGCTTGAGTACTAGGACTGGTCACTTTGTATTCATTTCCACCTATAGCTGCCGCTACTTCAGCAGCCCAATCGGGGTTGTCGAGAGGAATCAATACACCAGGAGCAAAAGCGATTCGGAACGTATCATTAGGAACAAATCCCTGAGCACCCATAATCAGGAATTTCGCACCTACGAAAAGATCCGCAAGACCATCTGCATTCGCCAGCGTAGGGTCAAATGGAAGCGGGGCTACGGATTCGATCGAAGTATTGAAGGCATAAGCCGGAGTCCACTGAACGGCAGCTGTGACTTGATCGGTTACGCCAAATTCTAGAGCCGTCCCGATGGCGAGGGCGGATACCTCACCCGTTGAAGAGATATCCCCATTTGCATCATACCGCTCATCATACGCATTCCGGGCGAACACGAACGAAAGCCGGAAGACACCCTTGGGCAGGACCTTCGCGTCATCCGCGAAAGCCGGCGCCAGGGCGGCCAGAACCAGGAGAAGAACGAGGAACTTCTTCATGGGGACTCCTTGCTGGGGCGATGTGGATTCGGCCTACGGCCGGATTCCTGATGAGAATACTATCGGGTCGGAAATAATTCAACAAAAAAGACGTAAATGTCAAAATAGATTGAGCGCGGCCGGATCGAGTCCTGTCATGGGCCCGATGCGACAGTCGGTCGGACTACTCTTCCCTCTCCCCCATCCTCAGGAGGATCTCCTTGACCTCCCCGGCATCCTCCTCATCCGAAAGCACGTGGAGTCGGTCGCCCGGAAGGATCTCCGTGGACCCGTGGGGGATGAGGTCCGCCTCGCCCCGCTCCACGCCGACCACCAGACAGTCCTCGGGCCACGGCAGGTTCCGCACGAGCCTGTGGGAGAGACGGGACCCCTCGGCCACGGGGATCTCCAGGACGATTTTCCTTCCGGCGACGGGCTTGAACGCGCCGGGATTGCGGGCCAGGAGGCGTTCCAGGAGGACATCGTAGACCGGTTTCGACTTGATCAGGTCCGCGGTCACGAAAGCGGTCAGGCAGCAGGCCATGAGCCCCGCGAAGTGGTTGAAGTTCCCGCTCATCTCCAGGATCAGGACCGCCCCCGTGACGGGAGCCTTGACGACTCCGGTGAACAGGGCGGCCATGCCCAGGATCATGAAGTTGGCCGAGTCTCCGGGTAGCGCCCACCCCAGGTCCGCCAGGACGGTTCCGAAGAGCTTTCCCGCCAGGGCGCCACAGGCCAGGAGGGGCAGGAAGATGCCCCCCGCGGTGCCGGAGCCGTAGGAAAGGGCGGAAAAGGCGATCTTGGCCGCCAGGAGCAGCAGGAGGAATCCGAGGCTGAAGCTTTCCCCCCACAGCCTCTCGATCAGGGCATGCCCTCCCCCGGTCACATCGAAGAGGAAGAATCCCAAGGGCACGGACACGAGGAGTGCCAACGCCGGCCGGGCCGCGGGAGGTATGCGGATGGCCGGATACAGGTCCTGAGCCGCGTATAAAGACCGTTTGAACAGGTCCCCCAGGAAGGCGCAGAGCACCCCGAAGACCAGGACCCAGGGCAGCTTGGTCAGGGGGAGCGGAACGATCTGGTGGAAATCGAAGGCGGGCCCCAGGCCGAAGAAACGGCTGGCAACGAAGTCCCCGGTCACGGAGGCGCCCATGGCGCAGGCCAGCAGCAGGGGCGAAAAGTGCTTGTGCAGCTCCTCCAGGGCGAACAGCACGCCCGCCAGGGGCGCGTTGAAGGCCGCGGCGAGTCCCGCTGCGGCGCCGCTGGTGATCAGGTACTTTCGCTCGACCACGGGCCGCCGGGCCACTCCCAGGACTCCCTTGCCTACATAGGCGCCGATCTGGACGGAAGGCCCCTCCCGCCCCAGGGAGAGTCCGAGGCCGATGCCGAGGACCCCGGTCAAGATCTTGAGAGGGAGTTCGGGGAGCCACTCCAGTCGCATCTTGCGCAGGAGGGCCCCCTTGATCTGGGGGATCCCGCTCCCCCGGATCATGGGCCATCGGCCGCAGGCCCAGCCCAGTAAGAGACCTCCGGCGATCAGGACGGCGATCCAGGCGGCGATATATCCGGGTCCCGCCCCGCGAAGGAAGAGATAAGCCGCCGCCCGGAATCGGTCCGCCTCCTCCAGGAGCAGACGGAAGAGCACCACCGTGAACCCTCCGAGGACTCCGATGAGTATGCTCTGGAGGAATATGCCGACCCGGGAGCCGTACCAACGGGAGAGAGTCCCTCGAATGCCGGAGGATCGGCGATGATGAAATCCGACGGCAGCCATCGGTGAGGATTCTACAGGAACCGGAACTCCGTCGCCAAGCCTTCGGTCTTTCCGTCACGCCCGTGACGGAGTATGATGTCCGGGAACGGAGGTTCCATGCTGGGCTACCGCCACGCCTTCCACGCCGGGAATCACGCCGACATCCTGAAGCACCTAGTCCTGTACCACTGCCTCCGGTACATGACGAAGAAGCCCAAACCCCTCCTTTACCTGGACACACACGCCGGGGCCGGTGCGTATCGCCTGGAGGAGGGGTACGCCGCCCAAACCCGGGAATGGGAATCCGGCATAAAACGCCTTTCCGGGGAAGCGACGGCCCCGGTCCCGCCGGAAGCTGTCGCCGAGTACCTCGAGTTCATACAGGAATACGGCGGAATCCATCCCGGGGAGTACCCGGGTTCCCCGGCCCTGGCCGCCGCCCTGCTCCGTCCCGGGGACCGGCTGTCGTTGAGGGAAATCCATCCGGCGGATCTCGAGGAGCTTCGGATCCGGTTCGCCGGGGACGGTCGCGTCGACGTCCAGGGGACCGACGGATTCGCCTCCGTACGGGCGGTCCTTCCGCCCCCGTCCCGAAGGGGTCTGGTCATACTGGACCCCCCCTACGAACTGGCCTCGGACTACGACCGGGTCGTGGAGGCCCTGGCGGAGGCCCTGGGAAGGTTCGAGACGGGAACCTACATGGTCTGGTATCCCCTCCTGGAGCGTCCCGAAGCCCGGGCCCTTCCGGCCCGTCTTTCGGCCTTGACGACTCGACAGAAGCTTTCCGCGGAGCTTCGGGTCCGGGACATTGGTCCGGGGGACCGCGGTCTGGCGGGCAGCGGGATATTCGTCGTGAACCCTCCCTGGCCCCTCGAATCCGCCCTCCGCTCCGCCCTGCCCTTCCTGGCGGACACCCTTGGGCAGGATCCGGCCGCTTCCGGCCGACTGGAAACCACGTGAATTTTCAACCCCCGAATCCTGGATTTATCAGTCGAAACACACCGAAGGAATCTCATTCTTGGACACTCGATTTTTTTTTCGATTCTATGGGGAGAGTCTTGATTATTTGTTGAAAGGATTCCATTATTGTCCAACTCTCCCAAGAATCCCCATGCACAAGGAGTGAGAACATGAAGAAGAGGCTGGTAATCCTAACCGCTCTCGCGGCGATCGCCCTCCTGGCCTTCGTCGGCTGCGCCGACAAGGGACCGAAGACGATCAAGATCGGCGTCGCGGGCGCCCACACCGGCGACCTCGCCTCCTACGGACTGCCGTCGGTCAAGGCCGCCGAGCTGGTCGTGGAGGAGTGGAATGCCAAGGGCGGCGTCCTGGGCAAGAAGATCGAACTGGTCGTGGCCGACGACGTCTGCAAGCCCGAAGTGGCGACCAACACCGCTTCCAAGCTGGTAGGCGACAAGGTCATCGCGGTCATCGGACACATCTGCTCCGGAGCCACCAAGGCGGCCCTGGGCATCTACAAGGACGCCAAGATCATCACGATCTCCCCGTCCGCCACGAATCCCCCCCTGACCAAGAGCGGCGATTACCCCAACTTCTTCCGGACCATCGCGTCGGACGACGCCCAGGCGGAAGTGGATGTCGAGTTCGCCATGAAGAAGCTCGGGTTCAAGAAGTTCGCCGTCCTCCACGACAAGGGTGACTACGGCAAGGGCTTCGCCGAGTTCGCCAAGGGCTATCTCGACGCCGCGGGCGCCGAGGTCCTGGTCTTCGAAGGCATCCAGGTCGGAGCCGTCGACTACTCCGCCATCATCAACAAGGTCGCCGCTTCCGGCGCCGAGGCCATCCTGTACGGCGGGTACCACCCCGAGGCCTCCAAGCTGGTCAGCCAGATGCGCGCCAAGGGCATGAAGACCGTCTTCATCTCCGACGACGGCGTCAAGGACGACACCTTCATCAAGGTGGCCAAGGAAGCCGCCGAGGGCGTCTACGCCTCCGGCCCCGTGGACACCACCAAGAACCCCCTGGCCGTCAAGGCCACGGAGGATCACAAGAAGAAGTACGGCGAGGATCCGGGAGCCTTCTTCCTGAACGCCTACGCCGCCACCCAGGCCCTCCTGAACGCCATCCAGAAGGCCGGTTCCGTGGACTACGACGCGGTCACCAAGGCCCTCCGCTCCGAGTTCGTCGAGACCCCCCTCGGGAAGATCAGCTTCGACGCCAAGGGCGACGCCATCGGCGTAGGCTTCTCGGTGTACCAGGTCCAGAACGGCGTTTACGTGGAGATCAAGTAAGGAACGTGGTTCGCCGGGGCGCCCGAGGGCGCTCCGGAAGACCGCGGACGTGAACATTCCGTACCCGCCGGGTACCCAGGGGTGTCCATCGAGCGTACGGCTCCTGGGCACCCCTTTGCGTAACCGGGGTTTCTGTGCGAGGATCGGGGGCCGAATGCGCGACGACCGGTCGAAATCCAGGATAGGGGAGGTTTAGGAACCGTCATGGACCTAAACTACTTGCTTCAGTTATTCATCTCGGGCATGACCCGAGGCAGCATCTACGCCCTGATCGCCCTGGGCTATACGATGGTGTACGGCATCGTCCAGCTCATCAATTTCGCCCACGGGGAGATCTACATGATCGGGGCGTTCACGGCCCTGATCGTGGCCACGGTCCTCAACATGACCGGCATGCCCGGCATCGCCGTGTTCGCCATCGCGATGGTCGTCGCGGTCGTGTATTCCGCGGCCTACGGCTTCACCATGGAGAAGATCGCCTACAAGCCCCTCCGGAACGCCCCCCGCCTCTCCGCCCTGATCAGCGCCATCGGCATGTCGTATTTCCTCCAAAACTACGTACTCCTGGCCCAGACTTCGGACTTCGTTTCCTTCCCCCGGCTCATCCCCAAGTTCCGGTTCCTCGAGGGACTCGGGGGGATGCTGAGCTCCACCCAGGTCATCATCTTCCTGGTCACCGCGGTGGTCATGGTGCTCCTGACCCTGCTGATCAAGTTCACGAAGATCGGTAAGGCCATGCGGGCGACCGCCCAGGACAAGACCATGGCCCTGTTGGTGGGCATCAACATCAACCAGGTCATCGCGGTCACCTTCGTCATCGGATCCGCCATGGCGGCCGTGGGCGGGGTCCTGATCAGTTCCCACGTGGGGCAGATCAACTTCTACATAGGCTTCATCGCCGGCATCAAGGCCTTCGTGGCCGCGGTCCTCGGCGGGATCGGTTCCATACCGGGCGCCGTGCTCGGCAGCTTCGTGCTGGGCCTGACCGAAAGCTTCGGCACCGGGTACATCTCCTCGGACTACGAGGACGTGTTCGCCTTCATCATCCTGGTCCTGATCCTGATTTTCCGCCCCTCCGGGCTTCTGGGCAAATCCCAGAAAGAAAAGATCTGAGGCGGCAGAGCATGAACAAGCTTATACCGGAACTGAAGAAATCCTTCGTGACCGCCCTCTGGTTCGCCTTCCTCACCTTCCCCATCCTGGTGATCAAGGTGAACACGGTCCGGAATTCCATCCTATGGCGCTGGGGCAACCTGGCCGCGGTCTTCGTCCTGACCATGGCCCTGTCCTACGTCTGGCGACGTCTGCTGGAGAAACGGGCCCGGGGCGAGCGGCTCTTCGACCTTTCCGGGCTCGTGCCCGCCAAGCTCCGGGGCATCGAGCTGAAGTCGGTTTTCGCCCAGAAAAAGAATTCCCGGGCGGCCCTGGCCGTCCTTTTAGCCCTAGCGGTCCTCTTCCCCTTCGTAGCGGGGATGTACCAGACGAACATCGTCACCACGGCCCTGATGTACGTAATCCTGGGCTTGGGGCTGAACATCGTTATCGGCCTGGGCGGGCTTCTGCAGCTGGGCTACGCGGCCTTCTACGCGGTCGGCGCCTATACCTACGGGATCCTGAACACCCGGTTCGGCCTGAGCTTCTGGATCGCCCTGCCCCTGGGCGCCGTCCTGGCGACGATCTTCGGGATCATCCTGGGATTCCCGGTCCTGCGCCTCAAGGGCGACTACCTGGCCATCGTGACCCTGGGCTTCGCGGAGATCTGCCGCATCGTCCTGGAGAACTGGAACGACTTCTCCTCGGGTCCCTCGGGGATCTCCCAGATCGACCGGCCTCCCTTCTTCGGCATCAAGCTCTCGGTCCCCCAGTCCGCGATCTACCTCTACCTGATCACCCTGGCCCTGGTGGTGGTGACGGTCTTCATCGTCCGCCGTCTGGAGAATTCTCGGCTGGGCAGGGCCTGGGAGGCCATGCGGGAGGACGCCGTGGCGTCCGAGGCCATGGGAGTGAACCTCACGATCGCCAAGCTCTCGGCCTTCGCCCTGGGCGCCTTCTGGGCCGGGATGGTGGGAGTCCTCTTCGCCGCGAAAACGACCTTCATCAACCCCGCCAGTTTCACCCTGATGGAATCCGTCCTGATCCTCTGCATCATCGTGCTGGGAGGCATGGGTTCCACAGCGGGGGTGATCGTGGGCGCCCTGGTCATCATCCTTCTTCCGGAGTACCTGCGGGCCTTCACCCAGTACCGGATGCTACTTTATGGATCGATCCTGGTTCTCATGATGGTCTTCCGACCGGGCGGAATCATACGCAAGGTCCGCAAGAGCTACGTGTTCAAGGCCGACGGACAGGTCGAGGGAGCCGGGCATGAGTGAGTCGATCCTGGACGCCAAGAACGTCACCATGAATTTCGGGGGCCTGCGGGCCCTGAACGACGTGTCCATGACCATACGCCAGGGGGAGATCGTCGCCCTGATCGGCCCGAACGGCGCAGGGAAGACGACGTTCTTCAACTGCGTGACCGGCGTGTATCCCCCCTCCGCGGGAACCATATCGATAACCCCGCCCGGGAAATCCCCGGAGGTCATCAACAATCTCTTGCCCCACGTGGTCACGGAGAAGGGCCTTGCCCGGACCTTCCAGAACATCCGGCTCTTCCAGAACATGACGGTCCTGGAGAACGTCATGATCGGGCGGCACGCCCGGCTCAAGGCAGGCATCCTGGGCGCCATCCTCCGGGACGGATCCACCCGGGAGGAGGAACAGAAGGTCATCCACGATTCCTACGAGATCTTAAAGAAGATCGAGCTGGAAAAGTACGTGAACGAGCTGGCCAAGAACCTTCCCTACGGCGCCCAACGCCTCCTGGAGATCGCCCGGGCCCTTGCCACGGAGCCCTTCCTCCTCCTGCTGGACGAGCCCGCCGCGGGGATGAACCCAAAGGAGACCGGACACCTGGACGACCTGATCGTGCGGATCCGCGACACCGAGAAGGTCTCCATCTTCCTGATCGAGCATGACATGAGCCTGGTGATGCGGGTTTCCGAGCGGATCTACGTAGTCGACTACGGCCAGCTCATCGCCGAGGGCACTCCCGCCGAAATCAAGCGGAATCCCGTCGTGATCAAGGCATACCTGGGAGAAGAGGTCAATGCTTAAACTCGAGTCCGTCTCAACTTTTTACGGGAATATCCAGGCCCTGAAGGGGATCTCCCTGGAAATCAAGCAGGGCGAGATCGTCACCCTGATCGGCGCGAACGGCGCGGGTAAGTCCACCACCCTGATGTCCGTCTGCGGCGTCGTGCCCCCCCGGGAGGGAAAGGTCTTTTTCGAGGACCGGGACATCACCGGGCTTTCCAGCGACCGCATCGTGGAGCTCGGCATCGTCCAGGTGCCGGAAGGAAGGCGGATTTTCCCGGGCCTCACGGTCAAGGAAAACCTGGACATGGGTGCCTACCTGCGGAAGGACAAGCCCGGGATCGCGAAGGATTTCGAGTACGTCTTCGAACTCTTCCCCCGGCTGGCGGAACGAAGGAACCAGGCCGGAGGCACCCTCTCCGGGGGCGAGCAGCAGATGCTGGCCATCTCCCGGGCCCTGATGGGCAGGCCCAAGCTTCTCCTCCTGGACGAGCCGTCCCTGGGCCTGGCCCCCATACTGGTCCAGCAGATCTTCAAGATCATCGAGCAGGTGAACCGCGACCAGAAGACGACGATCTTCCTGGTGGAGCAGAACGCCAACCTGGCCTTGAAGACGGCCCACAAGGGCTACGTCATGGAGACCGGACGGATCACCCTCTCGGATACGGCCGCGAACCTCCTGGCCAATGCGGAGGTCAAGCGGGCCTACCTGGGCGGCCACTGATCCCGGAGCGGGGCGGCCGGGCTCAGGCCTCTTCCCGGAACTCCTTGAGCAGCTGGTCCTTCTTCCGCCGCTCGTTGTGCTTGTATTCCAGGAAGTCCGTCCGGGTCACGATGCCCACCACCTTCCGGTCCACGACGACCGGGAGGTGGCCGATGTTGTGCCGGAACAAGAGGTCGTCGATCTGGCGGACCGTGGAATCCGGCGCCGCGGTCACCACGTTCCGGGACATGTAGGTCCGGACCGGGGCTTTCATCTGCCCCGCCTTCCGCCCCTTCAGGATGTCCCGCAGGGTGATGATCCCGGACAGGTTCCCCTCGGCGTCCACCACGGGGGCTCCGGTGTGCATGGTCCGCTCGAAGAAGAGGGACGCGTCCAGGAGGCTGTCCTCCTGGCCTAGGACCTCGACCTCCTCTGTCATGATGTCCCAGGCCGTGGCGGCGGGACGCAGGGCACGTTCCAGGTATCCCAGGAACCTCTCGTAGAGTTCGCGCCCGTTCTCGGTGCGCACCGTGGCGGAAGCCGCCTGGGCGTGGCCTCCGCCGCCGAAATCCGCCAGCACTTCGTTCAGGCGCACGTCGGAGGTTCCGTTCCGGCCTATGATCAGGGCCTTACCCTTGGGCTTGAAAAAGAAGAATCCCAGGAGGATCTCCCCGTTTTCCACCTCGAAGACCCGCTCCACCACGGCTCCTAAACCCTGAGAATCCTCCTCCAATTCCATGTAGCAGGTCTGGACGACATGTCCCCGGATGGTCCGGCTTTCCAGGCCTGCCAGGACCTCGTGGAAGAGCACGACCTGGTTCCGTTCCTTGAGGGGCACCAGGAAGTCCTTGACGAGTTTCAGGGACGCCCCCTGTTCCAGGAGGAAGGCGGCGGCGTTGAAGTCCTCGCGGCAAACGTTGGAGTGCGTGAAGTTCCCCGTATCGGCGTAGATGCCCGTCAGGGCTATGGTGGCGTCCTCGGGGTCCAGGCCGATCCCGTTGCCCGCCAGGAGCCTGCAGAGCTGGGACGCGTTCGCCCCGAAGGAACACCCGTGGACCGTCGCCCCCGGAATCTCCCGGCCCGACGGCGGGTGGTGGTCGAAGACCTCGATCTCGGTCCCCGGCTCGATCAGGGGAAGGACCTCGGCTATCCTGTCCTCGGACCGGGCGTCCACCACGACGACGCGCTCCACCTTCTCGCCCTTGATGTCCTTGATCCCCGGAAAATCGAGACGGTCGGCGTACAGGTTCATCAGGTTGCGCGCCGCGGGCTGCATGAGGTGGCTTCGCAGGGGAACGTGGTCCGGGAAGAGGTACTGCGCCAGCACCAGGGAGCCTATGCAGTCCAAGTCCATGTTGGAATGCCCTACGATGATCTTCATGTATCCGATATACTAATGCCGGGCATCCCGGTTTAAAAGGGCCGGAAGGAAGGAAATCCATGAATCAGGCGATCATCGGAGGTACCGGCGTCTACAAGCTCTTCGACGACAAGGAGAGCGTCACGGTGGATACGAGGTACGGCTCCGCGGACGTGGACCTCGTGACGATCGACGGATTCCGGTTCGCCTTCCTGCCCCGGCACGGTCGGGGCCACTCGGTCCCTCCGCACAGGATCAACTATCGAGCGAACATCCAGGCCTTGAAGGACCTGGGAATCCGGTTCATCTACGCGACCGCCGCCGTGGGCTCCTGTTCCGAACGATTCGCCCCCGGGGACGTGGTCGTCCTCCGGGACTTCCTGGACTTCACGAAAGGCAGGCCCTCCACCTTCTTCGAGGACGGCACGGAGGTCCGACACGTGCCCATGGGGGAACCCTACTGCCGGAAGCTGACGGAGGCCTTCGAGGAGACCGCCCGGGACCACCGTCTTTGGATCAAGGGTTCCGCGGTCTACGTGTGCACCGAGGGGCCCCGCTTCGAGACCGCCGCGGAGATCCGCATGTACGCCCGGATGGGCGGCGAGGTGGTCGGGATGACCAGCGTGCCGGAGGTCGTCCTGGCCCGGGAGGCGGGGATCTGCTACGCCTCCGTGGGGATCGTGACGAACATGTGCACGGGCCTGTCCGAGGAGGAGGCTACCCTCCGACAGGTGCAGGAGGCCATGTCCCGGAACCGGGCCGCGATCCTGCGCGCCTGCGTGGACACCTTCAAGCGACCGATGACCAAGACCTGTTGCGAGGTCCCGGCGGCTGCGCGAGTCTGAGGGAGGAGCCATGAGGGATACCCTATTCGAGAACGTGACCGCGGTCACGATGGACGGCGACACGCCGGTCCGGCCGGACTCCTACGTGCTCGTCTCCGGCGGCAGGATCGCATCCGTGACCGACTCGCCTCCCCCGGACTTTTCCGGGGAACGAATCGACGGCCGCGGGAAGGTCCTCCTGCCGGGCCTCGTCAACTGCCATACCCACATCCCCATGACGGTCCTCCGGGGTTACGCGGACGATTACGACCTTCAGACCTGGCTGACGAAGTACATCTTTCCCGTGGAGGCCAAGCTGGACGGCCGCTGCGTCCGGGCCGGCGCCCTGCTGGGCATAGCCGAGGCCTTGGCCTCGGGCACCACGTCCTTCACGGACATGTATTACTTCTGCGACGACATTTTGGCCGCGGTGGAGGAATCCGGCATCAAGGCCAACGTCTCCCGGGGCACCTCCCTTTTCTCCGAGGATTTTTCCTTCGAGTCCCACCCGGGCTGCGTGGAGATGCGACGCCTCCACCGGGAGTGGGACGGCCGGGACGGAGGACGTATCCGGATCGAGGCCAGCATCCACGCGGAGTACACGTCCAACCCGAAGCTCTGGGCCGCCGTGGCGGAGTACGCCGCCGAGAACGGCCTGGGGATGCACGTCCACCTGTCGGAGACCCGGAAGGAGCACGAGGACTGCATCGCCAAGTACGGAGCGAGTCCCGCTGCGATCCTGGACCGGTACGGGGTCTGGGGGACCCGGGCCGTGGCGGCCCACTGCGTCCGGGTCACCGGGGATGACATGGACCTTCTGGCCGCCCGGGGAGTGAATGTCGCCCACAATCCCGTGAGCAACCTGAAGCTCGCCAGCGGCATCGCCCCGGTGCCCGCCCTCCTGGCCAGGGGGATCAACGTAGCCCTCGGCACGGACAGCGTGGCCTCCAACAACAGCCACGACCTCTTCGAGGAGATCAAGACCGCCGCCCTGATCCACAAGGGGGCAAGCGGGGATCCCCGGGCCGTGTCCGCCTTGGACGCCCTGCGCCTGGCCACGTTCAACGGGGCCCGGGCCCAGGGCCGGGCGGACGAGTGCGGCCGCATGGTCCCCGGGATGGACGCGGACCTCATCCTCCTGGACTTCGACCGCCCCCACCTGGTCCCCTGCCACAACGTGGTGTCCAACTTGGTCTACTCCGCCCGGGGCAGCGACGTCGTCCTCACCATGGTCCGGGGCCGGATCCTCTACCGGGACGGGGCGTTCACGACCATCGATCTGCCGCGGGTTCGCCGGGAGTTGGAGGACTATGTGCTTCCCACGTTGTTCGGGTGAGATCATCATCATTTGAGTAGCGACGCCGTGGTCTGATTCCGCCCGTTTCTACGTGAAAATACGCGGAAAACACGGCATTCATCCGGCTTCGCCTTGAAGGGGTTTCCCCCTCCGTGCTAGGTTCCGAAGTACCGATGGAGGAGCGGTCCCCATCAGTAACCCGGAATAGGGCGCGGTGCCCGTAGACGCCGGCGTGAACGGGGAGGACCGCCGAAGGGGACGGGCATCCGCATGGCCGGCCCTTGGACGTTCGGGCTAACACCCGACGGCTGTCGCGGGCAAATCCCAAGGGCCCGCGGAGTGCCAAAGGCGGGGCGATTCCGTGTCCTCTCGAGGCAGGGAACCGCCCGACCCGGGCTCTCCTTCGGATTGGAGGATCCATGCAATTCCTTCGATCCGCGGGGCGAGTGGCGAATCCCGTATCGCTCTTGCTTCGCGCATACCAAGGCCGCTGGTTGACTCGTTCCAACCTCTGATCATCCGCATCACGACGCAAACGACTCATCGCACTCAAAGGACGGAGGTATACCCATGGAACGCATCGGGGTCGCGATTCTAGGCGCGACCGGCATCGTAGGACAGAGATTCGTGGCACGGCTCGCGGAGCATCCCCTCTTCGAGATCAAATACCTTTCGGCGTCCGGCCGGAGCGCCGGATTGAAGTACGGGGAAGCCTGCACCTGGAGAGCGCCGGGCCGCCCCTACGGGGGGCTCGCGGACCGTATCGTGGAGGAGACGTCCCCGGAGCGGGCCTGGGCGCCCGTCGTCTTCAGCGCCCTGGACGCCCAGGCCGCCTCGGAGCTCGAGCCCCTGTACGCGGCTTCGGGGGCCCTGGTCTTCTCGAACGCGTCCTCGTACCGGATGCACGAGGACGTGCCCCTCCTCGTGCCGGAGGCGAACTCCGATCACCTGGCCCTGCTGGAGGAACAGCGCCGGCGCAGGCGCTGGCGGGGCGGCATAGCCTGCAACCCCAACTGCACCACCGCGATCCTGACCACCGCTCTGGCCCCCCTGCACAGGACCTTCGGGATCGAGGCCGCCCTGGTCACCAGCATGCAGGCGGTCAGCGGAGCCGGGTACCCCGGGGTCTCCGCCCTGGACATCTCGGGCAACCTGATCCCCTTCATCCGGGGGGAGGAGGAAAAGCTGGAGACCGAGACGGCCAAGATCCTGGGCACCCTGCAGGGCGGCCGGGTGGAGCCCGCGGGCTTCCCGGTTTCGGCCACCTGTACCCGGGTCCCCGTGCGGGACGGGCACAGCGTGTCCGCCTCCGTCCGGCTGGCCGGGAATCCGTCTATCGAGGAGGTCGTGGGCTGCCTCAAGGCCTACCGCTCCCCCCTGGCGGACCTGGGCCTGTCCAGCGCCCCCGAGTATCCCGTGACGGTCCGGGAAGAGGCCGACCGCCCCCAGCCCCTTTTGGACGCGGATGCCGGGGACGGCATGTCCGTATCCGTGGGCCGCTTCCGTTCCTGCGGGATCCTGGGCCTGAAGTTCCTGGCCCTGGGCCACAACCTGGAACGGGGCGCCGCGGGTGCCGCCGTGCTGAACGCGGAGCTCTGGGTATCCGCGGGAGTGCCGGCCTAGGAGAGCGGCCCGGGGCGACCGACGCCGAGGGGTATGACCCCGCTGCCGCCTGGGCCCGCCGGCCCGGATACGGCGGGCCCGGGTCCGGTCAGTACGCCCGGAGATACTGGGGAGGGATGCGGCGCCTGTCCGCGGGCAGGTTCCGCGCGGGCCACCAGGGGTCCCTCAGCAGAAGTCTCCCCAGGGACACCGCGTCGGCGCTCCCGGAGAGCAGGATCTGGTCCGCCTGCTCCGCGGTGGTGATGAGTCCGACGGCTCCCGTGGGCAGGCCGGTCTTCTCCCGGATCCGGGCGGCCAGACCCACCTGGTACCCGGGACCCACCGGGGGTTTCGCGCCCGGGGCCAGCCCGCCGGAGGAAACGTCCACGAAATCCACCCCCAGATCCTTGATCTCGTTCAGGACCCGGGCGCACTCCTCCG
This sequence comes from Spirochaetota bacterium, assembly GCA_022703505.1. Classification (GTDB taxonomy): domain Bacteria; phylum Spirochaetota; class Spirochaetia; order Treponematales; family UBA12059; genus JAAYUR01. The sequence goes on along the minus strand of JAKLDN010000003.1, from coordinate 341,629 downwards.
GGTCCCAGCCCCCGGGGATCCAGTCCGTGGCGGAAACCCGGATGAGCACCGGAGCGGTGTCCGGAACGGCCTTCCGGGCCTCGCGGACGACCTGCCCCAGGAACCGCGAGCGCCCGGCGAGGTCCCCTCCGTATTCGTCGGACCTCTTGTTCGACAGGGGGGACAGGAACTGGTGGATCAGGTAGCCGTGGGCCCCGTGGATCTCCACCGCGTCGAAGCCCGCATCCAGGGCCCGCCGGGCCGCCTCCCCGAAAGCCCGAGCCAGATTCTCTATTTGCGCGGGGGTCAGTTCCCGGGGAAGGGCGTAGTCCTCGTCGAAGGCCAGGGCCGAGGGAGCCACGGGTTCCCAGCCGCCTGCCGACTCGGGCACCCTCCCCTTCCCCTGCCAGGGAGGGTACGTGGAGGCCTTCCTCCCCGCGTGGGCCAGCTGGACCGCGATCCGGCAGCCCGAATCCCGGACGGCCTTGACCAGGGGCCGGAAGGCCCGGACCTGCTCGTCGTTCCAGAGCCCGAGGTCCGAGGGGCTGATGCGGCCCTCGGGGGAAACGGCGGTAGCCTCCACCACGACCAGGCCGACCCCTCCCAGGGCTCGCTCGGTGTAGTGCCGAAGGTGCCATTCGTTCGGCAATCCGTCCCGGGCCGAGTACTGGCACATGGGGGCCATGAACAAGCGGTTCGGGATGTTCAGGGAACGAAGGACCAGGGGTTCTGCGAAATATGCGGACATGCTCCCTCCATACGGGGTACCACTATATCCCTTCGCCCGGCGGCTGGCAAACGTACCGGGATGAGCGCCTTCGCGTCCCGGCAGTCCGTTCCTCCGCGGAGGCGCGGTGCGGTGTTCCCATAACCCTTGATTGGATCAGGAATTCAATATAAAGTCAGGCATCCTGTCCGCCGGAGTGCAAGATGACCTTCCAGGAAGTCCGTGAAGCCGCCAAGAAGAATATCGGTCCCCACTGCAGGGTCTGCCCGGAATGCAACGGCGTGGCCTGCCGGGGTGAGATACCCGGACCCGGCGGGAAGGGCACGGGAGCCGGCTTCATCCGGAACTACCAGGAACTTCGAAAGATCCGCCCGGCCATGGACACGATTTACCGGTCCCGGGAGGTGTCCACGGAAACCCGCCTCTTCGGGCGGACCTTCCGCCTCCCCGTCTTCGCCGCTCCCATCGGGGCGGTGGGCCTGCACTACAACGACCTGTACACCGACGGCACCTACTCCGCCGCGGTGGTGAGCGGCTGTGCCGCGGAAGGGTCCGCGGCCTTCACGGGAGACGGCCCCAAGGATCCCGCCTTCTTCGAGCCCCTTGAGGCGATCCGCGCGGCCGGCGGCATCGGCATTCCGACGATCAAACCCTGGGGAGTCCGGGAGGTGATCGAGCGTGCCAAGAAGGCCGAGGACGCGGGAGTCTTCGCCCTGGCCATGGACATCGACGCCGCGGGCCTCACGGTCCTGGCCGCCATGGGAAAGCCCGTGGCCCCTATGCCCGTGGAAGAGATTTCCCGGATCGTGGAGAGCCTCCGGGTGCCGTTCATCCTGAAGGGGATCATGACCCCCGAGGGGGCGCGGAAGGCCGTCCGGGCCGGTGCCCGGGGCATCGTCGTCTCCAATCACGGGGGAAGAGTCCTGGACGAGACACCCGCGACCATCGAGGTGCTTCCGGAGATCGTGGCGGCCGTGGGAGGAGAGGCCACGATCCTCATCGACGGGGGATTCCGCACCGGGCTAGACGTGTTCAAGGCCCTAGCTTTGGGGGCCGACGGCGTCCTGATCGGCCGGCCCTTCGCCTACGCCGTCTACGGCGGAGGAGCGGAGGGGGTATCGACCTACCTGCGGAAGGTGCGCGCGGAACTTGAGGAGGCCATGCTCATGACCGGGGCTGCCGTCCTTTCCGAGATCGACGCCTCCAAGGTATCCCGCCCGGCCTAAACGGGCAGGGACCTGCGCCAGTATTCCACGGCCCGCTCCGGAAGGAATCCGAGCTTCGTATAGACATGGAGCGCGTCCGCGTTCCGGCTTTCCACGTCGAGGGTCATTCCGTAGCCCTCGGATTCCAGGGTCCGGACGATGCGAGCCAGGAGGCTTTGCGCGTACCCGCGGCCGCGAAGGTCCACGGCCGTGACGAGGCCGTTTATGGAGACCTCCCGCCCCTGGAATCCCAGGGAACAGGCGCCCGCCATCCGATCCCCCAGGAACGCCGCGTAGACCTGCCGCTCCGGCGAGGCGAGGGTCGCCCGCTCGAAGGCCTCCGTCTCCTCCCGGGAATCGCCGAACGCCCCGGATCGCAGGTCCACGAGATCCTCCAGGGATTCCGATCCCACCCTTCGGATCTCCAGATCCCGGGCGGGGACCTCCGGGCAGGGACCCGCATACCGCAGGGTATACTCGGTATACTCGTGCGTCCCGCCCAGGCGGGCGGCCGCCTCTTTCCCGGGGCCGGACCCGGAATCCACCACGAACAGCTCCTCGGCATACCCGAATCGGGCGAGCTCCCGTTCCGCCTCCGAGAGAAGCGACCGGAAGATGCCCCCGCGCCGACGATCCGGCAGGACCGCGGCGTTGATCTCCGCCTCGTGCCTCGTGGGGGCGAAGACGGAGAGGGCCCCGACCAGGCGGTCGGAATCCCTCGCGAGGAACAAGGCCCGCATGTCCGTGAAGGCGTTGAGCGCGAACTCCGTCTCCAGGCGGATCGTGCCGTCCCGGGTTCCGCAGGACTCCTGGAACGACCGGAGACCGATCTCCAGATCCCCGATCGGCGGGGATACGGCGAGGATTTCTATCATGGCAGGCTCGGCTGGAACTCTCCGCTCGGATCCTTCGCGTTCCGGGAACGCGCCGTCGGCGCGGTCCCGGAACGCGAACGGGAAGGGTCTAGCGGACGTCCTTGTCCTGGACCGTCTTCCTCTTGTCCGCCTTGGCGTTCTTGACGGCCTCATCGCAGAGCGCACGGACCTTGTCCGACAAGGCGTCGATGACCGTGGCCGAGCATTTCATGTCCCCGGCTTCCTTGATGTACGCCTTGACCTTGGACGCGATAACGAGGGTCTCTTTCTCTGCCATACCTGCTCCTATGGATTTTTCCGGGCCTCCGGGCGCGGCGGAGTCGCCGGGCTCCGGTCCGGTATGCGGACATAGTACGCCATACGGGCCCTCCTGTCGAGGACAAACGGATCTTGGGAATCGGGAGGCCTCAACGGGATTCCAGCTCCTCCAGGGCGAACCTCAGCAAGGCGCCCCCCAGGACCGAAAGTTCCGACGCCGACAGGATCCCCGGCAGGTCCTCCTTCGTATGGTAGAAGCTCGTGTCGAACTCGCAGACGCTCACGGCCCGGGCCCCCGCACGGGGCAGGTGCCCGTGGTCCAGGTTGTACACCGGCGATCGGAGGACGGCCGTGAAGCCCGCCTCCCGGACCACCTCCGCGATCCGGTCCGCGAGCTGCCGGCTCGCCGGATCTCCGTTGTGGAACACGGACAGCTCCATGTCCGCGCGGGACCCCACCATGTCCAGGTTGACGACCGATACCCCGCGCAGCGGGAAGGGCGGATCCCGGGCCAGGGCCCAGGCGCCTCCCAGGTTCACTTCCTCTCCGTCCGTGAGGACCAGGGCGAAATCCGCCCGGGTCGAGCCGAGGGCGATCGCTTCCGCCAGACGGACAGCCAGGGCAGTTCCGGACGCGTTGTCCAGGGCGCCGGGAAAACGGCTGCCGTCCGCGTCGGTGCCCATGTGGTCATAATGGGCGATGAAGGCCAGCGTGGGCCGGAAGTCACCCCCGTCTCCGTTCCAGGCCGCGACGATATTGCGGCCCCGGGCGTCCTCGAAGCGGACCGGACTGGACATGCGGACCCGGGCCTTCCCCGCCGCGGCGTCGGCCAGACGCCGGTAGGCATCCGAGGATACCGCGAGCACGATCATGCCCTGTTTGGGCTCCACCAGGGCTCCGGGCGCCGCCCCGGTGTATCCGGATCTCTGGGCCGGGCTTCCCTCCGGCAGTTCCAGGATCACCCCCTTCGCTCCCCGGGCGGCGTAGGAATCCAAGGCGGCGGGATCGTAGAGGGAGGCCGGGATCAGCAGGACGGAGCCGCCGGGGAACTCCTGCCCCCGGGCTTCCAGGAGGCGCAGGGGGCCTTCCACGGTCCCCCCCGTCCACCCTCCCCGGGCGGTCTCGCGGAAATCCTTCCGGTAGACGAAGGTCTGCCGGGCGCCACCCGGAAGGAGGACATCCAGCCCGGCCTCCCCCCGGTTGAATCCCGGGCGCTCCGGGAATTCCTGGAACTGGACCCGATACCCGGCCTTCCGGAGCATCCCTTCCAGCAGGCCGGCGGCCCGACGGCCGCCCTCGGTCCCTATCCCGCGGCCTTCGTAGAGGGGGCCCGAGAGCTCCGCCGCCAGGGCCAGCACCTCGTCGCCAGAAATTCGGGGAACCGGCACGTCCGCCGCGGCGGACAGGACGGAACATAAGAGGATCAGCGCCGCGATCCGTCCGCGCTTCGTGGATCCGTTCATCAAACCCTCCTACCTCAGGGATTCTCCCCGGATAATCGATCCATAAACCTCTCCATGTATCGAAGGAAGATCTGGCCGTAGGGGTTCCAGAATATAAGGTCGCTTCCGTGGCCGGCGGAGGGAAACTCGACCAGTACGGCGGGACCGCCTCCCGCGCGGTTATAGGCCTCGACGAATCCGCGCACCCGGACGGGATCGACCATGCCGTCCAGGGAACCTTGATAGAACAGCGCGGGAGGATTCGCGGGCCCGAGAAGCGGTTCCAGGGAATCCAGCTCCGCAGGGGTCGGAATCCCCATGCTCGCGGCGTACCCTATCCCGGGGTAGAAGGGGATCACGCCCCGTACCGTGATCCGGGGGTCCGGACCGCTGCCGGGATGCTCCCGGGCATACCCGGTCGCGCCGGCCAGGGCGACGGCCAGGGCGAGGTGGCCTCCCGCGGAGGCTCCGCTCACGAAGACCCGGGAGGTGTCCGCGCCCAGCTCCTCGGCCCGGTCCGCCAGGTACGTCGTGAATCGACCGATGTGCCTCAGCATATCCTCGATTCCGTAGGGGCCGAGCATACCCTCCGGGGTGGGGCTCCGGGGGCGGAAGGTTCCCGTTTCCGCGAGACCGTACTGAAGATCGAACACAAGGTAGCCCCGGGACGCGAAATGCCGGTTCACGTTGTTTATGTTGCCGTAGCCCTTGTCCCCGCTGACCCAGGCACCTCCGTGTATCCGGATAAGGACCGGCCTCGGCCCCTTATGATTCGGCGGCCAGGCGTCGTACCGGAAGGTGAAGATCCTTCCGTCCGGGACCGTCTCGGCAAGGTAGGGCACGTCCAGGATCGGGCGGATCCGGCCGGCCGGGGTTCCCAGGAACATCCGGCCCGGGAAAAAGGCCGTACCGGAGCCTCCCCGACCCGGCGTCGCGGACTCCGGCTCGAAGGCTCGGGAATAGTCCCGCTCCGCGGTCCGGAGTACTCCGGGAGTCTGGTAAACCGGCATCCCCCCCAGGATCGCGGCCGCGACCGCGGGCAGGGCCAGGAGCCCGGCCCCTCGTCGTGTGGAGCTTTCGCCTCCGCCGGACCGTGCGGTCGCGGCCCCGACGGCCAGGAAGCTCAGGGACCAATACGGCAGGCATTGCGGAATCAGAACTCCGGCCGTACGGGGGTGCGGTCCCGTCAGGAACCGGGCGGCAATCGCGAAGGCGGCGATTCCCACGAAGAATCCGGCCGCGGCCGCCGCGGGCCTCGCCCTCCTGTCCTTCCCCGCGAAGTCCGGCCTCCCGGAGGCCGGCCGCGAAACGGCCGCCACGAAGCCCGACCCGAGGCTTCCCAGGACGACGAGCCGGGATGCCGCGTCGAAGACGAATGGGGTCAGGAAACTTGCCCGGGCTATGAGGAGGAAGGGAAGGATCGCGAACCCCAGGCCCGTCCAGGCCAGGTAGACGGCCGAGGGGCGGCGAGGAGCCCGGGGCATCGAGCAGACGGCGCAGGCCATAGCCGCGGCGCCCGGAAGGATCCAGCCGAAGAAGTGGCCGGCCGCCTCGACGGCGGGAACCAGGGTGTACAGGAAACCCGCGGCCAATCCCGCCAGGTTCAGCGCGGCGGCCGACACGCATAAGGTCCGTCGGACCCGGGTTCCCGAAAAAACGAAGCCAACGGACAACTACGACTCCCTCCCCGCGGATTGACCTTATCCGCCGGCGTCGGTACTATTATAGCATCGTGGGGTGGTTCCCGTTGGGAGCCTGAGATCATACCCGTTGAACCTGATCCGGATAATACCGGCGAAGGGAACCGATTCATCTCCCCCACAGCCATTCCTACCTCATGTCCGGATGCACCGGCAAGGAGAGCTTCATGGCTGTCAAGAAATCCTGGAAACTGAACGAGATCGTGGTCCTGGTGGTCCTGTCCGTGGCGATCGGGGTGCTCTTCTGGGGCTGGACCTTCGTCTCCGCCCTGGCCGCCCCCCTTTCGTCCCTGGGTTTGAGCTACCTCCTGGCGGGGATGTGGTTCACGGGAGGCACCCTCGTGCCCTTCCTCATCCGAAAGCCCGGGGCCGCCCTCTTCGGGGAGCTGATCGCCGCGGTCCTGGAGGGATTCATCACCCAGTGGGGCCTCACGGCGGCGATCTGGGGTCTCGTCCAGGGCCTCGGCTGCGAGCTCGTGTTCGCGGCCACCGGATACCGCCGCTGGGATCTGCGGGTGATGATCGCGGCGGGGATGGCCGCGGGGATCCTCTCCTACGGCCTCGACTTCTTCTACAGCCAGTACTGGACCCTCCAGCCCTGGGTATGGCCCGTCCAGATCGCGAGCATCCTGGCGGGCGGGGCGTTCTGGGCCGGGTTCGGCGCCTACCGGGCCGGCCGGGCCATCATCCGGACCGGGGTGGCCGCGAACCTCCTGTCCGGGGACGACAGCCCCCTTGCCTGACCTGATTCGCCTGCGGTCCGCGGGCTTCCGGCATCGGGGAGCGCGGGCCCCCGTCCTCAAGGACATCGACCTTACCGTCCGCGAGGGGGACCGGATCCTGATCCGGGGCCCCTCGGGCTCCGGGAAATCGACCCTCCTGCAGGTGATGGCGGGCCTGGCCCCGGAATACGTCCCCGGGACCCTCGACGGCATCGTAGAGCACCTCTACGCCTCGATGGGGGTGGTGCTCCAGAATCCGGAAGCCCAGGTCATCACTCCCACGGTGGAGGAGGAGATCGCCTTCTCCCTGGAAAACGACGGGGTGGATGCCCGCCTCATCCGCAGGCGGACGGCGGAGGTCCTGGACCGTCTGGGCATCGGCCGCCTCGCGGCACGCCATCCCCTGACCCTTTCCGGAGGCGAGTGCCAGCGCGTCTCCCTGGCAGCGGCCCTGGCCCGGGAACCGGACATCCTCTTCCTGGACGAACCTACGGCCTACCTGGACGAAGCCTCCGCCGCCGCCTTTTTCCGGGCTCTGGAGGACCTGCCCGCCCGGACCGCGGTGGTGGTCGTGGAGCACAAGATCGAGGCCGCGGCGGCCGTCTGCGCCCGGGCCTGGGAAGTCACCCCGGAGGGAGGCCTGGTCCCCTCCGATTTCCGGACCCCCCCTCCCCCGGCCGGTTCCCGGACCGGGAAGGGGAGCCTCCCGTCCGAGACCGAGCCGCCGGCCCTGGAGGTCCGGGGCCTGTCCCACGGATTCGAGGGGTTCCCCCCGGTCTTCCGGAGAGTCGACCTTGACGTCCGACCCGGACGCGTAGCCGCCCTGACGGGTCCCAGCGGATGCGGCAAGACCACCGTGCTCGCCCGGATCGCCCGCATCCTGCCCGCCGGCCCGGGCTCCATCCGGCTCGCGGGCCGGGACGCGCTCGCTCTGAAGCCCCGGGACTTCCACGCATCGCTCCTCTATATCCCCCAGAACCCCGAGCACATGTTCGTGGCCGAGACGGTCCGGGGGGAGCTGGGCCTGTCCGGCCCGGAGGCCCTGGAATCCGCGGACCGGTACGGCCTGCGGAACCGGCTGGACTCCAACCCCTATCGTCTGAGCGAGGGCGAGAAACGCAGGCTGAACCTCTGCGTCGCCCTGGCGGAACGGCGTCCCCTGTACCTCCTGGACGAGCCCACCTACGGGCTGGATGAGGCTGCCCGGGAGTCCCTGGTCCGTGACCTGGGAGCCCTGGCGGATTCGGGGGCCGGGGTGCTCCTGGTTTCCCACGACGAGGGTTTCGTGGGGGCGGTGGCGGATACGGTCTTCCGCATGAAGGACGGCCGGATACTTCGGGAGGAGGTTCCCCGTGCGGGCGCTCTCAAATCCGCGTAATCCCCTGGCCGCCCTCTTCGTGACGGTCTGCCTTCTGGCGCCGGTGCTCCTGTCCACCGGCTACGCGACCCCCCTCGCCTTCCTGGTACTGGGGTTGATCAACCTCCGGATCCTAGGGGGCGTGAGGTACCCGGACTATTTCAAGACCCTATCCGTCCTCTCCCTGGCCTCCGTCGGGCTCTTCGTCCTGAACGTCCTGGCCCCCGCGGAGGGGGTGAACGGCCCGGCCCGGGGCGCCGCCGTGTTCCTGCGGAGCGTGAGCCTCATCTCCCTGTCGATGGGATTCATCTTCGCCGTCGACCCCTACGACCTGGTCCGGGCCCTCATGGTGCAGCTCGGACTTGCACCCCGGGTCGGGTTCGCCCTGTTCGCCGGGTGGAACACCATACCCCTCCTCCGCCGGGACCTCGGGATCATCGAAAAGGCCCAGGCCCTCCGGTACGGGACCCGCAGGCGCCGTTTCCGCGACCGGACGCATACGGCCACGGCCCTCCTGGCCGGGGCTGTGCGGCACGGGGAGCGGGTGGCCCTGTCCATGGCCGCCCGGGGCGCGGACAAGCCCGGACCGCGGACCTTCCTGAAGGACAGCCCCTGGACACGGGGGGACACCCTATACTGCGCGGCGGGATTCCTGGCTGCCGCCTTGACCACGGCCTTGATCCTTTCCCTGGGGCTCTACACCTTCGACCTGGGATGATCCCGAAGGGAATCCGGTCGTCTAGATTGCCGACCCGGCATTTTGGGCGGCCGAGACATAGTTCGACATGGAGGATGTTCATGGAAACCAGCACGATCCGTTCCGCCCTGGCCATCCAGTGCCTGCCCCTCGGATTCCCGGACCGGGAGCGAACCTGGGCCGCCGTGGACCGGGCCATAGCGAGCATCGAGGCGACCGGCCTATCGTATACCGTCGGTCCCTTCGAGACGGTCCTCGAGGGCCCCCTGGACCGCCTGCTGGAAGCCGCGGCGGCCGCGCACAGGGCACTCCTGGAATCGGGCGCCCCCACCGCGGCCACCTACATGAAGTTGTGGAGCGGCCAGGGAATCGGCTCGAGCGAGGAGAAGACCGGAAAATTCCGGGCCGCGGGACACTGAACGGGCCGGAGTATACCGGCGGGCGAATGGCGCGCCGGGTGCCCGGGTGATATACTGGTCCAAGCGCGGCCGGAACGGGGCTCGGGCCCTCGGCCGACACGGATCGCTCCATCGACGAGGATCCGCGGAACATCCCGGCCGGAAACACCGGCCGTCCCAAGGAGAGGCTCATGAAAGCGCTCAGACGTATCGCCGTCGTTCTGTCCATCGCGGTCTTGTTGCTCGTATCCTGTGCCCCCGGACCCAACACCCTTCGGGGGACCCAGGACGAGGCCGGCAAGATCGCCGGATTCTGGAAGGGGCTCTGGCACGGCGCCATAACCCCCGTGACCTTCGTGATCTCCCTGTTCAACAAGGACGTGAACGTCTATGAAAGCCGCAACTCCGGGGGCTGGTACAACTTCGGGTACGTCATCGGCCTGTCCATCGTCTTCGGCGGAGGAGGAAGGGGATCCGGAGGAGTCCGGCGGAGAAACCGGCAGGGCTGAGCCGACCGGCCACCGGGCCCTGTTTTTCCGCCGCGGCGGACTTCGCCGCGGCTTCTTCAAGTCCGGAAGCGCTCGAGTTCCTCGTCCATTCCTTGGATGGTGTCCCGGGCGCCCCGGGCGATGTCCGACACCTTCCGGGCCCCCGAGGCCAGAGCCTCCGCGCCCGAGGCCATCTCCTCGATGCTCTCCTTGATCTCCAGGGTCGCGGACTGCAGGTAGGAAACCTCCGCCAAGACCGTGTTGTTGCCCTCGTTCATCTCCTTGGAACCGACCTGGACCTGGGAGGTGATCTGGTTCATGGACTGCAGGGCTTCCAGGATCTGACGGGTGCCCTCCTTCTGCTCCTCCATGGCGGAGTTGATTTCCCGGACCAGGGCGTCGGTGCTGCCGATCCTCTCGGCCACCCGGGAGAAGGACTCTCCCGAGGCGGAGGACGCGTCCACGACCTCGCGGATGGCCTCCTGCACCCGTCCGAGCTCCGCCTTGATGGCGCCGGACTGCTTGGAGGAAGTCTCCGCAAGCCTGCGGATCTCGTCGGCCACCACGGAAAAGCCCCGTCCCGCCTCGCCGGCGTGGGCGGCCTCGATCGCCGCGTTCATGGCCAGGAGGTTCGTCTGGGAGGCGATCACCGCGATCACCTTGTTGGCCTCCAGGAGGGCCTCCGAGCGCTCCGCGATCTGCCGGATCTTGTCCCGGGCCTGGTCCTGCTTCTTCCGGCCGTCGTCCGCCGCCGACAGGAGGTCCCCGAATTCCCCGGCCATCTTCTCGATCGACTCGGAGATGGAGGATATGTTGCCGACCATCTCCTCGATCGAGGCGGACGCTTCGGTCACGCTGGCGGACTGGTCCGTTATCATCTGGTCCAGGGATTCGATGTTCTTGGCGATCTCGTGCACCGCACCGGAGGATTCCCCGACGCTGGCGGACTGGGCGTGGGTCTTCTCCCGGACCTTTTCCACGTGGGAAGCGATCCGCTCCACGCCCTGGGCGGTTTCGGCCGCGTTCACCCCGATGCCCTCGCCCAGTTCGTTGAGCCTCGCCTGGGCGGCCTTCAGTCCCGAGACGCTTTCGGACAGGGTGGAGCAGAAGGAATTGACCATTCCGGAAATCGTGCCCAGCTCGTCCACCGAGGCGATGGAAATTCTTCGGGTCAGGTCCTTTTCCGCGGAGGACAGGGCGTCCATCTCGGAGATCACCGACTTGTACAGCAGGGCCGTCCCGGAATTCCAGACCAGAACGAGCAGGACCACGACGACGAGGTACGCCCCGGACAGGATCATCAGGATCCACGTCGCGGAAAGCGAGGTCAATTCCGAGGAGTGTCCGGTTACCATCAGGGACGTGGAGAAGGCGAACAGGAGGGTCATCACGGCCATGAAGGCCGGAATGATCAGGATCTTCCTCTGCTGCCGGGCCTCCCGAAGATCCCGGGGAAAGGAGGTCAGGGAATACGAGAGCAGGGTGACGGAAACCAGGCGGTCCGCGAAGACGTACAGGAAGGAGGTACTGAACATCGCCAGGGCCATGAGGAACATGGTCACCAGACCGCCGGTTCCGTCCCGCAGGAAGGTCCTTCCCGCGAACGCCCCCAGCCCGGCCAGAAAGGCCAGGCTCAGGAGAAGGTACTTGATCATGCTCAAAAGCGGAGTCCCGCCTAGACGTTCCAGCGCCGTTTCGTAGGCCGGCTCGTCCTTCTGCAAGGCGGCGAAGTCCGCCGCGAAGTGCTTCCCGCCGCCCCCGACCAGGAAGAACGTCGCCAGGATGAAGGCCAGGCCCGCGGCGCCGCAGACTTCCAGTATCCGGGCGATCGGCACGTCGGGCAGCCGGAACACGGTATAGACACCGATCACCGCGGCCGCCAGGGCAAGGCTGGGCAGGAACACGTTCAGGCGAAACATCAGGCCGTGCTTTTTCATGCGGAACCCCATGGTATGGATGTTCTAAGGATCTAGTCCGAGGCATCCTGGACGACTCCCTGTCCGGAGCGCCCCGGCTGCCGCGAACACCGGTCCTGAAGATAGTATTGTTACTTTGCGCAGAATTTCCAGGCCGTCGGGAAAAACTCTCGGATAATCCGGACTCGGGGCCCCGTTGACTCCCGCCGTGCAAGGGCGCTCGAAAATGGACGGCGGGCGTGATAGAGTCACTGGCGGAGGCAATCATGAAGAAATTTCCGGTCGTCGTGCTCGTGCTCCTGCTGGCCGCCCAGGCCGCCTTCTCCCAGTCCAAGGCTCTCGATCCGCTCTGGACCGTTTCATCCAAATCCTATCCCGCCGCGGGTAAGTTCGGCGTTCCCAAGTCCTGGGCTCCCGGCCAGTACGTGGTCGTCGGCCAGCTCTCGAACGGCAAGCGCGATTCCGTCACCACGACCCTAGTCGTGGCCAAGGTCGGCAACGGCTGGGTCATCGAGAACTCGAGCGTCGACAAGGCCGGCAAGGAAAGCGTCATGCAGATGCTGCTGGGCAACTACGACACCGCGATGAAGACCGGGGACGCCTCCCAGATCGAACTGGTCTGGATCAAGACCCTGGAAAAGGACGGTTCCGTCACGAAGACCGAGGGCCAATCCCTCATCGTCATGAAGACCCTGATGAAGTCCTCCTACGAGAAAATGATCGTGAACCTCTCCGAATACGTCGACGGGGGCTCGGTCCAGGTTCCCGCGGGCACCTTCGCGGGTACCACGGTCGTGACCGCCAAGACCAAGATCCTGGGCAAGACGATCGAGACCGAATCCTGGTTCCACCCCTCCGTGCCGGTCAACGGCATGGTGAAATCCCGGACCAAGGACGACAAGTCCGTGTCGGAGCTCATCTCCTTCGGGTTCGACGGGAAACCGCGGATTCCCTGAGATGCCCGAACCGAATCCGGAGGACGTGCTGCTCCTGGCCTCCGACGCCGCGCGCCTGGTTCTGGCCAGCGGCGCGGAGACGTACCGGGCCGAGGAAACCGCCCAGGCCTTCTGTTCCGCCCTGGGGGGAGTCGAGGCGGAATGCTACGCGACGCCCACGGGGGTCCTGCTCTCCTTCTTCGGCCCCGACGGCCGGTCCCGCTCGATCGTGCGCAGGATCAAGGGGCGCAGCATGAACCTGGAACGGATCGCCGGCATACACGCCCTGACCCGGGACCTCTACGCGGGCAGGGCGGAATTCCACCAGGCCGCCGCAGGCTTGGACGCCCTAGAGCGCCTGTCCGGCTATCCGGCCGCCGTCACCCTGGCCGGGGCCGCGGCCGCCGCCGGATTCTTCACCCTCCTGTACGGGGGGGCCTGGAACGACGCCCTGGTCGCGGCGCCCGTGGGAGCCCTGCTCTCCCGGCTTACCCGCATACTCTCCCGCCACGGCATTTCGGATTTTTTCACGAACATAACGGGGGGAGCCCTGGCCGCCTTGGCCTGCCTCGCGGCCGGACTGGCCGGGTGGGCCTCCGGCCCGGACACGGCGATCATCGGCTCCATCATGCTCCTGGTTCCCGGGGTGGCCATCACGAGCGCCATCCGGGATACGATCGCGGGGGACCTGGTGGCCGGCGTCGCCCGGGGCGCGGACGCGTTCATCTCCGCGGCGGGAATTTCCATCGGGGCCGGGGCGGCTTTCGGGCTGTGGCGGCTGGCCGGACTGGGGGCCCTGTGAACCCCCTGGAGCTCCTGTGGGCCGCCCTGGCCACCGCGGGATTCGCCGTCCTCTTCCACCTCCGGCCCCGGGACCTGCCCCTGGCCGTGGTTGGAGCCTCCCTGGGATGGTGGATCTTCTCCGCGGTACGGGCGGCGGGGGATCCTGCCATCGGCTACTTCGCCGCCGCGGCGGCCATCGGTTTTCTCTCCGAACTGGGAGCCCTGGTCTTCAAGAAGCCGGCCTTCCTCTACATGGTCTGCTCCATCCTGCCCCTGGTACCCGGGAGCGGGATGTACAACACCATGCTGCAGTCCGTCCGCGGGGACTTCCCGGGGAGCCTGGCGATCGGGTTCTCCACCCTCCAGGCGGCGGGGGCCATCGCGGCGGGGCTGGCCGTCTCCAGCGCCCTGGCCCGCCTGGTATCCCTGGCCGCCGCGGCCCGCCGCCGATCCGTCGAGCCCCCGCCCGGTCCGCAGATCGGCCCAGGCTCCGGGAGAGGCTTCGAGGACGATTCCGGCGGCGATGCCCGCCGGAGCGGCTGGATCAGCGCCAAGTAGGGAAACCCCTGTCCGGAGGACCGCGGATCAGGTATCCGGGAGGGCCTGCACAAGCCCCAGCGTATCCGCGAGCGCCCCCAGGAACCGTTTGACCGTTTCCGGGATTCCGGGATCCGCCCCCAGTGAGTGGGACTCCAGGGCCAGGGACGTGCGCATGGCCGGAAGGCCGCGGGCGGCATACTCCGTCAATCCGTCCAGGTGCGCGAGGACGGCCTCGAAGGAGGAAGGTTCCCGGGCGCGAAGGTCGAGCAGGGCCCGTTCCACGGCCGCCAGGTCCGTCCCCGCATCCGCCCCGAGTTCCCCCAGGGCCGTCTCGAAGCGGTACCGGGCGTACTCGTAGCGGAACCTCTCCTTCTCGTGACGGGGTACCTTGGGGAAGCCCCGTCCGCGGAGGATCCCCAGGGCGGCGAAGACCCGCGGGCGTGCGTCCGTATCCGTACCCGCCTCCGAGGCGGCCGGCTGACCCTCGGACCGTCGCGGGCGGGTCCGGAACCGGTGGAGTTCGAAATCCCGGAGCGCGGCCTCGTACTCCGACCGGACCCGAATGAATTCCTCGCCGGCCCCGTGCCCCGCGAGATCGGGATGCAGGGCCTTGGCGAGGGATTTGAACTCCGACTTCAATTCCCCGGGAGTCCGGATGGTCCCGTTCCGGATGCGCCGGGCGAATCGGTTGGCCACGGAGGGAACCGTCCGGTCCGCCGGGCCTAGACCTTCACGAGGTCGTAAGCGCGGCTGCCCAGATCCAGAAGCTCACAGTGGTCCAGGGTGGCGCTCCAGTCCGTGTCGGGGTGGATGTGGCCGAACTTCTCCCCGGATCCGCCGTAGTCCTTGTCCATGAGGACGGTGCCGCCGATCGCCGGTGCGGCGTTCACGGCGTCCACGCAGGCCTGGTCCAGGGCTACGGGATCCGGGGACGCGAAGATCCCGATATCGGCCACGATCGGCGCGTCGTTGTGGCCCCAGCAGTCGCAGTTGGGCGAGACGTTCATCACGAAGTTCACGTGGAAGCAGGGCTTGCCCCGGACCACGGCGGCCGTGTATTCGGCGATCCGCCGGCCGCAGACGGCGCTGGCGGACCCTTCCGAAGCCCGGGCCGCCCCGAAGCCGCATACCGCCACGCACTGGCAGCACCCCGTGCACAGCTTGTGGTCGATGACGGCCTTGCCTTCCGGATTCAGGGTCACCGCGCCCGCCGCGCAGTTCTCGACGCAGCTTCCGCAGCCCGTGCAGTCCGCCTGAATGATCGAGGGGTGGGAGACCTCGTGGAGGAACAGTTTTCCGGCCCGGCTGGCGCAGCCCATACCCAGGTTCTTGACCGCCCCGCCGAACCCGGTCAGCTCGTGCCCCTTGAAATGGTTCAGGGAAATGACCGCGTCCGCCTCGGCCACGGCGCTCCCGATCATCGCCGCGGAGCAGTGCTTCCCTCCCTCGACGGGCAGAAGGACGAAATCGTTCCCTCGCAGGCCGTCCGCGATCAGGATGTCGCAGCCCGTGGCGTCCCGGGAGAATCCGTTCTCCAGGGCCGCGCGGATATGGTCGTAGGCGTCGTGCCTGCGTCCGGAGTAGAGGGTATTCGAGTCCGTCAGGAAGGGCCGGCCCCCCAGTTCCCGGACGAGCCGGGCCACGGGGGCGACGTAGGGGGGACGGATATAGGAAAGATTGCCGGGTTCGCCGAAGTGGATCTTGAGGGCTACCAGTTTCTTCCGGAGCTCCAGGTCCGCGAGTCCCGCGGCCCGCAGGAGCCGGTCGAGTTTGACGGGCATGGGAGTGTCGGGGGTGGTGCGCAGATCCGTCCAGTATACCTTGGAAACCTTCATTCGCAGGGCCTCCGCTGAATTCGATTATCAAGCCCGGACACTATATCCGAAAAGACCCGGTATCGGAACATCTTGCGATTCGATTCTTGTTTACGGCCCGATCGGCCCATGGTATTCTTTCCCGAAATCCGCGGAGCCCGGTGCCGGGCCCGCGGACGCAATCTGTCGAATCGTGTTTAGGAGGCTTTCATGAAGAAACTCGTGGCCCTGCTCGTCGCCTTGGCCTTGCTGGCAGCGGCAGGCTGTTCGCGCAAGCCTGAGGCGGCACCCGAAAAGCCCAAGGCTAAAATCGCCTTGATCATCGAGTCCACCGTGGACGACAAGGGCTGGGGACAGGCCATGCACGACGCCATCGCCGCGGTGCAGAAGAAGTACGGCGCCGCCCTGGTGGAGTACAGCTACAGCGAGAAGATGAAGCCCGTGGACGCGGGCTCCGCGGCCCGGCAGTACGCCTCCCAAGGTTTCGACATCATCATCGCCCACGGCGCCCAGTTCAAGAACCTCATCCTCGAGCTGTCCGAGGAGTTCCCGAAGACCACCTTCGCCTTCGGCACGAACGCGGACATCGGCCCCAAGAACGTCTTCACCTACATGCCCATGAGCGAGGAGACGGGGTACATCAACGGGGTCATCGCCGGCATGGTGACCAAGACGGGGATCATCGGCGTCGTCGGCCCCGTAGACGCGGGGGACTCCGCCCGGTACAACCGCGGGTTCTGGCTGGGCGTCAAGGCCGTTAATCCCAAGGCAGAGATCAAGGTGGCCCACACCGGCTCCTTCGCGGACTTCGTCAAGGCCGGAGAGCTGGCCCATACCCACGTCAAGGCCAACGCCGACGTCCTCACGGGCGCCGCCCAGCAGGCCACCGGCGCCCTCCGCGCGGTCGCCGAGTACAAGGACAAGCCCATCTGGTGGCTCGGTCAGGACACCCTCCAGCTGACCATGCCCGAGGGCTACAAGGTCATCGCCGCGGCCAGCTACGACTACTCCGCGGTCGTGGAGGCCATGATGGACAAGCGGCAGGCCGGGATTCTGGGCGGGGAGAACATCCCCCTCACCTTCCGGAACGGCGGGTTCGTATACAAGTTCAACGACTCCGTGGGCCCCGTCCTGACCGAGGCCATCCGCAAGGCGGCCGAACAGGCCAAGACCGACATCACCGCCCAGACGCTCAAGCTCGACTGGCAGGCTGTGAAGTATTAATCCGTAGATCGACGACCGGCCCGGGGGACCCGCTCCCCGGACCGGTCAGATTCCGGCGTCGGGAGTCTTCATGCAGTTCGAACCCATCCGCAGCCTCGAGCTTCGGGGCATCACAAAACGTTTCCCGGGGATACTGGCCTGCGACCACATCGACCTGGCGGTGGGCGAGCATTCCGTGCGAGCCCTGGTGGGGGAAAACGGGGCGGGCAAGACGACCCTCATGAACATCCTCATGGGGCTATACCAGCCGGACGAGGGGAGCATCCTCCTCAACGGCCGGGAAGTCCGCTTCCGGTCCCCCAACGACGCCTTCGCCCACGGGATCGGGATGGTGCACCAGCACTTCATGCTGGTGCCCAACATGACGGTCACGGAAAACGTCGCGCTTGGGATGAAATCCACCCACAGGCCCTTCCGTCTGGATCTCGGAGCCGCCCGGAAGCGCATCCGGGAGGTCTCGGAGCGCCACGAGCTCCCGGTGAATCCCGACGCCTACGTCTGGCAGCTTTCCGTAGGGGAACAACAGCGGGTCGAGCTGGTTAAGACCCTCTGCCTGGGCGCCCGCTTCCTGATCCTGGACGAGCCCACCTCCGCCCTGACCCCCCAGGAGACGGACGAACTCATCGAGCTGCTCAAGAAGATGTCTCGGGAACTCTCGGTCATCTTCATCAGCCACAAGCTCCACGAGGTGAAGGCCCTGTCCGACACGGTCTCCATCCTTCGCAGGGGCCGCATCGTCTTCGAGGGGCGCACGGAGGACCATTCCCCCGCGGACCTGGCGGCCCTCATGACGGGCCACGAGGTCGCCCTGCCCTGCGTGGAGTGCTCGGACGCGGCACCGGCCGAGGGCCGGGGACTCCTTTCCGTCCGGGACCTCCGGGTGCGGGGAGACCGGGGCAACCTGGCCCTGGACGGGCTTAGCTTCGATGTGGCCGCGGGGGAGATCCTCGGCCTGGCGGGAGTCTCCGGCAACGGCCAGCGGGAGTTGGCGGAGACCCTGAACGGCCTTCGGAAGCCGGAGTCCGGGTCCGTCCTCCTGGACGGCGCCGAACTCGGGGGCCGCGGGGCGGACGCCGTGATCGCCTCGGGGATGGGCTACATTCCCGAGGACCGGAACACCGAGGGAATCGTCCCCTCCTTTTCGATCCGGGAGAACCTCGTGCTCAAGGACGTGGGGACGGTCGATTGGAGCCGGGGGGGCTTTCTGCGCCTGGGTCCGATAGCCCGGAACGCCGCGGACTTGCGGGAACGGTTCGACATCCGCTGTCCCTCGGTCGATACGGCCGCGGGATCCCTTTCGGGGGGCAACATCCAGAAGGTGATCCTGGCCCGGGAACTGGCTCGGAAGCCCAAGGCCCTCGTCGCCGTATACCCCACCCGGGGGCTGGACATGGGCGCCGAGGAGTTCATCCACAAGCAGCTCCTGGCCCTGAGGGCCGCCGGGGTGGGGATCCTCCTGGTATCCGAGGAATTGGACGAGATCATGAACCTGTCGGACCGGATCGCGGTCATCTACAAGGGCAGGATCCTGAAGGTGGTTCCGGGACGGGACGCGACCAAGCGGTCCCTGGGGCTTTTGATGGCCGGAGTGCTCGATGAATAAGACGATGAAGGCGGTCTACAACGCCGCCGTTGTCCTGGCGGCGACCCTGGCCGCCATGGGCATCGGGGCCCTGGTTTTCGCGGCCGTCGGAGCGGACGTCGTGAAGGCCTACGGGGTGATCCTCACGGAACCCCTGAAGGATCTTATCGGTATCACGGAGATCGCGGTACGGGCCGTTCCCCTGACCCTGATAGCCCTGGGGATCGCCATCGCCTTCCGGAGCGGAACCCTGAACATCGGGGCCGAGGGGCAGATGCTAATGGGCATCCTTGCCTCCAGCGCCGCCGCCATCGCCCTGCCGGACCTTCCGAAGCCCCTCCTGATCCCCCTGGCCGTCCTGGCCGGAGCCGCGGGCGGGGCCGTCTGGGGAGCCGCGGCGGGCATCCTGAAGGCCCGGCTGGGGGTGAACGAGATCCTGTCCACGGTCATGCTCAACTACATCGCCGCCCAGTTCTACACCTTCCTGCTCCGGGGACCCATGATGGATCCCGAGGAGCTGGTGACCGGTTCCGGGACCCCCCAGAGCGTGCGGATCCCCCGGGCCGCCTGGCTAGACCGGCTCCTCCCGGGAACCCGGCTCCACGCGGGAGTCTATATCGCCCTGGTCCTGGCCGTGGTGGTGTTCATACTCCTGTGGCGAACCTCCGCGGGCTTCCGGATGCGGGCCGCCGGCGCCGAGGCCAAGGCCGCGCGCTACGCGGGCATCCGGGTGGAGCGCTACGTGGTGGCGGCCATGCTCCTGTCCGGAGCCTTCGCGGGCATCGCGGGAGCCGTGGAGATCCTGGGGGTCCACCGACGGGCCATCGAGGGGGTTTCCGGGGGCTACGGGTTCACGGGCATCGTGGTGTCCCTGTTCGGGGGGCTCCACCCCGCGGGGATCCTGCCCGCCTCCCTCTTCTTCGGGCTCCTGCTCCTGGGGGCGGACATGACCCAGCGGCTGGCGGACGTCCCGGCCAATATGGTCCTGGTCCTGCAGGGGGCCATCATCCTGGCCATCGTCTCCGCCCGGCAGTTCATGAACAATCCCTACGTCCAGGACCGGCTGGCCCGCAGGCTCGCCCGGATCCGCGGCCGGCCGGCTCCGAATCCGATTCCGGGTTCCCCGGAGGCCTGCCCGGATCCTTCGGATTCCCCGGACCCCTGCCTGGCCGACGAGCCCGCGGCGCTGGCCGGGGGCGGTTCCCGCGACGTACGACCGGAGGATCAACGATGAACGCCGGCTCCTTCATCCTGAACATCCTGATCCTGGGGGTTCCCTTCTCCGTGGCCCTCCTCCTGGCCGGCCTCGGCGAGACGATCAACCAGCGCTCCGGGGTCTTCAACCTGGGCTGCGAGGGCATCATGGCCATGGGGGCCTTCCTGGCCTTCCTGCCGCCCTACTTCCTGGCCAAGACCCCCCTGGCGCCTTCCGCCAACCTGATCGGCATCCTCCTGGCCGTAGCGGCGGGCGCCCTGCTGGGGCTCCTGTTCGCCCTGGTCGTTGTGACCTTCCGGGCCCCCCAGGGGATCGCGGGCATCGGCCTGCAGATGCTCGGCTGGGGCACCGCGGGCACCCTGTTCCGGAGATACGTGGGCGGCGTGACCGGGGTCACCGGAATCCCCTCCCTCCCCATACCGGGGCTTTCCCGCATACCGATCCTGGGTCCCATCCTGTTCAACCACAATCCCCTGGTCTACCTGGCCTTCCTGCTGGTGCCGGTGTTCTGGTACATCCTGTTCAAGACCCCCTGGGGCCTGAAGGTGCGGGCGGTGGGAACCTACCCCCGGGCCGCGGACTCCCTGGGAATCCCCGTGGCCCGCGTGCGGTACCAGGCCCTGGCCCTGGGCGGCGCCATGGCGGGGCTGGCGGGGGCCTACCTCAGCCTGGCCCAGGCCAAGATGTTCGCCGACGACCTGATCGCGGGCCGGGGCTTCATCGCCGTGGCCCTGGTCTACTTCGGCCGATGGAATCCCGTCGGGATCATGGGAGGCGCCCTCCTGTTCAGCCTGGCCCAGTCCCTCCAGCTATCCATCCAGGTGGCGGGGATCGACTTCCCCTACGAGTTCGCGGTCATGCTCCCCTACGCCCTGGTCATCGTGGTGCTGGCCCTGGTGCGCAAGGCGCGGATGGTCGGCCCCGCTGAATTGGGCAAGCCCTTCGACCGGGAGCAGCGGGTCTAGCAGGGTGCTGACTAACTCGAAGCTTGTCAGCACCCTGCTATGCAATTGCTCGAAACGCTTGCGCTTTACTACGCAATTGCGACATTGAGGAAGCTGTTGACAAAGGCGCCATCGCCTTTGTCAACAGCCTGCTAGGTCAGAGCTTCCAGCCCGCCATGAACCAGAAGGAGTTCTGAAGGGCAGTGAGCCCGTAGCTCCCGGAATCCGCGAACGCGGACAGGGAGACCTGCAGGCGGCCGCCCAGGAGCAGGCGGCCCAGCCGGAGGTCCGCGCCGAGGTCCAGGCTGTACTGCAGGTCCGAGAGGACCGAGGAGTAGGGCGACCAATCCAGGAAGACGTAGCCCGCCTTGAGGGCGACCCAGGGAAGGAGAATCCCGAGGGGACGGGCATAGCCCAGGCCCGCATCCAGGGACAGGGCCGTTCCACCGCCCTGGGCGGAACCGTCCAGATAGCTCAGGCTGCCGACCGCGCAGAGCCCCTTCCAAAGGCCGACAAGGCCGTAGAGGTCGAACCCGATGGTATCGTAGGTCTCGGACTCGAGGCTATCTTCCAAATGCTGCCCCCCCGTGCCGAGCCCCGCGTAGAGCCGGGTGCCGATCGAGGCCGCGTCGGCCGGCCGGGCGGACGATGCGGGCCTGGGCGCCGCCTTCCGGTCGGAGGTCGCGGAGGGCTTGCGCGCGATGCCCGCGAGGCCGTCCCCGGCCTCTTCCGCCAGGGCCAGCAGGATCGAGGCACGGCCCTCCCCCTCCGCGGAGGCCTGACGGGCAATGATCCCCGTGTCCACGGCGATCATCTTGGCGGTGACCATGTAGGTACGGTCGACGCGCTGGACCCGGATCGCGACCACGAAATCCGCCCCCAGGTATTTCCCGGCCTCGGAGATCTCGGAGTCCGAGACCAGGCCGGAGAGCTGGAACTCCCTCTCCCGCAGGACCTGCTCGACGTTCGACCGGTCCAGCACGATGAAGCGGCCGGACAGGACGAGCCGCTCCGTCAGCTTTTCCGAGATCGCCGCGGAGGCGGACTTGTCGATGCCCTTCTGTAATACCGCGTCCAGCACGGCCACCTTGGGCTGGGCGAAGGCGGCAAGGGAGAGAATAAGGACGGAGAGGAAGAGGACAGCTCGTTTCATGCTCGGCTCCTGGCTGCGGCGTGCGCGCCCGGGACCACTCTACCCGGGGCGGTCCGCACCGTCAAGTTCGTCGGGTTTTCGGCTCTTTCCCCGCTTATCCCGGTACATGGCCTCGTCCGCCCGGTCGATCAGCTCCGCCAGGCTCTCGCAGGTCGCGGTGTCGAACTCGGCGCCGCCTATGGAAAACCGTATGCTCCAGAGCTTGCCGGACGTTTCGTTCCAGTTCCGAGCGGCCGCCCGGATCCGCCCCGTCAGGGTATCCACGGAACCAGGTTTCGTGTTCGCCTGCAGGGCGATGAACTCGTCCCCACCGATCCTGGCCAGGATATCCCCGGCCCGGAAGCAGGAGGCCAGGATCCCCGCCGCGGCCTTCAGGGCCGCGTCGCCCTCGGCGTGGCCGAACCGGTCGTTGACGCTCTTGAAGTCGTCCAGGTCGAAGTACAGAACCGCGAAGGAGCCTCCCCCCCGGGCGGCGACCTTGTGGTGCTGATCCGCCAGCTCGTCGAAGGACCGTCGGTTCCTTAGGCCCGTGAGGGGGTCGATCCGGGATGATTCCTCGAGCTCCCGGTTCAGGCGCAGGAGTTCCCGCTTGGTGTTGATGAGCTCGTTGTTCATCCGGGAAAACTCTTCCAGCAATTCTTCCTGGGTCACGTCCGGGCCTTCCCGTCCGGGCCGGACCGCTCGGCGGCGATCCGGTTGCCGGTTACCAGGGCTTCCCGGCAATCCGAGCCGGTGGCGTCCGCACCGATCCGACGCCAGAGCCCTTCGGAGACCAGGAACGGAAGGCCCCCGACCAGGACGGCGGGACGGCCGGGTCCCCGGGCCCGCAGGGCCTCCACGACCCGGGAGATCCATCGTACGTTCTCCGGGAGGGTCGCGGACAGGGCGATCAGGTCGGGACGCAGACGATCCACTTCGGCGAGCAGGGACTCCGCGGGGAGGTTCGCCCCGAAGTACCGGGAATCCCAGCCGTCGGACTGGAAGAAGTCCGCCACCATGCGGATGCCGACCTCGTGCAGCTCCCCCTGGGCGGAGGCCGCTACCAGGACCCGGCCGTTCGGCCGGGACTGGGAAATTAGGCGGGGATACAGCTCGGACATGAGGTACTGGGTGGCGGCGGTCGCGAAATGCTCCTGGGCGACGGAAACCTCGCGGACATGCCAGAGTCGGCCGATCTCCCGCTGGGCGGGCTGGAAGAGGTCCAGGTAGAGGTCCCGGACCGAACGGCCCCGGGAGAGTTCGGTTTCGACCACCTTCCCGGCCAGGTCCCGCCGCCCGTCCACCAGGGACCGGACGTAGGCGTGGACGGGGGTGCCCGGAGCGGGCCCCGGCCCTCCGTACCGGCTCGAATACGCGTCCAGACCCGCGTAGGATTCCGCGGCGAGCTCCCCGAGTTCGAGGATCACGCGGGCGTCGGGATCCTTCAACGAACCGGCGGCCCCCCGGGCGGCGCAACGGAGGGATTCCGCGATCAGTTCGTCGGGCAACGGAAGGCCGCGGAACAGGACCTTGAGCCAGGAAAGGTAGTCCTTGAGGGAATCGACTTCTCCGGACAGGGCCGACTGGGCCAACCTTCGGACATGGTGGGCCATGTCCTCCCGGGCCAGGCGGAGGCTCCTCTCGTCGTAGCGGAGCCTCAGGTCCGGCCGGAGTTCGAAGAGCGAGTCCAGGGCCCGCCCGGCGGCCGTATCGGGGTGATCGATCAACTCTTCAAGGGCTCGGGAATTCCGGACCATCTCCTGCCTCTCCGGGGGGATCGAAGGTGAAGGTTACCGCTCAGGGTAATCTAAGTCTTGCGCTAAGTATATGTCGGTGGAGGGGAAAGACAAGCGGCCGGACCTGGGCGGTTTTGACATTTCGGGAAACTCCTTCATACTTACATCAACGGAAGCATCATCCTATTGGAGAGGACATGCCTGAGTACGACCTTGAAGGCTTGCTGAACGAGATCCTGGACGCCAGCCTGGAGGCCGCCTTGAAACGCCTCGCGGACGCCGCCCGGAGGGACGGATACCCCGCGGTGATCCGAAATTACCTGGAACCCGTACTTCAGCGGACGGGCAAAATGTGGATCGACGGCACGATCTCCCTGGCCCAGAGCTATATCGCCTGAAAGGTTGCGGAGAACGTGCTCAAGGCCGCGCTGGAAGACGGGGACCCGGGCACCGCGGCGCCTCCACGGGGAGTGGCCGTGCTCGGCAACATCGAGGACGACTTCCACGCCCTGGGCCGAAAGATGGTCGCGTCCTTCCTGCGCCTGGACGGCTGGGAGATCGTGGACCTGGGAAACGACGTCTCCCCCGCGGATTTCGTGGATGCCGCCCTGGAACAAAAAGCCCGGATCATCGGGGTTTCCGCCATGATGCTGTCCACGGCCCTGAACATCCGGGGCCTGCGGGAGGAACTCGACCGGCGGAACCTGTCCGGGGTCCTTCCCCTGGCCGTGGGAGGGGCGGTGTTCAACATGCGCCCCGGTCTCGTGAAGGAGGTCGGAGGGGACGGCACCGCCTCGAGCGCCATGGACGCCCCCGCCCTGTTCCGGACACTCTGTGATAATGCCGCCGCCAGCGGTCCCGTCAGCGATACCGAGAGCGCTGCCGGGGATGATGCCGGAATGCCGGACGGAGCCCGGACATGAAACCCGTGGAACGGGTGACGGCCCTGTTCCGCGGGGAGCCCTACGACCGGCCTCCCTACGGACTGGCCTGCTGTACCTTGGGGGCTTCCCTCACCTCGACCCCCGTCGGGGAATACTACGGGGACCCGGCCCTGTATGCCCGGGGTCAGGGGGCCGTCTGCGACCTGCTGGACCCGGACATCGTGTTCACCCCCTTCGTGTTCGCCTTCGAGGCCGCAGCCTTCGGCGCGGCCCTGGCTCCCCAGAAGGACTCGGTGCCCAACGTACGCCAGCCTCCCTTCCGTACCGCGGAGGACGCCCTGACGGGCCGGGATCCCAAGCCCGGTTCCGATCGGTACCTGGATTTCCTGGTCGACTCTTCCGTGGCCTGCTCGAAGGCCTTCGGGACGGAACGGATCGTGGCGGCCCCCATCGTCGCACCCACGGACCTGCCCGCCCTCCTGGTCGGGATCGAGGAATGGATCGAAACCCTGCTCTTCCGGTCCGACGTGGCGGAAAGGCTGTTCTCGAAGGCGCTCGATCATTTCCGGTCCCTTTCCGAAGCCTACCGGAACGCGGGGGTATCCATCCTGGTCATGCCGATGATGTTCGCGAATCCCCGCATCCTGGACGAGAGGAACATCCGCAGGTCGGCCCTGCCGGTCCTGGAGTCGGCGCTCCGGGATTGCCCCCTGCCCGTAGTTCTCCATCACGGAGGAACCGCGTTCGCCGACAGGATCGGCCTTTATACCGGCCTGCCCGGTCTTGCGGGATTCGCCATCGGGGCCCAGGACAGCTTCTCCCGGGCCCGGGAACTCGCGGGGCCGGAGGCGGTCCTCCTGGGCAACATCCTGGGCCCCTGCTTCGACGCCTATTCCCGGGATTTTCTCTCCGGCGCCCTCAGGGCCCTGGTGGAGGCACAGAGGGGTGACCGGCGGTGGATTTTCGCGAACAGCGGGGCGGAGCTTCCCGCCTGGACCCCCCCGGACCGGCTTACCCTCGTCCGCGACATCCTGCAGGGGCGCGGCTCGTGAGCCTACCCGGAATCCCGCGGGCCCGGGTCCGGGTCCTCTCCTGCGGGATACTCCGGGAGGAACTCGGGGCCCTCCCGCCCGCTTTGCTGGCGCGCCTGGACATCGTGATCCTCGATTCGATCCTACATATGCGGCCGCTGGACCTGGAGTCCGGCCTGCACGGCCTGTTGGATTCCGCCCCCGGCGCCCCCGCGATCCTGGTGTTCGGGGACTGCTCCCCCGGGATGCGGGAGATCAGCGAGGGGACCGGCCTCATCCGCATCCCCGGGGTCAACTGCTGCGAGATCGTCCTGGGCCGGGAACGGTACAGGAACCTCCGCAGGCAGGGAGTGTTCCTCTTCATGCCGGAATGGACCGCCCGGTGGCGCGAGGTCTTCCAAGCGGAGCTTGGACTCGGCGATTCCGAAACAGCCCGGGGATTCATGACCGATTCCATGAAGGCCCTGGCGTACGTGGACACCGGGGTCGTGCCGGTTCCGCATGCCATCCTCGCGGAGATAGAAGCCTTCTTCGGCATGCCCGTCCGGATCGAGGCGGCGGGACTCGGGAACCTGGAATCCGCCCTGCGCAAGGCCCTGTCGGACCTCGAATCCCGGCTGTCCGGCGGGACACGGGATGATCCGGCCCTTCGCGAGGGGGATGCGACATGACCGGATCCGAGAACAATGCCCTTTCCTTCCTCCTCGCGGACCTCCTGGAGGAGATCCTGAGCCGGTCGGACAATCCCGGGGCCTGTTCCACCCATCTCGCCGGCCGGATCCGGGAGATCGTCGGGGTCAAGACGGTGCTGGTGTTCCAATGCTCCGAGTTCAGCGATTCCCATGCCCACGAGCTCATCTCCGCGGTCCCGGACCGGAGGAGAACGACCGCGGAATCCCGGGAGATACTCACGCTCCTGGAAGCCGCGCACGGGTTCGCCGCTTCCCGATTCGTCGATCCCGGAGAGGATGCCGGCGATCCTCGGGATGCCGCCGTGCGCGATGCGCTCCGAGGTGCGGGATTCGGCCCCAGCATCCTGGTGCCCCTGCGGTACGGCGGAGGACAGGTAGGGGCCCTCCTACTCCTGGACATCCTGGACCGCCACAGCATGGGCAACCTGCTCGTCAGCCTGGATCGATTGTCCGGGGTCCTGGCCCTGGTCCTGCGGAACTCCTTCATGTACCTCAAGCTCGAGGACACGGTGCGTCGCCGGACCGAGGACCTCCTGGCGGAACGCGAGCAGCTTCGCTCGGCCTTGGAGGAAAAGAACGTCCTGCTCCAGGAGATCCATCACCGGGTCAAGAACAACCTTCAGATCATCGAAAGCCTCCTGTACCTACAGGGCCAGCAGAACGCCGGATCACCGGCCGCCCCGGCCCTGCTCACGGCCCGGGGGCGCATCTCCTCCATGGCCCTGGTCCACGAGGAGCTCTATTCCGCCGACGACCTTTCCTCGGTGGATCTGGAGCGGTATATCCCCCGGCTGACCCGATCCATCCTGGAGAGCCACGGGTGCGGTATCGTGCCGACCTTTTCCATGGGGACCCTTCGGGTCAGCCTGAGCGCGGGTATCCACATCGGCCTTATCCTGAACGAACTGATCACCAATTCCGTCAAATACGCTTTCCGGGGCAGTACTACAGGACGGATGGATATACGGGTCGACAGCGATGAGTCGAATTGCTATATTGCCCTCACCGACGACGGCCCCGGACTGTCGACGGATTCGGAGCGTACGGACCGTGAGAGCCTGGGCATGTCCATTGTCCGGAGCCTGTGCGAGCAGTTCTACGGGGATGTTCGTTGGACGAACGGACAACCCGGGCTGCGGGTTGAGGTGCGCCTTTCTCGGGAGGCCTTGGGACGATGAGGATCATCATCGCGGAGGACGAGCGTCTCATCGCCATGGGCCTGGCCGCGGTGCTCCGGGAACTCGGGCACGAGGTGCAGGCCATCTGCTCTTCGGGGGTTTCCTGTGTCCAGAAAGAACGCGAACTGCGGCCGGACTTGGTGTTCATGGACATCTGCATGGAAACCCGCATGTCGGGGATCGAGGCCGCCCGGAAGATCCGGGAAACCGGCGGCGCCCCGGTGATCTTCACAACAGCCTACGACGACTCGGATACCGCCGCGGCGGCGGCCGGAACCGAGCCCGCGGCCTTCCTGGTCAAACCCCTCATGCCTAAGGACATCGAGGACGCCCTTCGGTCCCTCCGCGCCTCCTGATGCCGCCGGAATCCGGCATTCCTATCCGGCGACCGTGACCCGGCATCCGGTCCGGCCGCTCTCGAGCGCGGATTCCACTACGCGGACAACGGAGTGGCCGGCTTTGAAATCCGCGTACAAGGGCTCCACCCCGTCCAGGATCGTGCGATAGAAACTGTCGATCATGTTCTTCTGGGCGTCCGGCCACCGCTCCGGACCGCCCGTATACGAGTGCACGGACTTTCCGCGCCGATTCAACAAGGAAGGATGCAGGACGAAGTCCTCGTTGGGCCCGTCCCGCCGGCCGATCCACAGCCGGTCTGGAGAATCCTGGCACCAGCGGGCGGATGCGAGACTCCCGTCCACCTGGATGGACAGGCCGATCTTCCGGCCCGGGCTGACCTGGGATACGGCGAAGACTCCCCGGACCCCGCCCTCGAAGCGCAGGAGGGCGGCCCCGTAATCCTCCGTATCCACCGGCACCCTTCGACCTTCCCCCTTGCCGGACGGGTCCGGTTCCACCCGGAACGGCAGGAAGGTCGCCGTGTCCGCGCTGATTTCCCGGATCGGGCATCCGGTGAGGAAGATCGCCAGGTCGAGCCAGTGGGATCCGATATCGGCCAATGCCCGGGAGGGTCCGCCTATCTCGGACCGGACCCGCCAGTCGAAATCCGTCTCCTTGAGGAGCCAATCCTGGAGGTACTCGCCGTGGACCGCCCGGACCACCCCGAGTCGGCCCTCCTCGATCATGCCCCGGAGATGTTGGACCACCGCATAATGGCGATACACGAAATTGACCCCCGTGCGGAGGCCCGTAGCTTCCGCCACTTCGACCAGTTCCGCGGATTCCCGGGAATCCACGGTGAGGGGCTTTTCCGAAAGGACGGGCTTGCCCGCCCGGAGAGCGTCCCCATTGATCCGGAAGTGTTCACGATTCGGGGTGCAGTCGTGGACGACCTCGATTCCGGGATCGGCCAGCAGGTCCCTGTAGTCGAGATAGTACTTCGGGATGCCGTAGAACTCGCAGAGCGCCTTCGCCCGGGCTTCGTCCCGCACGACCACGGCGGCCGCCTCGGCATACCCCAATCGTCGAAGGGCTTCCAGATGGACCAGCCCGATCTTGCCGACGCCGACGATCCCGGCTCGAATACGCCTCATGCCGCCTCCCGACGCCCCTCAGGGCAGTACCAGACCCTTGATATAGCCGTCCGGCTTCGACTCGTAGTCCGCGAAGGCGCGGTCGGCCTCTTCCAGGGGATACCGGTGGGTGATCAGGGATCCCAGCTCCAACCGGCCCGCAGCCGCCAGGTCCAGGCCGATCCGCAGACATTCCATCTTGAAGTCCGTCCGCTTCTCGTGGGCGTTGATCACGTCCGCGGCCTTCCAGTTCAGCATCTGGAAATCCACCGATCTCGGTCCGCCCTGATGGTACCCCACCACGGAAAGGACCGAGTGCCGCTTGAGCATCCGGACGGCCAGTTCCAGGGCTGCGCCGCTACCGGAGCACTCCGCGACCACGTCCACTCCGCCGGCCCCCGCGCTGTCCGTCAGCAGAAGCCCCGGCGGTACCTCCCCGGGCAGGAAGAACTCGTCCGCCCCGAGGCGACGGGCGGCCGCCCCCGTCTCGGGCCGCGCATCGATCGCCAAAATCCGGAACGCCCCCTTCATGCGGAGCAGCTGCAGCGTGAGCAGTCCCATGAAGCCCAGGCCGATCACCGCGACGGTCTTTCCCAGGCCCACGTCGGTCCGCAGGGCCCCGCTCACGGCGCAGGCGACCGGTTCGCCGAGACTGGCCTCCTCGTAGCCCATTCCACCCGGAATGGGCGCGGCTGCCTCGGCCGGACAGACCGCGTACTCCGCGAAACCTTGACGGAAGAGCCCGGTGATCCGGTCCCCGGGCTCGAATCCGGAAACCCCTGTCCCCGCCGCGGCGACCTCCCCGGCGACCTCGTGGCCCAGCCGGACGGGGGGATCCCTTCCCTCCGTCCAGGTCGGAAACTCGGATCCGCAGACCCCGCAGGCCCGGACCCGGACGAGGATATCGTTCGCCCCGGGCTCGGGGACCGTCGCCTCCGAAACACGGGACCGACGGGGCGCGACGACTTCGCTGATCCTCATGCCCGTCCTACAACCCCGGGCGCGCGAGGGCCCGCACGGAGGCCTTCTGCTCCGCGTCCAGGCTCACGACCTCGCTGTTCGCCATGGACGTGTCCGGGGCCTCCACTAATAGGAGCTTGGTGTCCCTGCGGGTTACCGTGTTGTGCAAAAGGCCCCGGGGAATCGTGTAGAGTTTTCCGGGTTCCATGGAATGCGCCCGGATATCCAATCCGCCTCCGGGCTTCTCCGTCCCGGACAGCAGGACACAGCGGCCGGCCAGGAGGACGAAGAGCTCGTCCGTCTCGTTGTGACGCTCCAGGCAGTCTATGCCTTCGAGGTCGTTCGCGGGCTTCCAGTTCTTGACCGCGACCATCCAACGGTCGTTTTCGTAGACCCGGGCCAGCCCTTCCCCCTCGTGCCCGCGGGATTCTATGTTCATGATCCGTCCTCCGCCCTAGTCCAGCAGGGCCTTGCATTCACGGGCTATATCCCCTGCGGTCAGTCCGAAGGACTCGAAGAGGTCCGCGGGTTTGCCCGAGAATCCGAATTTGTCCCCGATCCCCATCCGCCGGAATTTTGCGGCAGAGGCCCCCGCCAGGACTTCCGCGGACGCGGACCCGAGGCCTCCGATCACGGAGTGTTCCTCCACCGTCAGGATCCGGCCGCAGGTCCGGGCCGCCTCCAGCACGAACTCGGCGTCGAAGGGCTTAAGGGTGTGGACGTCCGCCACGGCGGCGCGTATGCCCTCGGAGGCAAGGAGATCCGCGGCCTTGAGGGCCTCCTTGACCATGAGCCCCGTGGCCAGGATGCAGACGTCCGTGCCGTCCCGGAGCCGGACGATTTTCCCCGGAACGAAGGGCGTCTGGGGCGTCGTGATCGTCTCCACCACCGGGCGGGCCACCCGGATGTACACGGGGCCCTCGATCTTGGCCGCCGCGAAAACGGCCTTCCGGGTCTCGATCGGGTCGCAGGGTACGAAGATGGTCATGTTCGGCACCACCCGCATGAGGGCGATGTCCTCGATGCTCTGGTGGCTCCCCCCGTCCTCGCCCACGGAGAGGCCCGAATGGGATAGGCCGAACTTTACGTTGGCGTTCACGTAGGCTATGGAGTTGCGGATCTGCTCGTAAGCCCTCCCGGTTCCGAACAGGGCGAAGGTAGAGGCGAAGGGAAGGAGTCCCGAGTGGGCGAAGCCCGCGGCGGCGCACATCATGTTGGCTTCCGCAAGCCCGAAGTTGTAGAACCGGTCGGGAAACTTGGCCTCGAAGAGGCTGGTCATGGTGGCGTGGGCCAGGTCGGCGTCCAGGACCACGACCCGGTCGTCCTGGGCCCCCAGTTCCACCAGGGCCTCCCCGTAGGCCACCCGCAGCGATTTCGCGTCAGACATGGTCTGCACCCCCGAGTTCCTTCATCGCAGCTTCGTACTCCTGGGCGTTCATGGGCTTGCCGTGCCAGCCCGCGTTGCCCTCCATGAACAAGACCCCCCGGCCCTTGACGGTGCGGCAGCGGATGAACCGGGGTTTTCCGTCCGCGCGTCGCCCAGCGGCCTCGGCGACCGCCTGGGCATCGTGGCCGTCCACCACCTCGCAGTCGAATCCGAAGGCGGAGAATTTACCGACTATGTCGCCCAGTCCCATGACTTTGTCGTTGGGTCCGTCGATCTGCAAGCCGTTGTGGTCCAGGAGCACGATCAGGTTGTCCAGCTTGTAATGGGCCGCGGCCATGGCCGCCTCCCAGATCATGCCCTCCTGGACTTCCCCGTCCCCGACCACCGCGAACACGCGGTAGTCTTTTTTCTTGTGCTTGGCCGCCAGGGCCAGGCCCACGGCGATGGATAGTCCTTGGCCCAAGGAGCCCGTGTTGGCGTCCACCCCGGGGGTCTTGGTCATGTCCGGATGCCCCTGGAGGTGGCTGTCCACCTGGCGGAGCCTCCAGAGATCCTCCCTGGGGAAGAAGCCCAGGTCGGCCAGGACGGCGTACAGGGCGGGGCAGGCATGGCCCTTGCTCAGCACCAGGCGGTCCCGGTCTTCCCAGCCCGGCCGGGACGGATCGACCCGCATCGTCCGGTAGTAGAGTCCCTCCAGGATTTCCACGCACGAGAGGGATCCTCCCGGGTGGCCCGACTGGCAGAGGTAGAGCATTTTGAGAATGTCGCGGCGTATCCGACGCGCCGTCGCGTCCTGAGGTTCGTGGGCCATGTTCGGGAACTCCTTTCCGTCAGCCTTTGACCGCTCCGGCGGTCAGGCCTTCTATCAACCGTTTCTGCGCGAAGAAGAACATGAAACAGACGGGTACGATGGTGATGATGCCTCCCGCGGTCAGCATTCCCCACTCCACCCCCAGCTGTCCGATGAGGTTTTTCAAGGACACGGGAATGGTGCGGTTGGCCTCGTTGGTGAACATCACCGCGAAGGTATACTCGTTCCAAGATGTCATGAACACGTAGGCCCCGGTCGCCACGATGCAGGGCATCAGGACCGGAAGCACGATGCGCACGAAGGCCTGGGCGCGGTTGGCGCCGTCCACCATGGCCGCCTCCTCCAGGGAGGGTGGAAGGTCCGCAAGGTACCCGTTGAGCAGCCAGATGGAAAAAGGGATCGTGAAGGTCGTGTACGCCAGGATCAGGGCGAAAGGGGTATACAGGATGCCGAGCTTCCTCATGATGGCGTACAGGGGAATCAGGAGGAGGACCGTCGGAAACATGTTGTTCGTCAGGAACAGGGTCATGAGGAACTTGCGCCCCTTGAACTGGAACCGGGAAAAGGAGTACGCGGCGAGCAGGGAGACCGTCAGGGACACCAGGGTGGTGGAGGCCGCGACGATCAGGCTGTTCGTCATGGGGCGGATGAAATTGTAGTCGCTGAATAGCCTCGTGTACGATTCGAAAGTGGCTTTCCGGGGCCAGTAGGTGACGGTCTTTCCGTACAGTTCGCTCTCCGGCTTGATCGAGGTTACGAAGGTCCAGTAGAAGGGGAAGAGCAGGAAGACCAGCATCCCGGCCAGGAGAAGATAGGAAACCAGGTTCTTGGCCGCGCCGGCGGGGGATCGTTTCATCGGGCGGCCTCCTGGTTCCGGAAAATTCTGCGCAGGTACACCACCGCCACCGAGGACAGCATCAGGGCCAGCAGGATGGACATGGTCGCGGCGTACCCCAGGTTCAGGGAATTCCCCTTGTTGAAGACGTAGACGCTCAGGGTCTGGGTCGCGTAGGCGGGGCCGCCCTCGGTCAGATTGAAAATCACGTCCACGGAGTTGGACACCCAGATGATCCTGAGCAGGGTGGTGACGAAGATCACGTTCCGGAGGGACGGGATGGTGATGCGGAACAGCTTCTGCACACCGTTGGCCCCGTCCACGTCCGCGGCGTCGTAGAGCTCCTCGGGGATCCCCTGCAAGCCCGCCAGGATCATCAGGGCGAAGAAGGGGATGCCTTGCCAGATGATGGTCAGGATCACGGCCGGAAAGGCCGTATCCCCCCGGGCCAGGAAGGGCACGTAGTCCCGGATGATCCCGAGCCTCAGCAGGATATCGTTCAGGACCCCGTAGCTCCCGTCGTAGATCCACCGCCACATGAGGCCGATGAGCACCCCCGGGGTCACCCAGGGGATCAGGCTGATCGAACGCACGATCCCCCGGCCGAAGAAGCGCCGGTTGAGCAGGAGGGCCAGGATGAATCCGAAGAGGAACTGGAAACCCACCCCCACGCCGACCCAGACCACGGTCTTCCAGACGGACTGCCAGAAGAGTGGGTCCGAGAGAACCTCGGCGTAATTCCCGAGGCCGATGAAGCCTATGCGGCTGGGCCGCCGGAGGTCGTAGCTCTGGAAGCTCATGGAGACCGCGTTCACCACGGGGATGAACACGACGGTCAGCACGGTGAGCAGGGCCGGCGCCACCAGCAGGTAGGGCCAGGGGTTTCTCTTACGTCCCATTCTTCTCCATCCCTGTCGCGGGGATAATCACCTTTCGGGATTTCACCACAGAGGGCACGGAGGTCACGGAGGAAGGAAAGAATGAACTTTCCTTTTTCACACCTCCGTGCATCCCGTGACCTCCGTGGTGATTCTGAAAACCTTTACTTATACAGTCCGGTCTGGAGCTGCTTCATGGCCTCCGCCGCGGAGATCTTGCCCTGGAGGGCCGCCGCGATCGTGTTGGGCCATATCGTGCTGATCCATTCAGTAGTAGTGTCCAGGACCGGGTAGATGCCGGCGAAGGGGGCTCCCTCGATGGAGACCTTCATGAACCGGCTGCTCTGGAACTGGGGCAGCTTCTGGACGGCCTTGCTCACGGGCACGTTGCCGGTGGCGGCGCACCAGGTGATCTGCCCCTTGCCGGCGGCCAAGTAGGCCAGCCACTCGAAGGCCGCGTCCTTGTTCTTGCTGGACCGGAACATCACGTTCTCGGTGTCCCCCATGGAGGTCCACTTGCCCTCGGCGCCGGGGAAGGGGAAGGCGTCCACGTCATCCCCGAAGGTGTCGATCATGCCCGTGGAGGATCCGATGTGGTGAACCGTCATGGCGGTCTTCCCGGACTTGAAGTTGGCGATGATCTCGTTGAACCCGTCCATCGGCGCGGTCGGCGGTACGTAACCCTTCTTGAAGAGGTCGATGAAGTCCTGCATCCCCGCCACGGCCTTGGCGGTGGTAAAGTCCGCGAAGGTCCCGCCCCGGGCCTGGATGAAGCTCCCCCATGGCTCGTGTCCTCCCCGGAAGCCGCGCATCCCGAAACCGTATACGTCCGTTCGGCCGTCCCCGTCGGTGTCCTTGGTCAGCTTGGCGCAGGCGTCCAGGAACTCGGCGTAGTTCTTGGGCACCGAGATCCCCGCGGCCTTGAACATGGAGGGCCGGTAGTACACGTACAGGACCTGGGTGGTCCAGGGCATCAGGAACACGTTCTTGGTCCGGCTGGCATCCCGCATGGTCTTCCAGAGGGCGGGATCGATCTGGTCCTTGTCCTTCCAGCGGTTGATGTATTTGTCCAGATTTTCCCACAGGTTGTTCGACACGAAGAGAGGAGTCGAGGTCAGCTTGGCCGAGGAGGTATCCGGCCCGCCCCCGCCCATCGCGGCCCGGAAGAGGGTCTCGCTGTATCCTCCGCCGTCCCAGGGATATTCCTGGACCACCACGGTGATCCCCTTGCCGTTGGTCGCGTTGAAGTCCGCCGCCATTTCCTTCATGACCGCGGAGTACTTGGGATTGTCCGCCCAGTACCAATGGGTGATGGTGACCGGCTTGGGAGCCGCGGCGACGGCCAGCGCGATCATCGACAGGACGACGGCCAGCGCGAATACCTTTTTCATGACTGTTCCCTCCTTCGGGACGTTTGATACATGGCCGATCTATACGTACCGGCCGCCTACCCTTGCCTCGTGCCCCCACGTTCAGCGGGGCGATCTTTCGGGAAGCCTCCGCTTCCAGGCTTCCTCCATGTGGCTCCGCATCGCCTCCGCGGAAACGTCGGGATCCCCGGCCAGGATCGCCCGGACGATGGCGTCGTGTTCCGCGAAGGTTCGTCGGAATCGGTCCGGGTCGCTCTCCGCGTAATCCGCGTTGAGCGAAATGATCTGGGGGGTGAAGTAGCTTGTCAGGGCCAGGCATACCGGGTTGCCGCTGGCCCGTGCGATGGCCAGGTGGAAGAGATGATCCTCCTCCAGCCCCCGTTGTCCGGCATCCGCCCGGATCCGGAATTCTGAATGCCACTTCAGGATTTCTGTGATATCGTCCGCCCCCGCCCGCTCCGCAGCCTTCCGGGCCGCGAAGGTTTCCAGGAGTGCCCGGATCTCGAACAACTCCACCGGCCCGAAGTCCTCGTCCAGGCTGCCGATGCTGGCGATCAAGCCCGAGATGGCCTTGCTGCCCAGCCCCGCTACGATCGTGCCCCTCTGGGGAAGGGTTCGTATCAACCCGTAGTGTTCCAGCTTGGCCAGGGCTTTCCGGACGTAACCGCGACTTACGCCCAGGGTCTGACACAGGGCGCGTTCGGAGGGCAGCTTCGTACTCGCCTTCAGCTTCCCGGAGACGATCTGGTCGCGGAGATGCTCAAGAACGATCCTCTCGCTGTCCGGATTAACGTCCGACATTCCACACGCCCTTCTTTGCCGTATGGTTAACAAAAGTGGTTAACCAGTTAAGATGAGTATCCACCCCTTTTCCGGATCTGTCAACGAAAACCGGCCCCTGCATGAATCATTTGCCTTCCCAACATGGTTATATTACTTTTTCTATAATCTTTACGTATCGAAGGAGGTCGTCTTGAAACGGTTGAGATCCCTGCCCCTCGCCGGGGTGATCGTGGTTGCATTTGCCCTGACCCTCGCCCTGCCCGCCGCGGCCCAGTCCGCCTACGACCGGGACGTAGTGGTCCAGGTGATGCGGACCAACCTGCAGACCCTAGGTCAGGTCCGGGCGGCCCTGAACAAGGGAGATTTCTACGCCGCAGCCGAGGGATTCTGGAAGTTCGCGGAAGGACAGAACCGGATCCTGCAGTTCACCCCCCCCAAGGGCAGCAAGGCCGAGTGGGACCGGATCCTGGGGAAATTCGTGGATACCGCCCTGCGAGGCGTCGGGGCCGCGGGCGAACGGGACGCCCCCAAGGGACTCAAGATCGTGGAGGAGCTCCAGGCCCTGAACAAGGAGGGACATTCCCTGTTCCGGTGATTTGCCGAGAAT
Organism: Spirochaetota bacterium; assembly: GCA_022703505.1. Classification (GTDB taxonomy): domain Bacteria; phylum Spirochaetota; class Spirochaetia; order Treponematales; family UBA12059; genus JAAYUR01. The sequence continues at coordinate 305,071 of JAKLDN010000003.1, read as the reverse complement.
CCAAGTACGGCCGCCTTCGGGAACTCTCCGGGGCGGCCGTTCCATTTGCTTCACCGGTTCGGGCGCGTTACACTTGAGTTCATCCTGAATCGTCGAGGCGCGCCGAGATGACCATCACCGAAGTCGAATCCGTCGTCCTTTCCGTCACCGTGTACCAGGGCCGGGCCATGATCACCCGGGAGGCCAAGGCCCGTCTGGCCGCGGGGGATCATGTCCTCGTATTCCCGGGCCTCCCCTCGGACCTGGACCGGGACAGCCTTCAGGTCAAGGGCACCGGGGAAGCCGTACTGGGGGAATGCGTCTTCGAGACGGAGTACTTCGAGGAGGACGTGGACGGGAAGCGGCGTCCCCTCCTGGCGGAACGTCGCCGGGTGTCCGACGAAGCCGAAGAGCTCAACCTGCACCTGTCGCGCCTGGACGGCGAGAAGGCTTTCCTGGACAGGATATCCTCCCTTCTGACCACTCCCCCTCCCGGCGGGACACCCCAGGGCGGACCTTCGGCGGGTCCCGGGACTCCGTGCCCGCAAACCGTCCTGGACGTCGGGACCTGGTCGGGGATTACCGATTTCTACCGTTCCAAGCATTCTGAACTCGATTCCCTCAGGCTTACGGCGGAACGGAAGCTGCGGGATATCTCCGACAAGATAGAAAATCTGGACGCGCGGCTGGAAGACCTGGGAGCATCCGGCCGTCGATCCCGGGAAGTCGTCAAGGTCGGGATCCGGAAGAAAACCGCCGGGGACCTGGTCCTTCGGCTTTCCTACATGCTCTCGGGACCTTCCTGGCGCCCGGTGTACAATCTTAGGGCTTCCGGAGACTCGGACACCCTCCAGCTGGAATACGACGCCTACATCTCCCAGGCCACCGGGGAGGACTGGTCCGGCGTCGAGCTCCGGCTGTCCACCGCCCGGGTCAACGTGTCCGGGGTGATTCCGGAACTGCGTCCCTGGCGCCTGGAATTCCATCGCCCCCGTCACGCGGTCCTCCGCTCCGTCATGGCCAAGGAATCGGCCAAGGCGGACCTGCGGGAAGTCGCCGACTTCGCCTCGGGAGCCGCTCCGTCCGCCCCCTACGAGGAGGAAGATGCGGCGGAGTTGGACTTCGAGCGGGACGAGGCGGAGGTCCGGGATTCCGGGGCCAGCGTCGTATTCACCGTGGCCGGGGGCGGAAACGTATCCGGGGACAACAAGGACACCCGGGTCGGGGTGGCCCGGCGGGAGTTCCCCGCGGCTTTCCTGCACAAGGCCGTCCCGAAGCTCGCGGAGTTCGCCTACCTCACCGCCCGGTTCAAGAACGAGGCGGACTTCCCGATCCTGCCCGGGGCAGTAAACATCTTCTTCGACGGATCCTTCGTGTCCGGCTCCGCCTTCGGCCTGATCATGCCGGGTCAGGAGACGGAAGTCTCCCTGGGCGTCGACGAGGGAGTGAAGGTGGAATACCGATTCCTCAAACGGTTCCGGAAGGGCGAGGGGTTGGTCAACAAGCGGGTGAGCGAGCAATTCGAACACCAGATCCGCGTCACCAACAACCGGACCCGGCCGGTGGACCTTTCGGTTTCGGATCAATTTCCCCTGACCTCGGACAAGGACCTGGTCGTCAAGGCTCTCCAGCCCCAGGCGCGGGAAAATCCCCGGGAAGTCGCCCTGGACGACGAATCCCGCATCACCTGGACTTTCTCCCTGAAGCCCGGAGAAAAGCGGGAACTGCCTCTGGCATACCTGGTCGAATACCCCTCGGACCGCAGGGTCGAGGGTCTTTAGGAGGCGTCCATGAACGGCACGAAGTTCCTGGCCCTGCCCTTTCTCTCCGTCGGCTGTCTGGCCGCCGCCGCGGCACAAGGTGCGGTTCAGACCGAGCTTACCTACTTCGGCCGGGCGACCGTCAAGATCCGGACGGTATCCGGATTCGTCCTGTACATCGATCCATACGCACCGGGGGACTACTCCGAGCCGGCCGACCTGGTCCTGGTTTCCCACGGCCACGGGGACCACAACCGGGTGGACCTGGTCAAGTTGAAACCCGGCGCGGCGATCGCATCGGCTCCGGGCGCCGTCCCCGGGAAGGGGGTGCGGTTCCTGGCGGAAGGGGATTCCTTCCAGGCCGGCCCGGTGACCGTCCGCGCACTCCCCGCCTCCAACAAGAACCACCGGCGGGGAGAGACCCTCGGCTTCCTCGTCTCCTTCGACGGGATCGTCGTGTACCACGCCAGCGACACGAACTGGCTGTCCGAGATGGAGGGTTTCGCGAAGTACGGGATCGGCTACGCCCTCCTGCCCTGCGACGGGTTCTACAACATGGGCCCCGAGGAGGCATCAAGATGCGCGGCCGCCGTGAAGGCCCGGGTCGTCATCCCGATCCACTCGAGCAAGTCGGAGCTGTTCGACGGAAAGAACGCCCGGGCCGTCCGGGGCCCCGAGGTGCTCGTCCTCGAACCAGGACAAAGTACGGCCCTCAAGCCCTAGCATGCGCTTGCCCGGGCGGGCCGATCCGGTATACAACCTCCCACCGGAGGATCCACCATGACCGAAACCTGCCCCTGCGGCTCGGGCCGCGAATACTCCGCGTGCTGCGGACCCGTCATAGCCGGCGCCGTTCCGGCCCCGACCGCGGAAGCGTTGATGCGCTCCCGCTATACCGCCTACGTCAAAGGAGAGATCGACCACATCCTGGGCACCTACGCCCGGGCGGACGGCGCCAACCGGAAGGCCACAGAGGATTGGAGCCGCAAGGCCGTGTGGAAAGGTCTCGAGATCCACCGGGTCGAGAAGGGAGGCGCGGGCGACACGGAGGGCATGGTCGAGTTCTCCGCGAAGTTCGAGACGGACGGGCGTGCCGAAGAGCACCGGGAGACCGCGTACTTCATCAAGAAGGCGGGTACCTGGCTCTACGACTCCGGGAACGTCCGGACCGAAACCGTGGTCCGCGCCGGACCGAAAGTAGGCCGCAACGATCCCTGCCCCTGCGGGTCCGGGAAAAAGTACAAGCACTGCTGCGGGAAGTGAGGCCGACGGCCTCCCCTACCCCGTCCCCGTCGTTCCGGATCTAGGCCCACCCGCGATCAGGCCCGCGCCCGCGACCACGGCCCCCGCCGCGATCCCCGGCAGGAGGGGATCGAAGGGAAGGCCCGCGGCCTTCGAGGCCAGCACGGCCGCGAGTCCCGCGGCGCTGGAAGCTATCGCCCAGCCGCCCCGCATCCGCCCGGGCAGGAAGAGGGCGGCCAGCATGGGGATCAGGAGTACGGCTGCCCGGAGTTCCATGGACAGAAACCCGAAGGACAGGATGGTGCTCCCCGGCACGCCCAGGATCAGGAGGGCCGATCCCGCCAGGGCCGCGAGGATCACCGTACGGCTCACCCGGAGCGTTCGCTTCCCGTCCGCCCCGGGACGGATCCTAAGGTAGATGTCGTTCACCACGATCCGTCCGAACCCCAGGGCCATCCCGGAACCGGTGCCCAGGACGGCTATGAGCAGGGCGGCCAGGAAGACCCCGGCCCAGGCGGGCGGAAGGTTTTCCGCCAGGAACCGCGGGAAGGCCTGCCCCGACGGCAGGTCCGGAAACCGGAGTCGCATATGGTATCCCACGAGGATGCCCAGGATTCCCACAGGGGGAATGATAGCCGCGGAGAGGAGGGCACCCCCGCGGGCGGCGCGAAGGCTCCGGGCCGCGAGGACGGCCTGGACGTAGGTCTGGGTCGAGAGGACCCCCAGGGCCACGGACAGCCCCGCCCCCAGGTCCGTCCCGATTCCCCGGGTGAACAGGTTGAAATACCCGTCCCGCGGTAGTTCCCGCAGGAAAGTCCCGATTCCGCCGGAGAGCCTGAGGGCGAGCAGGCCTGCGACCGCCGCGGCCAGGTAGACCAGGGCCATCTTGAAGATGCCCAGGATCCCGGATCCCCGGATCCCCCCGAAGACGCCGTACCCCGCCATCAGGAGGACGCCGAGGGCCGCGGTCGCGGCGGGAGGAAGTCCGAAAAGGGTCTCCAGGAGTGCGTCGGCGGCCAGGATCTGGGCGGCGATGTTGATCAGGAATCCCGCGGAGGCCAGGACGGAGGTGACCACTTCCGCCACGGCTCCGTATTCCCTGCGGATGATTTCCTGAATGGTCCCGCTCCGGGCGGACCGTAGGGGTCCGCAGAGGGCCGCTAGGAACAGGCATCCCGCGGCCGCGCCCAGGGTGAACCACCAGGCGGAGAGCCCGTGCAGGAAGGCGAGCTGGGCGGTCCCGACGGTGGACGAGCCTCCCACCAAGGTCCCGACGATCGCGCCGGCCGTGAGGACCGGGCCGGCCCGGTTCCCCCCGGTGTCGAAGTCCGAGGCGTCCCGGACCCCGCGGCCGGTCAGGAAACCCAGGCCCAGGATGGCCGCCAAGGTCAGGGCCGCGGAGACGAGGAGCGGCAGGATCAGACCCGCTTGTACGCCTTGATGTCCGCCCGGATCCGGGCGGCCAGCTCGGCCCGGGGAACCCGGATCTGCTCCATGGAATCCCGGTACCGAACGGTGACGGTGCCGTCCTCCTTGGACTGGTAATCCACGGTCACGCAGAAGGGGGTGCCGATCTCGTCCTGGCGCCGGTAGCGGCGGCCGATGGCCCCGCCCTGGTCGTAGTCCGTGGCGAAGTCCTCCTTGAGATCCTTCCGGATGTCCTGGGCCAGCTCCGCGAGTCCGTCCTTCTTCATGAGGGGCAGGACCGCGACCGTGACCGGGGCCAACGCCGGGTGGAAGCGCAGGACGGTCCGCCAATCATCCTCGTTGCCCTTGTCCGCCACTTTCTCGTCCTCGTAGGCGTCGCAGAGGACCATGAGGAGCTGGCGAGTGAGGCCCGCGGAGGTCTCGATGATGAAGGGGATGTACCGGGCGTTGCCGTTGTCCTGGTCGATGTACTGGAGGTCCTTGCCGGAGAATTGCTGGTGCCGGGTCAGGTCGTAGTCCGAGCGGTTGTGCACGCCCTCGAGCTCCTTCCAGCCCATGGGGAACTCGTACTCGATGTCGTAGGCGTCCTTGGCGTAGTGGGCCAGCTCCCCGGGGCCGTGGCGGTGCCAGCGGAGCTTGTCCATGCGGACCCCGAGCTTCTCGTAGTAGGCCCACCGCTGCTCCCGCCAGTAGTCGAACCACTTCTCGTCCTCGCCGGGCTTCACGAAGTACTGCATCTCCATCTGCTCGAACTCGCAGGTGCGGAAGATGAAGTTCTTGGTGACGATCTCGTTCCGGAAGGCCTTGCCCACCTGGGCGATCCCGAAGGGGAGCTTCATCCGGTTGGATCCGGCGATGTTCTTGTAGTTGACGTAGATGCCCTGGGCGGTCTCGGGGCGGAGGTAGATGAGGCCCGTGCCGTCGTCCACGGGGCCGATGTTGGTCTTGAACATGAGGTTGAACTTGCGGGTGTCCGTCAGCTCCCCTCCGCATTCGGGGCATTCCTTCTTCGCGAGTTTCTCCTCGGGCACCATGTCCGCTCGGAAGCGCTGCTTGCACTTCTTGCAGTCCACCAGGGGGTCCGTGAAGTTCTCCACGTGGCCGGAGGCTTCCCAGACCCGGGGGTGCATGAGGATGGCCGCGTCGAGGCCCACGATGTCGTCGTGGAGCTGGGTCATCTCCTTCCACCAGAACCGCTGGATGCGGTTCTTGAGCTCGATGCCCGCGGGACCGTAGTCCCAGGCTCCGGCCTGGCCGCCGTAGATCTCCGAGGACTGGAAGACGAAACCGCGGCGCTTGGCCAGGGAGACGATCTTTTCCATCGTGACGCTGGAATCCATGCTGTGCTCCTGCTTCGCCGGACCCGCCGGCGCCCGGGCGACTATCCCCGAGAGGTCCTGATTTCGGGCCGCCGACGGATTACGGCGGTCCGCCGGGAAGGCGTTTCCCCGTCCCGGACCTTGTCGGGACGGGGACAGCCGCGGACGGCTCCCCCCGGTGGCCCGGCCGCTCCTGCGCTCGGACCGGGCTTGGGCGGGAGTATACCGGAAAGCGGCGGGAGGGGCTACGGGGGCGTATACGGATATCAGGAGGCTCCGGACGGCTCAGGGCGCGCTGCCTGCGGCACCCAGGGCCGGACCTAGGATTCTGTGCAGCAGGGCTTCCAGTCGGAACACTTCCCGGGTCTTCCGGGTGCCCAGTCCGTACCGATCGTCCCCGGCCCGGAGCGAGTCCGCCAGCCTCCGGAAATCCAGGACCCGGTAGTCCACGACCTGCCGGCCCCTCCGTCCGACATGCAGGTAGACGGGCAAGGTCTCGAGGGAGGTCACCCTCGTCGCGGACTTTCCCGAGACCGACCCCTTCGAGATCCGGATACGCGCCAGGCACGCGAGCCGGGAGTTCGGCAGGGTCCGGTGGATCGACAGCAGGTCCCCCAGGGCATAGAGTATGAGCCCATCCCGGCGGACGCCCTCGGGGTCCGTATAGGTATGGCGCTCCGCGGGCTGGACGTTGTGGGGGTGGTTCCCGACGACGGTGTCGATGCCGAGCTCGATCAGGCGGTGCGCGGTTTCCACCTGGCTCCGGACCGGGAAGGACTCGAACTCGAGCCCCCAGTGAATCAGTGCCACGACGGCGTCTGCCCCCGCCGCCCTTGCCGCCCGTACCTGCCGCGCTACGGGGGAGAGGTCCTCGTTCGGCTTGTTGAACCGCACGTAATTGGCCAGGTATTCCCGGCCTTTCGGAAGCTTGCCCCAGTTGAGTCCGAAGGTGAAGGACAGGAAGGCGACCTTCACGCCGTTCCGCTCCGCAATCTCCACCGCGTCCCGTTCCTCGGTGCTCCGGGCGGTTCCGACATGGCGGTATCCCCGGGCGTCGAGGAAATCGAGGGTCTCCCGCAGCCCCGCCTCCCCCATGTCCAGGCAGTGGTTGTTGGCGGTGGAGAAAAAGGTCACCCCCCGTCCTCCGTCGACGATGCGGTCGAACATCTCCGGAGTGCCGTTCAGGAGTCCGGGCAGCAATATACTTTCGGGTATGTAGCGAGCCGGAAGCGAGGGCGCGACGGGGGACTCGAGGTTCGCGCAGACAAGGTCTCCGGAGAAGAAAAAGGGCCTCACGTCATCCCACAGGGATTCCGTGGTTTCGGGTCGGATTCCCGGGTAGGGCATCATGTCCCCTCCGACGCAGAGGGTGAATCCGGCGGCCTCCTCGAACCCGTCCCGGGGGCGAAAGTCGAGATCCTTGCCTCGGAAATGCTCCTCCAGGCCCGCGCCGGGTTCCGGTTCCTCGATCGGGCCCCAGTAATACTTGTATCCCCACCAGTATTTCTCGTCCGCGTCCATGAACGGCCCGTTGCCCTCCAAGGGACGCGACGCGGAGAACGTCTTCCGGTGCCGGAACCCGTAGATCCGGCATGCGACCTTCACCTTGAAATCCGCCATGTCGTGCCTTCCTCGGTGTACGCGACCGCCGCGGACCGGGTTCACTCCCGGCCCGCATCGAGGCGGGTCGGTCAGGGTTTCGCTTCCTTGGACACCACGGTGATCTGTCCCCGCTTGAACAGGAAGCGGGCTCCCAGGATCGTTATGGGCAGGAGGACCAGGATCGTTACGCCCTCCCAGCCCTTGATCGGGAATACCAGGTAGTGGATGACGGCCACGACCAGGAGCGGAAGGATGAAGGCCTTCCACTGTCCCCGAATTACCACGGGACCCGAGTCGCCGCCGGTCAGGAACGCGACGACCAGGGCTCCGAACAGGGCCGGAAGGACGTTCGCCGTGGCGATCCGAACCGAGGGGTTCGCGAACACCGGGGCGAGGGGCGCCAGAAGAAGGGCGGCGGCCATGATGACCGCGGTCGTCACGATCGAGGAGATCGCCACGGAGATGGTTGACAGGACCTCCCCTTCCTCGCTGGCCGGCTGGACTCCCGCGAGCTTGAGGGCGTTCATGGCGCAGGGAAGCTTTATGTTGGAGACGTTTCCGGTCTCGAAGGTGAGGTAGGATGCTCCCGAGCCCAGAAGGGGCACGAAACTCACGATCTCGGACAGGGCGATAGGAGTCAGGATCAGGAACAGGCCCATCGTAGCCTTGAGAGCCGTGGCCAGGCTGGGGAAAATGTCGTAGACCGCGCAGACCACGGTGGGGATGGCGAACATCAGCACGAAGAAGATCGCGAAGCTGATCCTTCCGAACCGGTTGATTCGGGTAAAATACTGCTCTCGGGTTTCCATGGGTTCCCTCCTACTTAGCCAGCGCCGTCCAGAGCACGGCGGAGCACATACCGAGGATGAGGCTGAAGGACAGGATGAAGTTCCCCAGCCAGACGATCTTGAACTTCCGGGCAAGGAAGCCCTGGAAGAGGGTCAGGACGATACTCGTGAAGAAGGTAGCCACAGCCACGACGCCCTGTCCGAAGAAGGGCGCCACGAACACCGCGAGGACAGCGTAGTAGAGCACGCCGATGGCTACGATCCCGAAACTGCCCGCCTTGGCCTTCATCTTGACCGCCAGGGAATCCACCTTCTTGATGAACAGAATGTCCAAGATGATGGCGCCCGCTAGCCCTCCGGTCATGGCGTACATGATGGCGCCCAGGGGTTCCGGTCCGGCCTTGGAGGCGTCCGCGAGCTTGGCGAATCCCAAGGCGCTGGAGGCCATGTTGGCGGCCATGAGCTCGTAGCTGACGCTTCCGATGACCGAGAGCCGGAACCAGGGCCAGGCGATCCCCAGGCTCGCAGCCATGGCGGCCAGGCCCAGGGCCACGGCGATGGAGGGGGCCAAGGTGAAGACCGCGGAGGACTTGATGGTGTTCGAGACCACCTTCGGATCAATGCCGAGTTCCCGGGCTCGTTTCAGGGACATCCTCAGGAACAGGACGCACTGGACCAGGACATAGGCGATGCCCGCCCCGACCAGCACGAAAAGCAGACTCCCGTTTGCCACATCGAAGAAATTCATGTTCCCCTCCTTGATTCAAACGATCTCTGCGGCTTCTCTCGGTTCAGAACGGTACATTGCTCACGGACCGAAGCACGTCCTCCGGTTCGATGGTTTCCGGGATGGGGCTGGAATAGGAATCGCCGACCTTGGACGCATGCTCCTCCCGGGCCCGCTCCACGAGTGCGGGATCCAGGAACGCCGCGGCGGCGGCCAATCCCAGGGCACGGCCCGCGGCGAGCATCCCCTTGCGCCCGATCGAGGAACCCGCCTGGGCGGTGTTCTGCCAGGAGTGCGCCTGGGTACCCAGGGCCGCCGCGGCGTAGACGATCTGTCCCGTGGGCACGACCTGGCTCACGTCTCCCACGTCCGTGGAGCCCGGGAGGCAGATATCCCCCCGGAACAGGGGGCCCACCACCGAATCCAGTGGAGAGCCGCCGATCGCCTCCAGGACGGCGGGGCCTTGGGTCATCCGGAGCTGTCCCAGGATCGCGGCCTTCTCCGCCTCCGTGAGGGTGGCCCGGAATTTCTCCGCCAATTCGAGATCGGCCGCGTCGAAGGCCGGGCCGCCCGCTTCCTCCATGCACTTCTGAAGGTGTTCTCCGAGGACGAGATTCGGTACGTAGTCGGACAACCCCTGTGCGAAAACGATCTCCAGGTTCGTCCCCGTCATCAGGGCCGCCCCCCGGGCCACGTCGCAGAGCCTCTCGTAGATTTCCCGGGCCTGGGCGATCCGGGGGGCCCGGCAGTAGTAGAAGGACTCCGCGGAAGCCTGGACAACGTTGGGCGCCCTGCCCCCGGGGTTGGTGATGGCGTAGTGGAGCCGGGCTTCGGGGACGATGTGCTCCCGCAGGTAGTTTGCGCCCACGTTCGTGAGCTCCACGGCGTCCAGGGCGCTCCGCCCCAGGTGGGGGGAAGCCGCCGCGTGGGAAGCCTTCCCCCGGAACCGGAAATAGACCGACAGGTTGGCCAGGGTCCGGGCCTGCCACACGGCGTTGATGTCGCTCGGGTGCCAGCAGAAGGCCAGGTCCACGTCCCCGAAGACCCCCGCGCGGACCAGGAAGGTCTTCCCGCAGCCGAACTCCTCGCCGGGACATCCGTAATACCGAACCGTGCCGGGTACTCCGGAATCCCGAAGGAAGTCCTTGGCCGCCACCGCGGCCGCCAGGGCTCCGATCCCCAGGAGGTTGTGGCCGCAGCCGTGCCCTGCCTTCCCGGAATCGAGTTCCTTCTGCTCCGGAAGGGATGCCGCCTGGGAAAGTCCCGGCAGGGCGTCGTATTCCCCCAATACCGCGACGACCGGACTCCCGGAACCGTAGCTTCCGACGAAGGCGGTTTCCATCCCCGCGATTCCCCGGTCCACCGTGAAACCCTCCGACTCCAGACGATCGGCGATCGCGGCGGCGGAGGCCCGCTCCTGGAATCCCGTCTCCGCGAATCCCCAGATCCGGTCGCTCAAGGCCTCGTAGAGCGCCCGGTTTCGATCCACGCTTTCAAGTACGACGCGCTTCCCTTCCATTCCCTGCCTCCGATTCTCTCCAGCCCGGTCCGAGATTGACAGCGGACGTCGGTCGGGGGATACTTTTCGGGTCGGTGCTTGTTTTTCAACATGTGTCCGAATTACAGGTCGACTATAAACCCGCCTTGCCGGGCTGTCAACGAATTTCAAACAGCTGTCGAATTTCAAGCGACGCTGATCGACGGGGGACCACCATGGCGTACAGAAAAAGCGGGGAAACTCGGGAGCGTATCCTAAAGGCCGCTGCCCGGCTGTTCTCGGAGCGGGGCTACTACGAGACGGGCATCGGAGACATCGCCCGGGAGGCGGGCATCGGCAGGGCTTCCTTCTACTACCACTTCACGGACAAGGAGAAGGCCGCCCGGGCGGTCTTCGACACCTACGTGGAGGGTATCTACGCGGCGGCGGAACGGGTCGTGCCGAAATCCGACGCTAACGCCTCCGCCGAGGAACTCCGCCGCCCCCTGCTCCTCAGCGTGTTCGTTGAGTACATCCTGCTGTTCCGGTTCATAGCCCTGAACAAAGCCACCCACGCGGTCTACTACGACCTGGTGAACTTCGCGGACTACGACCGGGAGAACATCGATCGGTTGAAGCGGACGACCTTCAAGGACACGGTCTTCCTGGCCTCCCTCTACGGAAGGCGTCTCACCGAGGCCGAACTCGTCGCCTTCATCGTCACCACCAACGCCGCGGCAAAATCCATCTTCAAGGCTGTGTCCACGGGAATCCTCGACTTCGACCTGTACGAGGCTTCGGATTACTTCTTCCGGCATGCCGTCCTTCCGGACATTCCCATCCCGGAGCCGGAGTACCGAAACCTGCTGATACAAGCGTTCTCACTATGCGAGTCCGTCGACCTGTCTTGATCCGGATCGTCCCGGCCTTGACCCGCCTCTTCCCCTCCGCTACCCTTCGCACACCATGGCAGTTTCTGTCGAAATGAGGGACGCGACCGTCTTGCTGGGCGGCCGTCCGGTGCTCCGGGAGGCCTCCTTCACCCTGGAGGAGGACGAACACGTCTGTATCCTGGGGCCGAACGGCTCCGGAAAGTCCACCATCGTACGGCTCATCTCCGGGGACCTCTTTCCCCTGTACCGGGAACCCGCGGCGGTTCGCCTCTTCGGACGGGAGCGCTGGGACCTCTTCCAAATTCGCGGCCGCCTGGGGATCGTCTCGGACACCCTCCAGGCATGGCAGGCCGCGGGCGGGGAAAGCGTGCGGGACACCATCCTTTCGGGCTTCTTCGGAGGCGTGGGCCTCCCGATGCGGGGCGCTCCGGAGACCTGGAGGGAGAGGAAGGCCGAGGAGGCGGCCCGGATCCTGGGGATCGAGGAGCTCCTGGGCCGGCTGGTGGGGACCCTCTCCTCCGGGCAGATGCGCCGGGTCCTGGTCGCCCGGGCCCTGGTTCACGAGCCGAAAACCCTGCTCCTGGACGAACCGTACACCTCCCTGGACATCGCCGCCCGCCACACCTTCGCAGAGCGGGTCCGTCACCTGGCCGCCCGGGGCCACGCCATCATCCTCGTGACCCACGAGCTGTCGGAGATCCCTCCCGAGATGGACCGGGTCATCCTGGTCAAGGAGGGCCGCATCCTGGCGGACGGTCCGAAGCGGGAGGTCCTGGTATCCGGAGTGATATCCGAGCTCTTCGGCATCCCCCTGACCGTCCGGGAGGAAAACGGCCGGTACCGGGCGGTCCCGGCCTGAGGCCCGCCCGGGCCGGAATCCACGCACGCGGGAGGTAACGACATGATCCTGGAAGCCCGTACGGCCCGGCTCGTCAAGAGCCAGGACCTGAACCACCATCAAACCCTGTTCGCGGGCCGGGCGGCGGAATGGTTCACGGAGACCTGCTTCATCGCCGCGGCCCGGTTCACCGGGGATCCCGCCGGCCTCGTCTGCGTGCGGATCCACGGCCTCACCTTCACGAAGCCCGCCCATCCCGGCGACTGCGTGGAGATCGTGGCCCGGATCGCCCACACGGGAAGGACCAGCGTCACGGTCTCCGGCGAGATCTTCATCAACGAAACCCCCACGCCCACGGTCAAGGGCTTCGCCACCTTCGTGCACGTGGACGCCGACGGAAAGGCCCTGCCCCACGGGCTGTCCCTGCCCGCGGACTACCTCGCCCGGCACCGGTCGCTCCACGAGGAGGCGCTGTCCCTTCCCCGCCAGGGATAGCGCCGGGGTAACCCGCCGGCCGGATCAGGCACCCGTCGGCGGACTCGCCCGGTAGAACACCTCCAGGTCCCGGGCGAAGGCCTTCCGGCTCTCGTCCCAGGTGTAGAACATGTGTCCCCCGTCGTAGTGCCGCACCGTGAGCAGGCGCTTACGCTCCTCGTCCAGCTTCATGAGCCGTCGGATCCGCTCCGCGGTGAAGAACGGCGTCACGAGGTCGAACACTCCGTGGGTCAGGTAGACCTTCATGTGGGGGTTCACGCTCATGCCGTAGCGGAGGTCGTCCGTCGCGCCGACCTGGCTTTCGAAGGCATGCTTGCGGGTGTCGATCTTCCAGTTCTCGTTCACCTCGTCGCTGGAGGTGGAGTAGTCCCGGTCGGTTTCGAGTCCGATCGCGGCCCGAAGCTGGCTGTTCACGCCGGCCGTGAAGATGCGTTCCACCACGTGGAGGGTCGGATCCGGACCGGACCAATCGTCCCGGTCCGGGTAGGGATCCCGGACCGTGGCGCTGGCGTCGTAGAGCCCCAGGACGAGGCCCCGGTCCCGGAGCAGGCTCTTGGCGAAGTATTCGATCGAAACCCGGCCGCCCTTGGAGCGGACGATGTCCCGGGGAAGTCCGATGAAATCCGCGGCCGCGTCCAGAACCCGTACCCGCCGGGCTTCCCCGACCAGGTCCCCCGCGGCCAGCACCGGAAGGAGTTCCGTGACCGCAAATTCGGAAGCCCTTCGGGCGTAGTCCTGCCGGGACTCCCCGGGCTTCCATTTCCGGGCCCGGTCGTGGAAGCAGGCCGCGCCCGCCATGGTCGGGAAGGTATCCACCCAGGGCAGGTCGTCGTAGTCCGAGGGGTCCAGCAGGGCGAACTCCAGGGCCGGTGAGATCAGGACCGCGCCCGCCAGGGCCACCCCGTAGTCCTGCTGCAAAAGGCGCACGAGCTTGGCCACCCGGAAGCCGCCATAGCTTTCTCCGGCCAGGTACACGGGACTGTCCCACCGCTTCTTGCGGGACAGGAATTTCCGGATGAACTCGCAGATGGACTCCAGGTCCCGCTTGAGGCCCCAGTACTCCACGTCCTTCTTTTCATCCGACCCCTTCTTTTCCGGGTCCTTCTTGGCCTCCGCGTCCGGGATCATCCGGGACAGTCCCGTGCCGATCGGGTCGATGAAAACCAGGTCCGTGAACCGGAGCCAGGTCTCCTGGTTGTCCTCCAGCTTGTGCGGGGGCGGTTCGGGCTCGCCGCGGGGACCGAAAACCGCCCTCCGGGGACCCAGGGCGCCGAAATGTAGGTACACGGAGGAGGATCCGGGCCCGCCGTTGAACACGAAGGTCACGGGGCGGTCACGGCCGTCCGGCAGGAAATAGCCCGTATAGAACATCTCCGCCGCGGGCTTTTCATCCTTGCGCAGGATGATCCAGTCGGCCTCGGCCTGGTACGGAAGTTCGCGGCCGTCAATTCGTATCGAGAGGGATGCCCGCGCCCCCTTGGGCGGATTGTACGCCGTTTTGGATTCCGTCAGGCCGGGTTCCTTGCCTACGGTTTCAGGATTGTGTTCCATGCGCGCTCCTTTTCTGGAACAGGGTACTCCTCCCCGGCCCGGCGCGCAATACGGTGCCAAGGAAATAAAAATGCCGCCCCCGGGAGGCATCACGGGGGCGGCGGAAACGGGAGAATCTACCCGAGACGAGAGGCTACTTCTTCAGCCAGCCCATCTCCACGAAGTACTTCTTGGCGCCGGGGTGATAGGGGATCAGCATCTGATCCTCGGGCAGCACCAGGTCCTTGGTGAACTGGGTCAACAGGGCCGAGACGGCGTGGATGGCGGGCAGGTTCGTGTACAGGGTCTTGGTCATCTGGTACACGAGGTCCTCGGGCATGTCGTCCCGGACGATGATGATGTCCGGGGGGGTTCCGACCGTCGGGACCGCCTCGGGCTGGTTGGGGTAGGTGTTCGCGGGGATGTTGCGCCGGATGAGGAACTCGTTCTTCTTCCGGAGGTTCGCCAGGGCTTCGTCCGTGATGGGGATGAGTCCTACCTTGCCGTCCAGTAGCAGTTCCTGCATGCCCGAGGCTCCCATGGCCAGGCCGATGATGCCGGCGTCCGCGAGACCGTCCTTCATCATGTCGATGCCCTGGGCGAACTCCACGAAGCTCACCTTCATGTCCTCGTACGTCAGGCCGTAGGCCGCCAGGGTTTCCCGCGCGTCCACTTCGCCGCCGGAACCGACGGGGCCCACGACGATCCGCTTGCCCTTGAAGTCCGCCACGCTCTTGATGCCGCTTGCCTTAACGGCCACTACCTGGAAGACGTCCGTGAACAGCCCGCCCGTCAGGGACCGGAGCCAGGGCATCTTCTCCTTGTAGGGTTCGATGCCGTTCGTGGCCCGGTAGGCCTCCAGGGAGCGGCAGACGGCGACGTCCGCGTCCTTGGTGCGCAAGAGGTCGATGTTGTGGGGGCTCCCGCCGGTTGCGATGGCCACGGCCTTGACGCCCGGGATGTTGGCGTTCCACAGGGCCGACATGGCGATGCCCGTGGGATAGTTCGAACCGCCCACGCCCGCCGTGCCCATGGTGATGTGGCGGACTTCCGTGGGAGCGGCCGGCTTGGCGGCTTCCGTCTTGGGGGCGCAGGCCGCGAGCAGGACCAGGGCCGCCACCGCGAGCAGCGCGAATCCCTTCTTCAGATTCGTCATCTTCCTTCCTCCTAATCTACCGTCCGCGTGCGACGGATCTCGAACTATATCCAGCCATCCACGATGGCCTTGGCACTTTTCGAGCCCGGTACGCCGGACGGGCCGGCGCGCCGGGGACGGACGCGGAACCCCAGGGTCGGGGCCCCGCTCCTTCGGGGTCATGCCGCGGCGGCCTTACGCTCCTTGGCGGCGGGAAGGAACTTCACGCCCGCGAAGCCCGTCAGGGTCAGGCCCAGGCCGATCAAGTCGGTCCGGAGGCCCGGGGCGATGAGCATCAGGGCCGCGGCGCCGAACACGATACGGAGGGGCCAGATGATCCGCTTCGTGAGGTATCCTTCCACAGCCACGGCCAGGAGGGCGGTGCCGGCGAGCCCGCTGATCGCCGACCAGATGATCGCGAGCTTGGAATCGGAGATCAGGAGCATCTCCGGGTTGTAGATGAAGAAGAACGGCACGATGAACCCGGCCAGAGCCAGGCGGAAGGCGGTCCACCCCACCTTGTTGGGGGAGGCTCCGGACATCCCCGCCCCGACGTAGGCGGCCAGGGCCACCGGCGGGGTGATGGTAGACAGGCAGGCGAAATAGAGCACGAAGAAGTGGGCCTGGAAGGGGGGGACCCCCATCTTGGTTAGAATGGGCACCGCGATGGACCCGGCGATCACGTAGCAGGCGCTGGTCGGCAGGCCCATGCCCAGTATGATGGACACCACCATGCATAGGAACAGGGCGATCGGGAGCTGGCCCGCTGATAGCCGGACGATATTGTCCGCCAGGATGATGCCGATGCCCGTCATGGAGAGGACGGCGACCACGAACCCGGCGTTGGCCATGGCCACGCCGATGCTCAAGGAGCTCCGGGCGGAGTTGACCGCCACATCCCGCAACTCCTTGGCGCCGATCCGGGTCTCCTTGCGGATCCAGGACAGGAGGGCGGTGATCACCACGGTATAGAAGGCCGCGTAGAGCGGGGTTCGCCCTTCGAACAGCAGGTACACCAACACGAAGATGGGAATGATCATCTGGCCGTAGCGCAGAATCGTCTTCCAGACGTTCGGGATCTCCTCCTTCGAGAGTCCCCGGAGTCCCATGGACCGGGCCCGCAGGTCGATCTGGAAGAAGACCCCCGCGAAGTACAGGAGGGCCGGGATGATCGCGGCTCCGGCGATGGTCAGGTAGCGCACCCCCAGGAACTCGGCCATGATGAAGGCCACGGAGCCCATGATGGGGGGCATGAACTGCCCGCCCGTGGAGGCGGCGGCCTCGATGGCCCCCGCGAAGTACGGCTTGTAGCCGACCTTCTTCATGAGGGGGATCGTGAAGGCCCCCGTGGTCGCCACGTTGGTCGCCGCGCTCCCGCTGATCATGCCGACCAGGGCGCTGGCCACCACGGATACCTTGGCGGGACCGCCCGTAAGGCGTCCCCCGATGGCCAGGGCGATGTCGTTGAACAGCTTGGACAGGCCGCTCTTGTCCAGCATGGCCCCGAGTACCACGAATATGATCAGGTAGGTCGACGAAACCCCGATGGGCATGCCGAATATTCCCTGGCTGGTCAGGTACATCTGGTAGATGATCCGCTCGAGGGAGTGGCCCCGGTGGGAAAGGATCCCCGGTATGTACCGTCCACCCCAGGCGTACAGGAGGAAGACGATGCACAGGATGAGGAGCTGGGGCCCCACGGACCTTCGGCAGGCCTCCAATACCAGCAGGATCGCCACGCCTCCCACGATGAGATCCATGGGCTCCGCCACGCCGCCACGCTTGAGGAAGGCATCCCTCTGCAGAAGGGTGTACAGGACCATGCCGATGGACAGCGCGGCCAGGATGAGATCGAACACCGTGGGCCGGTTCCGGGGCGATTTCTTCGAAGAAGGGAAATACAGGAAGACAAGCAACAGAATGAATCCGACGTGGATCGCTCGATGCTTGATCACCTCGGGCATCCCGAACCGGGATGTCCACATATGGTAGGATATGAAGACCACGGAAATCGCGAAGATCACATATTTCCAGAACAGGTCGACATTCCTGCGATATCCCGATTCCCGGTCGATCTGCTGGAGGATCTTCTCTCCATCCGGGGCCGCTTCGGCTGCCGCCGCAGTCTCTGCTTTCTTTTCCACGCCTTTCCCCTTGCCGGGAGCGGGCTCCCGGTATCGTTGGCCCGAATCACTTCGGGCTGCATATGGATATGGATACTAGTTGATCGATATCCTATATCCTATATCCTATATCCAGTGTATCATGAGTATAGTATCCGTCAAGTAAAAAATAAAGGGCTACGCGAAGAAGCAGGGACAATCCGGCTTAGGGCTAAATATGGAAGGGATTTTCGGACAATTTCTTCGCCGAACGGATTGGATGGAGGGATCTGTCCTAGGACTTGCTCTTGGGAAGGGCAGAAAGGGCTCTTCTCTCGCCGTTCAACAGGTGGGAGCTGACGGCAACAACGATCCGGTCGGGGTCTCGGGAACGCAGGATATCCAGAATGTCCAAATGTTCACGAATCACCTCGTGAATGACCGTGTCATGCATGGTCTTTCTGCTCTCCGCGAAGTATCGGATCCGGTATGAGACCTCGTGCACCTTTCTCAGGGTTTCCCGAAGATAGGAATTCGGGCAATGGAAGTACAACATCTCGTGTAGCATAATATCCGTCTTGATATAGAGTTCCGTATTGGACGGGTCTTCCCGGAGATTCAGGATCAGGCGCTCGAGTCCGGAGATATCCTCCTCCGAAATGGCCGGGGCGCTGGATCGGGCCGCATAGGGTTCCAGAAGCCGGCGCATCTCCCATATTTCCCGAATATCCTTTTCCGTGATCTCCGTGACCTGGGCGCCCTTGTTCGGGATGAGGGTTACCAAACCGTCCGATTCCAGGCGTACCAGGGCCTCCCGGACGGGGGTGGCGCTGACCCCGTACTCCTCCGCGAGGCGGTCGATTTGCAGAAGGGAACCGGGGATGAAGGCGTTCCGAAGGATGGACTCCTTGACGGCTTCGTAGAGCTGTTCGCGGATCGGCATGGCGGTAATTTTCTTGTTCATGATGTCACCGCGAGCATTATATATCATATACTTCATACTGTCCATGAAAATACTCTGAACGGACCACACTGGATAGGGCGGATTCTACCCAATTTCAACTTTCACCTTGCCAATACTGTACAAGAATGTTATAAATATATGATATATGATCGTGGATATTCCCCTTTTTCAAGGAGTGCATCGATGACTGTCGCCGAGAGATTGGTAGCCCGCCTGCGCAGCGCAGGTATCCGACGAGTATTCGGCGTACCCAGCGGCTCGTGGCTCTATTATATGGATGCCATGCGAGCCGGCGGCGTGGATTTCGTGCTGGTCGCGAACGAGGCTACCGCCGGGTTCATGGCCGATGTCTCCGCCCGCCTGACGGGTATCCCGGGAGCCTGCTACGGTACCGTGGGACCCGGTGCCACGAACCTCAGCACAGGGGTCGGGGGAGCACTCCTGGACCGCTCCCCTCTCCTGGCGTTCACCAGCGAGCCGCCTGAGAAGATGCTGGGCCGCACGGTCCAGATGGCCGTCGACCACCAGGCCCTGTACCGGCCCCTGACCAAGTGGACCACCCGCCTCGCTCCGGACAGGGTCGACCAGGTCCTCGACCAGGCCCTGCAGATAGCCCTCTCCGACATGCCCGGGCCCGTACACATCGGCCTGCCCGAGGATCTGGGTCCCAAGGAGACCACGAACTCTCCCGTCGCCGCGGGTCTGCCCCCGGTGCGTACCCTGGGCCCGGCCTCGGAGGATGCCCTCCGCTCGATCGAAACCGCCATGTCCGCTTCCCGCAGGCCCGTCCTGGCCGTCGGATTGTCCGCGGTCCGTGCGGGCCTGGGTCCCCGGCTGATCCGGATCGCCGAAAAGCACCGGATGCCCATCATCCTGACCCCCATGGCCAAGGGCCTGGTATCGGAAAACCATCCCCTCTACGTCGGGGTTCTTTTCCATGCCCTGTCCGACCGTGTGGCGGCAACCCACAAGGAGGCGGACCTGGTGGTGGCGGTCGGGTACGATCCCATCGAGTTCAACTACGAGGACTGGATGCCCTCCGTTCCCCTGCTCTGCCTGGACACCCTTCCCGCGGACATCGACCGAATCCTCTATCCCGAGGTCACGGACGTGACGGGAGATATCGGCACATCCCTTCTCAGGCTGGAAGCCCTGGCTCCCCTGGATTCCCGTTGGGACCTCAAGGAGTTGGCCGGGCGGCGCGACGCCATGTTCCGGGCCATGGAGCCGCCTCCGGGATCCTTCGGCCCCCGGGCGGCCCTGGCCGGCCTGCGGGAAGCCCTGCCCGAAGACGGAATCATGACCTGCGACGTCGGAGCCCACATCCACCTCGTCGGCCAGATGTGGAGGACCCCCGCCCCGGGGCTTCAGCTGATGACCAACGGATGGTCGTCCATGGGCTTCGGCATCCCCGCCGCCCTGGCCGCCAAGCTCTGCCGCCCGGACCGGAAGGTGGCCTGCGTGACCGGAGACGGCGGTTTCCACATGATGGCCGGAGAGATGGCCACGGCCCGCAGGATCGGACTACCGATCGTGTTCGTCCTGCTGGACGACCGCAGCCTGGACCTGATCCGCCTGAAGCAGGACAAGAAGAAGATGCCCCGGTACGGTACGGACCTCTTGGACCGGGACTACCCGCACGCGGATTCCGTGTTCGGAGTCCCCGTGATCCGCGCCGGGAACGCCTCGGATTACCGGGACGCCCTATCTAAGGCGTTCAAGTCGGACGGTCCCGTCATCGTGGAGGCCTCCATCGACGCCTCGGAGTATGACGACCTGATCCTGCGCAAGCACAAGTAGGAGGAACCACATGGATACCAAGGATACGGGAAAGAGCTTCGCGGAGCGGGCGATGGCGGACAGGCTCTCGCTGGTTCCGTTTTCGGGGATACGCAAGGTCTTCGACAAGGTGAAGGAACTGGAGGCGGCCGGCAAGGACGTCATCCACTGGCAGATAGGGCGGCCGGATTTCGACACCCCCGAGCATATCAAGGCCGCGGCAGCGGCGGCGCTGAAACGGGGCGAGGTCCACTACGCCCCGAACCTGGGCATCCCCGCCCTGCGGAAGGCCATCGGGGCGCGGACCACGATCGACACCGGGGTGCCCGTGGACGGGGAAAAACAGACCTGCGTCATGGCGGGCGCCAACGAGGCCATCCTGGTTTCCATGCTGGCCTTCATCAATCCCGGCGACGAGGTCCTGGTCCCGGATCCCAACTGGCACCACTACAAGTCCTGCGCCTCCATGGCCGGCGGGATCCCCGTGGAGGTGCCCGTGCGCCTGGAGGACGGGTTCTCCATGTCCCCCGACGAGGTCGAGAAGAGGATCACCCCGAGGACCAAGATGCTCTGCCTGACCTCTCCGGCCAACCCCACGGGCTGCGTGGAGAGCGCCGAAAACCTCAAGGCCCTGGCCGACATCGCCCGCAGGCACGACCTGGTGGTCCTGGCGGACGAGATCTACTCCCGCATCTACTACGGGGAAAGGAATTACGCGCCCAGCTTCTATTCCGTGCCGGGCATGCCGGAGCGTACGGTCATCATCAACGGCTTTTCCAAGACCTACGCCATGGACGGTTGGCGCCTGGGATGGACCGTCGCCTCCGAGGAGATGACCCGGGCCATCCTCAAGGTCCGGCAGTACACTACGGTCTGCGTGAACACCTTCATCCAGTACGGCGCGGCGGAGGCCCTGTCCGCGGACCAGTCCTGCGTGGATCAGATGGTCGGAGAATTCTCCAAACGGCGAACCGTGATGTTGGACGGCCTGGCCAAGATCCCGGGAGTGAAGGTCGCGGAGCCGAAGGGCGCGTTTTACGTCTTCCCGGACATCCGGTCCTTCGGAAAATCCTCCGCCCAGGTCGCGGACTACCTCTTGAACGAGCACCACATCGCCTGCGTGGCCGGAAGCGTCTTCGGTCCCTCCGGGGAAGGACATCTGCGCCTCGCCTACTCCTGCTCCACCGAGGAATGTCGAAAGGGCGTGGACCGACTCCGGACAGCGCTGTCGGCGTTGAAGTAGTTCAGGCCGGGCCGTGGCTGGCGCATCAGCCCGGCCCTTTCACTAGGCTACGCAATCCTCGAGCCCGCGGCGTCCTCGGCCAGCAGGAAGGCGCCGTCCAGCCCGGGGATCTTGAGGCCCGGGGCCCGGATCACGTCCGCCCATTCCGTCGGAGTCCGGGGCCTGTCCAGGTAGCCCGCGCACAAGGAGGCGGCCGCGGACCGCACCCGGTCGATCAGCCCGGGAACCTCGGACACCCCTCCGCCCAGGATCACGGCCCGGGGGGATAGTACCATCTGCAGGGATACGATTCCCTGGGCCAGGTACCAGGCCTCCAGGTCCCAGGCGGGGTGATCGAGAGGGAGGTCCTGTCCCCGCCGCCCCCATCGGGCCTCCACGGCCGGCCCGGAAGCCAACCCTTCCCAGCAGGAACCGTGGAAGGGGCAGGAGCCCGGGAACGCGTCGTCCCCGCGGCGGGACACGAGCATGTGCCCCATCTCCGGGTGCGCGGCCCCGTGGAGGAGCCGGCCGTTCACGACCGCCCCTCCCCCGATCCCGGTGCCCACGGTCAGGTAGACCGCGGGATCCAGGCCCCGGGCCGCGCCGAGCCGGTACTCCGCCAGGGCCGCGGCGTTCACGTCCGTGTCGAACCCCACGGGAACCCCCAGGGCTCGCCCCAGGGTGCCCGCCACGTCCGTCCCCTGCCACCGGAGCTTGGGGGTCGAGGTGATGAAGCCCCACTGGGGGGAGGCCGGGTCGAGATCCACGGGACCGAAGCAGCCCACGCCGAGGGCGCGGACCGGGAGTCCTTCGGAAACCCGGGCCTGGAAAAATCCGATGATCCGGTCCAGGGTCTCCCCGGGATCCGTGGTCGGAATGCGCTCCAGGGCCCGGGGTTCCTCCCCTGCCTTCCCGATCGCGGCTACGATCTTGGTTCCCCCGGCCTCGACGGCGCCGTAGAATTCCATCCGGATGCTCCTTCCGCGCCCCCGGAATCCCTATGCGAGTTCCGCGAGCCGCCGGCGGACGATCGACTCCAGCGGAAGGGGAACCATCAAGGCCAACAGGAACGCGTTGGTCACGCAGAGTAGCATGACTCCCAGATTCCTGCCCAGCCGGTCGAGGTGTTCGCCGTCCGCGAAGACCAGGATGCTCACCAAACCCAGCATGGTTCCGAGTCCGGCGGCGGTGTACAGCCATTTCCGTAAGTCCTGGAAAAAGAGCCGGGATTTCTCCAGGTCATTCCGGGCGGCGGCGGGATCGAAGGGCGCGGAAAAGGCCCGGCCGATTTCCCGGACAGGCCAGGACGCGAAGGCGAGTGTCGCGGGCACCAGGATCAGCAGCAGATAGGTGGGCACGTCCACGAAGGTCGGAAGGGTGCCCCCGGACATGAGGACGATCGCGGCGGACACCGCGAGAGTAAGGAAAATCCCCGTGAAATACTTCGCTTTCATTTTCGCTCCTTTTCCCGGAATCGTCCTGGAATACCGAATCCCTGCGGTTCCGGACCCCGCATATCCGCGAATTCCGATACCGCCCAAACCAGTTTCGTTTCGATCAATCGACCCACGATCACGGCTTTTGCCCCCAGGACTTCCGGTGCCGCCGTCGAACTCTCCCCCGGAACAGCGAGGAAGGCGGCACCGACGCAGGCCGCCAGGACCGCGGCCGCCGCCGCCTCCTGGAACCACGCCGAACGTCGGGGTGCCCTGGATGGGGGCCGATCGTTCCACCGGGAAGCGCCGTCCTGCTCGACATCGGTAGTCGCATGCTGCACGCGGGATGTCGGAAGATTTCTCTCTTCCTCGATCTCCCGGGAAAAATGCCGCCTGAGCAGGATATCCGGATCGATCCGCCTACCGTTCTCCATTCTCCCTCTCCCATTCCCTGCGCAGGGCGATCCGAATTTCGTGGAGCCTCCATTTTACCGTACCGACGGGAATCCCCGTAGTTCGTGCCGCGTCCGCCAGGCACAAATCCTGTCCGTACACCAGGCTGGCGAGCTCCCGGTCCCGCGGATCCAGGGCCGCCACGAAGCGGCGGACGAATTCGGCCTCCGAATCCCGGACCGCCGCCTCCTCCGCCCCCGGGACCGGGGATGGGACGTCGTCGACGCATTCGGGGGAGATGCGGCGTCCCGGACGGGCCAGGGCGTCCAGGGCGGCCCGCCTCACGATCGTGAGGAACCAGGGTGCGAAGGGACGGGCCGGATCGAACCGGTCCCGGGCGGCCCAGGCGCGGGCAAGGGCCTCCCCCACGACATCCTCCCGGTCCTGGTCCGACAGCCCCCGGAAGACCCGGCAATACGCGGCCGCCCGGGGGCGCCACTCGCGGCAGAGTTCCCGGAAATCGAGGTGAGCCAAGAACCTGGAGTCCGCCGCATCGTCCCGCATCGTCACCCTGCAGTACGCGGATATGCCGCTGTGGTTGGGAAAAAAAACGAGGGTCTCGTAGGACCCCCGCTAGGTTCTACCTCCGAGCCGCTCACCCGCCCTTCTGCGCGATCTTGGCCCAGGTGTCCCGGAGGGATACGGTCCGGTTGAACACCCGCCGGCCGGAGTTCGTATCCGGATCGCAGGTGAAGTAGCCCAGACGCTCGAACTGGTACCGGTCCCCGGGCTTGCATTCCGCCAGGCAGGGTTCCCCGAGGGCGCCGGCTACCGTCTCCAGGGAATCCCGGTTCATGGTGCCCACCCAGTCCACCCCGGGCGGCACGTCCATGGGACGCTCGTTCGGGAAGAGGCGGTCGTAGAGCCTCGCCTCCAGGGGCACCGCGGATTCCGCGGATACCCAGTGGATGGTCCCCTTCACCTTACGGTTGTCCGGCGCGTTCCCGCCCTTGGTCTCCGGGTCATACGTGCAGCGCACCGCGGTGACCTCCCCCGTGGCGGGATCCTTGTCGAATCCCGTGCAGGTGACGATGTAGCCGTAGCGCAGGCGCACAGAGTTTCCGGGGAAGAGGCGGAAATACTTGGGCGGCGGGACTTCCATGAAATCGTCCCGCTCGATGTAGAGGGTCCCGGAGAAGGGTACCTTCCGGGTGCCGGCGGAGGGATCCTCGGGGTTGTTGACCGCCTCCAGCTCCTCGACCTTCCCGTCGGGCCAGTTTTCGATGACCAGCTTGAGGGGACGGAGCACGGCCATGACCCTGCGGGCCCGCCGGTTCAGGTCTTCCCGAAGGCAGTACTCCAACAGCTGGACGTCCACGAAGGAGTCCGTCTTGGCCACCCCGATCCGGTTCATGAAGTCCCGGATGGACTCGGGGGTGAAGCCCCGGCGGCGCAGGCCCGCCAACGTGGGCATGCGGGGATCGTCCCAGCCGGATACGAAGCCTTCCTGCACAAGCCGTAGGAGCCAGCGCTTGGACAGCACCGTGTGGGTCAGGTTGAGCCGGGCGAACTCGATCTGCCGGCTGGGGAAGGCCTCGGCCTCCCGGATGAACCAGTCGTACAGGGGCCGGTGGATCTCGTACTCCAGGGAGCACAGGGAATGGGTGACCCCCTCCAGGGCGTCCGAGAGGGGATGCTGGAAGTCGTACATCGGGTAGATGCACCAGGCCGTGCCGGTCCGGTAATGGGGCTCCCTTCGGATCCGGTACATGACCGGATCCCGCATGAGGAGGTTCGGGTGGGCCATGTCGATCTTGGCCCGCAGGGTCTTGGAGCCGTCCGGGAACTCCCCGGCCCGCATCCGGGCGAAGAGGTCCAGGTTCTCCTCGACCGTCCGGTTCCGGTAGGGGCTGTCCCGGCCGGGGGGGGTATGGGTGATGTTGTTCTTGTCCGGGACGTTGGTGCCCCGGTATTCCTTGATCTCCTCCTCCGAAAGGTCGTCCACGTAGGCCTTGCCCTTCCGGATGATCTTCACCGCCTGCTCGTAGAGATGCTCGTAATAATCCGAGGCGTAGAACTCCCGGTCCTCCCAGTCGTAGCCCAGCCACTTCACGTCCCGCTTGATCGCCTCGACGTAGCTCATGTCCTCCTTCTCGGGGTTCGTGTCGTCGAAGCGGAGGTTGCACTTGCCGCCGAACTCCGCGGCGATTCCGAAGTCGATGGAGAAGGCCTTGGCGTGGCCGATGTGGAGCCAACCGTTCGGCTCCGGGGGGAAGCGGGTCAGGACCCGATCGTAGCGGCCCGTCGCCAGGTCGTCGGCTACGAAGTCGCGGATGAAGTTGGAGGGCGCGGAGGCGGTTTCGATATCGCTCATGGGAACTCCTTACCGCGCTTCAGGGGCGCGGCAGGTAGACTATGCCCCCCGAGGGGGGGACGGGTCAAGATCAGATATCTTTCCGGATGCGATCCAGCGCGTCCCGGTAGGCCTGGATGAGGATCCGGGCGTCCAGGCTGTAGGTCATGACGTCGAATCCAACACGGAAACCCTCCGCCACCTTGTCCTCCCGGACGGTGAAGTAGATGGAAAACTTTCCCGCGGCCCGGCACGCGTCCCGGATCCGTCCCAGGGCACGAAGGAAGTCGGGGTGCTCGAACTGCCCGGGGATGCCCATCGATATGGAAAGGTCGAAGGGGCCGATGAAGATTCCGTCCACCCCCTCCGTCGCCGCGACGGCCTCGATGTTCTCCAGGCAGCCGACGGTCTCGCACTGGGGGATGAGGAGGGTCTCGGCGTTGCAGTACGCCATGTTCGTGCGGAGATCCTCGGTGGCGGGGTAATCGAAGCCCCAACCGTCCTTCCGGGTCGGGCAGAAACCCCGCCTTCCCACCGGCGAGAACTTCGCATAGTCCACCAGGGCCCTCACCTGATCCGGGGTGTGGACGTCGGGGACGATGATCCCCTGGACACCCACGTCCAGAAGCTTCAGGACCGCGGGCCGGCTGATCTCCCGGACCCGGGCCAGGGGGGCTATGCGGGCCAGCTCCGCGGCACGGACGAAATCCGCGGTGCGTTCCGCCTCGAAGGGACCGTGCTCGTTGTCGACGATCAGGAAATCGAGGCCCGTTTTTCCCAGGGCCTCGACCACGGACTCCGAGCCGAGCTCGAAAAAGGTCCCGACGGGGCGCGCACCGGCCGCGAGTTTTTCCTTGAGTATGTTCTTCATGAAATCGCCTTAATCGATGTATTCCTTGGTAGTGCAATTTCTCGGAAAAGCTCTCGCTTTTCCAAGAAATTGCTTAACGTAGGGATGACAAGCTAGAAGCTTGTCATCCCTACGTTAGATGACTCCGCCGGACTTCCTCTCGTTCTGGCCGATCTCGAAGGCCTGTTCGGCGATGATCTTGCCCTGTTCCTTGATCAGCGCCTTCACGACGTCCCCGATGGAGATGACCCCCGCGAGCTTGCCCTTGTCCTTCACGGGAAGGTGGCGGAACCGTCCGTCGGTCATGAGGTTCATGCACGCCTCGATGGTGGTGTCGGGTTCGGCGTACGTGATGTTCTTGGTCATGATGTCCTTGACCGGAGTGGATTCGCATTCGCGGCCCTTCACGATGATCTTCCGGGCAAAATCCCGTTCCGAGAAGATGCCCACCGTGTCGCCCTTGGAGTCCACCACCATGATGGCACCGATGTTCTTCTCCGCCATCAGGGTAAGAGCCGCCAGAGCCGTGGAATCCGGCCCGATGGTCACGACTTCCCCGCCCTTGGATTTCAGGATGTCCCGTACGGTCTTCATGGCTCTCCCCTCCTTGTCGATCCGCTGCTTCCTAAGTTGATGGTATACACCTCAATAATAGAATCTCTAACCGCCGTCGGCAAGCTCCCTATATTTTTTTTTCACTATGTTTCCGGACCTGCTGGATCGGAGCGCACGCCGCCGATCCAGCAGGGATCGGATCCGTCCCTGCCTCCGCCGGTCCACGGGAATCCTTGCGGCCAGGAGCATGACGGGCACCAGGACCAGGATGACCCCGGGACCGGTCAGGATCCGGATCGCGGACAGGGTGGAGGCGGACTGCTCGAAGACCAAGGCCCCCTCCGGGGGCGCCGCATAGCCCGAACGCCCCAGGACCTGGAGGGCCAGGAAGGTGGCCATCGCCGTGGCCAGCTTGCGTATGAAGGTGACGGCCCCGTAGTACAACCCCTCCCGGCGCTCCCCCGAGCGAAGCTCGTCCCAGTCTATCGCCTCCGGGAACATGGATTCCGGCAGGATGTGGGCGCAAGAGGTGAACAGACCCGCCAGCGCGGCCACCCAGAGGCTCGAGGAGAGCCGGTCCCGGGGCAGCAGGCCGATGACCGCCTGCACGGCCGCCCAGAGCCCCATGCCCGCGAGGTAGGCGGACCGCTTCGAGGTGTGCCTGGCGAGGGAGTTCCAGAACGGCAGAGTCAGGATGGCCGTCGCGAGGAGGATGCCGAACGCCGCGGTCTCCGGGGCGAGCCGGACTCCGAACAGGGAGACCCTGGCCAGCAGGTCGCCGCCCCCCAGCCAGTATAGCAGGAAATACGGGAGCATGAGGGCCAGGAGGTCGAAGCAGATCCAGTTGAGCACGTAGACCGAACCCGCCAGGACGAAGGGCTTGTTGGTCGCCAGGATCCGAAGGGTGCCCAGGAAGCCCGGGCCCCTCGCGGGCGGAGCCGCGGGGACCTCCCGGGCCACGGCGAAGAGAAGAAGGAAGGGCACCGTCGAGATGCCCCCGAAGACGGCTCCCATCACGAGATAGGAACTCCGGAGCGAGAGCCCCGCCCCGAGCGCCGCGTCGATCAGCTCGGGTCCCGCGCCCGCGGCGACCAGGGAGGCCGCCAGGTTGAAGAACATGCGCCAGCTCATGAGGGAGGTGCGCTGGTCGTAGCCCGGCGCCAGCTCGGGACCCAGGGCCAGGTAGGGCACGGAGACCAGGGTCTGGAAGGTGTCGGAGATCATGAAGGCCGCCGTCACGTGGATCGCCAGGGCCGCCTGGGAGCTCCAGGGCGGGGCCCACCACAGGACCAGGAAGGAAAGCCCGAAGGGCACGGAGAACCAGAGGAAGAAGGGTCTCCTCCGCCCCCACCGCGTCCGGACGCGGTCCGAAAGCAGGCCCACCAGGGGATCGTTCACCGCGTCCCAGACCAGGGCGACCAGGGCCGCACCGGAGGCGAGAAGAGGATCCAGGCCCACGACGTCGGTCAGGAAGATGGCGTAGAAGAACATCCGCAGGGTGTTGTAGCAGGCGCGCCCGAAATCCCCCGCCCCGTAGGCCAGCTTGAGTCCCAGACCGAGACGCGTCACCGGCGGCCTCCCAGGTCCTTCCCGTACATCCTGTGCCGCTTGGCCCAGTCCACCCCGAAGTGCTCGATACCGGACCGGGACAGGAAGTTCCTCTCGTCCACCTGGATGAACTCCACGGACTCGTAGCGGGAGGATCGGATCAGCCGCTCCAGCTCCGCGAACAGGATGGCGTCGCCTCCCATCTTCCGGAACTTCGGGAGGATCCCCAGGCCGTTCAGGTCGAGGATCCTCGAGCGGGACCTCTCCCTCAGGATGTGGTACCAGCCCAGGGGAAGGAGCTCCCCGCCCGCCCTGCGGATTCCTCGGCCGAGGTTGGGAAAGGCTCCCATGAAGCCGGCCAGCTCCCCGTCCCGGAGGATGAAGCGGACCACCGACGGATCCGCCGCGAAGATCATGGATTCGGACATGAGGGCGAACTCCCCGTCCGTGGAGGGCACGTAGTTCGGATTGTCCGCGAAGGCCTCGTGCTGGAGGATCTTGAGCGCGGGCAGCCACCGCCGGATCTCGCCCCGGCGGCGGAAGGCGAGTATCTCGAAGGCGCCGCGCTTGCGGGCGATCTCGGCCACCCGGTAGAGGCGACCGTCCCCGGGCCGGTTCCGGTCCAGGTATCCCGACAGGAAGTCCGTCACCTTGGAGAAGCCGCTGGCCTCGAGCAGCCCGGCGTAGTACGGGGGATTCCAGGGGATGCCCGTGGCGGGAAACCTGTCGAATCCGTCGACGAGGACGCCCTGCCCGGCGGAGCGCAGGAAGCCCTTGGGCCCGATCAGGCGGTCGAGTCCCCGGATGGCCGCCCACTCCGACGCGGCGTCAAGGAGGGCGCGGGCGGCGGCCCCGTCGTCCCGGACGTCGAAATGGCAGAAGAACGCCGTGCGCGTCCCGTGGTGTCCGTTGTAGCCCCGGTGATCCAGGACCGCGATACGGCCGAGGTCCCGGCCGTGCTCGGAGGCCAGGAAGAATGCGGCGTCGGAGTGCTCGAAGAAGGGATGCCGCCGCCGGAGGAGGACCCGGAGCTCCCCGGCCAGGGGAGGAACCCAGTTCTCCTCCCCGGCGAGGAAGTCGAAGGGGACTCGGATGAAGCGGCGGACCGCGTTTCGGTCTCCCGGAGCCACGGTTTCGATGCGCACCATACCTCCTGGCGCAAGGTTCATGTCCTATACCGGGAACCTCAGCTCCGCCCGGGTCCCGCCGGCGGATTCCATGGAGAAGGTTCCGCCCAGCTGTTCCGCGAGCATGCGGACCAGGGTGATGCCGAATCCCCGGCTGTCCTCGATCCGGAAGCCCTCCGGGAGGCCCTTCCCGTCGTCCCGGACCTCCAGGGTCGCGGAGGGACCGATCCGTTCCAGGCGGATCGCGACGGTCCCCGCCTCCCGGCCCTCGAACGCGTACTTGAGGGCGTTGGTGACGAGCTCGTTCACGATGATGCCCAGGGGGAAGAGCTTCTTCGTCGGGAGCTGGAAGTCCTCCACCCGGGGCAGGAGGGAAATCCCCTCATGGACCGAGAGCGCGTCCTCCATGGATTCGACGAGGCTTTCTATGTATTCCCTCACGGAGCTCTCCTCGTATCGCTCCGTGGCCAGGAGTTTTTCGTAGAGGATCCGCATTCCCGCGATCCTGCCGAGGGTGTCGCCCAGGGCGGAACGGGCTTCCGGGCTTTGGACCTCGGCGGCCTGCATGGACACCAGGGCTTCGATGGAGGCGAAGTTGTTCTTGAGCCTGTGGTGCACTTCCTTGAGGAGGGTCTCCTTTTCCTCGACCCTCCGCTTGAGCTCCTCCTCCGTCCGCTTCCGTTCCGTAACGTCCCGGGCCGCGGCGTAGATCAGGCGCCCCTGGGGATGGGATCTCCACTCGATCCAGCGATAGGAGCCGTCCTTGCACCGGTACCGGTTCTCGAAATTCAGGATGCTGTGCTGGGAATCGAGGGAGGAGACGGCCTTGAGGGTTCTGTCCAGATCCTCGGGGTGGACGAAATCCAGGAAGCGCCGTCCCTCCATATCCTCGATACGATACCCCAGGACGTTCTCCCACTCGGGATTCAGTCGATGGAAGTATCCGTCCGTGTCCGCGATGCACAGGAGGTCCAGACTGCTGGAAAAATAGCGGTCCAGTTCCTCGGTGCACTGGGTCAACAATTCGTGGGAGCGCTTCAATTCCTCGGTGGAGGATCGGAGCTCCTCGTTGAGGACTTCGTACTCCTCCACCTGAAGCTGGAGCTTGGTCTCGGCCTCCTTCAGGGGCGTGATGTCCGTGGTGATCGTGGCGAACCGGTTCGTCCCGGGGGAGACGACGGAGATCGAGAAGTGCTTCTGCATGGGGGCATAGTAGGTCGAATAATGGTACGGTATCCCCGTGATACCGACGTCCGAGAACTCCTTCAAATAGGGCGCCGGATCCGAGCCGTACACCTCGCTTCCCAGACGGCCGACGGCCTCCTCCTTGGGGATACCCGTGACGCGCGTATAGGCTTCGTTGCAATCGATGATGCGGTAATCCACGGGACGACCGTGTTCGTCGAAGACCAGGTCATGCAGGACCACCATTTCGGTCATGGCCCCGAAGAGGGCGGAAAGGCGGGACCGGCTTTCCTGAAGTTCGGTCTCGATCCGCTTGTAATCGGTCAGGTCGATTCCGATACCCATGAGGTATCGGCGTCCCTCCGATTCGAAGGGGACTCCGGTCATGAGGAAGGGTATCCTCCGCCCGTCCTTCGCGATCAGCGGGGCTTCGATCTGGTTCAAGCCCTTCTCCATGGCCACATCCACGGCCGCCCGGATCGCCTCTTCAGTGCCCGGCACGTGCCATTCGAAGATGGAGCGGTTCTGCATTTCCCGGGCTTCGAATCCCAACAACGACTCGTGGTCCCGGTTCCATCGCACCAGCCTAAGCTCGGGGTAGGTGTAGAGGTAGAAGATCCCGGGCATGCTTTCCAGGAGCCGCTCGGCGAACCTCCGCTCGAATTCGTTCACCTGCTCCGCGTGCTTTCGTTCCGTGATGTCGTGATAGTTCCCGAGAATGCCTTGGACCACGGGATCGTCGAGCATGTTGACCAGGGTGATCCGGATCCACTTGTAGGAACCGTCCTTGCAACGGTATCGCGTCTCCGTGGTCGCGGTCGTCCCTTCGTCCGAGGACATGAGCCGATCGAGGATTTCCCGGGAGGCGGCCCGGTCGTCGGGGTGCACGTTGTCCAAAGCCGGCCTTCCCACGACCTCCCCGGGTTCCCAGCCGAACCATTTGTGGATGTTCGGACTCTTGTACTTGTTGGTTCCGTCGCGGCCGATGATCACGATCACGTCGGAGATGTTGGCGATCAGGGCGTTCTGCTTGCGCTCACTTTCCAGGGTCTTCCGATCGGCGTCGAAGAGCTTGAAGGCCATCTTGATGGAGGCGTCCAGGACGGTGATACTGGAGTTCTTGACCACGTAGCCGTAGGAGGTGATCTTCTCCGTCCTCTCCACGATCTCCGGTTCCGTGTGGGAGGAAAGGAAGAGGATCGGCAGGTCCCGCAACTCCAGGATCCGGTCCGCCGCCTGGGTTCCGTCCATGCCCGGTCCCAGGTCTATGTCCATGAGCACGAGGTCCGCGTCGATCCCCCCCGCGACGGCCTCGACCGCGGCCTCCCCGGTGTCGACCGTAAGGACGTCGTAGCGGTATTTCTCCAGCGCCTTCTTTTCCGCCAGGGCGATCAGGGCCTCGTCCTCGACCAGGAGGAGTCTCTTCCGGGGCTTTCCTTCCGGGTTCACCATGGACACCTCGCCGACCGCATCATAGCTCCGCCGCCACCCGGCAGGGCAGGCCGGAGAGCCCCGCGAACTTGATCGGGAAGGTATACATCACGCAGGACGCGGAGGGCCGTCCCCGCAGGACCGCGTCCAGGTTGCAGAGGTTCTCCACCACGAAGACGCCCCGGTCCGCGCAGTACTGGTCCTTGGGGGTATGCTCGGATCCCCGGCGCATCCCCGCGAAGTCGATGCCGATGATCGAAACCCCGCGTTCCAGGAGGGCCTCGATCAGATCCTCCGAAAGTTGGGGGTGGCCGGAGAAATATTCCTTGGAGCCGTACTCGTGCCGTTCGATGAAGCCCGTCCGGAAAGCGGCGAACATCCCCGGTCCGACCAGGGACAGGTCGATATCCGGGACCCCGATCTCCCGATCCGGATCCGGGGGGACCTCGAACACGACCGCCTTCCTCCTCAGGAACTCCAGGGGGAACTCCTTGTCCATCACGTCGAAATGCGTCCCCATGTGCCCGAAGGCCGCGATCTTCTCGTTGTCCAGGGCTTCCCTGCTCCGGTACCGTGTCACCAGGATGCTCAGATCGATCAGCATGTCTCCCTCTCCCTAGGCCTTTTCCACCCGCACGGGGGTATTCTTGAAGGGCGCGATCTTGGAGGACGGGTCCAGCTCGTCCCGGGTCAGGATGTTGACCCGGGCCGCCTCGTAGTGGAAGGGCATGAAGGGTTCACCCTCCCGCACCTCTTCGCTGGAGCGCGCCCGCGTCACAAGGCCGCCCCGCCGGGACGTCACCCGTACCCGGTCCCCGTCCCCGACCCCGATCCGCCGGGCGTCCTCGGGGTGCAGGAGGATGTACCCCTCCGGCGCGAAGGCGTCCAGGGGCCCGGCCCTGCGGCTCATGGTGGAGGAATGGTATTGGTACAGGATGCGTCCGGTGTTCAAGACCAGAGGATACTCCGCGTCCGGGAGTTCCGCCTGGGGCCGCCAGTCGACCGGGAAGACCCGGGCCAACCCGTCCGGGGTGTTGAACCGCTCCAGGAATAGGGTGCGGGTGCCCGGATGGTCCGCCCTCGGGCAGGGCCACTGGATGCCCCGCTCCTCCAGTCGGGACCAGGTGATCCCCCCGAAGATGGCGGGCGCGGCCCGGGCGGTCTCATCCCATACCTCCGAGGCGGACCTGTACGTTCCGATGGGCCGTCCCATCCGGCGCGCGAGCTCCTGCAGGATCCAGAGGTCTTCCCGGGCCTCTCCGGGCGACCGGATCGCCCGTCGGACCCGCAGGACCCTACGGTCCGAATTGACGAAGGTGCCGTCCTTCTCGGCCCAGGAGGCCGCGGGGAGGATCACGTCGGCCTTCTCCGACGTCGGGGTCAGGAAGATGTCCGCCACCGCCAGGAACTCGAGGCCCTCCAGGGCCTCCTCCACGTGGAAGGCGTTCGGGTCCGTCATCACGGGATTCTCCCCCATGATGAACAGTCCCCGGATCCGGCCTTCATGGGCGGCCTTGGCGATCTCCACGGTGGTCAGGCCCCGTTCCGAAGGCAGGGACACCGCGGGCACGCCCCACAACTCCGCGATCCGGCGCCGGTTGACCTCGTCCGAGGCGGGGACGTAGCCCGGGTAGAACAGGGGCGAGCAGCCCACGTCGGTGGCCCCCTGCACGTTGTTCTGACCCCGGGGCGGGGCCAGGCCCGATCCGTCCCGGCCGATCTTTCCGCAGGCCAGCATCAGGTTCATCAGGGCGAAGACGTTGTCGGTGCCCACGGTCTGCTGGCTCATCCCCATGCCCGTCGCGATCAGGGCGCGGTCCGCCCGGGCATAGAGCCGGGTCGCGGCCAGGACCTTGTCCGGGGGCACCCCGCAGATCGCCTCCACCCGTTCCGGCGTGTAGGCGTCCACGGCGGCGCGCAGGGTAGCCAGAGCCTCCTCGCCCCCCTGGATGCGCCGCCGGGCGAAGTCCCGGTCCACCCAGCCGCGTTCGAAGGCGACCCGGGTCATCCCGTTGAGCAGGGCCACGTCGGTGCCCAGCCGCGGCTGGAGCCAGACCTCCGCGTGCCGGACCAGGGGGGTCCACTTGGGGTCGATGACCACCAGGGACCCGCCCCGGGCCAGGCCGCGTTTTAGGAAGGTGGCCGTGACGGGATGGGTCTCCGCCATGTTGTTGCCGATCACGAGGGTGCAGTCCGCGGTCTCGTAGTCCTCGATGGAAGCGCTTCCCGCCCCGTCCCCGATGGCCTTGAGCATGGCGGTGACCGTGGAGGCGTGGCAGAGCCGGGTGCAGTAGTCCAGGTTGTTGGTGCCGAACGTGACCCGC
Source organism: Spirochaetota bacterium (assembly GCA_022703505.1). Lineage (GTDB taxonomy): Bacteria > Spirochaetota > Spirochaetia > Treponematales > UBA12059 > JAAYUR01. Next base: position 270,589 of record JAKLDN010000003.1, on the reverse strand, counting down.
ACGAGCTTCTGGAAGAGGTAGTTCTCCTCGTTGGTGCACTTGGCGCTGGAGTAGCCCGCCAGGGCGTCGGGACCGTACTTGTCACGTACCGAGTTCAACCCCGCCGCGACGCGGTCCAGGGCCTCGTCCCAGGTAGCCTTCCGGAAGCCGGAACCCTCCCGGACAAGGGGTACGGTCAGCCGGTCGGGATGGTTCGCGAAGCCGTAGCCGAAGCGGCCCTTGACGCAGAGCCTGCCGTCGTTGGGGGAGAGTCCCTCCGCCCCGTCGGATCGGAGTATCCGGCCCTCCCGGACGCTCAGGTCCAGCTGGCAGCCCACCCCGCAATAGGGGCAGGTGGTGCGGACTTTGGATACGGGAACCCCTCCGGCGCGGAGGGAGTCCCGGTTCGGTTTTTCCGTAAGGGCTCCGGTCGGGCAGAGCTGGACGCACTCCCCGCAGCCGTCGCACTCCGAGGCCCCCCAGGTCCCCTCCCCGGCCAGGATCACCGAGTCCAGGCCCCGGCCGTCCACGGACAGGACGCCCTTGCCCTGGACCTCCAGGCAGGCCTTGACGCAGCGGAAGCACTTGATGCACCGGGACGCGTCGAAGGCAAGGACGTGGGAACTCCGGTCCGGGGGACGGGCAGCTCCCCGGGAGGGCCGGAGCTTCGCGGGCCTCTCGACCCCGTACCGGAGGAGAAGCTCCTCCAGCTCGTCCCTGTGGCTGCCGTCGGACCCGGTCTCGACCTCCTCGGCCAGGAGGGAAAGGATCCAGCGGCGGGCTTCCTCGAGCTCCCCGTCGAAGGCGGTGACCTTCATGCCCTCTTCCACCGGGGTCGAGCAGGAGGTGACGAGCCCACGGCGGCCCTCGATCTTGACCACGCAGAGCCGGCAGGCCCCGGTGGGGGTGAGCCTGGAATGCCAGCAGAGGCTGGGCACCTCGGAGCCCGCGGCCCGCAGAGCCTCGAGCAGGTTCGAGCCTTCCGGGGCCTCGGCTGACCTGCCGTCCACGTGGAAGCGTACCGTCCGGGCCGCGCTCACGACAGGGCCTCCCGGAGCTCCCGGGCAGCGGCCGCCAGGGGCAGGATCGGGGACTGCCCCAGGGGGCAGAGGGAAGTTGCGGCCATCCGCCGGGCCTCCACCACCAGGGCGTCCAGGATCCCCCGGCGCTCGCCGGGCTTCGCGGCCGCCAGTTCCCTGCCCGCCTCCGCGAGGCGCGCCGTTCCCACCCGGCAGGGCACGCACTTGCCGCAGGATTCGTGGCGGAAGAACTCCAGGATGGACAGGATCGTGTCCGCCGGATCCCGCCCCGGGCCCAGCACGATGACCGCCCCGGAACCCAGGGTGAGCCCCTCCTTCTTGAGGGAGTCGTAGTCGAGGCGGAGGTCCATCCGGGCGGCGGAGGCGAAGGTTCCCGCCGCCCCGCCCAGGAGGACGGCGGCCGGTTCCCGCACCGACCGGACCGAACCGTCCGGCGCGGGGGAAATCCCGCCCGCGAATCCGTCCACCAGGTCCCGCAGGGAGATGCCCAGCTCGGCCTCGTAAAAACCCGGGCGGACCACGTCCCCGGAGACGCAGAAGATCTTGGTTCCCGGAGAACCCGGCACTCCCAGGGCCAGATAGGCGTCGGCCCCATTTTCGGCGATCCAGGGCACGTTGGCCAGGGTCTCCACGTTGTTGACCAGGGTGGGCTTGCCCCAGAGCCCCTTCTCCGCGGGGAAGGGCGGCTTGATCCGGGGATACCCCCGTTTGCCTTCCAGGGATTCCAGGAGGGTCAGTTCCTCCCCGCAGAGGTAGGAGCCCGCGCCCCTCCGGATCTCCACGTCGAAGTCGAAGCCCGAGCCCAGGATGTTCTCCCCCAGATACCCCGCGGCCTTGGCCTGGTCGATCGCGGTCCGGAGGTTCCGGATGGAGCGGCCGTACTCCCCCCGGACGTAGATATACCCCATCCGGGCCCCGATCGCGTACGCCGAGATGACCAGGCCTTCCAGGAGAAGCTGGGGCTCCCGCTCCAGGATGATCCGGTCCTTGAAGGTTCCCGGCTCGCCCTCGTCGGCGTTCACCACCACGTACCGGTCGCAGTCCTCGCAGGTCTGGGCCGTGGACCGCTCCTTGGTGCCCGTGGGGAAGCCGGCCCCTCCCCGCCCCCGGAGCCCGGCCTTCGTGAGATCCGCGACCAGATCGTCGGGGTCCTTCCCGAGGGCCGCGCGGAGCCCGGCCCAGCCGCCGGCGGCCTCGTAGGACCCGAGGTCCCCGGGATCGTGCAGATCGATGTACCGCAGGGCGATCCGAGTCTCCCCGGGGCAGGAGGAAGCCGCGCCGCGGGCGGATTCCGGTTCCAGGGCCGACGGAGCGGAGGCGGAGCGATCCGCGGCGCCCGCGATCCGGTACAGGTCCAGGGCCGCCCGGACGGACACGGGGGTCAAGCGGGTGAATACCTTGTCGTCCACCATCATGGCCGGGGAACGCCCGCACTGCCCCAGGCACTGGCATTCCTCCAGGGTGAACAGGCCGTCCCGGGTCGTCCCTCCGGACTCGACACCCAGTTCGGCACGCAGGAACGCAAGCAGATCCTCGGAGCCCATCATGCGGCAGACCGGGGACACGCAGAGCCGGATCACGTGGCGGCCCCGGGGCTCGAGGCTGAGCATGGAATAATAGGACGCGACCCCCCGAATATCCCCCCGGAGCTTGCCGTATCTCAGGCCCAGCCGGTCCAATTCCGCCGGCGGCAGCCAATTTCGGCCCGAGACTTCCTGGATACCGTGCAGGTCCTCGAGAAGGCGATCTGGGCGTATCATGGAATAAGTATAGACGCAATTCGCGGGCAGGCAATATGCATCGGTTTTCCTTGACGCCCCGCCCGAAGGGGAGGACAATTCATCGATCCCCCGGTATTCCAGGATTCCTATGGGGAGGTGCGCCGATGGTACGGAAATTCGGATTCGTCCGCTGGGCGCGGGCGATGGCCCTGGTCCTCGCTTCCTTGGTTCTGGTTTCTCCGATCGTTTCCCAGGAACGGACGGATGCCTCGCTCGCTTCGGAGCTGGACGCCTACGTGCGCGGGATGGTGAGCTCCGGAACCTTCACGGGTACCGTCCTTGCGGCCCGGGGAGGCCGCATCCTCCTGTGCAAGGGCTACGGGATGGCGGACCGGGAACGGGGTATCCGGAACGACATCCGGACCCGGTACCGGCTGGGCTCCGTCTCCAAGAACTTCACCGCGGCGGCCGTCCTGTTGCTCCAGGAGCGGGGAGCCCTTTCGATCGACGACCCGATTTCCCGGTACCTTCCGGGGCTGTTCGAAGGGAAGGGGATCACGATCCGGCACCTGCTCACCCATACGTCCGGACTTCCGGATTATATCCTGTTCCCCGGGGCCTTCGAGGCCTTCGCCGAAGCGACCGATCCGGATGCGCTCCTGGCCTCCATCGCGGCGCCGGACCTCGAGTTCGAACCGGGGACGAAGTTCCGGTACAGCAATTCCGGGTACGTGGTCCTCGGCCGGATCGTCGAGGTGGTATCCGGGATGGAGTACGAGGATTTTCTCGGGACCGAGCTGTTCCGTCCCGCCGGGATGTCCGACGCCGGCTGCGACTACGAGGAGGGGCTCGCGGCGGGGGATGTTGCCGTGGGGTACCACTACACCGGAGAGGACTATGTTCCCGTGCCCCGCTGGGATTCCTCCTGGGCGGCCGGCGCCGGTGCGGTCTGCGCGAGCGCCGTGGACCTGTACTCCTGGAGCCGGGCCCTTGCCCGGGGCAGAATCTTGAGCGACCGTTCCCGGGACCTCCTGTTCGGCCCCACTCCCCAGAGCCGGAACGCCTACGGCATGGGCTGGTACCTGCGGCCGAACGACTGCAGGGCCCGGACCTACCACGGCGGCTACGTCTTCGGATTCCGCAGCGACTTCACCCGATACCCGGGAGAGGAAGCCGACATCATCGTGCTCAGCAACGTCGACCAGGCGCCCACCCGGCGGATGGCGGAGGACCTCGCCGCGATCCTTTTCGGGATTCCCTACGACCCGCCGGAGTTCCGGGTGCCCGCATCGCTTCCGAGTTCCGGTCTCAAGAACTTCGAGGGCGTGTACGACACCAGCGAGATCTTCGGGGACGGCGCGTCCATGCAGGTCTGGACGGAGGGCCCCCGGATTTGGTACCGGGGAAACACGGTCTACGATTCCCTGGGACTGCCCATGCACATCTATCCCCTCGAGGGAGGAGGCTTCTTCGACAAGACCGGGGACGTCAAGTACGAATTCATCCCGGGGCCGGACGGCGCCGCGGAAGCCGTGGTCGTGAGCGACGCCTACGAAAGCTACCGCTTCCCCAGGATCCCCTCCCGATGAGGGCGCGATCCGCCCTGATCGCCCTGGCGCTGGTCTGCGCGGTCCTGACCTCGACGGACGCCCAGACTGCGGCTCCCGCCCCCCTTCCGCTTCCGAGCGCGATCCACCCGCTCCTGGCCCGGGGCCGCGCCGCCATCCTGGAATCGCCGGGAACCCTGATCACGGTCGGACGGGTCGGCTGCCGTTTCCCGACCCTGAAGGCCGCGCTGGAGGCGAGTCCCGGCGGAAACGCGCGGATCTGCCTCATGGACACCGTGCACCGGGAAAGCGGGATCGTCATCCGGGGTAACGTGGAAATCTTCGGCTTCGGCGCCGTAGGGACCGTCCTGGAGGCCGCGGCGCGTCCGGAGGAGGCCGGGGACCGGGTCATCCGGGTCGAGGAAGGCGCATGCCTGTACCTCTCGGGCTTGACGGTCCGGGGAGGGCGCCCCTCCGACCGGCTGCGCAACGGGGGGGGCATCGCCAACTACGGGCGCCTGGTCATCGAGGACTGCGCGGTGATCGACAACCAGTCCTCCGCGGGAGCGGGAATCTGGTCGGCGGGGCCCCTGGAGATCCGGCGGTCCGTGATCGCCGCGAACCGCACCGTCCCGAGGCCCGCGGCGGACGCCACGGCCGCCGTGGGCTGCCAGGGCAGCGGGGCGGGGATCAAGGTGGACAAGCCGGGATCCGCCCGGATCGAGGACACCCTGATCGCGTGGAACGCCTCCCTGAAGGGCGGAGGCGGTCTCCACGTGGCCTGCGAGACCGAGGTTCGCCTTTCCCGCTGTACGATCTTCGGCAATTCGTCCAAGACCCGGGGCGGGGGAATCGATCTGGCCGGGGGGACCTTGATCCTCGAGCGCTGCACCGTGGCCGGCAACGTCTCGACCGGAAAAGGTTTCGCCGTCCACAATCGCGGCCGGCTTTCCCTGTCCGGCTGCCTGCTCGCCGGTGAATACGGAACCGCGTACTACCGGGCCGTCGATTCCGGAGGAGAGTTCGGGTCGGGGGCCCTGGTGCTCAACGAGGGCAACTATTGCCAGTCCGGCAACCTTCCCGGCTCGGCCGTGGGAGACCCCGGCCCCCTCGTCCTCGCGGACCACGGCGGACCCGTCTGGACCGTCCTGCCGGATCCGTCCTCCCCGGCCCGGGGGTACGGGGCCGGTCCCCTGCCCTAGCCGCTGCGATCCTTTCCCGGCCCGGTTTCGACGCGGTGACCCCGGCCGGGGCATCGCGTCCGCCGGGCCGGAGTCCAGCCTTCTACGGCTCGATCCGCCAATCCTCCACCTTGTCCAAGGGGTAGATGGGTCGGGGGATGTTCCGGTATTTCAGGCCGAAGACGTCCGTATTGCTCAGGCCCGGGGACATCACGTTCACGGTCTTGCGGTTGTACAGGAGGAAATTGTACCGGAAGGGGAAGAGGTTCTTGACGACCACGATGTCCGCCTTCCAGGGGTCCAGCCCCAGGCTCTTGAACTCCTTGGGGGTCCTGGAAGCCATGGGGAGTTCCGAGATCACCAGCCGGATCCCGTCCCGGCGGACGATGACGGTCTTCCCGAAGGAGGTCTCGGCCTTCCACTCCACGATGCCGGAATACTCCAGGGGCCGGTTGTACAGCAGGTCGATTTTTCCGCCCACGCTCAGGGTCACCTCGTCCCCGACCTTGCGATCCCAGGCCAGGGCGGCGGCCTTTTCGTCCCGGATCGAGAGGTACGAGACCAGGTCGCTCCCCCGCTCCAGGAGGGCCTTGAGGATCCACACGCTTTCCCCGGGCGTGCCGGTTCCGACCGCGTCGGACACGTCGCAGAAGACCACGGTGCCCAGGGCCCGGGCGAGCCCGGCCTTCCGGGCGAGGTCCACGGCCTCTTCCGGGGTGGCGCCCGCGGGCTGGGGCACGTCGCGGACCGCCCAGGCCATATCGGAAATCTCGTCCGCCAGGGCGGCCGCCCGGTCCGGGTCGCCGTCCGTGATCGCAACGGTGCTGTACCCCAGCTCCGGCTCGTCGATCCAGATGTGCACCGGGAAGAAGGAGACGGAAAGGGCCCCGCCCTTACGTTCCATCCTCTTCAGGGCGCTGAAGATCTTCCGGAAGGGAGGCAGGAAATCCACGTTCATCCCGCCCCCCTTGAGGAGGGCCATCTTGTTGACCCGCATGACCGGATCGATCCGGCCCAGGACCGTGCGCACAAGGAGGTCGCCGGTCCGGCGGCCCGTGTCGAAGTGGTCCCGGTGGGGATTGGTCCGGTACCCCACGATGATATCCGTATTCTCCACCCTGCGCTTCGTGACGTTCGCGTGCAGGTCGAAGGACACGGCAACCGGCACCTCCGGCCCCAACAAGGTGCGCAGGTCGACGAGTATATCCCCCTCGGGGTCGAAGATCCCGTCCACGCCCATCGCCCCGTGGAGGGACAGGTAGACCCCGTCCACTCGGTCCGCCGCCTTCACGGCGTCCAGGATCTCCTTCTTGATCCGCTCGTAAAAGGCCCGGTCCACGGGTCCCCCGGACATGGACTTGGCCTGGAGCACGGGAACGGCCTTCACGGCACCCGCGCCGGATTTCTCCACGGCCTTGAGGAAGCCCGCCAACTGGGTCTTCTCCCCCGGCGCGGCGGCGGCGACTTCCGCTCCGTACCGAAGGGCCATGGCCCGGAAATCCCTCTCCGTGGTCAGGATGGGGGAGAAGGAGTTGACCTCGTGCATGAACTCCGCGTACAGCACGATCTTCGGGTCCGTCCCGGGGGCGGGACGGTCGGCGGGGGAACAGGAGCCCAGGGCAAGGGCCAGGCAGGCCGCGCCAAGTATCCGGAAGTGGTTCATGGTCCGTAACACTAGGCTACCCGGATCCTCCTGTCAACGCGGCCGCGCGGCCGGACCGGGGGCTGACTCGGGCCGCCTTCCCGAAGTACCATTCGAAAGATCCGGCGCGCGGCCGGCCCTAGGAGCGAACAGCCATGTCCACCTTCGCGGCCCTACTCACCGCGGGCCTCCTCGGAGCCACCATCTCGATCTACCAGCCCATGAACGGCCTCGTGTCCCGGATCACGGGCTCCCCCCTGGCGGCCAACACCCTCTTCTACTTCGTGGCCTTCCTCTCCTCCGCGGCCATGATGTCGGTCTGGACCCTGGTCCGCCCGGGCGCCCCCGGACTGGCCTCTCGGCTTCTGGAGCTCCCTCCCGCCCTGCTCCTGGCGGGCAGCATGAGCTCCGTCATGGTCCTGGGGACGATCCTCCTCCTGCCGCGCCTGGGGGCGCGGCGCCTCTTCCTCCTGCAGGTGGCGGGTCAGGTAATCATGGCCCTGGCGGTCAGCCATTTCGGGCTCCTGGGTACGGCCCGGGATCCCCTCACCCTGCGCAAGGCCCTGGGCGCCGTCCTCCTGCTGGCCGGAGCCGTCGTCTCGGTGCTCTGATCCTTCGCCCCGCCTTGCCCGCGGCCGATCCGGTAAGTACCTTTGACCCGGGCCGGGTCATCCGGCCGGGAGACGCGGATGGAAACCTTGAACTCGCCCGAAGAGATCCTTGCATCCTGCGACAACACGATGAGCCGGGCCGAGCTGGAAGCCAAGCTCAAGGGGAAGCCCGATTACTACGCGGAGGAGTACTTCTGCGCCGGAAAAGGCGCCTACTGCCGGGACGAGGAGCTCTGCGTCCAGCTCGTCGCGCGGGCCCGGCTCCCGACCCGGTTCGGAGAGTTCGAGATCGCAGGGTTCTACGACGCCAAGCACGACAAGGAGCACACCGCCGTGCTCAAGGGGACCGTGGAAGGAGCGGTGGACCTGCCCCTGCGCATCCACTCCCAGTGCCATACCGGGGACGTGTTCGGCAGCCTCCGCTGCGACTGCCGGGACCAGCTGGAGGCGGCCCTGAGGTACGTCGAGGCCGAGGGACGGGGCGCCGTGGTGTACATGAAGCAGGAGGGCCGGGGCATAGGCCTATTGAACAAGATCAAGGCTTACCGCCTCCAGGAACTCGGCCTGGATACGGTGGAGGCCAACCGCTACCTGGGATTCCCGGACGACGCCCGGGACTACGCGGTGACCGCCGCGATCATTCGTCTGCTCGGGATCAAGTCGATCCGTCTCATGACCAACAACCCGGACAAGATCGAGGGGATGCGGAAGGAAGGCATCGAGGTGACCGGCCGGATTCCCGTGGTCATCGAGCCCAATCCCCACGACGGAAGCTACCTGGAGACCAAGCGGGACCGCATGGGCCATCTGTATTGACCGGGCCCCGGCCCGCCGGCCGGGGTGCCTAGGTATGCAGGGCGCCGAACAGGACCAGTCCTCCCAGGACCAGGATCGCCGCCCCCAGCACGATATAGAACACCCGGGCGCCCGTTCGGCCCAGGATCCTCACGAAGAACCGGGCCTTCCTGTGGTTCATGAACCACTCGAAATCGAAGGCCGCGCAGACCACAGAGAAAAGCCCGATGGCCATGAAGATCCAGCCGGAATGATTCATGTTAGCTCCCCCGTTTCGCACGATTCGGAATATCCCGGCGATTCTACCTTCCGGAGATGCGGACGGGAAGTCCAAAAAGAAAAACCGCCCCGGAAGGGGGCGGCTTTCAGGCGCGGAACGCGGCCGGATCTACCAGCGGTTGTCGTCCCGGCGGGGCTTGTCCATGGCCTCGTTGACCTTGATCTGCCGGCCGTCGAGGTCGGTGCCGTTGGTCCCGGCGATGGCGGCCTGGGCTTCGCTGTCCGAACCCATCTCCACGAAGCCGAAGCCCTTGGAATTGCCGGAATCCCGGTCCGTGATGATCTTGGCGGACGCTACGGTGCCGTAATTCTGGAACAGCTCCCGGAGGCTGTTCTCTCCGGTATTGTAGCTCAGGTTTCCTACATACAGTTTCTTGCCCAAAATCTTTTCCTCCACCCGCCGACGTAGAGCGGGTATCCTCAACATGTTCCGCAGAAGACGCGGATGACCGAATCGGAAATCCTCGCGGATCGGCGATCAAGCTGACGGCAGTATACCCTATTTCCGGAAGGATGGGTAGGGCCGGACTCGGGCCGACGGAATTCGCTCGATCCGGGGATCCCGTCGGCCGGAAGGTCGGCTGCGCCCCGGCTGCCTCATCTCGGATCGCCTCCCGCGGACCCCTGTTCAGGGCGCGGCGGGACGGCGTTCCGCGAGGGCTACGACCAGGACAGCCGCGAACCCGTATCCTACGGCGATGTATGTCATAAGGGCCAGGATATCGATCCCCGCGAGCTGGACCAGGAAATTGAACCAGAAATGGATCCAGACGGCCAGCAGGATGTTCCGGTTTCGTTCCAGGGCGTGGGCGATGAGGACCGACACGGAGACGATGGCCGCCAGGAAGGCCAGGACGTACCGAAGGAGGTCCGGGCCGGAGAATCCGGACATCAGCCACAGAGGCAGGTGCCAAAACCCCCAGACCAGGCCCAGGAGCAGTCCGGACGCGGTCGTTGACCTTGTCCGGCGAAGCCGGGGAAGGGCGTAACCCCGCCATCCCAGTTCCTCCCCGAGGGGGCCCGAGGTGAGGTTCACGACGAAGGCGGCGGCCAGTGCGGCCGGGGCCGGGAGCGTCCAGGCGGCGAAGGGCTGTCCCCCCAGGGCGGAGTGGACGGCCCGGGCCAGGACCAGGATGCCCGCCTGGGCGGCCAGGACGGCCAGGAAGAGTCCCGCCCGGGGCTTCTCGGCCACCTGGGCCCGGAGGAAGTCCTTCCAGCTCGTTCCCGGATTCAACCTCCGGAAGAGGATCGCCAGGGCGAAGGTGGGAGCCCATGCGCACACGTTCTTCATCGCCGCGACCAGGGGTCCGGGAGCCTTCAGGAAAATCAGGAACCCGGTCACCCCCAGCAAAACCCAGAACAGGAGGTACGAGAGGACGAAATACCCGGTAATGGAGGAGGAGGAGGAGGAGGTTCGTGCTGTGGGCATGCGGTTCTCCTTGCCCCGTATTGTACGGAACCCGGAGCGAACTCACCAGGCCTCCGGATTTTTTGCCATGTTTCTCTTGACAGAATCAATCCGGTTCGCCAGACTGCCGCCGATCACTGCCGCCGCGAAGACCGGAAGGAGAATCCGCCTTGATCTGGAATCCCGACTACGAGTCCCTTCCCCCGGACGGGCTCAAGCGCCTGCAGGACGAACGCCTGGGAACCCTGGTGGACATGCTGTACCGGAGGGTCGCGTTCTTCCGTACCAAGATGGACGCCTCGGGGATCAAGCCCGGGGATATCCGGGGCATCGGCGACCTGGCCCGTCTGCCCTTCACCACCAAGGACGAGTTGCGCTCGGGGTACCCCTTCGAGCTCCTGGCGGTGGATCTCCGGGAGATCGTGGAGATCCACACCTCCTCGGGGACCACCGGCAAGCCCGTGGTGGACGCCTACACCGCGGGAGACCTGGACACCTGGGCGGAGGCCATGGCCCGCACCCTCTCCGCGGGCGGGGCCACCCGGCACGACATCGTCCAGAACGCCTACGGCTACGGCCTGTTCACCGGCGGCCTGGGGGTGCACTACGGCGCCCGCAGGATCGGGGCCACGGTCCTGCCCATCTCCGGCGGGAACACCAAGCGCCAGGTGGAGCTCCTGCGGGACTTCGGCACCACGGTACTGACCTGCACCCCTTCCTACGCCCTGTACCTGGCGGAAGCCCTCCGGGAAGAAGGGATGAAGCCCCGGGACATGGGGCTCCGAGCCGGGTTTTTCGGGGCGGAACCCTGGAGCGACACCATGCGCTCGGAGATCCAGGCGAGCCTGGGCCTCGCGGCCTACGACATCTACGGGCTCACGGAGATCATCGGTCCCGGGGTGGCCTTCGAATGCGAGCGCCAGGACGGGCTCCACGTCAACGAGGACCTCTTCTACCCGGAGATCGTGGATCCCGAGACGGGGCGAGTCCTCCCGGACGGCCAGAAGGGAGAACTCGTCATCACCACCCTGACCAAGCAGGGCACGCCCATCCTCCGATACCGGACCCGGGACATCACCTACCTGGACCGCACGCCCTGCCCCTGCGGGCGGACCACGGTCCGGATGCACCGCCTCCTCGGGCGAACGGACGACATGCTCATCGTCCGGGGGGTGAACGTCTTCCCCTCCCAGATCGAGGAGGTCATCCTGGCGATCGAGGGCGTCGAGCCCCACTACCAGATCATCGTGGACCGCAGGAACCAGCTGGACAGCCTGGAGGTCCAGGTGGAGATGACCGAGGGCCTCTTCTCCGACGAGATCCGCGACCTGGAGCGCACGGAAAAGCTCATCGAAAGCCGGCTCTACGGGACCTTGAACATCCATTCCCGGGTCAAGCTGGTGGAACCCAAGACTATCGCGCGCAGCGAAGGCAAGGCCAAGCGGATCCTGGACAAGCGGCAGATCTGAGCCGGGCTCGGACCCGGGGAGGCGATATGAGCGTGAACCAAGTTTCCATATTCCTGGAGAACTCCAAAGGCCGGCTGGCGGAGGTGACCCGGATCCTCGCCAAGGAAGGGATCGACCTGCGGGCCCTGTCCCTGGCGGACACCTCGGACTTCGGGGTGCTCCGCATCATCGTGGCGGATCCCGATCGCTGCCTGGGGGTCCTGAAGGAGAACGGTTTCGTGGCCCGGACCACGGAGGTCGTGGCCGTGGAGGTGGAGGACCGGCCGGGCGGGATGTCCCGGGTCCTGGATGTCCTGGACGAGGCGGGACTCAACGTGGAATACATGTACGCCTTCGTGGCCAAGGCCCGGGAACATGCCGTGGTCGTCTGCAAGATCGACGAGCGCGAGCGGGCCCGGGAGGTCCTGAAGGCGAAAGGGATACGGACGATCTCGGCGGCGGAACTACGGGGTCTGTAGCCGGAACCGTGACGGTCCTTCCCCGCACGGGGTATACTCCGTCCATGAACCCTACAAAAGAACTCCTGGACCGGATCTCCGCGGAGGAAGCCGCCCTCGCCCTGGACCGTTTCGACGAGGAGGACGCCTGGCGCTTGGGTCTCCTCCTGACGGAAGAGGCCCGGAGGCGGAAGGCCCCCGTGGCCGTGGACGTGCGGCGGCCCGGGCAGATCCTCTTCCACGCGGCCCTTCCGGGAGCCACCCCGGACAACGACGAGTGGGTCCGCCGCAAGTCCGCCTGCGCCTTCCGCTTTTCCAAGTCCTCCCTGGCCGTGGGGGTCGGCCTGGCCCTGGCGGGAAAGACCCTCGAGGAGAAGTCCTTCGTCAGTTCCTTCGAGTACAGCGCCCACGGGGGCGCCGTTCCGATCCGGGTCCGGAACGTGGGGATCGTCGCCTGCGCGACCGTGTCCGGCCTCCCCCAGGAGGAGGACCACGCCCTGGTGGTGGAGTGCCTCCGGAGGCTGGCGGGAGGGGCTTGAGCGTCCCGTCCATCGCTCCATGCCGGCGGCATCCGTGGGCGGCGGCACGGACGGTCCGCTAGGCCAGGGGCTCCAGGAGGCTCACGATCCTCGCCAGGGGCTCCACGTCGTCGGAGTCCCACTGTGCGGGCTTGTCGGAGTCGATGTCCAGGACCGCCACCACCCGGCCGTCCTTCCTGAGGGGCAGGACGATCTCGCTCTTGGACCGGGAGTCGCAGGCGATGTGGCCCGGGAAGGCTTCCACGTCCGGGACTACCACGGGGGCCCCGGTCTTCACGGCGTGCAGGCAGACCCCCCGCCCCTTGAGCACCTGGCACGCCACGGAGCCCTGGTAGGGTCCCACGTGGAGCTCCTCGGGACCCGCGACGAAGTAGAACCCTGTCCAGAAGTGGTGCCTCAGTTTGCCGTGCAGGAGGGCCGCGACCGTGGCCATGCCCGCAACCAAGTTGGGGGACTTCTCCCGGATCAGGGGCTCCAACTGCCGGTAGATCCGCTCGTAGGCGGCGGGGCGGCGCTGATCGATCACGGGGCGCTCCCGGCCGCGGCCAGGGCCGCCCGGGCCTTGGCCGCCCGGGCCAGTACCGCGGGCAGGCCCAATAAGCGGATGGACTCGAAGAGGGGGGGGCTCACCCGGCTGCCCGTGACGGCCACCCGCAGGGGCATCATCAGGTCCCCCAGCTTGCAGCCGGCCTCGGCGGCCTTGGTCCGGAACTTCTCCTCGCTGGCGGGGATGTCGGACAGGTCGCAGTCCGGAAGCAGGGCGGCGGCGATGGCCAGGAGCTCCGCGGCCCGGGGAGCGTCCAGCTTCTTGGGGATGAACTCCTCGACCGGGGCCAGGGGCGGCTCGGAGAAGAGGTAGGCCAGCTTGGCGGGCGCCTCGCTCAGGTACGAAAGGCGCTCCTTGACCAGGGGCACCGCGGACCTGAAGAGGCTGTCCTGGCCGCCGGAGGGCCGGGTTCCCGGGGCTCCGAAGAGCCCCGCGTCCACGGCGAAGGGCAGGAGCATTTCCGTAAGCTCACCGTCCTCCTTGGCACGGATGTACTGGCCGTTGAACCACTCGAGCTTGACGTAGTCGAAGACCGCGGGAGCCTTGTTGATCCGGTCGATCCGGAAGAGCCGAGCCAGATCCTCCAGTGAGTAGAGGTCCCGGCCGTCCTCGTAGCTGGCCCCCAGCATGGCCACGTAGTTGATCAGGGCTTCCTTCACGTAGCCTTTCGTCCGGAACTCGTTGACCGCCGTGGCCCCGTGGCGCTTGGACAGCTTGTGCCCGTCCGAGCCCAGGACCATGGGGAGGTGGCAGAGCGAGGGAGGTGTCCAGCCGAAGGCCTCGTACATGATCATGTGCATCGGCGCCGAGGGTATCCACTCCTGGGCCCGCATCACGTGGGTGATCTCCATGAGGTGGTCGTCCACCACGTTCGCCAGGTGGTAGGTCGGGAATCCGTCGCTCTTGAGGAGCACGGGGTCCGGGGACACGTCGGCGTTCTTCCACTCGATCTCGCCGAGGAGGAGGTCCCGGAACTTCGTGGTCCCCTCCAGGGGGATCTTGAGGCGGATGACATGGGCCTCCCCCGCCTCGGCCCGGCGCCGGGCCTCCGCGCTCTCGATGTTCCGGCAGGCCCGGTCGTAGCCGTAGCTGGCCGCGCCCTCCCCCTCCTCGGGTTCCGCGTCGGAGCGCATCCGGGAGAGCCGGTCCTCCCCGCAGAAGCAGTAGTAGGCCTTGCCCGCGGCCACGAGCTTTTCAGCGTACTGGCGGTACAGACCGAAGCGCTCGGACTGCACGTAGGGCCCCTTCGGGCCGCCCACGTCGGGTCCCTCGTCCCAGCGGATCCCCAGCCAGTCGAAGGTGTCGTAGAGGTTCTTCACGTACTCCTCGGAGGACCGGGTGCGGTCCGTGTCCTCCAGGCGCAGGATGAACTTCCCCCCGTTGGCCCGGGCGAAGAGGTAGTTGAACAGGGCGGTGCGCACCCCGCCGATATGCTGGAGTCCCGTCGGCGACGGGGCGTAGCGGACTCGGACGCTCATGTTGACTCCTAGGGACGCGGCGCGGACGGCGCGCCGGATTTGGACTCGTCGTGACGGGGATTATAGTCGGGCCGGGAAGGGGGGGTCAAGAATCCGGGCTTCCGGTCAGATGCCCGCGGCGAACGCCCGGACCCCCTGGGAAAGCAGGGCCAGGACCACCGCGGCGGCCATGCACGCGAGCCACCCGACGGCCGCCGCAAGGGGCAGGGCCTCCCGCCGCCTGAGGGCCGCGAACACGCCCCGCGCCAGCCCCGCGAGCCCGGACAGGAAGGCCGCGGCGGAAAGACCGGACACGAACCGTAACAGCATGATCTGGGTATCCGACAGGAACCCTTGATAGTTGCCCAGGAGGTAATAGAAAAAGGCCAGGAGGTCCAGGCCGAGGAAATACAGGGCGGCCCGCTTGAACGCGGACTTCCAGACGGAACGCGCGGCAACGGAATCCTTCAACGGATCCTCCCGACAGAAAGGTACATGTCCCGGGCGGATCGCGCAAGGGATCCGCAGACCGGAAAACCCGGTATGGAAATGCTCCCCGGAATCGGATAGACTCGAAACCGGGTCAACCGGACCCTCGAGGAACCCGGATGAAAAAGTTCATAACCTGGATGCTCGTGTTGATCGTTCTCGCGGGAGCCGTGTTCGCGGCCGGATGGATACAGTTCCGGGTGCCCGCCGGCCAGTACGGGGTCTACGTGACCAAGACCCGGGGCTGGCATTCCGAGGTCCTGGTGCCCGGCCGCTTCGCCTGGTCCTGGGAAGCCCTGATCCCCTCGAATTTCCGGCTCTTCCGGTTCGCCCTGGAACCGAGGACCGAGACCGTGACCCTCTCCGGCACCCTCCCCTCCTCGGAAGTCTACGCGGCCTTCGCGGTGGGCAGCCCGGATTTCTCGTACGAAGCGTCCTACGGGATCGTCGCCTCGGTCCGGCCGGAAGCCCTGCCCAAGGCCGCGGAGTCCCGGAAGATCGAAACCCAGGAAGCCCTGGACGCCTGGCTTTCCGAGGGCATCCGGACCGCGGGGGAGAGCCTCCGGGGCCTCCTTTTGGCCCGGGCCTCGGACCCCGACTGGATCGCCGCGGTCCTCCGGGGGGAACCGGGTACTTCGGAGGACCTGGCCGCCCGAATCGGAGCCGCGGTCCCGGACCTGGAGATCCGCTCCGTCTCGGTCCGCTCGATCCGGGTTCCGGACCTCGACCTCTACGAGGCCGTCAAGGCCAAGTACCTGGGATTCCTTGCATCCGCGGACAGCGCCTTGAGCCGCACCCTGGAGCGGGAAGCCCAGGCCCGGGCCCAGACGGAGCTCCGCCTGGAGTCCCTGGAGCGTTACGGCCAACTCATCACGAAGTACCCCAAGCTGATCGACTTCCTGGCCGTGGAGAACCGCACCGACGCGGCCCTCCTGGAAGCCCTGGGGAAGCGGGTCGAGTAGCGGGATGGAGTACTTCTTCAACTTCGACAAGCTGGGATACCTGAAGGGCGGAAGGCCCGAGGGATGCATCCTCTGCCTGGTCAAGGACGGATCGGACCAGGTCGAACGCCTGGTGGTCCACGAGACGGAGAGGTTCCTGGTATCCCTGAACCTCTATCCGTACAATCCGGGGCACCTCCTGGTCTTTCCCCGCCGTCACGTCACCGACGTCCGGGAACTGGACGGGGCCGAAAAGGCCGAACTGACCGCCCTGACGGACCTCTGCCTGGACGCCCTGGAGCGGGCCTTTTCCCCCGGAGGATTCAACATCGGCTACAACATGGGGCTCGTGGCCGGGGCCTCCATCGACCACCTCCACCTGCACATAATACCCCGCTTCCCCCGGGAGATCGGCATCGTGGAACTGATCGCCGGCAAGCGCGTCCTGGTCCAGGATCCCTTGGAAACCCAGGACCGGTTGCGGAAGGTCTTCGCGGAAATCGCCCCTTAATCGCCCAGGGGAAGGACGACCAGGAGGTCCCCCTCCCCCGGCTCCACCCGCATCGTCCCGCCCTCGGCCTCGTTGCTCACCCCGAAATCCCCGGGACCCCAGGAAAGCCCGTCCAGGGGCCAACGGAGCCCGGAACTCCGCATGCCCCGGGCCCCCCGGGCAAGGGGAAAGACCGAGACGACGGTGCCGGGCGGAAGGTCCGCCTCGAAGGGGCGGTCCGCCAGGACGACCCGCTCCCGGGCGGTCCACCATTCCCGAGGCCGGATCTCCCGCTCGAAGAGGGCCCGGACAGCCAGGAGGTGGTCCAGGCGTCCCCCGCCCCCGCCGGCCAGGACGATCTCGCGGTTCCCCGCCACCGCCAGGAGCCGGAGGCCCATCTCCGTGTCCGTCTCGTCCTTGGCCCGGTCCGCACAGACGATCCGCGCCCCGGGATAGGCGGACAGGAGCTCGGGACGGGTGAGGGAATCCATGTCCCCGACGATGAGGGTCGGCGAGAGGCCCCAGTCGTGGACGACCTCCAGGCCCGAGTCCGCCGCGCACACGGCCCCGAAGGACCCGAACAGGGGTTCCAGGGCGGCCCGGGGCGGCGCCTCCCCTCCGATCACCAGCAAGGCTCGTTCCATGGGACGAGTGTGTCCGCCCGGGTCCGGCCTGTCAACCGAGGGTCCCTTGTCCCGGGGGCTGGAATTCGGTACAACGGTGGTCAAGGAGCCCCGATGCGCGCCTTCCCGATCCCCCCGGCCCTCCGCGAATACGCCCGCGTCTTCAAGGATGCCGGACGCCAGGCGTGGCTGGTGGGCGGGGCCCTCCGGGACATGATCCTGGGCAAGAAGGTGAACGACTGGGACGTGGCTACCGACGCCCCGGCCCAGGAGGTGGCCCGGATGTTCCCCCGGGTCATACCCACGGGGATCCAGCACGGCACCGTCACGGTCCTCTGGAAGGGTCTCACCATCGAGACCACCACCTTCCGGGTGGACGGGGACTACGGGGACGGAAGGCGACCGGATTCGGTGACCTTCACCTCCGACATCCGGGAGGACCTCCGGCGCCGGGACTTCACGATGAACTCCCTGGCCTACAATCTGGAGACGGGAGAGCTCCTGGACCCCCACGGAGGCCGGGAGGACCTGGCTGCGGGGCTGGTGCGGGCCATCGGGGATCCAGTGGAGCGCTTCACCGAGGACGGCCTCAGGCCCCTGCGGGCTGTCCGCTTCGCAAGCCAGCTGGACTACCGGATCGATCCCGGGACCCTGGCCGCCATTCCGCGAACCCTGGAGAACTTTCGCCGGGTCTCGGTGGAGCGGGTACGGGACGAACTGGTCAAGATCCTCCTGTCCCCCCGGCCCTCCTACGGCCTCAAGCTCCTGGAGGACACGGGGATGCTCCCGGACATCCTGCCGGAGCTCTCCGCCTGCCGGGGGGTCGAGCAGAAGGGCTTCCACCGCTTCGACGTCCTGGACCATTCCTTCCTGTCCTGCGACGGGGCCCCGGACCGGATCGAGCTCCGGCTGGCGGCCCTGCTCCACGACATCGGCAAGCCCGCCGCCCGGGTGGAGGGACCCGACGGCCTTCCCACCTTCCACCGCCACGAGGAGCTGTCCGCCCGCGGGACCGAGGAAGCCCTGCGGCGGCTCAAGTTCCCCAACGCGGTCATCGCGTCCGTCTCCCACCTGGTGCGGCACCACATGTTCGCCTACGACGACTCCTGGGGAGACGCCGCGGTCCGCCGCTTCCTGGCCCGGACGGGCCCGGAAAACCTGGAGGACCTCCTGGCCCTCCGGCTGGCGGACGCCTACGGCACGACGGGGGAGCGGCCCGACCCGCGGGGGCTGGACCCCCTGAGACGGCGCGTGGAGGACCTCCTGGGGCGGTCCCGGGCCCTGTCGATCAAGGACCTGGCGATCGGCGGGAACGAACTCGCGGCCCTGGGGGTGCCCCGGGGGCCGGTCATGGGCAGGATCCTGGCGGAATTGCTGGAGACGGTCCTGGACGACCCGGAGCTGAACACCTCCGAGCGCCTATTGGACATCGCAAGAAGGATAAAAGAAAAATACGGCGTTTAATGAACAATGCGAGACAGGATGAACAGGATGGAAAACGGATGGACAAGATCAATCAAGAGTTTGGAATCTTGACCTTCAGACTTCATCCTGTTGATCCCAAAAAAATCCTGTCCATCCTGTTATTCCTCGCGTGAAAGCTCTTTATTTCTCCCGATGCAGGCCCTGGTAGACGTCGGTGCGGCGGACCGTCACGTCGAGCTCCCAGGAGCCCCAGGAGTCCGAGAGTTCGACCTCCAGGGCGGCCGAACCGGCCGTGATGCGGAGCTCCGCGGGGGCGTCCGGCCGGGCGGGGAAGGCGATCCGTCCCCGGGCCTCCTGACCTCCCACGGTGAACGTCAGCGATACGGCCACCCCCTCCGGGGTTTCCGAGGGGGTTCCCGTCAGTTTGACGGGAACGGTTTTTCCGGTTCGGTCCGTGAAGGACAGCTCCCGGGAGAACCCCAGGGCGGAACCCTTGCCGCGCTCCGCCTTCAGCTCGAAGGAGCCCAGGTACTCGAGACGGTACAGGGTCTCGTTGAAGTGGCGGGTCTGGTCCCGGACCGCATGCCGTCCGCCCGGCCGCACGTCCACCACGGTCTCCCAGTCCTTGAACTCCACCTGGGGAAGGATCACGACCCCGAAGTCCCCGCCGGACAGGTGGACCCGGAGGGTATGGCGACCGGGGCGCACGGACTCCAGGAGGATGGGTTCGATTTCGTTCCCCTTGGTGAAGCCCACGAACTCCCCGTCCAGGTAGATCTCCGCGGAGCGTATAGGGGAATGGAGGGCGATGATCCCGGGAGTCTCGTCCCGGAGGGAGAGGATGGACCGGTCGTTGGCCGCGTCCGCGAAGACGATGCCCCGCCGGTCCAGGAGCCGGGCGGCGATCTTCTCCGCGATTCGGTGCACCGCGTGCTCCGACGCCCCCCGGTCGCGAAAGGTGACCGCCTGGCCCGAGGCCGCGTCCACCAGGTGGACCGTAAGGGACAGTTCCCCCGCCACGACCGCGTACTCCCCCAGGATCAGGTGGCTCGCGCCGATGAGGCCCCCCGCGCGGGCCGCTCGGGCGGGATCCGCCGCGGCGCTCAAGGAGAATTCCTTTTCCGAGAGGAGCTTGTCCAGGTTCCTGCGCTCCACCAGGGGGATGTCGGCCAAAACCGAGAGGTCGTATCGGAGGATGCCCTCCGCCAGGGAGGCCAGGTAGTCCTGCCGGGGATCTCCCCCGGAGTTCTCGAGGCCCAGGACGGCCACGGAAAGCTTCGGGGCGGTTTGAGCCGGGGCGGGCGGAGCTCCCGCGAAGGCCAGGACGACGGCGGCCAGGACGGCGAGGCGAGGAATTCGGGTCTTCATGGTGGGGATTGTACGACGGGCGACGGCCGGGGGCAAGGGTTTCAGCCCAGCTCCCGTAGGAGCTGGGCGTCCGGTCCCCCCGCAGCCGCGATGGCCTCGTAGGCCAGGGAAGCGGCCTTCTGCTCCGCTTCCTTCTTGTTCTTGCCTTCCGCGGGGCCGTACTCCCGGTCCTCGATGACGCAGGCTATCCAGAAAGTCCGGTCGTGGTCCGGCCCGGACCTGCGCACCACGGTGTACTTGGGGTAGGACCGGTACTGCTTCTGGACGAATTCCTGGACGATGGTCTTGTAATCCTTCCGGTGCCGGTTGGCGAGGACCTTGTCCACCTCCGGGGCTAAAAGCTTGAGGATGAAGGAGCAGGCCTTGTCGAAACCCTGGTCCAGGTAACAGGCCCCGAAGACCGCCTCCATGGCGTCCGCCAGGATGGCTTTCTTGGTCCGGCCCCCGGACTGCTCCTCCCCCTTGCCGATCAGGAGGGCCCGGTCCACCCCCAGGTCCAGGGCGACCTCGGACAGGGTGTCCTCGGAGACGATGAAGCTCTTGATGCGGGCAAGTTCGCCCTCCGCGCGTTCGGGGAGCTTGCGGAACAGGTAGGAGGCCGCGACCATGCCCAGGACGGCGTCGCCCAGGAACTCGAGTCGCTCGTTGTTCTCGTTTCGGGAGGGGTCCTCGTTGGTGCGGGACCGGTGGGTCAGGGCCCGGCTCAAGAGCTCGACGGATTTGAACCGGACCCCGATTTTCTTCTGGAATGCCGCGAGTTGGTCGCGACGCTCGCGGGACAGCCCGCTCGTTCCGAACAACACGGCGCGAAGGGAACTTACTTTATCTGGGACTTGATGAACTCGTAGGCGTCCTTGACGGTCTCGAATTCGTTGGCCTTCTCGTCCGGGATCGTGATGCCGAGCTCTTCCTCGATGCCGTAGACCAGCTCGTAGGTGTCGAGGCTGTCGGCGCCGAGGTCCTGGCGGAAGCTGGCCTCGAGGGTGATCTTGTCCTCCTCGACCTCGAGCTTGTCCGCGATGATTTTCTTGATCTTGGCGAAAAGTTCGTCCATGTGAATGCTCCTTTACTTGGTTTCGGGGGTCAGAACCTGACGCCCGCGATAGAAACCGCACTTCGGGCACACGCGGTGCGACAGCACGGGGTTGCCGCAGTTCCCGCAGGACACGACGGCCGGAGCGGTCAATTTCATATTGATCGACTGCCGACGGCTGGTCCGGGCCTTCGAAGTCTTTGATCTAGGTACAGCCATGTCTAAACCTCATTCCCGTAGAATTGTCCGAATTGGATACCGACTCGCAACCGTAACGGAGGCCGGGGATTTTGTCAAGATGGAGCGGCCGGGGGCGGCCGGAATTGCAGAGGCTACCGGGAAATCCTGCCCTTCAGGGCCATGGCCACCGAGGGCGGGACCATCCCGGAGACGTCTCCGTTGAAGGCCACCAATTCCTTGATCGCGCTGGACCGCAGGACGAAGTACCGAGGATCCGTGGGCATGATGAAGGTCTCGATGGCGGGGTCCAGGCCCTTGTTCATGACCGAGAGCTCGAACTCGTAGGAAAAATCCGGGACGCTGCGTACCCCCCGCAGGAGGACCCGGCAGCCGTACTTCCGGGCGAAATCGACGATCAGGGTGTCGCAGAGGTGTACGGAGACGTTCGGATAGCCCTTGAGGAGGTCCTTGAGCAGACTGAGCCTCTCGTCCGGGCTGAACAGGTAGCTCTTTTCCCGGTTCACGGCCACGACCACGTAGAGCTCCTCGAAGATGCCCCGTGCCCGCTCGATGATGTTAAGGTGTCCGTACGTGGGGGGATCGAAGGACCCCGGGAACACGGCCTTTACCATAGCTGGCAATCTAAAGCATCGGGAGCGGGCGGTCAAGGTAACGGGAGGTGAATATGTGAATCGTGAATACGTGAATAGGAGGGACTGCGAACCCGCTGGCGGCCTTCCTTATTCACCCATTCACCCATTCACCCATTCACCCATTCACCCATTCACCCATTCACCTATTCACCCATTCACCCTTTAACCCTTTCAAACTTCCCTCCCACCCTGTATTATTCCTTCCGATGAAACGCGGCAGCCTGATCCTCCTGGCCCTCCTGGGTGGCGCGCTGACGGCCCTCGCGGTCCCGAACGAACTCTTTCCCCGGGGGAATCCCGCCCTGGGTTGGTTGGCCGCCGCGCCTCTCTATTTCGCCTTGGCCGCATCCCCGGGTTACGGGTTCTCCGCGGCCTTGGGCGCCGTCTACGGGGCCGCGGCCCACGGGTTTTCCTCCTACTGGCTCTGGTTCTTCAAGGATTACGCCGTCTGGACCCTGGGAAGCACGGTTCTGGCCTATGCCGTCGTGTACGCCCACTTCGCCCTCTGGCTCTCCTTCCTGCTCCGGCGGGGAGGCGTCTGTCGCCCCCTGGCCTACGCCCTCCTGTGGGCGGGACTGGAATTCTACAAGTCCACGGGGTTTCTGGGCTATCCCTGGGGCCTTCTGGCCTACAGCGTGAACGAGGTCCTCCCCCTGATCCAGATCGCGGATCGGACCGGGGTGTACGGTATCTCCTTCCTCCTGGCCTGGTCCGGGTCCTCCCTGGCGGAAATCGCCGGGATTCCCCCGGTCGGCCTCGGCTCCCGGGCGCGGATAGTCCGGTCAACGTTTCCAACGCCCCTGCCGGAGGACGGACGGGACCGCCGGGCCCTGGGGGTCGGGAACCTGGCCCTGGTGGCCCTGACGGCCGTCGCGGTCCTCTCCTACGGATACGCCCGCCTGGCGCGCCCGGTTCCCGAGGCGGGGCGTATCGCCGCGGTCCTGGTCCAGCAGAACTCGGACTCCTGGACCGACGGGGAGGAGCGGACCCTCCTGGCCTGCATGGACCTGACCCGCAGGGCCGTCGCCGAGGGGGGCCGCCGGCCGGACATCGTCCTGTGGAACGAGTCCAACCTGGACGCCCCGTACGCGGAATTCTTCCGCAAGTACTCCCGGTATCCCGGCGCGGACCCCCTGGTGCCCTTCTTCCGGGAAGCGGGAACGAGATTCCTCCTGGGAGCCCCCGTGGCCGTGGACTGGGAGACCTATTCCTTCATGAACGCCGTGATCCTGGTGGGGCCGGACGCGTCCCTGGAGGACCAGTACGGCAAGATCCAGCTGGTCCCCTTCGCGGAGGGGGTGCCCTTCTGGGAGTACGAGTGGTTCCGGGCCTTCATGGACAAGGTCGTCGGCCTGGGTGCCGGAGGCTGGACCCCCGGCACCGAGCGGGTCCTCTTCGACCTGCCGACCGCGGGCGGCCGGACCTTCCGCTTCGCCGCCCCCATCTGCTTCGAGGACGCCTTCTCGGGGCTCTGCCGGGATTTCGCCCGGGACGGGGCGGACTTCTTCGTCAACCTGACCAACGATTCCTGGTCCCGGACGGTTTCAGCCCTGGTCCAGCACTTCGCGGCCGCCCGGTTCCGGGCCGTGGAGAACCGCCGGACCCTGGTGCGGTCCACGAACGGGGGCATCTCCTGCGTGGTAGGCGCCCACGGGGAGGTGCTGGCGGAGCTTCCGGTCTTCCGGGCCGAGAGCCGGTTCCTGGAAATCCCCGTATTCCGGGAGGATCGGGATACCGTGTATACAACCTACGGGGACTGGTTCGGGTACGCCGCGCTCTTCCTTTCCGGGCTCTTCGCCCTTATACTTGTGCTGGAAGAACGAATCTCGACCAGGAGGAACCGGCGTGAGCATCCGCGACTACCTTGAAAGCGAGCCCTTCTTCGAGATCCAGAGGTATACATCCTCCCCGCCCCAGGACGCGGTGGCCTTCACGGGAACCCCCCGGAAGCACCCCTACGACGACGGCAAGATCGTCCTGGTGGGGGACCCCTCCGCCGAGAACCCCGGGGTCTACGAGTTCCTGGTCGGGGACATCGTCCACGCCGAGGACCTGGCCTCCCCGGTCACCCAGAGCGGGGAGAGCTATCCCCGGGTCCGGATCTGGATACGCCGGGGGAGCGTGGGGATCCGGTACGAGCCCTTCGAGGTGGATACCCCTCCCCGGTTCTTCGGGATCTCCCCGGACCTGAAGATCGCCCGGCCGTCCCCGGGCTCCCGGGACCGGAGCGCGGGCGGGTCCCGGGGCTGAGGTGATCCGGCGGGGCCGCTTCTGGGAGGCCGGGGAAGGCGGGCGCGTCCGCTGTCTCCTCTGTCACCGGAGCTGCTCCATCCCCCCGGGCGCGGCGGGAATCTGCGGGGTACGCCGCAACGAGGGGGGCGTCCTTATGCTCCCGTATTACGGCCGGATCTCCTCGGCCGCCGTGGATCCCATCGAAAAGAAACCTCTCCTCCATTTCCGCCCGGGGGGGCGGGTATTTTCCATCGGCTTCACGGGCTGCAACCTGGTATGCCCCTTTTGCCAGAACTGGACCATTTCCCAGGATCCCGACGCGCCTTCGGACTACCTCTCCCCCGCCGACGCCGTCCGGGCCGCCCGGGATTCGGGCTGCGGGATGATCGCCTACACCTACTCGGAACCCCTGGTCCACGCGGAGTACGTCCTGGACTGCATGGACCGGGCCCGGGCGGAGGGACTGGCGAACGTCCTGGTGACCAACGGCCACGCCCGGGAGGAGCCCGCCCGGGAGATCCTGGATCGCACGGACGCCGCGAACGTGGACCTCAAGGCCTGGGACCCCGCATGGTACCGCTCTGAGCTGGGGGGGGACCTGGACACGGTGAAGGGCTTTCTCGGGCTGGCCGCGGAGAGGACCCGGCTCGAGGTCACGACCCTGGTCATCCCGGGCCGGAACGACGGCGACGAGGACATGCGGGGGATCGCGGGCTTCCTGGCGGGACTTTCCCCGGACATTCCCCTGCACCTGTCCGCCTACCGCCCCATGTACAAGTACCGCCTGCCGCCGACCCCCCGGGACACCCTGGAGCGGCTCGCGGCGGTAGCCCGGGAGCGTCTCCGCTACGTCTACCTGGGGAACGTCCCGGGGGCGGAGGACACCCGGTGTCCCGAGTGCGGGGCGGTCCTGGTCCGGCGGGAGGGCTACCGCACGGCCCTGGAAAACCTGGTCCCCTCGGGCCCCGCCTCCTCCGCCTGCGGCAGGTGCGGCGCCTCGATCCCCATCGTCCCGCCCGAGGGCCGGGCCGGCGGAGGGGCATGAAAAGGCGGCCGGAAAAGTACGGATCGGCCCTTGACAATCCCGGCGGGTTTTGGCATTGTACTGCCTACCAAGTGCAACGCACGGTGGGTGTAGCTCAGTTGGTAGAGTACCAGAATGTGGATCTGGATGTCGCGGGTTCGAGACCCGTCACCCACCCTGGGCTCCACGCCGCCGGTCGACGACGGTAGGATATGCGCCCGTAGCTCAGCTGGATAGAGCGACGGACTTCGAATCCGTAGGTCGCAGGTTCGATTCCTGTCGGACGCACTTGAATGAACGGGCCGCTAGCTCAGCTGGTAGAGCAGCAGACTCTTAATCTGCGGGTCGCAGGTTCGATCCCTGCGCGGCTCAAAGGTACGGGAACGGAACGGTGATCGCCGGATCGGTCCCGCACCGACCGCTACGGCGCTCCCCCGGGAAGCGCGCGAGAGTGGTGGAATGGCAGACACGCCAGACTTAGGATCTGGTGCCGGAAGGCGTGAGGGTTCAAGTCCCTTCTCTCGCAAACGCGGGTCGTTGCCCGCGGACAGGGATGGGAAGCACTTGCGGGAATAGCTCAGTGGTAGAGCGCGACCTTGCCAAGGTCGATGTCGCGGGTCCGACTCCCGTTTCCCGCTTACGGTGAAGGCGATCCGGATACGTTCGGATCGCCTTTTTTTTGCCTTTCCCCGGAACCGCAGACGCCCGTCCGTACGCGGTCGGGCTTCGGCGTCCCGGTTCGAACCGGAGGCTTCCGTTAGGCGCCTCCTTGCTATACTATGCCAGGAAAAGAGGATACGCACATGATTGCCAGCAAGAAGATCGAGCGCCTTCCCGATTCCGCAGCCCGCCTCACGGTGACCGTGGGCGCAAAGGAGGCGCGCGCCGAATACCAGGCCCTCCTGGCCGAGTACTCCAAGAAGGCCCGGATCGACGGCTTCCGCACGGGCAAGGTCCCCGTAGCCGTCCTGGAGCGCAAGTTCGGGGACGAGATGCGGGTGGAGGCCATGGGCCGGATCCTGGAGAAGGGGGTGGAGGAAGCCCTCCAAGGCGAGACCCTGGTGCCCCTGGCCTATTCCGGCCCCTCCCTGGAGGGGGATCCCGCGTTCGAGCTGGACAAGGACTTCACCTATTCCGTCACCTACGACGTCTTCCCGGAGGTCAAGCCCGGGGACTGGAAGGGTATCGAGATCGAGGTTCCCCAGGTGTCCATCGCCAAGGCGGACGAGGACCGGGAACTCCAGGAAATCCGGGAGCGGAACGCAGTCGTGGTGGAGAAGGACTCCAAGGCCGCGACCGCCAAGGGCGACGTCGTGACCGTGGACTACCGGGAGCTCGCGGCGGACGGCTCCACCGTGACCGGCAGCGAGCGGGAGGACTTCGTCTTCGAGATCGGCACGGGGTACAACCTCTTCAAGTTCGACGACGACGTGGTCGGGATGAAGAAGAGCGACGAGAAGACCGTCGAGAAGACCTACCCCGCGGACTTCGAGAACAAGGACCTGGCCGGCACCTCCCGCCGGATCTCCGTGAAGGTCAAGCAGATCAAGGTCAAGAAGCTCCCGGACCTGGACGACGAGCTGGCCCAGGACGTCTCCGAGAAGTTCAAGACCCTGGAGGACCTCAAGGCGGACCTCCGGAAGAACATGGAGCGCAGGATGGAAGCCCGGCTGCGCCAGCTCAAGGAGAAGGCCATCGTGGAAGCCCTCCTGGCCCGGTCCGAGGCGGAACTTCCCAAGTCCATGGTGGACGCTGAACTGGCCATGCGGTGGCGGAACTTCGTCCAGCAGACCACCGGCGGGGACGAGGGCCAGATGGCCCGGCTGCTCCAGATGACCGGCAGGACCCCCCAGTCCATCTTCGACGAGTGGAGGCCCTCGGCCGAAAAGGCGATCCGCACGCGCCTGGTCCTGGAGAAACTCACCGAGGAAGGCAAGTACGAGGCCACCGAGGAGGACCAGGAGAGGGAGTACGCTAAGATGGCGGAGGAGAGCTCCCTATCGGTGGACGAGGTAAAAGCCGAATATAAGAAGCATGACGCCCTGGAGTACCTGAAGGACCGCATCCGGGAGGACAAGCTCATGGAGGCGATCCTGGCGGAAGCCAAGGTCAAGAAGGGCAAGAAGACGGCCTTCGTGGACTTGTTCAAGGATTCTGAGTAACTTACTTCCGCGAGGTGTACGGATGGACGAAAAAATGATCTACGTGGTCCCGAGCGTGGTGGAGCAGACGGGCCTGACCGAGAGGGCCTACGACATCTTCTCCCGCCTGCTGAAGGACCGGATCGTATTCATAGACGGAGAGATCAACGACCAGAACGCGGACATGATCGTGGCCCAGCTCCTGTTCCTGGAGAGCCAGGATCCGGAGAAGGACATCGACCTGTACATCAACTCCCCCGGGGGTTCGGTGACCGCGGGACTGGCCATCTACGACACCATCCAGCACATCCGGCCGGACGTGAAGACCATCTGCCTGGGCCAGGCCTCCTCCATGGGGGCCCTGCTCCTGGCCTGCGGGAGCGCGGGCAAGCGCCTGGCCCTCCCCTCCTCCCGGGTCCTTATCCACCAGCCCTGGGGAGGAGTCTCCGGGCAGGCGTCGGACATCAGCATCCAGGCCCGGGAAATCATCCGGCTGAAGCGCATCACCGTGGAATACTTCGCCCGCCACACCGGGAAGGACGTGGACACCGTGGCCCGGGACATGGAACGGGACCTCTTCATGTCCGCCGAGGAGGCCCTGACGTACGGGCTGGTGGACAAGATCCTGGAGCGGAGGAAGCATGGCAAGGCCGAAGAGCGGAGCTAACGGGAGCGACACGCGGGAGTGCTCCTTCTGCGGGAAGAGCGCCGAGTTCGCCAAGCGTCTCATCGCGGGTCCCGGGGTGTACATCTGCGACGAGTGCGTCCAGGTCTGCAACCAGATCCTCTCGGAGGACGACGTCCACCTGACGGCCAACTTCTCCGAGGACGTCCCCAAGCCCCGGGAGATAAAGGACTACATCGACCAGTACGTGGTGGGCCAGGAATACGCCAAGAAGGTCCTGTCCGTGGCGGTCTACAACCACTACAAGCGCATCGCCAACTCCGGAAAGGTCCAGGGCGGGGTGGAGATCGAGAAGGCCAACGTCCTTTTGATCGGACCCACGGGCTCCGGGAAGACTCTGCTCGCCCGGACCCTGGCCAAGAAGCTCAAGGTCCCCTTCGCCATCGCGGACGCCACCACCCTGACCGAGGCCGGGTACGTGGGCGAGGACGTTGAGAACATCCTGCTGAAGCTGATCCAGAACGCCGGGGGGAACATTTCCGCCGCGGAGCGCGGGATCATCTACATCGACGAGATCGACAAGATCGCCAAGAAGAGCGAGAACGTCTCCATCACCCGGGACGTATCGGGAGAGGGCGTCCAGCAGGCCCTGCTCAAGATCATCGAGGGTACCGTGGCCAACGTCCCGCCCCAGGGGGGACGAAAGCATCCCCAGCAGGAGTACCTCCGGATCGACACCACGAACATCCTGTTCGTCTGCGGGGGGGCCTTCGTGGGCCTGGACAAGATGATCGAGAACCGGGTGTCCAAGGCCGCCCTCGGCTTCGGGGCCGAGGTCAAGGGCCGGAAGGACCGGGACCTCCACGAGATCTTCACCCACCTCCATCCCGAGGACCTGATCAAGTACGGCATGATCCCCGAGTTCATCGGCCGCCTGCCCATCCAGGTCAACCTCGAGGACCTGACCCTGGAGGATCTCACGCGGATCATGACGGAGCCCAAGAACTCCATCATCAAGCAGTATCAGGAATCCCTGCGCATCGACGGTGTGGAGCTGGTCTTCGAGGAGGACGCCATCGCCGCGGTGGCCGAGCAGGCCATCAAGCGCCGGACCGGGGCCCGGGGCCTCCGGTCCATCGTGGAGACCATGATGCTGGACATCATGTTCGACATACCCAGCCTGGAGGGCGCCAAGCGGGTCATTGTGACCCGGGACGTGGTGGAGGGGACCTGCAAGCCCTCGGTGGAAGTCCTGGCCAAGAGCGCATGAGCCTTCTCGATTCCCTGAAGCCGAGGGAGTCCGTGGAGCTTCCCCTGGTCTACGTCCGGGACATGGTCGTCTTTCCCCACGCCCTGGCCCCCCTGTTCGCCTCGACCCGCTTCTCCGTGGGCGCCGTGGACGCGGCCCTGGCCGCGGACAAGCGGGTTTTCGTCTCCATGCTCAAGGACACCCCCGACGACAAGTCCCCGGACATCCGGGTCCAGGAGTTCGGGACCGTTGCCCGCGTCCTTCAGCAGGTCCGGCTTCCCGACGGAAGCTCCCGGCTCCTGGTGGAGGGGGAAGCCCGGGCCCGGCTCCGGAAGACCGTGTACCGCAAGGAGTGGCTGGGCGCCCTGGTGGAGACCCTTCCGGAGGATGACTTCCAGGGGCCCGACGCGGACGCCCTGGTCCAGGTGCTAAGACGGGACTTCTCCGTATACGCGGACCTGGTCAAGAAGATACCCGGGGAATCCGTCCAGGTTGTCAACAAGGCCGAGGACCCCCGCCGCCTCTGCGACCTCGTCTCCCACGCCCTCCAGGTCAACGCGGAGAAGAAGCAGGAGCTCCTGGCCATCCTCCCCATGAAGGACCGGATGGAGGCCCTGGCCGTCGTCCTGGCCCTGGAGAACGAGCAGCTCACCCTCCAGAAGCGCATCACCCAGAAGGTGCGCGCCCGGATCGACCGCTCCCAGAAGGAGTACTTCCTCCAGGAACAGATCAAGGAGATCAACAAGGAGCTGGGCAAGGAGGGAGAGGAGAGCGAGCAGGCGGAGCTGGAGAAGCAGATCCTGTCCAAGTCCCCTCCCGAGGAGGTGGTCGCCAAGGCCCGGAAGGAGCTGGCCCGCCTGCAGAAGCTCCAGCCCCTGTCCCCCGAGGCCGGGGTTCTGCGGACCTACTGCGAATGGATCGCGGACCTGCCCTGGTCCGCGGCTACCCAGGACAACCGGGACCTGGACCGTGCCCGGGCCATCCTGGACGAGGACCACTACGGGATGAAGAAGGCCAAGGAGCGGATCCTGGAGTTCATCGCCGTGCGCCAGCTCAAGGCCCACATGAAAGGCCCCATCCTCTGCTTCGTGGGCGCCCCCGGCACGGGCAAGACCTCCCTGGGCAAGTCCGTGGCCCGGGCCCTGGGCCGGAATTTCGTCCGGGTTTCCCTGGGGGGCGTGCGGGACGAGGCGGAGATCCGGGGACACCGGAAGACCTATGTCGGAGCCCTCCCGGGCAAGATCATCCAGTCCCTGCGCAAGGCCGACTCGGTCAACCCCGTCTTCCTCTTGGACGAGATCGACAAGATGTCCAGCGATTTCCGGGGAGACCCCGCCAGCGCCCTGCTCGAAGTCCTGGACCCGGAACAGAACTCCACCTTCACGGACCACTACCTGGAGGTGCCCTACGACCTTTCCGGGGTGATGTTCATCACCACCGCCAACTCCCTGCACAACGTCCCCTACCCCCTCCTGGACCGGATGGAGGTGATCGAGATCCCGGGCTACAGCGAGTACGAGAAGCTGGAGATCGCCCGGCACTTCATCGTGCCCAAGCAGCTCGCGGAGAACGGCCTTGCGGACTCCCGGGTGGCCATCCGGAACGACGCGGTCCTGGAGATCATCCGCCACTACACCATGGAGTCCGGGGTCCGGTCCTTGGAGCGGGAAATCGCCCACGTGATCCGGAAGATCGCCCAGAAGGCGGTGGACAAGGGCTACGCCCGGGATCCCTCCCGGCTCGCGGAGTTCTCCTGCGCCGTCACCGCCAAGGGCATCCAGGGACTCCTCGGGAAGCGCATCCACGACGACGACCTCGTATACCGGGATCCGAATCCCGGGGTGGCCTACGGACTCGCCTGGACCGAGATGGGAGGCACCCTCCTGCCCGTGGAGACCTCCTCCTTCGAGGGGGAGGGCGAGCTCATCCTGACCGGCAACCTGGGGGACGTGATGAAGGAAAGCGCCCGGGCGGCCCTGTCCTACATCGAAGCCCGGGCTCCCGCCTTCGGCCTTTCCCCCGCGGACTTCCGCCGCAGGACCCTGCATATCCACGTCCCCGAGGGGGCCATCCCCAAGGACGGACCCTCCGCGGGGATCACCCTGGCGGCCTCCCTCCTGTCCGCCCTGACGGGGGTGCCCGTCCTGCCCGGCTTCGCCATGACCGGGGAGATCACCCTGACCGGCCGGGTCCTGCCCATCGGCGGCGTCAAGGAGAAGCTCCTGGCCGCACACCGGAACAAGTTACCTAAAGTCCTCCTGCCCGAGGGGAACCGCAAGGACATGGACGACGTCCCCAAGGAAGTGAGCGCGGACACGGAGCTCGTCTTCGTCTCCACCGTGGAGGAGGCCCTGAAGGCCCTCTTCCCGGCCCAGCTGGCGGAGCGGTCCCGTCCCGCATCCCGCCGCTCCGTACGGCCCGGCCGGTCCCGGGAACCCGCGCCCGCCGCCCCCCGCCGCCGGGGAAAGAACGGGACCGGATGAGCGATCCCAAGGTCTTCCAGGTCTCCGAGATCACCGAATTGATCAAGGGGGTCTTGGAGGACGGCTTCTCCGGGGTCGTCGTGGAGGGGGAGATCTCCAACTGGCGGCCCGCGGGCTCCGGCCATGTCTACTTCACCCTCAAGGACCGCCAGGCCATGCTCCAGGCCGTCCTCTTCCGGGGCCGCGCCTCCCGCCTGGACTTCGCCCCCGCGGACGGGATGCTGGTCCGCGCCGAGGGCTCCCTGTCCGTGTACGCCGCCCGGGGCCAATACCAGCTGGTCTGCGAAAACCTCGTCCGGGCCGGCCAGGGGGACATCCTGGCCCTCCTGGAGGAGCGCAAGCGCCGACTGGCCGCGGAGGGACTCTTCGACCCGGACCGGAAGCGCCCCCTCCCCCGCTTCCCCGAGACCGTGGCCGTCGTGACCAGCCCCACCGGGGCCGCAATCCGGGACATCCTGAACGTCCTGGGCCGGCGGAACGCGGGGATCCGGGTCATCGTCCTGCCCGCGGCGGTCCAGGGCGCCGACGCCCCCGTCGAGATAGCCCGCCAGATCCGCACCGCCAACCGGTACCGCATGGCGGAGGTCCTGATCGTCGGGCGCGGGGGAGGTTCCCTGGAGGACCTCCTGGCCTTTTCGGACGAGGAGGTCGTACGGGCCGTGGCGGAATCCGAGATCCCCGTTATCAGCGCCGTGGGGCACGAGATCGACTGGGCCCTCACGGACTTCGCCGCGGACCTCCGCGCCCCCACCCCCTCCGCGGCCGCGGAGCTCGTGTCCGAGAGCCGGGGCCGCCTGGCCGAGACGGCCGCCTCCCTGGGCTCGTCCATGGCCGAGGAGGTCCGCCGACGCCTGGAGCGCACCCGGGCGGTGATCAACCAATTCGACCCCGAGTCCCTGGAGCTCCGGTTCCGCCGCGTCCTCCAGCCCCGGCTCCAGCGCTTCGACGACCTCAAGGAGGACCTGGTCCTGGGCATGCGGGACTCCCTGGTCCGCTCGCGCCACCGCTTCGACCTTGCCAGCCTCTCCCTCGCCTCGGCCAGCCCCCAGGCCGTCCTTTCGCGCGGCTTCGCCGTGGTCCGAAGTGCGGACACGGGGCGGGCCGTCCGGGACTCCCGGGAGCTATCCCCTCGGGACCGGGTCACATTGCAGTTCGCCCGCGGCGCCTCCGCGGCCGTCATCGAGGAGTCCGAGCCATGAAACAGTTCGAGGAACGACTGCGCCGTCTGGAGGAGCTTTCCGAAAAGATCCGGGATCCCGAGCTGCCCCTGGAGGAGGCCGTGGCGGTCTTCGAGGAGGGCATCAAGCTCTCCAAGGGCCTGGAGCGGGACCTGGCCAAGATCGAGAGCCGGGTGGAGATCCTCCTCAACCAACCCGCGGCCCCGGAGGACAAGCCCGAACTGGGCCTCTTCGACCAGCCGGGGGCGGACAGCTGAACCTTTCGGGGTAGCACCCGCGGCGGAGCTCCTCGGGAAGCGTCGAATATCCTTCAAGCAACGCGGGGCCTGCTGCGGGAAGCCCGGTTCCGCGTGTTCGCCGCCTTCGCCCAAAGGGCGAAGGCGGGGGTTGCAGACGTGGCTCCCCCTTGCTACGTCCTCCTCGCGCCCTGAAGGGCGCTGCAGTGGACTCCGCTACCCCCTCGTAGGTTGGAGCCATATTTCAATCAAAGACGGTATGATTGACCACCATATTGTTAACACCGGGGATTGATATCTTGTCTTTTCCCCGGAGTTCGCTATCATGTTTTCATCTCAAGAAAAGGTAAAACCATGAAAGCAAGGGTGCCGTTCTATCTATGTATACTCATTACTTCTATTCTTTCTAGGAATGGATTCTTCAAATGAGCCCACATACCGGTATTGCGCGATACCGATAATGGGAGTATATTGAATGGGCGGAACGCTCGCGACCCAGCTATTCCTCATGCGCCTCAAGCCACTTCTAGCGGCTCGAAAGCTCGCCTGGAAGCCCCGCAACAGGCGTAAGACAAAGGAATTCATGCTGGATGAAGGACTTAGCGAGGAGGACGCCTACGAGATCATCGCAGATCTGAGGCCCGAGCACTATGCCAAAGGGCCGGAGCCCGATGATGATGGGTCGCCTGGAGACGTGATGATCTTTTATCAGCCGTATACGCGACAGGCACCACCGGGAGACGGGATTCTGTTGTACATCAAGCTGAAGATCTGGACCGACACCGATGGGGATGCCGGTATCGTGATGTCGTTTCATGATGAGGGCAATTATGAGTAATCGACAGCCGTGCTCTCGCTGCGGGACAACCCGTGATATCGAGATCGTCGAGCGGGTTGAACAGGTGACGATCAAGGGCAAGGAGGTTTCTTTCAACGCCCACTACTCGCGCTGTCTCACTTGCGGAGACGAGTTTGAGGCCCCCGGCCAGCTCGACGAGAATCTCGAGGCCGCCCGCGAGGCGTATGCCCTGTTGTACGAGGCTCCTTCTCCCGCGGACCTCGTGGCTCTTCGAACCCGCTACGGCGCCAGCCAAAAGGCCTTCGGAGCCATCCTCGGGTTCGGGGAGCTCACCATGAACAGCTACGAGAAGGGGGCTCCGCCCGGCCCCGCCAATCGTCTACTTCTGAAACTCGCCGCCGACCCCTGTACGTTCAAGGCGATGTACGACATCAACTCCGGCAGGATCGGAGCCATCCAGCGTCGCCGAATCGAGGAGTCCGAAGGCGTCCGATCGGCGCTCCGCTGGTCGGGGCTGGGCGCCCTTTCGGGATGTCTCACTCCGATCCAACGCGAGAAGATCGAGGCCTGCGCCGAGCGCAACGACCGTACGATACCGGAGCAAGTTGCCATATACGTCGGCGCGGCCTCCTTTCAGGACTATTCTCGGTTGTATATCGAGGCTCGATGGTCCGACGAAACGACCACGGAGCTTCCGAAGACAGTCGTTCAACCCAACCACAGCCAAGGAGCGGCGTGATGAGCGGCGGCATCAACGACAGGCTGACGAGATTCCTCCACGCAATCACTCTACAGGATATCAAACCTATGCTGTTGCGCTCCGAGGCGCTCGGCCCTATGCCGGCTCCGGGAAGCAACCTTACGATCGAATGCAAGCAGTCCTTTGCCCAGGACGACCCGTTGGCTCCAATACCGGATACAAGGGTGTTTCGCATGAAATACGAGCTTACGGTAAGCTTCCAGGATGCTCCGTTCTTCAAACAGGAATCCGGGTTCATCATCGCATTCGGCGTCACCGATCTCCCGACGTTCACGGAGTTGTGGGCCGACGAAGAGGTGCGAAAGGTTTTCATGGAAAAACAGATCCAAAGGACCCTCTGGCCCCTCTTCCGTCAGCACGCGCACGACGGGATGAGCCGCCTGGGTATGGCGCCGGTTTCACTTCCCTGGCTTCTGTAGGATTGGAGCGAGGCTGTCTATGTCGGATCCCGAATCGAATAAAAACCACGATTCCATGAAACCAGCTTCTGACGCGACCTACCCGCAGGGATCCGATTCCAAGCCCCTCTACGTCCGGGAGCAGGACATCGAAACTGCGTTCATCGAGAAGCTGCGCGGGCTCAAGTATGCCTACCGTCCGGACATCCGCGACCGGGCCGCCCTGGAGCTCAACTTCCGCGGGAAGTTCGAGGCCTTGAACCGCGTCCACCTCACGGACGGCGAGTTCCAGCGCCTCCTGGACGAACTGGTCACCCCGGACGTCTTCGCCGCAAGCAAAGTCCTCCGGGAAAAGAGCGACTTCTTCCGGGACGACGGCACCCCGCTGTCCTACACTCTCGTCAACATCCGCGACTGGTGCAAGAACGACTTCGAGGTCGTCCACCAGCTCCGCATCAACACGGACTACAGCCACCACCGGTACGACGTCCTGCTACTCATCAACGGGGTGCCCGTGGTCCAAGTCGAGCTCAAGACCCTGGGCGTCAGCCCCCGCCGCGCCATGGAGCAGGTGGTCGAATACAAGAGCGATCCCGGCAACGGGTACACCCGCACCCTCCTGTGTTTCATCCAGCTCTTCATCGTCAGCAACC
Source organism: Spirochaetota bacterium (assembly GCA_022703505.1). Lineage (GTDB taxonomy): Bacteria > Spirochaetota > Spirochaetia > Treponematales > UBA12059 > JAAYUR01. The sequence goes on along the minus strand of JAKLDN010000003.1, from coordinate 234,957 downwards.
GAACCGAGACCTTCTACTTCGCCAACAACAACCCCCGGCACTTCGCCTTCAACGCCTCCGAACAGTTTCTCCCGGTCTATCGCTTCGCCGATCCGGACAACACGCCCGTAAACCACCTGGACGATTTCTCCGACCGCTTCCTCCAGAAGTGCGTCCTGGGCCGCATGATCAGCCGCTACATGGTCCTCATCCAGAGCGAGCAGAAGCTACTCATAATGCGGCCCTACCAGATCTACGCGGTCCAGGCCATCCTGGACTGCATCGAGCAGGACAACGGCAACGGCTACATCTGGCACACCACCGGCAGCGGCAAGACCCTCACCTCCTTCAAGGCATCCACCCTCCTCAAGGACAATCCGGCCATCGACAAGTGCCTCTTCGTCGTGGACCGCAAGGACCTGGACCGCCAGACCCGGGAAGAGTTCAACCGCTTCCAGGAAGGCTGCGTGGAGGAGAACACCAACACCGCCGCCCTGGTCCGGCGCATGCTCTCCGAGGACAAGGCGGACAAGGTCATCGTCACCACCATCCAGAAGCTCGGCCTGGCCCTGGACGAGAACAGCAAGCGCAACCGCCCGAGGGCCGACCGCGGCCGCGAGACATTCACGGAGCGCCTGGAGCCCCTGCGGAATAAGCGATTCGTCTTCATCTTCGACGAGTGCCACCGGTCCCAGTTCGGGGACAACCACCAGGCCATCCGGGACTTCTTTCCCCGGGCCCAGCTCTTCGGATTCACCGGCACGCCCATCTTCGAGGAGAACGCCACCCGCGTCCAGGTCGAGGACGACCGGGCGTCCTTCCGCACCACCGTGGACACCTTCCAGCGGGAACTGCACAGGTACACCATCACCCACGCCATCGAGGACCGGAACGTCCTGCGCTTCCACGTGGACTACTACCGCCCCGAGGGCGAGGCGGAGCTCAAGCCGGGTGAGACGTTGAAGAAGGAGAAGATCGTCGCGGCCATTCTGGACAAGCACGACGCCGCCACCCATCAGCGCCGCTTCAACGCCCTCCTGGCCACGGCCTCCATCGACGACGCCGTCGAATACTTCGGGCTCTTCCGAACCCTCCAGGCCGAGCGCCGGGTCGAGGATCCGGACTTCGTTCCCCTCAAGATCGCCTGCGTCTTCTCCCCTCCCGCGGACGGGGACGCCGACGTGCGCCAGCTCCAGGAGGACCTCCCCCAGGAAAAGGCCGACAACGAGAAGGACCCGGACCGCAAGAAGGCCGCCCTCCGTTCCATCCTCGAGGCCTACAATTCCTCCTACGGCACCAACCACTCCCTCGGGGACTTCGACCTCTACTACCAGGACGTCCAGAAGCGCATCAAAGACCAGAAGTTCCCCAACGCCGACCTCCCCCGCAGGGGCCGGGAGAAGATCGACCTCACCATCGTGGTGGACATGCTTCTGACCGGCTTCGACTCCCAGTATCTCAACACCCTCTACGTGGACAAAAACCTCCGGCACCACGGCCTCATCCAGGCCTTCTCCCGGACCAACCGGGTGCTCAACGCCGCAAAACCCCACGGCCAGATTCTCGACTTCCGCCAGCAGCAGGCCGCCGTGGACGCGGCCATCGTCCTCTTCTCCGGGGTGGAGAGCGACACCAAGGCCCGGGAGATCTGGCTGGTGGAGCCCGCGCCCAAGGTGGTCGAGAAGCTCACCGCCGCCCTTAGCAGGCTGGACGACTTCCTGCGATCCCAGGGGCTTAAGCCCGAGCCCGAGTCCGTCCCCGCCCTGCGGGGCGACGAGGCCCGGGCGGCCTTCGTCGAGCGCTTCCGGGAGGTCCAGCGCCTGAAGACCCAACTGGACCAGTACACCGACATCCCCCCCGAGGCCGAGGCCGCCGTGGAGCGGCTCCTGCCCCGAGACCGGCTCAACGCCTTCCGGGGCGTGTACCTGGAGACCGCCCAGCGCCTCCGCGCCGAGCGGGACCGGGACGGCGCCGCCGGCGAGAGCGCCGCGGACCAGCTAGACTTCGAGTTCGTCCTCTTCGCTTCCGCGGACATCGACTACGACTACATCATGGCCCTGCTCGCCCGGTTCTCCAACGAGAGCCCGGACAAGCTGAAGATGAGCCGGGACCAGCTCATCGGCCTCATTCAGGCGGACGCCAAGTTCCTGGACGAGGGCGACACCATCGCCGACTACGTCCGCACCCTCAGGGCCGGCCAGGGCCTGGATCAGAAGGAGATCGAGGCCGGCTACCGCCGATTCCGGGACGAGCGCCGCGCCGCGGAACTCGCCGGCCTCGCCCGGAAGCACGGTCTTGCCCCCGACCGCCTCCGGACCTTCACGGACGCGATCCTGGAGCGCAGGGTCTTCGACGGGGAACGACTCACGGAACTCCTGGAGCCCCGGAGCCTTCCGTGGAAGGACCGCCGGGCCGCGGAGCTGGCCCTCATGGAGGATCTCGTCCCCCTGCTCAAGAAGCGCGTCGGGGGCCGCGACATATCCGGACTGAGCGCGTACGAATCGTGAAGAATCAAGGATCCAGGATGAACGACGACAAGCCCCGCCTCACGCCCAAGCTTCGCTTCCCGGAGTTCCGGGATGCAGAGGGGTGGACAGGAATGCGGATGAGTGAGGTGTACTCATTCAAAGGCAACAACTCATTTTCCCGCGACCAACTCAATTACAATCAGGGTATCGTTAAGAATATTCACTATGGCGACATCCATACCAAGTTTTCCACACTCTTTGATGTTACCTGTGAGACGGTCCCATTCATTAATCCCACGGAGTCGTTAGATGGTTTCCGTCCTGATAACGACTGCGTTGAGGGTGATATTGTTTTCGCCGATGCGTCGGAAGACATGGATGACATCGGGAAAAGCATCGAAATTGTTCGATTGAATGGCGAACGTGTCGTTGCCGGTCAACATACGATTCTAGCTCGACCAAACGACGACATCCTGGTCATTGGATTTGGTGCCTACCTTTTCAAATCAAAACACATCCGTACTCAAATCCAAAAAGAATCGCAAGGTGCAAAGGTTTTAGGCCTATCGGCATCTCGTCTTACTAAAATCATCCTCCCGATCCCCAGAAGCAAGGCCGAACAACATAAAATCGCCGCCTGCCTCTCCTCCCTGGACGACCTGATCGACGCCGAAACCCGGAAACTCGACGCGCTCAAGGCCCACAAGAAGGGGCTTCTGCGGAACCTCTTCCCCCGGGAAGGCGAAACCCGGCCATGGCTGAGGTTCCCGGAGTTCCGGGATGCGGGGGAGTGGAAGTACGGCAAACTAACAGAACTATGCGAAACAATCATGGACGGGACGCACTTCTCTCCAAAGACGAAGATTGGCCCTCGGCCTTATCTCACATCCAAAAACATTCATAATGGTAAAATTGATCTGTCGAATGTTTCATACATTTCTGAAGAAGAACACAATGCAATTTACAATCGTTGCCCAGTGCAATGGCACGACGTCCTTCTGACAAAGGATGGCGCTAATACAGGCAATTGCGCCCTTAATATTCTCGATTTCGAGTTCTCCCTACTTTCAAGCGTTGCTGTGCTACGAGGAAAGCGAGACTCGCTCGACCAGGAGTTCTTGTTTCACTCAGTCTTATCTGACTACCTTCAGACCCAGATCATAGATTCGATGTCAGGGCAGGCTATCACAAGAGTCACACTTGAAAAGATCGGAAATTTCTCGATAGCAGTACCCTCAATTCCCGAACAACACCGCATCGCCTCCTGCCTCTCCTCCCTGGACGACCTGATCTCCGCCCGAACCGACAGAATCGAAGCCTTCAAGACCCACAAGAAGGGGCTAATGCAACAGCTATTTCCATTCTCGGAGGTTAATCTATGACCCTACCAGAGATAGCCACATTACTTAAGCAGAGTGACGCAAAGATTATTCTGGTTTTTGGGTTCAATGCCGTCGGAAAGACACAACTTTCCGTCGCGTACAAAAACGAAACGAAACTGACCGACGGAACACATACTGGGGTTTATTACAACGCATACAGCGAGGATTTGTTCGTCTGGAACAACGATGAAGAAAATAATGGTGCAGATACTCGACTTATTGTTCAGCCAAGCACGCTTAGCAAATTTCACTCTTCACTAACAGAAGGCATTATTCGAAAGAAACTGAAAGCGTACAAACCAAAGTATGATTTCGAGTTTACCATGCATGATGATGTAGAGAAGGGCATCAAGTCCATCTCTTTTTTCATTCCCAATTCCGACCTTGATGTTGCTACTCCCTCGATTAAGATTTCAAGAGGAGAAGAACGTATATTTGTGTGGTGTTTCTTTTTAGCTCTATTTGAAGTGGAAGGATGGGCGGATATAAATTCTAGCCACTTATTTATTGACGACCCCGTGTCCAGCCTAGATGATCACAACATCTTCATTACGTCATCTACGCTATTCGACCTTATAGATGAGTACTATGAGAAACGGAAGATAATTATAGCAACACACCATATTGGCTTATTCTCGATCCTATTCGATTACCTTCAAAAAGGGGAAAAAAGTGATAAGTACAAACGTTATACATGCCCCATGATTCTCAGTAGCAAACATGGCGATTTAACTCTTGAAACTTGCAAAAAAGATGTCTTCCTATACCACTTGCGCTTGCTTCAGATACTAAAGCAAGCGCAAGATATGGATGAAGTTAAATCTTATCATTTTGTATTGCTTCGACAGGTATTAGAAAATATGGCTTCTTTTCTGGGGACAGGAAAGGTTGGCCATGTTCTTCAAGTCATTGGTGTTGAGGATTCTGACACATACTCGCAGACCGTCAATACGCTTAGCCACAAGAACATTTACTTGTACGAATCCGATGAACTCGTAGAAGATAATAAAAGGCTATTTTCAGACATCCTTGGGAAACTGATGGATCAATTCAAGTTTGTATTGCATGCGGAGTGATTGATGACCGATTATAACCACCAACAACTCGGCAAGACCCTCTGGGCCATCGCGGACCAACTGCGGGGCGCGATGAACGCGGACGATTTCCGCGACTACATGCTGTCCTTCCTCTTCCTGCGCTACCTCTCGGACAACTACGAGGCCGCGGCCAAGAAGGAGCTTGCCCGGGACTACCCCGCCATCCCCGCCAGCGACCCGCGCGTACCGCTTGCGGTCTGGTACGCGAACAATCCCGACGACATCGTGGACTTCGAAAAGCAGATGCGGCGCAAGATCCACTACGTGATCAAGCCGGACCACCTCTGGACCAACATCGCCAACCTCGCCCGGGACCAGAGCCCCGACCTCCTGGACACCCTGCGGGACGGCTTCAAGTACATCGAGAACGAGTCCTTCGAGAGCACCTTCCAGGGCCTCTTCTCGGAGATCAACCTTGGCTCCGAAAAGCTCGGCCGCACCCACGCCGACAAGAACAAGAAGCTCTGCGACATCGTAAAGGAGATCGCCAAGGGCCTTTCCGAGTTCTCCACCGACGTGGACTCCCTGGGGGACGCCTACGAGTACCTGATCGGCCAGTTCGCAGCCGGGTCGGGAAAGAAGGCCGGCGAGTTCTACACCCCCCAGCAGATCTCCACCATCCTCTCCCGCATTGTCACCTTGGACGGCCAGGAGCCCGCGACCGGCAAGGTTCCCCGCCTCGGGAGCGTCCTGGACTTCGCCTGCGGCTCCGGGTCCCTGCTCCTGAACGTGCGCAAGCAGATGGGTCCCCACGGCATCGGCAGGATCTGCGGCCAGGAGAAGAACATCACCACCTACAACCTCGCGCGCATGAACATGCTCCTGCACGGGGTCAAGGACACGGAGTTCGAGATCTACCACGGCGACACCCTTACCAACGACTGGGACTTCCTGAGGGAGACCAACCCGGCCCGGATGCCCAAGTTCGACGCCGTCGTGGCCAATCCCCCCTTCAGCTACCGATGGGAACCCAAGGAGGACATGGCCGACGACGTGCGCTTCAAGAACCACGGCCTGGCCCCCAAGTCCGCCGCGGACTTCGCCTTTCTCCTCCACGGCTTCCACTACCTCTCGGATCAGGGCGTGATGGCCATCATCCTGCCCCACGGGGTCCTGTTCCGCAGAGGAGCGGAGGAAAAAATCCGCACCAAGCTCTTGAAGGACGGCCACATCGACACCGTCATCGGCCTGCCCGCCAACCTTTTCTATTCCACCGGCATCCCGGTCTGCGTTCTGGTGCTCAAGAAGTGCAAGAAGCCCGACGACATCCTCTTCATCAACGCCGCCGGGCACTTCGAGAAGGGCAAGCGGCAGAACGTGCTTCTCGACGAGCACATCGAAAAGATCGTGGATACCTACCAGCACCGCCGGGAGGAAGCCCGGTATTCCGCGCGCGTCCCCATGGGCCGCATAGCGGAGGAAGGCTACAACCTCAATATTTCCCGGTACATTAGCACGGCCCAGGAGGAGCCCGAGATCGACCTGGCCTCGGTCCATTCCGACCTGGTCCGTATCGAGGACGAGATCAAGACGGCCCAGGACAAACACAACGAATTCCTGAAAGAGCTGGGGCTTCCCCTACTGCCGCCGGGGTGAGGCGGAGAGAGGACAGAAAGGGACCGCACCAAATTATCGCATAAATCAGGGGGTGAGCGACATGGATCAGAAACTGCTTGACCATTGCATTCAAGAATATAAGGAACGCTCCATAACGAATCCCGAGGAATATCGCCAGGCTCGCCAGGAGCGAAGCGAGCGTGTCGCATGGTTCCAGGCATGGAATCGTGCACGCCTGCTCACCCTCAACGCCGATTCTCTTGAGGAATATCTTTCCAGGCTTTGGGCCATGTTGATCTGGGGTAATAAGCGCTACTATACCGATCTTATCATCGAGAAAAATACACTCGAAGTCGTTAGAGATAACCTTGCCTCCCTTCTTTATGACGACGCTCCAGTCGCAATTAGGTGGGATAGGTTTCGAGATTGTGTATCTCAGATAGGACCGGCGATGGTTAGCGAACTGCTCGCCCATTACTATCCTAGTCGTTTCCCCGTCTGGAACCGCAGAGCCAAGGAAGCGCTCGAACGCCTTGGGGAAACAAGTCTTCCGAGATACGACTATCAGATCATAGGCGCATTCTATGATCGACTGATCCACCTGGCTTCAAGTGTCGCAGACGCGCTTTCCAACGCTGGTTTTGAAGATGTGGATATGCTCTTCGTTGATTACTTCTTTTGGGACCTCGTTCAAGAAAAGAACCCCCCGGTTATCCCATCAGCCGTTCAAAGTCAAACGCAAGGTGCCCAGAATCAACAAGATCAGGTATTCGTTCATAACGAAGTACGGGACAAGATCGCCGAGATCGGGACGTGGCTTGGATTCAAGACAAGCACGGAACAGACCGTTACCACGGGTACCCGCATCGATGTTCTGTGGGAGGCTTCGATCAGTAACATGGGGCGCGTGCTCTACGCATTTGAGGTTCAGACTTCGGGCAGCATTGACAGCCTTCAGCTCAACCTCCTCCGCTCTCTCTCGAATCCAGCCGTACAGGCGGTTGTCGCCGTGAGCGATGAACGGCAACTTGAAAAAATAAAAGCGGAGGCTGCGACACTTCCGGAACTCAAGAACAAGCTGAGATGCTGGGATTCCCGGGAAGTACTGGAAACACATGCCGCTCTTTCCACAGCATTCGATTCGATCAACCGGCTGAAGCTTGTTCCGGATGCGTTTTAGCGGTTGTACGGCAACTATCGCCCAATACTCCTCACGATAACGGGTGCCAGATCAGCATCTTAAGGAATAACCTCTCTCTTTCGGCATCCTCCCCCCTCCACCTCCACCTCCGCTTGTAGACAAATGTCTACAAGCACTCTCGCATTATCCGTCGTACACTTTCCCCTGGTGTGACACAACCTCTGCCGGGGCGCCTCCGTACTGGTTCGTCCTGTATAGGTCGCAGTAAAAATCAGGAGGTTTTCATGGCTAGACAGAATCTCGTTTCGGCGGTCCTTTCCGACGAGGTCAAGGCGGACATCCTTTCCAAGCTGGCCTCGGTGCGCAAGAGCCTGGGGTTTTTGCTGACCCTCCGGCCCGACCAGGTGCAGTCCCTGTTCAAGACGGGCAACGGCTACACGGCCTTCGTGGACAAGGCGTACAACGTGGTCAACGACCATCCGGACATCCTGCCCCGGATCTTCGACGCCGCGGAGCTCAAGCGGGACTGCGAGCTCTCCAAGGACCTCGTCCCCATACTGGACCAGGTTAACCAGCTAGCGGACTCCCTCCGGGACACCCAGATGGCGGTCAACTCCGACGCCATAGCCGGGGCCCTGGAGGTCTACCAGGCGGTCAAGCTGATCAAGGATCGGGTCCAGGGCCTCAACGTCGTGGCCGAGGAGATGGGCGAGTTCTTCAAGCGGTCCCGGAAGCCCGCCGGGGCCCCCGCCCGGGCTTCGTAACGATTTCCCGGAGCCCGGCGGCTCTTCGGCGCCCCGCCGCCCTACCCCGGCAGAAACCGTAGCAGGCTCCGGTCGCTGGGCGCCAAATCCAGGTCCTCGAGCTCGGTCCGTGACAGCCAGCGGACGTCCTGGTGCTCCGCCAGGAAGGAGGGCTCGCCGTCGAACTCGACCCGGTAGGCCCGCAGGCGGAAGCGGACTCCCTCGTTCTCGAACTCGGATTCCCCCAGCAGGGCGCCCGGCCGAACCTCCAGGCCCAGTTCCTCCCGGAACTCGCGGACCAGGGTCTCCTCCGGGGTCTCCCCGGGCTCGAGCTTCCCCCCGGGGAACTCCCACTTGCCGCCCATCGACCCGCCGGGCCTGCGCCGGGCGACGAAGACGAGGCCGTTCCGGAGGGCGATCCCCGCCACGGAGTCGGGCATGGGGGCTAGAGGAAGAGGACCGAGGCGAAGAGGAAGTGGACGAAGCCGACGATCATGGAGGATATGCCCACGATCCTGCGGTTCGCGGTGAAGATCCGGTCCATGCGCTCCAGGGTGTCCGTGGTCACGTTGGAATTGCTGCGGTAGAACTCCAGGAGGAGCGAGAACCCGGAGGCCAGGCCCGCCAGAGCCGGGAGGAAGTCCCCCACGATGGGGATGTCCCCCCGCATGACCGTGAGGAGCTTGAAGAAGCCCACGATGACCGCCAGGACGCCCAGGACCAGGCGGACGGTCATGTCCTTGAGGAAGTTGCGCACTCCGTCGAATTTTGTTCCCTTGTCCCCGCCGCCCTGGATCAGGAGGGCGTAGCCCCCCAGGACGTTCAGCAGGACGCTGAGGAAATAGAATTGGATCATGCGGCAACCCCCGGGCCGTGGTTCTTCATCCCGTTCAATCTAACCCAAAGCCCGGGTCCGGTCAAGGTAAGTCGGAACGGCGGTCCGGACAGGTCCCTACTTGACCGGAGCCGTCAGCTCGAGGGCGAGCCCCCCGGCCTCGACCCGGACGGAAAGCTTCCGCACGGGCTCGGGGGAGGGAGCCGTGAGCCGGTACTCCTCCTTGGGGACGGCTCCCGCCGTGAAGTCCCCGGAGGCCGCGGGCCGGCCGTCCAGGTAGGCCGCCAGGCGCAGGGGCCCTTGGTAGGCGGCCTCGTTCCGGGCGGTCCGGGTGACGGTGATGTACGCGGAATCCCCGAACCGGAAGGCCGCGGCCTTGTAGAGGCTGCCCCCCAGGACGCCGGAATCCTCCCGACCCGAAAGGAACGAGAGCAGGGCTCCCGCGGCCATGAACAGAAGGAGGGTGAAGAACATGAACCGGAGGGGGCCCGTGGCCAGGAGGGAGCCCAGGATGCCCGGGCGCTTGGCCCCGTACTGCCGGGACAGCCACCGAACCTCGGGGGATGCGCCGGCCAGCCGGCGCTCCCGGCTGTAGTGGCGCCGGATCCCGTCCTCCGAGACGCCCCCGTCGTCCGGAATCCTCATCTCGGGTCCCTTATTGACCATGGATTCCTCCCAGGACCTTCGCCGCGAAACCGGGCAGGGCCTCCGCCCCGTAGTGTCCCAGGGCCTTCCGGGCCTCGGTCCCGGCTAGGCCGTGGGCCAGGACAGCCGCCCGGGCCGCCTCGAAGGGGCCCAGCCCGCGGGCCAGCAGGGCGCCGCAAAGCCCGGCCAGGACGTCCCCGCTTCCGCCCACGGCCAGGGACCCGTCCATCCCGTCGTGGACCGCGAAGCGGCCGTCCGGGGACGCGATCCAGGTGACCGGGGTTTTCAGGACGACCACGGCGCCCCATCGGCGGCACAGGTCCGGCAGGGTTTCCTCCGGGGACCGCAGGAAGTCCGCCGCCGGGCGCCCGAACAGGCGCTCGGCCTCTCCGGGGTGGGGGGTCAGGACCAGAGGATACACGCGGGCCGGGAGGTCCAGGTCCCGGAGGAGGGTCAGGGCGTCCGCGTCCAGGACCAGGGGCAGGGGCGAGTCCCAGAGCCTCCGGAGGACGGCCGCCGCGATTCCGTCCCGGCCCCAGCCGGGCCCGGCCACGACGGCGCGGGCCCTGCCCAGGTCCAGGTCCGCGGGGTCCGGTGGAAGGGGCCGCACGAGCTCCCCGGCCAGGGAGGAAGCGGCGGCCTGCCAGATGTCCGGGCGGACATGGAGGGTCACGAGCCCCGCCCCACCCGCGGTGGCTCCCCGGGCGGCCAGGACGGCGGCACCGGAAGTGCCGACTTCCCCGGCGAAGACCAGGCAATGCCCCCGCTGGTACTTGTGGGCCTCCGGACGGAGCGGGGGGACCAGGTCGGCGAGGTCGCCGGGCTCCAGGAGGCGGATCGGGGACTCCTCCCCGGAATCCCGGGGGAAGACCCCGGAGACCGGAACGATCTCGCCCGCGAAGGGCCGGGCCTTGGGCCGGAACAAGCAGACTTTGTAGGGCTCGACGCAGAGGGTCAGGTCCGCCCGGAGTACGGGGGATCCCGGCGGGATCCCGTCCCCGCATCCGGAGGGCACGTCCACGGCCGCGACCACGGCGCCGCAGGATCCGGCCGCCTCCGCCAGGGCGGCTTCCCGGGGCCGGAGGGGGCCGGACAGGCCCGTACCCGCGATACCGTCCAGGATCAGGGAGGACCGTGCGAGGAGTTCCCGGCAGGCGGGCTCTTCCCTGTCCCAGGAGAGAACCCGGGTCCCGCAGGCCCGGGCCGCCTTGAGCTGCTGCCCGGCGAGTCCCCCGGGCTCGCCGGAGGAGAGGACGGCCGAAAGACCGTCCCTCCGGCCGCCGGCGGACCTGAAGGCCAGGCGCCGGAGGACGGCCAGGGCGTCCCCTCCGTTGTTCCCCTTGCCCACCAGGGCCGTCACGGTTCCGCCCGCGAGCCCCCGCGATACCAGGACGGCTTCCATCCCGGCCGCGGCGTTTTCCATCAGGGCCGCCTCGGGAACCCCGGCCTCCTCCCGGATCCGCCGGTCCAGGTCCGCGGCCCGGGCCGCGGCCACCAGGGGTTTCAGAGGGCGCCTCCCGAGAGGATCCGGTCGAAGCGCCACCAGACCACCCGGGCCTCGAAGCGGGTGCCCATGAGGGCGCAGAGGATGCCGCCCGGGGAGAGGTAGAGGGTCGTGTACTGGAGTTCCTCGGGCTCGATGGTGATGGAGTAGCGTTTCATGGACTTGGCGGGCCCGTTGTAGACGGCCACGAAGGTCTTCCCGTCCTCGCCGGTGGTGGTGAAGAAGAGGTTCCTTCCTCGGGCGGCGCCCAGGAACTCCCAGATCCGCGGAGGAGCCTCGTCCTCCCCCCGGCCCCGGGGGGGCTCGTAGGGCAGGATCTCCCAGCGGTCCGTGTAGGCCGCGGTCCGGGGGTCCATCCGGTATACGAAGGCCCGGTCGTACACGATCCCGGAGCGGGTCTTGGTGGCGGGGTCGATGGACTCGGTGTAGTAGTCGACCTTCAGGTAGATCCCGTTCCCGTCGGGGTCCGGGTAGATCCGCTCCAGGGAGGGCACCAGGTTCCGGTCGTCCGGCAGGGGCAGGGAATCCCGGCGGATCCTCACGGTGGAGGTCAGGATGCCCCGGGCGTCGAACCAGTAGACCAGCCAGGCCTCCCGGGTCAGGCAGAGCACCACGCAGTCGTCCTGGGCGGTGGCGTAGATCCCCGAGATGACCGGGAAGGGGGTGCCTCCGATCCCTTCCTGGCCCAGGAAGTCTATGAACTTCCCGTCCGTGGAGAAGCGGAGCACCACGTACTCCAGGGAGGTGTTCGCGGCGGCGTCGAAGGCCCGGCGGTCCGGGGGTAGGCGGTCCTCCACGTAGACGTGCTTGCGGGAGTCCACGGCGATCTCCCCGGGGGACAGGAAGGGATAGGGGCGGGCGAAGCGGCCGGAGGCCTGGGATTCCGACGGGGAGAGGACGATGGGCGCCGGATTCCGGTCCGGGTTGTAGACCATGGACAACAGGTCCCCGAAGGAAGACAGGGTGAGGACCTTGGCCCCGTTCCCGTTGGCCAGGAAGAAGATCCCGTCCTGCATGGCGATCCGGGTCTTGGCGGGAGGCGCCATCCCCTCCACCCGGAAGAGGTCCAGCTGGTCCTCCAGGGTGCCGTACCCCAGGGAAAAGAGGGATTCCCGCCGGACCTCCCGGACGGAGCCGGAGAACCGGGAACAGGCTCCCAGGGCCAGGACGGAAAGGAGGATCGCGGCGGCCCGGACCTTCGCTCGGGGCGATTTCAGGAAGTTCATCCCGCCTAGAGTGAAGCAACGGGGTCCCTCCGTCAAGCACCCGGGAGTCTCGGCCTTGGCCGCGGCCGAGGCCGCGGCGGGGCCCGTTCTTGACCGCTTCCGCGCCCGGAGGATACAGTAACTCCATGGCATTCAATCCGTTGACCGCGATCGTGGGCTCCAAGCACGAGCGCGATATAAAGGCCCTGCTTCCCCTGCTCCACGCCGTGAACGCCCGGGAATCCTGGGCCCTGTCCCTGGACGCCCGGGGCTTCAAGGCCGCCACCGAGGACCTCAAACGCCGTCACCGGGAGGGACAGAGCCTGGACTCCCTCCTGCCCGAGGCTTTCGCCCTGGCCCGGGAGGCGGCCCGCCGGGTCCTGGGGGAGCGGCCCTACGACGTGCAGATCCTGGGCGCCATCGTCCTTCATCAGGGCAAGATCGTGGAGATGAAGACCGGAGAGGGCAAGACCCTGGCCTCCGTGGGCGCCGTATACCTCAACGCCCTGTCCGGCAAGGGAGTCCACGTGGTCACGGTCAACGACTACCTGGCCGAGCGCGACGCCGGGTGGATGGGGCCGGTGTACGACTACCTGGGCGTCTCCGTGGGGGCCATCCTCTCCCGGATGGACAACGATGCCCGCAAGGCCGCCTACGCCCAGGACATCACCTACGGGACGAACAACGAGTTCGGTTTCGACTACCTCCGGGACAACATGGTCTGGACCCCGGAAGGCCGGGTCCAGCGGGGCCACAACTACTGCGTCATCGACGAGATCGACTCCATCCTCATCGACGAGGCCCGGACTCCCCTCATCATCTCGGGCCCCGCGGAGGACGACACCGTCAAGTTCAACGAGGTGAACCGCTTCGTGGGCCAACTCTCGGAGGTGAAGAAGGATCCCCAGACCGGCGAGTACCCCCGGGAGGAGGAGGGCGAGATCCTGGAGGGGGACTACAAGATCGACGAGAAGTCCAAGCGGGTTTCCTTCACCCCCCAGGGTCTGGACAAGATCGAGGACCTCCTGGTCAAGCGCGGGCTCATCAAGGGGTCCCTCTTCGAGGAGGGCAACTTCGAGTTCGTCCACTACTTCACTCAGGCGGTGCGGGCCCACACCCTCTTCCACGTCGACGTGGAGTACGTCGTCGCGGAAGGCCAGATCCAGATCGTGGACGAGTTCACCGGCCGCATCCTCCACGGACGCCGCTACTCCGACGGGCTCCACGAGGCCATCGAGGCCAAGGAGCGGATCAAGGTGGCCCGGCGCAACCGGACCCTGGCCACGATCACCTTCCAGAACTTCTTCCGCATGTACGGCAAGATCTGCGGCATGACGGGAACCGCGGACACCGAGGCCCCCGAGTTCTCCAAGATCTACAACCTGGACGTGGTCGTCATCCCCACGAACAAACCCGTGGTACGGAACGACGAGGACGACCTCATGTTCCTGAACGAGCCGGAGAAGTTCGACGCCATCTGCGACGAGATCGCCGACGCACATGCGCGGGGCCAGCCGGTGCTTGTGGGAACGGTCAGCATCGACAAGTCCGAGAAGCTCTCCGCCCAGCTGACCAAGCGCGGCATCCGCCACGAAGTCCTGAACGCCAAGAACCACGCCCGGGAGGCCCTCATCATCGCGGAAGCCGGGGCCAAGGGGGCGGTCACCATCGCCACGAACATGGCCGGCCGCGGCACGGACATCAAGCTGGGCGGCAACCCCGAGTTCCGGGCCCGCCGACGGGCGGGGACCGAGGCGGCCGAGGAGGACTGGCGCCGGATCCTGGCGGAGGAGTTCGAGTCCTGGAGGAAGGACTACGAGGAGGTACGGGCCGCCGGCGGGCTCTTCGTCCTGGGCACGGAACGCCACGAGAGCCGCCGCATCGACAACCAGCTGCGCGGCCGGTCCGGACGCCAGGGCGACCCGGGACGCTCGGGCTTCTTCATCTCCCTGGACGACGACCTCATGCGCCTCTTCGGGGGAGAGGGCTTCAAGAGCCTCATGATGAAGGTCGGGATGAAGGAGGGGGAGCCCATCTACCACCCCCTGCTGAACCGAACCATCGAGAAGGCTCAGCGCCGGGTGGAGGAGCGGAACTTCGAGATCCGCAAGCACCTCCTGGAGTACGACGACGTCCTCAACCAGCAGCGCGGTTTCATCTACACCCAGCGGGACGCCATCCTGGCGGAGGAGGACCTTACGGACCGGGTCTTCTCGGCCGCCCAGGACATCGCGGACGAACTCCTGGCAGCCTACGGGGATTCCCGCCGCGCCGACGACGGCAAGGCCTGGACGGAACTCCAGACGGGACTCCGGGAGTCCTTCAACTACCAGCTCCCCTCCCCTCCCCCTTCCCGGGAGCCGGAGAAGCTCCGGGACCTCATACTGGAGGCCCTGCGCTCGGACTTCGAGGCCAAGCGCGCCTATGCCGGGGAAGCCAACCTCAACCACTTCATCCGCTTCCAGTACCTCCAGGCAATCGACCAGAAGTGGCTGGACCACCTGGAGAACATGGAGGCCCTTCGGGAGGCCGTCTACCTGCGGCACTACGCCCAGAAGAACCCCCTCCTGGAGTACAAGATCGAGGGTTTCGAAATCTTCGAAAAGATGGTCGACGACATACGCCGGTCCATCGCGACCCGGTTCTTCCTGGTCCGGATCAAGACTGAGACGGACCGCCGCTACGTCCCCGCGGCCCGACCCGGAACGGCGGTCCACGACGAGATGGGCCAGTTCCACGGCGGGGGCGACATGCAGGACGGTTCAGCCCGTTCCGCGGCCCCCCGCTCGGCGGCCCCCTCGGGAACCCTGGCCGCCGCGGCCGGGCAGGTGGTCACGGTCAAGCGGACGGTACCCAAGGTAGGCCGCAACGACCCCTGCCCCTGCGGGAGCGGGAAGAAGTACAAGCACTGTCACGGCGCGTAACTCCGAGCCGCTCGCGGCTCGGAGTTACGGCACGGAACGCTTCGCGTTCCGCGATCCACAGGAATGGATAACAGGAAACCCGATGCGTTCGTGTAACGAATATAAGCTCCAATCCGGAAACATCGCCGACGGCCGCACTCCCGGCGCGATCGTGGGTGCCATCCGGCCGCGGAGCGGCCGGAAACGATGAGCCTCAACCATAAGGAGATCGACCTCGTCCTCTCGGAGCTGGACCTCGTCGGAGCCCAGATCCAGCGCGTCGTCCAGCCGGCCTACGACACCCTGGTCCTCTCCCTGTACAAGCCCGGCTGTCCGACGGACCTGCTGGTCTGCCTGGCCCACGGGGCCTGCCGCATCCATTCCACCTCCATCCCGGCCCCGAAGAGCGAGAAACCCCTCCGCTTCGCGGAGCTCCTGCGGTCCCGGATCCGCAACGGACGGATCGAGGCGGTCCGACAGCTGGGGGCCGAGCGGATCGTACGCCTGGACATCCGGGGCCCCGCGGATCCGGAAGCTCCGGATCCGGTCCGCTACCGTCTGTACGCCCGGCTATGGAGCGGAGCCGCCAACCTCATCCTGACGGACGATGCCGGCTCGATCGTGGACGCCCTGGCCCGCAAGCCCAAGCGGGGGGAGATCGCCGGAGGCGTCTACCGCCCCGAGGAGGCCCCGGCCGGGGCGTCCCCGGAGAAGCCCTTCGAGGTGCGGGACATTCCCGGACCCGGGACCTTCAACGAGCGCGTGGACCGGCTTTACGCCCAGGGCCGGGGCGAACTCTCCCGGGACCAGCTCCTGGCCAAGGTCCGGGAATGGTTCGCCCGGCGGCGGGCCTCCCTGGAGGCCCGGATCGAGGAGCTACGCCGGACCGAGACGGAATACGCGGACGCGGAGCGCCTGCGGGAGCTCGGGGACATCCTGATGGGCAGCGTCGGGACCGGGTCCACCGAGGGCGGGTACCTCGAGGCCCCGGACTTCTACGGAGGCGGGACGATCCGCATCCGGATCGACCCCAAGAAATCCCTGGTGGAAAACGCGCAGGCCTACTACGAGCGTTACCGGAAGGCGGGCTCGGGCCTGGCGGACGTCCGGGCCGAGCTGGCGGAGACCCTGCGCCGCCTCGAGGTCCTGGAGGCCGAGGCTGTCCGCCTGGAGACCGAGGAAAGCCCCTACGCCCTGCGCGCCTTCCTGGCCCGCAGGAGGGCCGCGGCCGCAGCCCGACGTCCCTACCCCGGCATCGCCCTGGAGCGGGACGGCTGGACTCTCCTGGTGGGCCGCTCGGCCAAGGAGAACGACGAGCTCCTGCGCAGGCATGTCCGGGGGAACGACCTCTGGCTGCATGCCCGGGACTGGCCGGGTTCCTATGTCTTCGTCAAGAACCGGCCCGGGAAGTCGGTGCCCCTGGAGATCCTCCTGGACGCGGGGACCCTGGCCCTCTACTACTCCAAGGGCCGGAGCTCCGGCCAGGGGGACCTCTACTACACCCGGGTCAAGTACCTCCGCAGGGCCAAGGACGGCCCGAAAGGCCTGGTCATCCCCACCCAGGAAAAAAACCTCCACGTCACCCTGCGGGAGGACCGGCTCCGCGTCCTGCGTTCCTTGATCGGCAAGGAGCCGGACGAGGGCTAGCAGGGCGCAGACAAACTCGAAGCTTGCCAACGGCCTGTTCGTCGGTGCCGCGATCCGCGAGCGCGCGCCCGCCCCGTCCAGCCGAGGTCCGCGCGCACATCCCGGGATCAGCGACGGGCCGTCACCGGCTCGTTCCGGGGCCTAGGCGACTTCCGGGGCCGGACGACCAGCTCCTCCCCCTTGAGCTCGGCCAGGACCGTCCAGCCGGGGGAGTACTTCCCCGCGATCATGTCCGCGGCAATGGGATCCTCCAGGGCCCGGGTGATCAGGCGGCGCATGGGCCGGGCCCCGTAGGTCGCGTCGTACCCCTTCTCCACCAGCCAGTCGTGGGCGGGCTTGCGGATCTCCAGGTCCAGGCCCTTCTCGGCCAGGCGCTTCTTTAGGTCCGCGATCATCAGGTCCAGGACGGCTCCCGCCTGTTCCTTGGAAAGGGGATGGAAGACGACGACCTCGTCCACGCGGTTCAGGAACTCCGGATTGAACTGCCGCTTGAGTTCCGACATCGCGGCTTCCTTGACGGATTCCAGGTCGAACCGAGGATCCTCGGCGTGGAAGCCCAGCCGCTTGCCCCGGGCTATGTCCCGGGTCCCCGCGTTGCTGGTCATGATGACGACGCAGTTCCGGAAGGAGACCGTGTGCCCCAGGTTGTCCCGGAGCTCCCCCTCCTCCAGGAGCTGCAGGAGGAGGTTGAAGACGTCGGGGTGGGCCTTCTCGATCTCGTCGAAGAGGATGACGCTGTAGGGCCTCCGGCGGACCTTCTCGGTCAGCATCCCGCCCTGGTCGTACCCGACGTAACCCGGGGGGGCTCCCACGAGGCGGGAAGCGTTGTGCTTCTCCATGAAATCCGACATGTCCACCCGGATCAGGGCCTCCTCGGTGCCGAACAGTCGCTCCGCCAGGGTCTTGGCCACCAGGGTCTTGCCCACCCCGGTGGGACCCAGGAAGATGAAGGAACCCGTGGGCCGACGGTGGTCCGCGATCCCCGCCCGGGACCTCCGGACCGCCGTGGAGACCGCCCGGATCGCGTCCTCCTGCCCCACGACCCGGGCATGCAGGGCCTCCTCCAGGCCCAGGAGGCGGCCCGCCTCGCTCTCCTCCAGCCGGTCCAGGGGGATGCCGGTGATTTCCGAGATCACCTCCCGCAGGTCCCTCTCCGTGACCAGGGCACGGTCCCGCCCCGGGTCAGCGCCCCAGGAATTGCGGATCTCCTCCAGCCGGGCCTTGAGCTTGCGGATGGAGTCCCGTATCTCCGCGGCCCGCTCGTAGTTCTGGGTGGAGACCAGGGCTAGCTTCTCCTCGGTCAGGCGCTGGATCTCCTCCTCGACCCGGGGGAGCTCCGGAGGCCGGGAGGGGTTCTCGATCTTCCGCTTGGACCCCGCCTCGTCCAGGAGGTCTATGGCCTTGTCCGGCAGGAAGCGCTCGGTCAGGTAGCGGTGCGCCAGGACCGCGGCGGCCTCCACGGCGTCCCGGGAATAGGTCACCCCGTGGAACCGTTCGTACCGCTCCTGGATCCCGGCCAGGATCTCCACGGTCTCGGCCACCGTGGGCTCCTCCACCAGGACCGACTGGAACCTCCGCTCCAGGGCCGCGTCCTTCTCGAAGTACTTGCGGTACTCGTCCAGGGTCGTGGCCCCGATGCACTGGATCTCCCCGCGGGACAGGGCGGGCTTGAGCATGTTGGAGGCGTCGATGGTTCCCTCCGCGCTCCCCGCCCCGATGACCGTGTGGAGCTCGTCGATGAAGAGGATCACGTTCCCGGCCTGGGCGATCTCCCGCATGATCCGCTTGAGGCGCTCCTCGAACTCCCCGCGGTACTTCGTGCCCGCCACCACCGAGGCCATGTCCAGAGTTAGAAGGCGTTTTTCCGCCAGGGCGTCGGGGATCTGCCCCGCGACGATCCGGAGGGCCAAGCCCTCCACGATGGCGGTCTTGCCTACCCCGGGTTCCCCGATCAGGACCGGATTGTTCTTGGTCCGCCGGGCCAGGATCCGCACGACCCTGCGGATCTCCCGCTCCCTACCGACCACGGGATCGATTCGGTCCGCCCGCGCCAGCTCGGTCAGGTCCCGGGCGAACTCGTCCAGCAGGGGAGTCCGGACGGTCCCGGCTACGGGCGGGGTCCGGGCGGCGGGTTTCGGCGCGGCCGTCCGTTCCTCCCGGGCCGCGGACTCCTCCCGGGACGCGGTCAGGTATTTGACGGCCCCCCGGAGCTGCTCGTAGTAGACCCCGTAGCGGCCCAGGAGGGACTCGAACACGCTGCCCCCCTCCCGGGCGGAGGCGATCACCAGGTGCTCGGTGCCGATGTACTCGGAGCCTGCCAGGTGGGCTTCCTCGGCGGCGGTCTCCAGGAGGGACTTGAGCCTGCGGGACAGGGGCACGTCCCCCAGCATGAACCCGCCCTTCCGTCCGGAGGCGGTCTTCTCGAGCTCGATGCGGATCTCCGTGGTGTCGATCTTGAGGCTCCGCAGGGCCCGGTAGCCTATGCCCTCCCCTTCCCGAAGGACGGCCAGGAGCACGTGCTCCGGAACCAACTGGTCCGCGTGGAACCGCTTGGCTTCCTCCTGGGCCAGGACGGAGAGTATTTTCTGGGCGCGCTGGGTCAACCCTTTGAACATGCTAGGGAGCCTCCACCAAGGTCGCGTCCTCCACCAGGGTCCGGAGAACCCGGGCGCGGACTTCCTCGATCCGTACGGTATCGGGACCGTCCCCGACGGGCGCGTCCCCCTTCGCAAGGTACTTCAGCAGGTGGGCGTTCCGCAAGCCGTAGAAACCCCGGGAAGCCTTGGGTCCCTCCAGACCGGCGATGAGTCCCGCCCACGCCCCTAACCGGAGGCGGGAGAGGGTCTCCGCCCCCTCGTCGTAGCCGATCCGCCGGGCGTACCGTGCCGTTCCGTAGGCCCGGAACACGGCGTCCCGCAGGGTCTCGGGGTCATGGGCCAGAAGCTCCTCCCGGGCGCCCTTTTCGTAGGCGCCGACGCGTTCGACCGCGTCCCCCAGCCGCACCAGGATGGACTCCTCGTCCGTCCAGGCTCCCCGGGGGGTCTCGAGTTCGTACAGGGCCCCGGAGGAGGCGCTCTCGTCGGACCAGAATCCGTGCACCGAGAGTCCGGAATCCAGGGCCGTCCGGAGGGCGCGATCCACCAGCCCCGCCATGGCCAGGGCCGGGAGGTGGAGTGTCACGGAGGCCGAGAGTCCCGTGCCCCAGTCCGCGATCTCCGCGCAAAGGTACCCCGCGTCCGGACTGAACGCCCAGTCCAGGGATTCGGCCAGGAGGGCGTCCAGCTCCGCAGCCCTTCGGTAGGCCCCGGCCAGATCCGCCCCCGAGGCCTCCGCCCGAAGGCGCAGGTGGTCGGTCTCGTTGACGGTGCACCAGGCGGAGCCCTCCCGGTCGAAGGCCAGCAAGCCTCCTCCGCGGACCGCGTAGGACTGGGGAACCAGATCCCGTTCCACCGCGGCCCGACGGTCCAGGGAATCCGCCCGGGACAGCTTGAGCATATCGAACCGGCCCGTGCCGGCCAGGGCGGATTCCAGCACCTCCGAGGTCCGGGTGGCCTGCTCCTCGTCCGCCCGTCCCGGGAAGAGGTGCTCCGCGAGGCCCCGGCGCAGAAGCACTCGGCAGTTGATCGCCGCCCCGTCTCCGGCGGGCGCCGGAAGCCTGGAAAGAAAGTCGTCCAGGGGCCCGCTCATGACGCTTCCTCCCCGAGGGACCGCAGGAGGTCCCTGAGCCGGGCGGCCAACTCGTAATCCTCCGCGTCCAAGGCGTCCCGAAGCCGTCCCGACAGATCCTCCCGGGCGGGCCCGGGATCCCGGACGGCCGCGGGATTGTGCCGGGTTTCCGGGCCGGCCGTCCCGACCGGTACGGCGGACGCGTCGGCGGGAGAAAGACCGGCGGACGGCTTTCCGAAGGCGGCGAACCTCCTGGGAACTGCGCCTCGATAGGGTCCCTTGCGGCCCCTTCGCTGGAGGAAGGCGGTCAATTCCTCCCGGAAGGAATCGTAGCAGGCCGGACAGCCGATGCGCCCGGATTTCCGGACCTCCTCCAGCCGGATCCCGCAGGTGGCGCAGACCGTCCGGCGTCCCGGCCTCTCGGGGCTCTCCGGTGGCGGGGAGAAGAGGTCCTCCAGGGAGATCCGGAGGCGTCCGTCCTCGGCGGAGATGCCCTGTTCCCGGGCGCATTCCGCGCAGAGGGAGAACTCCCCCGAGCCTTCCCGGCGTATGAAAACGGAGGCTTCCCTCTTTCCGCACCGATCGCATATCATCCAGTTAACTATACTCAATCGGGTCGAAAAATGGATAGCCGAGGGAACATTTTCCGTTGACGATATTTGGATATTTATTTATCGTATTAGCAGGAGCATTCCATGAACCTAAGATTCTCTCGAGCGATGTCCTCGTTCCTGCTGGCCGCCCTCGGGGTCCTACCCTCCTTGGCCCTGGGCGGCCGGGAAGCCCCGGCGGGAACGGTCCTGCGCCTCGGTGCCCTGAAGGGCCCCACGGGCATCGGCATGGTCCGGGTTTTCGAGGCCCCTCCCAAGCTCGCCGCGGGGGATTCCCTGGAGCTCCAAACCGTGCCCTCCGCGGACGCCATGGCGGCCAAGCTGGTGGCCGGTGAGCTCGACGCGGCGGTCCTGCCCGTCAACCTGGCCGCCAAGCTGTACGCCTCGGGCCTGCCCTACCGCCTGGCCGCCGTGGTCGGCATGGGCATGGTCTCCGTGGTGACCACGGATCCCGAGGTCCGGTCCTTCGAGGACCTGCGGGGCCGGGAGATCCACGTGGCCGGCCAGGGGGCCACCCCGGAATACCTGATCCGCACGATCGCGGAAGCCCGGGGACTGGATCCGGACAGTGACCTCGCCCTCGCCTTCCGGCTTCCCTACCCGGAGATCGCCGCTTCCCTGGTGGCGGGGCGCATATCCCTGGCTGTCCTGCCGGAACCTTTCGCGACCCAGGCCCTTGCGGGGAACCCCCGGGCCCGGATCCCCTTCTCCCTGGACCAGCTTTGGCGGGAGGCCACCGGACGCCCGGGGTATCCCATGTCCGTCCTGGTGATCCGGGATTCTGTAATCCGGGACCGCCCGGCCACCGTCCGGGCCCTCCTCGGCGCCTACGCGGATTCCATCGCCTGGGTCAAGGCGAACCCCGCCGAGGCGGGAGCCCTGGTGGAAAAGCACGACCTGGGACTCAAGGCCGCCGTGGCGGCCGCCGCCATCCCGAGGTCCGCCTACCTCTTCCTACCCGCCCCCGAGGCCCGGGCGGACGTGGAGGCCCTGCTGTCGGTCTTCCTGAACATCGAGCCCAAATCCATCGGGGGCCGGCTCCCGGACTCGGGATTCTATGCGGAAATCCCGAGGCGCTGAGGCGGCGCGGGGGATCCCCGGTTCGGCGGCCGCGGCCGCCGGAGCCCTGGGTTTCCTGCTGCTGTGGGAACTGGCCGCCCGGACGATCGGTTCGGAGATCGTACTTCCCTCCCCCCTGCGGGTGGCCCGGGCCGCGGCGGATCTCTTCCCGACCGCCCGCTTCCTGGCGGCACTGGAGGGGACCTTCCTGCGGGGCCTGGGGGCTTTCGGGATCACCATGGCCGCGGGCGTCGCCGTGGGCCTGGCCGTCGGGCTGTCCCCGGTCCTGGCCTCCGCCCTTTCCCCGGGCATGACGGTGATCCGGGCGACCCCGGTACTGGCCGTGATCCTACTGGCCCTGATCTGGTTTCCCGCCGGGGCGGTACCGGTGTTCGCCGCGGTCCTCATGGCCTTTCCCGTGGTCGTGGCGGATGTCCGCCAGGGCGTAGGGGCCGCGGACCCGGGCCTCCTGGAGATGGCCCGGCTCTTCCGCCTGCGGAAGCGGGACCGGATCCGGACCATCTATGTGCCCGCCTTGGCGCCCCACCTCGCTTCCGCGTCCCACGGCGCCCTGGGCCTCTGCTGGAAGGTGGTCGTGGCCGGGGAAGTCCTGAGCCAGCCCGCCCGGGCCCTGGGAACGGGGATGCAGGGAGCCCGGATCCAGCTGGAAACCGCCGAGGTCTTCGCCTGGACCCTGGCGGGCATCCTGCTCTGCGCCCTGACGGACGCCGCGTTCAAACTCCTCCGAAGGAAGGCCGCCCGTGCCCTACTCCCTGTTTGAACTCCGCAAAGCCTTCGGGGACCTTCCCGTCCTGGACGGGTTTTCCCTTGACCTCCCGGAGAGGAAGGTCACCGCGATCCTGGGGCCCTCGGGCTGCGGAAAGACCACCCTGCTCCATATCCTGTCCGGCCTGATCCCGCCGGACTCCGGCGAGCGAAGAGGCCTCGGGGAGGCCCGGTTCAGCTATGTCTTCCAGGAACCCCGCCTGGTTCCGTCCCTGACGGCCCTGGAGAACGTGGAGCTTGTCCTGCGGTCATCCTTCGGCGTCCCGGAGCGCAGGGAGCGGGCCCTGCGGTTCCTCGAGGGCGTAGGACTCTCCGAGGCCCGGGACCAGAGGCCCCGTCAGCTTTCCGGGGGCATGCGCCAGCGCGTCTCCCTGGCCCGGGCCTTCGCCTATCCCGCGGACATCCTCCTCCTGGACGAGCCCTTCCAGTCCGTGGACCTCCGGACCCGGACGGGCCTCATGGACGCCTTCCTGGAATTGCAGACCGCGGATCCCCGGACGGTCGTGTTCGTCACCCACGAGGTGAAGGAGGCCCTGTACCTGGGGGACATAGTCACGGTGCTCTCGGACAAGCCCGCCCGGATACTGGATCGCAAGGAGCTTCTCCTGCCCCGGGAGCGCCGGAGATACGGGTCCGCGGACCTATCCGACGTGGAGGCCGCGCTGTACCGGCTGATACTGGGGTAGCAAGGTTTTCAGGATAAAACCGGACAGGATGAACAGGATGGGATCCGGATGAACAGGATACTATTCCGATTTCGATTTCGAAGCATGCGTCAACAGGACATCCGGTCGCTTTCGTACCCTATCCTGTTGATCCTTCTTGATCCTGTTCATCCTGTCAAAATCCGTGAAACGAGATCCATCGATCACGGTTTTGCAGCCGGGGAATCCAGCAGCCGGCGGACCGCGGCGGCCAGGACCGCCTCCGTGAAGGGCTTGGGCAGGAAGGCGGAATCGGGCAGGTCCGGGGCGTTCTCGGGGTACCCCGAGACGAACAGGGCCTTCACTCCCGGCAGGACGGTCCGCATGCGCTTCACCAAGTCCGATCCGCTCATGATCGGCAGTCCGATGTCCGCCACGATCAGGTCGATCCTTCCGGCGTGGCGCTCGGATACCAGGATGGCTTCCCCGGGATGGGCCGCGGTCAGCACCGAATACCCCCTGCGGGCCAGGGCCCGCTCCATGAGGCTCCGGATCTCGTCGTCGTCCTCCACCACCAGGATCGATTCGGTCCCTTGGTCGACCCGGGCCTCCCGCTCCCGGGAGGATTCCCGGACCGCCTCATACTGGACCCCCGGGAAGTACAGGGAGAAGGACGTGCCCTCCCCTACCCGGGATTCGAGGTCGATGTAGCCGTTCGATTGCTTGACGATTCCGTACACCGTGGCCAGCCCGAGGCCGGTGCCCCCCTCCTTGGCCTTGGTGGTAAAGAAGGGCTCGAAGATCCTCTCGTAATCCGAGGGCGGAATGCCGGTTCCTGTATCCTGTACCGTCAGTACGACGTAGGACCCCTCGGGGATGCGCTCCAAGGAACCCGCCCGGGAGGAATCCAATCCGCAAGGCGTAAGGCGGACCTCGATCTGGCCGCCCTCGGGCATCGCGTCCCGGGCGTTCACGATCAGGTTGAGGATGATCTGCTCCAGGTGGATGGGATCGATGCGGATGCAGGGAAGCCGCTCCCCGTTGCGCAGGATCAGGTGGACGTTCGCGGGCAGGAGCCGTTCCAGCATCCGGTGCATCTCGTCCAGGGCCTCCCGGGGCTGGATCACCTTGGGCTCCATGGGCTGGCGCCGGGAGAAGGCCAACAGCTGACGGGTCAGGGCCTCCGCGCGCTTGACCGCCTTCTTGACACCCTCGACGTCGTCCTGGAGCTTGGGGTTTCCGTGGACCTCCTCCCCGAGCAGGTTGGCGTAGCCCAGGATCGCGGTCAGGATGTTGTTGAAATCGTGGGCGATGCCCCCGGCCAGGCGCCCCACCGCCTCCATCTTCTGGGCCTGCCGCAGGAGCCGCTCGCTTTCCCGCAGGCGCTTTTCCATCATGGATCGGTACAGGGCTATCTCGATGGAGGTCCGGAGCTCCTGCTCGTTGAAGGGCTTCAGGAGGTACCCGAAGGGCTGGGTGATCTTGGCGCGAGCCAGGGTCGGCTCGTCCGCGTACGCGGTGAGCAGGATGACCGGGACCGCCCAGCGGTCCGCCAGCAGGGCGGCGGTCTCCACGCCGTCGAGTTTGCCCTGCAGCTTGATGTCCATGAGGACCAGGTCCGGTTTGAGATCCTCGACCCGGTCCAGGAACTCCTCCCCCGACGGGAGGATGCCCTTGACCGAGTACCCGTTGCGCTCGAGGTACCGCTGGATGTCCAGGGCGACGATGAACTCGTCCTCGACGATGACGATGGCGGCTCCGTCGGCCATGACTTTCCCTTACCGGTCCGTTCCCGCCGGAACGGCGGTCCCGGGGACTCCTTCCCGGAACGCCTCGTCGATGTTGAGGAGGATGACGAACTCGTCCCCCCGCTTGGCGATGCCCTCGATCACCGCCTCGTCCAGCCGGCTGCCCAGGCGCGGCGGCTTCTCGGTGTCCGCGGGGTCCAGGTTGACCACCTCCCGGACCCCGTCGGCCAGCACCCCCACGGTCAGGAGGTCCCCGCCGTATTCGATCTGGAGGATGATGATGCTCGTCCCCTCGGCCAGCTTGGACGGTCCCATGCCGAACCGCATCCGGAGATCCACCACGGGAACCACGCTGCCCCGGTGGTTGATCACGCCGCGCATGTGGGGAGGCGCCTTGGGCACCCGCGTCACGTTCTGCATCTCCAGCACGACTTCCACGCGGGAGACGTTCACCGCGTACTGTTCCTGGCCCAGGAAGAAGCAGAGGTACTCGCCCGTGCGGCCCGACGTTTCCTCCATCCCGGCCCCCTAGTCGATGACCTTCTTGACCACGCCGAGGAGCTTGTCCGCGCTGAAGGGCTTGACGATCCAGCCGGTGGCCCCCGCCTCCTTGCCCTCGTTCATCTTTGACCCCTGGGACTCGGTGGTGAGCACGAGGATGGGGACGAACTTGAACGCGGCCAGCTCCCGAGTTTTCCGGATGAAGGTGATCCCGTCCATGTTCGGCATGTTCACGTCGGTGATCACGAGGTCCAGCTTCCCGAGACCCTCGAGCATCTGGAAGGCCTCCAGGCCGTCCTTGGCCTCCACGGTCTCGTAGCCTTCCTGGTTCAGGATGTAGGTGATGCTCTGGCGTATCGCCGTGGAGTCATCCACGATCAGAATCTTCTTGCCCATCGCTCCTCCCTGGACACGCGGCCCCTACCGGGTCCTGCGCAGTACTTCCTCGAATATTTTCGACAGGGGGAGGACCAGGTCCACCCCTCCCATCTTGATGGCCTCGTTGGGCATGCCGAAGACGACGCTGGTGGCCTCGTCCTGGGCGATCGTGTATGCCCCCGATTCGTGGAGCTCCTTCATGCCCCGGGCGCCGTCGTCCCCCATGCCGGTCATTATAACCCCCACGGCGTTCTTTTGCGCGTACCGGGCGGCGGACCGGAACAGGACGTCCACGCTGGGACGGTGGCGGCAGACCAGGGGACCGTCCTTCACCTCGACATAGTACCGCGCCCCGCTCCGCTTGAGAAGCGTGTGCCGGTTCCCCGGGGCGATCAGGGCCCGCCCCCGGATCACCGTGTCGTTGTCCTCCGCTTCCTTCACGGTAAGCCGGCAGAGGCCGTCCAGGCGGCGGGCGAAGGCCGCGGTGAAGTGCTCCGGCATGTGCTGGACGATCACGATTCCCGGCGAGTCCTCGGGCAGGGCCTCCAGGAACTCCTTCAGGGCCTCCGTCCCGCCCGTTGAGGCGCCCACCACCACGACCCTCTCCGTGGTTTCCAGGGCGCCGCGCTCGGGGCCCGGCTTGGGGAGCATCACGTCCGCGGTGAGCTTCTGGCTCACCTCCGGGACGCGGGTCGGGGCACGGCGCTCCTGGGGCCGGGACATGTTGGCGGCCCGGACGACGTCGCAGATCTCGACCCGGCTGTCCTCCAGGAACTGCTTGGTGCCCAGCTTGGGTTTCTGGATGATCTCGATCGCCCCGTACTCCATGGCCTTCAGGGCGTTGTCCGAGCCCTCCTCGGTCTTGCTGGAGCAGATCACCACGGGTATCCGGTACCTCTCCATGACGGTCTTCAGGAAGGTGATGCCGTCCATGCGGGGCATCTCGACGTCGGAGATGATGACGTCCGGCTTCTCGGTCTCCAGCTTCTTGAGGGCGAAGATGGGATCCGAGGCCACCGCCTGCACGGAGATCTCCCGGTCCATCTCCAGGATTTCCTTCAGGGTCTGCCGCACGACCGCGGAATCGTCCACGATCATGACCTTGATCGACTTGGCCATATTCTCCGTACCTCTTCTCATTCCCGCTGGTATATGGTCGGAGCGGCGCTGCGCAGGGGCAGGTCCATCCCGGTCAGGGTCTCGGAGTGTCCGATGAAGAGCCAGCCCCCGGGGCGGATGTGGGCGCAGATATGGCCGAGTATCCGTTCCTGGGTGGGGCGGTCGAAATAGATGATGACGTTCCGGCAGAACACCGTGTCGAATCCGGAGGGCACGGGATAGGTGTCGTCCATGAAATTGACCCTTCGAAATTCGACCTTGGACCTGAGCTCCGGGCGGATCCGGACCTCCGCCCGGTCCGGGTCCTTGCTGCGGAAGAGGAAGCGCTTCTTGTATTCGTAGGGTATGGGCTCCGCCTTTTCCATGTCGTAGATCGCCCTCTGGGCCGCCTCCAGAACCCGGGTGGAGATGTCCGTGGCCAGGATGCGGAAATCCGTCCGGGGCGATCCGGACCGGAAGTCCTCGAGCACCATGGCCAGGGTATAGGGCTCCTCGCCGCTGGAACAGCCGGCGGACCAGAAATTCAGGACCCTCCCGGCGCCGTTTTCCGCCATGCGGGGCAGGATCCGGGACCGGAGAAAGTCGAAATGATCCGCTTCCCGGAAGAAATCGGTCTTGTTGGTGGTGACCGCGTCGATCATGTTGATCATCTCGGTCCGTGATCCCTGCTCGGAGAAGACGTAGTCCACGTATTCCCGGAAGCCGGCCAGACCGTGCAGGCGGAGCCTCTTCTGAAGGCGGCTTTCCAGCATCACCCGCTTGGAATCGGGCATCCGGATGCCCAGTTCCCTCTCGATGAACGCGGCCAGCCTGCGGAATTCCCGCTCGTCCAGGGAGGCCAGATGCGCGATCGACGCGCCGGAAGCGGACTCGGCGGTCAAGACCTAACCCGCCTGCACCTTGCGCTGGGACTCCGCCTGGACCGCCTGGGATAGGCGGTTCACGTCCAGGATCAGTGCTACGGTCCCGTCTCCCAGGATGGTGGCGCCGGAAATCCCGGACACGTCCTTGTACATCCTGCCCAGGGGTTTGATCACCGTCTGGTAATCCCCGATGACGTTGTCCACGACGAAACCCAAACGGGAATCCTGGGCGTTCGCGATCACGATCTGGGCGATGTCGGGCGTCTCGCCGGGGACCTCGAAGTACGACCGGAGGTCCACGAAGGGTAAGAGGTCCCCGCGGTACGGGATGATCCTGCGCTCCCCGACCTTGCGCAGGTCCTCCTTGGGAATCTCGATGCAGCCGTCCACAGAGGACAGGGGCACCACGTAGTACTCGCCCCCGACGGCCACCAGGAGTCCTTCGATGATGGCCAGGGTAAGCGGGATCTTCAGGGTCATCTCGGTGCCCCGGCCCCGTTCGGTGGATATCATCACCGTCCCGCCCAGGGAATCGATCTCCCGCTTGACCACGTCCATGCCCACGCCCCGGCCGGAAACCTTGGTCACCGACTTGGCCGTGCTGAATCCGGGATGGAAGATCAGCTGGTTGATCTCCGCCTCGGTCAGCTCCTGCCCCGGGGCGACGATGCCCCGTTCCACGGCCTTGGCGCGGATCGCCTCGGCGTTGAGGCCGGCCCCGTCGTCCCGGACGGAGATGAGTACGTGGGCCCCGGAATGCTGGGCCTTGAGGAGGATGGTCCCCTTCCGGTTCTTTCCGGCCGCTTCCCGGTCCTGGGGGGACTCGATGCCGTGGTCCAGGGAGTTCCGGATGATATGCACCAGGGGATCGTTCAGGCGCTCGATCACCGTCTTGTCCAGCTCCGTGTCGGCGCCCTCCGTCAGGAGGTCCGCTTCCTTGCCGAGCTCCGTGGACAGGTCCCGCACCACCCGTCGGAATTTGTTGAAGGTGCTGCCGATGGGGAGCATGCGTATGCTCATGGTGTTGTCCCGGAGCTGGGCGATCAGCCGCTCGAACTGCTCCGAGATCGCCGCCAGGGAGATCTCCTTGAGGTCCAGGGAGGTTCGCGCCAGGCGGGCCTGGAGGGTCACCAGCTCCCCGACCAGGTCCACCAGCTGGTCCAGCTTCTCGCTGGCCACCCGCACGGACGCTAGGGCGCCCCCGGCCTCGGCGGCCTTGTCCTGGATCTTCTTGGCGTGGTTCTGTCCGGCCAGGGTCGTGTCCAGGGCGTCCTTGGAGATGATGCCCTTCTCGACCAGGATCTCCCCCAGCCGCTTCTGGGAGGACAGGGCCTTGGAGATCTCCTCGGGCGGTACGTGCTGATATTGGACCAGCAGTTCCCCCAGCCGCTTGGTCCGGGAGTCGTTGATCCGGGTCTCTTCGATCTCCTCGATGGTCAGGGAGGATTCGCTTTCCACGAAGATGAAGACGTCCCGGATGGCGTTCCGGTCCGACTCCGTGGTCAGGTAGCCTTCCCAGTAGCAGTAGCACCTCTCAGGATCCATCTCCGAGAGGCGGGGAATGTCGTGCACGTGGGGAACCAGGGTCGCCTCCCCGAGCTCGGCGAGGTCGGCCAGGAGGGACAACACGCGGGTGCCGTTCCGGAAGATGTCGGGTCCCGGCTGGAAGCGGATGTAGAAGGTCCGCTTGCCTTCGGAAGCCGCCCCGGGGGCTCCGGACGCCGGCTGTTCCGGCGCGGCGGCCCCGGGGGAGCCCGGAGAGGCTTCGTTCCGGGCCTCGGTTTCGGCCGCCAGGGCTCGGCATTCCTCCACCAGGGCGTCCGTGGTCCGGCGCAGGTCCTCGGTCAGTTCATCCCCGGAAGACAGGAGGCCGCGGATGTGGTCCCGGCCCCGGAGGGCCAGATCGATGAACTCCCGGGATATGGCAATCTTACCGGCTCTCGCCTTGTCCAGGACGTTCTCCAGGTCATGGGTGAACCGGGCGATCTCGTCGAACCCGAACATGCCCGCGGAACCCTTGATCGTGTGGATGGCCCGGAAGGCGGCGTTCAACAGCTCCGCGTCGGAAGGGCTGTCCTCCAGCTCCAGGAGGGTGGACTCGAGCTGACCCAGGAGTTCCTCGGCTTCCTCCCGGAAGCTGCTCTTGAACTTATCCAGCATCGACCCCTCCTAGAATCCCACCAGGTTGGATTCCAGTTCTTCTCCGGAGAGCGGAATGACCGACACGAATCCCGCCGAATAGAGGCGGTTGGCCACGCGATCCGTGACGATCCCGGTGAAATGGAACTCCTTCCCCGTCCGGGAAGCCTCCACCCGGGCGGCGTACAGGAGTTGGAGCAGGGGAACGTCCAGGTCCTCGACACCGTCCCATCGGAACAGGACGGAGCCCTTCTTGGAAAAGGCCTTGGTCAGCGCGGCGCGCAGTTCGGCGGCCGTGTCGATGAACAGCTTGCCGACCGGCGCGAGCTCCTGGGGGGCCGGATCCTTCGCCATTCGGAACCTCCCTGATGTAATTGTTACTATAACGGATTCCCGGGATCCTACAAGCCTCAGAGGAAGGAATCGAGGTCCAGGGTGGCGGCGATCTGGATGATGCTTTCCAGGAAGCCCGCCTTGCGTTTCTTGACGTAGAGGCTCATGAGGAGGGCGCGGTCTTCCTTGCTGACCACGATGTCCTTGATGACCAGGGGATCCCGCTCCGATAGCCCCGCCTCGTCCGCGATCGTACCGGGAAGAACCCGCTCGACGACGAAGGAGTTCTTTCCCGTGGCGGTGACGGCCATCCCGAAGAACGGGGCGAGCAGGCGTTCCCGGAGGTCCCGCCGGACCGCGGTTTCACCGGGAGAAAACGGCCGGGGCCGGAGGAGGATCCAGGAGCGCCGGACTTCACCGCCCTCCCGATAGTCCACGGGAACCAGGGTCCCGGGATCGTAGGACAAGAGGATCGCCTGGGCTTCGGACAGGGTCTTGCAGGCCTTGCCCGCGATCCGGACCAGTTCGCCCGCGGCGGGAGCCGCAGGGGAGCCGTCGGGATGGCGATAGATGGCGGCCAGCCCTTCCCGGCCCTCGTAGGCCGCGATGCCCAGCCAGGGGTGCCGGATCTCGCCGCCCCGGTAGAGGTCCGGCAGGACCCGCACCGCCCAATGGGCGGGAACCGCGAAATTGAGGCCCTGGTACCGGGGCAGCCCGGCGAAGACGACCCCGGCGAGCTCCCCCTCCGCGTCCAGGAGGGGGCCTCCGGAATTCCCGGGGTTCACCGCGGCGTCCACCTGGATGACCTCGCCCAGAGGCAGGAACCGGCGCCCGACGGCGGAGACGATCCCCGCCGTGAGGGTGTTGTCCAGCCCCACGGGCGAACCGATGGCGTAGATCCGGTCCCCGGGGACGAACTCCCGGCGGCCGGTGAAGGAGAAGACATAGGGCGGCTCCAGGTCCACCTTGATCAGGGCCAGGTCCAGCACCCGGTCCCAGCCGATCACCTTGGCGGGTATCCGGTCGGTGGTCTGGCCCGGCAGGCGTATATAGAGCCGGGAATAGCCTTCGTACTCGGGATCCACCTCGCTGGAGATGACATGATAGTTCGTGAGGAGATGGCCCCGGCGGTCGACGAAGAAGCCGGAGCCTATCCCCCGGTCCGGGGTCCCGATGCCCTGGGCGATCCGGATGCCCCGATTGACCCAGATGGTCACCGTGCCCCTGCGCATCTCGGCCATGGAGACGGTGCCGGAGGACCAGGTCCGGGCTTCTCCGGTGAGGGCGGAGGGGTCGACGGTCTCTATGCTCTTGAGCGCCTGTCGGTTGCCCAGGGCATGGGCCCGCTCCGCGAAGGTCCGGAGGGAGGCCGGGTCCCGGTACCCCGCGTCCAAAGCCTCCAGGAACACGAGCAGGCCGGACGTTTCCCGTCCTTCGCCCCAGAGCCGTTCGGCCATGCGGAAGGTCAGTTCCGCGTCGGACACGCCCAGGGAGAAACCCGCCGGAAGCGCGGAGGCGGTCCGGGGATCCTCCGACAGGAACCGCAGGGACCGGGCGTCCGCCCGGGCGGCGGAAAAATCTCCCGCGGCCAGGCTCGCCTCATACCTGCGGACCAGGGCGGCGGCGGACCTCCGCAGGGAGTCCTCCAGCTGATCCGCGGACAGGATGGAGGAACCGGCCCGGAGGTGCAGGGCTGCCTCCATGCCCTCCGCGGGGTCCTCGGTCGCCAGCCTCTCCAGCGCCTCCAGCTTGAGGCTTTCGTACCGGGGTGCCGGAGCGGGCGCCGGATCCGAGGCGCAGCCTACGGACAGGGCCGCCGCCAGAAGGGCGGCCGCCGGGAGGGAACGGGCCCTCACTCCGCGCTCTCCGCCAGGATCTGGTCTCCGAACCGCACGATCCGGTACCTCTCGGCCCCCCGCCGACCGAACCCCGGCTCGGGCAGGACCGTTCCGAAGTCGAAGGGCTTGCGCCCCACCCAGAGCACGGCCCCCCCCGCGTCCGGAACCAGGGGCAGTTCGACGCCCGCCCGGAGCACGCGCTGGACCCGGCCGCCCCGGACCAAGACCGCCGTATCCAGACGGCCGTCGAAGCGCCGGGAGAACTCCCGCAGCTCGCCGCCGTCGCCCAGGGCGGTGGCGCGGGCGTCCGTGCGGCCGTCGCCGTCGTAATCCCAGGTCCGCTCGAAGGGGAAGGTCAGGTTCTCGGCGTACTCGAAGACCCCGTCCAGGTTGAAATCCGCCTCGAACCGATAGGGTGAGCTCACGGTCCCGGAGGCCGCCCGCTTCGGGTCCCGGGGGTACAGGAAGCGGGATTCGTACAGGCCGTCCCCGTCCATGTCCGCCAGTTCGTACTGGGGCATTCCGTTCCGGTAGACCAGGATCCCGTCCCGTCCGTCCGGGGTGCGGATCCGGCCGCGTACGGGAACGCCCCGATCCAGGTCCGTCACGCTCACGGGCGACCCGCGATCTTCGGGGCGGGCCGTCACCCGGAAGGCAGCGGCGGCGCAGGCCGCCTCGGTCGGAAACGCCGCATCCGTTCGCCGGGGCGCGAATCCCTCCCCCGAACCCCGTCCGGGTCCCGCGAAGAGCTCCACCGCCGGAAAGGCCAGGGCGTCCGGGGAGAACAGGTATTCCCGCACCCCCGAGGAGGTCCGGTACAGCACACGGTTCAGGTAGGGATACTCCCCGTACTCGAACACCGTCTCCGCGCCCGTCAGGGTCATCCTGCCGGACCCGGGAAGGTCGTCCAGGAACCTGAGGGAGAGTTCCGGCAGCCCGTCCTGGTCGAAGTCCAGGAGCCAGGATTCCACGGCGCCGTCCCGGACGGTCGAACGGGTCTCGAAGTATCCGTCGCCGTCCGGGTCGCTTCCCAGGACCCCGGAATAGCCGGAAAACGCGGAAGCGAAGGCGGCCCGGCCTTCCGGGCCGCGCAGGAAGCCCCGGAGGTCCCGAAGGTCCTCCCAGGACAGGGAAGGGAATCCGAAGAATTCCGTGACCGCCTGCGCGTCGTCCAGGATCCCCAGATCCAGTGCCCGGACCGTCGCCGCGGGGTTCCGCCGCCCCGTGGCCCGGTATTCCAGGATGAGGTCCCGGCGGGCCTCCGGGTCCGGCCGGAAGGGGGCCAGGAGGGACAGGATTTCCGGATCCAGGAAGCGGTAGTAGCCCAGCCGGGCCTCCACGCGGCCCACCCGGGCTGCCGTGGGCTCCGTCCGGGGGGTCCGGGCCGTGAAAGCCAGGAGCTCCCGGGGAATCCGGGCGTCCGAGGGGAAACGATCCAGGCCGGCGTCCACGGCCCGCAGGAAGGCGTCGGGATCGCCCAGGAACCGAAGGGCCCGGACCCGGAGGTAAAGGGCGTCCGAGTCCCCCGCCAGTCCCGGACGCGATGCCAGGGCCAGGGCTTCGGAGTACCTCTTGGTCCGGACCAGGATGTGGGCCAGGAGCCGGGCGGCGTCGTCCGCCGTGTATCGGAGGAAGGTCCCCCCGGCCAGGGCGGTCCGGAGCTCGCCCTCCGCCTCCGGAGTGGGCCGCCCGCCCCGAAGGTCGGCGGCGGCCAGCAGGTACCGGGCGTCGGAGTTGCCGGGATCCAGGTACCGGGCTTCGTCGGAGGCTTCCCGGGCACCCTCGGCATCCCCGGCCTCCAGGGCGCGGACGGCCCGCTCGACCGCGGCCCGGGCGGCGGATTGGCGGACGTTCAGGTCGGGAAAGCCCGGCGCCTGGGAAAACGCGAAGGCAGCGCACGAGAGCAGGACCGCCGGCGCGATGGCGCGACGCATGGCTACTCCTTGATCTCCCGGGCCGGGAATCCCAGCAGCACCCGGATGGCGTCGTCCTGGAGGGTCTCCTTCTGGATTAGCTCCCGGGCCAGGGTTTCCAGCTGGTCCTTGTGATCGGTGAGGATGGAAAGGGCCCGATCCCTTCCCTCGTCCAGGATGGACCGCACGGAGGCGTCTATGTTCCGGGCCGTCTCCTCGGAGTAATCCTTGTGACGGGCGATCTCCTTGCCCAGGAAGATGGGTTCATCCTCCTGGCCGTAGGCCACGGCGCCCATCTTCGGAGACATCCCCCATTCGCAGACCATCTTCCGGGCTATGTCCGTGGCCTGCCTAAGATCCTGGGCCGTGCCGGTCGTGGTCTCCCCGTACACGATGGATTCCGCGGCGAATCCTCCGTAGCACACGACGATCCGGTCCTTGAGCCGGGCAACGGAGTGGGAGTACGTGTCCTTTTCCGGCAGGGACAGGGCCAGGCCGAGGGCCCTGCCCCGGGGCACGATGGTGACCTTGTGGAGAGGGTCCGTGTGGTCCAGGTAGTAGTGCACCAGGGCGTGACCCGCCTCGTGGTAGGCCGTGGCCAGCTTCTCCTCCTCGGTCAGGAAGAGGCTGGACCGGGCGATCCCCATGAGGATCTTGTCCCGGGCGTCCTCGAAATCCTCCATGCCCACCACAGACTTGTTCCTGCGCACCGCGAAGAGGGCCGCCTCGTTGACGAGGTTGGCAAGGTCCGCCCCGCTGGTGCCGGGGGTCGCCCGGGCCAGGCGCTTCACGTCCGTGCCCGTCTCCACGGGAATCTTGTTCATGTGGATGGCCAGGATCTGCTCCCTCTCCTGTACGTCCGGCATGGCCACCACCACCTGCCGGTCGAAACGGCCGGGCCGCAGGAGGGCGGGGTCCAGGACGTCGGGCCGGTTCGTGGCCGCCAGGATGATGACCCCGTCCTTGGTGTCGAATCCGTCCATCTCCACCAGCATCTGGTTGAGGGTCTGCTCCCTCTCGTCGTGGCCTCCCCCGTATCCCGCGCCCCGGGTCCGGCCGACCGCGTCCAGTTCGTCGATGAAGAGGATGCAGGGAGCGCTCTTCCGGCCCTGCTCGAAGAGGTCCCGGACCCGGCTGGCGCCGACGCCCACGAACATCTCCACGAAGTCGGAACCGGACATGTGGAAGAAGGGGACGTTGGCCTCCCCCGCCACGGCCTTGGCCAGGAGGGTCTTGCCCGTGCCCGGCATGCCCACCAGGAGCACGCCCTTGGGGATCCGGGCCCCCATCTTCACGAACTTCTGGGGGTTCTTGAGGTAGTCCACCACCTCCGTGAGCTCGTACTTGGCCTCCTTCTGGCCCGCGACATCCTCGAAGGTCGTCTTCTTGGAGGCGTCCAGGTACCGCTTGGCGCGGCTCTTGCCGAAGGAAAAGGCCTTGTTGTTCCCCTGGAACTGCCGGAGCATCATCCAGATCAGGAAGAACCCGAAGATCCAGGGAAGGGTCTCCAGGAGGACCTGGAGCACGCTGACCCCCCGGACGGCGCCCTCGATGGATACGCCGCTCTCCCGGAGGGTCTTCACCAGGTCCAGGTCCGTATAGGGAATCCGGGTCCGGAAGAGGGCGGTGTTGCCGGTCTTGCCCCTCAGCTTGCCCTCGATCTCCGTCTGGTCGACGATCTTCACGGCCTCCACGGTGCCCTGTTCCAGATAGGACAGGAAGGCGGAGTAGGAGATCTCGTTGACCGAGGATTTCTGGTCCGTCAGGAAGAACACGGAAAAAGCCCCCATCAGGGCTATGAAGAGGATCAGGGCGAACCGGTTGCCCCGGGGGGGGCCGTCCAGGGGCCGTTTGGGGGGTTGCTCATTCTTGTCGTTGTCCGGGCTCATGGCGCTTCTGCGCTCCTTTCTATCGATCGGAAGGGGCCTATTCCTTCTATTTCCACGGCGAGGCGGGGGACGGAAGCATCCAGGGAAGCCGGCCCCGGCCGGTACCTGTCCCGGGCTCCCGCCCGGGATCCCAGGATCCCCACGATCCCGCTCCGGTCCTCCAGGACGGGGACGTACTCCCTCCACTCCCGGGGAACCTTCCACTCCGCGAGGAGCTCGTCCAGGGGCTTACGGCCGTCCCGGATCGCGATACGGTCCCCGGGAAGGCGGGACCGGACGACCAGGGGAAACTCGAAGGTCCCCTCCGCGGGTCCGGCGGATCCCGGGCGGAAGTATACCGTACAAGACCCGCCCGTATCAATTCGGAGGGTTCCCGGGCGTTCGAACTGGAACGAGTAGCCGCCGGGAATGGTTACACCCCCGGATACCGGGGTGACGAGGATCCGGCCGTCCTCCTCGGCAAACCGCAGTCCCGTCCCCTGGGCCAGGATCCGGGGCGCCGTGGAACCGGGCTGACCAGGGTCCGCGAAGACGGCGGCCCGCAGCAGGGCGTAGGGAACGCGGCGGCCCGGCCCGGCCAGACGGGAGGCCTCCGCGGTCAGGGCCCGCAGGCGCAGGGCGGGATGGGCGGCGTGGAAAGCCCGGGCGTCGAAGGAGCTCTGTCCCTCCGAACGCGAGGCCGGCAGTTCGGACCGGGAAAGGGCGGAAAGGAGGTCCTCGTCCAGGCGGCTCTTTTCCGCCAGGGCCGCCAGGGCCTTCCGGAATCCCGGGAATGCCTTCTCCACAGCCGGGATCAGACGGCGACGGATCCGGTTGCGCTGGTAGTCATCCCCGGCGTTGGTGGAATCCTCCCGCCAGTCCTGTCCCCTGTCCTCCAGGTAGCGGATCAAGGCCGCCTTGGGCAGGGAAAGGAAGGGGCGGAGGAAGGGAGGGCGGTCCTCCGGAATCCCCCGCAGCCCTCCGGCCCCGGATCCCGAGAATATGCGGGCCAGGAGGGTCTCCGCCTGGTCGTCCCGGGTGTGGGCCGTGAGGATGCGCTGGCAACCGGCCCGGTCTGCCTCGGCCCTCAGGGCCGCGTACCGGAAGTCCCGGGCTTCCGCCTCCAGGCTGGTTTTCAAGCGGGCCGCCCGAGCTTCCAGGGGATCCTCGGGGGCCTCGGTGATCCGGCAGGGTATGCCCAGTCGGGCTGTCAGGGCTTCCACGAAGTTCCGCTCCCGGGCCCTCTCGGAGGCGGGGCGGATGCCGTGGTCCACCCATGCGGCGCGGACCGTGATGTCCAGGGCCGGCGCCACCGTCGCGACGGCCAGGAGCAGGGCCGTGGAATCCGAGCCTCCCGAGAAGGCGACCAAGACGGAAACGCCGCCCAGGCCCCGTTCCGCGAGGAAGGAGGCCAGGCGGCGCTCGACCGGGTCCCGCCGGCGGAAAGCCGGCCGGCTGCCCCGCTGGGAATCCGGCGGGGTCGACCGATTCAGGCTTACTCCTTCTTCTCCGGCGCGGCGGGGGCGGCTCCGGGAGCGGCACCGGCCGCGGGGGTGGCTGCGGCTTCGCCCTCGGCGGGAGCGGCTTCCTCCACGGCGGGGGCGGCCTCGGCCTTGGCGAACTTGACCAGGGCGACCACCTGGTCCCCGGAGTTCAGGATCCGCACGTTGGGCAGACTGATGTCCCGGACGTGGATGGAGTGGTTGGCGCCGAGGTTGGAGACGTCCAGCTCGATCTTGCCGGGCAGGTCCTTGGGAAGACACTCGACCTCGACCTCGTGGACGGGGGCCTCCAGGATTCCGCCCTCCCGTACGCCGACGGGTACGCCCAGGAGGTGGACGGAGACGTGCGCGCGGATGGCCCGGTCCTGCTCGACCTCGAAGAAGTCCACGTGCAGGAGGGTTCCCCGGAGCCAGTTGACCTGGCGGTCCTTGATGAAGGCTTCGGTGGTCTTGCCGTCGATCGAGAGCTTGAGGATGGTGCTTTCGGAAACCCCGGTCACGGCCTTGGCGAACTCCGCGCTGTCCA
This sequence comes from Spirochaetota bacterium, assembly GCA_022703505.1. Lineage (GTDB taxonomy): Bacteria > Spirochaetota > Spirochaetia > Treponematales > UBA12059 > JAAYUR01. Next base: position 196,357 of record JAKLDN010000003.1, on the reverse strand, counting down.
GGAGGATCGGGCGGGACTGTCCGTGGCGGTTGTAGATGACCGCGGGGAGCTTGCCCTCCGCGCGCAGGCGGCGGACCTGACCCTTCGTGGCGGTCGGGCGGGAAACGGCGGTCAACAATGTCTGGCTCATGTACTATACTCCTTGATGGTACGGTGGATACCCGTTACTGGGACGGCAGGATTCGAACCTGCGAATGGCGGAACCAAAGCCCGCTGACTTACCACTTGTCGACGTCCCACGGATGCAAGCGGTCCGGAGGGGCCTTATGTGGCCGGTTCCTCCTCGAAATTCTCGGGATTCCCGAAGGCGTCCAGGATCTTGTCCTGGAGTTTCTGCCGGAAATCCGGGCATATCGGATGGGCGATGTCCTTGTACTCGCCGGTCCGGGTCTTGCGGCTCGGCATGGCGATGAACACTCCCGTCTTGCCTTCGATCACTTTCACGTTGTGGACCACGAAACAATCGTCGAACGTCACGGTCACATAGCCCTTGAGCTTCCCCTCGCTGGTCACCTTCCGGATGCGGATATCCGTGATCTCCATACGATGCCTCTCCTTGACGAGGATCCCCCCACGGGCGGGGCCCCCGCTTTCGCGGGCGGAAACGCAGTATTTATTGTAACCTCGGGACCGGCATGCGCGCAAGCGGCGCCGCGGCTGCCGCGCTCCATCGGCCTTTGCCACCCTCCCGTTCGTTCAAGTTCCTCGCGGCCCTATCCGCCGCGGTTTCCGATCCGAAAATGCCGAAAAAGGCGCTCCCCGAACCGGTCATGCCGGCGAAGGAGGCGCCCTCGTCCTCCAGGGCCCGCTTGGCCCTACGGAGTTCCGCGTTCCCCGGGGCCAGGGCATCGAAAAAGTCGTTCCGGAAGGTCCAGGATTCCGGATCCCTCCGGTACTCCTCCCGGAGCCGCCCGAAATCCCAGGTCTCGTCCCCCCCGGAGGGGGCCGCCTTCCGGGATTCGTCCACCGCCGCGTAGGCCCAGGCCGTGCCGATCGGGAATCCCGGGAAAAGGATCACCAGACCGTAATCCGGCCGGGCATCCGCGGGCTCCAGGATCTCGCCTCGGCCGCCGACCACGGCGCAGGGGGTGCCCAGGAAGAACGGCACGTCCGATCCGATCCCGGCCGCCAGGCGGGCGAGCTCGGATCCGGAAAGCGTGTCCCCGAAGGCCCGGTTCAGGGCCCGGAGGACCGACGCCGCGTCGCTGGACCCTCCCCCCAGGCCGGCCCCCGCGGGGATCCGCTTGACGGCGCGGATCTCCGCGCCCTCCGGCCGGCCGGAAGCCGCCAGGAAGGAGCGCGCGGCCCGGTGGATGGTATTCTCGGGCTCCGGGCAGTCGAACTCCCCGAAGACCCGGACGTCCCCGGAAGGCCGGATCCGAATGTCCAGGGTATCGCACAAGGAAACCGCCTGGAACAGGCTGAGGATGTCGTGAAACCCGTCCGGCCGCTTGCCCAGCACCTGGAGGTGCAGGTTGATCTTGGCCGGCGCCTCGACGACAACCGTCCTAACCATGGCGGGCCACAATACTACGGGAACGGCCTCCGTGTCAAACCGGCGATCCCCGTAGGTAATGGCAGCCCAAGGACTTCGGGTTCGCCTCCGCGTCCCGTACGATCCGGGAAGCGGTGTCCACGGCGTTGCGAAGCTCCAACAGGGGCCGGGAAAGGCGGGCCTGGCGGTAGAAGCTGTCCACCCGGTGGGCCAAGTAGTTCAGGTCCGCCTTGGCCCGGGCCAGGCGCTTCCGGGTGCGGACGATCCCGGCGTAGTCCCACATGGTCATTTGGATGTTCAAAAGATCGTGGTAGATGAGGATGGGATCCGCTGCCTCCTCTTCCGCCGGGAAGACCCAGTCCGGAATGCTCTGGACCAGGGGCAGCCCGGGCCGGTCGGCCAGGGCGGCCGCGGCCGTTCCGGCCCGCAAGCCGAAGACCAAGCCTTCCAGCAAGGACACCGAGGCCAGTCGGTTGGCCCCGTGGACCCCCGTGCAGGCCGTCTCACCGGCCGCATAGAGTCCCGGGATGGTCGTCCGCCCTTCCATGTCCGTCTTCACGCCCCCGCAGAAGTAGTGCGCCGCGGGCACCACGGGTATGGGATCCCGGGTCATGTCGATCCCGGCCCGCAGGCAGGTCTCGTGGATGCTGGGGAACCGGTCCCGGGGATCCACCTTGAGCAGGGAGGTGTCCAGCAGGACGTAGGTGGACTCGGACTGCTCCATCTCGTAGTAGATGGCCCGGGAAACCTCGTCCCGGGGGGCCAGGTCCCTCAGGGCCGGATGGTACCGGTCCATGAAGTACTCCCCCTTGCGGTTCATGAGGCGGGCGCCCTCCCCGCGGAGGGACTCGGAGATCAGGAAGCCCTTCAGGTCCCGGTGGAAGAGGATGGTGGGGTGGAACTGCACGTATTCCGCGTTGATGACCTCCGCTCCCGCCCGTTCGGCCATGGCTACGCCGTCCCCGGTGGCCCCCGGGGGATTGGAGGTATGGAGGTAGAGGTTGCCGATCCCCCCCGCGGCCAGGATGGTCGCCGAAGCGAAGAAGGGGACCACTTCCCCGGTGTTCTCCCCGTAGACATAGACCCCCAAGGCCCGCTTGGGGGCGTAGCGCTGGGAGTCGTCCCGGGAATGATGGGTGTTGGTGATGACGTCCACGGCCATGCAGGAGGTGAAGATATGGATGTTGGGGATGCCCCGGACATAGGCGGTCAGGGACTCCTGGATCGAGCGGCCCGTGTAATCCTTGACGTGCCAGATGCGCCGGATCGAATGTGCGGCCTCCCGGGTGAGGTCCACTTCCCCCTCCGCGTTGCGCAGGAAGGGAACCTGCGCCTTCCGGAGGAGAAGATCCTCCACGGCCCCGGGACCCTCCCGGCTGACGATGCGTACCGCCTCCCGGTTGTTCAGCCAACAACCGGCGGCCAGGATGTCCTGTTCCAGGAGTTCGGGGTCCTCCGGCCCGCCCCGGGCGACGATGCCCCCCTGGGCGTACCGGGTGTTGCACTCCTCGGGCGCCGCCTCCTTGGTGAGGACGCATACGGAGGCCCCGGCCTCCGCGGCCCGGACGGCCGCGGAAAGCCCCGCGATCCCGGCTCCCACCACGATCACGTCGAAGGACTCGTGCCGGGAGCTCACGGCGCCTCCTCCTTCCGTATGGTGAGGGAGAAGTCGAAGCCCCGTACGGAATGGGTCAGGCGGCCGACGGAGATGTAATCCACCCCCAGGGCGCTCCAGGCGCCCGCGGTTTCCAGGGAAATCCCTCCCGAGGCCTCGAAGGAAACACCCGGTGCCCGGAGTTCCAGGGCCCTGCGGGCCGTCTCGAAGTCCATGTTATCCAGCATCACGACGTCCGCGCCCGCCTCGACGGCCTGGCGCACCTCCTCAACGGTGCGGCACTCCACCTCGACGCGGAACTCTCGGCCCCACCGGGCGCGTACCCGCTCCACGGCCCGGGGGATCCCCCCCGCCGCGTCGATATGGTTGTCCTTGATCAAGACCATGTCATGGAGCCCCATGCGGTGGTTGGCCCCCCCGCCCGTCCGGACGGCGTACTTGGACAGGGACCGGTAGCCGGGCAGGGTCTTCCGGGTGTCCAGGACGACGGCCTTTCCCTTTTCCCGGGCGGCGCGGACGTACTCGGAGGCGGCCGTGGCTATCCCGGAAAGGAAGGACAGGAAGTTTATGGCCGTCCGTTCCGCTTCCAGGATGGACCTCGTCTTTCCCTCGATCCGGGCCACCTCCATCCCCGGGGAGAGCCGGTCGCCGTCCGCGGCCAGGAGCTCGACCGCGGCCGAGGGATCGACGCGCCGGAAGACTTCCCGGAACCGCTCGATCCCGCAGAGGATCCCGGTATCCTTGCTCGTCAGGACCGCCGCGCAGCGGTCTCCCTCGGAAAAAACGGCCCGGCAGGTGACGTCCCCCGCGCCGTCCAGATCCTCCTCCAGGGCCATGCCCAGGAGGGCACCGAAATGGGTATCGTCCATGGTGAGCCATCCTAGCCCCGGAACCCCCCGAAGATCAACGGAAAACGATATGGAACCGCGAACTAGGCGGAAACCGTCCGCCTTCGGTATTTTTCTTTTTATCTCGAAAACGTAGTTGACAGAACCGACAAGTCTCTTTTAGATTTTCGATGGAACCATGGTTCCGAACCATACCTTTCTGGCTTCACGGTCCGGCAACCCGTTCATCACGCGGAACTAAGGATTCTTCGGGAGGAATACGATATGACTCCGTCCAACGGCGAATCGGCGCTCGATCCGAACCTTTCCCTCCTCGGCGTAGAGCCCCTCGACCCGAGCCCGGACAACCCCTTCCTCCGGTTCGGGGACGGGTACGACGAGGATTACGAGGACGACTTCGAGGAGGAAGAGGAGTACGACGATCTCGACGACGAGGACTTCGACGAGGGGGACGAGGACTTCGAGGACGAGGAAGACGATTTCGACGAGGACCTGGACGACGACTTCGACGAGGAATCCAACGGGGACGACTACGAATACGAGGACGACCTGGACTACGACGACTTCGACGAGTGACGGATTCCCGTCGCGATACCGAGCTTCCGGAGGCCCTCAGGGCCGCCCGGAAGCTCCTTTTTTATGCCCGGCGGCCTTTCCCGCTGCCGGAACGGGCCCCTAGGCCGTCCCGGTGGGGTTTCCGGCCGGGGCCCCAGGCCCGGAAGGATGCACGGAGATCGCCTTGGCCTGGAACCAGAGCTTCTCCAGCTCGTAAAAGCCCCGGGCCCGCACGCTCATGACGTGGACCACGAACCACCCGGCGTCCACCAGGCACCACTCCTCGTCATCCGCCAGGCGGGGCTTCCGGGAGGGTTCCAGCCCCCGGACGGCCAGGTGCTCCGTCAGGTGCCGGACCAGGCCGGCCAGGTGGGTGGAGCTGGTGGCGGTCGTGATCACGAAGTAGTCCGTCCAGAGGGAGAGCTCCGTCAGGTCCAGGACCAGGGTTTCCTGGCCGTTGTGGTCCGCCAACACCCGGGCGCAGTCGAGGACCTCGGAGAGATGATCATTCGTCACAGAACCTCCCGTTGAAATCCCGGCCCAACACGATCGTGAAGTCCGCGAAGGACTCCGGCCGGCCGCCGTCCCCGGGCACCACGTTCTTGCAGCGGATCACGTTGCCGATGGTGCGGGCCGCTTCGCCGTTGGAATACCGGTCGTAGATGACCGTGCGGGCGAGGTCCTGGGTCTCCGCGTTGTCCACGGAACCCACCTCGTACCCGAAACTCTGGAATATCTCGGCGGTCTTTCCCGCCAGGCCCCGGACGGTGGTGCCGTTCAGGATCTCGATCGTGAACACCTTGTCCGCCACCGCGAAGCTGTCCGCGTTCACCAGGGCGTTCAGGGTCTGCTTCACGATGTCCTTGACCAGGCTCCCGTCATAATGGGGGAAGAGGAGGGTCGCCCCGTCCATGGACCGGTAGTTCCCCGTGATTCGCTGGGTGACCAGGCGGTCCACATCGAGATCCGCTATCCTCTCAAACAGTCGGTACAGGGCGTCGGACTCTATGTTCGTCCGCATCCGGCGGGATATCTCCGGGAACACCTCGGGGGAGAGCACGTAGTCCCGCCTCTCCCCGACCCGCTTCAGCAGGGCCTGCAGGAGACGCTGGCGCCGCTCCACCCGCTCCAACTCCGGCGCCTCGGGATCGGACCAGGAGGAGAAGGCGGCTACCTTGCTCCCGTCCAGGGTCACGGATCCCGAGGGAAGGAGGACCCGGCCGGAGGGGCCCCGGGCGTCCACGGGGTTGGGGATGAACAGGGAAAGCCCGTCCAGGAGGTCCACGAGTTCGATCAGGCCCGATTCCCGGAGGATGATGTGGAACGGGAGGGGGGCCCCGACCAACCGGGAGACTTCTTCAATATAAGCCTTGGGGTTCTGGGGGTCGTAGAGGGCCTCGATGCGGTCCACCCGGTTCAGGGACTTGAGGATCAACCCGGTCTCGGCGGGCACGTCCAGCAGGGCCCCTCTCTGGTTCATGGGGTAATAGAGGAAGATCTCCGTGGCGGCCGGCTTCCCTCCCCTCTCCACCACGAAGGCGATGTTGAGGATCCGGTCGTTTTTCAGGGCCTCGTCCAGGGAATCCGCCCGGAGTCGGAGCAACAGGAAGCCGACGCAGGCCGCGATGAAGAGGATGATCAGGATCAGGAAAATGGAGCTTCTATCCAGGGTAACGTGCTTCATCCGCGCTCTTTTCGCAGGGTATTGTACAGATCCCGGGTCTCCGGCGCAACCTCCCGGCCCCTGGTCTCCAGCCAGGCGATGGTCGCCTCCAGGGCTTCCAGGATGAGGGAATCCGGATCGAGCCCCCTGCATCGTTCTCGGAGCGCGTCGTCCACGTGCCGCCGGCCGGGTTCCAGCTTGTCCGCGGCCCAGACGATCTTGGCCAGGCGACCCATGTCCGCCCGACCGACCGTGTGCAGGGCCGCCGCCTCCAGGATGTCCCGATCCCGGACGCCGTAATCCCGCGCCAGGAGGGTCGCGGCGGCCGGGCCGTGCAGGAGCACCGGGTTCGCGAAGACGCTGACCGGGACGGGCACGGGACAGTCCCGGGCCAGGCGCTCCTGAAGTTCTTCGGGAAGTCCCCGGGCCATGTCATGGGCCCATCCTGCTGCCGAACCTTTCCGGGGATCTATCCCGGACCGGACGCAGATTTCCGCGGCAAAAAGGGCGCAGCCCCGGCTGTGTTCGAACCGGTTGGGGCTCAGAAGACTCCGCGCCGCCTCTTCCAACCGTTCCGGAAGTCCGTCCAGACCCGGTTCATCCACGGCGGTAGTACCCGTTTTCTTCGATGATGCGCCAGACCGGATCGGGAACCAGCCGTCGGTAAGGCTGTCCCGCCGCGATCCGCTCCCGGATCATCCGGGAGGAGACGGGTATGAGGAGGTTGTCCAGGTAGACGTGGTCGTAGGGGAAGGCCACCCGGTCCGCGCGCTCCCGTCGGGCGCAGACGATCCGGGCTTCCCGGGCAAGGGCGTCCGCCTGTCTCCACTCGGAAAAGCCGGGCAAGAGGTCGTCCCCGACCAGGAGACCCGGCTTCCCCTCCAGTTCGAAGGATCGGGCGAGTTCCCGGATGGTGTCGATCGTGTAGGAAAGCCCGCCCCGGCGGATCTCCCCGTCCCAGACGACGAGGCGATCGTCGTCCGCCGCGGCGGCCCGGGTCATGGCCAGCCGGGCCTCCGGACCGGGATCGTCCTGGATATCCTTCAGGGGCCGGAGGGCGGCGGGCACCAGGGCGACGTGGGTGTAGCCCAGGGCGATGCGGGCCTCCTCGGCCAGGATCAGGTGCCCGATGTGGACGGGATTGAAGCTCCCCCCGAACATGAGGAGGCGCACGGCTAGTCCCCGTCCTTCCAGCCCGCCGTGGCGGTCCAGACGGTTCCCGGCCCGGGGGAACCCGTCTCCGCCGGTCCGGGGACTCTGGAATCCGGCGCCGTCGGCGCTCCGGGCGCCCGGACCCCGCCGGCCCCCGGTTCCCTTTCGGCGGAGGAGGCTGCCCGGGCGGCCTCCTGGGCCCGCTCGGCTTCGAGCACGAAGTCCAGGAACTCCGACCTGAGGGCGGGGATGCCCTCCCGGTTGAAGACCGAGATGCCGAAGACCCTCTCGGCGGGCAGGGCGGCCCGGAGCTCCGCGAGGCGCTCCGCCGTTCCGGGGAGGTCCAGCTTGGTCCCCACCACGATCCGGGGCTTGGCCGTGAGGTCCGCGGAGAATTCCCGGAGCTCCGAGAGCAGGATCGGGAACGCGTCCCGGAAGGAATCGTCCGAAAGGTCGACCAGGAAGGCCAGGGCGGAGGCCCGGGAGATGTGCTTGAGGAAGCGGATCCCCAGGCCGTGCCCCTCGTGGGCCCCCTCGATGATCCCGGGAATGTCCGCCAGGATGATGTCCCGGTCGTCCACGGTCAGCATCCCGAGGTTGGGAATCTTGGTCGTGAAGGGGTACGGGGCGATCTTGGGCCGGGCGTTCGTGAAATGGTCCAGGAGGGAGCTCTTGCCCGCGTTGGGAAAGCCCACGAAGCCGATGTCCGCCAGGAGCTGGAGCTCCACGCGGAGCCGGACGGTCCGCCCGGGCTTCCCGTCCAGGGCGATCCGGGGCGCCTGGTTCGTGGAGGTCTTGAAGTGGGTGTTTCCCCAGCCCCCGTTCCCACCCTTGAGGAAAACCCAGCGGTCCGTCTCCTCCGTGAAGTCCCGGAGGACCTCCCCGGTCTCGGCGTCCTTGACCAGGGTGCCCGGGGGGATGGGGATGACGGCGTCGGCCCCGTCGGACCCGTGCATGTTCCGGCTGGTGCCGTCCTCGCCGCCCCGGGCCTTGTAGGTCTGCTGATAGCGGAGGTGGGCCAGGGTCCGCAGGTTGCGGCGCACCTCGAAGACCACGTCCCCGCCCCGTCCCCCGTCGCCGCCCGCGGGACCGCCCCGGGGAACGTACTTCTCCCTCCGGAAGGCGATGCAGCCGTTCCCGCCCTTGCCGGAGGATACCGTGATGTCGGCCTCGTCGGCGAACTTGATCAACCCGTGCCTCCGCGGCGCCCCGGAATACATCCCGTCCGGCGCCCCTGGTAGAAAAAAAACCGCCCGCGGCTCTATCCCCGCGGGCGGCTCCAGTCGAATCCCGCGGGCGCCCTAGGGGCGCCGCCGGGCCGCGTTCCCGTCCCTAGGCCTGGACGGGCTCGATTCCGGCGTACTTGCGGCCGCGGTGATCCGAGAAGGTCACCCGTCCGTCCACCAGGGCGTACAGGGTGTCGTCCCGGCCGATCCCGACGTTCTCGCCGGGGTGGATGTGGGTGCCCCTCTGCCGCACGATGATGGAGCCCGCGGTCACGACGGAGTTCCCGCTGGCCTTGATGCCGAGATGGTGGGGGTTCGAGTCCCGGCCGTTCACGCCCTTGTGAGCCATATCATTCCCTCCAATGCCGTTCCGTTGTCAGCTTCAAGGCACCCGGGTGCTCCCGCTCCAGGCCGGACAGCCCGGTCAGCAGGAAATCCCCGATACCCCTCAATCGATCCGTGCCTCCCGGCGGGTAGTCCCGCAGGGAGAACCAAAGCTTCCCCGGCTCGGGGGCCGATCCCTCGACCCGGACCCCGGGGACCTGGGCCAGGGCCTCGTAGGCGGTCCGCAGCAGGACGGAGGCCGCGGCGCAGACGAGGTCCCCGCTGCCGGCATCCGTTCCCGCGTGGCCGGAGGAATCGACGCGCCGGAGCACGCCGTCCTCCCCCAACCGGGCCCGGACCTCGATCATCCCTAGGCCCCGAGGATATCCTCGACCTGGAGCAGGGTGTAGCTCTGCCGGTGTCCGTGCTTCCGGCGGTAGTCCTTCTTGGGCTTGTACTTGAAGACGATGATCTTGTCGGCCTTGGCCTGGTCCGCGATCACGGCCTTGACCGAGGCGCCGGAAACGTAGGGCGCGCCGACCTTCACGGTCTCGCCGGACACTAGGAGGACGGAATCGAGGGTGACCGTCTGGCCCTTCTCGCCGTCCATGCGATCCACGCGGATGCTGGCGCCCTTTTCCGCCCGGTACTGCTTGCCCTTCACTTCGACGACTGCGTACATCTGGATAACCTCTATGTTCGTATGGTACGGCTCGGTAAACACTTCCCGCGAGCGTGACTTTATACGATGGAACGGCGCCTCATGTCAATTGTAGCCGTCACATCGTCTCCAGGAAGGGTATGCACACCAGGGAAAGCCCGTTCCGCAGGACCGTCCGGGCCGCCGCGGCCAGGGCCAGGCGGGACGCGGCCGTATCCTTGTCCGGCGCGGTCAGGACGGGATTGTCGTGGTAGAACCGGCTGAACGCCGAGGCCAGGTCGTACAGACAGGTCGCCACCGCCGAGGGGTCGAAGTCCCGGGCGGCCTGGGCCACGGCCTCCGGGTACTCTGCGATCCTGCGGATCAAGGCCCATTCCGCGTCCCCCGCCAGGAGTTCGGGCCGGACGGTCCCGCCCCGGGCGTTCCCCTCCCCGGAGTCGTGTTTCCGGAGCATGGATGAGATCCGGGCGCCCATGTACTGGATGTAGGGACCCGTGGCCCCGTTGAACGAGAGGGATTCCTTGGGGTTGAAGATCATGTCCTTGGAGGGCGTCGCCTGGAGGAGGTAGAAGTGCACGGCCCCCAGGGCGATCTTCTCCGCGGTCTCCGAGATGTCACCCACCGCGTCCTCCCGGCCCTTGGAGGCGATCTCCTCCACAGCCAGTTCCCGGAGGGAGTCCAGGAGGGTGTCCGCGTCCACCACGGTGCCCTCCCGGGTCTTCATCCGACCCTCGGGCAGGTTCACCAGACCGTAGGAAAGATGGTAGAGGTTGGCGGCCCAGGGGTAGCCCAGCTTGGCCAGGATGTGGAAGAGGACCTTGAAATGGTACTGCTGTTCGCTGGCCACCACGTAGATCAGCTGGTCGAAGGGCCAGTCCTTGTGCCGTTCGATGGCCAGGCCGATGTCCTGGGTCATGTATATGGAAGTCCCGTCCTTGCGGAGCAGGACCTTGGTCTCCAGGCCGATGTCCGAAAGGTCCACCCGTACGGAGCCGTCCTCGGCCTTGAAGAAGACCCCGGATTCCAGGCCCCGGAGGACCTCGTCCTTCCCGGTCACGTAGATCCGGCTCTCGTGGTAGTACTTGTCGAAGGAGATCCCGGTCCGCTCGTAGGTCTGCCGGATCCCGCCCTCGGCCCACCCGTTCATGGTCTTCCACAGGGCCAGGGTGTCCGGATCCCCGGCCTCCCATTTCACGAGGAGGGCCTGGGCCTTCTCCTCCGCGGCGGGATCCTCCTTCTTGAGGTCGTTGAACCGGACGTAGTAGTCCCCCACGAAATGATCGCTCTTGACCCCCTCGGACTCGGGGGTACGGCCGTTCCCGTAGGCCATGTAGGCCAGCATGGACTTGCAGATGTGGACTCCCCGGTCGTTGATCAGGTCGATTTTGAAGACCTCCGCCCCGTTGGCCGCCAGGATCCGGGACACGCTCTCCCCCAGGGCGTCGTTCCGGAGGTGGCCCAGGTGGAGGGGCTTGTTCGTGTTGGGGCTGGAGAACTCCACCATGATCTTCCGACCCGCCAGGGACTCGTTCCGGCCGTACCCGTCGGGATCCCGGCCGAGGGCCTCCAGGACATCCCGCACCACGGCGGGACGGTCCAGGAAGACGTTCAGGTAGGGGCCCTCCGTGCGGACGGTCCCCAGGCCCGCGGCCTCGGGATCTCCGACAAGGGCGGCGGCCACGGCCTGGGCGATCTGGGCCGGTGCGGCCCGGAGGACCTTGGCGTAGGGGAACATGGGGAACCCGAGGTCCCCGAGTTCCGGCTTGGGCGGCACCTCGACGGCCGGGGGCAGGGCCGAGAGCGCCTCCGCGGGGATCCCTTTCTCCCGGGCGAGCGCCTCCAAGGCTCGGGATACGCAGGCCTTCCAGAGAGTTTTCGCGTCCTTCATGGGATCTCCTCGGGGATGGTGTGGTCGCCGGGATTCTATAGCGGCGCGGGGAGGAAGGGCAATACGGTCGGGCTGTCCAAAAAGCTACTGAGCTTTTCGGACAGCCCCGGGCGGCGGATCGGCTGCCCGTTCAGAACCCGCCGTCCCCCTTGATCGTGAGGCCCCCGGTCTGCTCGATCCAGATCGTGAAGGAATCCCCGGCCCGGACCCTGCGCCGGACCGCGGCCCCGAAGACGCTCCGGACGATCCCGGCCCTCCTCCGGGCCCCCTCGTCCTCGAGGAGGTCCATGAGTTCCTCCAGGCGCGCGTCGTAGGCCTCCGGTTCGATGCCGTAGATCTCCGCTTCCGCCCGGCGGTACAGGAGTGGGACGCCCCGTTCGTCCAGGAGGGCCAGCTCCTGGCCGTCCGCCGGGGCCTGGAGGTTGCCGTAGACCCGGTACGGGAGGGCCAGGTTCACCCTCCGGCCGGACTCGATCTCGGAGTAGGCGAAGTCGAGGACCAGGGCGTCCACGAAGACCTCGGAGCCCTCGACCGCCGCCTCCTGGGTCCGGACCGGCTTGCCCGGTATCCGGGAGTCGTAGAAGGCCAGGGACAAACGGGCGGTCCGGCCGTCCGCGGACAGGACCCGGACGTCCGCCACCCGATAGCGCCGCTCCAGGTTCCGCACAACCGCGGAGAGCTCGGAGATGCGGGCCCGGTTCTCGGCGATCTCGTCGAGCCTCCGCACGGAATCCGAGACCCCCACCAGGAGGACGGCTCCGACCAGCACGACCGCGACCGTGGGCAGTACAGCGACGGCACCCGCGAGGCTCCCGTACAGCTCCCGGAGCAGGATGCCGAGGGCCTGCCCCGCGCCCATCCGCCGGCCCGAGGCCTCGCAGGCCAGGAAGCGGTCTCGCAGGGCCCCGGAGGCCCGAAGGGCGAATCCGAGCGCCAGGATCCCGCCCAGGATCGCCCAGCCCGCCGGGCGGGTCAGGAGGAAGCTCACGGCGTCGGCGGCCGCGAAGAGCGGGCCCTTGAGGGATTCGATGTCCACCTCAGTCCTCCAGGATCTCGATCCCGCCCTTGGGCCGGACGACCACCTTGTAGACCACCCCCGGCTCGAAGGCCGCGATGCGGGCTATGTCGTGCACGACGCTCCCGAAGGAGCCCGAGGGTTCCCGGTCCTCCTTGAGGGCCTGGAAGAGCCCCGAAAGGCGCGTTCTCCCGAGCCGCCCGAACTCCGCCCCCTCGAAGATCCCGGGAAACCCGGCCCGGTCGTACCGGGGAAAGAGGTTGGTCCCCGAGGAGGGGGCCAGCCGGTCCGTGAAGATCCGGCGGGGGAAGGCCAGGTAGCGGCCCGAGGCGGGCACGACGGAGAAATCGAAGGAGAGCTCCGTTCCCGGCCAGGTCATCTCCAGGAGGTCCACCTCGTTCCCGGCCAGGTCGTACATCCGGACCCGGGCCTTCACCACCCCCTTGTCCCGCTCCAGGACCATGAACCGGATCGGGACGAGCTCCTCCTTGAGGGACTGGATCCCCCTCTCGAGCCGGGCGATTTCCGCCTTCTGCAGGGCCGTTAGGGCGGTCAGGCCCAGGAAGGCCAGGGCGAGCACTAGAAGGACGGCCATGAACAGGCCGGGACCTCGACGTTTCACGATGTTCCCTCCACCAGGGCGAGGAATTCCTCCTCGCCGATCACCGGGACTCCGAAGGCCCGGGCCTTGCGGTTCTTGTCCGATCCGGACTCCGGATCGTTCGTCACCAGGTAGGACAGATCCTTGGTCACCGAGGACTTGACCGAGCCCCCCCGGACCTTCACCCGGGCTTCCGCCTGGCCCCGCTTCAGAGACTTGAGCTCCCCGGTGAAGCAGAAGCTCTTCCCGGCCAGGGGACCCGCCGCGGCGGGCGGGCGGATCCGGACGGCCCCGGAGGCGGCCAGGGCGTCGATCTCCGGGCCCAGGGCGCGGAGCCCCTCCGACAGGGTACGGGCCAGGATCTCCCCGAAGCCGTCGACGGCCGAAAGTTCTTCCGGCGTGGCGGCTCTAAGCTTCTCCAGGGTGTCGAAGCCGGCGGCCACGGCCTTCTCCGTCACCAGCTCCCCCACCCCCTCGATGTCCAGGCCCGCCACGAATTCCGCCAGGCTAACCTCGTTCCGGGCCGCCAGGTTGCGCAGGATCTTCCGGGCCAGGACGTCCCCCATGCGCTCGAAGGACGAGAGCTCCTCCGCCCGCAGGGTGTAGAGGTCCGCCAGGGTCCGGACCCGGCCGGCGGCATGGAGCTTGCCCAGAATCACCGAGCCGAAGTCCCGTACATCCAGGACCGAGAGCCATTTCTCCAGGCGATGCAGGGACTTCTTCGGACATTCCGGGTTCGGGCAGAACAGGCGTGTCCCCTCGTCCACCAGGGCGGTACCGCAGGAGGGGCAGTCCGAGGGTACCGGGATCTCCCGCGCGTCCGGCGGATTCTCCACCAGGGATTCGATCTTGGGGATGATTTCCCCCCGCTTGGTGATGACCACCCGGCTCCCGATCCGGAGCGACAGGGAGCGGATCATGTCGGTATTGCAGAGGTTGGCCCGCTGGACGACCGTCCCGGCCAGGCGCACGGGGTCCAGGACCCCGATGGGGGTGAAGTTCGCCCCCGACTCGCTCCACTCCACCCGCAGGACCGTCGACACGGCCTCCTCGGGGGAGAACTTGAAGGCGATCTGCTTTTCCGGCCGGGCCCGGGCCATGTCCGCGGGGTCGATCTCGTTGCCCTTCACCACGAGGCCGTCGATGTCGTAGGGAAGCCCCGGGCGGGCGTCCATCACGTGGGCCCGCCAATCCACCACCTCCCCGGGGGAGGCGAAGATCCGCAGGGGCACGGTCTCGAAACCCATCCGCTCCAGCCAGGACAGCTTGGACTTCTCGTCCGGAAAAAAAACTTCGTCCACGACGCCAAGGGCGTCCCCGACGCTTGATGCATCGTAGCAGATCACCCGGAGATCCTCGCTCCCGATCCCGTCCTTCCTCTTCATGAGGCCGTTGGCCGCGTTCCGGCAGTTCGCCTTGTCCGCGTACTTCCGGGCGTGGACCTCCCGGGTCATCACCACCTCGCCCCGCACGGCGCCGGAAAACGGTTCCGGCAGGCTGGCCAGGACCCCGGCCATGCGCCGGGCGTTCGGGGTGATCTCGTCCCCGACCTGTCCGTCCCCCCGGGTTACCGCCCGGGAGAGGATTCCCTTCTCGTACTGGAGCTCCAGGGAGGCCCCGTCCAGCTTGTACTGCACCAGGTACTCGGGATGGCACACCTTGGCGGCCCACTTGAGAAATTCCTCGGGGCTCGTGGCCTTGTCCTGGCTGCCCATGGGCATGAGGTGGCGGACCTTGGGGAATCCGTCGGCGGCATCCGCCCCGATTCTTCCCAGGACGGGACTCCCCGGGGAAAGGGAGGCGAGCTCGTCCCGGAGCGCGTCGAACTCCGCGTCGGAGATCTCGGGCTGGGAGTTGTAGTACAGGTCGTTGTGACGCTCGACCAGGGCTTCCAGTTCCCGAATCCGCTCTGCCTTGTCCATCCGGCTCCGTCCCTCCGTTCCGGGCCGGGGTTCCCGGCCGCTCCGGCCGGCGTCCCCCGCCGGGATCGATTGTACAGCCCCCGGGAGCCGGATGTCAAAACCGCCTTGACCTAACCCGCCGCCGCGGCCTAGTCTGCCTTCTCGCCCACGGGGCGCGGCAGGCCGCGCCCCGACCGACGCATCAAGGAGCTGGATCCGCATGAATCCCGTCGAACCTCCGGTCCGATCCGCGGGGCTGCGGAAGATGGCCGTCATAGGGCCCGCCGCGTTCCTGAACAGCCTGGGAATCGGCAGCGTGAACCTCGGCCTCATCTTCATCCTGCGGGAGGTCTTCCAGGCCCCCCCGGCGGTGGTGGGACGGTTCGGGGCCCTCTGGTCCCTGGTCTACTTCGCGGCCTGCCTGGCCTTCCGGCGTCTGACGGCGCGGCTGGTTCCCCGGAATTCCATGACCTTCATGACCGCCTCGTCGGCGGTCATCATCCTGCTCCTCTGCGTCTTTCCCAGCCTACCCGCGGCCTTCCTGGCCTACTCCGCCTTCGGCGCGGTCATCGCCTTCTTCTGGCCTCCCCTCATGGGCTGGCTGTCCCGGGGCCTGGAAGGCCGGGACCTCTCCCGGGCGACCGGCCTGTTCAGCTTTTCCTGGAGCGTGGGGGGGATCGTCAGCCCCTACCTCGCGGGGACCCTGAGCGAGCGGGACAAATTCCTTCCCCTCTGGTTCGCCGTCGCGATGTTCACCGCGAACGCAGTCTTCCTGCAGATGTCCCGACGCTTCCTCCGGGACTCGGACGAGCGGCCGGTTTCGAAGCGCGCCGGAGTCTCTCCCGCCCGGGACGAAAGCTCGCCCTTCAGGTTTTCCGCCTGGCTCTCCGTCGCCGTCCTGTACGCCGCCGTCGGCATCCAGGCCAACATCTTCCCGCTCTTCGCGCGATCGGAACTCGGGTTGTCGGAATCCGCCACGGGGCTCCTGATCACGGTACGGATGGCCGCCACGACCGCGGGCTTCCTGTTCTTCAGCCGATTCTCCTTCTGGCGTTTCCGTAGGGGGTTCCTGCCGGTCCCCACGGCCCTGGCGGGCGGGGCGGCCCTGATCCTGATCCTGGCCGCGAAGTCCCTGCCCGTCCTGGCCGCGGGGCTCGGGGTCTTCGGTTTCGCGGCCGCCTGGGCCTACAACAACTCCATGTTCTACGGGGCCTCCGGGGCGTCCGACCGGGACAGGCGGATGACGGTGCACGAGGCCCTGCTCACCGCGGGGCAGGTCTTCGGGTCCCTGCTGGGCGGCATCCTCTACCAGGCATCCTCCATGAGGCTGGTGTTCCTGTTCACCGCCCTCATGGCCGGGGCGGGGGTATGGGCGCAATCCCGGATGGCCCGACGGCGCTTCGGCCAGGCGCCCGCCCACCGGCCGCCCTTGGGCATGGAACGAGACGGTTTTTCGGAATCGACCATGGAGGACCCGGAGATCAGGGAGAAAGAAGAAAGGAAATAGGGGCACCGATCATCCGGCCAGGGCGGCGAGTTTTTCTCTAATAAACTCGCTCTTCTCCCGGAGGCCGATCGGGCCCGTGGATATGGACAGGACGTTGGGCCGCTTGGGATCCAGTTTC
Source organism: Spirochaetota bacterium (assembly GCA_022703505.1). Classification (GTDB taxonomy): domain Bacteria; phylum Spirochaetota; class Spirochaetia; order Treponematales; family UBA12059; genus JAAYUR01. The sequence goes on along the minus strand of JAKLDN010000003.1, from coordinate 179,788 downwards.
ATCTTCTGGCCGCTCTCCTGCATCAGCCGGAGCAGGCGCTCCACGGAAACCTTGGCCACCTTGGAGAACTCCACGGTCACGAAGCCGCCCCGCTCCTTCAGGGACGCGATGGACAGGCGCTTGCAGAGAAGACGGATCTCCGCCAGGGCCAGTAGGCTCGCGGCCTCGTCCGGCAGGGGGCCGAAGCGGTCCTCGAACTCCCGGTACAGGGCTTCCAGGTCCTCCGGGGAGTAGACCGAGGCGATCTTCTTGTACATCTCCATCTTGACCGCGCTCTGGGTGACGTAGTCGTCGGGAATGTAGCCCGCGTAGTCCAGCTCGAGGTAGGGGTCCTCCTCGGGCTCCCAGCCCTCCTGGGTGAGCCGGGCCACGGCCTCGTCCAGGAGACGGAGGTAGAGGTCGAACCCCACGGCGTAGATGTCCCCGGATTGCTCCCGCCCGAGGAGGTTGCCCGCCCCGCGGACCTCCAGGTCCTTCATGGCGATCTTGAACCCCGACCCCAGCTCCGTGAAGTCCGAGATGATCTGCAGGCGCTTCATGGCGATCTCCGAGAGCGCCCTGCGGTCCGGGTAGAAAAGGTGGGCGTAGGCCACGCGGTCCGAGCGGCCCACCCGTCCGCGCAGCTGGTAGAGCTGGGAGATGCCGTAGACGTCCGCCCGATCGATGACGATGGTGTTGACGTTGGGGATGTCGATCCCGTTCTCGATGATGGTGGTGGATACCAGGACGTGGAAGCCCCCGTGGATGAACCGGTGCATCACGTCCTCCAGCTCCCGGGCGTCCATCTGCCCGTGGGCGGTCTCCACCATCACCTCCGGCACGAGGGCGGCCAAGCGTGTCCTCACATCCTCCAGGCTCTCTATGCGGTTGTGCAGGAAGAAGACCTGCCCCTCCCTCTCCACCTCCCGCCGCACCGCCTGGGCTATCTTCCCGTCGTCGTACTCCTCCACGAAGGTCCGGATGGGGTGACGGTTGGAGGGCGGCGTGGTCAGCACGGACATGTCCCGGATCTTGAGGAGGGACATGTGCAGGGTCCTCGGGATGGGGGTGGCCGTCAGGGTCAGGCAGTCCACGGAGGCCTTGATCTCCTTTAGGCGCTCCTTGTCCTTGACCCCGAAGCGCTGCTCCTCGTCCACCACCAGGAGTCCCAGGTCCTTGAAGGCGATGTCTTTCTGAAGAAGCCGGTGGGTTCCCACCAGGATGTCCACGGCCCCCGTCCGGGCCTCCTCCAGGATCCGCCTCTGGTCCTTTTTCTCCACCAGCCGGGAGAGCATGGCGATACGGACGGGATAGTCGGCAAATCTCTCCTTCATGGTCTCGTAGTGCTGTTCCGCCAGGATGGTCGTGGGGGCCAGGAAGGCGACCTGCTTGCCTCCCATCACGGCCTTGAAGGCGGCCCGCAGGGCTATCTCGGTCTTGCCGTAGCCCACGTCTCCGCAGATCAGGCGGTCCATGGGCTTGTCGGACTCCATGTCCTCCTTGACCTCGGCGATGCAGCGGAGCTGGTCCTCGGTCTCCTCGTAGGGGAAGGAAGCCTCGAAGGCGGTCTGCCACTCCCCGTCCGGGGGAAATGCGAAGCCCTTGGCGGTGCGGCGCCGGGAGTAGATCCGGATCAGGCGCTCCGCCAGGTCCTCCACGGACTTGCGCACCTTGGACTTCCGGTTCTCCCAGCTCTTGGAGCCCAGGCGGTCCAGCCGGGGTTCCTCGCCCTCGTTGCCGATGTACCGTTGGACCAGGTTGGCCTGCTCGATGGGCACGAAGACCGTCTCGCCCTCGGCGTACTCGATCTTCACGTAGTCCCGGTCGTTGCCCAGGACCCGCATCCGCTCGATGGAGGCGAAGCGGCCGATCCCGTAGTTCACGTGGACCACGAAGTCCCCGGGTGCAAGCTCGATGAAGGTGTCGATGACCCGGGACCGGGCGGTCTTCAGGGACTTGGGGGCTCGTTTCCGACGCCCGAAGATCTCGTTTTCCTGGATCAGGATCAGGCGGAGCTCGGGGACCGAGAACCCCGCGGAAAGGCCGGCGGGCTGGACCTGGACGGGGTAATCCTTGAGCAAAAGGCGGATCCGCTCCGCCTGTACGTCGGTCTCCGCGAAGACCCGGACGTCGTACCCGCCCCGGGTCAGGGTTCCCAGCTCCTCCTTGAAGTAGGTGATGTTCCCGAAAAAGGACCGGGAGGGCTCGGAACCGAAGGCCAGGCGGCCTTCCGCGGAGGCGTCCGCCAGACTCCAGGTGCGCACGACCCGAGGGAGGAAGGCCGCCGCGGACTCGAAGTCGACCAGCTGGGTCTCCGGCGGGGGAACGGGTCCCTCCAGGGCGGCCTTGCGGTACAGTCCCGCGTACTCCCGGGCGATCGCCTCGGCCTGGCCCGACAGCCGCTCGCGCTCCGTCAGGAAGACGACCGCGTCCCGGGGCAGGTAGTCGAAGAGGGTGGCGGGACGGTCGAAGGCCAGGGGAAAGAGGAGCTCCTCGCCCTTGGCCTCCCCGAACTCCGCCAGGGCCCCGGCAAGGAGAGCGGCGTTCTCGGGACCGTAGCCCCGCAGGGCGGACAGCCGACGGGCCAGGACGGACCTGCGCTCCTCGTCCCAGACCACCTCCTTGACCGGGCGGAGCGTCACACGCTCCTCCCGGGAAGGCCGGGAGCCCTGGTCGGCGGGGTCGAATCGCCGGATCTCCTCCACCGCGTCGAACTCGAAGACCACCCGCCAGGCCTCCTCGTCCCCGGGCATGAAGAGGTCCAGGACCTCGCCCCTCAGGGCGTACTCCCCGGGAAGGGAGACCCGGGGGACCCGCAGGTAACCGTAGGAGGACAGGCGCGCCGCGACCGCCTCGGGATCGAAGCTCTGTCCCCGCTCGAGGGCCACGAGGAGGCCTCCGAAGTAGTCCGGGGGGGGCACGGGGGTGAGGGCGGCCCGTTGGCTGGCCACCACGACGACGGGGCGGGAGGAATCCCCCCCGGAGGCGCCGGAAGCCCGGCCCAGGGCCCGGGCCAGGGCGGCGCTCCGCTCCCCGAAGACCGGGGCCCGGGGGGAGACGGGGCGGTAGGCGGCGGTGCCCCACCAGGGGAAACTCTCGGCATCCACCCCCGCCAGCCCGAGGTCCCGGGCGAAGGCCTCCGCCTCCAGGTCCGTTGGCGCGACCACGAAGACCGGGGTGCCGAGTCGTTCGCGGCAGAGGGCCGCCAGGAGAGCCGTGTAGGCGCCTTCCAGGCCGCCGCAGTCCACGGGGAAGCGGCCGTCCGCCAGCCGGGCGAGGAAATCCCCCACGGGAGCGGAGGATTCCAGACGGGTCAGTACGTCCAGCAGGTATAATGATTTCATGCAAGGTTTCCGAGAATCATACGGGAGATCTTGAGCCGAACTCCGTCCGAAAACGGCGTCGGAATCCTGGACGGCGGCCCATGATATACAATACGATAGGGACTTACAAGGAGCGTACCCGGTGAAGCTTCCGCGCACGATACTGGTCCTGATGCTCGCGGTCCTGGCCGCCGGCGTCGCCTCCGCACAACCGGAAATCGCCGTCCGCTTCTTCGACAAGCGCATCTACTACACGGATTCCGAGATCTTCCTCAAGATCACCATCCAGAACCCTTCGGCATCGCCTTACCGGTTCAAGCTGGCGGAGGAGAGGATGTTCTCCCTGGCCTTCGAGGCCCGCACCCCCTCCAACCGCCTCCTGGACGTCAGCGACACCTACAAACGCACCGTCGCCTCGGGAAGCCCGGTCTACTACCGGGAGATAGCCCTCCAGCCCGGGGAGGAGTACTCCTTCGTGGAGGACCTCCGCCGCTACGTACGCATGGACGAAGCGGGGGTCTACCGCGTCCGGGTGATGTTCCACCCGGAACTCCTGAGACCGGACTCCCGTCCCGTGTACTCCCCGGACCTCGTGGTTTCCGTGCGGCCCGGGGCGGGGATTCCTTCGATCGCGGAAACCCTCTCCGCCGAGACGGGGGACATCCTGCGGGCCGAACGGATACCCCCGGACGAGGTGATCCGCAGGACCATCGAGGCCCGCCAGAAGGGGCGCTGGAACGAGTTCTTCCTCTACCTCGACCTGGAAGCCCTGCTCACCCGGACCCCCGAGAAGAAACGGGTCTACGACAAGGAATCCGACGACGGCCGCCGGAGGATGCTGGACCGGTACAAGGAGGAGCTGGAGCGGGAGATCGTGGACAACGACATCGTGACGATCCCCTACTGGTTCGAGATCCTGGAAACCCGGTACTCCGCCGCCAGCGGCATCGTGCGGGTCCTGCAAAAATTCCAGTACCAGCAGATCCGCCTGGTCAAGGAATACACCTACCAGCTGCAGAAGCGGGACGACGTCTGGTACGTCGTCGGCTACTCGGTGCTGAACAAGGGGACCGAATGAAGGCGCTCCTGGTCGTCGAGGACGACGCCATCGCGGACATCATACGCTTTTACCTCCGTCCCTTGGGCTTCGACGTCCTCCGGTACCGGAATCCCCTGAAAGCCCTGGACAACCTGGAGGAGCTGGAGCCCGACGCCATCCTGGTCAGCGCCCGGGACTTTCCCCGGCACTGGAAGCCCCTGGTCCAGGTGGCCCGCCGGTCCTGGGCCAAGGAACGGTGCGTCTTCATCCTCCTCAAGGGCGAGGTCTTCCCCTTCGAGGAGGCGGCCAAGGCCATGCACCTGGGGGTGAACGGGGTCGTCAAGGAAGACCTGGGGGACCGGACCGAGCTTTCCCGGTTCCAGCAGATCCTGAAACGCTACGTGGCCATCGAGGATTCCCGCACCTCGGACCGCATCACCCCCGCGGCCTGGGACCGGCTGGACTTCCTGTTCAACCGCCCGTCCGACGGCGTACCCGTGGCCGGCAGGATCGAGACGATAAGCATGTCGGGTCTGTCCCTCAAGCCGGACCTTCCCGCCCTGGCGGAGGAACTTGAGCCGGGGGCGTTCCTGGAAGACTGCTCCCTGCGGGTCGGCCCCGACATCGTTTCCGTGGGGTGCACCCTGGTCCGCAAGAACCACGTCCTGGCCTTCGCCTTCACCCGGATCGCCGAGGAGGACCGGGCCCGCATCGTGGCGTACCTGGAATCCGCCCCGAAACGAGAAATAGACTCCCTATTGAAGAAATAAAGATTTTATTATACAATGGAAACCATGGAAGCCAGCGATCTGTGCCCCGCGGAAAAGCTCTCCGAGTACGCGCGGATGCTCAAGGCCGTGGGACATCCCATCCGTCTGCGGCTCCTCTGCCTGATCGAACGCCAGGCCGATCCCTGCGTATCCGACATGTGGAAGTGCCTGAACCAGCCCCAGCCGGTCATCTCCCAGCACCTGGCCATCCTCAAGCAGAACAACATCGTATCCGCCGAAGTCCAGAAGACCCGGCGTGTCTATTCCATCGTGAATCCCTTCATCCGGGACCTGGTTCGGGACTTCATTTCGGACGCGAGCCTTCCCGGTCCCAAGACCTGAGTTTTCCTACTCGCATCTTCGAGAAACCCCCTCCCCCACCCCGGTAGCGATACGCCCCCTCGGCTCGGGACAGGACTCAGGGAAGGACAGGAACCTTGACGACCGGAGACCGGAGCTGGGCCGCGGAACGGGCGCCCCAGGTCCCCGAGCCGGGCGCGGTCGACAGGACACGCCAGAGCTCCCGGGCCGGAGCCCGGGCCCCGTTGGCGTACAGGGCGTCCGAAAGGGAGAACAACAGCCGGTAGAGTTCCGCGTTCCGGGCGAATTCCTCCAGGTCCCTCCGGGCCGAGATCCGACCCAGGAGTTCCGGCAGCGTCGTGTAGGCGTAGGAGGGCTCCTCGGAGCGGACGGCGTCGATGGCCTTCGTCAGGACCCGGTTCACGGCCAGTCCGAGGTAGAGGACCGCCTTGCCCTGCCTTCCGCTTTCATACCAGAAACTCCCCAGGGCGTCGAAGGCCCGTACCGCGAAATCCCCCTCGGTGCGGTACAGGCTCATGAACTTGTCCACTCCGTCCCGGGTGAGGGTATTCAGCATGGCGTTTCGCAGGTACTCGTTCCTCGGATCCGAGGCCGTGGGATCCTGCCGAACGATCTGGAGGTATTGTTCCTCCATCCGCAGGTAGTCCCCCCGGGTCCTATACAGGTCCGCCAGGGCATACAGGGGGGTGAACCGGTCGTCGGAGACCTCGTAGGCCTCCCGCATGTCCCAGGCCCGGGCATACTGGATCTCCGCGAGCTTGAGCTCCCCCTCCGCCTGGAACACCCGGCCCATCCAGAACTCCGCCTCGGGGTACATGGCCAGGGCGGCCGCCGCCTTCTGCAGGGCGGCCAGGGAATCCCCCAGGTCGTCGAAGGTGCGGTAATCCAGGGTCAGGTAAAGTGCGTCCAGGAAACCCCGGAACCGGTCGGTCAGCCTGCGCTGCCGCAGGAGGTCGATCTTCTTCCGGAGGGAGGATCCCGCCTGGAGGTTGATCTGCTCGAGCTCCGAGGCCAGGAAGATCTCCTTGGCGTACTCGTCCACCAGGGCCAGGATGGAGCCCTCCGCCCGGCGGGCCTGGGGCGAATCCAGGGCCGCGGCCAGGGCGCGGGTGGCGGATTCGAACATCTTCCGCCTCTCGGTGGCCGCGGTCCGGAAGGCGTTGAGGGCCTGCCCGAACTCCTTCTCCCGGAACAGCCGCTTCCCGTTCTCGAATTCCACCCACACCCTGGACTCCACGGCGCCCAGGCAGGGGGCAAGGAGGAGCACGGCGGCGCAGACGGCCGCGGCTCGGACATGCAGGGTTCTGTTCATAGGCGCGACAGTTCTTCCTCGAATACAGTATCGGCCTCTTCCACGGAAATCGTTCGGACTATCTTGCCCCCCCGGAACACGACGGCCCGGTCCCCGGCGCCCGTGATGCCGATGTCCGCGTGACGGGCCTCCTCGGGCCCGTTGACGGCGCAGCCCATGACGGCGACGGTTATGTCCCGGTCCAGGGCGTAGAGCCGGTCCTGCCATCGGGCCAGGAAACTGTGGACGTCGAAGCCTCCCCGGCCGCAGCGTGGGCAGGAGATGATGTTGACTCCCGGCCGGCCCCGCCCCGCGGAAGCCAGGATCTCCCGGCCGGCGACGACCTCGCTTTCCGGGCTGTCGGACAGGGAGACCCGTAGAGTCACCCCGATCCCCTCGGAGAGCAAGGCGTGGAGGGCCACGGCGTTCTTGACGATGCCGGGGATCAGGGGGCCCGCCTCGGTGACGCCCAGGTGCAGGGGGACGTCGTGGACCGCCGCGAAGCGGCGATTCGCGTCCAAAGTAGCCCGCATGTCGCTGGACTTCATGGACACGAGGTAGTCCCGGAAGCCCAGGGATTCCAGGATCTCCATCTCCCGCTCCGCGGCGGCGATCATGGCACCCGCGGGATCCTGCGAGCCCCGGAGGTCCTGGGGCAGGGATCCACCGTTCACGCCGATCCGGATGGGAACGCCCCGGTCCGCGGCCTTGCGGACCACCTCCTCCACCTTGGCCCGGGAGCCGATGTTGCCCGGATTGATGCGGATCTTGGCGATGGGAAAGTCGAGACAGCGGAGGGCTATCCTCCAGTCGAAGTGGATGTCCGCGACCAAGGGAAGCGGGGAAATACGGGACAGCTCCCCGAGGACCTCCGCGGACCGTAGATCCGGAGCCGCGAAGCGGAGCAGGCCGCATCCCAGGGATTTCAGCTTCCCGATCCGGACGCGGAGGGGTTCCGGATCCCCGGGAGCCAGGGGCTCCTTCCACATGGTCTGGATGACCACGGGATACCCCGGTCCGAGGAGGAGCTTGCCGACCTTGACGATGCGCATGGAGTCAGATCAGTGAATAGGTGAATGGGTGAATAGCGAATGGGGCCGGATGGTCGGTCTGCGATTCGGGACCCGATCCATGTTCAAGCAGGTCGGACCTCATCCCCCCCACCCTATCCCATTCACCCATTCACGACTCACCTATTCACTTTCTCTTACAGCGCCCCGAAGCTGAAGGCCATCACGAAGAGGGCCACGGTCTCGCAGAGGCCGACGATGGTGATGTAGTTCGCGAAGCCCTTCCCGGTCTCCCCGAAGGCGTCGCAGGAGGCGGCGGAGGCCTTTCCCTGGGCTACGGCGGACATGGCCATGCCGGCGCCGCCGGCCAGGCCCATGGCCAGGAGGAGGGCCGGGTCCTTGGAAGAGTTCATCATGGCTCCCATGAGGATGAAGCCGTAGATGGTCTGGGTGAGGGGGGCGCCCGCGAAGATCATGAGGAGGAAGGAGGCCGGCTTGTTGGCCAGGTAGTTCCTCTTCCACGCCCCGATGGCCGCCTGGCCCGCGATGCCCGCCCCGATACCCGAACCTATGGCGGATAACGCCATGACCGCACCGGCCCCGATCATACCGATATTCATGTAGGACTCCTTTCAAGTACGGAAGCTTCTTCGTCCGACCCTTCCCGGAAGGGCTCGTATTTGAACCCCGACCACTCCATCCCGAGATGGCCGGAATATTCCAGCATGTTGAGCCGCACGCCGTGCACGATGACGGACAGGAGGCTCAGCGCGAGGTTCAGGCCGTGGCCGAACCCGATCAGAACGATTCCGAAGGCGAACAGCAGGGCCCGGCCCAGCATGGGGCCGGCCATAGTATTGACGGTCTGGCTGATCGCCAGTCCGGCAAGGCCCACGGCCCAGAGGCGGATGTAGGAGGTGATGTCCGCGAAGACGTTCACCACCCCCAGCAGGACCGATACGATGTTCGTCAGGCTGGCCAGGATGCTCTTCAGGATGTTCCCCTCGTAGCTGGCGAACACGAAGTTGAGCAGGAACCCGATCCCGATCAGGTAGAGGGCGAAGTTCGGAATCGGGAACCGGACGGCGTCCAGGACCAGGTTCAAGACCATGAAGTACATCCCCAGGAGCTGGAGCAGGAGCCCCAGTTGGGCGAGGAATTTCAAGGACCTGATATCCCGCCGGATGTTTTTCATGCGAGCCCAGACGAGATGCACGAGGCCCAGGATGAAGCAGAGCTGTTTGGTGTTGGCTCCGGACAGGGGGTTGTCCGAGGCGAGCCATCCTATCCGGAGGCCCTTCAGAAAGCCCGGCAGGATCTCGGCGGGAAGTCCGAACCAGCTCCCCGTGACGACGCCCCAGGCCACGGTGGCGGAGGACAGAAGCAGGAGCAGCCTCACCGCGTCCGGAACCTTTCCTCCGGCCTTCTTGGCCTTCAGGGCCGCGAAAAGCCCAAGGCCCAGGAGGATGCTCCCGTAGCCGCCGTCCCCGAAGATCATCGCGAAGAAGACCGTGAAGAAGGCCAGGAAGGAGGCGGAGATGTCGTACTCCCGGTAGTTCGGGACCGTCCCCAGGAAGTCGAAGACCGGGGCGATCATGCGGACGACGGGGTTGCTCTCCACCTTGGTGGGGGGCATCTCGTCGTCCCCGGGGTCGTCCAGGAGAAGACCCCAGCCGTGTTCGGCCGCGGCCTTCGAGAGCCCGGGAGCGTCTTTTTCCGGGACCCAGCCGGAGATCCAGGCGACGGGACCCTCCCCTTCCATTCCCGACAGTAGGGTTTCGAAGGTGAGTCCGGACCGGGCGCGTTCCCGGGCGGCCTCCAGGTGCGGCCGGGATTTGGCGGCCTCCGCCAGAAAAGCCTCTCCCCGTGCCGCCTCGGCCGCCGACGCTTTCTCTTCGGCACCGAGGGAGGACAGGGAGGCCTGGGGCGGGGCGAATTCGGCAACCCCCTCGGGCAGGCTCACCGGCCCGGCCGGGAATCCCGCGAACCGCACCGTGGTCTTGTCGGAAACGACTCGGATCACCGGAAGCTCCGGCGGCATCGAGGAAGCCGCCTTCGGGCCGGCTTCGTAGAGCCGAAGGTCCATGCCGTTTTCCCTCAGGTACGCCAGGACCGCGGGATCGAAGTCCCCCCAGCCCTGTATCCGCTCCATCTCCTTGCGAAGGGCGGCGATCCTCTCCTGGGCGGACTTGATGAGCTCCGCCGTCTCGTTCACCTTCCGGGCCAGCTCCAGGGCCGCCTGGTAGTCGAGGGCCGGCGCGGTTTCCTTGGACTTACAGGACAGCAGGATGCCGATCGCGGAATCGAGTCGGGCAAGCTCCTCCGAGGCCGCTTCCCAGCTCTGTCCCCGTCCCTCGATCGGATCCGCGTGCACAACCCCCAGGCGGCGCAGGGACTTGAGGGCCGCGGACTTGCCGCGCTCCCTCAGGACGAGGATGGCCTTCTTCATGGGTGCTATCATGACGCCGCCCTCACTACCTTCCGCTTGGCGATCTTGCCGCGGACCACCTGGGCGGTCTGCTGGTCCCCCAGGTAGATGCGGATCCGTTTGATGTTCTCCGCGGTCTCCGGGATCTTCACCTTCTCGAATAGGTTAACCCGCTGGGTGGTGATGCGGAGCTCCCGGGCCAGCCGGGCGATCTGCTCCTGGAGGACCTTGATCTCCAAGTCCAGCTCGAGCATGGCCTTGAGCCGGTCCAGGGCCTTGTCGATCCACAGCGGCCGGAGGTAGAGGTCGTAGTCGGCCAACACGAAGTCGGCGCCCGCGTACACGGGGATCTCCACGCCCGCGATGTTCCCCGCGGTGGTCCGGATCTCCCGGACCGAGAGGAGCCAGTCCCCGGATTCCGTGCGGATGGCGTCCTCCTCCCCGAAGACCGCGATCCAGGCGCGGAACTCCGCCAGGAGGCGTTCCCGCTCCTCCGCCCGGGCCTTGGCCTTGGCCTCGATGCCCCGGATCTCGGTCTGGAGCTGCTGTTTCTTGAGCTGGAGGGTGGGAAGGTAGCGCTTGTACATCTTGAGCGCGTCCTTCTGCTTCTTCAGCTCGTTCTTGGTCAGCTTGATCTTTGCCATCGGCTATCGCCTTTTCACGCCCGGGCTTTCGGCCAGTATTTCTCCGCCAGCTCCGTCCGGAGCCCCGTCTCCTGGGGATCGAAGCAGGAGGCCAGGATCTCCCAGCCCTTGTCCAGGGCCCCCTCCAGGGGGATGTTCACGGACAGGTCCATCATCTCCTGCTCGAAGAGCTCCCCGTACTTGAGGAGCTTGGCGTCCCAGCTGGACATCTGGAAGCCCATGGCCTTCTTCTCCAGGGTGTCCTTGTAGGAGGCGTAGAGCTTGATCATGCCGTCCATGATGGCCCGGTGGTCCGGCCGTGTCTTGCCGTTGACCTGTTGCTTGAGCCGGGACAGGGACCCGAAGGGCTCGATGCGGCCGTTCTTGAGGTAGAACTGGCCCTCGGTGATGTAGCCCGTGTTGTCCGGCACCGGGTGGGTGACGTCGTCGCCGGGCATGGTGGTGACCGCCAGGATGGTGATGGAGCCCGCGTCGGAGAAGTCCACGGCCTTCTCGTACCGGGCCGCCAGCTGGCTGTAGAGGTCCCCGGGATAGCCGCGGTTCGAGGGCACCTGCTCCTGGGTGATGGCGATCTCCTTCATGGCGTCCGAGAAGTTCGTCATGTCCGTCAGGAGCACGAGGACGTTCCGGCCCTTGAGGGCGAAGCGCTCGGCCACGGCCAGGGAGATATCCGGAACCATGAGGCACTCCACCACGGGGTCCGAGGCGGTGTGTACGAACATGATGGTCTTGGACAGGGCCCCTCCCTGCTCCAGGGTGTCCTTGAAGAAGAGGTAGTCGTCGTACTTGAGCCCCATGCCCCCCAGGATGATGAGGTCCACCTCGGCCTGCATGGCGATCCGGGCCAGGAGCTGGTTGTAGGGCTCCCCGGAGACCGAGAAGATCGGGAGCTTCTGGCTCTTCACCAGGGTGTTGAACAAGTCGATCATCGGGATGCCCGTCCGGATCATCTCCCGGGGGATGATGCGGTTGGCGGGATTGACCGAGGGTCCGCCGATGGGGATGAGGTTTTCCGAGAGCTCCGGGCCCTTGTCCCGGGGTTCCCCGGCGCCGTTGAAGATCCGGCCCATCAGGGAGTCCGTGAAGGACACCTGCATGGGATGCCCGAGGAAGCGGACCTCGTCGCCCGTGGATATGCCCCGGCCCCCGGCGAAGACCTGGAGGGAGACCTCGTCGTCCGCCAGGCGGATCACCTCCGCCAAGGACACGCCGAACCGGGTGCTCACCTGGGCAAGCTCCCCGTACTGCACGTCCTCGGCGCGGACGGTGATCACGTTGCCGGTGATGGATTCGATGCGGGAATATACCTTCTTCATGTCACTTCTCCAGGGTCTCGAGGATGCGGGCCGCCTTGGGATCCAGGCCGGTCTTGCGCTCGCCGATCAGGGTCCGGAGGCCCTTCTCGACCTGGGCGAACCGGTCGCTCTTCCATTCCGAGCCGTTCAGGTCCAGGAAGCCCTGGCGCAGCTTGTAGAACCAGTCCCGGGCCTCGTCCTTGTCCTTGAAGCGGAAGGCCGTACCCAGCACCCCGATGACCATGGAGAAGACGGACTTCTGCCGCTCCGGGGAGACCGCCGCGTCCACGGGATCGAAGGAGTTCTGCTGGATGTAGACCGCGTCCAGGTACTCGCTCTTGAGGTACACGACGTAGTCGTCCAGGGAGGTCCCCTCCTCGCCGACGACCTTCATCATCTGCCCCACCTCGGCCCCCCGGGCCAGGACGGCGTGGGCGTAGCGGACGGCTTCCGCGGAGAGGATGCCCGAATACTTGGACCAGGACTCCAGGGGGTGGATGGCCGGGTACTTGCGGGCGTCCGAGCGCTCCCGGGAAAGGCCGTGGAAGGCCCCGACGACCTTGAGGGTGGCCTGGGTGACGGGCTCCTCGAAGTTGCCCCCCGCGGGGGACACGGTCCCGCCGATGGTGACCGAGCCGGTATTGCCGTCCGCGAGGCGTACGATGCCCGCGCGCTCGTAGAAGGAGGCGATGACGGATTCCAGGTAGGCCGGGAAGGCCTCCTCGCCGGGGATCTCCTCCAGGCGGCCGGACATCTCCCGCATGGCCTGGGCCCAGCGGCTGGTGGAATCCGCCAGCAGAAGGACGTCCAGGCCCATCTGCCGGTAGTACTCCGCCATGGTGACCGCGGTGTACACGGAAGCCTCCCGGGAGGCCACGGGCATGGAGGAGGTGTTGCAGACGATGATGGTCCGTTCCATGAGGGAGCGGCCCGTGTGGGGATCCAGGAGCTCCGGGAACTCCTTGAGGGTTTCCACGACCTCGCCGGCCCGCTCGCCGCAGGCCGCGACGATGACGATGTCCACGTCCGCGTGGCGGCTGGTGATCTGCTGGAGGACCGTTTTGCCGGCCCCGAAGGGGCCCGGGATGCAGTAGGTGCCGCCCTTGGCCACGGGGAAGAAGGTGTCGATCAAGCGGACGTGGGTGACCATCGGCTCCACGGGCTTGAGGCGCTCGGCGTAGCAGGTGACCGCCCGCTTGACGGGCCACTGGAACATGAGGGTCACGGGGTGGACCGTGCCGTCCTCTCCCTGGAGCTCCGCCACCCGATCGGTGACCTTGTAGGACCCCGCGGGCGCCACGGACTTGACGGTGTAGGTCCCCAGGAATCCGAAGGGAACCATGATGCGGTGGGTGAAGGCTCCCTCGGGCACGGTACCCAGGAGGTCCGCGGCACGGACCTTGTCGCCGGGCTTGGCGGCGGGGGTGAACGCCCAAGCTCTGTCCCTCGGGAGGGCTTCCAGGTAGACCCCGGGTTCCAGGAAGTGGCCGACCTTGGCGGCCACTTCGGGCAGGGGGTTCTGGAGGCCGTCGTAGATCTGCCCCAGGAGGCCCGGCCCGAGCTCCACGGCGAGCATCTCGCCCGTGAAGGCCACGGGATCCCCGACCCGGATGCCCTTGGTCATCTCGAAGACCTGCACCTGGACCAGGTCCCCCCGGATGCGGATCACCTCGCTCTTGAGGCGCTTGCCCCGGGTCTCGATATAGGCGACCTCGTTCATGGAGACGGCCCCTTCCACGCGGACCGTCACCATGTTTCCGTTCACGCCCGTCACGCTTCCGTTCGTCTTCGTCATCGTATGTCTCCGATCGCTCTGAATCTGTCCTACGCCCCGCGGCCTTCGGCGGGGGGCGCTTCTGCGGTATCGAGGATCTCGTGATAGGCGGTCCGGTAGGAGGCCTCGCCGCGCTCCGCCTCGAACCGGGCCTTGCGCTCGAGGATCCGGAGCTTCAGGGCATAGGCCGCCAGGGCCTCCAGATCGAAGTAGTGTCCCGCCTCGAGGCGCTCCAGGTAGGCCCACTTCTCCCGCTCGATGATAAGTTCGCCCTCCAGGGGATCCTCGCACTGGGCGGCCGCCTGGGCAGCCCGGATGCCGTCCCACTCCGGGTCCCCGGGGCGGAGGAACTTTTCCGGAGCCCTGCCCAGCTTGTGGGCCCGCAGTCGCGCCAGTTCGTTCCGGAGGGCCTTGTCCCAGGTCCGGAAGGAGGACAGCACCCGGGACGCGCGGACCCGGCGGACCGTCTCGGCATCCTCGGCCTCCGTGTCGCCCGCGGCCGCGAGCACGAGGAAATCCGCGTCCCGCATCCGGCCCTCGCAGCGATCCAGGAAGCCCCGGAACGAGAAGGGCGGCGCCGAGGCCGGCAGGAGCGTAGGGAGGGTGGAGCGCAGGTAGTAGTACGCGGGCACGGCGCTATTCTTTCCGGATGGCCGCCGCGGCGATCTGGCCCAGCCGGGCGTTCAGGTACTGGGAGATCATCTCCGCAAGGGAGTCCGCGGAGAAATCGTAGTACGCCGCCCCGCCCTTTTCCGCGATCCGGAAACCGGCCTTGATCCCCGGGAAGGGGCGTAGTTCCAGGCCCTTTTTCAGCTCCGACTCAAGCTTCTTCCGGAAGGACGCCTCGAGTTTGGAAAGCTCCGCGGGCGGGAGCAGGACGGCCAGGTCGTCGGTGCCCTTGTCCTTCCAGGCGGCCAAGACCGCGGGAATCGCCGCTTCCAGGACGGGCCCCGAGAGGGCCTTTTCGGTGTCCGTCCGCACGATCGCGGCGAGCACGGCCTCGATCTCGGTGCGGAAAGAGATCACCAGGTTGCGGGCGGCCTGTTCCAGGGCGGCCTTGCCGGCTTCCTCGAAGCGGTCGGCGTCGGCCTTGGCCTTGGCCAGGAGGGCCTTCGCCTCCCGATCCGCCTCGGCCAGGACGGCCCTGCGCCGCTCCTCCGCCTCCGCCAGGACCTTGGCGGCGTCGGTCTGGGCGGCCTCGATCCCGTCCTTCCTGATCTTGTCCAGAAGTTCCTGAAGTCGAATGTCCATGGCTTCCCCTTATCCGGATTGAAATCTATGGGGCGTCTTCCGCCATAACGTAGGAGAGCACCTTGTCCATCTTCCGCCTAAGCAGCTTGTGGACGGCGGCGGGATACTCCTTGGAAGTTATGAACTCGCGGGCGACGGCGTCCAGGTCCTCTACGATTTCGTCCACACTTTTATAGCGTGACGAATTCATTCCGTCAATGCTGGAGATCAGCGCGCGGACCGATTCCTCCTCCCGGGATAGGAGGGCCTCGTTTTCCAGGAGCACGTAGTTCGTGATCTCCGAGCTGGCGAACCGCTCGCGGTAACGGCCTTCTACGGACTTGAGATCCTCCAGGAGGTCTTCCAGCTCGGCTCGGAGTATTTTCAGGAAGTACAAACACTTGCGCTCCATGCTCGCCTCCCTCGGGATTCCGGATGATTTCAGTATCGTCCATCGGGGAGGGCCGCGCAAGGAGCCTTAGGCCCGGCTGAGGAAGAGTGTGTACCTTACGCCGAACGATGTGGGGCCGCCGAAGGCGCGTCCCCGAAATTTGGAAAACCTTTCAAGAAAAATATATCTTATTGACTGCGGTCATTTGAAACCACCCGAACCACGGACTCGGAAGGGTGCGCGGACCGAAATCCGCCTAGAACGCCTCCACCTTTCGGGCCAGGTCCACGGGCGGATAGATCTGCTCCGCCACCGGGGGCATGGAGTTGTACACCCAGTCCACGCGGATGACTCCGCCCCGGCGACGGGGCTCGAACCGGCCCCGCACCAGGACGTCCTCCATGTCCAGGGACATCGCGAAGAGGGCCGTCGCAGCGCCGGCGGGTATCCGGGCAAGATCCGCGGGGAACTCGGTGCCGGGCAGCAGGATACTCCGACCGTCCGGGCAGGTCGCGGCCAGCTGGGGAACGATCCGGGGAAAGCCGTCCTCGGCCACGTAGGAGAGAAATTTCAGGTTCCCGGTCTTGCGGATGAAGGCCCGGGTCCAGGGGTTGATCGGATCCGGGCGCTCGAGCTCTGTCCCCCTGCCGAGCTCTGTCCCTCGAATCCTCCCCTCCCCGAGGCTGCCGCGCAGGGCCCCGGCAAGAACGCCTCGTGCGACCGCGGCCAAGGGAAGATCCCGGCCCGGGGTCACGGAGATGAGATCCAGGTAATGGACGGTATGGATGCCGAAGTAGGAGTTGTACCTCCACATGGGTTTCCGGTTCATGAGCTCGTGCTCGGGGCCGCTTTGGGCCTTGCCGGTCCACAGAGCGGTACCCTTCCAGAGCCTGCGGTCCAGGGTCATGAGCAGAAATCCGACCTTTTTCCGCTCCTCCGCGTACCGTTTTCCCCGGCCTTCGCAGAATTGGCCGAAGATGAGGTGCCGCTCGTCCTGGGCCTGCATCGCGGTGACCAGAGTCACATGGGGTAATCCCTCGGGATCCAGGGTCGCCAGCAGGCCGACCTTTCCGTCGGGCTCGAAGAATTTGAGGTCTTCAAGCTCGAAATGGTCGGTCATCCGTTCCGGTCGCGCGCGCATGGAGCCTCCTCGTTCCAGGATCTTCGTCCGATTCCCGGCTCCGGCGAGCCGAGCCGCTCTTTGCCCACGGTCCCGCCGGCCGCCGTCATGCCCGTCCATCGGATGCGATCCGCCGGCCAGCCCGCCCGGATCGCCGCGTCCACCAGCCGGTCCATGTGATCGGCATCCATCAGGGGCGAGGCCGCCAGCTCCCACTCCTCGCCCAGCTGCCGGTATTTCTCGCGGCAGAGGTTGTTGAAGGCGCAAAGTTCCCAGCGTTCCACGGATTCCGCTCCTGATTCCACCAGGAACCGGGCGATGCCTTCGATCATGCCCGGAGAATCGGCCAAGCCGGGGATGACCGGGGTGCGGACCCAGATCCGTTTTCGAGCTCTGTCCCCCGAGGGACGCGCGAGCAAGCGGAAATTCCTCAGTACCACGGCCAAGTCGCCCCCCGTATTCCGCAGGTGACGATCCGGATCGGCGTCCTTGATGTCGTACAGGACGAGGTCCGCATGCTCGGCCGACCGAAGCAACCGGAATTCCGTGCACATTCCGCAGGTATCCAGGGCGGTTCCGACCCCTTCGCTTCGGAGGCGCCCCAGGGTTTCCTGTACGAACGACGCCTGAAGGCAGGCCTCGCCCCCCGAAACCGTCACGCCCCCGTCCGGGCCGAAAAAGGAGCGGTCCCGAAGGAGCTCGGCGACGGCTTCCTCCGCGGTCATGGACCGCCCCCATAGTTCCAGCGCCCCCCCGGGACAGGTCCGCTCGCACTCCCCGCACCCGTCACAGGACCCTCGATCGATCCGGATGCCCGCCCCGAGGGACAGAGCTCGGTTCGGGCAGGCGGACAGACATTCCCCGCAGCCCAGGCACCGGGACCCGGACCAGCGGAGCTCAGGTTTCGGCGAGATACTCTCGGGGTTGTGGCACCAGCGGCAGCGCAGGGAGCACCCCTTCAAAAAGAGGGTGCTCCGCAGCCCCGGTCCGTCCTCCGTGCTCATGCGCTGGATTTCCAGCACCAGTCCCCTCTCAGATCTGCTCATGGGCGATCCGCGCGATCACCTCGTCCTGGAGCTCCCGGCCGATGGAGGTGAAGTAGGCGTTGTATCCGGTCACCCGCACCAGGAGGTGCCGGTATTCCGAGGGATTCCGTTGGGCGTCCCGTAGAACCTCGGGGTCCAGCATGTTCACCTGGAGGGCCGTTCCCCCGTTCTCGGCATAGCCCCGAAGGAAACTCTTGAACTTGGCCCGGTTCTCGGGCCGCTTGATCAGGGAGGGGTTGAAGCTGATGGTATGGCTGGCCCCGTTGGGCAGGGAATTGAAGTACCCGCCCCAGTCTCCGCCCTCACCCCTCCCGCCGAGGACCGTCCCGACGGAGTTGGCGTTCGCCGTCGGCCCCCGGATGTCCGCCCCATTGGACGGGCAGATGGCGTTGGAAAGGAACTGGTCCTTGGGCCGCCCGTCCGGGGAGGCCGGGAGGATGAACCCGTCCCCGACCCAGTAGTTCCAGGAGAGCATCCCGGGCCGGAACCGCCGCCCGGTGGATTCGGTACGGTACTTCCAGGTCTCCCCCGTCCAGAGGTCCATGACCCGGCGGGCGAGCTCGTCCGCCTCCGGATCGTCGCGTCCGTACTTCGGGGCCCTGTTCCGGGCCCGGGCCTGAAGGATCTCGTACCCCTTCCAATTGTCCTTGAGGGACCGGATCAGCTCGTCCATCGTGCAGAAACGGTTGTCGTACACCAGGTACTTGACCGCGAGCAGGGAGTCCACGGTCGTAGCGAAGGTGACCCCCTCGATGGTGACGTACCCAAGCTCCGCGCCCCCCCGGGTCACGTCCTTTCCCTTTTCGGCGCAGCCCCGGACGAGGGTGGAAAGGTAGGGAGTGGGATGGAACCGGGCCCGCAGGCTTTCCCCGCGCTCGTAAAGTCCGGTTATCTCGCGGATAAGGGCCCGGGTCTGCTCGGCGTAGGCGTCCCAGAACCGGTCGAAGTCCCCGAATCGGCGGGGGTCCCCGGTGGAGGGGCCCTGTCGACGGGGCCGTTCCGTGACACCGGTGATCGCGTCCGTATGCGGCACGAGGGGATACCCGTTTCCCAGGGTCAGCTCCACGGCCTTGAGGAGGTTCAGGTTGCAGTCCACCGTCCCGGACCGGTCGTTCCCGACCATGGTGTTCTCCAGGCAGCCCACCGAGGCGTACTCGTGAACGTTCCCCTCGTGGATCCGGTCTTCCGCCCCGGACATCCGGGCCTGCCGCATCATGCCCGCCATGGACCTCTCGTCGAAGTTGAGGAGGAAGGGGGCGCCCTGGCTGGAGGCGATCATGTCCACGACCTTGTCCAGGAGGGCCTCGGGGCTGCCGCGATGGAGCCGGACATTGGGTTTGGGTTCGAGGATCGGGGACATTTCGTCGATGACCTCCAGGATCAGGAAGGTGAGGTCGTTCGTCATGTCCCGGCCCCCCGGTCCCAGGCCCGAGAGGTTGAAGAGTTGGCCGAACCCTGCGGTGATGCCCTGGTTTCCGACCTTGATCATGGAGTCGTAGGCGGTGTTCGCGTGGATCCAGAAGCACTTGAGGATTTCCTTGGCGAACTCCCGGTCCATGCCCTCCCGGACCGAGGCTTCCCAGTAGGGCAGAAGCATTTGGTCGAGCCGGCCGAAGGACACGCCGGGCCCCGGATAGTTCTCGTCGCTCATCACCAGCATATGGGCCAGCCACAGGGCCTGGACGGCCTCCCAGAAGTCCCGAGCGCCCTTCGCCGGCACCCGCTCGAGGTTGGCGGCCATGCGCCGGAGCTCCGCCGCCCGAGCCGGATCCCGCTCGACATCCGCGAGCCTCCGGGCTTCATCCCGGTACTTTCCGGCCAGCTCGACCGGCATCCCGCAGGCGGTGATCATGGCCCGGAGCTGGGCTCCCCGGGGGCCCTCACGGTCCTCGGGGGACAGAGCTGCGAGATTCCCCTCGAGCTCCGCCAGGATTCCCTCGAATCCCCCGGCCAGGACCCGGCCATAATCGGGGATGAGGTGCCCGCCCGTGGGCCCCGCGTTCCCGAAGCCGTGGTTGTGGAACCCGATGGCGGCCTTCCGAAGCCCGCTCGGGCCGTAGAGCACCGCGGAACGCTCTTCATGCTCCCTCTTGGTCAGGCACAGCGAGGTATGTACGTTGAAGCGTGCCCCGGCGATCAGGTCCCTCGGAAGGATCTCCTGGGGCAAGTACCGGGTCATCACCTCCTTGTTGAACCAGGCCCGGCGCTCCGGAAGGCTGAGGTTCCAGAAATCCGGGGGAAGCGCCACGGGCCGTGCGATCTGACGGAAGGAGCTCGTGAAGGTCTGGAAGAAGGCGTAGGTCTCCGGAACGATGTGGTAGTTGCACTCGTTGTACTGGATGTCCCAGGCTGTGCCGGTGGTGAAACTGATCTGTTGGTTGTTCCAGGCCCGCGATGTCCCCCGGAAGTAGTAGTCCCGGAGCCATCGGATCCGAGGCGAAAGGCCCGCGGGCTGCTTAATCGCGGACGGGGAATCCGTGGTCTTCATGGGGAACCTCCTTCAAGTTCGATCGCGCCGTGGAGATCGCGGGGGCATTCGAATCCAGGGACAGAGCTCGATAGACCCGATCGCGTCCGTAGGCCAGGGCGAGGGACAGAGCCGCGGCGGCCCCGGATTCGTCCCGGGCTTCCACCCTGTCCAGGAAGCATTCCAGTTGGGAGAAGGTGGCCGAGGCGCTTTCGGGTTCGGCGTAGAAACACCGGGCATAGTAAAGGTAGACGGAACGGAAAGCGTGAAACAGAAGCTGCAGTGCCAGATTGTCCGTCTGCTCCACGAAGAGCGCATGAAACTCGTAATCCTTCGCCGCTAATCCCTCCGGATCGCCTTCCTCGGCGCGGAGGGCCGCCAAGGCCGAGCGAAGGGCCCGCACCCGTTCCGGATCGGAGCGTGCCGCCGCCCGGGACGCGCAGCCCGACTCCAGGATCTCCCGCAGTTCGTTGATCGCCCGGAAAAGCTCCGGATCCAGGGGTTCGTTGTTGTCCAACAGGTAGAGGAGGAAATCCAGGGAGGCTTCCTTCCGGTAATCCGTAACGTAGGTTCCGCTCTGGGCCTCCGTGCGGACAAGGCCCATGCTGGAAAGATGTCGGATGCCTTCCCGTAGTATCGAGCGGCTCACCCCATACCGGAGGGACAGAGCTCGCTCCGCGGGAAGGCGATCCCCGGGCTTGAACGTGCCTGCCAGGATCTCCCGTTCCAGTTTTTTGGTCGCGATGTTCAACTTCTTGCGCATATTGGTCCTACCAGTTAGAATATCATGGCATCCAGGTCCGCGCAAGCGTATAGTAACAGGGACAGAGCTGATTCGAAGCGGCCTGCCCGATACCTCGAAACAAGGAGCGACCATGACGAACGGCCTTCCCTGGCTTATGATCCTGCCCTCCGGAATCGTCCTGGGCTTCCTTCTTCATTGGCTAACGATCCGGGGCATCGATACCGCGGAAGGACGCCTGCCCCACTGCAGGGGTGCCTACCTGGCCTTCTCGGCCCAGCTCCTGACCTTCGCCTGGGCGGTCTACTTCACGGCCGGCCTCGGGCGATACGGAGCCGTCCTCCTCCCCCTGGGCATGACCTGCTCCTTCGCGGGGGATTACTTCAACCTTCAGTTCCCGGCAATTCGGAACCGGGTTCGGGAGCCGGTCTTCCTGGGCATCCTCAGCTTCGCGGCCGCCCAGGTTATCTATATAGGTGCCTTCCTGTCCTTGATCCCCTTCCGGGAGCTTGCGGAGCGAGGGTACTTTGTCCCCATTTTAGCGGTGCTCCTGATCGCGCCGGCGATGATATTCCGGCTGAGGGTCTACCAACCCGGACGTCCGAGGAGCTTGATGCTGGGAGGATTCCTGTACGGATTCGCCCTGGGAACCATGACGGCGATCGCCCTTTCCGCGGCCGTGACCCGGGGAGGGTCCTGGATCCCGGTCGCCGCGGGAGCCCTGTTCTTCCTTCTTTCCGACGCCGTCATGGGCGAGACGACCCTCCACGGGAGGCACCCGAAGCACGAGTACCAGGTACCCTGGGGAACCTATCTCGCCGCCCAGGGTCTCATCCTGGCCGGGACGGCCTCGATCCTGATGGCTCCGGGGTGAGTCCGTCCCGGACCCGGCTCGATCCTGCCTCGCGCTCCTGCGGGATTCACAGAAGCTTCATCTTCATCCAGCCCGAGGTGTTGTGGAAATCCGCGACCGCGCTCCCGGGAGGCACGAGGGAATCCAGGGCCGCCGCGGTCTCGGCGTCCAGGCTCAGGTTGAGAACGGGCAGGGCTTCCTCGAGCTGGGCTTCCGTACGGCTGCCGAGCAGGGCCGCCGCTATGCCCGGCTGGTCCTTCACCCAGAGGAGGGCCAGCTGGGAGGGTGTCAGCCCCCGATCGGCCGCCAATCCGGCCAGGGAGCGGGCGACCTTGATCCCCCGCTCGGTGAGCCTAGCGGCGACATAGGAAACCCGGGCGGCCTTGGAGTCCGCGGGCGGCCGGGCGGCGTCGGCGTACCGCCCCGCCAGCTGGCCCGCGGCCAGGGGCGACCACGCCAGGATGCCCACGCCGTGCCGGAGGGCAAGGGGTACCAGTTCGTTCTCGATCCGCCGGTCCAGAAGATTGTAGGGGGGCTGTTCCGAGACGAACCGCGGAAGACCCAGCCGCTCGCTGATCCCCAGGGCCTCCATGATCATCCAGGCCGGGAAGGTCGAGGAGCCCACGTACCGTACCTTTCCCTGACGTACGAGGTCGTCCAAGGCGCGGAGGGTTTCCTCCTGGGGAACCCCGAAATCCGGGCGATGAGCCTGATAGAGATCGATCCAATCCGTGCCGAGGCGGCGCAGGGACGCCTCTACGGCGCGGAGGATGTGGCGGCGGGAGTTCCCCCGGTCGTTCGGTCCATCCGACACGGGGAAGTGGAATTTCGTCGCCAGGACGACCTTGTCCCGGAGCCCTCCCCCCAGGGCCCGGCCCAGGATCCGCTCGCTTTCCCCCGCCGCGTAGGAGTCCGCGGTGTCGATGCAGGTGATGCCCGCGTCCAGGGCGCGGTGGATCATGCGGATCGCCTCGGCCTCGGGGGTCGGATCCCCGAAGTTCCAGGTGCCCAGCCAAAGAGGGGAAACTCGTAGCCCCGAACGCCCCAGGTATCGATATTCCATTCAACACCTCCGGGTCACGGGGCCTTTCGGGCCGTGACCAACATTTCGAAGTCCTCCGTCGTCAACCGGTGGTCCCGGGAAAAAGCCCCCAGGTGCGCCCCGAAGATCCCGATGTCCGTGAATCCCGCAGTCTTGAGGAGCCAGGTGATCTCGCTGGGGACGTAGTACCGCTCGTCGCACTCCAGGGTCTTGGTATTGCCGAGATCGTCCACCACCTCGGTCACGTTGTGGTCCCGGAAGGTCATGAGGTCGAAGGTATTGTTCCGGTAGACGGCGTTGCCGGGCTCGGAATTGGACGAGCAGAACACCTCCACCGAGTGGACGAGCGGAAAAAGTCCGTTCAAGGTCGTGAAGATGAGGATGCCGCCGGGTTTCAGGGCCCGGGCGGCTCCGCGGAGGATCTCGAAGTTCATCTCGTCCGTCTCCATGAGGGGGAAGGCCCCCTCGCAGAGCATGATGGCCGCGTCGAACTCGGCCTCGAAGGGAAGGTTCCGGGCGTCCTCCCGCCGGAACTCCACGGACAGGCCCCGCTCCCGGGCCTTATCCCGGGCCCGCTCCAGCTGGGACTCGGACAGGTCGACCCCTATGACCGCGTAGCCCCGGGCGGTCAGTTCCAAGGTATGGCGGCCCGTCCCGCATCCGATGTCCAGGATGCGCTTCGAGCGGTCGCTCCCCAGCTCCTTCTCGATGAAGTCGCATTCCCCCGAAGTCCCCCGGGTGAAGTTCTCGGCATCGTACTTCCGGCCGTAGTTCTCGAACAGGGCTTCGTACCAGGCTTTCATGAGACCTCCAGACGTTCATGATATCAGAAATGCGGGGACAGAGCTCGAGCAACCTGGGGACAGAGCCTGGTTTTTTACAACAACCAGGGACAGAGCTTGGATATGCTCCTTCGGGGAGCTCAGGGGACAGAGAAGCGACCCACCCCCCGAGGGACAGAGCATTCCATAGCCGCGAGGCTTTCCACGGAAAGCACCGTCGCCCCCCGGTCCTCCTGTACGCGGCCCCGGACCCAAAGCGGCTTGCCGTCGTGGAGGAGGAATCGGTAGCGCAGATATGCATCCGGGAACAGCACGGCTTCATACAGGGACGTCTCATCTTCGAAGGATACGAATTCCATGGGCTCGTCGGCGGAGGTCAGCACAGGCTTGGCCGTTATCGGCCAGCCCGCGAGTTCAACCCGTCGGCCCGCCAAATCCGGCAGATCCTTTCCAAGAGTCCGGGAACGCTTGAGTGCCTGGGAGCAAAGCGTAAGCGGGTGGACGTCAAGGGTGGTTCCGAGATATCGCATCTGGGCTTCGAGCCGCTTGTGCTCGGGCATTGGGACGTGCCCTCGCCGGTAGTTGAGCTCTGTCCCCGGGGTGGGTTCACCGAAGAGCTCCGTCCCCCGGGAACAAGGTTCTTCTCTCGCCGCGGCCCGGGAGAGCAGACGGAGCAGCTTCTGCGAACAGCTCTGTCCCTCGTCCAGGAAGTCCAAGGCTCCCGATCCTGCAAGGGCTTCGGCTTCGGTGCGATCGATCGACACGCGGCAACCCAGGTCGTCCACGCTTCGATACGGCCCGTTGCTCTTCCGTTCCGCCACGATGCCGGCGGCCGTCTCCGAGCCGAGACTCGAGATCATTCCCAATCCGAAACGTATAGTCCCGTCCCGGCCCCGACAGCGGATTTCGCTCTCGTTCACGTCGGGAGCCAGAATGCGCAACCCCATCCGCCTCGCCTCGCTGGTATAGGCCAGGGTCGAGTAGAAGCCTCCTTTGTTGGACAGGACGGCGGCCATGAACTCCGCACCGTGGTGAGCACGCAGATACGCGGAGCGGAACGACAGCTTCGCGTAGCTCGCGGAGTGGGCTTTCACGAACGAGTACCCCGCGAAGGACTCGATCATCTCCCAAACCGCGACGATCGTCTTGTCGTCCACGCCGCGGGCCCGGGAGCCGGACATGAACTGAGCCCGGTATGCCGCTAATCGAGTCCGGACATCCTTCTTGGACAAGACCTTGCGGATTCCGTCCGCCTCGGCCGGAGTGAATCCCGCCAGGGCCACCGCCGCCTTGCTCACGTCCTCCTGATAGCAGAGGATGCCGTAGGTCTCTGCAAGCTGGTCGTCCAGCAAGGGATGAAGCGGCTCGTAGGTCTTGCCGTTAAGCCGGTCGATGTATTCGTTGATGTAACGGTTGGCCGCGGGTCGGATGATCGACGAGTGGATGACGAGGTGCTCGAAATCGCCCTTGCCCGTCTTCTTCTGGAGGAGCCGCATGGCCGGACTTTCCACGTAGAACACCCCCAGGGTGTCGCCGCGGGACAGGAGATCGATGGTATCCGCGTCCGAAAGAGGATTCCAGTCCTCTTCGGCGATCGGTGTGCCGTTTTCCGCCAGGTTGGCCAGGGCGTCCCGAACCACGGCCAGGCTTCGGTTGCCGAGAAGGTCTATCTTGACCAAACCGGCCGCTTCCACGCCTTCCTTATCCCAGGCCGTGACCCGGATGCCGGAACCGCTGGGAACCACGGGGACAAGATCCGAAAGCCTGCCCGGTACCAGAACCAGACCGCCGGAATGAACCCCCAGGTGGCGGGGAAAGCCCGCGATCCGCGGGGCCAGTTCCAGGATCTCCTTCCAGACCGGATCCGCCTCGGCCAGGGTACGACCCCGGTCCAGGTAAAGGGCCCGCTCCACGGCTCCTATCTCGCCGTCCGGCATCCCGAATGCCCGTGCCGTCTCCCGGAGGGCGGAACGGGCCTGAAAACAGACGTGGTTCGAGACCCGGGCGGCGCGGTCCTCGCCGTACTCCCGGATCACGGATTCCAGGATCGCGTCCCTTTCGTCCCAGGCGAAGTCCACGTCGATGTCCGGCGGGTCTTTCCGGCCGGGGTTCAGGAAGCGCTCGAAATAGAGGCCGTGGGCCAGGGGATCGATATCCGTGATTCCCAGAGCGTAGGAAACCACGCTGGCGGCGGCGCTGCCGCGCCCGCAGGTCCGGGAGCTCTTCCGGACTATGTCCCGCACGATCAGGAAATAGGCGGAAAATCCCTTGGATTCGATGATCCCCAGCTCGTAGTCCAGCCGAGATCGGACGATGCCGTCGATATCCCCGTATCGCTTCGCCGCGCCTTGATAGACCAAGGATCGCAATACCGCCGAAGCTCTGTCCCCATCGCAGGACTTGTATTCGGGAAAGACATACCCGTCGAAGAGCGAGCATAGCTCGATCGACTCCACTACGGCTTCATTTGTCCGTATAGCCTCCGGCACGCTCTGGTAGGGCCGGATTGCGTCGAGCGGAGACGAGAGGATTGTGCCCGGGGCCGAAAGCTCCCCTTCCTGGACCTCGAATGTTGTCCTGCCGCTTCCTATCGCCACGAGAAGCCTCTGGACTTCCCTATCCGACGGGCGCAGGAACCGTACTTCTCCCGTCGCAAGGAGGGGGGCGCCTGTCCCGGAAAGAGACCTCCAGGAGAGACGTGCCCCCTTGACAGCCCGGCTGACCGGCGGGGCAAGAAGGGCATAAGCCCGTCCTCGGGCTGCCTCGAGCAAACTCATGTCGTCGGTCGCTATCAGGAGATCCGGAGGAGGGCCTTTGCCTAGAATACAGGGACAGAGCTCAACCTCCGTTCGAATCGCCGCAGCCAGATCGAAATCACCTGAAGCCCTGTTCGTGAGGATTCGGCATATCCGGGACCAACCGGAACGTGTCCGAGCGATCAGGAGCGTCCGGACATGCCCTTCCACAAGCTCTGTCCCCAGGATCGGGGAAATCTCCGCATGGCCGTCGAGCTCTGTCCCTCGCTGGACTCGAGGACCTTCCGCGCAGGCCTCCAAGAACGCCGGGACCCCGTATACTCCGTTCCGATCCGTCAGGGCCAGAGCCCGGTACCCGAGGTTACGGGCCTCTCGCACAAGATCCCGGGGGAACATCACGCCGTAGTGAAAGGAATAACAGGATGAAACCAGCAAGGGAGTGAACATTGCCTGTACTTAACCGACGGCGAGACCGTGAAGATCATCCCCGGCTTCGCCCGGGACCCCCTGACAGAGAACCAGTGAGGAAATCGGTACAGAACTGCGATCGACGGCCCCTCCGTTCGTGCCGGTCCGGCCGGCCGCCAGGATGATCGCCGGGGATACGGCGGAAAAACCGTATCGGGTCCGCACCCTGTCCAGAGCCGGCTGCAGGCGGGCCAGGCGGGTTTCCTCGGGCTCGAACAGATCGAGCTCGGGACCGGCGGAGCCCAATCCGGAAAACTCGATGGATATCCGGCGGACCCGGACACGGCGGGTTCGCGCCCGGCGAAGCGCGTCCCGGACCCCGTGGATGACCTCGTCGTCCCGGACTAGAACGCGGGGAGATCTAGCGGTAGCGGCATTTCGGAGACCGTCAGCGTACCATACCTCTACCCTGATGTTCCGCGCTCCCATCCCCTTTCTCCGGATGGAGTACGCAAGCTCCGATGCCAGCATGTCTACCCTCGGGTTCAGGAGTTCAGCATCCACGACATCCGGCTCGAAAATGAACGCACCCCTCTCCGTACGGCGTTCCGGAGGCTCGGGATCCACGGGGACGGCGTCCATGCCCCGAGCCCGAGCCGTCAACTCCGGTCCCCGGGGACCCAGGGCTCGGGCTTCCGCGTCCGACAGCCCAGCCAAGTCTCCGATCTCTCCAATGCCCAGGAGGTCCAGGCGCCGGGAAAGGGCGGCCCCCACGCCCGGAAGGAACTCGACGGGTTGATGGCGCATAAGCTGGTTTTCCTCCCAGGGGGACAGAGCTATGAATCCCGCAGGACGAAGGACTCGCGTGGCCACCTTGCTGACGGTCTTGGATCCCGCAAGGGCAAGAACCGGACGGAGCCCGGTTGCGGAAAAGATATCCTTCCGGATCCTCTGGGATACGTCCTCCGGGGGGCCGTTGAGCCCCGACGTTCCCGCCAGATCCGCGAAGACGTGCCCGTTGCCCGCCATCTCCACCTGGGGGCTATAGGAACGACAGATCCTGTCGAGCTCGCCGTTCGCCCGGGCACAGATATCGGTGCGGGGTTCTCGCACGATAAGACCGGACAGCATCGCGACCGCCCGGGAAAGAAGCATGCCTCGCAGCACCCCCTCTCGGTGTGCTTCCCTCGAAAGGTCCAGAACCACGGCACGAGGCGCCGCCCTGTTCGCGACCACGAAAGGGCGTCCCCGAAGGGTCGAATCGAGGTTTTCTTCCAGGGCGGCCATCAACCCGATGACATTGACGTGCAGGACGGTTCCCGTACCCATGGCGGCCCCCTAGAGAAGGCCGGAGGAGGTTGCGAGGCAGGCGAAATCGCGGGCGTTGGAGGCCGCGTTCCCCCTCCTGTGGTTATTGAAGTAGACCCGAATCTTCCGGGCCTGGGAACCGAGGGAACCGAGTCGAGGGGCCCACGCGGATAATTCCTCCGGACTGTAAAAGTACTCGTAGCGGGTGCCCGCATCTCCCGTCCACCAGGCGAAGGCGTTCCGCCCATGGAATCGGACATAGGCGAGATCCGCCGTGACAAGGTCCAAGACAGGAGGAAGGCCCGGCAGGCGGGGGGCATCGAGGATGCAAAGGCCCACATTCCGTGCTCGCAAGGCCTCGATAACCCGAGCGCTGTACCACTCGGCATTACGCAGCTCGACAACCAGCGGAATTCCCTCGAGTTCGTCCAGCAGGCGAGCGAGGTACACCCGTTCGCCGGCGGAATAATGGAAAGACGAGGGAAACTCAAGCAGGACCGCCGCGAGCCGGCCGGCCCGGATCAGAGGATCGATTCCCGCCCGAAACTCGCAGGCGGTGGCGGGAAGCGTGCGGGCATCCCGTTCATGGGTGAGGTTCCGGTAGGCCTTCACCGCGAAATCGATAGGCCTCCGGAGGCGTCCAAGCATTCGGTCGAAGATCTCCGCTCGCGGCTGGCCATAATACGTGAAGTTGATTTCAAGGGTGTCGAACTGCTCGCTATAGAACCCTAGAAAATCCTTGCGGGCAAGCCCCGGGGGATAAAAGCTTCCCCTCCACTCCGGATAGTCATATCCCGAGGTACCTATTCGAATGTCGAGATCGGACGGCAAGGAGTCCACTCTTACGATATACTACACATATGTGTAGTTTTCAAGTGCAAAACTCCCTTTCCCCTAGGGACTCCTATCGGGCAGCCGAAGCAGCTCATGCCGGGGCGCCCATAGCAGAGCCTCGCAGGGAGGTTTGACAAGAACGTGCCTGTATCCCAGGCGATCATGCCATAGACCGCCGTGCTTCCATTCCCAGTCATGGAGCACCAGACCCGCATTTACCGGGTTTCGATCAATATAGCGAAAGATCTCCAAGAACTCGCGGAACCCCTCTATGATCTTTGAAAAAAAGCGTTCGCCCCAGACATGCCCGGAATACCCATGTGCCCGGTTATAGGTCATCGCGAATACGCTCATGATCCACTGCATGATCCGTGACAACGATTCCCGGGGCCCCGGACGGATCATAAGGTGGTAATGATTGCCCATAACGCAGAAATTCTCGATTCGGAAGCAGTATCTCTTCCGAGCGCGCCGGACAACCTGAAGGAACACATCTTTCATGCCTTCCTCATCCAGGATGTGTTCCTTGCGGTTTGCCCGAGCGGAGACATGGTAGAGGGCGCTTTCCTTTAGCAACCGTGGCTTTCTCATACCTCTTATCCGTCCGGGATTCTTAATTTCGCTTGCATCGATCAAGCTCTGTCCCTTGAAGCTTCCACAGAAACTTTCGGTGTTCATGCGCCTCTCGCTCGCTAGCTCACAGAGGTTCTTCGGATCGACTCCTTTCCGTCCAGGAAACAAGAAGGCCCGCCATAGGCGGGCCTTCTTGAATAGCGCCGAAAGGGAGTCGAACCCTCGTCTCCAGCTTGGAAGGCTGGGGTAATAGCCGTTATACGACCGGCGCGATTGTCGTGCGCGGATTATGCCGCGCGGGAAACATGGTTGCCGTCCGTTCATCTCGCGCCCTTCGGACGCTCGGCGTACGACCGGCGCAACTCGTTATACGCACAAGAAAATACCGGGAAACCCCGAGGTCTGTCAAGGCGGATCCAAGGGAAGCCAGATCACGCCATAGGGTGGCAGATCAAGGTAGGCTGAACCGCAAGGCCAGGAAATTACTTCTCCTGTGATCGGGTCGTAGGGCCTTCCCGGAAGACCTAGGTTTGTCCCGGTTTCGAACCGGGCGGGTCGCGGGCTCACATTTACTGCGCAAAGGATACGCTTCTCCGGCCCGCCCCTGAGGATGGAGAACACGGGGCCGTCCCGGGATAGTACCCGGGACGGCGCCCCCGGGGCCAGAGCCGGTTCCCGGCCCCGGCAACTGTACAGCGAGCGGAAGCCGGACAGGCACCGGGAAGGCCGGCTTCCGGGGTCCTTGAAGGTTGACTCGACGGTATTCAAGTCCAGAACCCGACGGTTGATCGCCCTGTTGTACCCCCGGACAACCGGGCCTTCAGCCCAATTCGGCGTGCCCAGGAGGCTATGGATGTACACTGCGGGCATGCCGTCCAGGGACGCAGCGATCGCATGGCTGGCTAGATGAGCCTGGATCCGCAGGTCCTCCGGCAGATCGGGATCCGCTATCGCGTCGAACCAGGAAGCGTTCAACTCGTACGGTACCGGCCCATCCGGTGTCGCCTTGTAGGAAATCAGGCATCCTCGCCTAAGCGCCTTGTCCAAGGTCTGTCGGAAAGCCGCCTCGTCCACAAGTCCCCGGGCGGGTGTAAGTCCGATACCGTCATGGGAAGCGAGAAAATTAAGAAATGCGCAGCCGGAAGGAGCGCGGAGGTCCTGAGCCCAGGCGGAAAGATGACTTGCGTCCCCGGTTGCGAAGGCATGGAGGGTCAGGGGGGGCAAGGCGAAATTGTATACAAGGTGGGCTTCATCTCCGGACCCGAAGTACGCGACATTTTCCGGATGAGGCACGTTGGTCTCCGTGAGCAGGCGGACGTCCAATTCGAGGGCGTCCACGACGGCCCGGAAGAGTTTTACCACAGCGTGGGTCCGGGGGTGATGGAGGCAGGGATGGCCATCCTCCTTCCAAAGGTAGGCGATGGCATCCAGTCGCACGATCCGGGCACCCTTTTCCACATAGTCCAGGAAAACGTCCAACATTTCCGCGAGCACCTCGGGATCGGAGAAATCCAGGTCGACCTGGTCCTCGCTGAAGGTCGTCCAGACATGTACCCTGGAGCCGTCGGTCCGAACGTAGGGTGTCAGGAGGGGATGGGTACGTGGACGCACCACCCGTGATGCGTCGTATCCTTTCGGCCGAGTGAGGAACCATCCTTCATACTTCGGATCCCCCTTCAGGAACCCCTGGAACCAAATCCCTTGAGAACTCGCATGGTTGATCACGAGGTCGAAGACCAGCCGGAAGTTCTTCCCCAGCGCGCCGACCTCCTCCCACCCCCCCAGATCCGGATCGACCGCTCTGTAATCCATCACGGAGAAGCCGTCATCCGAGGAGAAGGGGAAAAAGGGCAGGATGTGAATATAGGAGATCACGCCGGAGAGCCGTCTTTCCGCGAAACGCCTCAGCGCGGCCAGGGGAACCTCACCCGTTCGCCCTTCCAGGGTATTTCCATACGTTATGAGGAATACATCTCCCTCCGAGAGTAGTGTCGGTTCCGATCCCTTGCGATGGGCGTCTGTATTCCGGAGTCCGTCCCTGTGCCGCGCCAGCACCTGATCGATCAATACCTTCGCCTCCGGGTCCTTCCCGGTATCGCGATATAGGAAACTGATCTGTTTTTCCATTTCGCCCTTCGCATCCATAGGCCATCCTTGGAGAACCAGATGGTTCTATCCTAATGCGTTTCCTGCTCCCATGGAAATCATTATTGACTATATATTGTTTTATATATATTATAAGAGTCGACGGCGGAGGCAAATATGGAGCAAATCACAAACGGCAAAAAAATCCTGATTATCGGAGGAGTGGCCGCGGGAGCAACCGCCGCGGCCCGAGCCCGGAGGCTGGACGAAACCGCCGAGATTACAATCGTGGAGAAGGGACGGTACGTCTCCTTCGCGAACTGCGGGCTCCCTTACTTCATCTCCCGGGACATCCCAAAACGCTCCGCCCTCATCCTGCAGACCCCGGAGGGCTTTTTCTCGAGATACCGAGTCACGGTCTTGCTTGAAACGGAAGCTCTGTCCCTCGATCGAGCAGCCCGGAAGGTCCGAGTCCGAGGCCCCGAGGGGGAGTCGGACCTTACGTACGACTCCCTCATCCTGGCTCAGGGTGGTACGCCGGTCTTCCCGTCCATCCGTGGGCTTGACTCCCCGAACGTATTCAAACTCTGGACGATTCCCGACATGGACGCGGTCCACAAGTTTGTAGAGACCGAAAAGCCTTCCAGCGCAGTCGTCATCGGCGGAGGATTCATCGGCCTCGAAGCCGCGGAAGCCTTCTTGAAACGCGGACTGGCTACTTCCATCGTCGAATTGACCGAGACCCTGATGCCCCCGGCGGACCCCGAGTTTGGAATGTTGATCCGGAGATCCTACGAGGCTGCGGGTGCCCGGGTCTTCACGGGGCGTTCCGTCCGGTCCGTGGATGTTTCCTCGAGGACGGTCCTTCTGGATGATGGATCGGAAGTCCCGGCAGGAATCGTCCTGGTATCCGCGGGGGTCCGGCCGAATACGGAGCTGGCCAAAGCCGCGGGACTGGAAATCGGTTCCTCCGGCGGGGTATCCGTGGACGAGGGGCTCCGAACCGGCGATCCCCACATCTGGGCCGCCGGGGATATGGTTGAAATCGCCCACCGGGTCGGCGGCCGGCGCGTGAGGATCCCCCTGGCGGGTCCCGCCAACCGGCAAGGCCGTATCGCCGCTACGAACGCCCTGGGGGGTTCCCTGACCTATCGCGGCGCCCTCGGGTCCAGCGTCTTCAAGTCCATGGAGGAGACCTTCGCCATGACGGGCTTGTCCGAAAAGGCAGCGTCCGCCGCGGGGTTTGATGTCGGCACCTCGACGGTGTCCAAGGCCCACCACGTCACCTACTACCCCGGCTACGAGGACCTCTTCCTGAAGTTAGTCTTCGACCGTGCCGACGGTCGGCTTCTGGGCGGCCAGGCCTACGGACGGGAAGGGGCGGACAAGCGCATCGACGCCCTGGCGACGGCCCTGGCGGGCGGGCTGACCGTGGACGATTTGGCCGAACTGGATCTTGCCTATGCCCCCCCCTACAACTCTGCCAACGACCCTATCAACATGGCCGCCTACGCCGCCCAGAACGACCTGTCCGGGTACTCGCCCGCACGGTCCGCCCGGCAGGCCGCGGATGCTCTGGGCCAGGGAGAGGTTTTATTGGTGGATGTGCGTACGTACGGGGAATACGCGAAGGGTTCCGTCCAGGCTTCCCTGCACCTTCCCGTGGACGAACTCCGCGACAGGCTGGATGAACTTCCCAAGGACCGGGACATACTGTTGCTGTCCAAGGCCGGGTTCGAGAGCCACATAGCCCTTCGGCAACTTAGACAGCGGGGATTCGAGCGGGTTTGGAACATTTCCGGAGGAATGGCAGCTCTGTCCCTCCAACCGGGGCTCCGGTGGGCCGAATGAACGACAAACGAGAAACGCAGAAAAGGAGATGACCATGGCCAACATCGTTCAAGACAAGATCGCGTCGGGTGCCTTCATTCTCGACGTACGGACCCTCGAGGAATTCGACGACGAGCACTACCCCAACGCGATTTGCATACCCGTCAACGAACTCCCGTACCGCCTCTCCGAGATCCCCAAGGACAGGAGCGTGATCGTGTACTGCGCTTCGGGCGCCCGGAGCGCCTATGCCGCGCGCATCCTCAAGGCATCGGGGTATCCCGATGTGGTCAACGCGGGCGGCTTGTACGATCTTCCCGCTGCCGTATAGCGGCCGTCTTTCGTGTCAGTCTCCGGATACGGAGCTCAAGGTGTTCCCTGAGCTCCGTATCCGCGGCGAAAACCCGGGCGCTCCGGGCGGCCTGCAGGGCGGCCCGAGGGTCGCCGAGCCTGTGCTCGGCATCCTTGGCTCGTTCGATCCAGGAATCCCAACCCGGGGACAGAGCTGAAAGAACTCGGCGGTACTCCGCCCAAACCCCGTTCCTGCGATAGTGTCGCAACAACATCCATCCCGCTCGTTCTTCCCCTTCTTCGAAGGCCCGCTCGAGCACGGCTCGGCCCGTATCCGGCTGGAGTTTTAGCCAGAGAGTCCCCAGGGCCGTTCGGTCGCAATCCCGGGCATCTACGGGATTCGCGTACGTCCGGGCGCATTCCGCTGCAATCGCCGCCAGGGACTCCACGTCGGCGGCGTTGTGCTCCAGAACGGCTTCCATCAAGGGATGGGATCCCCGTTTCGCGTATTCAAACCAGATTTCCGGGATGCGGGCGCCGGGAACGTCCAGGGAACGCTGCCTCTTCAGCATCAGGGCTTCCAGGGTCCCGAGGGAGCAGTCCGGGAACCGCTTCCGCCAGAGTCTCCGAGCCGCCGGAAGAAAATCCGCATGGGGATGCGGAGGCCAGTGCTTGCGGTTCAGGATGCAGCGGGTGCGAAGAAGGGGCTCGTCGAAGGAACGACCGTTATACGAGGCCAGCACCGTTTCCGAGACGAGTGCGCCCAATAGGGCATCCAGGAAGGCGTCCTCGCCGGGGTAGTCGATGAGCAGGTACTGGCGGATCTCGAAGCCTTCGGCCTCTCCTCCGGGGACGACCCTCCCGAGCCCCGCCAGGAAGGCGATCGTTCCCGCCCCTCCGGATAGGCCCGTGGTCTCGAGGTCCAGGAAAAGCAGGCGGCCCGCCGGGATGCGGCAGGACTCCGGAGTGGTCGCCAAGCGGCCCGGCTCGTTATCGTCCGGGACGCGTATCGCCGCCCTTGATAGATACGGCCGAAGGTCGAGGGTTTCCGGGAGCGGATTGCCGCGACGAATCGTACGGGTCAGGACGAAGGGTGCAAATTGACTCCAACCGGAGAGTTGTGCGGAGAGTGACGCCCCCGTCGGGCCGGAGACCTCCTTCCTCTCGTCCGCCCAAGGTTCCCGGGCCGCCTGGGCGAGCTCCCGCGCCCGGGCGAGCCGGGATCTCAGGGTTCCTGCCATTTCCTAGGCGGACGCCGCCAGGAGCCGTTCGACCCCGGTCTTGACTTCCCGTCCGTCCAGGGCTGTCCGTCCGTCCGAAAAGTCCACCCCGATGCAGGAAGGGCAGCCGCCCCCGCAGGGACAGAGCTCGACCGTCTCCAGGGCCGCCCGGAACACCTTCGGGAGCAGCTCCCGGAGCGCCTCCGCGAGCCCCGTCCCCCCCGGGTATTGGTCATAGAGGTACAAAGCGGGAACCCCGAAATGGTCATCCCGGGCCCGCTCGGCGGCCCCGATGTCCCTGGGATCGCACATCAAGAAAGCCGGGGCGATCCTGCGGATCAGGTGGGACATGCCGGACAGCACGGCCGCCCGGAAGGCGATGTCCCTCTTTTCAAGCTCTGTCCCCGCGGAGGTCTCCGGCGGAAAGAGCACGGCGAGGCCCCTGGTCTGCATCTCCTCCGGAGGGAGATGTATGTCCCCGTATCCCACGTTTTCGTGGGTATGGAATCGGAGTTTCTTGAACCTCTCCGCCTCCGACCGGACCAGGATGTCCGACAGGACCCATCCGTGGCCGGCCGACTCGCCCCGGGCATCCTCGGAAAGCACCTTGATGTCCGTCTTGACGACCGCGTCCGTGTAGTAGTTGACCTCCCGTTCCTCCACCTTGCACAGGCGGTTCTCCAGGTCCAGCTTGAGGACGACATACTGGCGCCCCCGGTGTATGTACACGGCGTCGTCGTAGACGAGCTCCTTGGCGCTGGGCCGGTCCATCTCGCCGATCACCCGGTTCCTTCCCTCCGTGGCGTCCACGATCACCACGTTGTCCGAGGCCGCGGAGCGCAGGGAGATCTCTTCGCTGGGATAGCCCGAGGAGGACCAGTGCCAGCGACCGCCGGCCTTGCGGACGATGCCGTCCTCGGCCAGGTAGGCCAGGGCTTCCCCGACGTCCTGCCCGAAGGGCTCGCCCTCCCCGAAGGGAAGCTCGAAGGCGGCGCATTTCACGTGATCCATGTAGACGTAGGGGTTCGCGGGATCCACGCGTCCCGATTCCGGGGATGCCCCGAAGAAATATTCCGGGTGGGCTACGATGTACTGGTCCAGGGGGCTGGAGGAGGCGACGAAGAAGGCCGCGGAAAGGCCGGACCTGCGCCCCGCCCGCCCGGACTGCTGCCAGAAACTGGCGAAGCTCCCGGGGAATCCCGCGATGATCGCGGCGTCCAGCCCTCCTATATCGATCCCGAGCTCCAGGGCGTTCGTAGAGACCACCCCGTGCACGGTACCGTCCCGAAGCCCCCGTTCAATGGCCCTGCGCTCCGTGGGCAGGAGCCCCGACCGGTAGGGTTCCACGACGATCCCGGAATTGTCGGTATAGAGGTTCCGGAGCTCCTGGTTGATGTACCCGGCGATCAGCTCCACCCGGAGCCGGGACCGGGCGAAGAGTATGGTCTTGACCCCGGCGCGGAGGAGCTTGACGGCCAGCTTCTGGGATTCCGTGGCCGTGCTCTTCCGGATCCCCTGTACGGGATCCACCAGAGGCGGATTGTAGAACACCACGAGCTTTTCCGCCCGAGGGGCGCCGTTCTCGGTGACCGTCTCGACGGGCTCCTCGACCAGAAGTTCCGCGAGCGCCCCGGGGTTCCCTATGGTCGCGGAGCAGAGGATGAACGAGGGTTTCGAACCGTAAAACGCCGCGATCCGTTTGAGCCTCCGGATCACGTTGGCCACGTGGCTGCCGAAGATGCCCCGATACCCGTGCATCTCGTCCACCACCACGTAGCGCAGGCCCGAGAAGAACCGCGACCACTTGGCATGGTTGGGCAGGACGCCGGAATGGAGCATGTCCGGATTGGTGATGACGATGCGGCCCGTATCCCGTGCCGATACCCGCACCGAACTGGGGGTGTCCCCGTCGTAGGTGGCGATCTTGACGGGGAGGTCGCCTCCCAGGGCTACCTCGTTCAACTCGGCCTGCTGGTCCTGGGACAAGGCCTTGGTCGGGAACAGGTACAGGGCTCGCGCCGAGGGATCTTCCAGGAGGGCCTGTACGACCGGGAGGTTGTAGCAGAGGGTCTTGCCGCTGGCCGTCGGGGTCACCACGACGAAGTTCCGGCCGGCCCGCGCCAAGTCCCAGGATGCGCGCTGGTGCGTATACAGACGCTCGATGCCCCTTCGAGCCAGGGCGCCCGCCAGGCGGCCGTCGAGGTCCGGAGGCAGGGGGGCGAAGGAACCGGGGGCCTCGGGGAGCCTCTCGACCCGGGCGACGCAGGGAGCTATGTCGGGATCCGCGAGAATTCTCTCGAATACCCGGATGGCGGGATCGGGATTCATGATTTATACTACCATACGAAGGGTTCGGTAGTAACGATATCTGAATATGGAAAGGAGTCCATCGTGTCCAAGGTATTGTCCATCGTTTTGGGAGGCGGGAAGGGAACACGGCTGTATCCTCTCACGAAGGACCGCTCCAAGCCGGCCGTGCCGTTCGGAGGCAAATACCGGATCGTGGACATCCCCATTTCCAACTGCATCAACGCGGGATTCAAGCAGATCTACGTGCTGACGCAGTTCAATTCCGCCTCCCTGCACCTCCACGTGGCCCGGACCTACATGTTCGACGATTTCTCCGAGGGATTCGTGGAGATCATGGCGGCCGAGCAGACCCTCACCCACTCGGGGTGGTACGAGGGAACCGCGGACGCGGTGCG
Source organism: Spirochaetota bacterium (assembly GCA_022703505.1). Classification (GTDB taxonomy): domain Bacteria; phylum Spirochaetota; class Spirochaetia; order Treponematales; family UBA12059; genus JAAYUR01. Next base: position 142,231 of record JAKLDN010000003.1, on the reverse strand, counting down.
CAAGAACTTCATCCATTTCCGAACCCAGAATCCCACCCACTACCTCATCGTATCGGGCGACCAGCTGTACCGCATGGATCTGGACGACATGTTCCGGAAGCACGTGGAGTCCGGTTGCGGGCTCACCATCGCCTGCACCACCGTCACCCGGGAAGCGGCCTCCGCCCTGGGCATCATGAAGGTCGACAAGAATCACCGGATCGTCGAGTTCCAGGAGAAACCGGGACCCGTGAAGGATATCTCGGACTACAGGATACCCCAGGAACTCATAGCGGACCGAAGGTCAGGAGGGAAGGACTTCCTCGGATCCATGGGCATCTACATCTTCGACGCGAGCCTCATGGAATCCAGCCTGGACAACGACCTCATGGATTTCGGCAAGGAGGTGATCCCCAAGGTGCTGTCCGAGAATCCCGTGAACGCCTATATCTTCAACGGCTACTGGGAGGACATCGGCACGATCCGGAACTTCTACGACGCGAACCTCGACCTGACGGAGATCAATCCGCCTTTCAATTTCTACGAGGAGCAGAAGCCGATCTTCACCCATCGCCGCAATCTTCCGGCCTCCAAGATCAACTACTGCACCCTGGACCGCACCCTGACCGCCGACGGCTGCATCATCACCAACGCCAGCCTTTCCCGCTCGATCGTGGGAATCCGGACCATCATCGAAACCGGGGCCAACCTGGACGGGACCATCTGCATGGGGGCGGACTACTACGAGTCCGACGCCCAGAAGGCGGAGAATGCCCGGAAGGGAATCCCGAATATCGGCATCGGACACGGGTGCATCCTCAAGGGCGCCATCGTGGACAAGAACGCCCGGATCGGGGAGAACTGCCGCATCGGCATCGACGCCATGGAACGGAAGGACGGGGAATACCAGGCCTGGTACGTGGTGGACGGGGTCATCGTGATCCCCAAGAACGCGATCATACCCCCGGGAACCGTGATCTAACCGCGGATGACTCGACCGGATTTCGCGCTCCTCGTCGTGGACCTCCAACGGTACTACATAGATCCGAGGGCTTCCTTTCGCGCGTGGACCGAGTTCCACGCCCCCGGCACCCTGGCGTATATCGAGGGCCGCATCCGGGAATCCGTGGTTCCGGCCGTGTCGCGGCTCAAGGCGGAGTTCGGGCGGCGCGGCTGGCCGACGGCCTACCTGAGGCTTTGCGGGACGGCAGAGGATCGTTCCGACCTCCACAGGATCTTCCGGCAGGCCCATGACCTGGCGGGATCGGAGGGATTCCCGGATCTATATCCGCTAGCCTCGGATCCCCTCTCGGAGATCCTGCCCGAGGCCGCCCCGGAACCCGGGGACGCCGTTTTCGACAAGACCACCTTCAGCGGATTCGCTTCCGGAGGACTGGTCTCCTGGCTCCGGGAAACGGCCCCCAGGGCGATCGTGTTCGCGGGGCTGGCGACCAGCCAGTGCGTAGATACGACCGCCCGGGACGCTTCGGACCGGGGCTTCGGCGTCGTCCATATCGAGGACGCCCAGGCCGACTACGGGGCCGACGAGCACTACGCGTCCCTTTTCGCCTCCCGGGGGGTCTGCGGAGGCGTCATCCTGTCGAGCGGGGAGTTCTGCGCCGACCCCGATGCGATCCTGTCCAGGATGGACGCGGGGACCTCGAGGGACCGTTCGGACTAAGGTGGACCGGCCGGCCCCCTGCTCCGCCGGAAACCGAGCGGCCCACCCGCCCGGCCCCCGGAATTCCGCATCCGTGATAGACTTAAGGGAAACTCAGCACACGCATCCGAACCGCTCGATGGCGAACAGGGTGTCATGATCCGCCCGGAGGGCGACGATCCGGACGAGGTGGTTCTTCTCCTCCCGCACCAAGTCTTCGAAGATTTTGCGGGCGGTCTTGTCCGTGGCCTGTCCCGCGAGTTCACCGTAGAGCAATATCGAACTGCGTTCCGCTCGAATGGCTATGGCATAGACGTCTTCCACGGTCTTCGGAGCCGCCCCGCCCGGTACCGCCCCGCGGGCGGACTCGAACAGACCTCCCCGCACCACCGCGTCCAGGTAGTCGCTCACTTCCACGGAGCCGAACAGCTCCGCGACGCCCTTCTTGGCGACCTTTTCCCTCAGCTGACGGAAGACCTCCGCATGCCGGGACTCCTCCACGGCCAAGCCCGCAAGAAAATCCTTCTCGGGGCCGGCCGGAAGCGAGCGAGCCGCATTCGAATAGAAGGCGGCACCTTCCTCCTCCGAACGGATCGCGTACTCGAAAACGCTCACCTTCGTCTGCGGCATGGGGGCCTCCTCATAACAGGAAGTTTTCGCGATGTAGCCGGGTCTGTCAACCATCCGACATCGAGCTCTGTCCCCCGAATCCGGAGGAATCACCGTATGTCGAGAAAAACGGGCGCCTCGGGTACCTGGCCCCTCAAGTTTCCGACCGCGACGTACCAGGTGCCGGCCTCGGTCCAGTACTCGAAGGATGCGTCCACGCCGAGCTCGCCCACGTTGGCATGCCTCTCCTCGCCCGTCGCGTCAAAGACCGCCACGAGCATCCGATCCTGCCCGTCGGGCCTCAGGGAAAAGGTCTTCTTTCCGGCTTCCCCGACCTCGTATCGGAACACGGTGAACCGATTGTCCGGCGAGGGAACGGCCTCGGGAACGTAGACCCGCCATGCCAGACGGACGGCCGTCTGGGGTTCGGCATATCTTTCGAGCTGGCTCAGGATCCGCTGGATCACGGCCGGGTCCGGCCGAATCGCGCCTTGGGGATCCAGAAGATCCGCTTGGGTCGATTCTGGACCGTAGGCGCGGAGAGTACCATCCCGCATCCTGCAGAACAACCTGCCGGGGGCTATAAAAAGCCCATCCACGGGACCGGGCACCTTGCTCCGTTCGATCAATTCGCCGGTCCTGGAATTCCAGGATTCTAAACCGCCGGAATGAACCACGTAGACACGTTCGGAATCCACCGCGAGCCTGGGAAGATATCGAGTCATCCCCGCCCCGAGAGATACACGTTCGGCCGCGGCCCCCGCGGTCCAGACGGGCGTCCCGTCCGAGAATCCGAAGGCGCCCAAGCTGTCGTCCGGCCCCGCGACATACCAACGTTCCCCGTCACAAGCGAGGGCCGATCCTTGTACGCCGGAGATGCTGTAGAGCTCTGTCCCCGTTCGGGCATCCAGCATCCGCAAGATCCCCTCGTGATCCTGAAACGCCAGGAGGTTACGGACCGTTCGCAGGACCGGCAGGTTCGATGGAGCTCTGTCCCCGCTCCAAAGGAATTCCAGGTCCGGAAGGCCGAGTGCTGCGAGTCCGACGGACCGGGCCGCCGCCAGGACGGAACCCGCCGCGACGGGCTTCCCCACCAGGGGAAGGCCCAGATCCCGGAAGGCCTGGACGGTCCCCTCGGAAGCCGAGAGCACGGCGATCTTTCCGTCCGAAGCGGCGCACACGAGACGTTCGGGGACGGCCAGGATCCAATCGGAGACCATACCCGGATGTACGGACCAGAGAGGCTTGACCGGTTCGGTTTCCGGACCGGATCCCGAGGGCGCGGGAAACGCGTGTACAAAGCCGTCTTCCTGGGAAACGTAGATTCTCGCGGAATCCGCCGCGATAGCGACCACGATCGCGGCTGTCCCGCGTTCGGTGTCCGGTCCGCGCCAAGGGAGGAAGCGGCCAAGCTCCGCGGAGTACAGGGAAAGTCGTCCGAAACTATCCCGGACAAGGAGATCCGGGCCGATCGACAGGACATCCGAGAATCCTGGACCGGCTTCGAGCGCCACGTCCGAGCGTTCGTCCAGGCGGACCGGGCCCGGGTATGGGTACCAGCCGGAGGAATCCGCGGCGCCCGGCCTCTCGACCGAGGCCTCCGCCTCCCCGACGCCGCTGATCCGATTCCCGGCACCCCCGCAGGAAAGGGACAGTACCGCCGAGGCGACCAAGATGCTCCGTACGACCGCGGCCACCGACCTCGGAAGAAGGAAAGCCGGCTTCATGGGCTCTCCTTCCTGTCGGCATGGACATCCAGGGCCCGAATTGTGGACTCCAGGTTGAACGCGGCCTCTTCCCAGAGCCCGAGCAGGCCATCCCGTCCCCCGGCCTGTTCGAGGGACAGAGCCACCTGAGAGTCCTCCACCACCCCCCTGCATCGAGCTTCGCAGGTCGCCGCGAGGCCGGCCAGTGCGGGAGGAGTCAGGAAGGCCGGGGGAACGCCGGCGCTCCGGGCGGATTCACGGAAGGCCTCCAGCAGATATACGCACAGCGCCGCGTAGGCCGACGGGGACAGAGCTTCGGCCGACAAGGCCAGGTGCTGAGCTATGATCTTCCGGGGGACAAAGCCGCCCTGGGATGATGGATCTTCGGGGACAGAGCTCGCCGATCCGGCGATCAAGCCGATTTCCAGCGCGGATACGAAACCTCCGATCGGGGCGCGGAAACCGGACAGGAATCGATCCAGGGTGGATTGAACGGATTCGGGCGTCAAGGGACTCCACGTACCCTCGAGGCTCGATGAGAAGGCATGGATCGCCGTGTATCCCGCGAGGCCGGGGACTTCCTCCAACTCCACCCGATGGCGTGCTATCGGGGAAATCCTGGACAGATCGGTTTCCAGGCCCTCGGCCAGCCGGTTCCTCGCCTCCGAAACGGCCTTCCGGACGCTCGGGGGTGCGGATTCGGACCGAAGGAGCCGCCGCAGGGCGGGATCCTTCAAGCGGGCAAGCAGGGCGATTCCGGACGTTCCCTTGGCCAGGTCCCGCTCCAGCTCCGAGAGGGCGATCACGGCGGAGACCGTCGCCTGCGCGGATGCCGTTTCCGGGACCTCGAGCGCGGATGTAAGGCTGGCGGACGCGCAGCCTAGCAACAAGTCCACCGCCCGCAAGGACACGTTCCGGTTTCGTGCCCACCCTTCGCGCTCCTCCGGCGAAAGGCCCGCCAGGAAGGCCGGAAGCAGGCGCAAGCCCGGGATTTTAGCGCTTTCGAATACATGCGCCCGGAATTCGGGTTCCAGGAGGGACAGAGCTCGGGCGAAACTCTCCGCAGCCTCGCTGTCCGCCTGCGACCACGGCAGTTCGGGCACCCCAAGGGCAGGCGCCGCCCGCCTGCATTCTTCCAATGCCTTGCGCAACCGCCGGATTCGCACGGCTTCCTCGGACAGCTCCGGGGAACCGGCATATGCGGCCGGAGGCCCGTCGTCCGGTGCCAGCCGGAGTCCGACCGACTCCGGAGCCAGGGGGAGCAGGGCTCGCACGACGTATCGCTGCCCCGCGCCGTCAACGGCGGCCACCTTCTCCGCGAAATCCAGGTAATCCGACACCGATCCGGGGACCCGGCGGGCCCTCCCCAGCGATTCCCGGTACAGGTCCGCGAGAGCCTCCCGGCCGAGCCGGTCGAGCCTCGGCTCCAGGACGGATGCCAAGAGGCGGGCCTGCTCCAAGGCGTCCCCCCGGGCACGGGCCAGGCTTAATCCGGTGCCCGCGGTCCAAGCGCCGCTCTTCCCCGCTTCCAGGATAACCCTCACCTTTTTCGAGTCCTCGATGCCGGATACGGAGAGGCGGGCCGTTTGAACCTCGCCCTCGTAGCGACGCTCCAGGGCGATCCAGGTTTCCAGGGAAGCGTCCAGCTTGGCTTGGATCTGACGCGCCCGCTGGGCTTCCTTGACGGGCAGGTAATCGAAGCCCTCCGGCAGGGCCCGGGGGACAGAGCTCAAAAAAAACACCCCCGCGGCCAGCAGCACACGGCAGGTTCGAGTCAAAGCCTTCATCCGACCTTCCGGAAGCGCATCATAGGGCGCCCTCGACAGCCCCCACGTCCTTTCGCGCCGGCTCCGGGCGATCCGGGTCTCCGGGCGGGATCATGACGGGATAGGCTCCGCCGAAGCCTGCGGAACCCGGAAGCAGGAGGGGCAGTCCGAGACTTCCCGGATCCTGGGACCTTCGGAAGGTTTCCTGGAAGTTCTGACCGTCCGGCGGGGCTGCGATCCGGTTCAGGGCATCCACCGTCGCGGCGGGAACGGGCCCATCCAAGTATGCACGGAATCCCGAGAGGGCGTTCCGTACCACGGCCCCCCTCTGCACGGCTTCATCCGTCCTCAGAAGCATACCGACTCCCGAATCATCCTGGAGTATCGAGTTTCCGAGGCGGAACGCGGCGGACTTGAGATCCAGGAAGACCACGGAGCCTCCGCGCAGGGCGACCGAGGAGTGAAGCACATCGATCCTTCCTCCCTCCACGGAAGCGAAGGTCAAGGGGCCGGCGCAATCCAGATCCGCCGAGACCGCGTAGAAGGCCGACCGGGAACCTTCCAGCCGGAAAGCCTCGCAGTAACCGGATCCCCGCGCGTTGATGTACGAATCCCTCAACTCGAATCGGCTTCCCACCCCCCGGACCAGGGTGAAACCTCCGGATGTGCGGCTTTCGGATCTTGTCCTGGAAATCTCCGCGGATCCCCCGGCGAAGGAGAAGGCCGTGAGGTATCCCAGGGACCGCTCGGCCCGTATCGTGAGGCCCCGGATCCGGGTCTCCCCTCCGGCGGCCTCGACCACCCGGGCGAAGAGGGCGCCGGAGATTTCCACCTCCAAGTCGGAGCCGTCCAGGGAGGAATCCCGGGATCGGAAGACGACGAGCTCTCCCGTCGCGTGGACCCGGATGCGCAGGTTGTCGACGGAGAGGGAACCCTCGGAGGACTCCGCGAAAGTGAAGTCGCCCGTCCTGTCCGCCTCGATGGTCAGGTTCCGCAGGACCAGAGCGCTGCCCTGTACGATGAAGAGGGGTCCGGAGAATCCCTCGGCCGAGACCCCGCTGCGCCGTCCCGGCACGGGTTCCCAGGACTCGTCGCAGCCGCCCAGGATCTCGACCTCCGTCCCGACCCGGACCGGGCCTCCCAGACGGACATCCCCCATGACCCGGACGAAGCGCCGGCCGGTCTTCGACGCCGCGGCCACCCCCGCGGAAACCGTGGCCAGGGGATTCCGGGGCCCGCCCCCGTCCGAATCCCTGCCCCAGGGGGCCACATACACCGAAGCCCGGTCGATGCGCACGGACACGGGCCCCAGGGTCTCCGATCGATTCCCCGCCTCGTCCACCGCGTAGGCGTACACGTCGTAGGCCCGGGGCCGGTCCCCGCTTCCCTCCAGGGTCACCGGTCCGGAGTAGTCCCGGAAGTCGGGGTCCCCGGGGCTCCCCTTCTCCACCGCGGCGAACCGGATGGTTCCCTCCCCGGGCTCGAAGGCCACGATCCGATCCTCCTCGGTGTCCCCGTCCAGGCTTCCGGCGGCCAGACGCGGCGCGGGAGGGGGCGACCGGTCGATCAGGAATTCGGCGAACCGCTCGTCGGATCCCTGGGCCTCGGGGGAGGCGTCCGAGAAGGCCCGGAACCGCAGGTAGTACCGGACATCCTTTCCCGGCTCCCCGGAGAAGGAGACCCCCTCGTCCAGGAGGGGGGAGGCTGTGGTCACGGCGGGGGGGAACCCCTCGACGGATGCCTCGTACCGGATGAAGGTGCCCGGGGCGGCCCGCGGCCGGACCGCTTCGTTCGTGCGGACCGTCGTCGGCAGGCCCGAGATTTCCGGCAGGATCGGCTGGGTCGAGGGAGCCAGGGCCAGGGTTCGAACCTCGGAACTGCCCCCGGAAGGCCCCACGGCCCGGTACCGAATCTCCACGCCCCGGGAGTCCTCGGGTACGGGCACGGAGATCGGGAGAGAATACGGGGTGAAGGGTCCGGGTCCGACGGCCACTTCGATCCGGAAGGGGGACGGTTCCCAGGACAAGAGGACCGTGCGGGTGCCGGGCGGATACAGGACGACCGGTTCGGCGGGAGCCGGCGGGGGCTTTCCGGGATCCTCGAAGGCGAAGCGGATCTCCACCCCTCCCGGGGCAAGGGCGGGCTTTCCGTCCGCCCACCGGGCGTACCGGATGAGGAGGGGGCCGATCCAACCGGCGGGCGCGGAGACTTCCAGGAGGGCTTCCCGGCCCCCGGCGGGGAGCTCGGCATAGTATCTCGGGTCCGAGGGGTCCCGGGGATTCACCGCCGCCAGGATCCTGCCGCCCTCCGGCGAGGGAAAGTAGACGATCGCGGTCCCCGGGGATTTGCGCTCCACCCGGTATTCCAGGTCCGATCCGGTTCCCAGGGCGGATTCCGCGGCTTTCCCGGAATCGCCCGGCCTAGGTCCGGTGGGCGACGGTTCCACGACGTACCGGGCCGTGCTTATGGGACCGGGATTTCCGGCCCTGTCCACCGCGTACGCCGACAACGTCCACGCGCGGGTTCCGTCCCGGGGACGGTCCAGGACGGGCGGACGGTCGGAGTCGTAGGGCCGGAATCCCGGGGACGGCCGGTCCAGGGCTTCCAGGGAGTAGTAGATCTGGGCATCCGGCTCCGAGGAGAGCCGGATCTCCGGCCTTCCCTCATAGGAGCCGGGAGCGGGCGAGACCACGGGAGCGGGCGGGGGGAAGCGGTCGATCACGTACCGGGCCCGGCCCTCGAACCGCTCGGTCCCCTTCGAGCCTCGAACCTCCAGGACGTAGGAGCGCTCCTCCCGCGGGAAGGCCGTCAGTTCCAGGGGTCCCTCGAGGGGGCGCCATATCCCGTCCCCGTTCTCCAGGAACCGGTACTCCCCGGACGTCCCCGGCGGGAGCGCGGGGCTGACCCGGGCGGAGGAATACCTTCCCGGCGGGGGCATCCACGCGAGGTTCCCGTCCTGGGCGGGCCCGTGCGCCGCCGATAGCGCGAGGATCAGGAACGGAACGGCTCGGAAGCGCATGCTACTTCTTGAGGACCTTGAGTATGTCCTTGAGCTCCGGATCCTCGGGATAGTAGTGGGTCTGCAGTTCCTCCTCGGAAAGGCCAACCAGTTCGTGGCTCATGTAGTGGATCCAGACCTCGTTCTCCGGGGAATCCACCTCGATCTTGCGGCAGTAGTAGTCCGGCCGGATGGGGAGCTCCTCCTTGCGGTACTTGGCGGCCTTGTAGTCGTGGACCGCGACCTTGATGTCCGTCCGGGGTATCCCCTTCTCCAAGAGGATCTCCACGAGGTGGTTGATCGTGCGGCCGGAATCGTAGATGTCGTCCACCAGGAGGACCCGGTCCCCGTGGCGGAGGTACTCGGGACTGTAGGTCCAGCCGTCGATACGGACCTGCTCGTGGGCCTGGACGTCCGTGTACGAATGCGCGACGACGGCGGCGTAGAACACCGGCCGGTCGGACTTGCGGACGATCTTGAAGTATTCGGAGATCACGTTTCCGAGGTACGCCCCGCCCCGGAGGGAAACGTAGATGATGTCCGGGACGAATCCGTCCGAATGGATGCGGTGCGCCAGTTTGAGAGCGTTGTTTCGGACCGTATCGTAGGGCAGGAATTCCTTGCGCATGGGCCGTCCTTTCTCGGATCGATGGCTCGGATCCGTCCGATCCTCCGCCTGGCTCCGGAATTCCCGCGGCCTTAAAAGGAAAGGCCGCCCCGGAAGTCCGGGACGGCCCCAATTCTAGCCTTACTTGCGAATGTAGGCAAGGGAAGACAGGGTCTGTCCCTCCCGAAGGAAGTTGAACTGGATCTTGGAATCCTTGGGCTCGTTCAGGGCCTTGTAGAACTCCGCCGCGTTGCGCACCTTCCTCTCGTTGACATCCTGCACGATATCCCCGGGCTTCATTCCGATGGTGTCCGCCGGGGTCCGGGCGATCACGTTGGACAGGTACACCCCCGAGGTCCCCTTGGGCACCCGGCCCTCGGGGATGCCCTCGGCTTCCAGGGAGACGACCTCGAGACCCGGGAATAGCTTGGAGTTGTCCGACACGGCTCCGTCCTGGCGGGCTTCGATGGTGACCGAAACGGTCCGGCTCTTCCCCTCCCGGATTATTCCGAACTCGGCCTTCCTGCCGACCGGCAGGTCTCCGACCTGGCGGACCAGCTGATCCACCGACGCGACGGGACGGCCGTTCAAGGAAACCACGAAGTCCCCGGGCTGGATTCCTCCCTTCTCGGCGGGACTCCCCAGGTAGAGGTTGCTGATGAAGGCCCCCTTGCGGCCCTCCAGGCCCATCTCCCGGGCGGTGGCCTTGTCCGCCTCCCGGAGCAGGACCCCGAGCCAGCCGTACTCGACCTTGCCCCGGCCGATGATGTCCTCCATCCCCTTGCGCAGGTTGTTGATGGGCAGGGAGAATCCCAGGCCGATGTTCCCGCCGCTCGGGGATGCGATCCAGGTGTTGACCCCGACGACCTCGCCCCGGATGTTCACAAGGGCCCCTCCGGAGTTGCCCCGGTTGATGGCCGCGTCGGTCTGGATGAAGTCGCTGATGTTGCCGTCCGGGCCTCCGGACCGGTTCAGGGCGCTCACGATGCCCGCGGTCACGGAGGAGAAGAGCCCGAAGGGGCTGCCGATGGCGATGGCCCAGTCCCCGACCTTGAGTTTGTCGGAATCCCCGAGCCGGGCGATCCGGATGCTGTCCGGGTTGTCCACGGTGAACTTCACCACCGCCATGTCCTTACGTTCATCCTTGCCGACCAGCTCGCCCTTGAACTCCCGTTCGTCGTAGAGTTTCACGGTTATCTCCGTGGCGTTCCCCGCGACGTGGGCGTTGGTCAGGACATAGACGGTCTTGCCGTCCTTGCGCACCAGGATGCCGGACCCGAGGCCCTGCTCCCGGTACTCCCGGGGAGCCTGGGGGTTTTGGCCGTCCTCCTGGGGCCCGAAGAAGAATCTCCAGGGGAACTGTTCCGGACCGGGAGCCTGGGAGGTCCTGGTCTCCACCACGGAGAGCTCCACCACCGAGGGGAGGACGGCTTCCGCCACCCGGTTGAAGGCCGTCTGGAGGGATTCCGCGTAGGACAGGGCGGCGTCCTCGGTCACCGTTCCGGATCCGGGGCCTTCCGCGTACACCACCGCCGGGGCCCGGGATCGGGCCGTGGAGGTCAAGGATACGAAGGCCGCGGAAAAACCTATCAGGATACCCAATAAAACAAGGTTGACGAGAAAGAAATTCTTGGAGCTCAACTTGTCTCGAAGCGACATGGCATACTCCTTGCGAGCGACTCGTCCGCGTTCGATACAATATACTAACAAGCGGCCGGAATGGTTACAGGGAGCTCCCCTACCAGGACGTCAGGACCTCGGGTCCCTCCGGAAGGATGGCCACGGTATGCTCGAAATGGGCCGAGGGCTTCCCGTCCGCGGTGACCACGGTCCAGTCGTCATCCAGGGTCTCCACGTCGTCGCCGCCCAGGTTGATCATGGGCTCTATGGCCAGGACCATGCCGGGGACGATCCGGGGATTCGGCCCCGCGCCGACGTAATTGGGCACCTGGGGATCCTCATGGGGGGAGAACCCCACCCCGTGGCCGCACCACTGCCGGACGATGCCGTAGCCCCGGCTTCGGGCGTGACCGTAGACCGCCCGGGAGATGTCGTGGATGCGTCCCCCCACCCGGATCGCGGCCAGGGCCTTTTCCAGGCATTCCCGGGTCGTCCGGAGAAGGGCTTCGATCTCCGCGCTCACCTTGCCCACGGGAACCGTGATGGCGGCGTCCGAAAAATACCCCCCGAGGTCGATCCCGCAGTCCAGCCCCACGATGTCGCCGCTCTTGACCTTCCTCGGCCCGGGGATTCCGTGGATGACCTCCTCGTTGACGGACACGCACAGGGAGGCGGGATACCCGTTGTATCCCAGGAAGGCGGGGCGCCCCCCGGCCTTCAGGATGAAGGTCCGGGTATATTCGTCCAGGTCCCGTGTCGAGACCCCTTCCCGGACCAGGGGACGGAGCTCCGCGAATAAACCGGAAAGGAGGCGGCAGGATTCCCGGATCCCCCGAATCTGTTCCTCGTTCTTGAGCTTCAGCATGAAAACCTCTTTCCCAACGCGACTATCGGGAGCCCAGGAGCCTCAGGGCTTCCGCGTGATCCGGCTTGACGGCCAGGGCGGCGGCCCAGGCGTCCCGGGCGTTCCGCCTTTCCCCCAGGGCCGCGTATTCTTTCCCGGCCTCGGTCAGCGCCCTCGCCCGGGTCTCCGCGTCCCTGGCCGCGGACGCGGCTATCCGAAACCGCTCCGCCGCCCGGGCATGGTCGCCGGACTCGGAATAGAGCACCCCCAGGGCGAAGGGGGCCTCCGGACCGGCCTCGGCCGGGCCGTCCCGCTCGATGAGCTGGGCGGCCTCGGCGGAGCGGCCTTCCAGTATGAGGGACAGAGCTTCCAGGTACCAGGGTCGGCCCAGGTCCATGCCCCGGGATTTCACCTGGCGATACCCCTCGGCGGCTTCCGCGAACCGTTCCGCGGCCGCGAGGGTACCCAGGGCCCAGGTCTGAACGTAGGGCTCCGCCGGGAAGGTGTTGGCCAGTTCGATCGCCTTCGCCGCCCGGGGCTCCCCGGGCTTGATCCGGAAGCCGATCTCCGCGGCGAGGACGGCGGTCCGGGGATCCGACCTCCCCCCCGGCTCGGATTCCAGTCCCTCCAGGGCCCGACCCTCCCGTCCCGTCCGGGCCAGGTGGGCGGCCCGGGCTCGGAATGCCTCGGGATCGGAGGGAAACTCCGAGGCCATGCGGTCGTACCAGTAGTCGGCCCGTTCGAGGTCGTCCTCCAGGGCCGCGAGGGAAGCGTAGGCCTTCCAGGAATAGGCCGGGTCCGCCAGGACCAGCTCCGTCAGGTATTCCCGGGCCCAGTCCCGCTCTCCCAGGAGCAGGGCCGCGTCCGCGCGGCGCTCCAGGTCCCGGCCCCCTAACGCCCTCTCGGGATCCGACAGGATCGAGGACAGGACGCCGGCGTCCCAGGCCAGGTCCGGATCCGGGGCGGCGCCGAGTTCGATACCCCTGCGGAGGAACCAGGCAGCGCCTTCCCGGTCTCCCGCGCGCATCCGGAGGAGGGCGGCGTTCACGGCGGGCTCCCCCCTGCCCGAAGCCTCTGCGATCCGAAGGAGGACGTCCTCGTCCGCCGAGGCGGAAGTCCGGCCGGAACGGCGGTACTCCTCCAGGAAGGCCTCGGCGAACCAGGACGGCCGGAGCGCGGGATCCAGGGGAGCCGGAAAGAGGGACAGCGCGGCCCCGGGGCGGCCCGCGTCGATATACGCCCGGCAGGCCGCCAGGGCGATGTCCTCGTAGGTGGGATAGGCCTTCCGGGCCCTGTCCGCTGTCAGGGCGGCCAAGGAAGGATTTCCCGTGCGTTCCGAGACGAGGAAGGCCCGGGACAGGAGGCGCAGCCAGTCCGAGGAGCTCCGCGCCCGCCGGGCTCCCGCGTCCAGCAGCCGGGAAGCCCGGGCCGCGTCGTGATCCCCGGCGTCCAGGCGACGGAGGGTCCGTTCGAATCCGGCACCGGGATAGCAGGAACCCAGCAGGGCGGCCAGGGCCGCCAGGGCCGGAAGCGGCGCCAGGGTCCTGAGCGCCGCCCGAGGGAGTTCAGGAAGCCTTGGACTCCGCTTTCCAGATGGCATCCAGTACCCCGTTCACGAATTTGTAGGAATCCTCGGATCCGTATTCCTTCACGATCTCGATGGCTTCGTCGATCGTGATCTGCGCGGGTATGTCCTTCTGGTACATCAAGGAATACGCGGAAAGCCGGAGCACCGCGAGATCCACCTTCTTGAGCCGCTCCAGGGTCCAGTGCTCCAGATGCCGTTGAATGCAGGCGTCGACGGCCTCGAGGTTTTCGATCGTGCCCGAGATCAGGAGACCCGCGAAGGCCCGGAGCTCGTCCTCCAGGGCTTCCCGCTTGGTTTCCTCCACCCACTCGTAGGACAACAGGTCCTCCAGGGGCTGCCTGGAAGCCTCCCACGCGTAGAGCGCCTGGAAGGCGAGGATCCTCCCCTTCCTGCGGGACGCCATGCCTAGAACTCCAGCTTTTCGTCGACGATCTTGATGGTCGCCTCGGATCTCAGCTGCTTGAGCAGGTCGTTCTCGATCTGGTCCAGGGTGTTCTGGAGCCGTTCCATGCCCAGCTTGTACTGGATGAGCTGCTGGACCGTCCGGTTCTGGCCCGGGATCAGGTCCGCCAGACCTAGGAATTTCTCGGGGCTCTGCTCCTCCACCCGGAGGATGGCGTACCCTGTCAGCTGGACGCCGGCGCTCTCGATCGGGTCGCTGACGCGGCCGGGCTTGACGGTGAAGGCCGCGTCCGTGAACTTCTGGCCGAAGGCGCGGACCGCGTCCGCGGTCTTGGGAAGGGTGAACTGGGACGAGGCCTTGTAGGGCATCCCTCCCGCCATGGCGCGGGTCACGAACTCCCCGAACTTCTCGGGATTCGCCTTGATCTGGGAAGACAGGCCGTTCAGGGTCTCCAGGGCCTTCCTGCGGTCCTCCGCGCCCTTGTCCTTCAGATCCACGTAGATCATGGACACCCGGGCCATCTCCGGAAGGAAGTAGTCCTTCTTGTTGAACTCGTATTCCTTGATGATCTCGTCCGCCGTCGGCTGGGCGATGGCCTTCAGGCGGTCCGCCTGCTTCGTCTGGATGTATTTTTGCAGGAGTACCTGCTGGCGGGCCCAGACCTTGAGGTCCAGGGTTATCCCCCGGGACCGGAGGACCTGCTCCAGGTTCGCGTCCGTGGCGGAGGGCCCCAGCTGGGAACGCATGTTCGAGATCTGGGCGTTGAGCTCGGCGTCCGTCGCGGTGATCTTCTCCCTCTCGCAGAACTGGAAGAAGAGGGCGTTGTTGATGCGCATGTCCAGGACCTGCCTGCGCTCCTCGGGGGTGAGCTTGCGCTTGGCCACGGTCTCCAGCCGGTCGAAATCCGTCTTGAGGCTGCGCTGGGAGATCACCTCCTGCCGGGTGAGGCGCACCGTGGCCACGGGGGTGTCGATGGTCGTCTGGGCTTGAAGGGCGACGACGGCGAGGAGGAGGCAAAGGGATACAAGGCTGCGACGCATAGGGTTTCCTTGTCGAATGGAATCGATCCTTGAGCAGGCAGTCCCGACAAGCCGTGCGCTTCTCGGACGGCCGTACACGTAGTTAGAACAAACGATCCGATGAAAGGTAAACAAAACACCGGGTTTGTTCAAGGCTCGTGGGTCCTCAAGCGCCCAGCTTGCGCAGCAGGGGCTTGATGCCCGGCAGCCGGGGGGCCAGGAACTCCGCCTCCCTCAGGGCGGCCAGGGCGTCCCCCCGGCGGCCGGCCTTGGCCAGGATCTCCGCCTTCCTGCGGAGGAAGCGGGCGGCGTCCTCGGTGTCCACGGCGATCCGGGCGGATTCCTCCAGGATGCCCAGGTATTCCTCCGGATCGTCCCGGGCGGGGATTCCCTCCAGGACCAGCCGGCGGAACTGGAGCTCCACCACGTCGAAGAAGTATCCGAAGGCGGGCTTTTCCCTCTCCATGCCGATCAGGCTCCGGTATACCTCGTAGGCCTTCCTCCACTCGCCCCGCTTTTCGTAAAGCTCGGCGATGCAGAATTCGGCGTCCATGGCCTCCGACCGCTCGAAATACCGGACCAGCCGGGTGCGCTCGTCGCCGGAGATGGACTCGTAGTACTCCAGGGCCTCGTCGTCCCGGTCGTGGAGCAGGTCGTACATCACGAGCTTGGCCCGGTACTGGGGATCCTCCCGGCGCTCCAGGAGCCAGGTCCTGTACTCGAAGGAGGGAACCTCCCGCGCCCTCGCCTCGAAACGCCGGAGCTTGCGGTCGTACTCGCGGCGCCGGAGGGGATCCGAGAGGGTCCGGTACGCCTCCAGCAGGAAGCGCATGGAGCGATCGTCGCTGCGCGCGGTGTCGGGATGGAAGACCTTTGCCTTTTTCCGGAACGCGCTCTTGATCTCGCGGGTGGAGGCCTCGGGGCGGACGCCCAGGAATTCGTAGTACGAGGTAAGCGGTTCGTCTCCCAACGATGGCTCCGGAAAGGACGGTATGCGGGCGCGGAACGAAGCGGGACCGATGCGGATCGGACGGGATGCGGCTGTCCCGGGGGCTCGCGGCCCGCGGGACAGCCCCGAGATCAGTTCCCGGAGTTCTGGGAGGGCGGGACCGGCGAATCCTGCGGGGGGGTTACCTGGCCCTGGGCTCCTTCGGAACCGGGCAGGGGGGCTTCCGCCTGGCTTTCCGCGGACCACCACTCCGTCGTGGTCTGGCCCGCCCGGCGGAGCGCCGCGGCCTCCACGGAGCCGATCGGGGTCCGGTTCAGGAGGGCCAGGCTGAAGGCGAAGACGAAGAAGAGGCCGCCCAGGACGTAGGTGACCCGCACCACCACGTTGGTGGCCCGGGATCCGAACGCGGAGGAGCTTCCCCCGGAGAAGATGCCGCCCAGGTCATCGCCGTCCGAATCCTGGACGATCACAAGGAGCACCAGGAGGACCGAGACGATGATGAAGAAGACCAGAAGGATGATGCTTAAAAGACCCATGGATTAGACTCCGTCGACGGATTCCGCGGCCGCGGGTCATACCGCCCGCCGCGCGCCCCTTCGGGGCAAGGCATAATAACGCGTACCGCCCGCAGGATCAATAGGCAAGCCCCTGCCCTACCGGAACTTGGCGATGGGTACGAAGGATTCGGGCTTGAGGCTCGCGCCTCCCACCAGGGCACCGTCGATATTCGGCTTGGCCATGAGGGCCGCGGCGTTCTCCGGTTTGACCGATCCGCCGTACTGGATGCAGGCGGACTTGGCGGCGGACGGTCCGTAGAGCTCCGCGAGGACCTTTCGGCAGAAGGCGTGCACGGAATCCGCGTCCTCGGGGGTGGCGGTCTTCCCGGTCCCGATGGCCCAGACGGGCTCGTAGGCGATGGTGACCCGCTTGAAGTCCTCGGGGGAGACTCCCGCCAGGCCCTCCCTCAGCTGGGTTCCCACGACCTCTTCCAGACGGCCCGCCTCCCGTTCTTCCAGGGTCTCCCCGACGCAGAGGATCGGCTCCAGGCCGTGGGCCAGGGCCAGCCTGACCTTGCGATTCACCAAGGCGTCGGATTCCCCATAGGTATGGCGACGCTCGGAATGGCCCAGGATCACGGCCCGGACCCCGAGGTCCTTGAGCATCAGGACGGAAACCTCCCCGGTGTGGGCGCCCTGCTCCTCCACGGCCATGTTCTGGGCCCCCAGGATCAGCTTCGAACCCCGGAGGGCCTCGGCCACGGCGGCCAGGGAGGTGAAGGCCGGGGCGATCATGACCTTCTCCCCGCAGTCCGCCAGGGCGGCGGCCAGGGCCTTGGCCAGGGCCACGGACTCTCCGACGGTCTTGTGCATCTTCCAATTGCCCGCGACGTAATAGGAACGCATTGAGCTCTCCTTATCTTATTTTCTGCAGACCTCGATGCCCGGGAGCTTCTTGCCCTCCAGGAGTTCGAGGCTGGCGCCGCCCCCCGTGGACACGTGGCTCATCTTGTCGGCCAGGCCGAACTTGTTGACCGCCGCCACGGAATCCCCCCCGCCGACCACGGTCACGGCTCCGCGTCCCGTGGCCTGGGCCACGAGCTTGGCCACCTCGCCGGTGCCTTTGGAGAAGGCCTCGAACTCGAAGACCCCGACCGGCCCATTCCATACGATGCTCTTGGCGGAGGCCAGGACCTTGGCATACTTGGACAGGGTCTTGGGGCCGACGTCCATGCCCATCAGGTCGTCCGGGATGTCCAGGCCGTCCACGGCCACCGGGGCCGCCGAGGCGTCGAAGACCGCGGCGCAGACGTGGTCCAGGGGCAGGACGATCTCGACCCCCGCGGAGGACGCGGCGTCCAGGATGGACCGGGCGGTGGGGATCATGTCCTCCTCCACCAGGGACTTCCCGGTCTTCTTGCCCAGGGCGCGGAGGAAGGTGTAGGCCATCCCGCCCCCGATGACCAGGGCGTAGGCGTTCTTGAGCAGGCTTTCCAGGACCGCGATCTTGGAGGAAACCTTGGCCCCCCCGATGACCGCAACCATGGGCTTGGGCGGATTCACGACCATGGGTTCCAGGTACTCGACCTCCTTGGCCATCAGGAAGCCCCCCACGGACACGGGCAGGAATTTGGAGACGCTGGCCGTGGAGGCGTGGTCCCGGTGGGCCGTGCCGAAGGCGTCGTTCACGAAGATCTCTCCGTAGGCGGCCAGTTCCCGGGCCAGCTTGTCCCGCTCGGCCGGGTCCTCGCTGGTCTCCTCCTTGTGGAACCGGGTGTTCTCCAGCATGACCACCGTTCCGGCGGGCTGGGACTCGATGAAGGCCTTCTTGCCGTAGCAGGAATCCTCTCCCGCGAAGACCACGGGCTTGCCGAGGACCTTCGAGAAGTGCTCCGCCACGGGGCGCATCCGGTGCTTGCCCGCCAGGTACTTCTCCTCGTCCCAGGGCTTGCCGTCCTTTTCCGCCTTCTCCTTGGCCTTCTTGGAGTCCTTCTTCGGATCTCCGAGGTGACTCATGAGGACCAGACTTTTCACGCCCTTCTCCAGGCAGTACCGGATCGTGGGCAGGGAGGCGGTGATCCGGGTGTCGTCCTGGACCTTCCCGTCCTTCATGGGGACGTTGAAGTCCACGCGCATGACGATCCGCTTGCCCGTCAGCTCGATATCCTTGATGGTCTTGATCATGGGGTTCTCCGGAATGAGCGGGGCGCGGTGCCGTTCCGGCCCGCGCCCCGGGATCTTACTTCATGCCCGCCATGTACTTGAGCATGTCGACGACGCGGTTGGAATAGCCCCACTCGTTGTCGTACCAGCTGACGACCTTGAAGAACCGCTTCTCCCCGGGGAGGTTGTTCTGGAGGGTGGCCAGGCTGTCGTAGATGGAGGAGCGGGGATCGTGGATGAAGTCCGTGGAGACGAGCTCCTCGTCCGTGTACCCCAGGATGCCCTTGAGGTAGGAACCCGCGGCCTTCTTGAGCAGGCCGTCGATCTCCTCGATGGAGGAATCCCGGGTCGCCCGGAAGGTCAGGTCCACGACGGAAACGTCCGCGGTGGGGACCCGGAAGGACATGCCCGTGAGCTTGCCCTTGGTGGAGGGAAGGACCTCCCCAACGGCCTTGGCGGCGCCGGTGCTGGAAGGGATGATGTTGATCGCCGCGGCGCGGCCGCCCCGCCAGTCCTTCTTGGAGACCCCGTCCACGGTCTTCTGGGTGGCGGTGTAGCTGTGGATGGTGGTCATGAGGCCCGTCTCGATCCCGATCCCCTCCTTGAGCAGGACGTGGACGACCGGGGCCAGGCAGTTGGTGGTGCAGGAGGCGTTGGAGACGACGTGGTGCTTGGCCGCGTCGTAGTCCTTCTCGTTCACCCCGATGACGAAGGTCTTGATGGGCTTCTCCTCGCTTTTGCTCTTGGCGGGGGCGGAGACGATGACCTTCTTGGCGCCAGCGTCCAGGTGGCCGTAGGCCTTCTCGTCCGTGAAGAGCCCGGTGGACTCGATCACGTACTCGACCCCCAGCTTGGCCCAGGGGAGGTTCTTGAGCTCCTTCTCGGCCATCACGCACTTGATCTCGTGGCCGTTCACCACGAGGACGTCCGCCTCGGCCAGGGAGGGATCGCTCTTCTTGGCGGAGATGTCCGCCTTCATCCGGCCCTGCACGGAATCGTACTTGAGCTGGTAGGCGAAGTACTCGGCGTCCGTGGAGATATCCACCACGGCGACGACGTCGATCTTGCCCTTGCCGAGCAGGCCCTGGTCCACGATGGACTGGAACACGAGTCTTCCGATGCGCCCGAATCCGTTGATCGCAACCTTCATGATTCCTCCTAGGGGGACTATCTATAATTCCGTATAGAAACGTATCGAATAGGACTTTTAGCGTCAATCAGGCCGTACCGAAATCCCTTCCAAGTATCCACAAAAAGTGATAAATTTACCATGGATTCAGCCGATAAAAAGAGTGTCGGAGGCATTCCATAGTTCCCCTCCCAGTTTACTATGGAGTGTCCCGGCACCTTCACAGGGCGGGCCGGTCGAAAGACCGGCCTTTTTTTACAGTTCCCCGTACAGCTTCTCTATCCTCCGGTTCAGCTTCTCCAGGTCCAGGGTAACGCGGCTGGAGCCCTTGAAGTCCCGGGTCTGGAAGAGCTCCGCGGCTCGGGCCTCCAGGACCGCCTTTTCCGCCTCGAGGGCTTGGATGCGGTCCTCCACGGAGCTCTGTCCCCCTTCCGGCCGTTTCGAGCCCTTCGACCGCGTCCCGGGGCCTTCCTCCACAGTCGCATCTCCCTTTTTTGAGCTCTGTCCCCGTTCCGCGATCTTCAAGCTCTGTCCCCGGCCCGCAAGGCCCCGAGCGGCGCCGGCCCGGGTCGAACCCAGGTCCCTCCAGAACTCGGAGAAGGTGCCTTCGTACGGCACGAACCGGCCGTCCTCCAGCAGGACCACCCGGTCCGCGACCTTCTCCAGGAAATACCGGTCGTGGGAAACCGCTAAAATGGTTCCGGGGTACTCGGCAAGCCCGTCCTCCACAGCCTCGCAGCCCGGGATGTCCATGTGGTTCGTGGGCTCGTCCAGGATGAGGAGGTTGGCCTTGAGGTAGACAGCCCGGGCCAGCTGGAGCCGGTTGAGCTCCCCTCCGGAGAGGGTGTCGATCCGGCGGTCCAGGTCCTCGGGGCGGAAGAGGAACCGCTTGAGGAGCTTCCAGGTCTCCTCCCGCTTGGCGTCCAGGGCCTCGAACTCCTGAACCACCGTGCGCTCGGGGCGGAAGACCGTGCGGTCCTGGGCGCAGTACCCCACCCGCATGCTCGGGCCGATCCGGAGAATTCCGTGATCCCAGTTCCCGTGCTCGACGAGATCCTTGAGGAAGGTCGTCTTTCCGGACCCGTTCCGCCCTACCAGGGCGACCCGCTCCCCGGTCAAAACATCCAGGGACGCGGCGTCGAAGAGAGCTCTGTCCCCGAAGGACTTCGAGTATCCTCGCACGTCCAGGGCGATGTCCGAGCGGGAATCCGCGTCCCGGAAGTCGAGCTCGATGCGGCGCCCGTCCAGCACGGGTTTTTGCGTGGCCGCTTCTTTCTCCCGGGCCAGCTGGCTGCGGCGGGCCCTAAGGCGCTTCCCCCAGGCGGGATCGGGGCGGGCCCGGGCTATCTGCTCGAAGCGGCGGACCAGCTCTTCCAGGCGCTCGATCCGCTTCCGGTCCGCCTGCCAGTCCGCGCCCTGCCCGGCGGCACGCCGCAGTTTCTCCATGCGATAGGCGGAATACCCGCCCGCGTATTCCGCGAGCTTCCCGCCCTCCAGCTCCAGTACGCGATCCGCGACCCGGTCGATCAGCCACCGGTTATGGGAGACCAGGAGCACCGCCTTGGGCAGGCCCCGGAGGAAGTCCTCGAGCCAGGAAAGCCCCCAGAAGTCCAGGTGGTTCCCGGGCTCGTCCAGCACCAGGAGGTCGGGATTCTCCATCAGGGCCTTGACCAGGGCCAGGACGTTTCGCTCCCCCCCGGAGAGCCGGGCGGCCTCCCGGTCCGCGGTTCCCGCCAGGCCCGCCCGGGAAAGCAGGCGCCGGGCCTGGTCCTCCGCTAGGTCTCCGTTCCTCTCCTCGTAGGCTTCCCGGAGAGCCCCGTATTCCGCCAAGAGCCGCTCCAGGGCGGCCCCGGACCCGTCGGCCATTTCGTGTTCCAGGCGTACGAGGCGGGAGCGCTCCTCTTTGACCTCATTCAGGAGCCATTCCAGGGCCGATACGCCCTCGGGGGGTTCGACGTGCTGGGGGACATAGCCGACCCGGATCCGGGGGGCCCGGATCACGGTTCCCCGGAAATCCTCGTCCAAGCCCAGGAGGATGCGCACCAGGGTGGTCTTGCCGGTCCCGTTGCGTCCCACCAGGGCGGTCTTGGAGCCCGGCTCCAAGGACAGGGACACCCCGGTGAGCACCGGTTCCCCTCCGAAATCCTTTCCCACGTTCCTGCATTCCAACAGCGGCATCACGACTCCTTTTCTCGGGTGTCCAAAAAACCGACTGTGCTTTTTGGACAGCCCCGGCATCCCGGCCCGATCCGGGCAGGGTAGGTGCGGCCCCTGCGGTTCCTCGCCTCCGGCTCAGGAGCCGGAGGGACGACCCTCGAACCGAGGGGGACGGCCGCGCGCCTATCCGGAAATG
This sequence comes from Spirochaetota bacterium, assembly GCA_022703505.1. Taxonomy (GTDB): domain Bacteria; phylum Spirochaetota; class Spirochaetia; order Treponematales; family UBA12059; genus JAAYUR01. Next base: position 120,341 of record JAKLDN010000003.1, on the reverse strand, counting down.
CCGGAAAAAAAAAGCGCGGCCGTCCGTAGGCGGCCGCGCGGTGCGTTCGATTGAAGCTTTTCTCAAATATCTCCAACCGATCCTGCGGGCACACCTATCCTGTCGGACAGGTCCCCTCCCGCGGAGCGGACGGAGAGCACGGACTCCAATGCATACGAACCGATCATGGCCCCACTGTACACCGGCCCCCGGCGGCTGTCAATCTCGGCAAATTCGCGCGGCCGATCCGGGGTCCCGGGACTCTCCGGGAATCAGGGGTCCCGGCCCCTCCATCGGGTCTCCTTGCCAGAAAGACTATACGGTTGTATAGTCATTCAATGGACCTATCCGAAAAACTCTCGATCCTGGCGGCGGGGGCCCGGTACGACGCCTCCTGCGCCTCCAGCGGATCGGACCGCGCATCCTCCCGGGGGGCCTGCACCCCCTCGGGGATCTGCCACTCCTGGACCGGGGACGGCCGCTGCGTCTCCCTGATCAAGGTCCTCTATTCCAACGTCTGCCGCCTGGACTGCGCCTACTGCCCGAACCGGGCGGGCGCGGACATCCCCCGGACCTCCTTCACCGCCGAGGAGCTCATCCGGATCACCAAGGAGTTCTACCGCCGGAACTACGTCGAGGGGCTTTTCCTATCCTCGGGGATCTTCGCGGATCCCGACATCGTGATGGACCGGCTGACCGAGGTGGCCCGGCGGCTCCGGAGGGACGAGGGCTTCGGGGGGTATATCCACCTGAAGGCGATACCCGGGTCCGGGGAGCGGGCCCTCCGGGAGGCGGGACGCTGGGCCGACCGGTTGTCCGCCAATCTGGAGCTCCCGACCTCGGACAGCCTGGCGGCCCTGGCTCCCCAGAAGGACGGGGGCGAGATCCTCGGGGCCATGCGCTTCCTCTCCGGCGAGATCCGGGAGGCGGCCGGACCGGGTCGGGGCACCCCGAGGTTCGCCCCCGCGGGGCAGAGCACCCAGATCATCGTGGGAGCCTCCCCGGAGCCCGACCGCACGGTCCTCCGCCTCGCCTCCGGCCTGTACGGGAAGCTGGGCCTCCGGCGCGTCTACTACTCCGCCTTCGTGCCCGTCAACCGGGATCCCCGGCTGCCGTCCGGAACCCCTCCCCTGCTCCGGGAACACCGGCTCTACCAGGCGGACTGGCTCCTGCGGTTCTACGGGTTTTCGGTGGACGAGATCGCGGGGGAGTCGGAGCCGAACCTGGACGCGTCCCTGGACCCGAAGACCGCCTGGGCCCTGCGCCACCCCGAGGCCTTCCCGGTGGACCTGGCCCGGGCGGGCCGGGAGGAGCTCCTCCGAGTGCCCGGAATCGGCGTGACCGGAGCCGCCCGGATCCTGGAGACCCGGCGGGCCGGGGGGCTCTCCCTGGAGGTCCTGCCCCGGCTGGGGATCGCGTGGAAGCGGGCCCGGCACTTCGTCGCGGTCCGCGGATCCTCCGCGGGGATCGAAGGGGATCCGGATCGGCTCCGGGCCCTCCTTGCCGCTCCGGGCTCCGGGGGCCCCGGAGTCCGTTCCTCGGCCTCATCGGCGGTCCCCCGGCTGCAGAGGGAATTCCAATTCTAGGGGGACCGATGAGGACATCCGAGAGATTGGAGCGGACCCTGATCGCGGTCGCCAACCTGCTGGGAAGGACCGCCGGAGGGCGCGGACGCGGCGACCTCCCGCCTTCGACCGGGACCACCCCCGCGGGCGGACGGGCCGGCGGCGCCGGCCTCCGCCGCGTCGGCCGCCCGTGCGCCCCCCGGGGCCAGCTCGAACTGGAGCTGACGGATTGCCCCGACGGCGTCTCCGCGGGGTCCGCGCCGTCCCCCCCGGTTTCCGGCCGGTGCGGCCTCCCCGTGGAGGAGCGGGATCCCGGAGCCCTCCGCGCGGAACGGGCCCTGCGGGCCCTGGGGGGCGACGTCTGGGAAACCTTCGAGTACTCCCTCCGGACCGATCTGGCCGTGGAGGGGGATGCGGCCGCCTTCGCGGCCCTGGCCCTGCTCTGCGGCCCCGAGGCCGCGGCGGACCGGTCCCGGCCCGAGGTGCGCGCCGTCCGGGCGGCCGCCTTCAAGGTCCGCCGGGAGGTCCATCGGCTCCTGGGCCTGCTCCGCTTCGCCCCGGACCCGGACGGCGTCCTCACGGCCCGCTGCGAGCCGGACAACGAGATCCTGGACCTCCTGGCGCCCGCGTTCCGACGAAGGTTCGGGGAGGATCCCTTCCGCATCGTCGACCTGCGGCGCGGAACGACCGTCGGATCGGAGCCGGACGCCCGGGCCCGTCCGGACGAACCGGCGTCGGACACGGATCCCGCGAACCTATGGCGGGCCTATTATAAGGCCGCGGAAAATCCAGCCCGGTCGAACCCCCGCCTTCGGTTGCAGTTCATGCCCCGGAGGTACTGGAAGCACCTGCCGGAACTTGACGCTTGACGTCAGGTTGAGGGCTATGTTAGGATAAACAAACAAGAGGCCCATCGGCCTCGATAATAATCCGCTCAATGTTGTTGAACGATAACTTCTGGAGGGACAATGCGGTTGTCGGAGGCGACGATCGGCCAGGATTTCGAGATCCTGGCCGTCAGGATCCAGCGGGAAGTCGGCCGCAGGCTTGCCGACATGGGATTCACCGAGGGCGCCCGCGGCCGGGTCGTGCGGGGAGGCGCCTTCCGGGGGCCCCTCCAGGTCCGGATCCGGGACTACGACATCCTACTCCGGCGCTGCGAAGCCGAGGGAATCGAGGTAGTGCCCGTAGGCGGGGGACATGCCGAGGAGCCCGCCGGGCGGAGCCGGGGCTTTGGAGTCCCGGGATTCCGCAGGCGCGGATGGGGCCCGCGACGGCATGGAGGCATCGGAAGCCGCGACGGACTTCCAGGATCCTGCGGTGATCTCGACGGTCCCGCGCCGCGGGAGTCCGGAGCATGAGCGCCCTGGCACCCCGGGTTATCAGGGTCGCCCTCGCGGGGAACCCCAACTCCGGCAAGACCACCCTCTTCAACGCCCTGACCGGGGCCCACCACAAGGTCGGCAACTATCCCGGCGTCACGGTGGAGAAGCGGGAGGGCGTCCGGGTACGGGACGGCCGGGAATTCCGGTTCGTGGACCTCCCGGGAACCTACAGCCTGACCGCCTATTCCCTGGACGAGGTCGTCGCCCGGGATTTCATCCTGGACGAGAAGCCGGACGTCATCGTGGACGTCCTGGACTCCACGAACCTCGAGCGGAACCTCTACCTCTGCCTGCAGTTCCAGGAGTTCGGCATTCCCGTGGTCGGCGCCTTGAACATGAGCGACGAGGCCGCGGCCAAGGGCATCGAGATCGACGCGGACGGCCTGGGCAAGGTCCTGGATATCCCCATGGTGAAGACCGTGGGCCCGAAGGGGATCGGCATCGACGAGCTCCTGGACGCCGTCGAAGCCCGCATGGAGTCCTCCCGGGCCGAGCCCCGGATGCCGGGATACGGGGAGGAGCTCGAGGCCGGAATCGGCCGGATTTCCGACCTGCTGGCCTCCGATCCGGACTTCGCCGCCAGGCGGCCTTCCCGCTGGCTGGCCGTCAAGCTCCTGGAGAAGGACGACCATGCCGCCCGGATCGCCTCCGGGCATCCCCGGAGCTCGGAGATCGAGGCGGCCGTTCGCCGATCCGTGCAGTGGGTGGAGCGGCACTTCGGCAAGGACGCCGAGATCGTGGTCTCCGAGCAGAGGTACGGTTACATCCGGGGTGCGGTCAAGGAGACGGTCCGGGTCGTCCGCAAGCCGGATTTCTCCCGCACCGAGGCCGTCGACCGGATCGTCATGCACCCCCTCCTGGCTCTGCCGATCTTCGCGGGGGTGCTCTGGGCGGTCTTCCAGCTGACCTTCCTGATCGGGGAGTACCCCATGGGCTGGCTGGAGACCCTCTTCGGCCGGCTGGGGGAAGCGGCGGAATCCGCCCTTCCCGAGGGGCTCCTGAGGTCCCTGGTGGTGGACGGAATCCTGGGCGGCGTCGGGGGGGTCCTCTCCTTCGTCCCCCTGATCGTGATCCTCTTTTTCCTGCTGTCCCTGCTGGAGGACGTGGGCTACATGTCCCGGGCGGCCTTCGCGACGGACAAGCTCCTGCATACCTTCGGCCTCCACGGCCAGTCGGTGCTCCCCATGATGCTGGGCTTCGGATGTTCCGTCCCCGCGATCCTGGCGGCCCGGACCCTGAAAAGCCGCAGGGACCGGATCGCCACGATCCTCACCATCCCCTTCATGAGCTGCGGCGCGAAGCTACCGGTCTACGTCCTCCTGGCCGGAGCCTTCTTCCCGGATGCCGCGGCCGGCATGGTCCTGCTGATCTACGCGATCGGTGTGGCTCTGTCCCTCGCCTCGTCTCGGATCCTGCACAACACCGTCCTCCGGGGCGAGCCCACACCCTTCGTGCTGGAGCTGCCCCCCTACCGGGCACCCACCCTGCGGGGAGTGCTCTGGCATGTCCGGGACAAGACCTGGCAGTACGTGAAGAAGGCCGGGACCGTGATCCTGGCGGCTTCCGTCCTGATCTGGGCCCTGACGAGCTTCCCGGCCCGCCCGTCCGCGCCGGGGGAGGCGGAAGCCCTGGCGGCCCGATACGCGGCGGAGCATCCCGGGGCGGATCCTGGCGCGGCGGAGGCTTGGGCCCAGACCTCCCGGGCCACGGCGGCCCTGGAATACAGCGCGGCGGGACGGATTGGAAGGTTCATCGAACCGGCCGTCCGACCCCTGGGCTTCGATTGGAAGGTCGGCGTGGCCACCCTGACGGGTTTCGCGGCCAAGGAGGTCGTGGTCTCGACCCTGGGCATCCTGTACCGGACCGGTCTCGAGGAGACCGAGGAGAGCGGCTCCCTGAGGGAGGCCCTGCGGGCGGATCCCCTCTTCTCGCCGCTCACGGCCTTCGTGCTCATGCTCTTCACCCTGATCATCCCCCCCTGCTTCGCGGCCCTGGCCACGATCCGGGCGGAACTGGGTTGGGGATGGCTGGGCTTCGTGGTCGCGTACTTCCTGGCCCTGGGCTGGGGCCTCGGCTTCGCGGTGTACCAGATCGGGAACCTGGCGGGCCTGGGATGAGCGGTTCTGCGGAGCTCGCGGCCGTAGTCGGGATCGTCGGGGCGGCGGCCGTCGGACTCGTCCTCGCCCTGGTCCGGGCGGGCCGGGGACGGTCCTGCTGCTCCCCCGGGGACGCCGGGCGCCGCACCCGCGGGGCCGGCTCCCGAAGGTCCGGCGGCCGGGGGCTCAGCCCTCGATAACCGGATTCCGGAGAATCCCGATCCCCTCGATCTCCACCTCACAGACGTCCCCGGGCTTCATGAACAGGGGCGGCTTGCGGGCCATTCCGACTCCGGAGGGCGTCCCGGTGACCAGCACGTCCCCGGGCTCCAGGGTCATGGTCCGGCTGAGGATGGAGACCAGGTCCGCCACGTCGAAGACCATGTCCGAGGTGTTGCCGTCCTGGACGGTCTGTCCGTTAAGGCGGGTCCGGATCCGGACCCCCCGGGCCCCCGGGGGCAGCTCCTCCGGGGTCACGAGCCAGGGCCCGAAGGCCCCGGTGCCGTCGAAGTTCTTGCCCACGGTCCACTGGCTGGTCCGCATCTGGAAGTCCCGGACCGAGGCCTCGTTGAAGGCCGAATAGCCCGCCACGAAGTCCGGTGCCTCCTCCCGGGAGACCTTCCGGACCCGGCGGCCGATCACGGCCACGAGCTCGCCCTCGTAGTCGAACTGGTCGGAGACCGCCGGCTTCACCAGGGGCTGGCCGTGGCCGACCAGGCAGGAGGGGAAGCGGGCGAACACGGCGGGATAGTCGGGGAGCTTGAGACCGGTCTCCGAGGAGTGGTCCCGATAGTTGAGGCCGATGCAGAGGATCTTGGACGGCCGGACGAGGGGGGGCAGGTAGGAGATAGTCCCGGCGTCCAGGAGGGGAGCCGACGACAGCCGGGCCCCGACATCCCGGAGGTCCGCCCCGCCGGATATCAGGGTGTCCAGGTCCCCGGGCCAGCCCGGACCGCCTTCCTCGAGGCCCCTCGGGCCTTCGGCGCTCAATACCGCGATCCCCCGGACCCCGTTTCGCGTATACATCGCTATCTTCATGCGTCCCCTCCGCCCTCGGCCGCCGCGTTCAGCCTGCCTTGATGTGGACCGGATTCTACCAGGAAACCGGCGCGCGCGTCAGGCCCGGCCGCCTTCGTTGCGGGCGGCTCCGGGGCCGGATATACTCCCTCCATGCTGGACCGATATCTCTTCGCGGACTGGGACGAGCCGCCCGGGGCCATGGATTTCGAGGAAACCTTCGCGGACCTCCTCGGACAAGCGGCGGCGGGTGTCGAGGCCGTCCTGGGCCGGGAAGAGTCCGGGACCGTGCCGAAGGAAGCGGAGGATCCCTTCTGGGACTTCTGCGTCCGCCTCTACGTGCGCGCCCCCGCCCTGGTCAACGTCCTGCTCAACTACAAGATCTGCGTCGAGCACGGCTTGCCCCTGCATCCGACGGTGTACTACGACCTCGGGGAGGCGAGGAAGTACAACCTCCGCTATCCCCTGGGGGAACTGGAGCGGGCCAACAACCTGTACCGGGACGGGGTGGAGGTGGCCCGTGCCGTGGTCCGCCTGGACCCCGGCATCCGGGAACTGGCCGGGTCCCTCCTGCGGAGGCTTCCGGTCCTGGTCCGGGACTTCGTCTACACGGGGATCCGGGACAAGTACACCTGGCGGGCTTCCGAACCCGCCAAGATCCGGGCCCTTGCGGACAGGATCCTCGCGGCGTGCAAGCCGGACATCCTGGTGGGGGCGGCCCACGGCTCCATCCTGCCCGGGCTCCTGTTGGCGGAATACCTGGGCGTTCCCCTGTATTTCGTGCGGTTCAGCATGTTCAAAAGAAAGGACGACGCCCCGATCGTCTCCCTCTCGGACGAGGTCTTCCTGTCCGCCTACCGGGACGGCACGGCCCTGCTCTTCGACGAGGATGTGGCCAAGGGAACCACCCTGGAGCTCTTCGAGCGCCGCCTGGCCCCCCTCTTCCCGAACCGACGCACCGCCTCGGTCATCCGGCATTCGGGAGCCTCCATCCGGCCGGACTTCACCGCCCGGACCTGGTGGGAATGAGCCGGGGCGCCCGAGCCTAACAGGCTGTTGACAAGGGCGATGGCGCCTTTGTCGACAGCCTCCTTAATGTCGCAATTGCGCAGAAAAGCGCAAGTTTATCGAGCAATTGCATGGCAGGGTGCTGACTAGCTTCGAGTTTGTCAGCGCCCTGCTAATCCCTGGACACGGCTTTCTTGGTCCCCAGGCCCAGGATCACCGCGGCCTCCTCCACGCTCTGGGCCGCGAGCAGGTCCGTCCGGCGGATCTCGTCGTTCAGGAGGGCGGCCGCGGAGGCCAGGACCTGGATATGGGGGCCCGCCTGCCTGCCGGGGGAAGCCAGGAGGAGGATGACCTTGGCGGGCGCGCCGTCCAGGGACTGGAACTCGACGCCCTCGGGTTTCAGGCCAAGGGCCGCCACGATGCGGGTCACCCCCTCGGTCTTGGCGTGGGGAAGGGCGATGCCGTGCTGCATCCCCGTGCTCATGGACTTCTCCCGGTCCAGGACGTCCCGCAGGACCTGGGCCCGATCCGCCAGGAGCCCTTTCGAACTCAAGCGGTCCACGAGCTCCGTGATGACGGACTCCTTGTCCGCTCCCTTGAGGTTCAGGATGACGCAGTCCGGGGACAGAGCTTCCCGGAACCCGGGATTCACGCGCCCCCCCTCCTCGTCCAGGCCCTCGGTAAGCCGTTTGGGGTCCAGGTTTTTCCGGAGTTCCTCGAAGCGTTGGTTGAGCTGGGCCACGGCCTCGAACAGGGCGGTCTTCACGAAGATCGCGTCCGAAGGATCCATCCGCAGGGTCAGCTCGACCCCCTTGCGCTCCAGGGAGAAGGCGATGTCGTCCTTGCGGACCTGCACGATCCCGTCCCCCACGTTCATGAGCTGGACGAAGAAGCCCTCGTTCTGGAGATCCCGGACCAGGACGTCCGAAACCAGGACCGCGACGTCCTCGGAGGGGAAGGCGTAGACGGAGGACTCCGCCTCGGCCCCCTTCTCCACCGCCCGGGTACCCCGACCGGGAATCCGCAGGGCCGCGGAAAGGACCGGGGGGGCGGCGATCGTAGTGATCAGGGTCATCAATATGGCCATGCCGAACTCGTTTTCGCTCAGGAGGCCCCCGGACAACCCGATCCCGGCCACGATGAGGGCCACTTCCCCGCGGGGCACCATGCCGGCGCCGATGCGGAGGGCTCCCTTGCCGTTGAAGCCCAGGAACAGGGCGGGAAATCCGCAGCCGATGAACTTCGAGGCGACCGACACGAGGGAGTACGCGAGGCCTCCCAGGAGGACCGCCGGGTCCAGGAGCTGTCGGACGTTGACCAGCATTCCCATCACCGCGAAGAACAGGGGCACCAGGAACTCGTAGAGGCCCCGCGTCTTGTCCAGGATGACATGGCTTATGTCGGACTTGGACAGGGAGATGCCCAGGACGTAGGCCCCGATGATCATGGCCAGGCCCTGCTTCTCGAAGATCCCGGCCAGGATCAGGGCCAAGCCCAGGGCCAGGATGGAGAAGTAGGCCGGATTCCGGAAACTCTTGAGGAAACGGGCCAGCTGCTTGGACAGCAACAGGCCCAGGGCCGTGAACCCCAGCCAGAAGCCGAAGGCCCTCCCCGCAATCCCCAGGATGGAGCCCCAGGGCAGGGGGCCTCCCGTCCCGTCCCGGGTCAGGGTCGCGATCCCCATGACCGCCGCCAGGAATACGATGCCCAGGACGTCGTCGAAGACGGCGGCCGCCAGGATGGTCACGCCCTCGGGGCTGTCCATCTTCCTGCGGTCCGAGAGGATCCGCGCCGTGATCCCCACGCTGGTGGCGGTGGACATGATCCCCAGGAAGAGGGCCCGGGGATCCATGGCACCGGTCCGGAACAGGACCATGCCCAGGAGGTCCCCGGCCGCGAAGGAGAGCGCCACGCCCCCGATCCCGATGATGCCCCCCGCGAGGGAGTACTTCATGAGGAGGGAGAGGTCCGTCTCCAGGCCCGACACGAACAGGAGGAGGATGGACGCTATGGTCGCGATCCCGTAGAGTTCGGTGCTCACCGCCAATTCGCCCATGCTCCCCGCGAACAGGCCCGTCGGGAATCCCGGCAGGGGCAGGGCGCCCAGGGCGTAGGGGCCGATGACGATTCCCGCCAGGAGTTCCCCAAGCACCGTGGGCACCCCGACGCGCTGGGCCAGGGCCGATCCGAGGCGCACCGCGAACAGGATGATCCCGATCTGGATGACCAGAGCCGTCTCCCGGGCCGCTATCCCGGATTCCTCCGAGGCCGCGGCCGCGAAGGGCAGCACAAGCACGATCAGGAAAACGAGGATTCTCGAAGCCCTCTTCATACCTTCTCCCGTTTTATGTCAATATAGACCATAATGAAGAACCATCCGCATATACTGACATATTCTACGCAATTCTAATACATGCCGGTTCTCATTGCAAGGGCTCCGGGCTCGTCGGATGCCTTTCCGAATCACCCGCGACTAGGGCACCGGAAGCATCCCGGACTCGGGACATCAAAACTCACTCTTGATTTAAAATCCGAATCGTGTATATTTATGCGTAGAGTTCCGTATAACTCTACGCTTCCACCGAGCCCCGGGGTTTTAAACCTCCTTTTTCCCCGGGGCTTCCTTTTATTTCCGATTGAATATTGACTTAATTATCTATACCCCCCTATATTTATTTTTACATCCATATCCCAAAGAGGCGAACATGGCTCGACTGAAGATATCGTTCACCCCTTCGATACGGCGCCTCCCCTCCTACCTCCACATCATCCGCAACGCCCAGAGAAACAGCCAGTTCTACATATCCGGCACCGTGATCGCCCAGGAACTGAACCTGGAACCGATCCAGGTGCGCAAGGACCTGGCGATCACGGGCATCATCGGAAAGCCCAAGAAAGGCTATCCCGTGGACGCCCTGATCGCCGCGGTGGAGCGGTACCTGGGCTGGGACGAGATGCACGACGCCATCGTGGTGGGCGCGGGCAACCTGGGCTCCGCCCTCATGGGATACCCGGAGTTCCGGATCCACGGCCTGCACATCGTGGCCGCCTTCGACACGGATCCCGACAAGATCGGCAAGAAAATCCACGGGGTGACCGTCCTGAATCTCGCGGACCTGGAAGCGACGATCCGGGGTTCCAAGGTGGAGTACGCCATCCTGACCGTGCCGTCCCCCCACGCCCAGGAGACCGCGGATACCCTGGTGAAGTCCGGGATCCGGGCCATCTGGAATTTCACGAACGCCAAGCTCAAGGTCTCGGACGAGGTGGTCGTCCATCGGGAAGACCTGTCCTCGGGTTACGCCCTGCTTTCCGTCATGCTCCAGACAAGAAAGAACCAGCCCGCCTGAACCATGCCGGATTCTCCGGACCGACAGGAGGAATACCTCGAGAACCGCCTGAGGAAACGGGACCGCCATCTCCGGAAATGGGCGCGCCGGGAATCCGTGGAGTGCTACCGGGTCTACGACCGGGATATCCCGGAAATTCCACTGGCCGTGGACCGGTACGGCCCCTACGCCCTCGTCTCCCTGTATGAGCGCCCCTACGAGAAGCCCGAGGCGGAGGAACGGGCCTGGTTGGACCGAATGTGCCGGGCGGTATCCCGGGTCCTGGAGGTTCCGGAGGAGCACATTTTCCGGAAGGTTCGCAGGAGGCAGCGGGGAAGCGGGCAATACGAGCGGGTCTCGGAGGAAGGCCGGACGGCGGTCGTCCAAGAGGGAGGACTCCGCTTCCTGGTGAACCTCTCGGATTACCTGGACACGGGGTTGTTCCTGGACCATCGTATCACCCGGTCCCGGGTCCGGGACGAGGCCCGGGACCGAAGGGTGCTCAACCTGTTCTGCTATACCGGTTCGTTCTCCGTCTATGCCGCCGCGGGAGGTGCAGCCTCCGTGGACAGCGTCGACCTTTCCAAGACCTACCTGGCCTGGGCCGGCCGCAACCTCGACCTGAACGGATTCCGGGGCCGGTCATATTCGCTTTTCCATGAGGATGCCCTGGAGTTCCTGTCCTCCGCCCGGGCCGCCGGCCGCCGCTGGGACCTGGCGATCCTGGATCCCCCCACCTTCTCGAACTCCAAGCGCATGAGCGGTTCCCTGGACATCAATCGGGACTGGATCGACCTCGTGAGCCTCTGCCTGGAAGTCCTTTCTCCGGGGGGCATCCTCTACTTCTCGACGAATTCCCGATCCTTCCGCTTCGACGAGACCCGGTTTCCCGGGATATCCCTGCGGGATCTGACCAGGCCGACCACGCCGCCGGACTTCGAGGACGCCCGACCGCACCGGTGCTGGAGACTGGAACGGTCTTGATCGGACTTTAGACGAAAAATTTATCCTATCAACCGTAATTTCCTTGCGAATTCCTTACTCCGGCGATATGATAATTGAAGCAAAATGAACCCGGGAGCACAAAATTGCGGATAACCACGAAGGGTAGGTACGCGCTGCGGGCTGTCCTGGCCCTGGCCAGAACGAGCGAGGACGGCTCTCCGGTCTCCATCAAAGCGATCTCGGAGCGGGAGCAGATTTCTCCGGAATTCCTGGAGCAGATCTTCTTCCGCCTGAGGAAAGCCGGCGTCATCAACTCGGTTCGCGGCCCCGGAGGCGGATTCTACTTCGCCCGCCCCCTGAGGGAGATCACCCTGGAAGCCATCCTGGAATCCTCCGGAGAGGGCCTGGGAATCGCCCCCTGCGTCTGCGGGAAAGAGGATGCCTGCGAGCGCCGCAACGATTGCGCCGCCGGGAAGATCTGGAGAGAGATGGATTCGCACCTGCGGTCCTTCACCGCCCACAGGACCCTGGAGGACATGGTCCGAGGGGCCTGATCCTCGGCATCCGGAGAAGTTCCGGGCGCCTCACTCCGCGGCGGCGAATTCCTCCATTCGCCTACCCGCATCCGCGTCCACCAGGCCCAGGGACACGCAGAGGGCTATCAGTTCCCGTACATGCAGGAAGGCGTGAAGGCGGATGCCTACCGCTTCCAGCTCCCCGCGCCCCCGGACTCCCCGCTCGATCAGAACCGCGAGGTCCGCGACCTCGAGGCCTTCGCCCCGGAGGATCTCCGCGGCCTCCAGCTTGCTGGCCCCGGTGGTGATCAGATCATCCAACAATAGAACCTTCTCCCCGATCCGGAAACGGCCTTCCACCCGATTTCCGGTCCCGTGTTCCTTCACGGGCATGCGGGGCCAGACCAGGGGCTTCCGCAGGCGCAGGGCGGCCGCGGTAGCCAGGGGAAGGGCGGCCGCGGGTATTCCCCCCAGCCGGTCGTATTCCAGGCCCCGGGCCAGGAGGGCGTACGCCTCCGCGGCCGTCTCCAAGAGGCCCGCGTCGGATACCACGCTCCGCAGGTCGATGTAGAAGGGGGAGCGGATCCCGCTCTTCAAGGTGAACTCCCCTACCCGGAAGCATCCGGTCTCCACCAGGCCCCGGAGCAGCTTTTCCTTGATGATTCCGCGATCGAGCTCTGTCCCCGTCTCGGACTCCGAAGGGTTCCCGAGCCCTGTCCCCCTCCCGGGTACCGCCGTCGGGGAGGCTACGCCGGAAACGGGCGCCGGCCGCTTCTGCTCGTGGATCCGGGATTCCATCGCCTTCTCCCAGGCCTCCGCGGCGGCCCTGCGGAGGGCCGCGGCCGCCGCTCCCGGGTCCGGGGCTTCCGAGACGGCCCGGGAGACGGCCGGGATCATCCCCAGGCCGTCCTCCCGGGCACCCGCCTCCCAGGCTTCGGAGATATCGCCGCCCTGGGCGCCGATCCCGGGGGCCAGGAACCAGGCCTCCGGCGCCGCGGCACGGACGGCCCGGAGGGCCTCGGGGTCGTTTCCCGCCACGACCAGGCCGACCCGATCGGACCAGGACACGCACTCCCGGGCGACCCGGAGGTAGAGGGGCTCGGCGGAGGTCCGGGCCGTACCCACGGCCCTGCCCGTCCCGGAAATCACCGCGGTCCGGGACGCCGCGCCGTCCACGGTCAGATCCTGGAAGGCCCCGGCCCGAGGGTTGCTGGTCCGGCAGAGCAGGAACAAGGCCGCGTCCGGGTACTCCAGGAAGGGATCCGCCGCGTCCCGCCCCAGGTAGGGGCTCAGGGTGACCGCGTCCACACCCAGTTCCCGGAAGACCGCCCGGGCGTAGGCGCGGGCGGTGGAGTCGATGTCCCCCCGCTTGGCGTCCAGGAGGACGGGAACGGACTCGGGAATGTAGTCGATGGTGGCCTTCAAGGCGTCCCAGCCCGCGGAACCCCAGGCCTCGTAGAAGGCGATGTTGGGCTTGAAACAGGCCGCGTGCTCCGCGGTCGCGTCGATCAGGCGGCGGTTTCGATCCAGGATCTCCGCCGCGGCCTTCCGGGGGTCCTCCGCGCCGGCCGCGGGCCGGGGATCCAACCCCACGCACAGGAGTGTCCGGCGCTCGATCCAGGCGGCGGAAAGACGGGAAAAGAAGTCCATGGAAGCTCCCGGGGAACAGGGTTAGCGGCATCGCTCCGTCGACCGAACCTACCATGGAGACGGGATCGGGACAAGCGGCGCGGTATGTTTTTTTCCACGGCGGGGAGGTATACTTTACCGTGGGACTCCGGCATTGTCGGTATACCGTGCACGGGTACCGGCGGGTCCTGGATCCCGGCTCAGGCAGATCAGGAGGTTTTATCATGCGGAAGTCGATCGCCGTCGCGACGATCCTGTTGCTTCTTTCCATATCCGCCTTCGCCCAGGATTCCGAGGACTCCGGGTCGGGGTTCCAGTTCCAGGCGGGCATCAACCTGGGCACCGACGTCCTGCCGGACGGGCTGGGAGGCTTCTCCAGCTGGACCCGCCTGGGATTCCAGCCGGACCTCTCCTTCGGGAAGATCGGCATCGGGCTGGACATAACCCTCCGCTTCAAGCTATCCCCCGCCCCGGGGGAGGACGCCGTGTACGGAGGGGACTGGATCCCGGACTACGAGGGCAACGGCAAGACCTTCCTGGACGTCTACCTTCCCAAGTTCATGTACGTCCGCTACGGGCAGCGGGGCGACCCCCTCTACGTGAAGCTCGGCTCCATCCAGGACCTGACCCTGGGGGACGGATTCATCGTGGGGGACTACGCCAACACCCGCTTCCTGCCGGAGCAGAGGATCTTCGGCCTTGCCCTGGACATCGACGGCGCCCTCTTCCAGTTCCCCTGGGTCGGGGCCCAGCTGATGACCGGGAACCTGGCCCGCTTCGACGTGGTGGGAGCCCGTCTCTTCGCCCGGCCCCTCTACGGCACGGGGATCCCCATCATGGAGAGCATGCAGGTGGGATTGACCGCGGCCGCGGACTTCCAGGCCGACCTGTACAATCCCGTGGTCCAGCCCCTGGAGACCGTGGCGATGTACGGGCTGGACGTGTTCATCCCGATCCTCGGGGGGAAGACCTTCCCCCTGGCGGCCTTCTCGGACTTCGTACTCCAGCCCGAGGGACGCTGGGGCTCCATGATCGGGGCGGGCGGGCGCCTCTTCCGCTTCATCACCTACGGCGCCCAGCTCCGGGTCCTGGGACCCGGCTTCATCCCGGTCTACTTCGACGCCAACTACGATCTCTACCGGGCGGCCAAGCACGACCTGATGGCCGTCGCCCCCGCGGGGGACACCTTCACCGGGTGGTTCGCCTCCCTGGGTTTCTCGGTCCTGGAGGACAAGATCGCCTTCAAGACCTCCCTGGACGGCCCCTTCGCGGCCAAGCCCGCCGTCGCGACCGACAACCCCGCGGACTATCCGCACCTTCGGGCCGTGGCCACCCTGGGGGAGGGCATCGTCGGGGGCTTCTCCTTCGACGCGATCTACGAGAAGTACTTCCTGGGCAAGACCGGAACATTCTTCGAGGACCTGGTGACGGCCGAGGACGCGGTGATCACCGCCCAGATCAACTACCGTACCGGAGCGGCGGTCCTGTCGCTCCTCTATAACCTGAAATACGACGGAGCCGGGGGATACACCGTCACCTCGAGCCTCCAGAGCTCGATCAAGTTCTAAGGAGGACGCCATGAAATCGCGCAAGCTACTGGCAATACTGGCCGCTCTGCTCGCCCCGGCCCTTCTGGCCGCCCAAGGCGGGCCCTCCATGATCCTGGAATTCGTTTCCGGCTCGGAGCTTACCGTCCAGATCGGCGGGACCACCCTCGCCTACCCCTCGGGCATAGCCGAGGACGACGCCATCCCGGTCGGGGCCCTGGTCAAGACCGGCCCCACCACTACCGCTGAGCTCCGCCTCAAACCCAACGGCACCCTCGTGAAGCTGGCCAAGAACACGAACTTCCGGGTGGACGCGGTCGCGGCGGCGCCCAGCCAGACCAACCAGTTCGCACTCCTGGGCGGCAAGGTCCGGGCCGTGGCCGCCAAGGGCGGGAGCTACGAGATCCGCTCCACCTCCACGGTGGCGGGAGTCCGGGGCACGGACTTCACCTTCGCCGTGGAGGAGGGCATGAAAAACCTCCTTCTCGTGTCCAAGGGAGCCGTCCAGTTCGGGCGCCTGGGCACGGACGGGGCGGTCTTGCAGTCCATCCTGGTCGGGGCGGGGCAGTTCGCGGACCTCTTCGGCTCCGCGTTCCAGGCCCTGGCCTATACGGCGGAGCAGTTCGCCGCGGAGTACGGGGACGTGGACATCAGCCCCGACAAGCTCAAGTCCGTGCCCGGCCAGGACGTCGCGGATGCCGGCGGGGACGACCAGGGCGAAGACGGAGACAAGGAAAAAGAGGAGGAACCCTCCGAAGACAGCCCCTTCGTGAAGTGGCTCAAGGAGGCTCTGGGCTTCGAGCTCGGATCGGTGACCATCGACCAGACCACCTACGCCAAGGCGGTCATCCAGCCCATCATCAAGGTCGGCAAGCTGAAGATGGGTCTCTACCTGCCCGTCATCTACCAGACCAACCTCTTCGACCCCGGCGACTGGTACCGGCCCCGCGGCAACGACGAGTGGTCCTTCGGCACCGACATCGGGTGGAGGAGCGACCCCGCAGAGGCAGCCCTGGACGCCGTCCAGGACCTGGCCCTCAAGATCCGCTTCCTGGAGTACGGCCGACAGCTGGAGGATCCCTTCTACCTCAAGGTGGGCAACCTCAACACCATGACGTTGGGGCACGGCCTCCTCATGCGGAACTACGCGAACGACCAGGACTTCCCGGCGGTGCGCCGGATCGGCCTCAACATGGGCGTCACCGGCGAGAAGACCGGCTTCGAGGTGGTTACGAACGACCTGGCGGACCCCTCCGTGGTGGGCGCCCGGCTCTTCTTCTTCCCCGTCAAGGACTTCCCCTTCTCCCTGGGCGCCCAGGCGGTGGCGGACTTCTTCCCCGCCCGGGAGCTCGCGGCGCCTTCCAGCGTCGGCGACCCGATCTTCCTGGGCCTGGGCCTGGACATGGACCTGCCCATCATCCGGCGCAACGCCCTCCTGGGGATCCGCTGGTTCGTCGAGGGCGCCGCCACGGTGCCCTACATCCGGGACAGCTTCGGCACCGTGGATCCGGGCCTCAAGACCGAGCTACTCTGGTCCGACGGCCAGCTCAAGAACTGGGGCGCCGCCACGGGCTTCATCGGGAACGTGGCCATCATCGACTGGCGCCTGGAGTTCCGGTACTTCACCGGGGCCTTCCGGCCCGCCTTCTTCGACTCCGCCTACGAGCGCGTCAAGGGCGCCTACGCCGAGGAGTACGCGGCCTACCTGACCACGCCCGCGACCTACGACGCGACCCCCAACGTGATGGGCGTGTACGGCGAGGGCGGCTTCAGCTTCCTGCGGGAGAAGCTCACCTTCAAGATGGGCTACTTCTGGCCCTGGTCCCCGGACGCCGCGAGCCTGGCGGACATCGCGGGGGACGACTACTTCACGGCCCAGCTGGTCATCAAGAAGGGGTTGATCCCCGTGGTGGACGTATACGGCTCGATCTCCTACGAGAAGCGGGGTCTGGCGCAGGATCTCTTCTACGACAACGACTTCGCGCTCCTGGACGCCAACACCACCCTCAAGGGCGAGGTCGTCGTGCCGGTGCCCAAGGCCCCGAACCTGGACCTGGCCTTCGTATTCAGCACCTCGGCCCGGCGGGACGGGAACGGCGACATCCTGTACGCCTCCCCCGGCATCCCCGAGATGGTCCCGGTGATCACCCTGGAGACGCGGCTGCACTTCTGACCGAATCCGGGCGGCCGCCCCGGCCGCCCCTCTCCCTTCAAGTTTTACATAGGCCGCCTCCGGGCGGCCTTTTTTTAATAATTCCAACAGGATTAACAAGATAAGACAAGATAAACATGATAATTTCGTACCGAGAAATAGAGTATGGCTAAAAAACTAATCTTGTTCATCTTTCTTCATCCTGTCCATCCTGTCGGATCTATCCGGTAAACGCCGGGCATTGCGGCCGCGGTTCCGGAAACGGTATAACCTTCCCATGGACAGCGCACCCCGCATCCGCATCCTCCCTCCGGACACGGCCAAGCGCATAGCCGCGGGGGAGGTGATCGAGCGGCCCGCCTCGGTGCTCCGGGAACTCCTGGACAACGCCCTGGACGCGGGGGCCTCGGTCATCGAGGCGGACCTGGAGGGCGGGGGCATCGCGTCCCTCCGGGTCACCGACGACGGCCGCGGGATGGGTCCCGAGGACCTGGCCCTCTCGATCCTGCCCCACGCCACCAGCAAGATCGCGGAACTGGATGACCTTTTAACCGCCCGCACCCTGGGTTTCCGAGGGGAAGCCCTGGCCTCGGTCGCCGCGGTAGCCCGGCTTTCGATCCTGAGCGCCGAGAGGGACGGGGTCCCCCATCTCTTGACCTCCGTCCCGGGCAGTCCCGCTTCCGTGGAACCCGCGGCGGGCAGGCCCGGAACCACGGTCCGGGTCCGGGGGCTCTTCGACTCCTACCCCGCCCGAAAGCTATTCCTCAAGCGCCCGGCCACGGAGTCCGCCCTCTGCCGCCAGGCCCTGGTGGACAAGGCCATCCCCTTCCCCTCCACGGCCTTCCGCCTCTTCACCGAGGGAGCTCTGTCCCTCTTCCTACCCCCGGCGGGGCCGGCGGAGCGGGTCGCCTCGGTCTACGCCCCCGACGCCCCGGCGGGGCTCGTGTCGGAGGTCGCTTTATCGGGTCCGGGCTTCGAGGGTCGGACGGTGATCGGGGATCCTGCCTTGGCCCGGACGGACCGCCGGCACTCCCAGGTCTTCGTGAACCGCCGCCGGGTGGCGGAATACTCCCTGCTTCAGGCCCTGGACTGGGCCTTCTCCCCGGTCCTGCCGGGGGGGCAGCACCCCTTCGCCTTCCTCTTCCTGGACATCGATCCGGCCCTGGTGGACTTCAACATCCACCCCGCCAAACGGGAGGTCCGGTTCCGGGACATCGAGCCCGTGCGGAAGGCCGTGGTCCGCGCGGTCCGGGAGGCCCTGTCCGACCGTATCCGCCTGGCCGGGCTCCGGGATCGGGAGGACGTACCGGAGCGAAGCCTCTGGGAAGTCCGGGAGACCCCGGGCCTGCGGGACTACCCCCCGCGGGCTCCGGGCACCGATCCGGGCGCCCTCCCCGGGGGCACGGCAGAGCCGGAGGGACGGGCAGGCTGGGACCGGGTCGCGGACCTGGCCGCGGGGGCCCGGCGGGCCCGGGAGGCCGAGTCCGGCGCGGAGGCGCGCGGCGGGGGTTCCGCCCCGGCGGGAGGTCCCTCTCCCGCAACGGACGGGGGGCCGGGCTTCCGTTACCTCGGCTCCGCCCTGGGGGTCTTCCTGGTCTACGAGGAGGACGGGGCCCTCTGGCTCCTAGACCAGCACGCCGCCCACGAGCGGTTGATCTTCGACCGCCTCGTGGCCCGGCCCTCGACGGTGCAGGAGCTCCTCGTGCCCCTGGTCCTGGAGCCGGATTCGGACATGGAAGAGGTTTGGCTGGCCGCCTCCGTGGAGACGCTGAAGGAAGCGGGCTATATCCTGGAGCGAACGGGGTCGGATTGGCTGGTCACGGGCCTCCCCGCGGGCCTGGGGAACGGAGACGCGTCGGCCGTCCTGGAGCTCCTGAGGTCCCGGCCGTCCCCGGACGCCCTCCTCCGGGAGGCCCACGCGACCACGGCTTGCCGGGCCGCGGTCAAGGACGGGGACGAGCTGGACCGGGCCGCCGCCGTGGAGTTGATAGCCCGGGCCCGGGAACTCCCGGAGCCTCGCTGTCCCCACGGCCGCCCCGTGCGCCTCCGCTTCGGCAAGGACGAGCTCTACCGCCTCGTGAAGCGGATCATCTAGCAGGGTGTTGAAAAAGGCTATGGAACCTTTATCAACACTACCTTAATTTCGCAATTGGGCAGAGAACCGTAAGGTTCTCGAGCAATTGCATAGCAGGTTGTTGAAATGCTTCGAGTATTTCAACAACCTGCTATAGACCCGCCAGGATGGCGTCCACCTCCGCCCGCTTCTCGTAATCCGGCTTCTTGGCCTTGAGCTCCGTCAGCACCCGCCGTGCGTTGGCGGAGTCCTTGAGGCTGGCGTAGACCTTCCCGAGCTCGAAGTAAGCATCCCACTCGGAGGGGGCCAGCTTGATCAGCTCCGCGTAGGCGTCCCGGGCCTTCTCCAGGGTCCCCGCGCTTACGTAGGCCCGGGCCAGGTTCAGCCGGATGGTAGGATTCCGGGGGGAAAGCTGGAGGGCCTTCTCGTAGTGGAAGATACTCTTGTCCCAAAGCCCCTTGCGGCCGTAGGCGTTGGCCAGGTTGTTGTTGGCCTCCAGGGAGTTCGGGTCGATCTTGTACGCTTCCTCCAGGGGAGGCAGGGCCTTGTCGTCGAAACCCGCTTCCAGGTAGAGCTTGCCCAGGTTGATGCGGGGCGGGGCGTAGGCCTTGTCCAGGGCGGCGGCTCGGGTATAGGCCGCGATCGCCCCGTCCGCGTTCCCGGCCCCGTCGTGGGCCAGACCCAGGGTGTACTGGTACAGGGCGTTGTTCGGGGCCGCAGCGACGGCCTTCTCCGCCAGGGGCACGGCTTCCCGGAATTTCTTGAGGTCGATCTTGACGTTGGCCAGGTTGTAGTTCGTGACCGCGTCGGACTCGACGGCCAGGGCCTCCGCGAAGGTCCTCTCCGCGTCCGCCAGGTTCCCTTCCTTGACTTGGGCCAGACCGAGGTCCCGTAGGGCCGTCACGTTCTTCGGCTCGAAGGAGAGGGCCGTCCGGTAGGAGGTGATGGCCCCCTTGGTGTCTCCCTTCGCGAACAGGACCCGCCCGATCTCGATATGGGCACGGACGAAATCGGGCTTGATCTTGACCGCGGTCCGGAACGCCGTCAGGGCGGCGTCGTTGTTCCGGAGGACCCGCTGGGTCATGCCCAGGTTGAAGAAGGCCGGCTCGAACTGGGGATTCAGGGAACCCGCGGACTCGAAGGACCTTCGGGCCTCCTCGTATTTCTTCAGGGCATATTGGGCCTTCCCGAGCTCGAAGGCGTACAGGTAGTTCTTGGGATCCAGCCTTGTGGCTTCCTCCAGTTCCTTCACGGCCAGGTCCGGGAGCTTGGAATCGTTGTAGATCTTGCTCAGGGTGTAATGCGGGCGGGCGTCCGTGGCGTCCTTTCGGATGGCCTCCTGGGCCGTCTTCTGGGCGTCCTTGGCGGACTGGATGCCGTCCGGACTCTCGGGGGCCCGCTTGTACCCGTCGTAATAGGATTCCGCGATGTCCGCCAGGGTCCGGGCCGCGAACTTGTCCTCCCCGGGGGGAAGGATCTCCTGGGCGGAGGCGAAGGACTTGCGGGCGGGGTCGTACTGCCCGTTCGTCATGGACTCCCGACCTTTGCGGACCAGCTCGTTCACGGCCCGCATTTTTTCCTGGAGCTCCGCGCTCTTCTTGGCCAGCTCCGCCTCCTCGGCGCGTTTCCGGGCGGCCGCGGCCTCCGCCTCGGCCTTGCGCCGGGCCTCCTCCTCCGCGGCCTTCTCCGCCGCCGTGTCCCGGGCGGGCGGGGTCGAGGTACGCTCGATGGTCTGGCCGAGCTTGGAGATGGTCTGGGTCAGGGCGTCCTGGCCCGAGCGGTTCTTCTCCGCCTCGGCCCGGGCCTTGTCCGACTCGGTGGCCTTCTTCCGGGCCACGACCTCGTCCCGGAGGGCACGGGCGTCCGGGTCGTCCGCGTTCTTGATGAGAAGGCGGTCCAGGAGGTCCAGGGCGCGGTCGAAGTCCCCCTGCTCCAGGTAGTCCCGGGCCAAGCGCAGAGTGTTCTGGCGCTCCCGGTCCGCCCCGCCCCCGGCCCCGAGTACGGCGAAGGTCCCGATACCCGCGGCGATGATCAGAAGGACGGCGATGCCGGCCAGAATGAGCGTTTTCTTCTTCACGATGATTCTCCGTTTCGTTCCGTCAGTCTTCCAGGGTGAAGTCGTCGGTATAGCCCTGCACGTCCCCGGAACCGGCGGACAGGCTGGTGGTATCCTCCGCGCTCTGCCGGAGGGAATCGGCCACCGCGGCCAGGAGGGCCTGCCGGGCCTGCTCCTCCGCCAGCTTTCTGGCCTCCTCCGCGGCCTTGAGGGCCGCCTCGGCGGCCTGGGCGTGGCCGAGCAGTTCTATCACCTTGCGGATGGATTCCGCCTGGGGGGTCGAGGGGTTGATGCTGAGGTACACGGTGTAGTCGGCCACCGCGTCCGGGTACTTCTCCTGGGCCATCCGGGCGTTGGCCCGGTTCAGGAAGGGAGGGGCCCAGTCGGGCCGGGCCTGGATGGCCTGGCCGTACATCTCCTCCGCGAAGGCGTTCCGGCCCTGGGCCAGGAAGCTGTTCCCCATGTTGAAGTGGAACACGTGGGACAGGGAGAGGGCCGCGGGCAGGCCCTTGCGGAAGACCGCCACGGCCTCGTCGTGGCGCCCGAGCTGCTGGTAACAGATCCCGAGGTAGAGCCAGGCCTTCTCGTCCCGGGGGTTCTCTCGGGTCGCGCGTTCCAGGAGGGCGGAGGCCTCCAGGGGTCTGTTCTCCAGGAAGAGCCGTTCTCCCTGGGCGAAGGATCCGGTCTGGGCGGAGGCGGAGGAGAGGACGGAAAGAAAGAGAGCGGCCAGGACCGCGAAGCGGACGATCCTGCGTCCCGACAAGGCCGCGGATCCTTTCCTCCGTCCGTGTAGCACCCTTATGCACCCCCGTTCCTGCTGACAAGATCGGCGTATCTGCTATACTATTTGAGTATACCGCGCCTCGGGCTATACGAAAAGTAGGACGGCCTAGCCGGACCGGACGCGTCGAACTCGGCGCGGACTTCGGTTCCGGGACGTCCGACAGGAGACGGGATGTCCTTTGTCGTGATCCTCATCATCGTGATCGGTGCGGGAGTCGGCGTCCTGGCCATCTTCCTGGTCCGCATGGTCGTGACCCCCAAGCAGCTGGCCGCCGTGAACGACATGATCAAGCAGGGCCGTCTTTCCGCCGCGGCCCGGATCGTGCGCGGCATCATAGCCAAGACCCCCACCAGCGCCCCGGCCCACTACTACCTGGGCCTCGTGTACCTCGCGGAGGAAAAGCCCGAGCTGGCCCTGATGGAGTTCAAGACCGTCAACCAGATCGGCCAGTTCGGGGAGGAGGTTCCGGAGGTGGAATTCCGGACCCGCATCGCGGGGATGTACGAGAAATTCAGCCAGTTCGAGGAAGCCCTCAAGGAGCACATTCTCCTGACCAAGCTGGAGAGTTCCGTCGCGGAACACTACTTCAACTGCGGCCGGCTCTTCGACGAACGGGGCAAGACGGACGTGGGGGTGAAGTACCTTCGGAAAGCCCTGGAGCTGGATCCCCGGATGGGCAAGGCCCACGCGCGCCTCGGGCTTATCCTCTACAAGACCAAGCACCCCGTCGAGTCCCGGGCGGAGCTGGAGATCGCCATCAAGCTCCAGCCCGATTACCTGGAGTCCTATTACTACCTCGGGAAGCTCCTGAAGGAGAGCAACGACTATACCGCCGCCCTCCTGACCCTGGAGAAGGCCCAGCGGAGCCCGGAGCTCAAGGTGAAGGCCCTGGTCGAGCGGGGCGGCTGCTACATGAGCATGGGCGCGTTGGACAAGGCCGTGGTGGAGCTGGAGCGGGCGGTCAAGCTGGCCAAGGACGAGGGAGCCCCGGAAGCCCTGTACGCCCGCTACTTCCTGGCCATGTGCTTCGAGAAGATGCGGAACCTGGACCGGGCCATCGAGCAGTGGGAGAAGATCTACGCCCGCAAGCCCGGCTTCCGGGACGTCGCGGAGAAGCTCACCCAGTACCAGGAATACCGGTCCGACGACAAGATGAAAGATTACCTGACCTGCGGGCGGGAGGAGTTCATCGAACTCTGCAAGGCCATCACCCAGCAGGCCCTGCAGCTCAACATACGGGACGTGTCCATGACCCCGAACGGGGTGGACATGATCGCCGTGGAGAACGATTCCGAGAAGTGGATGGGCACCAAGAAGATGCCGCGCCTGCTCCGCTTCCTGCGGGTGTCCGAAATGCTGGACGACTCCTCCATCCGTTCCCTCCTGGACCAGATGAAGAAGCTCAGCATCATCAAGGGTTCCATCATCACCAGCTCGTCCTTCAACCGCGCTGCCCTGGAGTTCGGGGAAAACCGGGCCGTCGAACTGACGGCCAAGGACCAGCTCCAGGAATTGCTGGCGAAAACGACCCTGCCTTCCGGCTCCCGTAGATGAGGATCCTCTGCGTCTCGGACCAGGTCGATCCGGTGGTGTACTCCTCGGCCATCCGGGACCGGTTCAAGGACGTGGATCTCGTCCTGGCCGCCGGGGACCTTCCCATGGACTACCTGTCCTTCATCGTCTCGGGATTGAACAAGCCCCTGCTTTTCGTCTTCGGGAACCACAATCTCGAGGAGTTGGCCTATTACAGACCCCGGGCCGACGTCCGCGGCCACCCCGTGGACACCCCCTGGCCGTCCCGGGACCGTCTGGAGGGTTCCGGGGCGGTCTACACGGGTTTCCGGGTGGTACGGGAGGGCGGGCTCCTGGTGGCCGGGCTGGGGGGCTCCCGCTGGTACAACGGCGGCGCCAACCAGTTCACGAACCTCCAGATGGCCTTCCGCATCCTTTTTTTGATCCCGTCCCTGGTATGGAACCGGATCTTCCATGGCCGGTACCTCGACATCCTGCTTACCCACGCCCCTCCGGAAGGCATCCAGGATCGGCCGGACCCCTGCCATAGGGGTTTCCGCCCCTTCCTGTGGTTCATGCGGGCCTTCCGCCCCCGCTTCCTGGTCCACGGCCATGTCCACCTCTACGACATGGCATCCTCCAGGGTTTCGGAATACGGCGGGACCACGGTGGTGAACGCCTTCAGCCATTATCTGCTGGACTGGGAGGACCGGACCTGATGGATCTTCATTCCGAGCGAGCCGAGGACGACTTTTCCCGGGCCCGGACCCGGGAATTCCTGACCCGGGTCCAGGGTTTCCTGGATCCCTCCCGAAGCAGACTCCTGTCCTTGGAGGAGGTGCGTTCCGTCCTGAGGCCCGAGGGCGAGACCTACCTGGGCATGCAGGCCGTGCCCCTGGACCGGATCGTCGGCAGCGAAGGTCGGTATAGGGATTTCAACCGCCATTTCCTGCCCCGGTTCGACCACCTCCGGCCGCGCTGGGTGCGGGTGGACGTGGCCCATTATAAGGACGTCATCCTGCCGCCCATCCAGTTGTACGAGGCGGGAGGGCTCTACTTCGTCCGGGACGGCAACCACAGGGTTTCCGTGGCCCGGATGCAAGGCATCCAGGCCATCGACGCGGAGGTTGTGTCCCTGGATACCAAGGTTTCCCTGGAGCCCGGCATGGGCCTGGAGGACCTCCGGAAGGCCGTCCTGCGGTACGAAAAGGATCGGTTCTACGGGAAGACGGGCTTCCTGGACGCCACAGGGGACGGAAACCTGGATTTCTCGGCCCCAGGGCAGTACGACATCGTCCTGGACCATATCCTAGTCCACAAATACTTCATCAACGAGGGGAAACCGGAGGAGATCCCCTTCCGGGACGCCCTGGAATCCTGGTACCGGACCGTCTACGCCCCCATAGCGGCGGTCATCCGGGCCGAACGTATCGACGCCCGGTTCCCGGGTCGGACCGTGGCGGACCTGTACGTCTACATCGTGAAGCACTGGGACCACCTGAAGCGGAAGTACGGACTGCCGGTGACGGCCCGTTCCGCGGCGGTGGACTTCTCCTCCCGCTACGGCCAGGGCTTCCGGGACCGGGTCCGGGGGGTATTGTCCGCGTTGCTGGGAAGATGACCTTTCTTGTAACCTCCCCCGGGGCACGTTGTTTCTCGTATGCATGGGGTGAGCGAGATTGCCTTCTCGACTCCGTTATGTGGCGCGGCTCCCGGGGGTTCCTCCTTTCCCCCGGGAGCATTTTTTTGCGCCTCTCCCGCGGTTGACATTTCCGAGCCTTTAAGGATAGATTCCATCCTTGATTAAGGAGTTGCCATGGCAGCCATAAGCAAGAACGCCCGTACTTCCAGCACGACCCAGCGCTTCTACTGTCCCTGCGGCGGGGAGATAAAGATGAAGACCCTCTTCGAGGACGGCAAGATCAAGAACATCGCCGAATGCGAGAAGTGCAAGCGCACGGAGCGCCGGCCCAGCGATTTCAGCTAGTCCAGGGTCCGCGGAACCGTACGGTCCGATCCGGGGCGCCGGGAGGCTTGAAGCCTTCGGCGTCCCGCTTTTTTTCAGCCCATATCCTGACGCGGAGACGGCTGCTCCGCGTGCCAACGGTCGACGATCTCGGAGATCGAGGCCCGGGCCCGGGCCAGGACGTCCAGGATCTCCCGTTTGCCGGCCGGCGCCGGATAGATCCCCGCCGGACGGACCCTGTACCGGCCGCCCGCGAGGTTCTGCAGAAGTCCCCGTACGTTCCGGACCCTCCACCCCCCGTCGATGGCCAGGGCCACGACGGGAAGGCTTCCGCCTTCCTCCAGGATCCGGCGCACCCCCGCGGAATGGAAGGGACCCACCTCGCCGGTCCGGGACCGGGTGCCCTCGGGGAAGATGACCGGGTTCACGCCCTCCCGCGCGCAGAGCCGGGCGAACCGCGCCAGCTCGTCCATGGCCTGTTTGGCCTCTCCCTTCCGGGAGATCAGGGCGTGGCCCTGGATCCGCAGGACCGAGGACACCAGGGGGACGAAGCGCCCGAGTTCCCGCTTGGATACCAGGCGAACCCCCCGGCAGGATCCGAAATAGCTCATCACCACGATGATATCCAGGAGGCTCTGGTGGTTCGCGACGATCAGGAACCGGTCGGGCAGGTCCCCGCCCGGGGTTCCCTCGGGAAGGTAGCGGAACCCCCCGATCCATCGCAGGGTCACGAACAGGCGGCGGATGATTTCGTCCGCCAGGCGGAACGACAATTCCAACCCTCGGTCCGGAGCCAGGGCGCGGGCTACCTTCAGGAGCACGTCGTAGAGGAGGAAGAGGGAGAAGGCGCAGACCATGAACCAGATCGAGGAGAGCATGGCTCCATGATAGCCGCTTCTCCCGGAAACCGCAACTCGAGGATCGGATTCCAAATGCGTCTATCTATTGACACGGCAAGGCGCATCTGCTAGTTTTTCCCTCAAGCCCCGCATCGGCGCCGAGGCGCCGCGGGGGAGTCCGGAACCGTTTTAGGAGTACTTAGTTGGGCAAGAATCAGTCGTCCGCGGAAAAACGCCACCTCCAGTCCGAGAAGCGCCGGGTCCGCAACAAGCGCGCCAAGAGCGAAATCCGCACGGAAGCCAAGAAGGTGGTCGCCGCCGTTCAGGGCAAGGACAAGGCCGGGGCCGAGGCCGCCCTCAAGGCCATGATCAAGGATATCGACACCGCGGCCAGCAAGGGCATCGTCAAGAGAAACACCGCGGCCCGCAAGAAGTCGCGGATGCAGCGCTTGGTCAACACCCTGACGGCTTGATCCAGGAAACGCCGCGATTCGACGGACGGCGTCGTTCTTTTCCGAGCGCTAGGTTCCGGGGGGCATGATGGCCGAAAAGGTCACGAAAGCTGAGCTGATCGATTCTCTCCACGAGCGCCTTTCGATCAGCCGGAAGGACATTCACTCCTTGATCGACGGCGTATTCGAGGAAATCAAGACGGCCATCCTGTCCGGCCGCACCGTCGAGCTCCGAGGGTTCGGCACTTTCGAGGTCCGGGTTCGCAAGGGTCGGAAACGCGCCCGGAACCCGAAGACCGGGGAACCGGTCTCCGTAGCCGACCACGGCGTGGCGGCCTTCCGCCCCGGCCGCGATCTGAAAAAGGCCGCCTGGAATTTGAAGGACCGGCCGGGACCGGTTCCGAATGGCTCCGACGGCTCCGGGGAATAACAAGCCGATCGGGCCCGTACCAACCGCCGCCTGCTTCCTGGTTTCCCTCGCCTTATATATCCTCGCCTTCCCGAACCCCGTCCTTGAAAAGGGCCTGGGTTTCCTCGCCTGGATAGCCCTGGCTCCGCTCTTCGCGGCCCTGGCCGACCGGAAAGCCCGGTCCGCGGCGGTCCTGGGGGCCGCCTTCGGGATTTCCTTCTACGCCCTTTCCAACTACTGGCTCTGGATCTATCACCCCGCGGCCATGATCATCGCCTGCGCCTACGCGGCCCTCTGCCTGGCGATCCTCTTCCCGGTCATCTCCCTCGCCTTCCGGGCCTTCCCCAAGGCCGGGTTCGCCGCCCTCCCCTTCCTCTGGCTGTCCTACGAATTCCTCCGCTCCCGGGGGTTCATGGGATACCCCTACGGCGTCCTGGGCTACGCATTCTGGAGGGATCCGGCCATGCTGGGCCTGGCGTCCGCGGGCGGGGTCTGGCTCGTGTCCCTTGCCGCCCTGGGGGCCAACGCCGCCGCTGGATTCGCCCTGCGGGAGCTCCTGCGTGGACGTCCAGGAACCGGACCGCAGAGGGACCGGAAGCCCGCCCTCGCGTCCGCCGCGGCCGCGGTCGCCATCGTGGTCCTGTCCTACGCCTCCGGCGCCCCGCTCCGGACGGACTGGGAGCCCCGGGGATACCTCCGGGCGGCCCTGGTGCAGCCCGCCTTCCGGGAACGCCAGCGGTCCATCCGGGACTATCGGGCCATGGCGGACCGGCTGATCCGCCTGACCGAGGAAGTCCGCCCCGAGAAACCCGACCTCGTCGTCTGGCACGAGACCGCCATCGTACCCCCCCTCGGATGGCATCTCCGGTTCCGCCCGAACCGGGACACCCTGGACCTGGCGATGCGCCTCGACGGCTACATCCGCGGCCTGGACGTGCCCCTCCTCTTCGGGAACGGCCGGGCCGAGCCTTCGGGGCCGGATACCGGCCTCCGCAGGAACTGGAACAGCGCCTTCCTGTTCGACCGGGGCCGGGAGGCGGCCCGGTACGACAAGATGCGCCTGGTGCCCTACTCAGAAACCTTTCCCCCGAAGAAGGTCCTGCCGGGCATAGCGGCGCTCATCGAAGCCGAGGTCGGCCAATTCTGGGAAGCCGGCCGGGAGATCACCGTCTTCCGCGTGGGAGACGCCAAGTTCTCCGTGCCCATCTGCTTCGAGGATTCCTTCGGAGACCACACCCGGGCTATGGCCGCGGCGGGCGCCGAGTTCCTGGTGGTCCTAACGGACGATTCCTGGGGAAAATCGGCTTCCTGCCAGTACTATCACCTGACCCAATCGGCCCTGAGGGCCGCGGAGTTGGGCATTCCGATCGCCAGGGCCGCCAACACCGGCTCCACGGCCCTGCTCGGGCCCGACGGAACCCTGC
This sequence comes from Spirochaetota bacterium, assembly GCA_022703505.1. Taxonomy (GTDB): domain Bacteria; phylum Spirochaetota; class Spirochaetia; order Treponematales; family UBA12059; genus JAAYUR01. The sequence goes on along the minus strand of JAKLDN010000003.1, from coordinate 91,658 downwards.
GGACGGAGCTGCCTCCCTTCGAGGAGGGGATCCTCCGGGTGGACATACCCCTGCCTCCGGCGTCGTTCCGCGGCACGGGGTACCGGCGGATCGGGGACGCCGTCGGCTGGGCCGCCCTGGCCTTGGGGGCGGCCTGGGCCGCGGCCTCCGCGGCGATCGCGGCCGCCGCGTGTACCGCGGGAAAGCGCCCCGGGATTCGGAAGACCCTCGATTGACAATACCGGACGGCTATAGGAAAATGAGGCACGACACCGCAAGTAGGTACAGATGGACGACAAGAAGCGCATACTAATCGTAGACGACGAGCAGATCAACCTCGAATTCTTCGACGTCATGCTTTCCAAACTCGGTTTCCGGGTGGAAAAGGCGGAGAACGGGATGGAAGCCCTGGACTCCATCCGGAAGGAAAAACCCGACCTGGTGATCCTGGACAACGTCATGCCCAAGCTCTCGGGCTGGGAGGTGACCCGCCTGCTCAAGACCAACCCGGATTACTCGGAATACGCCGACATCCCCATCATCATGTTTTCCGCGATGGACGACGTGAAGGACAAGGTGGAGGGACTGGAACTCGGGGCGGACGACTACATCACCAAACCCTTCAATTTCTCCGAGGTCCTCGCCCGGATCCGGGCCGTCCTTCGGACCCGGGAACTGATACGCCAGATCGAGTACCGGGAAGGCCGGCTCAGGATCGCGGAGGAGATGGCCGGGGCGGCGGTTCAGGTTTCCTCGGAGGTCCGGCCCCTCTTGGACGCCCTGGGCTCCAGGTCGGGCGCCCCTGCGGAGGAAGTCCGCAAGATCGTCTCCAAGCTGGACGAGTGGGAACGGCGCGTGGAATCCTGGAAGGCCGAGGCCGACCGCCTGAAGACGGGAGAGACCGCCCTGGCGGCCATCAAGAGGAAGGTCCGGGAGCATTCCGGACAGTAAGCTAGGAGGGTGGGAGTGATCACGGAAGAGAAAAAACGGGTCCTCGAACTCTTCGCCCAGGGGCGCAAGCTCTACAAGCTCATGAAGTTCAAGGAAGCCGAACCCCTGTTCGCGGAAGCCCTCCGGATCGACTCCCTGGATGGGCCGGCCAAAGTCTATCTGGAACGCTGCCGGCACTATATGCAGGAACCGCCCCCGGAGGACTGGGACGGCGTGTTCGTTATGAAGACGAAGTGACAGGAAGCCCATGCCCAAGAACGCATCCAAGACGATCCACGAGATAAGCACGATCCTGGGCCGGGAAACCGGGTTCTCCGGAAAACTGAAATTCCAGGAATCCCTCATGATCCGCGGGAACTTCGAGGGCGAGATCGATGCCCAGGGTTTCCTGCACATCGACGAGGGCGCCGAGGTCCGGGCCGGGCTCATCCGGGCCTCCAGCATCGTGGTCGGCGGCGTGGTCCACGGCGACCTGGAGGCCGCGGACCGCATCGAACTGCTGCCCACCGCCAAGGTGTACGGCAAGATCCGCACCACCAAGCTGCGGATCGCGGACGGCGTGATCTTCGAGGGCCGCTGCGAGATGATCCGCAACCCCTCCGACTTCAGCCCCTTCGCGACCCGGGCCGAACCATCCTGATGCGACCGTCCGCCCGCGGGTCGGAAGCCGGGGAGCCCGCGAAGGCCGCGGCGGCGCGACTCCTTGAGGACTTGTCCCGTCGCGGATGGACCGCGGCCCTGGCGGAATCCTGTACGGGCGGGCTGGTCTCCGCTGCCCTTACCTCCATACCCGGGGCTTCCGATCATTTCTGGGGGGCCGTCGTCTCCTATGCGAACGAGGCCAAGGTAAAGGTCCTTTCCGTCCCCCGGGACGTCCTGGAACGCCACGGAGCCGTTTCCGCGGAGACGGTCCGGGCCATGGCCAGGGGGGTCCTGGACTTGAGCGGCGCGGACGTCTCGGCCTCGGTTTCCGGTATCGCGGGCCCCGGGGGAGGGAGCCCGGAAAAGCCCGTCGGCACCGTGTGGATCGGGCTGGCCTGCCGGGACGGGAGGAGCCGGGAGCTCCGCCTGGACTTGACGGGCGGGAGGGACCGGATCCGCGGGGACTCCGCGCTCCGCGTCCTGGGGGAACTCCGGTCCTTCGTGGAAGGGGGCTCCGCCGGGTCTTCTTGACAGCGGGAGGCATCGGGATATAGGATGGGATGTCCGCCACGGAGGGCACCAGGCCCGGCCGGCGAAGTTCCCCCTTCTGACAAGATCCAGCTTCGAAACGCGCCAACCCGAGGGTTTCGGCGCGATTCGATCCCCGTGGACGCCCGATGCGGCGGCCCGCGGCATACCGAGAATCCAACCTTCAGTACGGAGTGATTGATGGCAATAATCCGAAAGAAACGCCCCGTCGATATCGCGGCGGAGACCGAGGAGCCCGGACAGGCGGAATTTCCCCTCGAGTCGGACTTGAACCTGACGGAGGAGTCTCAGGGTTCCTTCGAGCCCGGCCCCGAGGCCCCGGAACCCCGGGAAGAAGGCGCGGACAAGGAACCGGTCCGGATCCGGGTCCGTAGGAAACCGGGCCGCGAAGTCCCGCCTGCCGACCAGGTCTCGCCGGAACAGCCCCGCCCCGAGGCGGCCCGGGAGGACTCGCCGGGGTTCCGCACCACCACGATCTCCGTGCCCGGTTTCGTGAGGAAGCAGGAGGCCGTCGAGAAGCCCTCGGAACCGAGCCGTTCCGACCACGTGGACTCCCGGTCCCGGCTTTCCATCAACGACCTGACCAGCATGCCCCTCAAGGAGCTCCGCGACCTGGGCTCCAAGTACGGGATCGGCCACGAGGAGATGATCTCCCTCAAGAAGCAGGAGCTCATCTTTTCCACCCTCAAGGCCCATACGGAGCGGGGCGGGATCATCTACGCCTACGGCTCCCTGGAGATCCTTCCGGACGGCTACGGCTTCCTCCGGTCCCCCCAGAACTCCTACCTGCCCGGCTCCGACGACATCTACATCTCCCCGTCCCAGATCCGCCTGTTCAACCTGAAGACCGGGGACACCGTGTACGGCCAGATCCGGAGCCCCAAGGAAGGGGAACGCTTCTTCGCCATGCTCCGGGTGGAGCAAGTCAACTTCGATGAACCCGCGGTGGCCCAGAACCGCATCCCCTTCGAGAACCTGACCCCCCTGTACCCGAACCAGCGGCTGAACCTGGAGACGGACACCAAGGAGATCTCCACCCGGATCATCAACCTCTTCTGCCCCATCGGGAAGGGCCAGCGCGCCCTGGTGGTATCCCCCCCAAAGACCGGCAAGACCATCCTCCTCCAGCGCATCGCCAACTCCATCACCGCCAACCATCCCGAGGTCTACCTCATCGTCCTCCTGATCGACGAGCGGCCGGAGGAAGTGACGGACATGGAGCGTACCGTCAAGGCCGAGGTCATCTCCTCCACCTTCGACGAGCAGGCCACCCGGCACGTCCAGGTGGCGGAGATGGTCCTGGAGAAGGCCAAGCGCCTGGTCGAGCACGGCAAGGACGTGGTGATCCTCCTGGACTCCATCACCCGCCTGGCCCGGGCGTACAACCAGACCGTGCCCACCAGCGGCAAGATCCTGTCGGGCGGCGTGGATTCCAACGCCCTGCACAAGCCCAAGCGCTTCTTCGGAGCCGCCCGGAACATCGAAGGCGGCGGCAGCCTGACCATCATAGCCACGGCCCTGATCGACACGGGCAGCCGCATGGACGAGGTGATCTTCGAGGAGTTCAAGGGCACGGGCAACATGGAGATCAACCTGGACCGCCGGCTCTCGGACCGCCGGACCTTCCCGGCCTTCAACATCAAAAAGTCCGGCACCCGCAAGGAGGAACTCCTCCTGACGGACGAGGAGCTCCAGAAGATCTGGGTGCTCCGCAAGGTGATTAATCCCATGGACGATATAGAGATCATGGAGCTCCTCATTGACAGGATGATGAAAAGTAAGAATAATGAGGTCTTCCTGAAGTCCATGAACACCCCGTACAACGGGAACGACTGAGGGAAGCCGGACGCGGGCCTCCATCGCCCGCTCCGTGCGGACTACCGTCAGAGGCCGGTTTTCAGGCTGCAGCCAGATAGGCGCGGAGGGTACTGTGAAGAAGGGCATCCATCCCAAGTACGAGCTCACCACCATCACGTGCGCCTGCGGCAACGTCATCGAGACCCGTTCGACGGTAAAGAATCTCCAGGTCGAAATTTGCTCGGCCTGCCACCCCTTCTTTACCGGCAAACAGAAGCTCATCGACACCGCGGGACGCGTGGAGCGATTCCGGAAAAAGTACGGAATCAAGGAGTAGGAAGAGGCGCCGCCTTCGGCGCCGTTCCTCGTCGAAAGGCCGCGGCGCATCGCCCGCGGCCTTTTCATTGCCCCCCCCTTCAGTCCGGAAGGGACGCCAGGACGGCGAGGATCCGCGCCGCGGCCCGGCCTCGGTGGCTCAGCCGGTTCTTCCGCTCCAGGGAGAGCTCGGCCATCGAGAGGCCTTCCCCCGGCAGGAAAAAGACCGGATCGTACCCGAATCCCTCGGCGCCCCGGGAGCTCTCCAGGAGACGGCCCTCGCAGGTCTCCTGGACCGTGACGAAGCGGTGTTCCGAGAGCATCAGGGTCATGGCGCAGACGAAGCGGCAGGTCCGGTCCCGCCGGCCCTCCATCTCCCGCAGGAGGAGCTCGTTCTTATCCCGGGCGGACAGGACGGTCCGGCCGTCGTCCGGGGAGCCGTAGCGCGCCGACCGCACCCCCGGCGCCCCGCCCAGGGCGTCCACGCAGAGCCCCGAATCGTCCGCCAGCACCGGGGCCTTCACGAGCCCGAAGAGAGCCCGGGCCTTTCCCAGGCTGTTGCCCAGGAAGCTGTCCTCCGTCTCGTCGTGGTCGAACTCGATCCCCGCATCCGCGGGGGTCCGGAGCGGGATCCCCGGGAAGAGCTCCGCGAGCTCCTTGACCTTGTGGGCGTTGTTGGTGGCGATGTACAGCGTCATGGGGGGGATACTAGCCGTTTTGTCCCTCGAAGGGAAAGTCCCGCAGTCTCCGGGCGAGGTTGTACATCCCCGCGTCCACCGTGCCTTTCGGCACGCCCAGGATCTCCGCGACCGCCTTGTTGGAAATCGTCAACCGAAGCCTGCGTGTCTCCTCGAGCCTCCGGCGGAACCGTTCCCGCTCCCGGTCGATCCGTTCCCGGAAAACCGCCCGGAGGCAGGGATCCTCCTCACGGGACAGGCGACGCTCAAGAACCCGGAGCCGGACCCAGGACGCGTCCCGGGCCGTCCTGCGCTCCTCCCAGCGGTCCCGGACGGAGAGGGTGCGCGCCCGGGCCCGGGAAAGGCTCTTCGACAGCCGGGCGGTGTCGAGATCGAGGGCCCGAGCGGCCCGGAGGAGGAGGTCCTCGTCCGCGGTCCACGCGCATTTCACGCTCAGGAACAGGAACCGGGACCGGAGGGAGCGGCCGCGGTAGCGTCCGCGGCCCCGGGATTCGGGCAGGGGGGACTCCAGCTCCGCGGGACCGTACTCGGGACCCGGAACTCCTTCCGCGCACATCACGGCCTCCTCCTCGAAGACCATCTGGCGGTCGAAGGCCCTTGCCCGGTCCCTGCGGAGCGACAAGGCCAGGTACCGGACGGTGGCGACGAGATAAGCCGGGAAATATCCCTGGGTTTCCCGGTACTTCCTCAGGATGGCCTCGATCCTGCCCGGATACCTCGCGAAGAGCTCGCCGACATCGTCCGCGTCCTTCAAGCCATACGCGGCGGGGTTCCTATACAGGATCCGGGCCATCTCTCCCAGGGCTTCCCGAAGTCCTTCGCCGGAATCCGCCAGCCGCGCTATGCATGAAAAGGTCTCCTGTTCCATGCCTCCCTCCCGGCCCCTGCGGGCGAGGAGAACATGGCAAGTTCCATGCCAAGGTTCGAGGTCCGTCTGGCTCCTCGAAACGGCCGAGTCCGGATATGGAATTACGGAGGGGGATCTCCGGCATACCGGAAATCAATAGTCCGAGTCGTTACCTTTTGTTACAAATAGCCGGTCGAAGGCTTCCAGCATCCTCTCCCGCACGTCCTCGATCCGGCCCTCGATGGAAAGCCCCGCGGCGAGCCGATGCCCGCCTCCGCCGAACTGGGCGGCGACGGCCCCGACGTCCACGGTATCCCGGGACCGGAATCCTACGGTGCAGTTGTTCTCGCTTTCCTGCCGGATGACCACGGCCGCCTCGACCCCCGCGACGGTCATGAGAAGCTGGTAGAGCATGTCCGAATCCCGGCTGGCGATGCCGTAGCGCCTATGGTCCTCCTCGGTCACGTAGGAAACCAGGAGGCGGCCGTCGAAAAACGGCTCCGTGCGGACCAGGATCTCGCCCATCAACTTTCGGGTGAACAGGGACTTGCCCCCGTAGATCATCGAATAGGTACGCTTGGGGGAGGCTCCCCGATCGACCAGCCGGGCCGCGGACAGGAAGGAGTCCGAACCCCCCGCGTCCAGGTGGCGGAAGAAGCCCGTGTCCGTGGCCAGGCCGAAGAAGAGGAGCTCCGCCTCCTCCCGGGTCGGCTCCTCCCCCATCGCCTCGATCAGGGCGTGGATCAGTCGGGTGACCGAGGAAGCCGCCGGATCGATATAGAGGACGTCCCCCGAAGCCTCCCCGGCCGCGTGGTGGTCGATGAAGGCGACGGGAAGGGTTGGAAGCTGGTCGGCGATCCGCCCCACCCGGGAGAGGGAGGAGCAGTCCAGGACGATAAGGGCCGCCCGGGAAAGGGGAAGACCGTCGGGTATCCGGTCCAGGAAGGCGTGTTCGTACTGCAGGATCTCCGTCCGGGTAAAGGGGCCCGAGGACAGGAGGACCGTCCTCTTTCCCTTCCTCCGCAGGAAGGAAGACAGGGCCAGCTGGGATCCGATGCAGTCTCCGTCGGGCTCTTTGTGCCCGACGATCAGGAATACCTCTCGGCCGTCGATGAAGGCCGGCAGCTCGGGAGGAACGGGTTTGACGCTCATGGTACGCCTTTCAAGCGGCCGGCGGACAGACGGGGTGACTCAGGAGACTGGGCCGTCCCGCCGGGTCCCTAGAATTTCGGGACGATCTCCTCGACCTTGAACTTGGAAGCCACGTCCGGGCCGGGCTCCAGGATCCCCCAGGAGGGATCCTTGGGGAAATCCTTGACGAACAGTCGGACATGGCTGAATTTGCCTTCCCGATAGTAGATGACCATGTACGGATGGGACGGGTCGTTGGAACGGATCAACTCGGCCTTGCCGCCGGCCTTGAACCACTCGATGGGGATGTAGGCGTCCGCGAAATCCGCCTGCCCGACCCGGTAGACGACCCGGAATCCGAGACTGTGCTGGAAAACCTTGACCACGTCCAAGCGGAAAGGGTACATGTCGGAAGGGCTCTTGATCTGGGTAGCCAGGGGATCGGCCGGTTTGGCTTCCTGGGAAAACGCGGGGAAGGCCGCAAGAGCCATCGCTATAAGGATCGAGGCGATCAAAATCCGTTTCATCCAATCCTCCCTGATGATCTTGCGTAAGTATAGGATACAACCCTTCCCCGCGCAAGGTCCGCGGGACCGCCGGTCGGAGATCTTGCCCTTCCCGGAGCCTCCCGGCATACTTTCCCCATGGAAACCTCCCCCTTCGAGGTGGAACGCGCACGCAGCCTCCGGCTCGCCCTCACGGCCCTCTGGCCTCGGGCCGAGCCCCTCCTCGCCTACGACGACTGTTTCGAACTCCTGGTCGCGGTGGTGCTCTCCGCGCAGACGACGGACGACCAGGTCAATCGGGTGACTCCCGGGTTATTCCGCAGGTGGCCCGATCCCGGGCGGCTAGCGGAGGCGGACCTTGCGGAGCTGGAGGATTGCGTCCACTCCCTGGGCTTCTACCGGACCAAGGCTCGGCACCTCATCGACCTGTCCAGGATCCTCGTGGAGAGGTTTTCCGGACGGGTGCCGGAGCGCATGGAGGAGCTCCTGGAACTCCCGGGCGTGGGACGCAAGACGGCCAACCTGGTGGCCAGCGCCTGCTTCGGAAGGCCCGGGATCATCGCGGACACCCATTTCCTCCGGGTCTGCCACAGGCTCGGGCTCACGGAGAACCGCGATCCCGTCGCCGCGGAACGCCGCATCGAGGCCCTGATCGAGCCGGAATACCGGACCGCCTTCTCCCACGCGGTCAACCGGCACGGTAAGTACGTCTGCACGGCCCGCCGTCCCGACTGCCCGGGCTGCGCTGTCCGCGAGCTCTGTCCCTCGGCGGACACGGCCTGAGTCCGTCCGTACCGGACGCAAGCGAACAGCCGATCGCGGGCGGTTACCCGGCATGCTCGATCCCGCATCGGAATCCATCCGGCGGCAGGATCCCGTTTCGGCCGCCGCCGAAACCTTGTTCGGGGTACGGTACCTCTATCCCTACCAGCGCCTGGTGGTCGCCAACATCCTGGACGCCTTCCCGGGGGCGGCGCCATCCCCCGGGGATCTCGGCGCCGTCCCCGACACCGCCGGGACGACGCCGGAGGGCCCGGACCGGCTGCGCCAAGTCGTCCTCCTGCCCACCGGGTACGGCAAGAGCCTCTGCTTCCAGCTTCCGGCCGTCTTCCTTCCCGGGCTGACCCTGGCCGTCTATCCCCTGCGGTCCCTGATGGCGGACCAGGCCCGGAGGCTCCGGGAGAGGGGGCTGCCCTGCGCCGTACTCCAGGGCGGCCGGTCCCCGGAGGAGCGCCGCGCCGCGGAGGAGGCCGTGCGTTCGGGCCGGGCCCGGATCGCCCTGGCCAACCCGGAGGTCCTCCGGACGGAATCCGTCCTCGCCCTCCTGCGCTCGGTGGGAGTGGCCCATGCCGTCGTGGACGAGGCGCACTGCGTCTCGGAATGGGGCGACGACTTCCGCCCCGCCTACGTGGAATTAGGAAGCGTCCTCCGGGCCCTGGATCCTCCCGCCGTCACGGCCTTCACGGCGACGGCCTCCCAGGGCATCCTCGCCCGTGTGGCGGAGGTGCTCTTCGGGGACGAACCGTGGCGGCTGGTCTCGGGGAACCCGGACCGGCCGAACCTGAGCTATCGATGCGCTCCGACCCTGTCCCGGTCGCATACCCTGGAAAGGCTGGCCCGGACCCTGCCGAAGCCCCTGCTGGTCTTCTGCGCCTCCCGGGCGGGAACCCAGATCACCGCGGAACGCCTGGCCCGGGCGCTGGATACCCGGGAGGTGCGCTTCTACCATGCGGGCATGACCAAGGAGGAGCGAAAGGCCGTGGAGGACTGGTTCCTCCCGTCCCGGGACGGGGTCCTTACCGCGACCTGCGCCTTCGGGATGGGCATCGACAAGCCGGACATCCGCTCGGTCATCCACGCGGACCCCCCGCCCTCCGCGGAATCCTATCTGCAGGAATCCGGGAGGGCCGGCCGTGACGGACGGCCTTCCACGGCGGTCCTCATCGTCCGCCCCTCGGACCGGGACCTGCTGAACCGGGATTCCGATCCGGTCCGGCGCCGCCGGAGGGCCGCCGTGCTGGACTACGCCGAGGGCTCGACCCGGTGCCGCAGGGAAACCCTGCTTGCGCTCCTGGGGTCCGAGGCGGAGGGATGCTCAGGCTGTGACGTCTGCTCGGGGTCGGCCGTTCCGGAACCCGAGGGCCGCCGGGAGATCCTGCGCTTCGCGGCGGCCAATTCCGGCCGCTGGACCGTGTCGGAGGCCTCCCGACTGCTCGCGGGAATCGCGGGCCCCTGTGCCTGGGCCGGGGCGCTCCTCGGATGGGAGGCGGGGGAGGCGGCGGAAGCCCTGTCCTACCTGGCGGGGTCGGGGGCGATCGAGGTGCCCCGGCGCGGCGCCTGGAAAGGCCGGGTACGTCCTGCCGCCCGGCGGCGTTGGTTCGGACCTCGGCCGGCTCCCGGCGCCGGAGCCGCGGCTACTCCTCGGGTTCCTCCGGAGGCTCATCCGTCTCCGAAGCCGGAGCCGGAGCGGCCGGGGCGGCCGGCTTTCGGGGCCGGCGGAATCGGAATCCCGCGGGCTTGCGCTGAACCAGCGCCACGTATCGGAAGACGCTCCAGACTCCCAGGAAGACCGCGAGGGCGGCCAGGATCTCCCACCGCTTGAGGACCTCCAGGGCGATCAGCAGCTCGGCCATCAGCCCGTTCATGCGGAACCCCCGGCGTGAAGGCGGGCTTCCCCGGCATCCTCCTGGGAATCCGGGTAGGACATCTCGTAGATCTTCGGAAAGAGGACCCGCAGGTCCTCGGACTCCAAGTCCTGGAACGCGACTCCGTAGTAGGCTCCGTCCTTGTCGTCGAAGCGCCGGACCACCTTCCCCCGGACTTGGAGGCTCCCCTCCGGATAATCCAGGCGCAGGTCCAGCAGGGCGCCCGTCTTGATCCGCATCGCCAGGGCCGTATGGGGTATGGAAAGGAGGCAGCCGGAGGCGGACAAATCCACGATGCCCGCCGTGTGGGAGACGGGCTCGCCGTCCTGGGCCGTCTTGAAGTAATCGTTGGTCTTCAGATAGAAGGCCAGAACCCGGGAAAACTCCCACGCGCAGTCGACGACGGAGAAATCCATGGATACGGGCCGGTCGGTCTTGTTCGCCAGGTACACGTACCCGACGACGTACTGGAAGTACAGGATCGGGCACCATACCTCGGCGTTGATCCCACGGCCGATCTTGGAGACCATGGCATGATCGAACCGGGAGCCGTCCACGATCCCCTCGGGTCCCTCGTAATCCTGGGCCATCTGGGCGGTGATGATGCGGGGTTCGGGGTAGGGATCCGCCGAAGGCAGGGGGCTCCGGGTCGAGGGTATGAACAGGGTCCTGCCGAAACGGGAGAGCATCAGCTCCTCGACTCCCTGGGGGAACCGATCCCGGAACAACACCACCCGGCTCTCGCTGGCCATCCGGCTGGAGCGCTGGCGGAAACTTTCGATCAATGTGTTCAGGGAACTGATGTCGAACCCTTCGTGCAGATCCGGCAGGGAGACATCCGAATACTCCCCGCTCTGGGGATAGTCCAGCCGGACCGTCTCGTTCTGCAGGGTGATCTCCAAGGCGAATCCCCGGGGGCAGGGCACCCGGGGGTGCCGCCGGGCCGGGGAGCGAAGCAGACGGACGGGATAGGCCAGGACCAGGAAGTCCCCTTCCTGCTTGAGGACCTTGGAGCTGAAGGTCATGTCCTTGCCGTGGAAATCGAAATACGCGGACAAGAGCTCCCAGGGAAGGAACCTCTTGCCGCTCCGGGCCGGAAGATCCATCCAGAGGGAATCCTTGCGGAATTCCTTGACCTTGGCCGCGGCGCTCTTCCCGGCTCCCTGTAGACGGAGCGAAATGCCGAGGTTCATGGCTTCCTTAAGAATGAATTCCGTTTCTACATGATTTACGAGTTCGGCCATCACAGCCCCCGCCCGAGTATACCATGCGTTTCCGGAGGAAGAAAGTGCGGAGGGAACCCGGTTCGGGTCAAAAGTCCGGAAAGCCGTACCCGCGCGGAAAGCTCGGCCTTGAAAGATCCGTCCCGTCCCGGCTATCATGAGCGTATCGAAAGGAAACAGCCCCCGGGGCCGTTTCGACCAGGAGGTCCCCATGGTTCAATTCCGGAATCTCGACGAGTCCCCGGCGTTCCGGGCCCTTCTCGGCCAAGGTCCGTCGGATCTCCGTGCCGCCTTGACCGCGGAAGCCTTCGAGACCCGAAGGGCGGACGCGGGCGGGGGATTGACCTTTTCCTGGGCCGCCTCGGACGCGGGAGACGAGACGGTTTCCCTGCTCGGCGCCCTCGCGGCGGAGCAGGAACTCGTGGAGAAGTACCGCCTCCTGGCCTCGGGGCACCGCATGAACACCGGCGAGGACCGTATGGTGCTCCACCACCTGACCCGGGGGGAACCCGCGGGGAAGGTGGTCCGGGACGGCCGGGACTTCCGCGCCTTCTACGAGGGGGAGCGCCTGCGGGCCGCGGATTTCGCCCGGCGGATCCATTCGGGGTCGCTGACGGGCTCCACGGGCAAGCGATTCCGTACCGCCGTGCAGATCGGAATCGGCGGATCCGACCTGGGTCCCCGGGCCCTCTTCCTGGCCCTGGAGACCTGGGCACGGGCCAAGGGCCGGACGCGGATGGCCGCCCGGTTCCTGAGCAACGTGGACCCCGACGACGCGAACGGGGTGTTCTTCGACCTGGACCCGGAGACCACCCTCTTCATCCTGGTGTCCAAGAGCGGGACCACCCAGGAGACCCTGGCCAACGAGACCCTGGCCCGGGACTTCCTCCGGCGGCGGGGACCCGCGGGACTCGATCCTTCCCGCCACATCGTCGCCGTGACCAGCGAGACCAGCCCCCTGGCACGGAACCCCGGCTACCTGGAATCCTTCTACATCGACGACTTCATCGGCGGCCGGTATTCCTCCACCTCCGCGGTGGGAGGGGTCGTCCTGTCCCTGGCTTTCGGCCCGGAGACCTTCGAGGAGCTCCTGCGGGGCGCCCGGGAGGCGGACGAACGGGCCCTGACCCCGGACCTCCTCCGGAATCCCGCCCTCCTGGACGCCCTGCTCGGGATCTTCGAGCGGAACGTCCTGGGCCGACCCTGCGTGGCCGTCCTGCCCTACTCGCAGGCCCTCTCCCGCTTCCCCGCCCACCTCCAGCAGCTGGACATGGAATCCAACGGCAAGCAGGTAAACCGGGACGGCCATCCGGTGGTCTATTCCACCGGGCCCGTGGTATTCGGCGAACCCGGGACGAACGGCCAGCACTCCTTCTACCAACTCCTGCACCAGGGCACGGACATCGTGCCCCTGGAGTTCATCGGTTTCGCGGAGAACCAGGGGGACGGGGACCTCGAGGTCGAAGGTTCCACAAGCCGGGCCAAGTTGAACGCCAACCTGGCCGCCCAGGTGGTCGCGTTCGCGAAGGGACAGGACAGCGGCAATCCGAACAAGCGGTTCCCCGGAGGCCGCCCCTCCACCCTCCTGTACGGCCGGACCCTGGATCCCCGGGCCCTGGGAGCCCTCCTGGCCCACTTCGAGAACAAGGTGATGTTCCAGGGCTTCGCCTGGAACCTGAACAGCTTCGACCAGGAGGGAGTCCAGCTGGGCAAGGTCCTGACCAAGCAGGTCCTGGCCGGAGGCCCCCTCGACGGGGCCCTGGAAGCCCTGTCCCGCGCCCTGGGGGTACGATGAGGGGAGGGAGCGAAACCCCCGGAAGCCCGGACGTCCTGGCCTTCACCGGGGGCGGCACGGGAGGGCACATCTACCCGGGTCTGGCCGTTGCGGACCGGCTCCGGGAACTCCTGTCCGTTCGGGGCCGTAGCGTCCGCTTCGTCTGGCTGGGTTCCACGAAGGACAGCGACCGGGCGGCGGTGGAGGCGGCGGGCCTGGAGTTCATCCCGATTCCCTCGGGCAAGCTCCGCCGGGAACTTTCCGTGGAAAACCTGGCGGACGCCTTCCGCGTCCTCGCGGGATACGGGGCTTCCCGGCGCGTCCTTTCAAAGCTGCGGCCGCGCCTGTTGTTCTCCAAGGGCGGATACGTCTCCGTCCCGCCCTGCCGGGCCGCCGCAGCCTTGGGCATACCCGTCTTCACTCACGAGTCCGACTTCTCCCCGGGTCTGGCCACCCGCCTCAACGCGGGGATCGCGGAAACCGTCTTCGTGAGCTACGAGGAGACGAGGGACGCCTTCCCGCCCGCCCGGAGACCCTCCGTGGTCGTCTCCGGCCAGCCGATCCGGGCGGCCATCCGGTCCGGGGATCCGGCCGCCGGGCGCTCCCGGGCCGGTTTCCCCGAGGGACTTCCCCTGATCCTCGTGATCGGGGGAAGCCAGGGCGCCCGGCGCCTGAACGACCTGGTGGCGGCGGCCCTGCCGGAACTCCTTCCGAAGGCCTGCGTGATCCACCAGACGGGACCCGGCAACCCGGGAGTCCCGCGGGAAGCCCTGCCCCCGGGACTGGAAGGGCGGTACCGCTCCTTCGAGTACCTGCGGGGGGAACTTCCGGACCTCCTGGCCGCCGCCAGCATCTACGTGGGGCGCGCCGGAGCGGGTTCCCTCTGGGAATGCGCCGCCGCGGGGCTGCCCATGGTCCTGGTCCCCCTGGCGGGGACCGGCACCCGGGGAGACCAGGTCGAGAACGCCCGCTGGTTCGCGGCCCGGCGCGCCGCGCGGGTGCTCGAAGGCCGGGACGCCGAAGACCCCTCCGCCCTGGTATCCGCCTGCCTCGGATTCCTGGAAGACGCCGAGGGGCTCCGGGCGGCGTCCCGTGCGGCCCGGGAACTGGGGGCCCGGGACGCGGCGGACATCATTGCCCGAGCCATAGCCGATCGAGCCTGGGGGAACCCGTCATGAACGCCTTGGATCTGGTGCTGTTCGTAGTCATCCTCCTCTTCGCGCTGCGCTGCTACTTCCGGGGCTTCGTGGCCGAACTTCTCTCCATGGCCGCCGTCATCCTGGGGGTGTTCCTGGCCATCCTCTTCTACCGCCCCGCGGGGGAACTCCTGGCCAAGTACCTGGCCCTGGAGTCCTTCACCGAGGTCCTGGGCTTCGCCGTCGTCTTCCTGCTGGTCTTCCTGCTCATCAAGATCCTGCAGGGTGTCCTGCGGAGCGTCATCGAGAACATCAACCTGCAGAACGTGGACCGGGGTCTGGGCTTCCTCCTGGGGGCGGCGGAAGGGCTGCTTCTGTCCTCCCTCCTGCTCATGCTTATGCGGCTTCAGCCGGTCCTGGACCTCTCGGCCCTGCTGGAGGGCAGCTTCCTGGGGAAGAACCTCCTGCCCGTCCTCGTGTCCGCCGCCCGGCTGGGGGCCTAGGTGTACGAGAACCTGATCGGCCAGGAGGAGGTCGTGAGGATCCTCCGTTCCGACCTGGAGCGGAAGGAGCTCCCCCCGTCCCTGCTCTTCGCGGGGCCGGAAAACGCGGGCAAGCTCACGGCCGCCCTGGAGACCGCCCGAGCCCTGTCCTGCGAGACCGGCGCCGCGGCCTGGAACTGTCCCTGCCCCTCCTGCGAGCGCCACCGGACCCTCTCGCATCCGGACCTCCTCCTGATGGGACCCCGGTCCTTCCGGGCGGAGATCAAGGCCGCCGGGGAGGCCCTCGGCCGGAGCCCCAACCGGGCCGCACGCTTCCTCTTCTATCGGGCGGTCCGGAAGCTCACCCGCCGCTTCGACCCCGCGCTCTTCGAGGGCGAGGAGTCCCGCCTTTCCAAGGCGTCCGCCCTGCTCCAGACCCTGGACGAACTCCTGGAGTCCGCCGGGCCGGACGCGGAGGACGCGGGACAAGCCCCCGGGGAATCCGCCCAGGCGGCGGCCAAGGCCCTCCCGGTCGCGGACAAATTGGAGGCCCTGCTTCCCGACGCCCTGCCCATCTTCCAGGTCCGGGCCGTGGAACGCTGGGCGCGGCTGGCGCCCTACGGACGGGTCAAGGTCGCGGTGATCGAGAACGCCGAGAGGATGCTGGACGGGGCCCGCAACGCCCTGCTCAAGATCCTGGAGGAGCCTCCCGCCACCTCCCGCTTCCTGCTCCTGTCCTCCCGCCCCTCCGCCCTCATGCCCACCATCCTTTCCCGGGTACGGACCTATCCGTTCCGCCCCCGGGATGCCCGGGCATCCCGGGAGATCCTGGCCAAGGTGTTCCGCGCCGCCCCGGGGGAAGCGGATCTCTCCCTGGACGAGTACCTCGCGGCCCGGAAACCCCTGCCCGAGTCCGCGACGGACGAGTACGCCTTCCGGTTCCTGACCGCGGTCTGCTACCAGGCCTCCCGGGAGGGGGTCTTCATCCCCGATCCCCTGCTGGACCTCTCCGGCGACGCGCCGGACCCGACCGTCCACAAGGCGGTTTCCGACATCTCCGCGGCCACCAAGGGCTTCGGGTCCGGGGACGACTCACTTTCCTACCTCTTCCCCGCCTTCCTCCGCAGCCTGGCCCGGCTGGTCCGCTCCCGGGCCCGCGCCTCGGAACCCCGGACCGACGCGATCCTGGCCCTCTGGGCGGCGGCCATCCGGGACGCCCAGGTCCGGTACGAGACCTACAACCTCTCGCCCCCCGCCCTGGCGGAACGCCTCGCGGAAGCCCTGGCCGAATCCCTCCGGAGCGTCCCGTGAGAAGGTTCCTGGAACGGGCCCTGGCCAAGGCCCCGCGGATGAACGAGGAGCAGATCCGCAGACTCCTGGACATCCTGGCGGACGAGAACGAGCGGATGGGCACGGTATTGGACTCCATGCTGGACGGCATCGTCGTGTGCGACTCCGCCCACCGTCCCACCCTTTTCAACAAGTCCGCGGAGAGGTTGCTGCCCCTGGCCTACCTGGACGTGTACGACCGGCCCGTCTGGGAGAGCGTCTCGGACGAGGAGATCGCCGGATTCCTCCGGGAAACCCTGGAGAGCGAGGAAACCCGGATGGACCGGGAATTCGCCCTGGACGCGAAGGGCTCGACCCGGATCGTCTCGATCACCATAAGTCCCCTGGTGAGGGAACAGCGGATCCGGGGAAACCTGATCCACGTCGAGGAGGTGACGGACAAGCGCCGTAAGGAGGCCCAGCTCCGCAGGGCGGAAAACCTGGCGTCCCTGACGACCCTGGCCGCGGGAGTCGCCCACGAGATCAAGAACCCCCTGGGTTCCCTGTCGATTCACGTCCAACTGATGCGGAAGGCCCTGAAGGCCTCCTGCGACGAGCGGTCCGGGACCATCCATCGGTACCTGGACGTGGTGGACGAGGAGATCGACCGACTGAACCGGATCGTGGTGGATTTCCTCTTCGCGGTCCGGCCCATGGACATCCAACCCCGAGATACGGACCTCAACGGGCTTCTGTCCGACCTCCTGGACTTCCTGGCACCGGAGATCGAGCGTGCCGAGGTCCGGCTGGAGCGGGACCTGTCCCCCGCAGTCCCCCGCCTCCGACTGGACCCCCGGTACATGAAGCAGGCGGTCCTCAACCTGGTCCAGAACGCCCTGGCCGCCATGCCTCGGGGAGGGAAGCTGACCCTGAGCACGGGACGCGGGGATGACGGCATCCTCCTGACCGTGGCGGATACCGGGACGGGTATCCCGGAGGAGAACCTGCCGAAAATCTTCGAACCCTACTTCACCACCAAGGAGACGGGCACGGGGCTGGGGCTCACCCTTACCTTCAAGATCGTCAAGGAGCACGGGGGCGAGATCGCGGTCCGTTCCCGGGAGGGCGAGGGGACGGCGTTCACGATCACCCTGCCGCTTCCGCCCGCGGAGCGCCGGCTCTTGTCCCACGATTCCGCGGCCGGGGAACGGACGCCGGAATCCCGGACTCCGGGGGAGGCATCGTGAAATTCACCATCCTGGTCGCCGACGACGAGCGGAACATCCGGGAAGGGCTGGCGGAGGCCCTCCGACTAGAGGGCTACGAGGTGGCCCTGGCTGCGGACGGCGAGGAAGCCCTGAAGGCCGTGGAGGAGGGACGGATCGACCTGGTCGTCACGGACCTGCGTATGCCCAAGGTCTCCGGGAACGAGGTCTTGAAGCGGGTCGCGGGCTCCTATCCCGGAATGCCCGTCATCGTCCTGACCGGCCACGGGACGATCGAGGACGCCGTGGACTCCATGCGGGTGGGGGCCTTCGACTTCATCACCAAGCCCGTAAACCTGGACCACCTGTCCATGCTTATCCGGCGCGCCCTGGAAAGCCGGGAGCTGGAACGGCAGAACCAGGAGCTCCAGCGGGAAATCGAGAGCCAGAAGCGGATCTCCTCCATCATCGGGCGCAGCCCCGAGATGAAGAAGATCTTCGATCTCCTTCGCCGCGTGGCGCCCACCAAGGCCAGCGTCCTCATCACCGGGGAAAGCGGGGTCGGCAAGGAGCTCATCGCCGACGCCCTGCACAACCTCTCCCCGAGGGCGGACAAGCCCTTCGTCAAGGTCCACTGCGCCGCCCTAGCGGAATCCCTCCTGGAGAGCGAGCTCTTCGGCCACGAGAAGGGAGCCTTCACGGGGGCCGCGGGGCGGAAACGGGGGCGCTTCGAGCTGGCCCATGAGGGAACCCTCTTCCTCGACGAGATCGGGGAGATCAACCAGAACGTCCAGATCAAGATCCTCCGGGTCCTGCAGGAACGGAAGTTCGAACGGGTCGGGGGCGAGGAGACCCTGGAGGTGGATGTCCGGGTGATCGCCGCCACCAACCGGGACCTGAAGGCGGAGATCGAGAAAGGCTCTTTCCGGGAGGACCTCTACTACCGGCTGAACGTGGTCAACATCCACGTCCCGCCCCTTCGGGAGCGCAAGGACGACATCCCCCTCCTGGCCGGGGCCTTCCTACGGGAGTTTACCGAGGAAAACGGCAAGAACCTGGAGGGATTCGACACCAAGGTACGGGCGGCCTTCTTCGCCTACGGCTGGCCCGGCAACGTGCGGGAGCTCCGCAACTGCGTGGAGAGCGCCGTTGTCCTGGCCCGGGGGAGCCTCGTGACCCTGGAGGACCTCCCCCCCGGCATCCGGGAAGCCCAGGAGGACGACACGGTGCGGATCCCCGCCGGGTCATCCCTGGCGGAGGCGGAGAAGATCCTGATCCGGGAAACCCTGGCCGTCCAGGGGGGGAACAAGAGCCGCACCGCGGAAATTCTCGGAATCGGGCGGAAAACCCTCTACCAGAAACTCCAGGAGTACGGCCTGGACGGGAGCCGGGCGGAGGAGTGAGGTTCCGGGGTATCCCGGGTCAGCAGCCCTCCAGGGAGCCGAGGATCTCCGTCGCGTCCGAGGCTATGGAGGCGTCCGGATCCGACCTCGCCACCCGCAGGGCGGACAGGAACACCGGTTCCCGGGTGCCCCGTGCCGTCTCCAGGATGGTCCGCTTGAGGGCGGAGCCGGAGCGGGAGAAGAGGCTGGCCATTTCCCCCTCGGCCTGCCGAATCCCCAGGAGGGCCACGGACCGCACGGCCTGAGCGACCACCTCCGGGGAATCGTCGTACAGGGCCTTTCTCAGGAAGATGTAGGCGCTCCTCTTCCCGGACAGCCCCAGGCGCTTGACCGCCTCCAGCCGGGTCACCGCGTCCCGGGACACGGTGAACTCGGTCCCCAGGGCGAACAGGTCCTCCTCGGGATCCGTTCCTCCCGGTTCCGCCGGGGTTTCCCGTGCCGGACCCGCCTTCCGGGACAGGAGCTCGTACACCCGCACGACCCGGGAAAACCTCCGGGCCGTGGCGGGATCCTTGGAGGAATCCGGATGATACCGCTTGGTGAGCTGGCGGAAGGCCTTCTTGAGGTCCCGGGAATCCGCCCCCGGCGGCAGGCCGAATACGGCCCAGAGCTCCCGGTCGCTTTTCACGGGGAGGCCACCTTCTTCCGCGCCAGGAGCTCCCCGGCCACGGCTTCCAGGGAACCCCGGGCCAGGCGCCGGTCCTCCTCCGAACCCGACTCGACCGCCCAGGCCGCCCGGGCCAGGAGCTCCTCGATCTCGGATCGGAAGCCGTTGTCGATGTCCTCCGCGCCCGCCAGGCTCCGGACCCGGGCCGCCAGCCGGGCCAGCTTCTCGGCGTCCCCGCCGTCAGCACCGGAGCCTGTCACGACCACGGCCTGCTCGGTGCGGGTGTCCAGATCCATGGCCCGGACGCGCAGGAGGTCGCTCTCGTCGATGGAGAACTCCACCTGGATCTTCGGTTCCCCCTTGCCGGCCTTCCGGATCCCGGGCAGGAGGAAGCGCCCCAGGGAGAGGTTTTCCGCGGCCGATCCGGATTCGCCCTGGAGGATGTGGATCTCCACGGATTCCTGTCCGTCCACGACGGTGGTGAACACCCGTCTCCTCCGGGACGGCAGGGGTTCGTTCCGGGGAAGGAGCTCTACGAACCGACCTCCCTCGATCTCCACCCCGTAGGTGCGGGAGTTCACGTCCCGCACGACGAATCCGCCCGCGCGGCCCGAGAGGATCGCGGCTTCCACCGCCGCGCCGACCGCGACGATCTCCTCGGGGTTCACCCGGCCTTCGGGTTCCAGGGGCAAAAGCTCCGAGATCATTCTCCGCACCAGGGGGATCCGGCTGGAGCCCCCGGAGAGCACCAGGGCGCCGACGTCCATGGGCCTTTTGCCCGCCTCGTCCAGGGCCTTGCGGACCAGGGAAAGGGTCCGCTCCGCCAGGGGTCGGGTCAGGTCTTCCAGGCGAGCCCGGCTCAACCCGAAGGAGGGATGGGACAGGCCCCTGCCCGCGTTGAGGAATGGTATGGTGAAGGTAACCTCGGAGCGGGACGAAAGCTCTATCTTGGCCCGTTCCGAGAGGTCCATGAGCTGCTGGGCCAGGAAGGGGTCGGAATCGGGATCCACCCCCCAGTCCCGGCGGAAGGCCTCGGCGGCCTCCCGATAGAGCAGGGCGTCGATGTCCATGCCCCCCAGGCGGTCGTCCCCGGCGGAGGACAGGACCTCGCAGACCCGACCCCGGGCGGCCAGGACGGTCACGTCGAAGGTCCCTCCGCCGAAATCGTAGACCAGGACGACCCGTTCCGTGTCCGCCTCCTCGGGGTCGAGGAAGGCCCGGGCCACGGCCGCCGCGGTCGGCTCGTTCACCAGCCGGGGAACCTCCAGGCCCGCCCGGCGGGCGGCTTCCTTGACGGCCCGCCGTTGGGCCTCCCCGAACCGGGCGGGCACGGACACCACGGCCTGCTCCACGGGAAAGCCCAGGAAGGCCTCGGAGTCCCGCTTCAGCTTGGCGAAGATCCAGGACGCGGCTTCCTCCGGCGGGAAGCTCCGGTCCCCGAGGCGTACCGGATCCCGGGAACCGAGCCTTCGCTTGACGCCGGTCAGGGTGGTCTGGGGGGACGCTACGGCCTGGTTCTTGGCGGATTCCCCGACCAGGATCTCCCCCGAATGGGACAGGGCCACCACGGAGGGGGTGGTCCGGCTGCCCCGGTCGTTCGGGACGATCTGGGGACGACCGTCCTCGATCCAGGCGCACAGGGAATTGGTGGTGCCGAAATCGATCCCCAGGATCCCCCGGATCACGTCCCCCCCTCCCGGCCCGCACGTCCCCTCTGTTCTTCCAGGGACACGATCAGCTCGACTTCGGCCACGGTGATTCCGAGTTTGGCGGCTATGAACTCCGAGGAGATCCCCCGGCGATTCAGGGACAGGACCTCCTCCTTCAGGGGGGGCTTGGCCCGCAGGGGCGTGGAGGAAAAGGTGACGAAGGGTATGGAGGGCTGGAGGGGTTCCGCCTCCTCGGCCGGAGCGATCCCGGGGTATTCCCGGCTCGGGGAAGGCCTGCCGACGGCCGGCGCCTCAGCGTCTTCCGGGCTCGGCCGACCGGCCGGCGGGATTCCCGGGGCGGAAGACGCGGGAACGGCATACCGGGCCGCCGGCTCGGCGGTTTCCGGGTACCGCGGCGCACCGGCCGACTCCGAAGCGCCCGAAACGGAGGCACGGAGGCGTCCCAGCCTGTCGTACACCGCCCCCTCCTGGACCCTCCGTCCGGATTCCCTCCTCAGGACCTCCACCCTCCGGTCCGCCTCCGCCACCGCCTCCTTGAGGGAACGCAGGGCGTCCTCCATCAACGTGACGTTGCGGTCCGTCGTCTGGTTCAGGTCCCGGACAAGCTGGCCGATCTCCTGGCGAAGGATCTCTTTGAGACCCTCTGCGTCCAGGGCCTGCCGGATCCTCGCCCGCACGAAAAGGAAGATGAAAAGCAGGCCGGCGATGTTGAGGGCCAGCAGCACGGAGAACTGGGTCATGGTTATCCTTGGATGTCGATCCGTCGGCCGAGGTCGGGATCCTTCACGATCTCCGGTTCCTCGGCCTCCCCGGAGTTCCGGGGGCGCTTGCGGCCTTCGGTTTCTTCCCCGGTCTCGGAGCCGGTCTCCCGGTCGCCGACCTTCCCGGCGTTCTCGTCCGCCTGGGGCTTCTGGACGGAGCGGACCTCGTCCTCCCGCTTCTTCGCGAGGACGGCTCCCTGTATGGACTGCTGGAGGAGGGCACCGTCCTTGGCCGCGGCCTGTTCCTTGCTGACCTGGTTCATCTGCAGGAACAGGGTCTGTAGGTCAATCGGCTTTATAGGCATCCGGTCCCCTGCGGACGCTCTCGTCGTCCACTTCCTCGTACTTCGTCTTCTTGATCATCATGTTGTCCAGGTAGAAGGTCAGTCCCTTCTGGTCGGTCTTGAGCTCCTCGACCACGTCCTTGATGATGATGCGGACGCCCGGATAGGCCTTCCCGGAGACGCTCACCTTCCCCCGGGTCTTAAGGTTGGCAAGGTAGGTCTGTATGGATTCGATCTCCTTCGCGAGTCCGGCCGCCTCCTCCGCGACCTCCGCGCGCTTGGCCAGGCTCTCCTGGAGGATGGCTTCCTTCTCCTCCGGCAGGGTCTTTCGCTGCTTCTTAAGGATCTGCAGGGTGGAGATGTTCTTGTCCATCTCCTCGATCTGGTGCCGGATCTGGGAAACCTGCTGGCTGAGCTGGTCCATCCTCTCCTTGCTCTTGGGATCGTAACCGACCTCGCAGACCGTCTCCGTCCCGCCCACCGGGGATCCCAGGGTCTTGGCGTTGATCTCCTCGCAGGCCCGGTAATGGCCTCCGACGATATGGGCGCGCTTGCCCTGGCAGATGATCTTCTTGTTCGCCGTGACGCCGGAGTTCACGATGCCGTCCGAGACGATCACGGACTCCCCGGCCTCCACCTTCGCGTTCTCGATGAACTTGGCCCAGACGTTCTTCCCCGCCTGGATGGAACCGCCGGATTTTCCGGTGATGCCCTGGTGGACGATGATATCCCCCTCCGCCACCAGTTCGCTCTTGCCCACGTTCCCGTGCACCTCGATGTTTCCGGAGGCCTTCACGATGAAGCCGTCCTCCACGTTGCCCTGCACCAGGACGGTGCCCAGGAACATGACGTTTCCGGACTTGAGGTTCACGTCCCCCTGGACGGTGAAGACCTCCTCCACGTTGATCTTTCCGCCGATGTAGGTCACCTGGCCGTTGATCTCGGCCAATACGGTCACCCCGTCCTCGGAAACCCGGACGTTCTTGCCCAGGGGAAGGGGGATGTCCTTTCCGTTCCGGGCGGGGAGGATCTTTCCGGTCACGGTCCTTCCGGGGATCGCGTTTTCCGCGGGCACTTTGCGGGCGAGGGGCTGGCCCGCCACAACGTTCTGGATCAACCCGAGCTCCTTGAAGTTGACCCGGCCGTCCGCGCTTTCCTTGAGATGGATCTCGCTCTTGTCCATGCTGAAGTTGAACTGCATGTAGGCGTCCCGGCCGTTCTGGGGGCGGGATCCCTCGGCGGCCAGGATGGGTTCCCGGTACCGCGGAAGGTCCTCCAGTTCCTGGAGCACGTCCTCCTTGATCCCGTAGATGACCTTGTTGTTCCGCAGGAAGGAGAGGATGGAATCCGCGGAGAGGTCGCAGCCCCCCGGCCCCGGGGCGGTCAACATCACGTAGGCCTTCATGTCCTGATCGCCCACATCCACGGTCATCAGGGCATCGTTGGCGGGGTTGAGGATGAACCGGCCCACCGGCACGTATTCCCCCGAGGCCAGCCGCACGACCTCCCGGACCAGGGGCTCGTCGATGTCGTGCACGGCCCGCTCATGGAGCCTGTCCATGGCGGCCTTGTCGTTCACCCTGCGCCCGCGGCCGACCGGGGCGGTGACCTTGAGCAGGGCGCCGTCCGAGGAAAGGCGCACATAGACGCCCCCGTCCCGGTCCTTGGGCTCCTGGTCGGCCCCAAAGTCCTCCGACAGGATCCCTTCCCCGAAGGACGATTCCGCGGCCGCGACCTGCTTCTTGACGGAGGTCTTGTATGCCCGGATCTTCCAGGGTTTCCTTCCCAGACCCAGGGTTCCGGGAACCCCCTTCTCCACGACCTCGAAATCCAGGGAGGCCACGGGGCATTCCAGCTGGATGGCGGCGTTCCGGAGGGCTTCCTCCAGGGAGGCTCCCTCGGCCGCCACGGAGGTCTTCTCCCTGTCCTCGTCCAGGTACCGGCGCATGAGTTCCTGAATCTGCGGAAGCCCGACGGTACCCGGCATGTCTACACGATCCCCTTGCGGATGTTCGTGAGCTTGGCCCGGAGCCGGAGTATGGCCTTCGTATGCAGCTGGCTGACCCGGGATTCCGTGACCTCGAGCACCTGTCCGATCTCCTTGAGCGTGAGCTCCTCGTAGTAATACAGCACCAGGACCTTCTTCTCCTTATCGGGCAATTCCTGGATGGCCTGGACGATCACTCGGCGGATCTCCTCCCGCTCGATCATGGAATCCGGGTTGAGGCTGCCCGGGCTCTCGATGCTGTCTCCGATGGAGATCTTGTCCGCGTCGTCCCCGGAATACCACACGTCGTTCAGGGAAAGGACGGCGGTACCGGAGATCTTCAGCATGGTCTTGGCCAGTTCGTCCTCGGTGACCCCCATGGCATGGGCGATCTCCATGTCCGAGGCGGGGCGGCCCAGCTTGGATTCCAGCTGCTGGATGGCCTCCTCCAGCTCCTTGGTCTTCTGGCGGACCGAACGGGGTACCCAGTCAATGGAACGGAGCTCGTCGAAGATGGCCCCCCGGATGCGGGTGACCGCGTAAGTCTTGAATTTGACGTTCTTTTCCGGATCGAACTTGTCGATGGCGTCGATGAGGCCGAAGACCCCGAACCCGACGAGGTCCTCGAATTCCACGGAATGGGGCATGGAGGAGGCGACCTTCCCTGCCACGTATTTCACCAGCGGGGCGTACTGCTTGATGAAGGCCTCGCGGATCGCCGGATCCCGTTTCCGCTTGTACTCGACCCAGAGTTCCTCTTCGGTCGTATGTTCCAACAGGGGATTATTCATCTCGGGTTACCCTTTCTGATCCCGTTTCAACAGCGTCCTCACGGCCTGGGCCATCGTCGCGGCGTCGATCCCGTCCCGGGAAGCCCCGGTCGTGGAAATGGGATCCCGGGCGGGAGCCTCGCCCGCGTCGATATCCTCATGGGACGCGGCGGAAAACACGTCCGAAAGCCCGTCCAGGTCCGGCAGCACGTCCAGGTCGTCGAAGGAGGCGGGAGGCCGCGCCGAAACGGGGGCCCGGGCTTCCCGGGACTCCTCCTCCGGGACGAGACTGTCCGAACCGATCTCCGCGGCTTCCCGTTCCAGGTTCCTCAGGTCATCCTCTCCGGCCCCGGCCGGATCCACGGCTTCCGGCAACTCCTCCACCTCCTCGGCGGCCTCGTCCCCGCCGGGCAGGACGATGTTCAGGTGATGCTCCGCATCCGCGATTCCCGGAACAGGCGCGGCCGAGTCCGGGTGGGAGGGTTCTCCGAACAGTTCCGGAAGGAAGACGCGGGCCACGTAGGCCGCACCTGCGCCGAGGGCGGCGAAGGCCGCGCCGGACAGGATCGCCCGCAGCAGCAGGGCTCCGAAGGCGACCTGGCTGACGATTCCCGTCAAGGCGGAGACCAGGAACGCGGCCCCGGCGGCGATCGACATGATCCGGATATCGGAACTCACCCCTGGCGCCCCTCCCCCCGCAGGTTCCCGCGACTCCGTGCTCGGCTTGCGGATATCTCCTTCCATCTTATGGCAACGCCGAAGCCGGAGTCAAGCCGAAGCACTTTCCCGTCCCCTTCCCGGATCGGCACGCTCACTCCCTCCCGAAGAGCTTCCGGATGAACCGGCCGATGCCCTTGTCGTCCGAGAAATCCGTCTTCTCGATCCGGCTCACCAGGTGATGGACCGAGATGGCGGCCTTGGACTTGGGATCCGAGAGGATGAAGGGCCTCTGGCGGATCACCGAGGCCGGCACGATGGGATCCTCGTAGATGCAGCCCAGGTACTCGACCTTCAGGTTCAGGAATTGCCCGGAGATGTTGATGATACGCTCCGCGACCTTCTTCCCCTCCAGGACGCTTTTCACCCGGTTGACCACGAGTTTGAGCCCGATGTTCAGGTTCTCCACCTCCGTGGCTATGATCTTGATGATCCCGTAGGCGTCCGTAATGGCCGTGGGCTCCGGGGTGGTGATGATGATGGCGTCGTCCGCGGCGGCCACGAAGGACAGGACGTTGCTGGATACCCCCGCGCTGGTATCGATGATGATGATGTCCGCCCCGGCCAGGGAGTAGAGCTCGCTGATGAAGCTCTGCCGCTCCTCCTCGGAGAGGTTGGCGATCTTGGAGAACCCGGAAGCCCCGGCCACGATCTGGATCCCGTAGTCCGTGTCCAGGATGATCTCCTTCATCGTCTTCTGCTTGCGGATGACGTGGTAGAGGTTGTACTTGGGGATCATGTTCAGCATGATGTTCACGTTGGCCAACCCCAGGTCCGCGTCCAGCACGATGACCCGCTTGCCCTGTTGGGCGTAGGCCAGGGCCAGGTTGACCGAGAGGTTGGTCTTCCCCACCCCGCCCTTGCCGCTGGTCACCGTGATCACCCGGGTCCGCTTCTGGGAGGAGGCGCCCTGCGGGGCCGCCGAGGGGGCGCCCGCCTGCATGAGCTCCCGGAGTTTCTGTGCCTGGTCTTCCATCAACGCCTCCCCTCCGCCCGGGTCTCCCGGCGGGATCCGAACTTCTCCTCGATCCGATCGCGGTCCAGCTTGAAGCCCTCCAACCCCAGGAGGAACCGGGGAACGGCGGCGGGCTGGATGTCCTGGGGCACTTTCTGGCCGTCCGTGAGGTAGGACACGGGCTTGCGTCGCTGGGACAGGACGGAGATCACGTTCCCCAGGCGGTTCGTCTCGTCCAGCTTGGTGACCACCACGGCGTGGTAGCCGAAGGGCTCGAACTGCCGTAGGATCTCCTCCATGTCCGTCGCCTTGGTCGTGGCGGCCATGGCCAGGTGGACTTCCGCCCGGGGGCCGCAGGCGTCCAGGATCTGCTTCATCTCCGCCAGCTTGACCGCCTCCCGGGGGCTCTTTCCGATAGTGTCCACCAGGATCAGGTCCACGTCCCGGTACAGGGCGATGGTCTTGGCCAGGTCCTCCGCGGTCTCCACGCAGGAGGTGGGCACCCCCATGATGTCCCCGTAGGTCTCGATCTGCTGTTTTGCGCCGATACGGTAGCTGTCGATGGTGATCATCCGCACGTCCCGGGGCGGAAGACCCCCGATCCCGATCTTGTGGATAGCCGCGAGCTTGGCGATCGTGGTGGTCTTCCCCACCCCGGTGGGCCCCACCAAAACGAAGACCCGGGGGCCCGGGGAGGCGGGGCCCGGTACGACCGCAATGTCCCGGCCGATCCATTCCAGGGCCGCGTCCTGCAGGCCGTCCCAGTCCTCCAGGGCGTCCAGGGTGAACTCGGCCCGCACCTTGTCCAGGATCCCCCGGCGGTAGGGCTCCGTGAACTCGTTCAGGATCAACAGGTCGTCCAAGGCCTTCAGGTTCGGATGGTCCGCCTCCGCCTCCGGGGGACGGTAGGTTTCCACGGTCCGCTTCAGGTCCCGGACCTCCGTGAGGACCTCCTGGAGGGTCCGGTCCTGGATGGATGCCAGGAGCCGCCGCTTCTCCTCCTCCAGGTCGAGTTTCCGGTTGGCCGCCTCCTTGGCGGCCTCTTGGCGGATGTAGCCCGTGAGCTCAACCCCTTCCCGGGCGAAGAAACCCAGGACCCCGCCGGTCCGGACCACCCGCTGGGTCAGAATCTGCGCCGCGTCCCCGTACTTGGCCCGCACCCGCTCGATGGCTTCGCGGTGGGAGGCCCCCTGTTCGGTAAAGTATTCCATCCCGTCGTTCCCTTCCATGTTCGGTCCGGCCTATTCCAGCCGTATCTCGCCGATGGCTTCCACGCTCACGTCCGCCACAACCTCGGGCACCGAGAGCACGACGAGGTCCGGGATTTCCCGCTCGGTGCTCGACTTGACCAGGGCCCGGGCCGCCTCCGAACAGAGGATGAGCGGGAAGAAACCCTGCTTCTGGACCGCCGAGACCGCCTGGGTCAAGGCCTTGATCCACTGCCGCTGCACCGCCGGCTCCAGGGCGGCTATGTTGCCCATCGTGGACTCCACCCGGCTCTCGATGATCTTCTGCTCCAGGTCCGGATCTATGGTCAGGACGTGCAGGACCTTCTTGGCGTCCGCGTACTGCAGGCAGATCTGCCGCCCCAGGGCCTGGCGGACCTTCTCCGCCAGGAAGCCGGGATCCTTGGTGATGCCCGCGTAGTCCGCCAGGGTCTCCAGGATCACGACCATGTTGCGGACCGACACCTGCTCCCGAAGGAGGGCCTGGATGACCTTCTGGATCTCCCCCAGGGAGAGGTGCTTCTGGGCGTCCTCCACCACCGCGGGATAGTCCTTCCGGAGTGTGTCCAGGATAGACTGGATCTCCTGCCGTCCCAGGATCTCCGAGGCGTGCCGTTTGATGATCTCCGTCAGGTGGGTGGCCACGATGCTGGGGGCGTCCACCACGGTGTAGCCCGCCCGCTCGGCCTTGTCCCGCTGGTCCTCGGCTATCCAGAGGGCGGAAAGGCCGAAGGCCGGATCCCGGGTTTTCTCTCCGGGGATCTCCTCGGTCACCCCGCCGGGATTGATTGCCATGTAGTAGCCCAGCCGGATGACTCCGCGCCCGACCTCGACACCCTTGATCTTGAAGCAGTACTCGCTGGGCTCCAGGCGCATGTTGTCGATGATCCGGATGCGGGGCACCACCAGGCCCATGTCCAGGGCGCTCTCCTTGCGGATCCGGGTGATGCGCTCCAGGAGTTCCGCCCCCTTGTCCCGGTCCACCAGGGGGATGAGGCCGTAGCCCAGCTCCAGGCTGATGGGATCCAGGGGTACCACGGGCGAGAGCTCCTGGGCGGACTCCCCCTTGGCCTTGGCGCCCGCGGGATGCGCCTTGGCGGCTTCCGCGTCCCGGAGCTGCTTGCGGGAAAGGCGGAACGCGAGCCAGGCCATGGAGGCCGCCATGGGAAGGAGGACGTACCAGGGGAAGCCGGGCAGGAAGGCCAGGGCGGCCAGGACCGCGGACCCGATCCAGTAGATCCGGGCGTTCTGGGAGAACTGGGCCGTCACGTCCCCGCCGAAGGTTCCCTGGGAGTTCGCCCGGGTCACGATGATGCCCGTGGCCACGGACACCAGGAGGGCCGGCAGCTGGGACAGAAGTCCGTCCCCGATGGTCAGGGAGGTGTAGGCCTCGATGGCGGTCTGGAAGCTCTCGGAGTGGATCACCATGCCCACCACGAAGCCTCCCAGCATGTTGATGACGGAGATGAAGATCCCGACCTTCACGTTCCCGGACACGAACTTGGAGGCGCCGTCCATCTGGCCGTAGAAATCGACCTCCCGCTGGACCTCGTCCTTGCGCCTCCGGGCCTCCTCCTCCGTGATGGCCCCGGAGTTGAACTCGCTTTCGATGGCCATCTGCTTGACCGGAAGACCGTCCAGGGTGAACCGGGCCGCCACCTCGGCGATCCGCGTCGCCCCCTTGGTGATGACGATGGCCTGGACCGCGATGATCACGATGAAGATGATGAAGCCGATCACCAGGCCCTCGGTGCCCCCGGAGCCCACCACGAAGGTGGAAAAGGCGCGGATCAGGCGGCCGTCGAAGCGGCTGCCCTGGGTCAGGATGAGCCGGGTGGAGGAGATGTTCAGGGCCAGGCCGAAGATCGTCGTCACCAGGAGCATGGTCGGGAAGATGGAGAACTCCGTGGCCTTCCGGGTATACAGGACGATCAGCAGGATCAAAAGGCTGATCGTGAGGTTGAAGGCCATCAGGGCGTCCAGGAGCACCGTGGGGATCGGGATGATGATCATGAGGACCACCGCCACGGCCCCGATGGCCACGGCGAAGTCCGAGCGGTTCGTCAGGAAGGTGTCCCTCAGGACCCGTTGGGTATCGGACATCTAAGCCTCCTCCGGGCTCGGGCGGCGCGTTCGTCCGGTCATGCCAGATCCTCCGCCCCGGCGGCCCGGGCGTAGCGGCGGCCCTTGTCGGAAAGGGCGTAGACGTGGGCCAGGACCGCGGCTATCGCCTGGTAGTACTTCTCCGGTATGGTCTGGCCGATCTCGGTTTCCGCGTACAGGGCCCGGGCCAGGGGCCGGTTCTCCACCACCGGGACCCGGGCGTCCTCGGCTATGCGGCGGATGCGGAGGGCCGCCTCATCCATCCCCTTGGCGGTCACCATCGGGGCGGCCATGGACTCGCGGTCCCATTCCAGGGCCACCGCGAAGTGGGTCGGGTTCGTGATGACGACATCCGCCTTGGGGACGTTGACCGCCATGTTGCGGGTCAGAAGGTCGCGCATCCGCTCCCGGAGGCGGCCCTTCACCTGGGGATCCCCCTCGTGCATCTTACGCTCTTCCTTGACCTCCTGCTTGGTCATCTTCATCCGCTCCAGAAACTGCCGACGCTGGAACATGTAGTCCGGAATGGACAGGGCCAGGAGGGTGACCGCCACGGCCAGGATGAGCTTCAGGATCATCCCGGAGACCAGCTTGACGGAGGTCCAGAAGGGGGCCATGTAGAGGTTCCTGAGACGCTCCAGCTCCCCGTTCACGAGGATCCAGGCCACCGTGCTGATGATCGCTATCTTGAGGATGGACTTCCCGAGGTTGTACAGGCCCTCCATCGAGAAGATCCTCTGGAAGTACTGCCCGAGCCTCGGGACGACCTTCTTGAAGTCCGGGGTGATGGGTTTCACGGAGAAGAGGAACCCGACCTGCAGGATGTTGCCGAAAAGAGCCGCCAGGACTCCGACCGAGGCCAGGGGCAGAAGGAGCCGGAGGAGGTACCGGAAGAAGAGGCCCGCGGCCAGGGCCCCGTCGGTCACGATGTCCGATTCCGTGGACAGCTTGAGGAACCGTACGATCATCTCCCTCAGGGTCTGGAGCATCCAGGGGGCCAGGATGGCCAGGGTCACCGCGGTCAGCAGGAGGCCGATGGCCGCCACCAGGTCCTGGCTCTTGGCTACCCGCCCCTCTTCCCGGGCCTTCCGGAGCTTGTACTCCGAAGGCTCCTCGGTGCGCCCCTCCTCCTCCGGGGAGGCGAACCACTGGAGGTGGATGTCCGCCGGGGAGAGGACCCGGGGAGGCGCCGGGTAGGCTCGGAGGTCGGGGGCCAGGGCCGTCATCCCGTGCCCCCCAGCATCCGGGCCAGGTCCAGGAAGCCCGCATCGATCAGCCGGGCGAAGGCTTCCATCAGGAAGGGAAGCGAGCCGAAGAGCAGGAGAAAGGCCACCCCGATGTTCAAGGGAAAGCCCTCCGTCAGGAGGTTCATCTGGGGAGCCGCCTTGGACAATAGGCCCATGGTCACGGAGATGACCATCAGGGTGCCCAGGATCGGGAAGGCCAGGGTCATGGCGTTCTTGAACAGCAGGGACACGGCCCCGAAAAGGTATTCGAAGAACCCGTCCCGGCGCATCACCAAGTCCACCGCCCGAAGGGCCTGGAAGGAGCCCCGGACCCCGATCAGGAAGAGGTTGCGGAAACCCCCGACCTGCACGAAGACCAGCATGGCCACGATGTTCAGGTACTGTCCCATGAGGGGAATCTCGATCTCCGCCAGGGGGTCGTACACTTCGGAGGCCCCGAAGCCCATCTGGAGGGAGAAGAACTGTCCCGCAGTCACGAAGGCGGCCTGGACGGCGACCAGGAAAAACCCCGTGATGATCCCCAGGAGGGCTTCCCCGGCCAGCAGGGCCAGGTAGGGGCCGATGGTATCCGGAATGGGGTATCCGGCATCCCGGACCCAGGGGAAGACCGCGGCGGCGGCGAGACCGGACAGGGCGATCTTGGCGGCCTGGGGTATCCCGTCACTGGACAGGAGGGGAGCCGTCTCGACCATGGCCAGGACCCGCACCGCGATGAGGAAGAAGAGGTCCGCGCCGTCCAGGATCTCGTTGAACACGCCCCTACCTCGCCGCCATGGGGATCAGCTCGAACAAGGTCCGGGTATACTGGGCCAGGTGGGTAAGCATCCACCCGCCCAGGATGGCCAGGACCGCCAGGATGGAGGCGATCTTCGGAACGAAGGTCAGGGTCTGCTCCTGGATCGAAGTGGTGGCCTGGAGGATGGAGACGATGAGGCCCACCACCAGGGCCACGATGAGGATGGGGGCCGAGATCAGGACGATCTCCAGGATACCGCCCCGCATCAGGTTGACCGCGTCACCTATGTCCACATCCGCCTCCTACCGGAACGAAGCGACGAGCTGCCGGGTCATGAGGTTCCAGCCGTCCACCAGGATGAAGAGGATCAGCTTGAACGGCATGGATATCATGACCGGAGGCAGCATGATCATGCCCATGGACATCAGGGTGGATGCCACGACCATGTCAATAATTATAAACGGTATATATAAATATATGCCGATCTTGAACGCAACGGTGAGCTCGTTCAGGATGAACGCCGGGATCAGGACGTAGGTGGGAACGTCCGCCAGGGTGGTCGGTTTTTCGAGGCCCCGGAGGGCCATGAAGAGGCGGATGTTCTCGGGATTCGACTCCATCTGCCGGTACATGAAGAGCCTAAGGGGAGCCTCTCCGGCCAGGTAGGCTTCGGATACGGTCATCCGCCCCTCCGCCATGGGGGTCAGGGCGTCCCGGTTGATCTGGTCCAGGGTGGGCCACATGATGAAGATGGTCATAAAGAAGGAAATACCCAGGAGGACCTGGTTCGGGGGCACCTGCTGGAGGGAGAGGGCCCGTTTGATGAAGTCCAGGACGATGGAGATGCGAAGGAAACTGGTCATCAGGATGAGGATGCTGGGCGCCAGGCTCAGGACCGTAAGGAGCAGGAGGAGCTGGACGGAAAAGGCCACTTCCCGGTTGTTCCGTGGATTTCGGATCGTCAGGTCCACGAAGGGTACCGCGGGCGGCGGGGCCGGAAAACCGGTCGTGCCGGCACCCGCCCGAGGCGTCGTCCCGGCGCCCGGTACCGGGACGCTGACCGCGGAGTCCCGGGGGGCGGTCGGGAAGGGGGCGGCGTCCTGGGCCGTGACGGCCGGCAGGGATCCCGCAAAGACCACGGCCGCAAGGACCAAGATGAGGCGGCTCTGCATCTCCCCTCCCGGTGCGCCGGGAACGGCTTCAGAATCTCTTCAGCCGGTCCCTCTGCCGCGCCAGGAACTCCGTGCCCGGAATCCCCTTCGCGGAATCGGCGCGATGCTTCGATACGGGCTTAAGCAAGCCCGAAAGGAGGGTGCCGAAATCCCGGGTATCGGCCTGGGGAGCGGTCGCGGCCCGGAGCTTCATCTCGTCGATGAGTTCCGGATCCTCCACCTCGCGGATGAGGTTCAAGGACGAGTCGGTCGCGCCGATCAGGAAGGCCTTGGCTCCTAGGGAAACGACGTACAGCCACCTTCCGGTCCCCAGGGGGACCGAGGCGAGAACCTTGACGAAGGCGTCCTCGGCGATCCGGGGACGGCCGGCCTTTCGAAGGAACCGGAACGTCAGCCAGATGGCCCCCAGGACGAACGCCAGGGTCAACAGCATCCGCAGGAAATACGGCCAGGCGGAGTCGGACAGGGCGTTCCGGTTCCCCCCGTTCGCGGTTTCCGAGGATTCTGCCAGTACGAGATCCGTTTCCGCGGCGGGCGCCGCGGAGCCTTGTCCCGCGGACGGCACGGTCCCGCGTACGTCCGTACCCGGCGTCGGCTGGGCGAAGGCCGACGGGCACAGCACGCACAGGACCGCCACCGCGCACAGGACGCGATACGGTATGTTCAGCTTTCCCCTCCGGGATATATTCTACATCACGGAATTCGGAAATGCAATAGATATTGACGGGAAAGAGAAATAAGCGGAATTTCGAGGTTTCCGGGGGGAGAGGGCGGGACCCGGTTCGGGATCCCGCCGCCGGCCGGATTCTCTAGCTCATGTCGCTCATCCGCTCCATAGGAGAGACGATCTCCGTGACCCGGACGCCGAAGTTTTCGTCGATTACCACGACCTCTCCCTTGGCGATGAGCTTGTGGTTCACCAGGATGTCGACCGGTTCCCCGGCCAGCTTGTCCAGCTCGATGATGGTCCCCTCGCCCATGCCCAGGATCTCCTTGATGAGCTTGCGGGTACGGCCCAGCTCCACGGTCATCTCCATGAAGACGTCCATGATGAGGCCGATGTTCCCGGCCTCGGGCGGGGCGCTCTGCATGGCCAGGTTGGCGAACTGGACGGGTTGGACGTTGGGCGGGCTCATCCCCCCCATGGAGTTGGCCATGCCCGCGAACATACCGCCCATAGGCTGGGAATACATCCCCATGGCCTGGGCGTTCATGCCGCCCATGCCGCCCATGGCGGGAGCCTGCATGGCGGGCTGGGCGGGGGCCCCGCCGCCGCCCGCGGCGGCCACCACGTCCCGGACGAAGGACAGGGAGAAGGTTTCCACGAACTGCTCGGGCTTGCCTCCGATGTTGACCGGCCATACCACCCGGATGAAGTCCCCGGAGGGCAGGCGGACCATCGCCTTGGGAACGTAGTTCCCCTCGGCGGAGGAGGATTGGAGGCTGCGGTTGCCGGTGCGGTCCGTGAAGACCGTGATCAGGGTCCCCGTGAGGGTGGACACGCATTCGGAGACCGCGGAGATGGCCATGTCGTCCAGGTCCGTGAGGGAATCGTCCTTGTTGGCCAGGGACGCGATCCGAACCGCGGTTTCCTTGGAAAGGATGAACAGGTGCTCCCCGGGTATCCCGCCGGTCATGTCGATCTGGACGGCCAGGACCTCCTCCGGAACGGACTGCAACACCGCGTCCCGCTGGACCTGGTCCACCTGGGGGGCGCCGACCGTCACGTCCAGCCCCGTGATCATGGACAGGTTCTGGGACTGGGAGCCCGCCGTGCCCTCGAGGATGGACTTGAAGAACTGGGCTTCCCGGGACACGTTCCCCCCGCCC
The DNA here is from genome assembly GCA_022703505.1 of Spirochaetota bacterium. Taxonomy (GTDB): domain Bacteria; phylum Spirochaetota; class Spirochaetia; order Treponematales; family UBA12059; genus JAAYUR01. The sequence goes on along the minus strand of JAKLDN010000003.1, from coordinate 57,041 downwards.
GAGGAACCGGGAGCGGCGGCCGTCTTGCCCCCGCCGCCGCCAGTATCCAGGCCGGCCAGGAGGGAGTCGATCTCTTCCTGAGACAAGGCGCCGTCACTCATAGGATTCTCCTTCTTCCGATGTAAGTTCCTCGAACTCCTCCTGCCCGACGTCCTCCAGCTTCTTGGTGATCTGGACGGCCATTTTCCGGCCGATCACGCCGGGGCGGCAGAGGAACTTCTTCTTGTTGCCCACGTTCAGGACCATGGGATCGTCCACCTTCACGTTGTAGAGCCGGACCACGTCCCCGGCCCGCAGGGACAGGACGTCCCGGACGGAAACCTGGATCTTGCCGATCTCCGCGATGACGGGGATCTCGACGGTGGACAGCTTCTCCTTCAGGATGTTCAGGTTCTCCGTCGTCGCGCCCCGGCGCACGGAGCTGTACCAGTATTGGGCGGAGAGCTTGGAGACGATGGGTTCGATCGTCAGGTAAGGGATGCAGAGGTTCATCATCCCCTCTATCTCCCCCACCTTGGTCTCCAGGGTCACGAGGACCACCATCTCCGTGGGGGGGACGATCTGGGCGAACTGGGGGTTCGTCTCGATCTGGGAGAGCCGGGGACGCAGGTCGATGACCTGGGTCCAGGCCTCCCGCATGTTGCCCAGTATCCGGACGATGATGCCCTCCATGACGGAGTGCTCGATGTCCGTGAGTTCCCGGTTGAGCTTGGATCCCTCCCCCGATCCGCCGAACAGGCGGTCGATGATGGTGAAGGTCACGGAGGGGTCGATCTCCAGGATGGCCTGGCCCTTCAGGGGATCCATGCTGACCACGGCCAGGGTGGTCGGCGTGGGGATGGAGCGGATGAATTCCTCGTAGGTCAGCTGGTCCACCGAGGCCACGTGGACGTGGACCAGGGTGCGCAGGGAGGCCGACAGGCTTGTGGTGGTGAGACGGGCGAAGGTCTCGTGCATGATCTGGACGGTGCGGATCTGTTCCTTGGAGAACTTGTCCGGCCGCTTGAAGTCGTAGATCTTGATCTTGCGGGAATCCGTGGTCGGCCGGATGGCCTCCACGTCCGTTTCCCCCGCGTTGATCGCCGTGAGGAGCTGGTCTATCTCATCCTGGGACAGGACTTCCGTCATGCCTCCCCCTCCCGCGTCCCATCATTGCACGAATTCTACCGGCGTTCAAGGCCGGTTTTACATCTTGATCACGTCCAGCTTCTCGAACAGGACTTCCTTGATGGAAGGCTTGCTGAGCATGTTGTTGAGGTCTTCCCGGATCTCTTCCTTGAGCCGCTGTTCGTTCTTCGGGGCGAGGTAGTCCGCGGTCTTGGAGCTGAAATAGTTGCGGAGCCTGTCCCGCATCTGGTGGATCCGGGCGGTCAGCATTGTCGGGGTGTCCTTGTCCCCCTTTTCGAAGCCCAGGTTGATCTTCACGACGATGGAGGACGGCTCGTTGTCTATGGTCCGGGTCCGGATCTCCCCGAGGGTGGTGAAGTACTCGTACTCGGGGCTGGCCCTCTGGTAGCTTTCCCCCAGGGCCACCTGGGTCATGGGCTTGCCCTGCTTGTTGACGATGTTGACCGTGACGATCACCACGGTCACCACGAAGATGACGGCGCCCAGGGCGATGCCGATCCACATGAGCAGGCGGAGGATGCCGGCGCCGCCCCCCTTGGCCCGAACGGGAGCCGGGGCGCTTCCCCCGTCTTCGTTGAGGTTCATGCCCTGTTCTTCGAAGCTGTCGCCCATTCCGTACCTCCGCATTGCGACGGGGCGGCCCGTTTTCCGGGTCCCGGGCGGCCCCGCGTCCCCTTGTCGGGAACATCACCTATGTAATGATCGGCGAAAAGATTGTCCGGCTTTCGCGGAAATTGAGTCCGGCTACAGGTGGGCCTCGTCCAGGATGATGATGTCCACCCGCCGGTTGTAGGCCCGGCCCTCCTCGGTGTCGTTGGAGGCGATGGGCACCGTGTCGGCGAATCCGGCCACCTGGAAGCGGCGTTCGTCCGCCCCGAAGTCCGTCAGGTAGTGCAGGACGTTGAGGGACCGCGCCGCGGAGAGCTCCCAGTTGGACCGCCAGGGTCCGGCGGGGTCCGTGCTGGTGGCGTCCGTATGTCCCTCGATGCGGAATTTGCGGCCTCCCAGCTCGTCGCTCTTCAGGAGTTCCGCCAAACGCACCAGCATCGTTCGGGTTTCCTCGATGTTCACGTCCGCGCTGGCCGGACGGAAGAAGGCGTCGGAGGCCAGGGAGATCACGATCCCCCGCTCGTCCGTGGAGATCCTCACCTTGTTGGATTTGATCTCGGGCTGGAATAGACTGGTGGCCTTCTTCTTGGCCGTGGCCAGGAGCCGGCCCTTCTCCATCGAGGGCAGGGTTGATACCGTGTTTCCCAGTTCCGCGAGCTTGCCCACCGAGAGGGTGTTGCCCCCCGTGGAGGCTCCCATGCCGATGTTGTTCATCGAGGAGATGAGCACCTGCATCTGGGTGATGTCCACGTCGGTCACGTCGAAGAGGGCCACGAAGAAGCAGAGGAGCAGGGTCACCATGTCGGAGTAGGTCACGATCCACTCCCCGGTGCCCCCTCCGATCTCCTTCCGCTGTTTCTTGGCCATGTCTAGTCCTTGCCGTACTTGTCGATGAGTTCCTTCTTGTCCGCGGGCTCCAGGTAGGAGGTGAGCTTGACAAGGAGGATGCGGGGATTGTCGCCGGCCTGTATGGACAGGACGCCCTCGATGATCATCTCCCGGAGCCGGGTCTCCATGGCGTCCTTGGCCGCGAGCTTGCCCATCATGGGAGTCAGGAGGAAGTTGGCCATGATGGCCCCGTAGTAGGTGGTGATCAGGGCCACGGCCATGTTCGGGCCGATGCGGCTCTTGTCCTCCAGGTTCTTCATCATCGCTATGAGGCCCTGGACGGTGCCCAGCATCCCGAATCCCGGGGCCAGCTTGGACCAGTTGTCGATCATCTTGAGCCACCGGGCGTGGCGCTCGTTCATCGCGTTGAGCTCGTTTTCCATGAGGTTCCGGATGATCTCGGCGTCCGTCCCGTCCACGACAAGCCGGAGACCGGACTGCATGAACTTGTCGTCCAGCTCGGCGATCACTTCCTCCAGGGATAGGATGCCCTCGCGTCGGGCCTTCTCGGCCAGTTCGTAGAGCTTCTCGACGATCTTGGATTCCCCGAACTCCTCCACCCGGAAGCACTTGCCCAGGATGGAAAAGAGCCCGATCGACTCCTTGAGGGAGTAGTTGAGCAGGAGGGCGCAATAGGACCCGCCGATGGTCATGAATACGGACGGAATGTCGATATAGGTCCCGACCTGTCCGCCCGAAGTGTACATGGCCAGGATGATGCAGGCTATACCGCCGATTAGGCCGATCAGGGAACCAAGATCCATACTCACTCCTCGTTCTTGAAGGCCCCGATCTGCCGCCGGTAGGCGACGATCCGGCCCAGAACCTCGGGCACGCCCTCCAGCACGACGATCCGCTTCCCGGACAGCATGATCAGCGTCGTGTCGGGATTCTTCTCAATATATTCGATCTGGTGCGGGTTTATCCAGAAGGTCTTGCCGGAAAGCTGGGTGAGTTCGATCATGGCGTGGACAGTGGACGGATGACGGCGGACAGAAATGGCTTCGGTGCGCGACTAACGACTACGCTTCGACGCAGGTGGCTGCCGCGGCCGGGGATCATTTCCGTTTACCGTTCACCGTCCACCGTTTACCTCCTACCGTTTCAGCGTCAGAAGCTCCTGGAGCATCTGGTCGCTGGTCTGTATGGTCTTGGAACTGGCCTGGAAGCCGCGCTGGGTGACGATCATGTCCGTGAACTGCTCGGCCAGGTCCACGTTCGACATCTCCAGGGTGCCCGCGATGATCTTGCCCTTTCCCGCGATGCCGGAGGGCCCTATATCCGCGAGGCCGGAGTTGTTGGACTGCACGAAGTTCGTCTCCCCGGACTTCTCCAGGCCCCCGGGGTTGGTGAAGCTGGCCAGGGCGATCTGCCCGATGGTCCGGTTCGATCCGTTGGAGTAGACCGCCGTGATGATCCCGGACTGGTCGATCTTGAAGGTCTCCAGGTAGCCCATGGAGTATCCGTCCTGCTCGAAGACCTTGGTGCTGGAGGCCTCGGCGAACTGGGTCACCGTGCTCCGGACGCTGCCCGCGGTCCCCAGGTTCAGGGCGAAGGTCTGCCGCACGGGGCCGGCCCCCTCTTCCGCCGTGGCGTCCTGGACGTCGAAGGCTATGTTCACCGCCAGGGTCCCCTCCTCGGGGCTCTGGTTGCCCTGGCCGTCCGCCACCCGGCGCAGGGTGCCGAGGTTGGTGAACTCCACGATGAAGTTGTTCGTTCCCTCCGGGGCCTCCCCGAGGGCGGCCGCGGTGTTGGTGGCCGTCTCGGCCTCGGGATCCACGGTGACCGCGGCGTTCCACTGGTTCGGCTGGCCGGGCACCCGGGTAAACTCGATGCGCAGGATGTGCTCGATCCCGAAGGAGTCGTAGATCTTCTCCTCCACCCGCCAGGTCCCCCGGAGGATCGTCTCCTCCGAGGCCCCTTCGGGGATCTCGGGGACGCGCTTGTCCAGGTTGCAGGCGAGGTAGACCTGCTCGGTGGCCTTGGCGGGATCCTTGGATCCGACGGGGATGACCAGGTCCTCCAGGGCGCCGGAGGTGTTCAGGATCTCCCGGCCGTTCACGACCTGGGCGTTCCAGCCCTGGACCCGGTACCCGTTCGCGGGGTTCACCAGGCGCCCGTCCCGGTCTAGGCCGAAGGCCCCGGCCCGGGTGAAGAAACGGGAGTCCCCCTTCTGGAGCACGAAGAAACCGTTCCCCTGGATGGCGATGTCCGTCATGACCCCCGTGGTCTGGAGGGACCCCTGGGTGTGGATCGTGTCCACCGAGGCGATCGACATCCCGAGGCCGATCTCCTTCGGGTTGACACCGCCCACCTCCTCGTTCGGACGTGCGGCTCCGGACATCTGCTGGTACAGGAGGTCCTGGAAATTCACACGGTTCTTCTTGTATCCCGTGGTGTTGACGTTGGCTATGTTGTGTCCGAGCACGTCCATCCGGACCTGGTGGTTCTGCAGGCCCGAGACGCCGGAATACAGGGATCGCATCATGGAGAGGCCTCCTTACTCGATGACCTTCTCGACCTGAGCGAGGTCGTAGAAGGTTCCGTTCACCATTACCATGGGGAAATCCCCCCGCATCACCTGCGTGACCGTCCCGGTGACCGAGGAGGACCCGTTCACGATTTCCACGTTCTTCCCCAGCATGCCCTGGGCTTCCCCGACCCGGAGCACCGACGCGACCTTGGCGAATTCCCGCCCCATGTTGGTCATCTGCTCCAGGGAGGAGAACTGGGCCATCTGGGCGATGAATTCCTTATCCTCCATGGGTTTGGTCGGGTCCTGATGCTGCAGCTGGGTGATCAGGATCTTCAGAAAATCATCCTTGTCCAGGGTGGGCTTGAAGGCCTTGCCGCCGTTCAGGGACTTGTTGAAGGCGTCCACATCGAACTGGGTCCTGTTCAATTCGGCGGGATTCATCATCGCGGAAAAATCCATTCTATCGGCCTCCATATGCTACGACTCGCAAAACCTGCCGATCGGCCGCATTGACCCTCGGCTCCCGATCCGTCAGGCCCACAGGTTCACCCTTCCGTCCTTACCGTACAGGACGTCGGGCGCCGCCGGCAGGGATCGATCGAAATCCCGGAGCCTCTCCGTGAAGAAGGGGCCGTCGCCGGAATCCGCGGGATCCCCGCCACCCTCGGCCTGGCCGCCTCCCACGGAAACCTCCAGGCTGGCGGTCTCGAAGCCGCCTTCCGCGAAGGCGTCCCGCAAGCCGGAAAGGCTCTTCTCGAACGCGTTCCGGGCCTCGTCCGTTTCGACGACGATCCGGCCCGTGATATTCTTTTCGGTCATTTTCAGCTCTATCTTGACGCTCCCCAGGGATTCCGGTTCCAGGCGGAGACGGATCAATCCGGAATCCCCGTCCCGAAGGACAATGTGGGCGGCCTTTACGATGTCCTGGGCTCCCGCGTCCGCGATGTGCCTTGCCAGGATGTCCGAGAAGCCGGTGCCCTGGGCGGGTTTGGAGTTCGAAGGGCGGTCCGCCGGAACCGGGGCTTCCGCCTGCCGGGCCCCCGCCGAGACGGTTTCCCGGACCGTGGACGGCCCCTCCGTGGTTCCGCCGGACTTCCCGCCCCCTTCGGCCTCCGGATTCTCCGGGCGAATCCGGAGGTCCACCACGGAGACTTTCAAGTCCTTCCGGTCGCCGCGGCGACGGCCCGCTCCGGGTCCGTCCACGGACGGTTCCTCCGCGGGCGTCCGCGCCTCGGCGGCACGGGCCGCGGGTTTGGGGACGGGCACCGCCGCGGCCGCGGCGGAGTCTTCCGTCCGGGATGCCGGGTCCTGCTTCCGTTCCCTGGATTTCGTGCGGAGTTCCGCCGCGTCCGCATTGTTCTTTCCGGGTGAGGGGCCGAGCTGTTCCGGGCCGGATCGGTTCGCCGCGGCAGCCGGCTTTGCATCCTTCGGCGTCACGGCCATGGCCGCCTCGGCGGCGTCGGGGCCCGGGCGGACGGCGTTCACGGCATCGGCCCGGACTTGATTGTCCGCGGATACTCCGGACCGCCCGGCCCTTCGGTCGGCTCCTGCGGCGACGCCGGAGGCCTGGCCGCGGTTCGTCATCGGCCGTTCGGGGAATCCCGATCTCGGATTCCTCCGCGGGGCCGCGTCCTGTTCCGCCCCGGCCATGCCGCGCAGGCTCCGGCCCAGGATCGCAAGGAACGACGCCCCGTGCGGGGCCTTGCCGCCCGGATCCGCCGGATTCGGAACTCGAATCCGTTCCGCCTGGGGGACCTGGGAGGAGGGATTGACACTGACAGAGGCTGCCTGCATAGGCGCGGCGCTCTCCTTTCGTTCCGTCGGCCGGAACCGGAGCCGCCGCGCTGCGGAAGATCAGTCGAGCGGTTCGGGCTTCGACGCCATCTTCCGTTGGATAGCTGCGGATCGGTCCGGGGGCAGGAGGGACAGCCAGTAGGCCACCACCGAATCCTGCCCCGCTTCCTGGGCCTGCCGTTCCACCGCCCGGAGCACGTCGATGACCATCTGATCGTCCATGGACTTCAGGATCTCGACGGCGTTCTTGGGCGGCATCCCCGACAGGTACCGGGCGTTCTGGTCGACGTTCGCCTTTCTATTCTCGATAGACTCGACGGTTTGGTTGAACGATTTTTCTCGATCTTCCAGGGCTTTCCGCTGTTCTTCCAGTTCCTGGGCGATCCGGGAGATCTCCGCCTCCTTCTCGTCCAGGGAACCGGACCGGGCGTCGAGCTCCTCCCGAACCGCGTCCAGGGCCTCGTAGAGCTTGGCGTTCCGCTCGTCCTCCAGGAGGGTCAAGGAATCCGCGGGCAGGGCCCCGGGCCTCCGCGCGGGCAGGCCGATAAGGCGATAGACCGGGGCGAAGGTGTCCTTGAGGTCCAGGAGTCCCAGGTAATCGAACCAGACGAGACCTCCCAGGATCAGGGCCAGGATGATCGCCAACATCACGAGTATGCGTCCCAGGACGCGGGGTTTCCCGAAAGCAGGCATCGTTCTACCTCTATACCTTACTCATCTCGTCCGATATTCTTGCCGGCCCGGGAAAGGTCATCCAGGGTCTTCACCTCTTCCCGGACGGCGCTGCGATAGTACTCCGCTTCGCCTCTCTCCCGCAACTTGGTTATGAGCTTGGTTTCCCGGCTGGCCGCCACGTAACCCTGGCGGGCCTTCTCGCGATCCGCCTCCGCGAACGCCAGAGCCTTGAGGGTGCGTTCCCGTTCGGCCGCGAGACGGAGGGCGTACAGCTCCACGGTCCGCATGTCGGGCAGTTCCCGGCCGGCGCCGAACCTCTGGCGCGCCGCCTCCCGGGTGGCCCGGGCGTTCTCCGCGAGATTCCGTTCCAGGAGGGCGCACTTCCCCGCCGCGGCCGCCAGTTTCATCTCCGCGATCCGCTCGTAGTACTGCCGCACCTCCAGGACCTTTTCCAGCCGGAACCGGAATCGCTTCATACCGCGGTCCCGGCCTCGGCCTGGTTCGAGGCGGTTTCCGTATTCACGGCCTTCGGGACCGGGGACGGTGCGGAATCAGCGTACTCGGAGATCTCCGAGGCGGGTATGGCCACTCCGGCGATATCCCCCAGCTTCCGCAGGGTGTCCGTGATGGGGGCCTTCTCCGTGATACCCTGAACGAGGAATTCCCGGATGGCCTCGTGCTTGCCGATGGCCTCGTCGATGGCGGGGTTCGTGCCTTTCACGTAGGCCCCGATGTTGATCATGTCCTCGGATTCCTCGTAGGTCGCCAGAAGCCTCCGGACCACCCCCATGGCCTTCTGGGTCACGGGGCCCGTGACTGCGTTGGCCAGGCGGGAGATGGACTTGAGGGCCCCCACCGCGGGGTACTGGTACCGTTCCGCCAGCCTCCGCTCCAGGACGATGTGTCCGTCCAGGATGCCCCGGACCGTGTCGGAGATGGGCTCGTCCATGTCGTCGCCGTCCACCAGGATCGTGTAGATCCCCGTGATCGTGCCCTTGTCGGAGGAGCCGGACCGTTCCAGGAGCCGCGGCAGGGAGTCGAAGACGCTGGGGGTATAGCCCCGGGTCGTGGGGGGCTCCCCGACGGCCAGCCCGATCTCCCGCTGGGCCCGGGCGAACCGCGTCACCGAGTCGAAGAGGAGCATGACGTCCAGCCCCTGGTCCCGGAAGTACTCCGCGACGGCGGTCGCGACGTAGGCCCCCCGCAGGCGCGCAAGGGGCGGGGTGTCCCCGGTGGAAACGATCACCACGGACCGGGCCAGTCCTTCCTCCCCCAGGTCGTTCTCGAGGAATTCCCGGACTTCCCGGCCGCGCTCCCCGATCAGGGCGATGACGTTCACGTCCGCGTTGGTGTTCCGGGCGACCATGCCCAGGATGGTGGACTTTCCGACTCCGGAGCCCGCGAAGATCCCGATCCGCTGCCCCTTGCCCAGGGGCAGAAGGCCGTCCACGGAGCGGACCCCGGTCACGATGCGCCGGGTGATCCGCCTGCGGGTCAGGGGATCCGGGGGCTGGGCGACGGCGGGATAGAACTGGTCGGAGACGATGTCCCCCTTGCCGTCCACGGGCCTTCCCATGGAATCGAGCACCCGCCCCAGGAGTTTCTTGGAGACGGGCACGTACAGGAGGTCCCCCGTGGCGACCACCGCGCAGCCCGCCTCGATGCCGTCCAGGTTCGAATAGGACATGAGCTGGACGGCCTCGCCCCGAAGGCCCACCACCTCCGCGAAGGCGGCCCGGTCCGTCTTGGGGATGAGGATCTTGCAGACCTCCCCGATCACGGCCCGGGGACCGTGGGACTCCACCAGGAGTCCCTGGACCTTGGTCACCCGGCCCGTGTACTTGATCGGATCCGTCCGATCCACGACGGAAAGGTACTTCGAAAGGTTTTCCATGATCCCCGCCCTAGGCCGTCGGCTTCCCGCGGGCCTTGATCGGGGAGATGTCCAGGATCTTCTCCTCCAACTCGTGCAGCTGGCTGGAGATGCGCGCGTCGATCTCCCCGAAGTCCGTCTCTATGATGCAGCCGCCCCGGTCGATGGTCGTGTCCTCCACGATCTGGATGTGCTTGGCGTTCTCGGCCATGGCCACGAAGTCCTTGGCGTGCTCGGACGCGAGCTGGAGGTCCGCCAGGTTCACCCGGATCGTGACTTCGCTCCGGGTCCGGAGCTTGCGCAGGGCCTGGACGATGTTCTGGACGACCACGTTCTTCTGGTTCTCCGAGATGACCTTGACGACCTTCTTGGCCACCAGGAGCACCAGCTCCACGATCTCGGCCTCGGTCTTCTCCAGGATCTCCCCGCGCTTGTCCAGGGCCCGCTCGATGACGGCGTGCAGGCGGCCGGTGAGGCGTTCCACCTCCGCCTTCCCTTCCTTGTAGCCGGATTCCCGTCCCTCGTCGAAGCCCTTGCGGAACGCGTCCTTGTGGACGGAATCGATGCGCTCCTTGGCCTGGGTTTCCAGCTCCCGGATCCGGGCTTCCGCGGCCTCCACGGCCGCGGTGGCCTCCTCCTCCGCCCTGGTCTTCAGCTTCTGGGCCTGGTCCGTCCGGCGCTTCACCTCGTCGAAGGCGGCGGCCTCCGCCTTCTGTATGATCGCGTCCGCCTCCGCCCGGGCGGAGGCGACCATCGTCTCCCGCTCCTTGTCCCAGTTCGCCTTGAACGCCTCGGCCTCCCGGCGCAGATCGTCCGCGGTGGGACCCATGTACTCATCCAGGGGCAGGGCCTCCACGGCGCCCCCCGCTTCCTGGGCGGCGCCCGAATCCGGGCCGTCCAGCACGTACTTGGAGGTGAGGGGCACGATCTCCTGGGGACGGAAGACGGTTTTCGCCATGGTCGACCTTCCTTACTGCACCAGCTCGTCGCCCTCTCCGCGGGAGATGACGATGTCGCCGGTTTCCTCGAGGTGGCGGATGATGGATACGATCTTCTGCTGGGCTTCCTCCACGTCCTTGAGCCGGACGGGACCCATGTACTCCATGTCCTCCTTGAGCATCGTCGCGGCCCGCTTGGACATGTTCTTGAAGATCTTCTCCTGGACCTCCTGGTCCACGCCCTTGAGGGCCTTGGCCAGTTCCTGTCCGTCCACCTCGCGCAGGACCTTCTGTATGGACCGGTCGTCCAGAAGGACGATGTCCTCGAACACGAACATCTTCTTCTTGATCTCTTCCGCGAGCTCGGGGTTCTCCTCCTCCAGGCTCTCGATGATCCCCTTCTCCGTGGTGCGGTCCACCAGGTTCAGGATCTCGACGATCGAGTCCACGCCGCCGGCGGCGGTGAAATCCTCGCTGGACAGGGTGGAGAGCTTCTTCTCCAGCACGCGCTCCACCTCGCGGAGGGTCTCCGGGCTCGTGCGGTCCATGGTGGCGATGCGCCGGGCCACGTCGGACTGGAAATCCGGATGCAGTTTCTGGAGGATGTACCCCGCCTTGCTGGGCTCCAGGTACGCCAGGATCAGGGCTATGGTCTGGGGATGCTCCTGCTGGATGAAGTTCAGGAGGTGGGCAGGATCCGTCCTGCGGATGAAATCGAAGGGCCGCACCTGCAGGGAGCTGGTCAGCCGGTTGATGATGTCGATGGCCTTCTGGGAGCCCAGGGCCTTTTCCAGAAGTTCCCGGGCGTAGTCGATGCCGCCCGAGGAGATGAACTCCGAGGCCATCATGAGCTCCTGGAACTCCATGAGGACCTGGTCCTTCTGCTCCGGTTCCACCGTATCCAGCCGGGCGATCTCGAAGGTCAGGGTCTCGATCTCGTCCTCCCGCAGGTGCTTGAAGATCTCCGCGGAGATCTCGCTGCCCAGGGTGACCAGGAAGATCGCGGCCTTCTGCCGGCCGTTCATGTCCTTGACCTTCATCGCCTTCTTGGCCGGGGCGGGCGCCCCTCCCGCGGCGGGTCCGGACTGCCCTCCCCTGCCGCGAGGCTGGGGCTGCGCTTGAGCTTGGGCTTGGGCGGCCATGGCTTACTCCTCCCTCAGCCAGGTCCGGATGAGCTGGGCCACGTCCTCGGGGTGCTCCTTGGCCATGTTGATCGCGTGCTCCTGGAGTTCCAGGCGCTTGCGCTCCTCCACGGACATGGACACCTCGATGCTCTGCTCCTCCGCCTGACGTATGGCGTTCTCCCGGAGCATCTGGGCCTCCAGGGCGCGCTTTTCCTCCGCCAGCCTCCTGCGCCGTTCGAGCTCCCGGGAGACCAGACGGAACACTATGAAGGATACCATGAGAACGGCCAGTCCTATCAGGCTAAATAGGATGATCTGGCTGACCTGCTGCCGCCGGAGGAATTCCTCGTCCTCCGAGCGGAACTGGGCGGTGCGGTCGAAGCGGATGTTCTGGACCGTGACCGAGTCGCCCCGGGCGCGATCGTACCCGACGGCGTTCTGGATCAGGGCCTCCGCGGCCTTCAACTCCGCGGAGGGCACGGGCTCGTATTCCCGCTCGATCCCGCCGTCGGGCCTCAGCACCGGCCGGCCCTTGTCGTCGATCTTGCGGGTCCACATCCCGTCGATGTTCACGGAGATCGTGACCCGGTCAATGCTGGGCGACCGGTCCTCCTCGGTGTTCCGCTCGTTGATCTCCTCGTTCCGGAGGGTCTGGGTCTGGGTCGCCTTGCCCACCATGTTCTGGAGGTCCTTGTAGGCCGGGGCGGTCTGTCCCTCGGCCCCCGCGGGTCCCTCGGGGTTGAAGCCCGTGCCCTGGTACTCGTACCGCGTCTCGCTGGTGGACCGGGTCACCGAGGGGACGATCTCGGAATCGTCGTAGGGGGTGGTCGGGTTGTCCGGGCGCAGGGTGAAGGGCAGGAATTCCTTGGTCTGCACGGACTTCTTGCTCATGTCCATGTCGATCTTGATGTTCAGGTCCCGGACCCGGTCCTCGGTGTAGATCTGCTGGAGGGCCCGGAGCACCGCGGCGCGGTACTGGGTCTCCAAGCGCTGGATGAGCTGCTGCTCCCGCTTGGTCCGCTCCAGCCGGTCGAAGTCCGCGAGGCTCGAAAAGTCGTTCAGCACGACCCCGTTCTGGTCCGTGATGACGATGTTCTCCGGCGCCAGTCCCCCCACGGCGAACTGGATGATCTTCTGGACACCCTCCAGCTTCTTGCGGTTGGCCGTGATGTCGCTGCCCGGCTTGGGATAGAGGATGACGCTGGCGGTCACGGGATTCTGGTCCTCGGTGAAGAGCTCCTTTTCCGGGATCTCGATCACCACGTTGGCCTTGTCCACGTCCCCGAGGCTCTCGATGTGCCGCCGGACCTCCTGGACGACCGCCCTGCGGAGGTTGACGTTCCGCTCGAAGTCCGTGACCGTGAACCGGTCGATGGCGAAGACCGACCAGGGATCCGTGCCCTTGGGGATCAGGTCCTCCCGGAGCAGGACCGCGTTGGCCTGGGCCCGCGTCTTCTCGTCCTTCACGTACAGGACGTTCCCCTCCCCGACCTCGAAGGGTATGCGCTCCTCGTCCAGGCGGCTGGTGATGAGCCGGAGCTCGTCGTCCGACCGGATGGGCGTGGAGATGAGCCGCACCATCGTGGGCGCGCTGGAAACCCGGAAGAGGAGCACGGTCCCCGCGACCGCGGCCAGCACGATGCCCGCGAGGATGAGTTTCTGGACCAGGGTCCACTTGGACCACAAGGTCTTGAGCTGTTCGAAGAATTTCTTCATCCATTCGTTCATGTTCCCCTCCCAAGTTAGATGAACGAAAAACGTGAATAGTGAATAGTAAACAGTGAATCGGGGGCATCAACTCGGATGCGCTTCACCAAACCGGGTCTCGCGCCTGCTTTATCGTCCCCCTATTCACCCCTTCACCCGTTCACCCATTCACCTCGTATTTATCAAATCCCTCCAGGCCCGGACCACCCGGTCCAGGACGGTTCGGGCTATGTTCAACGACATGTTGGCCCGGCTCATGGCCAGGGTCACGTCGTGGGCATCCACGGAATCGGGATCGACGAGCATCTGCTGGACCAGGGAGGTGTTCTCCGTCTGGTAGGCGTTCACCCCGTCCATGGCCTTGAGCAGGGCGTCCTCGAAGGAGGGCCCCTTGGCGGCGGCGCCGTTCCCGAGCTGTCCCGAGGAGGTGTAATGGAGCGGGCTCGTCCGGGCCAGCCGGATGAGGTCGCCGGACGCGATGTCAACGGGCAGAAGATTGTTCACCGCCATTCACTACCTCCCGATCTCCAGGGCTTTCAGGAACATGGACTTGGATCCGTTAATGATGGCCGAGTTGGCCTCGTAGGCGCGGGAGGCGGCGATGAGGTCCACCATCTCCGTCACGATGTTCACGTTGGAATACTCCACGTACCCCGCCCGGGGTCCGCTCTGGATGGCGTCCGGATGGGTCGGATCGTAGACCAGGCGGGTCGGCGAGGACTGGTCCTTCTGCACTTCCGACACCCGGACCCCCCGGCCCACCCCGTTGTCCCATTGCTTGGGCAGGAAGGGCAGGCGGAAGTAGGGCTGGTCCACCCGGGGACGCAGGACCACCCGGCTGCGCCGGAAGGGCCCGCCCTCGGGGGTGCGGGTCGTGGAGGCGTTGGCGATGTTGTCCGCGATGACGTCGGAGCGGAGGCGCTCCGCGGACATCCCCGTGGCGGCTATGTTGATCGAACTGAACAGACCCATACGCTATCTCCTGTTTCCTTTCATCATCTCAACACCAGGTTGACCTGCTGGAACTCGAAGTTCACGGCCTGGGCCATCAGGGTGTACATCAGCTGGTTCTGCAGGGAGGCCATGAGCTCCTGCTCGGGATCCACGTTGTTACCGTTGTTCTTGGACGTGGACAGGTAGTCCAGGACTCGCCGGGGCTCCACGGTCCGGTAATCCTTGGCGCGCCAGAGCGGCATGTGGCGCTCGTCCGTGACGGCCAGGTCCAGGACGGGCTTCACCTGCTCGGATTCCAGGGCCCGCTTCAGGGCCGCCTCGAAGTTGACGTCCGAGCGCTTGAAGTTGGGCACCTCCGAGTTGGCCATGTTGTCCGCGATCACGTCCCGGCGCAGGAGCGCCACGTCCATGGACCGCTGGAGGAGATCCACCGTCTTTCCGAACGCGTTACCCTCGAACATTCCGCTCTCCTAGTTCCCCGCAAACCTCGGTTTCCGAACACCGAAAACCCTGTTTAGTAGATCGGACGAATTTTCGATATCGTGAATAGGTGAATTGTGAATATGTGAATAGATACTTCCATTCACCCATTCACCTATTTACCCATTCACAAGATATACTTCGCCAGATCCGGCTTCTCGAACACGTCCTTGAACCGTTCCTCCACGAAGTCCGGGGTCACGACCACCTTCGTGCCCGACTTCTCGGGAGCCGTGAAGGAAACCTCCTCCAGGAGGCGCTCCATCACGGTCTGGAGCCTCCGGGCCCCGATGTTCTCGGCCTGGGAATTGGCCCGGGCCGCGATCTCCGACAGCCGGTCGATGGCCTTCTCCTCGAACACGAGCTCGATACCCTCGGTGCCCAGTAGTTGGCGGTACTGGAGGGTCAGGGCGTTCTCGGGTTCCGTGAGGATGCGGCGGAAGTCCTGGGCGGACAGGGCGTCCAGCTCCACCCGGATGGGGAAGCGACCCTGGAGCTCGGGGATCAGGTCCTGGGGCTTGGAGACGTTGAAGGCCCCCGCGGCGATGAACAGGATGTGGGTGGTGTCCACGATCCCGTACTTGGTGTTCACCTGGCTGCCTTCCACGATGGGCAGGATGTCCCTCTGGACCCCCTCCCGGGAGACGTCGATCCCCCCGGCCCGGGCCCCTTCCCGGGTGGCCACCTTGTCGATCTCGTCGATGAAGACGATCCCCATCTCCTGCACCCGGGACCGGGCTTCCTCGGCCACCTTGTCCGGGTCGATGAGCTTGTCCGTCTCCTCCGCCAGGAGGATGGCCCGGGCCTCCCGGACGGTCACGGTCCGGCGCTTCTTCTTGGCCCCGAAGAGGCCCGAGATCGAGGAAAAGGCCTCCTCCATCCCCTCCATCTGCCGGCCCGCGAAGAGCTCCAGGCTGGGGCCCTGGGAGGCCTGGACCAGAACCTCGACCTCCCGGTCCTCCAGGCGGCCCTCCCGGAGCATGGAGCGGAAGCGCTCCCGGGTGTCGGCCCCCTCGCTCCGGGGATTGGCCACGGTGATCTGGGAGGCCCCGACGGGCTCGGCGGCGCTCTTGATCCCGGGCAGGAGGATGTCCAGGATCCGGTCCTCCACCCGGCGCTCCGCCTCGGCCCGGACGGACTCCAGCATCTCCGACTTCACCATCTGGAACCCAGCGGACATGAGGTCCCGGATCATGGACTCCACGTCCCGGCCCACGTAGCCGACCTCGGTGTACTTGGTGGCCTCCACCTTCAGGAAGGGGGCGCCGCAGAGCCGGGCCAGGCGCCGGGCTATCTCGGTCTTTCCGACCCCCGTCGGGCCCATCATGAGGATGTTCTTGGGGGCGATCTCCTCCCGGACCTCCTCGGGGAGCTTGCGGCGGCGCATCCGGTTGCGCAGGGCTATGGCCACGGCCTTCTTGGCCTTGAGCTGTCCGACGATGTACCGGTCCAGCTCCTCCACGATCCGGGCCGGAGTCAGGCGGGTGAAGTCGTCCGTCACGGCAGCTCCTCCACGGTCACCTGGGCGTTGGTGTAGATGCAGATCCCCGCCGCGATGCCCAGGGAGCGCTTGGCGATCTCCGCCGCGGACAGGTCCCCGGCGTCCAGGTAGGCCAGGGCGGCGGCGTAGGCGTAGGGACCCCCGGAGCCGATGGCGATGACGCTCTCCGCGGGCTCGATGACGTCCCCCGTCCCGGACAGGAGCAGGGTCTTCTCCGCGTCCGCCACCAGGAGGAGGGCCTCCAGGCGGCGGAGCATCTTGTCGGTCCGCCAGTCCTTGGCCAGCTCCACCGCCGCCCGGGTCAGGTCCCCGGAGTACTCCTTGATCTTGGCCTCGAAGTGGTCGAAGAGGGTGAAGGCGTCCGCCGTGGCCCCCGCGAAACCGACCAGGACCTTGCCGTCGTAGACCTTCCGCACCTTCTTCGCGTTGCTCTTCATGACCGTGGCGCCCATGGTCACCTGGCCGTCCCCGGCCATCGCGACCTTGCCGCCTCGCCGCACCGCCAGGACCGTCGTGGATCGTATCTTCATCGCTTGCTCCCGTGAGGATGCGCCCGCTCGTAGACTTCCCGCAGGCGCTGCAGGTCCACGTGGGTGTAGACCTGGGTCGTGGATATGTTCGCGTGCCCCAGGAGTTCCTGGACCACCCGCACGTCCGCCCCCCGCCCCACCAGGTGGGTCGCGAAGGAATGCCGGAAGGCGTGGGGGGAGATCCGCTTCCCCAGGCCCAGGACCGCGGCCCGCCGGTCCAGGAGCCAGGCGATCCCCCGGGTGGAGAGGCGGTTTCCCCGGGCGTTCACGAAGAGCCAGGGGGCTTCCTTCCCGGCCTTGGCGGCCCGGAAAGGAAGCCAGGCGGCCAGGGCCGCACGGGCGGAATCGGCCAGGAAGACGACCCGTTCTTTGCGCCCTTTGCCCGTCACCCGGGCGGAGCCCTTGGCCAGGTCCACGTCCGAGAGCCGGAGACCGGCCACCTCGGAGACCCGGCATCCCGTGCTGTACAGGAGCTCCAGGAGGGCCCGGTCGCGTACCTCCGCGAAATCGCTCCCCGAAGCGGAATCGATGAGCTCGCCCATCTCGTCCTCGAAGAGGAACCGGGGCAGGGGACGCCCCGCGGGAAGCCCCTCCACGTCCCGGGCGGGATCCGTCCCGGAACCGGCGGGGCCCGGGAAGCGCTGGAAATACCGGTACAGGCCCTTCACGGCGGACAGGGCGCGGTTCACCGAGGAGGCCGCGAAGCCCGCCTGGACCCGGGCGGCCATGAAGCCCCGCACCTCCTGGGTCGAGGCGTCCTCCACGTCGCGTCCCTTCAGGGCCAGGAAGGCCTCCCAGGAAGCCAGGTCGTTCCCGTAGGACTCCACGGTCCGGGGCGAGAGGTTCCGCACCGCGGCCAGGTAGGCCAGGTAGGCCTCAATCCTCCGGTGCATGCTCGTCCTCCTGGGAGTGCAGGTAGTCGCACTGGGGGTTGATGCAGGCCTTGTAGGGCCCCCGCTTCTTGTCGTATCGCTCCACCAGGAACTGTCCGCACTTGGGGCAGTTCGTGTGGGTGGGCTTGTAGTAGGTCAGGAAGTCGCACTCGGGATAGCGGGTGCAGCCGTAGAACTCCCGGCCCCGGCCTCCCGCCTTGCGCCGCGCCACGATCTCCCCTCCGCAGCCCGGTCGGGGGCACTTGGCCAGGGGGATGGACCGGGTGTTCCGGCACTCCGGGAAGCCCGTGCAGGCCAGGAAGAACCCGAAGCGGCCCAGCTTCTTGACCATGGGCTTGCCGCACTTCTCGCAGACGATGTCCGTGGCCTCGTCCAGGCGTCCCCGCAGGGACTCGAGGCTCTCCATGAGCTCGTCCACCCTGGACTTGAAGGGGCCGTAGAAGTCCCGGATGGCCCCCACCCAGTCCCGCCGCTCGTCCTCCACGTGGTCCAGCATCTCCTCCATGCCCGCGGTGAAGCCCACGTCCACCACGGCCGGGAAGGAATCCACCAGGATCTCGTTGATCATCCGGCCCAGGGTGGTGGGCGCCAGCTGTCGATTCTCACGGGTGACGTAGTAGCGCTCCAGGAGGACCGAGATGATCGGGGCGTAGGTCGAGGGCCTGCCGATCCCCTTCTCCTCCAGGATCCGGATGATGGAGGCGTCGGTGAACCGGGACGGCCCCTGGGTGAAGTGCTGCGACCGCTCGAGGGCCTCCACCTTCAGGACCTCGCCGATCGCCATGTCCGGCAGGAGGGTTTCCTTGTCCTCCTTGGTCGTGGAGATCTTGAGGACCTTGTAGAAGCCCTTCTCCACCACCCGGGAGGCGTTCACCCGGAAGATCCCCTCTCCGGCTCCGATGTCCAGGGCCGTGGACCGGAGCTTGGCGTTCGTCATCTGGCAGGACACGAAGCGTTCCCAGATCAGGGTGTAGAGCCGGAGCTGATCCTTGGTCAGGTGGTCCTTGACCTTGTCGGGAGTGTATTCCACCGTGGTGGGGCGTATGGCCTCGTGGGCGTCCTGGGCCTTCTTGTCGGTCTTGTACACGATCGGTTCCGCCGGAAGTTCCGCGGGGAAGTTCTGGCCGATCCAGCGGCGAGCGTCCTCCAGGGCGGTCTGGGAGAGGCGCACCGAGTCCGTACGCATGTACGTGATGAGACCGATGCGGGTGGAGCCGATGTTGACGCCCTCGTAGAGCTGCTGGGCTATCTGCATGGTCTTCTTGCTGGTAAAGCCCAGGCGGTTGGCCGCGGTCTGCTGGAGCTTGGAGGTCGTGAAGGGGGGTTTGGGCCGCAGGGTCTTCTCGGTCTCCCGGATGTCCCGCACCGTCGCCTCGGCCCCCGTGACGGCCTCCTCGATCGCCTTGACCGCTTCCTCGCCCTTCAGTTCGGGCTTCTCGCCCTTCCACTGGACCAGCTCCCCGGAAAAGACGTGGCGGCCCTTCCGGAAGGAGGCTTCCAAGGTCCAGAACTCCTCGGGGATGAAGGATTCCACCTCCGCCTCGCGCTCGCAGATGAGCCTCAGGGCCACGGACTGGACCCGTCCCGCGGACAGGCCGTTCTTGACCTTCTTCCACAGGAGGGGCGAGAGGTGGTACCCCACAAGGCGATCCAGGACGCGGCGGGCTTTCTGGGCGTTCACCCGGGAGACGTCGAGCTCCCGGGGATGGCCCACCGCCTCCCGGATGGCCTGGGGAGTGATCTCGTTGAACTCGATCCTCCGGATGGCCAGGTCCGGGTCCTTGGCCAGGAGGGCGTTCCGTATGTGGAAGGAGATGGCCTCCCCTTCCCGGTCCGGGTCCGAGGCCAGGAGCACGGTGCGGTTCTTCTTGGCCGCCTTCTGGAGCTCCTTGAGGAGCTTGGCCTTGCCCCGGATGGTCAGGTATTCGGGCTCGAAATCCCGGTCCGGGTCGATGCCCAGCCGGGACTTGGGCAGGTCGATCAAGTGGCCCATGGAGGCCAGGACCGTGTAGCTGCCGCCCAGGTACTTCTCGATCGT
Source organism: Spirochaetota bacterium (assembly GCA_022703505.1). Classification (GTDB taxonomy): domain Bacteria; phylum Spirochaetota; class Spirochaetia; order Treponematales; family UBA12059; genus JAAYUR01. Next base: position 37,433 of record JAKLDN010000003.1, on the reverse strand, counting down.
CTTGGCCTTGGCGGGGGACTCCACGATCACCAGGGTTCCGCTCCGCTTCTTCGAGGCCTTGGCCTTGGACGTCGCCTTCTTCCGGGTCGCGGTCTTGACCTTGATTCCGCTCTTGTCCGCGGAGGAGCCCGCCGTCGAGGTCGTTTCCGTATCCACCATGTCGCTCACCATCCTCGTTCCGTCGTCTGGGCGAACAGACTCCCATCCCTCGCGGCGTATCGTCGATCGGGGCTGCTGCCCCATTCCTCGGCCAATTCCATGAGGTCCGAAACCGCCCGGGCTCCGTCCGCGTAAAGCCGGGCGCAGCCCTCGGACCGGGGGCTTTCCAGGCAGGCTTCCGCCACCAGCACGTCCCGCCCCTCCTCCAGGGCGAAATCCGCGGTGATCAGGGCCCCCGAATCCCGGGGGGCTTCCACGACCAGGACGGCCCGGCAGAGCCCCGCCAGGATCCGGTTGCGTTCCGGGAAGTGGTACCGCAGGGGTTCGGTGCCCGGGGGATACTCGGACAGAAGGCCCCCGCCGGTCCGGATCATCCGGGCCGCCAGGTCCCGGTTCCGGGGCGGGTAGACTGAATCGATCCCGCAGCCCAGGACAGCCCAGGTCCGGCCTCCCGCCTCCAGACTGCCCCGGTGGCAGGCCGCGTCGATGCCCCGGGCCAGCCCGGAAATCACGGGGATCCCCAGGCGGGCGGCCTCGGCGGCCAGGCGTTCGGCCTCCGCGAGGCCCCGGCCCGTGGGATACCGGGTGCCCACCATCCCTAGGAGGGGCGTTTCCGGATCCGGAAGCTCTCCGCGGTAGTACACCAGGAAGGGCGGCCGGGAGGTCTCCCGGAGGACCGGAGGATACTCCGGGTCCCCGTAGGCGCGGAAATCGGCCCCGGAGGATTCGAACCACTCCAGGTCCTTCTCCGCCTGAGTTTCCCAAATTACGGGAGTCCAGGCCAGGGGACCCGCTCCGCGGGCCGTGCGGGACCGGGACCGGGGGCCCAACCGCCTTCCCAGGAGGGTCTCCAGCCGTTCGGGCGAAAGTACTGAAAGCCCGGCCCCGGGGTCAAGGACGGAATCCGCCCGGATCTTGTCCCGGGCCCGGAGGAAGGGCACTCGGTCCAGGGCGAGGCGGAACCGCCTACGGTCTCGGTCGCCCTTCATACAGCAAGTCCAGCACGATCTTCTTGTTCTCCTCCGCCTGTTTCCGCTTCTCCTCCACCTTGGTAGTCGCCAGGATGGAGTCGTAGAGGTTCGCGGCGTCCTCCAGGCGGCCCTCGGAATACCGCACCCGGGCAAGGAGGAACATGGCGTCCACGTTCTGCGTCTCGATCGAGAGCAGCCGGGTCAGGTGGGGGCCGGCGTCCTCGGGTCGGTCCAGCTCGAAGACATAGAGCACCGACAGGGCGTAGAGGGCCCGGCCGTACCGGGGGTTGAACTCCAGGGCCCGGAGAAAGGAGGCCTCCGCGGCGGCCAGGCGTTCCGCCCGGAGGGCCTGGGCGGCGACCCCTCCCACGGAATCGATCTTGGCCTGGTAGGACAACCCCAGGCCGATGGTGTAGTACAGGCCCGTGTTGTCGGGGAAGTACCGCAGGGCTTCCTTGGCCGCCTCGTACGCCTCGATGTACATCCGGCGTTCCATATACCGGACGGACAGGAGCCTCCAATAGGTCCCGATGCGCTCCGTGGCCTCGATCGTCCGGTCCGCCTCCCGGGAATACTGGGCGATCCCCTTCTTGAGGTCCTCGATCGTGGACGGGGGGGCTCCCTTGGTGCTCCTTTCCTCCAGGTCGAATATCTTCTTCAGGTCGGAGTCCCCGCCGCAGGATGACAGGAGGGCCGCCGCGGCCAGGAGAAGCGTGAAGGATACGCCGGTTCTTCTCATACACTCTCCCTCCCCTACTACGTCCGCCCGTGCCCGCCGCGCTTGCCTTTCCGTGCGGCCTTCGACGGCCCGGGCCGCTCCTTAGGTCTCAGCGCCTCGGGAAAACGCCGGGCGGCTTCGCCGCTCAGCGCCTCGGAAAATACTCCCGGTGGTAATCCCCCAGGGCCTCGGGATCCACGTGGGTATAGATCTGGGTCGTGGCGATGTCCGAGTGTCCCAGGAGTTCCTGCACCGTCCGGAGGTCCGCGCCCCCGGCCAGGAGGTGGGTGGCGAAGGAATGGCGCAGGGTATGCACCTTGCCTCCCACGCCGGACAGGTCGCGGACCTGGGAAAACCTCTTCCAGACCCCCTTGCGGGAGATTCCCTTGCCCAGATGGTTCAGAAAGACCCGGTCGCTCCGGCGCCCCTTGGCCAGGGCGGGCCGGGCCGTGTCCAGGTAGAGGGCCAGCCACCGGGCCGCGTTCTCCCCGAAGGGCACGATCCGTTCCTTCCGCCTCTTGCCGGTCACCCGGAGCATCCTCTCCTTCAGGAACAGCGAGTCGAAGGTCAGCCCCGCGGCCTCGCTGATCCGCAGGCCGCAGGAATAGATCAGCTCGAACAGGGCCCGGTCCCGCACGCCGCCGGGATCCGACACGTCGATGCTGGCCAGGAGCCGGTCGATCTCCTCCAGGGCCAGGACGTCCGGCAGGGCCCGTTCCAGTCGGGGGGTCTCGATGAGCTCCGAGGGGTCGTCGACCCGGAGGTTCTCCAGCCGGAGGAAGCGGAAGAGGGAGCGGACGCTGGACACCACCCGGGCCATGGTGGTGGAGGACAGGCCCGAGCTCCTGCGCTCCACGAGGTACTCCAGGAGTTCCCGGGGGGTCACGGTCCGGATGTCCGATCCCCGCTCCGACAGGCGCTGCGCGAGGCCGCGGGCCTCCCGGAGGTAGACCTCCGCCGTGAGGGGACTGCGCCTGCGGGCGGTCAGGAGGTAGGCCCGGTATCGCTCGAGGAGGTCGTCCACGCCCCTACGCCTCGTTCCTCTCCGCCTGGTAGCGCTTGTCCCGAAGGACCGTGGGGATGTCCAGCTCGTCCTCCGGATCGTTGCGCCCCATGAGGTACTGCTTCTTCTGGGAGGGCACCTCCGTGATGCGCTTCCATTCGTCCGGGGTCAGGTAGTCCTCCGCGCCCCGCCGGGTCTCCTGGCGGACTGTGGAGTCCGCGGCCTTCAGGGATCTCTGGAACCCCGTGGCGATCACGGTGACCCGGACCTCGTCCCCCAGGCAATCGTCGTGCACGACCCCCGGGATGATGAGGGCGTCGGGATCCGCGTTCTCGGAGACCAGGTTCACGATCTCCTGGAATTCCGTCAGGGAGAGGTCCTCCCCTCCGGAGACGTTGATCAGGATGCTGCGGGCCCCGTCGATCCGGGCGTCCTCCAGCAGGGGGTTCGAGATGGCCTTCTCCGCGGCCTCCACGGCCCGGTTGTCCCCGGAGGCGGAGCCGATTCCCATGATCGCGTCGCCCTTGCCCTCCATGACCGTGCGCACGTCCGCGAAGTCGATGTTGATCTCCCCCGCGATGGTGATGAGGTCCGAGATCCCCTGGACCCCCTGGCGCAGGACGTCGTCCGCGAAGCGGAAGGCGTCCAGGATGGGGGTGCGGCGCTCCACGACCTTCAGGAGGTGCTGGTTGGGTATGACGATGAGGGTGTCCACGGCCTGGCGGAGCTTCTCGATCCCCTCCTCCGCGATCCGGGCCTTGACCCTGCCCTCGAAATCGAAGGGCCGGGTGACGACCCCCACGGTGAGGGCCCCGGAGTCCCGGGCGATCTGGGCGATGACCGGGGCGGAGCCGGTGCCCGTCCCGCCGCCCATGCCGGCGGTCACGAAGACCATGTCCGCGCCCTTCACGGCCTGGGCGATGGCCTCCCGGTCCTCCAGGGCCGCCTTTTCCCCGATCTCGGGCTTGCCCCCGGCGCCCAGGCCGTGGGTGACCTTGGCCCCCAGGCCCAGCTTCACCTCCGCCAGGGACTTGCTCAGGGCCTGCAGGTCCGTGTTGGCGGCGATGAACTGGACGTTCTGGACGCCCGCCGCGATCATGCGGTTGACCGCGTTGGAGCCTCCGCCCCCCGCTCCTATGACCTTTATCACCGTCGGATTCGCCGACTTGTCGTCCACCAGTTCTACCGTCATGCTCCCCTCCCAGGTTCACGGCGTTCTTCGGTTCGATGCTCGTTGCGTTATGGGCGCGTTCCGGATTCCTCGTTCTAGAAAAACTCCTTGCGGACCCAGTCCAGGATGCGGCCCGCCAGCCCCGGTCCCTTCCGGTCGGCCGCAGGCCGGGCTTCCGGAGTCCGGGGCGCCGTGCGCTCGGCTCCCGCCAACACCAGGCCGACGGCGGTGGAATACAGGGGACTCCGGTATTCCTCAACCAGGCCCCCGACGGTGTAGGGGGAGCCGACCCGGGCGGGCAGGTCGAACACGGACGTGGCCAGCTCCGCCGCACCGGGCATCAGGGCTCCGCCCCCGGTCAGCACCACCCCGCCCTTCACGTGGCGGGAATACCCCATCTGCTCCACCCGGTCCCGGGCGATCCCGAAGATCTCCTCCATCCGGGGCTGGATGATGGAGGCGATCCGCTGCCGGGATACCTCCTGGGGAGGCCGGCCGCCGACACCGGGCACGATGACCGTCTCCTCGGGATCCACCAGGGGCAGGTAGCAGCAGCCGGACTGGAGCTTGATTTTCTCCGCCGCGTCCAGGGGGATGTTCAGCATGATGGACAGGTCGTTGGTGACCTGGATGCCCCCCGCGGGCACGACGTTCGTGTAGTACGGAGCGCCCTCGCTGTAGACCAGGGCGTCCGTGGTCCCCCCCCCCAGGTCCAGTAGGAGGCAGCCGAGCTCCCGCTCGTCCTGGGAGAGCACCGCCTTGGCGGCGGCCAGGCTCTGGAGAATCAAGGCTTCGGCCTTGAAGCCCGCGCGGTTCACGCAGCGCACCAGGTTCTGGGCGGTCGTGACGGATCCGGTGATGATGTGGACCTCCGCCTCCAGGCGGACTCCGATCATGTCCAGGGGATTGCGGATCCCCTTCTGGTCGTCCACGATGTAGGTCTGGGGAACCACGTGCAGGATCTCCCGGTCCATGGGGATGACCACGGCCCGGGCCGCTTCCAGGACCCGGTCCACGTCCGCCTGGGTGATCTCCCGGCCCTTGCCGGTGACGGCCACGACGCCCCGGGAGTTGATCCCCTCCACGTTGGCCCCGGCCACCCCCACCCAGCATTCCCGGACTTCCCGTCCCGACATGAGCTCCGCGGCCTCCACGGCCTGGGCCACGGACCGGAGGGTGGCCTCGATGTTCACGACCACCCCCCGGCGGAGGCCCGTGGACGGGGCGGTTCCGACTCCGGTGATCTCCAGGAGGCCGCTTTCGGCATATTCCCCGATAACGGCGCAGGTCTTCGACGTGCCGATATCGAGTCCGACGATCAGGTTCTCAGCCAGAAATTCCCTCCTTGACGCGGTAGACCACCGTGCCCGTCCGAAAATCGAGCTCCGAAATGGTCGGAGAAAGTCCCTGCCTCTCCACGACGTCGAGAACGAGGATAATAGAGCGCAGCAATTCCGCGTTCAAGACCGTGGGTGTCCGGACCGGAACGCGGTACTGCAGGGGATACAGGAGGAGTTCCAACTCTCCGTAGGGCCTCCGGACCAGGCGCAGCTCCGAAAAGGCCGAGAGCAGCTCCGGCCCGGCCTCCCGCAGGGCCTCCAGGGACCGCAGGACGGGAAGGAGGGTGTCCGGAAGGCGCACTCCGTAGCGGAACCCCTCGAAGCGGATCCCCGAGAGGATCGGAACCTCGCTGCCCGCCGGCAGGGCCCGAAAGGCGACCCCGTCCCGGTCCACACCCACCGGGACGGCCCGGCCGTCCACGGTCGCCAGGACCGCCGCCACGGCCTTCCGGTCCGTAACCGTCACCCGCAGCCCGTTCGGGAAGAGGCGGGAGACCTTGGCCTCCGCCACCTGGGGATGGGCCTGGATGTTGGCCGCGATGCGCGGGCAGTCCACGGTGGCCAGGTACTCGACCGCGTGGAGGGCCGCCCATTGCAGGACCTCCTCCCGTCCCAGGGTCGTGTCCCCGGAGATCTCCAGCCGGGAGATCTTCATGGCGGGGAACACCAGGAGGAGGGAGACCGCGGCCAGGGGCACCAGCCCGACGATGAGGCCCAGGAGGACCCTCCGGCCCGTCTCGCCGGCATCCGAGCCCCGGGGGGCCTTCCGGGACGCCGCGGTCCCGGCCCGTCGGACGTCGTACGCGGCCGCGTTACTCATGGGGCACCTCCGTGTCCGCCCGGGTTCCCGGGGCTCCCCGGGAAAGGTTGTAGAGAAGTCCGCAGGCCGCGGCGGCCTCCAGGAAGGACGAGCCGCCCGCGGAATAGAACGGAAGGGCGATCCCGGTGGCCGGAAGGGCGCCGGCGGCGACGGCTATGTTCACCAGGACCTGGATTCCCAGGCTTGTGGACAGTCCGAAGGCCAGGTAGGACCGGAAGCGGTCCTCGTTCCGGAAGGCCGTCCGGTAACCCCGCCACAGGAAGAAGCCCCAGAGCCCCAGGAAGGCCAGGACTCCCAGAAACCCCGCTTCCTCCGCGAAGGCGGAGAACACGAAGTCCGACTGGACCTCGGGTATGCTGGTCAGCTTCAGGGTTCCCAGGCCCAGCCCCTTGCCCCAGAAGCCCCCCGCCCGGATGGCCCGGAGGGATCCGTTCACCTGGTACCCCAGGGCGGTGGGTTCGTACCCGGGGTAGAGGAAACCGATGATCCTCCGGAGCCGGAAGTCGCTGGTCAGTACGGAGAGGGCCGTCAAGGGGAGGAGGATCGTCCCCAGGGCCGCGAAGAAGCGGACCGGGACTTCCGCCGCCCAGAACAGGGCCGCGGCCACGAGCACCAGGATCACCGCGGAGGAGAAGTCGTTCTGCAGGAAGATGAGCAGGGCGCCCAGGGAGGTGATCACCAGGGGCGGCAGGGCGGAGTTCACCACATCCCCGATCCGTTCGCTCTTCTTGGAGAAGATATGGGCCAGGTAGAGGACCAGGGCGATCCGGAAGATCTGGGAGGGCTGGAAGGTCCGGGAACCGATCCCGATCCAACGGGTGGCCCCGTTCCGGCTTACCCCGATGCCCGGGATGAAGGGCAGCACGAGGGCGGCCAGGGCCAGTAGGGTCAGGGGTTTCACCAGGGACTTGAGCCGTTCGGCGGGCAGGAAGGCGCAGGCCAGGAACACCATCAGGGCCAGGGGAGCGTACCCCAGCTGGCGCAACAGGAAGTGGGCGGCGGACATCTGCAGGGACAGGGCGTAGCCGTACGAGGCGGAGTAGAGCACCGCCAGGCCCGTGCCGAAGAGCAGGGCCGAGGCCGCGAGCAGGGACGTATCCCCTCCCCGACCCGTGTAGGTGCGTTCGACCTCGAAACCCGCGGACATCCCCGCCTCCTACTGAATCTTCAGGGTGGAGAGGGCTATGATCGCGAAGAGCCCTCCCAGGATCCAGAACCGAATGACCACCTGGGTCTCCTTCCACCCGCCCAGCTCGAAGTGGTGGTGGAGGGGCGCCATCTTGAACAACCGCTTTCCCTTGCTCAGCTTGAAGTACCCCACCTGCAGGATGACCGAGGCCTCCTCCAGGACGAAGACCCCTCCGATGATGAACAGGAGGATCTCCTTCTTCACGATCAGGGACAGGACCCCCAGGACGCCGCCCAGGGACAGGGAGCCCACGTCCCCCATGAAGACCTCCGCGGGGTGGCTGTTGAACCATAGGAAGCCCACGCAGGCTCCCATCAGGGCCAGGTTGAAGACCGTGAGCTCCCCGGCTCCCCGGACGAAGGGTATGGCCAAGTAGCTCGACCAGTCCGCCCGGCCGGTGATGTAGGTGATGATGGAGAAGGCCACCAGGGCCATGATGGTCAGGCCCGTGGCCAGGCCGTCCAGGCCGTCCGCCAGGTTCACCGCGTTGGACCAGCCCACGATGTAGACCACCGCCAGGGGATAGTAGAACAGCCCGAGGTCCACTACGGGGTTCTTGAAGAACGGGAGGTACAGCATCGTGGTGTGTTCCGTCCGGTTCACCGCCAGGAGGGCCACCACGGCGACCGCTACCAACCCTTGCAGGGCAAGCTTGAGCCGGGCGGAGATCCCGTCCGAGTTCTTCCGTTTGATCTTGAGCCAGTCGTCCAGGAAGCCGACGGCCCCGCAGCCCAGGAGGGCCAGCAGGCAGATCCAGGCGTACACGTTGTGGAGGTCGACCCAGAGCAGGACCGCGGCGGTCACGGACAGGATGATGAAGACCCCTCCCATGGTCGGGGTTCCGGTCTTGACCAGGTGGGTCTGGGGGCCATCGGTCCGGACGGACTGCCCGAACTTGAAGACCTTCAGGCGTTCGATGATGGCGGGACCGAAGAGGAAGGCGATCAGCAGGGCGGTCACCGCCGCGTAGGCGGACCGGAAGGTAAGGTACCGGAACACGTTCAACGCGGAGAAGTATTTTTCCAGCGGATAGATCCATTCCAGGAACACGGCTTACCCCCGTCTCAGTATGTCGGTCAGGCGCTCGAGCTCCATGCCCCGGGAGGCCTTGAGGAGCCAAAGATCGCCTTCCCGGGCGAGTTCGGCGGCCGCCCGGGCCAGTTCGTCGAAATCCTCCGTCTGGACCACGGGGCCTGAAAATCCGGCCTCCCGCGCGGCCCGGGCGGCTTCGACGGTCTCCGCGCCGAAGAACAGCAGGGCATCGGCCCGGGAGGAGCCCGCCCGACGGCCCAGGGCCCGGTGCTCGGCCCCGGATTCCGCTCCGAGTTCCAGCATCGATCCCAGGGCGTAGATTCTCCGTCCGGGCCAGGAAAGACCGTCGCAGAACTCCAGGGCCCGGGCGGCGGAATCCGGGTTGGAATTGTAGCAGTCCCGCAGTACGGTCACCTCTCCCCGGAAGATCTCGGACCTCCCGAAGAGGGCCTCGACCCCCTCGAGCCCCTCCCGGATCTCCCCGGGGCCGCAGCCCAGGGCGGCCGCCAGGGCGATCGCCGCCAGGGCGTCCAGGAGGTTGTGGGTCCCCGGCAGGGGGAAGGCGATCTCCGTTCCCCGGTAGCGAAGGATCCAGCCGTCCAGGCCCGCGTCCCGGAATCCCTCCAGACCCTCCAGGGTGCGGGGGCCGAAGGTCCGGAGCGGGACGGGAAGCCCCTCCGCCAGGAAGGAAAGGAACTCGTCGTCCTCCCAGGCGAAGGCCGCGCCGGAGATGCGGGAAAAAATCTTCCGTTTTTCCTCGGCGATGGCCCGCCGGCTGCCGAGAATTCCGATGTGGGCAGTCCCGATGTTCGTGACCAGGGCGTGCGAAGGCTCCCACACCCGGACCAGGGCGTCCATCTCCCCGGCGTGGTTGATCCCCATCTCGAAGACCCCCGCCTCGTGCTCCGGCCGAAGGAGGAACATCGCCTGGGGCAGGCCGATCTCGGAGTTGAGGTTCCCGGGATTCACCGCGGTCCGGTACTTCCGGGCCAGGATGCGGCCTAGGCACTCCTTGGTCGTGGTCTTGCCGCTGGATCCGGTGATCCCCACGCGCGTCAGGGACGGAAATCGCAGACGCCAGGCCCGGGCCGCCTCCTGCAGGGCCGCGAGGCTGTCCGGAACCAGGACGGCCGCCGCCCCGGCGCGGGCCAGGGCGGGGTCCAGGACGGCGGAACGGCGCTTCCACCCTTCATCCGAAGCCAGGATCAGGGTCGCGCCTGCGGCCAGGGCCGGAACGATGAAGTCGTGGCCGTCCGCCCGCTCCCCGGGCAGGGCCGCGAAGAGGGCCCCGGGGCGGACGGCCCGGGAATCCACCTCCACCGCGGAGACGACGGCGCCGGCATTCCCGGCAAGCCGCCCGCCCGCGGAGGCGGAAAGCCAGTCCGCCCGGAACAGGACGGACGCTTCCTCAGCCATCGATGCCGCTCCCGGGGCTTTCGATCCGGATGCGCAGGATGCCCTCCGGCCGGACCGGCGACAGGCCCAGGCTCTGCCGGGCGGCCTCGTCTACCCGGGACCGGGAGGACAGGACCGAGACGGCGGCCTGGAGCTTGCGGTTCTGCTCGATCCAGTCCTTCTGGAGGGCTTCCAACCTAAGGGCCTCCGCGCGGAGGGTCTGGAACCGGGCGGTCTGTCGCACCGTGGCCAGCAGGAGAAGGGGAACCGTAAGGATGGCGAATAAGGCAAGGACGCGCTTCACGATGATTGCTCTTCCTCTCTCCGGCCGCGGTATTTGTCCGGAGCCGGTCGTTCTGGATCCGCCCTTCGGGCGATCCGCAGTTTCGCGCTCCGGGAGGCGGGGTTGGCCGCCGTCTCCTCCGGTCCGGGCGCGATAGGCTTTCGGGTCAGGATCTCGAGGAGGGGACCCCTAGTCTTAGGTATCGGCGCGCCCGGCGCGCCCTTGAGGGCCGCGTCGGATTCCGACGCTTCGGGATCCGGGGTCCGGGCCAGGGATCGGAACAGGTTCTTCACGATCCTGTCCTCCAGCGAATGGAAGCTGATGACCCCCAGGAGCCCCCCGACCTCCAGCGATTCCGCCGCGTCCCGGAGGGCCCGTTCCGCCCGGCCCAGCTCGTCGTTCACCGCTATCCGGAGGGCCTGGAAGCACCGGGTCGCCGGATGGATGCGGCCGTGGCGGAACTTTCCCGGGACTGCCCGGGAAATCGTCTGTGCGAGGCGGCTGGACGTCGAAAAGGGATGCCCGCCCCGCTCCTCCACGATTACCCGGGCTATGCGCCCGGAAAACGGCTCTTCCCCGAAGTCCCGGAAGATCCTTTCCAGCTCCGTGCGGTCCAGCCCGTTCACGAGATCCGAGGCGGTCCTCCCAGTCGTGCTGTCCAGCCTCATGTCCAGCGGCTCATCGCCCTGGAGGCTGAACCCCCGCCCCGATTCCCGGAAATGGAACATGGACACGCCCAGGTCGAACAGGACGATCCCGGGACGCTCCTGTCTCCCCTCTTCCACCTCCTTCCGGAACTCTCCGAAAAACTCGTCGAAGTACATGCGCGCGAACCGGATCCTGTCGCCGTACGGCGCAAGCCGTTTCCGCGCCTTCGCCTGAATCACCTCGTCCGCGTCCACCCCCAGGTACCGCAGTTCGGGGTACCGGGAAAGGAAGGCCTCGGCGTGCCCTCCCTCCCCCAGGGTCGCGTCCACCATGAGCCCGTCCGGTCGGGGCGGGATCAGGCGGTCCAGCACCTCCGCAAGGAGGACCGGGACGTGGACGATGTCCACCCCTGCACCTAGAAGGTCAGCCCGCCGAGCTCCTCGGCGGCCGCCAGGAACTCCGACTCGTTGGCTTCCAGGTACTTCCTGTAGGCCTCGGCGTCCCAGATCTCGATGTACTTCGTGATCCCCAGGATCACGCAGTCCTTGGAAAGCCCCGCGAACTCCCGCAGGGCCTGGGGGATCGCGATGCGCCCCGCCTTGTCGATCTCCATTTCCTGGCTCGGGGCCAGGATCCGGCGCTGGATCAGGCGGGCGCGGGCATGGAAGAGGCTGGTCTGCTCGAGCAGCTTGGCGGAGAGGGCCCTCCACTGCTCGGGCGGAAAGAGCCAGAGGCAGGAATCGATCCCCTGGGTGACGACCAGAACGTTCCCCGGCAGCTCCCCACGGAGCTTCGCGGGCAGGGAGAGCCTGCCCTTTTCGTCCAGGGTGTTCCGGAACTCACCGGTGAGGAGTTCCATACCACTCTTTCCTATTATTTCCCACTATTTCCCACCTGATCCTATACTATCCCTCAAAATTCCATTGTCAACCGTCAAGAGTAGACGGAATCGAGGAGACAGAAAAAATAATCATAATTTATGACAACGGATGTATAGTGGTTTGAATCTGGACCCTAGACCCGGGAAATGTCCCCGTTGCGCCGCCCTTGCGGCGCCGATAGACTGTGCCCATGACCGTCGAAACGAACTATGTGGTGTTCCCGGAGGGGGACACCCAGGAGATCCCCGGGAGGCTGTCCATCGACCAGATCGTGGACCACAACGGGTATCCCCTTCCCCTTCCCCTGTCCTCGGCCCGGATCATCGCCTTCCGGGTCGTGAAGATCCGGCATACGGAGACCCGGGGAATGCTGGACATCCTGCATTACCTGGAACTGATCCCCGCGTACGAGTTGATGGGGTATGTGGGGAACGTGAATAGGTGAATAAGTGAATGGGTGAATAGGGCGGAGGATCTCTCCCGATTCACCTATTCTCCCCTTCACCCATTCACTTCATTTCGGAAACACATACAAATCCGGCAGTTTGTGCACCTTGCGCACGGTGATCTGGTCCACCGCGGAGGGCTCGGCGACCAGGGACAGCTCGAAATAGTGGGAGACCTCCTCGAAACCGGGCAGCTCCGAATGGACCCGGAGCTGGAACACCGCCTCCTCCCCGGGGCTGCGGGCCGGCAGGGGGCGGGGCCAGAAGATGTACAGGCCCTCGGTCTCCTGGACGATCCGGCAGGGATTCTGCCAGTTGGGGTCGATCATGGGGAGCAGCTCGCCCTCCCGGTAGAGCCCCACCTGGATGTCCGCGAGGGGTGAGAAGTCCACGCCGTTGAGCAGGCGGCCCATCACGGAGGGGAAGTTGAACACCGGGCCGGAAGGGAGTTCCGTGGACACCGCGGGGGAGCCCTGGTGGTACTGGGGCCGTTTCTTCTGGTTGATCCGGGTCCAGCCCTCCCGGACCAGGGTGAGGACGTCCGCGGTACGTTGGACCTTGCCGGACCAGTCGGTCTCCCCGTGCACGACCCCGCGGCCGGAGGTGACGTACTCCGGGGGGATCCGGTTGAGCACGTAGCAGGACACGTCCAGCCGGCACTGGGCGCAGGTGCAGAAGCCCAGCTTCGGGGATCGCTCCTCCGAATCGAAGAGCTCGTCCACGGCACCCCGCACAATGTCTTCCATTAGATTGTGGATTTCCATGTCCGCCCTCCCCTGTCCGTCTTCCTCGCCCCGGGCCGCAGGCCTTCCGGGTCCTTCCCGCGATCCGCTTCCGCGGCCGCTGAAGCCCCCGCGTACGCGGCGAAAAGGTGCTCCCGTACTAGTCTATGGATTTTTCCCATCTCCACAAGGAGGTCCTTGGCTCGCCGCCGGGGATTTTCAACGCCCCGGGGACAATCCGAAGCCAGCACGGGGAGTTCCATGCGCTCCGCGAAAACCCGCACGCTCCCCTCCCGCAGGTCGCACAGGGGGCGGACGATCCGGACCTCGCCCCCGAAGAAGGACCGGGCCGGCTCCATCCCCTCGAAGCGGCCGTGAAGGACCAGGTTCAATAGCAGGGTTTCCGCCATGTCGTCCAGATGGTGGCCCAGGGCCACCGTTCCGAACCCCGACTCCCGGGCGGCCCGGAAGAGCTCCCGTTTCCGGGCTTGGGCGCACTCGTAGCAGCCCCAGGCCCCGGTCCGCGGGGATGCCCGGGACGCGGAGCGCACCCGGAAGGGGACCCCCAGGAGTTCGAAGTACGCCCCGAGGTCCTCCAGATCCCCGGCCGGCGCCGGGGCGTCCTCCCAATCCACCAGGAGGGCCGCCAGCCGGTATTTGTCGCGGACTCGCCGCCTGCGGAGCTCCAGGGCCAGGCAGAGGGCCAGGGAATCCTTGCCGCCGGAAACCCCCGCCAGGACTCCGTCCCCGTCCCGGATCATCCCGAACCGGTGGACCGCGGCTCCCGCCCTACGGACGAAGCGATCCGCCCAGGGCGACGGCTTGCCCTCCAGGGCGGCCAGGAGCTCCGCCCCGGGACGCCAGCTCATCGGTCTTCCCCCGGGCCCGAGAACACTCCGCGATCGATCCGGAAGCCGAATCCGCCCGATTCCATTGACCCCGCCCGCCCCCTGCCTCCATACTACGGTATCGTGATTCCTCCGCGCAACGCCGGCCTCGGCCTGGCCGTGCTCGCGATCGCCCTGGCCGCCTGCACCCGTTCCCCCGCGGGCACCCCTCCACCCGGACCTCCCGGGGTTCCCGCGGTGGAGCCAGCCTCGGCCGCCCCGGAGCCCCGGAGCCCGGAACGTCCCTCCCCGCCCGGGGTTCCCGGTCCCCGCCCGGTCCCCGCGGTCCCCGGGACGGAAGCCCTGAGGGCGGCCGCCCCGGACCGCCTGATCGGATCCCGCCCCCTGGAACGCCTCCTTCCGTCGCACTTCACCCTGGGCCCCCTGGAAGACCTGTCCGGCTCCGATCCGGGACCGCGGGCCGAAGCCGCCGCGGCGGCACGGAAATTCCTGGAGGGCATCCTGGCAGGACGGGTGGACGGAGCCGTTCCGGATGCCCGGGATGTGATAGAATTCATGGTCGGGGACCTGCTGGAACCGGATTCCCGGCCCCTGGGCTGGAGGCTCGGGCGCGGGATTCCGCGGCCCGAAGGCGGCTGGATCTTCCCGATCCTCCTTTCGACAGGGACGGGAGGAATCTTCGGTGAGGTGTTCGCCGCGGAAACGCCGGGGCCGGGCTGGGGCCTGGACCTGGTAATCCTGAATCGGGAACCGGAATCCGCGGCGTCCGGACAGAGTCCGGGCGCCTTCGATCCGACGATACGGACCGTGAAACCCACGGGAAGGTGAGGCAGCATGGCGGTGCCGGTCAAGCGCGTCGAACGGGAATTCCTGCTCCGGGCCGCGGGGGACGAAAACCAGGAAATCTTCCTGTCCGCGGGAGGGGCCGAGTGGAGCGTCCGGATCGCGGAGGTGCGGGATAAATTCCTCGTCTTCCGGCACTCCGCGCCCCTCCACGCCCTGGTCAAGGGCTCCATCCTGGATTTCACCTTCCTGGTCCGGGGCCAGACCGTCGCTTTCCGGGCCCGCGTCAAGGAGGCCGGGGAGGCCCGGCTGGTCACGGAGATGCCCGACACGGTCTGGAAGAACCTGAGCCGGCGCTATCCCCGCATGACCCCTCCCGCGGGGCTCTCGGTCTCCTTCTCCTTCAAGGGCGAGCGGTACGAGCTCCCCTTCCCCTCCTCCCGGGCCTTCGACCCCGTGGAGGAGCCCCAGGCGGACCCGGAGTTCGAGCCCCGGGACATCCGGAAGCTCATGCAGGAGTTCTACCGCAAGGCCGCCAAGATCGCTTCCGACCGGGCCGTGGTCATGTTCAAGTCCCGGGGACCCGAGGGGATCGAGGAGGAGCTCCTGACCCGGCACGGCCGCATCTACTACCTGCCCACCGCGATCGGAGGGGTCCCCGTGGTGGATCCCTACGCTTCCCAGCGGATCCTGACCCGGGACGACTTCCTGGCCCTCTTCGAGGAACGGGGCGTGGAGCCGAGCTACCGGGAGGACGAGCTGGCCCGGTTCGAGCGCGCCAAACGGGTGGAGGGGGTGCTTTCGGAGCTGAAGATCCCCGTCCTCTTCCAGGAATACGTGGTGGGCTTCGTGCACATCCTGAACCGCCAGCCCGGCAAGGCCCCCTTCGACCTGGGGGTCTTGGACACCTTCGCCCAGTTCGCCAAGGTCCTGGCCTGGTCCCTGAAGATCAACGGGTACTTCCGCAACGCCCCGCGCCGGGGCTCCGGGATCCCCACGGAGACCATCGACCTGTCCGCCGGGGGCATCCTGTTCAGCAGCCCCGACGAATCCCTGCAGAGGGCCCTTCTGGAGGGCTCCGAGATCGTCGTGGCCCTGTCCACGGGCAAGCGAAGCCTCTCCGCGGGCGGGGTGGTGCGTCGGCGTTTCCTGGACGAGCAGGGGGCCTTCTACGGGGTGGCGTTCACCCACATCGCCCCGGAGGACTTCCGCTTCCTGTTCGAGTACCTATACGGCCGACCCTTCACGGACGACGACGCGACCAGCATCGAGGGGCTTCCCATGAGGGGACTGCTCTAGCAGACTTTTGCGAGACGTGGACCGGCTTCCCGGGACGATTCCCCGGGAGCGTCAACCTTGGCCGGGCCGATCCTCGAGGATCACTCCCAGGTGGCGCTGGGGGTAGGTCTTGAGCATGGCCACGGCGTTCCGCCGGGTATTGTAGACGAATCCGCCGTTCCAGTACTCCAGGGCCGCGAACAGGGCGTTGCCGCCGTCGTTGTCGTCGGAGTCGTCGGTCCGGAAGGAGACGAAATCCGCGAGCCCCTCGAAGTCCTGGGCCGCCAGTTTCTCCAGCCTGCGGCGGTTGAAGTCGTTCCAGGTCTCCAGGTCCTTGAAGCCCTCCCCCTCGTCCTGGACGATCAGGTGGGCGTGGGAGGCGTCGAACTCGTACCAGACCCGGACCTTTTTCTCCGGGGCGCACTTGTTCCCGTGCTTGACGGCGTTCTTGATGATCTCGGAGATCTGCTGCTCCAGCAGGTTGATCTCCTTGATCTCCAGGGGGGCCGACTGGACGATCAGGAGGGTGAAATACCGGATCTGCCGGTAGTCGGACGGAAATTCCTTGTACAGCATGTTGGTCTTCTCGAACAGGGGGCTGTTCTCGTCGACCCGGATCTCATGGATGCCCGAGAGGTAGGTGGTGTCCGCGGAATCCATGGATCATTCCTCCATCCGGAGGATGGCTTCCTCGATGCTGTTCATGATGGGGAAATAACCCATGAGCTTGGTGAGTTCGATGACCTTCTTCACCGAACCGTGGATGTTCGTGATCGCCAGCTTGTCGCCCTGCTTCTTGATGGTGGAGCAGATATAGATGAGGGCGCCGATCCCGCTGGAATCGATGTAGTCGACGTTCTCCAGGTTGATGATGAAACGCTCAACCTTCTTCTCCAGCATCTTCATCACCAGCTCCTTGAGCTTGTACGAGTTGTACAAGTCCATCTCGCCGTTGACGTCGATGATGTAGTTGGTACCCGTCTTGCGGATCTTCAATTCCATGGTACCCAGGCCCTCCTTAGCAAGAGATCGGGCATTTCCTCGGCCCCCTAGAGCTTCATCTTCAGGACGAGCACGGTCTGGTCGTCGTGCTGGCGCGTGTCCCCCACGAAGTTCGCCAGGTCGGATCGGATCTTGAGGGCCGTCTCCCGGGCGGACAGTTCGCGGCACCGCAGCAGGGAAGACCCCAGGCTCTTCCGGCCGAACTGTCGGCCCTGGGCGTTCATGGCCTCCACCACCCCGTCGGTGTACAGGAGCAGGACGTCCCCGGCCCGGAGCTTGAGGGGCTTCCGGGCGTAGTTCATGCCCCGCTCCACGCCGATCGGAATGCTCTTCAATTCCACGGACTCTATGCCGTCCTCCTGGGCGCGGTAGATCAGGAGGGGCTGGTGTCCCGCGTTCGCGTACTCCACCTCACCCGTCGCGAGGTTCACGTCCACCAGGCCCAGGGTGGCATAATGATCCATCTCGATCTTGCCGGTAATTCCCCGGTTGATCCAGGATAGCATGGTGGAGGCGTCCTTGTCCGTGTTCGCCACGAGGTGCAGGATGGACCGCACCATGACCATGACCAGGGCCGCGGCGACCCCCTTGCCCGCCACGTCACCGACGGCCAGGAGCAGGCGGTCCTTCCGGGTCTGCAGGATGTCGAAGTAGTCGCCGCTGACGCCGATGGCCGGGGCCGTGAAGGCCCCCAGGGACGCGGCGGGGAAGTCCGGCAGCTTCTTGGGTACGATTAGTCCCTGGATCTCCGCGGCGATGTTCGCGGCCCGTTCGCGCTCGCTCCGTTCCCGGGCTTCCTGGAAGGAGAAGAAGTTGCTGATCTGCAGGGCCCCGAAGTTGGCCAGTGTCTTGAGGTGGTCGAACTGTCCCTCCGTGAAGGGATCCCGGGCCGGAAGCCTCTCCACGGCCAGGACGCCGATGACCGTATCCTCCACGAGGAGGGGGACGGCCATCAGGGATCCGATCCGCAGGAAGTCCTCCGGGCCGTTCGTGAAAATCCGTCCGTCCTCTTCCGCCTGGGGTGCGAAGATCGGCTTCCCGGTCTTGGCGGCCTCGCCGAACAGGGTCTCCCCGAGCTTGAACTGGGCGTGCCGGACGAAGGCGTCCACCCTCTCCTGCTTCCGGGGCAGGTCTTCGGGCAGCTTGAAGGGGGGAGGGAAACGCCCCTGGACGGACCGGACGCTCACGACGTCCTCGAACTCGTCCACCAACAGGACCGCTCCCCCGTCCGCGTCCGTTTCCGCGACGACCACCCGGGCCATGCCGTCCAGCATGTCCGAGATGGCGAAGGATTTCCGCATGGCGGATCCGGTCTCCACGGAGAGGTTGTAGATGGAATCCACCGCCCCCTCGTAGTACTCCAGGGCGCGGACGAGCTGTCCTTCATGGGTCTCCAGCTGGTAGAACGCCGTACCGAGGGGCCAGAAATAGAAGAGGGGCACCGCCAGCTTGTGCAGCAGGCTGTGCTCGTATCCCAGGAAGAAGGCCGCGGCGGCGTAGGCCGCGCCGAAGCCCGCGGCGACGGTCCCGGCGTTCATCAAGGCCCGATCCAGGCTCCGGCCTCGGACCGCCAGGAGGATCGCCAGGACCGCCGCGTCCAGGGCCGGGACCAGGCTGAAGGGTGAGAACGGGAGGGAGGGCAGGAAGGGCATGGAATAGTCGACGAGGCAGAGGATCGCGGCCGCGAGGTTCACCACGGAAACCCCCGCGGCCAGGGCCCGGACTCCCAGGGAGGCAGCGGCCAGGTAGGTCAGGGCCGCGAACACGAAGAGGTCGGAAACGAGGTAGATCTGGGGGACCGGGAATACCGCGAACATCAGGTCCCGGACCGCCTGGAGTGCGAAGAGGTAGAAATACCCCGAGGTGAACCCTTCCGTATCGCGCTTGCGCACGTACAGGAACACGAGGCTCATCCCGAGCATCACGATGAGCTTGATGGGCAGCGGGGACTCGAGAATCTGCTCGATCGACGGAATGCTCATTGCGAACCCTCGGAAATCACTCGGCGGACTCCGGGACGGATCCGGGGGATCGCCCGATGAAAAGTCCAAAAAAGTCTATCACCCGGGAAGATGGGGGTCAAGCCAAATCAGGACCGTTCTACCATAGTTGTCGGTGCCGGTTCCGCGCGGTTTGAGGGGTTTCGAAGGACGGCCGCCTACCGGGCGGAGTCCCGGTAGTATTCGTGGATCCGGAAAAAATCCCTCTCCGCGGGACCCGCGGGCATGGGTAGCCGCACCGAGAACCCGACCTCCCAGGCTCCCTCCTTTTCCCGGATCCAGCGGACCTCCGAGGGCAGGGGGAAGGGTTCCACGTCGATCTCGGAGAAGGAGAGGACCGGCACGACGGGCGCCCCCTTGGAAAGGCGGGGGTCCTCCCGGAAAACGGCTCGGAAGCCCCGAGCCGAGACGTCCGCCACGTACCCGTACAAGGACGGCACCAGACCGGCCCGGGCGAAGCCCCGGTTCCGGTCCGTCCCGCGGCGTTCCCGGCTCATTCCTCCACCTCCGCAGGGGGCAGTTCCTCCAGATCCTCCGCCCAGGCTTCCGAGGCCAGGGGGGCGGACAGCACGATCCGGGTACCCCGGACCATCCCGGAGTACCAGGGACAGGGACTCAAGTCCCGATCGACGAAGGTCAGGGAAAAGGCGGGGAAGGTCTTCCGTGCCGCCAGCAGGCCCATCCCGAAGCGACCGTTCCCGTACTTCAGGCGGTACTCCGTGAAGGTCTCCGACCGGGGGTCGATCGAGTCCGGGGGGCTGTCCAACCGGTACGGGAGGCGGCCCGGGTCGAAGCCCCGGCCGGAGTCCAGGATCTCTATCTTCAGGCGGTTGTCGGAGATCGAATACCGGAGTTCCACGTCCTCCCGGACGCCCCGCTCCCGGTGAGCCCGGATCGAATTGGAGAGCAACTCGAGCACCGAGAAGGCAGCCAACTCCTCGTTGAGCGGGAGAGGCGGGAGTTTGACCGACCGAACGGCATCGACCACCTGGCGAAACTCCTGGCCTGGACAGAACCGGAACGTCAGATCGAGGCTCTTCGTTTCCCTGAATTCCAGATACGGCGTCATGGCATACCGCGCCGGGATCCCCGACCGGGGTCCGGGCTTTCCTGTACTACTTTTTGGATACAATATTAAGATATCGGATAGGAGCCCGAGGGGCAAGCACCGCGCTCGGTGCGCGCAGGATCAATATGGAGTATACTCCTGCCGGGAGGGCCGGGCATGATCGCCTTGTACGTACGCATCGACTACCACGGGCAGCATCGGCGCATGGACCCCCCGGGGGCTGCGGACCTGCAGACCCGGATGGAGCGGATCGCCGCGGACTACGGGGCCCGCCCTTCCGGCCGGGAACACCCCTTCGTGGCGGTCTTCGATTCGAGCTCCATCTTCTGGCGGCTCCAGGCGATCGAAGCCCTCCTTGCCTTCCGGGACCTGCTCCGGAGCCGCTTCGAGGGCACCATGGATTTCTTCGCGGCCCTGCACGAGGGGCCGGACGAGGAGACCCTGAGGGCCGAGATGGACCGAGCCTGGGCGGAGGCCGACCGGCCCGAGGATGCCTGGCTGGGTCCCGCGGCGGACCGGGAAACCCGGGGATACCTGAACCTGGAATCCGCGGGCTCCGGCCTGGCCCGGGTCCTGGGACCTTCCTACCGGCTGGACGGGCTCGTCCGGACCGCCCAGGAATTCTACCGCCGGGAGAAGGCCGCGGCCAACATATCCGAGCTGATCGGCGAACTGGTGGTCGGGGGCGAGAAGAACGTGCTGATCCTGAGGGGCGCCGCGGGTACCGGGAAGGAAGCGACCGTAGCCGGGGCCCTGGAGGCCCTGGGCTACCCGCCCGACCGATTCCTGACCCTCCGGGGCGGGACAGTCAACCCCCGGCCCTTCGATCCCCTGGCCTGCGGGATCACCGGGGATTTCCTGGCCGAGGCCCGGGTTCACCTCGGCTCCGTCGAAGGTCAGCTTTACGAGCGCCTTCTGCCGGCCTACCGGTACGTTTTCGCCGGCCCCTTCCGGGCCGTACTGGCCCCGGCCATGGAGACGGGCTACCGCCTGTTCATGGGCCTGGTCCTGCGGGCCTACGCCCGGGGCATGTCCCGGGCCGGTCTGCCGCCCATCCTGGTCTGCGAGAACCTCCATCGGTTCTCTCCGGAAAGCCTGGATCTCCTGGGGGAGCTGCTCCTGTCCTCGGACATACGCATCGTGGCGACCACCGCCCGGAACTGTCCCCAGTCGTGGCCCGAATACGGGATCCTGGAATGGGACCTGCCCCCCCCGGATTTCGAGGAATACTCGGGCAAGCTTTCCGAGGTCCTGCCGGAGGCCCCCGAGGAGACCCGAAAGTCCCTGTTCTCCCGGGCCCGGGGCGACCTGCCCCTCCTGTACCGCTGCGCCCTCCTCGAACTCGAGCACGCGTCCGGTCCGCCCCCCTCCGAGGCCATCCTGGGCCTCATGCCTCGGGAGGCGGCGGCGGCGCTGTACGCCGCCAGTCTCTGCGAAAATGTCCTGGACACCCCCAGGTTCCACGACTTCCTGGAAAGCCTGGGGCTCCGAGCCAAGGCCCGTCAGATCGTCCTGGATCTCCTGGGCAGGACCGGCTACCTCTCGGGTCCCGGTCCCCGGAATGCCTCGAGGATGTCGAACCGCAGGCTTTCCGCCTTCGTGGGGACGGACGCCCAACGGATCGAAGCTTCCCTGGCGGAGTACCTGACCGGGCTTTACAGGAATCGGGAGGCCTACCCCTCCCTCGGCCTCCTGTCGGCCACGAAGGCGTTTTCCGGAGAGGACCGGCAGCGATTCGAGATCGACTGCGTGCTGTCGGACGCCCTGGAGGACCCCCAGGATCAGTCCCGGCAGGCCTACAAGGACATCCCCCCCGCCCTGCGGAAGCTCCGGGAGCTCGCGGCCTGCCTGGTCTCCGGCGACGAGGCCCGGGCGTCAGCCCGGCTGGCGGAACTGGAGGAGACGGACAGCCGCTCGACCCTTCCCCCGGGCCTCCCCTTCCTATTCCGGGCGGAGCTCTCCCTGGCCCGGAGGGAGTTCCCGGAGGCGGCGAAGCAGGCGAAGGAAGCCCTGCTCTCCGCCCGGGGTGGACCGGAGCCCAAGCTGGAAGCCCGCTGTCATCGCCTCCTGGGGCTCTGCGCCCTCGCGCGGGAGCGGCCGGAGGAGTCGATCGAGTATTTCGAGAACGCCCATGATATCTCCGGGGCGGCCCGGGACGAATACGAGCGGCTCCTCTGCCGGTGGTTCACGGCCGTCGCCCTGTTCGCCTCCGGACGGCTCGACAAGGCCCTCAAGCTGACGAACCAGGCCGAGGCGGCCTCCCAGGCCGTCTTCCGCCGGGACTGGGAGGCGGCCAGCGTCTTCCTGCGCGCCCGGATCCATCTGGAGCTCGGCCGCTACGAGGAAGCCCGGGTCGGTTTCGAGGGGGTGCGCGCGATCGCCCGGGCCTACGGATTCGACGAGGCCGGACGTCGCGCGGACATCTGGGACGCCCGGGCCCTGGCCTACGCCGGGAGCCACGAGGAGGCCCGGACCCTGCTCTCCCGCCACGAGGGGGACGGGGAGGCGGAATTCTTCCGGGCGGAACTCGAACTCCTCCGGGGAAACCCCGGCGGGGCCGCGGAGATCCTGGAGGCCCTTCCCCCCTGGGAGCACGGTACCTTCGATCCCGCGGAGAGGCTCTTCTGGGATTCCGGATACCGCGGCATCGAGCGCAGGGCTTTCGGCGCCTCCGCGCTCCGCCCCTTCGACGCGGATCTCCGGGCCGCCTACGCGTGTTTCGCCCGGGGCTTGGAACGCCGGGAGGGGGCCTGGGCCGTCCAGGTGTACCGCATGACCCGGGAGGACAAGCTCTCGGCCGAACACCCCGCCTTCTCCACCTACCTCTTTTTCTGCTTCCTGCTCCTGGAGCGGCTCGCGGAACCGCCCCTGGACAAGGCTACCGTGCTGTCCCGGGCTTTCAAGTACCTGCAGGAGCGGGCCGGACGGATCGAGGACGCGGCCGCGGGTTCGGATTTCCTGGAACGGAACCTCTGGAACCGCCGACTGGTGGAGGCGGCCCGCAGGTACAAGCTCCTGTGATTGGCGCGATCCCCCCGGGCGCCCGGCCCCTCGAGGCCGCGGTCTACCACGCCGCCCCGGGCATGACACGGCACCTGCTCGCGGAGCTCGGGGAATGGGACCGCCAGGACGGGGACCTCCTGCTGCGGTCCGGGCCGGTCCTGCCCGCCCGCTGGGTACGCAACATCTGGACTCGGCCCTTCCTGCTGGAGTTCGCATCCTTGGGGGAGGCCGCCGCGGCCCTGCGCTCGGTCCAGCGGAACTGGGCGCCCTGCCCCGCCCGGCTCTTCCGGCGCACCGCCCTCCTGGCGGAAAAGCTCCCCCCCCTGCCCTCCAAGCCCAAGGTCTTCCCCTTCGATCCGCCCCCGGCGCCCATGGGAGCCTTCACCCTGTTGGACGAGGGGCTTCTCCTGGGATCCGCTGCCTGCTCCAGTCCCTTCCCCAACGGGGAGCTCCGCTTCGAGGAGGACACGGAGGGTCCCCCCAGCCGCGCTTACCGCAAGCTGTGGGAAGCCCTGGTCCTTGCGGGCAAGAGGCCGGGACCGGGGGACCGCTGCCTGGACGCGGGGGCCTCCCCGGGCGGCTGGACCTGGGCCCTGGCGGGCCTGGGCGCCTCGGTCCTGGCCGTGGACCGGGCCCCCCTGGAGCCCCGGATCGCCGCCCTGCCGGGGGTCGAGTTCCGGAAGGGCAGCGCCTTCTCCCTGAGGCCCGAGGACTCTGATCCCTTGGACTGGCTTTTCTCCGACGTGATCTGCTACCCCCCGGTGCTGTACGACTGGGTGGAGAAGTGGCTGGACTCCGGCCGGGCCCGGAATTTCGTCTGCACCATCAAGATGCAGGGCGAGGAGTACGACCGAGCGACCACGGATCGTTTCGCGGCCATCCCCGGAAGCCGGGTCGTGCACCTGTGGCACAACAAGCACGAGTTGACGTGGATAAAGGTGAATGAGTGAATGAGTGAATGAGTGAATATGGGGCATTCTATTCACCTATTCACCTATTCACCTATTCACCTATTCACCTATTCACCTATTCACCTATTCACCTATTCACCTGTCCACCCCCTCCCCCCACATCTTCCTGAGACCCGCGAACACGGCGTCCGCGGCCTCCTCGGTGACCTCGGGTTCCTCGTAGTAGGTGACGAGGTGGGACGGGATCTCCGCCAGGAAGGGGGACGGGGCGCAGTCCACCGCCTGGGCCTGGCGGCGGCGCTGTCGGCAGGCGGAGATGTAGAGCTTGCGGCGGGCCCGGGTGACGGCCACGTAGAAAAGCCGCCGCTCCTCCTCCAGGTTCCCCTCCCCCTCGGCCAGGGCCCGGGCGTGGGGCATGATCCCGTCCTCGCAGCCCGCTATGAAGACCACCTCGAACTCCAGGCCCTTGGAGGCGTGGACGGTCATGAGGTTCACCTTGCCGGCGTCCGCCTCCTCGTCCAGGTCGTCCCGGGTGATCAGGGATATGCGGTTGAGCCAGTTGAACAGGGAGGGATCCAGGTTGTCCGGGTCCTTTTCCCAGGTCTCGATGGACTGGATGAGGCTCTCCACGTTCAGGAACTTCCACTGGGCGGCCTTCTCGCTGTGCTGGTTCTCCGAGACCAGGTAGCCCCAGTAGTCGATCCCGTCGACCATCTTCCGGACCTTGGCGGCCAGGTTGCGGTGGCCCAGCATCTCCTCCCGGTAGCCCCGGATCGTCTGGAGGAATTCCAGGGCGTCCGCCCGGCTCCGCTCGGGGAACTCCGCTTCTCCGTCCGACGCCAGGGATTCCAGGGCCGCGAAAAGGGGGCCCGACATCCGCCGGGCCCGCTCCTGAAGGTGCTCCAGGGCCCGCCTCCCCAGTCCCCGGCGGGGCACGTTCAGGATCCGGATCAGGTTCACGTCGTCCTGGGGATTGGCGATGACCCGGAGGTAGGAGATCACATCCTTGATCTCCTTGCGCTGGAAGAAGCTCGTCCCCCCGGAGACCTTGTACGGGACGTTCTCCGCCAGGAGGGCCTCCTCCAGGTTCCGGGTCAGGGCGTTCGTGCGGATCAGGATGCCGATGTCGCTGTAGGGGACCTTCTCGGATAGCCGGGCCTCCTTGACCGCCCGGGCGATGAACTCCGCCTCCTCGACCTCGTTCTCCGGGGTGTAGACCTCGATGGGGGTGCCCCCCGTGCGGGAGGGGGACCAGAGGGCCTTTTCCTTACGGTTCTCGTTGTGGGCGATGACCGCGTTGGCCGCGTCCAGGATGGTGGAGGTGGAGCGGTAGTTCCGCTCCAGCTTGACCTCCTTCCGGTGGGGCCAGTCCCGCTCGAACTGGACGAGGTTCTCGTAGTTCGCCCCCCGCCAGGAGTAGATGGACTGGTCGTCGTCCCCCACCGCGCAGACGTTGTCGTCCGCCAGGAGCCGCATCAGCCGGTACTGGATCTTGGAGGTGTCCTGGAACTCGTCGATCATGATGTACCGGTACTGCTCCCGGTACTTGGCCAGGGCGTCCGGGAAGGCCTCAAAGACCTCGATGGGCTTCACGATCAGGTCGTCGAAGTCCACGGCGTTGTGGGCCTTGAGGGAGGCCTGGTACTCCTCGTAGACCTTCTCGTACAGGTCCGTCCCATCCCAGGCCCGCCTGCGGGTCTTCACCTCCGAGAACGCGGCCCCCGCCGCGGCCGGATCGAAGCCCTCCATCCGGAACCCCGTCTCCCGGGCGCAATCCTTGATCAGCTGGGTCCGGTCCGTCTCGTCGTAGATCGAAAAGGAATCCTTCCAGCCCAGGCGGTGGATCTCCTTCCGGAGGATCTTGACCCCGAAGGCATGGAAGGTGGAGACCGTGAGGCTCTGGAGCTTCTTCTTGGTCAGGGCCTTGACCCGTTCCTCCATCTCCCGGGCCGCCTTGTTCGTGAAGGTGAGGGCCAGGATGGCGGACTGGGGGATGCCCTTTTCCAGCATGTAGGCGATGCGGTAGGTGATGACCCGGGTCTTGCCGGATCCGGCGCCGGCAATGATCAGCACGGGCCCCTCGACGGCGGTGACCGCCTGGTACTGCTCCGGGTCGAGTTCCCCCTGGAAATCGATCTTCATGTCCGGGTACGCGCTAGATCCGCTTGATCAGGAAGGACAGGGCTCCGATCCCGAGGCCGACGACCGCGGAGACCACGATGCCCGCGGCCAGGACCCCCAGGGCGATGTAGAGGGTGGCTTTTCGCTTCCGGAGGCCCAGGATCCAGGCCCCCAGGGCGCCGGTCCATGCTCCCGTCACGGGCAGGGGGACGGCTACGAAGACCAGAAGGCCCCAATATCCGTACTTCTCCACGGATCCGCCGACCTTGGCCCGGGCCTTTTCCACGAACCGGTCGAAGATCCGGGCGTAGAAGGCCCACCGGTACAGCAATCCGTGCAGGGTGCCCAGGAAGAGGAAGGCCACGGGCGCCACCAGGACGTTGCAGGCCACGGCCAGGAGGAAGGCCGCGGGCAGGGGCATCCCCCGGGCGACCGCGAAGGGGATGGCCCCGCGGAGCTCCGATATCGGAAGGAAGGAAAGGAATACCGTGGCAAGCAGGGTCGAGAGTTCCATGGGGGCGGAGTATAGCGGGTTGAAGTGAATAGGTGAATAGGTGAATGGGTGAATGGGAGGCTCTCTATTTACTTATTCACCCATTCCCGTATTCTTCCCCGCACCCCCTCCGCGTCCTCCGCGGAAAACCACTCGACCCCGGGCAGGGTATGGAAGAAGGCGAGCTGCCGCTTGGCGTAGCGGCGGGTGTCCAGGGCGATCCGGTCCCGCACGTCCCGGAGCCGGGCACAACCGGTCCTCCGGGCTTCCAGGAATTCCCGGTACCCGATGGCCTGCATCCCCGGGTCCGCATCCCCGTAGCCGGCGGCCAGGAGCCCCCGGACCTCCCCGGCCAGGCCCGACTCGAACATCGCGTCCACCCGGGCGTCGATGCGGGCGTACAGCTCCTCCCGGGGGCGGTCCAGGGCTATGAGAAGGAGGTCATGTTCCGCCCGGGGTCCCGCGGGAACCTCGAAGGAAGAGAGGGGCCGGCCCGTCAGGCGCAGGACCTCCACGGCCCGGGTGAGCCGGTACAGGTCCCGGGCATGGATGCGGCCGGCGCTCTCGGGATCCCCGGCCTCCAGCTCCGCCCGGAGAGCCTCGGGGCCCCGGAGCCGGAGGTCCCGCTCCACCTCGGACCGGATCCGGGCGTCCGCGGGGGGAGAATCCGGGAGGCCGTAGACGAAGTTCTTCAGGTAAAAAGCCGTGCCTCCGGAGATCACGGGCAGGCGTCCCCGGCTTCGGATTTCGTCGCAGGCCCGGTCGGCCTCCCGTACAAAATCCCCGGCGGTATACTGTTCCGAGGGATCGCGGATGTCGATCAGGTGGTGGGGAAGATTCTCGAGAAGCCCCGCGTCCGGCTTGGCCGTGCCGATGTCCAGTCCCCGGTAGACCTGCATGGAGTCCGCGGAGACCACCTCGGCCTGGGGCAAGCCGGATCCCCGGTTTCCGAGGAAGAGTTCCGAAAGGAGGGCCGTCTTGCCCGACGCCGTCGGGCCGAAGAGGAGAAGGGTCCTACTCGATGAAGCGGTACACAACCTGGCCGGAGAAGATCTGGCGCATGCCGAGGGAGACCACCTTGCCGTTGTGCTTCTCCACCTCGGGGGTGCGGAGCACGGCGAGCTGATAGGCCCGGCGGGTGACGGCCACGGTGAACTCGTAGGCGTTGGTATCGTTCTCGATCAGCTGCTCGAAGGGTAGTATCATGGGCTCTCCGCTTGTCGTCTCGTTGCTGGAACTGGAATTATATCGGGACGTCCCGGACGGATCAAGGGGCGCCCGGGCTTTCGGGCCCCGGTCCGGGTTCCAGGTCCGAGATGGCCCGCTCCAGACGCTCGATCAGCCGGTCCGCGGCCCGGCCCAACTCGTCCTGGTCGGCCTCCCGGGAGGAGCGGTTCGTCCGTTCCCGGAAGAGCTCGTCCACGATATAGACACTCGCCAGGATGGAGGTTTTCAAAGGATCCGTCACCCGGGTGCTCTTCTGGACCTCCTGGGCGCGCCGGCGGATATGGGCCAGGATGGCGTCCATGTATTCCTTCGATTCGTCGGTCTGTATCGTGAAGGAGGTGCCCAGAAGTTCGATCCTCAGGGTCTGGACGGCCACGGCGGCGCGCCCGGGATCAGAATATCTCGAGCTCCGCCTCTTCCGCGCCGGGGGCGGGATCGGTCCCGTCCTTGGCGGAGGAGGCGGGTTCGGGGCGAACGGGTTCGGCGGGCCGAGGCTCGACGGCCGGCTTCCGGGCCGCCGGGGCGGCCGGGGCCGCGTGCACGGCCGCCGCCGACCCGGAACGGATCGGCTTGTCCGCCTGGGGGGGCGGGGCGGCCGAGGGAGCGGGATCCTGGATCGCGTCCTCGAAGGCGTTCAGGCGCTCCAGGGCGTGCAGGATCCCCTGCTCGATGCGGGTCTGGTCCTTGCGGTATTCCTCGATGGTCCGCTCCAGGTCCGCCGCCCGCTTCTGCTCGCGGGAGACGTTGTCCCGCAGGGCGGCGTTCTCGGAGGTGAGCCGGTCGATGGCCGACAGGGCCTTCTCGACCCGCGTCTCCAGGGCCCGGACCTGCTCGAGGGTGATCATCCTAGGCCAGGGCTGCCTTGGCCCGCTCCACGACGGCCTTGAAGGCCGGCGCGTCCCGGACGGCCATGTCCGAGAGGACCTTGCGGTCCACGGCCACCTGAGCCTTGGCGAGGCCCTCGATCAGGCGGCTGTAGGAGATGCCCTCGGGACGGCAAGCCGCGTTGATGCGGGCGATCCAGAGGGTGCGGAACTCGTTCTTCTTGGCCCGGCGGTCGCGGTATGCGAACATCAGGGCCTTGGCCACGGCGTCCTTGGCCGCCTTGTGGTTGGTGCCGCGGCGGCCGCGGAACCCCTTGGCCAGCTTGAGGATTTTCTTCCTATGGTCCTTGCGGCGGGTGCCGTCTACTGCTCTAGGCATCGTATCGCTCCTGTGCTATCTGTCGCTCTTCTCACGGAAGTCCTGACCGGGCGCCCCGAACGGGGGAAGGAGCGCCCCGCGGGCTAGCCGTTGGGAAGAAGCTGTTTCTTGATCATGCGGACGTTGCCGCCGTCCACAAAGCCGGCCTTGCGAAGGTTCCGCTTCCGCTTGGCGCTCTTCTTCGTCAGGATATGGCGAAGGTTCATCTTCTTGTATTTCACCTTACCGGATGCCGTGAGCGTGAATCGCTTGGCAGCGGATTTTTTCGTCTTCATCTTGGGCATGACGATCCATCCTTATCTTCGTAGTATACGGGAATCACTCGCCGTCGGGCGGCTTGACTTCCACGGGTTTCTTGACGGCCTTCGGCGTCAGGATCATGGACATGAACCGGCCTTCCATGGCGGGAAGCTTCTCCATGACGTAGGATCCTTCGATATGGGTCAGGACGCTCTTGAGCACTTCCTCGCCAATCTCGGTGTGCGCCAGTTCGCGGCCCCGGAACCGTATCGTAACCTTGACCTTGTTTCCTTCCTCTAGGAACTCCCGGACGTGCTTGGACTTGAACTCAAGATCGTGGTCGTCGATCTTGGGCTGCATCCGGACTTCCTTTATCTTGACGATCTTCTGGTTCTTGCGGCTTTCCTTGATCTTTTTTTCCTGCTCGAATTTGAACTTGCCGTAATCGAGCAGCTTGCAGACCGGCGGACTCGACTGGGGGGCGACCTCGACCAGGTCCACACCCGCCTCCCGGGCTATCTTCAGGGCCTCCAGGGTGGCAACGATGCCCCTCTGTTCGCCCTTGTCGTCGATAAGCCGCACTTCCCGAACCCGGATCTGCTCGTTGATCCGCAAGTTTTTGTTGTCCGCCAATCGGCCTCCTTCGGAATACACCTAGCCTAGGAAGTTTCCGGCTACTTTACCATACTTCACGGGGCGAGTCAAAGGGTCGTACCCGGCTGTCCGCCCTGCCGACCGGGATTTTTCGGACCTCGACCCCCGATCGGGCCTGTTTGACAGCTGAAATGACGCGTAGTACAGTGATTCTATATGGCTTATCCGTCCGATTTCAAGTCCGCCGTGGAAAACGCGGCCGTCCTCAACCTGGACCTGATACGAAGGTACCGGGAATCCGCCCACGGGGTCGGGAACCCCGCGGTCGGACGGCTCCTCCAGTCCGTCCTGGACCAGAAATCGAGCCAGGCGGACCTGCTCAGAACGGTCGTGGGATCCGGGGACGCGGGCAGGGATACACCCCTGCCCCGGGAAACCGAACGGAACGATCCCCCGCCCTCTCCGGCACCCGCGGCCCCGGCGCCGGGCGCGGATCCGGCGACGGATTTGCTCCGGATGATCCGGTCGGAAGAGGAAGGCCTGGGGGCCCTCTTCGAGCGCCTGCGGCAGGCGGCGGCAGACGAGGAAAACCGGGAGCGGCTCCATTCCTTGTCCGAAACATCCCGGAAAATCGGGGAATGGGCCCGGGACCACCTGGAACTCCTCTCCCTTTATTAGTGTCGAATCGATAACCCCGGTTCTGCTTGCGCCGGTCGGCATTCCCGTGCTACCCTGCGGGACGCCATGTTCGCATTTCCCGTCTTCGCACTGCCCCTGGCCTATCTCTCCGTCGCCGCATGGTTCTTCCCCCGCCACCGGGAGGAGGCCCTGGCCCGAAGCTTCGGAAGGGGCCTGGCCCTGGGGCTCCCCTGCGCGCTGGTTCATATGCTGGTCCTAGGCTGGATTCCGGAGGTCCACGGCAGTTTCCTGTTCGTGTTCCGGATCTGGTGGGAGCGCTTCCTCCTGCCCTTTTCCCTGACCATCGCCGCTTCCCGCCTGATCCAGGGCTTCGAGGACACGGTGAGGTCCGATGCCGCGCTGCGGAGGTTCACGGCCTTCCAGTTCGGCTGTTTCACGGTCCTGGCCCTGGTTTCGGCGGTGCGGTACGCGGACAGTCCGGACACCTTCGTACTCTTCTTCAATCCCCTGCTTTCCATAGCCGGGATCTTCGCGGCCGTGTACTTCCTGGAGCGGGCGGTGACGGAGGCGGGTGTCTACGTGGCCCTCTGGATCTCCGCGGGGGTCCTGGCCAGCTTCGCCTTCGCCTGCGCCGCCTACCTCTTCGAGGCGCGCCTCGAGTGGCTCGGGGCCATCCTGTCCCTGGCCCTGCTGGGGATTTCCTCGTACCAGGTCCGATTCCTGATGAAATGAAGCGGGACCAGAGGGACTCGAACCCCCGACCTACCGCTTAGAAGGCGGTTGCTCTATCCGGTTGAGCTATGATCCCCTGCGGGGGTGGCCAATAAGTCGGCTACTTATTGGCCACCCCTTGCAGTTTCCAACGTTCTATTGAGAACGTTAGAAGATGCTACCTTAATGCCAGCTGTCCAAAAAGCTAACCGAGCTTTTTGAACAGCCTGGAATCTCGGGACGGGCGGATTTGAACCGCCGATATCCAGCTCCCAAAGCTGGCGCCTTAGCCGCTAGGCAACGTCCCGGAATACCCGCGTACTCTAGGCCGAAGGCAAATCCTTTGTCAATCGAAGCGCCCCGCCCGGGGTCCCCGGCTTTTTCCCTTGACAACCGGAAAAATCGGGTTCTATCATGGCGGCAGTCCTTTAGGCTCGGGATCCCCGGCCTTAACAATCAAGGAGCGCTTATGGCCTTTACGACCGATCTCATCCGGAACGTGGCCCTGGCGGGACACGGAGGGACGGGAAAAACTTCCTTGCTCGAACACCTGCTGTTCTCCGGCGGAGCCATCTCCAAGCCGGAAACCGTGGATTCGGGCAAGACTGTCAGCGATTACATGGAGGACGAGATCGCCCGCAAGATCTCCCTCCACGCCGCCTTCTGCCACCTGGAGTGGAAGGGCAAGAATATCACTTTCGTGGACACCCCCGGATCCTCGGATTTCGTGGGCGACGTGATCCTGGCCTTCCGTTCCTGCGAGACGGCCCTGCTCCTGGTGGACGGCAAGAGCGGAGTCCAGATCGAGACCATCAAGCTGTGGCGGGAGCTGGACAAGCGGGAAAAGCCCCGCGGCGTCTTCATCTCCAAGCTGGACGAGGAACGCGCCGACTTCGACGCGGCCCTGGCGGACATCAAGGAGAAGTTCAAGATGGACCCCGTTCCCGTCTCCATTCCCATGGGGACCGGGCCGTCCTTCAAGGGCGTCATCGACGTGGTGAACGGCAAGGCCTACCCCCTGCCCGCCTCCGGGGACCAGAAGGAAACCTCCGCCGACATCCCCGCGGACTTCGCCTCGGCGTACCAGGAAGCCCGCGCCCGGCTTTCCGAGGCCGCCGCGGAGGGGGACGACGAGCTCATGGAGAAGTACCTGGAGGCCGGGGAGCTCTCCCAGGAGGAGATCCTCAAGGGTCTCGGGGAGGCCTTCGCGTCCAACCGCATCCTGCCCGCCTTCGCGGGAGCCGGGCTCCGGAACTCCGGCTGCGCGGCCCTCCTCGAGTTCCTGGCCGGGATCGCCCCCTCCCCCCTGGCCCTCAAGCCCGAGATCGTGAAGAACGCCAAGGGAGAGGAAGTCGAGTTCGGGGTCGATCCGGCCAAACCGACCACCGCCTTGGTCATCCGCACCCAGATCGACCAGTTCTCCGGGCGTCTGTCCTACTTCAAGGTCTTCTCCGGCAAGCTCCTTCCGGACTCGGAACTCTACAACGTCCGGGAGAACAAGAAGGAGAAGGTCGGCAAGCTCTACCGCGCCCAGGGCAAGAAGCTCGAGGAAGTCCCGGAACTCTGCGCGGGGGACATCGGGCTGACTTCCAAGGTGGCGGGCCTCAAGACCAACGACACCCTGACCCTGCACGACGACCAGTTCGCCTTCGCCCCCCTGCGCCTGCCCCAGCCGGTCCACGCCCTGGCCATCTCCGCGGTGAACAAGAAGGAGGAGGACAAGATGTCCGAGCTCCTGCACAAGTCCGCGGAGGAGGACCTGACCTTCCAGGTCCGGTTCGACGGGGAGACCAAGGAGACCGTCATCTCCGGCATGGGCGAGCTCCAGATCAACATGATCCTGGAGAAGATCAAGACCGGGGCCAAGATCGCCGTGGAGACCCGGACCCCGCGGGTGGCCTACCGGGAGACCATCACCAAGAAGGCCCACGCGGAGTACACCCACAAGAAGCAGACCGGGGGGCACGGACAGTACGCCCGGGTCGTCTTCGACATCGAGCCCCTGGAGAGGGGCAAGAACTACGAGTTCGAGAACAAGGTCTTCGGCGGAGCCGTGTCCAAGGGATTCATTCCGGGAATCGAGAAGGGCATCCACCAGGCCATGGAGGCCGGCGTAACGGCGGGCTACCCCGTGGTGGACGTCAAGACCATGATCGTGGACGGCAAGGAGCATCCCGTGGACTCCTCGGAGATGGCCTTCAAGATCGCCAGCCGCGGCGCCTTCCGGGAGTGCATGCGCCAGGCGGGTCCCGTCCTCCTGGAACCCATCATGAACCTGACCGTCTTCGTGGAGGACAAGTACCTGGGGGACATCATGTCCGACCTCTCCGGCCGCCGCGGCCGGATCTCCGGCCAGCAGCCCGTGGGCGGCGGGATCGTGGAGGTCAAGGCCCAGGCTCCCCAGGCGGAGCTCCTGCGGTACTCCATCGACCTCAGGGCCATGACTAGCGGCACCGGTTCCTTCGAGGTGGAGTTCGACCACTACTCCCCGATCTCCGGGAAGATCGCCGAGGACGTCACCAAGGCGGCCCAGGCCTTCCGGGTGCAGGAGGAAGAAGAAGAATAAAGAAACGGGGCGCGGTGCGCCCCGTTTCTTTATTGATCGGTTTCACGGCGATGCCGTGAAACCGGTTCACCAAAGGACCATCCGCCCCCGGTCCGCCTCGAAGCCCAGGTCCTTGAGGACCGCGGCATAGGGTCCGGCCGCAGCCGCCGCGCCGTTCGCGGTTTCCACCACCACCTTCCGTTCAGGATCCACCCGTCGGGTCCGGGGAATCCTCAGAAAGGCCAAGACCCCGGCCGGATCCCCTCCGTCGTCGAGGATCCGCAGCTCCCGGCCGTTCCGCAGGGAGACCGCGGCCAGGCGGCTTCCCCGGTAGCAGAGTCTGGTGGAAGCTATCCGGGCCGGGAGTTCATAGGACAGCCCCTCGACCTCCACCCCGGCCAAGCTGGCGGGGTCGCAGGCGTTCATCCAGTAAATTCCCCCGCCGTCCTCCAGGGTCCGGAAGAGCTCGAAGGCCTCGGGACTCATGAACTGCAGGCCTCCGAGTCCCGCGAAGAATCTCCCCGCCAGGATCTCCCCCGCCAGCTCCAGGGTACGCAGGGCCCGGAGCAGACGCGCCCAGCCCAGGGCCGGGACTTCCCTCTCCAGGAGGGGCCGACAGAGGATCCCCCACCGTCGGGCCAGGAGCCGCACCCGGTCCCGGTCCAGCTGGTCCCGGTCCAGGGGATCGGGATCCCCCTCCGCCCCCAGGGAAAACCACCGGCCCGCCACGGGGGGCCCGCCCCGCCACCGGTCCCGCAGGGCCCGGGGTATTCGGCGGGGGACGCCGAAGGAAGAGGATTCCGGAAGTCTCGACTCGGATCGAGTGAGGGCGGCCGCGGCGCGGCCGAAATCCGACCGGATCCCGGACCGGAGGGTCTCCCAGGAATCCGAGGACGCGGCACCCCTCCAAGCCTCTTCCCAGAGGGAGCGGACGCAGTCCTCGGGGGCCAGGCCAGAGGCGTCCCGGAGGGCCCAGAAGTCCGCGAGGACCTCCGGTACCAGGGCGGATTCCGCGGGTCGATCCGGGAGGGCGAGGTCCAGGTCCTCGGGTGCGCAGAGCCCGACGGTCTCCCGGCCCGCCCCGAACCAGAGGCACCGGCCTTCCTCGAAGTCCCGGTCCAGGAGGGCGGGGGCGTAGTCCGGCCGTCGGGCGGGCAGAAGCTCCGTCTCCCAGAGGCGGATCGGGGCGGCCCAGCCCGCCAGGGGCTCCCAGGGATGCTCCGGACGGTCCCCCGAGAGTCCCTGGAGCCGCGCCAGGAAGAGGGGGAGGTCCGAGGCGGGCCGTTCATCCACCGAGGGCCGGGCCGCCTTCCGAGCCAGGCGGAGGAGGAGCTCCAGGTTGGACTCGTCGCAGAACAGCTCGCCGGAGGTGTCCGAGACCCGCACCCCCGCGGCCAGGGAGCCCTCCTCGGCCAGGGCGGCCAGTGCGGCACGGGCCTCCTCCTCCGGGATTCCCAGGACAGCGGCGGCCCGCCCCGGATCCACGGGACCCTCGTACCGCAGCCACTCCCCCAGGAGGGCCCGGGGATCCGCCTCGACCTCGGGTCTGCGCTCCTCGTGGACGACCAGGTCCAAGAATCCCCCGGCCGGGCGGATCCGGGCGATCCGGGCGCCCAGGGTCGGGTCCGCTTCCAGGGCCTCCCTCGCCGCCTCGCCCAGGTTCGCCGCGAGGGCTTCCCACTCGTCCGCGGGCAGGAAGACCCGCTCCTTGACCCATTCCGCCAGGGCCGGGCCGTCCTCGGGGGCCCAGCCCGGCTTCTCCCGACGAAGCCGGGAGATGAAATCGGACACCAGGGCGGCGGGCAGGGCCGGGCGGAGGGCCGGGGAGCCCAGGGCCTCCTCGATCGCCCGATCGGACAGGGAAACCCCGGACCGGCGCTCGGACCCGTCCCCCTCGTACAGGAACCGGTTCGTCTCCTGCCAGACCGCTTCCCGGGCGAAGGGGCTGGGCGCCCGGGTGCGGAAGGCCGGGACCCGGATGCCTCCGCCCGAGATCCCGTCCAGGAGCCGGCCGAACTCCGGTAGGTCGAAGAGGTCGACCAGGCAGGTCCTCCAGGCCTCCGCGGCCACCGGGAAGTCCCCGAAGGAGCTGACCGCGTCGAACAGGCGCTTGGCCCGGAGCCGGGTGATCCACAGGGGGGTACGTTTCCCGAAGCCCGCCCGGGGCAGGACGAGGGACCGCCCCGCGGCCTCCCGGAAGGCGGCCCCGAAGACCCCGGATCCCTCCAGGCGGGACCGGAGACGACGCTCCCTCAAGTCCGGGTCCCCCAACCGTCCGAGGGCCTCCCGGATCGCCCCATCCGGGACCACGCCCGGCACGAGGGGAAGGACGGCCAGGACGAAGTCCTCGTCCGCCACCGTCTCGATCCTCACCCCCAGGGTCTCCTCCAATTCGGCCGCCAGGGCCAGGGAGAGAGGCTCGTTCACCGCCCCGCCCCGGAGGGTGTGGAGGACCGCGGTGACCGCGTCGCCCCGGAGCCCGGGGTCGGAGCAGAGCTCCAGGGGGAGACAGGCAGGTCCGGCGAGAGGGACACCCTGCTGGGCCCGGGCCTGGGATTCCAGGAAGCGGGCCAGGGCGGCCCGGGCCTCCTCCGTCAGTCCCAGGCCGTCCAGGGTGCCCGGAGGGAAACCTTCGGAGCCGAAGGACGCGGAGAGCTCCAGGGTCCTGCGGACCAGGACCGGGCTCCGGTACCGGGCCTCCCCCTTCCAGAAGGGCACGAAATCCGCGGGCCGGTCCAGGGGCACGACCTCCACGGCCTCGGGGCCGATCTCCCGGATCCGCCAGGACCGGGTCCCGAAGGAGAAGGCGTCCCCGACCTTCCGCTCCCAGACGAACTCCTCGTCCAGTTCCCCGATGCGGGTACCGTCCTGAAGGCGCATCGAGTACACCCCCCGGTCCGGAATGGCGCCTCCGGAGGAGTAGAGGAGCCGGACCGTTCCCTCCGCGGCGCCCAGGGTGCCGGAGATACGGTCGTAGCGGAGGCGGGGCTTGAGCTCCCGGAGCCGGGCGGACTCGTATCGCCCGGCCAGCATCTCCACGACCCGGTCGTACGCCTCCCGGGAGAGGTCGCGGAAGGGCGGGAAGGTCCGGATGTCCTCGTAGAGGGCGTCCACGCCCCGGTCCTCGGCCGCGCAGAGGGCCAGGACGGTCTGGGCCAGGATGTCCAGGGGATTCTCCACCGGGGACAGCGGCTCGATCTCCCGGTCCCGGACCGCCCCGGCCAGGGCCGCGGCGCGCAGGAGGTCCATCCCGTGGAAGGGAAATAGGAGGCCCCGGCTCGTCCGGCCGACCCCGTGGCCGGACCGCCCCACCCGCTGGAGGGCCGGGGACACCGCGGGAGGGGAGCCCGCCAGGACCACCTCGTCCACGGACCCCACGTCGATGCCCAGCTCCAGGGACCCCGTGGCCACCACGCAAGGCAACTCCCCGCGCTTGAGGCGCTCCTCGACCAGGCGGCGGACCTCCTTGGAGAGGGAGCCGTGGTGGGCGTAGGCGGAGCCCGCCCCGGCCTTCTCGTTCAGGAGGAAGGCGATCCGTTCGGCCCGGCGACGGGAATCCGTGAACACCAGAGTCGAGCGGTTCTTCCGGATCCGCCCGGCCAGGGTATCCACCAGGACCCCGTACCGGGAGGATTCCGGGAGCCCGGGTCCGGCCTCCGGATCCGGGGGCGGCGGCTCGGGGTACTCCACGGCCAGGTCGATCCTCTTCTCCGCGGGGGGAGCGACGACGGACACCGGCCGGGGCTCGTACCGGAAACCCGGCCGCCCCCCGGCGGCGGTAACCTTCCGCAGGCCTCCGACGAAGGCGGCTGCCGTCTCCGGCGGCCGTACCGTGGCGGAGAGGGCCACCCGCCGGAACTCCCCGGCCAGGAGGGACAGAGCTCCGATCTGGCAGGCCAGGAAGGCCCCGCGCTTGGAGTCCAGGACCGCGTGGATCTCGTCCAGGATGACCAGGCGGACCTCCGAGAGGACGGACCTCCCCCGGGGA
>JAKLDN010000002.1 GCA_022703505.1 Spirochaetota bacterium | reverse complement strand
GCCTCCTCACTTTCCCAGCCCCAGGGTCCGGGTCAGGTGTTCCTCGAAGGGATTCCAGTACCTCGGCCCCTTCTTGACCAGGCCCTCCAGGCCCTTGCCCCCGTCCTTGGGCCGCTTGACGTCCGCGAAGTGCCCCTGGGCGATGGCGTCGAAGAGGCCCGCCGCCTCGGTCTGCCGCAGGAACTCCAGGGTCTTGTCCAGGACCTCCGCCGCCCGGGTGCGGACGATCCCGCCCTCCCGGAACTCAACTTCCTCGTAGAAGGAGGCCATGTTGTTCATCACGTACCGGGCGTTGTCCACCGCCAGGTACCGGTCCATCATGAAGGGGGTGTGGATGGCCTCGGTCAGCATGCCCAAAAGGTGGATGCCCTGGTCCGTGGCCTTGGACACGAAGTTGAACATCATGTCCATCGTCAGTCCCTTGAAGATGTCCCCGGACATGAACTTGGTGGGGGGCATGTACTTCAGGGGATGCTCCGGGAAGATCTCCCGGGCCATCTGGGCCTGGGCCAGCTCGTACAGGAAGCCGTCCTTGATGGTCGGGTCCATCTCGAATGCGTGCCCCAGGCCCATGAGCCGGGCGGGCAGGCCCGCGGCGTAGGCGAAGCGCTCGTTCAGGAACTGGCTGGCCAGGACCGTGTAGGCCTTCTCGTAGGCGTCGCTGGTGGTGAGGTAGTTGTCCTCCCCGGTGTTGATGATGATCCCCGCCCAGGCGTCCAGCATGCGGCTGAACTTCTGGTCCACGAAGGTCCGGTACATGTTGATGTCCCGGAAGAGGATCCCGTACATCGAGTCGTTCAGCATCATGTCCAGGCGCTCCAGGGCGCCCATGGCCGCGATCTCCGGCATGCAGAGCCCCGAGGCGTAGTTCGTGAGGAGGATGTACCGCCTCTGGCGCTCGGATACCTCGTCCAGGGCGGCCCGCATGATGCGGAAGTTCTCCTGGGTGGCGTAGGTCCCCCCGAAGCCCTCGGTGGTCGGGCCGAAGGGTACATAATCGAGGAGGCTCTGCGCGGTGGTTCGGATCACGGCGATCACGTCCGCCCCCTGCTCCGCCGCGGCCGTGGCCTGCTTCACGTCCTCGTAGATGTTGCCCGTGGCCACGATGAGGTACAGGAGGGGCCGGTGGTTCCGGTCCTTCCACTCCGCCTGCTTGGATTCCCGGTACTCGCGATTGGCACGGACCCGGGTCTCGGCCCGGTTCACCAACTCGACCGCCTTCCGGGCCGTCGCGGACTCGTCCGCGGGGGGCAGGTCGGTCAGGCGCAAGCCCTCCGCGATCTTCCGGTTCAGCCGCTCCGGGCTGTCCCCCGTGCGGGCCAGGGCGCTCGCGTAGAGGCGGAAGGCACCGTCCGCCAAACGGTCCCGGGCCTGATCCACGATCAGGTTCGGCACGGGCACCCCGTCGGCGTCCGCGTCGTCCGCCCCCGCCAGGCGCAGAGTGGCCCGCTCCACCGTTACGGAGGTGTGGCCGTCCACGAATTTCGACACCGGCTCGCAGATCCTGGTCGCGAGCTGGCGGGCTTCGGAGATCTTGTCTTGGGATAAGCCTAGTTTCGCGCGCATGAAAACTCCTTGTGGAAGGTGAATAAGTGAATAGTGAATGGGTGAATAGAAGGAAACCCCATTCACTCATTCACCTATTCACCCATTCACGTTTACCTCAACATTCCTTCCGCTTTCTTAACGATCTCCCCCGGCAGGCCCAGCAGGGCCGCGACGGTCAGGGCGTCCGCGGGGCCGGGGCCCTCCGCGTCCGGTTCCAGTTCGTAGCGCATGTGCCGGTTGATCCGGGCCAGGCGCTCCGCCCGGGGGGCGTCCGCCTCCAGGCATTCCGAGGCCGCCTTCCGGTCCAGGCCCCTCATCCGCAGGTAGTCCACCCCCGGCGACCGGACCAGGCCCCGGAAGTGGGTGGCGAAGAAGCTCTTCACCCCGGGCCGGGCCGCCAGCTCCGCCTGGGCCGCGGACAGGAGGGCCTCCGCCTCCCGGGAACTGGTGGTCCGGGCGAACTCGTCGAAGACCGCCAGGCAGCCGCCTTCCCCCATCCCCTCCCAGGCCCGGATGAAGCGGTGGATCTCGAAGCCGAAGCCCGAGAGCCCCGCCAGGCGCTCCCCCGCCAGCTCCCCCACGTAGGAGAGCCGGGCGTAGACCCGGGTGCGGAAGGAGGCGGCGGGGACGTGGAAACCCGCCTGGGCCAGGACCTGGAAGAAGAGCACCGTCTTCAGGGCCACGGTCTTGCCCCCCATGTTGGACCCGAAGATCGTGGTCACCGGCTTTCCGAACCGGGCGGACAGGGGCGTATACGCCAGGCCGAGATCCCCGCACTCCACCTCGCAGGGCAGGAAGCGGCCGGCCGTGAGTTCCCAGTCACCCTCGGCGGAGAGGTCCGGCCGGACGAGTCCCAGGTCCCGCGCAAGGCGGGCCCGGGCCAGGGCCAGGTCGAAGTCCCGGGTCCGCTCCGAGGCGGCCCGGATCTCCGGGAGCGCACTTGCGATGAGGCCCGAGAGGCGCCGGATGACATCGTCCTCCAGTTTGCGTTCCCGGGCGGCCAGCTCGTCCCGGAGGTCCCGGAGCCCCAGGATCCGGGCGTCCGCCGCCGGCCGCACCAGGTAGAGGCGGTCGTCGTAGGGCTCCACCACCGCCAGGTCCCGGTCCGCCAGCAGGGCCTCCGCCTGGGCCCGGGGGACCAGGGCGAAGTCCCGGCCGGAAAGGCGTACCCCGTGCCGGGCGGCCAGCCGGGTCTCCGCGGCCGACCGGGCCGCCTCCAGGTCCGCGTCCGTCCGGGCTATGGACATCCGGACCTCCGCCAGGGCGGGATCGTAGGCGTCGGAGACGAAGAAGGTCTCCGGGTCCGAGCCTCCCTTGCCCAGCTCCGCGGCCAGGTCCGGGGCCGCGAGCCCCAGGCCGAAGGCGTCCCGGGCGGTTTCGTCCAGGGCCGTACGGAGACCCTGGTAATCGGCCAGAAATTTCTTCACCTGGAAGATCTCCGCCAGCTCGTACTCGGCCTTGACCGAAGACGGGAGCCGGGGCATCCGCTTCAGGTAGTATCCCGCCCGGTCCCGGGCCGCGGGGTCCTCCCGGGTCGAATCCAGCCAGGCCGCCGCGGCCTCGGTCCGGTCCAGGAGTTCCTCGATCGCGGCCCGGTCCGAATGGACCCGCCGCTCGTCCCGCTCGTCCTTGCCGTAGGGGGTGTAGGGACGGTAGAGGTCCCAGAACTCCTCGGCCCGGGAGAAGGACCAGGCGTCCGCGAGGTCCTCGGGCGCCAGGAGGCCGGCGGGCCGGCCGCTCATGCCGCGGCCTCCGGGGAGAGCTCGTAGGGGTTGAAGGCGATCCGGGCCGCGGTCTCCCCGTCCAGCCGGGACAGGAAGGCCGGGCGGGATACCCCCCGCAGGACCGCCACGATCCCCGCGCACTCGACGGGCGCCTTGACGAGAAGCTCCCTCCCGGTCCGGAAGGACCGGAGCTCCCCGTCGTCCAGGAAGACCTTGGTGAAGTCCTCCACCGCCACAGCCCGGGCGGTATCCGGCAGGGCCCCCGCGGTCGCCGCGGTGAGGGGGCCGTCCAGGATGTGCTCCCCCTCCCCCGAACCGAAGCCCGGGGGCGCCGCGGGCAGGGAAGCCAGGGACGAGAGGCGTCGGGCCTGCCGGGCCGACTTGTCCAGTGAGGCGGCGTCGGCCCGGAGCACGAAGACGAAGCGCGCCCCCGGCCAGGAGGCTGCCTGGGTGATCCGGTTGATCGCCCCGTCCACCAGGACCGTCCGGGCGACGCCTTCGTCCCGGAGAAAGGCCAGGGCCCGGGCCACGCCCTCGTTGCCCTCGGGGCCCACCAGGACGATGCGGCCCGGCCGCCTCGCCCGGGCCGCGCAGATCCGGCCGAAGGCGGAGCTTCCGGGAAGGATTTCCAGGATCTCCGGGAGGATGCGCCCGTCCCGCAGGAAGCGCTCGGCGCTGATCACCACGTCCCCCGGGGACACGGGCACCGAGGGCTTGCGGGCCGCCGAGAGGGAGTCCCGGGCCTCCCCGTCGTAGCCGATGGACAGGAAGGCGGGCCTCTCCCCCGCGGCCCGCACCAGGGACAGGGCCCGGTTGAGGAAGGTGGTCTTTCCGCAGTGCTTCTCCGGGCCGGTCACGAAGGTGACCCGGCCCAGGAAGTCCTCCGCCCGGTCCAGCACGGCGGGCCTAGGGGCGGTGGCCGCGCTGGAAGCGCTTGAGGTCCTTGGGCTCCAGGGAGAGCCTCTGCCCCGCCAGCAGTGTGGCCACCCCGTCCTGGGGCTTCAGGAGCTCGTCCTCGCAGAACTCGCAGCCCTCGGGACAGCGGGGCACGTAGGTATCCGGCTCCGTGTAGGTCGTGATCACGCCCTCGTAGTTGCGCATCACGATGCGCTTCTCGTTCTGGGTGATCAGATAGTTCGGCATGACCGGGGTCTTGCCGCCGCCCCCCGGGGCGTCCACCACGAAGGTGGGGACCGCCATGCCCGTGGTGTGGCCGCGGAGGTTCTCGATGATCTCGATCCCCTTGGACACCGAGGTCCGGAAGTGGCTGATCCCCATGGACAGGTCGCACTGGTAGATATAGTAGGGCTTGACCCGGATGGTCAGGAGCTTCTGGACCAGCTTCTTCATGGTCATGGGGCAGTCGTTCACGTCCCGCAGAAGGACGCTCTGGTTGCCCAGGGGAATGCCCGCGTTGGCCAGCTTCTCGCAGGCCGCCTTGGCCTCCGCGGTGATCTCCTTGGGATGGTTGAAGTGGGTATTGAGGTAGATCGGGTGGTACTTGGCCAGCATGGAGACCAGGTTGTCCGTGATCCGCTGGGGCATCACCACGGGGACCCGGGACCCGATGCGGATCACCTCCACGTGCTCGATCTCCCGGAGCTTCCGGATGACCCGCTCCAGTTTCTCGTCCGAGAGCACCAGGGGATCCCCCCCGGAGATGAGGACGTCCCGGACGATCGGGGTCTTCCGGATGTACTCCACCGCCGCGTCGATGTTGGCGTCGGACATGTGCACGTCTTCGAAGCCCACCAGTCGGCGCCGGGTGCAGTGGCGGCAGTTCATGGAGCAGATGTTCGTGACCAGCAGCAGGACCCGGTCCGGGTAGCGGTGGGTCAGCCCGGGGACCGGGGAGTCCACGTCCTCGTGGAGGGGATCGTCCTCGTCCGCGGGGTCCTCGAAGGTCTCCGGCAGGCGGGGGATGGCCTGGAGGCGCACGGGACAGTGCTTGTCCGCGGGGTCGATCAGGGAGGCGTAGTAGGGGGTGATGGCCATGCGGAAGCGCTTCAAGACCGCCTCGATGTCCTTCTTCTCCGCCTCCGTGAGGGGCACCACCTTGGACAGGGTTTCCACGTCCTTGATGTCGTTCTTCATCTGCCAGTGCCAGTCGTTCCAGTCCGACTCCGGCACGTTCGCGTAGAGAGGGATGCGCTTGTAGTCGCTGGTACGGTACTCGTTCATACAGACTCCTCACGATTCAACCACAGAGTACGCGTCAGGATGGCTACGCCATCCTGACGGCGCCGAAGCAAGCTTCGGCGATGCCAAAATCATCTAAAATCGGCGAAACCCAACGGGTTTCGCTGCCGCGAGCCGGACCTACGTCCGGCTCGCGCGACTCCGTGGTTCATTCCAAATCAAGTCCTGAGTTTCAGATGACTCCGCACGTCCGCCGGAGTCGCGGGGGTCAAGCCCGCTTCCTTGGCCAGCCGGGCGGCCCGGGCCACGAACTGGGCGTTGGACTCCGCCAGGACGCCCTTGGAGTAGTACACGTTGTCCTCGAAGCCCACCCGGATCCAGCCGCCCCGGGCGATGGCCGCGTACTGGGCCGGCAGGGACGCCCGGCCGATGCCCATCAGAGTGAAGTCCGCCCCCTCCGGCAGGACCCGGACGAAGGACTCCATCGTGTCCAGGGTGAAGGGCACCGCCCCGGGGACGTTCATCACCAGGCCGTAGTGGTAGGGCGGCT
This sequence comes from Spirochaetota bacterium, assembly GCA_022703505.1. Taxonomy (GTDB): domain Bacteria; phylum Spirochaetota; class Spirochaetia; order Treponematales; family UBA12059; genus JAAYUR01. The sequence continues at coordinate 626,264 of JAKLDN010000002.1, read as the reverse complement.
CCAGAAGCCCCTCCTTGATCAGGATGCGGCTGGAGAATACGTGGCCCAGGTCGAAGCACTCCAGGGTGGGCCGCACCTTGAGACGGCGGAACTCCTGGGCGAACTTCCGCATGACCGGCAGGGTGTTCACGATGTAGTCGTCCCCGAAGTTGACGGTCCCGCAGTCCAGGGAGGCCATCTCGGGCTCCAGCTCCGTGACCGGCCGCAGGCGTTCCTCCGCGGTGTCCCCCACGGCCCCTCCGGTGGTGATCTCCACCACGATGTCCGTGCGCTTGCGGATCAGGTCGATGGCCTTCCGGAAGACCTTGGGATCCTGGGTGGGCTTGCCGTTCTCGTCCCGCACGTGGAGGTGGAGGATGGCGGCCCCCGCCTCCCGGCAGGCCACCGCGGTGTCCGCGACCTCCTCGGGCGTGACCGGAAGGGCGGGGTTGTGTGCCTTGGTGGTCTCCGCCCCCGTGCAGGCGCAGGTTATGACGATCTTGGAATCGAGCATACGCACTCCTTTAACGATTGAACCACAGAGGCGGGAAGAAGGGCGTGGAACCAGAAACCAGACAGGATTAACAGGATGAAAGACGGATGAACAAGATAGGAGGGGGGAATTGCGAATTTCCCAAACCTGATCTTGTTAATCCGTTCTCAATCTTGTCCATCCTGTCTGTCCTATGGTTCCAAGGCCCTTTCCCTCCGTGTCCTATCGTCTTCTTTAAACCTTCCCCACCGGGTACTTCTTCATGGTCAGCTCCAGGGCCTCGCCGATGGCCCACAGGGCCTTGTCCAGGTCCGCGTCCGTATGGCGATGGGCGATGTACCAGTGATGGAAGGGCTGGATGAAGAGTCCCCGGCGGATGGTCTGGGTGTAGAAATACTCCCGCCGGGCCTTGTAGGCTTTCTCCTCGTCCCCCGGGGCCTTGTCGAAGGTCACGAAGGGCATGGGGGGGATGCCGCTTACCGTGGCGGGACAGCCCGAGTCGGCGACGACCTTCCGCAGGCGCTCCAGGAATTTGGTGCCCCGTGCCCAGATCGAGTTCGGGACGTCCTCGCGCTTGAGGATCTCCAGGCACTTGAGGGCCGCCACCATCTCCAGGGAGTTCGGGAAGAAGGTGGAGGAGACGAAGACCTTGGACTGGCAGACGTCCATGATCTCGGCCTTGCCGGCCACGCAGGAGATGGCGTAGCCGTTGGCCAGGGCCTTGCCGAAGGTACCCAGGTCCGGGGTGACCCCGTAGCGCTCCTGGGCGCCGCCGAGGGCGGCCCGGAAGCCGGTACGGATCTCGTCGAACACGAGGACGGCGCCGTGTTTCTTCACGAGCTCCTTCACGCCCTCCAGGTATCCCTTGGGCGGGGCCATGACCGGCTTGGCCAGGGGGTGCCCCACGGGAGTGATGATCACGCAGGCCACCTTGCCCGCGTGCTCCTTGAGCTTGGCCTCCAGGGCCTCCAGGGACCCGTACTCGAACTCGTCCGTGAGCTCCAGGGTCTCCTCGGGCACCCCGCCGTGGTTCTCCACGCACCAGTCGTGCCAGCCGTGGTAGCCGCAGCGCAGGACCATCGCCCTGTCCGTGTAGCCCCGGGCGATCCGGACCGCCAGGGTCGTGGCGTCGGAGCCCGTCTTCACGGGGATGACCTTCTCGGCGCAGGGGATGATGTCGATCAAGGCGCGCTCCAGCTGGTTCTGCGCCGGCTGGACGAGGCTGAAGCAAAAGCCCCGCTCGTCCATCTGGCGCTTGACCGCGTCGTTGATCTCCTTCTCGTCGTAGCCCAGGATGACCGGGCCGTAGGCGCAGAGCATGTCGATGTAGTCGTTGCCGTCCACGTCGACGATGTGGCCCCCGTAACCCCGGTCGATGAAGATGGGGTACTCCCCTTGGATGAAGTTGTAGGGCCGTCGGATGCCCATGACCCCGCCCGGGGAGAGCCGCTGGGCCTCCTCGAACATGGACATGGACTTGGAGAGGTTCAGTTTCGGATATTCGCTGGCTGCCATGCTGGCTCCTTCGCAAAGGTTTTTAGGACTCACCACGGAGGACACAGAGGACACGGAGAAATCGAGGCGGGATTCGATAAATCATCTAATTCCTCATCTCTGCTCCGTGTTCTCCGTGCTCTCCGTGGTTTGTTCCTGCAAATACCTTACTTAACGTAGTTTTCTTCAAAGACCTTCCTCAGCGCCGGGTTTTCCCGAAGCTCCCAGAGGGTGATCTCGGCGTGGTCCTTGGTGTAGCCGTTGCCGATGATCATGTTCACGTCCTTGCCGATCCCCTCGGCGCCCAGGGCGGCCCGGGTGAAGCTGGTGGCCATGCTGAAGAAGTAGACCGTGCCGCCGTCCCGGACCGGCAGGATGCTGGCCATCTCGCAGCCCGCGATGTTCACGCAGGTGATGGCGATGTCGAACTCCCGGCCCTTGTTGGCCTTGAGCACCGCGTTCATGAGGTCCACGGGCTTGGTGGCGTCGCCGACCACGATCTCGTGGGCGATCTTGAGGTCCTGGATGACCTTCCGAGACCGCTCGGAGTGGATGTTGGCCACCACGCGGCCCGTGGGGCCCGCGCGCTTCATGGACTCGTAGAGGCACAGGAGGCCGGACTTGCCGCCCGCGCCCAGGACCAGTACCGAGTCCCCGGGCTTGACCAGCTTGGCCGCCTGGGCCGGAGCGCCCGCCACATCCAGGGCCGCCAGGGCCAGACCTTCGTCCATATCCGAGGGGAGTTTGGCGTAGATCCCGCTCTCGAAGAGGATGGCCTGGCCGTCGATCTCGACCCGGTCGATCTCGGGGTGGACCTTGAGGATCTTGTTGATCTTGAGGGGGGTCAGGGAAAGGGACACGAGGGAGGCGATCTTGTCCCCGACCTTGAGGTCCCGGTCCTTCAGGGCCGAGCCGATCTTGGCCACCTTGCCGATGAGCATCCCGCCGGATCCGGTTACGGGATTCTGCTGCTTGCCCCGGGCCGCGACGATCTCCAGGATCTTGGCGCCGATCTTCTGCACGTCCCCGCCGGCTTCCTGCTCGATCTGGGTGAAGCTGGCCGAGTCGACGTTCAGGGCGATCACGTCCACCAGGATCTCGTTGTCGTACAGGATCGACATGTCGTTGTTGATCTTCTGCGCGGTCTGGGGCATCGCACCGACCGGTTCGATCACCCGGTGCGTACCGTACTTGCACCCGAGGCTCATAGGTTCCTCCTTATAAACGGAAACGATATCGAAACGTTTCGGGGAGAGCGGAAGGCTTCCCCGCTTGAACCCATGGCAGAATCAAGGCCAGTTACGATATTTTATTATATATTGTTCAACATGCAAACACGATGTTCAAGATACAATCACATTATATACTATTTTCACGAATACGCAACCGGTAAAGTGAAGGGAACCAACTATTCCGGAGAGGCGCGGCGGCGGGGCGGAACGACCGCGGACGGTCGAGAGGGAAACGAATCGAGTACTTCGGCCCCCGCTAGGGAAGGTTCCGCTCGATCTGCCCCTGGTAGCCCAGGAGTATGTCCTTGACCCGGTGGAGTTTGTCCTCCCAGCCCTCGCTGCGGTAGAAGCCCACGGCCACGCAGGCCTTGATCCGGCCCTTCTCCCCGAAGATGGGGATCCCGACCCCCAGGATGTCGATCCCCAACTCGTCCACGCTGAAGGAGTAGCCCCGGTCGCGGATCCGGGCGTACTCCGCCAGGAGCTCTTCCTTGGTGGTCAGGGTGTTGTAGAAGGTCTTCTCGAAGACCCGGCCGGAGAGGGTCCGCTCGATGTACTCCGGGTCCTGGTAAGCCATCAGGACCTTGCCGTAGTTGCCCTTGTTGGGCGGATAATAGCGCCCGGGGACGTCGTTCAGCTTCATGGGCTGGTGGACCTCGATCTCGATCAGGGACATGATCTTGTCCCCGTCCATCACCGCCATGCCCACGGACTCCTTGATGATGTCCGAGATCTCCGAGAGGATGTCGATCAGCTTCGAGTGGAAGTTGTTGTTGTAGAGGTAGGTGGTCCCGATGTGGTACATCTCCGGGCCGACCTTGTAGTAGTCCCCCGCCTTGTCGGAGATCACCAGGTCGCAGTCCTTCAGGACCTGGAGGATCCGGTAGACCGAGGACCGGTTCATCCCCAGCTTCCGGGCCAGCTCCCCCGCCTTGTACTCGTAGGGCGGCACGGCCAGCTGCTTGAGGATGAGGACCGCCTTGTCGATGCTGGTGGAGGGCATACGGGGAAAGTACCGTGAATAGGTGAATATGTGAATAGGTGAATGGGAGAATGGGGACTGACTATTCACCCATTCACTGATTCACTTCTTCACCTTCTTATACAATCCGCAAAGCATCGAACCAAGAATGTACATCCGCTCGGAATAACGCCGGAAATCCGTCTCGTTCAAATACCCCAGATCTCTTGCCAGGATCAGATGATACGTAAGTTCAGCACAGGAACCGCGCGCGATACCGATGAAGGACGCGAAATCCAAACGGGATCGACGATGGGATCCCTCCATAAGGTTTGCGTTAATAGACGATGCGGCACGACGGATCTGGGAAGTTAGGCCGAATTTTTCATCGGCTGGAAATCCTCGAGTCGCTCTGTATAGATCCAACGTGAGAGCATGAGCTAGCTGATAGACTTTTAGTCTTTGAATCGGAGCTTCCGGCATGCAGGAGATACGGCCTGGAGTGCCTTTTTGATTGCACTAGAATCAGATAACGTGAATAGGTGAGTGGGTAAATAGGTGAATAGGAGCCCTTCTTCCCATTCACTAATTCACCCATTCACCTATTCACCTCCATAAAAAAGGCCGCGACTTTCGCCGCAGCCCTCATGGAACGTGATTTAGGTAAACAAGAAGGCCCTCCTCCCTATTCACCTATTCACGATTCACCCATTCACGTTTACAGGATAATCTTCGCCCCCGCGATCAGCTTGAGGCGGCGGAGGGGGTAGGTGGCCAAGTCGTAGGTAATCTCAAGCGGTGGAGTAAAAGGATCTCCGTCATCATCGACGTAAACCGAACTCTTTACGGTACCCATTGGGAAAAGGTAGAGCCCCTTGATGAAGATCCCCAGGCCCCCTAGGTTGATTCCGAAGCCTCCGCCGGCCTGGAAGTAGGTGGTGGCCATGATGGGATTGTCCAGATCCGGGTCATCAATCTCGTTCGCGTAGTCCTTGCCCATGATCCCCAGTCCCACCTCCAGGAAGGGGTCAAGGAAGGCTCGGTACTTGATCAGGTGGCCCTGGGCATAGAGGCTCAGATCGAAGTCCACCATGGGGACATACCAGGGATTCATTGGATCGTACGACCAGTCCTCTTCGTAAAAGGAAAAGTTCCCGGAGAGTCCCAGGGCGGTCTTGCCCAGGGCCAGCTCGATGAAGGGACCGTAGAAGACGCCCTCGCCGTTCCGGAGGCGGTCCCCGAACTCCGAGAAGCTCATCTTCGTGTCGGAGTAGATGGCGGCGTTGAGCCCCAGGCCTATCTGCGCGAAGGCGCCCGCGGCCGCGACCGTGAGGATCGCGAGTACCGCGATTAGTCTCTTGTTCATTCCTTAACCTCCTGATCGATACCGTGGACGCTTCCGGCCCACGATGGAAGGCCGGTTCCTGCGCCCGCGCCTTCCGTGAAGATACTATAGCGCATCGGGCAAAAAAAACCAGATGGAATGTGGGACAAAATGGAGATTTCACAATCTTCGTAACACCGGGGCTGGTTCGCTCCTTTTCTATCGGAAGCGGAAGAAAGCGGTGCCGGTTTTCCGGCCCCCGATGGAAACTCCGAGCTCCGCGTCGTATACTAGGGATTGCACCCTGGGGGCGCTTCCCCAAACCGTACGGAGGAAATCGATGAGAAAGACATTAGCCGTGCTCCTGGTCCTTCTGACCCTGGGCCCGGGCCTGGCCTTCGCCCAGAACCGCACGTCCCTGAACATCCAGTGCAACGAGGTGGGCGCGGAGGTCTACATCAACGGCCGCCTGGCCGGCAAGACCACCCCGAACTTTTCCTTCCTGGTGCCCCAGGGCAACGTCCAGGTCCGGGTCCAGAAGAACGGGTTCCAGACCTTCGAGACCGTCGTCCGGGCCGGGACCTCCCCGATCACCCTGAACGTGACCCTCCAGCGGATCGGCGCGGTCGTCACCCCGCCGCCTCCCCCTCCCCAGAACTACAACCTCCTGGTGAACGCCAACGTGGCCGGGGCCGAGGTCATCCTCAACAACGTCAGCGCCGGCCGGGTACCCTTCTCGGCCTCCCTGGCCCCCGGGTCCTACACCCTGGTCGTGCGCGCCCCGGGGTACACGGACTACGTGGAGAACCTGGTGATCTCCGGCAACCGGACGGTCAACGCGGTCCTCCAGGGAGCCTTCGCGGCGGTCACGGTCGTCTCCAACGTGCAGGGCGCGGACGTGATCATCAACGAGGGCCAGCCCTTCTCCCAGCGCGGCAAGGCCCCCTTCACGGCCAACCTGCCCATGGGCGGGGCGCCCTACTCCATCCGGGTCACCGCTCCGGGCTACCTGGACTTCAACCAGACCGTCTCCGTAACGGGCCCCGTGACCGTCACCGCCAACCTCCAGCCCGCCATGGTGCCCCTGGTCCTCAACAACCTCCGGCCCGGGGCGGAGATCTTCCTGAACGGCGCCCGGATCGGAGTCGCCAACTCGGCCACCTTCACCGCCCAGGTCGCCCCGGGGACCTACACGGTGACGATCCGCCTGGGAGGTTTCCTGGACTTCACGACCCAGGTGACCGTCGGGGCCGCCGCGCCCCAGACCATCGCCCCGGTCTTCCAGCCCCAGCCCGCGTCCTACTCCTTCAACATCCCCGCGAACATCCAGAACCCGGACATGAAGGGGAATCCCTGGAGCCAGATACGGCTCTTCATCGACGGGGTCGCCCAGAAGGACTTCCGGGGCCAGGTGAGCCCCGGACGGCACACGATCCGCATCGTGTCCGGGGCCTTCGCCTTCGAGACGAGCTTCGACTTCGAGGCCGGCAAGACCTATTCCTTCGAGCCTTTCCTGGGGCTCAACATACGGTGATCGGCGGCGGATTGGATTAAAAATTGGCGCCAAAAGGCGTTTCCCGGCCCGGGAAACGCCTTTTTCGTTTGACAGCGGGGCTTGCGGCCGTGGTATGGTATACCCCAGCCGCGAGCTTCGCGGACCTTGAGGAACCCCGCGGTAGATCAGAACAGAGGATCCCGATTCATGATGGAAACCCGCGATTACGAACAGCTTGCCCTGGAATCCGGCGTATATAAGGACATCGAGCTGGACATCCTCATCGACACCCTGGACTCCTGGAAGGCCCGGCCGGGAAGCCCCTATTCCCTGGTGGAGGTCCGGGACAGCCGGGAGCCCGCGGGATTCTGCCTCTTCCAGCGCGCCGCCAACACGGAATCCACATTTGATATTCACACCTTCCTGGTGGGACGGGACTACCGGGGCAAGGGCGCCGCGGAAAAGCTGCTGGACCTGCTGGCCGAGGAGATCCTGGCCTCCGTGCGGTCCGCCATGATCCGGATCGAGACCTCTTCCACGAAGGAAAACGCCGTGGAACCCCGGTTCTTCACCGCCCGCGGCTTCGAGACCATCGGCCATATTCCCGATTTCTACGGTCCCGGAAACGATTACTGTATCTACGCGAAGCAAGTGGCCCGGACCTGAACCGATCCCGGGCCCCGGGAGTCCGAGAAGGAACCGACGTATCGGACCGGCCGTATTCCCTGATTGACCCTGTACTTTTCGCCCGTATCGGCCGAGAATGAAGGGAAGATTCGAACGACACGCGATAGGATCGTAATCATGAGGACGACCGTGGAAGCCTATTCCCTTCGCAATGCCGCCGCCCTAGTGCAGGAATCGAGCACCAAACGCGGGAACCTGAGCGTCCAGTCCGGGAAGATATCCGCGGGCAAGGCCGCCGGACCCGAGATCGACCTGGGCGGTTCGTCCTTCCTGTATCCCGCCCTGATCAACATCCACGACCATTTCCGGGGTAACTACGTGCCCCAGGTCGGCCCCAACGGGAACGCCTTCTACATCAACTGGAGCCCCTGGGACAACGACCTCAAGGCCTCCCCGGTGTACAAGGAGAGGGCCAACATCACCGTGGAGCAGATGTACTTCCTCTCCTCCTACAAGAACCTCTTCAGCGGGGTGGCCACGGCCAACGACCACTTCCCCCACGAGATCAACGAGCCCTTCCTGCCCCGCCTGCCCATCCGGGTCATCGGGGAGTACACCCTGGCCCACGAATGCTCCTCCTTCGACCTCAAGTGGGGGGACGGCATTGAGATCGAGCACAAGCGGGCGGTGGAGCGGAACTGGCCCTTCATCACCCACCTGGAGGAAGGATTCGACCCGGAATCCCAGGACGGGATCGGCATTCTGGAGCGCCTGGGCTGCCTGGACGGCCACGACGTCTTCATCCACTGCATCGGCTTCTCCGACGAGGACATAGCTAAGACGGCCAAGGCCGGGGCCTCGATCTCCTGGTGTCCCGCCTCGAACATGCTCATGTTCAACGTCACCTGCAAGATCCGTAAGTTCCTGGAGGCCGGGGTCAACGTCTGCCTGGGCACGGACTCCACACACACGGGATCCGCCAACCTCCTTTCGGAGATGAAGTTCGCCCGCAAGGTGTTCCGGGACATGTACGGGACCGAACTGCCGGCCAAGACCCTCTACCGCATGGTGACCGCGAACCCCGCCAAGGCCTTCCGCATGCAGGACCGGACGGGATCCCTGGACACCGGCAAGTCCGCGGACCTCCTGGTCCTCAAGGCTATCCATGACGACCCCTACGAAGCCTTGGCCAAGGCGGAGCCTTCGGACATCCGACTCCTGACCCTGGAAGGCGTCCCCCTCCTGGTGGAGGAAGCCCTGGCCGAGCCCTTCCGGGAGCTCCTGGCCAAGGGCTACGAGACCGTCAAGGTGGGGGGCCGGAAGGTCCATGTCCGCGGCACCCCCGCGTCCCTGTACCGGGACGTCCGGAAGGCGATCGGCTTCGACAAGAAGCTGGATTACCTGCCCTTCGAGCCGTGATGCCCGAAAACTCCGGGGTTTGTGTGGAAATCGCCGCGGCCGTCCACTATACTGCTATCGCACGCCGCGTTACGGCGAGAGTGGAGTGAGGAGCAATGCCGAAGGCAGCCAACTACCGCGCAAACTCGGTCATCTACTTCCAGGGGGACGTGATCAGCGACAAGATCTACATCCTCCAATCCGGCCAGGTAGTGGTGAACTACACGGACATCGAGACCGGCAAGGACCTCAGGGAGGTCATCCAGACCGGCGAGTTCTTCGGGGTCAAGAGCGCCCTGGGCAAGTATCCCCGGGAGGAGAACGCCGTGGTGGTCTCGGACGCCCAGGTCCTGATCTTCACGGTCCCGGAATTCGAGCAGTTCGTCTCCGCCAACACCCGCATCATCCTCAAGATGCTCCGGGTCTTCTCCAACCAGCTCCGGCGGATCCACAAGCAGGTCGAGAACCTGATGGAAAAGTCGGAGGCCCTGAGCCCGGAGATCGGCCTGTTCCGCACCGGGGAGTATTACCTGAAGAATCGCATGTACTCCCAGGCCAAGTACGTATTCAGCCGGTACCTCACCTATTATCCCGCCGGCAAGCTGGCGGACGCGGCCAGCAAGAACCTGGAGACTTCGGAAAGCTGCATGGTAAAGTTCGGGGACGGCAAGGGGCCCTCCCCGTCGGTGGCAGGACCGCCCGCGGGCACCCTGAGCGCGCATCCCGGCGCCGGCGCCGCCCCCGCCAAGCCCGCCGACACCCTCCGCCCCCAGGCGGGACAGGCCCTGTCGGACACGGCCAAGGAGTACTACAACGCCGTGAGCCTTTTCTCCCAGGAGAAATACAAGGAAGCCCTGGGGGAGTTCAAGCGCATCGTGGAAGCCAACCAGGATCCCGAATACGTGGTCAAGGCCGCCTTCGACATGGGGCGCAGCGTGTTCATGCTGGGCCAGTTCGACGCGGCCATCGCCCACTTCACCCGCATGGTCCAGACCTATCCCAAGCATCCGGACCTGGCGGACATCCTCTACTACCTGGGACAGTCCTACGCCAAGAAGGGGGACGTGGAACGGGCCAAGGGGTTCTTCCGGAAGATCCTGACCATGGAAAAGGACGAGGACAACTCGACCTTCCTCCGGGCCAAGAAGGCCCTGCGCGGCCTGGAGGAGGCCCAGAATGGCTGACCTCTCCGCCTTCACCCGTTTCGCCCGGACCTACCAGGCCGGGGAGATCATCTTCTCCGAGTACGAGCCCGGCGACTCCTTCTACCTGATCCAGTCGGGCAAGGTTCGCATAGCCAAGATCGTCGGGGACATCGAGAAGACCATCGACGTCCTCCAGCCCCCGGAGATCTTCGGGGAGATGGCCATCCTGGAGGGGACCCCTCGCTCCGCCACGGCGGTGGCGGTGGACACGGTCCGGGTCCTGGAGTTCAACCGGGCGAATTTCGAGGTCCTCATGATGGGCAATCCGCAGATCGCCCTGCGGCTCCTCAAGCTCTTCACCAAGCGGATCTACGACCAGAAGCGCCGGTTCATGATCCTGACCCTGGAGGATCCCCAGGCCCGGGTGGCGGACGTCTTCCTGATGCTGGACGAGACCCAGGCCGCCGCCACGGCGGGGGCCGAGCAGGACGGGGAGAAGCGGGAGTTCAAGGTGACCATCGAGGACGTGGCCCACTGGGGGGGCATGGGGGCTTCGGAGGTCCAGACCATCCTGGGCCACTTCGCCAACCAGCGCCGGGTGGAGCTCTACCCCGACCGGGTGGTGGTCCGGAACATCAGCGACTTTTCCCGCTTCGTGAACTCCCGAAGAAAGAAATAGAAGGTTCCGGGACTCACCACGGAGGACACGGAGAACACGGAGAAGAAAAGAGAATAAATATTTTGCGAATATTCGGACAGGATGGACAGGATCATGCAAGGATGGACAGGATATATTTTTATTTAAGATAATAAACTATTAATCCTGTTCATCTGTTCTAAATCCTGGCATCCTGACTCTCCTCGAACTCCGAAAAAACCTAGAAACCCATCGACGAAGACGCGTAGCGGCTTCGTTGCCGTTCGGCTACGGATGAGGCCCCGCCTCATCCGTAGCCGAACGCGACGGAAAGCATCAGCAATCCCATGGTCAATACGAAGGCCGCGGCCTGGAGGGGCAGGACCCACTTGGCGTACTTCGTCCAGGACACCCCCGCGATGGAGAGGGCGATCAGGAGCACCGCGTTCGTGGGATATAGCATGTTGGAGAAGCCGTCCCCGAAGGCGAAGGCCTGGACCGCGATCTGCCGGGAGATGTCCGTGAGGTCCGCCAGGGGAGCCAGGAGGGGCATCAGGAGGAAGGCCTTGGCGCTGGCGCTGCCGATGAAGAAGTTCAGGCCCAGGGTCAGGAGGTACATCGCGGCCGCCGCTCCGTAGCCGGAAGCCCCGGACACGGCCTCCGCAGCCCCGAAGAGGATGGTATCCAGGACACCCCCGGCCATCACGATACGCTTCACGCTCAGGGCCATCAGGATGAGGACCCCCGCGGGAAGGACCCCCAGGGCTCCCCCTCCGAAGGCCCTGAACCAGCGGGCGAGCGGCAGGCCCGCGGCCCGGGAGGAGACGAAACCCGCGGCCAGGAAGGCCAGGGCCATGATCGGCAGGGAATAGTCCGACAGGCCGGGGACCAGTGCGGCCGCCAGGACCACAGCCAGGAGGGTGGCCATCGAATAGCCGAAAGCCCGGGCCCCCCGGTAGCTTTCGGGGGAAAGGTCCGGATCGGCGGCCGCTCCGGGGACGGCGCCGGCGGAAATCGAGGAACCCGCGTCCTCCGGAGACGCCGCGGCCGCGCGGCGCTCCACGCGCCGGGCGTGCCGGGTCAGGAAGAGGACATAGAGGCCGTAGCACGCGGCCAGGACCAGGATACGGAACGGCGCCCCGGAGAACATGGGAATCCCCGCCAGGCGTTGGGCGGTCCCGATGGAGAAGGGATTGGAGACCGCGGCGGAGAAGCCGAACCCCACCGCCAGGACGCTCATCCCCAGACCCGTGAGGACGTCCCACCCGAAGGAGGCCGCCAGGGCCGCGGCCACGGGCACCAGGAGGACGGACTCCTCGAAGACCCCCATGAGGGATCCCAGGAGCATCCCGAAGAGGGACACCGCCGCCAGGAGCCGGAACCTTCGGGTCCGGTACCGCCGGGCCAGGACGGCCACCGCCGCCTCCAGGACCCGGGCCTCGTTCAGGCCCGCGAAGGATCCCCCCGCCACGGCGATGAAGGCGATGATCACCAGGGCCGTCAGGGCGTCCGGGGAGCCCAGGACCTCCGCCGGGGCGGTCAGCCAGCGCCAGGCCGGGTAGTCCGGCCTCTCCGTGACCCGGTAGGATCCCGGGACCAGGGTCGGCCCGGAGGGACCCTCGATCCTCTCATAGGTCCCCGCGGGCACGACCCGGGTCAGGATCCCGGCGGCGACCATGAGGCCCGCCAGGATGAGGGCCGAGACCACGAAGGCCTTCGCGCCGATGGAAACGTTCTTCATGGAGCCCTCCGCGGCCGCGGGCCTCCGGGGCCGGCCAGCCTGCCGGGGGAGTATACCACGGCACGCAGGAAGGGGCGAGGTTGACCGGGAGGGTCCCCCGGGTTAGTGTTACGAACCTTGTGATGCCCCGGAGGTACCCCGTGCATCCCGCCCTCGCGCTCATCTTCCTTCCTATAACCCTCCTGGCCGTCCTCGCAGTCCGCGCCCTGGGCACCCCCCGGGCCCCTGCGCCCGGCAGGTTGGACCCGGCCGCCCTGGAACCCTTCGCGGGCATCGAGAACAAGCTCGCCGCCCTGGTCCGTCTGCCCACGGTCTCCCGCTTCGAGGCCGCCCAGGAGGATCCTGCCCCCTTCCGGGACTTCCCCCGGGAACTGGAGCGCCTCTTCCCGACGGTGCACGCCCGGCTGCGCCGGGACGCCGTAGGGGACCGGGCCCTGCTCTACGAATGGCCGGGCTCCGACCCCGCCCTGGCCCCGGCGATCCTGGCCGCCCACTACGACGTGGTCCCTCCCGGGGAGATCCCCTGGACCCGGCCCCCCTTTTCCGGGGACGCCGCGGACGGTTTCGTCTGGGGCCGGGGTTCCCAGGACACGAAGGTGACCCTGACGGGGATCCTGGCTGCCGCGGAGCGGCTCCTGGGGGAGGGATACCGCCCCGCACGGACCCTCTTTTTCGCCTTCGGGGGGGACGAGGAGGTCGGGGGCGCCCGGGGGGCCGCGGCCCTGGCCCGGACCCTCCGGGAGCGGGGGGTGAGAGCCTCCTTCCTGTCCGACGAGGGGGGGATCGTCGCGGACGGTATGCTGGTCTTCGCGGACCGGCCCCTGGCCCTGGTAGGGATCGCGGAAAAGGGCTACGTGGACGTGGAGCTGGAGGCCCGGGGCGCGGGAGGGCACGCCTCCATGCCGCCCCGGAGCACGGCCGCGGGCACCCTGGCCCGGGCGGTGGCCCGCCTGGAATCCCGGCCCTTCCCGGCCCGGCTGACCTACACGGTGCGGAGCTTCCTCTCGGAACTCTCTCCCTACGTGCCCTTCGGATTCCGCCTCCTGTTCCGGAGCCCCGGCGTATCGGCCTTCGCCCTGATCAAGGCCTTCTCCGCAGCGCCCACCACGAACGCCCTGGTCAGGACCACCCAGGCCGCCACCATGCTCTCCGGGAGCGACAAGGAGAACGTCCTGCCCGACCGGGCCCGGGCGGTCATCAACGTGCGCATCCTGCCCGGCCAGACCGTCGCGGGGGCGCTGGCCCGGATCGCCTCCATCGTGGCGCGGGACGGGGTGACGGTCCGCCAAGCCCACGAGGGGCTTGCCGTGGAGCCCCTGCCGGAATCCCCGACGGACCACGAGGGGTACCGGGCGCTGCGCTCGGCCCTGGGGGCGGCCCACCCGGAGGCGGCGGTGGTTCCCTTCCTGTTCAGCGCGGGAACCGATTCCAAGCACTACGCGGACCTCGTCCAGGCCATCTACCGGATCGCGCCGATCCGCCAGACCTCGCGGGACCTGGCGGGGGTGCACGGCCCCGACGAGAAGATCTCCTTCGAGAACCTCCGCCGCTGCGCCCTGTTCTACTACGAGCTCATGAAGGGGATGTAGCGCGCCCGCGCCCGGCCTCACTCCGATAGAATCGCCGAAGCGAGGCTTCGGCGCGTTGAAGGGCGGGGCGCAAGCCCGCCCTTCAACGGACGACCGCGAAGTCGCCGAACCAGAGCTCCCGGATGCGCCCCAGGGAGAGCTGGGCGTTGAGCCGGTCCCGGAGCTCGGACTTCAGGGCCCCCTCGAAGGCGGGATGGAGGGATTCCGCGCTCTTTTCCGCGAAGAAGGCCGCGCAGGCCTCCCGCAGGCGGGCCGCCTTGTCGTCCAGCTCCTCCTTGAAAGCCCGGTCCCCGGCGGGGTACGGAAAGGCGATGCTGACCGCCACGACCGCGGGGGGATCGTCCCGGGTGGAAGCCCGGATGGTTCCCAGTCGGGAATAGACCGCTTCCCCCTCCCGGGGGACGTCGATCCGGGGACCCGGGGAGGATCGGGCGGCCCGGCCCCGGGTATCCGTCGCAAGGGCGTAGACCGTGCCCAGGACCAGCGCCGCCGCCAGGACCAGGATTGTGATCCGCAGGACCCGCTCCGCGGGACTCCGGGACGGGGTAGCCTCCCCGCCCTCCGATCGATCGCGATCCATGCCTACCTCCTAGGAGCCTGTCGGACTTGTGGATTTTTAGCGCCGATAGGCGCTAAAAATCCCGATTATGCGGCTCCTTTGGAGTTTGCAAGGTAGAAAAATCGCACAAATGCGATTTTTCTACTATTTAGGTGGGCAAGCCCGACAAACTCCTAGCCGCCTTCCGGACCGGATGCCTTGGAACCCGTCCGGGGCTCCGGATCGGGCGCCCCGGACGGGGACCCGGACGAGAAGGTGATGCCGTGGGCCGATGCCCGGACCACGATCAGGCCGGTACCCAACAATATAGCCGAAGCGGTGAAGAATACGAAGGGATACCCGGCGGTCGCCGCGACCAGGGCTCCCACGGCGGGTCCGAGGGCCGCCCCGGCGCTGGAGACGGAGCTGGACAGCCCGTACGTGGAGCCCTGACGGCCCGGTTCGCAGAGCCGGGCGATCAGGGCGTTCACGGAGGGCATGGTCCCGCCCAGGAAGATCCCCGAGCCGATGCGGAACCAGAAGAGCTGGGCGGGTGTCCGGGCAAAGCCCTGGAATACGTAGAAAACCAGGGCTCCCGCGATGCAGCCCATCAGGGTCCTGCCGTACCCCACCCTCCCGGAAACCCTGCCCACCGCGGCCGCGGACAGGGCCGCGGCCAGGGTGCCCGCGCCGATGAGCAGGCCGCTGACCCTCCCGACGGTCGGGACGTCGCCGAGCAGGTGGAACACCAGCAGGGTCATGATGGAAACCGCCACCTGGCTGGCGAACTGGACCGCGAAGGTCACCAGGAGAAGGGCGGCCAAGGCCGGATTCCGGACCGCCGGGGACAGGTCGGGCAGGGCGTTCCGGAAAATCGATCCGGGCCGGGGGACCGGGATGAAGTCCTCCCTCACGAAGCGCAGGACCAACAAGCCCGAAAGGGCCAGGAACGCGCCGGTTGCCAGGAAGTTGACCCGGGGACCCGCGGCGTCCGCTACGAAGCCCCCGAACAGGGGACCCACGGCTCCTCCCAGGAAAATGGCCATCTGCAAAAGGCCCAGGCGATAGCCCGCCTCTTCCTTGGGGACGATGGAGGCCACGAACACCGTGGCCGCGGCCACGGTTCCCGTGACGCAGCCCTGGAGGGTCCGGAGGGCGAAGACCTGCCAGGGTTCCGTGGTCAGGGCCATCAGGCTGATGAGGGCCGCCCCGCCGAACATGGCCCGCAGGATCATGGGCTTGCGTCCGTATCCGTCCGCCAGGCTCCCCCAGACCGGGGCCAGCAGGGCCAGGGCAAGGGCGGAGGCGGACTGGGAAAGCCCGTTCCAATAGTTCAACCGCCCGGGATCGGTGATCCCGAGGTCCCGGAGGAAGAGGGGGATGATGGGGGTGGTCGTGTTGAACCCGGCTATGGCGATCAGCTCGGCGAACCAGATGACGTAAAAGGATCGTTTCCAGGATGGCATGATGGGACCGGAACCCAGTGTACCCGCAAAGGAGCGGGAGAGGCAACCTGGAATCGCCGGGATTCCGGCCCGCCCGCGGACGGACATCGACGAGGGGCCGGCCGGGGTTTACAATGAAGGGGGAGGCGTCCAATGTCCGCAGAGAATGGTGCCTGGGACTCGGAGGGAAGGCCCACCCCCCGGAAGGTGATCCTCCTGGCCGCCGCCTTCCTGGCGGCCCTGGCCTTCGTCCTCGTCGTGCGCCGGCCGGAATCCCAGAGCCGATTCCTGTCCTACCGGGAAGGCGGGAACCTCGTGTTCCTGGACAAGGACCTGCCCGGGCCCCTGCGAACCGCGATCCGCAGGGACCGGGTCCCCCGGTCGGACGCCTTCCTGGCGGCCCTGGGCTACCGCGGCGGAAGCGTCGCGGACCGGGACCTGGTCGTGGTCGCCGCGGACGGCGGGTACGGGGCCCTGGCCGCGGACGATCCCGTAGTCGCCCGGCGCCTCTCGGGGAGGGCCTCCGCGGAGCTCCTCCTCCTGGCCCGGATGTCCCGGGATTTCTTCGCCAACGAGCCGGTCTCCCGCTCGAACATCTCCGCGGACGGCCGGTACGTCTTCCTGGACGCCCGGGAACCCTGGGAGCCCTCGTGGATCCACGCCCTGGCCCATTCCCTCCTGGTGGACTCCCGGGGGCCCGGGGCCCGGGCCCGGGTCGAGGCCGGGGTGAATCCCGGGCTCTTCTCCCCGGAGGCCGCCCGGGGCTGGGAGTTCCTGCAGGAATCCGCGGCCCTCCTGGCGGAGGGGTTCTTCGTCCTGTCCGGCGGGGATCCCGGGCGCCTGGCCGAGGCCGCCGCGGGCTACGGCCCCTCCGGGGCCGCCCGCTTCGGGCCGGAAGGTCCGGTCCGGGCCGAGCTGGCCCTCCGGGAGGCCTTGGCCGTCCCGCCCCCCCGGAAGGACGCGGCCTGGTACGAGGCCTGCCACGGCTTCGGGGCCTGGCTCCTGGCGGAATACGGCCTGGACGCGGTCCGCGGCTTCCTGGGCCACGGCCTCGGGGGAACCTGGGAGACCCTGGACGACCTGGTCCGGCCCTTCGGGACGGACTTCCCCGGCCTTCTTAACCGGTGGAGCGGAGGAAAAGGACTTCCCCCCCCCTACCGGCAGGATACCTAGCAGGGTGTTGAAAAAGACTATAGAGCCTTTTTCAACACTTCCTTAATGTTGCAATTGCGCAGAGAACCGCCAGGTTCTCGAGAAATTGCATAGCAGGTTGTTGAAATGCCTCAAGTATTTCAACAACCTGCTAGGCGCCGAGCTCCCCTCCCTCCGCCTCTTCGTCCTCCTCGTCCTCCTCCGCGGAGACACCCTCCGTCTGGAGGGCGTAGAGGTCCGCGTACACCCCCCCCGCGGCCAGGAGCTCCTCGTGGCCTCCCCGCTGGACGATCCCCTCCTCCGTGAGCACCAGGATCTCGTCCGCGGCCCGCACGGTGGAAAGCCGGTGGGCGATGATCAGGGTGGTGCGGCCGACGGAAAGCCGCCGCAGGGCCTCCTGGACCGCCTGCTCGCTCTTCATGTCCAGGGAGCTCGTCGCCTCGTCCAGGATCAGGACCGCGGGATCCTTCAGGAAGGCCCGGGCTATGGAGAGCCTCTGCTTCTGGCCCCCCGACAGCTTGATCCCCCGCTCCCCGATGTCCGTGTCGTACCCCGAGGGCAGACCCAGGATGAACTCGTGGGCGTTCGCGGACCGGGCCGCGTCCTCGACCTCGGCCTCCGAGGCCTCGGGCCTTCCGTAACGGATGTTCTCCCGCACCGTGCCGGGGAAGAGGAAGACGTCCTGCTGGACGATCCCCACGGCCTTCCGGAGGTCCGCCAGGCGGTACTCCCGTACGTCCCGGCCGTCCAGGAGGACCCGGCCTTCCAGGGGCTCGTAGAACCGGGGGATCAGGCTGCAGAAGGTCGTCTTCCCGGCGCCGCTGGGACCCACCAGGGCCACGGTGGAGCCCGGGGCTATGTCCGCGGTGAGGCCCCGGAAGACGTGCCGGCCCCGGGCGTACCCGAAGGTGACGTCCTCGAAGCGGATATGTCCCTCGGGCCGGTCCAGGGGCAGGGCTCCCGGGCGGTCCCGGATCGCCGGTTCCTGGTCCAGGATCTCGAAGAAGTTCTTGAGCCCCGCGGCCAGGCGCTGGGAGGCCTCCACGGTCCGGGTCAGCCGGTCCACGGGCTCCAGGATGAGGTTGGCGTAGAAGAGGAAGGCCACCAGGGTGCCCGGGCTGATCCTGCCCCGGAGGGCGAACCAGCCCCCCGCGGCGGTGACCACGAGGCGGGCCAGGTCCTTGAGGAAGTCCGCCCCGCCGAAGAAGAAGCCCAGGGACAGGAGGACCCCCCGCCAGGCCTGGTAGATGGCCCGGTTGAGGTCGGCGAAGCGACGGATCTCGTGGGGCTCCCGGGCGAAGGCCTGGACGGTCCGCATGCCCGAGACCACGGACTCGATCTTGACGCTCACCCCGGCCACGGCGTCGTTGGCCTTTTCGAAACCCGCCAGGATCCTCCCTCCCAGGGGGCCGGAATACAGGGCCGCCAGGGGGATGGGCAGGAAGGAGATCACCGCCAGGGTCGGGTCCAGGGAGGCCAGGACCCCGAAGGCCCCGGCCGTGGTAGCCAGGGTCAGGAGGATGTCCTCCGGGACGTGGTTCACCGCGTCGGAGACCTTGTTGATGTCGTTGGACATCCGGGACATGAGCTCCCCGGTCTTCCGGTCGTCGAAGAAGGAGAAGGACATCCGGGTGAGCTTGGCGAAGAAGTCCCTGCGCAGGTCCCTCTCCATGGCCACGGCGTAGGCGTGGCCCGCGTACAGGGTGTAGAAGTTGGCCGCGAACTTGCCCAGGGCCAGGGCCGCCACGATCCCCGAGAGTTCCGCCAGTCGGCGGACGTCCCCGGAGGGGATCACGTCGTCCACCAGCGACCGGAGGACCAGGGGCAGGGCCAGGGAGAGGGCGGCCACGGCCAGGACCGCCAGGAGGTCGGCGGCCAGGATGAAGGCGTAGGGCCTATAGTACGGAAGCAGGCGCAGAAGGACGGCGCCGGGGGCGTTTCTCTTGGTGTTCATGTCGCGTCCAAGGGCCGCCTCGGCGCCGTGCAGGTGCCGGGGGCCCGGTATCCGGTGACTCACCCCGGGACGATGCCGGGGGCGAGGGCTCAGGAGCCCGGTAAACGGGCTTCTTTTGGGGCCGAGCCTGAGACGAGATACCGGTTGGACGCCGAGGGAGGCGGGGGCCTCCGGTTCGGGCGGCTGGAATCCGGTCCGTCAGGCCCGGGAGGCGCGAACTCGGGTCGCGCCGACCATGACACTGTAACCGTTCCTCATCGTATACCGCTCCTTTTCGGGCCCCTAAGGACCCGGTTTCCTTGGACGGACCGTATTCTACATCCGTACCGAGGGGCTTCGTCAAGTCTCCGCGCGAATTGCCCCGGAGCTATCCGATTTCGTATACTGGAAGGACGAGGAGGAACGGAATGAGGCACGAGATTTCCTGTACCTGGACCGGGGACATGTCCTTCGAGGCGGAGGTCTCTGGGCACAAGATACGGCTGGACGCCGACGAGGCCGTCGGAGGCAAGGACTCGGGTCCCCGGCCCAAGCCCCTCGTCCTGGTCGCCCTAGCGGGATGCTCCGGCATGGACGTGGTCTCCATCCTCAAGAAGATGCGGGAGCCCGTCACCTGGTTCGACGTCAAGGTCGGCGGGGACCTTACGGAGGAGCACCCCAAGTACTATTCCTCCGTCAAGATCACCTACGAGTTCAAAGCCTCCGACGGCCTTACGGACGAGAACGTCCGGAAGGCCGTGGCCCTGTCCCAGGACAAGTACTGCGGCGTGAACGCCCTATTGAAGAAAGCCATCCCGGTGGAGTGGGAAGTGGTGTATAAGTGAATAAGTGAATAGGTGAATGGGTTAATGGGGCGCCCAAGGATCCGGCCGCTCCCAACGCTATTTTAAATCTTCCGCGGATTCCTGTGCTTCCTCCTATTCACTATTCACAGATTCACGATTCACCTCCTACTTGAAACTTCTCCCCATCCTCTATACACTGCGGACGGGTTACGGTTTTTCAAAGGAATTACGGAAAACCGCAAGAACTGCAACATAGTGTGCGTTTTCATCCCCCAAAAGTTTCGTTGGACGCAAGGAGCCGGGGCCGCTCGGTTACGGGCCCGTGAGATAGAACCCCATTCTGCGAGGTAGAGGAAGAGCATGGCTTTCGACGTGAAGAAAATGCGGAATATCGGCATCAGCGCCCACATCGACTCGGGCAAGACGACCCTGTCCGAACGCATCCTGTTCTATTGCCAGAAGATCCACGCCATCCACGAGGTCCGGGGCAAGGACGCCGCCGGCGCCACCATGGACTTCATGGAATTGGAGAAGGAGCGGGGGATCACGATCCAGTCCGCGGCCACCAACGTGACCTGGAAGGACCACGCGATCAACCTGATCGACACCCCCGGCCACGTGGACTTCACCATCGAGGTGGAGCGCGCCCTCCGGGTCCTGGACGGGGCCGTCCTGGTCCTCTGCGCCGT
Organism: Spirochaetota bacterium; assembly: GCA_022703505.1. Classification (GTDB taxonomy): domain Bacteria; phylum Spirochaetota; class Spirochaetia; order Treponematales; family UBA12059; genus JAAYUR01. Next base: position 605,586 of record JAKLDN010000002.1, on the reverse strand, counting down.
GGGCGGGGTCCAGTCCCAGACCCTCACGGTGGACCGCCAGCTCAAGCGCTACCACGTCCCCCGGCTGGCCTTCATCAACAAGTGCGACCGCGTGGGCTCCAACCCCTACCGGGTCAAGAGCCAGATCGTGGAGAAGCTGGGCCTGAACGCCGCCTTCCTGACCCTTCCCATCGGCCTCGAGGACAAGTTCGAGGGCGTCGTGGACCTGGTCGAGATGAAGGCCGTGTACTTCGACGGCCCCAACGGAGAGGACATCCGCTTCGCCGAGATCCCCGCCCACATGGCCGCGGACGCGGCCAAGTACCGGGAGGAACTCCTGGACACGGCGTCCATGTTCTCCGACGAGCTGGCGGAAGCCTACCTGGAGGGCGCGGAAACCCCGGAGATGATCATCTCCGCCGTGCGCGCCGGCACGATCGCCGAGCAGATGGTGCCCGTGTTTGTGGGCTCAGCCTACAAGAACAAGGCGGTCCAGATCCTCCTGGACGGGGTGGTGCGCTACCTCCCGGACCCCACGGAGGTCAAGAACGTAGCCCTGGACCTGGACAAGGCCGAGGAGCCCATGGTCCTCAAGGCGGACCCCGCGGCCCCGACGGTCGCCCTGGCCTTCAAGCTGGAGGACGGGCAATACGGCCAGCTCACCTACGTGCGCATCTACCAGGGCATGATCAAGAAGGGCGACGAGCTCTTCAACACCCGAGCCCGGAGGAAGTTCAAGATCGGTCGCCTGGTGCGCATGCACGCCAACTCCATGGAGGACATCGCGGAGGGGCAGAACGGGGACATCGTGGCCCTCTTCGGGATCGAGTGCGCCTCGGGGGACACCTTCTGCGATCCCAAGCTCAACTACGCCATGACCAGCATGTTCGTCCCGGACCCGGTCATCTCCCTGGCCATCGAGCCCAAGGACAAGAAGAGCGCCGACCAGATGGCCAAGGCCCTGAACCGCTTCACCAAGGAAGACCCGACCTTCCAGACCTACGTGGATCCGGAGTCCAACCAGACCATCATCAAGGGCATGGGCGAGCTCCACCTGGACGTCTACATCGAGCGGATGAAGCGTGAGTACAAGTGCGAGGTCGACACCGGCATGCCCCAGGTGGCCTACCGGGAGGCGATCAGCCAGCGCGCGGACTTCAACTACACCCACAAGAAGCAGACCGGAGGCTCGGGCCAGTACGGCCGGGTGGCCGGATACATGGAGCCCTGCGAGGAAAAGGTCTACGAGTTCGTGGACATGGTGAAGGGCGGGGCCATCCCGACGGAGTTCATCCCCTCCTGCGACAAGGGCTTCAAGGAGTCCATGAAGAAGGGCACCCTGATCGGGTTCCCCATCGTGAACGTGCGCTGCGTCGTCAACGACGGCCAGAGCCACCCCGTGGACTCCTCGGACATCGCCTTCCAGCAGGCCGCCATCGGGGCCTTCCGAGAGGCCTACGAGAAGGCCAAGCCCGTCATCCTGGAGCCGATCATGAAGGTCGTGGCCGAGGGCCCGACGGAGTTCCAGGGCAACATCTTCGCTTCCGTCAACCAGAGGCGGGGGGTCATCCACGCCAGCACGGAGGAGGCTTCCTTCTGCCGCGTGGAGGCCGAAGTTCCCCTGGCGGAGATGTTCGGCTATTCCACGGTGCTCCGGTCCATGACCCAGGGCAAGGCGGAGTTCTCCATGGAGTTCCTCAAGTACGCCAAGGTCCCGACCAGCGTCTCCGAGCAGCTCCGCAAGGACTATCTGGAGAAGCGGAGGAAGGAACAGGGCCGCTAGGCCGCGGTTTTCCCGTTGCCCGGCGGCGGGACTGGACCTATACTTAAAGCACGGGCCGGATCGGCCTCGATCCGGCCCGCCGAAAACAAACCAAGGAGTTCCCATGCTTAAAGAGGAGCTTATCAAGAAGAGTCCCGTCCGCATCCTCGAACGGGGCATAGAGGGCGGACTGAAAAGCGGAAACATCGGCGTGATCGCCAGCCGGAAGGGTATCGGCAAGACCAGCGTGCTCGTGCAGCTGGCCCTGGACAAGCTCCTCCAGGGGAAAAAGGTCGTACACGTCTCCTTCACCACCCATACCAGCTACGTCATCTCCTGGTATGAAAATATATTTACCGAGCTCACCCGGAAGCGCAACCTGGAGAACGTGGAGGACATCCACGACGACCTGGTGAAGAACCGGGTCATCATGAACTTCAACCAGGAAGGCATCTCCACGGAGCAGATCCTACGCTCCCTGGGGGCCATGATCGTGGACGGCGGCTTCAAGGCGGATTCGGTCATCATCGACGGATTCGACTTCACCCGGTCCGCGCCGGACCACCTGGCCAAGGTCAAGGATTTCGCGGCCCGGATGAACCTGGAGGTCTGGTACTCCTGCACCATGGTCGGGGAGGAGCCCCTCACGGACAAGCGGAACGTGCCGGTCATGCTCCGGGAGTTCCTGGACAGCATTTCCGTCCTCATCGTCCTCGAGCCGAAGGCCGAGTACATCCACTTCCTGGTCGTCAAGGACCACGAGCGGATGAATCCCGAGGACCTCTCGATCAAGCTGGACGCCAAGACCCTCCTGATCGCGGAAACCTGAGGGCCCGTCCGACAGACTCCTAGTACGGGGTGTCTCGCGCGGAATCCGCGCCGGGACACCCCGTTTCCATTGATTTCCCCGATTCCCGTCATATCCTTAGGGGTATCCCTCGCACGGCAAGGCGGCTTTCATCGATGAGATCCATCCAGGCAAAGATGCTCCTCCTCCTCATTCCCGGCACCTTCCTCCTGTTCACCGGGGCCGTGGCCTTCCTGGGGTACGACACCTCCGGGACGATCACCGACTACGCGTACCGGGCGGCCGCCCAGTATGCCCGGGAGGGGGCCTCCCTGGCGGAGCGCCGGTTCCGGGAATCCCTGAACATGTTCGAGGACAGCGCCCGGCTCGCGGAGACCCTGAAGCGGGAGGGGCGCGTCGATCGAGCCATCCTGCCCGCGGTCTTGCTGGACACCCTGCGGACCCATGACTCGGCCTTCGCCCTCTGGATCCTCTTCGAACCCAACGCCTGGGACGGCCGGGACTCCCGGTTCGCGGGAACCCTGGGCCCGGAGGATACGGGGGCCTTCGCCGTCTGGGCCTACCGGGACGAGGCCGGGTCCGCGACGCTCTCCGAGGAGGCCTGGGCCGAGGAGGCCTACGGGGAGGAATACTATACGGGCCCTCTCGCCCGCTCCGGGTTCTGGCTCAGCGATCCCTACGAGGAGGAGGTGGAGGACGGCCGCACCGTGCGCATGATCACCCTGGCGCGCAGGCTGGAGGACGGGAACGGCGGGATCCTGGGGGTGGCGGGCGTCGATTTCTCCCTGGACTTCCTGGAGGGGATTCTGGCGGACGTGGACGAGCGGAGCGGCGGGGCGTCCACCATCGCGAACTACGCGGGTTTGATCCTGGCGGACACCCTTGCCGAGGGGCAGGGTTCCTACCTGTCGGATTCCCACTCGGCGGACACCGTATCCGCCGCCTCCGAGCTGACCCGGCCGGATACGGCCCGGGAAACCGCGGTGGAGGCCGAGATCGACGGCCGGGCGGTCCTCCAGATGATGGAGAGCGTCCGCCTCCACGAGAACCTGGACCCCTGGATCTTCATCGTATCCCTGCCCAAGGAGAAGATCCTGGAGATCCCGAGGCGGATCTACCTGGAGCTGACCGTCGCCGAACTGGCCGTCCTGGCCCTGCTGACCGCCCTGATCGTCGCGGTCTCCCGGCGCATCAGCCGCCCCCTGGTGAGCCTGACGGGGACCTTCGACGTAATCGCCTCCGGGGACCTCCGTCCCGCGGCCAACGTACGGGGGAAGGACGAGACGGGGCGCCTGGCCGCGGGCTTCAACCGCCTGACCGACACCCTGAACGGAGTCCTGGGGGATCTCAAGTCCGCCCTGGGCACCCTGGAAGCCAACGCCGGGGACCTGGCGGCGGAGATGGAACGCACCCGGACCGCCCTGGAGGGAACCGACCGGTCCGTGGAGACCGTGGTGGGCCGGGGCACGGACATAGACCGGGAGATCAAGGCCGTGACGGCCTCGGTGGAACGGATCCAGGAGAGCGCCCGGAGCCTGGAAGCCCGGTCCCGGGACGAATCCGAGATGATCCTCCAGTCCGTGGCCGCCATCGAGGAGATCTTGGCCAACATCCGCGCCGTCACCGGGAGCGTGGTCAAGGCCAGCGAGCAGTACGGCCGGCTCAACGAGTCCTCCGCCCGGGGAGAGGAACTCCTGTCCGAGGTCATAGAGAAGGCACAGCACATCCTTTCGAGGTCGGAAGCCCTGCTGGAGACCAACACGGTCATCGCGAACATCGCTTCCCAGACCAACCTCCTCTCCATGAACGCCGCCATCGAGGCGGCCCACGCGGGCGAGGCCGGAAAGGGCTTCGCGGTGGTGGCCGACGAGATCCGCAAGCTTGCGGAAAACGCCGCGGAGCAGTCCAAGGCCGTGGAGGCCATGCTCGGGGAGGTCGCGTCCGCCATCCGCTCCATCGCGGACTCCTCCCGCAGGGCCGGGGAGAACTTCGGGGAGATCCAGTCCCTGATCCGGACCATCACCCGGCTGGAGGAGGAGGTCAAGGCGGCCATGGAGGAACAGAGCGCGGGATCCAACCAGATCCTGGCCTCCCTGGACAGGATGAAGTCCACCTCCGGGGAGATGGACCGGGGAGCGGCCTCGGTCGCCGACCTGGCGGAGCTCATCGCGGGCGAGATGAAGGACCTCAACCGATACTCCGAGGACATCCAGGTCTCCATCGAGGCGGTGCGGTCCAACGGGGGAGTCCTCAAGTCCGCCTACTCCAGGACCTCGTCCCTGGCGGAAAACAACCAGTCCAACGCGGCCCGGGTGGCCGACAGCCTCCGGAATTTCCGGTTGAAAGGGGAATGACTTGAGAAGAATCCTGATCCCGGCGGCTGTCGCCGTCCTCGTCCTGGCCTCCTGCGTATCCTCCGGCGGGGACGCCTCCCGCCTGGTCCCCTCGGACGCCTACGCGGCCCTGGTGGTGGAGTCCCCCGCCTCGCTCTTCCGTTCCGCCGAGGACTTCGTCCGGGAGGCCGGCCTGGACCGGTTCACCAAGGGACGCACCCTGGCGGAACTCCTCCGGGAGGAGGCGGGCGGCAAGGAGGGCTTCCGGGAAGCCTCGGAGGTCCTGGATTTCGGGCGGCCCCTGGTCCTTTCGGTCCTCCCGGACGGGAACGGGGCGGAAGGCTCGCCGCAAGCGGTCCTGTGGCTGCCCCTGAAGAAGGAAAAGGGAGCCTTCGAGCGCTTGCGGGCAGCCCTGACCGGGTTCGAGGGGGAAGCCGCCTTCGTGGAGGGCTACGCGGTCCTGGGGCTGAAGGGACCGGCTCCGTCCGCGCTCCCGAAAAAGACCGCGGACCTGTCCCGGCTCTCGGCCTACCCCGCCGGCTCCGTGAAGGCCTGGATCAACGTGGAAGCCCTTCGCGCGGACTTCCAGGACCGGTGGGACTCCGCCCTGAAGGACGCCTTCGGGAACGGGGACGAGGACGGCGAGCCCGGGCTCGAGCTCGACGAGGATCCCGACGCTCCGTACAACTACAACGAGCGCAACTTCGACTGGAATGAATACGAGGGAGAGACGGGCGGCTCCGGTCCGATGGCCGGCCTCCTGGGCGACGCGGCGGACCCGGAGGAACTGCTTAAGAAGGCCGCGGAGAATCTCCGGACCCTGGACTTCGCCGTGGGCGCGGACGGACGGGGATTCCACTTCCGGGCCGGCGCCGTTCCCCATCCCGACCGGGCCCTCGGCAGACTGGCCGCGGCGGCGGGACCCGCCCGGGGTATCCCCTTCCTGAAGTACCTGGAGGCCGACTCCCTCATGGGCGGGGCCGCCTCCTTCGACCCCCGGGCCCTGGCGGACTTGGCGGAGCTGTACGTCAAGGCCCTGGGCATGGAAAAGCTCCTGGGGACGGAGTACTTCGAGCTCCTGGAATCCTCCTACGCGGCCCTGGGGGCGGACAGCGCCTTCTCCTTCGACCTGACCGTAGACCCGGACTTCCTCCAGAAGGCCGAACGCGCCCAGAGCCCGGGGGAGATCTCCGAGCTCCTGGAACGGTCCCTGGCCTTCGAGGCCGCCGGGGCCGGCACCCTCCGGGATCGGGAGGCCTACCGCTCCGTCCTCAGGAATCTCGGCGGGGCGGGCCTCTTCGGCGAGGCCTTCCGAGAGCTCCTGGGTTCCTCGGGGCTTACCCTGGACCTGGAGGTTTCGGAGGGCAGCGTGGAGGGGATCCCCTACGACTCGATCCGGATCGACCTCGGCGGGGAGGGGCTCGGGTCCGATCCGGGTGCCCGGGCCGTGGTGGACGTCCTCCTGGACAAGCTGACCTTCCACGCCGGGTACGTCAAGGACCGGTACCTCCTGGTCCTGGGGGATCCGGCCAAGCTCCCCGCCGCGGTCCGGCGGGACGGGGCGGCCCGGCCCCTGGGCGGGGAGGCGTCCTACAAGGCCTTCGCGGCCGACCTCCCCAAGGAAATCCGGGGTGCCTACTACCTCTCCCTGAAGAAGATCTTCGGCCTCGCGGCCGCCTTCTCCAAGGACAAGGGCAAGCTCCCCTCGGAGGGCCTGGACCGCCTCTACGGATACTTCGCGGCCGCCCCGGGGCGCCTGGAGACGGGGTTCTTCCTGGGCGCCGGCGACATCCGGGCCCTCGTCGGGCTGGTGCCGGAGGGCCGGGAGAAGGGCCTGGACATCTTCTAGGGCCCGCTTCGTCTGCACGAGTCCGGCGCAGCCGGACTCGTGCAGACGGGGAGGACTTGCCTCCCCGGCCCGCTTTGGGGCAGAGTGGGCCCATGAGCAGCCCCGACGCCTTCGAACGCCTCCATGGAATCGTACGCACCCTCCGCTCCCCGGAGGGCTGTCCCTGGGACCGGGAGCAGACCCCGGAAAGCCTGCGGGGGAACCTCCTGGAGGAAGCCTACGAGCTCGTGGAGGCCGTCGACGAGAAGGACCCCGCCCATGTCCGGGAGGAGGCCGGGGACCTCTACCTCCTTACGACCATGATCGCCCACATGTACGAGGAGCGGGGACTCTTCACGGTCGCCGACTGCCTGGACTCCATATCGGACAAGCTCATCCGCCGCCACCCCCACGTCTTCGGGGACAGCGAGGCCTCCACCCCGGACGCGGTGATCCGGCAGTGGAACGAGATCAAGGAGACCGTGGAGGGACGGAGACCCAAGGACTCGGTCCTGGACGAGGTCTCCCGGGCCCTGCCGCCCCTGGAGCGGGCCTACAAGCTACAGAAGAAGGCCGCCAAGGCCGGGTTCGACTGGACCGACGTGCGGGACGTCTTCGCCAAGCTCCGGGAGGAGATCGCCGAGACCGAGGAGGCCCGGGAAACCGGGGACCGACCGGCCCTCGAGGCCGAGATCGGGGACATCCTCTTTTCGGCGGTGAACCTTTCCCGGGCCCTGGGGGTGGATCCCTCGGTGGCCCTGCACGGGGCGGTGGAGCGCTTCTCCCGTAGGTTCCGCCACGTGGAGAAGGGCATGGCCCGGGAGGGGCTTCCCCTGTCCGCGGACAACATGGCCCGGATGGACGAGCTCTGGGACGAGGCCAAGGCCGGGGAAGGCCGCCCCGCGCGGTAACCATGGCCGTCTCCCGCCGCCTGGCCGTCCTTTCTTCCCTGACGGCCTCCTTCATCTGGGGTTTCACCTTCCTCAGCATAAAAGTAGCCCTGGGCGCCCTACCCCCCATGAGCCTGGGCCTGGCCCGCTTCGCCGTGGCCGGGATCCTGTTGGCCGGGCTCCTGGCCGCACGGCGCCGCCCTCCGCGTCTGGACCGGGCGGACGCGGCCCGCATGGCCGCCAGCGGCCTATTGGGGGTGACGGCCTACTTCTTCTTCGAGAACAACGGCATCCTGCGGATCTCCGCCTCCGAGGCCAGCCTCATGACCGCGACCATCCCCGTGTTCACCCTCCTGGCGGAGAGCGCCTTCCTCCGCACGCGCCTCTCGGCCTCGAAGGCCGCGGGCGCGATCCTGAGCGCCGCCGGGATCGGCCTCGTGGTGGCGGAATCCTTCCGGTTCAGCCGATCCCCCGCCGGCTACCTCTACATGCTCCTGGCCGCCTTCGCGTGGGTCGGCTACGGCTTCCTGACCCGGCCCCTGGCGTCCCGGTACGACCGGCTGGAGATCACCTTCTGGCAGAGCCTCTTCGGCATGGCGGGCTTCGTGCCCTTCGCCCTGTTCGAGACGGTGAATTGGGCCGGTTTCGGTTGGGGAGTAGGCCTGAACGTCCTCTTCCTGGGGATCTTCGGGTCCGCCCTGGCCACGGTCTTCTACGTCACGGGCCTGGAGGTCCTGGGACCCGGGGTCGTCAACGTCCACATCAACCTGATACCCGTGGTCTCCGTGGCGGCGTCCTTCGCCCTCCTGGGGGAACGCCTATCCCCCCTCCAGGCGGCGGGCGGAGTCGTGGTGGTCGGAGGGGTGTACCTGGCTACGGGGATCAGTACCCGTCGGACATCGAGCGGTTGATGTCCTTCTGGTAGAGCTCCTGGTAGACGTAGCTCCGGGTCTTCAGCTTGTCCTTGATCTCCTGGGCGAAGGGCATGTACCGCCAGAAGACCCCGCGGACCTCCTTGTCCAGCTTCTGGGTCCCCTCGCTCTCCTTCGTGATCCACAGGATGTAGTCCTGGATGAAGAACTCCTTGACGTCGCCCTTCATCTTCTTGGACGTGAACCACTGGTAGTAGTTGCCCGTGAGGCCCTCCTCCATCCAGTAGTACGAGGCCTTCTCCTTGGCCACCTGCCACCTCAGGTCCGCCACGGCGGTCACCACCGCCAGCTGGAGGCTCTTGGGATACAGGGGCACCGCCAGGCGGCCCCGGCTGGTGGCGCGGTTGAACTTGTCGAAGGGCTCCCAGCAGATCCCGAAATCCCCGTAGGTAGGCAGGATCACCACGTAGGGCACGATACGGTTCAGGGTGTTCTTGTAGGGCCGGCAGAAAGCCTGGGTATCGATCCCCTCGATCCAGGCCAGGAGCCGGGCGACGTTTTCCCGGGAGCCGACGTCCCGGGAGCCCCCGTGGAAGTACTCCCGGGTCAGGACCGGGAAATGATTTCCCTGGCGCCCGACGCAGAGCTTGGTCATCTGGCGGGCCGTCTCGAACTCCTGGGCCAGGGCCTGGAAGTTCGCCTTCACGTCCTCCTCCAGGCCGTCCATCTTCTGGCGGACCGATTCCAGCTCCGCCGTGGCGTCCTTGAAGGCCTCGATGGAGGACCCGAGTTCCTTGTCCGCCTGGAGCATGGCCCGGAACACCTCCTGGAACTCCGACATGACCTTCTTCTGGGCTTCGGTATAGGGAGCCGGGACGTGGTAGAAGCCCGGCACGGAGTCGTGCTGGGCCAGGAGGTCCAGCTTTTCCCGCAGGAGGCCTTCCAGGGTTCGCCGGGTCTCGGCCTTGGCCTTCATCAGGCTCTCCGCAGTCTCCTTCTTGCCCTGCACCTTCTGGAGGATGGCGTTGAACCGGGCGCGGTCGTCCCCGGACCGGGACTTCACCTCGTCCGTGGCGCTCTGCCCCACATGACCCAGGGCGACCGCCCGGAGCCACTCGTCCATATAATAGAAGGGCTCGTCCAGCTCCTTCTTGTGGACCACCCGCTGGATCATGTCCTGCTGTTCCGGCGAAAGGAGGGTGGGTAGCAGGACGCCGTACCGGAGCAGGACCTGCTTGGCAATCGGGAAGCCCGGGGACGCGCACTTGAGGGCGACCCGGTGCAGGAGGTTCCAGTAGGCCGGGATCAACTGCTGGCGGTAGACCCCCCGATCCTTGGGGTCCTTGGTCTGGAGGTACTTGGACAGGAGGGCGTGGAGCTTCTGAGATTCCTCCCCTTCCGCGGCCAGGGCCTTCCGGTAGAAGTCCGGGTCGGAGAAGAAGTCGTTCGGCACGGACTCCTGATCCTTGGTGACCGGGGCTATCCGGGCCCGGGTCAGGTCGACGTCGAATTCCGCCTTGTTCCGTTCCTCCATGACGACTCCGGCGCCCCCGAACAGGGAGTCGAAATCGGGAGTGTCGGCGGCGGACTTCCGTTCCGCCGGGCCCTTGGGGCCGGTATCCGTACCCAGCAGCGCCGCTATTTCGGGATCTATTTCGTCGGACACGTCGCACTTCCCCGCGGGACCTCGTCTATCGTTCGAACAAGCAGCCCCGGCCCTTACATTCTATGCGCACGCGCCGGGGTTCGCAAGCCGCTTCTGATATATGAATCCCCTCGACTTCCCCATCGGGACGGATTTCTTTATCCTATCGGGCATGGACACTTCGGATTCCTCCCGGACCTTCGGCTTCATGGGAGCCGGTCGCATCGTCGAGATACTCCTGGATTCCCTGGGGCCTGCCATCGGGGAGGGCCGGGGCCTCATCTGGAACCGCACCCGGCCTCGGGCGGAGCGCCTCGCGGAGCGGCACGGCCTTCTCGTCCAGGAGTCCCCGGAGGACCTGGCCCGGAACGCCGACCGGGTCCTCCTGGCGGTCAAGCCCAAGGCCGTCGCCTCCGTGCTGACCCAGGCCGCCCCGGGGATGTCCCCGGACACCGTCCTGATTTCCATGGCGGCCGGGGTCTCCATCGCCCGGCTGCGCAGTTTCTTCGCCACCCCTCCCCGGATCGTCCGCATCATGCCCAACATAGCCCTGTCCGTGGGCCTGGGGATGACGGCGGTCTGCGCGGACGAGGGGGTGAGCCCCGAGGAGGTGGAGGAGATCCTCGGGATCTTCCGCCGGGCCGGCCGGGCGCGTCTGGTGGAGGAGGAGTGGCTGGATACCGTGACCGCCCTCTCCGGGTCCGGGCCGGCCTTCGTCTTCCTCTTCATCGAGTCCCTGGCGGACGGGGCGGTCCTGAACGGGATGAGCCGGGAGGCGGCCTACGAATTCGCCGCCCAGACCCTCCAGGGGGCGGCCCGGATCATCCTGGAATCGGGCATGCACCCCGGGGAGCTCAAGGACATCGTCGCCTCCCCCGCGGGCACCACGATCGCGGGGATCCACGTCATGGAGCGCCGGGCCTTCCGGTCCATCGTCATGGACGCCGTGGACGCCGCCGCACGCCGCAGCCGCGAAATCAGCGCCTAGATAAGTCGACCGACCAGCAGGGCAGGGCTTGGAACCATAGGTCTAACAAGATGTACAGGATGGAACAGGATTAACAAGAAAGGATGGAGATTGACCGACTCTCCAATTTCTATCCTGTTCATCGTTTTTAATCTTGTTCATCCTGTCGGATCTATGGTTCCAGGGCTTACCGTGACCTCCGAGGTTAAGTCCTGGAATAGTTAAGTCGGTTCTTCATTTGCCGGCCCGCATGGTATATACTTCGGCCTGAACGGTCGGACGGTCCGCGCCGAGCGGCGGCTCATGCGGACCGGGCTCGCCCGAACCCTCACCCCCAGCAGGGAGCGCCGCATGCTGTTCGACCCGGGCAACCTCATAACCCTCGCCATCGTGGCCATCGTCCTGGCCGTATACCGCTTCCTGGACCGGGACAACCGGTCCCTGGAAAAGGTCAAGAAATTCACGGACCGTATCCGGGAGGACCTGGCGGCCTACGTGGACCAGCGGTCCGAGGACCTGAAGTCCTACGGCATAGAGCTGGACGTACGCTCCAAGGCGGCCAAGGAAGTCCTGAAGCGGGTCAAGGAAGCCCAGGACGAGCTGGAATCCCGGTCCGACTCCCTGGACGCCATGGGTACAAGGCTGGCGGAATACGACGGGGTCCTGGCCCGGCTTTCGGACATGACCGGCCGGGTGGACGAGAACCTGAAACGGATCCACGAGGAAAGCCTTTTCGCGGACCAGCTGGCCCGGAAGCTCAAGGACTCCGAGGAGGCCCTGACCCGGATCGACGCGGAGGTGCCCCTCCTACGGGAGCGCTTCGCCGAGGACGCCCGGAAGGCCTTGGAAGCCGCCCGGGAGGGGATCGTCGAGGAGGCCCGGAGCCGCCTGGACGCCACGGTGGAGGAGGTCGAGGCCCTCCGGGAGGAGACCGAGCAGCGCCGGGAACAGGTGGCCTTGTTCTACCGGGAGGCGAACGACCAGGCCAAGGCCCGGTACGTGGAGATGGAGAAGCTCCTGTCCTCGGCCTTCCGCAAGGCCCAGGACGAAGCGGAGCGCCTGGAGGACTCGACCTACGAGAAGTTCCGGGAGCAGATCGAGACCCGGGGCGAACGCCTGAAGGAGGCCCTGGACTCCAAGCTCAAGGCCATCCAGGAGGCCGCCAAGGAGCGCGTCCTGGAGACCCAGGGACTGGTCAAGGGCTTCAAGGCGGAGTGGCAGCAGGAGGCCCGGGGGCTGTTGGACGCCGCCCGGTCCGAGATTTCCGGCCAGACGGAACTGCTGGCCGCCCGCATCGACGAGCTCGACACCCGGGCGGAAAAGGCCGAGGGCCTGGCGTCCGCACGCTTCGACAAGATCGAGGCCCGGGCCCTGGAACTGGCCCAGGCCCTCCAGGCCAAGATCAAGGACCAGCTCAAGGCCCACCAGGACGAGTTGGCCGCACGGCAGGCGGAGCTTCGGGCGGAACTGGCCAAGTACGACGCCTCGGGCAAGGAGATGGAGAAGGAGATCCGTTCCGTACTGTCGGGGATCCACGAGAAGATGGTCCGGGAGGCCGCGGCCCTGGAGAAGAAGACCTTCGAGGACTTCGGGCGCCGGGTGGAGGAATACCGGGCGGAGGTGGAGTACAAGTTCGAGCGCCTCTCGGAATCCAACGTGGACATCCAGAAGATGGAGGAGACCCTCCGGGCCGCCATGGCGGGCACGGAAAAACGGGTGGAGGAGGACTTCGCCCTCTTCGGCAAGGACCTGGCGGCCCGGCAGTCGGCTTTCGAGGGCGAGATCCTGGCCGAGGCGTCCCGGGTCCGGGGCAACATGGAGGCGGTGGAGAAGGAGATCAACGTACTCAAGGCCTCGGCCTACCAGAGCGTCTCCGAAAAGCTCAAGGTCTTCGAGGACGAATTCTTCGCGGACCTCAAGGCCCGGAGCGAGAATATCGAGCGGCGCCTTGCGGAATGGCAGGGCGATCTGGATACCCGGCTGGCGGCCCTGTCCGAAGAGTCCCAGACCGCCAACCGGGAGACCGCCAAGGCCGCGGCCGAGGAACTCCGGGTAGCTCTGGGATCCCTCCAGGCTTCCCTCTTCGACCAGATGGGCAAGCTCTCCGCCCAGGCCCAGGCCTTCCGGGACGGGATCACGGACCAGATGGAATCCGCCGACGGCTCCCTGGCTTCCCTGCGGGATTCGGTGCGGGCGGAGCTGGCGGAAGCCAAGGCCGCGGCGGACGCGGTCGTCCGTGCGGAACTGGAGCGCTTCCAGGTGGACGGCCGGGAGAAGATCAAGGAAGCCGCCCGGGACCTGGAAACCCGGCTACGCGCCTTGTCGGAATCCGCGGACCAGGCATCCCGGGAGGGCAAGGAGTTCCGGGAAGCCCTGGCCCGGGACACCCAGGCCGCTCAGGCCGAGGCGGCCCGGTTCCGTCAGGAGCTCACCCAGAAGATCGCTCAGGCCCTGGAGGGCTTCGGCCGGTCCTACGAGGCCATGTCCGCGGACTCCCAGCGGCGCAGCCGGGAGCTGGCCGCGGAGATGGACCAGGCCCTGCAGGCCTTCCGGCGCTCCGCGGAGGACTACGCCGGCAAGACGGAGACCGAGGCCAAGCGTTTCGCCGAGCGCTTCGAACGGGAATCCGGCGAGCGGGCCCGGACCCTCGCGGACATGGACGCCCGGGTCAAGGCCTTCACCGCCCAGACCAAGCTCTTCGAGCGGGCGGACGAACTGCAGAACAACCTTCGCGTCACCATAGAGACCCTCAAGGGCGACCTGGCCCGGCTGGAGGCCCGGAAGGGCGAGATCACGGAGTTGGAGACCCAGTTCCAGAGGATCAAGCGCCTGGAGGACGAGACGGACCAGAAGGTCAGCCGCTTCCTGGCGGAAAAGCGCAGGATCGACACCCTGGAGGAGGACTTCAAACGCCTCCTGGGGCTCTCCCAGGAAGTGGACCGCAAGCTGGCCTCGGTCACCGAGAGCCGGGATTCCCTCACGGACCTCCAGACCGAGTTCCGCAGGCTCTCGGGCCTGGCCGAGGAGGCGGGGACCAAGTTCGACCGCCTGGAAAAGAAGAGCGCCCTGCTGGATACCACCGCGGACGGTGTGGACAAGAGCTTCGAGGCCCTGCGGGGGATCGAGCAGGAGGTCAAGGACCTCGACCAGCGGGTCCGACCCCTGGCGGACCGCATGGCCGAGCTCCGGGCCGCCCTGGACTCCCTGGACAAGGACCGGGACCGGGTCGACCAGGCCGTGTCCCGCCTGGCCGGCCTGGACAAGGACCTGGAGGAGACCGAGGCCCGCATCGAAAAGGTGCAGAAGGCCCGGGAGTGGCTGGCCCGGACCGAGACCCGGCTGGAGGAGCTCAACAAGCAGGCCCAGGACCAGCTCAAGCTCCTGGGCACCCTGCTCAAGCAGGAGGCCGGGGCCGCCAAGAAGGAGACGGGCGCCCCCTCCCTGTCCACCCAGGAGACCGTCCGCAAGCTGGCCCACCAGGGCTGGAAGGTGGAGGAGATCGCCCGGGCGGTCAAGCTCTCCCGGGGCGAAGTGGAACTGATCTTGGAGCTGAGTTCTCAGTGACGCTCAGGACTCATCACGGAGGTCACGGAGAAAACAGAGGATCAGAAAAAATCTAGACAGGATGCATAAGATAGAAGAAGGATGTACAGGATAGTGATCTAAGATAGCCAATTCACGAAATTATCCTGTTCATCCATTCTGTATCCTGTCCATCCTGTCTTTCCTTTGGTTTCCCGTCCGCTTCCTCCGTGCTCTCCGTGTCCTCCGTTGTTGATTCCGAAAATTTTCATCCCACGGTCAGGGTATCCAGGGCCAACTCCGCCATGGCGCGGAAGGTGGTCTCCCGTTCGGCGCTGGTCGTGTTCCCCCCGGTGACCAGGTTGTCGCTGACCGTCAGGACCGAGAGGGCCTGGGCCCCGAACTTGGCGGCCAGGGTGTAGAGCTCCGCGGTCTCCATCTCCACGGCCAGGACCCCGAACTTGGCCCATAGCTTCCACTGGTCGGGGTCCTCGGTGTAGAAGGAGTCGCTGGAGATCACCGGCCCCGCCTGGACGGAGAAGCCCCGGGTCCGGGCGGCCTGGTAGGCGGCCAGGAGCAGGGGGAAGGCCGCGGCGGGAGCGTAGTCCATGCCCCGGAACCGGATCCGGTTGACCGCCGAGTCCGTGCAGGCGGAGACGGCCAGGACCAGGTCCCGGACGGCGATCTCCTTCCGCAGGCTGCCGCAGGTTCCCACCCGGATCAGCCGTTTCACCCCGTACTCCCGCAGGAGCTCGTTCACGTAGATCGAGAGGGAGGGCTGGCCCATGCCGGTGCCCATGACCGAGACCCGCCGTCCCTTCCAGGTCCCGGTGTACCCGAACATGTTCCGGACCCGGTTGAACTGCTCGGCCCCTTCCAGCAGGGTTTCCGCGATGTACTTGGCCCGAAGGGGGTCCCCGGGAAGCAGGATGTCCGGGGCGATCTGGCCGGGGGCGGCCTCGATGTGGATGCTCATATCGGCTCCTTCCGAGCTTGGACTAGGTCCGGTCCGGGGAGTTTTCCGGTCCCGGGCCTTCCAGAGTAAACCAGGATTCCCGCCCGGTAAACCCGGAATCGGCGGCCTTCCTGCGGAGATCCGATCCGTGGTACCCTGGGGCATGCCCCAAGGTTTCGAGATACTCTTCGAGGACGACGGCATTCTGGCCGCCGCCAAGCTGGGCCCCCTGCCCGTCCAGGCGGACGCCACCGGGGATCCCTCCCTCCAGGGCCTCCTGACGGCCCTCCTTTCGGAGCGCGACGGCAGGCCGGCCTTCCTGGAGGCCGCCCACCGTCTGGACCGCAGGACCAGCGGGATCGTCCTGTTCGGGAAGAGCCGCAGGGCCGTCTCCGCCCTGGACGCCGCGTTCCGGGGCCGCCGCATCCGGAAGCTCTACTGGGCCGTGCCCGACCGGGCGCCTCCGATCCCGGAGGGCCGGCTGGCCCACCGCCTGGTCCGGGATCCCCGGAGCAACCGGACCCTGGCCGTTCCCCTGAAGGGCCGTTCGGAGCTTTGGAGCTCCAAGCCAGGCACCCCGATCCCGCCGGAGGCCTTGAACCCGGACCTGGCCGTCCTGGACTACCGGACCCTGGGGCACGGGGACCGCTACGAGCTCCTGGAGGTCCGTCCCTGGACGGGCAGGACCCACCAGATCCGGGCCCAGCTGGCCGCCGCGGGCTTCCCGATCCGGGGGGACCTGAAGTACGGTGCCCGGAGATCCTGCCGGAACGGCCTCATCATGCTCCACGCCCGGGCCGTGGAGTTCGAGCACCCCCTGACGGGGGAACCGATCCGGCTGACCGCCCCCTGCCCCCTCGACGAGCCCCTCTGGAGGGCCTTCCCGGAAGAGGCCCTGCCCTAGTGTCCCGAAGCTTGTGAAGGTCCGCCCTCAGAAGACGGGAGGGGTCGCGGAGACGTCGAACCCGGGCTGGTGGTTCAAGAGCTTCCACTGCAGGTAGGCGGGCCTGCCCTCCGGATGCGGATGGACGCTCAGATGGAAGATCCCGGAATTCCCGGTGGTCAGGAGGGGCATCCAGGTCCGGCAGCCGAAGGTGGCCCGGACCATCCACTGCAGGCAGCCTCCGTGGGTCACCACCGCCAGGGCACCCTCGGTCTCCCGGACCCGGTCCTTCAGGAACCCCCAGCCCCGCAGGGCCCGGTCGTAGAGGGATGCGGAGCTTTCCGCCCCGGGCACCGCCTCCCAGCTCCGAGCCCGGAACTCCCCGTAGATCCCGGGGTGTTTCTTCCGGATCTCCTCCACCGAAAGACCCGTGAAGATACCCGTATCCAGCTCCGTGAAGACCGGCTCCGGCCGGGGCCCGGGCAGCCCCGCCTCGGCGGCCAGGATCTCCGCGGTTCGGTACGCCCTGCGGAGCGGGGAGGTGAACAGGGCCGTGACGCCCTTGTCCGCCAGCCAGGCCCCGGCCGCTGCGGCCTGGGCCTCGCCGCGGGGGTTCAGGGGAAGGTCCAGCCTGCCCTGCATGATCAGGCGGGCGTTCCCCTCGCTCTCGCCGTGGCGGATGAGGTAGAAATCGGCCGTTCGGGAGAGGTCCGAGAAGAAGGCGCAGTCCGCCGCGCGGTTAGGTTCGTCCATGGGTCGGGAGTATACCGGCGGCCCGGGCGGGGGGTAAAGCCCGGACGGATCTCCCCTGTTCATCATATTCAAATTTCCTTATTATGGACGGATACCCGATGAAGGATAAACGATGCGAAACCTGACCGAGGGCAGCGAGACCAAGGAGATCATCCTCTTCGCCCTGCCCATGCTGATCGGCAACGTCTTCCAGCAGCTCTACAACATGGTGGACTCCATCGTGGTGGGACAGTTCGTGGGCAAGCAGGCCCTGGCGGCGGTCGGCTCGAGCTTCGCGGTCCTCTTCCTGATGATCGCCCTGATCATGGGCGTGACCATGGGCTTCACGATCCTGATCGCCCAGTACTTCGGCGCCCGGGACAAGGCCAAGGTCCGGGCGGTGGTGGACACGGCCTATATCGTCCTCTTCTGGGCCGCCCTGGTCCTGTCCGTCGTCGGGGTGCTCGCGGTGCCCCTCATCCTCAAGGTCCTGCGGGTCCCGGCGGACGTCGCCCCGGAGGCCGGAACCTATCTGCGGATCCTCTTCGCAGGGTCCCTGGCCACCTTCGGGTACAACGGCGTGGCCGCCATCCTCCGGGGGATCGGGGACTCCAAAACCCCCCTGTACCTGCTGATCGCCGCCTCCTTCCTGAACATCGCCCTGGACCTCCTCTTCGTCATAGCCTTCGGCTGGGGGGTCGCGGGGGTGGCCTGGGCCACGATCATCTCCCAGGCGGCCTCCTTCCTGGGGGCCCTGGTCCTGCTCAACAAGCGCAACGAGTACGTCCGGCTTTCCGTGAAGGAACTCAAGTTCGACCCGGAGATGTTCCGCCTGAGCCTGAAGCTCGGGATCCCCTCGGGGATCCAGCAGACCCTGGTGGCCGCGGGCATGATGGTCCTGACCCGGGTGGTCAACACCTTCGGCACGGACGTCATGGCGGGCTTTTCCGCGGCCAGCCGCCTGGACACCTTCGCCATGATGCCCACCATGAACTTGGGCATGGCGGTCTCCACCTTCACGGGCCAGAACCTGGGGGCAGGCAAGCCCGAGCGGGTGCGCCGCGGCCATTCCTCGGCCCTCCTTGTAGGCCTGGGGATCTCCGTCTTCATCGGGGTGGTCATGGTGTTCGGGGGGCCGGGCATGGTCCGGCTCTTCACCCGGGATCCCGAGGTCGTCCGGATCGGGGCCCGGTACCTCCTGATCGTAGGGGCCTTCTACTCCCTGTTCACCATCATGTTCGTGAACAACGGAGTCCTCCGGGGGGCCGGGGACGTCATGATCCCCATGGTGAACACCCTGCTGGCCCTGTGGATAGTCCGGATACCGACCGCCGTCGCCCTGTCCTCCCGGATGGGTCCGGACGGGATCTGGTGGAGCATCCCCGCGGGCTGGCTCATGGGCGCGGTCTTCTCCTCCTGGTACTACCGGACCGGACGGTGGAAGCGCAAGGCCGTGGTCAAGGGTCCCGTCGAACCGGCGCCCGCGGAGGCCGCCTCGACATGAGCCCGATCACCCCGGGCCGCCTTCGGCGCCTGCGGGACACCTGGTACCTATTCACGGTCCTCAACGCCTTCTCCTTCAGCCTCCTGTCCGGGAGCGTGATCACCCTCTTCGCCCTGAGCCTGGGCGCCTCGGGGACCGTCGTCGGGGCGCTGAACGCCTTCGGATTCGCCACCTTCTTCTTCATGCCCCTGGGCCGGATCCTGATCTCCCGGATCCGCATCGTGGACGCCTTCGGCTGGGGATGGGTCCTGCGCTACGTATTCATGCTGCCCGTCCTGGCCGCGCCCTTCCTGGCGGACCAGGGCCGGGCGGACGCCGCCCTGTTCCTGGTCCTGGCCGCCACGGCGGGCTTCAACGTCTTCCGGGGCATCGGACTCATCGGCAACAACCCGGTCCTGGCCCTCCTGGGCGGGGACCGCGACCGGGGGGCCTTCCTGTCGAACGTCCAGATCATCAACTCCCTGGTAAGCATAGCCACCTACCTGGCGGTGGCCCTGCTCCTGGGACGGAGCGCCTCCCCGGCCCGGTACGCCCTCTTCCTGGGCGCCGGGATCGCGGCGGGGCTGGTCGGGTGTCTCCTCCTGTTCCGCATCCCCGAGCCCGAGGAGTACCGCCCGGCCCGGACCTCCTCCTGGCCCGCCGCGATCCGGGAGGCCGTCCGGTCCAAGCCCATCCGCGACTATTTCCTCGTGTTCGCCGTCGTGTCCTTCGTGGCGGGCACGGCGCGGACCTTCCTGGTGGTCTATCCGCGGGCCGTCTACGCCGCGGGGGACGGCGACGTCATGCTCTACACCCTGGTCTCCAGCCTGGGGGCCGTGGCCATGGGGCTGCTCACCCGGAAGCTCGTGGACCGCCTGGGCGCCAAACCCCTCTACGGGATCTTCACCGCCGTGTCGGCCCTTTCCATCCTTCCCGTCCTGGTCTCCCCGGGCTTCGCCTCCCCGGTTCCGGTCTTCCTTTTCCTGGCCGCGGTCAACTTCACCGCGGGCTTCGGGCTGGCGGGCCAGGAGAACGCGGCCCAGACCTACTACTTCGCCCTGATCCCCGTCAGCCGCACCCTGGACCTGGCGGTCATCTACTACCTCGTGTACGGCCTTGCGGGTGCCCTGGGTTCCGCGGCGGGGGGCCTGGTCCTGGACGGGCTTTCGGCCCTCGGGATCTCCCCGGCCCTGTCGTACCGCATCCTCTTCGCGGGGCTCTTCCTCCTGTTGGCCGCGGCCCTGGCCCGGACCCCCGCCCTGGTGCGGCTGGGAGCCTCCTCGGTACGGGAATCCCTGGGCATCCTCTTCAGCCTCCGGGACCTCCGGGCCATCGGGCTCCTGGACCGGCTGGATCGTTCCAGCCGGCCGGACGAGGAGATCGGGATCATCCGGGAGATCGGCCTGTCGGGCCGTCCTGTGGCCCAGCGGGAACTCCTGCCCTACCTCCGGTCCCCGCGCTTCGACGTCCGCATGGAGGCCCTGACGGCCCTGGGGAATCTCCGGGACCTGTCGCCCCCGACCCTGGAGGCCGTGGCCCGGGAACTCCGGGGCCATCCCTTCACCACCGCCCACCTCTCCGCCCGGATCCTGGGGAAGGCCGGGGATCCCTCGGCCGTCCCGATCCTGAGGGAGGCCCTGGCCTCGGAGGACTACATGCTGCGGGGGGCGGCCCTGGTGGCCCTGGGCCGGCTGGGGGACGGGCCTTCCGTCCCGGCGATCGAGGAGATCGTGGCCTCCACGGACAATCCCCGGCTGGTCATCCAGGGAGCCTACGCCCTGGAGCTCCTGGGAAGCTCCGCCTCGGTGCCCGTCCTGGTGGAGGTCCTCCGGAAGGAGGGCACTCCCGATTTCGTGCGGGACGAGGCCGTGCTCTCCCTGGCCGCGGTGCTGGGGGTCTTCGACCGCTTCTATCCGATCTACGGGGAGTGGACCGCCGATCCGGACCGGGGGCGTGCCCTGCTCCAGGACGCCCTGGAGGAGTCGGCGGGATCCGGCTCCGAGGCGGCCCGTGAGAGAGGCCGGGCCGTGGAGGGCATGCTCTCGGACCCGCCCCGGGGCGCCGAGGCAGCCCGTGTTATCCTGGGGACGGAGAGCCTGGATCCCCGGGCGGCGGCGGTGCTGGCGGAAGCGGCGGTGGATCCTACCTTGAGCGGGCACCCGGGTTTCCGTTTCCTGTTGGCGGTCCTTGCCGCCCTGGCCGCCTAGGAGCCCGATGATCGCCTCAAATTGCGCCGAGAGGCGCAATTTGTACACAAGCCCGACAGGCTCCTAGAAAGGCAGCCGGCTCAGGAGCCCCGCGAGCAGGCCCGTCAGGATGCCCCCCAGAATGCGCAGGCCGAAAAGGACGACGATCCCCGTGAGCAGGCCCTGCCGGAAATTCACGATCCGGTCCCGGTAGATCGCCCGGTTCAGCCGGAACATGACCGGATTGATCAGGGCGTCCACGACCCTCCAGACCGGATGCAGGGAGTTCCACTTCGCCATGTAGGCCACCAGCCGGGCGGCCATCGCCAGGCCCAAGAAGCCGAAGAAGAAGGCGAAGATCGACCACCCCGCCCTCAGGACCAGGGCCAGGACGATCCCCAGGCTGATCCGGCCGTAGGCCGCCGCGGTGGAAAGGATCTGGGTCAGCACCGAGAGCACCGCCAGGGCGGCCAGGGGGGAGAAGTCCATGCTCCCCGTACTAAGCCAGGGGATGCCCCGGAAGAGATCCAGGTAGGGGTCCGTGACGGAGGACAGTAGGTGCAGGGGCCGGCCCTCCACGGCCGAGGGGAACCAGGTCAGGATGATGCGGGCCATGAGGAGGAGCATGTACAGGGACGCGGCCGCGGCCGCGAGGCGAAGGACGATGGAAAACGCCATAGGGCTCTACCCTTTCCGGTTGGGAACTTCTCCGCCCCGACGGGCGACACGTCCTTTATACCATGAAAACCCGGCGGGATCTCAGTTGGTGCTCTGGAGGATGTTCCTCATACCCTCCCGGATGTCCAGGGAGGCCCGGGCGGCCCGTAGGGCGTCCCGGGCGGGGTCGAAGGAGGGATCCAGGGAGATGGCCTCGGTCCAGAAGACGATCGCCCGCTCGATATCGCCCCGGGTGTAGGCTTCCAGCCCCGCCGTATAGAGCTCGTCCACCTTGGCGGACTTGGCCGCCCGGCCCATGTCCCCCAGCCGGAACCGGGCCTGGATGGAAAGGTGGTTCAGGGAGGTCAGCTGGGTGGTCAGGTCCAGGGTGTAGTTCACGAAGAGGGTCAGGGGATTGAAATCCACCGCGGTCCCCACGGTCAGCCGTGGATTGGATCCCTTGATCTGCAGGCCCGCCTGCATGGAGAGGAAGTCGGTCAGGACGAACTGGGTTCCCAGGGACCAGTAGGGGGTCTCGCTCTTCGAAAGGTCCACGAGATTAATGGGAAGCGAAAAATCCGAAGAGATCGTGATGGGCCGCAGGGGGGAGTACGCGAGGCCCACCGTGGCCGTCGTGGGCAGAGGATCCCCCTGGACGGGGGGGCCGACGTTCTTCAGCGCCAGTCCCACGGACACGTTCTTCTTCCGGGAGGCGTAGTACTTGAGGAAGTTGAATTTCGTCAGAACCCCGAAATCCGCCATGACCGCCAAGGCGGACTGGGAGAACCCCGAGCCGGCCTGGACGATCCCGTTCTGGTCGGCGAAGTCCGGGAAGGACTGGTAGGCCAGCTTGACGTTGGCGCCGACCGCCAGCCCGTAGAAGTAGTAACCCGGGAAGAGGTGCACCGAGGCGTTGCCGATCAGGAGGGCTTCGGAGTAGTACCCCGAGGCCAGGCGGTCCCCGTAGTCGTTGTACTCCGTGAAGGGTAGGTAGAGCCACTTGCCGCCCAGGGAGAAGCCGGTGCGGCCGAAGCGGAGGGTGTACACGGCCCCCTCGATCCGGGTATCCGCGATCCAGTTGTTGTGGTAGATGGAAAGCTCCGTGAAGTCCTGGACCGAGCTGGCCGAGGGGTTCAGCTCCAGGAAGGAGGAGTCCGCGGCCACGGCGGTGTAGGCCATGCCCATGCCCTCCGCCAGCCCCCCCATGGGGATGCGGGTGATCAACATCCGGGTGAGCCCCGCGTTCAGGTCGATGTCGAAGAGGGAGGCGATAGAATCGTAGACGGACGGAAGTCCCTGGGCCCCCGCGAGGGCGGGAACCAGGAGGAGGAGAAGGGAGGCTGCCGAGGACCGGAAACGCTTCATCTGTACCATCAAGTATACTATAGTCGTATCGGCATTTCCACGCGCTCCCTTGCGCCTACATCGACCGTCCCTTCATGCCGAGAATGAAAGGGGCCCGACCGCCCTCGACTCACGCGGAACCGCCGGGGCCGAGGTATATTGTCCGTACGGAAGGAGGATCCCCCGCGTCCGATGAGGCGCAAACCGTCCCGCATCGCCCTGGGAGCCCTGCTCCTCCCTATTCTACTCCTCCTTGCGGCACCCCGGGCGGCGGCCCTGGGCTCCCGGGAAAATCCCCTGGCCGTGGCGGATGAACTCATCAAGGCCCAGGAGTACAATCGCGCCATCGACGTCCTGAGGCAGTACATCCAGGCCAACCCCGCGGGCTTGGACCTGGCCCAGAGGCGGCTCAACCGGATCGCGGCGGTCCAGTCGGACTTCAACAAGACCGCCAAGGAACTGCTCACGGCCTTCGTGGACGAGCCGGCCGCCGCGGAGAAACACGCCCGGCTCATCCAGCGCCTCCGGGACCTCATACCCAAGCCGGGAGAGACGGAAAAGAGCTTCATCCAGTACGCGGAACGGACCTCCATCAAGGTGCTCTGGGACCAGCAACGGCTGGGAATCCTTCAGGAAGCCGCGGATCAGGCGGCCCGGGGGCTCTACGTGGAGTCCGCCCGGACCAACACCCGGGGCTTCACCCTCTACCGGCAACAGTTCGACCAGGATTTCCGGGGGAAAGTGGCTCTCGGGGTGGTCACGGAGGGAGGGGAGTCGGGGAAGGACGGGGTGGACCGGGCCTTCGAGACCGTGGCGGAGGCGGAGCGGCAGATAGGACGCTTCGCGGAGCTGCAGGCGGAGCTCGCCTCGGCCCTGCCGCCCCTGAGTAGCGCCTTCGATTCCGGGGATCCCGCCCGCGTCGACGCAGCCCTGCCCGCCGCGGAGGCGGCCCTGACCCGCTTGGCGGGGATACGGGCCGAGACCCTGGACACCGGACGGTTCCTGGAAAACCTGAGCCTCCTGTTCAAGGAGAAGGACCCGGGCCTGGAGAACGACTTCTTCGTGCCCTTCGCGGCCAGCTTCATCCTGGGACGGCCCCAGGCGGAACGCCTGGAAGGCGTCGCAGGCTCCATGGCCGCCCAGTGGGCCGCCCTCTTCGACTCCGCAGCCGGCGCGGCGGACGCCGCCCTGGCCCGGAAGGCCGCGTACGCCCAGGCCGCCTTCTCCGAGGGACGGTTCCCCGATTCCGACTCGGGCTTCCGCTCCGTACCCCCCCTGGCGGATCGGGCCATCCGGTTCCAACGCCTGTGGAGCCTCTTCCTCCCCACGGACGTCACGGACCCCCCCAGCGCCTTCGGCCGGACCATCGTGTCCGTCCGGGGCTCCGACTACCTCCGGCTCCAGCATCTCCGGGACACCGCCCAGGCGTCCGCGGCCCTGGCGGCCCTGCGGACCGAGCTGGCCGCCCAGGAAGCCCGGGAGCGGGAACTCACGGCCGCCCTGGACGCCGCCCTCGCCGCGGCCCCGTCCGGGCCGGGATCCCCGGAGGCGGCCCTGGCGGACGGGCTCACGGTCCTTCGGGGCTTGCGGACCCGGACTGCGGAGCTCCGGAAGGGCATCTCCGACCTGGACGCCGCGGCCCGGACCCGGGGCGCCGAGCTGGCCCGGCTTTCCGGTGCCGGGGGAGCCCCCCGGGGTTCCCAGGAAGTCCAGACCGCCCTCGAGGACCGGCTGACCCGGTCCTCGGAAGCCGCCGCGGCCTTCGAGCTCCGGACCGTGGCCCTGGCGGCCAAGGCCGAGACGGACGTCCAGGAATACCGCCTGAAGTCCCGGACCGCGGACATCGCCGCCGCGCGGCGCCTCGCGGAAGGGGCGGTCCCGGAGGGCGCCCCGCAGGGGACCGCCCCCCTGGCCTACCCCACACGGAGCCTCCAGGTGATCGCGGAATCCGAGCGCCTCCTGCAGGTCCTGCGGAGGGACGTCGCGGGCATCCTGTCCCGGTACTCGGCGGAGCCCGCCTCCTTCTCCTCCGCCCCCGCGGTCACGGCCCAGCTCGAGCGGGCCCGGGCCCTGGACGCCGCCGCGGCCCGGCTCTCCGCGGAGGGCCAGACCCTGGCCGCGGCGGCCCGCGACCGCCAGCGCCAGGCCCAGAGCAACCGCCTGGAGGCGGACCGCCGCCTGGCGGAAGCCCGGGCGGCCTACGGCCGGGAGGACTTCGACACCGCCCGGGAACGACTGGAGCGGGCTCGGGAACGGTACCTGGCCTCCCTGTCCTTCGAGGACGACCCCGCCCTGCGGGCGAAAAGCGACCTGGACCTCCAAAACCTGGGGACCCAGATCGTGCAGGCGGAAAATGAACGGGTAGTCCGGGACACCCGCCGCCTCCTCACCGAGGGCAAGGCTCTCTACAACGCCGGGGACTTCGCCCGGGCGGAGGAGGCCCTGCTCCAGGCCCGGGCCCGCTGGAGGGTGACCCACACGGACGAGCCGGAACCGGAGGTGGAGAACTGGCTGCGCCTCGTGCAGACCGCCCTCTCCGTCAAGACCGGCCGGGACATCCCCCAGACCGCGCCTCTCTACCCCGAGATGAGCCAGCTTCTGAGCCTGGCCCGCAGGAATTACGAGGACGGTCGGGCGGCCCTGGAGCGTCGGGACAGGGTCAGCGCCCTCCAGTCCTTCGAAACCGCCAAGCAGCGGATCGCCCAGGTCAAGCTCGTCTTCCCCCTGAACCAGGAAGCCCGGGTCCTGGAACTCCGCATCAACCAGGTGTCCGACCCGGACGCCTTCAACCGGGAATTCGCGCGGCTGGTATCCCAGGCCCGGTCCAAGATCGACGCCCGACAGGACCTCGAGACCGTCTACAGCGACCTTCTGGATCTCCAGACGATCGATCCGAAATACACCGGCCTTGCGGCCCTCATCGAGCGCCTGGAGATCCTGATCGGCCTGCGTCTACCGCCCCCGGACCCCCGGGCCCTTGCGGAAGCCCGCACCCTGACCACAGCCGCCCAGAGGATCTGGGACGCCCGGAACGTATCCCAGTTCAGCATCGCCCTGACCCAGCTCAACCGGGCCCTGGAACTGGATCCCAACAACCAGTCCGCCAGTGCCCTCAAGGACCGCATCCTGACCTACGTCGGGGGGACCGCGGTGGTGGTCCTGCCCAGCGCGGGCGAGACTCTGTACAACGAAGCCGTGGGTTTCCTGCAGACCGGCGATTTCCTGAACGCCCGGATCCGCCTGACCCGGCTCTACGAGACCTATCCCCAGGCCCGCAAGGTACAGAAGGTTTCGGACCTGGACTCGCGCCTGGTCGCGAGGGGATACTGAAGTCCCATGCCGAGACGTGGTCCTTCCGGATTCGCGGCCGCCCTGCTCCTGGCGGCCGCCGCCTTCCTGGTTCCGGCCACGGCGGCTGCCCAGGACTATTACTGGGAGAACCCCCGGTTCCTGTCGGACCCGTCGGCCCGGTATCCCGCGGCGTTCGAAGTCCCCGGGGGCATCGCCGTGGTCTGGCAGGAATCCCAGGCCGCGGGATCCGGCTCCGGGGAGGCCTTCCTTTCCCTGGCCCTCCTCCGGGACGGCAAGCCCGAAGCCTTGAACCGGCGCTTCGCGGGTCCCTATCCCTTCCGGGGGGACGAGCCGGTGCTGCTGTCCGCGGCCTCCTCTCCTTCCGGGGAACTGGCGGTGGCCGTGCTCTCCGGCGACCGGGAGGCCACGGTCCTGGTCTCCCGGGACGGGGGCCTCTCGTTCCCCGTGACGGCCACGGTGGCCTCGGACCTGACCATCTCCGCCCCCCGGATCTTTCCCCGGTCCGGCGGAGGCTGGTACCTCTTCGCCGCCCGAGGCCGGGAGGATTCCCTCACGATCTACTACGCCCGGACGGAGGACGGACGGACCTGGACGGAGTTCCGGCCCTTCGTCAACGGGGGGGACAACCTCCCCCTCTCCTTCCTCCCCTCCGCGGCCTCCGTGCAGGGGGCGGACGTGGTCGTTTTCCAGGCCCTGTCCGGGGGCGACCGGCCCACCTACCAGATCTATTCCAAGCGGACCACCGACGGGGGAGCCTCCTGGAGCCCCGCACTCCAGGCGACGAATTTCGGAAACGAATCCGGATCGGCGGCCGCCGACACTTTCCAAAACCAGCGCCCCCACCTGGCCGCAATAGGCGGCAGGCTGTACATGGCCTGGGAGCGGACCCCCCGGGGAGGATCCCCCCAGGCTTTCTTCGCTGAACTGGACGCCTCGGGAGCCTACGTCCCCGGTACGGCGGAGCGGATCAGCCTGGGCTCCGGCACCGCCGGGGAACCGCGCCTGATCGACGCCGGGGGCAGGCCCGGGTTGATCTGGTTCGACAATCGCCGGGGGCGGAACCGGGTCTACCTGTCCTTCCGGGAAGGCATCCTGTGGCGGGAGAGGGACGTCTCCGGCGCGGCCCAGGGGGAGGCGACCTTCGGCCGATCGGTGTACCGCCAGGGCCGGCTCTGGGTCTTCTGGCAGTCCCAGCCCGCCTCCGGCGGCCCGCGGATCTCCATCCTCGCGCCGGACACGACCGTACGGCCCCCCGCCGCGGCGGCCGCGGACTTCGCGGCGGGCCGCCGCACACGCCGGGATTCGGCCTCGGTCCGATGGACGGCTCCGGAGGATTCCTCGGGCATCGCGGGGTACTCCTATTCCTGGAGCCGGGATCCCGAGGCCGTGCCCTCCGGGGAGCTCATGGCCCTGGAGACGGTCAACCGGGCATCCTTCACGGCGGACCGGGACGGGTCCTGGTGGTTCGCCATCCGGGCCGTGGACTACGCGGGCAACTGGTCCGAGCCGGCCCGGGTGGAGTTCGTCCGGGACACGACGCCCCCGGGGCCGCCGACCCTGCGTCCGCCGGCGGCCGGGGCGGACGGCTTCCTCTCGTCCAACACCTTCAACGTGCTCTGGGATCCCCCCGAGGACCCGGACGTGGCGGGCTACACCTGGACCCTCCGGTACGTCGGCCCCCTGGACCGCCCTCCGGTCCGGAGGCGTCCCGCGGGGACCGCGGCCGTCCCCGCGGCGGAATCGGCGTCCGGGGACTCCGGGACGGATACGGCCGCCGCGGCCCCACAGACCGGCGGAACGGCGCAGGCCGCTCCCTACCCCTTCGAACCCGCGACGGACTACGAGCGGGAGCTCGCCTTCCGGGCGGGCGACCTGATCCCGCCCCCCGCCTCCCGGGGCCCGGGAACATCCGCGGGGTTCCCGAACGTGGACGACGGGTACTACATCTTCTCCGTGGCGGCCATCGACGAGGTCGGGAACATCGGTCCCGCGGTCCGGACCTTCCTGAGGGCGGACAAGTTCATCCCCTTCACCCTGGTGTCCGACATCCTGCAGGTCCGGGACGATTTCGGCGCGGCGACGTTGCGCATCCTGGGCCGGGGGTTCCGGGAGGACGGGGTCGTCTCCCGGGTGGTCCTGGACCGGGACGGGGCCGCGCCGTACGACTATGTCTTCGACCTGTCCGCGGGGGCCTACTCCGTGGAGTCCGACCGGTCCCTGGGAGGCCTGGTCGCCCAGGACGTGGAGGCGGGGGACTACCGGGTGGGCCTGCTCCATCCGGCCCGGGGCTGGTACTGGGTCCGCACCCCTCTTTCCTTCGACGCCTCCGGTACGGTCAAGTTCGGAGACTTCTCCGCGCGGTATGAGCCGGTCTGGACCTTCCGTCCCCCGGCCCGGTACCGGATTTCCTTCTGGGACCTCTTCGCGGTCCTGGCCGCGGCCTTCGGGGCCGTCGGCATCCTTGCGACCCTAAGGCAGGCCGCCGCCGTCATCCGGGACGGCTCGGTCGTGCGCCTGGAGGTCGCGGCTCTGCTGGAAGGAGGGCCCATGCCCACGGCCCGGAAAAAGACGGAGGTCCGGAGGTTCAAGACCCGGGGCCTCAACCTTGGATTCAAGTTCACCTTCGTGATCGGCCTTTTAGTGCTCTTCGTCACGGCCATGGTGTCCGTGCCCCTGGGGGTATTCCAGGTGAGGACCCAGGGCCAGAACCTGGCCCGAGGACTCGAGCAGAAGGCCCAGGTGCTCCTGGAGAGCCTGGCCCAGGGGGCCCGGACCTACCTGCCCGCGGAGAACGTCCTGGAGCTGGGCTTCCTGCCCCAGCAGGTCCAGGCCCTGGCGGAAGCCCGGTATGTCACCATCACCGGGTACGGCACCCGGGACGACCGGGAACGCTCCACCAATCCCGACATCGTCTGGGCCTCCAACGACCCGGACGGGATCTCAAAGCTGGACGGGCCGGAACTGCGGCCGGGCCGCAGCGCGCTCACCGATTCCATCTCCGCCCGCATCCCCGAGATCGCCGCGGCGGTGGACAAGCGGGCCGCCGAGGAGGTCGGGGCGATCGCGGAGACCCTGGCGCGACTGCAGGAAGAAGCCCGGGCCCTGGCCATACGGATCACCCCGGAGAACGAGACCAAGCTCTCCCAGATCGCGGCCACCACCCGGGACCTGGAGCGGACCCTGAACGAACGCCTGCAAGTCATCGCCCGCGAGATCATGGGATCCGAGCCCGCGTACGACCCCGCGGCCCTGGATCCCGGCACGACGGAATACGTCTTCTACAAGCCCATCGTATTCCGGCAGGGCCAGGACGGCATCTACTACCGGGGCATGGTCCGCCTGGCGGTCTCCACGGACCTGATCAACCAGGAACTCCGGAGCGCCACCATCAACCTGGTGCGCATCACCGGGTCCATCGCCCTCCTGGTCCTGGCCGTGGGCGTGGGGGGCGCGGCCCTCCTGTCCTGGTACATCGTCAGCCCCATCCGCAAGCTGGTGGCGGCCATCGAGCGCATCCGGGACACCGAGGACAAGGAGGATCTCAAGGGCGAGCGGATCGAGGAGGCCTCCCGGACGGACGAGATCGGGAGCCTGGCTTCCGCGGTGAACACCCTGACCGAGGGGCTCGTGAAGGCCGCCGCGGCCAGCAAGGACCTCACGGTGGGAAAGGAAACCCAGAAGATGTTCCTGCCCCTCCACAAGAACGAACGGGGGGACAAGCTGTCGACGGGGAGCGAGGACACCCCGGACGTCTCCTTCTTCGGGTACTACGAGGGCGCCAAGGGCGTCTCCGGCGACTTCTTCAACTTCATGAAGCTCGACGACCGATACTATGCATTCATCAAGTGCGACGCCGCCGGAAAGGGCATACCCGCGGCCATCATCTCCGTGGAGGTGGCAACCCTCTTCCTGAACCACTTCACGGGCTGGACCCGGGACCGGGGCATCGAACTGGACAAGCTCTGCTACCAGATCAATGACCTCGTCGAGGGCCGGGGCTTCAAGGGACGGTTCGCCGCGTTGACCATGGGTGTCCTGGACGGGAAGACCGGGATCACCCAGGTCTGCCACGCGGGGGACAAGACACAGCGCATCTACGAAGCCCGGAACCGGAAAATCGCGGTCCACGATCTGCCGGATACACCCCCGTGCGGGACCTTCGCCAATTTCCTGGTGGAGATGAAGAGCCCGTATAGGCAGGTGACCCTCAAGCTGGAAAAAGGGGATATCCTCCTCCTCTACACGGACGGCATCGAGGAGGCCAAGTGGTACCAGCGCGGCCCGGATTTCCGGATCCTGGAACGGACCGTCACCCTGAAGGACGGAACGGAGCAGATCCAGAAGCTGGAGGATCCCTTCGGAAATGAGCGGGCCGAGGCCATCGTCGAGGCCGTCCTCTCCCGGGGCCGGTATCGCCTCGAAAAGGAGGGGAACCCCGTTCCGGACCAGGTCATGACCTTCGACTACTCCGCCTGCGAGGGCACCCTGGAGGAGATGGTCCTGGCCCTCATCTCCGCGGAGAAACTATTCCGCCTGTATCCCGATCCGCGGGCCACCGACAAGGACCTGGTCCTGGTGGACGCCAAGATCGACGACTTCCTGGAGAAGCACTTCGACCAGTACCGGATCCTCCTCAAGGACAAGCGCCGGGACAATCCCGACAAGGAGCATCCGGAGTACCGCGTCTACGCGGGCATCCGGGAGGACGACCAGTACGACGACCTGACCCTGATGGTGATAAAGAGGAAATAGCGTGAGGACCGGGCCGCGTTGCGGCCCGGTCCTCACGGCGACGAATCCGCGAATACGCCCAGGGACGGATGCTTCGCGTCCCAGGACGCGGATTCGTCGACCCCCACGAGCCTGCGGCGGGTCGCGCAGCGTCCCGGTCCTCACGGCGACGAAGCCGCTGGGCGCCCATGGACAGCCCCGAACCGTCCACCGGCGTGGAACGCCGGTTGATGACGCGGCTTCGTCGATCCCCTCTATCGCGTATCCGTCGGGGTCCGGAGCTCCCGAAAATCCCGGAGGACGAACCTCAGGGAATAGAAGAGCATCACCGCGGAGGACAGGGGCATGCAGGAGTACAGGACCCGCTTGGGGATCAGGAAGACGGCGGTGACCTCCATGGACCTGCGCACCAGCTGAAACGAATACCGGAAGAAGACGGCCAGGAAGAGCAGGGATCCCAGATCCACGGCCAGCCGGAGGGCCGCCCTCATCCGGGGGCTCTTCAGGCTTTTGGCTAGCCACTCCCCGGCCTGGAAGTGGCCTTCCAGGATCCACAGGGCCGCGGAGCCGTAGAAGACCAGGGCGGCGAAGAGCAGTTCCACGATCTCGTCCAGCCAGTGCAGGGAAAGGATCGGCACGAAGCGGACGAAGACGTTCGCGGTCAGGATCAGCATCAGGGCGGAGAACAATCCTATCGTCAGGAGCTTCAGGGCGGCCAGCACGGCCGCGTCCAGGCGTTCCAGGAATTTCATGGCATCCCTCCAAGCTCCGGACCCATGACGAGGTTCGGAAGGAACGTGGCGATCTCCGGCACGTAGGCGATCAGGAGGGTGATGAGCAGGATGCCCAGGATGTAAGGCCAGGATTCCCGTGCCAGATCCCCGATGCCTATCTTGCTGAAACTGGATACCGCGAACAGGCACATCCCCAGGGGCGGGGTCAGGTTCCCGATCATGATGAGGAGGGTCATGACCACCCCGAGGTTCACGAGGTCGAAGCCGTACTGGCGGGCCACGGGCAGGAAGATCGGTATCGTGATGAGGAAGATCGCGTTGCCCTCGATGAAACAGCCCAGCACCAGCACGATAAGCACGATCATGGCCATCACCCCCGGGCCGCCCGCGGACAGGGAGGTCAGGGCCGAGATGATGTTGTCCGGTATCTGCTGGAAGATCGTGAACCAGCCGAAGAAATTGGCCGCGGCCATGATGAGGAGCAGGCCCACGGACTGGCGGATGGAGGTCCACAAAATCTCGGGGAGGTCCCGTACACGGAGGTCCCGGTACAGGAAACCCAGGAACAGGGCGTAGAGGCAGACCACCACGGACGCTTCCGTGGGGGTGAACAGGCCGGAGAGGATGCCGCCAATGATGATGACCGGAGCCAGGAGGGGCAGGAAGGCGTCCCGGAAGCTTACGGCCACCTCCCGGAAGGAAGCCCGGCCGGATCGCGGAAAGCCCCGGGGCTTGGCCATCACCGCTATGACGACCATGAGGGCCAGGCCCATCATCACGCCGGGCGCGAATCCCGCCAGGAAGAGGCGGGCGACGGACACCGAGGTTAGGGCCCCGTAGAGCACGAAGGGAATGGAGGGAGGAATCACGGGGCCGATCGTGGAGGCCGCCGCTACGATGGAGGCCGACACGACGGGCTGGTAGCCGTTGTCGACCATGGCCTTGTGCTGGATCTGCCCCAGCCCCGCCGCGTCCGCCACCGCGGAGCCCGACATGCCGGAAAAGATCATGGACGAGATGACGGAAACCTGTCCCAGGCCTCCGGGGACATGCCCGACCAGGGCCCGGGCGAAGCGGAAGATCCGGTTCGTGATCCCCCCGGTGTTCATGAGGTTCCCCGCCAGGATGAAGAAGGGGATGGCCAGGAGGGTGAACCCCGTGGTTCCGGCGTACATCCGCTGGGGGAGCATGGCCAGGAAGTTGCCCTGGCCGAGGCCCGCGAAAAAGAGGACCGCCGTCGAGCCGATGGCCACGAAGATGGGGAGGTTCACGAGGATCAGGAAGACGAGCACGGCGAATACCGCGAGGGTTAGCATGGCACGCTCCAGGGTTCCGGGGGCGGCTCCGCACGGAGGCCGTCCCCGGGAGGTACAAGGTCACGGGCCCCGATCGATGTCCGGGACCCCGGGCATCACCGGCTCTTGGCCAGGAGTTCCTGGAATTTCTTGTAGTTTTCCTCGCCGGCCTGGGCCTTCAGCTTGTCCCAGACGGAAGCCGTGGCGGCCTGGAACGGGGCCACGTCCGGGTAGTTCACCTCCATGCCGAGCTTCTTCATCTCCGCGATCTGGCCGGATTCCTGCTCGCGGACGGATTTCATCATGAACTCCCCCGCCTTCTTGGCCTCCTCCAGCACGACCTTCTGCTGGGCCGCGGTGAGGGACCGGAACTTCGACCGGTTCATGACGAGGTGGGTCGCGACATAGGTGTAGTTGAGGATCGACAGGTACTTCTGGGTCTCGTACATCTTCCCCGAGTAGATGACCCCGATGGGGTTCTCCTGGCCGTCCACGACTCCCTGCTTCAGGGCCAGGGGGAGTTCCGCGAAGGCGATGGTCTGGGCGATGCCGCCGAGGGCCCGGACGGTCTCCTGGTTGACGAAGTCGGGGGGGGTGCGGATCTTCATGCCCCGCATGTCCTCGGGCTTCTCGATGGGTTTCTTGGAATTCGTGTAGGTGCGGAATCCCCACTCCCAGCGGGCGAGGTACTGCAGCCCGGCCTTCTCCAGGTCGGGTCCCACCCACTTGAGGAAGTCTCCGGCGAAGAACCTGTCCGTCGCCGCGTAGTCCTTGAACGCGAAGGGGCCGCCGACGAGGTTGAACTTGGGCGAGTACTTGGCCAGGGCGGGTTCCGTCGGGATGACCAGGTCGATGGCCCCCAGGACGGCCTGCTCCACCATTTCCTGGGAGCTCCCGAGCTTGCTGTTCGGGAAGATCGTCACCTTGACGGCCCCGTTCGTCCGGGCAGACACGGCGTCCGCGAACATCTGGGCCGCCAGGTGGGCCGGGTGGGTCTCGACCGAGTAGTGGCCGAATTTCAGCTCCACCGTCTTCTGGGCCGCGGCACCGCACAGGATGACCGCGAGAAGGGCGGCGAACACCACACAACGTTTCATGATGCCTCCTTGAGATGAATCGTTCCATATTGTGGAATCGTATTTCATCATCAGGGATAGTGTAGGATCATTCTTTGAAATTACGCAAGTCTTTTTTCTGATTCGTCGTCGCGGGTCGCCGGGCACGGAAAAAGCCCTCCGTTCCGGGATTTTCCGGAACCGGAGGGCCATTGTCCAAGGGATAGTATCGGGTTTCGGGCTACGGTTTCGGCAGGGCGCTCGCCATCTCCTGAAGCTTCGCCTTCACCGTGGAGAACTCCACCCCCGCGGCGATGCAGAAGTCCCGCACCTTTTCCGTGGCGGCACCGGGATCCCGGCCTCCCAGGGCTTCCTTGATCTGGGCCCGGCTGAGGCCCCAGGTGCTCAGGTCCCCGAAGGTGGTGCTGCCCTTCACTTCCCGCGCCGCCGCGGCTTCGGCGATATGGGTGTCCGTCGCGGCCGGGGCGGTCCCGGAGCCCGGAGCCGACGGCGTCGCGGCCGGGGCCGCGGAAACCGGCGCCGCCGCGGGAGCGGGGGCGGCGGGGGTCGATGGAGCGGGGGCGGACGCGGTCGGAGACGCGGGCTGGGAAGGCGCCGCGCTCAGGGTCCCGATCGCAGGCAGCGCCCCCACGATCCGGGAACGGACCAGGGCTGCGGTCGCGGGGTGCAGGGCCCTGCCTTCCAGGAGCTCCACCGCCCGGGCGGGAAGCCCCGTATCCGCCTCGGGCTCGTAGGGCATGCCGATCCAGGCGGCCGTGAACAAGCGGACCGCGTCCGTGCCGACCTCCAGGGCCCCGGTCTTGCCGGCGTAGAGGGTCTCCAGATCCTTGGCCTTGACCTCCGCGGCGGGCCGGTCCGTGAATCCGAAGGCGTCCGCCAGGACGGCCGCGGGCACTCCGAAAGCCTTCTCCACGTCCCCGAAGGAATAGGAGCCCCGGATGTCCGCGGGATCCGCCTGTCCGGCGAACTCGCCGGAGGCCACCTTGGCGGGCTCCTTCTTCGATTCCGTGATCCAGTATCCCAGAGCGGAGGCCCCGGCGATGCCGAAGGTGAAGGCGGCCAGGGTGACGACCGCCAGGGGGATGATCTTGATCTTCATGGCCGACTCCTTAGTTCGCCGCCGCGGCCGCGGGCTTCTCGAAGGCCGCCAGGTCCACGGTGGCCGCCACCGGGCAGGCGGCCTCGCTGGTGCACTCCAGGCAGGTGATGCACTGATGATCCCGCACCCGGCCCGCCGTGGAGACCTCGATGTTCATCGGGCAGGCCTTGTCGCAGGCCTTGCAGTTGATGCAGGTGGGGGCGTTTCTGCGGATCCCGAAGATCCGGAAGAGGTTGAAGACCCCCTGTACGGCGCCGAAGGGGCAGGCGTACTTGCAGAAGGGCCGCTCCACGAAGAGGGCCAGGACGAGGACAAGGGCCAGGACCGCAAGGGCGGACAGGGTGATCTCGGGGGACCAGAAGTTGAACAGGGCGAAGTAGGGATCCCAGGACTCGAAGACCAGGGTGCCCGCCCGGCTGGTGGCGTACACGACGATGGCCAGGACCGCGTACCGCAGGTACCGCAGGACCTTGTCCAGACGGGGGGGCACGAATTTGTTGTAGCGTTTCGGGAAGAGCTTCCGGCCCAGAGCGCCCACCCATTCCTGGAGGCTCCCCAGGGGGCAGACCCAGCCGCAGACCACGGGACCCGCGATCAGGGACAGGCCCAGGGCTATCCACAGGAGCACGAAGGTCGACTCGTGGACCTTCTTGACCAGGGGAGCCCCGGTTATGGCGCTCCAGATGGACTCCACGCCGCCGAAGGGGCAGATGGAGTGAAGGCTGGCTCCGGCCAGCCAGGGAATCGCCTTGCCGCTCTCCGCCAGGGTGTGGTTCACCGAGATCAGGGCCACGAGGGCGAAGAAAAAGACCTGCACGCCCCGCCGGACCCATCGGATCGCCTTGGTTTTTCGCATGGGAACCTCCTATTGATTCCTCATATAGCAATTTATATGCCAATTTTCCTATATCTGATATTTTAATTATATCCGCCAGACCTATTTGATTGTCTAAGCTGAACTTGTCTCGATCTGCCGCGAGCCGGCCCCGGAGGAAATTGTACAAGACGGCGGTCAGGAAATCCAGATTTGGGGCAAATATTTCACGTACGGCGAAAAGCCTGCCCGCTCCCTCGCCTCGGGAGTCCCGAGACGGAAGCCGGGCCGCCGGCTCGGGGATGCCGGGGGATCGGCCGTCAGAGCCGGAATCCGGCCCCCGTGCCGATCCTCTCCAGGAAGGCCTCCGGGCCGGCCGTATCCGAGGGGACAAGGCGTATGTAGCCCTCCTCGTCCATCGTCATGAGAAGTGCGTGGGTCCAGGCGCCGGCCGCCCGGGCCAGGAACTCCCGGCACCGGTCCAGGCTCTCCCCGTCGCCCCGCCCCGGAACCAGGAGCTCCACGTAGCCCTCGGAGAAGACCGAGACGCTCACCCACCGCTTCCGCACCACCACGTCGCAGACGTTGGAGCACCCGGGCACCAGGTCCGGGTGGGACCGTATCCATTCGTCGTGGAAGCCCGGGATGGGCAGGACGACGCCGCCTTCGGCCAGCCAGCTCGCACCGTGCCGGAAGGTCCAGGGGGGGAGGGCGTCCGGGGACTCCGCCGCGGTCACGCGCCGCCTCCGTCCGGGCCGGGATCGAGGGATCGGTCGACGGACCCGAGGGCGGCCGCCATCTCCTCGGCCCCCAGGGCCTCGGCGAAGGACCGGAAGTGCCTAGGCGCCGGGGCCTCGACCCGGATCGGGGGATCGGTCCGCAGGGACAGCCGGGCCGCGTATAGAAGCAGGCGTTTGAGGCCGTATTCCTTGGCCAGACGCTTGTTGAGGGAAAAGTCGCCGTGCCGGTCGTCCCCCAGGATGGGATGCCCGAGGCCCGCCAGATGGATCCGGATCTGGTGCATGCGGCCCGTTCCCAGCTCCAGTTCCAGCAGGGAGAATCCCCGGCCCGAGGCCAGGAGGCGCCACCGGGTCTCGGCCCGCCGGGGGCCCGAGGGAGTCCGGATCTCGTCCCGGATGACCCCGGCCCGGCCTTCCGGAATCCCCGCGGCCAGGGCTCGGTAGACCTTCTCGCAGCGGGCCTTGTCCGAAAGGATCGCGGAATACTCGGAGGCCGCCCGGGAGCTCGTGGCCACGGCGATGCAGCCCGAGGTGTCCCGGTCCAGCCGGTGGATCAGGAAGGGCCGGAACCCGAACTGCGCCTCCACGGCCTCCACCAGGCTGGTCTTGATGCCCGCCCCGGGCTGGACGGCCAGGCCGGCGGGCTTGTCCAGGACGAGGAGGTCGTCGTTCCGGTACAGCACCTCGAGCATGCGGCGAAGGATAGTGCCGGTGCTCCGGAATGGCAAGACCGGCGACGCGGTCCGGACACCCCGCCCTACTCGGCCCCGCGGGGCGGGAGCCCCAGGCCGGAAGCCTGGGCCACCAGGGTGGCGGGCACCGGCGCCCGGGACCTGCGTACCGGCCTCCGGTCCCGGGTCAGGGCTATGGCCCCTCCCAGGGCGCAGACCGCGCAGAGCCCCCCGATGTACCAGAGGGCGTTCCCGCTGTCGTGCCAGGGCAGGGGGACGTTCATCCCGAAGGCGCTCACGATGAAGGTCGGGATCATGAGCACCAGGGAGATCACGGTCAGACGCTTCATCACAATGTTGAGGTTGTTGGAGATGACCGAGGCGAAGGCGTCCATCATCCCGGACAGGATGTCGCTGTGGATGTTGGCCATGGTGATGGCCTGCCGGTTGTCGATCTCCACGTCCTCCAGGAGTTCCGTCTCCTCCTCCTGGAACCGGATGAGCCGGCTCTTGAGGAGCTTTTCCAGGACCAGCTCGTTGGACTTGAGGCTGGTGGTGAAGTAGACCAGGGACTTCTCGATGGTCAACAGCTGGACCAGCTCGGTGTTGCGCACCGATTTCTGGAGCTCCCGCTCGATGGAGCCCGTCCTCCGGTTCAGGACCTTCAGGTGCCGGAGGTAGACGATGGCCGCCCGCCCCAGGAGCCGCAGGACGAAGGCGTTCCGGTTTTCCAGGGAAAGCCCCCGCACCCGGTTGTCCGCCATGTCGGACAGGACCTCGGAATCCGCCCAGCAGACGGTGATCACCCGGTCCGGGAATAGGACGATGCCCACGGGGGCGGTGAAGAAGGTCGGTTCGTAGCGGCTGTCATGGACGGGCAGACGGACGATCAGCAGGGTGTACTCGTCCTCTTTTTCCAGCCGGGACTGCTCGTCCGCGTCCACGATGTCCTGGAGATGCTCGGACAGGATCTTGTAATCCTGCTCCAGGACGGTCAGGTCTTCCCGGGACGCCCACCGGACGTCCACCCAGGTGCCGGGGCCCGCGGACTCCGCGGGGACCAGGACTCCGTCCTGTTGTTTCCAGATTCGGATCATGATTGTACCCTCCCGCCCCCGGGAGGGTCGCGCGCGGTTCGACGGCGTTCAGGAAGGCTGTCGAAGGGCGGGTAACCCGGCTCTCGGGGGCCAGCGTTGGAACGAGATAGGTGACGGACAACTACCGTCGGGATCCATTCGCTTCCCCCTTCTTGGCGCCGAAGCGCCGGTATGGCGGCCCCACGGGGCGCCGGGTCCGGCCGGGGACCGCCTTAAGGCGGTATCCTGCCTGATTCCAAGCCCAGTATAGCGCCGGGGCCGGATCGTTGCAATGACGGAGATCCCGATTTGCCCTCGGCCTTCCCTGCCGATATACTTGGTAGAGAGCTAGGAGCCCGTCGGACTTGTGGACTTTTTCCGCCTATAGGCGTAATAAGTCCCGATTATCGGGCTCCTCAGGAGTATGCAAGGTAGAAAAATCGCATGTATGCGATTTTTCCTTGATTGTCGTGGGAAAGCCCGACAAACTCCTAGGAGGGAACGGGTGGAACCCCTGCGGGATCTTACCTGGATGCGATACCTCTTGACCGGCCCCCCCGCCGAACGGGTGGAGCGGCCGGGCTACGCGGCGGTCTTCGTGGCGATCCCGCGCACCAAGGAGAGGCACCTGGAACGATACCGGTTCCGCGCCTTCGTGTTCGAGCCTTCCGCCCGGTCCCCGGTGCTGGCGGTGAACCTGGAATCCGACATCCTGGGGGAGTATATCCTGACCCTGGAGGATGCCCGGGGGCGGAGCGTCCTGGACCGGTTCGACCGGGAACCGTCCTACGAGGAGTACCGGAACCGGGTCCTCGAGGAGGCGGGGCGGAGGATGCCTCCCGGGGGTCCGGCCGCACGGCCCCGCGGCGGAGCCGGAACACGGCGCACCCGGGGCGGGCCCTCCCCGGAAATCAAGACCAAGCCCCCGAGGGAGTCCCATGAGAAGTGACCGCTTTCCCGCCCGCCGGATCCCGTCCCGTCGATTCCTCATCCTGGCCTGCGCCGCGTCCCTCTTCCTGGCCGCCCCGGAGCGCGCCCCGGCGGAGGAGCTCTACTCCGATTCCGGCTTCTTCCTCGAGCTCCCCGAGGGCTTCACCCTGAACGACGGGGACGGGGTCTCCCGGTTTTCCTTCACCGATCCCTCCGGGGTCCTCTTGTTCCAGATCTTCCTGTACGAGCCCGCCCGCTACTCCGGGGCCCGGGCGATGCAGGAGGACATAGGGAAGAAACTGGGCGCCCGGGCGGATTCCGAGGCCTTCACCTACCAGCGCCGAGGCGCCGTTATGGCGGACCTGAGTTTCCCGCTGTCCGGCAAGCCCCACAGGGGTTGGGGGCTATTCGTGGACGGGGCCGCGGGGAACGCCGCGGGCAAGCCCGAGAAGGACATCGCCCTCCTGGCCTACGTGCCCGAGGAGCGGTACGAGGCCTACCTGCCCTTCATCCTCTCCTGCCTGGACGGTTTTTCCGTCGACGAGGAGGCCCGGCTCTACCCGGGCCCGGTGAGCCAGTTCAACCTGCCCTGGGATCCGGCGGCGCGGAAGCCCGCGGACCTCCGCTTCGGGGATCGGACCCTCCGGGTCCCCTACGATCCCCGGGAGGGGGCCGCGGCCCAGGACACGGTGGAGCGGGAGTTCCAGGTCTTCGGCGTGTACGCCCGGTCCTCCCCCGACCTGGCGCACGCGGCCTGGGCCCGGTTCTACCGGATGGTCTACCGGGAGACCTTCCACCGTCTGGATTTCCTTTCCCTGGTGCTCCAGCGGGAACTTTCGGGGGAGCCGGACGAACGGTCCCGGACCGCCCGCCTGCTGGCCTGGACCCAGGGCTTCCGGTACGAGCGGGACCCCTCGGGAAGCGACGTGGTGAATCCCCTTACGGCCGCCTTCGAGGGCCGGGGAGACTGCGATTCCCGGGCCGTCCTCCTGGCCATCCTGGCCCGCCACGACAACCGGGACGCCCTGCTCATGCTCTCGGTCAAGCATTCCCATGCCCTGGCCGCCTTCGACCTGCCGGGCCCCGGCGCCCGGTTCCCGCACAAGGGCAAGGGGTGGCTAGTCGGGGAGACCACGGACGACGTGGCCCTGGGCCTCATCGACGCCGGGATGGCGGACCCTGCGGATTGGATCGCGGTCGAGTTTCCACGTTGACCGCCCTTCCCGCGGGGGACTATACTGGAATCGCCCCCCAATCCTGTTCCAAGGCCAGGCGATGGAAAGCATAAGCGCGAAGTACAGGAACGTCTTCATCGAGGCGATGAAGCATACCCGGATTCCGGAAACCGTCACGGACGACAACGTCTTCCAGCCGGCCAACCCGGAGATCCTTCCCTTCATCGACCGGATCGTGGGGGACAACCTCCTGCCCGGCAGCGGGATCCGGCACTTCGAGAACCTTTTGGAACTTCACCGCGAGGCCCGGGAGGGCAAGGCCTGCCTCCTCCTTTTGGAGCACTACAGCAACGCCGACCTCCCCGCCTTCCACTATCTCCTGCGGCACCACGGCCCCGAGGGGGAACAGCTGGCCCAGGCCGTCGTGGCCGTGGCGGGGATCAAGCTGAACGAGGACAACCCCCTGATCCGGACCATCGTGGAGGCCTATTCACGGCTGGTGATCTACCCCAGCCGATCCATGGAGATCATCCGGAGCCACCTGACCGATCCCAAGGAACTCTTCCTGGAGATGATGAAGAGCCGGAGCATCAACCACGCGGCCATGAAGGAACTGGACGTACTGAAACGATCCGGCCGGATCCTCCTGGTCTTCCCCGCGGGCACCCGGTTCCGCCCCTGGGATCCGGGCACCAAGAAGGGCGTCCGGGAGATCGATTCCTACCTGAAATCCTTCGACCGGATGGTCCTGGTCTCCATCAACGGCAACATCCTGCGGATCAATCCCGAGGATCCCCAGATGCACGTGGACCTGGTCTGCCCGGACAAAGTGGTCTACGACGCGAGCCCCGTCCTTGACTGCCGGGAGTTCCGGGAGCGCGTCAAGCACGCCGCCCATTTCAACGACGACAAGAAGCAGGCCGTGGTGGACGCGGTGATGAAACGGCTGGACGAGATGCACGAGGCGGTGGAGCGGGACCGGCTGAAGGCTTGAACCGTCGCCCTTCCGGCGAATTCAGTAGACCGAATACCTTCTAACCTCGGCGACCTTCACCCGGATCCTCACGACGGCGGTGTACGAACCCCCGGTGATCACGATCCGCGGCGAGGCGTCGTAGGCGAATACCCCCCGGATCTCCCGGGGCTTGTTCTTTTCCACCGGCCGGAGGAGTTCCCGGAGGGCTTCCTTGGCCGCCTGGTCCAGGGCGGCCTTCCGGGCCTCCCGCCCTCCCGCCAGGGGGGCCGAACCCCGGCCCTGGGCGGACTGAAAGGTAGCGTCATCCCAGGCCGCCTTACGGGCCGCCGCGGACGGGTCCGGACGGTATTCCAGGTAGGCCCGGAGCTGGGTTCCGGTCAGCCGGGTCTGGGAAGTCCCGAGGCGGGGATCGCCCCAGGGGATCTCCCCCAGGGGAACGATCTCCAGCTCCTCGGCCACCCCCCGGGCCTTGTCGTAGGGGACGTACCGGAACTCGAAGCCCCAGATCATCCCGGAAAAGACCCGTCGGCCCTCCTCCAGGAGGGACCGGACGACCTCCTCCGGGACCGTGACCTTCGGGGCCGTGTCGGTGATCTCGGCCGGCAGGACTTCCACGGGCTCGGATTCCGCCCAGAACTCCGCCCGCAGGACGAGATCCTGGCACGCGATACCGCGCGCCGAGAGGAGGCAGGCGAGAAGGAGGGCGGTCCGGGCATGACCGGCGGAGCGGAGGGGCATACTTCAATGTTCGGAAGAAACGGATTCCCGATGGAATCGAATCCGGAGCCCTGAAAATCAACGCGACCCGGCCATGCCGGGTCGCGCGACAGGGGCTTCGCCTGAGACCGTCAGGGAACCTTGGCGATCAGATCCTTCAGGTACGGCTTCTTCTCCAAATCGCGCGAGCCGGGTCCACCCGACTCGCGGCGACGAAGGCCGCTAGGCGGCCTTCGTCGATCCTCAGGGCCTCGCCCGCACCGTTCAGGGCACCTTGGCGATCAGATCCTTCAAGTACGGCTTCTTCTCCAAATCGCGGGCGAGGCCCTCGGCGCGGGCCTTGTTCACGTAATCCTTGCGCTGGAAGGAATAGGTGTACTTGGTGTGGACGTCGTACTTGCCCGAAATCAGGGCGTAGGCGTCCTCGGTCATCACGAGCTCCTCGTCCGTGGGGATCACGAAAACCCGCACCTTGGACCCGGCCCCGGTGATCTCGAGCTCCGCGTTCCGGCACTTGGCCAGCTTGTTCTTCTCGGGATCGATCTTGATGCCCATCTCCGCGAGGCCCTCGGTGGCCAGGGCACGGATGATCGGCCCCATCTCCCCCACCCCGGCCGTGAAGACCAGGGCGTCCACGCGGCCCAGGGCGGCGTAGTAGGCGCCGATGTACTTCTTGATCCGGTAGGACTCCAGGTGCAGGGCCGCCAAGGCCCGGGGATCCCCCTTCTCGGCCCCCATCTCCACGTCCCGACGGTCCGCCCACTTGCCGGTCACGCCCAGGACGCCGCTCTCCTTGTTCAGCTTCTTCTCGATGTCCGCGGCGGACATCCCGGTCTGCCGGATCATGTGGAAGATGATCCCCGGGTCGATGTCCCCGGACCGGGTCCCCATGACCAGGCCCTCCAGGGGGGTGAGGCCCATGGAGGTGTCGAAGGAGCAGCCGTCCTTGACGGCGTTGATGGAGGCCCCGTTGCCGATGTGGGCGATGATCAGGTTGGTCTTGAAGGGATCCTTGCCCAGGAGGACCGCGGCCCGCTTGGCGTTGTACAGGAAGCTCGTCCCGTGGAAGCCGTAGCGCCGGACCATGTTCTTCTCGTACCACTCGTAGGGCACGGCGTAGAGGTAGCTCGACTCGGGCATGGTCTGGTGCCAGGCGGTGTCCATGATGGCGCACTGGGGCACCTTGGGGAGCACCGACCGGGCGGCCTCGACGCCCAGGAGGTTGGCGGGATTGTGGAGGGGGGCCAGGTCGTTCAGGGACTTGAAGGTGGCCAGGAACTCGTCGTCGATCAGGCAGGACCGGGCGAACTTGGACCCCCCGTGGACCATGCGGTGTCCCACGGCCTTGATGTCGGACATGCCCTTGATCACCCCGGTCTCGGCTCCCGTGATAGTGTTCAGGATGAGCTCGATGGCGACGGTGTGGTTCGGGCACTCGTGGTTCTGGGTGAACTCCTCCCGGCCCGGGACCTTGTGGCTGATGACGGACCCGCTCTGGGTGACCCGCTCCACGATACCGGCAGCCAGGATGGACTGGGCGGCCCAGTCGTAAACCTGATACTTGACGGAAGAACTTCCGCAGTTGAGTGTGAGGATGACCATGGATGCTCCTTACGGATGGATGCCCCAGTATACCAGGAACCCGGGAATTGGGGAAGAAAAGTTCCAATAAATATGCGTATTTTTTTCCGGAAAACCGTGTTCTACCATAGATACGGGGACTCCGGATCCGCGGAGGCGGAGGGTTTCGTTGACCGGGGTCGACAAACCGGACGCCCGGCGGCGGATCGGGACTTGGCCCGGCGCCTCCCTCGTCGTATAGTATTCCCATGTATTCCTACGTGATCATCCTGGCCGGCGGCTCCGGGACCCGGCTCTGGCCGGCCTCCACCTCCGCCCGCCCCAAGCAGTTCCTGGCCCTCGGGGACGGGTCCAGCTTCTTCCGCCGCGCCCTGGACCGCGCCTTGGCCCTGGCCCCCGCCCGGGGGATCCTGATCGTCACGGGCGCTTCCATGGCCGAGGCCGTGGCGGAGGAGTGCCGGGCCCTGCCCCCGGGCGTTCCGGGACGGGGCTCCGTGCGGATCCTCCCGGAGCCCGCGGGCAGGAACACGGCCCCCGCCGTGGCCTGGGCCCTGGCCGCCGCGGAAGCCTGGGGCGGCCGGCCGGAGGACACCTTCCTGCTCATGACCAGCGACCACCTCATC
The DNA here is from genome assembly GCA_022703505.1 of Spirochaetota bacterium. Lineage (GTDB taxonomy): Bacteria > Spirochaetota > Spirochaetia > Treponematales > UBA12059 > JAAYUR01. Next base: position 561,190 of record JAKLDN010000002.1, on the reverse strand, counting down.
GAGCCCGCTTCCGCCTTCGCGGCGGACGCGGCCAAGGCGGAAGCCCTGGCCGCCGCGGGCAACCTGGTCTGCTTCGGCATCCCGCCCCGGTACCCCGCCACGGGTTACGGCTACGTGGAAGCGGCCGGGCCCCTGGGGCCGGGATTCCGGGCCGCGGGCTTCCGGGAAAAGCCGGACGCCGCCACCGCCGCGCGCTTCCTGGAGGCGGGCAAGTACTACTGGAACAGCGGCATGTACGCCTTCCGCTCGGACTTCCTCCGCCGGGAATTGGCCGCCCATGCCCCGGAGGTGGCCCGGGCCTTCGACTCCCTGATCGACCGCCCCCGGGAGGCCGAGCGGGGGGGCGTCCGGATCGTGGAGGCCTGGGAAGGCCTCGAGGAAGCCTACGAACGGGCTCCCTCGGTCTCCCTGGACTACGCGGTCAGCGAGAAGTGCGCCTCCGTGGCCCTGGTCCCGGCCTCCTTCACCTGGGAGGACGTGGGATCCTGGGACGAGATGGCCCGGCTCTTCCCCGGGGGCTCCGGCAACGCCGTGGCGGTCGAATCCGAGGCCTGCTACGTCGACTCCGACATCCCCGTGGCCCTCTGCGGGGTCTCGGACCTGGTCGTGGTCATCCGGAACGGGGCCGCCCTGGTGCTGAAAAAGGGGTCCTCCCAGCTGGTCCGGGAGGCCGTGGAGAGACTTAAATCCCAGGGCAGGAAGGATTTACTATAAAGCCGGCAAGATTTCCGAATCCGGACTCCGGGGCTTGAAAAAAAAGTTGTCATTTCAGGACGGTGAGCGTACAATATACCCACTCTTTCTAATGCCATAAGGAGGCATGAATGAAACGTGTTCTGTTGGTTATGCTCGCGTTGCTCGCGGTAGCCGGGATCGTCGGCGCCCAGAGCAAGGGCCAGGAGATCATCATGAACAACGGTGCCGAGCCCCAGACGCTCGACCCGCACCACATCGAAGGCGTGCCCGAGCACCGGATCTACATGGCCTTGTTCGAGGGCCTCACGACCCACGATCCCAAGACCAGCCGGGCCGTACCTGGCGTCGCGGAGAAGTGGACCTTCTCCAAGGACCTGAAGACCGTCACCTTCAAGCTCCGGAAGGCCGTCTGGTCCGACGGGACCCCGATCACGGCCAAGGACTTCGTGGAGTCCTGGATTCGCAAGCTCGACCCGAAGGAAGCCGCCCAGTACGCCGACCTCCTGTATGTCGTCGAGGGAGCCGAGGCCTACAACACCGGCAAGGCCGGCCCCGAGGCCCTCAAGATCCGCGCCGTGGACGACTCGACCTTCGAGGTGAAGCTGGTCGGCCCGACCCCCCACTTCCCCGACATGGTGGCCCATTACGCCTTCGCCGCGGTCCCCATGCACGCCGTGAAGAAGCACGGCCTGGACTGGGTCAAGCCGGGCAACTTCGTCGGCAACGGCCCCTTCCTCCTCCAGGAGTGGAAGCCCCAGGAGCGCCTGGTCTTCGTGCCGAACCCCAAGTACTGGGACGCCAAGACCGTCAAGCTCCAGAAGATCACCCTCCTGCCGATCGACGACCTGTCCACCTCCTACCAGATGTACAAGGCCGGGAAGGTCGACTGGCTCGACGCGGTCCCCCTCGAGCTCATGGACGAGATCAAGCTCCGGAAGGACTACCAGAACGCCCCGTACTACGGGACCTACTACTACATCTATAACGTAACCCGGAAGCCCCTGGACGACCCGAAGGTCCGCAAGGCCCTGTCCATGGCCTTCGACCGCCAGGCCCTGGTGGACAAGGTCACCAAGGGCGGGCAGATCCCGGCCTTCACCTTCGTTCCCGCCAGCGCGGGCTTCAAGCCCCCCGCCGGCCTGGGCTACAACATCGAGCAGGCCAAGAAGCTCCTGGCCGAAGCCGGCTACCCGGACGGCAAGGGCTTCCCGACCTTCCAGATCCTGTACAACACCAGCTCCGGCCACCAGCGGATCGCGGCCTTCATCCAGGAGGAGTGGAAGCGCAACCTGGGGATCACCGTCACCCTGATCAACCAGGAATGGAGCACCTACCTGGACACCCGCTCCCAGAGCCACGACTTCGACATCGCCCGGGCCGGCTGGATCGGCGACTACCTGGATCCGTCCACCTTCTCGGACATGTGGATCATCGGCGGAACCCAGAACGACGGCCTGTACAACAGCAAGGAGTACACGGACCTGATCTTCAAGGCCCGCACCCAGTCCGGCGCGACCCGCATGAAGACCCTCATGCAGGCGGAAGATGTCCTCATCATGAAGGACCACGCGATCATGCCGATCTACTTCTACGTCACGAACAACCTGATCGACCTGTCCAAGTGGGGCGGCTGGTACCTGAACCCCCTGGGAAGCCACCCCTGGAAGTACATCTACCGGAAGTAAGGCCGGAGATCGAAGGATACTAGCCGTATCGCGAAGATAGGGTTATAATCCGACGAAACAAGCGGAGTACACGAGAGTGTACTCCGCTTTTTTTATCCCCCGATTCCGACGCCGGCCGAGGAACCCGAGCCCATCCGGCGTTAACCACAAGGAGTGCACCCGAATGGCACGATTCTTCATTCGGCGCCTGCTGAGCCTCGTCCCGACAATGTTCATCATCGTGACGCTCAGCTTCTTCCTGATCCGGCTGGCTCCCGGAGGCCCCTTCGCCCGGGAGCGGGACCTGCCGGAAGCCATCCTGCAGAACATCCTGAAGCGGTACCACATGGACGAACCCCTGCCGAAGCAGTATCTCCGGTACCTAGGGGACGTCATCCGCTGGGACTTCGGCCCCTCCCTGCGGTACCGGGACCGGTCGGTGAACGAGATGATCGACACCACCCTTCCGGTCTCCACTGCCTTAGGCCTTACGGCCCTCTCCCTGGCCGTGATCCTGGGCGTGAACGTGGGCATCGTCTCCGCCTTGAAACAAAACAAATGGCCCGACTATACCGCCATGTCCGTGGCCGTCGTGGGAATTTCCGTCCCCCTGTTCGTGATGGGACCCATTCTTCAGATGGTCTTCGCGATCTGGCTGAAATGGCTGCCGCCGGGCCAATGGCTATCGGATCACGGATTGAAAGCAATCATCCTGCCGGCGGTGACCCTCTCCTTCCCCTATTTCGCCTACATCGCCCGGCTCTCCCGGGCCTCGGTCCTGGAGGTCCTCCGGTCCGACTACATCCGCACCGCCCGGGCCAAGGGCCTCAAGGAATCCGTGGTCATCGTCAAGCACGTCCTGAAAGGGGCCCTCCTTCCCGTAGTGACCTACCTGGGGCCGGCGCTTTCGGGCATCGTGACCGGGTCCGTGGTGGTCGAGGCGGTCTTCGTGGTCCCCGGCCTCGGCCGGCCCTTCGTGCAGGCCGCCATCAACCGGGACTACACCATGATCATGGCCGATGTCATCGTCTACTCCCTTCTGCTGATCACCGCGAACCTGGTGGTAGACCTCGTCTACGGATTGCTCGATCCGCGGATCTCGTACAAGTAGGAGCCCTTATGGCCAATATCGATACGACCCAAGACGCGGTCAACGAATTCAACCAGTATGTCAAGCCCGTCTCCCTTTGGGCGGACGCGTGGAAGCGGCTCCGAAGGAACAAGATGGCCGTCCTGGCCCTCTGGGTCGTCGGATTCTACTTCCTCCTGGCGCTCTCCGCTCCCCTCCTGCAATCCGCGGGCATTCTGCACAGCTACACGGAGCAGATCATCTCCCACCAGAACCTGCGCCCCTCGTTCCGACCGGCCGGGGAACTGGTGATCGAGAGCCTGGAGCTCCGCATCGCCCAGCTGGAGGAAAACCTGGCCTCCCGTGAGGAGGATTCCAACAGCACCTATAACATGGCCACGGGCTTCGATTTCGCCCCGGCGGCGGAGATCGAGTTCGACGACGGCGAGGTGGACGAGGGGGAGGCAGCCCTCGAGGAAGTGACGGAGGAAGCGGACGACACCTACTACGGGCCGACCTACTCGGACTCCGTCGTGGATGAATTGGAGCGATCCAAGGCCGAGGTCGAGGCTCTCCGGGGATCGATCCATACGGATCCCCAGCACTCCAAGGTATATATTCTGGGCACCGACGACCTGGGACGGGACATGCTGGCCCGGACCATCTACGGAGGCCGGATCTCCATCATGATCGGGATCGTGGGAACCCTGACGGCGGTGCTGATCGGCATCCTGATCGGGTCGATCTCGGGGTATGTGGGCGGAGCGATCGATAACTTCCTGATGCGCTTCGTGGACATCATGTACTCCCTGCCCTACATGCTGGTGGTCATCATCATTATGTCCATGGTGGGGGATAAGGGCCGGGGGAGCATCGTCATCCTCTTCGTGGCCATCGCCCTCATCTCCTGGCTCACCATCTCCCGGGTGGTACGGGGTCAGATCATCAGCCTCAAGAACAGCGAGTTCGTGGAAGCCGCCCGCTCCATGGGCGCCGGCACACCCCGCATCATCTTCCGGCACCTCCTTCCCAACACCCTCGGGGTGATCATCGTCTTCTCCACCCTCCTCATGCCCAGCTTCATCATGCAGGAGAGCTTCCTCTCCTTCCTGGGCCTGGGAGTCTCCGCCCCCCAGGCCTCCTGGGGCACCCTGGTCAGCGAGGGGGTGCGGGGGATGGAGCTCCGCGCGTGGCAGCTCTTCGTGCCCGCCATCTCCATGACGGTGTTCCTGTTCTGCATGAACTTCCTGGGCGACGGCCTGCGGGACGCGTTGGATCCCCAGAGCAAAAACCGGGGCTAACACCCCAAGGAGAGAACCGAATGACCGATGACGTCATCCTGCAGGTCAAGGACCTGAAGACATATTTCAAGCTCGACGAGGGGCTCCTCAAGGCCGTGGACGGGGTGTCCTTCGACCTGCGCAAGGGCGAGACCCTGGGGATCGTGGGCGAATCCGGTTCCGGCAAGAGCGTGACCAACCTGGCGGTCATGAAGCTGATTCCCGTGCCGCCGGGGCGCATCGCGGGGGGCGAGGTCCTCTTCCAGGGCAAGGACCTCCTCAAGATGCCGGACGACGAGATCCGGACGATCCGGGGCAACAAGATCTCCATGATCTTCCAGGACCCCATGACCAGCTTGAACCCCTTCCTCCGGATCTCGACCCAGATGATCGAGACCATCGTGCTTCACCAGGGGATGAACAAGAAGGACGCCAAGGACAAGTCCATCGAGATGCTCAAGCTCGCGGGCATCCCCTCCCCGGAGAAGCGGATCGACAGCTATCCCCACCAGTTTTCCGGCGGCATGCGCCAGCGGGTCATGATCGCCATGGCCCTGTCCTGCAACCCCGAGGTCCTGATCGCCGACGAGCCCACCACGGCCCTGGACGTGACCATCCAGGCCCAGATCCTGGAGCTGATCAAGGACCTTACGGCCCGGTTGGGCACGGCGGTCATCCTGATCACCCACTCCCTGGGGGTGGTGGCGGGGATGTGCGACAACATCAACGTCATGTACGCGGGCCGCATCGTGGAACGGGGCACCGCGGACGAGATCTTCGGGGACCCGAAACACCCCTACACCCAGGGGCTCATCAAGAGCGTGCCGCGCCTGGACAAGGCCACCCAGCAGAGGCTCTTCTCCATCAAGGGCCAGCCGCCCAACGTGATCAACCTGCCGGACTGCTGTCCCTTCTACCCCCGCTGCGACAGGGCCCTGGACATCTGCAAGATCAAGTATCCCGCGACGGCGGAGCTGTCGAAGGGGCGCAACGTGGCCTGCTGGCTTTACTCGGAGGGGAAATAGCATGAACGACAACAACCTGCTGGAGGTCCGGGGCCTCAAGATGCACTTCCCCACCCACCAGGGTTTCCTCTGGAACCGGAAGAAGGGCTTCATCTACGCCGTGGACGGGGTGGACTTCTCGATCCGCAAGGGGGAAACCCTCGGCCTGGTCGGCGAGTCCGGCTGCGGCAAGTCCACCACCCTGCGCGCCATAGCCCAGCTGTACAAGCCCACCGCCGGGGAGGTGGTGCTGAAGGGCCAGGAACTCACGAAGGCCTCGAAGCAGGACCTCCTGGCAGCCCGCAAGAACATGCAGGTGGTGTTCCAGGACCCCTACGCCTCCCTGAACCCCCGCATGACCACGGGATCCATCATCGCGGAGCCCCTGCGCATCTTCAAGCAGAGGGGCCTTTTAGACATCTCGGACAAGGAGATGGACGCCCGGGCGGAACAGCTCATGGAGCGCGTCGGGCTTTCCCGGTTCTTCAAGAACCGCTACCCCCACGAGTTCTCCGGCGGACAGCGCCAGCGCATCGGGATCGCCCGAGCCCTGGCCCTCAAGCCCGAGCTGGTGCTCTGCGACGAGCCCGTCTCCGCCCTGGACGTCTCCATCCAGGCCCAGATCCTGAACCTCTTCAAGGACCTGCAGGAAGAGTTCGGCCTCACGTACCTGTTCATCGCCCACGACCTGTCGGTGATCCAGTACATCTCCGACCGGGTGGCGGTCATGTACCTGGGGGTGATCGTGGAGACCGCCAAGTCGAGCGAGCTGTACAAGTCGCCGATGCACCCCTACACCCAGGCCCTCCTGTCCGCGGCCCCCATCCCGGATCCCAAGATCGAGCGGAAGCGCCAACGGATCATCCTGACCGGCGACGTGCCGTCCCCGGACAAGGCCCGGACGGGCTGCTACTTCTACGACCGCTGCTCCAAGCGGATGGACAAGTGCCGGGACAACCTCCCGCGCCTGAAGGACTCCGGTCCCGACCACCAGGTAGCTTGCTTCCTCTATCACGAACCGGATTGAGTCGTAAACTCAGGTGCGGTATGATCCGCGCTGGAGTTAGAAGAGTCGACGAAGGGGCGCAAAGGCGCCCCTTCGTTGCCTTCGGGCGCTTAGCGCCCGAAGCCACGAACCGGATTGACGGATTTTAACCGGTCGGAGGGACCGGAGTTTAAGAAAATCGACGAAGGCCGCGAAAGCGGCCTTCGTCGCCTTCAGGATCTCAGTTCGAGTCCGGTCCGCTCCGCGATCCTGCGGGCGTACCCCAGGATCCGATCCCGGTTCCGGGCAGGGACCTTGTCCACGGCGTATTCCGAGCCGTCCCGGGCCGCCAGGACGAGAATGAGATACGGACGTTTCCACAGAGATTTCTTCCGGCCGTCGGGATCCGCGTCCCGCTCCCCCGAAAGCGCGCGGGCGTTTTCCCGGCCCTCGTCCTCCGAGCCCGGCACGGTACCGTGGACATGGGGTACCAGACGGAGGGCTTCCAGGGCTTCCCGGTCCAGCCGGAGAGTGCGCGCCGCGAAGAGGATCCCCACGGCGTGCTCCGCCCCGGCGGGTCCGAAAATCCACCGCTCCTCGTACAGTACCCCGAAGGCGGAAAGGGCCAGGAGCAGCCAGGCCACGACGGAAGGGGCCTCGGCCTGGGCATACAGGGTCCAGGACAGGATCCCGAAGATGAGCGCCGCCAGGACCCGGTACCCGAGGGCGATCCCGTACCGGAGACGTCCGTCCCGGGTTTCCGTAAGGGTGAAGGGCAGTTCCATGACTCGAGGGTACACCGCCTCTTCGACTAGGGCAAGCCCGGCGGATCCGACCGCTTGTCCCGGTCCCTCGGAACGGGGTAGAGTCCCGGTATGCGACGGTTCCTTTCCGCCCTGCTCTCCCTGGCCCTGCTCTGCGCGTCCGCGGCCCAGGACGCCGGGGCTAACCCGCCGGCCCCCGCCCCCGACGCGGTCCCGCCCGCGATTCCGCAGGCGGCCCAACCGGTTTCCCCGCAGGCGGCCCAACCGGTTTCCCCGCAGGAGGCCCCGGCTCCCGCCGCGATCCCCCTCCCGGCGCTCCCCGCCGAGATCCGGCCGGGGGATGTCCTGCTGGTCCGGCTTCCCCGGCCGGAATCCGGGACGCCCGCGGGCGAGGCGGTCCTGAAGTCCCCGGCGGGGACGGTCCTTCAGCGGGCCGCCGGCTTCCGCCTGGGTCCGGAGCCGGGCCGGACGGCCTTCGTGTTCGGCCTTCCGACGGACGCCCCGGCGGGGATCTACACCGTCGAAATCCCCGGCGGCCCCGGAATCCTGCCCGCCCTCTCCCGGCACTCGGTGACCGTACGTCCCCGGGACTTCCTGGCCGAGGACATCCCCCTCTCCACGAACCTTACGACCCTGCGGGTGGAGCCCAGCCCCCGGAAGGACGAGGAAGCCCGGGTCTACGCGGATATCCTGGGCCGCGTCGATCCGGACGGAATCTGGCTGGACGGACCCTTCCTTCGGCCCGTGGCCTCGGACCGCAGGACCAGCCGTTTCGGGGATCGGCGCCGCTACCTTTACGCCACGGGGGGGACGGCCTCCGCGGTCCACGCGGGGATCGACTTCGCGGCGCCCACGGGAACCCCGGTCGTCGCCGCGGGCCGGGGCCGGGTGGTCCTGGCCGCGGACCGCGAGGTCACGGGCAAGACGGTGGTCCTGGAGCACCTCCCCGGAGTCTACACCGTCTACATGCACCTGGATTCACTTTCCGTCGCCCCGGGAGCGGTCCTGGAGCGGGGAGCCCGGCTGGGGACGGTCGGTTCCACGGGCTTGGCCACGGGACCCCACCTGCACTGGGAGCTCCGGGTCCGGGGCGTCGCCTGCGACCCCGAGACGCCGGCCTTCGCCGTCTTCCCTGCCGGACCTTGACCTTCCCGGACCGGGCCGGTACAATCTCCGCATTCTACAAGGAAGGGAGGTGATTCCCACGAGCCAGATCATCGTCGACGACAGCGAGCCCCTCGAGAAGGCCATCAAGCGCTTCAAGCGCATGGTCGAGAAGGAAGGCATCATCCGCGAATGGAAGAAGCGGGAGTTCTTCGAGAAGCCCTCCCTCATCAAGAACCGCAAGCAGAAGGCCCTCCAGCGCAAGCTGATGAAGAAAACGCGCAAGTCCCGGGACGGCAAGTACTGATCCGGGACCCGGAAGCGGCCTTGCATCCATAGGCACGCGAACACGGCCTTGAGGGTACGCCTTCAAGGCCTTTTTTTTGACCGGGCGCGGCCGGAAGGTCGAGCTCGGAAAGCACGGAGGCGTGGGATGAGAAACCCTAAATCGATCCTGGCGGTCCTGGCGGCCGGGCTTCTGGCCCTGTCGTCCTGCGCGGCCCAGAAGGGCAACCCGCCCCTCCGGACCGAGCGGTTGACCGTCGGCCCCGCCCAGGTCACGGCGGAGATCGCCCGGACCCCCGGGGAACGGGAACTGGGCCTCATGTTCCGCAAGGCCCTTCCGGACGGCGCCGGGATGCTCTTCGTCTTCGACACGGACGAGCGTCTCTCCTTCTGGATGAAGAACACCCTGGTGCCCCTCTCCATAGCCTACATCTCCTCGGACGGGACCATCCGGGAGATCCTGGACATGGAACCCCGGTCCCTGGCCCCGGTGCCCTCCCAGTACTCGGTGCGGTACGCCCTGGAGGTCCCGCAGGGCTGGTTCTCCCGGGCCGGGGTACGGGTCGGGGACCGGGTGATCCTGCCGGACTCGGTCCGGTCCCGCTAGAGCGGGACGGTTTGACCGCGGGGACTTCCGTTCGTACTATGTAACTGGGGACGCGCTCCGCAGGGTGTCACGAACCCTGTGACGAAACCGCGACGTCCCGGAGGAAGAGGATGCTGGAAATCGTGACCCTGGGCAGGGAGGTCCTGACCCGGACCGCCGAGCCCGTGAAGGATATCGACGACAAGATCCGGTCCCTGGCACGGGAGATGCTGGAAACCATGCGGGTCGGCAAGGGTATCGGCCTGGCGGCCCCCCAGGTGGACCTGGGGCTCCGGCTCTTCGTGACGGAGGTGGACGAGCGCCCCCGGATCTTCATCAACCCCGAGATCGTACTGACCTCCCAGGAGCTGGCGGATCTGGAGGAGGGCTGCCTGTCCATCCCCGGGGTCTACGCCAAGCTCAAGCGCCCCGAGGCGGTGAGGATCCAGGCCTGGAACGAGCGCGGCCGTCCCTTCAACCTGGACGCGGAGGGCCTGGAGGCCCGGGTCATCCTCCACGAACTGGACCACCTGAACGGGATCCTCTTCGTGGACCGGCTCTCGGAACCCGCGCGCAAGCGCGTCCTGGCCCAGTACGAGCGCCGGATCCGGATGTGAGGCGCCCTTGAGAGTCCTGTTCGCCGGAAGCCCCGAAATAGCCGTGCCCGCCCTGGCGGCTGTGGTCCGGGACCACGACGTGGTGGGGGTCCTGACCAACCCGGAAGCGGCAAAAGGCCGGGGACTCCGTGCGGTCCGGACCCCCGTGGCCGAGGCCGCGGCGGACCTGATCCCGGAGACCCCGATCCTGGCTTTCGAGAGGCTGGGAGCCGAGGCCCGGGAGGCGGCGGCGGCCCTGAAGCCGGAGATCCTGGCGTGCTTCGCCTACGGACGGATCTTCGGTCCGAAGTTCCTGGCCCTCTTCCCCCGGGGGGGCGTGAACGTCCACCCTTCCCTCCTGCCCCGGTACCGGGGCTGCGCCCCCATCCCCTGGGCCATCCTGAACCGCGAAAGCGAGACGGGGGTCACGGTCCAGCGCCTGGCCCTCGAGATGGACCGCGGCGCTATCCTGGCCCGGGAAGTCGTGCCCCTCTCGGGCCGGGAGACCACGGAGACCCTGTCCGCCCTGATGGCCGAGCGGGGAGCCGACCTTTTGGCCTCGGTCCTCCAGCGCATCGAGCGGGGCGAGGCGACGGAGGAGGAGCAGGACGAGGGGCAGGCGACCTACTGCTCCCTGTTGCGCAAGGAGGACGGCCGCGTGGACTGGGCCCTTCCGGCCCCGGACATCGACGCCCGGATACGGGCCTTCCATCCCTGGCCGGGGGCCTACGCGGAGCTGCGGGGACAGCGGGTGAACCTCCTGGAGTCGGAGCCCTTCCCGGAGGGCGCCCTCGACGCCGGGGGGAACGGGTCCGCGGGCCGACGGGATCCCGGAACCGTGGTCGCCCTAGACAAGTCTCGGGGAATAATGGTACAAACGGGGAACGGCCTCCTGGCCCTGCGGCGCCTCCAGCTCCAGACGAAGAAACCTCTGCCGTTCCGGGAATTCGCGAACGGCGTGAGAGACCTCGTGGGGGCTCGTTTCCACTGACATCCGGTACCGTGCGGGGCCGAGGGTCGAATCCTCGAATCCGGGACCGAGCATGAAACTGCCGATCGACATCAAGCGCCTCGAAGAACTGGACCCCGTCGCCCACAAATTCACCCTCCTGGCCCTGGTGGGCATCATCGTCCTCATGACGGTATCCGGCCTCATCGCCTTCTTCCTGGCCTTGCAGGGGGCGGAGCAGACCATGGTTCCCGAGGTCACGGACCTGGAACTAACCACGGCCCTGATCAAGCTCCAGGAGAAGGAACTCTACCCTCGGATCGCCCTGCGGTTCTCCTCGAACCCCACGGACCGGGGCCGGATCCTGGAGCAGAAGCCTCCCGCGGGCACCATCGTCAAGGCCGGGCGGCGCATCCACCTGACCGTCAGCCGGGGACCCGCGGTCAACCAGGTGGAGAACTACGTGGGCCAGACCCTGGACGAGGTCAAGATCCACCTGCAGACACTCTTCTCCTCCACCCGGCCCCTCCTGGCCATCCGGGAACCGCCGGTCTACATCTTCGACCGGGCCCCGGCGGGGACGATCCTGGAACAGAAGCCGGTCCCGGGCACGGAGATCGCGGGCCTGACGGAGCTGGTGTTCGTGGTCAGCCGGGGGCCGGAGCTGGCCCGGGTCCGGGTGCCGGACCTCATGGGCCTGTCCATCCCGGAGGCGATCCGGAAGATCGAGGAGTCGGAGGTCGCCTTCGCCTTCTCCATGCGGCCTCCCGAGGGCCGGGAGCGTCCGGGCCTGGTGGTCTCCCAGATGCCCGCCCCGGGCTCCCTGGTGGCCCCGGACGCCCCGGTCAGCGTCCTGGTGTCCCGGCCCGCCCCGGAGAAGGGCATGGTCGCCGGCCTGCTGGAGGAAACCCTCTCGGTCTTCCCCTACCTGCTCAAGGTCACCCTCACGGCCCAATACCCCACGGGGGAGAAGGCGGTCCTCCTCACGGCCCAGCACCCCGGCGGTCCCTTCTCGGCTCCCTACCTGGTCCCGAACAACACGGTCCTCATCCTGAGCGCCGCCAACCGGGAGCTCCTGCGCCGGGAGGTGCGGTCCGAATGAGCCCGGCCCGGCCGAGGGGGGCCGCGGTATCCCCTCCCGCACGCCGGGCATCCTCCCGGGAGCCCAAGCTCGCGGTGGAATACGTACGCTTCGTCCTGTTCGACGTGGGCCGGGCCATCGACCTCAAGAAGGCGGCTTCGGTCCTGCCGAGCCGCACGGACTCCAAGTCCGTCAAGCGCCGGAACACCCCGGCCTCCCTCACCCTGCCCAAGACCCTCCGGGTCTCCCTGGAGAAGGACGCCTTCGGGTCCCCGTCCCCGGCGGCCTACGAGGGGGCGGAGGCCACGGCCAAGCTCTACGACGAGGGGGTCATCTCCCTCTCGGTCCGGATCCGCCTGACCGCGGGGCTCTCGGAGCTCCACGCCCTGGAGCGCAGGACCTTCCTCCTGGGCGGCCGGGACTGCACGGTGGACCAGTTCCTGGAGGAACGGTTCCGGGACCTGCACGAGCGCCTGGGCCCGGCGATCTCCCGGGACGACGGCCCGGACCCGGTGCCCGAGCGGGAAACCTACACGGCCTACTGCGTGTGCGACTGGGGGCGGGGAACCCCGGACGCCTTCGTGGCCAAGCACGGCCGCGCCCTGGCGTCCCTCCTGGAGGGCGAGCCGGAGCCCCAGGACCTCCACGACCTCCAGGTCAAGAAGTCCCTGGCCAATCCCTTCTCCTACGGCGCAGAGGACCTGGCCATCTTCGACCTGGACCACTGCGTCATCCTGGATCGGTCCCGGGACTGGGAGGACATCCTCCTGATCGCGGAGCACGCCAACTACCAGCTCCTGGAGCTCCGGGTCCTGGACCGCCTCCTGGACCACTGGCTGGAGGACGCGGAGAAGGACCTTCGCGCCTTCTACTCCCAGAGCCGGGGCCGGCGGGGCCGCAAGGCCCGCATCCGGGCCCTGCCCGCCAAGTTCGCCCGCCTCCAGGGGCTCCGGCTGGAGGCCCTCTTCATCCTGGAGAACCTGGAGAACTCCGCCAAGATCATCGGGGACTACTTCCTGGGCCAGATCTACGTCCACCTGGGGCGCGTCTTCAGCGTGGAAGGCTGGACCCGGAGCGTGGAGCGACGCCTGGGAGCCCTCCAGAACGTCTACGAGATCGTCAAGAGCGACAAGAGCGAGCGTACCATGCTCGTCCTGGAGATCGTCTTCATCATCGTCTGCATCGCCTTTCCCATCCTGCAGATCCTGCAGGTGATGCTCTCGCCCTAGCGGTTCCCGGCCCCGCACGATACAATCCCCCCCATGGACCCGACCGACCGCGCGGAACTCAACACCCGTCTGGAACTCCTCTCGGACTGGCTCTCCCTGGGATGCCGCAGACAGCGGCCCGAACCGGTATTCCGGGTCCCCCCGCCCCCCGAGACCGGCTCCGGCAAACGCCGGGGACCGGAGTGGCTGGACGATCCCTTCTACCCGGAAACCCTGGAGAACATCCAGAACGAGGTGCTCCGCTGCGCCAAGTGCCGGCTGGCCCTGAACCGCAGGTGCGCCGCCTTCGGGGAGGGGGTCCTGACCCCCGAGGTCCTGGTCGTGGGTGAGGGCCCCGGGGAGGAGGAGGACAAGCAGGGCCGGCCCTTCGTGGGACCCGCCGGGAAGCTCCTGGACAAGATGCTGGCCGCGGTGGACCTGGACCGGGGGCGGAACTGCTACATCGCCAACGTCGTGAAGTGCCGCCCCCCCATGAACCGGGATCCCGCCCCGGACGAGCGGGAAGCCTGCCTGCCCTACCTGGAGCGCCAGATCCGCTTCCTGCGGCCGAAGGCGATCCTGGCCCTGGGCAGGACCGCGGCCCAGACCCTGCTCAAGAGCGAGCGCGGCGTGGCCGCCCTCCGGGGCGCCTTCCACGATCGCCGGGGAGTCCCCGTCCTGGTGACCTACCACCCCAGCGCGATACTCCGGGACGAGACCCTGAAGCGCCCCGCCTGGGAGGACCTCAAACGGCTCCGGGCCTTCCTGGACGGCGGAACGGCGCCGTGAACCCGGAGACCCCGGTTCCCGGGATTCCCGCCGCGGAGAGCTCGCCCTTCGTCGAGGTAGTCTTCCCCATCCCCCTGGACCGGGCCTTCACGTACCGCCGGCTCCCGGAACCGCCCGCCCGGGTGGGCTGCAGGGTGGAGGCCCTCCTGGGGACCCGGAAAGCCGTGGGCTGGGTGGTCGGAGAGACTCCCTCGCTCCCCGAGGGCCTGGGGGAATCCGCCGTCAAACCCGTGCTGCGGGTCCTGGATTCCGAGCCCCTCTTCGGGCCCCGGACCCCCGAGCTGGCCTCCTGGCTGGCGGGGATGTACCTCTGTTCCCGGGGCGAGGCCCTGGCGGCCATGCTCCCCTCGGGCCGCCGGGAGCCCTCGGAGGCATCCCCGCCCTTCGAGGACTATCCCCCGATGGGCGAACCCCTGGCCCTCTCCGCGGAGCAGGAGGCGGGGCTGGCCCGGATCCTGGCGGACCGGGCGGGACGGAAATACCTGTACGGCACCACCGGGTCCGGGAAGACCGAGGTCTTCCTGCAGGCCGCGGAGGCCACCCTCAAGGAAGGCCGGGGGGTCCTCTACCTGGTCCCGGAGATAGCACTGACCAAGCAGGTCGTGGACGCCGTGTCCCGCCGTTTCGGGGACCGCTGCGCGGTCCTCCACTCGGGGCTCTCCCCCTCCCGGCGCCTTTCGGAATGGAGGCGGATCCTTTCCGGGCGGGCCGACGTGGTGGTGGGCGCCCGCAGCGCGGTCTTTGCCCCCGTCGCCAACCTGGGCCTGGTGGTGATCGACGAGGAGCACGAGGGCTCCTACAAGTCCGGATCCTCCCCCCGCTACCACGCCCGGCAGGTGGCCATGAAGCGTTGCGCCGACGAGGGGGCCCGGCTGGTCCTGGGTTCCGCCACTCCCTCCGCGGAGGCCTGGAGCCTCATGGCCGAGGGGACCCTGGAGCGGCTGGACCTCACCCGGCGCCTGGCAGGCGGGGCGCCTCCGGTCGTGGAGGTCGTGGACATGCGGGGCGAGGAGGGGGCCCTGTCCCGCCGCCTGGCCGCGGAGCTCGCCCGGGTCAAGGCCGAGGGCGGCCAGAGCATCCTCTTCCTGAACCGCCGGGGCTTTTCGTACTTCTTCCGCTGCCGGTCCTGCGGGGCCGAGATCCGCTGCCGCCACTGCTCCGTGGGGCTCACCTACCACAAGGACCGGAACCGCCTCTTGTGCCACTACTGCGGCTATTCCGAGGCGCCTCCCCGGGCCTGCCTGGAATGCGGGTCCCTGGACGTGGGCTGGGCGGGCTTCGGCACCGAGCGGGTGGAGGAGGAACTGGCCGCCAGGTTCCCGGGCCTCTCCTCGGCCCGGCTGGACGCGGACACCGCGGCCCGGAAGGGGGAGCTGGACCGGATCCTGGACTCCTTCCGGGACGGGAGGATCGACGTCCTTTTGGGAACCCAGATGGTAGCCAAGGGGCTCAATTTCCCGGGGGTGAAGCTCGTGGGCATCGTCCTGGCGGACACCTCCCTGAACCTCCCGGACTTCCGGGCCGCGGAGAGGACCTTCTCCCTGGTCGTACAGGTGGCGGGCCGGGCGGGCCGGTTCTCCCCGGACGGCCGGGTGATCCTGCAGACCTTCCGCCCCGAGTCGCCCACGATGCGCTACGCGGCGGCCCAGGACGTGGAGGGCTTCTACGCCGCCGAACTGGCGGCCCGCCGGGAGCTGGGCTTCCCTCCCTTCTCCCGGATCATCCGGGTGGTGTTCCGGTCCCGGAAGGCCGACCGCGCCTGGGAGGGGGCCCGGGCTTTCGCCGAGGCGGCCGCCCGGAGCCTTCCCGCGGACGCGGAGATCCTGGGTCCCGCGGAATGCCCCATCTCCTCCATGGCCGGGACCTTCCGGCTCCACGTGGTCCTCCGTGCGCCCACCATGGGGGGCCTCCACAGATCGGTCTCCCGGTTGGTGCGGGAGTTCGAGCCGCCCCCGGACTGCCGCCTGGAGACGGACGTGGATCCGGTCAGTTTACTGTAAAACGATTTCAGGATTCACCACGGAGAGCACGAAGGACACGGAGGGGAAAAGATAGCGCGGCTAAATCACGAAGAGAGACAGGATAAACAAGATGGAAGAACGATGGACGGGATCAAGATCTTGGAGAATTCACTTCCACCCGTATCCTGTTCATCCGGCCTTCATACTGTTAATCCAGAGAAATTTCTTTGACTGATCTCTGTCTTTCTCCGTGATCTCCGTGCACTCCGTGGTTCATTCCGGAAAGCTTTCGGCAACTATCACGGTGCGCAGGCTTCGTTTATATCCGGGAACGGACCCGGGCCAGGGCGTCCGAGGCTTCCTTCATCTCCGGGGAGAGCTTGAGGGCCCGGGCGTAGAGGTCCGCGGCCCTGCGATAGTCCGAGAGGGCCTCCACCGCCTGGCCGTAGCGGAACCACCAGCGGGACATGGAGGGGTCCCGGTGCACCGCCAGGGCATAGGCGATGTCCGCGTGGTCGAACTTCTTGAGACGCTGGTAGACCTCGCCCATGTAGAAATAGGCCGTGGACACCCGGTCTCCGAATTCCCCGACGTTCTCGATGTACCTTTGCAGGTTCTTCAGGGCCAGCTCGTTGTTGCCCAGGTGGAAGTAGGCCTCCCCCATCACCTCGGACAGCCGGGGATCGTAGCGGACCTTCAGGCCCGCCGTGGCCGTGTCCACGACCTCCCGGAACCGGTCCAGGCGGAAGAGGGACCAGCTCTTGACCGCGTAGGCGTCCATGCGGGCCGGATCGGCGGCGAGCTCCCGGTCGCAGGCGGCCACGGCCTCCCGGTACCGCGCCTGGGCTTCCGCGGTCCGTCCCGCGGATTCAAGGTTCCGGCCCTGGCGATAGAGCTCCAGGGCGTCCACCCGGGAAGGGATCGGAGCCGGAGCCGGCGAGAAGGACGGGGCGGGAACCGGCGCGGCCGGAGCCGCGGGCGCGGCGGGCGCCGGCGCGGGAGGCTGGGGCTCCGGCTGCGGGACGGCATCCTGGGCGGCCGAGGCGGCCGCGGCCAGGAGGACCAGGAAGATCGGGGCTAGGGCTCGGTATCTGGGGCGCATGGAATCCTCCGGACTGCGCCCCGATTATCCCTTAAATGCCCCCGCCGCGGCAAGCTAGCCCTGATGGTTCGACAGGATCCCGTTGATGGATGCCGCGGCCTTGCGGCCCTCTCCCATGGCCAGGATGACCGTGGCGGCCCCCAGGACGATGTCGCCCCCCGCGTAGACCCGGTCCACCGAGCTCTTCTGCGCCTCGTCCACGATGACCCGGCCTTTCTTGTCCACCACCAGCCCGGGGGTCGTGCGCGCCAGGAGGGGGTTGGACTCGTTGCCGATGGCCACGATGACGGTGTCGAAGGGCACCTCGGTGATCGCTCCGGGGATGGCCACGGGGGAACGGCGTCCGGAGGAATCCGGGTCACCCAGGCGGAAGGCCTGGACCCGGAGCCCCGCGGCCTTCCCCTCGGAGTCCGCCAGGATCTCCACGGGGCTGGAGAGGAAGTCGAAATGAATCCCCTCCTCCATGGCGTGCTCCACCTCCTCGGCCCGGGCGGGCATCTCCTCCCGTGTGCGGCGGTAGAGCACCCGGACCTCCTCGGCCCCCAGGCGCAGGGCCATGCGGGCGGAGTCCATGGCCACGTTGCCGCCCCCCAGGACGGCCACGCGGCGGGAGGGGTAGATGGGGGTGTAGGCCCGGCTCCGGTCGTAGGCCTTCATCAGGTTGGCCCGGGTCAGGTACTCGTTGGCGCTGAACACCCCCACCAGGTTCTCCCCGGGGATTTCCATGAACTTGGGAAGTCCCGCCCCCACCCCCACGAAGGCCGCGTCGAAGCCGTCCTCGGACAGCAGGGACATGAGGGGCCGGGTGCGGCCGACCAGGAAGTTGAGCTTGAACTCGACCCCCAGGGCCTCCAGGGCCTTGGCCTCGGACTGGACGATGGCCTTGGGCAGCCGGAACTCGGGGATCCCGTAGACCATGACCCCGCCCGGCTTCTGGAAAGCCTCGAAGATGGTGACCGTATGGCCCGCCCTGCGCACGTCCGCGGCCACGGTCAGGCCCGCGGGTCCTGAGCCGATCACGGCCACTTTCTTGCCCGTGTCCGGGGCGATCTCGGGAGCCCGGGCCGTTCCATCCCGGGCCTCCCGGTCCGCCACGAAGCGCTCCAGGCGCCCGATCTGCACCGCCTTGTCCACCCCGCCCAGGGACTTGCCCAGGGTGCAGGGAAGCTGGCACTGGACCTCCTGGGGACAGACGCGGCCGCAGATGGAGGGCAGGAGGTTGGTCCGTTTGATGATGGCCGCGGCGGAGGCGTAGTCCCCGTCCCGGACCTTGCCGATGAAGCCGGGGATGTCGATCCGCACCGGGCAGCCCGCGATGCAGGGGGCGTTCTTGCACTGGATGCACCGGGAGGCCTCCACCCGGGCCTGCTCCTCCGTGTAACCCAGGGCCACTTCGTTCATGTTGCGGCCCCGCTCCACGGGATCCTGGCAGGGCATGTCCTGGACGGGGATGGCCAGGCGGTCTTTGGGCTTCAGCTCCCGGCTCGAGATGTCGGCCCAGACGGCCCGGGCCTCGGAGGCGAGCTGTTCCATGGTGCGGATCATCGAGCGCCTCCCTTCGCGGCCTCGGCGGCCTTTTTCCCGGCCAGCTCCTCGGCGGCCAGCTCCAGGTGGCACCTCTCGTGGGCGGCGTCCTCGATGGACTTGTAGGCCCTTAGGCGGCGCATCATCTGGTCGAAGTCCACCTTGTGGCCGTCGAACTCCGGTCCGTCCACGCAGACGAACTTGGTCTCGCCGCCCACGGATACCCGGCAGCCCCCGCACATCCCGGTCCCGTCGATCATGATGGTGTTCAGGGACACGACGGTATGCACTCCGAAGGGGCGGGTGGTCTCGGCGCAGAACTTCATCATGACGGGCGGCCCGATGGCCACCGCCAGGTCGGGCTTGGGCTCCCGCTGGCAGAGCTCCTTGAGGGGCTCCGTGACCAGGGCCTTGCGGCCGTAGGATCCGTCGTCGGTCACCACGACGAGGTCGTCCGCCAGGGCCCGCATCTCCTCCTCCATGATGAGGAGGCTCTTGGTGCGGGCGCCCATGATGACGGTCAGGCGGTTCCCCGCGGCCTTCAGGGCCTGGACGATCGGGTGGAGGGGCGCCACGCCGATCCCTCCGCCCACGCAGACCGCGTGGCCGAAGTTCTCGATGTGGGTCGGGTTGCCCAGGGGCCCCAGGACGGCGATCTCGTCCCCCGGCTCCTTCCGGGCCAGCTTGTGGGTGGACGCCCCCACGGCTTGGAACACCAGGACGATGGAGCCCTTCCCGGGATCCGCGTCCGCGATGGTCAGGGGGATGCGCTCCCCCCACTCCGTGTCGGCCTGCACGATGACGAACTGCCCGGCCTTGCGCTCCCGGGCGATGTCGGGCGCCTCCACCTCGATGCGGTACACGTCCTCCGACAGGAGGCGCTTTGCGGTGATGCGATTCATCTTCCCTCTCCGACCTTGAATTTGGATACCGCGGCGTCGAGGTCCCCCACGTGGCCGCGGTTGTTTTCCGCCTCTTCCCGTACCGTGCGCACCACCCGGGACAGGGCCTGGGTGCTCCCCGTCTCCTCCTGGACCGCCTCGAAGATGTTGTTCGAGGCCTCCACGATGCGCAGCATGGCCTGCTCCATGCCCTTGGACTTGTCCTTCTGCTCCGCGGTCAGGTCCCGGATGGCCGTGGTGGCCTCGATCAGGGAGTTGACGCTGCCCAGGATCTCCTGGGCCCCGGACTTCTGCTCCGCCATGGAGGAGGAGACGGTCCGCACCAGCTCCGTGGTCTGCTCCACCCCCTGCCGGATGCTCATGAAGGCCTCGCCGGCCTTGCCCGCCAGGGCGGAGCCCCGCTCCACCTTGCCGTTCATCTCCTTCATGAGGGCCGCGATGTTCTTGGCGCTGGCCGCGGCGTTCTCCGCCAGGGACCGCACCTCCGCGGCCACCACCGCGAAGCCCTTCCCGGCCTCGCCCGCGTGGGCGGCCTCGATGGCCGCGTTCATGGCCAGCAGGTTGGTCTGGGCCGCAATCTTGGACAGGACCAGGACCGTCTCCCGGACCGAGCGTGCGGACTCGTCGATCTCCTGGATGGCCTTCATGGAGTCCGCCAGGGCAGAGTCACCCTCGTCCGCCGCCTCCTTGAGCTTCCGGGCCACCCCGTCCGCCCGGTCCGCCACGGAGGAGACCGAGCCGATGTTGGCGGCCATCTCGGCCACCGCCGCGGAGCTCTGCTCCACGAAGCCCGCCTGGGTGCTGACCTGGGCGGCCACCTCGTCGATGGACTCGATCATGCGGGCAATGGTGCCCTCGGTGTCCCCGATCTCGGCGTTCTGCCGATCCACGGCGGCCCGCATGTTCTCCAGGGAGCCCTCCATGTTGCCCACCGCCTGGGTGGCCTCGTCGGCGGTGGCCGCCAGGGACTCCGAGGAGGCGCGCACCGCCTCGGCGGAGGCGCGGGCCTTGCCGACCAGGGCTTCGAGGCCCGCCAGGAAGCGGTTGAAGGCCTCCACCAGGAAGCCGATCTCGTCGGTGCGGTGGATGTCGGCCTTTCGGCTCAGGTCTCCCCGTCCCTCCGCGATGGTCAGGATCTGCCCTGTCACGGACCCGATGTCCGAGGCGACGTTCCGGGCCAGCCGGGCGATGACCCAGGCGGTCCAGGCCAGGACCAGGACCACGACGATGCCCGTCTCCGCGGCGTACCGGGTTTGGAAGGCCTCGGGGTTCTGGAAGCCCCGGGAAAGGCTCCGGATGTAGCCCAGGCCGGATACCGCCAGGAGGAAGAGGGCCAGGAAGACCCCCGAGAGCCCGGCCAGGACCAGGCGGTTCCGGAGCCCCCGTTTCCGGGCCCCCGGGGGCAGGGCGTGGATGCCCAGGGCCCTGACCGCCTCGGAAAGGATTCCCTCCAGGGACTCGGTGATGTGGGTGCGGGCCATGAGCCCGAAGGAGAGATTGAGGAGCACGATCAGGACCGTCTCCGTCGCCGTATACCGGGCGGTCCCGGAGAGGGCGTTCATACCCATGGAGATGACGGGGCCGATGAGGAAGGCCAGGACCAGGATGACCGTGACCGCCGTGGGGATGCGGTAGCCGGCCGCGGCGGCGGTCTCCTTCTCCTCCGGGGACAGGGGGGTCCCGTAGGCGCCCTTGGCGGCGGCCCGGACCAGGGGTCCCATGAGGGCGTAGATCCAGAGGGCCGAGGCGGCGAGCAGGATTCCCACGATCGCGGCGAAGGAACCCAGGCCGTCCAGCACGGAAGCCGCGTCCCGGGCCAGGTAGAGCGCCAGGAAGGCCCTCATGAGGAGGGCCGCGCCGAGGCTGATGGAAACCATGCGGGTGATGGCCTTGAACCTCAGTTTGTTCATGGAAGCCCTCCGGGTACGACCGATGGAACGTCCTCCGGCAAAAACCCGGAGGCACCCCATACTACAACCTAAGCGGACGGATGCAAAGGGCTCGCTCTGCCCGCTCCTCCGGGCGTCCGAGAGTCCATTTCGGGCGTGATCGTCAAATCGTATAAAATTATAGATACGGATTTATCATTTGACAAGCAGATTCCAAGATCTCCGCTTGATATAAATCCCGAAAGGGCATACTATAAGTGGGTCCGGCGGTTGCCGGCCCCACACCCCTACTCTGAGGATCCAACATGCCCACCAAGAAGAATCTGGTCATGATCGACGGCAATACCGCCGCCGCCCATGTAGCCCACGCTTGTTCCGAGGTGGTGGCGATCTACCCGATCACCCCCTCCTCCAACATGGGAGAGCTCGCGGACGAATTCTCCGCCCAGGGACGCAAGAACATCTTCGGTACCGTCCCCCAGGTCGTGGAACTCCAGTCCGAAGCCGGAGCCGCGGGGGCCGTCCACGGTTCCCTGACCACCGGAGCCCTGACCACCACCTTCACCGCCAGCCAGGGCCTGCTCCTCATGATCCCGAACATGTTCAAGATCGCCGGCGAGGCCACCCCCGCTGTCTTCCATATCGCAGCCCGAGCCGTGGCAGCCCATGCCCTGTCCATCTTCGGGGATCACCAGGACGTCATGGCCGCCCGCCAGACCGGCTGGGCCCTCCTCGGATCCGCCAACGTCCAGGAGGCCATGGACCTGGCCCTGGTGGCCCACGCCGCCACCCTGGAGGCCCGGGTTCCCTTCCTGCACTTCTTCGACGGCTTCCGCACTTCCCACGAAGTCCAGAAGGTGGAGGAGCTCTCCCAGGACGTGATGCGGAAGATGATCGACTCCAAGTTCGTCCGCGCCCACCGCGCCCGGGGCCTCAACCCCGAGAAGCCCGCCCTCCGAGGCTCCAGCCAGAACCCGGACGTCTACTTCACCAGCCGGGAAACCCTGAACAAGCTCTACGCCGCGGTCCCCGGCCTGGTCCAGAAGTACATGGACAAGCTGGGCAAGATCACCGGCCGGCCCTACAAGCTCTTCGACTACGTGGGCGCCCCGGACGCCAAGCAGGTCATCATCGCCATGGGATCCGGCGTGGAGCCCATCGAGGAGACCGTCGAGTACCTGGTCAAAAAGGGCCAGAAGGTCGGCCTGCTCAAGGTCCGGCTCTTCCGCCCCTTCAGCGTCGAGCACTTCATCCGGGCCCTGCCCGCCACCGTCCAGGCCATCGCCGTCCTGGACCGGACCAAGGAGCCCGGATCCATCGGCGAGCCCCTCTACGAGGACGTCCGCACCGCCATCGGGGAAGCCCAGGCCGCCGGCACGGCCCCCTTCAAGAAGTACCCCAAGACCATCGGGGGCCGCTACGGCCTCGGGTCCGCGGAGTTCACCCCCGCCATGGTCAAGGCCGTCTTCGACGAGCTCAAGAAGGCCGAGCCGAAGAACCATTTCACCGTGGGCATCAACGACGACGTGTCCGGCACCTCCCTCGTGGTGGACAACTCCTTCACCCTGGACGCCCAGGGCACCGTGGAGTGCGTGTTCATCGGCCTCGGTTCCGACGGAACCGTGGGGGCCAACAAGAACTCCATCAAGATCATCGGGGACGAGACGGACTACTTCGCGCAGGGCTACTTCGTGTACGACTCCAAGAAGGCCGGCACCTCCACGGTCAGCCACCTGCGCTTCGGGCCCAAGCCCATCCGCAGGCCCTACCTGATCTCCAAGGCCGACTTCGTGGCCCTCCACAAGTTCAGCTACATCGAGAAACTGGACGTCCTGGCGTACGCCAAGCCCGGCGGGGTCTTCCTGCTCAACTCCCCCTTCGCCGCGGACAAGGTCTGGGACCACATCCCCGTGGAGGTCCAGAAGACCATCATCGAGAAGAAGCTCAAGTTCTACGTGATCGACGGGATGGACATCGCCGAGCGTGCGGGCATGGGCAACCGGGTCAACACGGTCATGCAGACCGCCTTCTTCAAGATCTCCGGCGTCCTCCCCACCGCGGAGGCCATCAAGCTGGTCAAGAAGTACACGGAGAAGACCTATGCCCGGAAGGGCGCGGACGTGGTCAAGAAAAACCTGGACGCCATCGACCTGGCCCTCAAGGAAGTCCACGAGGTCAAGTACCCGGCCAAGACCGCGGGCAAGCTCAAGATGACCCCCCCGGTCCCGGCGAGCGCGCCCAAGTTCGTCAAGGAAGTCCTGGGCGAGATCATCGCCGGCCGCGGCGCGGCCCTCAAGGTCAGCCAGATGCCCGCGGACGGGACCTTCCCCACCGGGACCACCAAGTTCGAGAAGCGGAACATCGCGGAGAAGATCCCCGTCTGGGCCGAGGATCTCTGCATCCAGTGCGGCAACTGCACCATGGTCTGCCCCCACGCGGTCATCCGCCTCAAGGCCTACGAGCCCAAGTACGCCGTCAAGGCCCCGGCCACCTTCAAGGCCGTGGACGCCAAGGGCAAGGAGTTCGCGGGTATGAAGGCCACCCTCCAGGTGGCCCCCGAGGACTGCACCGGCTGCGGCGCCTGCGTGAACATCTGCCCGGTCCTGGACAAGGCCAACCCCGGGCGCAAGGCCATCAACCTGGAGCCCCAGCTGCCCCTGCGGGAGGCCGAGGCCGCCAACTGGGAGCACTTCCTCAAGATCCCCAACACGGACGTCAAGTTCCTCAACCTGTCCACCCCCAAGGGCATCGCCATGCGCCAGCCCCTGTTCGAGTTCTCCGGCGCCTGCGCGGGCTGCGGAGAGACCCCGTACATCAAGCTGATGACCCAGCTCTTCGGGGACCGGTCCGTCATCGCCAACGCCACGGGCTGCTCCTCCATCTACGGCGGCAACCTGCCCACCACTCCCTACGCGACCCGGGACGACGGACGCGGACCGGCCTGGTCCAACTCCCTCTTCGAGGACGCCGCGGAGTTCGGGTACGGCATGCGCCTGAACGCGGACAAGCTGAACGCCTACGCCCGGGAGATCCTGGCCGAGTACAAGGGCAAGGGCATCCAGCCCGGCCTGGCCAACAAGCTCCTCTTCAACCCCCAGAAGGACGACACGGACATCGAGGCCCAGCGGGCGGACGTGGCCCGGCTCAAGGCCGACCTGGCCAAGGTCAAGGAAGCCTGGGCCGCGGACCTCTCCGCGGTGGCGGACCACCTGATCCGCCGCTCCGTGTGGATCTTCGGCGGCGACGGCTGGGCCTACGACATCGGCTTCGGCGGCCTGGACCATGTGATCGCCTCCGGCCGGAACGTGAACCTCCTGGTCATGGACACCGAGGTCTACTCCAACACCGGCGGCCAGATGTCCAAGGCCACGCCCTTCGGCGCGGTGGCCAAGTTCGCCGCGGCGGGCAAGGACATCGGCAAGAAGGACTTAGGTCTGATCGCCATGAGCTACGGCTACGTGTACGTGGCCAGCATCGCCATGGGCGCCAACATGGCCCAGTCCATCAAGGCCTTCCGGGAGGCGGAGAGCTACGACGGCCCGTCCATCATCATCGCCTACTCCCACTGCGCCATGCACGGGATCGACATGATGAAGGGCATGAACCAGCAGAAGCTCTCCGTGGAAGCCGGGATCTGGCCGCTCTACCGCTACGATCCGCGCCTGGTCGCGGAGGGCAAGAATCCCTTCCAGCTGGACTCCAAGGAGCCCGACACCTCCAAGATCGACCTGTTCATGGCCAACGAGGTGCGGTTCAAGACCCTCCGGGACGCCGACAAGGACCGCGCGGACGCCCTGGCCGCGAAGGAGAAGGCCCTGGTCGAGCGCCGGTGGAAGGAATACAAGTACATCGCCGAGCGGCCGTTCTAAACCATTGACGATCTAGTGATCAAACGGCCGCCCCCTACGGGGCGGCCGTTGCTTGTGGGAGGAGCGCCCGCGGCCCTGTGGAACCCAGGGCCGTGCATGGTTCCATATCCGGCGCTTCCCGCCGACTTCCGCAGGTGCGCCGCCTTGGGCGAACGGTTCCGGGCGATCGACGAAGCGCAGCTTCGTCGCCGTGAAACCGCGAAGCGGTTTCACGTGCACCCACTCATCAATCGCAGGTCCATTCTTGACAGAAAAACCTCCCGGTTCGACAATGCCCTGATCCGACAGAATCCAGAAAAGGAACCGCCATGTCGATCCTTATAAACGAGATGTGGCCCGGGGCCGCCATCCTGGGTTCGGTACTGCTCGCCGCGGCCTGCGCAGGCGGGCCCGGTAGCGCCACGAGAAAGGACGCCGAAGCCCGGGCGGAGCAAGAGGCCGCCGACCGCAGCCTGGCCGGGACGCTGATGGCCAGCGTCCCGGGACGAACGATGATCAGCCGGGTTAATCGGGACGCCCTGTACCAGACGAGTTTCCTGATCGTCTCGAAATCCGGCACTGTGATCGTCGCGGATCCGTACCAGGTCCTTCCGGGGATCGAGGCCGACATCGTCATCTCCACCCACAAGGACCATGACCACAATGACCCGGAGTTCTACTCCCGGACGAAGGCCCGCACGTCCCGCTACGTCCTGGAATCCTTCACGGTGAAAGACGTCTCGATCTACACGGTGGCCGCCTCGCATTACGGGGACGATTTCGATCCGGCCGCCCCGACCGACGTCATCTACCTCCTCGACCTGGACGACCTCCGGATAGCGGTCATGGGGGACATCGCCCAGACCCGGCTTACGGACGCCCAACTTTCGGCGATGGGGGCGGTGGACGTGGCGATCGTGATCATGGAGCTTGCCCCGAAGTACGGCTACAGCCTGGAGAACACCCGGACGATGTTGGACCAACTTCGCCCGAGACTCGCGTTCCCGATCCATCCTTCGGAGGAGGTTGTCCGGGGCGTCGCCGAAGCCATGGGCGGGCTAGAAAACGCATCTTGGCGCTACGTGATCGATCCGGAAACCCTTAGGGATGAATCCGCCAGAGTCGTGACCCTGGCGCCGCTGCCGTAACCTCCTCTGTAGTCCCGACGGGACCCTCCCGCTGTGAGGGGCCCCGCCAAACTTCGACGGCCGCGGTCATGAACGAATCTTCTCCAGCAGCCAAGCCATGTTCTCCCCCAGGGAACGCAGGTTCGCCAGGCCCTCCGCGTCCTGGAGCACCGCCCCTTCCTCGCCTCCGATCCCGATGTTCAGGGCGTTGGAGCCGGCGACCACCATCTGGGAGGAAAGGAAGAAGTGGTTGATGGAATCGAAGGCGTGGCAGGCCCCCGCGCGGCGCATGGCCACTACGGCGGCCCCGACCTTCCGCCTTAAAAGTCCCCCGCCCGCGCGGGTGACGAAACCGGACCGGTCGATGAGGGCCTTCAGCTCCGGGCTCAGGTCCGCGAAATACGAGGGAGAGCCCAGGATGATCCCGTCGGCCTCTATCATCCGAGCGATCCAATCGTTGACGGGATCGGTGTCGATGGCGCAGCGGCCGTCCTTCTTTTCCTTGCAGGAGAAACAGACGTTGCAGCCCCGGAGGGCCCGGCCTCCGACGCGGATCTCCTCGACCTCGATACCCCGGGACCGGAGTACCTTGGCGGCCTCCTCGATCAGGAAGTGGGTATTCCCCTCCTCCCGGGGACTTCCGTTGAACGCCACGACCTTCATTTGGAACCTTCCTGCATCTTGGTTCGAAGCGCCCTGTAGAGGGCGTCCTGAAGTGCCCGCTCCCGGGGATCGTTCACCTGGGTTCCCGGGGACATCCGGTTCGTCACGTAGGCGAACCCGACCCGGTGCGCGGGATCCGCGACCCCGATCGCCCCGGAGGCGCCCAGAAAGCCTATGGCGACAGGATTCTGGCTGAACCATCCGTCCGCGGGATTCGGCTTCTGGAAGCCCAGGCCGAAGTAGGAGTCCAGGTTCATGACCCTATCCAGCCGGTCCAGCCTCGGGGTCTCCGCGGGGCCGAAGACCTCCGCCAGGGTTTCCGGCGCAAGGCCGATCCGCCTGCCGCCGGAGGCGAACTCGCCGTACAGGGCCGCCAGGCCCCGAGCCGTGCCTATGCCGTTCCCCGAGGGATTCTCTCCGGAAAGGTACTCCGTGGAGTTCACGTCGACCTTGCCCTCCCCCATGGATTTCCAGAAAAGGCTCTTCCCGTCGAATACCACCTTGCGAAGCCCCTTGGGCATCTCGCCCAGGTGGAACAGCGCTTCCATCGGGCTGAAGGGTTTGATGACCGCGATCCGGCTCCGGTCGTACCCCGGGGTCAGCCCGATCGTGAAGTCCGCGCCCAGGGGCTCCGCCAACTCTTCCTGGAGGTAGCGGTTGATGCTGCGGCCCCGGGGGTCGATCCGAAGCACCAGGGCCTGCAGGGCGAATCCGACGGTTCCCGCGTGGTAGCCGTGGTAGTCCCCGGGGGTCCAGAGGGGCTCCGTGTCCGCCAGGATCCGCGCCGCCTCCCCGGGATTCCGGGCGTCCAGGGGTTCCGGAGTCAGGACGATCCCGGCCTGGTGGGAAAGGAGCTGGCGCACGGTGATGTCCGCCTTGCCCTTGGCCGCGAACTCCGGCCAATAGTCGGAAACCTTCCGGTCGTAGTCCAGAAGTCCTTTCGAGTGGAGGTGGGCCAGGGTCATGGCGCCCACCCCCTTCGTGGCGGAGAACACCACGACGGATGTGTCCCTATTCCAGGGCCGGGTCCGTTTCGGGTCCGCCCAGCCCCCCCAGAGGTCGACCACGAGCTGTCCGTCGACGTAGGCGGCGAAGGCTCCGCCCAGTTCTCCCCGGCCCCGGATGTTCCTCTCGAACTCCTGGCGGACTTCCTCGTACCCGGGTGCGACGAAGCCTTGCGCGGGGCTCCCGTCCTTGTTCGGAACCGTCGAACAGCCCATCCCAAAAAGAACCGAGATCGAAGTCAGCATCACGGCCATCCTTATTCCCGCGATCCGAAGCGATTCTATCCGATCACTCACGGGCGTCCTCCTGACGGTAGGGCTTCCAGAAGGCCGGAAAAATCTCGCTCACGCTGTTCTCGTACCGGACATAGTCTTCCCCGAATGCCTCCCGGCACTCCGCGTATTCCCGGGGGATCAGGATCTTGAAAATCCCGTACAGGACAAGGTCCAGAGCCAGAAGGAGCCAGGAGTCCGCCAGGAGGGCCGCCGCGGGCAGGAGGAACACGATCCAGGTGGCATAGATCGGGTTTCGACAATACGCGTAGGTGCCCCGGGTCACGACCTGGCCGGTCTTGAAGTCCGCAAGGAAGACCCGGACGGTGCTGGCGTAGAAGGGGATCATGACAAGGGCGATGGCCGCCCCCAGCCCCAGGCGCAGAGGCTCCGGCAGAAACGGAATCCGGAAAAACTCCCGGAATACCGATGTCCCGAGGACGGCGGCCGCCAGCAGGACGAAAAACACGGGCGCGAACACGGGCACGATGCCCCCGAAGGGCTTCAAGGGTTTGCGGCTCATCTCATGACTCCTTTGTATCGCGGTGACGGACAGGATCGGCACGTTGACCGATTGGAACCGGTCCAGGGCTTCGATCAGCTCGGATTGGTCCCGAACGGTTCCGGTGAACACCGTCTCCCCCGCGCCGGCACGGGAGTAGACGAAGGGCGCGAAGTACGCCTTCCAGATTTCATCCAGCTCTCCGGAGACCCGGACTTCGTAGTTCCTTGCTTCCATGGCTGTACCGTACAGCTAAACCCGGGCCCTAAAAATACATCGAAGGATGGGTTTTTGCGCATCGGACCGAGCGGCGGGTTTAGCGGCCGGGAGGGTCAGCTCTTTAGGTACCCATGGCGCCGAGCCAGGGCGACGGTTTCCGTGCGGTTCGCGGCCCCGAGCTTCTCGGATATGTTGTGCAGGTGCGTCTTGACGGTGCCTACGCTCAGGAACAGGCGGTCCGCGATCTCCTGGTTCGAGCAGCCCAGGGCGAGGAGCTCGAGAACCTCCGCCTCGCGCCGGGAGAGGAGTCCGTCGACCCGCTCCGATGCCGGGCCGGGTCCCCGCGCGTCCTTCCGGATACGCTCCGCGTAGATGCTCCGGGCTTCCTCGATGACCCGAACGCTGTCGGGGTAGAGGTGAAACTCCTCGAGCAGTCCCTCCATGGAGGCCAGCAATTCCCCGCATCGGCCCGTCTGGCCCGACTCCCGATACAGATCGAAAAGCAGGCGGTATCCCAGGACCAGGGGCGTCGCGTTGCCCCGGAGCCGGGCAAGGTCCACGCCCCGGAGGGCGCAGGACAGAGCCTTGTCGTCGTCTCCCGAGGCTCGATAGGCCAGGGCCTGGTAGATGTACACCATGCCGCACCACAGGGCCGGGGCCCCGCCGGGATTGGCCAGGACCTCCGCCCGAGCCAGCAGCGTCAGGGCCTCCTTCGGGCTGCCTTCGAGAATCCGGAGCCTCGCCCGCTCGCTCAGGGCCATCCCCTGGGTATACGTGTCGCCTCCCGCCGTCGCCAGGCGGTGGGAATCCTCGAGTTCCCTGTCCGCATCGGACAGCCTCCCGCCCAGGATAAGGGCGGTGGCCCGGATGTAGGAGGCGACGGCCCGGTCCCGGAAGGCCCCTTCCGGGAAGAGCTCCTTCGCCTTGGCCGCCTCCGATTCCGCCGCCGCGAAATTCCCGTTCCGATTGGCCGTCATGGCCTTGATGGAGGCTAGGCCCGCGCTCTGACGGTTCCGGATCCCCTCATCGGGTTGCCGCCGTACCGCCTCCTCCGCCCAGGCGACCAGGGCCGGCACCTGCCGGACCTTGCCCGTCGAGGCCAGGAGCCACCCGAACCAGACGCAGGCTTCCGGATGGGACTGGAACGCCTCAAAGGGGAGCCGTTCGTATAGTCCGAGGAGGGAAGGGATTCCCCCCTTGATGTACAGGTCCCGGCTTTCCTCCTCCAGGAACCGGAAGCACTCCTCCGTGAAGCCACCCTCCATCAGTTGGAGGAAGGCGAGTTCCCGTAGGCCCTCCTTCCGGTACCAGCGGGACGCGGCGCCGTGCAGTCCGGGCAGGTCGTGCTCCAGGGCCTTTTGCGCCCGCATCCTGAGGAGGTCCCGGAACAGGTGGTGGTACCGGTACCAGTGACCGTCCCCGTCCAGCTTGATCAGGAAGAGGTTCATGCGGTCCAGCCGGCGGAGCCGGTCCTCGGCGTCCGGGATTCCGCAGAGCTCCGCGCACAATCCCGCGGAAAAGGGCTCCGCGATGGAAGTCCTGTACAGAAAGCCGATCCATTCCTCGTCCAATCCGGCCAGTACCTCCTCCATGAGGTAATCCAGGATGAACCGGTGGCTCGCGGAAAAGTCCCGGACGAAGTCCTCGATCTCGGGAGCGCGTCCCATGGCCAGGCACAGCATCTGGAGGCCCGCTGGCCAGCCCTCGGTCTTGCGGTCGATCAGGGACTGGAGCTCCTCCGGGACGGGACGGTCCACGTGGGCCGCCAGGAAGGCGGCCAGGTCGACCGCCGAGAACCTCAGGTCGTCGATCCGGATCTCGTCGATCCGGTTCTGGGCGCGCAGCCTCGAGATCGGAAGTCCCGGGTCCGATCTGCCGCTGATCAGGATCTTCATCCGGGAGGACGACTGGTTCGAAAGTTCCAGGATGAAGGAGTTGTTGGCCTCGCCGTCGCAGAGGTGGTAGTCATCCAGGACCAGGACGAGCTCCCGGTCCGACAGGCGTTCCCGCACCTGCCGGGCCAGGAGGGCGGCAAGGTATCGGGGCGCCTGATCCGTCACGCCGACCGCCCCCGAATCCGGCCCTTCCGGGAGAGGCGAGCCCGGATCGCCCGCAAACATGCGGGAAAGGCCGTAGGAAAGCAGGGAAGCCAGGGATGCGAGGGAGGAGTCTTCCGGCCCCAGGGAGAACCAGAGAACGGCTCGTCCCGTGGTGCGCGCCCAGGCGGAGACCGCCAGGGACTTGCCGTACCCCGCGGGCCCGGAGACAAGGATGAAATCCTTGGAGCAGGCTTCCTCAAGACGCGCTTCGAGTCCCTTGCGGGGTAGGAAACCGGCAGGGAGTTCAGGTCGATTCAGCTTGATGTCGAACAGGACATGGTTGTTCATGCTCACCCCCGGGCCGACGTTCCGCGATCCGGGCTACGCTTTCGTGTCGGGCTTCCAGAACCCTTCGTGCACCTCCGCGGCCCCGGGCGCATCCCCGGGTCCCTCCACGGCCACGGGGCGCTGGCCCCGGGCGAAGACCTCCCGGCAGGGCAGGTCCAGGGTGGGGTTCTCCGGATCGTCCCCGGTCAGGCCCCGGAGGTCCGACTCGGACAGGGCGTAGACCACCCGGCCGATTCCGGACCAGTAGATCGCCCCGGCGCACATCGCGCAGGGCTCCGCGCTGGTGTAGAGGGTGCAGGTCCGTAAGATATCCCGGTCGTAGGCCGCCGAGGCCGCCCGTGCAAGGTTGGTCTCCGCGTGGCCCGTGCAGTCCCGCCCGGTCACGACCGTGTTGCCCGCGTCCAGCAGGATCCGCCCGGCGGCGTCCGCGAGGACAGCCCCGAAGGGGTGGTTCCCCTCGGCCCGAGCCTTCCGGGCCCGTTCCACCGCGAGGGCCAGGAGCCGCCTGTCCGTGTCGTTCATGGGGGAATCCTAGCCCGACTGCACGGGCTTGTCCACAATTTCGCTCTCCGTGGTGCGGAATCTTTCTTGACAGCCCTCGAGGATCGGTCTATTATTAACTAACTGGTTAATATGATGGTACGACGGACAAACACCGACGACAACGAACTCACCGCGCGCAGGCGCATCCTGGACGCGGCGGCCCGGGAATTCGCGGCGTCGGGGTTCGACGGGGCCCGGGTGGACGAAATCGCCCGGAAGGCGGGGGTGAACAAGGCCCTCATCTACTACTACTTCAAGAGCAAGGAGGAGCTCCTGGCCGTCCTCTTCGAGGAGACCCGGGACGCGGTCTTCGCCCTCTTCGACGCGGGGGTCATCCGGAAAATGGATTTCGGCACCGGAGACGACGCACGGAGGATGCTGACCACCTTCCTGGAGGTCCTGGAGGAGCGGCAGGATGTCATCCGGGTGGTCCTGATGGAGTGCGCCAAGCGGACTCCCATCAACGACATGATCTTTTCCATGATCGGGGAGATCCTGGACCGGATGATGGCCCTGGCCGCGGACACGGGATACCTGGTCGAGAAGGACCGGGAGAAGGCCAAGGTGACGGAATTCTTCACGGGTATGATGCCCATCCTGAACTACGTGGCCTACCACGAGATCTGGATGGAGCGCTTCGGGATGGAGGAGCCCGCCCTGCGGGCCCAGTTCATCGACGCCTTCCTGGGTACCCACCTGGCGTATACGGTGCGGAAGGCCGGAAGATGATCTTTTTGGAAAGCGACCTAACTAACCGGATAGTTTTAACTAACCTGTTAGATTAACGGAGGACATCATGAAATTCGAATCGGGACTAAGCCGCCTGGGAGCCTGGACCGTACGGCACCCTCTGGGCATCCTGGCTGCCACGGCCGTGCTGACCGCGGCCGCGATTTGGGCCGCCGCGGGGCTCGGCGTGGAAACGGATATTTCCCAAATGCTCCCGCCGGAGAACCCGGCCGCCCGAGGTTTCTCGGAAGTATCCGAGGCCTTCGCCACCACCTCCTCCCTGGTGGTCGTGGTCGAGGGTCCGGACCGGGCTGCCCTGATCGGGGCGGCGGAGGCCTTCACCGCGCGGATCCGGGAGGATCCCCGGACCTCGGACCTGGTCGGCTCGGCGCGGCTCAAGGCGGACCGGGCCTTCCTGGAGACGTGGGGGCTCCTGCTCCAGGACGCCGAGGAGCTGGAGGACACGGACCGCCTCATGGAATCCACCCGTCTCGTGCCCCTCCTCCGTGCGGCCAACGACCTGATGGAGGAGAAGCTCTCCGACGGCTCCGACGAGGAGGTGGAAGGCCCGGAGGGCGAGGACGAGGCCTTCGCCCTCATGTCCCGGCTCGGGCTCTTCGCGGAGATCCTCGACCGTCGCGTGGCCGCGGAGGCCGTCGGAACGGCTCCGGACGAGCTCGCCACGGACGCGGGGCTGGCGGACGCCTGGCTCTTCGGCGAGGAGTACTTCCTGGACCCCGAGGAGAGGACCCTGCTCCTCACCCTGCGGCCGACCTTCGACCTGGGGGACCGGAAACGCCTGACCTCCCTCACGGAGAACGCGGAAGCCCTGGCCCGGGAGGTGGAATCCGGCCTGCCGGGAATCCGCTTTTCCTTCACCGGGGACGTGGCCAACGAGGCCGACGAGGAACGGGCCATCGGCTCGGACCTGTTCTACCCGAGCCTCCTGGCGTTGTCCCTGATCCTGATCCTCTTCCTGGCTTCTTTCCGGCGGCGCCGGTCCATCCTCTTCGCCACGGCGGCCCTGGGGGTCGGCATCGTCGCGGACCTGGGCTTCGCGGCCCTGACGGTGGGCAAGCTCAACATGATCACCACCTCCTTCGGCGCCCTTCTTGTGGGCCTGGGCATCGACTTCGGCATCCACCTGGCCTCCCGGTACGATTCCCTGTCCGATGAGATAGCCGATCCCGCAGAGCGGATGGGCAGGGTCTTCGCCTCGGTGGGCAACCCGGTCCTGGTCGGAGGCCTGACCACCGCCCTGGCCTTCTATTCCCTGCTCCTGTCCCGGACCCTCGCCTTCCGTCAATTCGGCCTGATCGCGGGGACGGGCATCCTCACGACCCTGGCCGCGTCGTTCTTCGTGCTGCCGGCCCTCGTCGCGGCCTTCCCGGGCCGGCCCGGATCCGGGCGCGCCCGGCCCGTGCTCTCCTTCTCCCTGCCCGTCCGGGCGGCCCGGGCCTGCGGGAGGCGACCCGGTCTCGTCCTGGCCTGCGGAGCGGCCCTGGCCGTCCTGGCCGGCTCGAACATCCCGCGAAACGCCTTCGACTTCGACATGCGCCGCATCGGTCCCCAGGGCACGGCGGCCCAGGAGGCGGAGAGGCTGGTGGCGGAGCGCTTCGGAATCTCCACCTGGCAGCACATGGCACTGGCCGAAAGCCTGGAGGAGGCTCGGGCCCTCCAGGAACGGTTCCGGGACGCGCCCCTGGTGCGCGGGACCGAGTCCGCCGCCGACTGGATCCCCGGGGCGGCGGAGCAGGAGGAACGGCTCGCCCGGATCGCCCTGATCGCGGCCCGGCCGTCCCGGGACTCCGGGCCGGGCTGGGACGACAAGGGCGTCGAGGATCTGCTCCACGAGGTCCGGCGGCTCGAGTGGAACGTCCTCGAACTGGGGGACCTGGCCGCGATGTCCCTGGGGGAGGAGTCCCTGCCGGTGCGGAAGAGGAACGCCCTGGTCCGGGAGATCACGGACGGCCGGGCGGGAACTCCCGGCCGGGAGGTGTTCGGAGTCCTCCGGGAACGGGTGGAAGCCCTGCCCCGGGCACGGGCCGCGGAAATCCTTTCCGGAATCGACCGGGGGTTCTCCGCGGCCCTGGACCGGAAGGTCCGCTTCCTGGCTGCCGCGGACCGGGCCCTGACGGTCGAGGACCTCCCGGAGGATCTCAGGTCCGAGTACGTCAGCCCCGACGGATCCCGATACCTCGTGCTGATCAGGGGGGCCTCGGGCCTCGCGGAATCCGCGGCCATCGAGCGCTTCGCCGCGGGGCTTTCGGCGGTCGATCCCGAAGCCACCGGCTCCCTGGCCCTGGGGGTGGAGCTCTCCCGGGAGATCCTGGCCGAAGCCCGGTCCTCCGCCCTGATCGTGGGCATCCTCGTGTTCGCCGTCGTGGCCGCGGGCTTCCGGTCCCTCTCCCTCTCGGTCCTGGCCGGAGCGGCCTTCGCGGCGGCCCTGGCCTGGACCTTCGGGCTCCAGCCCCTCTTCGGGCGCTTCAACATCGTCAACGCCCTCTCCCTCCCCCTCATCCTGGGCGTGGGGATCGACTACTGCGTCCACGTGCTTTCCGCCCTTAGAACCGGGAACCCCGAGGACCTGGTTCACTCTATCAAGGCCGTGACCCTCTCCATGCTCACCACGGCCCTGGGCTTCGGGTCCCTGGCCCTGGCGGGCCGGTTCGCCGGAATCGCGGCCCTGGGGGAGACCCTGACCCTCGGCATCCTGTCCTGCTACGCCGCCGCCCTGACCCTGGTCCCGGCCCTGGCCGGGATTCCATTCCATCGAGCGAGCGCCCGTCGGATACCGGCGGGCCGGCCGGGCATGGTCCCGGAAAGGAAGGTTTCGAAATGAAGAAGACCCTGGAACGATTCGGAAAGGCCGCCGCGTTCGCGGCCCTGGCCGCGGCCGCTGTCCCACCCCTGACCGCAGGGGAGGACGCCCTGACCATCATCCGCGAGGTGGACCGCCGCCAGCGGGTCGACACGAGCCTGACCCGCACGGCGATGCGGATCTATCCCGACGGGGGAAACGAGACGGAGTACCGGGAGTTCGTGATCGAGGGCTACGAACGCGGGGACTCGGAGAGTTACCGGGAGGTCCTGGAACCCCGGTCCGTCAAGGGACTCAAGATCCTCTCCGTAGGCGACGACGCCTGGCTCTTCTTCCCCTCCTCCGGCCGGGTGCGCAAGATCGCCGGCGCCTCCCGGGGCGAATCGGTCCAGGGGATCGGCGGGGACTTCTCCTACGAGGACCTCGGGGGCGGCCGCTTCGAGGAGAAGTACGAATTCCGGATCCTGGCCTCCGAGCCCCGTTCCTGGACCCTGGAGGGCACCCCCCGGAAGCCGGACGGGGTGTATTCTCGGCTCGTGATCCGGGTCGCCCGCGAGGGGTACCGCACGGAGAGCATCGAGTACCACACCGCCAAGGACGGCCGCCTCAAGACCCTCGAGTTCCTGGAGTACAGGACCCTGGGCGGCCGGGACACGGCGACCCGGCTGGTCATGTCCAACCACCGCAAGGGCTCCCGGACCGTTGTGACCATCCTCTCGGCATCCTACGGGGTCTCGGTGCCGGAAAAGCTGTTCAACCCGACCCAGTTCTACAAATGAAGGAGGTCATCGTGGACAAGCACCGAAGCATGCGATCGGGCGGGGCGATCCGGGCCGTCCTGGCCGCGGTCCTCCTGGCGGGGACCGGCGTCGCGCGGGCCCAGGACCCGGCCTCCGGCCCGGGGGACGGCAACCTCGTCCCGGAGCCCTTCGCGGTATACGGGTACGCCCGGGTGACGGCCGGAGGCTACGGCTTCGCGGTTCCCCCGGGTACGACAGCCGGCGCCGACTTCCGGGTGCGCCTCAAGGCGGATTGGAACCCCTCCGGGAGCCTGGCCTTCCGCCTGGAGGCGGAGTACGACGCCGCCTACGGCGGAGCGAACGAATACGCCCGGCTCGGCCACTACGGGATCCCGACCTACCTGGCGTCCGTCCTGGCCGCCCTGGGAGGCCCGGCGTCCTCGTCCGGGGACCTCTACCCCTACGAGGATCTCCACGGCTCGCTTTCGATCGACCACGCCTACGGCCGTGCGAACTTCGGCCCCCTCGATCTGGCGTTCGGCAAGATGCCCCTGGCCTGGGGTACCGCCTACGTCTTCAACCCCACCTCCCGGACCGGCCCCGCGGGAGGCCTCGACCCGGGTTCCGAGGAAACCCCGGGGGTGCTGGCCCTGGCCCCGAGCCTGGCCCTGGGCGGGAACTCCTCGGTGCAGGCCTATCTGGCCTTCCAGGAGCGGAGCCTCCGGGGCGACTCCACCCTGGAGGAGGGAAGCCCGGACAACCTGCCCTTCGGCGTGAAGGTCCAGGCTGTGATCGGAACCTTCGACCTGTCCTTCTCGTTCCTGCGGGAGGTGCTCTGGGAGGAGACCCTGGCGGGAACCGCGGCCTTCCGGCGCCGGGCCTGGCTGGGCCTGGACTTCGCGGGGGCCCTGGGCCCCGTCGGCGTCTACGGCGAGGCCGTCCTGGGCCTTCCGGCCTCGGTGCTCTCCGGCACGGGGCCCGCGGACTTCGATGCCGCCCGAGACCTGGAAGCCTCCGGAGGCATCGATTGGACGGTGCCCGGAATCCGGGTCGAGGTCCGGGGAGAGTACCACTACCGGGGTTCCGGCCCGGTCCGGCCCGAGGAATACGAC
The DNA here is from genome assembly GCA_022703505.1 of Spirochaetota bacterium. Taxonomy (GTDB): domain Bacteria; phylum Spirochaetota; class Spirochaetia; order Treponematales; family UBA12059; genus JAAYUR01. The sequence continues at coordinate 523,784 of JAKLDN010000002.1, read as the reverse complement.
CCTTCGGTCCTCCTGTCCGGGGCTTCCTCCGTGCTCGGGCGGCACTACCTCTTCCTGTACGCCGCCCGGACCTTCTCGGACTATTGGACGGCGAGCCTGGCCGGCCTGGCCAACGCCGGGGACGGATCCTGGGTTCTGCTGCCGCGGTTCATCTGGGATGCGAAGGAGAACCTGGAACTCGAGGCGGGGGCCGTCCTGCCCTTCGGACCGGGAGGAAGCGAGTTCGACGGCCGTCGGGACCTTGCGGCCTACGGCCTGGGGACCGTGGACCTGACCGCACCGACGGCCTTCGTCTCCCTGAAACTGAGCTTCTAGGAGCCTGTCGGATTCATACCCCCTCCCGAGGCTTGCCAAGCCGGACGGCGGGGAGTATCGTTCCCCCATGGAAAAACTCGATGACTCCGGGTCCCGGTAAGCTGGATGTCGGTCGGACGGCGAGGTAGAGTACAACCATGACGCAACCCCAGCCGGACTTCGAGCTCCGCAGATCCGGAGGTTCCTTCCGCGACCCCGCCCGGGAGGAGGAGTTCCGGCGCTTCGAACTCGACGCGGCCTCGCCGTTCCTCCGAAAGCTCCTGCCCCTCCTGGGAACCCTGTTCGCCGCCTTCGTCGTGCCGGATTACTGGATCCTGGGCCCCGGACCTTCCTTCTTTTTGACCGCGGTCGCCCGAGGCGTATCCTTCGGCCTCTTGATCTTCGCGTCCTCCCAGATGACGCCGGAGAAGCCCCGGGTCCGCAGGGAACGCCTGCTGGTCGGGATCACGCTCCTGGGGATCACCTCCTTCGGGGTGGCCCTCTTCACCTACCGGAAAGCGAATTTCCATCTCCAGGCCGTCAGCGTCGTCCTGATGATCGCGGCGATCTACCTCATACCCAACCGGTTCCGGGTGTCGCTCCTGCTTTCCCTGCTCCTGGCGGGCATGGGCCTGGCGTACCTGCTGCTCTTGGCGCCTCCCGAACTCCTCGCGTCGGAACGGGCCGCGTACATCGCGGACTTCCTGCTGATGGCCCTGCTGTCCGCGCTCCTCGGAAGGACTTTCTCGGCAACCCGGCGCAGGGAATACGCCCGCACCCGGGAACTGGAGTGGATCTCCCGGACGGACCTGCTAACCAAGGTCGGAAACCGGAGGGACTTCGAGGACCGCCTGGAATCCTCCCTGGCCCGGAGAAGGCGGCACGGCGAGGAGACCGCCCTCCTCATGCTGGATATCGACAAGTTCAAGTCCGTGAACGATCAGTTCGGGCATCACGTCGGAGACGCGGTCCTCCGGGAGATCGCCGAACGGCTGGAGTCCTCCCTTCGGACGGAGGATTCCCTGGCCCGATGGGGAGGGGAGGAATTCGTCCTACTCCTGCCCCGGGCCGACTTGAAATCGGCCGAGGAGTTCGGCGGCCGGATCCGGTCGCGCATCTCCGGCACCCCCTTCGGATGCGCCGGGACCATCACGGCCAGCATCGGCATCACGATGCTCTCCGAAACGGATACCGTGGAGAGCGCGGTCGCCCGGGTGGACCGGGCCCTGTACCGGGCGAAGGACAACGGCCGGGACAGGATCGAATGCGAGGGCTAGGCGGCCGCCGTCAGGGATTGATCGAGATCAGGCGGATCGCCAACGACATCCCTCCCGAGGGCACCCGGACCTTCTGCCTGTCGAAGCCCCCCGGAGGCCCCTTGCCGTCGTAGTTGCTGATCCCCACGGGCTCCCGGGGTATGCCGATGAAATTCGTGTCCAGCTTTCCGTTGGAGTTGAGGTCCTGGTACAGGGAGAAGACGTACTCCCCCGGGGGCAGGGTGACCGTCGCTTCCACAACCGAGGAGGCTGGTTGGAGGGTCAGGGAGCGGAGGGGAACGTTCTTCCGATAGCCGTCCGCGGAGTCGAAAACCGCGGTGTATACGGTTCCCCCGGCGGGCTTCACTCCCGAGACGGTCAAGCGCACGACCGCTTCCTGAGCCTCCGCGGATGCCGCGGCCAGGAGGGTGAGCGCCGCCGCGATCCCGATTCGATTCATGTCGTTCCGTCCTTTCCCCGATCCCCGGCACGGAAGGGCGCTTGGTTCACGTCTCGCATCTTCTGCACGGGCACCTTGGGGTTCCGTCCGAAGTCCAGGATTCCGTTCGTCTCCGTCCCCACGTCGTAGAGCTGGGTAAGGCAGTAACCCTGGAACAGCCCGCTCTCCGCGATGTCCCGGGTGTACGCCTCGATGCGGTCCGGGATCGAGCCCGGATCGGCGCTGGCGTACCAGCCGAAGCCTCCGTACTCGGAGACCAGCCACGGGGTCCCTTCGCAGGCCTTCCGGGTGGCCTCGTCCAGGAACACCGAACGGGTCTCCCTTCCGATACGGTTGAATATATAGAAAAAGATCACCCGAGGCACGGAAACCGAATGAAGCCGTCGCGGATCCCGCTCCCGGAGCGCCGAATAGCCGGACCGCGCAAGCTCCGCGGTCTCGAGATAGTGGTGGATATCCGTGATGTCCGTTTCCATGTGCTCCCAGCCGGAATTGTCGATCACCGGCCGACCGGGATCCAGGTTCCGGACCAGGTCGATCATGGACCGCACAAACGCCCGGGTCCGGGACCGGCGGCCGTAGATCCCCCAGATCCCCCAGGTTTCGTTGAACAACACCCAGGCGATCCCCGAGGGATGGGCCGCGTCCCGCTCCACGACCTCGCGAAGTTCGGACTCGAAGGCCCGGAAGGCCTTCCGGGAGGGCAGGTAGAAGGAAGGCATCTCGAAGGTCGTGAGGAGCCCCAGGCGGTCCGCCAGGTAGTGGAAGTAGGGGCTCTCGATCTTCTGGTGGATCCGCGCCCCGTTGAAGCCCAGCCCCTTCAGGGCGAGGATGTCGTCCCGGTACCGATCGGCGGATTCGGGCGCGTACCAGCCCCCGGGATAGTACCCCTGCACCAGGGCCATGCGCAGGGCGATGGGCTTTCCGTTCAGGAGGATCCGGCCGTCCCGGGCCTCGATCCTGCGCAGACCCAAATAACTATCGACGGTGTCCGAGACTCGGTCTCCCTCGTACAAAGTATAACGAACCTTGTGAAGCTCCGGGGTTTCCGGCGACCACCGGGGACCCGGTACGGCCTCGAAGGGGATGTCGATCCGGAAGACCCCGCCGGAATCCCCGGACCCTCCCTCCGCATCCGCTTCGAACCTCGAGGCTTCGCCGCCGGGAGATTCGAGGACCACGGAAAGGCGGAGGGACCCCGGCCCCGCCCCGGCCGCGCGGGCCTCGATCCGCAGGACCCCCGCGTCGAAGTCCGCACGCACCCGGGGCCGCCGAAGGTACGGAGTTCCCGTCGTTTCCAACCAGAGGGGCTGCCAGGGGCCGGAGATTCCGGCGTACCAGACCATGAAGGGTCCGGGCAAAAAGGTCTGCTTCCCCCGGACCTGGAAGGGGCTGTGGGAATCCCGCACCCGAAGGACAAGTTCGTTGCCCCCCGGCCGGACAAGGCCCGACAGGTCCACGGAAAAGGAGGCGTATCCCCCGACATGCCTTTCCACGAGGCGGCCGTTGATCTCCACCCCGGTCTCGTAGTCGCAGGCGCCGATCCGCAGGATCACGGAGCCGCCGGCCGCCTCGGGGCTCAGCTCGAAGGACCGGGAAAACCGGAAGTTGCCCCGGTCCGGGAACTCCGCCCCGCCCAGTTCGCTCCCGATCGGGAACGGGACCCGGATCTCCCGGACCTTCCCGCCCCGCCGGACCTTCCATGTGCCGTCGAGGGACACCCAGGAGCGGCGGGCCCAGGAGGGATCGGGATGGGCGGAGTACAGGAAGTCGTCCTCGACGAAGCCGGAGCCCCGGGCGACGGAGGGCCGATCCTCCGGGCCGGCGGGCGGCGAGGGCGAAGCAGAGTCCGTCGGCATCCCGCTAGACCTCGATCCCGAACAGAGCCCGGACCGGCAGGCGGAAGTTGAAGGTCGCGGCGATCCCCGTGACGATCCCGCGGATGGCCGGCAGGGGACCGTTCCTCAGGGCAAAGGTCAGGCCCCGAGTTCGGGCGTTCCTCTCGTCCTTGACCACCCCGGCCAGGCACCCGTACAGGATCCGGCCGGTCCGTTCCTCGCGCTGAACGGCGAGGATATCCTCGAGGAGTGAGGAGTTCATGATGTATTCCTCCGAAGCCTGCCGTCGCGGCGGCAACAATGCATTATGGAGCGGTGCCTTTATAGCCGTAAAGAGGAATCACGCCCTAGGTGGCACGAAGATTGTGATAACCCTAAGAACACCGTGGATACTGATATCCAAGCAAGGATCAACAAATTTATTCTATATATAGAAACACTTTACCCCCTTGACCTTCCGATAATTCCGGATTTACTCTTCCCGGAACCTCGAGAGGGCGCCTAGGGTTCCTCGTCCGCGGAAACGCGGACGGCAAGGTCCGAGCGGCGCCGGCGGGCGCTTTCCGCCCGCACACCCACGGGAAAAAAGCCCGAGGACGGAGTCTCGACCACCGAATCCCGCTTCCCGGCCGCCGCGGCCGGGCGGGAGCGCACCGGGAGGTCGCCGTGCCCGTCATAACCGTCGAGAATCTGTCCAAGACATTCCGCACCCGCGTGCGGAGCGAGGGGCTGGGGGCATCCCTCCGCGCCCTGATCCGACCCGAATGGCGAACCGTCCAGGCGGTCCGGGAGGTATCCTTCTCCGTGGAGGAGGGGGAGGTCGTGGCCTTCCTGGGCCCGAACGGCGCCGGCAAGTCCACGACCATCAAGATGCTCACGGGCATCCTGACGCCGGATTCCGGCGGAGCCCGGGTCCTGGGGCTCGAACCCTCCAGGGACCGGACCCGCCTGGCCATGGGCATCGGGGCGGTATTCGGCCAGAAGAGCCAGCTCTGGTTCCACCTGCCCCCGTCGGATTCCTTTCGCCTCCTGGGGGCGATCTACGAGATCCCCGCCCCGGAGCTCGCCCGCCGCAGGGCCGAGCTGGTGGAGCGCTTCGGGATCGGCCCCTACATGGACGTCCCGGTGCGCAAGCTCTCCCTGGGGGAACGGATCCGCTGCGAGATCGCCGCCAGCCTCCTCCACGCCCCCCGGGTCCTCTTCCTCGACGAGCCCACCATCGGACTGGACGTGGTGGTGAAGCGGGAGATCCGGGCCCTCCTCGCGGACCTGCGGGCCCGGGAGGGGGTCACGATCTTCCTGACCAGCCACGACATCGGGGACATCGAGAAGATCTGCAAGCGGGCGATCATCATCCACCACGGCGCGGTGGTGGTGGACGAATCCATGAAGACCCTCAAGCACCGAGCCCTTGCCCGAAAGTACATCGGGGTGAAGTACGCGGCTCCCGCGGACCTGGAGCTTCCGGGCCTGGCCCCGGTGAAGCGGACCGAGGACGCGGCCAGCTTCGTCGTGGACACCCGGAAGCACAATCTCCAGGAGGTCATCCGCGCCCTGGTGGACCGGGGCGAGGTCCTGGACCTCACCGTGGAGGACGAGCCCCTGGAGGACATCATCGCCGAGGTGTTCCGCGGCCGGAGCGAGGAGGAGGCCCGCGGCGCCGCCCGGGCGGGCGGGGAGGCCGAATCGTGATCGCGCACAGCCTGAAGGGACCGGGACGGACGGGAAAGCCGTCGGCGGCCCTCCGGAAATACGGCACCGCGGGGCTCGTCAGCCTGCAGAGCCGGATGGCCTATCCCGCGGCCTTCGCGGGGAGCCTCCTGACCTACGGACTCTTCGTCTTCGTGTTCTCCCGGATCTGGGCGGCCCTCTATTCCGGTCGCGCCGAAATCGCCGGGTACGACCGGACCATGATGGTCTGGTACTTCATCGTCGCGGAGATACCGGCCTTCGGCTTCGGACGGTTCTACTACTCCCTGGCGGAGGACATGAAGAGCGGGCAGGTGGCCTACCTGCTGACCCGGCCGTATGGGTTCACGGCCTACCACTTCTCCCAGGCCCTGGGTCCGGCCCTGGCGGATTGCCTGGTGTTGGCCTTGGAAGGGATCCTGCTGGGCCTCCTGCTGGGAGGTCCGTTTCCCCTGACCACACTTACCCAGGGTGCGGCCCTCGTCCTTTCCCTGCTCCTTGCGGGCTGCCTCCAGTTCTTCCTGCAGTTCGCCATCGCGATGACCGCCTTCTGGATCGAGGAGAACGCCGCCTTCTTCTGGATCTACCAGAAGCTCGCCCTGATAGCCGGGACCTTCCTGCCCCTGGAATTCCTTCCGGGAGCCGCCTCGGCCGCGGCCCGATGGACACCCTTCCCCTACCTTTCCTGGGCGCCCGCTCGCATCGCCGTGGCTTGGGATTCCCGGGAGGCCCTTCTCCTGCTGGCGGCCCAGGCGGCCTGGACCGCCGCGGCCGCACTCCTGTGCCGGGCCGTGTTCGCGGCGGGACGCGGCAAGATCACCGCGAACGGAGGCTGAGATGAACCGTCCCCGAACCGGCCGCCCGGCGGCCTACCTGCGCTTCCTGGCCGCGGCCTTCACGGCGAACCTCCAGGCGGTGGTCGAATACCGGATCTCCTTCCTGATCCAGGTCTTCGGCATGATGCTGAACAACGCCGCCTTCGCCGCCTTCTGGGCCGTCCTGATCGCCCGCACCGGCTCCGTAGGAGGATACGGGTTCACCGACGTGATGGTCATCTGGGCCCTGACCTCGACCTCCTTCGGGATCGCCCACGTGCTTTGGGGCAACGTCCGCAGCCTCGGCTCCATCATCCAGAGGGGCGAGCTGGACGTGTACCTCCTCCAGCCCAAGGACCCCTTCGTGAACGTCCTGGCCTCCCGTACCATCGTCTCCGCCTGGGGCGACCTGGCCTACGGCTACCTCGTCCTGGCCTTCCTCCCGGGGACGGGGCCCGAACGCCTGGCCCTGTTCACCCTTCTGGCCCTGGGAGGGGCGGTCATCTTCGCCGCCGTCTTCTCAGCCGCCGAGAGCCTGACCTTCTTCCTGGGCAACGCGGGACCCCTGTCCCAGGCGGTGACGGAGTTCCTGATCTCGTTCTCCCTCTATCCGGAGACCATCTTCGATTCCGGGATGCGCTGGATCTTCTATACCATCCTTCCGTCGGGATTCATCGCCTTCGTCCCCCTGGCCGTGTACCGGAGCTTGGACTGGCCCCTGGTGCCCGTTCTGCTGGGAGTGGCGGCCGTCTACGCCGGCGGGGCGTATGGGCTGTTCCGGGCGGGCCTGCGCAGATACGAGTCGGGCAACCAGATGGGGACACGGTTGTAGCAGGCGCGCCCGGCCAGGAAGCCCCGGGCGGGCCTGCGACGGTACGAATCGGGAAATCAGGTGGGGACACGGTTGTAGCAGGCGCGCCCGGCCAGGAAGCCCCGGGCGGGCCTGCGCAGATACGAGTCGGGCAACCAGATGGGGACACGGTTGTAAGCCGGGCCCGCCCGCCGGATCCGCCGGCTCGATTCTCCCCGGGGCGCGATGACGCCGTGCGCGATAGCGCACACGTCGATCCATTCCTACGTCAAACGACGCGAAGCGTCCTAGGAGCCTGTCGGACTTGTGGATTTTTGGCGCCGACAGGCGCTAAAAATCCCGATTATCCGGCTCCTTTGGAGTTTGCAAAGTAGAAAAATCACATAGATGCGATTTTCTACTATTAAGGTGGGCAAGCCCAACAAACTCCTAGGACCGAGTGAGACCCCGGGGCCCGCAGCGTCCGTTCCCATCCCGCGTTCGGCGCTTCCCGCCCCCCGGGAGAAGCCGCCTTCCGAAATCCCCGCGCCCGGCGCCGCCGGTCGATCGTGAAGCTTCGTAAATTTAGGCGGGAAGCGCCGAACCAGGAGAAGACCGCAAGGGACGCGGAGGACCCCGGGGTCGAACGCTTCCGCAGCGCCCCGCCGAGTAGCCGATGACCGTCGATGACAGGTGAAGCTTCCGCTTTAATGCAGGAGAGGCGCGAGGACCGAGTGAGACCCCGGGGTCCGCAGCGCCCCGTGCCCATCCCGCGTTCGGCGCTTCCCGCCCGGAAGCCGCGACGCTTTCCGGTTCCCGTCCCGACGCCGGGCGCCCGCTTTCGGAAAACGGCTGAAATATCACTTGACGTACTGAAATATCAGAGGGAAAATAGCGCCAACTGGAGCATACCGTGAACAGAATCGTCGATCATCCTATATTATCCGCCCCGGAAGGCCGGACCTCCGTGACCTTCTCCTTCGACGGGGCGGCCCTGTCCGGCTTCGAGGGCGAGGCCGTCTCATCGGCCCTCTTCGCGGCGGGGGTCCAGACCTTCTCCGTCCACCCCCGGGGGGACGCACCCCAGGGGATATTCTGCGCCAACGGCCAGTGCTCCCAGTGCACGGTCCTGATCGACGGGGTGGCCCGGAAGGCCTGCATCACCCCCTTGGCGGAGGGGATGGATGTCCGGACCCTCCACGGGTTCCCGGAGCTCCCGGCACGGGACGCCCCCAGGGCCGCCGTCTCCGGGGAGACCCTGTCCACGGACGTCCTCGTGATCGGGGGGGGCCCCTCGGGGCTCGCCGCGGCGGCGGAGCTGGCCCGGCTGGGCCTGTCCGTCATCCTCGCGGACGACAAGGTCTCCCTGGGCGGGAAGCTGGTCCTCCAGACCCACAAGTTCTTCGGCTCCGAGGAGGACTGCTACGCGGGCACCCGGGGGATCGAGATCGCCAAACGTTTAGAGGAAGACATCCGCTCCCTCCCGGGTGTGACGGTCCTGGAGAACTCCCCGGTGGCGGGCCTCTACAAGGACCGCAAGGCGGGGGTCTGGCGGAACTACGAATCCTACGTCCTCGTGGACTTCAAGGCATTGGTGGTGGCCGCGGGAGCCCGGGAAAAGAGCGTCCTCTTCCCGGGCAACGACCTGCCGGGGGTCTACGGAGCCGGAGCCTTCCAGACCCTGGTGAACCGGGACCTGGTGCGGGCGGCTCGGCGGGTCCTCATCATCGGGTCCGGGAACGTGGGCCTCATCGGGGCCTACCACGCCCTCCAGGCGGGAATCGAGGTGGCCGGGATCGTTGAGATCCTGCCCAAGGTGAACGGCTACAAAGTCCACGCGGACAAGATCGTCCGCATGGGGGTTCCGGTCTACCTTAACACCACGGTGGTGTCCGTGGAGGGAAACGGGAAGGTCGAGCGGGCCACGGTGGCCGAGGTCGACAAGGACTGGCGTCCGATCCTGTCCACCGCCCGGACCTACGAGGTGGACACGGTCCTGGTGGCCGCGGGCCTCTCACCCTGCGACGAGTTCTACCGCCAGGCGGTCGATTTCGGGTTCCTGGCGGTCACCGCCGGGGACGCGGAGGAGATCGCGGAGGCCTCCAGCGCCATGTTCGGCGGCCGGATCGCGGCCCTGAGCCTGGCCAAGCTACTGGGGAAGAAAGTGGACATCGACGAGTCCTGGCTAGCCAAGCGGGAGGTCCTTAAGTCCCGGCCCGGGGACAACCTCTGCCGGGACGAGGAGATCCCGACGGAATTCTGGAAGCCCGTATTCTTCTGCACCGAGGAGATCCCCTGCAATCCCTGCACCACGGTGTGCCCCACCCACTCGATCCAGCTCAAGGAGCGCAAAGGCTCCATCATGGACCTCCCCTACTTCGAGGGATCCTCCTGCAAGGGCTGCACGGTCTGCGTGGCCGCCTGCCCGGGCCTGGCCATGTCCCTCATGCGCCGCGTAGACGAGGGTTGGGCCGAGGTGGTCCTGCCCTTCGAGTTCAAGGCGGACTTCGAGCCCGGAGCCCGCCTGCCCGTCCTGGACCAGGAGGGGGCCTTTTTAGAGGACGCCGAGCTCCTCAAGAAGGTCTTCAACCGGAAGTACCGCACCTGGATCCTCACCCTCAAGGTCAGCCGGGCGAACGCTCCCCGGGCCATCGGCATCCGGGTCCAGTCCGAGGCGGCCACCCGGCCCCTGCCGGCGCCGAGGTTCGAGCACCTGCCGGACGACGCGGTCGTCTGCCGCTGCGAGCGGATCACCGTGGGGGAGATCGTCCGCTTCATCCGGGAAAACGCGGTCACCGACGTGAACCAGCTCAAGACCCTGCGGGTGGGCATGGGGGCCTGCGGGTCCAAGACCTGTTCGGTCCTCCTGCCCCAGGTCTTCCGCAAGGCCGGGATCGATCCCGCCCGGACCACAGCGGGCACCCTCCGCCCCCTGGCCCTGGAGATCCCCATGAAGGACCTGATCAACGAAGCCGCCGGGAGGCCCCTGTGAAGACCTGTGACGTCGCGATCCTGGGCGCCGGAAGCATCGGCGTGCCCCTGGCCTACTACTGCGCCAAAAAGGGACTTTCCGTCCTGGTCCTGGACAAGGAGCCCTCCTGGGGGCGGGGCCAGAACCGGGCCGCCATCGGCGGCATCCGGGCCACCCACTCGGACCCCGCCAAGATCAAGATCGGCCTTCTGTCCCTGGACATCGCCCGGAACATGAAGGAAGAGCACGGCCTCAACATCGAGTGGCACCAGGGCGGCTACATGTTCGTGGCCTACGACGAGGAGCGGGAGAGATCCTTCAAGGACCTCCTGGTCGTCCAGAAGGCCGCGGGCCTCGACATCGACTGGATCTCCCCGGACCGGGTCCTGGAGCTCTCGCCGGGCCTCAATCCCGAGGGCCTGCGGGGCGGAACCTACAGCCCCGGGGACGGCTTCGCCTCCCCCCTCATGACCTCCACGGCCTTCCACAAGCTGGCCCTGGACGCGGGGGCGGAGTTCCGCTTCGGCGAGACCGTGACGGGCTTCGGGATCGAGGGCCGCCGGATCCGGACCGTCCGGACCGACGCCGGGGAATACTCGGCCGGCACCTTCGTGAACGCCGCCGGCGCCGAGGCCGCAGGCCTCGGGAACCTGGCGGGGCTCGAGCTCCCCGTGCACCCGGACCTCCACGAGGGCGGGGTCACGGAGCCCGTGCGACGCTTCATGGAGCCCATGGTCGTGGACATGCGGGGGGACGACCGGTCGGGGAACTACTACTTCTACCAGGCGGGCACCGGCCAGGTGATCTTCTGCATCACCCCCAAGCCCCAGATCTGGGGGACCGACACGGACAATACCTCCGCCTTCCTGCCCCACTGTGTCAGCCGGATGGTCTCCCTCTACCCCCGCCTGCGGAACCTCAAGGTCCGCCGGACCTGGCGGGGCTGCTACCCCATGACCCCGGACGGCCTGCCCGTCGTGGGCTATCCCCGGGAGCCGGAGAACCTCCTCCTGGCCGTGGGGATGTGCGGCCAGGGCTTCATGCTGGGCCCGGGGCTCGGGAAGATCCTGGCGGACACCCTCACCGGGGACGGGGCGCGGTACGGCCAGGTCTTCGAGGAGCTGTCCCTGTACCGGAAGTTCGAGGGCATGGAATTGTTGAAGTAGGGCGCGGCCGCGCGGCGTCGCATACGCTTAATAAAACGAAGGCGCCCGGGGAACCCGGGCGCCTTTTCCATTTGATGATGGTTTCTTGGCTTTTTTAAATGGTTTTTCGATCGTTCTTTCTGGTTTCTTCACCCGGCCGGCCGACGGAGCCCTTCGGCTGCGCATCGCCCGACAGAATCAGGCTACCACCGCCCCGGAGGGTTCGCAAGTTGAAATGTTGATTCGACTTGTAGACATTTGTCTACAAGCCCGATTTGGCCCGGTTTTCGGGCCGCAATCCGCGTCTACACGTTGTAGACGCGCCCAAAAATCTCTATTGACGGCTAGTTCCGGCATGATATACTCCCTCCATGCAGTTCCCGGACGCCGATTGGGAGCGCCTGTGCGGCCTCGTCGCCGAAGCCTTCCGGATGGACGGCTCCGAGCGCGCCCGCCTGGCTGGTTCCCGAGCAGCTCGGATCACCGGGGCCCTGCCCTACCTGGCGGGCTGCCGGAATCCCGAGCGGACGGCCCTGGCCCACCTGGCCGCCTTCGTCCTGGCCTGCCGAGGCGGGACCCGGAAGGTCTTCGACCACGGACCGGCGGACGACGCGGAGCCCCTGGCGCGCCTGGAGCCCATCGCCCGCTTCCCCGGCGGGGACCCCGCGGTGATCCGCAAGGGCATGGCCCTTCTGGGTCTCCTGATGCTCGGGGGCTACGAACGGGACCGGGAGAAGGACACCGCGGGCGGGGAGTACAACCCCCTGAACTCCGGGGCGTGGAAGGCCGGGGAAGTCCGGGCGAGGCTTCAGGCCGAGGCTGCCTCCGCCAAGGTGCCGGAACTGGACGCGATCATCAGCACCGACGAGGCGTCGGTAAGGGGGTACTGGGATGGCTGAGACAAAGACCGCGATCAATCCGCTGGCTCGTATCGGGAGGTTCACCGCCCTGGTGTTCGTGGCGGGAAGCCTGCTCATGTTCGTCGTTTGGATGTCCCGGGGATGGGGCTTCGTCAAGACCATAACCCACCCGTACATCGGGATTCAGCTTCTGGTGGCCTTGCTCTTTTACATCAGCTCCCGCAGCCCGAAGCTGTACATCATCCAACCGATCCTCTTATTGATACAAGCTCCGATCAACTTTCTGGATTCCCATGACTCCTTCTACGGCCTCGGGTTTTTCGTGATGGCGGTCCTTCTCCTGTTCAAGATCGGTTTTTTCGAACGGGGCCGGATCCCGAAGGTCATCGGGCTCCTGGTGTATCTGTACGGATGGGAGCTGTTCGCGGCGATCCGGGCCGGAAGACATACCGGGTTGTCCCTGACCCCGGTGTTCTTCGTGACGGTCTTCCTGATCTTCCTCTACATCCTGTACAAGGAACAGGTCATCGTCTACCTGAAGCAGCCCAAACCCCTCCTGGATCTCCAGGCCAAGGGACTCGCGGACACCGAGGCCGCCTACATCCTGGCCCTGGCCAAGGGCCTCAACGTCAAGGAGATCGCCGGGAAATTCGAGGTCTCCGAGTCCACGGTCCGGAACACCCTGGCCCGGGCCTACAAGAAGCTGGGGGTCCAGGACAAGGCCGAGCTGTCCACCTTCCTGGCGGAATACACCCTGCCCGAGGGTTGAACGACCGCGGGCCGATCCCAATCCGGCGCCGCTCCCGGAATTCCGCGCGCCGAACCCGCGCCCGAGAACGGAGGCATCCATGGCGTTCTTCGAACCCTTCCGGCTGGAGCGCTTCTTCGCCCGCTGGGAGTTCTCCGCCCCGCATCTCCTGTGCTGCTCCGACTGCGAGAGCGTCCCGGTCTCCGACCTGGCGGCCCTGGATCCGGGCCTTCCGGAGCGCCTTTCGTCCCTGCGCCTGGGCTACACCGAGACCCGGGGCGCCCCCTCCCTCCGCGAGGCGATCGCCGGGGAGTACCCCGGGGCCGCGCCGGAGGAGATCCTCGTCCACGCGGGGGCGGAGGAGGCCATCCTCAACCTCTGCCTGGCCCTCCTTTCCAAGGGCGACCGGGTGGTGGTGAATACCCCCTGCTACCAGTCCCTGGCGGAGATCCCCCGGGCCCTGGGCTGCGAGGTCCTGCCCTGGGAGTGGCGCCCGGCCGGAGGCCGCTGGGCCCTGGATCCCGGCGACCTGGACCGCATCCTCCGCTCGGGACCCGATCCGAAGCTCGTCGTCCTCAACGCCCCCCACAATCCCACCGGGGGGTTGCCGACCAAGGCGGAATTCGACGCGATCGTGGCCGCGGCGCGGCGGGTCGGGGCCGTGGTGCTCATGGACGAGGTCTACCGCCGCCTGGAGCACGACCCCGCCCGGCGCCTGCCGTCCATCCGGGACACCTACGAGAACGGGGTGGCCCTGGACGTCCTTTCCAAGCACGCGGGCCTGGCGGGCCTGCGGATCGGGTGGCTGGCCACCCGCCGGGCGGACATCCTGGACGCCGTGGCCGTGGTCAAGGACTACAACTCCATCTGCTCCTCCGGCCCCAGCGAGGTGATCGCCGAGTCCGCGGTCCGCAACCTTTCGGCCCTGGTGGACCGGAACCGCCGCATCGTGGCGGACAACCTCGCCCTCCTCCGCCGATTCTTCGCGGCCCGGCCCGACTTCGCCGAGTGGACCGAGCCGGAGGGCTCCTCCGTGGGCTTCCCCCGCCTGGCCTTCCCGGGGGACGCCGAAGTCCTGGCCGAGCGGCTGGTGCGGGAGACCGGGGTCCTCATCCTGCCGGGATCCTACTACGGCTGCGACGCGCGGCACTTCCGGGTGGGGTACGGTCGGATATCGATGCCCGAGTCTCTCGCCCGCCTGGAAAAATGGCTGGACGAAGGCGGCCCGGCCGCCGCCGCTCTTTCCTGAGTCCTGAGTCCTAACTATCCGCGTTCCGGTACAGTTTCCGCCGCCCGGCCCGGCCCTCCTCCCGGAGGAACCCCGCCCGGGCCAGGGAATAGAGGACCTTCCGCGCCCGGGCAGGGGCGATCCCCAGGGAGCGACCCAGGGTCTCGGAGCTCCAGGGCTCCGGGAGGTCCCGGGGGATCAGGGCCAGCCAGTCCTCCGGGGATTCCCAGCTCGCGGCGCCGACGATCCCCTCCAGGAACCGGTCCTCCGTGCGGTCGCCCCGCTTCCGCCAGGAGCCCGTCCCGTCCCGCACCCGGACTTCCGAGGCCCGCACCAGGAGGACCTCCACGGCCACGCCGGGCAGGGAGATCAGGTCCGGGGCCTTCACGAGTTCGTCGAAGACGCTCCAGAGGTCTCCGCGCTTGGGGCTTCTCCGGGTCGACACGATCCGGTCGGAATCAGGGTCCCGGCGCCGGATCTCCAGGGATGCCGGGACGGGATGCACTACCCGGACCCGGATGCCCGCTCCGGCCAGGGCCCGGACCTTGGGCAGGAGGGCGTAGAGGTGCCGGGTCTGGACCTCCACGACCGAGCCGTCCGAACGGAGGAGGTCGACCACCCGGCCTCCCACGGCCGCCTCGATCCGGTCCCCCGGACCGGCCAAGAGGCGCTTCACCTGGTCGTGGAGGGACCGCTCGGAATAGAGGTTGATGCCCGAGCGTTCCGCCGCCCGGAGGGCGCTCGGACCCTCCGGACTCAGGACCATTCCAGCTCCGCGGCGATCTCGTCGACCAGGTACACGGGCGGGGCCTCCGGGACGTCCCGCCAGGCCTCGTCGTTGGTCAGGATCGCCTCCGCCCTGTGGACCAGGGCCGTTGCCAAGTGCACGGCGTCCGCGAAGGAGACCCCGAAGCGGGAGGATCCCGGATCCCCGGGACGGAGCCCCGGAAGCTTCCGGGACCGGGGGTCGAAGGTGCCCTCCCCCAGGATGCGGGCCGCCCGCTCGGCCACCTCCGCGTCCACGGGCACCAGGACCAGGAGGGAGGAATCCGCCAAGAAACGGCGGTACCGCAGGGCTAGTTCCCGGTCCCCCCGGGACAACGGCCGCTCCAGAAGCTCCGTCAGGGTCAGGACCGAGGCGAAGGGCCGCCCTCCCGCCGAGCGCACCCGGTCCAGGAAGTCGGAGACCGCGGGGCCGCGGCGGGGGACGTCCTCCACCAAGTACACCAGGGCGGAGGAGTCCACGAGTATCCGGGAGCCCGGGGACAGGTCGAGATCCATGGAAGAAAGCATAGCCGCCCGCCCGGGCCTTGTCGATACGCGTTCCCGGTGTCACGATGCTTGTGACAGCCGGGCGGACGGAGACCTTCACGAGCTTCGTACCACCAGGTCCGGGTTGCGGATACCGGCCCGCCGCGCTATCCTTCCAGGCGGGGCGTCCCCGCCCCCCAAAGGAGCTTCCATGAAGAGTCTCATGCCCCTCGTCCTCCTCGCGATCATCCTGGCCCTCCTGGTTGTCACGAACCCCACCAAGCAGGACTTCGCCGCCTGGTACGGAAAACAAGCGGCGGCCTCCGCCCCCTCGGGCACCCTGGGCAAGGCCCTGGGCGGCATCGGCAAGGGCATGGCCTCCGTGGCCGCCTCGGCCTTCCAGCGGCAGAGCTACGGGGTCCTGAGCGTCTTCAGCCTGGCCAAAGGCGGTACCGCCTACGTCGGGCTGGGCAAGGTCGTCTTCCTCAAGGTCCGCTAGCGGGCTTGCCGGAACCCCGGCCCTTCGCGATTTCCTGACACAATTCTGTTGCGCGGCTAACGATCCGGACGTACACTGGTAGGTGCTCTCCCGCCGCTCGCAGGCGGGTATTACGAACAGGAGGCTCTAGCATGAAACGGTTTTCCCTGCTGATGCTCGCCTTGCTTCTCTGCGCGTCCACGATCTTCGCGCAGATCCAGATCGACTGGTGGCACGCCATGACCGGCAAGAACGGTCAGATGGTGGAGGAGCTGGCCAAGCGCTTCAACGACAGCCAGACCGCCTACAAGGTTGTTCCTGTCTACAAAGGTTCCTACAGCGACACCATGAACGCGGGCATCGCGGCCTTCCGGGCCAAGCAGGCCCCCCACATCATCCAGGTCTACGAGGTCGGGACCGCCACCATGATGAACGCCGGGGGAGCCGTCTACCCGGTCTACAAGCTCATGAAGGACTCGGGGGAGAAGTTCGATCCCAAGGTCTACATCCCCACGATCACCGGCTACTACTCCACCTCCAAGGGCGAGATGCTCTCCCTGCCCTTCAACTCCTCCACGGCGGTCATGTACTACAACAAGGACGCCTTCCGCAAGGCCGGCCTGGACCCCGAGAAGCCCCCCGTCACCTGGCCGGAGTTCTTCGAGGTCGCCAAGAAGCTCAAGGCCTCGGGCATGGAGGGTGGCTTCTCCACCAACTGGATCTCCTGGATCCAGCTGGAAAACTTCTCCGCCTGGCACAACCAGAGCTTCGGGACCAAGAACAACGGTTTCGACGGTCTGGACACCCAGCTGGTGTTCAACACCCCCCTCACGATCAAGCACTTCGAGACCCTGTACGAACTGTCCAAGGACAAGACCTTCATCTACGGCGGACGCGAGAACAAGGCCAACCCCTTGTTCACCTCCGGCACCGTGGGCATGCACTTCGAGTCCATCGGCGGGTACGGGAACTTCAAGAACACCGCCAAGTTCGATTTCGGCGTAGCGCGCCTGCCCTACTACCCCGAGGTCAAGGACGCCCCCCAGAACACGATCATCGGCGGCGCCAGCCTCTGGGTCTTCAACGGCAAGCCCAAGGACGACTACAAGGGCGTGGCCAAGTTCTTCACCTTCCTCTCCCAGCCCGAGATCCAGGCCTTCTGGCACCAGAGCACCGGCTATGTGCCCATCACCGTGGCCTCCTACGAGCTGACCAAGAAGCAGGGCTTCTACGACGCCAACCCCGGCCCCGAGGTCGCCATCAAGCAGCTGCTGAACAAGGCCCCCACGGGCAACTCCCGGGGCATCCGCTTCGGTAACTTCAACATCATCCGGGAGATCGAGGACCAGACCTGGGAGGACATCCTGGCGGGCAAGATCTCCGTGCGGGACGGCCTCAACAAGATGGTCGCCGACGGCAACGCGGAACTCCGCAAGTTCGAGCGGCTCTACAAGAAATAGACCCCTTGCCAAGGGGTGCCCGGCGCGACGCGCCGGGCGCCCGCACCGGGGCCGCGGCTCCCCGCGGCCCCCACCTTTCGCAACATCGGGATACGCCATGGCTAAGCAATACGAGTTCCGGATCAAGGGCCTGCCCTACCTCCTGGTCCTTCCCCAGATGGTCATCGTCTTCATCTTCTTCTTCTGGCCCGCCGCCCAGGCGATCTGGCAATCCTTCTTCCTCCAGGACCCCTTCGGGGGACAGTACATCTTCGTGGGCCTGGAGAACTACCAGGCCCTGTTCACGGACGAAGCCAGCGCCTACGCCCAATCCTTCTGGGTCTCCGTGTTCTTCGCCGTCAGCGTGACGGTCCTGGCCATGTCCCTATCCCTGTTCCTGGCGGTCCAGGCCAACAAGAAGATCCGGGCCGCCTCGTTCTACAAGACCATGATGATCTGGCCCTACGCCGTGGCCACCCTGATCGCCGGCGTCCTGTGGCTCTTCATGTTCAACCCCAACGTGGGGGTCGTGGCCTGGTTCCTCAAGCATCGCCTGGGCTACGAGTGGCAGCACCTCCTGAACACCGGACAGGCCCTGACGTTGCTCATCCTGGCGGCCAGTTGGCGCCAGATGTCCTACAACTTCGTCTTCTTCCTGGCGGGCCTGCAGAGCGTGCCCAACGACTTCATCGAGGCCGCGGCCATCGACGGGGCCGGACCGGCCCGCCGCTTCTGGAAGATCATCTTCCCGATCCTCTCGCCCACCACCTTCTACCTCCTGGTGATGAACCTGGTCTACGGCTTCTTCGAGACCTTCCCCATCGTCCATCAGGTCACCGCCGGGGGCCCGGGCAAGTCCACGGCCATCCTGGTGTACAAGGTCTGGAGGGACGGGGTCGTGAACCTGGACCTGGGAGGTTCCTCCGCCCAGTCGGTGATCCTGATGCTCATGGTCATCGGCCTCACCATCGTGCAGTTCCGCTTCATCGAGCGGCGCGTCAACTACTAAGGGGGCACCGCGATGACCGAACACTCCCGCTTCCGCCGCGTCCTGCCCCATGTCTTCCTGATCCTGGCCGTGATGGTGATCCTCTTCCCCATCTGGCTCGTCTTCACCGCCTCCACCCGCACGAACGCGGAGATCCTCTCGGCCCCCATGCCCATCAGCCCGGGTCCCCACTTCCTGGAAAATTACCGCCGGGCCATCCTGGAGGGCTCCGCGAACATGGGCGCCTCGGCCCTCACCATGCTGAAGAACTCCTTCATCATGGCCATGGGCATCGCGGTCGGAAAGATCGTCGTGTCCCTCCTGGCGGCCTACGCCATCGTCTTCTTCGACTTCAAGCTCCGCGCCTTCTGCTTCTGGAGCATCTTCATCACCCTCATGCTCCCGGTGGAAGTCCGCATCATGCCCACCTACAAGGTCATCTCCGACCTGGGCCTCTTGAACACCTATGCCGGGCTCATCCTTCCCATGGTCGTGTCCGCCACCGCGGTGTTCCTGTTCCGTCAGTTCTTCCTCTCGGTCCCCCGTGAGATCGCCGAGGCCTCCCAGATCGACGGGGCCCACGCCATGCAGTTCTTCCGCCGCATCCTGGTGCCCATGACCCGGACCCCCATCGCGGCCATGTTCGTCATCCAGTTCATCTACGGCTGGAACCAGTACCTCTGGCCCCTCCTCATCACGACCAAGCAGGAGTACTACACCCTCCTCATCGGCATCAACCGCATGCTCCAGGGCGCGGACGTCCTCATCGAGTGGCAGATCGTCATGGCCACCACCATGCTGGCCCTGATCCCGCCGGCCCTGGTCGTAGTGGTCATGCAGAAGCAGTTCATCGCGGGGATGACGGACACGGAGAAGTAGGGGGAGCGCCCGCGACGAAAAGCGGGAAGCGCCGGTATCCCGATCAACGCGGGGCCTGCTGCGGGAACCCACGGCTCGCTACGTCCTCGGCTTCGCCTGCGGAACCGCGAGCCGTGGGTTCCCTCCGCACCCGCGCGTTGCTGGGAGTGAAGCGGCGCTTCCCGCATGCTTCCGCGGGTGCGCCCGACTCCGGCGCAATAGCAGAGATAGGCTGCGGTCGCGGTTTTATGCCGCGCCGGAGCCGGGGTCCTCAGGCGCGGCTCCCCCTCGCTCCGAAGGCCGCGCGTACCGCGCGGCGCTTCTCCGCTACCCCCTCGTACCGTAATCGCATGGACTCGACGAAGCGCGAAGCACTTCGTCGCCGCGAGGCCGCGACGCGCTCCTACTCTTCGGACATGTAGGGGTAGCGCCAGTCGACGGGCGGATCGAAGTTCTCCTTGACCGCCCCGGCGCTCGTCCAGCGGATCAGGTTGAGGATGGAGCCGGCCTTGTCGTTGGTGCCCGAGGCCCGCATGCCGCCGAAGGGCTGGCTGCCGACGATCGCGCCGGTGGGTTTGTCGTTGACGTAGAGGTTTCCCGCAGCGTTCTTCAGGCCCTCCAGGCCGGCCAGAATGGCCCGCCGGTCCCGGGCGAAGACGGCGCCGGTCAGGGCGTAGGGCGAGGTCCCGTCCACGAGGCGGTAGGCCGCCTCCATGTCTCGGTCGTCGTAGACGTAGGCGGTCAGGACCGGCCCGAAGAGCTCCTCCCTCATGGTCTCGTAGTCCGGGGACTCGGCCAGGAGAAGGCTGGGCTCGATGAACCAGCCTTCCTCGGCCCTCCCGTGTCCCCCCGCGAGGAGCTCGAGCTCGCAGCGCGCCGCGCCCCGGGAGCAGGCTCGCTCCAGGTAGGGCAGGATGTTCCGGTAGGAGGCCCCGTCGATGACGGCGCACATAAAGGCGCGGAGGTCCGTCGGGGGGCCGACGGGGATGGAGCGCACGGTCTCGGCCAGGCGGTCGAGGAAGGCCCTCCCCAGGGAGGCGGGCACGTAGAGCCGCGAGGCCGCGGAGCACTTCTGGCCCTGGTACTCGTAGGCGCCCCGGACAAGGGCAGCGACGGCGGCGTCCGGGTCGGCCGAGGGATCGAGGAAGACGAAATCCTTGCCCCCCGTCTCGCCCACGAGGCGGGGATAGGAGCGGTAGGAACCCAGGTTGGCGGCCGCCTGCCTCCAGAGCCCGTTGAAGACCGCCGTCGAGCCCGTGAAGTGGAGGCCGGCGAAGGCCGGATGGGAAAGAGCGACCGCCGAGACCGCGGCGCCGCTCCCGGGAAGGAAGTTGATGACCCCGGGCGGGAGGCCGGCCTCCTCGTAGATCCGCGCCAGGATCCAGTTCGAGAGGACGGAGGTGGAAGCCGGCTTCCACACCACGACGTTGCCCATCATGGCGGGAGCGCTCGCGAGGTTGGCGGCGATCGAGGTGAAGTTGAAGGGCGAGACGGCGTAGACGAAGCCCTCCAGGGGGCGGTAGCGGACGCGGTTCCACTCCGAATCGGAGCTTCGCGGCTGGATGGAGTAGAGCTCCTCCATGAAGCGGGGATTGATCCGGAGGAAATCCGCGGTTTCGCAGACCGCGTCGATCTCGGCCTGGTGGACGGTCTTAGACTGGCCGAGCATGGTCGCGGCCAGGAGGCGGTAGCGGTACTTGCCGGCGACCAGGGCCGCGGCGCGGCGGAAGACGGCCGCCCGCTCCTCCCAGGGCATGGCCTCCCAACCGGGCTTGGCCGCGAGGGCCGCGTCGACGGCCAGGGCCGCCTCCTCTTCCCCGGCCAGGTGGAACCGCCCCAGCGGTCGGCCGTGGTCGTGGGGCTGCGCGAGGGGGGCCGTGCGTCCCGTCCGCAGCTCCCGGCCGCCGATGATCAAGGGTATGTCGAAGCTCTCGGACAGCAGGGACCCGAGCTCCGCCTTGAGGGCCGCCCGCTCGGGCGTGCCGGGGGCGTAGGAACGGACGGGTTCGTTTCCCGCGGGCGGGGCGCTCAGGATGGCGTCGTTCATGGAGGTACCTCCGTGAACAAATATACTCAGGGATACGGCATCCGCGGCCGCCGTTCGTCGCCCGGCCGCCGAGCTTCCCGACGCGGGTGGAATCCTCCATGGACAGGTGGATAGGTCTTCGGGAGTCTCCGAAATGTCTCGGAGACATAGTCGAGCGTCGCAGGGACTCTCGGGAAGTCCTGAATGACTCCCGCCCCGCGCTAGTCCGTATTCGGGGGCAGGACCCGGGCTCCACCCCGGGAGCCCGCCTCCGATACCACGGTACCCTGCTGCCCATCCGGAATCCCCGTGCCCGGGGATCGCGGTACACTCCGACAGGCAGGCTTTTCTGGGCGTTTCAGTTCGTCAGGAGGAGCATTCCCCGTTCCGGAAAGGTAAGAGGCAACCAGGATGGTTCTACTTCGACGATATCACGGCACCCTGTACGGTTATGCCATAATCCCCCGAATCTCCACTTGCGGGGATCCTCTATCAGGCTCGCTTGTACCGGATTATTGTCGATGTATGCGAATACCGCGAGCAATTCCCGGAACCCCGATAGTATCCGGGAGAAGAACCGTTCCCCCCACACATGACCCGTATAACCGCAGATACGATTGTACGCCATAGCAAAGACGCTCATGATCCACTGCATGATCGTGGATAAGCTCATGCCCTTCCCCGGAATGATCACAAGATGGAAATGATTTCCCATAATGCAAAAATTCTCGATCCGAAAGGCATATTTCCTTTTAGCCCGTTTCACGACCGAAAGAAAAAGATCCTTCATCGCTCCTGTGTCGAAGATTAGTTCTTTCCGATTCGCCCGGCCCGTCACATGGTAGCGGGCGCCTTCGCGCAACTCTCTTGGCTTTCTCATGCCTGCAATACGCGCGACAGAGCTCGATATGATTGCATCGAGCTCTGTCCCCATGAATTTATTCCGTCTCCGGCGGCAGCACCCTTACCCGGGCCTCGTTAAAGGAGATGGACACGGCCTCCCCCTCTGCGGGGATGCGCTTGCCCGCGGGGTCGTCCACCTGCACCAACAACTCCCCGTACTCGGTGGTCACGAAGGTCTCCACGCTGGAGCCCAGGTACACGTTCTGCCGGACGGTCCCGTCCGCCACGCCCTGGCCGGGGGCTCCCAGACGCAGGGACTCGGGGCGGGCCATGAGGATGCCGGGTTTGCCGGCGGCCACCCCGGGGGCGCGTTTCCCGGCTCGCACGGTCTTCCCGTGGAGAACACAGGCGCAACCGGGCCCTTCGAGGCCCTCCACGGCCACGGGGAAGAAGGCCACCTTGCCCACGAAGCCCGCCACGAACACGGAGTCCGGGTCCTCGTAGATCGTCGAGGGCGAGCCGATCTGGCGGATCCGGCCATCCTTCATGACGATAACCCGATCCGAAAGGCTCATGGCCTCGGTCCGGTCGTGGGTCACGTACACGGCGGTGATGCCCAGGGACTTCTGGATGCGGCGGATCTCCACCCGCATCTGCTCCCGCAGGAGGGCGTCCAGGTTCGAAAGCGGCTCGTCCAGCAGGAGGACCCCGGGCTCCACCACGAGGCTCCGGGATAGGGCAACCCGCTGCTGCTGGCCGCCGGACAGGCGGCCCGGGGAGCGTTCGGCGTAGTCCGAAAGCCCCGTCAGGGACAGAGCTCGGCGGACCCGCTCCTCCTGCTCGGCCTTGGGCACGTTCCGGACCCGCAGGCCGTAGGCCACGTTCTCCGCCACGGTCATGTGGGGGAAGAGGCCGTAGCTCTGGAACACGGTGGCGGTGTCCCGCTTGTTCGGGGGAAGGTTCGTCACGTCCTCACCGCCGATCCGTATGAGGCCGGAGCTGGGCAGGTCGAAGCCGGCGATCATTCGCAGGGTGGTGGTCTTGCCGCAGCCCGAGGGTCCCAGGAGGGTCACGAGCTCCCCGGGGGCCACCTCGAAGGAGGCCTGGCGCACGGCGACCACGTCGGGCCGCCCTTTCACGTTCTTGTACACCCGGGTCACGTCGTCCAGGGTCACCGCTACCGGTTGCTTGGCCATGTGGTATCCTTTCCTCCCCTACCGGGTGATGGTCTTTTCCAAGGCTCCCGTGTCCCGCACCAGGAGCCGCATCAGGGCGAAAGCGCCCAGGACGATGACGATGAGCACCGTGGCCAGCACGCTGGCCAGTCCGAACCGGAGGTTTTCCGAGAAGTTGTAGATCAGCACCGTCATGTGGTACCAGCGGGCGGAGATCAGGAAGATCACCGCGCTGACCGCGGTCATGGACCGCACGAAGGTGTAGGACATGCTGGTGATGAAGGCCGGGCGCACCAGGGGCAGGACGATGGTCCGGAAGACGGTGCCCTCGTCGGCCCCCAGGTCCTTGGCCGCCTCCTCGATGGAGGGGTCGATCTGCCGCAGGGAGGCCACGCCCGACTCGATCCCCACCGGAAGCTCCCGTATGACGTAGTTGATCACGATGATGGCCGAGGTGCCGACCAGGATCAGGGGGGCCTTGTTGAAGGCCAGGATGTAGGCGATGCCCAACAGAGTCCCCGGCACGGCGAAGGGGGTCATCATCAGGGCTTCCAGGACCCGCTTGCCCGCGAAGGTCTTGCGCACGAAGACCAGGGCCGCCGCCATGGCCAGAAGGCCCGCCACGGGGGTGGCCGCTGCGGCCAGGGTCACGGTGGACCGGATGGCGTCCCGGCCCCGGGTCAGGGCCTCGCCAATGTTGGACAGGGTGAAGGAGTAGTCGATCCCCCAGTTCTTCACGAAGCAGCCCGCCACGATTGTGCCGTAGAGGCCCAGGATGAGGGCGACGCAGGTCCACACCCCGGCCCCCAGGGCGAATCGCACCCGGGGGGAGGCGATCTCCACCAGCTTGGCGTTGGGCTTGCCCGTGACGGTCACGAAGGACCTCTTGGCCACCCAGTTCCGCTGGAGGAAGAAGGCCGTCAACGTGGGCAGGAGCAGCAGGAGGGATAGAGCCGCTCCGCCTCCCAGGTCGTTCCGGCCGGTCACCTGGATGTAGGCCTCCACGGAGAGGACCCGGTAGTTCCCCGCCAGCAGGAGGGGATTGGCGAAGTCCGCCAGGGAGTTCGTGAACACCAGGAGCCACGCGGACAGGATGCCCGGGACCGCCAGGGGCAGGGTCACGGTGCGGAATGCCCTCCAGCGTCCGGCGTTCAGGTCCAGGGCAGCCTCCTCCAGGGTGGAGTCCATGGCCTGGAGCACCCCCGCCAAGGTCAGGTAGGCGATGGGGAACATCCCCACGGTCTGGACGATCACCAGGCCCGACAGGCCGTAGATGGAGAAGTTCTGGAGGCCCAGCAGCTGACGGGTGATGAGGCCGTTGTTCCCCGCCAGGAGGATCACCGAGAGAGTCAGGGAGAAGGGCGGGGAGATCACCGGAAGCTGGGCGATGGTGGACAGGAATTTTTTGCCGCCGATGCCGGTCCGGTGGATCGCGAAGGCGAACACGAAGCCGATGACCGTGGACACCGAGGCGGTCCAGATCCCCAGGCGCACGGAACCCCAGAGGGCTTGCAGGTGGGCGCCCGAGAGGACGTCCTTCCAGATCTCCAAGGAGAACCTCCCCTCCTTCAGGAACGAAAGGCGGAGGGCCTCGGCCAGGGGGTAGGCGATGAAGACCCCGGCGATCCCCGCCAGGATCACGACGGCGTAGCCCACGGTCGGGTCCCGGGCGAAGCGGGAGATCCCGGACAGGGCCGCGTAGAGGACGAGGGTCCCCACCGCGAAGAGGGCGAAGAGCCGCTCCAGGGTCCGGTTCCCGGCCTCAGGGGCCAGGAACACGGCTATCCCCAAAAGCTCGGACTCGCTTTCGTCCAGGACCGGGGCGTAGAAGAGCCGGACCCGCTGTCCCCCGTACTCCACCCGCTGGGGGGAGGCGTAGTTCTCGAAGTAGTACGCGGACTCCAGGCCCTTGGCCGCGTCCGCACCGCCGGACACGGAGTCCCACAGGCGGGCGGCTTCCTCGTCGGAGCTCCGAGTCTCGTAGGCCTCCGGATCCTCGGTGGGTATCAGATAGACCGCGGCGCCACCGGGCAGGCTTTCCGGCACCGAGGCCAGCCAGGTGTCCAGGTTCTCGGGATCCGCGGGGGCGCTGCGGGCCAGGAGGGTCAGGCGGCTCTCGGAATCCCGGGCTTCCTGGGACCGCAGGGTCCCGCGGAGGGTGAAGTACACCCAGGCGTCCACCGCCGCGAACAGGGCCAGGGCGGCCAGGAATCTCAGGATCGTCGTTTTTTTGGGCATGGGGTCTCCCGTCGGAGCGTGGGGCCCGGCGGCCGGGAGCGGCCGCCGGCGTCGGCCGGAGCCGGGCCGGCCCCGCGGGGCGGCCGGTCCGGTGCCGGGCCGAACGGGGGTTTACCGCTTGGAGCCGATCTCGTCGGTCCAGCGCTTCAGCAGGCGGGCCCGGTTGTCCTTGTTCCCGTCCCACAGGAGGTCCTGCTTGACGGTCTTGATCTGCTTGATGGACAGGGCGTCCGGGTGGGAGGGGGCGCCGGTGGCCACCAGGACCAGGTACCACTGGACGAAGAGGTCCTGGGCGGACTTGGAGGAGAGCACCCAGTCGTAGAGCTTCTTTGCGTTGACCGCGTCCTTGCCCCCCTTGATCAGGGACATGGAGGCCAGCTCGTAGCCGGTGCCCTCGGAGGGGGCGTTGATCACGACGGGGGCGCCCTCGACCTTGAGCTTCACCTGGTCGTGGGCGTAGCCGATGGCGATGGGGATCTCCCCGATGGCCACGCTCTTGCCGGGGGCCGAGCCGGAGCGGGTGTACTGGTCGATGTTGGCGTCCAGCTTCTTCATGTAGTCGAAGACCTTCTCCTCGTCGCCCTTGTAGACGTAGCGGAGGGTGGTGATGACATTGTAGGCCGTGCCGGAGGTGTTCGGGTTGGCCATGCGGATCTGGCCCTTGTACTCGGGCTTTAATAGGTCCGCCCAGCTCTTCGGCGGGGTGAGCCCGAGCTCAGCTGCGCGCTTGGTGTTGGTCACGAAGGTGAGGGGGCCAACATACAGGCCGATCCAGAACCCGTCCTTGTCCTTGAACTCCGCGGCGGTCTTGGAGGCGAAGCGGGACTTGTAGGCGGTGGTGAGGCCCTTGTCCTTGGCGGTGATGTGGTCCAGGCCCACCCCGCCCAGCCAGATGGAGGCCTGGGGATTGGCGGCCTCCGCCTCCATCCGGGCGATGGCCTCGCCGCCGGACAGGCGGACGAAGCTGGTCCGGATCCCCGTCTCGGCCTGGAACTTCTCCAGGATGGCCTTGGCCAGGGGTTCCTCCAGGGTGGTGTACACGCTCAGGGTCTCCTGGGCGGCCGCGAAGGAAAGTGCGGCAAGAAGGATCGCCGCGACTGCGAGAATGCGTTTCATAGGTATTCCTCCCGTTCTGCTCATCGGATTCCTTCCGATGGGAAACGATATTCTAACCTAGTTTTCACGGAATGTACAATTCGGAGTGGAGTCCCCGGCCGGCCGAGCGGGCCTCCCGCTCCGCCGCGGCGAAGGCCGAGGAGAAGGCGAAGGGGTATTTCAGGAGGGCCCGGGCCGCCCCGGAACGCACCAGCTCCAGGTTCAGGCAGACCCCGTCGGGCGAATACAGGTAGGCCAGGACCCGGCCGTACCGGTCCCGGAGCTCCCGGTCGAAGGCCAGCAAGACCGCTCGGCCTTCCAGAAGGGCCCGGGCGGCCGCGGCGGACTCGGGGCCTCCCGGATCCGCGGCCCGGCTCTCCCGCCCGAGCTCCGGGGCGTCCACCCCGATGAGGCGAACCGTCTCCCGGGTCCCCAGGCCCGCGGGCGGCCGGGGGATCTCGACGACCGCGGTGTCCCCGTCCACCACGCGCAGCACCCGGGCGACCGTCATCCGGGACGGATCCGCGGCCGAGGGCTCCCGGATGCGTTCCGTGTGGATGCTGTAGGGGATCGCCGGGACCGGCGCCGTGGCGCCCGCGCCCGAGGCTGAGGGCGCCGGGCGGGACTGGCAGGCGACGGGGATGCCCGCGGCCAGGAAGGCCGCGGCCACGGTGACGCAGGCGAAGACGATGACCGTGGGCAGGAGGGGCGCGCGGGGTCTCGGCCTCATGGGGCGGGATCCGTTACTTCAGGTTTTCCGGGTTCAGGCATTCCAGCTCGGGCACGACGAAGCGGCCGTCCTTGCGGACCAGGCGCCCGTCCATCCAGATTTCCCCGCCCCCGTGCTCGGGGGTCTGGATCAGGACCATGTCCCAGTGCACCGCGGACCGGTTCCCGTTGAAGCAGTCGTCGTAGCTGTTGCCCGGCGTGAAGTGGATGGACCCCGCGATCTTCTCGTCGAAGAGGGTCTCCTTCATGGCCTTGGTGATGTACGGGTTGACCCCCAGGGCGAACTCGCCCACGTACCGGGCCCCCGGGTCCGTGTCCAGGATGGCGTTGATCCTGTCCGTGTCGTTGGCCGTCGCCTTCACGATCTTCCCGTCCTTGAACTCCAGCCGCACGTTCTCGAAGGTGAAGCCGTCCTTCTCGCTGGGGGTATTGTAGGCCAGGACCCCGTTCACGGATTCCTTGACCGGGGCGGTGTAGACCTCCCCGTCGGGGATGTTCATCCTGCCGTCGCACTTGACCGGCGGCAGGCCCTTGATCGAGAAGGAGAGGTCCGTGCCGGGGGAGACGATGCGCACCCGGTCCGTGCGGGCCAGGAGCTCCACCAAGGGGTCCATGGCCTTTGACATCCTGGCGTAGTCCAGGGTGCAGACCGAGAAGTAGAAGTCCTCGAAGCCCTCCTCGCTCATCCCCGCCAGCTGGGCCATCCCCGGGGTCGGGTAGCGCAGCACCACCCAGCGGGTGTCCGGCACCCGGCACTCCATGTGGACCTTGCGGGCGAGGATGTCGTTGTAGAGCTTAAGTTTCTCCGGGGGGATGTCGGACCAGGCGGAGAGGTTGCGGTTGGCGGTGAAGCCGATGAAGCAGTCCATCTCCCGCATGCGGGCCAGCTCGTACCGGGCCTGGGCCTCCATCTGCTCGGCGGTACAGCGCCGGATCAGGGCCCTGTCCACGGTCTTGTCCCGGAGGGTGACGAAGGGCCGGGCCCCGGCGTCGTGGACGGCGTCCACCAGGGCGGTCACGAAGGGCGTCTCCGCGTTGGTCGCCTGGATCAGGACCTTCTGGCCGGGCTTGGCCTCCACGGAGAAATTCACGAGAATCTCGGCCAGTCGTTTCAGTCGGGCGTCTAGCATGGGGCTATCCTCGGGTAGGGATCGGGGATTCGGAATCGAGTATACCAGGGGCGCCTCCCGGAGTGAAGAAGCGCCCGAAGCCGCGCCCTCAGTACCCGCCCCGGTCCCGCAGTCCCCGGACCGTCCGGGCCAGGGCGACCGGGAGGGGCGTGATTTGGTATCCCAGTTCCGACTCGGCCCGGGCCGAGGAGACCTTCCAGTCGTACAGGAAGCGCTTGACCCAGGCGGGGGTGAGGAGGGGGCGGCCCCCGGTCAGCCGGGCGGCTACCCCGGCCAGGCCGGCCGCGGCGTAGAGGAGGGCCGCCGGCGCTGTCGGCAACCGGCGCTCCACCCCGGAGGCCCGGGCCAGGGCCGCGAAGAAGTCCCGGTAGGACAGGTCGTGCCCTCCCAGGAGGTGGCGGCGTCCGGGTACGCCCCGGGCCAGGGCCGCCCGGTGCCCCTCGACCACGTCGTCCAGGAAGGCGTAGTTGCCCAGGCTCCGGCCGTCCCCGGGAATGAGCAGGAACTTCCCCCGGAGGTAGCGGTCGATCATGGCCGTGTAGGGGGGCAGGTCCGGTCCGACGGGACAGCCGTAGACCCGGGTGGGGTTCACCGTGACGATCTCGAGCCCCCGGTCCAGGAAGCCCGGGACCAGGATCTCCGCCTGGGCCTTGGTCCGCTCGTAGTCGTTCAAGAAGCCGATGCGCCGGGGCGAGTCCTCGTGGACGGGGGATCCGTCCAGGGCCGGGCCCAGGACTCCCGCGGAGGAGGTGAAGACCACCCGCCGGACCCCCGCCCGGACGGCGGCCTCGAAGGCCCGGCGGGCCCCGGCCACGTTGGCCTCCTCGTAGTCGGCGGGGGACCCCGAGGCCTTGACCCAGCCGGCCAGGTGGAACCCCGCCTCGGCCCCCTCGCAGAGCCGGTCCAGGGACCCCTCGTCCCCCAGGTCGCCCCGGACGACCCGGGCTCCCCGGGCCGCCAGGAAGCCCCCCCGGTCCGGATTCCGGGCCAGGGCGGCCACCTCGTGGCCCTCCTCCAGCAGGGACAGAGCTAAGGCGGATCCGATATATCCCGTGGCTCCCGTGATGAAAATCCTCATGCGGCGCTCCCCCCCTCGGAAATTCCGGCAAACGGCGGCCAGTATAGGCGCCGGAACCCGGCTCGGTAAAGCCGGTGCTTGCCGCGCGGCTGGCGGGTGCCGTACAGTGGACCCATGACCGCTCCCTTCGACGTCCTGAACCCCGAACTCGCGATGGAATCCGTTCGGGAGGCCTTCGGCCTGGACCTGAAGGGGATCTGGGTCCCCTATCCCAGCTACGTCAACCGGGTCTACGGACTGCGGTCCGCCGACGGCCGGGACTTCGTTGCCAAGTTCTACCGCCCCGGACGTTGGACAGCGGAGGCGATACGGGAGGAGCACGCCTTCCTGGCGGAGCTGGCCGCGGCGGAGATCCCGGTGGCGGCCCCCCTTCCGGACTCGGAGGGGGATACACTCCCGGTCCTGGCCCTGGAGGCACCGGACGGCGGGGACGTCCTCTACCCCTTCGCCCTCTTCCCCCGTCGGGGGGGCCGGCTCTTCGATGCGGAGTCCGACGAGGACTGGCTGCGCCTGGGCCGCCTGGCCGGCCGGGTCCACGCCGTGGGGGCCCTCCGCTCCGCGGAGCGGAGGATCTCCTTCCGCCCCGGACTCCTCTCGGCCTATGTCGAGGAATTGGAACGGGAGGGAATGCCCCATCCCGAGTGCCGGGCCGAGTTCCGCGAGGCCGTCGAGGGGGCCCGGGAGATCCTGGATCCCCTCCTGGCGGAGGCCCGGCTCCTGCGCATCCACGGCGACTTCCACCGGGGCAATATCCTGGACCGGCCCGGAGAGGGGCTGTTGCTCATGGACTTCGACGACATGGTCATGGGGCCCGCCGTCCAGGACCTGTGGCTCCTCCTTCCCGGCCCCTCGGACGAATGCCGACGGGAGTTCGCCCTCATCCTGGAGGGGTACGAGGAGTTCCGGCCCTTCGATTCCGCGGAACGGGCCCTGATCGAGCCCCTGCGCTTCCTGCGGATGGTCCATTACCTGGCCTGGCAGGCCCGCCAGCGGGGGGACGCGGGATTCCTCCGGCACTTCCCGGACTGGGGCGGCCGGGCCTTCTGGATCAAGGAGACCGAGGACCTGCGGGATCAGCTGAGGAGGATGGACGGTTGACCGCCATCGCCAACACCTCCCCCGGGAGCCCCTCGCCCGCGGCCTTGCGGGCGCTCTCCAGGAATTCCTCCATCCGGGGAAAGCCCTCCGCCCGGTAGACCGCGGCCTGGATGCCCATCTCCAGGCGGTCCAGGCGGCGCAGGAGGCGGGCCTCCGGACTGGCGCCTTCCTCGAACTCCTCCCAGAGGGCCAGGATCTCCCCGGATCCCGGCGCCCCCTCGAGCACCCGGAGGAGGGATTCCCGTTCCATCCGGTACTTCTCTTCCTTTGAAATGCCGTCCACGGGGGTGATGTCCCCGGCGTAGACCTCCCCCAGCTCGTGGGCCAGGGCCATGCGGCAGGTCCTGCCGGGGTCCGCGTCCCGGAAGGGTTCCCGTCCCGCCAGGAACAGGGCGAGCACGGCGGTGCCGAAGCTGTGGTCCGCCACGGACTCGCACCGTTCCTCCGGGACGCCCCGCTTGAGCCAGCCCTGTCGGTAGAGGCGCTTGAGGGCCAGGACCCGCAGGTACGCGCGGAGGAGGGCCTCCTCCGGGGACGGGTCGCCCGGGGAGGCCGGGCCGGCCGCCGCGGCAGTCGGGCCCTCGGCGGGCGCGGTTCCCGCGGGAGCCGCGCCGAACAGGAGGTCCTCGGGAAATCCGGCTTTGCGCTTCATGTCCGCCATCCTAGCGGCCCGGGACGGATCGGGCAACCCGCTCCCGGTGGTACGAAGCTTGTGAAGCCCCTCCCTCGGCCTTGTGCCCCTCCGGGGCCCGTGCTATGGTTGTCAGGGTATGAACCTTCCCGATCCGCGGCCCCGGCGTAGGCCCGCCCGGAGGCGTCCGTGATCGACACCGCCTCACTCCAGAAGTACTCCCTCTTCGGGGGGATGATCCCGGATCAGGTCGAGCGGATACGTCCCCTGCTGCTCCCCTCGTCCTACTCCGAGGGCCAGTCCGTCCTCCGGGAGGGGGACCCCAACGACAGCGTCTACTTCATCCTGGACGGCCGCGTCCAAATCGTGAAGGGAACCCGCGTCCTGACCGAACTCGGGGAGGGGGAGACCTTCGGGGAGATGGAGCTCCTGGACGTCCAGCCCTCGGCCGCCACGGTCCGCGCCCTCGGGCCCCTCCGCGTCGCGGCCATCTCGAACCGGGCGGTCCGGCAGATCTACTGCATGGACCCCAAGATCTTCGCCCTTTTGATGATGAACCTGGCACGGGACCTGTCCCGGAAGCTCCGTCGGATGGACGAGCTGGCGGCCGCCCTCTCCGACCCCGCCGCCCGGGACTTCTCCTCCCCCGCGCCTCCCCGGGATCTCGGACCGGCCGGCGGACTGGATTGTTAGCGTTTGACGGGATGCTCGAAGGATAGCGAGAGCCCCCCGGAACGGAGGTATTCCATGTTCGAGGAGATCCGGCGCCCCACCCTCGTGGTGGACACCGGCAAGGTCCGGGAGAACGTGCTCAGGATGAAGGGACGGGCGGACCGGAACGGGACCGCCTTCCGGCCCCACCTCAAGACCCACCAGTCCCGGGTCATCGGGCGCCTCTTCCGGGACCTGGGGGTCCGGACCGGCACGGTCTCCTCCGTGGAGATGGCCAAGCTCTTCGCGGACGACGGCTGGGACGACCTGACCATCGCCTTTCCGGCCAACCTCCGGGAGATCGGGGAGATGGACGAGCTGGCGGGGCGGATCCGCCTGGGGCTCCTGGCGGACAACC
The DNA here is from genome assembly GCA_022703505.1 of Spirochaetota bacterium. Classification (GTDB taxonomy): domain Bacteria; phylum Spirochaetota; class Spirochaetia; order Treponematales; family UBA12059; genus JAAYUR01. Next base: position 491,564 of record JAKLDN010000002.1, on the reverse strand, counting down.
CGGAGACGATCCGGGCCCTGGCCGCGGGGCTCTCCCGGCCCGTCGACCTGTGGATCAAGATCGACGTGGGTTCCCGTCGCTGCGGGATCCGGGCGGAGGACCGGGAGGGACTCCGGGCTGTGTCCGAGGCGGTCCGAGCGGCCCCGCGCCTCCGCCTGGCGGGGGTCCTGACCCACGATTCCCGGACCTACGGGGTCCGGGGCCGGGAGGCCGTAGCCGCCCTCTTCCGGGAGGGTCGGGACGCCCTCCTTGCCGCCAAGGCCTTCCTGGCCTCCGAGGGCTGGCCGGACCTGCGGGCCTCCTTCGGGGACACCCCCTCTATGAGCCTCGTGGAGGACTGGTCCGGCCTGGACGAGGTCCGGCCCGGGAACTTCGCCTACTACGACCTCCAGCAGTACGTCGCGGGATCCTGCTCCCCCGGGGACATCGCGGCGGCCGTGGCCTGCCCGGTCGTCGGGGTCTACCCCGACCGAGGGGAGGCCGTAGTCTACGGGGGGGCCGTGCACCTGTCCAAGCAGTCCCAGACCCTTCCGGAGGGGGGGACTTCCTACGGGGCCGTCTTCGAGGTCCGGGACGGCCGGTGGACGGGCTTCCGGGAGGGGGCCGGGGTCCGGACGGTGACCCAGGAGCACGGGATCGTCCGGATGGGACCTGAGGACTTGGCGTCGACGCGGATCGGGGACCTGGTTTTCCTCTGTCCGGTGCATTCCTGCCTGGCCGCGGACCTGCTCCGGCCGAACACCGTCTACCTGTAACGCGCGGGACCGGCGGGCGGAAACGCCGCCGGAGCGCCCGGAAAGGATGCTTCCATGTTCGATACCTTCGCCCGGCTTCCGCATACGGTCCAGGCGCTCCTGGCGACCCTCTTCACCTGGGGGGTGACGGCCCTGGGGGCCGGGATGGTCTTCTTCTTCAAGAAGATCGACCGGCGGGTCCTGGACGCCATGCTCGGGTTCGCGGGCGGGGTCATGACCGCCGCCTCCTTCTGGTCCCTCCTGGCCCCGGGCATCGAGATGGCCGAGAGCATGGGCATGGTGCCCTGGGTCCCCGCGGTGATCGGGTTCCTGGCGGGGGGCCTGTTCCTCAAGCTCGTGGACAAGATCCTGCCCCACCTCCACATCGAGGCCAAGCTGGAGGACGCCGAGGGGCCCAAGACCTCCTGGCAGCGCTCCATTCTCCTCGTGTTCGCCATCACCCTGCACAACATCCCGGAGGGCCTGGCCGTGGGCGTGGCCTTCGGCGCTCTGGCGGCGGGGATCCCGGGAGCGAGCCTGGCGGGAGCCGCCGCCCTGGCCCTGGGCATCGGGCTCCAGAACTTCCCGGAAGGGGCGGCCGTCTCCATCCCCCTCCGTCGGGAGGGCATGAGCCGCCTCAAGAGCTTCTGGTACGGCCAAGCCTCGGGGGTCGTGGAGCCGATCGCGGGGTTCCTGGGGGCCGCCCTGGTCGTCGCGGCCCAGCCCCTCCTGCCCTACGCCCTTTCGTTCGCGGCGGGAGCCATGATCTACGTGGTGGTGGAGGAGGTCATACCGGAATCCCAGGGATCCGGAAACTCCGACATCTCCACCCTCGGGGCCCTGGGGGGCTTCGCCCTGATGATGCTCTTGGACGTGGCCCTGGGCTGACGGAACCGAAGGGAGGCACCATGGAACGGAAGAGGAGAATCCTGATCGCCGCGGCGGCCCTGTTCGCGGTCCTGTTCGCGGCGCGCCTGGCCTGGGAGCTGACCCGGGACCGGACGGCGCCGTCGCCCTTCGGAGGGTTCGGGGCCGGCGAGATGGTCCAGTCCTCCGTCCCCCCGCAGGAGCGCCGGAACTACGCCAGCGCCAAGATCGCCGTGGATCAGGCCCCCTCGGGAGCCCAGGTGGTGGAGCAGAAGTACGAGCGGGTCTCCCAGATCGAGTCCAGGACCGGGCACTGGGACTCCGACCTGGCCGCGGTCAAGCTGGCGATCGAGGGGGCCAAGGCCCTGGTCCAGCGGGAGAATTCCTACGGCCTTCCGGGCGCGCGGGTCCTGTCCATCTCCCTGGGAGTCATCCCGGACGCCTTCGACCCGACCGTGGAGACCCTCAAGGCTATCGGGGATCTCCGGTCCGCCAACGTGATCAAGACGGACCGGACCTCGGACTTCCGGGCCCTGGAGGCGCGCCGCTTGTCCCTGGAGAAGACCCGGGACGGCCTGGTCGGCCTGCGGGACTCCGGGGCCTCCCTGGCGGACCGGATCGACCTGGAGACCCGGATCCTGGAGATCGAGGGACAGATCCAGGAGCTGGGGGTCTCCCTGGGGGACTTCAGCGAGCTCAACTCCTTCTGCACGATCCACTTCACCCTGCGGGAGGTTCCGTCCGGCGCCCGGGGATCCCTCCTCCTGGGGGCCGTCCTCTCGGCCCTGGGCTGGACCGTCCTCACGTACCTGGGCCTGGGGGCCTGCGTCCTGGCCGCCCTCGGCGCAGCCGTCCTGGGGCTCAAGCTGGCGGACCGCCTCAAGGAAGGGAAGGCCCGCCGACCCTAGGGTCACGAACCTTGTGACGCGGGCCTCTCCGAACCCCGGGCGACGGCCACGGACATCCCGGACGGCTTGTCGTTTTCTCGAATTCCCTCTATCTTAGCTGAAAGGCCGAGCTCGGCCGGGGACGCCCGTCGTCCTATCTCACTTTATTGGATAGGTTATGAAGAAACTAATTCTTGCCGTTCTCGTCGCCTCTTCCCTCCTCCTCTCCTGCAAGGGCCAGGACAAGCCCGCGGAGGGGGAAGCCCCCAAGGCCTCCAAGAAGGACGTGAGCTACGCCTTCGGGGTCGCCATCGGCAACAGTCTCAAGGAAGCCTACGTCTCCCTGGATTACTCCTCCTTCCTCAAGGGGATCAAGGACGTCCTGGACAAGGACAAGCCCGCCATCGACATGGAAAAGGCCCAGGAGCTCATCCAGGCGGCGGTCATGGAAGCCCAGGAAAAGAAGAACGCCGAGAACGCCGAGAAGGAGAAGACCTTCCTGGCCGAGAACGGCAAGAAGGACGGGGTCAAGACCACCGAGAGCGGTCTGCAGTACGTGGTCCTGTCGGAGGGCTCCGGCGAGAAGCCCAAGGCCACGGACTCGGTAAAGGTCCACTACACCGGAACCTTCACGGACGGCAAGACCTTCGACTCCTCCGTGGAGCGCGGCGAGCCCGCCGAGTTCGTGGTGGAGGAAGTGATCCCCGGCTGGGTGGAGGCCCTCCAGTTGATGCCGGTGGGGAGCAAGTACAAGCTCTTTATCCCCTCCTCCCTGGCCTACGGGGAGGAAGGCGCCGGCGGGGTCATCCCCCCCTTCTCCACCCTGGTCTTCGAGGTCGAGCTGCTCTCCATCGAGAAGGCGAAGTAAACCTTTCCGCGGTACGAGGGCCGCGGTCCCGTCGACGGGGCCGCGGCCCTTCCCTATATACAGGTCCGCTTCCTTCCCTTCCCTCCGGTTCCACTGTATCTTTTTAACCATAAAAGGCTTTTTCAAAACTCAGGAAGTTTTGAAAAAGCTACCTTGAAATCCGCGATTGGCGAGCAATCGCAAAGCCAATTTCAAAAGTGACCGACTTTTAAAATTGGCTCCATACGAGGAGCTGCTATGGACTTGAAAGTGAAGGGGTTGAGGGCCCTGGTGACGGGGGCCTCCAGCGGATTGGGATTCGCGACCGCCCGGCTCCTGGCCGCGGAGGGCGCCCGGGTGGCCCTGAACGGCCGGGACCCGGACAAGCTGGCCAAGGCGGCCCGGGAGATCCGGGCGGAAGGGGTTCCCGGCGACCTGTCGGAGGCGGGCGTCCCCGAGGCCGTCGTGGCCCGTGCCGCGGAAGCCCTGGGGGGTATCGACCTCCTCCTGGTGAACGCCGGCGGTCCGCCCCCGGGGTCCTTCGAGTCCTTCGACGACGGGGCCTGGGCCAAGGCCGTGGACCTCTGCTTCCTGAGCGCGGTCCGTCTCATCCGGGCCGCCCTCCCCCACCTGCGCCGTTCCGGGTCGGCCAGCGTGCTCACGGTGACCTCCGTCTCGGTTAAGCAGCCCATCCCCAACCTGATCCTCTCCAACTCGGTCCGGGCGGCCACGGTGGGACTCACCAAGTCCCTGGCCCTGGAGCTGGGCGGACAGGGGATCCGGTTCAACTCCATCCTGCCGGGCTGGACGGCCACGGAGCGGGCCACCAAGCTCGTGGCCTCGAGCGCGGCGGCCAAGGGAACGACCGTGGAGGCCGAGCTGGCCGAGCGGGCCCGGGACTTCCCCCTGGGCCGCATGGCCACCCCCGAGGAGTTCGCGAACGTCGCCGTCTTCCTGCTGTCCCCGGCGGCCTCCTACGTCACGGGCTCCATGATCGCCGTGGACGGAGGGGCCTACAAGGGTACCCTGTAGCTGGATGCTCGACGATCCCGGCTTCCTCCTTCGCCTGGCGAACGCCCGGATGCCCTTCGGCCGGTACGCGGGAACCTTGCTGATCGACCTTCCGGAGGCCTACGTGGTCTGGTTCGCCCGGGCCGGCTGGCCCGAGGGGGAGATCGGGGAGCAGCTCGCGGCCCTCTACTCGATCAAGGAGAACGGCCAGGAGGGCCTGCTCCGCCCCCTGGTGCGCCTGGACGAACGTTGAGGTCCACCGAACATTCCACCGTGACAAGAATCGGTTGACACGGTCGGTTTATTATGGTATTGTAATACCATAATGCCAGTGAACGGAATCATCCATCTTTCGGACGCCTCCCTGATCGCGGTGCACGCCCTGGCGGCCCTGGCCTCGGAGCCGGACCGCCGCGTCCTGGGCAAGGACCTGGCCGCGTCCATGGGGGCCAGCGAGAACCACCTGGCCAAGGTGATGCAGCGCCTGGTCCGGGCCGAGCTTGTCCTATCCGTGAAGGGACCCCACGGGGGGTTCCGGCTCGCCCGGGATCCCGGGGCCGTCACCTTCCGGGAGGCGATAGAGGCGGTCGACGGGCCCCTGACCGGGGACTTCTGCCCCTTCAGCCCGGACCACTGCGATCCTTCGGCCTGCATCTTCGGGCACGAGCTCTCCCGGCAGGCCGAGGGCCTCGTGGCCTACCTGGGGCGGCGCACCATCGCGGATATCGTACGGGACGGGGTCCCCCGGTTCCTGTCCGGGCCCGGGGACGGCGGCCGGAAAAAGCCCGACGGTTCCCCGAAAGGCCGCCGGGCCGCGGCCGGTTCCCGGATCGCCGGGGCGAATCCGGAGCCGGCGCGCCCGGACCGGGTCCGGCGCGGATAGGACGACTGCCGAGACCTCGACAGGGGGAATCTCGGGCTTTTATTGAGGTATTTTAGTTCCAGATTACCTTATACAAGGAGACGAGCGTGGCGAAACGTGCGGTGATCGAGATCGACGAGGAGAAGTGCGACGGCTGCGGCCTCTGCGCCGGGGGCTGCCACGAGGGCGCCCTGCGCATCATCGACGGAAAGGCGCGCCTGGTGGGGGAGAGCCTCTGCGACGGCCTGGGGGCCTGCGTCGGGGAGTGTCCCCGGGGCGCCCTACGGACCGTGGAACGGGAGGTCGAGGACTACGACGAGCGCCGGGTCATCGAGAACATCCTGCCCAAGGGGATGAACACCGTGGCCGCCCACCTGGACCACCTGCGCGTCCACGGCCAGGACACCTGGCTGGCCCAGGCCCGGGCCGTGCTCGCGGAAAAGGGCCTGGCCGTCCCAGAGCCGGAGCCCGCCCTCCCCGGCTGCGGGGCGTCCTTCCCCGAACCCCGCGCCGCCGCGGGTACCCGGGGGAGTTCCCTCCTCCGGCCCGCCGCTCCCGCCTCCTTCGCGGCCCCGAGGATCGACAACGGCATATCCGGGGGCTGTCCCGGCTCCGCGGCCCGGTCCTTCGCGTCCGGAGCGGGTACGCCGGCTTCGACCCCCGCGCGCCCGAAGCCCGCCCTCGGGCCGTCCGGGGCGGGTGCTTCCGGAAGCCTCGCCTCCCGCCTGGAGCAGTGGCCCGTACAGCTCCACCTGGTGAATCCCCGGGCCCCCTACTTCCGGGGCGCGGACCTCCTGATCGCCGCGGACTGCACCGCCTTCGCCTGCGGGGCCTTCCACCAGGCCCTGCTGGCCGGGCGCCGCCTCGTGATCGCCTGCCCCAAGCTGGACCACGGCCGGGAGGTCTACCTGGACAAGATCCGGGCCCTGATCGACGAATCCGAGGTCGCCTCCGTGACGGTGGCGATCATGGAGGTGCCCTGCTGCGGAGGCCTCTCCCGGCTCGTGCAGGAGGCGGCCGCCTCGGCGTCCCGCGCCGTCCCGATCTCCACGGTGGTCGTGGGCATCGAGGGGGGCGGGCTGACCTGGATGTAGGAGGTACGTATGGACGCCATTTCGATCCTCAAGCACGAACACGAGGCCATCCTGTTCGGCCTCGGAATCCTGGACCGCGCGGCCGCCCGGGCGTCGACGGGGGATGCCGCGGCCCGGGCGGACCTTCCCGAGTTGGTCCGGTTCCTCTCGGGCTTCGCGGACACCTGTCACCACGGCAAGGAGGAGGGCATCCTCTTCCCCGCCCTGGAGGCGGCCGGCATGCCCCGGGAAGGGGGTCCCCTCGGAGTCATGCTCGAGGAGCACCGGCTCGGAAGGTCCTTCATCCGGGACATGGGCGGCGCCCTCGGATCCGGGGACTACGCGGCCTTCGCACGCGCCGCCTCCGGCTATTCCGCTCTCCTCCGGGCCCACATCGAGAAGGAGGACGGCATCCTGTTCCCCGCCGGTGCGGAGGCGCTGGGTCGGTCCAGGCTCGAGGCCCTGGGCGGGGACTTCGACCGCTTCGAGGAGACCGTCATGGGTCCCGGGGAGCACGAGCGCCTGCACTCCCTGCTGGAGGAGTTCGCCGGGCGCTACCGCTGACCTGGGATCCGCCTGCTCAGGTCGGTCGTTTCTCCCGGAGGCCCGGGACGCCCATGTTGCGGATCTGGGCCGCGTGGTACGCGTCGTGGTTCAGGAGCCACGCGACCGCCTTGCCGTAGGGCATGTCCCAGCGGGGCATGGTCTCCGCGAAGCGCTCCGGTCCCAGCTCCACCAGGGCGTCCATGACCGCCCGGTGGATCTTCCGGAGGTACGCCCGCATCTCGACCCAGGCCTCCGCGGTTACCTCCGGGGGATCCCCGAAGCCGTGCTGGTCCTTGGCATAGGGGAAGACGCCCGCCTTGTCCTGACCCCGGATCGCCCGCACGAAGTAGTATTTGTAGTAGGCGACATGGATCGCCACGCTCCAGGCGCTGTAGCCCTCCCAGGTGTCCGTGCCGGCCGCCGCCTGCGCGGTGAGGCAGTCCAGGGTGGCCATGAGGGAGGGTCCGTTGAAGGACTCGCCGTCGAACTCCCCGTCCGCGTAGTCGAAGAAGAAGGAAATGTTCTTGCTCATGCTTCCAGTATAACGCCCGGAGCCCGGGACGCAACCCGACCTGGTGTTCCGAAGATTGTGGCGGGATCCCGCGCTTCACCGGCCTCCAAAGCCGGGTTAGAATGGCCCATGACCCGGACCCGCGACGAATCGGCCCCGGACGCCCCCAGCCTCCGGGCGGAACGGATCCTCTCGCTCTTCCTCCTCCTGGCGGGAGGCCGGCTGCACTCGGCCCCCGACCTGGCCCGGCGCTTCGGGGTATCCGCGCGGACCCTGTACCGGGACCTCGATCTCCTGTCCGCCTGGGGCTGCCCCATCGAGTCGATCCCCGGCCGGGAGGGAGGCTTCCGGATCCTGCCGGGCTACGCCCTGGACCGATCGGTCCTGGACCGGTCGGAGCTGGCCGCCGCCTCCGCGGCCCTGGCGGGCGTCGAGGAGGCCGTCGGCGGCCGGGGGCTGGAACGGGCGGCCGCCAAGATCGACGCCCTCCTGGGAAGGCCCCGGAGCCGGCGCTCGTCCTGGCTCCGGATCTCCCTGGCTCCCGGCCGGGACGAGCGGGCCCTGGTGGAACTCCTCCGGGACGCCATCGAGGGCCGCCGCACGGTCCAGTTCGGGTACCGGGACGCGGAAGGGCGCCGGACCGATCGGACCGTGGAGCCCGCGGCGGTGGTCTACCTCTGGGAGGGCTGGTACCTCTGGGCGTATTGCCGGCTCCGGAGGGGGTGGCGGCACTTCAAGCTCGCCCGGATCGAAAGGCCGAGAACCAGGATCGAGAGGTTCGAGCCCCGCCCGGAACCTTCCGAGGAAGCGTGGCGGGGCGGGGGAGGGACCCGGACGGATCTCCGGATCCGGGTCGCGCCGGCCGCCCTGCCCCGGTTCGAGGAGGACCTGGGCCGGGGTTTCGGGACACCCGACGGCCGGGGAGGGCGGATCGCGGAACTCCGCATGCCGGCCGGGGAGTGGCTGTTCGACTTCCTGCTGGGCTTCGGGGACGGTATCGAGGTCCTGGGGCCCCCGGAACTCCGGGCGGAGTTCGCGGCCCGGGCGCGGAGGGTCGCGGAATTGTACGAAACACCGGGGAATTCGGATAAACCTTGACATGTTTCGACAGGGTTTCCCGATAGCCTTCCCAACAGGACGGCGGACGATCCGGAGGACCGGACCGGCGCGCCACCTCCGAGGAGGCTCTTATGGAACCCTTCTTCTCTCCCTGCGGCATCGACTGCGCGGCGGCGCCCGCGGGCCTTACCCGCCCGGACCAGGTCGCGGAACCCCGGGACGGACACGGAAACGCGGCTGGGATCGGATCTCCGGATCTAGACCAAGCACGGTCTAGGCGCTGGACGGCACGAAACCCGAGCCGATCCTGGTTCTCAGAAATATCCCGGAAAATTCGGCGGGACCACTCGAACGAGGTATACTCCCGGGCTTCCTGAATACGGCTCGGGCCTACCGGGTTGTTCCGCGACGATTCGGTCGGCCTTCCCGGAGGACCCGCGGCTACCTCGCGCGGCCGATTTACTCCCCGCCGTCCTTGTCCGGCTTGGCGGACTTGCCGGTGTCTTCCTTAGCCGCGCCCTTCGCGGCTTTGCCGGGCTTATCCTTTTTACCGCCTTTGACTTTCTTGTCGGCCTTTTCGGCCTTGCCCGGCTTCGGGGGCTTGCCGCCCTTCGCCGCCTTGCCGCCCTTGCCCTTCGGTTCGGGGTAGACCCGGGGGATCCACTTCAGGCCCTCGATGGGAGGCCGCCGGTAGTCGCCGCCCTCCTGGCGGGGCGGCAGTTCGATGGGCTCGGGAGTCAGGTCCCCGTAGGGTATCTTCCCCAGGAAGTGGACGATGGTGTTGAGCCGGGCGCAGTACTTGTCGTCCGCGTCCACAACGTACCAGGGCGAGTCCGGCAGGTCCGAGAACCCGAACATATCGTCCTTGGCCCTGGAGTACTCGATCCACTTGGAGCGGGCGTCCATGTCCATGGGGCTCAGCTTCCAGCGTTTGGCGGGGTCCTCGAGCCGGTCCCGGAACCGGGCCTCCTGGACCTCGTCGCTGACGCTGAACCAGTATTTGATCAGGATGATCCCCGCCCGCTGGAGCATGCGCTCGAATTCGGGCACCGACCGGGCGAACTCCCGGTACTCCTCCTCGGTGCAGAAGCCCATGACCCGCTCGACCCCGGCCCGGTTGTACCAGGAGCGGTCGAAGAAGACCATCTCCCCGCCGGTCGGGAGCTGGGCCGCGTAGCGCTGGAAGTACCACTGGTTCCGCTCCCGCTCCGTCGGGGCGGCCAGGGCCGCGATCCGGGCGTAGCGGGGGTTGAGGCCCCCCGTGATGGCCTTGATGACCCCGCCCTTCCCGGCGGCGTCCCGGCCCTCGAACAGTACCACCACCTTGAGCTTTCGGGCCTTGACCCACTCCTGGAGCTTAACGAGCTCCACGGTCAGGCGGTCCAGTTCCTCCAGGTAGTCCTTCTTCCTCATCGCGGATTTGTCGCCCACGGGGTGCCTCCGGGAGTAAGTGTAGTGCAGACCGGGGACGGATGCGAGGGGCGGAGGCCCTTCAGGTATCCGACCTGCCGATGGACGGAATCCGGCCGGATCCCGGACGGAGACGACGCTCCGGAGGTGGTCGTTAAAATCCGGGAAAGGGATGCGGAACGCCTTGACGGGACGACCGGAAGCGCTAGAATGGTTATAAAAGGAGTAGGGATTCCAGGCCACTCGGGGATCCGGAGTCAGGCATGGCGTACAAGCTCGCGGACCTGATCGACATCGAGCAGTTCCAGCACCTCCAGGATCGGCTCAACGCCATATACTCCTTCCCGTCGGCCATCATCGACAACGACGGCGTCATCCTGACCGCGACGGCCTGGCAGGACGCGTGCACCAAATTCCATCGCCTGAACCCCGAGTGCGAGGTGGAATGCCTTAAAAGCGACCGATATATCCTGGATCATCTCTCCGAAGCGAATCCGGCGGTCAGCTATCGCTGCCCTCACGGGCTCGTCGACAACGCGACCCCCATCATCATCGAGGGAATCCACTACGGCAACTTCTTCACCGGCCAATTCTTCCTGGAGCCGCCGGACCTGGATTTCTTCGCCCGGCAGGCCCGCCGGTACGGCTTCGACGAGGCGGCCTACCTGGAGGCCATACGGAAAGTACCGATCTGGACCCGGGACCAGCTCGAGCACTACCTCTATTTCATCAAGGGACTCATCGAGATCATCACGGAGTCGGGCCTCAAGAAGCTGCGCGAAATCGAGGCGCGGAAGAAGATCGAGGCCAGCGAGGCCCGGGCCGATGTCGTCATCCAGAAGATGCTCGACGGATTCTGGATGGTGGCGGCCGATTCCGGGCGGATCCTGGACGTGAACGATTCCATGTGCGCGATGCTCGGCTACACCCGGGAGGATCTGCTCGCCCTCTCGGTCGCGGACATCGACGCCATCGACGATTCGGATGAAGTCGCCCGCCGGATGGAGAAGATCGCGAGCGAAGGGTCGGCCCTCTTCGAATCCCGCTTCCGGAGGAAAGACGGCTCCCTCCTCGACGTGGACATCAGCGTGACCTATATCCGGGACCAGAACCTGTTCTTCGGATTCCACCACGACAACACGGCGCGCAAGGCCGCCGAGGCCGCCTCGCGCGAGAGCGAGGATCGGTACCGTACACTGTTCGAGCAAAGCCCCGACGGCGTCGTGATACTCGATCCCGCCACGGCCCGCCCCCTGGAATTCAACGAGCAGGTCTGCCGGCAGCTCGGCTACGGGCGCGAAGAGTTCGCCCGCTTGTCCTTGGCGGATATCGAGGTTATCGAGTCGCTGGAGGAGAGCCTCCGGCACATCAAAAAAATCATCGAGACGGGCCATGACGAGTTCGAGACGAAGCAGCGGACGAAGCAGGGCGAGATCCTGGACGTGCTGGTGATCGCGCAGGTCATCCGATCCGGTGAAGCCTCCATCTTTCATTGCATTTGGCGGGACATCACGGAGCGCAAGCGAGTGGACGCCCGGCTCAAGAAATCCCTGGCCGAGAAAGAAACCCTCCTTCGCGAGCTGTACCACAGGACGAAGAACAACATGAACGTGATCGGGTCGATGCTCGAACTGCAGGCGGCCTACTCCGGGGTTCCGGCGGTCGAGGCGATGGCCAGGGATACGGAGCGGCGTATCCGCGCCATGTCCCTGGTGCATCAGATGCTCTATCAATCCAAGGACCTGTCCCACGTGAGCCTGCGGCAGTACATCAACGAATTGCTCTCGCTCCTGCTCCACGGGTATTCGACCGAGACCCGCGACATACGACTGGAAACGGAGATCGAGGATATCGAGGCGGTCATCGACACCGCCATCCCCTGCGGTCTGATCCTGAATGAACTCGTGTCCAACTGCTTCAAGCATGCCTTCCCGGAGGGGCGCCCCGGATCGGTTCGGATCCGCCTTTCCCGGGTGGACCCGCTCACCCTGGAGCTCGTCTTCTCCGACGACGGAGTGGGAGTGGCACCGGAATTCGAGTATCGCAAGCAGAACTCCCTGGGTTTCCAGACCATCATCGGCCTGGCCGAGCACCAGCTTCAAGGTCACGCCGGCTTTGAAATCGATAACGGCGTTACCTGGCGAATCCGCTTCAGCGATCAGCTGTACGCGGCGCGGGTGTGATGCCGTGCGCAAGCCGCTCTCGCTGCTACTGGTGGAGGACGAGGCACTCATCGCCTTGAACCTGAAGATCGGCCTGGAGCGAGCCGGGTTCGCGGTCAACGCAGTCTTGGCGACCGGCGAGAAGGCCGTCGAACGCATGGACCAGGAACCGGCGGACCTCATCGTCATGGACATCCGCCTGGCCGGTACGATGACGGGTATCGAGGCCGCCCGGCGGATCCGGAATCGTCACCCCGTGCCGATCATCTTCATGACGGGCTTTACCCGGGAGGATTACGGTCCGGAGATCGACGAGCTCGGGCCGAGCCTGTTGTTGAACAAGCCGGTCACCTCGGAGTCCCTCGCGAACGCCATCGAGGAGATCCGCGGGTGAAATTCGGTGAGCCTTGTCCGGGGCGGCGGAGCGGCACTGGATTCGCTGGGGCTATCGCCTTCAACCTGTACCGGGACCGGCCGGATCACCTATTTATCTACCATACTAAGAATTAACCTACCGCCACAAGTGAGGCGTCCGGTCCCGGCATAAAAAAGCCCCCCAAAAGGGAGCTCTTTTTGCCCAGAGGGGGACTTGGCCTCCGCTCCTCGCCGTCCTGCCTCGTCGCTCCGGCCCGCCTCGGGCTCTCTCGGCGCATACGTCGCTTCGCTCCGTTTGCCGAGAGGAAGCAAATTGACATGCGCGCTATCGCGCACGACGGCATCCTGCGCCTCGCGCTCGCCGGCTCGCGACGAGCCCTCGTTGCCGGCTCCTGCGTTGCCGGTCTCGCCAGGTATGGATTGTAGGGCGCCGCCCGAGGCGGCGGGCGATACAAGTCCCCCTCCGGGCAAAAAAAAACCGCCTGAAGGCGGTTTTTTTGCCCAGAGGGGGACTTGAACCCCCAAGCCGGTTAGGGCACTAGAACCTGAATCTAGCGTGTTTGCCAATTTCACCATCTGGGCGGACGTGAATCGGTACCCGGGTTTTATACCCGAAGCCGGGGGCGGCTGTCAATACGGCGGCACGGCCGACGGATCTGCACCCCGCGGTTCATCCGCCGGTAAGTTCCCGCACCAGGGCCGCGGCGAAGAGATCGTGGTAGTCGCCCTGGGCCGTGATGAAGGGCCCGTCCACGACGACCTTCTCGAAGGAGTAGGCGACGCCGGCCCGGACGAAGACCCCCCGGTTGGCTCCCGTCGCGGTTCGCCCGGAAAGGACCCCGAACTTGGCCAGGGTGGTGGCTCCCGCGCAGATCCCGGCCACCCGCTTGCCCTGATCCCGGGCCTCCCGGAGCTTCTCCCCGAGGGCTTCGTCGTGGTAGAGGTAATTCAGGGTCCCCGTGCCCCCGATCACGCACACCAGATCGAACTCCGCGGGCCGGAGCTCCGCGAGGGGCGCGTCGGGCCGGACCTTGCCTCCCTGGGAACCGACGGCGTCGCCCTCGGCGTTGCAGAAGATCCGTACCCGCACCCCCGCCGCGGACAGGGCGTCCCGAACGGCGAAAAATTCCGGATCGTAGAAATTGCGAGGCGGCAGGATCAAGGCGGCATTCGGGGTCCCGGGGGGCGGGAGGGCCGGATCCTGTTGGGCCGCGGAAAGGGAAACCGAGGGGAGGAAGGCGAGGCAGGCGGCCAGGAAGATCAAACGGCTGGAATGGTTTTTTTTGGACTTCATGAGTACTCCTGTCGGAATCGATTATTTTAGCACGATATATGTACCGCGACGGCTCGGAGTATACCACACGGAATACCTCCTGCCAAAATCCCCCGCCCCGTGCTATAGTGCAGGTCCCCCGAAACCACGAAAGGCGAAGACAACCATGGAAGATATCCTGCTGGACGGCGAAAGCCTCACCCTGGATCAGGTGGAGCTCGTGGCCCGCCGAGGAGCCCGGGCCGCCCTGGCGGACTCGGCGATACCCAAGATGGAAGCCTCCCGCGCGGTGGTGGACCGCTGCGTCTCCGAACGCCTGGTCCGCTACGGCATCACCACGGGCTTCGGGAAGTTCAGCGACGTGGTGATCTCACCGGAGAACAACGCGGCCCTCCAGCGCAACCTGATCATGAGTCACGCCTGCGGGGTGGGGGATCCCTTCCCGGCCGAGGTGGTCCGGGCGATCCTGCTCCTGCGGGCCAACGCCCTGGCGGTGGGAAGCTCCGGGGCCCGGGTTTCCACGGTGAGGGCCCTCCTGGACCTGCTCAACGCGGATGTCGTCCCGGTGATCCCGGAAAAGGGCTCCCTGGGCTCCTCCGGTGACCTCGCTCCCCTGGCCCACATGGCCCTGGTCCTCTGCGGCATGGGGGAGGCTTTCCACGGAGGCCGTCGCCTCCCCGGGGCGGAAGCCCTCAGGCTAGCCGGCCTCGAACCGGTGGAGCTCTCCGCCAAGGAGGGCCTTGCCCTCATAAACGGGACCCAGGCGATGACCGCGGTAGCGGCCCTGGCCTGCGCGGACGCCGCCCGCCTGGTCGGGCTGGCGGACGGGGTGGCGGCCCTGAGCCACCAGGCCCTCCGGGGCATCACGGACGCCTACGACGGCCGCATCCACGAGCTCCGGCGCCAGGACGGCCAGATCGCCAGCGCCGCGGCCCTCCGGGACCTCCTTTCGGGCTCGGGCCTCACGACCCGGCAGGGCCAGGAGCGGGTCCAGGACGCCTATGCCCTGCGCTGCGCGCCCCAGGTCCACGGGGCCAGCCGGGACGCGATCGCATACGTAACGGCCATTGTCGGCCGGGAGCTCAACGCGGCCACGGACAACCCCCTGATCTTCCCGGACGGTTCGGGCTACGGGGACATCCTCTCGGGAGGCAACTTCCACGGCCAGCCCGTGGCCCTGGCCATGGACTTCCTGGCCATCGCCCTGGCGGAGCTGGCCAACCTCTCGGAGCGCCGCACCGAGCGCCTGGTGAATCCGGCCCTGTCCAACGGGCTCCCGGCCTTCCTGGTGAAGGAGGGAGGGGTCAACTCGGGCTTCATGATCCTCCAGTACGTGGCCGCGGCCCTGGTCAGCGAGAACAAGGTCCTGGCCCACCCGGCCTCGGTGGACTCCATACCCTCCAGCGCCAACCAGGAAGACCACGTCTCCATGGGCACGATCGCCGCCCGGAAGGCCCGGGAGGTGCTCGGGAACCTCCAGCAGGTCCTGGGGATCGAGTGGCTGGCGGCCTGTCAGGCTGTGGACCTCCTGGACGGGGCGGAAAAGCTTTCCCCCGCCACCCGGAAGCTATACGACAGGCTCCGCGCCGAGGTTCCCTTCGTGGACCGGGACCGGGTGATGTATCCGGATCTGGAAAAGGCGAGGAGGCTGGTCGCCGCGGGGCCGGAAGCCGGTTGACGGTGCCCGGTTTCGGACCCCGGAATTGAAGTCCCCGCCCCGGGCAGGGTATGATGTCCGGGGTTTCGGCGCGCCGACCGCCGTCCCAGAACATCCCAATCCCCCAGGGAGGTCCCCCATGCCGGTGAAACGCGACTTCGGACTCAGGCTCGATCGTACGTCCCCCCAGGAGCGAGGCCGGCTCCTGGCCTACATCAACATCAAGCTGGCCAGCCTGGGCCTTCCCGTATATTCCCGGGAAGGCACGGCCTTTGTGGAGCTGGCCCGGGAGCTGATCGAGAACTACCGGGAGAAGGACCGCCTCCTCACCGGCTACCTGCCCCCGGCGGACCAGCGCATCCAGGCCTTCCTGTCCGACTACCTGGCCGACACGGGGCTGCCGGAGATCCCCCGTCTCCCCTCCAACACCCTGACCCTGGACCGCTACGGCATGGCCCGGGAGCTGTCCCTTCCCCCCGAAGCCTCCACGTACTCCTCCCCCACACTGACCTCCTACCGCATCCGGAACGGGATCCTCCACAACCCCGCCAACGACCGGCGGACCACGGAGGGGGTCTTCCACGTGGCCGACGGGGGGCTTCCGGTGCCCCCGGACAAGAAAGCCGTGCCCAAGGCGGTCTTCGGCCGCATCCTGGCCGCCGCCGTCACCCCCCCGCAGGAGATGCTAACCCTCCCCTTCACGGCCCAGGAGCCCAAGCCCGGCCGGACCTTCCTCTCCCTCCTGCTCCGCCCCGTGGTCCAGCCCGAGGTGCCGGGGATCTGTCCGGAGCGCTCCATGGAGATCCGCTTCTTCGCGCCGGGCTCCCTCGCGGCCAACCTGGACTTCGTGGAGAGCATCTTCGGGAACTCCGGCGACCCCTACATCGCCGAGAACGACTCCGCCCTGGACCCCCTGCACTGGACCGGCCACACGGGCTGCATCCTCCTGGCCACCCACCTCGTGGGCCTCAAGAAGCGGGACCTGGGGCTTCCCCGCTGGGACGACGCCTCCGAGCGCCAGAGGCGGGACGGGATGGCCTGGAAGGATCCCGAGGAGCTCTACAACGAGGGCAAGCCCTTCAAGCTCTGCGCCCGGAATGAGCGGGGGGTGATCTTCACCATCATCGCGGACAACTACTTCGGGTACTCCAAGAAGGAGGTGAAGACCCAGATCTCCTTCTCCTCCAACCTCCTGGGCATGACCGAGGAGGAGCACGCCGGGGGAGCCCTGGTCTTCCCGACCTACAACCTGGGCACCCGCTTCGTTCCGGACGCCAACCTCAAGGCCCGGGGCCATAACTTCGACGAGGTGGTGAGCCTCCTCAAGGACCACCTGGAGGAACATCCCGACGGCTTCGCCCGGGACCGTACCTTCCCGAACATCGTCTACCTTCCGGAAAACGCCCAGATCTCCCTGGAGGACCAGCAGGCCCGGTGGACCCGGGACGGCAAGGAGTACTCCCTGCGGATCCTGCCGAACGAGACCTACATCCACCCCACGGGCTACAAGATCGGCATGAACCGCCACGCGGGCTCCGGGGCCTGGCGGCTCGTGGGCACCCTGGCCACGGGCCTCTTGTGCCACAAGCCCTGCACGGTCTCCGGGGGCGGCAAGTCTGAGATTTCCAAGAGCATCTGGGACGCCATCGAGTATTTCCCCTTCATCATCGGGGACTACGAGGCGGACATGGCCCAGGTCCGGGACATCCTGGAGCGGGACTACTCCGGCCGTTTCCGCGCCACCAAGGAGAAGCACCGGCCCGACGAGCGCAGGGTGCTCTCCAGCCAACGTTCCCTGGGCAGCGTGATCAAGCTCCTGTCCCCCTCGCCCTTGTACACGGACGAGTACAACGACTGGCTCAAGACCATCCCCGAGCGGATCAAGGCCCTGGTCTTCCTGATCAAGCGCTTCTACGTGCCCGACTGGGGGGAGGACTGGGCCAAGCACTTCACGGTGGACACGGTGAACGGGACCGCGGGGAACATCCTCAAGTTCGAGGGACGCCCGGTCCTGGGCTCCTACCTCCGGGTGGGGTACTCCCAGGACGGCCGCCGGAGGATCTTCAAGCTCCGCCAGGACTACCTGCCCGCGGAGAAGGTCCAGTGGGAGGACGACATCACCGCCAGCATCGTCCTGCCCAAGGCCTCCCTGCCGGAGCTCGAGAAGGCATCGCCGGGGATATCGGTCAAGTTCTGCCGGAACGCGGAGGCGCGGTTCTTCCAGCGCCCCGACGACGCGGTCATCCGGGGCTACGACAAGCAGGCCGAAAAGGACATGGCCCGGCCGGACAACTTCATCTCCAACTTCGAACCCCTCTCCCGGTCCAAGGCCCACGCCATGATCGAGAAGACCATCGAGTTCTCCGCGTACACGGAGCCCATGCGGCGCTTCATCGAGGACGCGGAGAAGGACGACGGCTTCGACTGGTTCGTGGCCAGCGACCGCCCCCGCCTGGTGGACGGCAAGCCCTCCAAGAACCCCCGCTACCTCCAGCTGGACCCCAACCACATCGAGCCCTGCAAGCGCTACCTTGCGGACCTGGGGCACCGCCTCTTCTACCGTATTCCCGAGGACAAGCCCGTACTCCATCCCGTGGGCGCCGCCCTACCGGGCCGCAGGAACAATCCCGCGGACCCGGCCGGAAAGATCCGCCCCCTGGCGGTCTACGGCCCCATCCACTACCAGGAGCTCCCGGAGCTCTTCATGGACTTCGTCTGCTCCCTGACCGGGAAGAGCCCGTCCACCACCGGGGCCGGCAGCGAGGGCGCCCTGACCAAGGGTCCCTTCAACGCCCTGGTTCCGACCACGGACCTGAACGCGGCCCTCCTCTCGTACATCTTGACCGGATACGGGGGCTTCTCCAGCGCCGCGGGACACATCGGCGGGAAGTACAAGGTGAACCACGACGTGTCCCTCCTGGTGCCCGAGCTCTGGTCCCGGATGGACCCCGAGGAGAAGGACCCGGCCTTCCTCATCGCCAACGGCTACCTGGAGAAGATCGAGGACTTCGACTACCAAGGCCGGCGGATCCCCGCAAGCCGCCTGGGCTACCGGATCACCTCCCTCTTCGCCACCACCTTCCTGGGCCGCATCTTCGACACCCCCAGTTCGGTCTTCCCCGAGGACTTCCTCAAGCCCGAGCTCCAGGACCTGGCGGAATTCGCGGACGGGGTGGAGAACATCGCGGAGGCCCAGGCCAAGGTGGCCCGGGATTACCTGGCGGACGGGAGCGTGGAGGCGGCCATCCCGCCCCTGGCGGCCATCCTGCACGTCATGGCCGAGGGCACCTGGAACGGCAAGACCATCGACGATCCGGAGCTGCGAAGGCTCTTCGACCGGGACTACGTCCTCGCCTCGGACTGGTACAAGGAGCGCCTGGACCGCTACCGGGACAAGCAGGTGACCTTCCTGGAACGGTCCATCGTCGAGATCCGCAAGGCCAAGGCCGACCAGCGGTTCACGGACCCCGCCTTCGCCCCGCGGCTGGACAAGATCCTCAAGGCCGCCGAGAAGGAACTTCGGGTGGTCCTGGACCCCGCCTTCGTGGAGGGTCTTTCCGGGACCCTGGGGGCGGACCCCCTGTTCACGGGCCGCAAGCCCGTACCCAGGAAGTGAGGCCCGCCGTGTCGACCGCCGATCTCTTCGTTCGGGACATCCGCGAACTTGCGACGCCGACGGGCGGCAAGGCCCAACGGGGCCCGGAGATGGCCGAGGTCCGGTCGGTGCCCGACGCGGCGGTCCTGATCCGGGACGGCCGGATCGCCTGGGCGGGTCCCGCCTCGGAAGCCCCCGCGATTCCCGAGGATGTACCGGTCCTGTCCGCGGGCGGGGGGACCGTGGTCCCCGGCTTCGTGGATTCCCACACCCACTTCGTCTTCGCCGGGGACCGCTCCGAGGAGTTCCTCTGGCGGGCCGGGGGCCTGCCCTACATGGAGATCCACCGCCGGGGCGGGGGCATCCGGAGGTCCATGGACGCCACTCGGGCGGCAAGCCTGGACGAGCTCGTCGCGATCGGCCGGAGGCGCCTCGGGACCATGGTCTCCCTGGGGGTCACCACCGTGGAGGGCAAGAGCGGCTACGGCATGGACCTGGCCACGGAGCTGCGCCAGCTGGAAGCCATGGACATCCTGGGCCGGGAACAGCCCGTCCGGATCGTCCCCACCTTCCTGGGACCCCACTCGACCCCGCCGGAGTACGCGGGCCGCACCTCGGAGTACATGGACTACGTGATCCGGGACATGCTGCCCGCGGTCAAGGCCCGGGGGCTCGCCCGGTTCTGCGACGTCTTCTGCGAGAAGGGGGTCTTCGAGCTGGCGGATTCCCGGCGCTACCTCGAGGCCGCCAAGGCCGCGGGCTTCGGGCTCAAGGTCCACGCGGACGAGATCGAGAGGATCGGCGGTGCGGCCCTGGCGGCCGAGCTGGGAGCCGCCAGCGCGGACCACCTCCTGAAGTGCGTGCCCTCGGACTACGAGGCCCTGGCCCGGTCCTCCACGGTGGCGACCTGCCTGCCCCTGACGGCCTTCGTCCTCCGGGAGCCCTACGCGGACGCCCGGGGCATGATCGACTCAGGCTGCGCCGTGGCCCTGGCCAGCGACCTGAATCCCGGGTCCTGCTACAGCCAGTCCATCCCCCTCATCTTCGCCCTGGCGGTCCTGTACATGCGCCTGTCCGTGGACGAAGCTCTCTGCGCCCTGACTTTGAACGGGGCCGCCGCCCTGGGCCTGGCCGGCGAGGTCGGCTCCATCGAACCGGGCAAGCGGGGGGACCTAGTCATCCTGGACGCCCCATCCCGGGCCTTCCTGGCCTACCACAGCGGCATGAACCTCGTGAAGACGACGGTGATCGGGGGACGGCTGGAGTACGAGCGGCCCTAAAAGGAGCGGCCGCGAGCTTCCTTATTTCGGATCGTGCCCGGGTACGGATTCCGCATCCTCAAGACCTGTCATCTTGAGGGTTTCCCGCCACAACTCGTACGCGGCTTCCCGGTCCCGGGCGGGCGGAGCCGGTTCCTCCTCGGTGGTCAGGTTGAAGAACTTCCCGCTGACCCCCTCCAACTCCTTGGCCGCACCTAGATAGTATAGTGCCTCCGCGGAGAGCTCCGGGGATTTCAAGGTCTTGTCGAAGAAATTCCGCTTGAACCAACGGTACGCAGGTCCGTTCTCCTGTCCGGTCTCGGTCTTCACGGCCCCGGGGTGCATCGTGTTGATCGTCACCCCCGTGCCCCGGAGGCGCTCGTCGAACACGATCATGGAAAGAAGCTGGGCCAGCTTGGCCGAGCCGTAGCTCGCCAGGCCCGAATACTTCCTCCGTTCCCAATTGAGGTCGTCCAGCCGGAGTCCCCAGGCGGCGAAGCGGTATCCCTCGGAGCCGACCATGAGGATCCGGGCCTTGCCTCGGGCCTTGAGCGTGTCCATCAACAGATAGTTCAGGATGAAGGACGAAAGGTAATGGACCACGAACGTGGTCTCCAGGCCGTCGGACGTGAGTTCCCGCCGGGTCAGGTACACCCCCGCGTTGTGTACGAGGACGTCGATGGGAGATCCCGGCCTCGACAGCTCCTCGGCGGTACGGCGGATGTCCTCAAGGCGGCTGAGGTCGGCGATCCTGTACTCGCAGCGCGTCCCGAACTCGCCCTCGATCTCCCGTCGCAGGGCTTCCGACTTTTCCGGGTTCCGGTTGACGCACAGCAGGTCCGCGCCTCGGGACGCGAACTTCCGGGCGGCGGCGCGGCCGATCCCCGAGGTCGCTCCGGTGATGACCACGAGTTTTCCCTTGCAGTCGTCGCCACAGATCTTCGGCTCAAGGCCGTTGTTCCGGATCATGGCGAATACGTTGGACCACGTGTACTCCCGGACGTATCGGGCGGTTCTGCTTGTCATGGGATGTCCTTGCGCTCCGGTTCCGGCTGTTGTATCCTGCGATACATTCTTGATTTTATCATACAAGGACAAGCTCATGGAAGGCACGCGATCCCTGGCCGCCCTGACCGTCGAAGAGATCCGGGAACTCTGGTCCCGGACCTACAACCGGGAGGGCAAGCCCGACTGGTCCCACATCTTCCCGTACTACCACGAGGATGTCGTCTTCCGGGACAGCATCCAGGAGATCCGGGGAATCGAGGAGTTCAAGGCCCTCTGCGGTCGCCTCACGGACCGCTGCCAGCAGCTCCGCATGAAGGTGCCCAGCGTGGTCCACGGCGGGGACTGCGTCTTCCTGCAGTGGGAGATGACCATGATCTTCAAGGGGTACCCCAGCTCGACCATCTACGGTGCCACCCGGCTGGGGCTCTCCGGGGACGGACGGATCATCACCCAGCGGGACTACTACGACCTGTGGGGCGACATCTTCGACAACATCCCCTGGTTCGCCAAGCCCTATCGGCGGTTCATGAAAAAGAAGTTCGGGTAGGAGACGAGGACTCTTAGCCGGGTCGTATCATCCCTGCTTCTTTGCTATCGGTTTTTCTAATTTTACAGGAGTTGAAAGCCCCTTCTATACTATCCGGAAACCGGCCGGCCCCGATCGACTCGTGCGGAACGGCCGATCCAATCGGG
Organism: Spirochaetota bacterium; assembly: GCA_022703505.1. Lineage (GTDB taxonomy): Bacteria > Spirochaetota > Spirochaetia > Treponematales > UBA12059 > JAAYUR01. The sequence goes on along the minus strand of JAKLDN010000002.1, from coordinate 469,735 downwards.
AGGTGCCCCTTGTCTGAACGGAAATCGTATGGAGCGTCGGCGGCCCTGAAGTTCATCGGATTGAGCCTGTTCGGCCTGTTCATGTTCTTCGTGCCCTTCGACCTGATGATCAAGGAGATCGGCTACTTCCGGATGGTCTCCGGCGCCCAGGCTCCGATCAATACCATCGCCGTGGACCACATCGTCGGGATGATCCGGAAGATCCCCAGCTTCGACGTCGTGTGGGGAACGGCCATCGTCCTGATCGGCATCGTGTATCCCCTGGCCACGGGCAGCTGGAAGAAGGACCTGACTTCCAAGGTCTTCATGGTCTTCAAGGTCCTGGCCCTGCTGCCCCTGTCCATGGTCCTGTTCAAGTGGCAACTCGTGCCGAACATGCCCAAGGGCGCGGACCTCTCCTTCATCTGGCTCCGCGTCGTGGTGCCCGTCACGACCCTGGTTCCGGTTGGAGCTGTGTTCCTGGCCTTCATCACCACCTACGGTCTCATGGAGTTCTTCGGGGTATTCCTGCGGCCGGTCATGCGCCCGATCTGGAAGACCCCGGGCAAGTCCGCGGTGGACGCGGTGGCCTCCTTCGTCGGAAGCTACTCCGTGGGCCTCCTGATCACGGACCGCATGTACCAGACTCATCGGTACTCGGATAAGGAAGCGGCGATCATCGCCACGGGCTTCTCCACGGTTTCCGCCACCTTCATGGTCATCGTGGCCAACACGACGGGCCTGGGCGGTCCTAAGTTCGTGGCCTATTTTTGGTCCACCCTGGTGGTAACCTTCCTGGTGACCGCGATCACGGCCCGGCTCTTCCCGATCGCCCGCAAGAAGGACACGGGGTTCGAGGGCAAGGCTCCGGAAACGGAACCGAAATTCCCGGCCTCCGAGATCCCCCGGGAATCCTGGATCCTGGCCTGCGAGGCCGCGGAGCGCTCCGGCAACGTCCTCAAGCAGATGGCCGGAAACATTGCGGCGGGAGTCCGCCTGTCCATCGCCATCGGTCCCACCCTCCTGTCCATCGGATACTTCGGCCTGGTGCTGGCCCACTTCGGGATCTTCAACGTGATCGGCTACATATTCCTGCCCTTCACCTGGCTGGCCGGCCTCATCTTCCCGGCCTTGGGCAGCCCCATGGTCCTGGCGGGGGCCCTGGCGTCCTCCCTGGCGGAGATGTTCATCCCCGTGGGCGTGATCGCCGGGGGGTCTGCCCTTGTCAAGGCCGTGGTGGCCATCGTCTGCGTATCGGAGATCATCTTCTTCTCCGCGTCCATCCCCTGCATCCTGTCCACGAAGATTCCCCTGTCCATCGGAGAACTCCTGGTCGTGTGGTTCGAGCGGGTGGTCCTCTCCCTCTTCCTTGCCCTGCCCTTCGCACTGATCCTGGTCGGGGGCTGACGTCGGCGACGGTGTCCCCTGGGAACGGAAAGGCCCGGCGTACAGCCGGGCCTTTTTATACGAAGCGTCGAAAGCCGGATCAGTCCGACCCCGCCATCGCGTTCACCCAGGCGAAGAGGAGCACCGCCGCCAAATGGGCCGTGCCGTCGTCCCCCTCGTACCGGGGAGAGACTTCGGCGACATCCAAGCCCGCCGCTCGGCCGCTCCGGGCCAAGTGGCGCAGGCCTTCCAGCACCACGTTCGGGTCCAGTCCGAAGGGCTGGGGGGCGGAGACCGCGGGGGCGTGGGCCGCGGAAATCACGTCGGTGCAGAGGGTCACGTGGAGGGGCCGGTCTCCGATGCGCCCGGTCCGCAGGAACCCCAGGATCGCTTCGGGGCTCCCCGCCTCCCGGGCCGGCAGGTACCGGACCCCCAGCCCGTCCGCCTCCCGGAACAGGCTCAAGGTGTTGGCGGAGCGCTGGATCCCGATCACGTCGTACTCGAGGGGCTCGCCCCGCTCCCCGGCCTCCCGGGCAAGAAGCCTGAACATGTTCCCCGAGTGCAGGGGTGCCCCGGGGGGACCTTCCGGACGCAGGTCGAAATGGGCGTCGAAACTTATGATCCTAGGGGCCGGGAGGGACAGGGCGGCCAGCCCCCGGACCAGTCCCCGGTGATGGCCGTAGGCCGTCTCGTGGCCCCCGCCGAGCACGACGGGGAAGCCCCCGGAGGCGACGACGGCGCCGACCAGGAGCTCGAGACCCTCCATGAGCCCCTCGAGGTCCCCGTCCCGGGGCTCCAGGTCCCCGGCGTCGATCAGCTCTAGGGCGTCCCCGAAGCGCACGGGCAAGTTGGCCAGGGCCCTCCGCAGGCTCCCGGAACCCCGGGCCGCCCCGGGACGACCCTTGTTCCGGGAGACCCCGATGTCCGTCGGGCATCCTATGAACCAAATCCTCCGGGTGCCCGATCCGGCGCCGATGGGCATACCATCCCACGGCCGGACGACCTGGTGCCAGCGCAGGGCGGCTGGATCCTCCGGGTCGTCCACCCGGCCGCCCCAGGGCTCCGGGGGCTTCCACGTCCAGGACCCGCCCGGTATCGCGGAGGGCCGGTGTTTGCGGGCGCTCCCGGCGCTCTTCGCCTTCAAGCCTTCTTCCCTACGGCCTTCCGCAGGAGTTCGTCGTCCGCCACGTACGGCAGGGTCACGTGTCCGTATTCGGCGTAGACATCGTTGTACTCGGTGCAGGTCGAAACCGCGTGGCCGTTCCGGGCCCAGGCACGGCGCGCCACCCCGCCCATGACGTCCCAGGGCATAGCCATCCGGATGATCCGGTCCACCCGCTCGGACCCGTCCAGCACCAGGCCGAAGCCCCCGTTGATAGCCTTGCCGATACCGACCCCTCCTCCGTTGTGCAGGGCCACCAGGCTCATGCCCCGGGCCGCGTTGCCTCCCCAGATTTGGGTGGCCATGTCCGCCATGACGTTGGAGCCGTCCTTGATGTTGGAGGTCTCCCGGAAGGGGCTGTCCGTTCCGCCACAGTCGTGGTGGTCACGGCCGAGCATGATCGGCCCCGTCTCGCCGTTCCGGACCATCTCGTTGAACCTCAGGGCGATCTTCGTGCGGCCCATGGCGTCCTGGTAGAGGATCCGTGCCTGGGTCCCGACGACCAGGCGGTTCTTCTCGGCATCCCGGATCCATGCCCAGTTGTCCCGATCCTGGCCCCGGCGGTTCGGGTCGATGCAGTCCATGGCCGCCCGGTCGGTCTTGCGCAAGTCGTCGGGCTTGCCGGACAGGCAGACCCAGCGGAAGGGACCGTACCCGTAGTCGAAGAGCTCGGGCCCCAGGATGTCCTCCACGTAGCTGGGGAAGATGAAGCCGTCCTTCTCGTCCGTGCCGTTGCGGGACACTTCCTTGACTCCCGCGTCCCAGACGGCCTTGAGGAAGGAGTTTCCGTAATCGAAGAAGTAGGTCCCCCGGGCGGCCAAGGTCCGGATGGCTTCGAAGTGACGGCGGAGGGATCCGTCCACCAGGGTGCGGAACCGGGCCGGATCCTCCTTGAGCATCCGGGTGCGCTCCGGGAAGGAGAGCCCCGCGGGGCAGTAGCCGCCCTCGTAGGCCGCGTGGCAGGAGGTCTGGTCGGACAGGAGGTCGATCTTGACGTTCTTCGCGATGGCCCATTCCAAGAGATCGACCACGTTGCCGAGGTAGGCCACGGCGATCGGCTTGCCCGCGGTCCGTGCCTCCTCGGCCCGGCGGAAGGCGGCTTCGGGGGTCTCCTCGACCGCGTCCACCCAGCCCTGGGAAAGCCGCGTCTCCACCCGGCTGGGGTCCACTTCGGCGATCACGCAAGCGGCCCCGGCTATGACCGCGGCCTTCCCTTGGGCCCCGGACATCCCCCCCAGGCCGCTGGAGACGAAGAGCCGGCCGGCCAGGTCCTTGTCCGCGGGGATGCCCAGCTTGAGGCGTCCCGCGTTGAGCAGGGTGTTGAAGGTACCGTGGACGATCCCCTGGGGGCCTATGTACATCCAGCCCCCCGCGGTCATCTGCCCGTAGTTGGCCACCCCCAGGGCTGCGGCCACGGCGAAGTCCTTGGAGTTGTCGAACATCCCGATCATGAGTCCGTTGGTGATCATCGCCCGGGGGGCCAGGGGGTGGCTCCGGAAGAGCCCCAGGGGGTGCCCCGACTCGACCACCAGGGTGGAGTTCTCGTCCAGGACCTCCAGGTACTTCTTGATCAGGCGGTACTGCATCCAGTTCTGGCAGACCTGCCCGGTCTCCCCGTAGGTCACGAGTTCGTAGGGATAGAGGGCCACGTCGAAGTCCAGGTTGTTGTCGATCATGACCTGGAAAGCCTTCCCCTCGACGCAGCGGCCCGAATAGGAGTCGATGGGCTTTCCCTTGAGGGGCCCAGAGGGGCGGAATCGGTATCCGTAGATCCGTCCCCGGGTCCGGAGCTCCTCGAGGAACTCCGGAGCCAGCTTCTCGTGCCAGCGCTCCGGGACGTACCGAAGGGCGTTCTTGAGGGCCAGGATTTCCTGGGCAGGGGTGAGGGGGGCGTCCCTGCGGGGGGCCCGGCGGATGCCGGGGACAAAGACCGGGTCGGGGGGAAGTTCGTCGAAGGTGAGCCGGATATCCTCGATAGCCGAAAGCCTGGGGTCGTTCATGGTGCGCCTCCTGACCGGTCCAGTATGCGCCGCGGAAGGGGTTTTGTGAAATTATCTTTTCCGATACCCGAGAAGGGGTGGTAATATACGCCATGCTCGACTATCAGCTGGTCCAGGCCTTCGCCGCCGTGCTGGACGAGGGAGGATTCGCCCGGGCCGCGGACCGCCTGTGCATCACCCAATCCGCGGTATCCCAGAGGGTGAAACAGCTGGAGGATCAGATCGGCCGGGCCCTGGTCATCCGGGACACCCCGCCCCGGCCCACCGAGGCGGGAGCCCGGCTCCTGCGCCACTACCGCCAGGTCCTGGCCCTGGAGGGCGAGACCGTGGACGCGGTCAGCGCCAAGTCTCCGGCCTGCCGCCCCCACGTGCCCGTGGCGGTCAACGCGGACAGCCTCTTCGTCTGGTTCCTGGAAGCCGCCGCCGCCTTCGCCCGAAGCTCCGGTACCACGTTGGAACTCTTCGTGGACGGGCACGAGCAGACTCTGCGATACCTGAGATCCGGGGCCGTGGCGGGCTGCGTCACCTCGGAGCGGGACGCCGTGGAGGGCTGCACCGCGACCCGGATCGGGTCCCTCCGGTACGTCCTCGTGGCGTCCGGTGAGTTCTCGCGGCGATGGTTCCCCGAAGGGTTTTCCAGGGAAGCCGCGACGCGGGCTCCCCTTGTGAACCTGGACCGGAACGACCGGTTCCAGCTCCGGGTTCTCTACAAGGCCTTCGGGGATCCCCAGGTCACGCCCCCGGCCCACTATGTCCCGGTCGCGGACGCGTACTTCGAGGCGATCCGGGCGGGCCTGGGCTACGGCCTCGTGGCGAAGAGCAAGGTCCTGCCCGGGTTGGCCGACGGGACCCTGGTGGACCTGGATCCGGGCCTGCGCACGGAGATCCCCCTGTACTGGCACGTGTGGAAGTACCAGTCCGACACCCTCCGGGACCTGTCCGAGGTGGTGGTCCGGGAGGGCGGACGTCTCCTGGCCTGAGATTACGGTTCCCCCGTGGAAAAACCCTCCTCCTTCCTCTACAATATCCCTGTCCCGGAAGGAGGTCCCCGTGAGCGATCGACTGGTGCCCAACCTCGGCAAGTGCTCCCTGCAGTCCCCCATCAAGCTCTCCAACACGGTCGGGGACGGGATCGCCAACTACATCCGGGACGAGGACCTGGTGCGCCACGACGTCCACGTCCGGGCCGGGGAGGTCACCGACCTGACCCAGTTCTTCGAGAAGGCGGGCCCCCGGGAAAAACTCTACTTCGCCCCCCAGCACGTCCACGCCGCGATCGTCACCTGCGGGGGACTCTGCCCGGGCCTGAACGACGTGATCCGGTCCGTGGTCCGCTGCCTCTGGTACCGCTACGGGGTGCGGCGCATCTCCGGCGTCCGCTTCGGGTACCGGGGCCTCATCCCGGACTACGGCTACGACATCCGGCCCCTGAATCCCGACGTCGTGGACGACATCCACAAGCTGGGGGGCACCGTCCTGGGCTCCTCCCGGGGCGGCGGGGACCGGACCTCGGACATCGTGGACTCCCTGGAGCGCCTGAACGTGAACATCCTGTTCACCATCGGCGGGGACGGGACCCAGAAGGGCTCCCTGGCCATCGCCGAGGAGATCGAGCGCCGGAACCTCAAGGTCGCGGTGGTAGGAATCCCCAAGACCATCGACAACGACCTTCTGTTCGTGGACCGGAGCTTCGGGTTCGACACCGCCGTGGCCCAGGCCTCCCATGCGGTGACGGCGGCCCATACGGAGGCCCACTCCTCCATCAACGGCATAGGGCTCGTGAAGCTGATGGGCCGAGAATCCGGCTTCATCGCCGCCCACACGGTCCTGGCGGTCCACGAGGTGAACTTCGTCCTGGTACCCGAGGTGGATTTCGACCTGGAAGGCCCCAACGGCCTCTTCGCCCATTTGGAGAAGCGTCTGGCCGAGCGGAACCACGCGGTCATCGTGGCAGCCGAGGGGGCGGGGCAGAAGTATTCCGCCGCGGAGGGTACGGACGCCTCGGGGAACCGCAAGCTCGGGGACATCGGGATCTTCCTCAAGGACGCGATCAACGCCCATTTCAAGAAGAAGGGGATCGAGGTCAACCTCAAGTACATCGACCCCAGCTACATCATCCGGTCCTCCCCGGCCAGCCCCGTGGACTCGGTCTACTGCGACCGGCTTGGCAGCAACGCCGTGCACGCGGCCATGGCCGGGAAGACCCGGATACTCATCGGGATGGTGAACAACGAGTTCGTCCACATCCCCACCGGCGTGGCCATCGCCCAGCGCAGGAAGGTCGATCCGGAGAGCAGCCTCTGGAGGGACGCCATCGAGGCCACCCGCCAGCCCATCTCCATGGTGAACTGAACCGGACCGGGCCGGTTATCCCGCAAGGAGTCTGTCATGAAGATCAAGCAGATCAGCGTCGTCCTGGAAAACACGGCCGGCCAGCTCTATGCCCTGTCCCAGGTCCTGCACAAGGGGGACATCGACATCCGGAGCATCTTCGTCAGCGAGGAGACGGAGTTCAGCTCGGTCCACCTGATCGTGGACAAGCCCGACAAGGCCGTCGGGCTCCTCCGGGAACGGGGGTACTTCCTCAAGGAGGTCGAGGTCTTCGCCCTCAAGGCCGAGGACCGGCCCGGGGGACTTATGAAGATCCTGGAGATCCTCAAGGCCAACAACCTCAACATCGAGTACGTCTACGGGTTCGGGGAGAAAGCCGAGAACAAGGCGGTCTTCATCTTCCGGATCACGGACATCGACAAGGCCATCGAGGTCCTCAAGACCGGGGTGATGGAGTTCCTGCACGCCGGGCACGTGGAGGGAACCCGGAAGAGCTCCGCCTGGGAGCTGATCGAGAACCTATAGGAACTCCCGGGCCCGGGGCGGCCGGCTCGGCCGGGGCGAACCGCCCCGGCCCGACACCGCGCTCAGATGCCGTACTGCTCCCCGTGCTTTTCCACCACGAAGTCGATGTCCTTGTCCCCCCGGCCGCTCAGGTTGACCAGGATGGAGCGCCGGGGTTCCCGGCGGGCCAGCTTGAGGGCGTACGCCACCGCGTGGGCGCTCTCCAGGGCGGGGATGATCCCCTCCTTGCGGCTCAGCTGGAAGAAGGCGTCCACCGCCTCCGCGTCGGTCACGGAGGTGTAGGTCACCCGTCCCAGGTCGTGGAGCATCGAGTGCTCGGGTCCCACCCCGGGGTAGTCCAGGCCGCTGGCTATGGAGTAGACCGGCGAGGGCTGGCCCTGCTCGTCCTGGAGGAGGTAGCACTTGAAACCGTGGATCATCCCGGGCTTGCCGTAGGTGATCGTGGCGGCGTGCTCCCCGGTCTTGGTGCCGGTTCCCATGGGCTCGACCCCGTAGAGCTTCACGTTCTGGTCCTCGATGTAGGCGGAGAAGATGCCCATGGCGTTGCTGCCGCCCCCCACGCAGGCCATCACGCTGTCCGGGTGCTCCCCCGTCATCTCGAAGAACTGCTCCTTGGCCTCGATGCCCACCACCCGCTGGAACTCCCGGACCATCATGGGGAAGGGGTGGGGACCCACGACGGAGCCGATGCAGTAGATGGCGGTCACCGGGTCGGCCATGTAGGCCTCGAAGGCGGAGTCCACCGCCTCCTTCAGGGTCCTCAGGCCCCGGGAGACGGGGACGACCTTGGCGCCCAGGATCTTCATCCGGACGACGTTCGGGTGCTCCTTTGCGATGTCCACCTCGCCCATGTGGATCTCGCATTCCAGTCCGAAGTAGGCGGCCGCGGTGGCCAGGGCCACCCCGTGCTGGCCCGCCCCGGTCTCGGCGATCAGCTTCTTCTTGCCCAGGTACTTGGCCAGGAGGGCCTCGCCCATGCAGTGGTTCAGCTTGTGGGCCCCCGTGTGGTTGAGGTCCTCCCGCTTCAGGTAGATCCGGCCGCCGTACTCGTCGGACAGCCGCTTTGCGAAATACACCGGCGTGGGCCGGCCCTGGAAATGCTTGCGGATGCTCCGGAGCTCGGAGATGAACTCATGGGACTTGCTGATGGAGTAGTAGGCGTCCGTGATCTTCTCCATCTCCGCCTGGAGGTTGGGGGGGATGAAGCTGCCGCCGTACTGCCCGTAGTTGCCCTTAGCGTCCGGATACGTCTTAAAATAGTCGCTCATGGTGTTTCTCCCTATAAGAACGTTACGGGAGAATACCAGGGGAGTTCGTTTCTGTCAATAGTAACATAATCGGAATCTTCGAATTTATTCACAAGCTTCGGGACAGGGGACCTCACTCCACGAAGAGCCGCTTGGAGGCGTAGACCGGGTCGGAGGTCAGCTCGATCCCCAGCTTGCGCAGGCCCGCCTCGTCTCCGGGGCTGGGCACGTGGGAAAGGTGCATCTGGCAGCCCCGCAGGCGGTGGAGCTGGTCCAGGCAGGACTGGACCATGGGGGTCAGAGCGGCCCCGATGGACAGGGCGATCAGAGCCTCGTCCACGTCCAGGCTGGGATTCCGTCCCCGGAGGATCTCGCTCTTGAGCTTCTCGATGGACTCGATGACCAGGGGCGAAAGCAGGGGGATCGAGTCCGGAATACCCGCCAGGCGCTTGACCCCGTTCAGGACGGCGGCGGTGGCCGCGTGGAGGAGGCGGGAGTTCTTGCCCGTGACGATTTCCCCTCCCGGAAGCTGGAGGGCCGCCCCGCAGAAGGCGGAATCCACCCCGTGGGGAGCGGCGGCTCCCGGGACCGTCGACTCAGCGACGGTCGCGGCCTCCTCGGCGGCCCGGCGGGCGGCGGGTACAACGGGCCGGTACTCGGGCCCGATCCCCAGCTCCTTGCACAGGAGGTCCGCCTTCTCCAGGGACGCCTTGTCCGCCATGCCCATCATGTACTCGCTGGCGCAGCGGAGGTAGCGGCGGACCACCTCCTGCTTGGCGGCCTCCCGGCAGGCCTCGTCGTCGACGATGGCGAAGCCGGCGCGGTTGACCCCCATCTCCGTGGGGGAACGGTAGGCCGCGTCCCCGTCGGTGATGCGCTCCAGGATGGCCCGGAGGATGGGGAAGGACTCCACGTCCCGGTTGTAGTTCACCGAAGCCTCGCCCGCGGCCTCCAGGTGGAAGGGGTCGATGAGGTTGAAGTCCTTGAGGTCCAACGTGGCGGCCTCGTAGGCGATGTTCACGGGGTGTTTCAGGGGGAGGTTCCAGATCGGGAAGGTCTCGAACTTGGCGTACATGGCCTTTCCGCCGGCCCGGTGCTCGTGGTAGACCTGGGACAGGCAGGTGGCCATCTTCCCCGAGCCCGGCCCGGGGCCGGTCACGACCACCAGGGGCTTGGTCGTCGCTATCCGGGGATTGGCGCCGTAGCCCTCCTCGGAGACGATGAGGTCCACGTCCGTCGGGTAGCCCTTGGTGGGGGCGTGGGCGTAGACCGTGAGGCCCCGGTTCTCCAGCTTGGTCCGGAAGGCCCGGGCCGCGGCCTGGCCCTCCCAGCGTGTGATCACCACCGCGGAGACGGACAGCCCCCACTCGGCCAGGTCGTCGATCAGGCGCAGGGCGTCCGCGTCGTAGGTGATCCCGTAATCCGCCCGGATCTTGCGGTGCTCGATGGCCCCCGCGTGGATGCACAAGAGGATCTCCGCGTCCTCCCGGAGCTCCTTGAGCAGGCGTACCTTGACGTTGGGATCGTAGCCGGGCAGGACCCGGGCCGCGTGCAGGTCCGAAAGGAGCTTTCCCCCGAACTCGAGGTAGAGCCGCCCTTCGAAGCGGCGCATCCGCTCCCGGATGAAGGAAGCCTGTTCCCGTATGTACAGCTCGTTGTCGAAACCCTTGACGCCCGTCATCCCGTCACTTCTCCGTTATCGCCCATACTCCGTCCCACTCCCGGGGCGGGTCCGCAAGGAGCCGTCCCACCCTCTCGCAGTAGGCCGCCGCGGGGGCGTCCCGATCCCGGATCGCCTCGAACTCCCCTAAGGCGTTCCGGAAGTCTCCCGCGTAGTACAGCCCCAGGCCGCGCCCGAACCGATCGAGGACCTCCGCGCGGCGCTCGTACTCGTCCCGGTACAAAGGCTCAAAGACCCGGACGGGCTCGCTCTTGCCCACCACGGTCACCCGGGAGAGCTCCCGGTACGAGACCTCGGGATCCTCCCCCGCGGCGGCCTTGGTGAACTCGGAGACCATCACGAAGGTACCGAACTGCTTGTTGATCCCCTCCAGCCGGGAGGCCAGGTTGCCCGCGTCCCCCAGGAAGGTGTAGTTGAAGCGCTGCCGGGAGCCCATGTTCCCGATGACTACGTCCCCGGTGTTGATCCCGATGCGGGCATAGACGTCCCGGCCCGCGGTCTCGGCCATGCGGGGGCGTATTTCCTCGAGCCGCTTCTGGTACTCCAGGGCGGCCTTGACGGAATTGAGGGCATGGGTCGGCAGGTCCAGGGGGGCGTTCCAGAAGGCGATGACGGCGTCTCCCTCGTACTTGTCGATGGTCCCCCCGAAGCGGTAGATGATCTCGGTCACCTCGGAAAGGTAGTCGTTCAGGAGGGCCGTGAGGGAGACGGGGTCCAGCCCCTCGGAGATGCTCGTGAAGCCCCGGATGTCGCTGAACAGGATGGACAGACAGCGTTTCTCCCCGCCCAGGGTCAGCTTGTCGGGGTCATGGACCAGCCGCTCGATGACCACCGGGGAGAGGTACTGGCTGAAGGCTTCCTTGATGAAGCGCTTCTGGCGGCCCTCGCCGGCGTAGTTCACCACGAATCCGCCGATCAAGGCGAAGAGGACGGCCCCCTCCGGGGCGGCCGCGGGCGCCCAGATCCCGGCACCCGCGGCGATCCAGGCGGCGGCGAAGGGCAGGGCCAGGGCTACGGCCAGGACCGCGGCGGACTGGAGGGCGTCCCGGCAGAGCCGGATGGCCGTCCCCGCGGCCATGCCCAGGACCAGAACAAGGACCGCGGAGGCCCAAAGAGGAAGCGGCCGGACCGCGTCGCCGGCCAGGATGTTGTCCAGGAGGGTCGCGTGGACCTCCACTCCGGGATACGCCTCCCCCACCGGGGCGGGGCGCAGGTCCTTGAGCCCCGGGGCGCTGAACCCGAAGAACACGTACTTGTCCGAGAAGAACTCCGGATCGATCTCCGGCGCGCCTCCGTCCCGGAGGGCCGTCTCGGACCGGAGGACCGCCCCCGCGTTGACCGCCCGGTGGGTCTGGCTGGGCCCCCGGTACCGGAGGATGACATGCCCGTCCCCGGAAAGCGGGATGCTCCGGCTCCCGGCTTTCACGGCACCGGGGCGGAACTCCAGGTCCCGGATCCCCTCCCCGAGGCAGTAGGCCGCCAGGGCCAGGGTCGGTACGGTCCGGCCGTCGAAACGGGCGGCCGGTGCCAGCCTCCGGTTGACCCCGTCCGGATCCGGCACCGCCAGGACGTTTCCCAGGGCGGCCGCCGCGGCGCTCAGTTCCGGTATGGGGAAGACGCCCCGGAGAAGATCCGCGAGGGATACCCCGTTCAGGGCCGCCGCGGGGGGCTCGGCGGCCCCGGACGGCCAGGAGAGGTCCTTGCCCTGTTCACGGCTCAACTGGACCGCCGCAACCGTGCGGCCGCCCTCCCGGACCGCCGCGGCGAAGGACTCGTCGTCCTCGACCCCGTAGAAGGAGGTTTCGGTGTACAGGACGTCGAAGGCCGCGGCCCGGGCTCCGGACCGGGTCAGGAAGGATACGATGACCCCGTAGAACTCCCGGGGCCAGGGCCAGGGGACCCCCAGCTCCTTTTCCGCCCAGTCCAAGCTTCCCTGGTCCAGGAGGATCAGGCGGATCCGGTCGGTTGCCTCCGAGGGCCGGGCGAAGGTGCGGACCCGCAGGTCCCAAAGCCGGTTCTCCAGGGCATCCAGGGCGCCGAAAGAGCCCAGCCCGGCGAAGACCCCGGCGACCAGGAGCCCGAGGAGGGCCCCTTCCAGGGCCCGTCTCCCGGGGCCCTTGTGGCCGGCCTTGCGCTTCCTGCCCAGGGCCGCCGACGCGGCGCGCATGCGGGTCAAACCCCCGCCAGGGCCCGGGTCCGGCGTTCCCGGGACTGGGGGCTCTCGACCACGGGCGCCAGGGTGCCCAGCTGGCGCCGGACCCGGTCGATCCGGGTCTCCGGATCCGGATGGGTCTTGGCGAAGTCCGGGGCGCCGGGCTTGAGCCGGGTCTTCATGGCCGCCAGCATGGACACCAGGGCGGCGGGATTGTATCCGGCGTTCTGGAGTATCGCCACGGCTCCCTTGTCCGCCTCGAACTCCGTCGCCTGGGAGTATCCGGAATTGATCAGAGAGCTCGTGATATCGGTGATGGAGTCCGCGAACTGAGCCGTCACCTCCTGGAGTTTCCCCGGGCTCAGGTTCTTGGCGGCCTCGGTTCCGATGATCGTGAAGACCGAGCTCAAGCGGCTCGCCTTGATGGCCTTCAGGCCATGCTGGAACTGCACGTGGGCGATCTCGTGGGCCAGGACCGCGGCGAGCTCGTGTTCCGTGGAGCATAGGCGCAGCATCCCCCGGGTCACGAATATGTGGCCTCCCGGGGCGGCGAAGGCGTTGATCGAGTCGCTGTCCAGGACCTGGAAATGATAGCCCCCGAAAGTCTCGGGGCGGGTGGAGAAGAGGGCCAGGGACTGGCCGAGCAGGTTCACGTACCGGGAGACGGCCGCGTTGCTGTAGGGCCGGGACGTGCTCAGGACCTGGGCCCCCACGGACCGGCCGATGTAGTACTCCTGTTCCGGGGTGATGTCCTCGAAGGTCTTGTCCACCGCCTGGGCCAGCTTGGCGGAGGAGGCGGCCTGGTCCTGGGTCATCAGGCCCGAAGCGACCGCGAAGCCCGAAGTCTTCTCGACGATGGAAGCGCAGGAAGCCAGGGCCGTCGAAGCCGCCGCGGCCAGCGCGAGGGTCCGAAGGCACGACCCGTACGTTCGGTTCCTCATCACAGGCCTCCCTTCGGGAGGATGCCGCCGGCCGACAGGAAGGCCTTCAGCTCGTCGGGCCGGAAACGCACCTTTTCCATGGCGTCGATGGTCGCGAAATCAAGGGCCGCGTTCTGGCTGCGGTACTGGGCTTCCACCTCGGCGCTGAATCCCTTTCCGGCCAGGGAGACCTCGGCGCTCGTGGCTCCGGTCCCGGTGCCGCCCTGGGAGCTCAGGGCCACGGATTTCTTGGTGATCGCGGATCCGTGGACCCAGCCTTGCAGCTTCCCGCCCTCCGCGGAAACCCGGGCCCAGCCCGATTTCTCCTCCAGGATAGAGACCTTGGCTCCGTACTTGAGTATGCCGAGGGTTTTTCCGGTGAAAGTCGGCTGATCCCGAAGGATGGTCTCCTTGACCTGGACGGTCGCCTCCCCGCCCGCCGCCCAGAGGGACAGGGCCAGGAGGAACAGGAATACCGCAAGGAATGCGCTCTTCTTCATCGGATGGACACTCCACAGGATTAGGATTTCCCGGGAGTATAGCATGGACACGAAGGATGGGAATCGCAATCCGTCCAACAAGGAGGCATGTCCGGGCGGCGGGCGCTATTCCGGATAGATGGTCCGTACCACCCCGCCCAGGACTGCGCCGGTTTCGACCCGGATCAGCTGGGCGTTCACCTCGTAGCCGTCCGGGACCGGAGTGATCGTCCCGGTGACGATGATTCCCGCGCCCAACTGCTTCCCCAGAAGGAGCTGGGTGCCGGAATCGGCCAAGGCGGAGACCTGGAACTCCTGTTCCTTAAGGATGCGGTCCAGGGCCGTCCGGCTGACCAGCACCAGAGGACGACCCTCCTCGTGGACGGCGTTCGCCATCCCCGTACTCAAGAGGTTCAGGACGTAGTCGCTCCGGGAGCTCTCCCGGCGATCCTCGAGGAAATAGTAGACCGCGATGGTTTCCTTCGCGTCGTAGGGAATGTACTCCAGGAGTTCCCAGGACAGGTCCTCAAGGACGTCCGCTGGGGTGCCCAGGGTGGCGCAGCCGGACAGGAGGGAAGACAACACAAGAACCGCAACGCTAGTCTTGTAAACCATGCGCGGGATCCTCTTGCCTCCAAGTATACTCCATATCCTCCGAACCGCAAGCGCGGCTCGGCCGGTCAGCCCCCGGAAGCGTCCCTCCGGCCGCGGGTCGCCCCGAAGATCACCAGGGCGGCCACCACGCAGCCCAAGGTGACGGCCCGGGTCAGGTCCAGCCTCTCCCCGTACACCAGGACCCCGACCAGGAGCTGGAGGGTCGGGGATATGTATTGTAGAAGGCCCATCTTGGACAGGGGCAGCCGGACCACCCCGGCGGCGTAGGACAAAAGGGGCACGGCGGTCACGGGCCCCGCCAGGGCCAGGAGGGTGGTGTTCAGGACGCCCAGGTTCCCGAAGGCCCCCCGGCCCGCCCTCTCCTCCAACAATAGGAAGGCCAGGGCGAAGGGGAAGGCAACTCCGGTCTCCAGGGTCAGTCCCGACAGGACGTCCAGGCTGGCCATCTTCTTCACCAGGCCGTAGAGGGCGAAGGTGAAGGCCAGGGAAAGGGCGATCCAGGGGAGGCGGCCGTAGGAAAAAGCCTGCAGGGCGATGCCCAGGCCCGCGACGACATAGGAGACCACCATCCCCCGGTCCAGGCGCTCCCGCAGGACCAGGGCGCCCAGGGCCGCGGAAACCAGGGGATTCAGGTAGTAGCCCAGAGAGGTTTCCAGGATCTGGGAGGCGTTGACCGCCCAGATGTAGATCCCCCAGTTGACGCTGATCAGAAGCCCCGCGGCCGCCGTGGACAGGAGCCGGTTCCGGGAACGGAAAACCTCCGCCAGGACCCTGCCCCGCCGCAGGAGGAAGGTCAGGACCAGGGTGAAGGCGAAGGCCCAGAGGATTCGGTGCGCCAGGATCTGGAAGGCGGGGACGGCGGAGAGGCTCTTCCAGTACAGGGGGAAGAGCCCCCACATCCCGAAGGCTGCGATCCCGAAGAGGATACCCTGGGCCTCGGCGGAACGGGGACCCCGGTCCGGCTTTTCCATGACGTCTCCTTGAAATGAAAAACGAAACGGCCGCCCGGGGGCGGCCGCTCTGGGGGTAGCCCGGGGGCTACTTCTTGTTGGCGATGGTCGCCTTGCAGGTCTTGCAGATCTTGGTCTTCTTGCCCTCGATCTCCTGCTCGTAGAGGACCTTCACGGCCTCCCGCTTGCAGACCGGGCAGGTGCCCCGGCCGCCCGCGACCTGGTCACGCAGTCCCTTCCCGCGATGAGCCTTGGACATAATCCTTCCTCCCCTACTCGGCCTTGGCGGCGGCGGCCTTCTTCTCGGCCTTCTTAGCCTTGGCGGCCGCCTTCTTGGCGTTCTTCTCGTCGTCGGCCTTGCGGTCCACGAGTTCGAGGACCACCATCTCCGCGGCGTCCTGCTTGCGGAACCCGATCTTCAGGACCCGGGTGTATCCGCCCGGCCGATCCTTCATGCGGACGCCGATGTCCTGGAAGAGCTTGACCAGGACGGCCTCGTCCATGATCTTGCGGGCCGCCAGGCGGCGGTTGTGGACGGAGTCAACCTTGGCCCGGGTGATCTCCTTCTCCGCGAAGCGGCGGACTTCCAGGGCCTTGGCCTTGGTGGTGACGATCCTCTCGTGCTTGAACAGGACCGTCATCATGTTCCGCATCAGGGCCTTGCGGTGGGAGGCGTTCCGATTCAGCTTGTTGAAGCCTTTCTTATGGTTCATTCGGCTCTTCCTTCTGCATGGAAAGTTTCAGGTGGTTCCGGAGTTCCGTATAGTCCGGCATGCCGAGATCCAGGTTCCACTCCTTGAGCTTGTCCTTGATCTCCTGGAGGGACTTCTTCCCGAAGTTCCGGGTCTTGGCGATGTCGTCCTCGGTCTTTCGGGTCAGGTCCCCGATGGTCTTGATGTTCGCGTTCTTGAGGCAGTTGGAGGACCGCACCGAGAGCTCGAGCTCCTCGACCGGGGTGTTGAGGATCTGGCGGATCCTCTCCTCGATCTCGTCGTTCTCGTCGTCGGCGCCGATCTCCCCCTCGTCGAAGTTGACGAAGATGGAGAAGTGGTCCTTGGCGATCTTGGCGGCCTCGGCCAGGGCATCCTCGGGACGGAGGGTCCCGTCGGTCCAGACCTCCAGGAGGAGCTTGTCGTAGTCCGAGCGGTGACCCACCCGGGTGGGCTCCACGGAGTACTTCACCTTCTTCACGGGGGAGAAGATGGCGTCCATGGGGATGGTGCCGACCACCTCGATGTACTTCTCGTTCACCTCGCTGGGGACATAGCCCCGGCCCAGGTCCACCTGCATCTCAAGGTCCAGCTTGACGCCGTCCATGAGGGTGCAGATCCGGATCTCGGGGTTCAGGACCTCGAGACCCTTGTCCTGTCCCAGGGAGCCGCCGGTGATTTCGGCGGGTCCCGCCAGCTCGAAGAGGAAGGTCCCCTGCTCCTCGTCGTTCGGCAGCCGCAGGCGCAGCTGCTTGAGGGCGTTCAGGACCTCGATGGTGTCCTCGACGATCCCGGGGACGGTCTCGAACTCGCTGGTCACGGTGTGCTGGGCGCCGTCGGCGTCCGTCCGAACCAGGCGCACGGCGGTGATGGCGTAGCCCTGGATCGAGGAGAGGAGGATACGGCGCAGCGTGTTGCCGATCGTCGTGCCGTACCCGGGCTCGAAGGGATACGCGATGAACTTGCCGTACGTGGAGGAACTCTCGCTCGTTTCGTAAGTGATGCCTTTCGGCCGCTTGAATCCCTTGAGCAGGTTCTTTCGCGCCATGTCCTCTCCTTACTTCGAGTAAAGCTCGACGACGAGCTGCTCGCGGATGTCGCCCATGTCGGTTATGTCCTGGCGCGCGGGTACGGCAACGAACTTGCCGGCCAGGGCGTCGGGATCCACGGAAAGCCAGGGCATCACGCCGCTTCGGGTGTACTCCTGAAGGGCGGCCTTGATCAGCTCCAGCTTCTGGGAAGTCGGGTGTATGGCCACCGCGTCCCCGGGCTTGACCGAGAACGAGGAGACGTTCACGCGCTTGCCGTTCACGGTCACATGTCCGTGCAGCACGAGCTGCCGGGCCTGGGACCGGGAGGTGGCGAATCGCAGGCGGTAAACCACGTTGTCCAGCCGGCGCTCCAGCAGGGCGAAGAGGTTGTCGCCGGTCTTGCCGGGCATGCGCAGGGCCTTCTCGTAGGCCAGGTGGAACTGCTTCTCCATGAGGCCGTAGGTCCTCTTGAGCTTCTGCTTCTCCCGCAGCTGGACGGCGTAGTCGGAGACCTTGCCGGCCCGGGCCTTGGGGTTCTTGCCCGGCGCGGGGCGCTTGCGGTTGACGGGGCACTTGTCGCTCTTGCAGCGCTCGCCCTTGAGGAACAGTTTCTTCCCCTCCGCACGGCAGAGCCGGCATCGGGGTCCGGTGTAACGGGCCATCTAGGTATCCTCCCCCTGCCTCAGATGCGGCGCGCCTTGGACGGGCGGCAGCCGTTGTGCGGTATCGGCGTCACGTCGTTGATGCTCTTGACCTTGAGGCCCAGGGCGCCCAACTGGCGGATCGCCGATTCGCGGCCCACTCCGGGGCCCTTCACGTAGACGTGCACCTCCCGGAGGCCCACGTTCAGGGCCTTCTGGACGGCAACCTCGGTGACGGACTGGGCTGCGAAGGGGGTGGACTTCTTCGCCCCGCGGAATCCCATGCCCCCGGAGGAGGCCCAGGAGATCGCGTTGCCGTTGAGGTCGGTCACGGTGATGATGGTATTGTTGAAGGTCGCCTGGATGTAGACGTTCCCCTCGTATACGCTCTTCTTCTCTTTCTTCTTCTTGGCGACGGCCACTTCTCTATCCTCCCTACCTTAGGCCTTCTTCTTCCCGGCCACGGTCTTCCGCTTGCCCTTGCGGGTGCGGGCGTTGGTCCGGGTTCGCTGGCCGTTGACCGGGAGGCCCTTCCTGTGTCGCAGGCCCCGGTAGCAGCCGATATCCATGAGCCGCTTGATGTTCAGGGCGACTTCGGAGCGGAGGCGGCCCTCCACCTTGTAGTCGTTCTCGATCACCTTGCGGAGCTCGTTGATCTCCTCGTTGGACAGGTCGTTGATCAGCTTGTCCGGGTCGATCTTGACGCTGTCGCAGATCTTTCGGGCGCTGGTCCGGCCGATGCCGAAGATGTAGGTGAGGGCGATCTCTACGTGCTTGTTGGGGAGGTCCACTCCCGCGATGCGTGCCATGGGGTATTCCTCCTCAACCCTGCTTCTGCTTGTGCTTGGGATTGTCGCAGATGATACGGACGATGCCGTTCCGCTTGATCACCTTGCACTTATCGCAAATGCGCTTGACGCTGGTCCTGACTTTCATGCGTTCCTCCACGGTCCGGTAAGTCTTCTTTGTACCACGCTATAGCCTTCAGAGTCCATAGACCCGCGTCCGGCTACAGGTTCCGGGGCTTTATGTGCCCCTTCCGGGTCAACCCGTCGTGGTGGTGCATCTTCAACAGGGCCTCCACCTGGCTCATGGTGTCCAGGTCCACGCCCACCAGAATGAGGAGCGAGGTCCCGCCCAGCAGGTACGCGAGCTCGCTCGGGAAGTTGAAGAGGCGCTGCACGACGGTCGGTATCAGCGCGATCAGCGCTAGGTAGAGGGAACCCGGCAGGATGATCCGGTTCAGGATCCGGGTCAGGTACTCCTCCATCTTCTCGCTGCGGATGCCCGGGATGGAACCCCCGTTCTCCCGGATATTCTTGGAGATCTCCTGGGGGTTCAGCGTCACCTGGGTGTAGAAGTACGCGAAGAAGATGATCAGCAGGATGTAGAACACCTGGTACCACACCCCCTCGGGGGACAGCCAGGCGGTGAAGTCCCGGATCCACTTGGCCTTGGCCGCCGGACCGCCCAGGAGCTGGAGGGGCAGGGTCAGGAGGGAGGAGGCGAAGATCACGGGGATGACGCCGGAGGGGTTGATCTTGAAGGGGATGTAGGTGTTCTGGGCGCCGTACATCCTCCGGCCCACCACGCGCTTGGCGTAGTTGATCGGGATCTTGCGCTGGCCCTGCTGCTCGTAGATGACCAGGGCGATGACCGCGGCGAACAGCAGGAGCACCACGATGGCGAACACCGGGTTGATCTCGTTGTTGGCGATCCTCTGCCACAGGGCGAAGAGGGCGTTCGGCAGACGGGCCACGATGCCCGCGAAGATCAGCAGGGACACCCCGTTGCCGATCCCGCGCTTGGTGATCTGCTCGCCGATCCAGATCAGGAACATGGAACCCGTGGTCACCGTGACGATGGCCACGAAGGTGTACATGGTCTCGCTGATGGTGAGGGCCCCGGGGATGGTCTTGGCCCAGGCGATGACGGACAGGGACTGGACGATGCAGACGCCCACCGCGCCGATGCGGGTCCAGCGGGCGATCTTCTTCCGTCCGCCCTCCTCCTCCGCCACCTTCTTGAGCTTGGGGAAGACCACGAGGAGAAGCTGCATGATGATCTGGGTGGAGATGAAGGGCATCACGCCCAGCATGAACACCGAGAAGTTCTTGAAGGCGCCGCCCGCGAAGAAGTCGAGATAGTCCGTGATCCCGCCGCCCGAGGTCTGGCTCTTGAAGTACACCGCCAGGGCCCCGGCGTTGATGCCCGGGATGGGCAGGTACGCCCCCACGCGGAATACGAAGAGCCAGAACAGGGTGTACGTGATCCGGTCCCGGAGTTCCTTGATCCTTAAGATGTCGCCTAACGGATTGCCTGCCATGGATCCCTACCTTCCTAACGCCGCGTCCGGGCTACCGGGACTCGATCTTGCCGCCCGCCTTGGCGATCTTCTCGGAGGCGGAGGCGGAGACCTTGTCCACCACGAAGGTCAGGGCCTTCGTGAGCTCGCCGGAGCCGAGCACCTTGATCGGGGAACCCGCCTTGCTTACGAGGCCGCACTTGAGCAGGGTCACCGCGTCCACGGTGTCCCCGGCCTGGTACTTGGCCTCGATGGCGCCCAGGTTGACGACCTGGTATTCCTTCTTGAACGGATAGTTGGAGAAGCCCCGGTGGGCCAGGCGCCGGTACAGGGGCATCTGGCCGCCCTCGAAGCCCGGGTAGGTCTTGCCGCCGGACCGGGACTGCTGGCCCTTGTTGCCCTTGCCGGCCGTGCCGCCCAGGCCCGAGCCCTGCCCGCGCCCGACGATCTTCTTGGCGTGGGTAGCCCCCTCGGGGCGGTGAAGGTTGAAGTCGCTCATCCTTCGATCTCCTTGACTTCCACGAGGTGGGCGACCGCGGCCACCATCCCGAGGACGGCGGGGCTCGCTTCCTGAATCGTGGTGGAACTGATCTTCCGCAGGCCGAGGGAGCGGACGGTGGCCCTCTTCTCGGGCTTCTGCCCGATCACGCTGCGGACGAGCTTTATCTGGATCTTCTTGGTTTCGGTCTTCTTCCTAGGCATGGCATCAACCCCACATATCCTTGATGGTCTTGCCGCGGTTCTTGGCCACGACCTTGGCGTCCATCATGTTCTCGATGCCGGCGAACACGGCGCGGACGACGTTGTTCGGAGTGCGGGCGCCCACGCTCTTGGCCAGGACATCCGTGACGCCCCCGGCCTCCATGACGGCCCGGACGGCCCCGCCGGCGATGATGCCGGAGCCGGGACAGGCGGGCTTCATGATGACCTTGGAGGCCTTGTATTCCCCGACCAGGTCGTGGGGGAGGGTGCCGTTCTTGACCGGCAGGCGGACCATGGCCCGCTTGGCCTTGTCGATGCTCTTGCGGATGGCCTCGCTGACGTCCTTGGCCTTGCCGAAGCCGAAACCGACGTTGCCGGCCCGGTCCCCCACCACGGTGAGGGCGGAGAAGGAGAAGCGCCGGCCGCCCTTGACGACCTTGGCCGTCCGGTTCAGCTTCACGAGCTTCTCGACGAAACCGTCGTTCCGGGAGTCGCGGTCTCCCCTGTCCCTGTCTCTTCCTCTATTCTCCACGGTTTCCCCCTAGAACTCTATGCCGGCCTTGCGGGCCCCGTCGGCGATGGCTTTCACGATGCCGTGATACTTGTACCCGTTCCGGTCGAAGACCACGGTCCCGATCTTCTTGTCCTTGAGCCGCTTGCCGATCTCCTCGCCGAGCTTGGAGCCTCCCTCCAGGTTGGCCTTGACGGCCTTGAGGGACTCCTCCAGGGTGGACGCGGAAGCCAGGGTCGCGCCGGCCAGGTCGTCGATGACCTGGACGTACAGGTAGCGGTTGCTCTTGAAGACGGTCATCCGCGGGCGCTCCGGGGTACCTTCCAGGTTCTTCCGGACGTGCATCTTGCGCTGGTCGCGCCTGCGGAGCTTGGATTCCTGTTCCTTCGTGCTCATTAGGTGCCTGCCTTACTTCACGCCGGTCTTGCCGACCTTCTTGCGGACGGTCTCGTTCTCGTAGCGGATGCCCTTGCCCTTGTAGGGTTCGGGTTTCCGCAGGCTCCGGATCTCGCTGGCGAACTTGCCCACCAGCTGCCGGTCGTGGCCGGAGACGACGATCTTCTGGCCGTTCATCTCCACGGCCGCCGAGATCCCCTTGGGAAGGCCGACCATCACGTCATTGGAATACCCGAGGGACAGGACCAGGATGTTGCCCTGCAGCTCGGCCTTGTACCCGACTCCGTTGATCAGGAGCGCCTTGGTGAAGCCCTGGGACACTCCCAGGACCATGTTGTTCACCAGGTTCCTATAGAGCCCGTGGAAGGCCCGGGTGGGCTTCTGGTCGTCCTTGCGGGTGACCTCCACGAGATTGTCCTTGACGGCTACTTCCACGGAATCGTTGAAGTCCTGGGACAGCTTTCCCTTGGGGCCCTCGACGGTGACGGTCCGGTTCTGGACGGTCACCTTGACGCCCTGGGGTATCGCGATCGGCAGTTTTCCTATCCTCGACATGGCTATCCCCTCTTACCAGACCGTGCAGATCAGCTCGCCGCCGACCTTCTTCTCTACGGCCTTCCGGCCCGTGGTCACCCCCTCCGAGGTGGAGACGATGACGGTGCCGTATCCGTTGTGCACCCGGGGCAGGGTCTTGTACCCGGCGTATACGCGCCGGCCCGGCCGGGAGACCTTGTCGACGCCGTGGAGGACGGGATCGTTCTCCTCGTCGTACTTCAGGAAGATCCGGATGAAGTTCTGGCCTTCGTTCACGATCTTCTTGAAGTTCTTGATGTAGCCTTCGGTTTTCAGGATCTTGACGATCTCGAGCTTGAGCTTGGAGGTCGGAATATCGACCTTCTCGTGGCGAGCCGAGCTCGCGTTGCGGATCTTCGTCAGCATATCGGCAATGGGGTCCGAAACGCTCATGCCTTCCTCCTACCAGCTCGACTTGACCACGCCCGGGATCATGCCCTTGCTGGCGAGGTCCCGGAAACATAGACGGCACATATCGAACTTGCGCAAATATCCGCGCGGGCGGCCGCAGATCTTGCAGCGGCGCACCAGTCGCGTACTGAACTTCGGCTTCTTGAGAGCCTTCAGGATCATCGCTTTCCTAGCCATCTGACTTCCTCCTACTTCCGGAAGGGCATGCCCATGCGCCCCAGGAGGCTCTTGGCTTCCTTGTCGGACCGGGCGGTCGTGACGATGGCGACGTTCAGTCCCATGATCTTCTCTATCTTGTCGAAGTCGATCTCCGGGAAGATGATCTGCTCCGTGAGCCCGATGGCGTAGTTCCCGTGCCCGTCGAAGGCGTTGGGATTCACTCCCCGGAAGTCCTTGACCCGGGGGAGGGCCACGTTCATGAACCGGTCCAGGAACTCCCACATCTGGGCTCCCCGGAGGGTGACCCGGCAGCCGATCTCCTGGCCCTGGCGGATCTTGAAGGTGGCGATGGACTTGCGGGCCTTGGTCTTCACGGCCTTCTGGCCGGTGATGTGCCCGAGGTCCTCGACGGCGGCGTCCAGGATCTTCTTGTTCTCCTTGGCCTCGCCGACGCCCATGGACACCACGACCTTCACCAGCCGCGGAACCTGCATGGCGGAGGAGTAGCCGAACTCCTCCTTGAGCTCCGGCGCCACCTTCTCCTGGTAAATCTTCTTGAGCCGGGGCACGTAATTCTTCTTGTCAGCCATAGTTACAGAGCCTCCCCGCACTTGCGGCAGACCCGCGCCTTGTCCTCTCCGGCGATCTTGTACCCGATCCGGGTGGGACCGCACTTCTTGCAGACGATCATGAGGTTGGAGAGCTGGAGCGGGGCCTCGATCTCGACGATGCCGCCGCGGTCGTTCTGGTTCTTCTTCCGCATGGCCTTCTTGACCATGTTAACACCCGCAACGATGGCGCGGCTCTTGTCGCGGTCGATGCGGATGATCTTCCCCTGCTTGCCCCGGTCCTTCCCGGCGATGACCTGGACGAGATCGTCCTTTCGAAGTTTGAACTTCGCGTTGTTGTCCATCATCCTGATCTCCTAGAGGACCTCGGGAGCCAGCGACACGATCTTCATGAAGTCCTTCTCGCGGAGTTCGCGAGCGACGGGACCGAAGATGCGCTTTCCCTTGGGATTCTTGTTCGCGTCGACGAGCACGCAGGCGTTGTCGTCGAACCGGATATAGGTGCCGTCGGGCCGGCGGTATTCCTTGTGCGTCCGCACGATGACCGCCTTCTCGATGGTACCCTTCTTCACGGCGGAGTTGGGAATCGTCGTACGCACGGCCACGACGACTATGTCGCCGACGCCCGCGTAGCGGCGCTTGGACCCGCCGAGCACCTTGATGCACTTGACCGTCTTGGCGCCCGAGTTGTCCGCCACGTTCAGCATGGATTCAACCTGGATCATAGCGTGTCCCTACCCTCGCCTTACTTCGCCCGCTCGAGGATCTCGACCAGCCGCCATCTCTTGTCGCGGCTCAGGGGCCGGGACTCGATCACGCGGACGGTATCGCCGATATGGGCCTCGTTGTTCTCGTCATGGGCCTTGAAGCGCTTGGAGCTCTTCACGTATTTCTTGTAAAGAGGATGCAGCTTCCTCGTGACGACCTCGACCACGATGGTCTTGTCCATCTTGTCGCTGGCCACGATCCCGGTCAGGGTCTGCTTGCCCTTCCTGACGTTCTGTACGACCTGTTCCACGTTCTTCTCCTCGCCTTAGGCCCGGGCCGCTTCGGACTCGTGCTGATGGATCAGCGTGTTGAGCCGGGCGATCTGTCGGCGCATGTTCCGCTTCTCCAGGGGGTTCTCGACATGGCCGATCACCATCTTGAAGCGGAGGTCCATGTACTTCTTCCGGAGTTCCTCGCGCTTGACCAGGAGCTCCTCGTACTTCAGTTCCTTGAAAGAGTTCTTCATCGGATCACTCCATCTCCAGGTCCGTGCGCGCCACGAACTTGGTCCGGATGGGGAGCTTGGAACCCGCCAGGCGCATGGCCTCGGCGGCGGTCGCGCGCTCCACGCCGGCCAGCTCGAACATGACGGTGCCGGGCTTCACCACGGCGACCCAGTACTCCGGGCCGCCCTTGCCCTTGCCCATGCGGGTTTCCAGGGGCTTCTTGCAGAAGGGCTTGTCCGGGAAGATCCGGATCCACATCTTCCCGCCCCGCTTGATGTAGCGGTTGAGGGCGACGCGGGCCGCCTCGATCTGGCGATTGGTGATCCACATGGGTTCCAGGCACACGAGGCCGAACTCCCCGAAGGAAACCTCGTTCCCTCCGGTGGCCTCCCCGTGGATCCGTCCCCGCTGGACCTTTCTGTGCTTGACTCGCTTGGGTGACAGCATACCTAGCTCCTAACCTCGCGGCGCTCGGTCCGCTCGGGGCGGTCGCCCCGGTCGTAGCGGCCGCGGCCGCCGTCCCGTCCGCCCTCGCGCCGGTCGTCCCGCCCGCCCTCGCGGTCGTGCCGCTGCTTGCGAACCAGGGTCCCGGCGTCCTCGTTCTTGTCCGTGCTGTAGACCATGCCCTGGAAGATCCAGACCTTTACGCCGATCTTCCCGAAGGTGGTGAGCGCCTCGGAGAAGCCGTAGTCGATGTCCGCCCGCAGGGTGTGCAGGGGGGTCCGGCCTTCCTTGTGCTCCTCGGTGCGGCTCATGTCGGCCCCGCCCAGGCGGCCGGACATCCGGACCTTGCAGCCCTGGGCCCCGCCCTTGATGGCGTTGGTCACGGCCATCTTCATGGCGCGGCGGAAGCTCGAGCGCGTCTCCAGCTGGCGGCAGATGTTCTGGGCCACGACCTGGGCGTTGGTCTCGATCTTCTTGATCTCCTTGATCTTGATCTGGACCTTCTTGGTCGCGGACTTCTGGAGCTCCATGCCGATCTTCTCGATGTTGGCGCCCTTGACCCCGATCAGCACGCCCGGGCGCGCGGTGTGGATCACGATGGTGACCCGCTGGGGGTGGCGCACGATCTCCACCTCGGAGATGTCCGCATTCTTGGCCTCGGGAAGCTCGCCCAGGCGCTTGCGGAGGGCCAGGTCCTCGTGGAGGGTCTTGGCGTACTCCCGGGGATCGACGTACCAGCGGGACTTCCAGTCCTTGTTGATGCCGAGCCGGAGCCCGATCGGATTTACTTTCTGGCCCACGTTACGCCTCCGTCCTTCCGATTTCGTCCACGACTACGCTGATGTGGCACATGCGCTTGAGCTGCATGTCCGCCCGGCCGCGGGCGCGGAACCAGACGCGGCGCATCCGGGGACCGTCGTCGATCCTGAGTTCCTTGACGAAGAGCATGTCCTCCGCCAGCTTCCGGTTGCGGTCCAGGGCGTTGGCCGCCGCGGACATGACGACCTTACGGATCAGCCGGGCGCCCTTGTGGGGCATGTTGTCCAGGATGGCCACCGCCTCGGTGTAGGGCTTGCGGCGGATCAGGTCCGCCACCGGCCGTACCTTGGAGGGCGACGCTATCAGAAACTTTGCCTTGGCTACGTATCCTGCGTTCATGGCATCCCCTACTTTTTCTCGGCCTTCTTGTCGCTGCCCGCATGGCCGCGGAAGATGCGGGTGGGCGCGAACTCGCCGAGCTTGTGACCGACCAGGTTCTCGGTGACGTACACCGGCACCCAGGTCTTCCCGTTGTAGACCGAGATGGTCATGCCGACCATCTCGGGGATGATCGTGGAGGTGCGGGAGAAGGTCTTCACCATCTTCTTGTCCCCGCCCTTGGTCATCTCGACGATCTTCTTATACAGGCTGGCCTCTATGAAGGGCCCCTTCTTGACGGATCTCGACACGGTTGGCTCCTATCCCTTCCTGCGCTTGACGATGAAGCTGCCCGACGGCTTGTGGTCGTCGCGCGTCTTATAGCCCTTGCACGGCTGGCCCCAGGGGGTCACGGGCTGCTTATAGCCCTTGCCCCGGCCCTCGCCGCCGCCGTGGGGGTGGTCGATCGGGTTCATGGCCACGCCGCGGACCCGGGGGCGCATGCCCATCCACCGGCTGCGGCCTGCCTTGCCGATCCGCTCGTTCATGTGCTCGTCGTTGCCGACGGACCCGATGGTGGCGGAGCACTTCTTGAAGACCATCCGGAGCTCGCCGGAAGGCAGCTTGAGGATGACGTAGTCGCCCTCCTTGGCCGCGATCAGGGCGCCGGCCCCGGCGGAGCGGGCCAGCTGGCCGCCCCGGCCCAGGTTCAGCTCCACGTTGTGGACCGTGAGGCCCACGGGGATGGACTCCAGCGGAAGGGTGTTGCCCGTCTCGATGGGGGCGTCCGGGCCGGACAGGATCTTCTGTCCGACGGTCAGCCCCTTCGGGGCGATGATGTAGCGCTTCTCGCCGTCCACGTAGTTGATGAGGGCGATGTTGGCGCTCCGGTTGGGATCGTACTCGATGGAGGCGACCTTCCCGGGGATCCCGATCTTGTCCCGAAGGAAATCGATCTCCCGGTACTTGCGCTTGTGCCCGCCGCCCCGGCGCCGCATGGAGATGCGGCCGTTGGAGGCCCGGCCGGAGGAGCGCTTGGAGCCCCTGGACAGGGCCTTTTCCGGCTCGTTGCCGCAGGTGAGCTCCGTGTTGACCACCTGGACCCGGTGCCGGAGTCCCGGGGTTATCGGCTTGAACGTCTTGATAGCCATATCTTCCCCTTAGTTGCCGTGAAGGCTCACGCGCCCTCGAAGGCCTTGATCGTCTCGCCCGCGGCCAGACGCACCGTCGCCTTCTTCCACGAGGGAGTGTAGCCGGCGCGATTCCGGAGGCGCTTCGGCTTGCCTTTGACGTTCATCACGGTGCAGGACACCGGATGAACCTGGAACAGCCTCCGCACGGCTTCCATGACCTGGGTCTTGGTGGCCCGCGGATCCACGCGGAAGACGAACTTGCCGCCCTCGCGCATCTCGTTGGTCTTCTCGGAGAGGACCGGTTCGATCAGGATATCTTCGTACTGCATCTTCCTCTCCTCAATTTCCCGAGTAGAACTCGTTGAGGCTCTTGACGGCCGACTCGAGCACCACGACGGAGCGTCCGTAGAACAGGTCGTGAGCCCGCAGGCGGTTGTAGGACAGGAAGTGGAGCCAGGGGATGTTCCTGCCGGCCCGCTTCAGGTCCGCGTCGTCGTCCTTGAGGATGACCACCGTGCGCTCGTCCTTTTCCCGGGGCAGGACCGTCTTCAGGATGGACGCCAGGTCCTTGGTCTTGCCGGCGGGGACCGTGAAGTCCTGGACCACCTTCAGGACCCGCTCCTGGGCCTTGAGGCTCAGGATAGTCTTGATCGCCAGGCGCTTGGCCTTCCGGGGCATCCGGTAGGAGTAGTCCCGGGGCTTCGGCCCGAACACGATGCCGCCGCCCACGTAGAGCGGGGACTTGACGTCGCCCTGCCGGGCGCGGCCGGTGCCCTTCTGGGCATAGGGCCGGCGGTTGGTACCGTGGACCTCGGAGCGTCCCTTGGTGCAGGCCGAGCCCACCCGGGCGTTGGCCAGCTCGTTGTGGATCGCGTAGTAGATCACGTCCTCGTTGATGGGCAGGCCGAAGACGGCGTCGTCCAGCTGGACGGTCCCGAGCTCCTTGCCCTGTACGGAATATAGCTTGCCTTCCATCTCGGTCACCTACCCTCGCTTCATTTTCTTGACCGCGGGACGCACCGTGACGGCGCAGTTCCGCGGACCGGGGACGGCGCCGCGAACCAGGAGAATCCCGTTTTCGGCGTCCACCCGGACGACCTTGAGGTTCTGGACCGTCACCTTGTCGTTACCCATGCGGCCGGGAAGCTTGACGTTCTTGAAGGTCTTGTGCGGGTAGGTCCGCTGTCCGGTCGAACCGGGTTCCCGGTGGAACTTGGACCCGTGGGTGGCTCGGCCGCCCCCGAATCCCCAGCGTTTCACGACGCCCTGGAAGCCCTTGCCCTTCGAGTTCGCGGAGACGTCCACGAAGCGCACGTCCTGGAAGTACTCCACGCCGACGCTCTTGCCGACCTCGACCTCGCCCTCGAAGCCCTTGGACTCCCGGAGGATGCGGGTGGGGGCGACGCCCTCCGGGAACTGCCCGGCGTA
Source organism: Spirochaetota bacterium (assembly GCA_022703505.1). Taxonomy (GTDB): domain Bacteria; phylum Spirochaetota; class Spirochaetia; order Treponematales; family UBA12059; genus JAAYUR01. The sequence continues at coordinate 440,944 of JAKLDN010000002.1, read as the reverse complement.
GGGCTTGGTCACGTTCTTCTTCTTTATGTCGAAGAATCCGAAGACCACGGCTTCGTACCCAAAGGTTTCCTTGTCCTTGCGGCCGACCACCACGTTGGGTGCGATCTTGAGGACGGTGACGGGAGTAATCCTGCCCGTCTCGTCGAAGACCTGGGTCATGCCGATCTTCTGTCCGATGATTCCGATCATTCGATGCTCCTAGCGTTGAACGCTTCGGTACGTAACCGGGCGTTTACTGCTTGATCTCCACGTCGACGCCCGCGGGAAGCTCCAGCTTCATCAACGCGTCCATAACGTCGGCGGTCGGATCCATGATGTCGATGAGGCGCTTGTGGGTTCTCATCTCGAACTGCTCCCGCGACTTCTTGTGGACGTGCGGGGAACGTAGGACCGTGTACTTGTTGATTCGGGTCGGGAGCGGGATGGGTCCCGCGACCTTCGCGCCCGCCTTCTGGACCGTCGTCACGATCGAACGAGCGGAGTCGTCGATGAGACGGACGTCGAATCCCCTGAGCCTTACGCGGATCCTGTCTTTCATGCTTCCTCCAAAGATCTCTTGCTTCCGGTCCTTTCGTGCCGTTCCCGGGAGGGCGTGCGCCGGGGGCCGGAAGCCGCGGGGGATTGGGCCCCCGCAAGCCGCTTGGCGAAGCCGCCCTGGGGCGGCCGCGCCGGAAACCTGAACGCGTCACGCCCTCCCGGGCGGAACGCCGCTTCGGCCGGGAACGCGAAGCGCCCCCGATCGAAGACGAAGGGCGCGCGAACTTGCGTCCGCGCGCCCGGAATCCCTTACTTAGTTCTGAACCTCGATGACCTGACCGGAGGCCACGGTCCGCCCGCCTTCACGGATGGCGAACTTGAGCCCCTGCTCCATGGCGATGGGGTAGATCAGTTCGACGAAGATCTCCGTGTTGTCCCCGGGCATCACCATCTCACGGCCCTCGGGCAGCTTGACGGAACCGGTGATGTCCGTGGTGCGGAAGTAGAACTGGGGCCGGTAGCCGGAGAAGAAGGGGGAATGGCGGCCGCCCTCGTCCTTGCTGAGGCAGTAGATCCGTCCCTTGAACTTGGTGTGCGGGGTGATGGAACCCGGCTTGGCCAGAACCTGGCCGCGCTCGACATCCTTCTTCTCCACACCCCGGAGCAGGGTGCCGATGTTGTCGCCCGCCTGCCCCTCGTCCAGGAGCTTGTTGAACATCTCGACGCCGGTGACGACGGTGCTCTTGGTCGGCTTGATGCCCACGATCTCGACGGTCTCGCCCACCTTGACGATCCCGCGCTCCACACGTCCGGTCACGACGGTGCCGCGGCCGGAGATGGTGAAGACGTCCTCGATCGGCATGAGGAAGGGCTTGTCCGTGAGTCGCTCGGGGTCCGGGAAGAAGGAGTCCATGGCGTCCAGGAGGTCCTGGATGCACTTGGTGGCCTCGGCGTTGTCCGGTTCGGACATGGCCTTGAAGGCGGAACCCTTGATGATGGGGGTCTTGTCCCCGGGGAAGCCGTAGAAGTTGAGGAGGTCGATGATCTCCTGCTCCACCAGCTCGATCAGCTCCGCGTCGTCGACCAGGTCGACCTTGTTCAGGAAGACCAGGACGGAGGGGACGCCCACCTGGCGGGCGAGCAGGACGTGCTCGCGGGTCTGGGGCATCACGGAGTCGGGAGCGGACACGACCAGGACCGCGCCGTCCATCTGGGCCGCGCCGGTGATCATGTTCTTGATGTAGTCGGCGTGGCCGGGACAGTCGATGTGCGCGTAGTGGCGCTTCACGGACTGGTACTCCAGGTGCCGGGTATTGATGGTGATACCGCGGGCCTTCTCTTCCGGGGCGTTGTCGATATCGTCGTACTTCATCACCTTGTCGCCGAACTTCTTGGCGCAGTACATGGTGATGGCGGCACTCAGGGTGGTCTTACCATGGTCGATGTGGCCGATCGTACCGACGTTCATATGAGGTTTGGTACGCTCGAATTTCTCTTTGGCCATTGAACTTCCTCCTCTAGCTATATACGGAACGATCCAGCTCGCACCTTTGGGGACACGGCATTATAACGGCGAGCCCGTATCTTGACAAGAGCCCGCCGACGGGTCCTCGCCCTAAAATATCCCGCCGGACGATGCAACGCATCGTCCTGGGCAGCCGGATTTGGCCTACGGCCAAATCCGATCCGTGAAACGACGCTATGCGTCGTTTCACGGGCTACCAGCGATAGTGCGCGAAGGCCTTGTTCGCCTCGGCCATCCGGTGGGTGTCTTCCTTCTTCTTCACGGCGGTGCCTGTGTTGTTGAAGGCGTCCAAAAGCTCCGCGGACAGGCGTTCGGCCATGGACTTGCCGGACCGGCCCCGGGCGGCGGCCAGGAGCCAGCGCATGGCCAGGGCTTCCCTGCGAACCTCCCGGATCTCGATGGGCACCTGGTAGGTGGCGCCGCCGACGCGGCGGGACTTCACTTCCACCAGGGGCTTCACGTTGTCCAGGGCCTTCAAGAAGGCGTCCAGGGCGGGAACCCCGGCCTTTTCCTGGAGAATGGCCATGGAATTGTTCATGATCCGGGAGCAGGTGGCCTTCTTGCCCTCCCACATCATCCGGCAGACGAAACGGGTGACGGTCACGCTGTTGTACTTGGGATCGGGCTGGTGCCCGCGATCCACGGTCTTTTTCTTGCGGCCCATATCCGTCCCCCTTACGCCTTCGGCCGCTTGGCGCCGTACTTGGAACGGGCCTTCTTGCGGTCGGCGACTCCCAGGGTGTCCTTGGCGCCGCGGATGATGTGGTAGCGAACGCCCGGGAGGTCCTTCACGCGGCCTCCGCGGATGAGGACCACCGAGTGCTCCTGGAGGTTGTGGCCGACGCCGGGGATATAGGCGGTGACCTCCACCCCGGTGCTGGCCAGGCGCACGCGGGCCACCTTCCGGAGGGCGGAATTCGGCTTCTTCGGGGTGACCGTCATGACGCGGGTGCAGACGCCGCGCTTCTGGGGGCACTCGTGGAGGGCCGGGGCCTTGGTCTTCCAGACGTTCTTCTTTCGACCCAGGCGTATCAACTGGTTGATCGTAGGCATTACGCTCGTTCTCCTGTTCGTCCGGGCGTCAGCATCGCCCGGTTCAAGAATTCGGTACGCGAAGTAGTATATGGAACCGTTACGCCCATCCGGGCGCGCGGACCATCACAATAGAATCCAAGCCCCCCCCGTGTCAACCCGTCCGCGTCAGGCCGGCTTCGCCGGCCTGACGGCGCCGAAGCAGGCTTCGGCGATAAACACCCGGGTGGAACTCGACGAAGCAGGGCGGGACCACGTCCCGCCTTGCTTCGTTGCGGACGAGACGCGGAGCGTCTCGTCACTCTTCCTCATCTACGGGCGAGAAGCCCTCGTCGTCGTCGAAGGCGGTATCCTCGTCGAAGACCGCGTCGTTCATGTCCGCCCGGTCCTCCAGGGCCATGAGGGGCTGGAGCTCCTTCTCCTTGCGGCGCTTCTCCAGGATCTCCTCCACGTAGGCGTCCAGGTCGTCGTTCTCCCCGTCCGAGAGGCGGATGTCCCGGTACTTCTTCATGCCCGTGCCCGCGGGGATGAGGTGGCCGATGATGACGTTCTCCTTGAGGCCCCGGAGGCCGTCGGAGGCCCCCGCGATGGCCGCGTCCGTGAGGACCCGGGTGGTCTCCTGGAAGGAGGCGGCGGCGAAGAAGGAGTCGATCTTGAGGGAGGCCCGGGTGATGCCCAGGAGCAGGGGCCGGCCCACCGCGGGCTGGCCGCCCTCGTCCAGGACGCGCCGGTTCTCCTCGTGGAACTTGTACTTGTCCACCTGCTGTCCGTAGATGAACCGGGTGTCCCCGGGCTGGACGATCTCCACCTTCTTCATCATCTGCCGGACTATGACGCCGATGTGCTTGTCGTTGATGGTCACGCCCTGGAGGCGGTAAACCTGCTGGACCTCGTCCATCAGGAAACGCTGGCAGGCGTGCTCACCCATGATCATCATGATGTCGTGGGGGTTCTGGTTGCCGTCGCAGAGCTTGTCCCCGGCCTCCACCGTGTCGCCGTCCCGTACCAGGAGCCGGCGCCCCATGGGCACCAGGTGCTTGAACTCCTTGTTGAAGAGGTCCCGGACCACGATGACCCGTTTGCCCTTCACGATGCCCTGGAAGACCACCGTCCCCCCGACCGTGGCCAGGACGGCCGGGGTCTTGGGCTTGCGGGCCTCGAAGAGCTCGCTGACCCGGGGCAGGCCTCCGGTGATGTCCATGGCCTTGGCGCTCTCCTTGAGGGTACGGGCCAGGGTGCGGCCGGCCTTGACGAACTCGCCGTCCTCCACGTTGAGGTAGGCCCCGCCGGGCAGGAAGTAGGTGAAGGTCTCGTTCCCCGCCTCGTCGGTGATGACGATGCGGGGCTGCTTGGCGTCCCGCTCCGCCGCGAACTCGGCTATCTTCTTCTCGACGTTCCCCGTCTCCTCGTTGATCTCCTCCTTCAGCGTGGAACCCGGGATGATGTCCTCGTACCGGACATAGCCCTCGTACTCGCTGATGATGGGGTCCGAGAAGGGGTCGAAGGTGGAGATGGTGGCCTGGGCGGGGACGACTTCCCCGACCTTGACGACCACCTCGGAGCCGTTCCGGACCTCGATCCGGCTCTCCTGGGCGATCAGGAGGAGGGCGTCCGGCACGATCCGGGCGTAGGCGATGTCGTGGGACCTCACGATCTCCCCGCCCTTGCGCTTCAGGATCTCCTGGTCCTTGAGGATGCGGCTTCCGTTCTCCACCAGGATCTTGTCCCCCTTCCCGAGCTCGTGGGAGGCGAAGACCTTGCACACCTGGAGGAAGCCCTTGCGGGTGAAGAGGAAGCGTCCGTTGGTCTGGACGAAGGATCCCTGCATGTCCGTGACCAGGATCGGGTACTTCATGTAGACCCGGTTTTCCTCGGAAGCCTTGGTCGCCGCGCCTCCGATGTGGAAGGTCCGCATGGTCAGCTGGGTTCCCGGCTGGCCGATGGACTGGGCGGCTATGATGCCCACCGCCTCGCCGATCTCCACCGCCCGGCCCGTGGCCAGGTTGCGGCCGTAGCACATGCGGCAGACCCCGTGGCGGGCTTCGCAGGTCAGGACCGTGCGGATGGTGACCTGCTCGATCCCCGCGTCCTCGATCGCCTGGGCGATCTCCTCGGTGATCTCGTCGTTGACGTCCACGATCACCTCGCCGGTGATCGGGTGCTTGATCCGCTCCAGGGTGAAGCGGCCGACGATGCGCTCCTTAAGGGAGGTCACGACCTCCTCGCCGTCCTTGATGGCCCGCTGGACGATGCCGTTGATGGTCCCGCAGTCCACCTCGTTGATGACCACGTCCTGGGAGATGTCCACCAGGCGGCGGGTCAGGTAGCCGGCGTCCGCGGTCTTGAGGGCCGTGTCCGCCAGGCCCTTCCGGGCGCCGTTCGTGGAGATGAAGAACTCGATGACCGACAGCCCTTCCTTGAAGTTCGAGCGGATGGGCAGCTCGATGATGTCCCCCGAGGGCTTGGCCATCAGGCCGCGCATGCCCGCCAGCTGGCGGATCTGGTTGCGGCTTCCGCGCGCACCGGAGTGGGCCATCATGTGGATGTTGTTGAACCCGGCCTTGTCCTTCTCCAGGACCTTCATCATCACCGCGGTCAGGTCCTCGTTGGTCTTGGACCAGACCTCGACCACGCGGTTGTACCGCTCCTCCTGGGTGATGTGTCCGGCCAGGTACTGCTTCTGGATGGCGTCCACCTGCTTGTTGGCGTCCTCGATCATGCCCTGCTTTTCCGCGGGCACGACGATGTCGTCCATGCCGATGGTGGCCCCGAAGAAGGTGGCGTACCGGAAGCCCATGTCCTTGATGGCGTCCAGCATGGTCACGCAGACGTAGGGACCCCGGGTCTTGTAGACCTTCTCGATCAGGGAACGGAGCTCCTTGTCGCCCATCTGGAAGTTGATGAACGGGACCTCCGGGGGCAGGGCGTCGTTCAGGAGGAGCCGGCCCGCGGTGGTCACGAGCAGCCCGTCCTTGACCTCCACCTCCTTGCCCACCGCGGTCCAGACCGGGGTCTTGGCAACGGGCACCTTGATCAGGGCTTCCCAGTCCAGGGCCCGGGCCTCGCAGGCCATGACGGCCTCCTCCGAGGAGGAGTAGCGCCGACCCTCGCCCTTTCCCTTGGCCTTGTCCTTGGTCAGGAAGTTGATGCCCAGGACCATGTCCTGGGAGGGGAAGACGATGGTCTTGCCGTTGGCGGGGTTGAGGAGGTTCCGGCTGGAGAGCATCAGGGTCCAGCACTCCGCCTGGGCCGCGTGGGTCAGGGGGACGTGGACCGCCATCTGGTCGCCGTCGAAGTCCGCGTTGTAGGCGTGGCAGACCAGGGGGTGGAGCTTGATGGCCTTGCCCTCGACCAGGACCGGCTCGAAGGCCTGGATGCCCAGGCGGTGGAGGGTCGGGGCGCGGTTCAGCAGGACCGGGTGCTCCCGCACGACCTCGTCCAGGACCGCGAAGACCTCGGGGGTCTCCTGCTCCACCAGCATCTTGGCCTTCTTGATGTTGTAGACGACGTCCTTCTCCACCAGCTTCTTCATGATGAAGGGCTTGAAGAGCTCCAGGGCCATCTTGGTCGGGAGGCCGCACTGGTGCATCTTGAGCTCCGGGCCGACCACGATCACCGAGCGGCCGGAATAGTCCACGCGCTTTCCGAGGAGGTTCTGGCGGAACCGGCCCTGCTTGCCCTTGAGCATGTCCGAGATGGACTTCAGGGGGCGATTAGAGGCTCCCTTGACCACCCGCTTCTTCTTGGAGTTGTCGAAGAGGGCGTCCACCGCCTCCTGGAGCATCCGCTTCTCGTTCCGGATGATGATGTCCGGGGCGTTCAGGGACTGGAGGCGCTTGAGGCGGTTGTTCCGGTTGATCACCCGGCGGTACAGGTCGTTCAGGTCGGAGGTGGCGAAGCGTCCGCCGTCCAGCTGGACCATGGGGCGGATCTCCGGGGGGATCACGGGGATCACGTCCAGGATCATCCACTCCGGCCGGTTCTGGGAGGTCCGGAAGGACTCGACGATCTCGATGCGCTTCAGCAGGCGCTTGTCGCTCTTGGCGCCCTTCTCGATCATCTTGGCCCGGAGCTCCGCGGCCATCTGCTCCAGGTCGATCTGCTCCAGGAGGGAGCGGATGGCCTCGGCGCCCATGCCCGCGGAGAAGGCCCCGCCGTAGCGGTCCTGGGCCTCGTAGTACTCCTCCTCCGTGAGGAGCTGCATCTTCTTGAGGTCCGTGTCGCCCGGATCGATGACGATGAACTTTTCGTAGTAGAGGACCGAGCGGAGGGCCGCCACGGGGATGTCCAGGAGGAGCCCCATGCGGCTTGGCACGGAGCGGTAGAACCAGATGTGGGACACCGGGGAGGCCAGCTCGATGTGGCCCATGCGCTCCCGGCGGACCTTGAAGTGGGTCACCTCGACGCCGCAGCGGTCGCAGATCACGCCCTTGTAGCGGATGCTCTTGAACTTGCCGCAGTAGCACTCCCATTCCTTGGTGGTGCCGAAGATCCGCTCGCAGAAGAGGCCGTCCTTCTCGGGCCTCAGGGTGCGGTAGTTGATGGTCTCGGGCTTCTTGACCTCGCCGTAGCTCCACGCCCGGATCATGTCCGGCGAGGCCAACTGGATCATTATGGAATCAAAATCCTGGATATCCCGCATCTAAATCCCCTCCGCCATACAAATGGGGCTGTTGTCGGAATCAACCACGGAGGACACGGAGTACACGGAGAAGAGAAATGAAAGGGGTGTAGCGGTCTCGGGGCTGAAGCCTCCGAGGTCTATCTCCCTCACTTTCTTCCACTCCATCTTATCTCCGTGCCCTCCGTGATCTCCGTGGTGAATTCCTGCGAAGTCCTCTAGAACGTTCCCTGCTTGTTGATCAGGTCCTCGTCGCGCTCGGTCAGGGCGATCTGCTTGCCCTTGGCGTCGTAGACCCGGATGTCCAGGGCCAGGCCCCGGAGCTCCTGGACCATGACGTTGAAGGCCTCGGGAATGCCCGCCGCCGCGTGGGGTTCGCCCTTCACGATGGCCTCGTAGACCTTGGCCCGGCCGGTCATGTCGTCGCTCTTGATCGTCAGGAGCTCCTGGAGGGTGTTGGCGGCGCCGTAGGCCTCCAGGGCCCAGACCTCCATCTCTCCCAGGCGCTGGCCGCCGAACTGGGCCTTGCCGCCCAGGGGCTGCTGGGTGACCAGGGAGTAGGGACCCGTGCTCCGGGCGTGCATCTTGTCGTCCACCAGGTGGTGGAGCTTCATGAAGTAGATGACCCCCACGGTCACCTGGTTCACGAAGGCTTCGCCGGTCCGGCCGTCCTTGACCCAGACCTTGGCGTTCCCGGGCAGGCCCGCCTTCTTGAGCTTCTCCTCGATCTGCTCCTGGGAGGGGGACTGGAAGACCGGGCAGGAGAACCAGTCGCCCAGGGTCGTGGCCGCCCAGCCCAACTCGGTCTCCATGATCTGGCCGATGTTCATCCGCGAGGGCACTCCCAGGGGGTTCAAGCAGATGTCCAGGGGGGTGCCGTCCTCGAGGTAGGGCATGTCCTCCACCGGCAGGACCCGGGCCACGACGCCCTTGTTCCCGTGCCGGCCGGCCATCTTGTCGCCCTCCTTGAGCTTGCGCTTGGCGGCGATCAGGACCTTCACGACCTCCTCCACCCCCGGGGACAGGTCGTCGTTGGCGGAGCGCTTGAGGCGCTGGACGTCGATGATGGTCCCCTCGATCCCGTGGGGGACCCGCAGGGAGGAATCCCGGACGTCCTTGGCCTTCTCGCCGAAGATCGAGTTGAGGAGCTTGAACTCCGGGGTCGTCTCGGTCTCGCTCTTGGGGGTGACCTTGCCGACCAGGATGTCCCCGGCCTTGACCTTGGCCCCCACCCGGATGATGCCCTCGATGTCCAGGGAGTCCAGGCTCTTCTCGCTGGTGTTCGGGATGTCCCGGGTGATCCGCTCGGGCCCCAGCTTGGTCTCCCGGACCTCGGTCTGGAACTCCTTGATGTGGATGGAGGTGAACATGTCCTCCTTGACCACCCGCTCGGAGATGAGGATGGCGTCCTCGTAGTTGTACCCGTTCCAGGGCACGAAGCCCGCCAGGATGTTCCGGCCCAGGGCTAGCTCCCCGTCCCGGGTGGCCGGGCCGTCGGCGATCACCTGGCCCTTGAGGATCTTCTCGCCCTTGCGGACGATGGGCCGCTGGGTGTAGCAGGTGTCCTGGTTGGTCCGGGCGTACTTGATCAGGGGATACTCGTCCTTGAGGCCCGGGGCACCGTCCGGGGCGATGACCACCTTGAAGGCGTCCACGAAGTCCACGACTCCTGCCCGCTTGGCCTTGATCAGGACCCCCGAGTCGTAGGCGGTCTTCCGCTCCATGCCGGTGCCCACCCGGGGCGCCTCGGGGAAGACCAGGGGCACCGCCTGGCGCTGCATGTTGGAGCCCATGAGGGCGCGGTTGGCGTCGTCGTGCTCCAGGAAGGGCACCAGGGCCGCGGACACGGAGATGATCTGCTTGGGGGAGACGTCCATGTACTGGAGTTCCTTGGGACCCCGCATGGCGTAGTCGCCCTGGTGGCGGCAGGAGATCGAGGGCTCCTGGAAGTTCCCCTTGCCGTCGATCTTGGCGCTGGCCTGGGCGATGTAGTACTTGTCCTCGTCCATGGCGGACAGGTACTCGATCTCCTTGGTGACCTTGCCCTCCTTGACCTTGCGGTAGGGGGTCTCCAGGAAGCCATACTCATTGACCGTGGTGTAGGTGGCCAGGGAGACGATGAGTCCGATGTTCGGTCCTTCCGGGGTCTCGATGGGGCACATCCGGCCGTAGTGGGTATAGTGGACGTCCCGGACCTCGAAGCCCGCCCGGTCCCGGGAAAGGCCGCCGGGGCCCAGGGCGTTCAGGCGCCGCTTGTGGGTCAGCTCCGCCAGGGGGTTGACCTGGTCCATGAACTGGGAGAGCTGGCTGGAGCCGAAGAACTCCTTGACCGCGGCCACGATCGGCTTGATGGACACGAGGTCCTGGGGCCGGATCGTGTCCGTCTCCTTGAGGCTCATCCTCTCCTTGGCGATCCGCTCCATGCGGCTGAAGGCGCTCTTCATCACGTTGGCCAGGAGCTCGCCGACGGACCGGACCCGCCGGTTGCCCAGGTGGTCGATGTCGTCGATGTTGCTCTCGCCGTAGTAGACGCTCATCAGGTACTTCATGGTGGCGATGATGTCCGCCTTGGCCAGGGTGAAGTCCTGTATGGGGATGTCGTAGTCGAATTTCTTGTTGAGCTTGTAGCGGCCCACCTTCCCGAGGTCGTAGCGGCGGGTGGTGAAGAACATGGAGTGGAGGTCCCGCTCGGCGTTCTCCACGGTGATGGGCTCCCCGGGCAGGAGGGTGGCGTAGACCGCGGCCAGGGCGTCCGCCTTGGTGGGCTCGTCCTGGGTCGGGTCCTCCTTGACCAACTTGATGTCCTCCCGCTCCAGGCAGTTCAGGATCATGTCGAAGTGGAGGGAATCCTCGGCCTGGAAGTCGATGACCTCGACCTCCTTGATCCCCCGGGCCACCAGCTCGTCCACCTCGTGGAGGTGGAGCTTGTCGCCGGCCCGGTAGAGCTTCTGCTTCTCGCCTTCGGAGCCCTCGGCCCAGACGCTCCGGGCCAGGACCTTGTTGACCGCCCCTTCCCGGTCCTCCCGGGACTCGGACAGGGGGATCTTCCGGGAGCCGTAGAAGGCGGACAGGATGTCCTCCCGGGTCTCGAAGCCCAGGGCGCGGAGGAACATGGTGCCCAGGATGCGCTTCTTCCGGTCGATCTTGGCGTAGATGAGCTCTTTCTTCTGATCGATCTCGAATTCGAGCCAGCTGCCCCGGTAGGGGATGATCCGGGCGGAATAGACGCCCTTCTCGTGGCAGAAGATGACCCCCGGGGAGCGGTGGATCTGGGAGACCACCACCCGCTCGGCTCCGTTGATGATGAAGGTCCCCCGGTCCGTCATGAGGGGGATGTCGCCCAGGTAGATCTCCTTCTGGCGGATCTCGCCCGTCTTCTGGAAGATGAGGTTGATCCGGGCCTTCAGGGGAACGGCGTAGGTCAAGCCCTTCTGCTTGCACTCCATCTCGGAGTACTTCATAGCGCTTTCGTCCAGGGAATAGGCCTCGTAGGACAGGAGCATGTCGCCGTTAGGGCTCTCGATGGGGAAGGTGGCCTGGAAGACCTCCTCGAGCCCCGCGGGCAGAGGCTTGTCCCCCGCGAGCATGCGCTCCCGCTGGAGGAACCTCTCGTAGCTGGAAAGCTGTATGCCGATCAGGTCCGGGAGCTCGATGGCCTCCTCGTAATCCTTGCCGATGTACGATCTCTTTATCTTGTTCTCGGTATACGCCATCCGTACCCCCCTCGTGAGAGCTGCTGCCAGAGCGCGCCATTCTTACATTCCCGGGGCGGGAAACCCCCGCGGGCTTCCCCCAAATCCCCGGCCGGCCGATACCTTGCAGGCTGACCGCAAACCCTCGTACGGGCTTGCCGGCATCCTGCACGGCCCTGGAGGCGGATGCCCCCAGGGAGCCGCCGCCTTCCGGTAGACCGGGACCGGCGGCTCGCCGCCGATCCTCGATCCGCCTTCCAGCGCGAAAGGGTTCCGGGCGGCCTACGCCCGGAACCCGTCCCCCGTGGCCTGGGACGGCCGCGGGGGCAGAGGCTGACTCGTCTCGTCCGCCAAGAGCTTACTTCACCTCGACGGCGCCGCCGGCATCGGTGATCTGCTTCTTGACCTTCTCGGCCTCGTCCTTGGAAACGTTCTCCTTGAGGGCCTTGTCCCCGGCTTCCACCAGGTCCTTGGCCTCCTTGAGGCCCAGGCCGGTGATGGCGCGGACTTCCTTGATGATCGCGATCTTCTTGTCCGCGGGCACGCCGCCCTTGAGGATGACGGTGAACTCGGTCTTCTCCTCCGCGGGAGCGGCGGCGGCGCCGGCGGCGCCGGCGGCGGCCACGGCGACGGGGGCGGCGGCGGTCACGCCGAACTTCTCCTCCATGGCCTTGACGAGCTCGGAAACCTCGAGAACGGTCATGTTCGCGATGGCGTCGAGAATCTGATCCTTGCTGAGCGCTGCCATATTAACTTCTCCTTCGGACAGGTTTCATCCCCCACGGGGGACGCCGGCCGGGGGCCGGAACTCAGGCGGACAGGACGACAGCGACGAAGCCTGAACGCCGTATCGGTGAACGGTGGACGGTGGACGGTGGACCGAATGCCACCGTACTACCGCCACCCTCACGTCCCAACAATTGCCGGCGCGGCCCCTTCGGCCCGCGCCCTTTTTAAAAATCGACGAACGTCAGTTCGTCGCGCCAAGCGCTGACCCAAGGTCAGCGCTTGGACTCCTCCACGGCCTTCAGCGTCCGAACCAGTTTGCTGGGCACGGCGTTGAGGACGTAGACCAGGTTCTGCACGGGCCCGTTCATGGCGGACATGAGCATGGAGATGAGCTGGCTCTTGCCCGGCAGACGGGAGAAGGCCTCGATCATGGTCTTGTCGTAGAAGGCCTTGTCCACGAGGCCGCCCTTGAGCTTGACCGGCGCCTCCTTGGAGAAGTCCACCAGGATCTTCGCGATCTCGTTGGAATCCGCCTTGGCGAAGGCGACGGCCGTCGGCCCCGTGAGCAGGGTGCTGACGTCCGGGTATCCGCCCTCCTCGAAGGCGATCCGGGCGAAGTTGTTCTTCACGACGTGGAAATAGGAATTCTTCGCCCGCAGCTGCTTCCGCAGGCCCGTGATCTGCTCGACCGTGAGCCCGCGGTAGTCGGCGAACAGGAAGTCCTTGCTCTCGGCGATCTTCTTCCTGAGGTCGCCGATGGCCTCCGTCTTGGAAGGCTGCAGTTTCGTAGCTCGCATTGCCATGGCTTACCTCTCGCTCTTGCCGGCGGCGACCCGCACGCCGGGCCCCATGGTGGAGGCGACGTATACGGACTGGATGAAGTCGCCCTTGGTGTCGCTTGGCCGCTTACGGGCGATCTCGGCCAGCAGGATCTCCAGGTTCTCCCCGATCTTGGCGGGCTCCATGGAGACCTTGCCCACCGCGATGTGGACGATGTTGGACTTGTCGCTACGGAACTCGGTCCGGCCCTTGCGCAGTTCGGCGATGGCCGCGGCCACGTCGTGGGTCACCGTGCCGGTCTTGGGGTTCGGCATGAGGCCCCGGCGGCCCAGGACCATGCCCAGCTTGCCGACGTCCTTCATCATGTCCGGCGTGGCGACGGCCACGTCGAAGTCGAGCCAGCCGCCCTTCACCTTCTCGATGAGGGCGTCGTCCCCGGCCTCCAGGGCGCCGGCGTCCAGGGCTTCCTTGGCCTTGTCGGGCTTGCAGAACACCACGATCCGCTTTTCCGCCCGGAACTGGTTGGGGAAGAGGACCGTGTCCCGGACCGTCTGGCTCTTCTTGAGGTTGAGCCGGACGTGGGCTTCCACGGTCTCGTCGAACTTGGCGTACTTCATTTCCTTGACAAGGGCGCAGGCCTCGGAGGCCTGGTATTCCTTGGAGCGGTCCACTTTCTTGACCGCCGCGTCGTAGTTCTTTCCGCGCTTCATCGGTCTACCACTCCACTTCCACGCCCATGCTGCGGGCCGTTCCGGCTATGATCTTGGATGCCGCCGCCAGGTCGTTGGCGGACAGGTCCGCCATCTTCATCTTGGCGATTTCCTCGATCTTGGCCTTGGAAATCTTTCCCACCTTCTGCTTGTGGGAGACCGGAGAACCCTTGTCCAGGCCGATCGACTTCTTGATCAGCACCGACGCCGGGGGCGTCTTGGTGATGAAGGTGAAGGTCTTGTCGCCGTAGACCGTGATGATGACCGGAATCGTGAGACCGGCCTCCATCCCCTTGGTCCTGTCGTTGAACTGCTGACAGAACTGGGGAGCGGAGACCCCGTGGGGACCGAGGGCAGGTCCTACGGGGGGAGCCGGCGTCGCCTTGCCGGCCGGGCACTGCAACTTGATGATCGCAGTTACCTTCTTTTTCGCCATCTTCTGCTCCTTTCGTGGTGTACTCGACCGGTCCAAGCCGGCCGAGATAGCGTCCGTCGCCCGAGGGCTGCGGACTCCCATCTGTCGGAGATTAACCCGCGCTATGAGAAGCGCCGCCGCGTTCCGGAAAGTCCGAAGCGCGCCGCCGCCGCCTTGCAAAGAACCCTAAGCCCCGCGGCCGGATGACCTTCCGGGGCCGATCGCCTAACAGGGTGTTGAAAAAGGCTATAGAGCCTTTTTCAACACTTCCTCAATATCGCAATTGCGCAGAGAACCGTGAGGTTCTCGAGCAATTGCATAGCAGGTTGTTGAAATGCCTCAAGCATTTCAACAACCTGCTAGACCTTCTCCACCTGCAACATGTCGACTTCCACGGGGGTGGATCTCCCGAAGATGCCGACCATGACCTTGAGCTTGTTCTTCTCCGAATTGACCTCTTCGATGGTGCCCGTGAAGGATTCGAAGGGCCCCTCGATGATCTTGACCTGCTCCCCGGCCTGGAAGGACTGCTTGGTCTTGGCGCTCCGTTCGCCCTTGATCTCCCCGGAACGCTGGAGGATGTGCCGGGCCTCCTCCTGGGAGATGGGAGCCGGCTTGTGGTGCTGGGTGGCGCCCACGAAGCCCGTGACGCCCGTGATCTTGCGGATGGTGGAGCAGGCCCCCTTCCAGTCCGCGTCGGGCAGGTCCATCTCCACCAGGATGTAGCCCGGGAGGATCTTCCGGGAGGAGGTGCGCTTCTTGCCGTCCTTGACGTCCACGACCTCCTCGCTGGGGACCCGGATGTCCGTCACGACCGCGGGATCCAGCTCGCCGCCGGCCAGGAGAACGCGTATGGTCTTCTCGATCTTGTTCTCGTATCCCGAATAGACGTGGAGAACGTACCAGGCCTTCGCCATCCTCGCCGCGCCTTACCGAAAGAGGAAGTCGATGCCCCGGACCAGGAGGAAATCCAGGAGGCCCAGGCAGAAGGCGACGATCACCGTGGAGACGATCACGACCTTGGTGGAGGCCAGGACGTCTTCCCGGGTCGGCCAAACGACCTTCCGAAGCTCCGCGTAGCTATCCTTGAAAAACTGGACGATCTTGCTCATGCCGGCTCCTTGAGCGGAAACGCCCCGGAGGACGGAACCGCACGGAATGGAAAAACAGGCCAGGTAGGACTCGAACCCACAACATCCGGTTTTGGAGACCGGCGCTCTACCATTAGAGCTACTGGCCTTCGTCCGCGAGCGGAACTCCGGAAGGGAATTCCGTCCGCGGACGACGCGATTCCGGGTGAGCCCGGAATCACGGAACGCTTATTTGACCTTGGTTTCCTTGTGCAGGGTGTACTTCCGGTCCCAGCGGCAGTACTTCATGAGCTCGAGCTTTTCCTGGGTGGTCTTCCGGTTCTTCTTCGTGGTGTAATTCTTCCGCTTGCACTCGCTGCAGGCAAGGGCGATGATCTCCACGGTCTGTTTCTTGGCGGCCATGACGCTATCCTTCTATCCAAGATTCTCCGCCGTGGATGCCCCGAGGGAAATCGCACGGCCCGAAACGCGTTCCAGAACCGGCCTGCGCCGGAATACAGCCCCCGATCGGTGCGCCGCGGGCGCCCCGACTTGAAAGCTGGTTCAACCTGCGGTTGAACGCATAGCCCCCGATCGGATCGCCCAAAGGGCGAACCGACTTGAAGCCTTGGTCTAGCATCGCTAGACGCATAGCCCCCGATCGGAATCGAACCGATGACCTCATCCTTACCATGGATGTGCTCTGCCGACTGAGCTACAAGGGCATAGGTAGTGCCGGAATGATAATGACCGCCCACCCCTTTGTCAATACATGGCGGGGGGAAGTTTCACTTGGAACGGAACTTGCTAACGGCCGCGGCTGCGCCGGAGAGCCCGGACCAAGCCCGCCGCGGCCTCGTCCCGGGTCGCCGCGAGAAGACCCACCCCGACGGCCGCGAAGGCCAGGGTGCAGACCGCTAGGGGCAGTCCCGCGGCCAGGAAACGGCCCCGGGCGTCCGCGAGGGGGCCCTCCAGGACCCTGCGGCACAGGTAGGCCGCGGCCCCGGCGGGGGCGGAGAAGGCCAGGATGCGCAGGGCATAGCGGGCCACGGACGCGGCGGCCCGGGACATCCCGGGGATCCGGCGGCGGATGAGCAGCCGGACCAGGATCACGGTGTTCAGGGCGCTGCCCAGGGAGAGGGCCAGTGCGATCCCCCCTCCCCCCATCGGCCCGGCCAGGACGACCGCGAGGACGATATTCACGGCGAAGGACGCCAGCCCCGCCCGGACGGGGCTTTTCGTGTCCTCCTGGGCATAGAAGGCGGGGGCCAGGATCCGGTTCGCGGCGATGAAGACCAGGCCCGTCATATGGAAGAAGAAGGCGCGGACCGTCAGGTTGACGGACTCCTCCCCGAACTCGCGGGCCTTGAACAGAAGGACGATGATGTCCCGCCCCTCGATCATCGAGAACACGGCCACGGGGATCGTGACCAGGACGATGGCCTTCAGGGCCCCCTCCAGGCGGTCCGAAAAGGCTTCCCACTCCCCCAGCTTGGCCCGCTCCGAGAGGTCCGGAAGCATGACCGTGCCGATGGAGACCGCGAAGATCCCCAGGACCAGCTCCTGCAGTCGCAGGGAAAAGGTCAGACTGGTGGCCACCCCGACCCCGGCCCCGGAGGCCACGGCGGTGCAGACCAGCTCGTTCACCTGGTAGGCGGCCATGCCCAGGATCGTCGGGGCGATCAGGGCCAGGACCCTGCGCATCCCCGGGTTGCGGAAGGCCCGGGCGGGGGGGATGAACCGGAAGCGGTAGCCCCGGCGCAGGACCGCGGGGAGCTGACAGAGGGCCTGGGCCAGGCCCCCGGCCAGGACGCCGACCGCCAGGGCCCGGGCGGGGTTGGGAAGGAAGGGGGCCAAGGCGTAGGGCACGGCGATGAAGCCCAGGTTGAACAGGATGGGCGCGACCCCCGCGGGCACGAAGACGTGGACCGAGTTCAGGATGCCCTGCAGGAAGGCGGCGAAGGAAACGAGGGCCAGGTAGGGGAACATCATCCGGGTCAGGATGGTCGTTTCCGCGGGGTCCGACCGGAACAGCAGGACGATGAGGGGGGTGAGGGCGATCCCCAGGAGGACCGTCAGGCCCACCAGGAGGCTGAGCACCGTGTGCATGGAACAGAGGAATTCTTCGCTATCCTCCCGGTTTCCCTCCAGGAGGTAGCCCTTGAAGGTGGGGATGAAGGCCACGGCGATCGACCCCTCCGCGAAGAGACGCCGCAGGAAGTTGGGGATCAGGAAGGACACGGTGAAGGCGTCCGCCAGGGCGCCCGTGCCCATGAAGGCCGCCCGGGTCATCTCCCGCACCAGGCCCAGGACCCGGGAGACGAGGGTCAGGAGGGAGAGCCGGCCGCTCTCCCGCACGAAGGACCCCGAATCCGGGGCGGCGTCGTCGGACATGGGCACGAGGATACCGGAAGGAGGGTCCCGGGACAAGCCCGGGGCCTTGAGCCGTCCCGCCGGCTTCGGGTATACCCTTGCCCATGGACATACGGCTGGTCGCGCTGGACCTGGACGATTCCCTGCTGCGGCAGGACCTGAGCATATCGGAGGCGAACGCCGAGGCCTGCCGGAAGGCCATGGGACAAGGCGTCCGCGTAGTCCTGGCCTCCGGCCGGACCGAGCGGGCGATGCTGAAGTACGCCCGAATGCTGGGCGCCGAGGGCCCCGGGGAGTACCTGATCTCCTACAACGGGGCCAAGATCCTGGACCTGGGCTCCGGCGAGCACCTCTACGAGCGCCGCATCCCGCCGGAGACCTGCCGCCGCACCGCAGCCCTCCTTTCGGAGCGGGGATTCCCCTACCAGTTCTACATGGACGAGGGCCGCATCGTCACCACCGTCCGCAACCGCTGGACCGAGGAGGATTCCCGGCTCACGGGCCTGCCCATCGAGGTCATGGAGGATCCCGGCCCCTACCTGGACCGGGGGCAGCTGAAATTCGTGGTGGCCGGGGAACCCGGGGCCCTCCAGGTCCTGCGCGGGGAACTCTCCGCCCTCCTGGAAGGGCGGGCGGAGGTCCTGATCTCCAAGCCCTACTTCCTGGAGGTCCTGTCCGCGGGCACGGACAAGGGCACGGCCCTCGAAGTCCTGGCGGATCGGCTGGGAATCCCCCTGGAGTCCGTCCTGGCCGTGGGGGACGCCCAGAACGACCTGGGGATGGTGCGGACGGCGGGCTGGGGCTGCGCCCCTTCGAACGCCATCCCTGCGGTCAAGGCGGCGGCCCGGTACGTCTCTCCCCGGTCCCACGAGGAGGACGCGGTGGCCGAGATCCTGGAAAGATTCGTCCTGGGAACCTAGGAACCTGTCAGACTTGTGGTTTTTTAGCGCCGACAGGCGCCAAAAAACCCGATTATGCAGCTCCTTTGGAGTTTGCAAGGTAGAAAAATCGCACAAATGCGATTTTTCTACTATTTAGCTGGGCAAGCCCGAAAAACTCCTAGGGCCCCGCGCGGTCCGGGCGCCCTCAGGTTTCCCGATCAAAACTACGATATTATGGAAGTATAGAAAATGACGAACCGGAGGAGACCATGTCCCAGGACTTGAAGCCCATCGCGGCAAGACGCTGCTATGCCTGCATCCAGTGGGAAGGGGTCCGCAGCTACGACCGCGGCACCCAGATGGTGAAGGTGGACGTCGGGCGGGAAGGGAAGTGCCTCGTCCACCGCACGATGGTCAAGGGCAGCCACTTCTGCGACCAGTTCTTCCAGCTGAAATAGACCTCCCGCGGTCCTCGGGGTCGTCGCGCCCGGCACCCCCCGGGCTCGAGCCCGAGGTTGATCCCGGCTTGGCCATCCCGTTCCGGACGGCTAGAATGGGACCATGGAACCCTGCAGGATCCGCCGCGCCCTTCCCGCCGACCTGGGCGACATCCTTTCCATCGAGGACGATTCCTTCGATCCCGCCATCCGCGAGAGCCCGGATACCTTCCGGGAGCGGATGGAGGTCTTTCCGGCGGGCTTCGTGATCCTGGAAACCCCGGAAGGAAGCGCGGGCTATCTGTGTTCCGAGCTCTGGGACCTGTCCGGCCCCCCGACGCCCTCCGACTTCGCCCTGGGCCATTCCGCCCGGGACCGGCATTCCCCCCGGGGACGCACCCTGTACGTGTCCTCCTACGGGATCCGGAAGGCCTTCCGGGGCCGGGGCCTGGGCCGTGCCCTGTTCCGGGATTTCCTGGAGCGGGCCCCGGCGGACTTCCCCTTCGACGAGATCCTGCTCCTGGTCAGCCGGACCTGGTCCGAGGCCCGGAGGATCTACGAGGCCGAGGGATTCCGGCAGGTCCTGACCGTCCCGGGCTTCTTCCGCTTCTCCGACGGTTCCTCCGCCGACGGGGAGGTCCTGCGGCGGCCCCGAGTCCGGGACTCAACTGGCACGCCCTCCGCGCCGATGATGAAAGACAAGGAATTACCATGAGACGAAGCGCCCTAGCCCTAGTGTCGGCCCTGGCCGCGGCCGCGGCCGCCTTCGGGGACATACGGTTCTCCGGTCCGGACCTTTCCCAGAAGGACGAGCTCCTCTTCTCCGCCGAGGCGACCCTGCCCGGGGGCGGCGCGTTCCGGACCCTGTTCTCCGCGGACGTGGCCGCCGGGAAGCTGCGCCAGCTGACCTTCTACCCGGAGCGGGTGACCCTGGTGGACCGGGGTCGCCGCCTCCAGGTCCAGAACCGGTACGGAGTCTTCCGGACGGGGGCCGACTTCCGGGGCATGGAGCCTGTCCCGGGCTTCCCGGCCTTCACGCGGGGCAGTCCCGCCCGGGAGGGCAAGCTTCCCGGGGTCCAGGCCTCCCCGGACGGCACCCGCCTCCTGTACATGGATCCCGCCTCGCCGGCCTACGGCCGGCTCATCCTCTTCGACGTGGCGACCGGCGGGGAAACCGTGGTCTCCGCGGACGTGGCCCAGTACGCGGACCGGATCCCGGCCCTGTGGTCCCCGGACTCCCGGCACTTCGTCTACGCCAAGGGCGGCAACCTCCACTACTACTCCCTGGACCAGCACGAAGGCAAACGGGTCCTGGACGAGTCCTTCCGCCGAGTCGGCCCGGGCCGGATCGAGAACGCCCAGTGGAACGAGCAGGGCAGCCTGTACATCCTCCGCCACCGGAGCCTCTACCGCATCCTTCCCGCGGAGTTCTTCGCCCAGGCCCTCTACGCGGGGGTGGTCTCCATCGGGACCATGGTGGGGAAGGTCCCCTTCCCCTTCGATCCCAACTTCGACTCCTACCGGGTATCCCCGGACGGCCGGAAGATCCTGCTGTGCAAGGACGGGAGGAACCTCTTCCTCTATTACCTGGACCCGGACGACTTCGGCAAGGCCGACCGGGTGGCCGCCCTCCCCTACCTCTTCCTCCAGGGCAACACCACGGTCACCGAGGTCCTCTGGCCGGAGAGCGCGGAGCTCACCATCCTGACCTCCTCCCTCCGGGACGGCGAGCGGGTGTCGGGGGCCTACCGGATCGCGGCCCCGGACTCCCCGGCGGATCTTTCCCTGACCCAGAGCTTCAAGACCCTGGACGCCTCGGGCGCGGTTTCCGTGGAGCTTTCCCCGGACCGCAAGCGGGTGGCCCTGGCCAACGACCGTGGGGTCGTGATCCGGCGCTACGCGGACTGGTCCGCGGTCACCACCCTGGACGCCCCGGGCACCCTCCACGCCCTCTGGGCCTCGGACGAACGCCTCGTGCTGGCGGGATCGCGGACCATCGAGTTGGCCGCGGCGGACGGCTCGGAGCGCGTCCTTCTGGCCCTGTCCCAGGCGGACCGCTACGGCTGGGCCCCCGAGACCCCGGGCACCGTGGCGGCCCTGGCCGGCAACTCCGCCTGGACCCTGGAGCCCGGCTCCAAGGACTGGAAGAGGGCGGCCGCCTTCAAGACCCTCCCCGCCTCGGGGGCTTCCCCGGCCTACCGGGTCTACCTGGACGAGCTGGACTCGGGATCCTACCGGAACATCGTCATGGTCCGGTCCATCCAGGGCTTCGGGACCAAGCCCCTCCTCCTGCCCGCCCCCCGGCCCTGGGCCCCCTTCCCGGAAAGGGACGAGCCCCGGTCCCCGGGGATCTTCGACCACGGATCCCGGATCCGCCGCCGTCAGGTGGCCCTGGTCTTCAACGCCTACGACTCCTCGGAGGGCCTCACGGGTATCCTGAACACCCTGGCGGACTACAGGATCCGGGCCACCTTCTTCGTGAACGGGGAGTTCGTACGCCGCAATCCCGGGGCCGCCCGGCTGATAGCCGAGAGCGGACACGAGACGGGGAACATGTTCTTCACCACCTACGACCCCACGGACGCCCGGTTCCGGGTGGACGCGGAATTCGTCAAGCGCGGGCTGGCCCGGACGGAGGACGAGTACTTCGCCGCCACCGGGCGGGACCTCTCCCTGCTCTGGCACACCCCCCACTACTCCACCAGCACGGAGATCCTGGAGGCCGCGTCCCGGATGAACTACACCTTCGTGGGACGCGACGTGGATCCCCTGGACTGGGTCAGCGAGACGGAGGGGAAGTCCGTGCCCGGGCTCTACCTGGACGCCCACCGGATCGTGGAGCGGGTCCTGGCCAAGGTCAAACCGGGTTCCATCGTGCCCGTCCGCGTCGGGGTGCCCGAGGGAGGGCGGCAGGACTACCTCTTCCGGGAGCTGTCCCTGCTCGTGAACGGGCTTCTGGCCGAGGGGTACGAGATCGTGCCCGTATCCACCCTGATCGAGCACGCCCGGTGAACGCCGAGAGCCTCCGGCTGTCCCCCGGGGACATAGCCTTTTCCGTGACGGAGCAGGACATCCTCCGTCTGGAGGGAGGGGACTGGGGCAAGGCCGTCATCGGCCAGCCCCGGGCCCTGGAGGCCCTGCTGATGGGCACGGGGATCCGGGCCAAGGGCTACAACATCTACATCTCCGGCGCCCCCGGTACGGGCCGGCGCACCGCGGTCATGCAGGTCCTCTCCGAGGTCGCCGCGAATCCCGACACCCTCCGGGACCGGGCCTACGCCTACAATTTCCGCTCCCCCCTGGAGCCCCGGGCCCTCTCCTTCCCCCGGGGCCAGGCCCGGGCCTTCAAAAAGGACCTCCACGCCCTGGTGGAGAACATGAAGAAGCTGGTCCGCCTGCAGACCGAGAGCGCGGACTTCAAGGGCCGACTGGAAGCCGCCACCCGGGAGGTGGAGACCGAGGAAACCCGCAGGCTTTCCGAGTTCGAGGCCGAGCTGGCCGCCCAGGGGTTCCGGATCGCCCAGGCCCAGGACGAGGAAGGCTCCACCACCACGGACATCATCCCCCTGCGGAACGGGGAGCCCTCGAGCTTCGACGCCCTCCAGGCCGAAGTGGCCTCGGGCGGCCTGGCGGAGGAGGAATGGAACCGGCTCCGGGGGCTCTACCACGAGTCCATGGACCGCCTGAAGTCCCTGTTCGCCGAATTGCGCAGGGGGCGGGTGGAGCTGGAGCGGCGCCTGGAGAACCTGCGCCACGAGGCCCTCCGGCCCTTCGTACTGGCGGAGACGGAGCTCCTGCGGAAGCGCTACCCGGACCCGAGGATCCACGCCTGGGTCTCGGACCTGGAGAGGGACCTCCTCCAGCATCTCCGGCTCTTCCTGGCCGACCCGGAGCCCGAGCCTCCTCTCCCCGCACGACGCCCCGTGCCCCCCCTGGCCCGGTACGGGCTCAACATCCTGGTGGACAACGGGCAGGCCGAGCGGCCCCCGGTAATCCTGGAAAACCACCCCTCCAGCGTCAACCTATTCGGCTTCGTGGAGCCCCGGCCGGACGAGCGAGGGGACACCCGGGCCGCGTACCTCAAGATACGCCCCGGGGCCTTCCACCGGGCGGACGGGGGCTACCTCATCCTCCGCGCCGAGGACCTGGTCCAGGACGAGGAAGCCTGGCTCTGGATGAAGCGGGTCCTGCAGACCGGGGCGGTGGAGATCCAGCCCTCCGCGGGGCCCTTCGGATCCCCCGGTGCCCCCACCAAGCCCCAGGCCGCGGAGGTGGACGTCAAGGTCATCCTCCTGGGCGGGGAGATGACCTACGACGCCCTCTACGCCGCGGACCCGGATTTCCAGAAACTCTTCAAGGTCTACGCCGAGTTCGACTCCACCATGCCCCGGAACGACGAGACCATGCGGGAATACGTGGCCTTCATCCGGAAGATCGTCCGGGAGGAGGGGCTATTGCCCGCGGATCCCGACGCCATCGCCGCGGTGGTGGAGTACGGGGTCAGGCTCTCGGAGTTCCGGAACCGCCTGTCCACCCGGTTCAGCCTGATCGCGGACCTCCTCCGGGAAGCTTCCTGGCACGCCGGGCGCGCCGGGCGGACCGCCATGGACGCCGGGAGCGTGACCACCGCGATCAGCGCCCGGGCCTACCTGGCCAACCTGCCGGAGGAGAAGGTGGAGGAGATGATCGCCTCGGGGCAGATCATCCTCCAGGTGTCCGGGTCGGCCGTCGGCCGGGTGAACGGACTCGCGGTCCACGACCGGGGCTACTACGCCTTCGGCCTGCCCGCGGTGATCTCCGCCCAGGTCTCCCCGGGGGAGAGCGGGGTCATCAACATCGAGGGAGAATCCGGACTTTCCGGGGAGATCTACGACAAGGCCGTCCTGATCGTCGAGGGCTTCCTCCGGAGCCGCTACGCCCGGGGCTTCCCCCTCATGGTCACCGCCAGCATCTGCTTCGAGCAGTCCTACACCGCCATCGAGGGGGATTCCGCGTCCTCCACCGCGGTCTACGCCCTCCTGTCCGCCATAGCCGGGGTTCCCCTCCGTCAGGACATAGCCGTCACCGGCTCGGTCAACCAGATGGGCCAGATCCAGCCCGTGGGGGGGATCACCGAGAAGATCGAGGGGTTCTACCAGGTCTGCCGGAGGGCGGGGTTCACGGGTACCCAGGGGGTGCTGATCCCCCGGCAGAACGCCGTGAACCTGACCCTGTCCCGCCCGGTCCAGGAGGCCCTGCGGGAGGGCCGCTTCCACATCTGGGCGGTCTCCACCATCGACGAGGGCGTCGCGGTCCTTACGGGGATGAGCGCGGGCAGCCCGAACGAGAAGGGAGAGTTCCCCCCCGACACCTTCAACGCCCGGGTCCGGAAGGAACTCCAGCGCATGGCCCGGACCATCAAGTCCTATCTGGGGTAGAAGCATGGTTTATTATTTGAAAATTCAGATTCGTTCCGTTATCCTAGGAAACGATACCATCCCAACAAGTGTGAAAGGTCTGGACCATGGCCGCAAATGAACTCGTAGTCGACGTCTCCAAGATCAAGAAGGCGGTCCACAGCGCCATCCCCCTCACGATCACGACCTACACCCTCCCCCACGAGATCGAGATCTACCTGGAGGAGGTCCTGGACGTGTTCCTGGGCGAACTGGGGCAGAAAAAGCTCAAGGACTACCTGGTCTACTGCCTCCGGGAGCTGGCGGTCAACGCCAAGAAGGCCAACACCAAGCGGGTCTACTTCGATTCCCGGGGCCTTTCCATCAACGACCCCTCGGACTACGAGGAGGGAATGAAGAGTTTCAAGGCGGACACCCTGGAGAACATCGCCTGGTACCTGGCCAAGCAGAAGGAGAAAGGGTACTACATCAAGATCGTACTCCAGGCCAAGGGATCCACCGTGGTCCTGGAGGTCCGGAACAACGTCGAGATCAACCGCACCGAGTACGTCCGCATCCACGACAAGCTGGCCCGGTCCCGAAAGTACACCAGCCTGGAGGAAGCCCTCCAGCAGGTTCTGGACCCCTCGGAAGGCGCGGGCCTGGGGCTCGTGATCCTCGTGCTCATGCTCAAGAAGATCGGCCTGGACGAGGAGTGCTT
The DNA here is from genome assembly GCA_022703505.1 of Spirochaetota bacterium. Taxonomy (GTDB): domain Bacteria; phylum Spirochaetota; class Spirochaetia; order Treponematales; family UBA12059; genus JAAYUR01. Next base: position 416,106 of record JAKLDN010000002.1, on the reverse strand, counting down.
CGACATCCGGGCGGAGAGCGGGGAGACCCTGGCGCGGATCACCGTGCCCGTGGAGGCCACCCGGATCGAGTCCCTCTCCAAACTCACGGACGAGATCGTACGGCAGATCACCTCCCTGCCCCACTTCCCGGACAACATCGTGGCGGTCCAGAAGCTCCTGGCGGATCCCAAGAGCGAGATGGTGGACATCGCCCGTCACATCTCCACGGATCCCGCCATGACCGCGGACCTCCTCAAACTGGTCAACTCCGCCCAGTTCATGCTGCCCAAGCGGGTGGACAACATCGTGGACGCCGTGAAACTCGTGGGACTCAAGGGCATCCGTAACCAGCTGTACTCCTACGGGGCCCAAAAGCTTTTAGGGGACGACACGGACACCAAGAAGAAGCTCTGGGACCACTCCTACCGCACCGCCTATTACGCCTACAACCTGGTCAAGAACTTCAAGCCCGCCAAGCGGCACATCCTGGACGACGCCTACGTGGGCGGGATGCTCCACGACATGGGCAAGATCGTCTTCTCCACGGTCCACCCGGACCTCCTGGACCGCATCCGCGCCTTCTGCGGGGAAAAGGACATCCCGGTCCAGACCTTCGAGGACATCGCGGGGGGCATGAACCACGCGGAGATCGGGGCGCGGATCGCGGAAAAGTGGAACTTCCCCGAATCCCTGGTGGCCTCCATCCGCTTCCACCACGAGCCGGGATTGATGACCATGGACTACAAGGACGTCGTGTTCGCCGTGTACCTGGCCAACGCCTTCTGCGAGATCGAGAACGGGGGCATGACCTGGGACCAGCTGGAACCCCTGGTCATCCAGGACTACGGGTTCCAGGGGGAGGCCCAGTTCCGCAAGATCGTGGAACAGTTCAGCGAGGGATTCAACAAGGAGACCCGCAGGCTGGCCGGGGAGGCCGGCAAGAAGGCCTAGGAGTTTGTCGGGCTCGCCCACCTAGATAGTAGAAAAATCGCATTTGTGCGATTTTTCTACCTTGCAAACTCCAAAGGAGCCGTATAATCGGGATTTTTAGCACCTATCGGCGCTAAAAATCCACAAGTCCGACAGGCTCCTAGCCGCGGACGTCTTCGGAGGAATTCCCGTGAACACCCCCCCCGATCCCGCGGGCCCCGGGTCCGACGGCGACGCCCGCTCCGGCGGCCTTGCCGAGGCGGCCTTCCGGCTGAACGCCCTGCTGGAAGCCGCCATGCCGGTCATCACCCCCACGGGGGTAGTTCTCGGGTTCCTCTTCCCGGATTTCTTCGTCCGCCTGCGGCCCTACATCCCCTGGCTCTTCGCGTGCATCACCCTGGCCGGGGCCCTGAAGCTCCGGGCCCGGGACCTGGGCGCGGCCGCGGCCAGCCCGATCCCCGTCCTGGACTTCTTCGCGGCCGCCCACGTCCTCATGCCGGTGCTCGCCTGGGCGGTGTCCCGGCTGGTCCTGCCGGGGGACACGGAGGCCGCCGCGGGCTTCGTCCTGCTCTTTTCCGCCCCCACCGCCGTCGCGGGGTTCATCTGGGTATCCATCTACCGAGGGGACGAGGCCCTGGCCCTGGCCTTGATACTCCTGGACACCCTGGGCGCGCCCATCGTCATGCCCTTCACCGTCTCCGCCCTCCTGGGCACCGGGATCCGACTGGACGGGACTGCCATGGCGGCCTCCCTGGCCCTCATGGTGGTCCTTCCCACGGTCCTGGGGGTGGCCCTCAACGAAGCCAGCCGGGGCCGGATCCCCCGGGCCGTCCGCCCCTACCTGACGCCGCTTTCCAAGATCCTGCTGGCCCTGGTCATCGCGGCCAACTCCGCGGCCGTCGCGCCCTCCGTGGACTTCTCCGAGGCCCGGGTCTGGGCTGTCGGGGCGGCCGGTATCGGGCTGACCACCGCCGCCTTTTTCCTGGGAAAGACCCTGGGACTCGTGCCCGGGATCGGCCCCGCCCGAAGGAGGGGCCTCGTGTTCTCCGTGGGTCTGCGGAACATCAGCGCCGTGGCCACCATCGCCATCACCTTCTTCCCCGAGGCAGCGGCCCTGCCCGCCGTACTGGGGATGTTCTTCCAACAGACCCTGGCCGCTGTCTTCGGGCGGATCCTGCTGGGCAAACCCTCAAAATCCCGAGAATAGCCTTTCCAGGAAGACCAGCATCCAGTGCTGGAGGCCGAAGAACTCCGCCTCCAGGGCCGCGGCCTCCTTTCCGACGTACCGGTAGTGCCAGCTTTCCCAGTCGTACCCGGTCAGGCCCTCGGCCCCCCGGGGGTACGACAGGGAAAAACCGAAGCGGCCCGCGTTGGCGGCCATCCAGAGCCCCGCCTTGGATTCCGCGAAGGTATTGTCGATGGATCCGAAATCCACCACGGTTCCTAGCTGATGCTGGGACCGGCCGGGCCGGGCGGAAATACGGTCCGCGGCTGCCTCGCCCAGCTCCCGGACGTGCCGTTCGTAGACCTCGGACTGGTACGCGTAGGATCGATATGCGGAGGAGAAGACCAGGGTCACCCCCGCAGCCTTGGCCGCGGCGTCCAGCTCCCGGGCGGCCTCCGCGGCGGGCTTCCGAAGGCGGAGGTCCCGGCGGGCCAGGGCGAAAGGGTATTCCGCAAGGGAAACCAGGTCCCCGGGCTCGTAGTCGGCGGGGAGGGGCTTCTCCTTGTCCACCCGAGCAAGGTACAGGGGGTCCTCCACGGCCCAGATCCGGCGGAGAAGCCCGGCAAACCGTACCGGAGCGGCTTCGGCCCGGGCCATGATCTCCGGGGGGAGGCCCGCCAGGGCGGCCCGGTAGGGTGCCAGGGGGTCCGAGGGCGGGGATTTGGGGGCCGGCGGCATGCAGGCCGCGAGCAGGATGCAGGCCGTGGTCAGCAGGGCGTATCGCATGGCTCTGAGGATACGGCGAACCGGATCGCGGAGGCAACCGGGGCGCGGGACGTGACCGATCCGCCTCGTGCGGGTATACTCCTTGACATGCCGTCCTCGTTCCGCCCTGCCCCGCGCCGCGTCCTTTCCGCCGCCCTCCGCCTCGCCCTTGCCGCCTCCGCCCTGGCTCTCGCGGCGTCCTGCGGGTCCGGAGGTTCGGGGCGTTACACCGTGCCCGGGCTCGAGGGCGTCGGCCCGGAATCCCGGTTGGTCCGGCAAGCCCGGGAGGAATATGTGGACCTTCCGGGCGTACGGGGGCCGGAGGCCGCCTCTCCGAAGCCCGGGGAAGTCCCGGCGGACTGGCGGACCTACGGGGAGGGCTCTCCCTCCCGACTGGCCGTCCTCCTGACGGATCCCCGGTCCTCCTGGCTGGGCCTGGTCCACGGCTTCAAGTCCCTGGGCATACCCTTCCGCGTCACGGATTCCCTGGACTCCGCCCTGGAGCACGACGTGGTCCTGGCCTACCCGGGTTTCAAGCGGGGGAGCCTGGACGACACGGAGGCGCGGCGGCTGGAGGATTTCGTGCGCGGGGGCGGGACCCTCCTGGCGGTCCAGACCGGCCGGCCGGAGCCCCGGGTCGAGGCCCTCTTCGGGTTCCGGGGAGCCGTCCGGAACCGGCGGAGGTCCGAACTCCGCTACGAGGACAGCCCCTTCGCCGCCGGCCTCGAGTATCCCGAGGAGCGGACCACGCGTCTTGGCAATCCCGACCGCGCCCGGTACAGGCTCCGTACGGCGGCCTTCTCGGACCCGGAGGAAGTGCTCGCCCGGTACGAGGACGGGGGGGCGGCGGTCATCCGGCGCCGTGACGGAGCCGGGACCGCGATGGCCTTCGGCTTCGACCTCGGCCGGTACATCCAGGGCGCCCAGGGGAACCGGGACGACGAGGCCAACCGCACCTACGTGAACTCCTTCGAGCCCTCCGTGGACTCCCTGCTCCGGTTTCTCGGGGAGGTGTACCGCGCCCGGGAGCCGGACGCGGTCTTCCTCCACCCCGCCCCGGACGGCATGCCCCTCTCGGTCGTCGTCTCCCACGACGTGGACTACGCGGGGTCCCTGGCCAACAGCGTGGAGTACGCGGAGTACGAGCGGAGCATGGGATACGGCGCGACCTATTTTCTGCAGACCAAGTACTTCCGGGATTTCTTCGACGAGGTCTTCTTCGACGAGCGGACCCCGGAGCTCCTGGCACGGCTGGAGGAGCTGGGGATGGAGCTGGCCAGCCACTCGGTCTGCCATTCGGACATGTTCGCCCGGGTGCCGCAGGGAACCTTCCGGGAGTCCTACCCCGACTACCAGCCCCGGATCATCGAGTTCTACTACACGAGGAACGCGACGATCATGGGGGAGCTGCGGGTCAGCAAATTCCTGATCGAGCGCCTGTCCCGGTCCCGGGTCGATTCGTTCCGGCCCGGGTTCCTGGCCAACCCCTTTTCCCTGCCCCAGTCCCTGGAATCCGCGGGGTACCGGTATTCCTCCGCGGTGGCGGCCAACGACGTGATGACCCACCTGCCCTTCCGCCTGAACCACGACCGCCTGTACCGGTCGGAGACCGCGGTCTACGAGTTTCCCATCACCGTGGAGGACGAGAAGGATCCGCCCATGGACGGCCGGGTCGAGGACGCGGTGGAGCTGGCGGGAAAGATCTCCCGCTACGGGGGGCTCTTCGTCATCCTCATCCACCCCAACGTAACCGCGGAGAAGCTCCGGTTCCTCCGGGCCTTCTCGGAGAGGATGCGCGAAAAGGCCTGGTGGGGAACCCTGCGCGAGTTCGGGGACTGGTGGACGGCCCGGGACGGGGTCGAGTCCGACGTGGTCCCTTCCGGAGACCGCCGGGTACTCCGGCTCTCCTCGCCCCTTCCCGTCCGGGGACTCGGCATACGGCTTCCCGAAGGTTTCCGCATCGCCGCGCCCCGCGGGGCGAACGGCACCTTCGTACTCGACCTGCCCGCGGGGACTACGGAGCTGGTCCTGGAACCCTAGACGGCAGGAATCCCTTCCGCTCCAGCTTCTGCCAACCCTTGTTCCGGGTCAGGAGCTGGAGGACGGAAAACACCCGGACCCAGCCCATGAGCTGGCGGAACCCGAAGTTCTCCAGGATGGAGTACCCCAGGAGCCGGGCCAGCTCCACGGGTCGGAAGTACACGATATCCCGTTCGGACAGGGCCAGGGAGACCAGGGAGATGAGCAGTCCGAACAGGAGGACCGCGCTGAACATGACCAGGAAGACGGGAAGGCTCAGGGCCCCGACCGCGAAGCCGAGGATCATGAGGGGATACCCGGCGAACTCGTAGAAGGGGCCGATCACCTCGAACGCGAGGAAATAGGGAAAGGCCAGCAGCCCCGCCGATCCGTACTTCGGATTGAACAACATCTTCCGGTGCCAGGTCATGATCTCCACCAGGCCCCGATGCCAGCGGTCCCTCTGCTTGTACAGCCCCCCCAGGCTTTCGGGGACCTCGGTCCAGCAGTTCGCCGTGGCGGCGTACCGTATCCGGTACTTCCGCCGGGACTCCCGCATCCTCCGGACCAGGCGGACGACCAGCTCCATGTCCTCCCCCACCGTGTCCCGCTTGAACTCCCCCCGCCCCGTGAGGTAGCCCCCGATCTCCAGCACCCGGTCCCGCCGGAAGAGTCCGAAGGCCCCGGAGATTATCAGGAGGGCGTTGATCTGGGCCCAGCCCAGGCGGCCGGCTATGAAGGACCGGAGGTATTCGATGGTCTGGAACCGGGCGATCCGATTCGATGGCAGGCCTATCTTCTGCAGCATGCCCCGTTCCACGGTGCATCCGTTCACGGGAAGTATGTTGCCGCCCACGGCCACGGTCTCGACGTCCGAGGTGAGCACCTCCGCGGTCATCCGGAGCAGGGCGTCGGGCTCGAGGAGGGAGTCGGAATCGATACTGCAGATGTACTCGCAGCGGGCCAGGTTGATGCCCGCGTTCAGGGCGTCCGCCTTGCCCCCGTTCTCCTTGTCCACGACCAGGAGCTTCGGGTTGCCCGGCGACCGGTACACCCCCCGCACGGGGGCCGTCGGCAGGGATCCGGTCCTGCTCGGATCCATCCGCTCCAGGTCGAAGGCCCTCGCAAGGACGCCCATCGTGTCGTCCGAGGACCCATCGTTGATGACGATGACCTGGTAGTCGGGATGCTGGAGGGACAGCAGGGAGTGCACGCTCTCCAGCACGGTCTTCTCCTCGTTGTACGCCGGCGCCAGGATCGAGATGGAGGGCATGATTCCCGGGGTGAACAGGAAGTCCTTGTCCAGGACGGCCCAGTACTTCGCCTGGATGCCCAGGTTCCGCGCGGCCAGCAGCAGGAGGACGATGTACACCAGGTTCAGGAAGACCGCGTAGAAGGCGAAGCCCCAGGTGAACAGGCGGAAGATCTCCCGGGCCAGGATCCAGGTCCTGCCGATGGTGGCCCCGGAAAGGCCGTAGGCGATGGCCGCCGAAGGCACGGCGACCACGGCCGCCAGCACGACCACCAGCCTAAGCCGGTCCCGGCGGGTCAGGGGAATCTTCCGGGAGCTCTTCGGGACCTCCTCGGGGGCGATGCCCAGGGCCTCCCGCAGGCGGGGCTCCAGGTATCCCGCGCAGTCCCTGCGGAACTCCGGAACCGTCCCGAGATACGGCCGTATCCACTCCAGCAGGAGCCCCTCCAGCTCGGAGTCCCGGTTGGAGTTGAGCAGGGCGATGATCTCCGAACTGCGGCCCGAGGCGGCCAGGCCTTCCACGACGCGCCGACAGCGCCCGGGATCCTCTCCCGAGACGAACAGGAAGGGCAGCCGGACGCCCAGGACCCCTGCCAGGGCGCGGGCGGCCTCGGAATCCGGCAGACGGGACAGGAGTTCCAGGATCCGGCCCGCCTCCTCCGGGTAGCGCCCGAGGTATTCGGACAGGCAGGAGGCCGCCACGTCCCGGAGGGTCGGGTCCGTCAGGTATTCGGCGAAGGCTTCCAGGTCCAGGGGATAAGATACCTCCGCCTGGGCGCGAAGGGAGGCCCGGCGGGTCACGATGTCCGCGCCCCTGTCCTCCGCGCGGCCGGCCAGCATCTCGGGGTAGAGGGATTCCGCGGCCTCGATGGCGGAGCTCCGGATCCGGGGATCGTCATGGTCCAGGCAGATGAGGACGAAATCCCGGAGCCACGGGGCGGGGTGGGTCCGGGCCCCCGCCAGCACCGCGACGGCGAATCCCGGGTCCGAGGGCACGAGGCGATCCCGTGCCCAGTCGACGAAGCCGTTCCCGACCGCCGCCAGCATCGCGCGGACGGAACGGAAATACCCCATCCCGCAGTCCCGCAGGCTCTCGGCTATCGCGTCGTAGGCCGGGCTCAGGTCCGAGGACAGCAGATCCTTGACCAGGGCGATCCGGACGAAATCCCGGGTCTCCCGGTGGAGGGCCCGGACGAGAGCGGGCACGATCCCCGGAGACACCAGGGGCAGGAGCATGCGGGAGGCGCGGAAGCGTTCCAGGGGCTCGCGGGAGCGGAGCCGCCGCAGGAGCCGCGCCTCGATCCCGGACGATCGGAACACCTCCAGCACGGGCTCCGCCTCCCGGTCCGTGAAGTAGAAGGTCGCCCTCAGGTCGGCCCAGAGCCGGATCGAAAGGCCGGAATTCCTCCGTGCCAGCTTCCCGAGCCCGGACCGGTCCCGGTCGATCACCGCCGAGATGAGCGCGCCCCGCACGGTCTGGGCCCGGCGGTAGATCACGCGCCCTCGCCGCTTGACGACCAGAAGCGCCAGGACCGTGACGCCGTTCGCCGCCAGGAAAAATAGCAGGAGGGATATCGGAAGAATCAAGGCCGGCGCTCCTCGGACGCCTCCCCGGCGAGCAGCTTGATGATCCCGATGAGCTCCTCCGGCTGGACGGGTTTCTTGTAGAAATGGAGGATGCCCAGGTCGAAGGCCTGGCGCAGGGCGGAGGCCCCCTTGTCCCAGGAGACCAGGATGAAGGGGATGTTCTTCAGGTCCGGAGACGCGAGCAGGCGTTGGCGTATCTGGAAGCCGTCCATCTGGGAGACGAAGATCTCCGAAACGATCACGTCGGGCCTGTAGAGGTCCGCGTGGGCCAGGGCCTCGCCCCCCCTCGTCACCGAGTGCACCTCGAACCCTTCCCGTTCCAGGACCTTCCGCAGGAGGTCGGCCTCGAAGGGGCTGGCTTCGATCACCAGGACGTTCCCCCGGTTCCTCCGGAGGGTCACCGAGGACTCGTGGCAGATGGAGGCCGGGCCGAGCTTGTCCAGAAGGTGGATGCGCTCCTTGCAGACCTTCATCAGGCATGCGTAGGGCTTTCCCGTCTCCGCGGCCACGGTGGAGATCTCGGAAAGCTCCACGATCGCCGCCGACACGGTCACCTTCTCCACGAAGCGTCCCGAGCCCTCCACCTCCGCCTGCAGCTCCCGCACGTAGTCCACGGCCTGCGTCTTTCCGTCCCCCTGGAGATAGCAGGCGAACAGCGGGCCGTTCATCCGGAAGAAGATCGAGTTCGGCCTCTTGGTGTCGAGCAGGTGCAGGCCCAGGGCCTTCAAGGCGGTGTCGCCCGCCTCCGTCCCGAACCGCTCGTTGAGCTTCCGGATACCGTCCAGACGGATGAAGGCCACCGATCCCGGCGGTGTCCCGGCGCCGGCTTCCGCCAGGAGAAGGTCGTCCAGGTATTCCTTGAAGAAGATCTCGTTGTAGTACCCCGTGACGGGATCCTTGAGGTGGTCGTCGCTGGCCTGGATGATGGATTTCTGGAGCTCGATGTTCTCCGTCCGGATCCTCTCGATGTCCCGGATCAGGCCGCCGATGCCCCGGTCGATCTCCCGGCCGAACCGATCGAAGGCGGCGGGCAGGGGGATCCCCAGGGCCTCCGTCCCCCGGGCGACGTGGGCCCGCACGAGGGAGATCCACACCGGACCCTTCACCCGGGCCAGGGTGTCGAAGTACCGCTCCAGCAGGTCCGAGGGCGCGAGGTCCGCGGGCTCCGGGCGGCCGTCCGCGCCGAAGCCCAGCCCGGTCTCGGCCAGGACGTCCCGGAGCTCCGCAGGGGAGAACACGTCGGCAAGGCGCTGGTTCACCTCCCCGATCAGGCGGGCGCAGGCTTCCGGGAGGTCCCCGGGTCCGCAGGCCGCCCCGTCCCCGCACCCGAACAGGACGGAGGCGACGGACAGATGCCGCTCGACGGGGGGGCCGTTCCGGGGAAGGATCCTGCGGGGGGACAGGGAAGCCAGGGCCGCGAGGACGTCCGGCCGGGCGCCCAGGGCGGGGAACACGAGGTCGTGGAAGGACTCAATCCTTCCGGGAGACTCCTCGTCCCCCTCCGTCTCGCCCCCTCCCACCGAGCCCAGGGCCATGCCGGTGAACAGGCTCCCGGAGGCCTCGTCCAGGCAGAAGATCGAGCCCGCGGACGGCAGGCCGGGCACGTTGACGAAGCGGAAGGTCCTGCCGCCGCCGAAGGAGATCCGTTCCTCATGGTTCCCCAGGTCCCGGATTTCCGGACCCCCATAGCATCGGGCCTGGAGTCCCGCCTTCCAGTGGGCCAGGACCCTACCCGAGAAGCCGGAAGCGGGCCACAGGGGAAGGCTGGAGGCGGCGTCCGGGGTCTCGGAGGTCAGGATCAGGAAGGAAATGCGTTCCGGGGAGATCACCGACCGGCAGAGGGCCAGGGTCGCGGCGAAGTCCGACGCGGGGCCGGGGTCCAAAAGGACGCCCCTGCCCGCGTCCGTGACCAGGTACGAGTACCCGGGGAACAACCTCGGCTCCCCCGCCGCGGCTATGCGGTAGATCCCGTCCCCGAACTCCCGGATGCCCCTCAAGGGCGCGCCCTCGACGCCAGGTCGACCAGCATGCAGAGACGAACCTCCCCGTCCTCCCCCGGCGAGACGGTCACGGAATCCATGGCCTCGTTGATGAGGTACAGGCCGTAGCCCCCCGCGGGGTAGCTCTCGATGGGCGGGGCGGTCGGCTCCTGCCATTCGTAATCCGCCCCCCGATAGTAGAGATAGAAGGCGGCCCAGGAATCGGACACCCGGAAGGCCGCCGTGCAGTCGGCCGGCCGGTCCGGTACGCTGTGCCGGAAGATGTTCGCGGCGGCCTCGCCGGTCGCGATGAGCAGGGCGTCCAGGTCCTCGGAGGGAAGGGAGGCCGACAGGGCACGGTCCGCGCAGGCGCGGTAGAACTCCCGTACCGCCCGCAGGGAGTCCATCGACTGGGGGAATGAGCGGCGCGCGGTCCGGACGGAGGGGCCGGAGGCGACGCGCACCGCCAGGGCCGTGACGTCGTCCTTGAAATCCCCCCCGGCGTAGGCGAAGGCGATGTGCTTGACCTTGTCCAGGAGCGCCGCGGCGTCCAGAGCGGAGTGGGATCCCACGAGCTTCATGAGGCGCTCCTCCCCGAACCGCTCCCCTTCGGAATTCTCGGCTTCCGTGATCCCGTCGGAGTACAGGAACAGAAGGTCCCCGGGAGAGAGCGGCACCGCGTACTCGACGTAGTCCTGCTCGGGCAGGAACCCCACCGGGGCGTTCGCGCCTTTGAGCCTCCAGCAGCGCCCGGTCTTCCGCTCGAAATGGAGGACGCTCGTATGCCCGCAGTCCACGTAGCGGTACAGTCCCCGCTTCCCGTCCAGGCGGCCGTACACCAGGGTGAAGAAGGTGCGCAGGTCCATGAGCTTCCCGGCGATACGTTCCTCCGCGCCGCGGACGATGTCCTTCACGGGGGGAAGGGATTCCCCCGCCTGTTCCGCCAGGGAAAGCCGGGCACGGAAGAAGGCGTTGCAAGCCGCGGCGCCCGTCAGGGCCGCGGGGACGCCCTTTCCCATCACGTCCCCGAGCATGAGATCCAGCACCTCGGGTCCGCCGTCGAAGAAATCCATGAAATCCCCGTCGATCTTCTGGGAAGGCAGGGTCATGGAGGCCAGATCGAAGCCCGGGTACGCCCGCTCCGGACTCCCCAGGAGCAGGGCCTGCTGGATGCGGGCCCCCACGGCCACCTCGTAGTCGAGGGCCTCCACCAGCCTGAGCTCGTCGGTCTTGCGCAGGGACCGGTCCTCCACCCACACGGCGATCCTGCGGGCGGCCTTCCTCCCCGTTCCCGCCACCGGGAAGCCCCGCATCCGCAGCCAGCGCGGCTCTCCCTCCGACCGGATCCGGAATTCCACCTCGAAGGGCCGCATGCGGCCTGCGGAGAGGGCCGACTCCAGGGCCTCCAGATCCTCGGCGTGCACGACGCCCTCCAGCCGCCGGAAGGAGACGCGATCCGGAGTCGACCCGAAGAGGGGCTCGAAACCGGGGCTCGCGTACAGGACCTTCTCCAGGTCCCCGGAGATCAGGGCGACGGCTCCGTCCAGGGAGGCGGCGAACTCGCGGTACTCCGGCCGATCGAGGGGCAGGAGGGGACCTCGCCGGGCCGCAAGTACCGCGGCCGCGGCAAGTGCGCAGAGCGACACGGATACCGCGGCGGCCGGAACCCAGGGTATCAGGTCGGGAGGGACTCCGCTCATGTCTCCGCCCAGGCGAGGGCCGCGTCCTTCCCGTCGAAGATGGAGACGAGCTTCGATAACTGGACCATGCGGAACAGGACCTTGACGGAAGGCTGGGGACGGCAGATCGAGATCCGTCCGCCCCTTCCGAGGGTGTCCCGGACGAGGTTGAGCAGGGCGCCGAGCCCCGAACTGTCCACGAACTCGACCTGCGACAGGTCCAGGATGACCGTCCGCGCGTCCTTCGCCGCCGGAGCGAAGCGTTCCGCGAACTCCTTGGAGCTCAGGATATCCAGGTGCTTGATCTCGGGCGTCAATACGAGCGCCGCGCCGATCGTCTCGATCCCCATGCTGCCTCCCGAACGAATCCCCCGGGGCTTCGCGGACATCTCCGGCCCGGGCGGGCCTTCCTCACTCTTTTGCGCGGAACTTGACGTCCACCACGATCTGGGCGGAGATGATGTTGTGGGGGTTCACCGGCGCGGCGTCGGCGTTCTCGAACTCGACGAGACACTTCACCGCGACCGAATTCGAGGGCACGACCTTGACTCCCCCGAGGACGGACCATTTCTCGTAGCGCGCGTCGGGCTCGTACACCGTACCGAAGGTACCGCCGAGGGACAGGAATATCTCCGGTCCCAGCCCGTACTCCCCCGTGGCCAGGGCCGCGAAGTTGAAGAAGCTTTCCGAGGTGGAGTAGTGATGGAAGGCGAGGAACAGGGAGGAGGACAGGAAAAACCGGGGATTCAGGGTATACTTCAGGGAGGGCGAGAGGACCCCGCCTGCGCTGTCCGGGGTGAACTCACCGGACAACGAAAGGCTCGCCATCGCGGGTCCCGACTCGTAGGTGCAGGAGACCAGGGGGGTGTGTTTCGGCTGGGCCACCCGCCAGTCGTATTCGAACTCGTAGGAGAACTCTCCGTAGAAGGAACCGGGCAGATCGAAGGCCAGCCCCAGGCGTCCCCCGGTGAGGTCGGAAAAGCTCGTGTTCGTGCCGGAGACCGCGGACACCAGGTAGAACCCCTTGGGCAGGGGGGCCAGGAAGACTTCCTCCCACTCCAATCCGAAGCGCTGGTCGGTGAAGTACTCGAATTTGAGCGAGAGGATGTTGCGGAACCGTCCCTGCCCGAAGGCGGCGTGCGCGCCCAGGAGCAGGACCAGGGCGATCATAAGGCGGCGTGTGGATTTCATGGCTTCAGTATATGCTCGGCGGGCCGCAATATCCACATGAGCTCGGATTGCCGGCCGCCCTTGCGGCTTCGGGCCGGGTCCGTCACAATGCCCGGCATGGATCGACGCCGGTACGAGAAATTCACAGCCCTGAGGGACGCCTTCCGGGAAAAGGTCCGGCTGTGGACCGCCGCCGTGCCGGAGCTCCGGGATATCCAGGAGAGGCTCCGCATCGCCCGGGGCTACGACGACTACGTCGTGGAAACCCCCGTCGTGTACAACCGGGCCCTCGACGACATCGGCCCGGAGTCCCGTCCCCGGTGGATCCTGATCGCGGACAACCCGGGCAAGCAGGAGCAAAAATCCGCGAATCTCCGATACCTGGTAGGCCAGTCCGGAAAGCTGGCGGAGGGCTTCTTCCGCAGGGAGCTGGATACGGATTTCCGGCGGGATGTCCTCATCGTCAACAAGACCCCCGTCCACACCCCCAAGACCGCGGAGCTGGCCCTTCTCAGGAATCTGGACGCAAGCGGGGCCGTGGAGGCCCTGCTGGCGGAGAGCCAGGCGTGGATGGCCCTCTTCGCCCGGGCCCTTCACGAGGCCCTGGGCGTCCCGGTCTGGATCTCCGGCCGTTCCGAGCTCAAGCCCAAGGGGATCTTCGGGTCCTGGTTCCGGGAGTACTCCCGACTCTACCGGGAAGCCCCGGCGGCCGTCCGGGAGGAGGTCCTGGTGTTCAGTCACTTTTCCATGAACCAGTTCTCCCTAGAGCTGTCCCGGAAGAGGGATCCCGGAAGGCCCTTGATGGAGGAACTACGAAGGATCGGCGCGGAGAATCGTCGGGCTATATTCAATTTCTAGAGGCTTTTTCAAAACTCAGAGAGTTTTGAAAAAGCTACCTTGAAAATCGCGATTTGCGCAGCGGTTGCAACGCAACCGCGAGCAATCGCAAAGCCGATTTCAAAAGTGACCGACTTTTGAAATCGGCTCAATTTCTAGAAAAGGATATCTGGCGCTCCGGTTCGATTCTTCCCTCCGTGAACTCCGCGGTGAGTCCGGACAAGCTCAGTCCTCCCGACGGGACTTGAAGTCCGCGGCCACCGCCCGGGCGTCCTCCCAGTCCTCGTCGGAGACCAGGATCCGGACACCCTGGACGGTGGCGGAAAAGAAGGGATTCACGTCCAGCATGTCCCCGCTCAGGATGCGAGAGGGGATGCCCGCGGAGTCCAGGAGGCTCTTCACGACCAGGGCGTCCTCCATGTACACGCAGCGATAGGCTTCCTTCACGGGACCTCCTATTCAAGGAACATCCTCTGGACCTTCCGGCCGTCCGGGTTCCGGTACGGGTTGCGCACGTTCCGCAGGTATTGGCGATAGGCCGCGCAGGCCTGGTAGTACCCGTCGGGTCCCCGGAAGGTGGACAGCTCGTCGCAGCGGTACAGCTCCAGGAGGATGGGGAAGAGGGGGTGCTCCAGGTCTTCCTGCACCCGGTTCAGGGGCAGGCGCGGGAGGGCCGCGGGCATCATGTGCCTGCGGACCAGGAACTCCACATCCTCCGAGAGGTCCCGGGCGAATCCCAGGCGCTCCAGGAAGCGGCGGGCCAGGCGGGCCCCGATCTCGCTGTGCTGGTCGAAGCGGCGGCCCTCCGCGGACCGGGATTCGGGCTTGCCCGTGTCGTGCAGGAGCAGGCCCAGGGAAAGCCGGAACTCCGAGAGCTTGCGATACCGGAAGGTCTCCAGGGTGTGGGCCCAGACGTCCCCTTCGGGATGGTACTCCTTGGAATGGCTCACCCCCCGCAGGGCCGCAAGCTCGGGCCAGTAGGCATCCAGGAACCCGGTCCGGCCCAGCCATTCCAGGGCGGACCCGGGATCCCGGCCGGTGAGGATCAGGGTCAGGAGGTCCCGCTGGAACATCGGGGAGAGGTTCCTCGGGACATCCACGACAAAGCCCCCCTCCGGCAGGCGGTAGGGATACCGGGCCAGGAGGACGGCAGTCTCGAAGAGGGTGAGGTCGTCGGGGGCGTCGCAGGGGTAGATCACGGGCTCCCGGGGGTCCGGGAAACGCTGTCGCGGATGCCGGTACCGCCGGGTCTCCGGGTCGTAGCTCAGGTCCAAAAGGCCGTAGGCGTGGGGCTCGGGGTCCTCGTCCGCCTCCGCGCAGACGTAGCGGCAGGGCACGGAGACGGGATCCGGCAAGGCGCCGTCAACGGGACCGGATTCCCCGGGCCGCGGTATCCCGGAGACCGCGTTCGCGGAGACCGCGTCCGCGTAGGGAAGCCCGGGAAAGGCCAGCTCCTGGCCGCGGCGGGCCAGGTCCGGAAGTCCCCCCCGGAAGAGGAGGAACCGCAGGGGGGCGGCCGGGTTGCCCCGGTAGCGGTCCAGGGCCGTGAAGGAGGCTTCCTGGAACCGGGCGCTGCCGGAGCCGGCCGGGTCCGCGACGCTTTCCATCCCATCGCCCCTACTCCGCGGAAACCACCGCGCGGTGCAGCTCGCCCCCGGCCGCGTCCCGGAAGGCCAGCTCGATGCGGTCCGGATAGAACCGGGCCTCCAGGAATCCGAAGGTGGAGACCCGGATCCATCTCGAGGCGGGGGACCGGTAGGTCGGGGCCGGATCCGGCACCCCGCCCATGGCCCCGATCACGGCGTAGGTAACGCCGTTGTGCTCCAGGAGCTCCTGGTAATGGTTGTGCCCGGAGACCGCCAGGTCCACCCCGTACGTCTCCAGCAGGGGTACGACCTCCCGGATGGTCCCGGGATGGTCGTACCAGGGGCTTCCGGACTCGGGGTCGTCGTACCCGGAGGCGTAGAAATAGCAGTGGGACAGGACGACCACCGCGTCCTGCCGGGGGATGGACTCCAGCTGTTCCGTCAGCCAGGCACGCTGGGCGTGGTCGAAGTCCTCCTCCCCCCAGAGGAGGTTGAGGACCAGGATATGGGCCCGGCCCGCGTCGATCCGGTAGTAAAGGGGGGAACCCGAATCCGAGGAATGGCCCGAGGGGAAGAAATACCGGGCCCACCGGCCCGCGGCGTTGACCAGGGCGTCGTGGTTGCCCATCATCGGACGGACCGGGACCCGGGTCAGGTACGTTTCCAGGTCCAGGGCCGCCTCCCGGAAGCCCGACTCCGGAAAGCCCTGCTCGGAGATGTCCCCGAGGAGGAAGAAGGCGTCGTAGTCCCCGGCGTCCACGCTTGTCAGGATCCGCGTTCGGGCGGCCTCGTCGCTCTGTTCCCGGCCCCAGTGGGGATCCGAGGAGAAGGCCAGGCGGAGGTAGGGCCCCCCGTCCCCGGAGGGCCGGACGACGATGCCCCGGGAGGGATCCAGGATCCTCGGCGTCGGGAGGGGATCCGGGACCCGGTTCGGGGCGATCGCGAGAAACAGGATCGCCGCCAGGGCGGCCGCCCCGGAGACCGCGGAAACCCCCATGGAGACCAGGCCCGCGGCCCGGCGCCGGCGGAAGGAGGGGATCCCCCGGAGGACCTCGTACACGATCGCCAGGAGGAAGGGCACCGCCCCCAGGGCCAGGATCCCGTAGGCGAAGGAGCGGTAGCTCGGATTCCAGACCAGGAGCCCCAGGGTCCCCGGGGCGTGCATCAGGCGGAAGAGGAGCAAGGCGGCGAGGGCCGCGGCCGCGAAGGCCAGGAATCGGACTCGGAAGGGCTGGGAGGGTTTCACGGTACCTACAAGCTACTTCCAGCCGCCGCGCCCGTCAAGCTCGACGGCCGACGCATGCGGCAGGCCGCCCCCTCCCCACTAGTCCAGCTGGACGCCCTTGGGCCGGAGGGCCTCCGGTCCCGCCGCCAGCCTCCGGTTCCCCCGGACATCCAGGACGGGGATGTCGTCGTAGCGGCCGATATTGTTCCAGAAGGTGAGCCCCAGGTTCGCCGAGTCCCGCACCCCCTCCACCTGCCGGCGGACGTAGTCGGGGTTGTACCACTTCCGGTCATAGCGGACGTTCAGGAAGAAGGCCTGGACGTAGGGGCGCACGACCACCCGCTTTCGGGCGATGAAGGTGTTGCGGAGGGTCCCCAGGTAGTAGATCCGGTAGGGACGGAGCTCCTCCGGGGGCTGGGCCAGGAAGTCCTGCTCGAAATGGGAGGGATAGAACATGGGGCAGATCACGTCCACGTACCGGGCCAGGAGCTCCACGTCCTGGCCGGTCCGCACCCCGGACCGGAACCAGCCGTTGGCCCCGTAGATGTCGATGCTGATGGGCGCCTCGATGTTCCGCCGGGCGTAGCCCAGGAAGGACATCAGGGCGCTCTCCATGTCCATGCCGGGGTCCCTCCAGCGGTACGAGGCGTTCCCGAGGTTCTCCCCGTCCGTGGGGAAGCGGATGTAGTCGAACTGCACCTCGTCGAAGCCCCGGGCGATGATCTCCCGGGCGATGGCCACGTTGTACTCCCAGATCTCCTCGCTATAGGGGTCCACCCAATACTCTTCCATGTACTTCCGCTGGTAGGTCGGAGCGGGAGCCGGGGGGGCGGCGGGCGCGACGGAGGCCCCCGGCGCGGGCCGGGAAGGGGCCAGGAGGGCCGGGGGCGTTGAGGGTACCGGAGCGGCGGGTGCGGGAGCCTCGACCTTTTCCGTGAAGTAGCCGCGCCAAGGGGCCTTCTCCGCGGAGTCCCAGACCGCGTACTTTCCCCCCGCGGCCTTGTACATGTGGTTGTCCTTGAAGACCACGATCCGGGCGATCAGGTACACCCCCCGGGCCTTCATCTCCGCCGTGAAGGCCTCCACGTCCAGGGGGTTCACGGAGCGTCCCAGGCGCCGGACCAGTTCGGTGCGGGGCTCGAAGCGCAGGCGGCCCAGGTCGTCCTTGAGGTCCACGACCACGGAGTCCAGGTTGTGCCGGCCCAGGACCCCGAGGTACTTGGCCCGGGTTTCCGGGTTCACCATGAATCCCGTCTGGAGGTACAGGCCGTGGCGGCCCTCCGCGGCCGGCCGGTGGGGCTTGCGGTCCTTGAAGGCGGCCAGCCAGAGCTCGGAAAGCTGGAGGGGCTTGCCCGTGGAGTCGACGCCGTGGAAGGATTCCAGCTGGCCCGGCTGGGCCCGGGAGGCCGCCAGGACCGCGCGGAGGGCTCCGGGCTCGGCCTCGTGCCGGCCCGAGCGGGGATCGTAGCGGTAGATCTCCCCGTCCGTCACGTAGAGGACCCCGTCCTCCCGGACCTGGAGGCTCTCGAAGGCGGCGAAGTCCCGGTCGTCCGCGTGGACCACCGCGAAGGAGCGCCGCGCGGAATCCCAGCGGTACAGGCGGGGAAGGAAGGAGTTGGCCGCCCAGATCCGGGCCCCCTCGGGCCCCTTGGCCGCGACGATGTCGGAAACCTCGTCCGGGCTGGTGGAGCCGGCGGCCCTGTCCAGGCCCCCCGCCTCCGTCCAGGCCGCCCCGGGATTTCCCAGGGGACGGACGAAGACGCCCCGGATGGGGTGGGAGGCGAAAATCAGGTTCTCCGTCCCGGAAACGACCGCCGCGGCCTTGAGGCCCGTGGACCACGAGGGAGCCGCGGGCAGGGCGGTCCATGTAAGACCCCCGTCCCGGGTCAGGAACACGGCGTCCTTGGTGCAGGTCACCAGGGTCCGGGGGTCGTAGGGGTCGGCCTCCAGGTCCTTCAAATCCTGGATCTCGTACTGGAAGCTCTTGACCCCCTGGTCGTAGCGCTTGATCGTCTTGACCGGCAGGCCCTTGTTCCGCTCCTCGAAGGCCGAAAGGTCGCGGCTGTGGACCACCCCCCGGGAGCTCAGGAAATACCAGCCGGCCTCGGTGGCCAGGATCTTCTTGACCTCCCCGCCCAGCCAGAGGGGTCGGGAGGACCCGTCCCGCTCGATCCGATAGAGCCCCGTGTCGAAGCCCGCCAGGGTCTGGGCGGGCAGGACAGCGGCAAGGAGGAGGGAGAGGGCGAGGACGAGGGCGGGACGGGGGGCGGACAGGCGCATGCGGTAGGTGCTCCCGATGGAATTGAGGTTGAGATCCGGCGCGGCGGGCGAGCCCGGGTCCGGACCGGCGAAGGCGCACGGCCGCCGCGTTACGTATAGTATCGGACGAATCCCGGATGGGGAAGAGGCGCCGCCGGCGCTCCGGACCCGGGTCTCCCGGGCTCGGGAATCAGCCCAGGGGGAGGACCTTCACGGTGGCGGCCACCGCTTCGTCCAGGGCCACCGCGGCGGTGCCCGTGTCCACCACGTAGCAGGGCCTGCGCTGGCGCACCCGTAGCTCCGTCCCCGGCCGGATCTGGGAGGTACCCAGGAGGCGGATCTCCCGTTCGTCCGAGGCTTCCAGGAAGACCACCCGCCCGACCTTGCCCGGCTCCAGCTCCGTCAGGGGCACCACCACCGAGGTCACCTCCCGGGCCCCGGCGCGGCAACAGTCGCCCCGGGGGATGGGCAGGCCGTGGGGACAGCAGGCCGGGTGGCCCAGGAGGGTGCAGATCCCGTCCACCACCTTGGTGTCCGCCAGGTGCTCCAGCTCACAGGCCCCGGCCTCGAAATCCGGGACCCCCAGGATGTCCCGCACCAGGAGCTCCGCCAGGCGGTGGGCCCGGATCAGGCGGCGGGCCCGCTCCCGGCCCGGGTCCGTGAAGGCGACCTCGTCCCCCCGCACCTCCAGGCAGCCCTGCCGCGAAAGGGACTCGATATCGAGGGGATCGTAGTCCTTCCCCATGTGGGTCCGGAGCAGGGTCAGGCTCCCGCCTCCCTCCTCCTCCATGCGCCAGATCCGCTCCAGGTGCTCGTCCTCGTTCCTCGTGTCCGTCATGATCCCTCCGGCTCAGAAGCCCAGAAAGCGAAGGACGCCGTTCAAGGCACCCCCCAGGGTGATGGCCAGGGCGTTGGCCGCCAGGACTACCGCCGCGCCCCGGCGCTTCCCCAGTTCCTTCACGATGGCCACGATGTTGGCCGCGCAGGGAACGAACAGGGTCGTGACCGTCACGGAAACGACCATGGCCGTCCGGTCCAGGAGGCCCCGCTCCGCCATGCCCAGGATCAGCCCCGCCGCCGCCTCGTGGCGGGCCATGGACAGGATCAGGGCGTCCGCCATGGAAGGCGGTAGGCCGAGCCAGCCGGAGACCAGGGGCGCCAGGAAGTCCCGGAAGGCCCCGAGGATCCCCGATCCGTCCGCCAGGTACAGGGCGACGGCGGCGGCGGCGAACACGGGAAGGGCCTCCCGGACGAAGCGGGCCAACCGCCACCCGGTCTTGCGAAGCAGGGCGCCGGGATCCGGAACCCGGAAGGGGGGAAGTTCCAGGACGAAGCCCCCCCGGGACTCGCCGGGAAGCAGGCGGTTCAGGACCGCCCCCGCCCCCAGCTCCGCGGCGCTCAGGAAGCCCAGGGCGATCAGGAAGGCTCCCGTCCCCGCCCGGGCCAGGATTGCCATGTTCAGGCCCAGCTGGGCGGAGCAGGGGATGCCGAAGGCGATGAGGAAGACCGCGATGGTCCGTTCCTTCCGGTCCGGGATGGAGCGGGCCGAGAGGGTGGCCATGGTCTTGCACCCGAAGCCCAGGATCACCGGCAGGACGGAGCGTCCGGAAAGGCCGATCCGGCCCAGGGCGGTCCGGGACAGGACGATCAAGTTGGGCAGGTACCCGGAGTCCTCGATGATTCCGAAGAAGAGGTAGAACACCGCCAGGATGGGCAGGACCGTGCACAGGGCGTTGAACACCCCCAGGGTCAGAAGCCCGAAGTCCCCGACCAGGAAGTCCCGGATCCCGGGGGAGGCTATCCGATCCGCCACCCAGGCCGCGGCCGGGACGGCCAGGGTCGAGTCCATCCACCCGGCCAGGTCCACGGAGGCGTACATCACCAGGAAATAGGCCGACAGCAGGAGGGCGCCCAGCACGGGCAAGCCCCAGAGGGGATGCCGCGCCAGGGCGGCCAGCCGGTCCGCGGCGCTCCCGGGCCGGCGCCCCCGGATCCTCGCGCAGGACCTCACGATCCGGCGGGCCCAGTCCGTCCGGCCCCGGGACAGGAGGCGCTCCAGGGGCAGGCCCAGGAGGGCGGTCCGGACAGCCGCGGTCCGGCCGGCCCCGGGGTAGGCCCGGGCCAGGTCCGGGTCTGCCCGGAGAAGGAAGAGGGCCGCGGCGCCGGGGCTCCGGACCCCGGGAGCCAGGGCCGCACGCACCGTCTCCCGGGCGTCCCGGATCCCCGGAGGCAGGGGGGGCTCGGGAGGCGGGGAGGGTGCGACGGACGCCGCTTCCCCGCCGGTCCGGGGCGTTCCCGCCGCGCCGGCCGGGGAGAGGAGCGTGCGCACCCGGGACCTGAGTTCGGGGATCCCGCGGCCCTCCTCCGAGCTGACCGCCGCGACCGGGACGCCCAGCAGGCGGGAGAGGGCCGCATACTCCACCTCCACGCCGTAGACGGGGGCCTCGTCGATACCGGTGAGGACCAGGACCGTCGGGATCCCCAGGAACAGGAACTCCCAGAGCAGGGCCAGGCCGGATTCCAGGCGCCGGGCGTCGGCCGCGAAGAGCAGGAGGTCCGTCCTCTCCGACAGCAGCCGGTCCAGGAGCAGGCGCGCGTCCTCCGACTCCGGGGCCAACCCGTCCACCCCCGGCTCGTCCACGTAGCGGACCGGAACGCCCCCCTCCCTCCGGATCGTCCGCTCGGGATCCACGGTGGTGTTCGGGTAATTGGCCACGACGCTGTAGGCACCGGTCAGGGCGTTGTACAGGGCGCTCTTTCCCGCGTTCGGCAAGCCCACGATACGGACCACCGCCGCGTCCCGGGCCCCTCGATTCCGAAATCCTCCCCGCGGTCCCCGGCCCGGGCCGCGGGCGGGCCGGCCGGGATCGTTCACGGGGCTCGCCTGCGCACGGTCAAGACCCTCTCCTCGGCCTCGGACTCCTCCCGGAACCGGTTCCGCTCGGACTCCCAGAACCAGTCCTGGGCGGAGAAGGGCTCCCGGCCGGGCTCGGGGAGCCTGCGCTCCCACGCCCCGGAGGGAAGGAGGATCCGGGCCTTCACGGTATCCCGGAAATAGGCCTGGAGGATGGAAAGCACCCGGTCCCGGGCAGCGGGATCGGGCACCGGGAACATGAGCTCCACCCGGCGTTCCAGGTTGCGGGGCATCCAGTCCGCGGAGGCCAGGTAGAGCTCCTCGGCCCCCCCGTTCCGGAAGTAGAAGATCCGGGAGTGCTCCAGGAACCGGCCCACCACGGATACCACCGTGACGGTCTCCGAGAGCCCCTCGACCCCGGGGACCAGGATGCAGATCCCCCGGACGTTGAGCAGGATCCGAACCCCCTTGCGGGAGGCCCGGTAGAGGGCGGCGACCACGTCGGGATCGCAGAGGGAGTTCATCTTGGCCATGATCAGGCCCGGGGTCTCCGGGGAACTCCAGTCCGCCTCCCGGTCGATCATGGCGATGATCCGCCGCTTGAGGCTGAAGGGGGCCATGGCCAGGGTCCGGAGCTCCTCCACCGCGGACAGCCCGGTGAGCATGTTGAAGAAGATCCCCGCCTCCCGGCAGAGGGTCTCGTTGATGGTAAAGAAGGAGAGGTCCGAGTAGAGCCGGGCGGTCTTGTCGTTGTAGTTGCCCGTGGACAGGTGGACGTACCGGAGGATGGAGCCGTCCTCCTCCCGGCGGACCACCAGGCAGGCCTTGGCGTGGACCTTGAGGCGGGCCACTCCGTAGACCACCACCGCCCCGGCCTGCTCCAGGCTGGAGGCCCACTCGATATTCTTGGCCTCGTCGAAGCGCGCCTTGAGTTCCACCATCACCGTGACCTGCTTCCCCTTGCCGGCGGCCCGGGTCAGGGACCGGACCAGGGGGGAATCCCCGGAAGTCCGGTACAGGGTCATCTTGACCGCCAGGACGTTGGGGTCGTCCGCGGCGGCGCGCACGAACTCCTCCACCGGGGCGAAGGACTCGTAGGGCACATGCAGAAGGAGATCCCCCTTGCGGATCTGGTCGAAGATGGAGTTGTCCTCGGAGAACTCGTAGCCCTCCACGGGTTTGCGGGCCGGGTAGCGCAGGCGGTCGAAGCCCTTCATGGTGGCCAGCTCCATGAAGGACCGGAGGTCGATCGGTCCGGCCAGTTCGTACACGTCCTCTTCCGAGAGCCCGAGGACCTCCCGGAGCCGTTCCCGGAGGGCCGGGCTCTCCAGCCCCAGGGTCATCCGCACGGGCCAGGAATTCTGGCGGTTGGCCAGGACCTCCTCCATGGCCGCCACGAAGTCGTCATCCCGGCCCTCGTCCACGCCGATGGCCGCGTCCCGGGCCACCTTGAAGAGGTTCCGCTCCAGGACCCGGTAGCCCGGGAACAGGGCGTGCCCCAGGGTCAGGATCACCTCGTCCAGGAGGGCAAGGTGGGTGCGCCCGGACTCCGAGGGGATGCGGACGAAACGGTCCAGGTTGGGCGGCACCGTGACCATGACCAGCCGGGGCCTCCCGTCGGGGGCCTCCCCCATGAGGCCGGAGACACCGCCCGGTCCGCCGGCCCCCTCCGGAGCCCCTCCGGCCGGATCCGCCCCGTCGGGAACCTCCGGGGGTTCCAGCAGGAAGGCCGCGTGCATGCGGAGGTTGCCCGTGGAGGGCACGCCCTCCCCGTCGTCCATGCGCAGGGGAGTCAGGACCGGCAGGATGTTGCGGGCGAACCAGGCCTCCAGCCACCGGAGCTCCGAGCCCGTCCAGTCCGAGGGGCGCACGACGCACAACCCCTCGGCCGCCAGGGCGGGGAAGATATCCTCGGTCAGGCAGCGGTACTGCCGGGTCTGGATCTCCCGGACCCGGGCGGATATCGCAGCCAGCTGTTCCTCCGGCGAGAGGCCCGCCGCGTCCCGGGTCTCGTCCCGGTCCCGGATCTGGGCCTTGATGCCCGCCACGCGGACCATGAAGAACTCGTCCATGTTGGAGGACACGATGGAAAGGAACTTGAGCCGCTCCAGGGGGGGATTGGAGGGATCCAGCCCCTCCTCCAGGACCCGGTCGTTGAACTCCAGCCAGGAAAGCTCGCGATTGAAGAACCGGTCACGAATCATGCCAGAACCGCCTTGATGCCGAACACGTCCTCGAACATATCCCCTTTTTCCTCCAGGGACAACCGCTCCAGGGTGAGCTCCCCCCCGTCCTCGACCCGGATGACCAGGTGGTCCTCCTTGCGCTCCGTGTCCGCGATCCGGACCCGCTGGGTATGTCCCCGGTCCAGGGCGTCCGCCACCCGCAGGAGGGCGGAGAGCTTGAGGACCAGGATCCGGTCCTCCCGGGACAGGCTCATGAAGCTGGGGTGGGCCGAGGAGGGGCTGGCCTTCCGGTGGTACCGGGCGCAGTTGGCGATGATGGTCAGGTCGTCCCGCTGGAGCCCGAAGATCTCGCTGTTGGCGATGATGTACTCCGAGTGCTTGTGGTGGCCGCTGGTGCGGATGAAGGTGCCGACGTCGTGCAGGAGGCCCGCGATCTCCAGGAGCAGGCGCTCCCGCTTCCCCAGGCCGTGCTCGTCCGCCAGGCGGTCGAAGAGCTCCAGGGCCAGCTCCGAGACGTGCTGGGCGTGCTCCTCGTCGAAGTGGTAGCGGCGGCCCAGGGCCAGGGTGGAGGCCACCACCTGCCGGTGCAGCTCGTTCTCCAGGGAGGCCGAGGGGCCCTGGGTGATCCGCATCAGGTATCCGTCCCGGATGGACACGAAGGGGACGATCAGCTCCTCCGCGGCCGTCCGCTCCAGGAAGAGCTTGGTGATCAGGAGACCCACGGAATAGCCCTCCGCCTCGCCGTGCGCCACCCGGTACTTGGCCGCGATCTCCTCGACCCGGAGCTCCTGGATCTCCCCGACGAAGCGGTCGAAGGATTCCCGGGGCACGACGTAGTAGTCCCCGCTTTCGGACCGGGTACCCGCGGCCCGGGCCGCGAAGCGGGCGTCGCTGCCGATAACCACGAAATTCCGGACCGTGGCCAGGGGCATCTCCGAGTCGAGGTTGTCGCAGGTGGTGCGGACGTTGTCCGTGAGGTAGCGCTCCAGGTAGGCCGGAGACCCCATGGCGGCCCGGACCTGCTCGTCCACCCGGATGGTGCCGATCCGCAGGGAGTGGGCGGCCGTCATTCGCCCCCGGCGCAGGAGCATGAGCTCCGTGGACCCGCCCCCCACCTCGATGATCAGGGCGTTCCCCCGGGCCAGGGAGCGGAACTCCTCCCCCAGGGCCTTCTGGACCGCCAGGTACATCAGGTGGTTCTCCTCGATGTCCTCCACGATGTCCACCGAGAACCCCGTCTGCAGGGCTATCCGGTCCGTGAAGGTGTCCCGGTTGTCCGCCTCCCGCAGGGCGCTGGTGGCGATCACCCGGGCGTCCTTGGGCTCGATCCCGTAGGTCCGCAGGAGCTCCCGGAAGCCCCGGAGCACGGCGATGACCTCCAGCATG
Source organism: Spirochaetota bacterium (assembly GCA_022703505.1). Taxonomy (GTDB): domain Bacteria; phylum Spirochaetota; class Spirochaetia; order Treponematales; family UBA12059; genus JAAYUR01. The sequence continues at coordinate 391,247 of JAKLDN010000002.1, read as the reverse complement.
GAAGCCCGGCTGACGGAGCCCGAGACGAATACGTCCCGGCCCAGCTGGACCGGCTTGCCCGCGTGGTCCAGGACCCGGTATTCCCCGGAGGCTTCCACGGCGGCCACGATCAGCCGTATCCCCGTGGACCCCACCTCCACCACCGCCAGGGCCTTCTGCCCGCTCATTCCGCCGCCTCCTGTCCGTCCATGTCCTCCCGGGCGCCCGTGACCTCCCGGGCGGCCGCGGATTCGCGGCCGGCCGCGAGATCGCGGCTGGCCCAGGCCGCGCCCAGAGGCACCGCGAGGTCCCCCAGCTTGGTGATCAAGAGCTCCACCGTGCCCCCCAGGGCCGGCATCAGGTGGTCCTTCAGGGACCTGAATGCTATATCCTTGTACAGATCCGGGAAGCGGGCCACCATCCCGCCCCCCAGGAGCACCGCCTCGGGGTTGAGCACCGCGGTGACGTTGGCCGCCCCGACCCCCAGCCAGTACGCGGACCTCTCCACGATTCGCTCGATCGCCTTCTCCCCGGACTCCACGCTCCGGGCGAAGGCGGAGCTCCGGTACTTGCGGAAGTCCGTGCCCGCGTGGTCCAGCAGGATCGGGGCCTTGCCGGAGGCCGCTGCTGCCACGGCGTCCCGGGCCATGGCCGTCCGGGAGGCCAGGGCCTCAAGGCAGCCCCGGCGGCCGCAGCCGCACAGGGCCCCGCCGTCCTGGAGGATCATGTGCCCCAGCTCCCCCGCGGAGCCCGTGGAGCCCCGGTACAGCCTGCCGTCCAGGACGAGGCCGCCCCCGATCCCGGTGCCCACGAAGAAGGCGGCCGCGTACTTCTTCCCCCGGAGGGCTCCCCCCCGGAGCTCCCCCAGGGTCCCGGCCTGGACGTCGTTCTCCAGGGCCACCGGCAGACCCGAGAGCCCGGCCAGGCGGTCCCGGAGGGGAAAGTCCTTCATCCCCATGTTCGGGGTGGAAAGGACGATGCCCTTCCTGCGGTTCACCGGGGAGGGGACCGCCACCCCCAGGCCCTCCAGGTCGCTCCGTTTCAGGTCGAGCTCGGCCAGGGCGATGTCCAGGGCGGACAGGATTGCCGCCAGGACCTGGTCCGCCGAGCCGCTCCCGGGCGTCTTGACCTTGGCCTGGGCCCGGACCTTCATCCCCCGGTCGAAGACCGCCGCCAGGATCTTGGTGGCCCCCAGGTCGATGCCCGCGACGAAACCGGTTTCGGCTGCCATGGCGTCCTCCATGCCTTGAAGTATGTCCGCCCCGGAGAGGTCCGCGCAAGCCTTCGCGGTTCGTATTGATGAATTCCCCGGACGCGTTGTAGACTGGCCCCCATGAGTCCCGCCCGCCGCAGCTTAGTCCTCCTCGCCGGAGCCTTGCTCCTGGCCCTCTCCCTGACGGGGTGTTCCCGCAGGCTGGGCTGGGGGGTCGTGCTCTGGTACTTCGAGGGGACGGAGGCGGCGCCCGTACCCGAGGAGGAAGCGACCCCCGACGGGCAGGACACCGGAACGGGGCTCGAGGCCCCCTCCCCCGAACGGGTACCCGCAGGCACGGTGGTGCCGGTCTTCATCAAGTCGAACATCAACCATACCTACGTCGTGGAAAACCCCGCCACCCGGAAGAAGGCCGAGGTGCCCGTCTGGAAGATCGAACTCTTCCGGCGGAAACGGGAAGCCGAGGCCCGGGCCCGGGAATTCGAACCCAGCGCCCGCCTCTACGCCGTGGCCCTCCGGGACGGCCTCGTACTCCGGGACGAGCCCAGAAACCTGGCCAACCAGGTGTACCGGATGCGCCGGGACCAGTCCATCAAACTCCTGGCCAAGACCGAGGGCGAGGAGGTCACCACGGGCGGAAAACCCCTGCCCGGGGACTGGTACCTGGCCATGGGGGAGGACGGGACCCGGGGCTACGTCTTCTCGAACCAGCTCAGGATCTACGACGAATCCGAGGGTCCCGCCGCGGGCGCGGCGGTATCCGGGCCGGATCCGGCCGCGGACCTGGACCTCCTCTTCTCCCGGACCTGGCGCCCCGCGTATTTCAAGACCATGATCGAACAGGGCCGGGTGGACCTGGAGCGCCTCGGCCCGCAGTTCGGGATCTTCACGGACGCTGTGCGGCGGCAGATCCGGATCGAGTACCCCGGGGCGTCCCGGTTCTTCAACTACACGAACATCCTTCCCCAGGCGGACGGGTCCTTCCGGTTCGAGGGACTCCCCCTGACCCTCCGCTTCCCGGACCCGGAATCCCTGGAGGTGACGATCGAGACCGACTACGGGGCGGGAACCCACCCCTTCGCGGTCTTCGACCAGGACATCCGGGAGATCGTGCGCCGGGAGGAGCTCCGAAGGGCCAACGCCCTGGCCCGCATGATCGCCGAGGGGGAGCGCTTCGTCTCCGACGAGTGGGGCGCCCTGACGATCTCCCGATCCGGCCGTTTCACCTGGGCGGCCTACGACAAGCTGATCCCCGAGGGCATACCGGAATATTCCGGCGAGGCCGGCGCGGTCGTCCTGGGGCTCTTCCCGGGCCCCCTCCTGGCGGGGGAATGGGACGGAGGCCTGTCCCTTTTCTTCGACGGTGGCGCGAGGCCCCGGGCGGATTTCGTGTACCGAGCCACCCCCGGCGGGCTGGACCTCCAGCTCGTGCGTCCCATCGACAAGGAGTGGTCCGTGGTGAACACCCTGTCCGAGCCCCCCCTGAGCATCCGGTTCCGGAGGTCCGCCAACTAGACATGGCGTTCGTACAGTTCACCGACGTCTCCCTGGCCTTCGGGCACCGGGACATCCTGAAGAACGCGAGCCTCTTCCTGGCGCCGGGAACCAAGGCCGCCCTGGCGGGGCCGAACGGAGCCGGAAAGACCACCCTGCTCAAGATCGCCGCGGGGCTCATCGCCCCCGACGGCGGGGACCGGGCCATCCAGAAGGGGGCCCGGATCTCCTACCTGCCCCAGACCGGGGTGGTCTACCGGGGCTGCACGGTCTACGAGGAGGCCGAGCGGGCCTACCAGTCCGTGGAGGCCCTGGTCCGGGAGCAGGAGGAGATCGGCCGCCGCCTGGAAGGGTCCGTGGCCGACGACCCGCGGACCCTGGCCCTGGTGGAGGAGCACCACCGCCTCCACGAGGCGGTCGAAGGCTCGGGCTACTGGCGGCGGAAGGACCGGATCCGGGAGGTGCTCCAGGGCCTGGGCTTCAAGGCCGGCGATCCGGACCGCCCCGTGGAGGAGTTCTCCGGGGGCTGGCAGATGCGCGTGGCCCTGGCCAAGGTGCTCCTGGAGAATCCCGATATCCTGCTCCTGGACGAGCCCACGAACTACCTGGACCTGGAGGCCCGGGACTGGCTGGAGGATTTCCTGCGCGGCTTTCCCGGGGGCTTCGTGGTGGTGTCCCACGACCGCTCCTTCTTGGACTCCGCGGTCACCCAGGTCTACGAGCTCTGGAACGGCCGCCTGACCCGCTACGAGGGGACCTACTCCGCCTACGAACGGACCCGGGCCCAGGAGCTCGAGACCCTGCTCAAGGACTGGGAGAAGCAGCAGGAGGAGATCGCCAAACTGGAGGATTTCATCCGGCGCTTCCGCTACCAGGCCTCCAAGGCGACCCTGGTGCAGAGCCGGGTCAAGCAGCTGGAGCGGATCGTGCCTATCGAGATCCCCGAGGGCATGAAGCGCATCCATTTCCGGTTCCCGCCGGCGCCCAAGTGCGGGCGCATCGCCCTGACCGTCGAGGGCCTGTCCAAGGCCTACGGGGACAAGTCCGTGGTCCGGGACCTCTCCCTGACCCTGGATTCCGGGTGGAAGGTGGCCTTCGTGGGCCGCAACGGGGCGGGCAAGTCCACCCTGATGCGCCTCGTCGCCGGGGTCGATCGTGACTTCCGGGGGACCCTGCGGCTGGGAAGCGGAGTGACCACGGCCTACTTCGCCCAGGACGTGGCGGAATCCCTGGACGGCACCCGGACGGTGGAGGAGGAGGCTCTCTCGGTCTGCCCCACGGACCTGATCCCCTCGATCCGGGGCCTCCTGGGGGCCTTCCTCTTCCGGGGGGACGACATCTACAAGAGCGTCCGTGTCCTGTCCGGGGGCGAGCGCTCCCGTCTGGCCTTGCTCAAGATGCTCCTCCACCCCGCCAACCTCCTGGTCATGGACGAGCCCACGAACCATCTGGACCTGGACTCCAAGGACGTCCTCTTGTCGGCCCTGAAGGCCTTCGAGGGCACGGTCCTCTTCGTGTCCCACGACCGCTTCTTCCTGGAGGAGCTGGCCGACCGGGTCCTGGAGCTGGAGTGCGGATCCGTGCCCCGGTTCTACCCCGGGGGATACGACTACTACCGGGAAAAGCGCGCCGCCCTGGACGCGGAAGCCGCGGCCGGTGCCGGCAAGGCGGCCCCGGTACGGTCCGGCCCGGCCGTCTCCCCCGGGAAGGCCGCCCCGGGGGCCGGACAGCCCGCCGGGACGGGCTCCCCGCGACCCTCCGGGACCGCCCAGTCCTGGGAGGAGGAGAAGGCCCGCAAGGCCGCCCTCCGCAGGCTCCAGAAGCGGGAGGAGGAGATCCTGGCCCGGCTCGCGACCCTGGGGGCCCAGAAGGCGGCCGCGGAGGCGGAGATGGGCAAGCCGGAAAACTACTCCGACGGGGCCCGGATGAAGCGCCTCCAGGAAGCCGCCGCGGCCCTGGACGCCGAGGCGGAACGGTTAAACCTGGAATGGGAGGACGTGGCCCTGCGCCTCTCAGCTGAACAGTAGGAGGCTCCCGGCCATCACGACCATCCCCAGGATCACCCCCGTGATCGCCACGTGGTGCTCCCCGTACTCCTCCGCCGTGGGCAGGAGTTCGTCCAGGGAGATGTAGACCATGATCCCCGCCACCGCCCCGAACACCATCCCGAACATGGATTCGTTGAAGACCGCCCGGAGAACGAAGTACCCCAGGAGGGCCCCGATCGGCTCCGCGAAGCCGGACAGGAAGGACAGGAGGAAGGCTTTGCGCTTGCTTTTCGTCGCGAAGTAGATCGGTGCCGACACGGCCAGTCCTTCCGGGATGTTGTGGATGGCGATGGCCACCGCGATGCTCACCCCCAGGGTGGGGTTCGCGAGGGCCCCCATGAAGGTGGCCAGCCCCTCGGGGAAGTTGTGGATGGCGATGGCCAGGGCGGAAAAGACCCCCATCCGCATCAGCTTGGCCTTCTCCCGCTCGCTCTTCCCTTCCAGCTTGGCCGCGGTGTTCATCTCGTGGGGGTTTTCGTAGGACGGCAGGAGCTTGTCGATGACGGCGATCAGGAGCATTCCCGCGAAGAACGACGCGACGGTGACGAAGTATCCCAGCCGGGCTCCCATCCCGATGGCCAGGGAATCCCGGGCCTTCACGAAGATCTCCACCAGGGAGACATAGATCATCACCCCCGCGGAAAAGCCCAGGGCCGCGGACAGGAACCGCGGCTTCAGCTCCTTGGAAACGAAGCCGATCAGGCTTCCCACTCCGGTCGAAAGCCCCGCGAACACCGTCAGGCCCAGGGCGAATCCAATATTTCCTTCCATGATGATGTATCCTTTCCGGCTTCCCTCCCGGGAATAACCGGTTCGATTCTATAATGTTAGTTTAATATAACTTTGGCTCCTCTTCAAGCCCCTTCCGATCCCGTCGCTTCGCGTCCGCGACCAGGAAGAGCAGGCGGAGGATCGCCGCCAGCAGGACGGGAACCGCCATCAGGGCCCAGGCCGATCGGGTGAACAGGAAAAAGTCGTAGGCCCCGTGCAGGAAGGCCGCCTCCCATAGCCCCCGGAGGGCCCGGGGGGCACGGTCGGACGAGGCGCTCTCCGCCGCCGCGCGGCCTCCCTCGATCTTGGCCCGGCCGATCCAATAGCCCAGGATCCCGGAGACGGCGGCGTGCATGGGCACGGCGGTGAAGGACCGGAAGAACAGGACCGTCCGGTCCGCGTAGCCGTACAGGATGTTTTCCGCGAAGGCGAAGCCCAGGGACACGCAGGCCGCGTAGAGGATCCCGTCCATCCGCTCGTCGAACTCGGGGCGCCCGAGGAGGTAGCGCCGCACGAAAAAGTACTTGACCCCCTCCTCCACCAGGCCGGCCACCACGAAGGCGTCGAAGGCCGCGGCCAGGAGCCGGGGCCCGGAAGGGCCGAAGCGCAGGAGGAGGAGCTCCAGGGCGGCGGCCGGCACGGTGGCCAGGAAGCCGTAGAGGACGCTGCGGCCCAGGAGGCCCACGGGCTCGGGGCGGGCCCGGTCCTGGCGGCGGAACCAGGCCAGGAGGATCGCGGCGGGCAGGGCGGCCAGCAGGACGCTGAAGGCTAGGTCGAGCATGGAGGGATACTATCCCGGGCCGCCCGGGCCGATACAGTCCCCGGCGGAAAAACCTTCACGTACTTCGCGCCGGCCGGGCCGGGCTAGGAGCCTGGCGGACTTGTGGATTATTAGCGCCGATAAGCGCTAAAATCCCGATTATCCGGCTCCTTTGGAGTTTGCAAGGTAGAAAAATCGCACAGATGCGATTTTTCTATTATTTATATGGGCAAGCCCGACAAACTCCTAGGCCAGGTACTCGGCGTTCACGTTGGACATCGACCGGAAGAGGTTCCTCTTCAGCTCCGAGGAGCCCCCGGTGAGGGCCTCGATCTTGGCCCGCACCTCCTTGCGACGGGAGGCCCCGTCGAACCCGCAGGTGCAGGTCACGCTCGCGAAGCCCTTCTCCCGGGCGAAGGCCTCGATCTGCCTCTCCTCGCAAAGGGCCAGGGGACGGATCACCGACAGGGGGTACTTGGAGTACCGGACCACGGGCGGCATGGTGGAGATCTCGCCCTTGTGGAGCATGTTCATGAGGAGGGTCTCCACGATGTCGTCCAGGTGGTGGCCCAGGGCGATCTTGTTGAAGCCCTTGCCCAGGGCGTAGCGGATGAGCTCCGTGCGGCGCTGGGTGGAGCACCAGTAGCAGTTCATCCGCTCCCCGGGTTTCAGCCGGCCGATCACCGGGACCCGGATGGACGCGAAGGGCACCCCCCAGTCCCGGAACAGGGCTTCCAGGGGGGCCCGGTCCTGGGGTTCCCCGACGTCGGTCTCCACGTGGAGGGCCAGGAACTCGAAGCGGTCCGGCCACCAGCGGCGCTTGACCGCCAGGTCGTAGGCCAGGGTCGTGGAGTCCTTGCCCCCCGAGGCCCCGATGAGGATCCGGTCCCCCGGGGCGATCATGGACCAGCGCCGGAGGGCCACCTCGGAGAGCTTGGCCACCGTGGTTTCCGCGTTCTTCACGGACGCATCCTACCGGCCGGCCGCACCCGCGTCCAGCCCGCCCCCGCAATCCTCGGACGGACCGGTGAATGGTGGACGAGATCCCGCTCCTTCACGGGAACTTCACAATACCGGCCTAGACTCCGGTATGCTTGATCGGGGAGGAGACATGAAGCGAGCGAGATCGGACGGGACCGACGGCGCACGGATCGTGCTTTTCGTGACGGGGATGACCTGCGGGCACTGCGAGCGCAAGGTCGCCGGGGCCCTGGAGGCGATCCCGTACGTGGACCGGGCCCGGGCGGACGCCCGAGGGGGCCGGGCCGAGGCCTGGCTCCGGGCCGGGACCGAGGACGGACCCGGCATCCGGGCCTCCCTGGCCTCCGCGGTCGCGGCGGCGGGCTACGAGGCGGTTCCCGGGGGCGCGGGCCGTCGGGACGGGCTCATCGCGGCCGCGGTCGGCACGGGCCTCGCGGGGCTCTTCGCCCTGGCCGAGTCCGCCGGACTCTTCTCCTTCGTCCCCGTCCCGGACGGCGGTTCCGCGCCGGGGATGCTCCTCGTGGTCGGCCTGCTCACGGGCCTGCACTGCGTCTCCATGTGCGGCGGGATCGCCCTGTCCCAGGGGATGAAGGGGATCTCCGGCCCCGCGGGCGACGGGGGACGGGCCGGGGCCCTGGCCCCCTCCCTGGCCTACAACGCCGGGCGGGTGGTCTCCTACACCGTCGTGGGCGCGGCGGCGGGGGCCCTGGGGGGCGTCCTGGACCTGGGAACCGGCGGGCGCTCGATCGTCATGGCCGCCGCGGGGCTCTTCATGATCCTCATGGCCCTGCGCCTGGGCGGCATCCTGCCGCCGTCACGCCTCCGGATACCCCTCTGGGACCGGCTCCGGGAGCGAACCGGCGCCTGGGCCTCCCGGGCCGGTTCCTTCGCGGTGGGCCTGGCCAACGGCCTCATGCCCTGCGGCCCCCTGCAAGCCATCCAGCTCTTCGCCCTGGGCTCCGGAAGCGCCGCGGCGGGCGCCCTTGCGATGTTCCTCTTCTCCCTGGGCACTGTGCCCGTGCTGCTGGCCTTCGGGGCCGGGGGAGCCTTCCTGCCGGCCCGGCTCCGGACGGGGGCGGTCCGGGCGGGCGCGGTCCTGGTGGCCTTCCTGGGCGTCGCCTCCCTGGGACGGGCCTGGGCCCTTTCGGGCCTGGATTCCCCCCTCGCGCTCCTGCGCGCCGGATCGGCCTCGCTTCCCGGCGTCCGGGCCTCCTTCGGCCCCGTCGCTCCGACGGCCCCGTCGGCAGCCCCCTCAATCCCCTCCCAGGAGGCCGCCGCTCCCGCCCCGATCGTCGCCCGCAGGGTCGGGGGCGTCCAGGTCGTTGAGTTCGACCTCTCTCCCCGGAGGTACGCTGAGTTCGTGGTGCAGTCCGGGATTCCGGTCCGCTGGGTGATCCGGGCCGCCCCGGGCACGGTCAACGGCTGCAACAGCCCCCTGGTGGTGCCCTCCCTGGGCATCCAGAAGGCCCTGGTCGTCGGGGAGAACGTAATCGAGTTCACCCCCGGCGCGCCCGGCACGGTGCCCTACTCCTGCTGGATGGGGATGATCCGGTCGCGGTTCACCGTGGTCTCGGACCTGGCCGCCTACGGCCCCGGGGAGGCGGGCGGCCCGGCCGCGGCCATCCCCGCGGACTGGACCCCCCCGGACCTCTCCGCCCGGGACGGGGACTGTCCCACCTGCGGAAATCGTCCTTGACCCCCGGTCCCCGGCAGCGGTAATATACCCCCAGGGGGTATCGTCGCGAATCGGACCATGTCCGATTCGCGACGAATCGGTTTGGAAATCCCTCGTCGGGATTTCCAAACCGGCTGCCTAGGATGAGTTATTCCCGTGGAATGGACTATGGAAGGCTTGAGACCCTTCTCTTCCGGCTGAGCATCCATTCCAAGACCGAATCCGTCGGGGATATAGGAGACCCGGGCGGGCCGTCGAGCCGCCCCGAGGAGAACCACCAGCATGAAGTCCGAACTGATTCCGATACGGGGCATGACCTGCGCCGCCTGCGCCCGGGCCAACGAGCGGGCCGTGGGAGGCCTCCCGGGGGTGGCCAAGGCGGAGGTGAACTTCGCGACGGAGACCCTGAAGGTCGACTACGACGAATCCTCCGTGGGCCGGGCGGCCATCGCGGCCGCGGTGGCGGACGCGGGCTACGAGGCGGTCCTGCCGCCGGAGTCCAAGACCGCCGTCGTGCCCGTCGGGGGCATGACCTGCGCGGCCTGCGCCGCAGCGGTGGAGCGGTCCGTCCGGGCCCTGCCCGGCGTGGCCTCCGCGGACGTAAACCTGGTGTCCGAAAAACTCACGGTCAACTACGACCCGGAGAAGACCCGGCTTTCGGAGGTCAAGAAGGCCGTCCGGGACGCCGGGTACGAACCCCGAGCCGTGGAGGCCGAGACCGGGACGGACGAGCACGCGGCGGCCAAGGAACGGGACTACCGGAGGCTGCGGATTAATTTCTACGTCGCCGCCGCCGTCGCCCTGCCCCTCCTGTACATCGCCATGGGACACATGGTCGGCCTTCCCCTGCCGAAGATCCTTCACCCCATGCACTATCCTCTCAACTTCGCCCTGGTCCAGTTCGTCCTGACCCTGCCCGCGATCTGGGCGGGACGGCGCTTCTACTCCGTGGGCTTCCGGACCCTGCTCAAGGGTTCCCCGAACATGGACAGCCTGATCGCCATCGGAACCTCCGCCGCGATCGCCTACAGCACCTACTCCACCTTCGAGATCGCCCGGGGCGATTTCTCGGGAGCCTCCCACCTCTACTTCGAGACCGCCGCGGTCATCATCGCCCTGATCCTGCTGGGCAAGGGACTGGAGGCCAAGTCCAAGGGCCGGGCTTCCGAGGCCATCAAGAAGCTCATGGGCCTGGCCCCCACCACCGCCCGGGTCGTGCACGGGACGGAGGAGATCGAGATCCCCGTGGACGAGGTGGAGGTCGGCGACCTGGTCCGGGTCCGTCCCGGGGAGCGCGTCCCCGTGGACGGGGTGGTGGTCGAGGGCTGGACCTCCGTGGACGAGTCCATGCTGACCGGGGAGAGCCTGCCGGTCGAGAAGAAGGCCGGAGACACCGTGGCGGGGGCCACGGTCAACGGCACGGGGTCCTTCGTCTTCCGGGCGACCCGGGTGGGCAAGGACACGGCCCTGGCCCGAATCGTGCGCCTGGTCGAGGAGGCCCAGGGCTCCAAGGCCCCCATCGCGGCCCTGGCGGACAAGGTCTCCGGGGTCTTCGTGCCCGTGGTCGTGGGCATCGCCCTGGCCGCGGCCCTGGCCTGGCTCCTGGCGGGCGAGGGTGTCGTTTTCTCCCTACGGGTCTTCATCGCCGTCCTCACCATCGCCTGCCCCTGCGCCCTGGGCCTGGCCACCCCGACGGCCATCATGGTCGGCACGGGCAAGGGGGCGGAGCTGGGGGTCCTGATCAAGAGCGGGACGGCCCTGGAGACGGCGCACAAGGTCCGGGCCGTTGTCCTGGACAAGACCGGCACCATCACCGTCGGCAAGCCCTCGGTCACGGACGTCGAGGTCCTGGGTCCCGAGGGCGGATCCGGCGCCGGGGATGCCCGGGACCGCCTCCTGGCCCTGGCGGCCGGGGCCGAGCGCGGTTCCGAGCATCCCCTGGCCTCCGCGGTGATCCGGGCCGCCGAAGAGCGGGGACTGATGGTGGTTCCCCCGACCTCCCTGCAGGCCGTCCCGGGACGGGGGATCGAGGCCGAGGCGGGGGGCCGCCGGATCCTGGTGGGCAACGCCCGGATGATGGGGGAGCGGGGAGTCGACACGGCCCCCGCCGCCGGAATCCTGGAGAGCTTCTCCCGGGAAGGCAAGACGGCCCTCTTCGTGGCCGCGGACGGCAGGCTAGAAGGCATCCTGGCGGTGGCGGATACGGTCAAGGCAGGGAGCAAGGAGGCCGTCGCGGCCTTCCGGAGCCTGGGCATCGCCACCGCCATGATCACCGGAGACTCCCGGGCCGTGGCCGAGGCGGTCGCCCGGGAGGTCGGGGTGGACCGGGTGCTGGCGGAGGTCCTCCCGGAGGACAAGGCCTCGGAGGTCGCCAAGCTCCAGGCGGAGGGCTACATAACCGCCATGGTCGGGGACGGGATCAACGACGCCCCGGCCCTGGCCCGGGCGGACGTGGGGATCGCCATCGGCTCCGGCACGGACGTGGCCGCGGAGTCCGCGGACATCATCCTGGCCCGGAGCGACCTCATGGACGCGGTGTCGGCCCTGGCCCTGTCCCGGGCGACGATCCGGAACATCAAGCAGAACCTCTTCTGGGCCTTCGCCTACAACGTCCTGGGCATCCCGGTGGCGGCGGGACTCCTCCACGTCTTCGGAGGTCCCCTCTTGAATCCGATCTTCGCCGCCGCGGCCATGTCCCTGTCCTCGGTCTCGGTGGTGTCCAACGCCCTGCGACTGCGCCGCTTCCGCGCTCCCACGGCGCGGGCGGGGAGGTAGACCTATGGAAGGAAAGCCCTGTACGGATCCCACGCCCGGCGTGGCGGCCGAGATCCCGGGCTGCGGGTGCTCCGGAGACCCCGCCCTGCCCGAATGCCGCCGGACCGTCCGGCCCGAGGACCTCAAACGGGCCCTGGACGCCCGGCTGGCCCGCATCGAGGGCCAGGTCCGGGGGATCCGGCGCATGATCGCCGAGGACGCCTACTGCGACGACGTACTGGCCCAGGTCTCCGCGGCCCGGAGCGCCCTGGAGCGCACGGCCCTGGCGGTCCTGGAGCACCACATGAAGCACTGCCTGATCGACCGGGTACGGGCCGGTCAGGACGAGATCGTGGACGAACTGGTGGAGTCCCTGTCCAAACTCCTGTAGCGGTTCGAACAGAAACGAACCCGAATCCGGGCGGCGAGAGAGCCGCCCGCGGAGGAATCCCATGAATCCCGTTTCCCGGCATCCCGGGCACCTCGGCGCCCCTTCCTTCCCCTCGCTCATCCTGGCCGTCCTGGCGGCCGCCTTCCTGGCCGTTTCCTGCGGATCCACGGACGTCGTGGCCAAGTACGCCGCCCGGTCCTTCGGGACCGCGGCCGGCGCCCTCGGCTCCCCGTCCCCGGGCGAGTACCGCGTCCTCGCCTCCCCGGGCGGGGAGGAGCTGCGCCTGTCCGCGGACCCCGGATCCCCGCCGCGGGCGGTCCTATCCCTGGACGCGGTGCCCTTCCTGGAGGCCGGGCTGGACGGGGCGCGGCTTCCCTCCGGCCCGGACCTGTCCTGGACCGTGGAGGGCGGCCGGCTGACCGGCCGCTTCAACCTGGGAGCCTCCCCTCTGGGCGGCAAACCGGGCGGCTCTCCGGCGGACCACATGGCCGCCCTGGCCGCCTCGGCCCGGGACCGGATCGGCTACCACGCCCAGCTGGGCCACTACGGGCTGTCCCTGGGGGGGGGGAACCTGGTCGAGTGGGCCGCGGAGCCCGCCAAGAACGACAAAGACTGGGTCCTGATCCTGGATCCCGCCTTCCTGGCCGCCGCCGGCGCGGACCCTTCCCGGGTCCGGGGTTGGACCCTCGCCAAGGTCCCCGTGGACGGGCCGGACGGCAAGATGGTCGAGGTCGAGAAGCTTCTTCTTCCCTATGACCTGAGGTAGGCGCCGTGGACCGCGTCCTGGTCGTGGACGACGAGCCCGGCATCCGGGAGACTGTCCGGGCCTACCTGGAACGGGACGGCTTCGCGGTGGACGAGGCCGCGGACGGGCCGACGGCCCTGGCCCGGGCGGAGACGGGGGAGTACGCCCTGGTCGTCCTGGACCTGATGCTGCCGGGCCTGTCCGGCCGGGAGGTCTGCCGCCGCCTCCGGGCGGAATCCGCCGTGCCCGTGCTGATGCTCACCGCCCGGTCCGGCCCGGAGGCCGCGGCCGAGGGGCTCGACCTGGGGGCGGACGACTACATGGAGAAGCCCTTCAGCCCCCGGGAGCTCGCGGCCCGGGTCCGGGCGGTGCTCCGGAGGGCCCGGCCGCCGGGGTCGCGGCTGGAGTTCCCGGGGCTCTCCCTGGACCGGGAAGGTAGGACCGCCTGCCGGGACGGAGCCTGCGTCGAACTGACCGCTTCGGAGTGGAGGATCCTGGAGGCCCTGGCCCTGCGGCCGGGCCGGGTCTTCTCCCGGGAGGAGATCGCCGCCCGGGCCCTGGGGGAGCTTTGGGACGGATACGAGCGGACCATCGACGCCCACGTCAAGAACCTCCGTCGCAAGCTCGATGAGGATTCCGAGAACCCCCGCTGGATCGAGACGGTGCGGGGCATGGGATACCGCTTCCGGAGGGAACCTTGAACACCACCCTGAGGGGTCGCCTCACCCTCTCCCACGCCCTCCTGGCCGCGGCGGCCGTCCTGGCCGCGGGCGGGGCGGCCCGGCTCGTGGCCCGGGAACGCTTCGACGCCTACATAGCCGCCGGTATCGAGTCCCGCGTGCACGCCCTCGCGGCCTCCGTCTCGGCCGCCCGGGATCCCGGGGGCGGGTGGGACCACGGCCGCATGGAATCCCTGGGGGTGGGCGCCCTGGAGGACGGCTTCATCCTGCGCCTCCTGGACGGAACCGGGTCGGTCCTCTGGGACGCCCGGGAACACAACGCCGGGCTCTGCAGCCAGATGATCGAGTCCATGGCGGTCCGCATGGCCGGAGCCGACCGCGGTGGAGGCTACCGGGAACGGTCCGTCGCCCTCCCCTCCCTGCCCGGAGACGCGGCCCCCCCCGCCCTGGTGGCGGGATACTACGGCCCCGTCTACTACCGGGACGCCGAGCTGGCCTTCCTCCGCTCCCTGGACCGGGTCCTGGCCGCGGTCGGCCTGGGCCTGGCAGCCCTGGCCGTCCTTGCGGGGGCCTGGAGCGCCCGGCGGCTTTCCGCTCCCCTCCGCTCGGCCGCCCGCGCGGCCCGGTCGATAGGCAGGGGCGACTTCGACATCCGGCTTCCGCCCTCCGGGATCCGGGAGCTCGACGAGCTGTCCGGCGCCCTCTCCCGCCTCTCCGGAGCCCTGGGGGAGCAGGAGGAGCTCCGCAAGCGGCTGGTGGCCGACGCGTCCCACGAGCTCCGCACCCCCCTGGCCTCCCTCCGGGCCCGCCTGGAAGCCCTGCTGGACGGGGTCCGGACTCCCGACGAGGCGGCCCTGGAAGCCTGCCGCCGGGACGCCCTCCGGCTGGGAAGCCTGGTGGGAAGCCTGGAAGGCCTGGCCCGGGCCGACGCCGCGGCGTACTCCGGGGCCCCGGAGACCTTCGACCTTGCCGCCGCGGTCCGGTCGGTCTGCGCGGCCTACCGGGATTCCGCCCGGGCCGGGAACCTGGACATCCGGACGGACGCCCCGGAGCCCGTCCCGGTGTCCGGGGACCGCCCGGCCCTCGAGGGCGCCGTGGGCAACCTCCTGTCCAACGCCCTGCGGTTCTCGGATCCCGGCGGGACCGTGGAGGTCCGGGTCCGCCTCGCGCGCGGCGACGGGGACCTTCCGGAGCCGGCCCCCGCGCCGGGAACCCGGGCCTGGGCCGTGGTGGAGGTGGAGGACGAGGGCATCGGGATCTCCCCGGAGGACCTGCCCCGGGTCTTCGAGCGGTTCTTCCGGGCGGATCCCTCCCGGTCCCGGGATACCGGGGGCTTCGGCCTGGGGCTGGCCATCGTCCGGGCAGCCGCGCGGGCGCACGGGGGGGAGGCCTACGCGGAGAGCCCGGGGCCCGGCCGGGGCAGCCGCTTCCTGCTAGTCCTGCCCGCCGCCCCGGAAGGTCTTCCGGACGTAGCGGCTCTGGGAGGCGAAGAGCAGGGCCGGGTAGAATAGGCCGAACTCCAGGATATCCCCCGCGGCCAGGGGCCGGCCCAGGTCCTCGACGTCGCAGATCAGGTGGTCACTGGAGCTCCCGATCACCTCGACCCCGGGCTCCAGGGGCACCAGGGACTCGTGCTTCCCGAAGTCCTGCTTGCCGACCGCCAGGAGGGCCCTGCGCCGGGGCCCCCGGTCCACGTAGGTCGGCCGCTCCCCGAATGCGTCGATGAAGATCTCACCCACCGGGTGGGAGGGCTTGGTCCGGACCTCGATCACCTCCGCCCGAAGGGTGACGACTCCGGGGCTCAGCCCCGGCACGTCCACCTTGTAGAAGTGCGGCAGGTCCCGGGCCGTCAGGAGCCCCTCCCCCACCCGGAGGTTGTTGATCCCCGCGGGCAGGGCGCCGGACAGCAGGAGGGGGATGGAGGAGGTGGCCCCCCCGGACACGACCTCGAGGGCCCGGCCGATCCGTTCCTCGATCCGGCCAGCGGCCCGGGCCAGGCGGCCCAGGTTCTCCGGGGTCGGCAGGATCGACCCGTAGCAGCCCAGGTTGGTCCCGATCCCCAGGAGCTCCAGGGCGGAAAGGTCCCGCTCGGTCCGGACCGCCGCCTCGACGAGGTCCCCCTCCTCGTACCAGCCCTCCCGGAGGTCCCCCAGATCCAGCATCAGGACGACCCCGTGCGGGCGCCCGGCCCGGTCCGCCTCCCGGTCCAGGGCACGGAGCACGGACAGATCCGAGTGGAGGCTCCGGTCCGCCCAGCGGGCCGTCTCCGCCAGCTCCCCCGGGGCGGGGACGCGGACCAGGAGGAGGGGCGCCTCGATTCCGGCCTCCCTCAGGGCCCGGAGCTGGCCGATCCGGGAGGAAGCGACGTGTTCGCAGCCCCCCGTGAGCATCGCCCGGGCCACGGGGGCCAGGCCGTCCGCCCCCTTTACGACCCCGGTCAGGGAGACCCCCCGGGCGCTGCAAAGGCCGGCCAGGGAACGGACGTTGGAGGAAAGGACATCCAGGTCGATCGCCAGCTCCGGGAAGGGGCCGGCGGAGGGATTTTCGGGAAGGATCATGGGGAGATGATACCACGGCGGGCGGGGCGACGGCCACGACGTGGTTGGCATCCCCCGCGGCGGCGGATACAATTTCCCGATGGAACCCGACTACGACCGGATCCTCGCAGACATCGCGCAGGAGGTCCGCCCCCTCCTGGCCCTCGGCGCGCCGGCGGACTACATCCCCGCCCTCGCCCGGGTCCCCCGGGACCGCTTCGGCATGGCCGTGCGCACACTGGAGGGCCGGATCCACGCGGTCGGGGACGCGGACGAGCCCTTCTCGATCCAGAGCGTATCCAAGGTCTTCACCTTCATCCTGGCCCTGCGCTCCGCCGGGGACGGGCTCTGGGACCGCATCCAACGGGAGCCCTCGGGGGACCCCTTCAATTCCCCGATCCTCCTGGAGCAGGAACGGGGCATCCCCCGGAACCCCTTCATCAACGCCGGGGCCCTGGTCGTGGCGGACATCCTTCTGGAGGCCCTCGAGGATCCCCGGGAGGAACTGCTCCGCTTCGTGCGCGCCCGTTCGGGGTCCGGAGCCGTACGGGCGGACCCCGAGGTGGCCGAGTCCGAGCGGTCCACGGGGCACCGGAATGCCGCCCTGGCCCACCTGCTCAAGAGCTTCGGGAACCTGCGGAACCGGGTGGAGGAGGTCCTGGACTTCTACTTCTTCCAGTGCTCCCTCCGGATGAGCTGCCGGGACCTGGCCGCGAGCTTCCTCTTCCTGGCGAACCGCGGCCTCTGCCCCGTATCCGGGGAGCGGGTCCTGGAGCCCAGCCCGGCCAAGCGAGCCGCGGCCCTCATGCTCACCTGCGGGACCTACGACGCCGTGGGGGACTTCGTCTACAGGGTGGGCCTGCCCGCCAAGAGCGGGGTGGGCGGGGGGATCGCGGCGATCCTCCCGGGCCGCCTGGCCGCCGCCGTCTGGTCCCCGGGCCTGAACGAGCGGGGAAATTCCCTGGCGGGCACCCAAGCCCTGGAGCTCTTCACCACCAAGACGGGGATGTCGATCTTCTAGGAGCCCGCCGCGGCCGAGGCCGGATCGGCCTGCCGGGGGAGGGGCGGAACCGCTCAGGCCCTGCGGAGCACCCGGATCGCGGGCTCGGTGCGCTCGAAGACCACGGGAAAATCCTCCGCTTCAAGGCGCTCCGCCTCCCCGTCCATCTGGACCAGGGCGCGGTGACGGAAGCCGATCTGGACCTTGGAGGCCGAAAAGAGGTCCACCTCCGGGTAGCCCCGGTGGCGTCCCGAGGTCAGGGGGCCCTTCACGACGAGCTTCCGCAGGAGGGGCATCTGCCGCACCAGGCAGACGTCGTCGTCGTCCGGCAGGATGGGCTTGTTGGACCCGTAGGTCCTTCGGCCCGACACCCCCATGGCCAGAAGGAGCAGGTCACCCCGGAAGCTCTTGACTTCCCGCCCCTTCGCGTCCCAGGCCCGGACCTCGAAGCCCCGGGTGGGCCAGAGGGCGTCGTAGAAGACCGTGGCCAGCTCCACCCAGAGCTTGTAGGAGTCTCCCGGGAAGGTCAGCTTGAGGCGGTTGGTCATGTCCGAGACGAAGGCGTCCGCCCCCAGGGAAGCGATATTGAAGGACCACCAGGGCCCCCTGCCGCCGGGCTTACCGGCCGAGGCGGGGATGACCCGGAGGGCGCTCTGGCGGTCGAACCGGGAGGGACCCAGGAGGAGCTCCAGGGCGCTCAGCAGTTCCCGGGAATCCGCCCCGTCGTTCCCGGTGCCCATGGGCAGGCGCAGGACCACGAAGCGGCTCCGCTCCGCCTCGCTCAGGTCCATGAGGGTCGAGAGGGCCTCCAGGGTCGTGCCGTCCCCTCCCGCGGTGACCACGAGGCGCTCCGTCTCCGGAGCCGCCCGGGCCTCCTCCGCCAGTGCCCGGGTCACCTCGGCGGCGTGCCGGGGATACGCCGTGGCGTGCAGCCGGAAGGTCGTGGGGGCGCCGCGGACGGGAAGGTCGGCGGCCCGCCGGGCCAGGAGCTTGAGCTCCCCCAGGTGGCGGGAGAATACGAAGGGACGGGTGAACCCCCCCGCCCGGGGATTCGCGATCAGGGTCACGGAAAGGGGCTTTTCGCCGAAAACCGGGGACCGGGAGGCCAGGAAGGCCACCCCCTGGGCGAACTGCTCGATGCTCATGCGGCGACGCTACCACCGAAGGGCGGCAATGGCAAGCCCGCGCCCTTGAGAACCCGGGTCCGCGGAAGTATATTGATGGGATGGAACACTTATTGGCGGCCGTTAAAAAGGGCCTGAAGGGCGAACTGGACAGCGTGACCATCTACATGGAGGCCGCGGAGAAATCCGACGGTCCGGTGGCCGAGTTCTTCCGGGAGCGGGGGAAGGAGGAACAGCGGCACTACAACTGGCTCCTCTCCTATTACAAGGAACTTTCCCAGGGCAGGATGCCCAGCGAGAACCTGGCCGCCGAAGTCTTCGGCATGGAGGGGCGCAGCCCCCTGGTGACGGAAGAGTTCCTGAAGCGGGTAGGTTCGAGCCAGCACCTGGTGACCGCCGTGGCGGCAGGTGTCCTTCTGGAGGTGGAGGCGGTCCGGCATTACCGCAAGGCCGCGGAGGAAACCGTGGTTCCCGCCCTGAGGACCTTCTTCGACACCCTGGCGGACTGGGAACAGCAGCACTACAAGGACCTCCTGGCCATCCAGGACGAGGCCGAGCGCTACTGGTTCGACGCCCAGCGTTTCGAGCCGTTCTAGGAGCCAGTCGGACTTGTAGATTTTTAGTGCCGATAGACGCTAAAAATCCCGATTATGCGGCTCCTTTGGAGTTTGCAAGGTAGAAAAATCGCACAAATGCGATTTTTCTACTTTTTAGGTGGGCAAGCCCGACAAACTCCTAGGAGGCCGACGCTCTCCTAGACCGTCCCGAGCCGTCTCCTCAGGTCCCCTAGATCCCGGGGGCCCGAGGCGTCCCCCGAACGGCCCAGGAGGGCGTAGATACCCACCGTCCCGGCTTCCCCCCCGGCTTCCAGCCTGTCCACGGGCTGGAACCGGAAGGCCGCACCCATGAGGCGCACGGCGTACTCGGAGACCAGGATGTCCGTTCCCAGGCGGCCGTTCCGGTGCCCCATGCCGGCGGCTCTCCGCGGCGCCTCCCCGGCGGCCGTGTAGGCCGGGCGGTCCGGGGCTCCGATCGGGGCGGCCAGCACGGGGCCGGCGTCCAGGGCGCAGAAAAGCCGGAGCGGGACCTTCCCCGAGGCCAAGCGGCCCCGGTTCAGGGCCCCGATCGTCCGGCGCATGGCGAGGGCCGCCTTCCCGGCAGCCTCGGCATCCCGGCCCGTGGAAGCCGGAGCCCCCCAGAACGCACGGATTCCCCCGCCCGCGCAGGAGTCCACGATCCCCCCGGCGGCTTCCACGCAGGATGCCAACCGGGCCAGGACCCTGTTCAGGTAGGCCGCCGCCTCCCGGGGGTCCATGCCCTTGAGGGCACCGAGGAGGTCCGGAATTTCCGCCCGCAGGACCGCCGCGTTCCGGTACTCCGCCACCCGGGCTTCCCTCCGGACCGGGGCGGCCGACTTTGCGGGCCGCTTCTCCGCGGGCGGCCCTTCGACCTTTCCGATCGGGGCGGGTCCCGACGGCTTCGTTCCGGGATCCCCGTCGGCGAGCTCGAAGCCCGCCAGGTCCGAGGGGGCCTCCGCCCCCGCGTCCACCAGGGTCCGGATGCGTCCGGTCACCGGGAATCCCGCCAGAGGATCGGACCCCCTCCCCCCGCCGGACGCCTCCGGCGGCCGGTCCGGCACGAACAGGGCGAATTCCCGGGCCGGGGAATCGGGCCGTCTGCCGGCGATCGCGTAGAGCCCCAGGAGGGCCTCCCGGCGAAGGAGGTCCGAAAGGCGGTCCGAGAGGTCCTGGGGCGTTCCCTTCAGCCCCGAGGGCCGGAACCGGAGGATCCGCAGTCCCGCTCCGGACGAAACAGCGGCCCGGATCAGGGACGAACTGAGGGGAAGCCGACCCCGGACGGGCACGACCCGGGAGCAGGGACAGCCGGAAAGACTCATCCCCGGTGTATCGGAGGCCGTGGCACCGGAGCCTTCGGCGAGCCCGGCTTCGGCCTCCGCCGCGTTCAGCGCGGCCCGGAGTGCGCGGATGCGGGTGGCTCCCTCGGGTATGCCGGGGCCGGAGGTCTCGGAGGCAAGCACGGAGATACCGTGGCAGAGCCGGACCAGGGGGAACCGGACGGCCAGGAGGGCTTCCACGGAGGCTCGGCGCGCGGCGGCTGCCAGGGCGGGCCGGTTGACCTCGGTCAGGGGCATGCGGACCAGCAGGAGGACCGCTTCCCGGGAGCGGGCCTGGAACGCCTTCCGGAAGGATGATCTCAACATTTCCAGGGACTATACACCGGAATCCGGCGCCACGCCACTGCCGCAGATGTACAAAGAGGCAGCCCTGTTTATATATTTTTTTACCTATAATCTACAATCTATATTTTCATCTTGACTAAATCGGTCATTTGGAGAATTCATATTGGTACTAACCTCCCCGAGGCCTTGAACCCGGAGGCGGAGCCCCCTTTCTGCATTCAAGGCGGGCACTTTGAAGGAGGATCCCATGAAGAGGATCGCAATCATCACCATCGCGCTCCTGCTCTGCGCCTGGACGGCGTTCGGGCAGACCGCGACCAAGTACTTCGTGGCTCACCAGGGCGGATACATCGGCGAAGCCACCGTGACCGTGGACAAGAAGGGCGCCGTCGTGTCCGCGTCTCTGGCCGAGTGGCAGGGTCCGGGCGGCTGGGCCGAGTACAACTCCCCCGACGGGAAGGCCCTCCTGGACGGCGCCGTGGTGCGCGTGCCGGATCCCCTGGCCAACACCGCCAATCCCGACCCGATGATCAAGGGCTACATGTTCTACGTCTACAACCTCAAGGAAGACGGAACCTACGTGTGGTCCCAGTTCACCCCCGGCAAGGACAAGTTCGCCAAGCCCGCCCGCCAGTACGAGCGCGACTTCGAGGGCCTCATGTCCAACCCCATCCGCGCCGCCGCCTACGCCAAGGCCGCCCGGGAGGACAACCTCTACAACGTCACCATCGACGGGCTCAAGGTCACCCTCGGCAAGAAGGCCTCCCAGACCGTCCACTACGGCCACATGGACAAGGCCAACAAGGCCTCCGTGTACATGCCTCTGAACGCCGGATCCATCGGGTACCGCTACAACAACGAGTTCCTCCTGGACTTCTTCAAGGCCAATCCCACCACGGACTTCGCCGCGTTCACCATGAAGAAGGCCAAGGTCACGCTCGCCGAGGACAAGAACGTCGACGCCGGCGCCAAGGCCGCCGAGTACACCGCCGCGGACGACATGGTCTTCGCCTACGCGGACGTCGTGACGGGAGCCACCTACTCCGACTTCCCGCACTACGCCCTGGAGCTCCAGACCGCCTACCAGATGGCCCTGGCCATGCAGCACAAGGCGATGAAGAAGAAGTAGTCTACATCCTGTAGGCGCTGAAGGCGCTTCGCGCCTTCAGCGATTTCCTGTGCCGCAGCATACGGCCCTGCGGGCCGTTTGCCGAGAGGAAAAGATAGTCGTCCGCGCTATCGCGCAGGACGGCATCCGTGCCGCGCAAGAAAAGGCCGGGGTCCCGACGGGGCCCCGGTTTTTTTTGTCGGGGAACCGGCGATACGACGAAAATCGTAGCCTCCCGAGCGGCCCGTCCGATTGACCTAAACTCGCCGCGCGGGTATCCTTGTTTCAACCTGGCATTCGAGGAGGTCTGTACGAACGCTCTTGTGATCCATCCGACGGCGGTGTTCCGGCAGGAATGACGCGGGCCGGCCAAGCGCCCCCGTGGTTTCTGGTTCGTCAGATCCCTCCACCCTCCTTTGAGGGCGGTTCCCGACGAGCCCTCCTGCCGTACGGACTCTTCCGCACCCCTCCGTCCGCCGAACACCCCGTCCATCATCCCACGCGGTACTCATTCACACCGGCCCCGGGAACCTCCTTATATTCCAGCCCCGGTGCCGAAAGGCGTTGGTATGTCCAGGACACAACACGTGGTACACGAGAGCATAGAATCCTTCGTCTGCCGAAACTGCGGCAGCCCGGTTCCCCCATCCTCGATCGGGGGCAAGAACCGCAATCACTGCCATGTCTGCCTTTCCAGCCGGCATGTCGACATAACGACCGGTGACCGCCGTTCACCCTGCAAGGGCCTCATGCGGCCCATCGCCGTGTGGGTCAAGCCCGACGGAGAATGGAGCATACTGCACCGCTGCGAGCGCTGTGGAGTAATCCGAGCCAACCGCATCGCCGCGGATGACGACGAGAGAGCCCTGCTCAAGCTTGCCCTCAAGCCCGTAACGAGGCTTCCCTTCCCTCTGGAGGTGTGACACGATGAACCGCGTCTCGGACGCCGAATCCTGGGGCTGGAAACCCGAATTCCACGCTTCCTGGGCTGCGGCGATGGAACAGCAGGGCGAGGGCAAGCGGATCCTTCCCGCCCGGGTGACGGCTCGGGGCCACCACCGGTATGAGGTGATCATTCCGGACCTTCGCGGACGCCCGGGATTCCCGGACTGCCCGGGTCTCGCCGGAATACATGAGAACGTGGCCGTCAGCGGCCGCTTCCGGTACGATGCGGAGGATCCCGAGGACTATCCCGTGGTCGGAGACTGGGTCCTGGTGGATCCGGACGAGGACAGTATCCGTATCCGATCGGTTCTACACCGCCGCTCGGCCTTGACGCGAGGCCGGGCGGGGAGGGAGAGCGGCGGGCAGGTCCTGGCGGCCAACATCGACACGCTCCTCCTGGTGTTCGCCCTGGACGGGGGACGAAATTTCCTGCCGAGGCTCCTCGAGAGGAGCCTCGTGGTGGCGCGCAATTCCGGCGCCGCCCCCTGCATCATCCTCAATAAAGCGGATCTGGCATCGGAGGAGGACCGGGAACGGGCTTTCCTGGAGGCCGCGTATGCCGCTCCCTCGGTTCCGGTCCTGGCCGTAAGCGCCAAGACCGGGGAAGGCCTTGAAGATCTGAGAGCCCGCCTATCTCCCGGAGAGACGATCGGAATGCTCGGGAAAAGCGGAGTCGGGAAATCGGCCCTGGTGAACGCCCTTGCCCGCCGCGGCCGGGACGAGCCCGGGCACGACGAAGGTTTACGGAAGACCGGAATCTCCTCTCCGGCCTCGGACGAGTCCGCCCGGGAAGGTCGAGTCCGCCCCGGCGATCTCCGCGGAAGGCACACCACGACCACAAGCCGCCTGTATCGGCTCGCATCCGGCCTGCTCCTGATCGACGGTCCCGGGATCCGGGAGCTCAAGATCTGGGGAGGCGTCGAGGGCTTGGAAGAAGGCTTTCCCGAACTGGCGGCCCTGGCGGGACGATGCCGGTTCAAGGACTGCAGCCACTCGGGAGAGCCGGGCTGCGCGGTCCTGGAGGCTCTCGACTCGGGAGAGCTCGAACCCTCCCGGTACCTGTCCTACCTGGAACTGTCCCGGGAGAGAGACCGGCTGGAGAAGAGGACCGACGAACGAGCCCGTCGGGAGGACGAGCGGAAGTGGAAGCAGATATCGAAACAGCGGAAGGCCCTGAAACAATCGGGATGGTAAGGGGGAGTCTCCGCCGAGGACGCCGGATCCGCGGCGGAGACCTTCGTCGGTGCTCTACGCCTTCCCCAGGTCCGCGAGCATCCTGTCGAGGGCGGCCTTGTCCTCCGGATCCAGAGGGCGCTTGGGGCTGGAGGAGGCGCCCCCGGCCAGGCCCGTCTTGTCCAGCACGTACTTGAGGGCCTTCTGGGTCTTGCCCGCGTACTCCAGGTAGCGGAGCAGGGGGAGCAGCTTCCGGTACAGGGTCCAGGCCGCCGGAAGGTCCTTCTTCACGACGATCAGGTCGTGGAGCTCGACGCATTCCTTGGGCAGGATGTTGCCCAGGACGCAGACCCAGCCCCGGGCCCCCATCACGAAGGATTCGTAGGCCATGTCCTCCCAGCCGCAGAAGACCGTCAGCTTGTCCTCGGTCAGGAGCCGTATTTCGGTGATCCGGCGGATGTCCCCGGTGCTCTCCTTGATGCACTCGATCCCGGGCACCCGGGCAAGCCGGGCCACCGTGTCGGCCCGGATGTCGACCTTCGAGCTGGCCGGATTGTTGTAGATCATCACGGGGATCTTGACGGCTTCCGCGATGCGTCGGTAATGGTCGTAGATCTCTTCCTGGTCAGGGGTGTAGTAGTACGGGGGGAGGACGAGCACCCCCGCGGCGCCCGCGCTTTCGGCGTAACGCGCGTTCCGGATCGCCTTGTCGGTCGTTTCCGCCGTCGCTCCCACCACCACGGGAACCCTGCCGGCGACGGTCTTCAGGACCCGGTCGACGATGGCCTTCTTGTCCTCCTCCTCCAGGCTGGCGAATTCCCCGGTGCTCCCCAGGGGGAGCAGGCCGTGGACTCCCTGCTTCACCAGCCAGTCGGCGTTCTTCTCGATCCCCGCGAGATCCACCTTCCCGTCCCGCGTAAAGGGAGTGACGGTCACTACGTACACACCGTGCAGACTCATTCCATCCTCCATCCCGGTTATTATTCTCGTCTGGTCATCATCGGCGCAGGCCGATCCGTTTCAGCGTCGCGTCCGTGGGAATCCCCGTACCGGCGTCCCAGCCCCGGGCCTCGTAGTACTCCCTCAGCATTCCGGGGAAATCCGAGATGCCGCACTCCGCCGTCCCCGCGTACCTTCCGAAGGAGGGCACGGCGCAGACCCGCGCGGGCAGGAGGTCGTCGGCGGCGGTGAATCCCTCCCGCAGGTTGAACAGGCGCTGCAGGTTGATCACCCGCTCGGAAACCGCCAGAAGCTCGGCCGGCCCGATGTCCCGTCCCGTTATCAGGGAGAGCATCGCGGCCAGTTCGTCCACTCCGATGCCCGCGTACATGAAGAACTTGCAAGTACCCAGGATGTCGGGCAGGTTGAGGCCGTCCTGGATGAGCTTGGCCGCGGAACCCTTCCCGGGCTCGTCCCAGCGGTCCACCCCGTTCGGGTCCGGCAGGCCGTGTTTGCACAGGCCCCAATCCATCTTGCCCGAGTCCCAGGCCATGGCCTCCGCGGGGTGGATGTGGCACATCCCCCGGTTCCCGGTCCCGTAGCTGACGGCCAGGGACTTGCCCGACCGGGGATCGTGGGCCGGGCCTTCCAGCCCTTTCACGTGCACGGCGAAGGCTTCGGAACCCTTGCCGATCCTCGCGGCCGCGGCCCGAACCCCGTCGGCCAGCACGGCGCCGATCCCCTCCCGGAGGGCGATCATCCGGACCAGCCGGGGCAGTACCTTCGAGTTGCCCCAGGAGAGGTCCAGCCCGGCGATGTCCGAGGCCGCGAGACTTCCCGCTTCCGCGCATTCGAGCGCGAAGGCTATGACCGCCCCGGCGGAGATCGTGTCCACGCCGTATTCGTTGCACAGGTGGGAACAATGGACGGCGGCGTCCATGTCCTCGTTCTGGACGTAGGCGGTGAAGCAGGAAATGGACTCGTACTCGGCTCCCCCGTGCTCGACCGTCGCGTAGGCTCCGTCGGGAACGCGGACCTTCCGCCCGCAGGAAATCGTGCAACCCCGGTAGCAGGGATAGGGCTTGATGAAGTTGCGCCGGACGAAGCTGTCCAGCAGGACGGCGCCCTTGCCCCAGGAATTGGACTGCCAGTTCTTCGTGGGCCAGTCCCCCTTCTCGTCGTTCGCCGCGAGGTCTCCGACGGTCCCGTTGTCGTGGAACCCGATGGAGACCGGGTTCGAGCGCAGTTGCGTGAAGTACGTGCGGAGGAGCTCTTTCAGTTCCGCGGGCTTCGCGGCGACGACCTCGTTCCGGCCTTCCACCGCGATCGCCAGGAGGTTCTTCGATCCGAGGACCGCCCCGGCCCCCGCCCTGCCCGCCGCCCGATCCCCGAACTGGACCCCCGCGAAGGCGACTTCGTTCTCGCCGCCGGGGCCGATGCAGCCGATGGAAAACCTCCCGTCCGGAAGCTCCCTTCGGATCATCGCGAGTTTTTCCGAGACCAGCTTCCCGGCCAGATGCTCGGCGGGCCGGAACTCGGCCTTCCCGTCCCGTATCACCACGTAGACGGGCCGCGGGGCCCTGCCCCGGATGACGACGTGGTCGAACCCGGCCCGGCGCAGGTCCGGCCCGAAGTCGCTGCCGGCGCGGGACTCGCCCCAACCGCCCGTGAGGGGAGACTTGAAGCAGAGTTCCACGCTGCCTCCGCCGGGAACCGCGTTCAACGTCAGGGGGCCGGTCGAGACGACCAGCATCGCCTCGGGCGAAAGCGGATCGATCCCGGGCTTCTGCCCGTCATAGAGGATCCTGGCCGCGTATCCCGTACCACCCAGGTAATCCCGCAGGATTTCCGGGTCCAGGTCCTCGGTCCGGCCCGACGGGACGCTCAAATCCAGGTGAAGGCATTTCCCGGCATATCCGCCAAGTGTATCGGACATCGCTCATCTCCTTCCCCCGGAGGCGGGGGTTCGCTCGGCGTCAGCCGCCGACCAGTACCTTGAAGATCAGGATTTCCTGCCCGTCCTTCAGAGGTTGGGCGGGGTCCCGAAGGGCCGCGCCGTCGGACATCATCACGACGGCGCCGCGGAATTTGCGCTCGGCCCGGTTCCACAGGGACTCGGGCAGTCGGCCGGAAAAGTCGTCGCCGATTTTAACCAGCAGGTCGGCTAGGGTGGAATCCGGCGGGAACTCGAAGTCGAACCTCCCGCCCCCGAAGTCCTTTTCCAATTGTCCCATCGCGGCCAGGCGGACACGCATTTCAGAACCGCTTCCGGGCGTCGTTCCGACCGGGCGCCTCGCCCCGTTCCTTTTCCAGCAGCTTCGTCAGGACGACGGCCTGCCCGAAAATATGCGCCGAAAGAAGTTTTTCCGCCGCGGGCCAGCGGCGCTCCAGAAGGGCGTCGATGATGCCCAGGTGCTCGTTCGACATCTCCTCCACCACCGCGGTCTCGGGGGCCGCGAAATAGAAGAGTTCCGTGTAATACCGGGCGACGTGCTGCTGGAAGAACTGGCGGATGTAACGATTCCCGGAGGCGTTGATGATGCACTCGTGGACGCTGTTGTCGAAGTCCTTGAGGTTGCCCCTCGCCCCGCTCTTGCAGACCTCCCGGATTCTCGCGAGTTCCTCCATGTCCAGCCGCGGACGCGCCAGCTTGAGGGCCTTGAGTTCCAGTATCTCCCGCACCGTCAGGTAGGCGTTCATGTCCTCCACACCCAAGGGGTGGGCCATCCATCCCTTGCGGGGAATGTGGTCGATGAGCCCCGCCCCGACGAAGCGGCTCAGGACCTGCCGAATGATGGACCTGCCTACGCCGAACTTCTTCGCGAGCGTGTCTTCCCGCAGGTAGACGGGATCGGGGCTGAGGCTGGCGCGCACCACTTCCTTGATCAGGACCTCGCTCCAGTCCCGCTGGGTCGGGGGGACGGCCACGACCCGGCGGGGCTCCGCCTTCCGGGCCTTCCCGGGATTCGCGCGCAGGCGCCGGTTCGGCAACTTGATCATGACCCCCTTGTCGACCAACTCCTGGACCGCCGCCCGAAGGGGGGTGATGCTGACGTTGTAATGCGCGGCGAGAGTCACGAGGGACAGATCCCCGTCCTCCAGATCCCCCGACAGGATACGGTTTTCCAGGTCCCGGCTGATATAGGCGGTCAGGCTGCCCGGGGTGACGGCATAGTCCTTCTCGGCTTTGGACATGGTCGGCTCTCCAAATGGTAGGCTATTCATCTGCCATCTTATGTAAGCCGTTTTTGTATGTCCAGAGAGGTCCTGGTCTTGCCCAGCCCCCCGAAGGTGCAGCGCAACTCCAGCGGCAGTTTCGTGCCGATGTCGTACACCGCGGCGATCGTCTCGTCCAGGGGTATGACCTTGTCGTACCCCGCCAGGGCCATGTTGGCGCAGGCCACGGCGTTGGAACCTCCCATGATGTTCTTTCCCAGGCAGGGGACCTCCACCCGGTTGGCCACGGGGTCGCAGGCCAGCCCCGTGACGTTCTGGAAGGCCATGGAAGCCGCGTCCAGGCATTGCTCCGCGCTGCCGTGGAACAACTGGACCAGACCGGCCGCCGCCATGGCGGAACCCGCCCCGCACTCGACCTGGCAGCCCGCGACCTCCGCGGAGAACGTGGCACCTTCCGAGACGAACACCCCGATCAACCCCGCCGCCAGCATGGCCTTGGTGATCTCCTCCCGGGAAAAATCCATCGCGTCCCCGGCCCCCAGGATCGTTCCGGGCAGGCAGCCGCAGGATCCCGCGGTGGGGGCGGCGATGATGACACCCATGGAACTCTTCGTTTCCATGACGGCCGTGATGTACTTGATGATCCGGTTCAGGATGTCGCCCGGAATGAGACGGTTGTTCTTGATGCCCTCGTCGATCTTGTACGCCTGAGGGCCCAGGATCCTGTCGGCGTACTCGGTTCCCGCCAGTCCGTCGCGGATGCTCTTTCTCATGATGTCGACGAGACGGGACATCTTCTCCATCACGTCGTCCTGGTCCGTATCCCCGCGCCGGGCCTCGTAGAGGGCCGCCAGTTCCCACAATTCCTTCCGGCCGTTCGCGGCCATCCATTCCAGGACCTGTTCCGCGGTCACGAAGGGCACCCGGCAGTCGGCGCTCGACCGGGTCGGGAGGATCGGAGCAAGGGAGACGACATCCAGCACCATCGGAATCCGTCTCAGGGCCTGGAGCGTACCCTCGTCGATATCGGCGCTCCGCTTCATGTTGACCAGGGTCCGGGGGGACCGCTCGCATACGGCGATGTCCTCATACCGGGGGATCGCTTCCTTGATCCGTTCCAGCACGCCTTCCAGGGAAGGCCCTCCCGAGTCGACGGTTATCAGCAATTCGTGGAAATCCCCGCAGATTGCGACCTCGAAGCCGTTGAACTTTTCCATCTTGACCATGCCGCCGCCGACCGAGATCGCCTCCCAGCGCATCCGGGTCCCGTCCGGGGCTTGCGCGGTGATCCGGTAATTCCCGGGATGGACCGCTCCGTAGTCCAGGACCTTGTACCGGACGTCGATCCCCCGCTCTTCCGCGATCCTGCAGGCCAGGGGCACCGACTCGTCCGTCAGTTCCATCCCCAGGATACCGCTGGCGAAGCCGATGTCCGAACCGTGGCCGTGGTACGACTCCGCGAGGGAGCCGTTGACGTCGAATTCCACCTCGACTTCTTGGACGTTTCCCCTCAGGGACTGCCGGACCAGGGAACCGATCCGGGCGGCTCCCGCGACGTGGGAACTGGACGGTCCCCGCATGACCGGACCGATGACGTCGTTGAAAATGCTGGCCGGAAGTCTGTTCATGGACCTATCCCCCGCTCGATCCGCCCGTGCGAATGCCCCGGACAATGCTAGCCTCGAGAGACGGTCATTGCAAAGACGGTACAGGTCCCCGCCTCTGCAATGACCCTCCGTTCACATCATTCTATCGGACCGGGATCAGGCGACAAACGTCCCCTTGGGGCCCCATTTCTTCAACAGCCCCTCGCTCTTGGCCACGATGCAGGTGCCGACCATGTCGCCCGTGACGTTCACGGCGGTCCGGCCCATGTCGAGGATCACGTCGATGCCGAGCACCAGGGCGAACACGGCCGCCACCATCGAGCCGGCTTCCACGTTCAACCCCACCATGCCCATCACCGCCAGCAGCACCACCGGTCCGGAGCCGGCGATGCCGGCGGTCCCCATGGTGCCCACGGTCACGACGAACACGACGACCATCTGCTGGGCGAAGGTCAGGTGGATACCGGACGCGAAGGCCGCGGTGAACACCGCGATGATCTGGTAGTAGGCTTCCCCGTCCAGGTTGATCTGCGACCCGAGCGGCAGGGTGAACCCTCCGATGCTGCGGGGAACGCCGAGCTTCTCCTCGGAGGTCTTGATCGTCAGGGGCAGGGTCGCGCTGCTGGAGCAGGTCGAGAACGCCATCAGGGTGGCATCCTTGGCCCGGGACAGGAACTGGAAGTAGTTCAGCTTGCTCAGGGTCAGGGCGATCCCGTAGACGACGAAGAGCTGGAACGCGTACCCCGTGTAGCAGAGTGCTATGATGGAGGCCGCGGAGCTGATGAGCTTCGTCCCCTCCACGGCGAAGATCCCCGAGATGATCGCGAAGATACCGATGGGCGCGAACTGCAGGACCGCGTGGGTGATGCGGAACATGATTTCCGCCCCGCCCTCGCAGAACCTGTACACCGTCAGGACCGCTTCGCTGATCCGGTCATCCTTGTGATCCCGCAGGAAGGAAACGGCGAGGCCGAAGAAGAGGGCGAACACCAGGACCTGGAGGTAAGCTCCCTTGGCGAACGCGGCGGCCACGTTGTCCGGCACCATGTTCAGGAAGACGTCCCCGATGGCCGGGCTGGTCACGGTCGCCCCCTCGGCGGCCTTCACGGCGGTCGCGGTCAACGAAAGACCCAGGCCGGGTTTGAAGATGTTCGCCAGGATCAGGCCGAAGATCGCCGCGAACAGGGTGGTTCCGAAATAGTAGATCAGGATCTTGCCGGCCACCTTCCCGATCTTGGAGGCGGGCATGCTTCCGATGCCCATCACGATCGCGAAGAAGATCAACGGCAGGATGATCATCTTCAGGAGCCGGATCATCAAGCTTCCCAAGGGCGCTATGACCGAGATCGAGGGACCCACCAGGAGGCCCACGATCGCGCCCGTGACAAGGGCCGTCAGGATTCTCCACACGAGGGGCGTGTTGAAATACCACCCGAGCCAGCCCTTCTTTTTCTCCCCGCTTGCCATCTGGAACCTCCCGAAATGAGGAAATGGATCATTCCGGTCCCTATACCGGGACCGGTCGTCAAGTCCAAGGCGCGTGAGCCTTCGGGCGGGAATCGTCCTCGACGGGCGGTCGGCAGGGGCTCGTCGCGGTACGGCTTTCCACGCGGCCATCGGACTCTACTTCCGCGTTATTTTACATTGTAGGCGATGTATTTTACTCTGTCAACAAAATACTTTTTTGGGCCGACCCCGCGGGAAGCGGTCGGACGCCGCGGCGGGCCGTTCTTGACAACGGATCCGTACTTCCGGTACTGTTCGGAAAAATAAAGAACCTTTAACCGGGGGGATCGAAGGGACATGAGCCTGTAAGGGAACGCGGAACAGAACAGCGGAGAACCGGTAAAAGGTACGTCGTACCGGCCGGGCCTCCCGTGACGGTTTCCGTTTCCCCCTGCCCGTCCGCCCGGAGATTCCGGATACGTCGGGCCTGCAGCGCTTGTCATGGCTGAATCCGAAATCTGGATCTCCCTCGATGCCCCGAACGATAGTCCTGAACCATGTCTCCTTCCGGTATGAATCCCTCCCCCGGCCCGTCTTTTCCGGGCTGACCCTCTCCTTCCCACCGGGCTGGACCGCCCTGGTCGGGCCGAACGGCTGCGGGAAGTCCACCCTCCTGTCCCTGGTCACAGGACGCCTCACGCCCGAGTCCGGGAGCCTGGTGCCGGCCCGGGACGCGTCTGTCTGCGGCCAGGGACTGGACATGCCCGAAGCCTTCTTCTCGGACCCCGAACTGATGGGGGATCCGGACACCCGAGCCCTGCTCTCCCGGCTCGGGATCCGGGAGGACTTCCCCGGGCGGTGGGGAACGCTCAGCGGCGGAGAGAAACGCAAATGCACGGTAGCCGCGGCCCTCGCCGGAAAACCCGAGGTCCTGCTCCTGGACGAGCCCGCGAATCACGTCGACGCGGACACCCTCGACCTGCTGGCCGCGGAGCTCGCGCGGTTCAACGGAATCGGGATCCTGGTCTCCCACAACCGGTCCTTCCTGGACAGGGTCTGCCGCCGCACGGTCCTCCTGACACCCGGGGAGGCGGGATCCGGAGCCCGTACCTTCGCGTGCCCGCCGGGCGCCGCGCTGCAGGAAAGCCTGCGGGAGGACGACTTCCTTCGGGGGGAACGAGCCGCCCTGGAGGCGCGCCTGAGGCGCCTGGAGCGGCGGAGGATCCTCGCGACCCGGGAGGCGGCGGCCGGAGCCGCCCGGCTCTCCAAGCGGGACCTGGATCCCCGCGACGCCTCGGGCCGCGCGGAGATCGACCGCGCCCGTCTGACGGGGAAGGACGGGCGCGCCGGACGGTCCGCCGGGAAACTGGCCGGACAGGCCGGTCGGGTCCGCGCGGAGCTCGAATCCCGGCCGGCCCCGGGTCTCCGCAAGTCGGGGGCCGCGCTGCCGGGCAGGAGGGAACGGCGCCCCGTGCTCCTGGACCGGGCGCCGGGAATCCTGGATCTCGCGGGAGGGACCGTCCGCCTGGAGCATCCCCGCCTGGAGATCCGGAACGACGGCCGCACGGCGATCCTCGGTCCCAACGGCAGCGGGAAGACGTCCCTGCTCCGTTGGATCCGCGGCTCCCTGGATCTTCCGGAGGATCGGGTCTGGTACCTCGAGCAGGAACTTTCCGAGCGGAGCCGGAGGGAGGCCCTGTCCGCCCTGCGGACGCTCGGGGCGGAGGACCGAGGCCGCGTACTGTCCGCGGTGTATCGGCTGGGATCCGAGCCGGAGTCCCTCCTGTCCACGGACCTGCCCAGTCCCGGGGAAACCCGCAAGCTCCTCTTCGCGCTGGCCCTGCTGCGGGGAGTGTCGGCGGTCCTCCTCGACGAGCCCACCAACCACATGGACCCGGGATCCGCCGCGTGTTTCTCGGAGGCCCTGGCGGACTTCGAAGGAGCGGTAGTCCTGGTCACCCACGACGAGGCCTTCACGGGCCGCGTCGCCGAGGGGCGGTGGCGCCTGGAACGGGACGGGATCCGGACCGTCCTTTCCGTGACGGGAGGGGAGGACCCGACCCAGCAGGGTGTTGAAAAAGGCTATAGAGCCTTTTTCAACACTTCCTGAATGTCGCAATTGCGCAGAGAACCGTAAGGTTCTCTGCGCAATTGCATAGCAGGTTGTTGAAATGCCTCAAGTATTTGAACAACCTGCTAGACCTCGAACCGTCCCCGCGTCATGATCCGGACCTCCCGTCCGTCCCGGGTCGTCCCCGTCACGTCCATGTCGGGGCTTCCGATCATGAAGTCCGTATGGACCATGGAGACGTTGACGCCCAGCTCCGCGAGCTCCCCGTCGGACAGCCCCTCGGCGCCACGGACGCAGGCCGGGTAACCCGATCCCAGGGCGACGTGGGACGCGGCGTTCTCGTCGAACAGGATATTGTGGAAAACCCTGCCGGAGGTGAAGACGGGAGAGGATCCGTCCACCAGGGCGACCTCCCCCAGGGATCTGGCCCCGGGATCCATGGACATCAGGGTGTCCAGGACGTCCTTCCCGGACCGGGCGTTCCAATCGACCGCCCGTCCGTCCCGGAACTCCACCCATCCGTCCTCCACGACCTTCCCGATCGAGGGTACCAGGACGGGCCGGGTGAAGGCGGCCCGGCCTTCGGCCCGCCGGAAGTCCGGGGACGTGAAGATCTCCTCGGTGGGGATGTTCGGGAAGAAGAGGCGCCCCTTCGCGGTCCTCTCCGGCCCTCCCCTCCAGACGGATTGCGGAAGAAGGCCGACCGCGAGATCCGTACCCGGCCCCCGGAACCGCACGGAGTCAAGGGAAAGGGAGTTGAGCCGTTCCGCCCGGGCCTCCAGGTTCCGGCAGTGCTCCTCCCACGCCTTCGAGGGATCCGGCCGGTCCAGCCGGAGGATCGGTATCAGGACCTTCCAGAGCTCGTCGACCGCCTCCGGTCCCGCCGGGACACCCAGGATCCGGGCGGCCATCTTCTCCGTCGGAAGGAACGCCACCAGCCAGGCCACCTCGTTGTCCAGGACGATGCGCCGGCGGTAGGGCTTCATGGCCTCGGCGGTGGCCCGGACGCAGCGGGCGTTCCGTTTGGGATCCAGGCCGGACAGGAAGCCGGGGTCCTCGGGGGCATGGATGGACAGGACGGCCCAGTCCTCGTCGATCATGGTACCGTAGGGCTCGTACCGGGACCGGGGGGCGTACTCCAGGTACTCCGCCTCGCTGTGCTCGATCCGGGCCTTGTAGAGGGCGGGATTGTCCGCCTCGTTGTTGTCGAACCGCACATACCGGCCGCCCCGTTTATAGGCTTCCTCCGCAAGGATTCCGGCGAAGGGCAGGTGGACCGGCTGGGCGCGGATCAGGAGGCACTGGCCCTTCTGCAGGTTCACGGCGGTCAGGAGGACGTTCGCGTAGGCGCGGAGGAGGGACGAGTCCATGGCGGCTCCCGGCGGGCAGGATAGCCCATCCTAGGTCCGCCGCGGGGACCCGTCAAGGCCGAACCGGGGTGTCCAATACGTCGGTCCCTTATTGGACACCCCTTCTCCGCGGGCCGCCCTTTAACAGGGTGCTGAAACGCCTCGAGTATTTCAACAACCTGCTAAACCCGCCGGGAAGGCGCTACTCGAAGAAGCAGTCGACAAGCTCCACGCCCCCGTCCGCCTCGGCGCTCTCCCCGGGGTCCGCGTAGGCCACCGAGAGCTCCGCGTACACGAGACCGCCCGGCGGCAGGGGAGTCTGCAGAACCAGGGTCCGGAAGTAGGACCGGGACGCGGTGAAGACCCGGAGGGAGAGGGAACTCCGCTCGATGCGGACGGACCCCACGTTGGAGACCTCCAGGTACGCCACGCAGGAAGGGATCCCCCCGACCTCCTCGTCGTGCCAGCCGAGGACCCGGGCGTTCCCGGAGGGGAGCCAATCCCGCGCGCAGGCCGCGAGGATCAGTACCGGGACCGCCGAGGCCAGAAGGACCGCCGCCCGCCGGGCGGGCATCCGGGGGCCGCCCGCCCGCCTCACGGTCCGGCCCCCGTCCGTATCCGCACCTCGTATTCCACTCCCGCGACCGGAACCCAGACGGCGCCCGGTTCGGTCAGGGATCGGCTTACTCCGGTACGGAAGAAGGCCCCCCCGGTCCGCAGGTGGACCTCTACCCGGGCCTCCAGGGCCCAGTCGAATCCCGATTCCGGGTCCGCCCCCGGCCCCCGGGCGGGAGCCCGGAGCCGGGGAGAGAGGCCCAGCAGGATCCCCGCCCGATCGTTCAAGACCTCGACGAGGGACAGGGACAGGGACAGATCCGCGGGGCGCCAGGCGGCTCCGGGAATATCCGGCCGGGGAATCGAGACAGTCCAGGAAACCCCCGCGCTCAGGGCGGCGGGATCCCGGATCCGGCCCAGGCCCGCGGACAGGGTCGCGCGGTGGGCCCCGGAACCCGGGGCGGGGCGGAGGGGTCGTGCCGGATCCGGCATCCACCGGCCCAGGGGTGCCGCGTACCCGGCCCCCAGGAACCGGAAGCCCGCGCCCTTCCGGAAAAAGGCCCCCGCCTCCACGGCCGGGTCCCCCCAGGCCGCGTCCGAGCGGCCCGCCCAGGGGCCCTCCTGGCCGATCCGCACGGACAGGGGCAGTCGGATCGAGAATCGGAGGATTCCCGGAGGGCGGAGGTCCAGGCCGAACTCCCAGTCCGCGTCCAGTACCCGGCCCACCGGGAGATCCCGCGGGATCGGCCGCACTTCCGCCAGGAAGGACAGGGCCGGGGGCTCCTCCGAACCGGTTCGCGCGCGGGGAGCTTCCGAGCAGGCCGCGGGAGGGACGGAGACTGTCAGGGCAGCCACCGCCGCGGCCAGGGCGGCCGCCGGGGCGGGAGTCTTCAACGGAAGGCCCCCACGGCCAGGCCGGCAAGGAAACGGCGGGCTCCCAGGGCCCCGGCCGTCCGGGCGTCCAACCGATCCCGATCGACCCGGACGCCCGGGAAGACGACGGCCAGGGCCCCGCCCGAAAAGGAGGCGGCAAACTCCCCGGTGTCCAGGGTGAACAAGCCCCGGGCCGGATCCGCCAGGACAACGACATCCCGTTCCAAGGCCAAAAGGAGGGCGAAGTGCCCACCGTCGTCCCGGAGGTGCACGAGGAGGGGGACGTAGCCCCGTCGAAGGGCCTCCGCGGCGGAGACCGCATCCAGCCGGACGGCCCGGACCGCGAAACCCCGGGCCGAGAGCAGGGCGGCGAGCTCTCCCAGATCCGTCGCCCGCTCCACCCGGCCGTCCTCGGGCGCCAGGGCGGACCGGAGGTCCGCCTCCCGGCAGGGAAGCCCCCAGTACAGGTCCGCCAGGGAGGCGGCCGCGGCCAGGCCGCAGGAGAGATCCCCCTCCTGCTCGTGGACCGCCTCGAAGCGCAGGGCTTCTCGGCCGACGGCGGCCCGGATCATCCAGGCCAGGAACAGGGCTTCCACGTCCTCACTCCAGCAGGGAGAGGCAGAAGAAGGGAAACCGTTCCTCGGTCATCCAGAGGTCCGTCACGATGATCAGGTTGTAGGCCGAGGCCGGGTATACGCCTCCCCGGGGGAAGAGGGAAGCCCCGGTGAGGCTGCCCTCGTAGAAGGAGTCCGCGGAACCCGTGCAGGATACGGACCAGGCGTCCGGGCCCGCGGCTTTGAGGACGCACTCCCGGTCCACGCTCCCGTCGGGATACCGGTCTTCGAACCGGAGGCTTCCCCCGCTCTTGAACAATCGTCCGCCCCACTGCCGCTCGCCCGCCAGGACGAGCTCCCCCAGGACGCTGCCGTCCGGCCCCGGGGAGTAGGTTTCCGCGCCCTTGTCCCAGGGGACCGTGAAGACCCGGCCGGCCGGGTCGAAGCGGAACCCCGTCGCCTCCCCGCCCGCGGTGACCGTAAGCCCCGTTTCGGACCATCCCAGGGTATAGTCGTAGCCCCTCGGGTCCCTGCCGAAGGATCGGTAGGCGACCTTGTACCCTCCCTGCAAGGGCTCGGACACCGCGGAGGCCCGGAGGGTCTCCGTCCCGGACCGGATTTCCCGCAGTTCCGCCCGGCGGATGGTCCCGTCGGGATGGAAGCGGAACTCGGCCCGGTACCGCACGGCGCCGGGATCCTCGATCCGAACCGAGGTGTACCGATACTCGAAGACCGCGGCCTCGGGCCCGGACGCCGGACCCGCCCCGGTCGAGGGAGCGGCGGCCGGGGCGCCGGACGTACCGGACGGGGCCTTCGCCTCCGCGGGCGCCCGCTCCGAAGCTCCCGGGCCGCAGGCCGCAAGGCCGGCCGCCAGGCCGGCAACCAGACCTGCGGTCAGAAGGGCGATACGGCCGATGCGGGCCGCGGTCATGCGAAATCCCTTGTGCGCCATGGGTTCCTCCTATTTCGGGTTTCCCTCTTCGAATGAGGGGAGCGCACGGAGAGCGGGAGCCTGGGCTCCGTGCTCTCCGTGTCCTCCGCGGTGATTTCCTAAAAACACGGACCGGTCTTTGACGCCTTCACCGGCCCGCCACTACGTACTGGTCCCCGCCCGCCGCCCGGTCCGCCCGGATCGAGCGGGCAATCCTGCCGCAGTCCGCCTCCCGGACGATGATGCAGCCCCAGGACCGGGAGGTCTCGAAGGACTTCTCCCGGTTGGAGTGGATGCTGTACCCGTAGTCCGCGACCTTCCCCGCGTACTCGGAGGAGACGATCTTTCCGTCCTGCTTGGTCACCTTGTACGCGTCCACCAGCCCTTCCGCGTCGGTGCCGATTGAATACGGCCCGAACTTGTCCGTGCGGGCGCTCACGGAGGTGACCCGGTGGGTGCCCTCCGGGAACCCTTCCGGCACCGCCGCGTAGCCGGGCACCTTGCCATCCCTGGTGATCAGATCCGCGCTCACTCCCCCGGTCACCCGATTGTGGGCTTCCACCTCGTACCGGCCCGCATTGCCCCGGCCGTCGATGGGGATCTCCACCACCACCAGCCGGTCCCTGCGGGCGCTGGCCCGGATGAACACGTCCCCCCCTCGGTAGTCCCCCGGGCGGTCCAGGGCCGGGGCGATCGAGTCGAGCCCGGCAAAGGGATCCGGTTCCTGCGGGAAGGCGGGGGCCGCGAACGCCGCGGCCGCTGCCAGGACAATCCACAGGTTTTTCACGGTGCGCCTCCTTGTTCCGGATGCGCCGGGCTCATGCCCGGCGGCCGGGAACGCGTCCCGGCGGAGGTGCATCCGCCCGCGGATCGCCCGGGCGCTTGCGTCGGGGACAAAAAAACGGCAGGACTCTCGTCCCGCCGTATCGTGCGCTCGGATGCCCCGGCCGGGGAACCGGCCGAGGTCGGATCAATCGCCCAGACGCAGGCGCTTCCAGAGGTCGGAGTACAGGGTGATGGAATCCCCGATGTCCAGCTTGAGCTCGCAGCGCGCCAGGTCCGCCTCGGTGTAGTTGGGCTTCTCGGTCAGCTTGGCCCGGGCGGGAACGTTCACGCTGGGCAGGGCCAGATAGCTGGCGATGCGGGCGTAGATGTCGTCGCGCTGGATGTAGTTGATGAAGGCGTGGGCCAGGTCGCGGTTCTTGGCGCCCTTGAGGATGGCCATGCAGTCCATGTAGGCGACCCCGCCCTCCTTGGCGATGAAGAACTCCGCGTCCGCCTTCAGGGCGTCGTCCAGCTCCAGGAAGACGTTCTCGGCCCAGCCGTGGACAACCGCGTACTCGCCGGTGGCGTAGCCCTTGCCGAAGGACTCGGAGTCGAAGCGCAGGACGTTTTCCAGCCACTTCTTGATCTGGGCCTCCGCCTTGGCCAGCTCGTCGGGATTGACGGAGTTGACCGAGTATCCCAGGTACTTGAGGGCCGCCCCGATGGTCTCCCGGGGGTCGTCCAGGAGGGTCATCTTGTTCTTGAGGTCCCTGCGCTCGTAGATGTTCCAGCTGCGCTCGAAGTTCCCGGCGATCTTCTTGTTCACCACGATGCCCGTGGCTCCCATGAAGTACGGGACCGAGTACTTGTTGCCCGGGTCGAAGCTCATCCGGGAGGTCACCGCGGGATCCAGATTCTTCAGGTTCGGGATCTTCTTGGGATCGAGGGGCTCGAGCATCCCCTCCTTTATCATGATGGAGACGAAGTCGGCTCCCGGGAAGACTACGTCGTATCCCGAGCCGCCGGCCTTGATCTTCGCGAACATGTCCTCGTTGGAGGAGAACACATCGTACACGACTTCACAGTTGAATTCCTTCTCGAAGTCCTCCACTACGTCGTCGGGGATGTAGTAGGTCCAGTTGTAGATGTACAGGACCTTCTTCTCCGCCTTGCCCCCGCCGCATCCGGCCAGGGCCAGGATCGCCATGGAAAGAGCCAGGGCGATCGCGGTTTTCTTCATGCCTCGCACCTCCTATGCGCGCCGGGCGGTCCCGCCGCGTCGGTTCGAACCATAGGACATTGCGGATAAATTTGCAATACCGCGTCCGCCCGAAACGAGATACCTCCGAGGATAGGGAAACCGGCGCTCAAATGCGCATATTTATGCATTGCACGAACCAAGCCCGACAACTCCTAGGAGAGGTTCATCTTGCGGATCATCCGGATGTAGTAGTGGCTGGCCTCGTCCCGGGGCAGGATCTCCAGGACGGACCGGAACCCCGCCATGGCGGACGGGAAATCCTGGCGGTAGAAGGCGGCGATGGCCTCCTCGAAGGTTCCGCGGATGGAGTCCTTGCGGACGATCAGGTCCTCGGGATCCCCGTCGTAGACCTCGAAGACCGAGACGTGCTCCCGCTTGCCCTTGACCCCGATCTTGCCCAGGTACCGAGTCTTCCAGGCGGAGCGGTCGGTCAGGGCTTCCACGATCTCCTCGCTGACGGCTATGCCGATCTCGTACTCCTTGGTGAGCCCCTCCAGGCGGCTGGCCAGGTTGACCGCGTCGGAGATGACCGTCCCGTCCATGCGCTCGTTCTCTCCGATGGTCCCCAGCATGAGAAGCCCCGAGTGGATGCCGACCCCCGCGGAGACGGGTTCCAGCCACTTCCCGGCCTGCTCCTGGTTGAAGGAGGAGATGCGGCGCTGCATGTCCACGGCGCAGCGGACGGCGGCGTCCGCGTCCTGGGGAAAGAGGGCCATGACCCCGTCCCCCAGGTACTTGTCCACGAAGCCCCCGTGGCTCCGGATGGAGGGGACGACCCGTTCCAGGTAGGAGTTGATGAACCGGAAGGTCTCCTCCGGGGAGAGCCGCTCGGAGATCCGGGAAAAGGAGCGGATATCCGAGAAGAGGACCGTCATGCGCTGGGCGGAATGGTCCCCCAGGGAGATCTCGTCTAGGGAGCTCTTGTTCAGGTACCGGAGGAACTCCCGGGGCACGAAACGCTCCAGGGAGAGGTTCATACGCCGGAGGCTCTCCGCCAGCCGCTCGGAGGTTTCGAAGGATACGGCGAACTTGCGGGTCACCACCAGGGACATGGCGAACAGGAAGAACAGGAGGCCCACCTGCACCACGAAGGGGCCCGGAAGGATCCCCTGGGAGGCTAGGACGTCGTGGACCACCGATACGAAGAGGCAGCCGAACCCTCCGGCCAGGAGGGCCGCCCCGGGTTCCCGGGACAGGAGGGCCCGGAGCAGCACCGCGAAAAGGGCCGCCCCGGAGGCCAGGGCGAAGACCTGGAAGGCCGTGAGGAGGTTCCCGGAGACCAGGGGAGGAAAGACGGCCACGACCAGGGAGTACGCCGCCGCCCCTGTGTAGATGACCCAGGACAGGGGCTTCCACCAGGAGGCCGGGAACAGGCTCCGCAGGAAGGCCGCTATAAGGAAGACCGCCAGGGAGAAGGTCAGGTACCCCGCCCGGAACAGCCAGACCCAGGGCAGACCCGGCAGGAGTTCCCGGATAAGGTACTCGTCGTAGCAGAGGATGCGGAACGCCAGGACGATGCACAGGAACCCGAACCAGAGGGAGGCCCGATCCTTGCGGCGGAAGAAGAAGAGGGCCAGGTAGTAGAACCCCATGAGGAGGATGCCGCCGAACAGGAAGACCTCGGTCATCCGTTCCCGGTCCCGCAGGGTGTCCACGACTTCGTAGGGGCCCAGGAAGGCGCGGTTCACGAAGCCCCCGGTGCGGTCCGCGTAGTTGGAGACGTGAAGGACGATGTCCAGGACGCCCCGGGAATCCGGATCCGCGGGCACCACGACCGCGGTCCAGTCCGGCTCCTCCAGGTCCCGGGAGCCGCCCGGCATCCCCTGGAGGTGGACGACCCGGCCGTTGGCGAATACCCGGGCCGCTGTATTGAAGGACGAGAGCCGGAGGGCGTAGCGGACGGCCGGATCCAGGCCCCGGACCGTCAGGCGGTAGGTGCCGTGCCCCTGGCGGACCGCCTCCGGAATACCGTAACCGTTCCAGGCCCCGGGCACCTCCCCGAAACCGTCCGGCGCCGCCTCCGAACCGGCGGCCAGGGCCGGGGGATCCAGGAAGCGACCCCACCAGAAGGCCCACGGGCCGTCCAGGGCAACGACGCCCTCCTTCGAGGCGGAGAGATCCAGCTGGCCCCGGACCGCCCGGGGGGGCTCCGCGGGGGCCTGGCCGACGGGCCCGCGGACGCCGCAGGCCGCGGTCAGGAGAACCGCCAAACAGGCGGCCGGAAGGACGGCACGGGTTTCCATGATGGGCGATTGTACCGATTGGAGCTTCCGGGCGCAAGTTGACGCTCCGGGGCAAGCCGGCGGCACGGATTGCTTGACGGAAACCGGGATGGATTGTACCCTCTTACCCTAACAACTGGGGCTTTTTCAAAACTCTCTGAGTTTTGAAAAAGCTACCTTGAAATAAGCGATTGCTTGCGGTTGCGTTGCAACCGCAAGCAATCGCGAAGCCAATTTCAAAAGTGACCGACTTTTGAAATTGGCTCAACTCCTAAGGCGGCAGGATGGAAGGCATAGAGCGCTCGAGAAAACGATCCCGTCAGCGGGAAGAGATCCTCGCGGTCCTCCGCTCCACGAAGGAACATCCCACGGCCGCCATGCTCCACACCGCGGCCCGGCGGCGCATACCCCGGCTCTCCCTGGGCACCGTGTACCGCAACCTGGACGTCCTGGAGGAGATGGGCCTGGTCCTGCACATCCGCAACGGAAACGCCCAGGACCGGTTCGACGGGGACGTGTCCCCACACTACCACTTCGTCTGCGACGCCTGCGGAGCCGTCCTGGACATGCCCCTGCCCTACCGCCCCGAACTCGACGAAGCCGCGGCCCGGGAAGGGTTCCGGGTCCGGGGCCACCGCCTCGACTTCCACGGCACCTGCCCGGCCTGCTCGAAACCCTGACAGGAGTCCGACCATGGCTTCCATCCCCGTCCTCGTTAAGATCCTCGTGGTGTTCGGAATCGTCGTGGCCGCCGCTTCCCGGAAGCTCCATCTGGGGCTGGCCGCCCTGGCCGGGGGCTGGGCCTTCGCCCTCTGGCAGGGGCTGCCCTTCGGGCGCGTGGTCCTGCGCTCCCTGCAAGAGTTCCTGGCGGCCGAGAACCTCCTGCTCCTCCTCCTGGTCACCCTGATCATGGTCCTGTCCGGGGCCATGCGGAAGGCCGGGGCCATGGAGGACTTCGCCCGGTCCGTGAAGGCGGTGGCCCGGTCCCGGAACGCCTCCATCATCCTGACCCCGGTCCTGATCGGGACCCTGCCCATGCCCGGGGGAGCCGCCTTTTCCGCCCCCCTGGTGGAGGCCCTGGATCCCGAAGGGCGGTTGGGGGCGGACCGGCTGGCCGCGGCCAACTACTGGTTCCGCCACTCCCTGGAGGTCTGGTGGCCCCTCTTCCCGTCCTTCATCCTGACCGCCACCCTGACCGGCTTCGAGGTCTCCCGGCTGGTCCTGATCAACTTCTACATGTTCCCGACCATGGTCTTCCTGGGCTGGCTCTTCCTGCTGAAACTCCCCGGACGCGGCGCCGCGGGGACGCCCTCCCCGGAGCGGACCGGTCCGGGATCCGCTGCCGCGCCGAGGACCGGAGCGGGCGAGGTGATCGCGGGGTTCGCTCCCCTCATCCTGATCCTGGGGGTCTATGCGGCCCTGGATCTGGCCTGGCGGGCCCTGGGGCCGTCCCTGGGTCTACCCGGTCCCGTCTCCGCCCTGGCCGGCCGCTACTTCCCCATCCTCACGGGGATCGGCGCGGGCATGGCCTACGTCGCCGTCCGGAACCGCGGCCGGGCCGTCTGGAAGGATACCTTCAACCCGGGAACCCTGAAGCTGGCGGGGGTCGTGGCGGGCATCCGCGTCTTCTCCGCCCTCCTGTCGGAGGGGGGAGCGGCCCAATCCGCCGCCTCCGAACTCGCGGCCGCGGGCATCCCGCCCCTGGCTGTGGCGGCTCTCCTGCCCCTGATCTCCGGGCTGGTCACCGGGGTGGGGTTCGGCTACGTGGGACTTTCCCTGCCCATCGTGCTGGGACTCTTCCGGGCGGGCTCCTTCGGCTCCCTGGCCCTGGATCCCATCGTGGCCCTGGTCGCGGCCTTCGGGTTCGCCGGGATGATGGTGTCCCCCCTGCACGTCTGCATGGTCGTGAGCGCGGAGCACTTCAAGGCCACCCTGCCCCGGACCATCCGCCGCTTCGCGGCGCCCCTCGGGCTATTCCTGGTCGCGGCCGTGGCCTACGTGGCCATCCTGACCCGCATCCTGTAGAACAGGACACCTAGGAGCCGCATAATCGGGATTTTTAGCGCCTATCGGCGCTAAAAATGCACAAGTCCGACAGGCTCCTAGGAGCCGGTGACCCGGTTCCGGCCGCCCCGCTTGGAATCGTAGAGGAACCGGTCCGCCCGGGAAAGCATCGATTCCGGGGTGTCGCCCTCCCGAAGGCCGGTCACCCCGATGCTCACGGTCACCTGCCAGGGCACCGGCTCGAAGGTCGTCCGGGCCGTGATGTCCCGGATGCGGTTCGCCGCTCCATGGACCAGTTCCGCCCTGGAAACGGGCAGGATCACCAGGAATTCCTCCCCCCCGATCCGGGCGACGATATCGCTCTCCCGGAGCGCCTTGCGGAGCAATTGGGCCAGCTGCACAAGGACCCGGTCTCCCGCGGGATGTCCCAGTTCGTCGTTCACTCTCTTGAAGTGGTCGAGATCCAGCAAGAAGATGTGGAGTTCCTGCTTATACCGCTGCGCGAAGGAGATGGCGTTCCCGAGGCTTTCAAGCCCGAACCGTCGATTGTAGAGCCCCGTCAGGGGATCCCGGTAGGCGAGTTCCTCCAGCTCCTCGTTCTGGGACTTGAGATCCTTGAGGGACAGGTCCGCCTCCGTGCGGATCCGATCCACGAAGGATCCCGCCGCATGACCCAGAGCCAGGGGTGCCAGGAGGTATACGAGAT
Source organism: Spirochaetota bacterium (assembly GCA_022703505.1). Taxonomy (GTDB): domain Bacteria; phylum Spirochaetota; class Spirochaetia; order Treponematales; family UBA12059; genus JAAYUR01. The sequence continues at coordinate 347,209 of JAKLDN010000002.1, read as the reverse complement.
CCGCGCGCAGGGCCTGGACTCCACGTAGGTAAAAGGAGAGGAGCGAAAGAGCCGTGCCCGCCAGGAGGGCATAGGCGCCGCGGTATCCCCGGGGAAGCCGGGCGAGGGACAGGCCCGCGACCGCGAAGGCCGCCCAGATGGGGAATCCCGCGCCGGTCCAGGCTGCGGCCGCGCCGTAGGCCAGGGAGATCCCGAGGAGGACTCCCCCGGCGATGCCGGAAAACCGCGCGTAGGGCGTCCTTCGGTTGTACGAGGGTCGGAGTAGAAAGACCGCCAGGCCGCCCAGCCAGAACAGGGTCTGCAGGGAGTGGAGCAGGCCGAAGGCCGTACGGGCCGCACCTTCCTGCGCAAGGAAGGCGTAGACGGCCAGGGCCGAAGAGCCGGCCAGGGCGGATGCGCTGAGACAGGCCCCCCGGTTCGGAAGCCGCGGCGCCGAAACGGCGGCGGCCGGGTCCGGGGGGTCCTCACGGGGATCGGCCGATTCATCCATGCGGAAAGCTTAGCGGATGCCGCCTCGGCATGCCAGCCCCGGGGCAGATACGCCGGCCGAGGGGAGGGGCGCCTATGCGGCCCCTAGCAGGGTGTTGAAATGCTTCGAGTACTTCAACAACCTGCGAGGATCCCGTCCGCCGCCCGGATCCCCGAGGCCCAGGCCCCGGTGATGCCCCGGCTGGTCCCCGCCCCGTCCCCGACCAGTCGGATCCCCGGGGCCGCCTGGAACGAGTCGTCCCGGAAGACAGGTCGGTTGGCGTACAGCTTGATCTCCGGGTAGTAGAGGATGGTGCTGGGGTGCAGGACCCCGGGCACGATGGTGTCCAGGAGCTTCAGGGCGTTCCAGACGGACCGCAGTACCTTGGCGGGGACCGAGAGCCCCAGGTCTCCGGGGCAGGCGGAGGGCAGGGTCGGCTCGAAGTCGTAGAGGTCCCCGGAAAAGCCCTCCCGGGTGGAGCGCTTGCCCAGGCGGAAGTCCCCCACCCTCTGCATGATGGGATGCCCGCCCCCGATCAGGGAGGCCTGGACCCCCAGCATGGAGGCGTAGTCCTGGCCCGAGGCCAGGGGTTGGGTCAGGGTGACGGTCTTGAGGAGGGCGAAGTTCGCCAAGCCGTTGGCCGGCCGGGATGCGGAGTACGCGTGGCCGTTGGCGGAGTACCAGATCCTCCCGTCGTCGGTGACGTATTTTTCCTGGACCACGTGGGCGCAGCGGGAGTTCGTGCAGAAGGTGCGGGTCTTCTTGGGGAAGAGGAACTTGGGGTCGTAGTAGTCCCGGACGATGGCGTACCGCTCCTCCTTGAGCTCCACCCGGACCCCGATGTCCACGGCGTTGTCCTGGAAGGGGATCCCCAGGTCGTTCATCATGTGCCGAAGGAAGGAGAAGCCCCCCCGGCCCGGGGCCAGGATGAGGTCCCGGTACCCGACCTCCCGCCTGTCCGTCACCAGGATCCGGCCCTCGGCCTCGACGCGCCCGGCGGTCTCCCCCAGGGAGATGGACACCCCCCGGCGGGCCAGCTCCGCGGTCAGGTCCTTGATCAGGGCCAGCCCCCCGTCCGTGCCCAGGTGGGCCTGGCGGACCTCCAGAAGCCGGACCCCCAGCTTGGAGGCCCTCCGTGCGTAGATGTCCATGTTCCGCCGGTCCATCAGGTCCGGCTTCAGGAAGGACTCCACCCGGGCCAGGTAGGAAAGCCCGTCGGCCTCGGTCCAGACGTTCTCCGGAAAGCCGATGGGCCAGGTGAAGTTCATCTTGCAGTCGTTCCGCAGGCCCCCGGTGGAGAAGGGCTCCTTGTCGATCATGAGGATCGAGCGCCCCGGGTCACGGGAAGAGATCTCGAAGGCGGCCCCCAGGCCCGCGGGCCCGGAGCCCACGATGACTACGTCGAAGGTGTCCATACGGAATGGCAGTATAGCGAGATTCCCAAGCCGGGGGAACCGTCGGCCGCTATTTCGTCCGCCCCCGCAGGTACAACAGGGCCTCCAGGACCCCGCCCGCCACGGCCCGGGCCTTGTCGGACACGGTGCGGCAGTACTCCGGCCGGCCCCGGGGGTCCACGTCCGCGATCTTCTCCCCCTCGGCCGCCTCGATCCCCGGGCGTATGAGGCCCCGCAGGGTCCCGTCCAGGGGGGAGGGCACGGAAACACGGCCCGAAGGGGTCTCGATCAGGAGGAGGGGTTCCCCCGCCCGGACCGGATCCCCGATGGAACGAACCGCGATCACCTCCCCGGCTACAGGGGCACGGACTACCCTCTCGGCGGACTTGCCCCCGACCTCCCCGGGGACCCCCGTGTTCGGGGCCGCGGAACCGGAAAGGATGACCCGGCCCAGGTCGTGCCCGCGGGCGGTCTCCACGACCGCGTCCGCGTCCCGGCCCGCCTCGAAGCCGGGGCCCAGGGCGATCACCGCGGGGGCCTGGCCGACCCGGGTGCCCAGGTTCCGCTTGGCCAGGATGGCGTCCACCAGGACAGCCGGGCGGAGGGCCGGGACCAGGGCGGCCTCGGGGTCCACCACGACCGGCACCACCCCCTCCGCCAGGGCGGCCCGGACTTCCGCCAGGCCCTCGGCACGGCGGGCCCGCAATCCCTCGACCTCCGCGGACCCGTCGTAGACCGCCTCCGAGAAGGCCACGGTCCTGCGGATGGCCGTGGGCCGGGGCGACTCCAGGGCGACCACCCGAAATCCCGAGCGGACCAGCCGCAGGATGACCCCCGTGGCCAGGTCCCCGGCCCCGCGCACCACGACCAGGTCGCCCTCCCGGCCCGCCAGGGGACCCCCGCCCCGGCCGGAGCGCTCCGCCAGGATCTCCCCCAGGATGGAGACCGCGATCTCCTCGGGGGTTTCCGCCCCGATGTCCAGGCCCACGGGGGCCCGGACCCGGGCCAGGGCCTCCTCGGGGACGCCGGATTCCGCCAGGCGGGACAGAAGGACCCGGGTCTTTCGGCGGCTCCCCAGCATGCCCAGGTAGGCGCAGGGCTTGTCGATACAATGGCGCAGGGCCTCCTCGTCCGAGGCGTGGGAGGCCGTGGCGATGAGCACGGAGTTCCCCTCGGCCGGAACCGAGGCGGCGAGGGCCGAGTCGGCCGGGAGCGCGGCCCCCAGGGCTTCCCGGAGGGTCGGACCCGAGAACAATTCCGAGGCCATGGGAAAGCGTTCCGCCGTGACCAGGTCCGGCCGGTCGTCGACCACGGCGATCCGGAAGCCCAGGGGGGCCGCCGCCCGGGCCACCGCCAGGTTCACGTGTCCCGCGCCGACCAGGAGGAGCCGGGGCTTCCGGTCCCCGGGCTCCAGGAGGACCGTCATCCTCCCCCCGCAGATCATCGGATCCGGGTCCGGGCCGGATCCGGTCAGGTCGAACTCCAGGGTCCTCGGCCTCCCCGAGGCCATGCAGGCCCGGGCCTCCTCGATCACCCGGGACTCCACCCGGCCCCCGCCGATGGTCCCGTGGCAGGTCCCGTCGGCTTCGATGATCATCTTGGCGCGGCTCCGGGGCGTGGACCCCGAGGATTCGACGATCGTGGCCAGGACGAAGGGCCGGTTCCGGTCCTCCAGGTCCGCGGCGATGCGGTACAGGTTCATGGTTCTCTCCTTTTGAACACCCCGGCAACCTTGTGCGCAGCCCGTACCCGCCGGCGGGGATCCGGGTCCCCCAGGGAACAGACCAGGACGAGATCGATCCCCGGCGTACCGGGACCGGGCCGGAGGGCCGATCCGGTCGGGGCGGCCGGCCCCGGCTCCGCCAGGCCCGCCGCCGTCCGGTCCGCGAGGGCACCCGGATCCAGGTCCGGCCTCAGGTCCGCCTTGTTCAGGACCAGGATCCGCCGGGCTCCCCCCGGCACGCCCCGGAAGAGGCCCTCCGGATGCCGGGCCAGGCGCAGGAGGTGCCCGAGTTCGATCGTACCCCCGGGTTCCAGGCCGACGAGCGCCCCCAGGAGTTCCGGCCGGTGTGCGACGCGGTCGTCCAGGGGGCGGCCCAGGCAGTCCAGGCCGACCACGCCGAGGGCCGACGTCGTGCCGGCGGGCCACACGGGTTCGTAGGGAGCCGGAGCCTTGACCGGCCGCATCCGGGCACCGTCCGCCTCGACCAGGATCGCGTCCCAGCGGCCCGAGGCGGCCAAGGCCGGGAAGATCCCCGGGTCGAGGCCGACCAGCTTCCCGCCCTCGACCCCCGCGCAGAGGACCGTGACCGGGCCGCGGCCCGGCGGGGCCGCAGCCGCTGGGTCTGCGGCGAGTCCGGCCGCCAAGGGAACGGCGGCGGTCGCCTCGCTCGTAGCGTACGCGCCCGGAATCTCCAGGAACCGGTCGAAACCCCGCCCCTCGGCCCGGGGGTCCCGGATGCGGGTGGTCGTGGTCACCAGGACCCGGGCGCCCCGTGCCGACAGTTCATCGGCCAGGCCGAAGAGGGCCGTGGTCTTGCCCCCGCCCCCGGAGAGGGCGAGGATGGGAACCTGTTCGGCGGACGGGAAGCTGAACAGGGATTCCTGAAGGCTCGGCATCAGAACCTGTACAGGAAGGTTCCCATCACGCTGCGGCTGGAGTCGTTGGAGAAGGAAGCCCGGCGGAAGCCGAACAGGACGGCCGTGTCGATCTCGGGATCCCCGGAAGACACGACGAGCTCCGCGGATTCCAGTACCGGCGACCGGTTTCCCTGGACGGGTCCCACCTTGAAGCGGATCTGGATCGGGGACAGCACCCGCCCGGTCTTGTAGTCCGCCCGGGAAAGGTCGTAGCCGGCGCCTTCGAGGATCAGCCAGACACCCTGGCGCTGGTCCGGGGGCACGTCCTGCTTGAGCTTCCAGGTCGAAGACTCGAACTCGTAGTAGTTGCGGAACCGGGTCTTCTGCTCGACGGCCGTGCGGAATCCGTCCCCCTGGATACGATTGTAGACCCGGTCCTCAACGGACCGGGGCAGGGGCATGAACGTCCAGATCGGCACGTAGAGGCTCCGCCCCACCCTCCCTTCCGTCGCGTCGAAGGTGGTCTCGTGGGAATTCCCGTGCTCCTCCCCCCGGATGGGTCCCGCGACGGCTCCCTCGGTGGAGGGGACGATGGGGGTGGGGGACGGGGGCGGGGAGGCCGGTGTCTGGGCCGCCGGTACCCGGGCTGTCTGGGACGGGGAAGGCGCGGGAACCGAGGCCGCGGGGGCCGGGGTCGGCTCGGGGGGACGGACGGCCTCGGGCACGGGGTCGGGGACCGGGGGCAGGGCCGGAGCGGGGACCTCCGTTCCCTCCGGAGTCCCGAGCCGGATGAGGACGGGGCCCGCGTACTCGGAGTACTCGACGGGGCGGAGCAGTCCCGCGATCCAAAGGATCATCAGGGCCAGCAGATACAGGACCGCGGAGGCACCGAAGGAAACCAGGGAACGGCGTTTCGCCTCCGCCCGCAGGTAGGCCTGTCGGGGGTCCGCGTTCAGGGCGGTCATTTCGGCCCCTTGTTCGGCTTGGTTGCCAGGCCGACCCCCTCGATCCCGTTCTTCCGGAGGGCGTCCAGCACGGACACCATGAGTTGGTAGCTGGTCCCCTGGTCGCCTTCCAGGACGGCCCGCATCTGGTCCGGGGCCCGTCCCTCGACCGCCTTGGCCAGGAGGACCGGCAGGCCCTCCAGGGAGGTCTGCTGCTTGTTCAGGTAGATCTCCCCCTCCGACACCGCCAGGATGTGGATCTCCGTCAGGGGTACGGACTCGGCCGTGGCCGACTGGGGAAGCTCAAGCCGGATCCCCGGGGTCACCTTGAAGGTGCTGGAGATCATGAAGAAGATGACCAGCTGGAAGACCACGTCGATCAGGGGCGTGAGGTCCACCGTGTGCCGGGGCTTCAGGCGCCGCTCGATGATCATGAGCCGCCCTCCCGGGTCTTACGTGTCTTCCAGTCCGAAAGGGCGGAGACCCCCCGGGACGCGTCCATCGGCCTGCCGGCCGATTCGGGCCTGCCGGCCGATTCGGGCCTGCCGGCCGATTCGGGCCTCGCGGCCGATTCGGAGCGGGCGGAGGCGGCGGGCCGGCCCACGGAATTGATCATCAGGATCAGAGTGTTCACCTGGTTCTCCATCTTGATGAGGATCAGGTTCACCTTGGTCACCAGATAGTTGTAGAAGATCACCGCCGGCACGGCCACCACGATCCCCGCCACGGTGGTGATCAGGGCCTCGGATACGCCCTTGGCCAGGACCGAGGGATCGCTGACCGCTCCGAACTGCCCCAGGACGCCGAAGGCCTTCATGGTGCCGGTCACGGTGCCCAGCAGGCCCAGCAGGGGGGCGATGTGGGCGATGGTGCCCAGGGCGGAGACGTTCTTCTCCAGCTGGGGGATCTCCTGGTTGGCCGCGTCCTTGAGCACATCCTTCTGGACCGTCTCGGCGTAGCCCCGGTGCTCGATCCCCACCCGGATGAGCCCGGACAGGGGGGAGAGGTTGTTGTCGCAGATGGCCAGGGCTTCGTCGAAGTGACCCTTCTCCACCGAGGACTTCACGCGCAGGAAGAGTTTCTCCTCGTCGGTGTTGATCCGGCGGAAGTAGAGGAGCCGCTCCAGGATTATCGCCGTGCCCGCCACCGAGAGGGCGATGATCACCCACAGGACGGGGCCGCCTTTCACCAAAAAGTCCAGCATGGTTCCTCCTCCTTCTTAAAATACCCTCATACCCGGATGGTTTCAAGGCGAAGGACGGCGGTAGTCAGGACACAGGACCCAGGACTCGGGATTCAGGGGGAGGGATCGCCCCCGAAAAACTTCGAAATAAGCCCGCCTCGGCCGGGAAGAACGTGGCCGGCCTCGGGGTCGAGTTCCGCCCGGAAGTCCGGCAGGAGCCGGGCCAGGCGTTCGGCGGATTCCCGGGTACGCAGGAGGGCATCTTTCAGTCCCCCGACGTAGAGGACCGGACAGGGTATCCGGGCCAGCTCGGCGTCGGCAAGGACAGGAGGCGCCTCCATCCGGGGCCGGAAGGACTCCATCATGAGGACGGTGAAGTCTACCGCCTCCCGGGGGACCTCGGCGTTCCCGTAGACCAGACGGGCCAGGTTCTCCACCCCCTTCCGGCCTTGGGCGAGATAGAGGACGGACTTGAGCAGGAACGAAGCCCGGGCCGGGGCGGCCCCGGAGGGACAGAGCAGGACCAGGCGCTCCACCCGCCCGGGACGGCGGGAGGCGTAGCGCAGGGCCGCCCACCCGCCCAGGGACATCCCCGCCAGGAGGATCCGCTCAAGGCCGAGGCCCGCTAAAACGTCGTCCAGCCACTCCTCCGGGGCCGGACCCGCCAAGGGGAACCGGATTTCCTCGCTGTACCCGGGTTCCCCGGGCAGGTCCGGCGCAATGACCCGGAAGTCCCGGGACAGGATCTCCGCCTCCCCCAGCCAGGACACGGCGTTGGAGGCCGAGCCGTGGAGCAGGACGGCCGGCGGGGCCCCCTCGGGGCCCGAGAGAACGACCCGGGTCCGGCCGTGGCGGGTCGGGACGTCCCGGACCGAACCGGGCTCGGGCCAGCGCTCCAGTACCTCGTCGTACTTCGCGAGCACCGCCCGGCGGCCTTCCTCGGATTTGAAGACCGACTTCTGCTCCGTCCTCATTTCGAGCCCTCCCGGGCGGGGTCGTACCGCAGGTTTCCCAGCCCCTCCCGCACGCCCCGGGCCCAGGCCAGTTCGGACTCCAGGTGCCCAAGATGGTTTTCCTCGATGCTCCTCCAGAGGAAGGCCTCCCTCCGAGACCGGTTCGGAGACGGACGGCCGCGCCGCGTCGTCTCCCGGGCCATGAGCAGCCGGGTTTCCAGGGCGCTTTCGTAGCGCCCCAGGAGGGCGTAGAGCTCCGGATCCCCCAGGAGGTCCGCCCAGGCCAGCTGGATGTGGAAGGCGTTGCGGAGCTCCGGGAGCTCCGGCTCCGAGCCCAGCCAGGCCCGCAGGGTTTCCAGGCCCTTCGGAGTCACCGTATAGACCTTGCGGGCGGGGTACTTGTCCTGGTAGACCACCTCGTTGGTGACCAGGCCTTCCTGGTGGAGCTTGATGAGGGTCCCGTAGATCTGGTTGTTGTTCCCGGACCAGTGGAAGGACAGGGAATCCGCGAAGACCTTCTTGAGCTCGTACCCCGTATGGGGTTTCCAGCTCAGGAAGCCCAGGATCGCGTGCTGGATGGACATAATAGCCCCCTGGCAACTTAGTTATTATTATACTATGTTACTTTTAACATATCTGTCAAGAAGAATTCCTTCATTCTACTCCATCCTGTTCATCCTGTCGGACTTATCGGGAAAGCTTATACGCCGCCCCGAAGACCCGGAAGAGCTCCCCCGCGGTGGTCCCCGGTCCCGGGGGAGAGCCCCGCATGCGCAACGGCGAGTTGACCGTCACGGAGACCCCCTTCACGAAGAGGGTTTCCACGCCGGGATGGATCAGGTTCATCCGCTCCACCACGGGACCCCGGCGGTAGTTGTGGTGGAGGTAGGAGACGGTCCCCTCCTCGTCGACCTCCACGACCATGCCCACGTGGGTGAGCGGGTCGTCGGCCCGGCCGTTCCCGTTCGCGTCGTAGGTATCGTCCCAGAACACGAGGTCCCCGGGGGCGGGATAGCGGGTCGAGTACAGGAGCCCCGCGTCCCGGAGGGTCCCGTAGAGCCGGGCCACCCCGTTGCCCGGATAAAAGGCGAAGCGGTACGCCAGGTCCATCCCCCCGAAGGCGTAGGCCGCCCGGACCACCCCCGTACAGTCCATGGGGTACCGGGTCCCGTTCACCACGAGTTCGCTCCTGCCGACCAGGGAGAGCCCGCCGGAAACCACCGCCGTCTGGAGCTTCGTGGGGACGGCGGGGGCGTAGGTCTCCCGCTCCGGGAAGGGGTAGGCGGCGTCCTTGGCGGAAGGGCTTCCGCCGCGGCCCGCGCAGGAAGCCAGGGTCGCCGCGAAGACTGCGATCCGAAGGGCGGCAGACAGGGGCCGGGCTCGGCCGGGGCGGGATGGATCCATGCGGATCAGTATAGCCCGGGGGCCCGCGCCGTCCAAGCCGCCCCGGCGTTCGGTCCGCCCGCCGCCCCCGAGCGGCCGGGCTCGATTTCCCTCCGGGACGCAAGCGAACTCGGGGTTCCCGGCGGTACTACCCCGCCGGCGAAAGGGACGGGGCGCGGGGCCCGGTCCCCGGCCGGCGGACCGCCCCGCGGGGCGGGACAGGTCGCGCGGATGCCGCGCGGAAGGAGAGGGCATGAACAACCTGAATTCGATCCTGCTGGAAGGGAACCTGGTGAGGGACCCGGACCTCAAGGCCACCCCCTCGGGAACCCCGGTCTGCACCTTCTCGGTGGCCAGCAACCGGTGGTACAAGCAGAACGACCAGCTGGAGAAGGAGGTGTCCTTCTTCGACGTGGAGGCCTGGTCCAAGCTGGCCCAGACCTGTGGGGACACCCTCAAGAAGGGGCGGGGGGTACGGGTCGTTGGGAGGCTCAAGCAGGACCGGTGGAACGACGGGGAGGGGAAGTCGCACAACAAGGTCAAAATCGTGGCGGAGCACGTGGAGTTCAAGCCGCAGATGAAGGACGACGCCTCCGGGGAGCGTCCCCCCTCGTCCCGGGCACGCAAGGAGGAGCCGGCGGAGGTCTTCTGACCGCGCCGGAGAAAAAGCGGGGGCTCCCGAACGACGTCCGGAAGCCCCCAGAATCCCCCTATCGGAATCGCGGGCCGGCCGACGGCCTTCCCGCGCACCGAACAACGTAGTAGGTTGTTGAAATACGTAAGCATTTCGACAGCCTGCCGGGCCTCCGCGCGTCCACGCGGCCCCGGCCTCCCTCAATCCTCCCCGGCCTCCCCGGTCTGGGCAGCCGTGACGGCCGCGACGATGTCCCGGGACGCGGCCCGCAGCAGGTCCAGGATGGACCCGAAGGGGTCCCGCATCCGCACCGAGGGGCCGGACACGCTCACGGCTCCCAGGAACCCCAGGGCGGGGATTTCCATGGGCACCGCGATGCAGACCAGGCCCGGCTCGTACTCCTCCCGGTCCATGGCGTACCCCACGTTCCGAACCTGGCCGATCTCCTCCCGGAAGGCCTGTGCCTCCGTGATGGTGGTGGGGGTCAGCCTCGGGTACGGCGCCTGCTGGAGGAAATCCTCCAGGTAGGCCGAATCCAGGGTGGCCAGGATCGCCTTGCCCACCGCGGTACAGTGGAGGGGCAGGCGGTCACCCGGGCTCGTGCGCAGACGGAGGTTGCGCCCGCCGTCCGCCTTGGCCAGGTAATACGCCCCGCCGTTGCTCCAGGAGCCGAGGTTTATAGTCTCCCCGGTCTCCCGGGCCAGGCGCTCCAGGACGGCCCGGGCCCGGGCCGCGACGTTCTCCGACACCGGAACCCGGCTGGCCAGCTCGATCAGGGCCAAGCCCAAGACCCAGCCGTTCTCCCGCTTCTCCACGGCCCCGGCCTCGGCCAGGGATCCCAGGTACCGGAGGGCGGTGGCCTTGTCCCAGCCCGTCTCCCGGGAGATCCGGGCCAGAGTGACCGCTTCTCCGGCTCGGGAGAGGTATGTCAGCAGCTCGAATGCCTTGACCGTGGATCCGCTCATGTACGACCTATCGGGAACAGGGCTTGTTTCTCTATAAGAAACTGAATATCGGTTATTGAAACAACGGGTTTAGACTACACCCGGTTTGGATATTCGTCAAGAAGGTTTTTTCGGAACCGTGTGGATTCGCAGGGTGCTGACAAACTCGAAGCATGTCCGCACCCTGTAAGGCCGGGGCGCGGCTAATCCCGGGATTTCCTGCCCGCGCCGGGGCGCTTCGGGCCGGTCCGGGGTTTCCGGTCCCGGGAGGGTCCGGACCCGGAGCCTGTCCCCGGACCGGCCGAGGGTCCCCGTCCGGCGGGACGGCGGCCGCCCCGCGCGGGTTTTCTGTCCGAGGTCCCGCTTTCCGGCCCGCTTCGGGGCCGGCGGGTTCCGGGTTTCCCCGCCGCATCCGGGCGGTCCGAGGCGTCCCGTCCGGCCGATCGTCCGACCCTCCCGGCCGTCGCGGACCGGCCCGGCCCGCCGGACCTGGTTCCCGCGCCCGCGGTTCGGCGCCCCGGGCCTCCCTTGGAATCGTCCCGGGCCGGGGATCCCTCGTCGGGGTTCCAGAACCCGCTCTTCCAGTTGAAGCGGCCCGTCTCGGGCAGAACGATGCCTTCCCGGGCGGCCTGGAAGACCTGCTTGTACATGGGCTTGGCCAGCTCCATGTGTCCGAAGTCCAGGAGGAACTTCTCGTACCCGTCCTTCTGCAGGAAGGGGACCCGGTCCGTCAGGGACAGGGGCCGGGAGGGGATGACCGCGCTCCCGGTGCCGTCCCGAACGAGTTCGTAGGCGGTCCCCTCCTTGTCGGAGAAATTCCGGAACTTGTACTCCGAAGCCAGGTCGGACCGGATCGTGAACAGGGGCGGGAAGGAGAAGGCCAGGGGCATGATCGCCCGGGGAGGGATGACCTCGGCGATCTGCTGGAGGGCCTGCTTGGAGATCTCGTGGGGCGGGATCAGGCAGTCCACCCCGTTCTCGAAGAGGAAGGCGGCGGCCCGTACGTTGAAGGCGTAGAGCCAGGGCCCCGCGGCCAGGACCACCCCCCGGTTCTTGAGCAGGTTGAGGTGGCCGAGGTTGTTGACCACGAAGAACCGCTGACCCCGGGAGATCCAATAGTCCAACTCCTCCGCCAGCCACGCGGCGTCGCCCTCCGGGAAGAAGGGATCCAGCCAGAGTACCAGGGAATCCTTCTTGAAAGGCGCTCCGCTCTCCGAGGCCCTAAGATCCGCGGCGGTGCGCCGGTTCAACCGGAGCATGGCCTTCACGGGCCGGGAAGCCAGGAGGACGTGGAGATCCGCCGTCCGGCCGACCAGGGCGTAGATCCCCGCGGGGAACGAGTCCAGCCGCTCCGCGGGGAGCTTGGGGAACTCCACCCGGGGGGCGGAGTCGTAGCTGGGGAAGCGCCGGAAACGCTCCAGGCTGGAGGGCAGGACGCTCTTGTACCTGCGGGCCATGCTGCGGGTCTGGATCAGGTAGACCTGGTCGTTCTGGCGGAAGGGCAGCTCCAACCGGAGATACATCCCCTCGGCCTTCTGCAGCACTTCCTTGACCTTGCCGGTCTCCCGGCCGGAATCGTCCGCCCGATGGACCCGGACGGAGTCGCCCTCCGCGATCCCCTCGAAGGTGTTGAGCAGGGCCCAGCGGCCCTCGAGCTTGCCCTCGAAGGCGCGGACTTCCCGCACCTTGCCCAGGGGGATGCCCGTGCCCCCCGCCTGGTCGGGCCGGATGAAGTCGGGGGCGGCGGTCCCCTCGAACCAGTAGGTGGTCTTGCGCCGGGCGAAGTCGTTGCGGAGCATCCCCTGGGCCTTGGCCAAGGCGCGCTCGGGGTCGAGCCGGTAGTTGTCGATCATGTACCGGTAGGCGCCCACCACGGTGCCGACGTACTCGGAGCTCTTCATGCGTCCCTCGATCTTGAGGGCCGAGACCCCCGCCTCCGCCAGGTCCGGCACCCGGGCGATGAGCTCCAGGTCGTCGGGGGAGAAGTAGTAGCCCGTCTCCCGGTCGTTGGAATAGAGGCGGCGGCAGGCCTGGGCGCAGCCTCCCCGGTTGGCGCTCTTGCCCCCCAGCCAGCTGGAGAAGAGGCAGAGCCCGGAGACGCTGACGCAGAGGGCCCCGTGCACGAAGGTCTCCAGCTCCAGGTTCGTGGACCTCCGCACGGCGGCTATCTCGTCCAGGGACAGCTCCCGGGCCAGGACAACCCGTTTGAAGCCCCAGCGGGAAAGCTGGTTGGCCCCCGCGGCGCCGGCCACGTTCATCTGGGTGGAGGCGTGAAGGCGCAGGGAGGGAAAATGATCCCGGGCCATCTTCACCACCCCGAAGTCCTGGACGATGATGCCGTCGGGCCCCACCTTGTCCAGGTACTGGAGGAACTGGTACATCCGGTCCGCTTCCCGTTCCTCGAAGACGGTGTTCACCGTGACGTAGACCCGCTTGGACTGCTTGTGCAGGACCTCCACGGCGGCCTCGAACTGGTTGTAGGCGAAGTTGGCCGACCTCATGCGGGCGTTGAAGGAGCGCAGGCCCAGGTAGACGGCGTCGGCGCCCTCGCCGACGGCGGCGTCCAGGGCTTCGGGGTTACCCGCGGGGGCGAGGAGTTCGAGGGAAGAAGGCATGGGGACACCTTATCACACTTTCCCGTCCTTGAAAACCCTGCGGTATTTCGTATATAGTACCGTAAGTTATCCCGCGGCCGGCTTTCCCTTTCGAGGCTGTCGAGCGGAATCCTTATCCTGGAGCATCCCATGGACCTCGACACGACGCGCAACATCGGCATCATGGCCCACATCGACGCGGGCAAGACCACCACTACCGAGCGCATCCTCTACTACTCCGGCAAGACCTACCGCCTGGGGGAGGTGGACGACGGGGAAGCCACCATGGACTGGATGGAGCAGGAGCAGGAGCGGGGGATCACGATCACCAGCGCCGCCACCACCACCTTCTGGCGGAACCACCAGATCAACATCATCGACACCCCGGGCCACGTGGACTTCACCGCCGAGGTGGAGCGGTCCCTGCGGGTCCTGGACGGGGCCGTAGCCGTATTCTGCGCCGTGGGCGGCGTGGAACCCCAGAGCGAGACGGTCTGGCACCAGGCGGACCGCTACCACGTCCCCCGCATCGCCTACGTGAACAAGATGGACCGTCTGGGAGCCGATTTCTTCGCCGTCCTGGAGGACATGCGGACCAAGCTGGGAGCCAATCCCGTCCCGGTGGCCATCCCGATCGGCCGGGAAGGTGCCTTCGAGGGCATGGTGGACCTCCTCGCCCGGGAGGAACTCCGCTGGGACGCAGCCGAAGGAGGCCAGCACATCACCCGGACGCCTCTGTCCCCCGAGCGGGCCACGGAGGCGGACGCCTGGCGGGAAAAGCTGATGGACTCCCTGGGGACCTGGTCCGACGAGATCGCGGAGCTCTTCCTGGCCGGCGGCGAGGTCCCGCCCGAACTCCTCCGCCGGGAGATCCGGAAACAGACCCTGGCCCGGAACATCGTCCCGGTCCTCTGCGGGGCCAGCCGTCGCAACATCGGCGTCCAGGCCCTGTTGGACGCGGTGGTGGACTACCTCCCCTCCCCCCACGAGGTCCCCGCGGCCCGGGCCTTCCACCTCAAGAAGGAGGAGGACATCGAGGTCCCCTGCGAGTCCGCGGGGAATCCCCTGGGACTCGTGTTCAAGGTCCAGTACGACCGGGAGGCCGGTCCCCTATGCTTCGTGCGGATGTACTCGGGTTCCGTCAAGAACGCCTCCACGGTCTACAACATCGGCAAGAAGAAGCGCGAGCGGGTCACCCGCCTGCTCAGGATGCACGCCAACAAGAGCGAGCCCCTGGACGAAGTGGGCGCCGGGGACATAGCCGTGATCGTGGGCATGAAAGCCGCCCAGACCGGGGACACCATCGGCTCCGAGGGCTGGCCCGTGGTCCTGGAGCGGATGCACTTCCCGGAGCCCGTCATCTCCGTGGCCATCGAGCCCAAGACCCTCTCGGACCGGGACAAGCTCAAGTCCACCCTGGACCTCCTGTCCTTGGAGGATCCCACCTTCACCAGCAAGGAAAACGACGAGACCGGCCAGCTCATCATCCAGGGCATGGGGGAACTCCACCTGGACGTCCTGGTGACCCGGATCATCCGGGACTACAAGGTGGACGCCCGGGTGGGCAATCCTCAAGTCACCTACCGGGAGTCCGTGACCAAGGCGGTGGAGCACACCGAGGCCTTCCGCAAGGTCCTGGCGGGCAAGGAGAACGCGGCCCGGCTCACCCTGCGGGTGGAACCCCGGGCCCGGGGGGAGGGCAACCTCTACCGGAAGGACATCCGGAACCCCAAGGTCCCGGACGAGATCTGGGAGGCCGTGGAGACGGCGGTCACGAACGCCTTCGCGGGTGGGATCCAGTTCGGCTACCCCTGCGTGGACGTGGGGGTGACCCTGACGGACCTGGAATGGGACGAGCTGACCGCCAGCCCCTACGCCTTCCAGGCGGCCGCGGCCCTGGGCTTCGACGAGGCCTGCCGGAAGGCCGCCCCGGTCCTCCTGGAGCCCATCATGAAGGTGGACATCGTCACCCCCTCGGACTTCCTGGGCGAGGCGATGAGCCTGGTGAGCCAGCGGGGCGGGATGATCCACGGCACGGACTCCAAGGCCGCCAGCGACACCATCCACGCCGAGGCTCCCCTGTCCGTCATGTTCGGCTTCACCACGGCCCTGCGCTCCGTGACCCAGGGGCGGGCGGGCTTCAGCATGGAGTTCAGCCACTTCCAGCCCAAGCGCAATCAGGGGGCCTGAGCTTACGGCTGGACGATCCGCGCCAGGGAATCCCCGTAGGGGGGTCGGGCGATGCCGCGCTCCGTGACGATGGCGGTTATAAGCCCGGCGTCGGTGACGTCGAAGGCGGGATTGAGGACCTTCACACCCTCCGGGGCCATCCTCCGGACGTACCACCGGTCCGTCACTTCCTCAGCCGGGCGTTCCTCCACGGGGATTTCCGCCCCGGTCGGGCAGGCCAGGTCGACGGTCGAGACGGGCCCCAGGACGTAGAAAGGGATCCCGTAGTGCCGGGCAAGGACCGCGACCCCGGAGGTCCCGATCTTGTTGGCGACATCCCCGTTGGCCGCCACCCGGTCGCAGCCCGTCAGGACGGCCTTCACCAGGCCGCGCTTCATCACGGTGGAAGCCATGTTGTCGCAGATCAGGGTCAGGTCGATCCCGGCCCGATCCAGCTCCCAGGCGGTCAGCCGGGCGCCCTGGAGCAGGGGCCGGGTCTCGTCCGCGAAGACCCGGAAGCCGTAGCCGCGTTCGGCCCCCAGGTAGAGGGGCGCCAGGGCGGTCCCGTACCGGGAGGTGGCCAGCCATCCCGCGTTGCAGTGGGTCAGGATGCCCCAGCCGGGGCCCAGGAGCGAAAGCCCGTTCTCCCCGATGGCGCGGCAGGCCTCCTCGTCCTCGGCGCGGACGGCCTCGGCCTCCTCGAGGAGGGCGTTCTTGACCTCTCCGACGGGGCGGCCCCGGGCGGCATCCAGCCTCCGCTCCATGCGGTCCAGGGCCCAGGAGAGGTTGACCGCGGTCGGCCGGGCCGAGGCCAGGAGCCCCTTGGCGGCCCGGAATTCCACGGCCAGGGCATCCCAATCCCGGGCTGCGCTTCTCCGGATCGCCAGGTAGACGCCGTAGGCGGCCGCTATCCCGATGGCCGGGGCGCCCCGGACCCGGAGACTGTAGATGGCCTCCCGGATGTCCCGGGGATCCGAGAGCCGGAGGAGGACGGTCCGGTTCGGCAGGAGGGTCTGGTCGATGAGCTCGAGTTCCCCCGCTTCCTCGTCCAGGCGGACGGATCGGAGGGACCCCGCGTCGGGCATGGGCTTTAGAAGGAGGCCAGGGCGAAGACCCCCAGGAGGAGCTCCAGGGTCCGGAGGTCCTCGGCGACCTCGGCGGATTCCTGCTCCTTGAGGCGGCCGATAAACCAGTAGAACACCCCCAGCTTGGGATCGATCCGGAAGGTGTATTCCAGGAAGTCCGGGGCCTGGGCCTGGGCCCCGAAGAGGAGCCGGGCTATACCCAGGCTCAGGGACACGAAATGGGGGAAGGCCTTGCGCACCGCCCCGGATTGGAACTCCTGTACGAAGACGGAGAGGTCTTCGTGGACCTTTTCCTTGCTCTTCTCGTCGTGCTTCTCCACCCAGGTCTTGCGGATCAGGAGTTCCACGTTTTCACGGAAGGCGTGCAGAAGCCGTTCCACGTGGACCAGGCGCTCGCCCATGGACCCGGAGACGATGGTATAGAACTCCCCGGGGTTGCCCAGGAGATTGGCGAAGGCTGTGGCGTATTGTTCGCGGAGGACCCTGTTTTCGGCCTGCACCAGGAGGGGGAATATCTCGTACGCGGCTTTTTCCACGTCCACCGCGATGGGATCTTCGGCCAGGATTTCGGGAACCGACATGGCTTACCATGTCCCGGAGGGGCTTTCTTTGTCAACCGGCCCGCCTCGCTGGCCAGCCCGCCCGTTTCGGGATACACTTTCGGGCATGAACGATATCACCCTCTCGGACGAGACCGGATACGGCCGCTCCTTCATCCCCTCCGGGTTCCTGCCTCCCGGCAAGGACGAGTACCATCTTCGTAATTCCACGCTGGGAAAGCCTTTGGACTCGTACCGCCCCCTCCGGGCCGCGGAGATCGAAACCCTGGCCCGGAACGGGAATACCTGCACGGACTGGTCGGGTATCTTGGTGCGGGACCCCTTCATCCCGGACCTGATCCGGGGCTGCGACTTCGCCGGCCTGGTCCGCATCGGGCGGCTGGAACGGGTGGTGCTGTCCCACCACGACTTGGAGACCCCCGCGGGCATCACGGACAGCCGGATAGTCGCCTGCGACATCGGGGACCTCTGCGCTATCCACGACTGCGACTACATAGCCCACTACCAGATCGGGGATTCCTGCATTCTCCTCAACAACAATGAAATACACGCCACGAACCACGCCAAGTTCGGCAACGGGGTCGTGATGGAGGGGGAGGAGGAGTCCGTCCGGGTCTGGATCGACCTGATGAACGAGGCCGGGGGCCGGTCCGTCCTGCCCTTCGAC
This sequence comes from Spirochaetota bacterium, assembly GCA_022703505.1. Lineage (GTDB taxonomy): Bacteria > Spirochaetota > Spirochaetia > Treponematales > UBA12059 > JAAYUR01. Next base: position 329,650 of record JAKLDN010000002.1, on the reverse strand, counting down.
GGGATGATCTGCGCCGACGCCTGGCTATGGGCCAAGCGTCGGGACGATTCGGCCCTGATGGAACGGTTCAAGGCCCTGACACAGGCCGGCTTCGAGAACCGGAGGGGCGGCTACGGCCGGATCGGCGCGGGAAGCGTGCTCAAGCACAACCGGATCATCAAGGACGCCCGGATCGGGGACTGCGCCTATATCAAGGGCGCCAACAAGCTCAAGAACATCACCATCAACTCCAGCGAGGCGGAGCGGACCCAGATCGGGGAGGGCGTGGAGCTGGTCAACGGCATCGTCGGGTACGGCTGCCGGGCCTTCTACGGGGTCAAGGCCATACGATTCATCATGGGCAACAACTCGGCCCTCAAGTACGGGGCCCGCCTGATCCACTCCGTCCTGGGGGACAACTCCACCGTCTCCTGCTGCGAACTCCTCAACAACCTGATCTTCCCGGCCCACGAACAGCACCACAACACCAGCTTCCTGATCGCCAGCGTGGTCCAGGGCCAGTCCAACCTGGCCGCGGGCTGCACCATCGGCTCGAACCACAATTCCCGGGCCAACGACGGGGAGATCCAGGCGGCCCGCGGTTTCTGGCCCGGCCTGTCCACTTCCCTCAAGCACTCCTGCCGCTTCGCCTCCTACGTCTTGCTGTCCAAGGGCGACTACCCCGCAGAACTGGACATCCCCCTTCCCTTCTGCCTGGTCAACGAGAATCCCGCCAAGGACCGGATCGAGCTGATCCCGGCGTACTGGTGGATGTACAACCTCTACGCCCTCCTGCGGAACGAATCCAAGTTCGCCGCCCGGGACAGGCGGATCACGAAGGTCCAGGCCCTGGAGCTCTCCCCCCTCGCCCCGGATACCGCGGAGGAGATCCTCCGGGCCCGGGTCCTCCTGGAGGAGTGGGCGGGCACGGCGGCGGTCCTCGCGGAGGGCGGCGATCCCTCCGCCCCGGGGCCGGAGGCCCTCCGGGAGCGGGGCCGGGCCCTCCTGGCCGGACCCGAGGACGGCAAGGTCGCGGTCCACGCCTACGGGGTGGAAAACTCCACGCGCCCGGTCCTGATCCTCAAGGCGGGGCGTGCCTGGAAGGCCTACCGCCGGATGCTCCACTGGTATGCCGTGCGGGAGATCCTCGCGTACTTCGAAGCCCGCCCGGACATGACGGTCTCGGACGCGGCGGAGGCCCTGGACGGCCCCCGTGAGCGCGAATGGGAGAACCTGGGCGGCCAGATCGTCCCGGCCCGCAAGGTCGAAGCCCTGATCGCGGAGATACGATCCGGGGTCTTGGGATCCTGGGATGAGATCCACGCCGCCTACGGCCGCCTGGCCTCGGAGTACCCCGTGGACAAGGCCCGCCACGCCTGGGCCTGTCTCCGGGACCTGGAGGGCTGGACCTCGATCGGACCCCGGGAGCTGGGCAAGGCCCTGGACCTCCTGGAGGAGGGTTCCCGGTATGTGGAGGAGCAGGTCTACCTGAGCCGGGCCAAGGACTATTCCAACCCCTTCCGACGGGCCACCTTCCGGAATCCCGAGGAACTGCGGGCCGTGTGCGGATCCCCCGAGGGCAACCCCTTCGTACGGGCTACCAAGGAGGACGCCGAGCGCTTGCGCGGCCGCATCGACGCCCTTCGCGCGAGGATCCGGAAATAGGATTTTTCAGGAATCAACCACAGAGACGCGCGAGGGCGGCAAAGCCGCCCTCGCGGCAGCGAAGCCCTTCGGGCTTCGCCGAGTTTGGTTGAACAGAAGATCGCCGAAGCTCGCTTCGGCGCCGCGAGGCCCGCCGTGCGGGCCTCGCGCGACTCCGTGGTGAGATCCTGCTAACGTATTACCCGTTCTTCGCCATGAAGTCCTGCATGAACGCCACGGTGGTCTCGACGTCCTTCAAGGACACCGCGTTGTACGCGGACAGGCGGATGCCGCCCATGCTCCGGTAGCCCTTGGTCTGGACGATCCCCGCAGCCTTGGCCTCCTTGACGAACTTGTCGTCCAGCTCGGGGGTGGGGAGCTTGAAGTCGATGTTCATCCAGGACCGGGAATCCACCTCCGCCAGGCCCTTGTAGAAGCCCTTGGACCCGTCGACGGCGGCGTAGAGGAGCTTCTGCTTCCGCTCGTTCGTCTTGCCCATGGCCGCCAATCCGCCGTTCTTCTTGAGCCACTTGAGCACCAGGTTCAGGATGTAGATGGAGAAGCAGGGCGGGGTGTTGTGCATGGAGAACTTGTCCTTGAACACCTTGTAGGACATCATCGTGGGCAGGTCGTCGTGGGCCTTGGCCAGGAAGTCGTCTCGCACCGCCACGACCGTGACCCCCGAGGGCCCGAGGTTCTTCTGGGCGCCCGCGTAGATCAGGCTGAACTTGTTGAAGTCCAGGGGGCGGCTGAAGATGTCCGAGGACATGTCGCACACCAGGGGCTTGCCCTTCACGTCGGGGATGTAGTGCCACTCGGTGCCTTCCACCGTGTTGTTGCTGGTGTAGTGGACGTACTCGGCCGCGGGGTTCAGCTTGAGGTCCCCCTGCTTAGGGATGGCCACGAAGCGCTCACCCTCCAGCTCCATGTTGGCGGGGAAGGTGATCTTGCCGAAGCGCTTGGCCTCCTTGATCGAGGCCTTGGACCAGTTGCCGGTAACCACGTAGTCCGCTTCCTTGCCCGGGCCCAGGTAGTTCATGGGCAGCATGAGGAACTGGGTGCTGGCCCCGCCGGTGCAGAACAGGACCTCGTAGTTCTTGCCGAGGCCGGCGATCTCCCGGAACAGGTCCATGGTCTCCATGTGGAGGGCGTCGTACTCCTTGCCGCGGTGGGACACCTCCATGACGGAGCAGCCCGTGCCGTTCCAGTCCAGCATCTCGTCCCGGGCCTGCTCGAGGACCTCGACGGGAATTGCGGCGGGTCCGGCGCTGTAGTTGATGACGCGTTTCATATTCGGCTCCTTCTAGTAGGGTGGGTGAATAGGTGAATGGGTAAATAGGGCGTACGAACGGAAACCCGACCCTCTCCTATTCACGTATTCACCTATTCACTTCTTCACGTATTCCTTCATCCTGTCCACGATGCAGTCCCCCAGTCGGGCCAGGTTCTCCTCCGTGGAGGCGCCCAGATGGGGCGCCAGGACGGTCCGGGGGGCCGAGAGCAGGGGCGAGCCCTCGGGGGGCTCGGAGTAGAACACGTCCGCCCCGTAGCCGCCCAGGCGGCCGTCGGCCAGGGCCGCGGCCACGTCCTCCTCGGAGACGACCTGTCCGCGGCAGGTGTTCACGACGCGGACGCCCTTCTTCATCTTGGCGATGGCCGCCGCGTTGATCATGCCCTTGGTCTCGTCCGTCAGGGGCACGTGGAGGGAGATGTAGTCCGACTTGGCCCAGACCTCCTCCAGGGAGACCATCGCGGCGACGTCGCTCTTCGGCACGAACTTGTCGAAGGCTATGACCTCCATGCCGAAGGCCTTGGCCCGGAGGGCGACTTCCCGGGCGATCCGGCCGATCCCGACCAGGCCCAGGGTTTTGCCCATGAGCTCCGTCCGCTCCAGGTCCTTCTTGAGCCACTTGCCCTGCTTCATGGAGGCGTCGGCCTCGCAGATCCGGCTGGCCAGGGCCAGCATCATGGAGAAGGCCAGCTCCGCCACGGCCACGCTGGAGGCTTCCGGGGTGTTCGTCACCTTGATCTTCTTAGACTCCGCGTAGGGGACGTCGATGGTGTCCACCCCCACGCCGCCGCGGATGACGAACTTGAGCTTCGGGGCCTTGTCTATCACGTCCTTCCCGACCTTGGTCTTGGACCGGACGATCATCACCTCCGCCTCCCCCACGCGGCCCATGTCCTGGGTCACCTCGCCGAAGGCCGCCAGGCGCTTCGGCAGGTCGGGAAGGAAGGCGTCCGCAAGCAGGATAACCATGAAAACCTCCTGGAACTCGATGCTTGATACTGATCAAGGAAAGACGGCCGTCCGGGGCGGCCGAAGCGCCCCGGAGCCTCGGGCTCCGGTACGCGGGCCATCCCTGGAGATCGGTTGGTTCTTCCCTTTATCGATCCATCTTACCATGCCGCCGCGGGGTGTCAAGGACGACCCCTACGGCAGTATCTTCCGCGCCTCGATGTAGAACCGCTTTTCCGGCGCCTCGCCCATGGAGAAGGTTTTTCTGGGCATCACCCCGTCCCGGATGACGGTGCCGAAGAACCCGGCCTTGTCGATGGGGGGCAGGTAGATGCCGAGGTTCCCGGGCTTGGCCGCCAGGGTTTCCAGGCTTTCCCGGCCGTGGATGTAGTCGATGCCGGTCCCGGGGTGCCTCGCCAGGTACCCGTCCAGGAACTCCTGGATGGTCCCGGCGGCCAGGTTGGCCTTGGGCCGGGGGAAGCGGACCAGCCGGGTCCCGCCCGCGGTCAGGATGGCGAAGCGGTGCTCCGCGGCCCCCTCGTCCACGGCCGCGAACGCCGCGGCCTTGGAGGCCTCCTCGACCCGGCAGTCCCCGTGCGCGGCCAGCTCCGCCAGGAAGGTCTTCTCGTCGGCCTGGAAGAGGACCCGGTGGATCGGGTGGAAGGGCAGACCCTCGTCGTAGATGTTGACCAGCTCCACCAGGGCCCAGCGGGCGGGATGGCGCTCGATCCCGGGCTTCCCGGCGTTCGCCCCCTTGATCTCCTCCCAGACCGCCTTGGCCGTGGCCAGGGAGTGGTTGCCGTCCCCCACCGCGAACAGGAGGACCCCGTCCTTGCCGTATTTCCGCTTGTACGCCGCCGGATCGGCCAGGCGGGTCAGGGCGTCCGCGATCCCGCCCAGGGCCGCCTCGCCCCGGACCTGCCAGCCCCGGACATGGCCGGAGCCGGTCATCAGCTCGAAATCGTAGATCGGCTTCAGGGTCTCCCGGGCCTCGTACACGGGCTCGATGACCGTCCGGCCGGGGTCGTCGATCAGGAGCATGATGTGCGGGAGCTCCAGGGGAGCCCCCCGGCGGATCTTCATGCGCGGGGGCAGGCGCTCCACGATGGTTCCCTCGGTCGGGCGGATGAGGGAGGCCGAGCCCTTGCCGTACTCGTACTTCTCCAGGTCCACGGCGATCATGAGGCCCTTGCGGGGCTCCGCCTCGAAGGGGGTCCGGCGCTCGACCAGGATGAAGCCCTCTCCGGCGCTTTCGAGCACGCCGCGGTCCAGGTAGTCCCGCATGGCCGCCTGGATGCGCAGGATCCGCTCGTCCTTGTCCGAGTCCTCCAGGTAGCATTCCGGGAAAATGAGGTTCAGGGTCGAAGGCTTGCCGCCGATGCGGTCCTTGACGCCTTCCCAGTACTCCCGCTCGCTGGAGTACTGATCGCAGGCCACCACGGCCCAGGCCTCCCAGTCCGCGCCGCGGGCGGGCAGGCGGACCTCCGGCACTCGCACGCCCGCCAAGGCGAGCTTATCCTCGAACGACGCCATATGAAGACTCCTTGCGTGATCGTGATGGGGGGATTCGAGTATGCAGCCGAATCAGGATTTCGTCAAATGGCCCGGGGCCCGGCCGGTCTTCCGGAGGTAGATCTTGACCGCCGCGCGGTAGAGGATGCCGGATCCCGCGACCGCCAGGACGAAGGCCGCGAGGATCACCGGAGAGGACGTGGGGAGCTTGAGCCAAGGCGCCAGGACGAGTCCCCAGAGGGCCAGGAATCCAAAGAAGAAGGCCGAGGCGGTCAGGAAGTTCAGGATCGTGGCCGCGAGGAAGAGCAGGATTCCCCGCGCCCGGGCGCCGGGGGTCCGGGCGGCGGGAACCGGATCGCCCTTCGGATCCCTCATCCGGCCGATCCGCCGTCCTTGTCCCGGACCGGAGTCCCGGGACCGGGCGCAAGCAGGCTCGTGGCCGCGACGAGGAGGGCCCCCAGGACGACGGCGGAGTCCGCGACGTTGAAGGTCGGCCACCGTTCCATGCCGAGAAGCCCGTAGAATTTCACGCTGACGAAATCCACCACTCCCTCCGGCCGGAAAAGACGATCCACGACGTTTCCCAGCCCTCCCCCCACGATGGCGGCCAGGGCCCAGCGCTGCACCGGGGTGGTCTCGTCGGTGCGGAAGTAGTAGATGAGGATTCCGGCGATCAAGGCCAGAGGCAGGAGGGAAAAGAGGACCATGCGCATCCAGGGAGGAAGCCCGTCCCCCATGCTGAAGGCTATGCCCGTGTTGCGGGCATGGACGATCCACAGAAAATCGCCCAGGCCACGGACCGCGATGGTGTTGCGGGGGATCAGGTCCACGATCAGGGCCTTGGAAACCTGGTCCGCGATCAGGATCCCGGCGGTCAGGAGGAAGGGGCGGAGACTGTTCGGCTTGTCGCTATCCATCGATACTCTCCCGGTTCATATGATCAGAGCCCCGTCGGGACTTCCACGAACACCGTCTCCGTTCCCGTCTCCCGGGCCAGCTTTTCGGCCACCGCCCGGACACCCCAGACCTCGGTGGCGTAGTGTCCGGCGGCCACGAAGTTGATCCCCGACTCCTGGGCTGCGTGGTACACGGAATGGGAAGGCTCCCCGGTGACGTACAGGTCCAGCCCCTCCTCCACGGCCTCGAAGAGCTCGTGGGGCGCCCCCCCGGAGACCACCGCGGCGCTGGATATCCGGTCGGGACCGAAGGGCAGGACGGCCCGGGGCTTGCTCCCGTCCGGGAGGATCCTCCGGATCGCCTCCTCAAGGGTCGGAGCCGGATCCAGGACACCCCGGAAGCCCAGGGAGATCCCTTTGTAGAACCCGAAAGGCTTCACCCCGGACAGTCCGAGCATCCGGGCCAGGACCGCGTTGTTGCCGTACTCCGGGTGGGCGTCCAGGGGAAGGTGACAGGCGTACAAGGCCATGTCCCGGTCCAGCAGGGTCCGCACCCTCTCCATCAAGGCTCCCTGGATGCGCGCCGGGGATCCCCAGAAAAGGCCATGGTGGACGAAGAGGACCTGCGCCTTCTCCTCCGCGGCCCGGCGGATCGTCTCCGCGCAGGCGTCCACCGCGAAGGCGACCCGGGTGACGGGACCTTCGCTCCGTCCCACCTGGATCCCGTTCAGGGAGTCGTCGACCTTCTTGAACGCCTCGATCTCCAGGAAGGAGCGGCACCACGCGTCCAGTTCGGGCAGGTTCATGATTCCAGTATATCGGCCTCGCTTCGAAGGGTCCAGATGGAGGCTTCCGAGAATCAGCGGTCCCTGGGAAAGAACCTACGGAACGCGTTGATGTCCAAGCGGACGAGGAGGTAGAGGTAGGCGAACCCGAACCCGGCCAGGTGGGTCAGGTGGGCCACCCCGCTCCGGAAGGAGAAGAGCTGGGACGCGATCTCGATGGCCGTGTACGCCAGGACCAGGACCGGGGCCCGAACGGGCAGGATCCCCCAGACGTGGATGATCGATCCCGGGAAGAGGGCCGCGAAGGCCAGCAGCACCGCGAAGATGGCCCCGGAGGCACCGATCAGGAAGGTGATCCAGGCTCCCGTGGCCGCGTAGGCCGCGAAGGAGAAGGCTCCCGCCAGGACACCGGTCAGGAGGTAGAACAGCAGGAACTCGCAGGAACCCAACTCGCGTTCCACATGGGTGCCGAAGAAGAAGAGCCCGAGCATGTTGAAGAAGAGGTGGGAGATCCCCCCGTGGGCGAACATGTAGGTGAAGAGCAGCCAGAACCGCCCCCGGACCACATAGGCGGGCACCATGGCCAGGTTGACCAGGAAATCGGGGGAGATCTGGGTCAGGAAAAAGACTCCCACGTTGACCGCGATCAGGACCAGGGTCGCGTTGTGGAACTGGTATCGGAAGGGACGGCGAAGGACCGATCGGCTGTTCATGGTCTATAATGTACGGAGAATCCACGGTCGGTTCAACCCGGCCGGAACCTCGGAGAGCCCGATGCCCCAAGGACTGCCCCCGGATCGCGCGCCGAACTGCCTGGCCTGCCGACACTTCATCGTGACCTGGGAACCCGCGTATCCCCGGGGCTGCGAGGTCTTCGGGATCAAGTCCCGGAACCTCCCCTCCGCGGAGGTCTTCGCCGCGACGGGCCTGCACTGTCCGGCCTTCGAGGCGATCGAACCGATGGAACGCCGGGAAGGGCCCCGTCCGGGCGGGAGCGGCGATGCGGGCTCGGAGAACGGAGGGATCTGGGCCTAAAACGACGGCCGCTCCGAAGGGCGGCCGTCGTTTCAGGCGCCGGGCTCCATGGCGCTTCGTGCCCCTTTCCGAAAGGTAACGATTGTAGTGCGCCTAAATGAAAAGCCCCCTCACGGGGGCTTTTCATTTAGGCGCCGGGCGGAATCGCCCTGCGAACCTCGCCCTCCTGGCTCGGTTCTCCGGGCCGGGGTCCTCGCTTCCGGCGCCTTCCTTGGCGCCTCTTCGGCGCTATCGCGCCGCGCTCGGACCCTTCGATTCCGCCCTCGCCTCGATAAAACAACAGCCGCCCCTTCGGGGCGGCTGTTGTTTTAGGCGCCGGGCTCCATACGGCCCTTCGGGCCGTTTTCCGAAAGGAATTTGTTGTAGTGCGCCTAAACGAAAAGCCCCCTGACGGGGGCTTTTCGTTTAGGCGCCGGGCGGAATCGAACCGCCGCATGAAGGTTTTGCAGACCTCTCCCTTACCGCTTGGGTACGGCGCCATGTGCGTTAGCACATACTACAATCGCTTCCTTGCGCCGCCCGGCCGTACTCGGACGGACGGCGCCATGCGCGATAGCACATTTTATAATCACTTCCTCTCGCCGCGCGGCTACTGCCGCCCGGCGCCATGCGCCATGCGCCATGCGCCGACTGAATATACGAAAAAAAGGGCCTTTTGTAAAGCCTTCGGGCGGCAGCCAAAAACAGGACGGCCGCCCGTCGGGGCGGCCGTCGTCTTTCGGACAGATGTCTACTTGGCCGGCTTGAGAACCGGAGCGGTTCCGGGCTTCTTGGCCGTCGGCGCCGTGCCCTGCGCCTTCTTGCGCTTCTCCGCCTGGTCGTTCCAGAAGGCCACGAAGGCGGTGGCGATGAAGATCGTGGAATACGTCCCGGACACCATGCCGACGAAGAGGGTCAGCGCGAAGTCCTTGATGCTCCCGGAGGTGAAGAAGAAGATGGACAGCACGGCGAGCATCGTGGTGATCGTGGTGATCACGGTGCGCCCGAGGGTCTCGGTGATGGACTTGTTCAGCACCGTGTGGAAAGGCTCCGTGGGCAGCAAGCGCCGGTCCTCCCGTATGCGGTCGAAGATGACGATGGTGTCGTTGATGGAGTAGCCCAGGATCGTCAGGATGGCCGCCAGGGTGGAAGTGTTGAACTCGATCCGGGTCCAGACGATGAAGGCGATCATGATGAGGGCGTCGTGGAGGATGGCCAGGACCGCTCCCATGGCGTACTGGATCTTGAACCGCACGGTCGCGTAGGCCAGGATGGCCAGCACGGTGAACAGGGTCAGCTTCCACGCGTTGTCCGCCAGGTCCTTGGAGAACCGGGCTCCCACGAAATCGGTCTTCATGACCACCACCCGGCCCGCCCCGAAGGCGGTTTCCAGGGCGGTCCGGATCCGTTCCGCGCTGGTGGTGCTGAACTTGGGATCGGTGCCGTCGTCCCGAAGCCGGATGATGTACTGCTGCCGGATTCGCTCCCCGACGCTCTGGACGGAAACCGAACCGATGGTGGCGGCCGCGGCCCGCACCTTGTCCATGCCCGCGAAGTACTCGGTCTCGGTCTCGGGTTCCCGGGAGAGGCGCACGGCGGCAGCGGCCAGGCGTATGTCCCCCTGGTAGGTCGGTACCAGGGTAACGGCGGGCTTTCCCGCCCCGTCGGTCACCCGGGCGGAAACGCCGGGCTGGGAGGAGAAGGCCGAGGCGAGGTCCGACAGGGTCCCGGAGGCTGCGAGATCGTACTCGATGGTCCGGTTCTCCACGTCCGCCCCGGAGAAGACCAGGACCGCCCGGGTATCGCTCACCGAGAGGACCGCGTTGCCCGTCCCGGAATAGGAGACGTCCAGGGCCGGATATACCAGCTGGACGTACTGGTTGATGCCCGCCTGGAAGTCCACGCCCAGGTTGATGCCCTTGGTGGCCAGGCCGACGATGCCGAAGGCGATCAGGGCGACGGAGAGGAGCACGGCTGCGAGGAATCCACGGTCGAATCGAATCACGCGCTTCATTTGATCCTCCAGCTGATGGAAACGCCCTTGAGCCCCCGGTCTGTACCGAAGTCGAACAGGAGCCGGGACACGAAGAGGGCGGTGAACAAGGAGGAGAGGTTGCCGATGGCCAGGCTGACCGCGAAGCCCTGGATGGGGCCGGAGCCCAGCTGGGCGAGGAAGAGGGCGGCTATGATCGTGGTGATGTTGCCGTCCATGACCGCCCAGAAGGCCTTGCCGAAGCCGGCCTCGACCGCGGCCCTGCGGCCCTTGCCCGCCAGGAGCTCTTCCTTGATGCGTTCGAAGATGATGACGTTGGCGTCCACGGACATGCCCACGGTCAGCACGAAGCCCGCGATGGCCGGGAGGGTCAGGGTCAGGTTGAAGCCCGACAGGATGGACAGCATGAGGTAGAGGTTGACCACCTGGGCCAAGGCCGCGTTGATCCCCGCGCCCTTATAGTAGACCAGCATGAAGGCCATGACCGCCAGAAGGCCGATGAGGACCGCACGCTTGCCTTCCTCGATGGAGTCCTCCCCCAGGGAGGCGCCGATGGCCTGCTGGCTTTCCACGACGAGCTCCACAGGGAGGGCCGCGGAGCGCAGGATCAGGGCCAGGTTGGCGGATTCCTCCACGCTGAAGCCCGTCATGCGGACGGACTCCCGGATGGCCTCGGAGATGCGGGCGCCCGCCTTGATACGGTCGTCCAGGACCACCGCCAGGGTCTTGCCCACGTTGGCGCTGGTCAGGGCGTAGAAGATCTCACCGCCCTCGTTGTCCAGCACGAAGATGATGTTGGGCTCCCCGGTGATCGGGTCGTTGGTCCGCTCGGCCCGCTGGATGGTGTTGCCGTCCAGGCCGGGCTGCTCGGTGATCACCAGGTAGCGGCCCGTCCACTCGTCCAGGCCGTACTTGTCCTTCTTGTAGAACTTCCGGACCACGTAGCCCGCCGGCACGATGGAGGGATCCGCCACCTTGAGGTCCGCGCCGATTCCCGCGGGATTGGTGGTCAGGTAGTCGTCCAGCCGCGCGGTGGCCTCGTCGTCCACGATGTGGAAGGCCAGCCGACCCCGCCCCATGATGATGGAGTTGATCCGCTCGGGGTCCGCCGCGCCGGGGATCTCCACGTAGATCCCGTCCTCGCCCTGCCGGCGGATGACCGGCTCGGTCAGGCCGAACTTGTCGATGCGGTTGTTCAGGACTTCCAGGGCCCGGGACATGGCTTCCTCGCGCTCCGAGAGGGAGAGCGAATGGCCGAGCTTGGCCTCCAGGGCCGGCAGGTCGGCGCGAATGACCACGCTCATGCCGCCGGAGAGGTCCAGGCCCAGCTGGACCACGGTGTTCTGCAGGTTCTTGATCTTGAGGATCCGGGTCCGGTAGTGATCCTCGATGTCGGACATCGCGGTCTTCCGGGAATCGTAGGCCGCCAGGACGCTTTTCGCGGTCCAGGACGAGGGGGCGGCCTTGCCGAGCTCCTTGTACAGCTTCTTGGCGCGATCGGCCATCCACTCGATGCCCGCCGGCAGGGGCTCGTCCCCGGGCGCCCGGGCGGCCTTCTCCAGCTCGGCCAGGTCGTTCCGGGCCATGCGCCAGGCGTATTCCCGGATCTGTTCGCTGGAACCCGTGGCCAGGATCTTCTCGTCCTTGGGGGTGAAGAAATACCACCGGATCGAGGGAAGCAGGAACAGGGCGGCCAGCGCCAGCACGACGAGCACGATGAGTGAGCGCTTCGCTTTGTTCATTCGAAAACTCCAGTCGTCACGAGGATGGGGTGCCGCGGGGGGCGCCGCGGAGGCGCCCCGGCGGGATTACTTCGCGGCTTCCTCGCCCTTGTCGGCGCCCGACTTCTCGGAGGGGGCCTTCTCGGAGGATTCCTTGGAGGAGTCGCGGTTCAGGATCGTCGCGACCGCGGATTTGGAGAACTCGATCTTGCAGGTGTCGTCCACCTTGATGACCACGGTTCCGCCTTCCTTCACGGCGTGGACGACCCCGTGGACGCCGCCGATGGTGACGACCTTGTCGCCCTTCTGGATGCCCGCGAGCATCTTCTGGAGTTCCTTCTGCTTCTTGTTCTGGGGCCGGATGATGAGGAAGTAGAAGATCACGAAGATGAGGCCGAACATCACGATGGTGGACATCATGGATCCCGTGGTTCCGGCCGGGGCCTGGAGGACGGGAAGGGAGGTAAGCAGGGTATTCATGAGCGCTTTCCTTAAAGAGACAGAGTTGTCGAAAGGTACCACGGAAGGGGGGCTTGGTCAATCCGTGGAGAAAGACGGTGAATGGGTGAATAGTGAATAGGGGGCTGCTTAATTCACCCATTCACCCATTCACCCATTCACCCATTCACCCATTCACCCATTCACCCATTCACTTCTTACTTCACCACCCTCGTCCCCGCCTTGCCGGCCGCGCCGGCCTGGGCGTGCTCCAGGTCCGTGATGACCACCTGGGAGCCTCCGCGCTTTATGAAGTCCACGGCCGCCTCGATCTTGGGGCCCATGGAGCCCTTGGGGAACTGGCCTTCGGCCATGTACTTCTCCGCCTCCGCGACGGTCATGACGTCCAGGACCTTCTGGTCGGGCTTGCGGAAGTTGACGGCCACCTTCTCCACCCCGGTCAGGATGAGGAGTTCGTCCGCCTCGAGGAGGTTCGCGAGCAGGGCGCTGGCCCGGTCCTTGTCGATCACGGCGTCCACGCCCTCGTAGGTGCCGTCGGCGTTCCTGCACACCGGGATGCCGCCGCCGCCCACCGCGATCACCACCAGGCCGTCGTGAAGGAGGTCCCGTATGACCTCGGTCTCGACGATGCCCGTCGGTATGGGGGAGGCGACCACGCGCCGGTGTCCCCGGCCCGGATCCTCCTTGACCACCCAGCCCTTGGCCCGGCACTCCTCGACCTGCTCGGGACGGATGAAGGGCCCCACGTACTTGGTCGGGTTGAGCATGGAGGGGTCGTTCTTGTCCACCACCACCTGGGTGACCACGGTCACGACGCTCTTTTCGACCCCCGCCTTGATCAGGGCGTTCACCAGGGACTGCTGGATCATGTACCCGATGGAGCCCTGGGTGTCCGCGACGATGACGTTCAGGGAACTCGGGGGTACCTTGGCGGAGGCCGCCTCGTTGCGGATCAGGTGCACCCCGGCCTGGGGGCCGTTCCCGTGGGTCAGGACCACCCGGTGGCCTTCCTGGATCAGTCCCACGATGGCGGCCATGCTCTTGCGGGTGTTCTCGAACTGCTGCTCCATCGTGCCCTCGGTGCCCTCTTCGATCAGGGCGTTGCCTCCCAGGGCCACGACGATGGTCTTCTTGCTCATAGTACCTTCCTTTTTTGGGCGCGAGCCACGCCGGATAGAGAAACGGAGGGTCAGTATATAGGTTCTTACGGTTCCGAACAATATACCGCCGGATCCCGGGCCGGATCCCGGCGGCCCGCTGGGCTGTCCGGGCGATTTCGCGGTATCATGGAACCATGATCGTCCTGAGAGCCGACACCCTGGGGTACTGCATGGGCGTACGCCGAGCCATGGACCTGGCCGTCCGGACCGCGGAAACGGAAGCCGGCCGTCCCATCTACACCCTGGGTCCCCTCATCCACAATCCCCAGGCCCTGGAGGACCTCCGGCGCCGGGGGGTGGAAGTGCTTCCGGAGGGGGAGGCGGACGCCCGGATCGCGGGCCGCACCGTCATCCTGCGGGCCCACGGGGTCTCCCCGGAGCTCCGGACACGCCTGGAAACCCTGGGCGCCCGTCTTTCGGACGCCACCTGCCCCCGGGTCCTGGCCAGCCAGCGCCGGGCCCGTCGTTTCCACGAAGCCGGCTACTCCGTGGTCCTGGTGGGGGACCGGAACCACGGGGAGATCGTGGCCGTGACCGGCTGCGCCCCGGGCTGCTCCGTGGTGGGATCCCCCGCCGAAGCGGAAGCCCTGGACCTCGCCGAACCCGTGGGCGTCCTGGCCCAGACCACGGTGACCGAGGAGGAATACGACGCGGTCTGCCGGGTCCTCCGGGCCCGGTACTCCCGCCTTGCGATCGTGGACACCATCTGCCCGGCCACCCGGGAGCGCCAGGAGTCCCTGGCCCGCCTGGCCGCCCGGGCGGAGGCGATCGTGATCGTGGGAGGCCGGTCCTCCGCCAACACCGCCCGCCTGTTCCGGGCGGCCCGGGCCCTGGGCCGCCCCGCGTGGCACATCGAGACCGCCCGGGAGCTCCCCCCCGAGGTCTTCGGATTCGGCGTCGTGGGACTGACCGCGGGGGCCAGCACCCCGGACTCGATCATAGCCGAGGTGGAGGAAGCCTTGCTGGATCCGGGCCGGGCCGGGCGGAAAGCGGAGGGCTAGGATGCCGGGGAACGGCGGACGGCCCCGATTCCGGGGCGGGTATTTCGCCCACATCTTCCGTCTCTTCCTGGCCGCGGCCATCGCCCCGGCCCTTGCGGTTTCCCTGGTCTACTCCTCCACCGCCGGCGCGGCCCTCCGGCGGGAGGCGGAATCCCGGGCGCGCGCCGACGCGGCCTCCTTCGCGGCCGCGGTGGGGGAGATCGCGGACCGGGCCGCGGAAAGCCTGGCCCTGCTCGCCGCGGACCCGGACATCCAGTCCCTCCTCTCGGAAACCTCCGCGGATCCGGCCCGCTCGGCCCGGGCCGCCCGGCGCGTCCAGACCCTCTTCTCCCGGGACAACCGGGAGGCGGAGGGCTCGGTCCTGGGGCTCCGGGGTTCCCCGACCCTCACGCCCGGAGGGGCCGCGGCGGACCGCGACCCGGAGGTCTACGGGTCCTGGGGGCTCTTCCGCCTGCTCCGGGAGCGGCCCGGGGACCTGGCCGTCCTGGGCCGCAGGGGGACCGCGGAGGACGGGGAAACCACCATCCTGTCCCTGGCCCGGACCGTCGCGGCCCCGGGAGGCGAGGTCCTGGGGTACGCGGTCGCCGACCTCCGCCGCTCGGCCCTGGTCCGGGCGGCGGAGCGGAGCCGCATTCCCGCCGGCGCGGAGGTCCTGGATCCCCGTGGGAACGTCGTCTTCGACCTGGCGGATCCCGGGCGGGAGGGCTACTTCGAGGACGAACTGGCTCCCTGGAATTCCGGGGGCGGACCGGCTCCGGAAGCCCCGATCCCCGGGGCCGCCTCGGGATACCGGGTCCGGATCGCCCTGCCCGCGGGGCTCTACGACGGGTTCGACCGGACGGCCCGGACCGTGGCGGTCCTGGGCCTCCTGGGCTCCGTCCTGGTCGCCGCCGCCCTCGCCTTTCCGGCATCCCGGGCCGTGACGGGTCCGGTCCTGCGCCTGGCCCGGTCCATGCGGGAGGTGGAGGAGGGGGACCTCTCGATCCGGGTGGAACCCTCCGGGAACGACGAACTCGGGGACCTGGCCCGGTCCTTCAACGCCATGACGGAGGAGCTGGCCGAGCTCCTCCGGAACGCCGTGGAGCGTCAGGAGCTCCTACGGGAGGCCGAGCTCCGGGCCCTGGCCGCCCAGATGAACCCCCACTTCCTGCACAACACCCTGGCGGCCATCAAGTCCCTGGCCAAGCTGGGGCGGAACACGGAGGCCGCGGAGGCGGCGGCCCGGCTGGGCAAGATCCTGCGGGCGGGAGCTTCCCGGCGGGAGGAGTTCACGACCGTGGGGGAGAGCCTGGACCTGGTCCGGGACTACCTGGCGGTGGAGCGGATCCGCTTCGGGGACCGGTTCCGGTTCCGGATCGAGGTGGATCCCGCCCTCCTGGCCGTCCCCATCCCCCCCCTGGTCCTGGAGCCCCTGGCGGAGAACGCCCTGACCCACGGCCTCGAGCGGAAAAGGGGGACCGGGACCCTCCGGATCGAGGGCGGGCTCGAGGGCGAGGACGCGTTGATCTCCGTGGAGGATGACGGGCCCGGAGCCGGAGCCGAGCGCCTGGCGGGGCTAAGACGGATCCTGGCGGAGGGTTCCCTGCCGGACTCGGACCACGGCATGGGGCTGGCCGGGACGAACCGCCGATTGCGCCTGGAGTACGGTCCCGGATACGGGGTGAGCGTGCACCCGGGCCCGGACGGGACGGGAGGCTTCCGGGCTGTCGTCCGGATCCCCGCGCGGGTCCGGGAGGCGGCGCGGTGAGGCGGCTCCTCATCTCCGAGGACGAGGAGCTCTTCCGCAGGGAACTGGAGACCACGGTCCCCTGGGCGGACTGGGGTTTCGTCCTGGTCGGGGCCGCCGAGGACGGGGCCCAGGCCTGGGACCTCCTCCGGAGCCGGAGGGCCGAGGCGGTGCTCACGGACGTCCGGATGCCCCTCGTGGACGGCATCGAGCTCATGCGGAAAGCCTCGGACCTGCCCCTCCCGGAGCGGCCCCTCTTCGTGATCGTCTCGGGGTACGCGGACTTCCGGTACGCCCAGGAGGCCGTCCGCCTGGGGGCCTTCGACTACCTGCTCAAACCCGTGGAGGACGAGGCCCTGGAGGGCACGATGCGGAGGGCCGCGGCGGAGCTCGAGAGCCGGGATGCCCGGGACGGGCTCCTGCGATCCTCCGCCTCCGACCCGGTCCTGGCCTTCTTCCGGAACTACCTGCCCGGCCGGACCCGGGAGCCCGGGGACGCCTACGTGGAGGCGGCGGTGGAGGAGATCTCCGCCCGGTACCTCTCCGACCTGACCGTGGACGCCGCGGCGGGGCGCCTGGGGATCTCGGGGGACCACCTGGCCCGGATCTTCAAGCGCCGGACGGGGTACACCTTCAACGAGTACCTGACCCGGTTCCGCATCCAGCGGGCCGTGGAGCTGCTCCGGGACCCCTCGGTGCGGGTCGGCGAGGTAGCGGACCTCTGCGGGTACCGGGATCCCCGGTACTTCAGCGTCCTCTTCCGCCGCCTGGTCGGGATGACCCCCAGCGAGTTCCGCTCCGGCCGAGGCCGGCCCCCGAGCCGTTGACCCCCGGACGGATTTCCGACCGGGAAATCACCGCCTCAGGGGCGGGCGGCGCCCGCGAGGAGGTCCCGGAACCGGGCCAGGGTCGCGGCGCGCTCGGCCGCGGAGCTCTCCAGATCGTAGGGCAGGATACGCAGGGACGACAGGGGCGGCAGGCCCTCCGGGGCGGGGGCGTCCCCCCGGGCCGACCTGCGCCCGAACCGGCCGACCACGACGGAGGCCACGTCGGGACCCAGGACGAAGTCCACGAATGCCCGGGCGGCCTCGGGGTGCGGGGCTCCCCGGACCAGGGCCACGCAGTCCGGGATGGCGGAGGTCCCGTCCTCGGGGTACACCACCCGCACGTCCGAGCCCGAGCGGCCCGCGTCCGTGACCGCCGTCTCGAAGGTGAGCCCGGCGAGGTACTCCCCGGAGGCCACGCCCCGGAAGACCTGGGAGGATTCCGGGAGCACGTTCCCTTCCAGGGTCCGGGCGAAGGCGGCGATCCGCGACCAGCCCGCCTCCCCTCCCCCTCCCGCCAGGAGCAGGGTCCGGAGGATCGTGTAGGCGCTTCCGGAAACCGAGGGATCCGCGTAGGCCACGCTCCCCCGGAGGGCCTCCGAGCCGAGATCCCCCCAGGACCGGGGGGCCCGGTCCGCAGGAAGGAGCCGTTCGTTCACGATGATGACCATGGGCAGGACGGTGAATCCCGTCCAGGCGCCGTCGGGATCCTTGAGCTCCGGCGGTATCGAGGCCGCCTCGGGGGAGACGTAGGGTTCCAGGAGGTCCGAGGCGGCCGCCATGCTCTCGGCCCCGCCGCCCCAGACAAGGTCCGCTTGGTAAGCCTGTTCGCCCGAGCGCAGGCGGGCCAGGAGCTCCCCGGTGCCCCCGGAGACGACCCGGATCCGGAGGCCGGTCCTTTCCCGGAACTCCCGGACGACCGCCCGGACCAACTCGGCGGGGTGGGACGAGTAGACCACCAGGTCCGCCGGGGCTTCCGGGGCCGGCTCCGGCGCCCGGGGGCCGCAGGAGGCCAGGGCGGCCGCGATCGCCGCGGCGAGGGCGAACGCGCTCCCGGGCCTCACGGCCGAGCCCTCTCGACGGGTACGGGAATTCCGGCCTCCTCCAGGGCGGAGACCAGCCCTCCGATCCCCTCGAAGCGGTGGGACCGGATCCCCAGAGCCCCGGCCGCCTCCACGTTCTCCTCCATGTCGTCCGTGAAGAAGGCCCGGCCGGGGTCCCGGCCCTCGGCCTCCAGGATCCGGAGCCAGAACTCCCCGCGGGGCTTGGAAACCCCCAGGAGCTGGGAGGCGTAGACGGCGTCGAAGCAGGAGTAAAACCCCCGCTCCCGGAGCCACTCGTAATGGACGTCGATGGTGTTGGTCCCGCAGACGACCCGGCCGGAGCTTTTTAGGGAGAGGACCAGTGCCTCCATGTCGGGGTCAAGGACGGGACGGAAGAGGGTGGCCCAGTAGTTCTCCGGAACCCTCAGTCCCGACCGGATCCGGAAGCGCTCCCAGAACTCCCCGGGGCCGATCCGTCCGGACAGGTAGTCCTCCATGTCCGGATGCGCCAGGTCCCGCATGCGGCCCTCCGCCAGGCCGAGGCGGCGGGCGGCCTCGGGGATGATGTCGAAGTCGTGCACGAGGACCCCGCCCAGGTCGAACACGAACAGGTCGATCATTCCTTGCCCGCCGAATAGACCGCGGAGCCCCCCAGGAAGTACTTGGAGAGCCCGAAGAAGAGGGCGAAGACCGGAAGGCTGGCGATCACCGCCACCGCCATCATGGCGCCCTCGTCGGCGTGCTTTTCCGCGGCGAACTTCACGATGTAGGCCGGGATGGTCTTCATCTCCTCCCGCTGGGCCACCAGGAGGGGCCACAGGAGGTTGTCCCACTGCTGGCGGAAGGAGAGCACCGCCAGGGTCGCGGCCGCGGGGCCGGCGTTCCGGAACACGATCTCCCGGAAGATCCGGGGCTCCGAGCACCCGTCGATCCGGGCTGCGTCCAGGATCTCCCCGGGGAAGGTGATCAGGTACTGACGCATCAGGAAGACCCCGAAGGCGTTCATCAGAAAGGGCACGATCAGCCCCGCGTAGCTGTCCTGGAGGCCCAGCTTCACGATGATCATGTACAGGGGGATCATCACCGTCTCGAAGGGGATCATCATGGTGGCCATTATAAGGAGGAATACGACCTGGTTTCCCTTGAACCGGAACTTGGCCAGGCCGTAGCCCACCAGGGAGGAGAGGAAGACCGTGGATACGGCGATGCTGGAGGAGACGACGAGGGAATTCAGGATGTTCCGCAGGTACATCCAGTTCCCGTCGTTGCCCGCCAGGGCCCGAAGGTAGTTCGCGGGTTTCCAGGTCTCGGGTATCCAGCGGTAGGGCATCTTCATGATGTCCAGGGCGGGCATGAAGGAGGCCCCCGCCATGAAGGCCAGGGGCACCAGCACCAGGAGGCACGCGGCGGCCAGGAAGGCCAGGGCAGCCGCCCCCCCGGCGGCCTCCGCGACGCGGGAGACCCCGACCCGGGCCCTCACAGCTCCACCTCGTCCCGGCGGGAGAACCGAAGCTGGACCCAGGTGAGGCCCAGCATGAACAAGAACAACAAGGTGCTCATCACGCTGGCCCGGCCCAGGTTCAAGTCCCGCATGGCGGTGTTGTAGATGTTCAGGGTGATGACGTTCACGGGTCCCACGGGGGCACCGGCCTGGGTGAAGAGGTACTGGGTGCTGAAGGTCTTCAGGCACTGGATCAGGATCATGACGGAGACCAGGACCGTCGTGGGCCGCAGGAGGGGCATCGTGATCCGGAAGAACCTCTGGACCGGTCCCGCCCCGTCGATCACCGCGGCCTCGTACACGGACTCGGGGATCTTGCCGATCCCCGTGATGAACAGGATCGTGAAGTACCCGACGTACTTCCAGACATAGACCATCATGGTGGACACCTGGACCATGGTCCCGTCGGACAGCCACCGCCGGTCCACACCCGGGGTCCGGGCTACCAGGTTGACGAACTGGTTGGCCAGCCCCCGGGGATCCAGCAGGAGGAGCCAGATCAGGGCGGCCACCACGGAGGAAAGGACGGCCGGGGAATAGAGGGCCATCTGGAAGAGTCTCCGGAACCGCTTGCGAGACGCGATGAAGACAGCTAATAGGAGGGAGAGTGTGAACAGGGGCACGAAGACCCCGGCGGTGAAGGCGGCGGTGGCCCGGACGGAGTTCCAGAAGTCCTCGGATCCCAGGACCCGGGCGTAGTTCTGGAAACCCACGAACTTGGGCGGCCGCAGGGACAGGAGCCGCTTGTTGAAAAAGCTCGTCCAGATCGCGTTCAGGATGGGGTAGAACGAGAATATCGAGAAGAAGACCAGGCCGGGCGCCGTGAAGGCCCAGCCCCAGCGGGAACGGTTCCGTTCGAGTACCCCGGAGGTCACAGCCGGTTTCATGGGCGCTCCGTATAGAGAGAGTATAGGTTCGCGGACACGATCCGCGGGCCCGGGGGCGAAACCGCAGCCGGCCTTCCCGGGGGACGCTCCGGCCGGCGGGGGTCCCCCGGGAAGGCGGGGTGTCCAATACGTCGGTTACTCATTGGACACCCCTGGCGGTTTCTAACGTTCTGTTGAGAACGTTAGAAACCGCCACCCTAAAACCGGCTGCCTAGAAAGCTATCCGAGCTTCTTGGACAGCCCCGGGCCTGGGACTCACTCGTCGGCCAGGGCCGCGGTGACGTCCTTCCGGAGTTTCTCGAGGGCCTTCGCAGGCTCCACACCGGAAAGCATGACCGAAGTGAAGGCTTCCTTCAAGAGCGCCTCGATCTTGGAGCTGGAGGCGCCGTAGTACACGATGTGCCCGGCGGCCATATCCTTGGCGAACACGTCCGAGTAGGGCATGTTCTTGAAGGTCGCGGACTCCATCAGGGCCTTGGTCGGCTGTACGATGGCCACTTTCTCCAGGTACTCGGCGCCGTGGCTCAGCATGTAGGACACCAGGGCCCAGGACGCCTGCTGGCTCAGCTTGGGCTTCTGGGCGTTCACCATGTAGTAGTGGCCGTAGTAGTTGTTCGGAACCTTCTTGACCGCGTCCTTCCACTGGGGGAAGGGGATGACCATCCAGTCGGAGCTGTTGAAGAAGGCCGGATTCGCACCCCGCATGCGGGCTTCCTGGTAGAGCCCCGACAGGGACATGGCGATCTCGTTCTTGTCGTTGTCGAAGATGCGGCGGGCGTCCGTATAGGTCGGGGACCCGAGGTTCTTCCCGTTCGGGCCGAAATCCCGGAAATAGGTCAGCACCTTGATCCACGCGGCGTCCCCCAGGATGGCCTTCTTGCCGTCCTTGGAGATGAGCTCCCCGCCCAGCTGCTCCACCATGGGGAGCACGGAGGTCAGGTAGTAGCCGTAGCGGAAGTCGAAGCCCCGGCGGGTGATGATCTGTCCGTCCCGCTTCACGATCTTCTCGGAGACCGCGACCACGTCCTCCCAGGTCTTCGGCCAGTCCTTGTCCGGGTCGAGTCCGGCGTCCCGGAAGATCTTCTTGTTGAGGTAGATGCACCAGTTGGTCAGCTCCAGGGGGAGCCCGTAGACCTTGCCGCCCTCGGTCACGGGGTCGAGCATGCCGGGCAGGTACTTGCCCTGGAGGTCCCGGGCGCTCTTGTAGCCCGCGGCCTTGAGGTCCACGGGGGCCACCCGTCCGTTCACGATGAACTGGTACTCGTCGAAGATCTCCAGGTTGAAGATGTCCGGGCCCTGGTTGGCGGAGAACCCGGCCACCACGATGTCCTTGATCTTGGACGAGGGGTAGGTGACGTAGTTGACCTTGACCCCCGGATTGGCGGCCGAAAACTCCGCGATCAGGCGCTTTTCCAGGGCCGTCCGGGCGGGGTCCTCGTGGGTCCAGATCGTCAGCTCCACGGACTTGCCCTTGAGCTCCGGGACAGCCGGGGCCTGGGCCAGGACGGGCAGGGACAGGGCGATCACCAGGATCGCGGTAAGGATTCGTTTCATGCGTGCCTCCTTGAAGGATCGGGACGGCCGTACCCGGCGGGGCCCGGGGATCGGGGCGCCGAGGGTCTTCCCTGGTTCCAGGGTGGGGCGGTTTCGGGAAACCCGCAATGCTACGATTCCGGCATTTGGTCGAAAAAACCGGGCCGACCGGGTCGGATTCTCGGGACACGTTTTGCCGAGTCCCCCGCCGGATTCGTATATTCAAGGAGATCTATAGTTCGACACGAACGCCGGAGGCTCGCCATGACCCTTATGAAGGAAATCGAGGAACGACGCGCATACCGAGCTCTGTCCCCGGATCCCCTGCCGGAAGACCAGGTGGAACGCCTGCTTACGGCCGCCCATCACGCTCCCTCCTGCTTCAACAAGCAGAGCTGGCGCTTCGTGGCGGTCAGCGGAGACGCCCTGGCCGGGCTCCGGGAGACCCTCTCGGAGGGGAACAAGTGGGCCACCCGGGCACCCCTCATCGTGGCGGCCGCCCAGAAGCCCTCCCTGGACTGCCGCCTGGACGAGGGCCGGGATTACGCCCCCTTCGACCTGGGACTGGCGGTCATGAGCCTGGTCCTCCAGGCGACCCACGAGGGCCTGGTAGCCCATCCCATAGCGGGATACTCCCCCGGCAAGGTGCGGAAGGCCCTGGGCATCCCGGAGGACTACGTGGTACATACCCTGGTCATCGTCGGCGGAAAAGGCTCCGACGAGCTCCTCTCGGACTGGCAAAAGGAGCGGGAGACGGGCCCCCGCCTGCGGGAACCCCTGGAGAAGGTGGCCTTCCGGAACCGCTGGCCGGATCCGGTTTCCGGATAAGACAGACAGGATGGACAGGATGGAGAGAGGATGAACAGGATCGGCATTGGTACTTTCCTGATCTTATCCTGTTGATCAAGAAAATATCCTGTTCATCCTGTCAGAGTCCTTGGAAACAACCCCCCATCCGGAAACCGCCCGTTGCGGATACCCCGATGCGGTGGTATCCTGCCCCTCATGGCGACTGCGATGATCATCGGCATCTGCGGGGGCTCCGGGGCGGGCAAGACCACGATCGTGAGGAAAATTTCCGAGGTCGTCTCGGACTTCGTCTTCATCCCCCAGGACAACTACTACAAGTCGGCCGAGTACATCTCCAACTCCAACATCACGGCCTTCAACTTCGACCACCCCGAGGCCTTCGACAACGAACTGCTCTCCGCCCACCTCCGGGAGCTGAAGGCGATGCGGCCGATCGAGATGCCGACCTACGACTTCGTGCACCACCGCCGGGCGGAGCAGACGATCAAGGTGACGCCCCGGAAGCTGGTTATCTTCGAGGGGATCATGGTTTTCACCGATAAGGTTATACGGGACCTGATCGACCTGAAGATCTTCGTGGACACCCCGGACGACATCCGGTTCATCCGGCGGCTCGGCCGGGACATCAAGGAGCGGGGGCGGACGGTGGATTCCGTGATCGAGCAGTACCTGAACGTCGTGCGGCCGGGGCACTTCGAGTTCATCGAGCCTACCAAGCGCTTCGCGGACATCATCATCCCCGAGGGCGGGGCGAACGAGAACGCCCTGACGGTCCTGTTGTCCTTCATGCGGAACATCATCGACCCGAGGCCGTGAAGGCCGTTTCCTAAGGAGCCCTGAATGGTCCTGCAACAAGCCCTGCGCCTCTCGGCGTGGACAAGCACGTTCTCCATCGCGGCCCTGTTCGCGGCGATCCTGGTCTTCGCCGCGCCGGGGCTTCCCTTCCTGCCCACCACCCTGCTCGGAGCCGGATCCTTCGTGGTCCTCTTCCTGATCCAGGACGCGCTGGTCCGCGCCCTGGACTCGGACCTCCGGAAGCGCCACTTCGACCGGGCCGAAACCCGCATCGTCATGGACTTCGTGGAGCGCCTGCGGGTCTCCTTCACGGTGGCGGACCTGGTGGAGGCCGCCCGGGACTGCCTGGAGATGCGGGCGGACGCCAGCGTCCTGCTCATCAAGAGTGCCACCTGGGAGACGGTCTACGCCAGCCCGTCCACCCTGGCCAAGGATCCGGAGACCCTGGCGATCCTGCACCGGAACTTCCGGGAATGGTCCGAGGGCTTCGCCTTCCTCTCCGACGAGTACGGCCTGCATCCCTCGAACGCGGGCTGCCGCGGCTACCTGAGCGTCTGCAAGGGATACCACCTCTTCGTCTTCTCCCGTTCGGCGGGACTCGCGGAACTGGAGGCGTTCCGGCTTCTCCACGGAGAGCTCCAGCTGTACTTCGACCGCATCATCACGGTGGCCCGGCTGTTCAACATCGCGAACCTCTCCAAGGAATGGTCCCTGATCGCGGAAACCCAGAAGTCCTTCCTGCCCAAGGAGATGCCCAAGCTGGCCAAGCTGGAGACCGCCTCCTACTACCGCCCCCTGGTCAACGTCTCCGGGGATTACTACGACGTCATACCCGTCGATTACCGCCGGACCCTCCTGGTCGTCGGCGACGTGTCCGGAAAGGGCCTGGCCGCGGCCCTGATCATGGGAATCATCGTGAATACGATCCGGGTGGCCCCGGACAAGACGGACCTGCCGGCCCTGGTCCGGAACGTGGACGAGGCGATCCGGGAGATGCGGTTCGAGGACAAGTACACGGTCATCTTCCTGGGGATCGTCGACACGGGGGAAAAGGTGCTCCGCTACGTCAACGCCTCCATGGCGGACCCCCTCGTGATCTCCCAGACGGCCCTGGGCGCCAAGCCCAAGAAACTGGGGTCCACCATGGGTCTTTTAGGCCTCCTGCCCCTGGAAGGGGAGATCCCCGTGGAGGAGATACCCCTGCGCACCGACGACGTCATCCTGATCGCCTCCGACGGACTGCTCGAGCTGGAGAACAGCGCCGGCGAGCCCCTGAGCGAGTCCGCCGCCTTCGAGCGGCTGCTGCAGCAATCCTCCCGGGAGACCGCGGAGAGCATCGTGGAGGGCATCGCGGGATTCGCGTATTCCTTCGTGGAGGGGCGCCAGCTCCGGGACGACATCACCATCCTGGCCGCGAAGGTGGGCAGACTATGGGACTGACGATCTTCGCCTTCCTGGCTCCTCCCATCCTCCTGGGCCTCTGGGCCCGCGCCCGGACGCGGATCCGGGACACCGCCTGGAGCCGGTACTTCCTGGCCATCGGGATCGGCTTCTCGGTCTTCACCCTTTCCCTGGGGGTCGCATACCTGGCCGCCCAGCCCTACACCCTCGAACAGCCCCTGGCTCTCTTCTTCACCCGGCTCGCGGCCGCCTCGGCCGCGGCGGGCTACATCGTCCTGTTCCGGGTCTGCCTGAGCTTCCCGTACGAGACCCGGAACCGCATCGCCGACCTGGCGGCCGCCGCGGCGGTCCTCGGGGTCCTGGCCCTGACCCTGGGCACCCCGCTCTACGTGAGCCATGTGGAGAGGGTGAACCTGGACTTCCTCCGCCAGGAAGGCCCCCTGTACGGGGCGATCAGCACCGGGGCCGCGGCCCTGGGGTTCCTGGGCGCCGCCGTCCTCCTGTTCCGAAGCCTGGCCATGCGCAGCCGCATCTTCCAGCAGCAGGGCCTGATCCTGGCCCTCGGGATCGCGGCCAGCATCGTCCTGGGATACGTGACGGCGATCCGCCTGCCCCAGGTCGGCCGGATCGGGTCCCTCTACCTCGTCTCCACCCTCAGCCCCGTCGTGGTCGCCGTCGGATTCTTCTACGCGGTGTCCACCTCGCGGATCTTCGCGTGGAAGGAGGTGGCCCGCCGCCTGGTCTCCTACCTCATCCTGGCGATCCTCGCGGGAACCCCCGTCGGCGTCGCGGTCTCCGTCTTCCTCATGGTGAAGGCCTTTCCGCTGATCTCCTTCCTGGGGGCCTTTTTCAGCTTCATCCTGGGAGCCCGGATCGCCTCCGCCTTCGTGAACCGGTTCCTCGATTCCATCGCGGGACGCAAGCGCTATCGCGAGGACCTTCAGAGCTCCCTGGCCCACGTGGACCTCGCGGGGGGCCGGGACGCGGTCCTCAAGGAGGTGCACGGGATACTCTCCGGCCCCCTGGGATTCTCCGATTTCACCGTCCTGGCCGAGGACGACGAAGGCGAGCTCCGGCCCGTGTATTCGACCACCGGCACGAGCCTCTCGATCCGGGGGGATTCCGCGGCCCTCGGAACCCTGACGGAGCGGGGCATCACCGTGCTCCTGAAGACGGACGTCATCGCCAACCGCTCCTATGCCTCGGTGAAGAAGGAACTTTTGGAGATCTACGACTCCCTGCGCGCGGAGGCGATGATCGTGGTCCGGGAAGGGCGGGAGACCCTGGGCATCTTCGCCCTCGGCGCCCGGCTGTCCGGGGGCGACTACACGTCCTACGATTACGAGACCTTTAGGGCGGTGTACGGCAAGCTCTTCGTGGTCCTCTACTACGTCAAGAACATCGCCCGGGAATCCATCCTGAGCACCGTGGACCGGGAGATCGCCTTCTCGAGCCAGGTCATCGAGTCCATCCAGGAGAACGTCGACCGGATCGCCCACCCCAAGGCGGACGCCCACTTCATCGCCCGGTCCACCCGCAAGCTGGGCGGGGACTTCATCGACTTCGTCGGGCTCGGGCGGGACCGGTTCTTCTTCGTCGTGGGGGACGTCTCCGGCAAGGGCCTGAACGCCTCCATGTCCATGCTCATCCTGAAGACCATGGTCCGGAACTTCCTGAAGGAGGAGAAGGACTTCCTTCGGATCGCCGAGCGCGCCAACTCCTTCATCAAGGAGAACCTGCCGAAGGGAACCTTCTTCGCCGGGGTGTTCGGCTACTTCGACTTCGCGAAGGATTCCCTGTACTTCATCAACTGCGGCATCCCGGTCATGCAGATGTACTCGCCGGCCTTCAACACGGTGATCGAGATCCAGGGGGACGGACGGGTCCTGGGCTTCGTGCGGGATATCCGGCCCTACCTCAAGCTCCGCAGGGTGCCCCTGGTCAAGGGTTCCGCCCTGCTCATATCCACGGACGGGATCCTGGAATCCGAGAGCCTGCGCGGGGAGCGATACGGCAAGGAACGCCTCCAACGGTCCTTCACCGCGAACCGGGAAGGCCCGGCCAAGGAGCTTGCGGAGGGGCTGCTGCGGGATCTCCTGGCCTTCACGGACAACCGGATGGAGGACGACGTGACCATCTTTACGTTGAAATACGACACGAACGTCAGGAGCGAGGCATGAACCAGCTAACAGTCGAGGAAATCCGGGAAACCGGACGGACCATCCTGCAAATCGCGGGACCGGTCAACAGCTACACGTTCACGGATTTCCAGGAGAAGATATTCAAGGCCGTCCGGCGCTCGGACATCGTGGTGGACATGGAGAAGGTGACGACCCTGTCCTCCGCGGGCCTGGGCGTCCTCATGGCGGCCATGGAGGATGCGGAGGGCGCCGGCCGGAAGATCTGGATCCTGCGGCCCTCGGAGATCGTCCGGCTGGCCATCGAGTCGACCGGCTTCTCGGACCGGTTCCCGGTGGCGCAATCCATGAAAGACCTGGCCTGACGAACCGCCCGGGCGGCGCGAATCCGGTGTCCGGAATGACCGACCCCTCCAAATCCCCCGGTTTCTCGACCCGCCTGCCCGGGGACAGGTCGGCCATCCCCCGATTCGAGGATTGGCTGGACAGGGCCGCGATCCCGGATCCGCGGCTCCGGGATCGCGTCCGGCTGGCGGGGCTCGAGATCCTGGACAACCTCATCCGCCACTCCGGCCCCTTGGAGGGGGGCTCCGTCCGGACCTCCCTTCGCCTCCGGGCGGGGGGTGCCCGGCTCGTGTTCTCCTTCCGATCCGTCAAATTCCGGTCCTTCGCCCGGGGCGGGAAGAATCCCCGGACGGGATACAACATCGAGGACGGGCGCTGGCGGGGCCTGGGACTCGTGATGGTGGCCTTCCTGACCCTGCACGTGCGCTACGTATCGGACGCACGGAGCGACCGGGTGGAGGCGGAGTTCTAAGGATCTCGCCGCATTTCGGACCCTGATCGGACCTCTTTCCCCTTGTGCGCGCCGTACCGGTGTTGTATGATGGTGGCCCCGGTGCTGCGCGGCTGGCTCGCGAATACGGCCGGCGGCACAACACCAAGGACGGAAGCCTTGTGCGTCCGTATTGTCCTAAATGTGAAGGAAACCTTCATGAAATCCAAGATCTCCATCCTCCTCGTCGGCCTCATGGTCGTGCTCGCGATCGCGGGCTGCGCCAAGAAGGAAGCCCCGGCGGCCGCGCCGTCCCTGAAGGTCGGCATGGTCACCGACGCCGGCACCATCGACGACAAGTCCTTCAACCAGGGAACCTGGGAAGGCGTCGTTCGCGCGGGGACCGAGTTCAAGCTCGACACCAAGTACCTGAAGCCCTCCGGCACCACCGAGGCGGACTACCTCAAGGAAATCGGCAACCTCTACGACGCGGGCTACAAGTTCGTGGTGACCCCGGGCTTCAAGTTCGAGACCACCATCTTCCAGGCCCAGACCAAGTACGCGGACGCCAAGTTCGTCCTGATCGACGGCAGCCCCCACGCCGGGGACTGGAAGTCCGTGGTCGGCCCGAACACCGTGTCCATCTTCTTCGCCGAGCACGAGTCCGGCTTCGTGGCCGGCGTCGCCGCGGCCCTGCAGATCAAGACCGGGTCCTTCGGCTTCATCGGCGGCATGGAGATTCCCCCGGTCCAGAAGTTCAACTGGGGCTTCCAGCAGGGCGTGGACTACGCCAATAAGAACCTGGGGACCAAGATCACCATGAAGGCCGAGAACGTGATCTACCAGGGCTCCTTCGACAACGTGGCCGCGGGACAGCAGATCGCCGCCTCCATGTACGACAAGGGCGTCAGCGTGATCTTCGCCGCCGCCGGCGGCGTGGGCGTGGGCGCCATCAACGAGGCCAAGGCCCGGGCCACCGCGGGCAAGACCGCCTGGATCGTGGGCGTGGACGTCGACCAGTACGCCGAGGGCATCTACTCGGGCGACAAGTCCATCATCCTGACCAGCGCCATGAAGGGGATCGACGTTGCCGCCTTCGACATGATCAAGGCCGAGCTGGGCGGAACCTTCCCGGGCGGGAAGACCCTGATCTTCGACGCCAAGAACAACGGCGTCGGCATCCCCGCCAAGAACCCCAACCTCTCCCCCGAGGTCCAGGCCAAGGTCGCCGAAGTCTTCAAGCTCCTGCAGGCCGGGACCATCGCGGTCAAGGCCGAGCAGGGCACCCTCATCAAGTAAGATCCGGACTCCGGAATCCCAAGGCTGTCCAAAAAGCTCAGTTAGCTTTTTGGACGGCTGGTTCCCGTGCAGGGTGTCCAATAAGTGACCGACTTATTGGACACCCTATTTTTCTTGTCGATTCCGCCGGGGGCGGATTATACTGCGTATCCGAATTGAAAAAATCTTGGCCAGGGAGACCCTCCCCTCCTTGGCCTTCTCCAAGGAGGGGACATGGAATACATCGTAGAGATGCTCGGTATCACCAAGGATTTCCCCGGGATACGCGCCAACGACGACATCACCGTACGGCTCCGGAAGGGCGAGATCCACGCCCTCCTGGGCGAGAACGGGGCGGGCAAGTCCACCCTGATGAGCATCCTCTTCGGCCTGTACCGGCCGGACTCCGGGATCATCAAGGTACGGGGCAAGGAAGTCTCCATCCACAACCCCAACGTGGCCAACGCCCTGGGGATCGGCATGGTCCACCAGCACTTCAAGCTGGTGCACAACTTCACCGTGACCGAGAACATCATCCTGGGCATGGAACCCACCGCGGGTCCCATGCTGCAGACCCGGGACGCGGCCAAGCGGATCAAGGCCCTGTCCGAGCAGTACGGCCTGAACGTGGACCCGGACGCCAAAATCGAGGACATCTCCGTGGGGATGCAGCAGCGTGTGGAGATCATCAAGATGCTCTACCGCGACGCCGAGGTCCTCATCTTCGACGAGCCCACCGCGGTGCTCACCCCCCAGGAAATCGATGACCTCATGCAGATCATGCGGAACTTGCTCAAGGAGGGGAAATCCATCCTCCTCATCACCCACAAGCTCAAGGAGATCAAGGCCATCGCGGACCGCTGCACGGTCATCCGGCGCGGCAAGGTCGTCGACACCGTGGACGTCGCGGACGTGGCGGAATCCCGCATGGCGGAGATGATGGTGGGCCGCACCGTGAACTTCAAGGTGGACAAGCGGGAACAGGAACGGGGAGAGGCGGTCCTCTCGATCCGGAACCTGAACGTCCTGTCCAGCCGTAAGACCCAGGCCCTGAAGAACTTCTCCCTGGACGTGCACCGGGGGGAGATCCTGGGACTGGCGGGTGTGGACGGGAACGGCCAGACCGAGCTTGTGGAGGCCCTCACCGGACTGCGCAAGGTGGAGTCCGGCTCCATCCTCTTCAAGGGCCGGGACATCACCCACGACGACATCCATTCCCGGGTGATGGCCGGGATGGCCCACATCCCGGAGGACCGGCAGAAACGGGGCCTCGTGCTGGACTACTCCATGGAGGACAACTTCATCCTGGAGATCTACGGCCTTCCGCCCTACTCCCGGAAGGGATTCCTGAACCGCAAGGCCATCCGGGACCACGCGGAAAAGCTGATCCAGGACTTCGACGTGCGGTCCGGCCAGGGGGCCCTCTCCGTGGGCCGCACCCTGTCGGGAGGCAACCAGCAGAAGGCCATCGTGGGCCGGGAGATCGACCATGACCCCGACCTCCTCCTGGCCGTCCAGCCCACCCGGGGCCTGGACGTGGGCTCCATCGAGTACATCCACAAGCGGCTCGTGGAACAGCGCAACAACGGCAAGGCGGTGCTCCTCGTATCCCTGGAGCTGGACGAGATCCTGGATCTCTCGGACCGGATCGCGGTCATCAGCCACGGGGAGCTCACGGGAGTCAAGCTGCCCAAGGAAACCAACGAGAGCGAGATCGGCCTCATGATGGCGGGCATCGCGGGCGCGGGAGGGATGGAATGAACCGCTACAAGAGTCTGTTTACCGCCCTGGCCGCGGTGGTGCTGGGTCTGCTCGCGGGGGCGGTCTTCATGGCCCTATCCGGGTCCAACCCCGTGGCGGGATTCTACTACCTCTTCCGCGGCGGGCTCATGAACCTGGAGCGGATCGGCAACACCCTGGCCTCCGCCACGACCCTCATCTTCACCGGACTGGCCGTGGCCTTCTCCTTCAAGACCGGGCTGTTCAACATCGGGGCCTCCGGGCAGATGCTGATGGGAGGCCTCACGGCCACGGCCATCGGCCTGTCCGTCCAGATGCCGCGGATCGTGCTCCTGCCCCTCATCGTCCTGGCGGCCGCGTCCGCCGGGGCCCTCTGGGCCGCGATACCGGGGTTCCTCAAGGCCCGGTTCAACGTCCACGAGGTGGTCGCGACCATCATGATGAACTGGATCGCCTACTGGACCGTGTACTACACCATCCCGGCCTACTTCAAGGGCACCTTCCTGGAAACCGAGTCCCGTCGCATCCCCGCGCTCGCGTCCTTCCGGGCCGAGTGGCTCACGAACATCTTCCGGGGTTCCTACATCAACATGGGGATCTTCCTGGCCGCGGCGGCCGTGGTCGTCATCGCGATCATCCTGGACAAGACGACCCTGGGCTTCGAGCTCAAGGCGGTGGGCTTCAACCGCCACGCGGCGGAGTACGCGGGCATCCACGTACCCAAGAACATCGTCCTGTCCATGTCCATCTCCGGCTTCCTGGCGGGCCTGGCCGGGGCCACCTACTACCTGGGCTACGCGGTGAACATGCAGATCGGGGTCGTGCCGTCCGCGGGCATCGACGGGATCGCCGTGGCCCTCCTGGGGGCCAACAGCCCCTGGGGGGTGGCGGCCTCCTCCGTGTTCTTCGGGATCCTCCATTCCGGGAAGGGCTTCATGAACGCCATGACCAAGGTGCCCCCGGAGATCGGGGACACCATCATCGCCATCATCATCTACTTCGCCGCCACGGGGGTGCTCTTCACCCGCCTGTGGGAGCGCCTCACGCGGAAGCGGAGCAAGGAGGCCTAGGATGCAGACCCTCGCGTTGATCTTTCCCTACGCGGTAGCCTTCACCGTGCCCCTCCTGGCCGCGTCCCTGGGGGGCCTGTTCAGCGAGCGCTCGGGGGTGGTGAACATCGGCCTGGAAGGGCTCATGGTCTCCGGCTCCTTCACCTGCGCCGTGGTGGCCAGCCGGATGGAGACGGTCCTGGGCCCCGGGCATCCCGGCGCCCTCTGGCTTGGGCTGGGGGCGGCCGTTGTGGTGGGGGCGCTCTTCTCCCTGCTCCACGCCTTCGCCAGCATCAGCCTCAAGGCCAACCAGGTCATCAGCGGCACGGCCATCAACATGATCGCCGGCTCCCTGACCGTCTTCCTGGCCCGGACCATGACCGGTTCCGGCAACGTCCGGATCGTCCTGGGCTTCATCCCCTCGGACATTCCGGTCCTCTCGGACATCCCGATCCTGGGGGCCCTCTTTTTCACGAAGACCTACGCCACCACCTGGCTTACGGCCGCCATCCTGGCCCTGGCCTGGTTCGTCATCTACAAGACTCCCTTCGGCCTCCGCCTGCGGGCCTGCGGGGAGCATCCCCAGACCGCGGACGCGGCGGGGATCAACGTGTACCGGATGCGCTACATCGCGGTGTCGCTCTCGGGCGCCCTGGCGGGGCTGGCGGGGGGGATCATCCTGGTGACCTATTCCGGGGAGTTCAACGGAAGCGTGGCGGGTCTCGGGTTCCTGGCCCTGGCGGCCCTGATCTTCGGGCAGTGGAATCCCCTGGGCATCCTGGGGGCCACGGCCTTCTTCGGCTTCGCGGCCACCATCGCCAACGTCTCCCAGGTGATTCCCCAGTTCTCCCGGATACCGGGACTCCTATTGAAGGCCTTCCCCTACGTGGTCACCCTGATCGCCCTGGTCCTGTTCTCCAAGAGCAGCCAGGCGCCCCGGGCGGCCGGGGAGCCCTACGACCAGGGCAAACGCTAGCGTAGGACCACGCTGCGCGCGGTCCTACGGCAACGAAGCGCGAAGCGCTTCGTCGAGTTTCCCTAAGCCGGCACTATAAAAGCGGCCCCCGTTCCACGGGGGCCGCGTCGTATCCAAAGGATCGGAACCGTCAGTAGCCGCCTCCCGGGGTCTGGCCGCTCACCAGGGTGACGCCCTGGCTGGTGCCCAGACGGTTCGCGCCGGCGTCCAGCATGGCCAGGGCGTCGTCGAAGCTGCGGATCCCGCCGGCGGCCTTGACCCCCACGGAGGGTCCCACGGTCCGGCGCATCAGCGCGACGTCCGCGACCGTGGCGCCGGACTTGGAGAATCCCGTCGAGGTCTTCACGAAATCCGCGCCCACGTCCTTGGCGACCTGGCAGGCCAGGACCTTCTCGGCGTCCGTGAGGAGGCAGGCCTCGATGATGACCTTGAGGACGATGCCGACGCGGCAGGCCCGGCGGACCGCCAGCATGTCCTCCCGCACGGCCCTGAGATCCCCGGCCTTCAGGGCCCCGATGTTCATGACCATGTCGACCTCGGACGCCCCGTTCGAGACGGCGGTGCGGGCTTCGAAGGCCTTCGAACGGCTGTCCATGGCCCCCAGGGGGAAGCCCACGACCGTGCAGACCTTGACCCCCGTCCCGCCCAGGCGGCGGGCGCAGCGCTCCACCCAGGTCGAGTTCACGCAGACGGAGGCGAAGCGGTGCTTGGCCGCCTCGTCGCACAGAACGTCGATCTGGTCTTCCGTGGCCTCGGGCTTGAGAAGGGTGTGGTCGATGAAGGGCGCCAGCTCGGCCGGTTCCATCCGGGGCCGGGCGGGCCCCTCGTCGTTCGGAACCTCGGCCGTCCGGGTCCCCATCCTCGCCAGGACCTCCTGCACGATCCTCTCGATTACCTTTTCCTCGTCCGTCATCCTTCGAAGCCTCCGCGCTCCAGGGCCATGATCTTGTTGATCCTGACGATATGCCGGCCCCCGGCGAACCGGGTCTCCAGCCAAACCTTCACCATCTCCGCCAGGCGGTCCGGCGTGTGCAAGGGGCCGCCCAGGGTAAGCACGTTCGCGTTGTTGTGCTCCCGGCTGTTCACCACGGTCCGGAGGTCGTAGCACATCGCGGCGCGTATGCCCCGAACCTTGTTCGCCGCCATGCAGGACCCGATGCCCGCCCCGTCCAGGACGATCCCGCGCTCGCAGGCCCCGCTTTTCACCTTCCGGCACACCGCCAGGGCGATGTCCGGGTAGTCCACCTTCTCGGTCCCGAAGGTCCCCACGTCGGTCACCCGGTACCCCAGGACCTCGAGGTAGCGGACCAGGAGGGCCTTCTGCTCGACGGCCCCGTGGTCCGCGCCGATGGCCACGTTCCGCACGACGTCCGCGGGCGCGGACCCTTCCTCGGCGCTCATTCGTCCCCTCCCATGTCGATCCGGTCCACGATGCCGCACACCGCGGTCCGCACGGTCACCGCCCCCTCGTCCCCCACGACGGTCCGGGCGGAGCCGCCCTCGTCCACCACCAGCACGAGGTCCCCGATCCCGGCCTGGACCCCGTCCACGGCCAGGAGGGTCCTGCCCCGGAAACTCCCGTCGGGATCCACGGGGCGGACCGCCAGGATCTTCTTGCCCGTGTAGCGGGGATCCTTCTCCGTGGATACGACGCTGGCGACGACCCGGGCCAGGATCACGGGGCGCCTCCCCGGTCCACCGCGTCCACCACGCCCAGGATCGCCGCGTCCGCCGGGTTGAACCACCCGTTCGGGTTCGCCTGGGCGGCCTCCTTGCCCGACTCGAAGATCACGAGGTCCCCTTCCCCCGCCCGGGCCGCGTCGAAGGCCACCAGGGGCGGCCCCGCGGAGGCGCCCGTCTCGTCGACGGGCTGGACCAGGAGGAGCTTGAGCCCCTCGAGGCATTCCAACTTGCGGGTGCTGACCACCCGGCCGATCACCTTCCCGAGTTTCATAGCCAGCCTTTCTACACGATCCGGAAATAGTCGACCAGGGTGCAGCGCCGCTCCCGGGTGAAAGACGTGGGCCGGGTGATCCCCTCGCCCGTGGGGCTCGCGATCGTGAAGGACGCGTGCCCCGCGCCACCCTCCCCCAGCCCCGCGTAGCAGGGCCCGTTCTTGACGAAGAGGGAGCAGTCCATGGCCCGGGCCATGTGGGACAGGCGGGCCACGTCGTGGGAGTGCATGATCGCGGTGTGCCGGTACCCGTGCTCCACAAGGACGGCGAACTCGATGGCCTCGTCGGCGTTCCGCATGCGGACGAAGGGAATCACCGGCATGAGCTGTTCCGTCCAGACCAGGGGATGTCCGCTCGTCGTCTCCAGGAGCAGGATCCGCGTGCCCTCGGGCACCTCGATCCCGGCCGCCCGGGCGATGTGGGCCGGGCTCTTGCCGACGAAGGCCCGGTTCGGGGAGCCCGGCCGGCCGGGTCCTCCCGGCTCGGCCAGGACGAGCTTGGTGACCGCGTCGATCTGGCCGCCCTTGAGCTCGTAGGCCCCGTTCCGGAGGAGCTCCTCCTTGAGGCGGTCCGCTATGGAGGCGACCGCCAGGATCTCCTTCTCGCAGATGCACACCACGTTGTGGTCGAAGCCGGCCCCGTCCACGATGTCCTTGCCGGCCTTGGCCAGGTCGGCGGTCTCGTCCACGACGCAGGGCGGGTTCCCGGGGCCCGCGCAGATGGCCTTCTTGCCGCTGGCCATGGCGGCGCGGACGACCCCCGGGCCTCCGGTCACCACCAGGAGGGCCACCCCGGGGTGCCGCATGAGCTCCCCCGCGGTCTCCAGGGTCGGCTCCGCCACGGCGCACAGGAGGTTTCCCGGACCCCCGGCGCGGACGATCGCCCCGCCGAGCATCTCTATGAGGAGGCGGGAGACCCCCTTGGCGCCCGGATGCACGTTGAACACCACGGAGTTCCCCGCCGCGACCATCCCGATGGCGTTGCTGGCGATCGAGGAGATGGGATTCGTCACCGGGGTGATCGCGCCGATCACCCCGTAGGGGGCCAGCTCCGTGAGGGTGAGCCCGTGCTCGTCCGTGACCACCCGGGACTCGAGGTCCTCGACCCCCGGGGTGCGGAGGGCGGCCAGGCGGTTCTTGACCGTCTTGTCCCGGACGTTGCCCAGGCCCGTCTCCGCGACGGCGGCCTGGCTCAGGGCCTCGTTGGCCTCGAGCACGGTCCGGCGGATCGCGTCGATCACGGCCCGCCGCGTGTCCAGGGGAAGCCGGACGAGCTCCCGCTGGGCAGCCTGGGCCGCCTGGACGGCGGAATCCATGTCCGGGAAGATCCCCGGACCCCGGGAGGCCGCGGCGCTCCCGCCCTTCGTCCCCGAGGACAGGAGGGCGGCGATCTCCGGGGACCGCAGAATCTCCTCGACCACCCGACGAACATCCTCCGCGCCGTACGCCATCTATCGCCCCCGTTCCGACTCGTTCCAGAGCGTCGCCCCGCCGGAGTCCACCGCGTCCACGATCCCCACGGCCAGGGTGTCCATGGGCGCGTTCTCGGTCCGGTAGGTCCAGCGGCAGGAGCTGCCCTGGGTCAAAAGGACCAGCTGGCCCCGCTCCGCGCCCACCATGTCCAGGGCCACCAGGTAGTCCCCCCGCCCGGCTCCCTCGGGGCCGCAGTCCTCCACCAGGAGGTACCGAGCCCCGGCAAGGCCGTCGGAGCGGCGGGACGCGACCACGGTGCCCCGGACCCTCGCCAGGGTCATTCGGACCGCGCCTTCTCGTAGGTGTACGCGCCGTCCTTCTCGATCGCGTCCACCACGGCGATCACCGTCGCGTCCGTGGGGCGGCCCTTGGTCGCTTCCGTGAGGCGGGCGCTGGAGCCGGTCACGTAGAACACGACCTCCTCGGCGTTGGCCCCGACGGAATCCATGGCGACCACGAAGTCGCCCTTGCCCGCGAGGGTCACGGGATCGATCTTCTCGAGGAGGAGCAGCCGGAGCCCCTCCATGGAGGGGCTCTTGTGGGTGGAGACGACGGTCCCCCGGACCCGGGCGATCAGCATGGGTCGGCCCTATTTCCGGGCGGGGGCCGGCTTCCTGCCCAGGGGCAGGGCGGCCTCCACGGATTCGTGGGGCCGGGGAATCACGTGGGTCGAGACTACCTCCCCCACCTTCTCCGCGGCCCGGGCACCTGCGTCGACGGCCGCCCGGCAGGCGGCCACGTCCCCTCGCACGACGGCGGTGACGTAGCCGCCGCCGATCTTCTCGTACCCGACCAGGTCGACCTTCGCCGCCTTGGCCATCGCGTCCGCGGCCTCCACCATCGCCGCGAAGCCCCGCGTCTCGATCATGCCGAGCGCGTCGTTCGTTGTATCCGCCATATCCGCTCCTTAGAAGGGCGTCCCGGAAGGGGCGCTCAGATTCTCTGGGTTCCGGCCCCGATCGTCCGGCCGGTCAGGCCCTGCAGCCGGGCCTCCACGGTCTTCCGGGCCTCGATCACCTCGGCCTCGTCCCCGGAAATGTACACGCGCCCGAAGGCCCCGAAGCCCAGGACCTCCACGATGTTCACCCGGGCGGTCTTCTCGGCCTCGTTGGCCGCGTAGTAGGCGTAGCCCGCGGGCTCCACCTCCAGCACGTACAGGGTGTCCCCCCGCAGGACCATGTTCCCGTGGCGGACCTTGTTGATGAGCTGGGCGTGGTGGTCCGAGACGTTCTTGATGAGCTGGCTCGTGAGGATCCGGGGCTTGAGCCGGTCCTCCTCCTTGAGGCCGAGCTCCCGGAGCACGGCCTCCCCGGCGGTGCGGGCGTCCCCCTGGCGGTCGGAATGGACCTCCAAAAGGCCGTAGGCGCGCTCCACGATCTGGAGCCCCGGGGTCACGGCGGTCGCCTTGAGGGCGATGTCCGTGAGGCGGTTGATCTCGATGCCCGGGGCGATCTCGATGATGCAGCAGGCCTGGAATCCGACCGGGTAGTAGCCCTTGCTGACGGTGGCGATGAAGGAGGCGTTCTGGAGCTGGAGGGAATCCAGGAACACGTAGGTCCGCAGGTCGATGTTCATGGATCAGTCCCCCTTCCGGCCCAGGGGCAGGGCCTCGTCCACGGAGGCGTGGGGCCGGGGGATCACGAGGGTCGAGACGACCTCCCCGACCTTCTCCGCCGAGCGGACTCCCGCGTCCACGGCGGCCCGGCAGGCCGCGACGTCCCCGCGGACGACGACCGTCACGTACCCGCCGCCGATCTTCTCGTATCCCACCAGGTCGACCTTCGCGGCCTTGACCATCGTGTCCGCGGCCTCCACCATGGCCGCGAATCCTTTCGTCTCTATCATGCCGAGAGCGTCGTTCGTCGATCCAGCCATACTTCCTCCTGGCGCGCCGCGGCGGCCCGGGACGGCCGTGCCGCCCTCCGGGAAACCCGGCCGACTTGGCTCAAGTATAGAGGACGGAATGTTGCAGGTCAAGCAATCTTCCGGAATTTATGGTAATTTTACAACATTCCATGGTATAGTTTTACCATCAGGACCGACGACATTACCGTCCGGGCCGAGCCGGACACCGGCCGTCCCCCGGGCGGACCGAGGACGAGTGGAGTAAGGGCATGACGAAGGGCGAACGCTGGAACGCGATCATGAAGCGGCTCGGCTTCGAGACGGCGGCGAGCATCCTGGAGCTCTCCCGGGACCTCGACGTGTCCCCGATGACCGTGCGCAGGGACCTGGCCGCCCTGGCCCGGGAGGGCAAGGTCCGCGTCCTGTACGGAAGCGCCATGCTCCACCCGAACCTCGCACGGAGGGAGGGCGACGCGCACTACTCGTTGAACGCGGCGGGAGCCGAGCACGCGGAGGAGAAGCGGAGGATCGGGAAGGCCGCCGCGGCCCTCGCGGAGCCGGGGGACAGCCTCATCGTCGACTGCGGCTCCACGACGGAATACGTGGCCCGGTACCTGCCCGAGGACGAGGAATACACCGTCCTGTGCTACTCCCTGAACGTCGTGTCCGAGCTCGTGCGCCGGAGCGGCTGCCGCACCCATTTCTCCGGGGGCCTGTTCCACGAGAACACCCTGATGTTCGAAAGCCCCGAGGGCCTCGAGGCAATACGGCATTTCCGGGCCAACAAGGCCTTCCTCTCCGCCTCCGGGGTGGACGCCCGGTTCGGGGTCACCTGCAGCAACGCCTACGAGAGGGAGACCAAGAAGGCCGTGATCCAGTCCTCCCTCCGCAAGATCCTGGTCGTGGATTCCTCCAAGTTCGGCGCCGTGCGTCCGGCCTACTTCGCGGACCTCGCAGATTTCGACGAGATCGTGACGGATCCCGGGATCCCGGACGAATACCGCAGAATAGCCGGGGAACGGGGCATCCGGCTGACTGTCGTCTAGCAGGTTGTAGAAATGCTTCTAGCATTTCTACAACCTGCTCTGCAATTGCGCCGGGCCCTCGGCCCGGCGGCCACGAAGCGCTTCGCGCTTCGTCGAATTTCACGTACCGACGGGGCGCCGGGCCGCGGGCCCGGCGGCGCCGAAGCCAAGGCTTCGGCGATTTTCCGCAGGACTACTCCGGCAACTCCGATACGATCGCGACGCCGGAACTTGCTCCGATCCGGCGCGGGGCGCGGCGCGCCCCGCGGCCACGAAGCGCTTCGCGCTTCGTCGATCTTCACGAACGGTGCGGACCGGATACGGGCATGCTATTCGGGGAGTTCCGAGACTATGGCGACGCCGGAACTTGCGCCTATCCGGTCCGCGCCGGCCTCCAGGAGCTGAACGGCGTCGTGGTAGGTCCGGATGCCGCCGGAGGCCTTGATGCGGAGATCCCGGTCCCTGATCGCGTCCCGTAGGATCCGGATGTCGTCCACGCTCGCGCCCCCGGTCCCGAAGCCCGTGCTCGTCTGGACATAGCGGGCGCCCGCCCGGATCGCCGCCTCGCAGGCGCGGGCCTTCTCGGACCCGTTCAGGTAGCAGGTTTCCAGGATGACCTTCACCGCCGCGGGGCCGGACGCGGCCACGACCCCCCGGATGTCCTCCTCCACGGCCTTCCAGTCCCCGGACTTGGCGGCGCCGACGTTGATGACCATGTCGATCTCCCCGGCCCCCGACCGGACGGCGAGCCGGGCTTCCTCCGCCTTGGATTCCGGGGCGTTCGCCCCCAGGGGGAAGCCGACTACGGTGCAGACCGCGATCCCGCTGCCCGCGAGCTTCCGAAGGCAGAAGCGCACCCAGTAGGGATTCACGCAGACTCCGTAGAACCCGAACGCACGAGCCTCGGCGCAATGCTCCTCCGCCATCCTCTCCGTGCTGAACGCCTTGAGGAGGCTGTGATCGATCGCCTTGGCCAGCTCGGCCCGGGTCCACTGTTTCATGCCGCAACCCCTCATATCTCGAACTTCGTCGCCAGGTTTTCCCGGCGGGAGGCTACCAGTTCCTCGAGCTCCTCCAGCATGCGTTTGTCCGCGGACTGGGCGATCGGAAAGATCAGGGCCTCCGTCTCGTCGGTGTATCGTTTGATGAAGCGCATGTCCGTCACGTACCCCAGGGAGATAATGTTGCTGATCCGATCCGCGCATTTCAGGACCTTGGCGCGCTTGGATCCGAAGCGCTGGATCCGTTCCAGGAACTGCTGCTTGGATTCGATGGGCCGGCGGGTCACTTCCAGGACCAGCTTGTAGACTTCCGGGCTCTCCTCGTCGATGGAAAGGATGGCGTCCCGGTCGAAGTCGGGCACGTCCTCCAGGAGGTCGTGGATCACCGAAGCCTTGAGGAGGACCGAGTCGATGTACCCGTAGTCCATCAGGATGCCGAAGGTGTCGATCTGGTGGCGGAACATGTTGCCCCCGCTCCGCCTCCGCTTGCCCACCAGGGTGGTGGCCAGCTGGATGTAGGGGGCCAAGTGCATCTCCTTGAGGCGGATCATCGCCTCGGAGTCCATGAGCCCCTCGTCTTCCAAGCCAGGGTGGAACGGGGCCAGGGGCCCGGGATCGAAGCCCCCGGTCGTCGGCGAGTCCGGGGCTGTGGATTCCTCCGGGACGACGGGCGCCTTCACGCTCCCACCCTCCCGGGGCTTCCCGTTCATGCAAGCTCCTTCACGTACTGCTCCAGTTTGGCCGCCCGGCGTTCCGCCTCGGCCAGCTTTTCCCTTTCCTTATCTACGACCTCCGGAGGCGCGGACTTGAGGAAGGATTCGTTGCCGAGCTTGGCACGGACGCGTTCGGCGAAGCCCCGTTCCTTTTCCGCTTCCTTGCGGAACTTCAGGGCCAGGGCCGCGCCGTCCACCGCGTCCTTCACCTTCGCGTAGGCTTCGAAGCCGCGGCCCACCAGGGCCAGGGATCCCTCGGGCTTGGCGGTCACGACCTCGGGATCCGGCCCGTTCACCAGGAGGGCCGCCAGGGGGACCCAGCGGGGGAAGGATCCGGCCGCGGCCGCCCCGGCCTCGAAGCGTACGGCGGTCGCGACGGCCTTCTGGGGCTCGATCCCGAACTCGCTGCGGAGGTTGCGCACCAGGCGCACGAACTCCATCACGGTCTCGAACTCCGCGGCCAGGGCGGGATCCCGGCGGGCGGCGTCCGCCTCGGGATACCGCTGGACGATCAGGTCCCCTCGCCGGTTGGGGAGCATCCGGTAGATCTCCTCGGTCACGAAGGGCAGGAAGGGATGGAGGAGCCGGAGGCTCTCCTCCAGGACGTCCAGGATGGCCGTGGCCGCCCGGTCCTTCTCCGCCTCGTCCCCGGAGCGGAAGGAAAGCTTGGTCCCCTCGATGTACCAGTCGCAGAAGTCGTTCCAGAAGTACTCGTACACCGCCTGGGCCCCGTCGTTGAAGCGGTAGGTCTCCAGGGCGGCCCGGGCGGTACCGGCGGCCTCGGAAAGGCGGTGCCGGATCCAGCGGTCCAGGGGCGACAGGTCCGCCGTGCCCGGGGCCCGGAGCTCCCGGCCCTCCAGGTTGCCCAGGATGTACCGGGAGGCGTTCCAGACCTTGTTGGCGAACTTGGAGCCCAGCTTGAAGTCCTCCTTGTCGATGAGGACGTCCTGGGAGGCGGTGAACATGAAGGCCAAGGTGAAGCGGAGGGCGTCCGCCCCGTACTCGTCCACGATCTCCAGGGGATCGATCCCGTTCCCCAAGGACTTGGACATCTTCCGGCCCTGCTTGTCCCGGATCAGGGTGGTGATGCACACGTCCCGGAAGGGGGACCTCTCCATGAACTCCATGCCCGCCATGATCATCCGGGCCACCCAGAAGAAGATGATGTCGTACCCGGTCACCAGGACGCTGGTGGGGTAGTACTTCCGGAGGTCCGCGGTGTCCTTGGGCCAGCCCAGGGTGCTGAAGGGCCAGAGCCAGGAGGAGAACCAGGTGTCCAGGACGTCCTCGTCCTGGGTCAGCTCCGTGGACTTGCAGTACGGGCACTCCAGGGGATCCTCCCGGGCCACCACGGTCTTGCCGCAGTGGGCGCAGTACCAGGCGGGGATCCGGTGCCCCCACCAGAGCTGGCGGCTGATGCACCAGTCCCGGATGTTCGTGAGCCAGTGCTCGTAGGTGTTCTCCCAGCGCTGGGGGTAGAACCGGACGTCTCCGTCCCGCCAGACCTTGAGGGCCTTCTCGGCCAGGGGCTTCATCCGCACGAACCACTGCTCCGAGAGGTAGGGCTCCACGACGGAGTGGCAGCGGTAGCAGTGGCCCACGGAGTGGCTGATCTTCTCCTCCCGGACGAAAAGGCCCGCGGCCTCGAGGTCCGCCGTCACCGCCTTCCGGGCCTCCTTGACGGCCAGGCCCCGGTACTTGGCCGGAGCCGCGTCGGAGAGCCTGCCGTCCGGGGTCAGGATGTTCACCCGCTCCAGGTTGTGGCGGTTGCCCACCTCGAAGTCGTTGGGGTCGTGGGCGGGGGTGATCTTCACGAGGCCCGTCCCGAACGCACGGTCCACGTAGGAGTCCGCGATGATCGGGATCGTACGGTCCGTCAGGGGAAGCTTGACCTTCTTCCCGATCAGGGCCGCGTAGCGCGGGTCCTCCGGGTGGGCCGCGACGGCGGTGTCCCCCAGGAGGGTCTCCGGCCGGGTCGTGGCTATCTCGATGTAGGCCTTCCCGCCGATCACCGTCCACCCGCCCTCCGGAGGGGAGCCGGCCGGGGGATCGACGATCTCGTAGCGGATGTGGTACATCCCCCCCGCCTCGTCCGCGTGGTCCACCTCGTCGTCCGCCAGGGCGGTGCCGCAGGAGGTGCACCAGTTCACCAGGTACTCGCCCTTGTACACGAGTCCCCGTTCGTAGAGGGTGACGAAGACCTCCCGGACGGCCTTGGAAAGGCCCTCGTCCAGGGTGAAGCGCTCCCGGGTCCAGTCGCAGGAGGAGCCGATCTTCTCCAGTTGCTTCTTGATGATGTCGTGGTGTTCGTTGGCGACCTTCCAGGTCTCTTCCACGAACTTCTCCCGGCCCAGGTCCCGGCGGAGGATCCCCTTGGCCCGGAGTTTCTTCTCCACCACGTGCTGGGTGGCGATGCCCGCATGGTCGCTGCCGGGCACCCAGAGGGTCGGGCGTCCGAGCATCCGGTTGTACCGGATGGCGATGTCCTGGAGGGAGTTGTTGAGGCCGTGCCCCATGTGGAGGACCCCCGTAACGTTCGGGGGAGGAATGACGATGACGAAGGGTTTCTTTCCGGGCTCTCCCGCGGGCTTGAAGTGGCCGGCGGACTCCCAGGACTCGTAGATGCGGTCCTCGAATTCCTTGGGGGCGTAGGCTTTCGCGAGTTCGATGGCTTTCATGGGCGTTCCCTTCGTCGCTGCGTTCTCCCGCGCTCCCCGAGGAGCGGCGCGGACCGCGAATAGGGAGAAACTCTACCAAAATGCGGGGATAATTTCAAAGGGGAGGTGAAAAAACCGAAAACTCGCATCCGAACCGGACGGCCGCGGCG
The DNA here is from genome assembly GCA_022703505.1 of Spirochaetota bacterium. Taxonomy (GTDB): domain Bacteria; phylum Spirochaetota; class Spirochaetia; order Treponematales; family UBA12059; genus JAAYUR01. The sequence continues at coordinate 285,933 of JAKLDN010000002.1, read as the reverse complement.
GGTTCCCTTCACTCGGGGCCCCTCCGCGTATAGAATGAAGGTAGACCAAGAATCCGGAGAGTTCCGATGCCTCGATCGTCCTTCGGCTCCGCGTCCCGGAAAGGCCAAGTGCGCATTCCGATCCGACAAAGCGCCTCCATGATCCTGGGCTACGCCCGGGGAAAGCTGGGCGCCCAGGTCCGGGCCGTATCGTTCCTGGTCCTCTACCTGGCCGCCTTCCAGTTCCTCGTCCTGCGCCGGCCCATCGAAAGCGCACTTTCGGTGGCCGCCGGGATCGGGGCCGTGGCCGCGGGGCTGGCCCTCTTCCTGGAGGGACTCTTCCTGGGGGTCATGCCCCTGGGGGAGCGCTGCGGTCTCCGCCTGCCCTCCCGGGCCCGGGGGGCGGGGATCGTCCTCTTTTCCCTGGTCCTGGGCATCACCGCGACCCTGGCGGAACCCGCCATCGGCTTCCTCCGGGCCCAGGGTAGCGCCGTCCGACCCTGGGACGCGCCGATGCTCTACCTCCTTCTGAACCGGGGCTCCCCCTGGCTCGTGGCGGCCATCGCCGTGGGAGTGGGTATCGCGGTCGTGCTGGGGGTGTTCCGGTTCATCCGGGACTGGTCCCTGAAGCCCTTCCTGTTCACCCTCGTTCCCCTCCTCCTGGGGCTGTCCCTCTGGGCCGCCCTGGACCCGGTCCTGGCCCCCGCGGCGGGGCTGGCCTGGGATGCCGGAGGGGTGACCACCGGACCCGTGACGGTCCCCCTCGTGATCGCCCTGGGCATCGGGGTGTCCCGGATCGTGGGCCGCGGGGACGGATCCTCCGGGGGATTGGGGGTCGTGACCCTGGCCTCCGCCCTGCCGGTCCTGACGGTCCTCCTGCTGGCCCTGTCGCTGGGACCCCGCACCCCGGCCCCCTCGGACCGGGCGGGTTTCTTCGCCCCCGAGGCCCGCGCCAAGGCGGAGTTCGTTATCGGCTCCGCGGAGGGCCTGCGCGACCTGGCGGCCCGGGAGCTGGGGACCGAGGACTACGAACGCTGGTTCGATTCGGCGGCGACTCCGGTATCCGAGGACCTTCCGCCCTCCACGGCCGAATCTTCCTCCTTCCTGCGGGGCCCCCTGACCGTCCACCTCGCGGACGCCCTCAAAGCCATCCTCCCCCTGTCCTTCGTGCTGATCTTCACCCTGCGGCTCCTGCTTCGGGAACGCATCGCCAACGCCGACGAGATGCTCCTGGGCCTCGGCTTCGCGGTGGCGGGGCTCTTCCTGTTCGGCATCGGCATGGAGCGGGGGCTCAACATCCTGGGCCGGGAGGCGGGCAGATCCCTCCCCCAGGCCTATACCTCCTCCCCCCGACCCGACCGGGCGGAGACTTTCCAGGGAATCGACGAGTCCCTGGTCCTCCGGGCCCGGGGACCCGAGGGCACCCTGGAATACCTACCCGTCGCGAGGCCGGAGGGACCGGAGTTCCTTCCCTTCGACCGGACCCGCTTCGATTCCCGGGCGGGAACCTATGTCCACATCCCCGTCCAGCGCCCCATCCTGGCGGACGCCCCCGAATGGGCGGGATACGCCGCGGTGCTGCTCTTCGTGTTCGTCCTCGGTTTCGGGGCCACCCTCGCCGAGCCATCCCTGAACGCCCTGGGCTCCACCCTGGAGGAGCTGACCACGGGGACCTACAAGCGGACCTTCCTGGTGCGAACCGTGGCCGTGGGGGTGGGCTTCGGGATGGCGGCGGGATTCGCGCGCATCCTCCTGGACCTGCCCCTGATCCTGGTGCTGGGTATCCCCTACCTGGCGGCCCTGATCCTCACGGCCTTCTCGTCCGACGAGTTCATCGGCATCGCCTGGGACTCCGCGGGGGTCACCACGGGGCCCATCACCGTCCCCTTGGTCATCGCGGCGGGCCTGGGGATCGGCGAGCGATCCGCCGCCCTGGACAGCTTCGGCGTCGTGGCCGCCGCCTCGGTCTTCCCGATCCTGGCGGTCCTGTCGTCCGGTCTGGCGGTACGGCTCAGGGCGCGGCGGGCCCTTGCCGTGAATTTGGACGACCTGTGAGGCGGGACATGAATAAGGAACGCGTATCCAAGATCACCTGCATCGCGGCATCCTCCCTGGGATCTTCCATCCTTTCGGCCCTGGAGGACTCGGGACTCCGGGACACCTTCGTCCAGCGGGGCAAGCAGGTCTCCCTGGCGGACCGCGCCGGGATGTTCCGGTTGGTTCCCCGGGTGGAGCTGGAGGATTCGGCGGCGGACATCTACCGCTTCTACGCGCCGCCGGATCGGGCCGAGGAGATCTGCGCCCGGATATCGGACTTCACGGGCCTCGCCCTCCCGGGCCGGGGGAGCCTCTTCGTGGAGCCCGCGGAGATCGTGCGGGGAGCCCCGGGCGGGGAAGCTACTCCAAGCCCGGAATCGGGCGAGGGACCGATTCACGGGAAGGGTGCGCTCCCGGACCGGCTCAGACTCCCTTCCGGGCTGCAGGATTACACGGCCCTGACCTGCATCGTCCAACGGGGACAGGGGGACGCACTGGCTCGTACCGTGCTCGAGATGGGGCTCTGCGTGCCCGTGGTGACCTACGGCCAGGGCATGGGACTGCGGAACAAGCTGGGACTGCTCCGGATCACGATCCCCGTGGACAAGGAGGTCATCTACTTCCTGGTGCCCGCCGCGGACGGCCCCCTGGCGGAGAACATAGCCGTGCACAAGGCCCGGCTGGACCGGCCGGGGCAGGGCTTCATCTATCGCTGCCGGGTCCGGGCCGCGGCGGTCAACACGAGGATGAGCCGCTCCCGCAGGCGCCACGTCGCCTCCATGGAACAGGTCATCCTGGCCGTGGATTCCCTCCAGGGCTCCACGGACTGGAGGAGGATCACGGCTCCCTCCCGCGGCCGGGGCGGGCAGACCGACGAAGGTCCGGCCCTGGCCTGCCTCTCGGTGATCTGCGACGAGGGACGGGCCGGGGATTTCGTGCGGGCGGCCATGGAGGCGGGAGCCGGCGGCGCCACCCTCATGCGCCTGGGCTACCGGGACCTCCCGGGCGCGGCCGCGGAACATCGGGAAACCTCGCCCTCCCACGCCCGGGAGACCTGCGACCTGATCGTACCCGCCGACCTCACCGACGACATCCTGGCGGCCCTGGCGGACCGGGGTCTCTTCGAGCCGGAGGTCTACGGGCTGGTGGAGATCACGACGGTGGAGAAGGCGGTCACGTATCGAGGATAGACGCTGCGCGTCTATCCTCGATACGGCAACGAAGTGCGGAGCGCTTCGTCGATGACCTCTCGCTGCGCGTCTATCCTCGATACGGCAATGAAGCGCTGACGCGCTTCGTCGATAACCCCTACGCTTCGCGTTCTTCCTCGATACGAGAGACGGCAACGAAGCGCTGACGCGCTCAGTATCCCGGGTCCGCCCTCCGCACCACCCCGGCCAGGATCTCCCGGAAGGCCGCGGGATCCTCGACCATGGCGGAGTGGCCGACGTTCTCGAGGATCCTCAGGGAACCCCTCGGGAAGGCCGCGGCCGTGTCCCGGGCCATGGCCTCCGTGACGATGGCGTCCCTCCGGCCCCAGAGGACCAGGACCGGGCCGGGGTACCGGCCGCAGTCCCCGGAGCGGTCGAACCGGGCCAGGGCCCGGGCGTTCCCGGCAAAGGATTCGGGGTTCATGCGCAGGGCCTCGTCGGTCAGGCGATCCAGGAAGGCCGGGTCGTCTATCGCGGGGCAGACCGCTCCCAGGGCGGAGCGAAGGAGAGCCCGGTCCGTCTTGAAGCGCTCGATGGCCGCGTAGTGGGCCTCCGGGGTCACCAGGCCCCCGGGCGGAGCGGAGTCCACCAGGACCGCGGAAGCCCAGAGTTCCGGCCGACGGACCAGGGCGGAGATCGCCACAGCCCCGCCCAGGGAGTGCCCGACCAGGACGGGCCGGAACAGGCCCAGGTCCTCGGCGAAGGCGATGAGGTAGTCCGCGTAGAGGTCGATGTCCGAGGAGCCCGGGGCCTCCGCCGGGTCAAGCCTGTCGGAACCCCCGAAGTTCGGGAGGTCCGGGGCCGTCAGGCGGGCTCCGGCCACTTCACCCACCCGGGTCCACCAGAGGGAGGACCCCGTGTTCCCGTGCACCAGGAGGACCGGATACCCCGCGCCGCTCTCGCGGTAGAGGATCTTCCTTCCCTTGACCGTCGCTGTCTTGGTTTCCATGCGTGACTCCTTCCCGCGGTCCGGTCCGCGGCGGGCGGGGCAGGCGGCCGTGCAGGTCAGCGCCAGAGCCGCGGCGAGGGCGATCGCGAGGTCGAGCGAAACCGCGGGCCGGGCCGACGGCCGCCCCGCGGTCCGGCCCCTCGGCTTCGACACGGCCGCGGGCTCAAGGCCCCCAGAATCCCAGAGCCGCGTCCGCCACGGCATCGGGGGCCTCCACGACCACCGCGTGGCCGGCCCCGGGGATCATCGCCAGCCGAGCCCCCGGGACGCCCCGGACCAGGATCTCCGAAAAGCCCCGGTGCTTGAGGATGTCCTTTTCCGCCACCACCGCCAGGGTCGGACACCGGATCCGGCCCAGGTCCTTGGTCAGGTCGATCTTCAGGAAGGCATCGCAGAGCCCCGCGAAGGCCTCGAAGTAGTCCGGCGGCAGGGACCGGATCGCGGCCTCCCGCTTGTCCAGGGCTTCCCGGTTGGCCGCGATGTAGTCCGCCGAATAATTCCAGGGGATGATGGTCCGGTAGAAGAGGCCCGGATCCGCCCGGGCCGCCCGGGCCGCCCTCATCCAGGACTCCACGGCCGCTTCGAGGAGGGCGTCGGTCTCGCTGACCCCGTCCACCAGGACCAGGCTCTCGACCCGGTCCGGGAAGTCCCGTGCGAAGGCGAGTCCCACCTCGGCCCCGTAGGAGGTGCCCATAACGTGGAGCCTCGGGATCCCCAGACGGTCCATCAGGGCCGCCAGGTCCCGGGCGTGGCCCTCCAGGGAGTAGCCCCCGGGCTTGTCCGAGAGGAGCTGGCCCCGCATGTCGTGGCAAAGGACCCGCCAGCCCGCGGCGGCCAGGCGCTCGGTGACCGGCTTCCAGTGGGAGACCGACATGGCGATCCCGTTCAACAGGGCGACCGTCCTCGGTCCCCCTCCCGTCACCTCGTACGCCAGGCCGCAGCCCCCGACCTCGATTCGTTCCATCTCACAACCCCAGGTAGGAAGCCTCGACGTGGGGATCCTTGGCCAGGTCGGCGGCCGCCCCTTCCAGGACCACGACCCCGTTCTCCAGGACGTAGCCCCGGTCCACGGAACGGAGGCTCTCCTTGACGTTCTGCTCGGTGACCAGGATGGCCACGTCCTTCTTGAGCTCCGAAAGGCGGTCGAAGACCTCGGACACGATGGAGGGCTGGAGCCCCAGGGAGGGCTCGTCCAGGATCAGGAGCTTCGGGTTGGCCATCAGGGCCCGGGCAATGGCCACCATCCTCTGCTGGCCCCCGCTCATGGTGCCGACGATCTGCCGGTAGCGCTCCTTCAATATCGGGAAGAGCCGAATCACCTGGTCCAGGAGGCGCTCCTCCTGGCCCTGGGCCCGGGGTATGTAAGCCGCGCCGAGGGCAAGGTTGTCCGCCACGGTCATCCCCGGGAACAGCTCCCGCTCCTGGGGGACCAGGGCTATGCCCGCCCGGGCGATCTGGTGGGTGGCCTGGCCCGCCAGATCCCTGCCGTCGAAGAGGACGGATCCCCCCCAGGGCCGGACAAGGCCCGTGATCGCGTTGATCAGGGTGGTCTTGCCTGCCCCGTTCGGTCCGATCAGGGCCACGGACTCGGCGCCTATGTGGATGTTCACGTCCCGCAGGACCGGGAGCTTGCCGTACCCGCAGGTGAGGTTCTTCGTTTCCAGGATCATGCGGCGCCTCCCAGGTAGGCCTCGATGACCCTCGGGTTCTTGGACACCTCGGAGTACGGGCCCTCGGCGATCAGCTCTCCGGACTCCAGGACGATGACCCGTTCGGTCAGCTCCCGGATCACCCCCATCACGTGCTCCACCACCCCCACGGCCAGGCCCCGCTCCTTGGCGATGGCCTTGACCATGGAGATCATCTGACGGGTCTCGTCCGTGTTGAGCCCCGCCATTACCTCGTCCAGGAAGAGGACCTCGGGCCCGTTGGCCAGGGCCCGGGCGATCTCCATCTTCTTGATCTCCAGGATGGAAAGGCTGGCGGTGTCCCGTCCCAGGTCCCCCAGCCGGAGGGATTCGCAGATGCCCTCCGCGGATTTCCGGGCTTCCTTCAGGGACTGCCCCCGGCTGAAGACCGCGCCGATCATGACGTTCTCAATCACCGTCAGGTTTTCCAGGGGGTGGATCAGCTGGAAGGTCCGGGCTATGCCCGCCCGGGCCCGTTCGTGGGCGGGGGTGTAGCTTACATCCCTTCCCTTGTAGAGGACCTTCCCGGAGCTCGGCATGAGGATCCCGGACACCAGGTGGATGAAGGTGGTCTTGCCGGCCCCGTTGGGGCCGATGATCCCCAGGATCTCCCCCGCGTCCAGGGAAAAGCTTACGTCGTTCACGGCCACGAGGCCCAGGAAGCGCTTGGTCAGGTGTTCGGTCACAAGGGTTTTCATGCGCCCCTCCCGGTCCGGCGTTTCCGCGCCAGCCCCACGAGTCCCCGGGGCATGAGCAGGATCACCAGGACGATGATGATCCCGTAGACCACCAGGTGGCCGTAGGGGATCTTGAGCTTGAGCCACTCCGAGGCGATGCCCAGGAGCACGGCCCCCGCCATGGGGCCCAGGGTGCTGTGGATCCCGCCCAGCAGGGCCATGGCCAGGGGCAGGAGGGTGAAGTTCGCGTCGAAGGCCGTCTCCGGGGTGGTGAAGCCGTAGGACTGGACCTGGATGGCCCCCATCATGCCCTGGAGGGTCGAGGTGATCGTGAAGGCGATAAGGAGGTAGCGGAAGATGTCCACCCCGCTGGAACGGGCGCTGGTCTCGTCGTTCCGGATGGCCGTCAGGGCCAGATGGAGCTTGCTCTTCTCGAAGTACCAGGAAACCCCCAGGGTGATGGCCAGCCCGCCCAGGCAGAGCCAGTAGAGGGCGCGGGTGTCGCCCCCGAAGATCACCCCCGGGAGCACGACCCCCTCGGGCCCTCCGGAAAAGTCGTGCAGGTTATGGAGGACGATCCGGAAGATCTCCGCCAGGGCCAGGGTGGTGATGGAGAAGTACATGGCCCGCAGGCGCAGGACCGCGAAGCCGATCGTGAAGGCCAGGGCTCCCGTAAAAAGCGTCGCGAAGACCAGGCTCATCGCCGGATCCATCCCGGCCCGGAGCACCAGGAGGGCCGAGGCGTAGGACCCCAGCCCGAAGAGCCCGGCTATGCCGAAGGAGATCTGCCCGGACCGGAGGAGCATGTCCCAGGAGACCGCCAGGGCCATATAGGTCATGACGCTCCGGGCCACGTTCAGGGGGTAGGCGCCCAGGAAGGCGGGGAGGGCGGCCGCCAGGACCGCGGCGGCCGCGGCCGCCAGGTACAGGGTGTTCCTCTTCATGCCTTTTTCCCCCGGATCGAGCGCCCCAGGATCACCGTGATGATCAGGACGAAGAAGACGATGTCCGCCCAGCCGCGGGTCCCGCGGAAAGCCTTGAGGAAGTTCTCGGAAACCCCGAGCAGGACGCTGGAGGCCAGGATCCCGGGGATGTTCCCCACCCCCGCCATGGCGATCAGGCAGAAGCTCTTCATGGTGAAGGGACTGCCCACCGCCGGGAAGATCGAGGACCGGGTGATGAACACCGCCCCCATCATGCCCACCAGCGCGGAGGCCAGGGAGAAGACCAGGGCGTAGGTCCGGTCCACGTCGATGCCCACGATGGCGGCCCCCCGGGGGTTCTGCCCGACCGCCAGAGCCGCCTTCCCGGTGGTCGTCCGGGTCAGGAAGAGCCGGAGGCCCACGACCATGGCCACCGCGATGGCGACGAACACGAAGTTGTAGATTCCGAAGGAGAGCTCCCCGATGTCCACGGAGGCGGAGACGTAGTCGAAAGAGATCTTCCGGGTCTGGGAGGTGAAGGCCAGGTTGGCGGCCTGGGTCAGCAGGATGGCCAGGCCGAAGGTCAGGATCAGCTGGTTGAGCTCCGGGGCCTTGAGGGCCTGCCGGATGGTCAGCTTGTAGATCCCGAAGCCGAAGGCCGCGGTGACCGCCGCCACCGGCACCAGGGCCAGGAAGGGATCCATCCCCGTCGCCCTGCAGACCATGTAGGTCAGGTAGGAGGCCGCCATCATGAACTCTCCGTGGGCCAGGTTCACGATGTGCACGATCCCCAGGATCAGGCCCATGGGGATCGCGATGGAGGCGTAGATCCCCGCCGCCTGGAGCCCGTAGATGAGCACGGTCGGGCGCCAGACCAGGATACCGATCACCGCCGCCCCCAGGGCCAGCGCGACCGTCCAATTCCGTTTGTTCGCCATCGGGTTCCCTTTTCAAGAAAATACGCCGCCGGCCCGGGGGCCGGCGGCACGGTCAGGGTCGGGCCCGGATCACCACTTGGGGAAGGGATACACGGGCTTGGCGGTGGCGGACTCGAAGGGCCAGATCACCTCCTGGCGTCCCCGCTGCCACTGCAGGATCTTCTGGTTCTTGATCCCCTGGTTCTTGATGATCTTGGCGGGGGTGAAGGTGACGGTCTGTCCCAGGGGGGACTCATACTTGGTCTCCTTCAGGGCCTTGATCAGGGCGGCGGTGTCCGTGGACCCGGCGCGCTTGATCGCGTCCGCCACGATGTAGACCGCGGAGTAGGACAGGGGGGCGAAGTAGGTGGCCGGCTCGGCCTTGTACTTGGCCACGAAGCCGTCGTAGAACTTCTTGCTCACCGGGCTGACCTCGTTGATCGAGGGGGCCCACATGCCGTAGAGCATGACGTTCTCGGAGAGCCGGGAGGTTCCGAATCCGACGGGCCATCCCGGGGGCGCTCCGAGGTAGATGCCGGGGGAGAACTTCATGGCCTTGGCCTGTTCCAACATCGGCAGGGCATCCGCATCGTACCCGGCCCACAGGAAGAGGTCGGGCTTGTACATCTTGGCCGCTTCCAGGACCGATCCGTAGTCCCCGCCGCCCAGGGCCGCGCTCTTGAAGGGGGCGCCGTCGATCTGGTACCGGCCTTCGGCGCCGAAGAGGATCTTGGTCTGGTCGAAGGACGCCTTGCCGAAGGCTCCCTCCTCGTAGGCGAGGAAGATCTTCTTGATCTTCACGTTCGGATACTTCTTCTGGATCTCGTCCCAGCCCTGGGCATAGGACGCTCCCTGGTTGTAGTCCCAGGGGTGGAGGTGGAAGTACCAGTCCGCGTCGGCGCCCAGGGCGGCTTCCACGGTGGAGGAGGCGGCGCCGGTGGCGACCACGACCTTACCGTACTTCTTCATCGCCGGAACCTGGCCCAGGGCCACGCCGGAGGACATGCCGCCGATGATCAGGTCCACGTTATCCACGGTGACCAGCTTCTCGATGGCCGCGGCTCCCTTGTCGGCCTTGAGCTCGTCGTCGATGACGATCAGCTCCAGCTGGCGCCCCAGGACGCCGCCGGCCTTGTTGATCTCGTCCACCGCCTGCTGGGCGGCCATGCTGCCCTGCTTGCCGGTGATGTCCGCGAGGGGCCAGGTGGCGCCGATCTTGATCGTGCCCTGGCCGAACGCCATCGCCGCCGCCGCGATCAGGGCGAGGGCGACAAAAGTCCGTTTCATCATGAGCCTCCTTGACCGGCGCCCTTCGGGGCCGGCGTTTCGGAACAAGCTATGTCGACGCGGCGCCGACGGCGCCGCGCGGATCCCCGTACTCGTTTCGACCTCGTCCCGGTCAGCCGGGATAGGGCCCCCACCGCACCGTGGTCGCGGCCCACACGAAGCCCAGCCCAGCCCCGACCAGCACCACGTTCATCCCGTCCCGGACCTTCCCGGAGGCAAGGCCCAGCTGGAGGGACAGGAGCTGGTCGTTCTGCCCCAGGTGGCCGTAGTCCTCCAGGTAGGTGGTCCGGGACTCCGGAAGGCCCAGCTCCGCCAGGACCGCCAGATGCGCGCTGCGCTTGAAGTGGAGGATGGCCAGGTAGCCGATCTCCTTCTCGGAAAGCCCGCTCTTGGCCAGGGAGTCCCGGATGACCGCGTAGAAGTTCGGCATCGTCGTCTCCCCCAGCTTCCTCTTGAAGGCCTCCTCGTCGGGGACCTTGAAGAAGGGCCGGTCCGCGTCCCCGCTCCTCGGGGGCCAGGCCCTGGAACCCAGCACGGGCACCACGCACATCTCGGAAAAGGAGCCGTCCCCCCGGAAGGCGGAGGCTAAAATGACGTTGCGGCCGGCGTTCTTCCGGAGCACGCAGGCGGCGCCCCCGGAGCCTACGTCCAGCATGAACCGGGTCGTGGTCTCCGCGGGATCGATCAGATCGTTGTTGCGGTACCCCGAGACCAGGAGGACCGTGCGCAGGTCGTCCCGGGCCAGCATCAGGGACTTGGCCACGTCCAGGGCCGCCATCATGGACCCGCACATGGCCTCCATGTCGAAGCTCCAGGCTCGGTTCGCCCCCAATTTGTCGGCCACCGAGAGGCCCGCCAGCCAGCAGGGGTAGTCCTTGTGCTGGGCTCCGCACCAGATCACCAGGTCCACGTCCGCCGCGGGTACCCCCGCGTCCTTGAGGGCCTCCCGGGCGGCCCGGAGGCCCAGTTCGCTGGTGGGTTCGTCGGGGCCCGCCACGGGTTTCTGGAGCACCCCGAACTTGGAGGCCACCACGTCCTCGGGCAGGCCCGAAGCCGCAGCCAGGTCCGCCGCGGACATCCGTGCGGGGGGTATATAGGTTCCGATGCCCAAAATTCCGACATGATCCGGCATAAGGTATGAATCACCTCTCACTTCCGTAGTACACCCGTTTCCCGGATCCGTCAAGAAGAAAACGCTCCCTGACCTTCAGGAATGAACCACGGAGGTCACGGAGAGCACGGAGAAAAAGGAAAAGAGAGACAGAATACCAGGATGTACCAGGATCAACAGGATAAGATATGGGAAGAATATGCCCACTTCCCTACGTCTCATCCTGTTCATCCGTTCTTAATCCTGTTATCCTGTCTCTCTTCTTGGATTGCAGCCTTCCTCCGTGTGCTCCGTGGTGAGTCCGGGTCAGATTTTTTCTCGCTTGCGCCCTTTCCGGGCAGGGTGTATACTCGGTTTCGAGATGACATCTGAATCGGTTCTTACTAAAATCTCGAATCCAACCACTACCCGGGAAGCCCTCGTGGCCGCAGCCATCCGCCTGTTCGCCCGCAAGTGGTTCGCCGTCGTCTCGGTCGCGGAGATCTGCCGGGAGGCCGGGGTTTCCAACGGCCTCTTCTATCGCTACTTCCGCAGCAAGGAAGAAATCTTCAGGCTGATCCTGGAATCCGTTCTCAAATCCATCGGCGAGCTCCTGGCCGGGGTCCGCGGCGATTCCGTGGAAGAACGGATCCGCTCCTTCGTCCGGTCCGTGGCCGACTATTCCACCGAACACCGGGACCTTGTCTCCATCTTCCGGGAAGGACAGTATCGGTACTTCGAGTACGAGAAGCGCCTGACCGGCCAGTACATCGACGCGGTCGCGGGGGTCCTGGGGCGGAAGGCCGAGATCCCCGAATACCTGGCCGCCGCGGCGGGACTCCGGTTCTGCGCGGTTCGACGGGCCTTCCACGAAACCCCCTTCGACTACGAGACCATGGAAGCCATCCTGGAGGCCGGCATCTTCCGGGACGCCCCGGAACCCCGGTACGAGCGAATCTTCGACGTGGTCGTGCGCCCCCTGCCGATCTCCCTGGAGGAAGGCACCCGGGACCGCCTGATCAAGGCCGGCAAGCGGCTCTTCGGGGAGAGGGGCTACCACGAGACCAACATTCACGACATCACCGGGAGCCTCGGCCTGGCCGTGGGCTCCTTCTACACCTACTTCGGGAGCAAGGAAGCCTTCTTCTCCGAGATCATCGACCGGGTGGGGCGGGAGATCCGGGGCTTCATCTCCCTGAACCTGGACCACGAGCTCACCCGGCTGGAGCGGGAACTCCAGGGCATCTACCTCTTCTCCTTCTTCTTGACCCTCGATCCCCACTGCTACCCCATCGTCCGGGAAGCCGAGTTCGTCCTGCCCGGGGCGGTCAAGGAGTACTACGACGCCTTCCAGGCCGGGTACGAGAAAAACCTCGGGGATCTGGGGGCTCTGCACCATCCCACGGTCATCAACTACCTGATGGGGATCTCCCACTATTTCGGCATCGAGGTGGCGTTCGACGAATCCCCCCAGAACGTGCGCAACGTCGTGCGCTCCCTGGGGGCGTACCTGACCCGGGGCGCGCGGACCCCGGCTTGAGGCCGGAGGCTCCGCGGGGACTTCACGGCGCCGGACGGCGGTTTCCGCCGGCGGGCTTATGACCAGGAGGCGGATATGGCTAAAGCCAGGATCATCGGCACGGGCGTCTACGCCCCCGGCGAGCCCATAGACAACAGGGAGCTCATGAAGCTGGCGGGGATCGAGTTCGACGCGGCCAAGCACGAGGAGAAGCTCGGCATCCGCTCAAGGCACATCGCCCGCCTGCGGGGCATGTCGGAGACCACCGCAGACTTCGCGGAAAAGGCCGCCCGGGCGGCCCTGGCGGACGCCGGGGTGGATCCCAAAGATGTCGGATTATTCGTCGTGGGCACGGACACCCCGGAGTACGTGAGCCCCGCCACCGCCATCCTGGTCCAGGGACGTCTGCAGTGCGGTGAGACGGACGCGGGGGCCTACGACGTGGGAGCCTCCTGCGCCTCCTTCACCATAGCCCTGGACCAGGCCGCCCGGGTCCTGGCTACGGAGCCCGGCCTCCGCTACGCCGTGGTCGCAGGGGTCTACGACATGCCCGCCCACATCCGGCCCGGAGACGCCTTCGGGTGGTCCATCTTCGCGGACGGGGCGGGGGCCGCGGTCCTGGAGCGGGTTTCCGACGACGATCTTTCCGGCTACGTCACGGGCCGCCAAAGGACCGACGGCACCCAGTGGAACTTCATCGGGGTCTACGCCGGGGGAACCCGGAAGCCCGTGACCCGGGAGCTCCTGGAGGCCGGGCAGTACGGCCTGGAGCTCCTCCAGAAGCTGCCGGGGGACCGCAACGTCAAGCTCTGGCCCCCCCTGGTACGCTCGACCCTGGAGAAGGCGGGGAAGACGATCGAGGACCTGGACCACGTGATCTTCACCCAGATCAACCGGAGCGTCATCGAGGAGGTCATGGGCATCCTCGGACTCCCGATGGAGAGGACCACCTGCGTGATGGACCGCTACGGGTACACGGGCTCCGGCTGCGTGCCCATGGCCCTCCACCACGCGGTCAAGGAGGGCCGGATCCGGCGGGGCGACCTCGTGTGCCTGGTCGCCTCGGGGGCCGGGTTCGCGGTGGGATCCAACCTGTTCGTGTACTGAGGGATACGGAGCTGAGAATCGAACGCGGAGGCGGACAAGGCCCCGCGGATCGGGAGGAACCATGAGCGACTGGAAGGAAGAATACCGCAAGCGCCTCGTGTCGATCGACGAGGCCATCCGGGTGATCAAGAGCGGGGACGACGTGGTCGTGGCCCAGTGCGCCTCGGAGCCCCAGGGCACCATGTCCAGGCTGCATACGATCGCGGACCGGGTGACGGACGTACGGGTCTTCTCGGTCCTGACCCTGAAACCCTACGACTTCTATGCCAAGCCCGAGATGAAGGGTCATTTCGAGCTGGCCAGCTGGTTCCACGCCCCGGGATCCCGGGAGGCCCTGAAGCGGGGGACCGGCACGGTCACCTTCGTCCCGAACATGCTGCACCGGGCCGCCACGGACCGGATCCACGCCCGGAGGCCCGACGTCTTCATCGGGACCTGCACCCCCCCGGACCGCAACGGCTTCGTATCCCTCTCCCTGGGGATCACCTACGAGAAGGACATCCTGGAGGCGGCCTCCGCGGTCATCCTGGAGGTGAACCCCCGCCTCCCCCGGACCCTGGGAGATACCCACCTGCGGGTGACGGACGCCACGTACTTCGTGGAACACGACCAGGAGGTCCCCGCCCTCCCCGCCCCCCAACCCACGGAGACGGACCTGTCCATCGGCGGGTACATAGCGGACCTCGTGGAGGACGGGTCCACGATCCAGCTGGGGATCGGGGGCATCCCGAACGCCGCGGCCCTGGCTCTCCGGGGCAAGAAGGACCTGGGGGTGCACACGGAGATGATGGTGGATTCCATGATGGAGCTCTACGAGATGGGGGTGATCACGAACAAGCGGAAGTCCCTGTTCAAGGACAAGTTCGTGTGCACCTTCGCCATGGGCTCCCGGGCCCTCTACGACTGGCTGAACGACAACGTGGCCGTGGAGTTCCGCCGGGGCCGCTGGGTCAACGACCCCGCCGTGGTGGCCCAAAACTCCCGGATGGTCTCCATCAACACCTGCCTCATGGTGGACTTCACGGGCCAGGTGGCCAGCGAGTCCCTGGGAACCCAGCAGTACTCGGGGACCGGAGGGCAGTCCGACACGGCTCAGGGCGCGGTGGCGGGCTTCGACGGCCTGGGGAAGTCCATCATCGCCTGCTACGCCACCGCCAAGGGCGGGGCCGTGAGCACCATCGTCCCGACCTTGCCGGAGGGGACCGCCGTGACCCTGCACCGGTCCTTCGTGGACCACATCGTCACCGAGCACGGGATCGCCCGGCTCCGGGGCCGCACGGTCCGGGAGCGGACAGGGGAGCTCATCGCCGTGGCGGACCCGCGCTTCCGGGAGGAGCTCACGGCCCAGGCGCGTAAGCTGGGGTATTTGTAATAAAGCTTGGAACCAAAATATAGACAGGATGGACAGGATTAAGAAACGATGGACAAGATAAAAATTTGGGAGATGGCGACCCCCAAACATGAATCCTGTCCATCCGCTCTTCATCTTGTTCATCCTGTCTGATTCATCGTTCAAATCTTCTTCTACTGGCCCGCGGGTCGCTATACTGTCACCATGCTCCGCGATGCGCACATTCACGCCCCCGAGCTGGCCGAGCGGGACCCCGGCTTCCCGGAACGTTTCCGGGCGGGCGGGTACCGGGCCTGCTCCGCCGCCCACTCGGGGCCCGAACTGGACGCAGCCCGGGCTCTCCGGGACTCGGGCCTCGACCTCCGGCTCTCCTTCGGGATCCACCCCCAGTGGACGATCTGGACCTGGGCGGACCGCCTGGCCGAGGAGGCCCGGGACGGCCGGATCGAGGCGATCGGGGAGGCGGGCTTCGACTTCTTCGGGGACCGCCCCGAGCGGGTGCGGAACCCCGAGAACCTGGCCGCCCAGCGCTCGGCCTTCGAGTACCAGCTGGGCCTGGCGGAGCGGTACGGCCTGCCCCTGGTGCTCCACGTCCGCCGCGCCCTGGACCTGGTCTTCGAGTACGCCCCCCGTCTCAAACGGATCCCCGCGGCCCTCCTCCACTCCTGGTCCGGGCCTCTCGCGGAAGCGAGATCCCTGTTGGCCAAGGGCGTGCCGGCCTACTTCTCCTTCGGAGCCCCCGTCCTGAACGGAAACCGCAAGGCCCGAGAGTCCTGCGCCCTCCTGCCCGCGGACCGGGTGCTCCTGGAGACCGACGCCCCTTGGCAGCCCCCCCGGGGTGCGGAGTTCTGCACCCTCGAGCACCTGGCCCTCGTGCGGGACGAGGCCGCCCGACTTCGGGGGATCAGCCCCGAGGCGATGGAGGAGTCCGCCGCGAGAGCCTTCGAGACGGTGTTCGGGTAAGGCGGGAGCTGTGCTCCGATAGGCGAACTTCGCATACTACACGCCCCCTGCTGATTAGGTGAACTTCGCATACTTGCGGCCGTACGTCGATTATATGAAGTTCACCTGACACGAACCCCACCGCCCATCCCTCGGCACCGTGCCAACCTCGACACGGCAAGTCCTGTCCCCCACGCCCGACCCGTACTACAATTAAAACCAGGATTCCGCCCGGGAGGTGAACGGCATGAAAAGAGCGTACCGATTAGCCGCCCTTTCTCTGGCATTCGCGGCACTCCTGACACCCGTCGGGGCGCAGGAATCGGATGAGGGCTTCCTGGCGCGGATCAGCGCCGGCTTGGACGTGATCGACATCGGACTGGCCGCGGGAGTCGGGGCCGTATACCGGTTCCCGGGCCCCGGGGGAATCGGGGAGATCGCGGCGGACATCTTCTACGGCCCCTACTGGGAAACCTATACGGAGGGGGCCAACACCTTCGACTATTCCGAGACACTGATCATCGTAGCCGTCCGGGCCGACTGGCTCTTCAACTACGAGGCGGGTGTGCCGGGCTGGTACCAGGTCGCGGGCACGGGGGTCTTCGCGGGGAGCTACTCCTGGGAGAACTACAACCGCACCACGGACTACACGGAGGGCAACGGCTACTTCGCCTCCGGCACCGTGATCAACCTGGGCCTGGGGTATGTATTCAGCCGGACCTGGGAAGCCCGTCTCGAGATCCCCGTCCTGGTCTTTTTCGGAGAGTACGGCGAGGCAGCCGCGATCGCCATCCCGATTACCGCGGGAGTCCTGTTCCGTCCCCGGTAGGATCCCGGTTCTCGGTTCTCCGCCGACCGGACACAGTTCGGTTCTAGCTCGCGCTCTCCAGCAGCTTCCGCAGGACACCGTAGGTGATCACGTTGCTGATCCCCTCCACGAACGCCTTGTTCTCCCGGCTGCCGCTGGCTATTCCGTTGCGGAGGATCACCGGAAGGAGATCCAGATCCTGGGCTCCCCGGTAGGTTGAGAGCACGCAGTGCTCGGCGCAGTAGCCCGTCATCACGACGAGGTCGGGGCGGCTTTCCGCCAGGATCCGGGCGCAGTCGGTCCTGTTGAAGGAGTTGCCGTACGCCTTGCGGATGCGAGGCTCGGCGGGCTCCGGCTTGAGGGCGTCCAGCAATTCGAACCCTTCCTTCCCGGGCACGACGCCGTCCTCCTCGTCCATGTGCTGCACCCAGAGGACGGGGCTGCCGCGCTTTCGGAACAGCGGAAGCACCGCGTTGATGTATTCGCACGCGGTGTCCATGGATTCCTTCGCGGCTCCCCGGTAATACGCTTTCTGGAGATCGATCACCATCAGGGCAAAGTTCACGACGGCCTCCTGGCCTGCGGGATCGCGGGCACTCCCAGTATCGCACGGTTGCTCCGTCCGGTCCATGGATCGGACGACAGGCCGCCTGGAACGGACGTCCCGACTCCGGTATACTCTCCCCATGCCCTTCACGGACCGCACCCGCATCCTCCTCGGCGACGCCGCCGTCGACCGCCTGGCCCGGGCCCGGCTCTGCGTGTTCGGCCTCGGGGGAGTCGGGTCCGCCTGCGCCCTGGACCTGGTGCGCGCGGGGATCGGGAACCTTGAGGTGGTGGATTTCGACGTCCTACAGGAGTCCAACCTCAATCGGGTCACCTACGCCTACCGGGAAAACCTGGGGCGGCCGAAGGCCGAGGTCTTCCGGGAGGCGGCCCTCCGGATCAACCCGGAGGTCCGGGTCGAGATCCTCGCCTCCCTGGTCCGGGGGGCCGAGGCGGCGGACCGGATCCTCGAAGGCTGCGACTTCTACCTGGACGCCATCGACACCCTGAATCCCAAGACCAACCTCATCGCGGCCTTGGCCGCGCGGGAGGCGCCCTTCGCGTCCTGCCTGGGTACCGCGGGCCGGATCGCCCCGGAGCGGCTGCGCCTGTCCTCGATCTGGGAGAGCCGGGGTTGTCCCCTGGGCCAGAAGCTGCGCCAGCGCCTGCGGCGCCGCGGGGTGACACGGGATTTTCCGGCGGTCTGGTCGGACGAGCCCCCCGTGCCGCCCGCCCTCCCGGAGGACGGGTCCCGGCCCGGGGACGTCGCCGACGGCATCCGGATCCGGGCGGTCCAGGGTTCCGGCCCCTTCGTGCCCCAGGCGGCGGGCCACATCCTGGCCAGCGTCGCGGTCCGGGCCATCCTGGGTCTTCCCTTCGGCGAACCCCGGGTCTAGCAGGTTGTCGAATTACTCGAAGCAGTTCAACACCTTGCTGGCGGCCCTGCCGCGCCCCCAGGGGAAGTATCAGTCCCAGCTCGCCAGGTAGGCTTCCTGCTCTTTCGTCAGAACGTCGATGGTGATGCCCGCTGCGGCCAGCTTCAAGGCGGCCACGCGCCGGTCCACCTCGCCGGGCACGGGATGCACGGTCTTGGCCAGTCCCGCCCCGTTCTTAAGGCCGTAGGCCAGGCACAGGAGCTGAAGGGAGAAGGAGAGGTCCATGATCTCCGCGGGGTGACCGTCCCCGCAGACCAGGTTCACCAGGCGCCCCTCTCCCAGTACGTAGACCCTGCGGCCTGTCGGAAGCTCGTACTCCCGGACGTTGGGCCGTACCTCACGGAAACCCTTGGCGTAGGAGGTGAGCTCCCGCATCTGGACCTCCACGTCGAAGTGGCCCGCGTTGCAGAGGATGCACCCTTCCTTCAATAGGCCGAAGTGCCGGGTGTCGACGATGTTCGTGTTCCCCGTGGCGGTTACGAAGATGTCCCCCAGGACGGCGGCCTTCTCCATAGGCAGGACCTGGAAGCCGTCGAAGTGGGCCTCCATGGCCTTGATCGGATCCACCTCGGTGACGACGACGTTGGCCCCCAGGCCCCGGGCTCGGAGCGCCAGACCTCGGCCGCACCAGCCGAAGCCCGCCACCACCACGGTCTTCCCGCAGACCGTCAGGTTCGTGGTCCGCATGATCCCGTCCCAGCTGGACTGCCCGGTACCGTAGCGGTTGTCGAAAAGGCTCTTGGACTGGGCGTCGTTCACGGCGAGGACCGGGGCGGGGAGTTTCCCCTCCCGGGCCAGGGCCCGGAGCCGCTGAAGCCCCGTGGTGGTCTCCTCGGTGATGGCCCGGACCCGGGACGCCCCGCCCCGGCGGGCCAGGGTCACGGTCAGGTCGGCCCCGTCGTCCAGGACCAGGTCCGGGTTGATGGCCAGGACCTCGGCGATGCAGGCTTCCTGGTCCTTCGGGGAGATCCCGTGCCAGGCGAAAACCTCGGCCCCGGTCCGGGCCAGGGCGGCGGCCACGTCGTCCTGGGTGGACAGGGGATTGGATCCGGTGATCGCCACCTTGGCGCCCAGACCCGTCAGGACCTCCGCCAGGTAGGCGGTCTTGGCCTCCAGGTGGATGGACATGGCCACGGATACGCCCCGGAACGTACCGGCGAGTTCCTTCGCCAGGCCGCTCAGCACGGGCATCCGGGGCTTGACCCATTCGATCTTCCGCCGGCCCGATTCGTGAAGATTCTCGTCCTTTAACCTGCTCATCTGTCGTCTCCTTGTGATTCGTCGATCCCCGGCGGTTCAGTCCCGGTCCGCCAGGTTGACGGTCCCGGCCAGGACGTCCTCGGTCAGGATCCGCAGGAATTTCTTCGGTTCCTCGAACATCGGGCTGTGGGCCGAGTCTTCGAGGGTGTAGAAGCCCTTCACGGGCGCCGCCAGCTTCCCGAGGTATCTCCTTGAGAGGTCCCGGGATACCGTGAGGTCGTGGCGCCCGCTCAGGAAATACGCCGGGATGTCCAGGGACAGGATCTCCTCCTCCGGCCGGGCGGTCAGGAGGCGGCTTCGAAGGTCCGTGGATCGGGCCAGAAAAGCCTTGGCCTTCCAGATGTCCGCCTTCTCCCGCAGGGTGTAGGCCCGGCTGCGCCAAACCGGCAGGAAGACCCCGGTGATCACGGACTTCATCGTACGGGTGGTCCCGATGCCGAGCTCGTGCATGGTCTCGTCCCGCAGAAGGGAGCCCATGTAGGACAGAAGAACGTCCTCCCCGGATTCGAGGATGGGGTACTTCCAGAGCTTCCGCAGTTTCTTCTCGTTCCCCGCCTCCATGTACCGGTCCAGCATATACGCGTAGGCCCGCTTCTCGGATTCCGTCTGGTCCGCCACCTGGGCGACGCCGATGTAGGCGAGGAATTTCTCCGGCGCCCGGTCGGCGGCCTTGATCGCCAGGAAACTGCCCCAGGAATGCCCCAGGAGGTAGATCTTATCCTTCCCGAACCGAGAGCGCAGGTAGTCGGTCGCCTCCAGGACGTCCGAGACCAGGCGGTCCACGGTCAGGGTCCCGGGATCCATCCCGGGGGAGTACGAGAGCCCGGCTCCCCTCTGCTCCCACCAGCAGACCGTGAAGCGGCTCTCCAGGCCGGTCGGGTACAGCTCGTCCAGGAAGTACTCGGGCATGCCCGGGCCCCCGTGAACGAAGAGGAGAACCGGGTTGGCGGGATCCGCGGAGCGGATGAACATGCCCTGCCGGACGCCTCCGATGTCGACGAAGATCTTCTCGGAGATCGAGCCCGGCACTGGACGTCCGTCGACACCCAGTACGGGCATCGGCACCCCCGGGCTCCGGGACCGCAGGAGGGCCCAGCCTCCGAGCCCCAGGGCCAGGGCCACCGCTACCCCGAACATCAGCACGCGAGCCGCCTTCCGCACCGCGGGTTCAGACGCCCTCCCGGTGTTCTCCGTATCTCCCATCGTCCCTCCATTATTTCCTATTCCTTCCTCATCACTTGTTCATCTCTCTTCAATCTTGTTCATCCTGTCGGATCTATCCGGAAAACGCCTTCAAGACTTCTTCCCCAGCCCGAGAAGGTAGGTCTCGAAGCTTTCGGCTCTGCAGGCCTTGGGCTTGAACCCCCGGGCCGTCTCGAAGCGGCCTCGCAGGGCCTGCAGCAGGTCCCGCTCCCCTCCGCCCTGGAAGAGTTTGGCCACGAGGTGCCCCCCGGGAGCCAGGAGGGCGTCCGCGTAGCCGATCACCGCCTCCACGAGGGCCTCGGATCGGCCGGTGTCCACGGTCCGGTCCCCGGTGGTGGAGGGCGCGGCGTCGGAGAGGATGAGGCCGTAGGGGCCCCGCTCCGCCAGGGCGGCCCGGACGGCGGGATCGTACAGGTCCCCCTGGAGGAAAAAGAAGTTGGCGAAGGGGGGCTTCATCCCCAGGGGCGAGAGGTCCACGGCGGCGAGGAAACCCGAACCCTTCAGGAAGCGCAGGACCCAGAGGGACCAGGAGCCCGGGGCGGCGCCGATGTCCAGGACCCGGGTCCCCGGCTTGAGGAGCTTGAACTTCTCCTGCATCTCCGCCAGCTTGTACACGGACCGGGCCGGATAGCCCTCGCTCTTGGCCTTGAGGGTCCAGTGGTCCGGCTTCTCGTAGCTGTTCCCCGACATGCGCGCCCCTTCGGATTGATTCCCCGGTCCGGCTCCGCCCCACTTCTGCCTTCAACCCGGTCCTGGTAGAATGACCTATGCGACCAGAGTATACGGAAATCCTTGCAAAGATAGAAGCCGAGCTGACCCGGGAACTCCCGGAAACACCCGCCGACGGGTGGCTGGAGAGCCGCTTCGGCCCCCTGGCGTCCCTGCCGAACGAGGCGGACCGGCAAGCCGTGACCGCCCCGGGCCGCGAGCTGGTGCTCCGGGGAGGGAAGCGCTGGAGGCCCCTCCTGCAGGTCCTGTGCGCCCGGGCCTTCGGCTCCGGGGACCTGGCCCTGGCCCTGGCCCCCCTGCCGGAGATCGTGCACAACGGGACCCTCATCGTGGACGACATCGAGGACGGGGCGGAGGTCCGCCGCGGAGGTCCCGCCGTGCACCTGGCACACGGCCTGGACGCTGCCGTCAACGGCGGGAACCTGATGTACTTCCTGCCCCTGGCCCTCCTGGAAGACCGCGTCCCGGACCCCGTCCTGCGAGCCCGGCTCTACGGGGCCTATGCCGCCCAGCTCCGCCGGGTCCACCTGGGCCAGGCCCTGGACATCGCCTGGCACCGGGACCCCGGGCGCCTGCCCTCGGAGCCCGAGTATCTCCTGATGTGCTCCCTGAAGACCGGGGCCCTCTCGGGACTCGCCGCCCGGATCGGCGCCCTCTGCGGGGGCGCCCCGGACGCAGCCGCGGACGCCCTGGTCCGGGCCTTCGAGGAGGCGGGGGTGGCCTTCCAGATCCTGGACGACGTCCGGAACCTGAGGACCGGAAACCCCGGCAAGGAGCGGGGGGACGACATCGTGGAGGGAAAGAAGAGCCTGCCGGTCCTCCGGGCCTGCGCCCGGGACCCCTCCCTGGCGGGCCGCCTGCCGGGGTTCTTCGGCCGCGCGAAGGCCGGGGGCGTCCGGGACCCCGCGGTGGAAGAGGCCGTCGCGGCGATATCCGCTACGGGGGCTCTGGAGGAGGCCGAGGCCGAGGCGGCCGGGCTCCTTGCCCGGGCGGAGGCGGCCGCCGGGACGGCCTGCCCTCCGGGCCCGGGGCGGGAGTCCCTGCTGGGGATCTTCCCCCTGCTGGCGGGGAAGTGAGTCCCCGGCGCGGATCCCGCAGGTAGCAGGGGGATTACTTTCCGCCGCGCGCCCGCGCCACGATGGCCCGGAAGTCCTCGTCCCCGACCAGGCCCCGCCGCTCGTTCCCCAGGCGCTTCACCTCCGCCAGCACCGCGGCGGCCGTCTCCTCGTCCAATTCCCCGAGGCCCAGCTCCGCGAGCTTGTAGGTCACCGAGGGCTTGCCGCTCTTCTTGCCCAGGACGATCTTCCCCTTCCGCCCGGTGAGGGCCGGATGGGTGGCGAACATGGCCAGAGGTTCCTCCACGACCAGGTTCACGCCGATGCCGGACTCCCGGGTGTAGTTCTCCTCGCCGACCACCGGCTTGTTTTGCGCGAGCCGCACGCCGGAAATCTCCTGGACCAGGGCGGACAGGCCCAGGAGGGCCGCCGGGTCGCAGCCCGTGCCCTCCCCGTACAGGAGGTCCAGGGCCAGGATCAGCTCCTCGAGGGCCGCGTTGCCCGTGCGCTCCCCCAGGCCGTTCACGCAGGAATGGACCACCTCGGCCCCCGCCCCGACGGCGGCCAGCTCCGTGGCCACGGCCAGGCCGAAGTCGTTGTGGGTGTGGATCTCCACGGGCAACCCCGTGATGTCCCGGTACTTGCGGGTGAGGTACGCGATGGCCTCCGGGGACGCGCACCCCATGGTATCCACAAGGCCCACGGAGTCCGGCGGGGATTCCCGCATGATCGCCGGGAGGAGGGCGTCCAGGTCCTCCTCCCGGGCGCGGGTCGCGTCGTAGGGGAAATACACGGTATACAGGCCCTTGGACTTGGCGTAATTGATGACCGGCACACTCTTCCGGAGCACGTCCTCCCAGGTCCATTTGAACTGGTGGACGAGCTTCGGGTACCCGATGGGGATCTCGATCACCACGCCGTGGGCTCCGCATTCCACGGCCTTGTCGATGTCCTCGGTCATCGTCCGGGCGAAGGAGAAGATCTTCGCCTTGAGCCCCAGGGCGGCGATCTCCTCGACGGCCCGGAAGTCCTCCTCGGACACCGCGGGCATGCCCGCTTCGATCCTGTCCACCCCGACGGCGTCCAGGGCCTTGGCGATGGCGACCTTGTGCTCCTTGCGGAACACCACGCCGGGGGTCTGTTCCCCGTCCCGGAGGGTCGCGTCGTGGATCCGTACCTTTCCTGGACGCTCGCGGCCCGCGAGGACCTCGGGCTTGAAGTTGTAGGGGCTCACCCACCATTGTCCGTCGCTCTTGTACGAAGTCATCCGTCCTCTCCTTTGTCGTCCCTCGGTTCAGGCCGAGGCGCCCGTGGAATCCCGTCCCGCCGAGGCGGACGCCGCCTTCTGGATACGCTCCGCGACCGCGGCGATGTGCTCCCGCATCAGGTCCCGGGCCGCCGCCGCGTCCCGGTTCCCGACGGCTTCGACGATCCTGCGCTGGGACTCGATCGTCCGGGCGGTCACGCCGCTCGCCGGAACCGTCGTCTCCCGGCTTTCCCGGAGTATGTCCCGCAGGGATTCCAGGATCCTCCCCAGCACGGTGTTGCGGGAAGCCCGGGCCACCAGGTCGTGGAGGCGGAGCTCGCATCGGATGCCGCGCTCCCGATCGGCACCGGAAGCCTCGAGCTCCGAGAGGGCCGTCCGGAGCTCCTCCACCTCCTCCGCCGTCGCGCGCTCGGCGGCCAGACCCGCGCATTCCGTCTCGATCACCAGGCGCGCCTCGAAGAGCTCCTGGAGCCTGTCCCGGTTCAGGAGGAGGGCGAAGGAGAGGTGCCGGGTCACGGAATCGGATACCCGGGAGGAGTCGATGACCATGCCCGATCCCTGGTCGACCCTCAGGATGCCCAGCATGTCCAGGACGCGGATCGCCTCCCGCAGGGAATTCCGGGAAATGCCGAGCATCTCGGAGAGCCGGCGCTCCGGGGGAAGCCGGTCGCGCTCCCGGAGGTTCTCCGACTTGATGAGCTCGTAGATGCGGCCGATGGCCTGCTCCACGACGGAGGTCTTCTTGATCGGTTCGACCATGGCGTTCCGGGCCCCCCAAGCCACCGTACATCCGCCCCCGCGAGTTGTCAAGTCATCCTACCACTTTGGCATTTGCATCCCCCGCCGCCTCCCGCTAGACTTGAACCGTGGCTACGAACACCCTCGTGGAGGCGGACATCTGGACCGTCGCCCAGACGGACCAGGGCAACGTGGTCCTGGTGCGCCCCAAGCGGTCGGAGCTGGCGGTTCCCATCTTCATCGGCCAACTGGAGACCCAGTCCATCCTCATCGGCCTGGGGCGGGTCGAGGTTCCTCGCCCGCTCACCCACGACCTCTTCCTGTCGACCCTCAAGGCCCTGGGGGCGGACCTGACCCGGATCGAGATCAACGACCTCCGGGAGGGCACCTTCTACGCCCGGCTCATCCTGGCCCGGGGGGAGGAGACCCTGGTCGTGGACGCCCGGCCCTCGGACGCCATCGCCGCGGCGGTGCGGGCGGGCTGCCCGGTCTTCATCGCCGAGGCCATCGTGGAGGAGGCGGGGATCTCGGTGAACCTCGTCTCCGAATCCTCCAAGCTCGAAGCCGCGGGATCCGAGGACGAGAAGGAGCGGCTGCGCAAGGAACTCGAGGAGGCCATCGGCGAGGAGGACTACGAGCGGGCCGCCCGTATCCGGGACAAGCTCAAGGAACTGGAGGGCTGACCCCGGCCGCCGCGCCCCTTCCCGGAGGTTGACGTTTCCCATCCCCGCCGTCATACTTCCGCCCCGAGGCCGATCGGCCGTACAAGGAGCACCCGGTGCTGAAAAGCCGCCGCAGGGATGGAACCCTCCTTCGGGACCTGCCCGCGTTCACCCGCATCATGCCCTACCTGATGCCTGACAAGGCGGGCTCGGTCATCTTCTACCAGGAAGACTACGACGTCACCGAGTGCTTGGCGTACATCAAGGATTGGAACCGCCGGAACGCCCGGACCGCGGGCGCCCTCCTCACCCTTTTCGAGGTCGTCCTGGTGGCGGCCGCCCGGGCCGTGGCCCTGCGGCCCCGGATCAACCGCTTCATCGCCAACCGGCGCTACTACCAGCGGAACCAGATCCTGCTGTCCTTCGTGGCCAAGAAGGAGCTCTCCGACGACGGGAAGGAGGTGAACGTCAAGGTGCCCTTCGACCCGGAGGATACCCTGGGCTCCGCTGCCCGGAAGGTCCGGGACTACATCAAGAAGGGGATCTCCGAGGACGGCCACGAGAACGAGAAGGTCGTGGACTCCGTGATGCGCCTGCCCTCCTTCCTCCTCAAGTTCATCAACTTCGCCTACAACCGGCTGGATGACCACAACCTCCTCCCCTACTCGGTCACCGAGAGCGACCCCATGTGGTCCACGATCTTCCTGGCCAACGTGGGGTCCTTCGGACTGGACGCCCCCTTCCACCACCTCTTCGAGCGGGGGACCTGCCCCATCTTCATGGCCGTCGGGAAGGTCCGGGACGAGAACCGCGTCTCCGAGGCCCCGGACGGGACCCCGAGGGTGGAGACCCGGAAGATCCTCCGGGTGAACTACTCCTTCGACGACCGCATCGCGGACGGGATCTACATGGGCCGGTCCCTGGAGCTGGTCCGGAATTTCGTGGAGGATCCCGCCGCCCTCGACCGCCCGCCGGAGATACCCCCGGAGATCCGGGCGGAGCTGGCCCTGCGCCCCGCAGGGGACTGACCGGACGGCCCGGACCACGGGCGCCGGCCTTGCGGCGCCGCGGGCGGGGCTCTAGACTTGAATCGTGAAAGCCACATCCTCGTTCCGCCCGTTCCCGGCCCTGCTCCTGGCCCTGGCCGCCTCCGCGGCCTGGGCCCAGGGAGCCGCATCGTCCCCGGGAACCCCCCTTCCGGCCGCGGCGGATCCCCCGCGAGCCGTGGCGCTGATCGCCAAGTACTGCTCGGCCTGCCACGGCTGGGCCTCCGGCTACAAGGAGATCGCCGCGGAAGGCGTGATCGTGCCGGGAAAGCCCTCCGAGAGCAGGCTGTTCGAGTACGTCGAGTCGGGGTACATGCCCCCCTCTCCCCCGGCCCCGTCCCCCGCGGAGATCGAACTTCTGCGGGCGTGGATCGCTTCGGGAGCCGCGGCTCCGGAGGCGGTCTCGGGGGCCACGGAGAGCGCGGACGCCGGGAGCGCCGCGTCCGCGGGGGCTCCGGGTAAGGGCGGTGGATTCCTGGGCTTCAAGAGCAAGGTCGACTACCACCGGGCGGCGGGCTGGACCTCCTCGGGCCTGTTGTTGGCCGCCGGGGTGGTCGGGGCGGTGCGGGCCTACGACCTGATGGATGCGGCGCACGACTACCGGGACGCTATGGGCATCACCGAGGATACGATGGATCCTGTCTGTTACGACATGATCCGGGATCTCTGGTCCGGAGACCAGGCCCTGCGGTGGACGCACGTGAGCCTGCTGGCGGCGGGGGAGACCCTCTACCTGGGCAACGCGATCACGGGGATGTCCATGGCCCGCAAGGCCAAGCCGGGCCAGGTCAGCAAGTCCGACATCCACCGCTGGGCCTTCTTCACCCACGCGGCCCTGATGGCCTCGGAGATCGTGATGGGCCTGTTCACCACGGACGCCCTCAAGAGGGGGGACCATGAGACGGTCGCGAACCTCGGCAGAGCCCACGCTGCGGTGGGACTCGCCATCCCCCTGGTCATGATCGGGGCGGGCATCGTGATCGAGCTGCCGGCCCGACCGAAGACCGCCCCCCCGGCGGAGTAGAAATCCGTGGGTTTCAGGAATCACCACGGAGGACACGGAGCTCACGGAGGATACGAAGAAGATTCGGCCTTGGGACACTAGATCCAACAAGATGGACAAGAAAAAGAATAGATGAACAAGATAGGATTAGGAATAGAATCGATTCCTTATCCCCATCTTGTTCATCCTGCATCATCCTGTAGATCCTGTTGGATCTATGGTTCCAAATCTCTTCTCCTGAGCAGGGTCACTGCCGGGAGATAAGCTTGTTCATCCTTTTCACGAAGTCCGCGGGATCCGCGGGGGAGGCGCCTTCCACAAGGAGGGCCTGTCCCAGGAGGACCTCCGCGGTGTCGGCGACCAGGTCCTCGTCCTCGGTCCCCGCCAGGCGGGAGACCATGGGGTGAGACCCGTTGATCTCCAGGATGGGCTTCACGTCGATCCCCTCCCCCCGGCCCAGGGCCTTCATGAGCTTTTGCATCTGCAAGGACGGGTCCGCCTCGTCCACGACCACGCAGGAGGGGCTCTCCGCCAGGCGGCGCGTCAGGCGCACGTCCTTCACGCGGTCCCCCAGGGCCTTCTTGATCCGCTCCACCGCGGGCGCCAGGTCCTTCTCGGCCTTCTCGGCAGCCTCGTCCCCCTTGGCCTCGGGCCCCAGGTCCTCCTCGGCCCCGGCCCGGTTCACGGCCTTGAGCTCGAGGTCCCCGTAGCGGCCGATGGAGGGCACCACGAGCTCGTCGATCTCGTCCGCGCAGATCAGGACCTCCAGGCCCTGGCGGCGGTACATCTCAAGAAGGGGGCTCTTCCGGAGGCGCTCCTCGGAGTCGCCGCTGATGTAGTAGATCCCCTTCTGGTCCCCGGTCATCCGGACCTTGTAGTCCGCCAGGCTCGTCCAGCCCTCCACGCTCGTGCTCTTGAAGCGCACCAACTCCAGCAGGGCATCCCGGTTGGCGAAGTCCGAGTACAGCCCTTCCTTGAGGGGGCGGTTGAACTCGTCCGCGAACTTCTCGTACTTCTCCTTGTCCGATTCCGAGAGGGTCTTGAGCTCCCCGAGGATCTTCTTGACCGAGGCGTTGCGGATGTTCGTCATGACCCGGTTCTGCTGGAGGATCTCCCGGCTGACGTTGAGGGGCAGGTCCTCGGAGTCGATGACGCCCCGGACGAAGCGCAGGTAGGTCGGCAGGAGCTCCTTCTCGTCGTCCGTGATGAAGACCCGGCGGACGTAGAGCTTGACCCCGGGCTTGTAGTCCGCGTGGTAGAGGTCGAAGGGGGCCTTGGCCGGCACGTAGAAGAGGGTCGAGTACTCGATGGTCCCCTCCGCCTTGGTGTGCATCCAAAGAAGGGGATCCTCGTCGGTGTCCGCGAAGTTCCTGTAGAACTCGACGTAGTCGGAGTCCGCCAGCTCGGACTTGGGGCGGAGCCAGAGGGCGCTGGCCGCGTTGACCTGCTCCTCCTTGCGCTCGGTCCCGGTCTTCTTCCCCTTGTCGTCGTAGGTGTCCTGTTCGTAGGCCAGGACGATGGGATACGCCACGTG
Organism: Spirochaetota bacterium; assembly: GCA_022703505.1. GTDB lineage: Bacteria > Spirochaetota > Spirochaetia > Treponematales > UBA12059 > JAAYUR01. The sequence continues at coordinate 257,470 of JAKLDN010000002.1, read as the reverse complement.
GTTGGAGTACTTCTTGAGGACCTCCTCGGTCCGCCATCGGGACAGGAACTCCTGCCCCTCCTCGTTGAGCTTGAGGGTGATGGTGGTGCCGTGGCCGTCCCGGGAGGCCGGGGCGATCTCGTAGCCCTCCTTCCCGTCGCTGGTCCACAGGAAGGCCGCCTCCTGCCCCGCTTTCCGGGTCAGGACCTCCACGGTGTCGGAAACCATGAAGCAGGAGTAGAAGCCCACCCCGAAGCGGCCGATCAGGTTGGTCGTCCTCCGGACGTCCTCGGCCAGGGCCTCCAGGAAGCGGCGGGTACCGGACCGGGCTATGGTCCCCAGGTTCTCTTCCAGGTCCTTGTCGTCCATGCCGATCCCGTTGTCCGAGACGGTCAGGATCTTGGCCTCCTTGTCGAAGGAGACGCGGATTCCCGGCTCGAAGGCGATGGCCTTGTAGGCCTCGTCGGACACCGTGAGGTATTTGAGCTTGTCGAGGGCGTCGGAGGCGTTGGATACGAGCTCTCTTAGGAAGATCTCCTTGTGGGAGTAGAGGGAATGGATGATGAGGTGGAGAAGCTTGCTCACCTCCGCCTGGAACGCTTTCTGGGCCATGGTTCACTCCTAGGGATGCGTGGGATCTCGGGTATGAATAGGAAAATACTGATCGGGATCCCGGGGCGGCAAGGGAGGCGTCGCGCGAGGAATCGGCGGGCGGGAGCTCACGAGCCCGGGACCTCCCGGCGCCGCCCCATCGTCGCCGGTTTCCGGCTGGCGCTCCCGGACCGGGAGGGCGTATACTGGACGGATGCCGGAGTCCCCCGCGATCCCCGCGCCCACCCTGCGCCGCCTGCCGGAATACCTCGGGGTGCTCCTGGACCGCGAGGCCGCGGGGGAGGCCTGGATCTCCTCCGAGGCGATCGGCCAGAGCCTGGGCTTCGGGGCCGTCCAGGTCCGCAAGGATCTGGCCGCCCTCGGAGCCCCGGGAAGCCCCCGGCGCGGGTATCCCGTTTCCGCGACGATCCTGCGGCTCCGGGAGTACCCGGGTACGGGCGGAGGCTCGGACGCCTTCCTCGTGGGCGCCGGGAACCTGGGACGGGCGCTCCTGGAGGACCCCGGGATAGTCCGGCACGGCTTCCGAATCGCCGGGGTCTTCGATCTTTCGCCGGACCGGGTGGACCGGATCCTGGGCGGCCGGAAGGTCCTTCCCCTGGGGGCGCTCCCGGACCTTGTCCGGCGCACGGGGTGTCGTCTGGCCGTGCTGGCCGTGGACCCCGACCAGGCCGGGGCCGCATCCCTGGCCCTGGTCCGCGCCGGGATAACCGGGATGCTCGACCTCACGGGATCCGCCTGCCCCTTCCCCCGTACCCTGATCGTACGGCGGATCGGCATCGGAGCCGGATTGGCCGCCCTGGCCGGGGAACTGGAAGCCCGGGAACGAGAAAAAAACCTTGACGGCTTTCCAAGGCAGACATAGACTCCTGATATATTTGTTGGTTTTTCGGGCGGGGATGCCCGAAATGAGACAAATGGATTGACGGCAAAGGAGGCCGTTCAATAGACTCGGAATCGGTTTCTCTTTATAGAAACCAAATCGAGCGTTGGACGATAGTCCGCCGTCCTTCTGCAGCGTGCGTACCACGGCTCGGCGGTCATCACTCAGGCGACCCACCCCAAGGAGGCGGCCGGAGATCGAGAGACCATCCATCTCATCAGCTCACCCAGACGACAGGAAGAGCGCGCGTCGCGCGCAAACGGAGTCCAGAACTCGTTGTATCGTTCCGGGAGGATTGTGTATGAGAAATCGCGCAGTGTGGATCATGGCGGCGCTTCTGGCGATCGGCCTTCTCCTCGCAGGCTGCGGGGGCAAGAAGGAGCAGGTGATCAAGATCGCCACCCAGAGCCCGCTCTCCGGCGGCATGTCCGCGGTCGGAACGGACATCAAGAACGGCGCCCAGCTGGCCATCGAGCAGCTTTCCGGGCCCCTCACGGCCATGGGCTTCAAGGTCGAACTGGCCGCCTTCGATGACCAGGGCAACCCGGACACCGGCGTGGCCAACGCCAAGAACATCGTCTCCGATCCGGCCATCCTGGTGATCGTCGGCCACTACAACTCCGGCGTCCAGATCCCCTCCTCCGAGGAATACCACGCCGCCGGCCTGGCCAACGTGTCCCCGGCCAACACCAACCCCAGGGTCACCGAGCGCGGTTACCTCGAGGTCAGCCGGATCTGCGGACGCGACGACGTCCAGGGAGCGGTGGGCGCCCAGTTCGCCAGCACCAAGGGCATCAAGAGCGCCTACGTCCTCCATGACAAGACCGCCTACGGCCAGGGCATCGCGGAGTACTTCAAGCGGGAATCCGAGAAGCTCGGCATCAAGATCCTGGGTTTCGAGGGCACCGAGGAAAAGGCCAACTTCGACTCCATCCTGACCCCCATCCTGGCCTCCAAGCCCGAGACCATCTATTTCGGCGGCATGTTCGACCAGGCGGCGGTCCTCTTCAAGCAGGCCCGCCAGAAGGGCTACATGGGCATGTTCCTCTCGGATGACGGCTTCGACTCCTCCGACGCGGCCAAGATCGGCGGCGACATCCTCCTGCAGGGCGCCGGCACCTTCTTCTCCACCGTCGCCGGACCCGCGGCCGCCTACCCCGGAACCGCCAAGTTCCAGGCGGACTTCAAGGCCAAGTTCGGCGCCGAGCCCCAGCCCTTCGCGGCCCAGTCCTACGACAGCGCCGCCATCGCCCTCAAGGCCATCGAGAACGCCGCAATCGCGGCGGGCAAGAAGATGCCGGCCCGCCCGGACGTGGCCAAGGCCGTCCGCGCCCTCAAGGACTTCCCGGGCATCACGGGAACCTTCACGTTCAACTCCAAGGGCGACTTGGAAAAGGCCAAGTACTTCATCATCCAGGTGACCTCGGGCGACCCGGCCAAGTGGTCGGAGAACAAGATCGACAAGATCCTGGACATCGCCCCCCCGCAGTGATCCCAGCCTGATTCAATCCCTTCCCCGCCCCCGGGCAACCGGGGGCGGGGACTTCATGGAGGCCTTATGAGGCGCTTGATCAAAGCCGACGCCCTGAGAGAGATCCTCCTTCCCCTGGGACGGATGGCTATCTTCGTCCTGGGAGCGGGAGCCCTTCTTTCCGTCGTCATGGTCGTCTTGTCCCTGCTCTTCCGCGGTTCGGGAGCCGACAAGCTTCTTCAGACGACCCAGGGTGTCAACATCTTCACCTATACCATGGCCAACCTGCCTCAAGTCCTCATCGACGGGGTGACGCTGGGCTTCGTATACGCCGCCATAGCCCTGGGCTACACCATGGTCTACGGCGTACTGGAATTCATCAACTTCGCGCACAGCGAAATCTTCGCCCTGGGCGCCTTCGCCGGGGTGGAGTTCCTGATCATCCTGGACCAGACGGGAGTCCTGAAGACCGCGGGCGGCATGAGCCCCTACCTCTACCTGGTCCTGGCCCTCATCGTGTCCATGGCCGCCTCGGGAGGGACGGCGGTCTTCATCGAGCGCGTGGCCTACCGGCCCCTGAGGAACGCCCCCCGGTTGGTGCCCCTCATCTCGGCCATCGGAGTGTCCTTCGCCCTCCAGGACATCATCCGCCTCACCGAAAGCCTGACCACCGGGCAGTTCTACCGGGTCATCCCGACCTTCGGAAACTTCGACGACCGGATTCCCCTGTTCTCGATTCCCACCGGGGGAGCTCCCATCCGGGTGGACATCCAGGTAAAATCCCTGGTCGTCATCGCGGCGGCCATGTTCATGCTCGTGGGGCTCAACTACATCGTGAACGCCACGAGGATCGGCAAGGCCATCCGCTCCGTGGCTCAGGACCGCAACACCGCGGCCATCATGGGCATCGGGGTGAACGGGATCATCTCCTTCACCTTCCTGCTCGGCGGTTCCCTGGGCGGAGCCGCGGGCGTGCTCTACGCCCTGAAGTTCACCCGCATCGACCCCTTCGTGGGTTTCATGCCGGGGATGAAGGCCTTCACGGCCGCCGTCCTGGGAGGCATCGGCAACCTCACGGGAGCCCTCCTGGGAGGCATCGTCCTGGGGATGCTGGAAAGCTTCGCGGGCGCCTACCTCGGAACCTTCACCATGGGAAACTTCGGATCGGAGTACAAGGACATCCTGGCGTTCCTGATTCTGATCATCGTCATCATATTCCGCCCCTCGGGCCTGCTCGGCGAGCAGGTTTCCCAGAAGGCGTAGGGGAGGTCGTCTATGAAGATCCAGATTCGGGACGCCCTCCGGAAAGCGGCCGTCTTCGCGAACCGGGGAAAGATCCCCTACATCCTGAGCCTGGCCCTCCTGGCCCTGGGCTTTATCCTGGTGTACCTGAGCCCGCGGTCCATACCGGCCTTCCTGGTCTTCGCCGCCGCCGCGGCCCTGCCCTATTTCCTGGAAATCCGCAAGCCCGTGAAGCTGGCCCTGGCCGTCCTGGTGGCGGTGGTCCTGGTGCCCATCCTGGGAGCCCGGAACATCTTCTACCTGGAGGTCATCTTCCAGATCGCCGTGTTCTCCGCCCTGGCCCTGGGCCTGAACATCGTCGTGGGCTTCTCGGGGCTCCTCAACTTCGGGTACATGGCCTTCTACGCGGTGGGCGCCTACCTGTGGGCCTTCTTCGGCTCCTCCCAGCCCTTCCTGCTCAAGGCCATCCCCGGGACCGTTCCCCCGGGCACTCCCTTCTTCATGGCCGCGGACTGGTTCTACCTCTTCATCTTCCTGGGTATCATCCTGGCCGCCGTGGTTGGCCTGGTGCTGGGCCTGCCGGTCCTGCGGGTCCGGGGAGACTACCTGGCCATCATCACCCTGGGTTTCGGGGAGATCGTGCGCCAGCTGGCCAACAACCTGGACAAGCCGATCAACCTGACCAACGGCCCCCAGGGCATCTCGCCCATCCAGCGGCCGACCCTGGGTCCGGAGACCGTCAAGTTCTTCAACAACATCTTCGAGCCCCTGGTGGGACGGCCGGTCACGGTGAACCAGTTCTACAACATCCTGTTCTACCTGATCGCCCTGGTCGTGGTGGTCGCCGCGGTGGTCATAACCTACCGCCTGGACGACTCCAAGGTGGGACGGGCCTGGACGGCCATCCGGGAGGACGAGCTGGCGGCCAGCGCCATGGGCATCCCGGCCAACAAGCTCAAGCTCGGGGCCTTCGCCGTGGGCGCCTCCTTCGCGGGCGCCATGGGGGTGCTCTTCGCGGCCAGCCGGACCTTCGTCAGCCCCGAGTCCTTCAGCTTCCTCCAGTCGGTCAGCGTCCTGACCATGGTCATCCTGGGCGGCATCGGGAGCATCCAGGGGGTGATCATCGGGGCCTCGGTGGTCATCATCCTGAACCTCCAGGTCCTGCAGAGCTTCTCCCTCTTCCTGTCGCGCCTCCGGCAGAGCGACGCCTACATCCCCATCATCAACTTTTACTGGAGGGACCTGTCCAACCAGCTGGACCCCTCCAAGTACCAGCGGCTGGTCTTCGGGATCATCCTGATCCTGATGATGATCTACCGCCCCGCGGGCATCTTGCCCGCGGCCCGGCGCAAGCGGGAGCTCAAGGCCCATGTCTCGGAGGACGGAGGGACCCTGGCCATGAACGGGAACGGCGGCGCCGCATCCGGGACCAAGGAGGACGACCATGCCTGACAGCGCGAACATCCTGGTCGCGGAAAACGTAGTCAAGCGCTTCGGGGGCCTGGTGGCCGTCAACAAGATGAACTTCAACATCGAGAAGGGTCGGCTCTACAGCATCATCGGCCCGAACGGTGCCGGGAAGACCACCTTCTTCAACGCCATCTCCGGGCTCTACCCCCCCGAGGAGGGGGCCATCACCTTCGACGGCCACCGCATCGAGCGGCTGGTTCCGGAAAAGATCACCGCCCTGCACATCGCCCGGACCTTCCAGAACATCCGCCTCTTCGGGGGCATGACCGTGGTGGAGAACATCATGGTCGGGGCCTTTACCCGGCTCAAGCAGAACCCCGTGCAGGCGGTCCTCCGGACCAAGGCCTTCAAGGAAGAGGAGAAGCGTGTCGAGGCCCGGGCCGAGGAGCTCATGGAGTACGTGGGCCTGCGGGGCGTGGGCAACGAACTGGCGGCCAGCCTGCCCTACGGGGCCCAGCGCCGGGTGGAGATCGCCCGGGCCCTGGCCTCGGAACCCAAGCTCCTCCTCCTTGACGAGCCCGCGGCGGGCATGAATCCCGCGGAGAGCGAAGACGCCATGAAGCTCTTCCGCCGCCTACGGGACGACCTGGGGATCACGATCCTCCTGATCGAGCACGACATGAAGGTGGTCATGAACATCTCCGAGCGGATCTCGGTCATGGACTACGGGGAGAAGATCGCCGAGGGCACGCCCAAGGAGATCGCCTCCAATCCGAGGGTCATCGAGGCCTACCTGGGCCGGGGCGCCGCCTCCGCCATGAACGATTAAGGAGAAGCCGATGAGCCTGCTCGAACTGAAGGAAATCCACAGCTACTACGGCAACATCCACGCCCTCAAAGGCGTCTCCCTCACCGTGGAGGAGGGGGAGATCGTCACCCTGATCGGCGCCAACGGGGCGGGCAAGACCACCACCCTCCGCTCCATCTCCGGCCTGCTCCACCCCAAGTCCGGCAAGGTCCTTTTCAACGGCAAGGACGTGACCCACCTGGAGGCCCACCTGATTCACAAGGAGGGGATCGGCATGGTCCCCGAGGGCCGGGGGATCTTCCCGCGGCTCACGGTCCTGGAAAACCTCGAGATGGGCGCCTACCTGGTCAAGGACAAGGCGGAGATCCAGCGCGGCGTGGACCGCGCCTTCTCCCTCTTCCCCCGGCTCAAGGAGCGGTCCTCCCAAAAGGGGGGGACCCTCTCCGGCGGGGAACAGCAGATGCTGGCCACCGCCCGGGGACTCATGTCCAACCCCAAGATCCTCCTCATGGACGAGCCGTCCATGGGACTCGCGCCGGTTCTGGTGGACCAGATCTTCGACGTGATCAAGGAGCTCAACTCCAAGGGCACCACGATCCTCCTGGTGGAGCAAAACGCCCTCATGGCTCTGTCCATCGCCCACCGGGCCTACGTCCTGCAGACCGGCAGCATCGTCCTGTCCGGCACGGCCAAGGAAGTGTCCCAGGACGAGAGCGTGCGGAAGGCGTATCTGGGAATTTAGCGCCGGGCCGCGCGCGGCCCGGCGGCCCGGAACGCTTCGCGTTCCGCGAGTCTCCGTCAAATTAAGAAGCGCCGCCCGGGTCTCACCGGGCGGCGCTTTTATTTGCCGGGAGTACCTTCTTCCCGTACTGCTCCCTCCCCCGCGATCTCCGCAAGCTCCCGAAGGGCGTTTCCCCCGTCGCGCCAGGTGTAACAGGAGTCCCGGAGAAACAGCGTCGCGGAGCCGGCCCGTCGCCGGGCATCGTCGGGTTCCGTGCGTTCCCGGTCCGAAAGGGCCCACCAGCCCTGGAGGATGGCGGGAGCCATGACGGCCAGCAGGTGGGCCAGGTGGGTACATCCCGTCCCGCGGCCCGCCAAGGCCTTGGCCTTCTCCGTGAACCCGGGGCCGATGTTCAGCCCCACGGCGCCGTCCAAGGAACGTTCCAGGGACTCGCAGTCCGGCCGAGGGACGGCCCGGATCCGGACCTCCACCTCCTCGATCGTCAGGTCCGGCGTGTGCAGGAGCAGGATGATCTCCAGGTCGTGCAGGGAGCCCGCCGGATGGGGGCGTCCCGTGAAGCCGTAGCTGGGAGCGTGCCGGGTATCCGTGAGCCGACCGACGCTGATCACACGGTTTGTATCATAGGGATAGGTCGATGTCGTGATGGACCGGGTATGGATCCGGAAACGGCCGGACCCGTCCGCCCAGTCCGAAAGCCTGCCCATGTTCGCCCCTCCGAGGAATCGGGATGGATCATGATGACATGGAACCGCGGATCCGGGCCAGGAGCCAGTCGGACTTGTGGATTTCAAGCGCTTACTGGCGCTAAAAATCCCGACTATCCGTCCGCCTAGGAGTTTGTCGGGCTTGCCCGGGCGGCGGTCTTAGGCTTCCGGTTGACAGTTACTGATCAGTAGAGCCGCATGCGGATTCCCCGGGGACGAACGGTTCCGCCGATCCATTGCAAAGGCGTATCGTCATCGTTTTTGATCCAGCATTCTTCGCAGCCGAGATAGACGTCCGTGCCTCGGGCGCCCACGCCGATGACGGGCGGAAGCGATAGGGAAAAGGTCCCGGCGTTCCATTTGAAACCTAGATAATCCCCTTTGTAGTAGTTTCCCCCGAGATAGAGTTCGCCTTCATCCACGGAGACGGCGGTCACGATGAAATCCGAGGCTCCGGCGGGAAACTCGGTAGTGTCTTCGAATTCGTAGATATTGCCATCGATCCAATAGCACGCGTACGAGGCGGACTTTCCCCCAACGTAGACCTTACCCTCATCCACGCACAAGGACTCCGCCCAGCTTCCGTTTCCATCGACTAAATCCACCCGTTCATCGTTCTTCCAATAGCAAGCGCGACGGATTCCTTCATCCCAATAATAACCGCATACATACAGGTCCGAGCCGTCGGAAGAGATATCCCGGGCCGCCCCGAAGCCGCCGTCCGTGGGAAGATCATGCCGGATGATTTGCCTGGTACTTACGACATAACCGCTGTCCACGATCATCCAGGAATCCCGAACTTCCCAGACGCAGGGCCGGTCGCCCGAACCATCCGGATTCCGCCAACCGGCCACGAAGACCTTTCCGTCGTGCAGGACCGCGGAGAAGGCGAAGGAGGGCTTGTCGTCCAGGAATTCCCCCTTCCCGTTGAACCAGAGGATGGCGTGTTCGATCAGTATCGGATCGACGAAATCCGTCCTGGCTCCGGCTACATAGTCGCCGAAGGTCGTGGGAACGACGCAGGCGGCCTTCGTAGCGATGCCCAGGCCGGCTTCTGTGATGGTCTGGAGTTGGTCATCCACCCAGTAGTAGGCTCGGATGGTTCCCGTCGAATACCCGGCTGTGTATACCCGCCCGAGCCTGGAAAGCTCGATGCTCGTATCAAGCTTAACATCGGTGGGACAGCCCGTGATAAAAAGGGAAACAACAAGGAGTGTCAGAACCGTGAGGCAATCCTTTTTCGATATCATGAAAGCTCCTTTTATGCCGGAACTGCCCGCCTTCGCGGGAAGCCCTGCGGCGTTCAAGGAGACTCTAGCACCCGGCGCGCCCGGGCAACTCACAAGGTATTGTGAAAACAGGCCGGTGTTTCCGAGCCTTAATTCAGGACGCCCTCGGTTCCCCCGATAAAGCCCGCGCCGACGGCGCGATAGAGGCGGTAGGCGGCCGTCGCGGACAGGGCGGCCCGGGCGTTCTCGAAATTCCACACCGTGTTCGGATGGACCCCGGCGAGATGCGACAGGTCTTTCAGGGTCAGGCCCGCGGACAGTCGGCAGGTCCGGAAACTGAAGCTGTGGACCCTCACCGCCTCGGGCGTCCAGACCAGGTCGCGGAAGACCCTGGGAGGAAGCCGGGCCGAGGGATCGAAGCGGGGCACCAGCCCGGAATCGGCCAGCTCGATCCGGGGACAGCCCAGACCGAAGCACAGCAATCCGACCGCGAAGATGGACGGGTCCGTCCGGCCCCTCTCGATGTTCGAGATCGTGTTGACGTGAAGACGGGTCGCGGCCGCGAGTTCGGACTGGCTCATCCCGGCGGTCTCGCGGATCGCGGCGAAGGCCGCTCCCATTCGGACGAGGAAATCCCGATCGGTCCGCACGCCCGCCCTCATGGCTGCATCGATTCCTTCCCGGTGGATGATAGGGACGAGACCACGGGTTCGAGTATACCACGGGACCCGGCTTAGCTCCATTCGGCCCCGGAGCCGCTCGGACTTAAAAGTGCAGGGTGAACATCGCCGAGAAGAAGCCCCGGCCGCCGTCGGGGACGTAGACAGGGAACAGCGGATCGTCGCCGGGGACGAGGATCCCACCGTAGACCCCCCCGTGGAAGCCCGGTCCGATGCCGAGGGCCAGCCCCCCTCCGGCGGAGGCCAGGGTGCCGGAAGCGTCCCCGAAGGTCGGGGATTTGTGCAGCCCGGAATACCAGCCGGCGTCCAGGAATCCCAGGACCACGGGAGCCGCCGGACCGAGGGCGGGGCCGAATACCCGGAGCTCCAGGTTTCCGTAAGCCTTGAGGGAGGCGTCGTAGGCTCGGGTGGGATAACCCCTCACCTCTCCCGCCAGAGCCCGGCCTTCGTAGCGGCCCCCGAAGCCCTGGAGCACGAAGAGGGGCTGGTCCGGTCCGAAGGCGGCGTCCGCGGAGACCCGGGCGGAGAGCTGGGGAGCCAGGATCGGGAAGAGCGCGGACCGCTCCGGAACGAGGGGAAGGTAACCCCGGACCGACGCGTTGAACCGGATGTACTCCACGGGGCCGAACCCGGAGGCCAGGAACGCGGGCCCCCATTCCACGGAAGCCTCCGCGGCCGCCCCTCTGTCGAGGCCGCGGCCGAGGTCGCGGACAGAGTCGTACCCCAGGCCCGCCAACAGGGCCGTGCCGAAGAGTCCCCGGGCATCCGGGAAGACCGCGGTGGAAAAGCCGCCGCGGTAGACGTCCCAGCGGCCCCGATACAGCAGGAAAGCCTCGAGCCGGTTTCCGACGGAGCCTCGAATCCATCCCAGCACCACGCCGATGTCCCATTGGGCGTTCGGGGCGTCGAACCAGGCCGGATCGTCGAAGGTTTCCGGCGCCTGTATGGGGTCTCCGGCCGCGGGATCCCGGACCAGCTTGCCGTCCTCGTATCCGGCCCCCAGGCGCAGGGACAGGGCCAGGGGAGCGCCGCCCGCCTCGGACAGGGGGAAGCGGATCTCGACATCCGCCCCCGTCGGGACGGGCGGGCCCCCGAGGAGACGGAAGTTGAACCGGGGGGCGATGAAGGTGAAGTTCGAGAATTCCGCGTGGACCGGGGAAAGGAAGGAGGCGGCGATCAAGAGTACGACTGCGGTGCGCTTCATCGGCTGCCTCCGGGGGCTGAATAACAATAGTAAAATAGTAATGTTCCCCGGAGGCGCAGGCAACAGGTTTCTAATCCTCCTCTTCAACCGGCACGATCGCGGTCCGGGATACGGCGGCCCGCGCGGGCGCCGGGGCCCGTGCCTCGACCGTCCCGTCCTCGTCGCTCCGGAAGAAGGCCAGAGCCTCCAGCATCAACCGGGACTGGGAGGAGAGCTCCTCGGCCATGGAGGCGAGTTGTTCGCTGGCGGAGGCGTTCTGCTGGATCACCGTGTCCAGCTGGCCCAGGGCCTTGTTCACCTGCTCCACCCCCCCGGACTGCTCCCGGGTGGAGGCGGCGATCTCCTGCACCAGCTCCGCGGTCTTCCGGATGTCCGGGACAATCCGGCGGATGATCCCGCCCGCCTTCTCCGCGGCTCCGACCGTGCGGGACGAGAGCTCCGTGATCTCCTGGGCGGACTTCTGGGAGCGCTCCGCGAGCTTCCGGACCTCGGAGGCTACGACCGCGAAGCCCTTGCCGGCCTCACCGGCCCGGGCCGCCTCGATGGCCGCGTTCAGGGCCAGGAGGTTGGTCTGCCGGGCTATCTCCTCGATGACCCCGATGCGGCCGGCTATGTCCTTCATCGCCGCGACGGCCTCGTCCACGGCCCGGCCCCCCTCCTCCGCGTCGACCGCCGTCTTTCGGGCGATGACCTCCGTAGTCTGGGCGGAATCAGCGTTCTGCCGGATCGACGCTCCCATCTCCTCCATCGAGGAGGAGACTTCCTCCCCGCTGGCGGCCTGTTCGCTGGCCCCCGAGGAGATGGTCTGGGCTGTGGAGGAAACCTGCTCCGATCCCGAGGCGACCTGCCGGGCCGCAGCCGTGACCCCCGACGTCGCGGTTCCCACGGCCCCGGCCGCCTCGTCCAGGCGGGCGGCCATCTCGCCCAACTCGTCCCGACGGAGGGCCAGGGCGGCCAGGGCCTCTCCCCCGGTGCCCGACCGGCGCAGGTCCCCCGAGGCGAACCGCACCGCCGCGTCCCGGGCCGCGGTCACGGGCCGGACGATGGCGTTGGCGGATACCAGCAGGACGAGGACGGCGAGCGCGATCCCCGCCCCCGAGGCACCCAAAAGGACGATCGCGAGCCGATCGACCCCGGACAGGAGCTTGTCCAGGGGGAGGACGACGGCCAGGGACCAGGGGCTCTTGTCCGCTCCCACGACCACGGGGGCGTAAGCCAGGTAGGAGACCGCCCCGGTGGCCAGGTTCTTCTTGACCAGGTTGTACGGTTTGCCATCCCGGATGGCCCCGAGGAGGGCGTCCTTCAGGAGGGGCGTGTCGTCCCCGACGGGCTTGCCGATCAGGTCCGCGTTGGGATGGGAGATCCGTTTGGCCTGGTTGTCCACGAGGATGGCGTAAGCCTCCTCCATCGGCTTGATCCCCCCGACGAGCTCCCGGAGGGGCTGGATCCCGACGTCGAATCCGCAGACCCCGATGAACATTTCCTGGTCCACGATCGGGACGCAGACACTGGTCATCCAGACCGGGGGCTTGCCCTCCGCATAGGAGAACGGATAGGGCTCCAGGAGAACCTCGCCCCGGGACGACTCGGGCAGGGCGTAGAAGGGCTCGGCCTCGTAGGCGTCCACCCAGCCGGAGCGCTCCAGGCCGCCCTTCTCGTCCCGGGCCCAGGCCAGGGCCAGCCGGCCGGACTCGGTCCCGTACAGGGTGCCCGAGAATTCGGCCTCCCGGTCCCCGAAAGCCCCGTTTTCCCACATGGTCCAGGCCGCCGAGTACAGGGTATTGCCTTCCAGGGCCGCCTTGAGGACCGAGGCGTAGGCCTCCCGGTCTCGGATCCCTGCCCTCCGCATCCCCAGCAGGGCGCGGGAGAGGGCCCGGGCCTCGTCCATGGGCACCTCGAGCCAGGCGTCCAGTTCGGCCGCGTACTCCTTGGCGAGGGCGTCGCCCTCCTTCTTGGCCATCTCGGTGATGATCCCGGTGGAAACGAAGTAGGCGACGGCTATGACGATCCCGAGGGTCAACAGGGTGACCGTCAGGGCCGGAATCAGGATGCGGGCACGGACGCCGAACCGGATCTTCATAGGCGGCTCCTTCGGATCAGGATCTCCGTACATTCTTTACCGTCCAAGTATAGTGAATCGTCCCGGAACGCAAGCCCATATCGTTGACAATAGGCCGGGGGGGGGTACAATTTCCCGGACACGTACGGATTCCGCGCCGCCGGCGGCGCGGACGAAAGGCGGATCCTGCGGTGGAGTTGTCCCGCGGCCACGGGGGCGTGCGCCCGAGATTCTGTTTCCTCCTGGCCGGCGTGCACACCGGCGCCTCCGTGGATCTTTGGCACGGGGTGGCGGAGGAGGCGGAAGCCCGGGACATCGACCTGCTGGTCCTGCCCGCGGGCCGCCTCGGGGCCCGGGATGAATTCGAGTACATGCGGAACGGACTGGCCCGGCTCATCCGTCCCGGGTCCGCGGACGGTCTTCTGTCCTGGGTTTCCAGCCTCTCCGGCGCCTGCGGCCCCGAGGACCTCCTCGCCCTGCACGAAGGATTCGGTCCCGTCCCCCTGGTGACCCTGGCCCAGCGAGTGGGAGGGGCTCCAGTGGTCAGCCTGGACGCCTATGGAGGTATGCGCGCCCTCCTGGACCATCTCCGGGACGTCCACGGCTACGAGCGGATCGCCTTCCTCCGGGGTCCCGAACTCCACGCCTCCGCCGCGGACCGGTTCCGCGCCTACCGGGACTTTTTGGCCGACCGCGGCCTGCCCTACGAGGAACGCCTGGTCTCCAGCCCCCTGCCCTGGGACGAGGGGGGCCGGGCCCTCTCGGAACTCCTGGACGTCCGAGGACTGGTGCCCGGACAGGACTTCCAGGCGGCCGCCGCGGCCAGCGACCTGCTGGCCTTCTGGTTCCTCCGGGGCCTCCAGGACCGGGGCTTCCAGGTCCCCGCGGACGTGGCGGTGGCGGGTTTCAACGACAGCCCGGAGAGCCGGCTCCTGGCTCCCCCGCTGACCACCGTGGCCATGCCCTTCCGGGAACAAGGACGGCGGGGCCTGTCCGCCCTGGCGGACCTCTGGCAGGGCGCCCGGAAGATCGAGGACGCGGTCCTGCCCGTGTCCCTGGTGGTCCGGGAGTCCTGCGGCTGCCCCTCCCGGGAAGTCCTTCTGGCGGGCGGCGATTCCGGGCCCGGACCGGGGATGGCGGGCTCGGGAAGGCGGCCCGGGATCGATGAAGCCCCGGGATCGCCCGCCCCGGAGCCCTCGGGACCGATCGAAGGCCCGGACTCCCTCGACCCCGCGGTGGAAGCCGTCGCGGAGGCCGCCGGGGCCGACGCCCGAGCCCGGGAGGCTTGGGTTCTCCCCCTGGTGCGGGCCTTCCGGGTCGAGGGGGACTCTGGGGAAGACCGCTTCCTTCCGACCCTGGGGCGCATCCTGGACCGGATGGTCCACGAGGAGGGCCCGGGGCTGTCCTGGCAGAACGCGGTGTCCGCCCTCGAGCGGCTTGCCGGGGAAGGCGGGGCCCGAACGGCCCGGATGGAGGCCCGCGCCCTCATCGCCCAGGCCCGGGTCATGATCGGCCAGGCAGCGGCCCGGCACAGCGACTTCCGCCGGTGGACCGCGGAGGAAGCCGACAAGCGCCTGCGCTCCCTGGGCCGGGCCCTGCTGACGACCTACACGGTGCCCGGCATAGCGGGGGCCCTGGCGGAGCGGCTCCCGGCCCTGGGGATGCTCCACGCCTACCTGGTGCTGGACCGCCCGGGCGAAACACCCCTCCTGGTCCTGGCCCTCCGGGACGGCCTGCGGGAGGACCTGCCCGGGGACGGCCTGCCCGTGGAATCCCCGGCGGAGCTCCCGGCGGACCTTCTCCCCCCGGGGCGCTTCACCCTGGTCCTGGAACCCCTCTTCGTGAACGAGGAGTCCCTGGGCTGCCTGGTCCTGGACGGGCGTCTGGGCAAGGGAACCGTATTCGAGGAGCTCCGGGGCTTCGTCTCCGCGGCCCTCCAGGGCGCCCGGCTCTTCGCCCAGGCCGCGGAGGCCCGGGCCCGGGCGGAACGGGCCGACCGCCTGAAGACCCGCCTCCTGGCGAACGTGAGCCACGAGCTGCGGACACCCCTCGGCATGATCCAGGACGAGGTCCGGGCCCTGGATTCCGCCGCCGGCCTCCCGGACGACGGGCGCCTGGTCCGGGGCCTGGCGCGGATCTCCTCCCACGCCCGGTACCAGGCCCGGGTGGTCAACGACCTATTGGACCTCTCCCGGGCGGACATCGAGGAACTCGACCTGGCCCGGGAGTATGCGGATCCCGGCGTCCTGGCCCGGGACTGCCTGGAGTCCTTCCGGGGCGGGGAAGGGGACGGGGGGTCGGAGGTCGCATGGACCGCGGACATCCGGGAACCCCTGCCCCTGGTCCGGATCGACCCGGTCCGGATCCGGCAGATCCTGTTCAACCTCCTGGAGAACGCCCGTCGGCACACGGCCCGGGGCGAGATCCGCCTGACCGTCCGCGCGGACCCTCCCTGGATCTTGTTGGAGGTGTCCGACACGGGGAGCGGGATCCCCCCGGAACGCCTCCCGGAGATCTTCGAACCGTTCTCCGGGGACGGCGAGGCGGGCGGGATCGGCCTGGGCCTGGCGATCTCCCGTCGCCTGGCGGCCCTCCACGGGGGAAGGATCGACGCGGTCAGCGCCCCCGGGACAGGAAGCCGCTTCACCCTCCGCCTGCCCCTGCCTGCGCTCGGGGCGCGGATCCCGTCCGTGGAGCCCGCCCGGACCTGGGCGGCCTGGGTGGGGACCGGATCCCCGGATCCGAAGGTGGTCGAATCCCTCCGGGCGGCGGGCTGGGAAGTCCGGAGGGCGGACACCTTGACCGACGAACTTCCCGGCTCCGGGGACCCGGGCCCGGACGCCCTGGTCCTGGATCCCCGGGCCATGGATCCCGCCTCCTGGGCCCTCCTCCGCGGCCTGCGCAGGAACCCCCGGCTTCTGGAACTGCCCGTCCTCGTATACGAGTCCGCAGGGGACGCCGGGCCCGCGGGCGGCACGCCCCCTCCCCGGGAGATCCTGGCACGCCTCCTGGACGGCGCTTCCGAGGACCTCCTCAACCTACTGGGCAGCCCGATCCTGGCGGTGGACGACGATCCCGCCCAGCGTAGCCGCCTCCGGGACTTCTTCGCCCGGGAGTTCCCGGGCTTCGAGGTGATCGAGGCCGCCCGGGGCGACGAGGCCCTGACCCTCCTGGCGGAGCGCGTGCCCGCCCTGGCGGTCCTGGACCTGGGCCTGCCCGGCGCTTCGGGCGAGGGGATCCTGGAGTTCATGAAATCCGAGGAACGCCTCCGACATGTCCCGGTCATCGTCCTGACCGGGCGGCTCCTGGATCCCGAGGAGCTCCTGAGGCTGGATCGCCACCTCCGGGTGGTGGTCCAGGTCAAGGGTATCTGGACCGACGAGGAGTTCGGCCGTACGGTCCGGCTGGCCCTGCGGGACGAGCTCGGGGCCGGAAACCCCGCGGTCAAGCGGGCCCTGGCGTGGATCCTGGCCCAGTACGGCCGGCCCTTCACCCGGTCCCGCCTGGCCGAGGCGGCGGGGGTCAACGAGGACCACCTCTCCCGGCTCTTCCACCGGGAGCTCGGGATCGGGATCTGGGACTTCCTCAACCGGTTCCGGATGCGGAAGGCCAAGGAGCTCCTGGCGGCCACCTCCCTGACCGTCTCCGAGGTGGCGGACCGTGTCGGCTTCACGGACCCCTCGTACTTCTGCCGGGTCTTCCGCAAGCTCTGCGGCGCCACCCCCCAGGCCTACCGGGAGTCCGACGGAGGTCGGTAAAATCCTATAGGGCGCCTGCATCTTCTCCCGGAACGGGTCTACCCTGAAGGCGAGATGCTCAAGAAGGGCGGCGGGGGGAGAGTCGAAGTGCGAGGTACCAAGGCCGATCGACCGAAGATCCCGGGCAGGACCTTCCCGGAAACTCTGTCACACGCCTGGAAGTTCCGGGGCATCTACGCCCTGGGGATCCTCCCCTTAGCCTTCTTCCTGGTGATCCGGTACCTCCCCCTCTGGAACGCCCAGATCGCCTTCAAGGAATTCTCCCCCCTGGACGGTGTGTGGGGCAGCCCCTGGAACGGCCTCGCGAACTTCTCGGCCTTCTTCCGCAGTCCCTACTTCTGGCCCCTCCTGCGGAACACCCTGATGTATTCCCTGGCCAAGCTGATCCTGGGCATACCCGCGGCCGTCCTCCTGGCCCTGGCCCTCTACGAGACGGGGCGTCGGGCCCTGCGGAAGGTCGTCCAGACCCTGGCCTACCTGCCCCACTTCCTGTCCTGGATCATCCTGCACGGGATCCTCCTGGGGCTCTTCTCCGCCAGCGAAGGGCTCTTCAACGAGATCAACCGCGCCGCCGGGGTCGGGACGGTCAA
The DNA here is from genome assembly GCA_022703505.1 of Spirochaetota bacterium. Taxonomy (GTDB): domain Bacteria; phylum Spirochaetota; class Spirochaetia; order Treponematales; family UBA12059; genus JAAYUR01. Next base: position 240,102 of record JAKLDN010000002.1, on the reverse strand, counting down.
CTACATGGGCGATCCGGCGGTCTTCCCCTTCATCGTGGTCCTCTCCGACCTGTGGAAGGAGATGGGCTGGAGCGCCATCATCTTCCTGGCCGCCCTCATGGGCATCGACCCCGCCCTCTTCGAGTCCGCCCAGGTGGAGGGGGCCAGCCGCCTCCAGCAGGTCCGGTACATCACCCTGCCCGGCATCCTGGAGGTGGTGGTCGTGGTGGCCCTGCTCCGGATCGGGACCATCCTGGACGCGGGATTCCACCAGCTCTTCGTGCTCTACTCAGTGCCCGTCTACGACGTGGGAGACATCATCGATACCTGGGTGTACCGACAGGGGATCCTGAACGCCGACTACAGCGTAGCCACGGCGGTGGGGCTCTTCAAGGGCCTGATCGGCCTGGGCTTCCTGGTGGCGGCCAACCGCCTGGCCAAGCGCATAGCCGGCAGCGGGCTGTATTGAGGAGGCCGAGGGTGGGCAGGATGCGGAAAAGCCCGGGGGACGCGGTGTTCCAGTTCCTGGTGGACAACTACCTGGTCGTCATCCTGATCCTGATGGTCCTGCCCCTCTGGCGGGTCTTCATGCTCTCCGTGACGCCCCAGGTGGATCTCTCGGACCGCACCTTCGGCATGCTGGTTCCCCCGAGCCGCTGGTCCCTGGCCGCGTACAAGCAGTTCCTGACCCACCCGAGCTTCCTGGTGGCCGCGGGGAACAGCTTCCTCATCCTGGGCATGGGGGTGTCCCTGAGCCTCTTCCTGACGGTTCCCCTGGCCTACGTCCTCTCGGTCCGGAACCTCCCGGGCCGGCGCTTCCTGCACACCCTGGTCATGATCCCCTTCCTCTTCAACCCGGGACTCATACCCAGCTACCTGGTGGTCACGGGCCTGGGGCTCTACGACCGCCTCCTGGCCGTGGTGGTTCCCGGGGCGATCAACGTCTACAACGTCTTCGTCATGAAGAACTTCTTCGAGGGCTTGCCCGAGGAACTCAAGGAGGCGGCCCGGATCGACGGGGCCAGCGAGCTCTATATACTGTTCAAGGTGGTGATCCCCCTGTCCAAACCCATCCTCCTGACCATCGGGCTCTTCTACGGGGTGCACTTCTGGAACGACTTCTTCAACGCCATCCTGTACCTCGGGGACGCCCGGCTCCAGCCCCTGCCCATCCTCCTGCGGAACATCCTGCAGGCCGCCAACTTCAACGAGTACGTGGACATCGACGTCTTCAGCGAGGCCCGGATGGAGTCCCTGAAGGCCGCCAGCGTCTTCCTGACCGCCCTGCCCATGCTCCTCATCTATCCGTGGATCCAGCGCTACTTCACCAAGGGAACCCTCTCGGGGGGCCTCAAGGGGTAGCGGCGTTCGATATGTATTCGGGACGACCGGCGGAAACCGAGTCCGCCGGGTCCCGGCCCGGGGCCGTCCGGTCCCGAACAGGTTCCGATCGCGTTCCTGAAGGAGGTTGCCATGAAGACGAATGCGTCCCGCGCGTTCCTCTCGCTCGCCCTGGTCCTGTGCGTCGCCCTCGGCGCCGGCGCCCAGGCCAAGCCCGTGGAGATCGAGCTTTGGATCACCGGCACGGCCAGCGAGGCCGGCCCGCCCCCCGCCGACTGGGCCGGGTACCGGATCGTCCGGGAGACCCTGGGCATCGAGATGAAGATAAGCCTCCTGCCCACGAGCTTCACGGACCAGGACACCAAGATCGTGACCGCCGCGGCGGCCAACCGCCTGCCGGACATCCTCCACGTCAACCGCGACGTCTTCATCAAGCTTACCAAGCAGGGACTCCTGGCCCCGGTGGACGAGCTCATGAAGAAGATGCCGACCCGCACCAAGACCCACTACGACGATCCCCTGCGCAACAAGCTGGCCATGTACAAGGGAAAGATGTACGGTCTCCCGGACCCGGGCAAGATGCCCATGACGGACGGCTGGGTCATCCGCAAGGACTGGCTGGACAAGCTCGGCCTTCCGGCTCCCAATACCATCGAGGACTTCTACAAGGTGGCCAAGGCCTTCACCCAGAACGACCCGGACGGCAACGGGAAGAACGACACCTACGGGTTCGGCGCCTACATCGAGACCTCGGACATCACCAACTGGGGCCTGGGAGTCCGCTTCGACCCCATCCTGGGAGCCTACGGTGTGACGGGGATGTGGGACGTGACGAGCGCCAAGTCCTTCGGCCTCAACGTCCGCAAGCCCGAGTTCTACGACGCGATGACCTTCGTGGCCCGTCTGAACAAGGACGGCCTCATCGATCCCGACTGGACCACCCTCAAGAAGGACGAGTTCCGGGCCCGGTGGAAGCAGGGCAAGTACGGGATCATGCGGGAGAACTTCGCGGCTCTGTCCACGGTGGCCAACTACCCCGCCTTCGACAAGAACTTCCCGGACGGGGAGTGGATCCCCATCCCGCCCCCCGTCGGGCCCAAGGGCAAGAGCTCGGAGGGCATGCTTTACGTGGACACCCGCATCCACGTGGTCTCCAAACGTGCGATCGACGCGGGCAAGGGCGATGCGGTGGCCAAGCTCCTGGAGTGGTTCGCCACGGACGGGTACGCCCTGGCCATGTTCGGGGAGAAGGGAGTGAACTTCACCCTGGACGCGGAGGGCAACGTCTCCACCGCGGGCCTGCCGGATCCCGAGAAGTCCTACGCCAAGGCCGCCAACGTCCCGGTGCTCCAGCTGAGGAACCTGGCCTCGGTCAACTCCGACTGGGAACTGCTCCCCCGCTACGTGCCCCACAAGACCATCAACGGCCGGACCATAAGGCCCCTGGACATCTGGCGCTACTTCACCAAGCAGCCCTGGACCGAGGCGACCGCGGCCCTCCTTATCGAGCCGCCCGCCAACAAGGCGGACTTCGAGCGCTACTACACCGAAAACCTGGTGAAGTTCGCCCTGGGCCAGCAGGAGCTGAGCCCCGCCTCCTGGAAGGCCTTCCTCGCGGGCCTGGACAAGCTGGGGGCCAAGGAGCTGGAGAAGTCGGCCAAGGCCAAGGTCGAAGAAGCCGGCCTGCTCAAGTAGGATCCGGCCGGCAACCCGGACCCCGGCGGCGCGCGACGCGCCGGGGCCCCGGGTACCCGTGGGGCGGTCCGGCGGTCCCGGGCCGCTCCGCGGGCATCGAGGGAGAACGCATGACACCTAGGGTGATGGACGCCCCGGGGGCGGTCGGGACGGCAGCGTTCCGCGTCCCCGGGTCGGTACGGTGGGCCCGGACCCTCCTGGGGAGGACCCCTCCGGAAACCCTCTCCTGGCACTACGAGAACGCCCTCCTCCTCCTGGCCGCCGACCGGGCGGGACGGGTCCACGGGGACCCGGACCTGGGGACGGCGGCTCGGCGCTTCGTGGACGCCCGGGTGGACGGCGAGGGCCGCATCGAAGGGTACCGGGAGGGCGAGTACAACCTGGACCAGATCAACCCCGGACGCCTTCTGCTCCTGCATCCCGAATCCGGGACTCCCCGGCTCCGGACCGCCTCGATGCGACTCCTGGACCAGCTGGACCGGCAGCCCCGCTGCCCCTCCGGGGGGTACTGGCACAAGAGGATCTACCCCGATCAGATGTGGCTGGACGGGCTCTACATGGCCGGGCCCTTCGCGGCGGCCTGGGGCCTGCGGTACGGACGGCCGGAACGCTTCGACGAGGCGGTCCGGCAGTTCCGCCTGGCGTGGGAACGGACCCGGGACGAGCGCACGGGCCTGCTCTACCACGCCTGGGACGAGTCCCGGCGCCAGCTGTGGAGCCGGCCGGACACGGGATGCTCCCCGAATTTCTGGGGTCGGGCGATCGGCTGGTACGCCATGGCCCTGGTGGACGTCCTGGATTACCTGCCCCGGGACCACGAGGGCCGCGGTATCCTGACGGAATTTCTCCGCCGCCTGGCCGCCGCGGTGCTCCGGTACCAGGATCCCGAGAGCGGGCTCTGGCACCAGGTGGTTGACCAGGGCTCCCGGGCGGGCAACTACCCGGAGACCTCGGCCTCCGCCATGTTCGCCTACGCCTTTGCCAAGGCCTCCCGCAAGGGCCTCCTCGCGGGCCGGGACGCGGAGGAGGCCGCGGCATCCGCCTCCCGGGCCCGGGCGGGCATAGGCCGCCTCATGGTCCGGGAAGGCCCGGACGGCCCCGTCCTGGAGGGGATCTGCGCGGTCGCCGGCCTGGGAGGGGATCCCTACCGGGACGGCAGCTTCGAGTACTACGCCTCCGCCCCCCGGAAGCCCGACGACCCCAAGGGGACGGGGCCCTACATCCTGGCCCTGCTGGAAGCCGAGGCCCGGGACGATCCGGACGCGGCGGCCGCCCTGGTCCGGGCCGAGGAGGCCGTGGAATGAGCGAAGACTTCGCGCGGGGCGGCGGATACATCGACGTCGCCGGGGCTCTCCGCTCTCGGGCGGCCGCGCCGGATTCCGACCCGGCCTCAGTCCGCCTCCTCACCCGCCCCCTCCAAGCCCTGATCGACCGGGCGTCGGAGCGGGGCGGGGGGACCCTGGTCTTCGGTCCCGGGACCTGGAGGACCGGAGCCCTGGTCCTCCGGGACGACGTGGGGCTACGCCTGGAGCATGGAGCCCGCCTGGTCGCCTCCGCCGACCCCGCGGACTTTCCGGTCCGGGCCCAGCGTTGGGAGGGCCGCACCGTCCCGGTCCATGCCCCCCTGATCGGGGCGGAGGGGGCCCGGCGCATCTCCGTCACGGGACCGGGCCTCGTCGACGGGTCCGGGGAGTCCTGGTGGACGGCCTTCCGGGAGGGCACCCTGGACTTCCCCCGCCCCCGGCTGGTCGCCTTCCAGGACTGCCGGGACGTCCTCCTCGAAGGGTTCACCGCCGTGGACTCCCCCTCCTGGACCGTGAACCCCGTTCGCTGCGAGCGGGTCGAGATCCGGGGAATCCGCATCGAGAATCCCCCGGACTCCCCGAACACCGACGGCATCGACCCGGATTCCTGCCGGGACGTGCGGATTTCCGGGTGCAGCATCTCCGCCGGGGACGACTGCATAGCCGTGAAGTCCGGGACGGAGGACGAAGAGCCCCGGCTGCGCCCCGCCTCGGAATTGATCGTTATAACCGGTTGCGTCTTCGAGGCGGGCCACGGGGGCGTGGTCCTGGGATCCGAGATGTCCGGGGGTATCCGGGACGTGGTCGTCTCCGCCTGCGCCTTCCGGGGCACGGACCGGGGCATCCGCGTCAAGACCCGCCGGGGCCGGGGCGGATCGGTGGAGGGGGCTGTGTTCTCGGACCTGGTGATGCGGGACGTGCCCGTGCCGGTGGCGGTGAACTGCTATTACGGCTGCGGGGCCTGGGGGGATCCCGTCGTGGCGGACAAGGGCCGGCGTCTCCCGGACTCCGGGACGCCCGGGGTGAGCCGTCTGCGCTTCGCCGCCCTCCAGGCCCGGGGCGCACGGTACTGCGCGGCCTTCCTCTACGGCCTTCCCGAGGCCCCCCTCGATGCCCTGTCCTTTTCGGACTGCGACTTCGAGATAGACCCGGACTGGACCGAGGCGGGCCAGCCGGAGATGGGGGACGGCCTCCCGGATCTCGGAAGGGCCGGATTCTTCGCACGGAACGTTCGGGACCTGGAACTCCGGTCCGTCCGGATCCGGGGCCACCGCGGCCCCGAGTTCGACCTGGGGGACCCGGAACCTACCTGAGCAGGCCCCGCTGGATCAGGACCTCCGCGATCTGGACGGCGTTCAAGGCCGCGCCCTTGCGCAGGTTGTCCGAGACCACCCAGAGGTTGAGGCCGTTGGGCACCGTCGGGTCCAGGCGCAGGCGGCCCACGTAGACGGCGTCCTTGCCGTCCGCGTCCAGGGCGGTCGGGTAGACCAGCTTGGAAGGGTCGTCCATCACCTGCACCCCCGGGGCCTTCTCCAGCAGGGTGCGCACGTCCGGCAGGGTGAAGGGCCGCTCGGTCTGGACGTTGACCGCCTCGGAATGGCCGCGGTATACGGCCACGCGGACCGCGGTCGGGCAGACCTCGATGGCCGGATCCAGGATCTTCTTGGTCTCGTTGACCATCTTCATTTCTTCCTTGGTGTACCCGTTGTCCAGGAAGACGTCGATGTGGGGCAGGGCGTTGAAGAGGATCTGCCGGGGGTAGACCTTGGCGGCGATCGGCTTGCCCTCGGTGAACTGACGAGCCTGGTTCGTGAGCTCCGCGATGGCGGCCCCGCCGGTGCCCGAGACGGCCTGGTAGGTGGAGACCACCACCCGCTTGATCCTATAGGCGTCATGGATGGGCTTCAGGGCCACCAGCATCTGGATGGTCGAGCAGTTGGGGTTGGCGATGATCCCCTTGTGGCCGTCCAGGGCCTGGGGGTTCACCTCCGGCACCACCAGGGGGACCGAGGGATCCATGCGCCACTGGCTGGAGTTGTCCACCACGATGGCCCCCTCCGAGGCGGCCAGGGGCGCCAGGACCTTGCTGGCGTCGGCTCCGGCGGAGAAGATGGCCACGTCCACCCCTTGGAACGCCCCCGCCTGGGCCGCCCGGACCTGGACCGGGGCGCCCCGGAAGGTGACGGTCTTGCCGGCGTTGGCCGGTATATCCAGGGGAACCAGCTCGGAAACCGGGTAGTTGCGCTGTTCCAGGGTCTTGATCATCTCGGTGCCCACGGCGCCCATCGCCCCGACCACGGCCACTCTATACTGCTTCACGGTATTCCTCCTGCGATCCTATAGGATATAGGCTACTCATCATATGGTGAGCTATAATATCGCGACTTCCGTCAAGTGGCAAGAGAAATAAATCTCAGGACTCACCACGGAGCTCACGGAGGTAAGAAGAGGAGCAGAATAAATCGCCGAAGCTAGCTTCGGCGCCGTGATGCCGGCGCTGCCGGCATCACGCCCTCTGTGTCTCTGTGGTTCATTCTTGGGAAAGGCGTTGATCAATCGTCCGCGGAAGCCGAGAATATCTTGATCCCTTCCTTGGGGTACTTCCGCTTGACCGCCGCCACGACATCCTTGACCGCGGTGCGGTCCTCGTCCCGGACGTAGGCCAGGAGCAGGAAGTTCTCCTCCGGCCAGGTGGAGGTGCCCAGACGACGCTTCTGGCGGCCCCGCCCGTGCACCACGGGCACCACGGTATAGAAGAAGTCCGGAAGGGCGTGCTCGAGAGCCTCGATCAGCTCCTCCTGGACGGACCGGTTCGCGATGACCTCGATGCGCCGCATCAGGCTGCCTCCCCCTTCTTGTGGCCCCGTTTCTCGTTGAAGAAGGTATACATCACGGGGATGAAGAACAGTGTGATGAAGGTAGAGGACACGAGTCCCCCGATCACGGTCAGTCCTATGGGCTGGATCATGCTGGAATTCTCCCCCGGGAAGAAGGCCATGGGGCAAAGCCCCAGGATGGTCGTCAGGGTGGTCATGAGCACGGGGCGGAGCCGGGCCTCCCCGGCGGCCGCGCAGGCCTCCCGGACCGGCATGCCCCGGCGGACCAGCAGGTTCGTGTAGTCCACCAGCACGATGCCGGTGTTTACCACAAGCCCGACCAGCATGACCACTCCGATGGCCGTGAAGGTGGACAGGGGCTGCCCCGTGATCAGGTACACGGCCACCACCCCGATCACCAAGAGGGGAATGGTGAAGAGGTTGATCAGGGGGTCCTTGAAGGATTCGTACTGGCCCGCCATGACCCCGAACACCAAAAGCAGGGCCATGGTCACGATCAGGATGAAGGTCTGGCCGGTCTCGGATATGCTCTTCCAGGATCCCTCGTAGCTCAGGGTGATCCCCTCCGGCAGTACCAGGGCCCCCGCGATGGCCTGGCGTATTTTCGCCTCCACCCGATCGGGCCGCTCGTCGCTCACGATGTTCGCGGTGACGTGGATCACCCGGCTCTGGTTTTCCCGGGTTATGCTCACCGGACCCAGGCTCTTGCCGAGGGACGCGAAGTTGGCCACCGGGACCCGGCCCGCGGAGCCCCGCACGAAGATCCTCTGGAGGTCCGGGACCTTGGACCGGTCCTGTTCCCGGAGCATCAGGACCACGTCGTACTCGTGTCCGGCGGTCCTGTAGGTCGTGGCGGTGTACCCGTTCAGGGAGGCGCTGATCTCGGAAGCCGCGGCCTGGACGGAGACTCCGAAGGAATATGCCCGATCCCGGTCGATGGCCACCTCCACCTGGGGCAGACCCTCGGTCAGGCTGATGGAGGGCTCGGCGACGTCCGGCACCTCGGCTTTCAGGATCTCCACGATGCTCCGGGCCGTGGACATGCCCTGCGCGAGATCATGGACGCGCAGGACGAGATCGATGTCGGAACCCCCGCCGCCTCCGAACCTTCCCGCGGAGAAGGAGAACGAGGCGCTGGGGTAATCGGGGAAATACGATCGAAGCTTGTTCCGCACCACGTCGGAGGAATCGATCCGCTGGGCGAAGGGGGGAAGCTGGATCGTGAGCTGAGCCCGGTAGGAACTGCCTCCGCGTCCCGCGGTCGCGATCATGGTCCGGACCCCCCGGATCTCGGCGGCGGCCCGTTCCTGGATGTCCAGGAGCAGGGCCTTCGTCTCCGACAGGGCCGTGCCCACCGGGAGGTTCACGTTCAGGGAAACCGAGTCGTCCGTAGACTGCGGCATCAGGGAGATGTTCATCCGGGGGAGGAAGGCGACGCTGAGGGCCAGGAATCCGACGACCAGGAGCACCGTCGTGGGCCGGTGGCGGATGGCCGCCTCCAGGGTCCGGCGGTAGGCCCGGGTCAGGGATCGCAGGGCTCCCTCCGTGGCGTCGTCCAGGCCCCGGAGCACGGGGTTCCTCAGGGGCTTCTCCTCCCGGGTGGACAGGGGCAGGAACCGTCCCGCCAGGACGGGGATCAGGAAGACGGCCACCAGGAGACTGGCCAGCAGGGCGATCACGATGGTGAAGATCATGTGGGAGAAGAGCTGCCCGAACATCCCCAGGCGGTCCTTGAAGAAGAGCACGGGGATGAAGACGAAGACCGTCGTCAGGTTGGAGGCCAGGATGGCGGAGATCATATCGTGGCTTCCGAGCACCGCGGAGACGCTCGGCTTGGCCCCCCGCTCCCGGTACTGGTGGATGTTCTCCAGGATGACGATGGAGGCGTCCACGATCATCCCCACCCCCAGGATCAATCCCGTCATGGTCATCATGTTCAGGGTGATCCCGGCCAGGAACATGGCCAACAGGGTGACCAGCATGGACAGGGGAATGGCCAGGCCGACGATCACGGTGCTCTTCAGGCTCCGCAGGAAGAGGAAGAGGACCGCCATGGCCAGGGCGGCGCCCCAGTAGGCCGAGGAGACCAGGTTGGAGATGGTGTCCCGGATCTGCTTGGTCTCGTCGGAGATGATCTGGAGGTCCACGTCGTCCGGAAGGAGTCCCCGGATCTCTTCGATCTTGGCGTAGACCCCGTCCGCGGCCTGCACGGAGTTGGATCCGCTGGCCTTGGTCAGGGAGACGTACACCCCGGGCTGTCCGTCGATGTACACCGCCTGGGTTTCGTCCCGGTAGCCCTCGACCACGGTCCCCAGGTCCGAGAGCCGGACCCCGTACCCGCCCTTGTCGGCCACCACGGTATCCGCGATCTGTCGGAGGCTCCGGTACTCCCCGGTCGTGCGGACCAGGTAGTTCCGGGAGCCCTCCGATATGGTGCCTCCGGAGAGCTCGAGGTTCTGGCCCGCCAGGGTGGAGGCGACTCCGGTGAGGGTCAGGTTGTAGGCGTCCAGCCGGTTCTGGGAGATCTCGACCCGGACGATCTTCGAGCGCCCTCCCGTCACCTCCGCCTGGGCTATACCGTCCACCTGCTCGAACCGGGGGGCGATGTAGTCCTCGGCCAGCTCCTTGAGCTCCTCGGAACTGCGCTTGCCGCTCACGGCGATCCGCAGGATAGGCATGGCGTTGGCATCGAAGCGGAAAATCCGGGGGCTTCCGGCCCCGTCGGGCAGGGAGTTCCGCACCCGGTCCAGCTTGTCCCGGATGTCGTTCGTCGCGTCCTCCAAATCCGTCCCGTAGTTGAACTCCAGGGTGACGCGGCTGGACCCCTCGCTGGAACTCGAGCTGATGCTCTTGAGCCCGTTCACGTTGATCAGGGCGGATTCCAGGACGCTGGTCACCCCCTTCTCCACGGACTCGGGGCCGGCCCGGGAATAGGAGGTGGAGACCGAGAGCCGGGGCATCTCGCTTTCCGGCATCAGGTCCAGGGCGAGGTTCCCCATGGTATAGAGGCCCACGATCGCCGTCAGGGCGAAGACTATGGAGATGAGGACGGGCCGGTCGATGACCCTGCCGGCTACGCTCACGGCCTGTCCCCTTCCCGGGTCCCGATGTCCCGGACTGCGGCCCCGTCGGCCAGGGCGGCGGCCCCCTCGATCACCACGGTCTCCCCCTCCTCCAGGCCCGAGACGACCTCCGCCCTCCCGTCCACGGCCACTCCCCGGACGACCCGGCGCTTGGAAGCCGTCCCGTCGCGGACTACGAAGACGAAGGATCCCTCCGCGTCGGACCTCAGCGCGGCCTCCCCCACGATCAGCCGGTCGGGATACGCGAGGGTGTTCAGGCGGATCCGGGCGAACATGCCCGGATTGACCCGGGAGTCCGGCCGGTCGAAGCCCAGCCGGATGGTCTTGGTGCGGGAAACGGGATCCACCACGGGGGATACCCGGACCACGGAGGCGGGGAAGGTAACGTCCGGGTAGGCTTCCAGGGACACCGAGGCCCGAAGCCCCGTCCGGAGCACCCCGACGAACCTTTCCGGTACCCGGGCCTCGACCTGGACGTCCTCGATTAGCCCGATCTCGGCGACCGCGATCCCCGTGCCCACCAGGGAGCCGACCGCGACGGGCAGGGAGGTCACGGTGCCCGAGATCGGGGCCAGGACGGGGTTCAGGGAGAAGGCCGAGCCCGGGGTAGAGGGGTCCACCTCGGCCAGGACCTCGCCCTTGGAAACCCTCCCGCCCAGGGGGACCTTGAGGGACACTAGCCTTCCGGCGATGTAGGGGTACACCTTCACCGCCGAGTCGCTGACCACGTCCCCGTTGGACTCGATGTAATCCTGGATCGTCCCGCGCCGGACGGGCTCCGTGCGGACCGAGAACGCGGTGGTCGAGGCGGACCGGCCCGCTCGGGCGCCCGAGGGACCGGCCGCGGCCGGGGACCCTCCCGCGGCCGCGGAGGATCCCGCCGCTCCGGGGCCGCCGGATCGGGCGCCGCCGCCGGGACCCTGTCCGGCCGTACCGGCGGCGGCCGAGGGAGCCCCGCCGGACACCGCGGCCCCGGCCGCGCCGGCGGCCTTGGGCTTGGGCAGGAGCAGGACCAGGGCGACCGCCGCGGAAAAAAAGACCAGCAGGACGATGTTGCGTATCCTCACGATCACCTCCCCAGGGTCCCGAAGGGAAGCCCCAGCGCGTATTCCAGGTCCAGAAGGGCGGAGACCAGGTTGTACGCCTCCTTGAGGAGGTTCGCCCGGGCTTCCTGGAGGTTGTCCCCCGCCTTCTGCAGGCTCAGGATGTCCTTGGTTCCGAAATTGTACGCCTCCTCGGTCAGGCGCCAGGAACGCTCCGCCATCTCCACCGTCAGGCGGCGGGCCGCCAGGGAGGCCAGGGACTGCTCGATGGATCTGCGCAGGGACCGTACCGAGATCTCCGCCCCCGTCAGGGCTTCCTTGAGCTGGCTTTCGGTCTTGACCGTCGTGTCCCGGGCCTTGTCCGCGGTTTCCCGGGCGGAGGACCAGGGCATGAGGTTGTCCAGGGAGAAGGAGAGCGTGGCGCTCAGGGAACCGTTGTCCGTCCAGGGTCCGGAATTCACCGATTGGGGGCCGTAGGAACCCGAGAGGACCAGGGACGGGGACCGGGTCGCGGACCGGGCCGCGGCCTCCTGGACCCGGGCGCTCTCCAGGGAGGCTCTCAGGGCGGCCACGGAGGGGGCTTCCCCCGAAAGTCCGGAAAAATCGAGCGCCGAGACCGAGGACGCCTCGGCCAGGCTGCCGACCAGGGAGATCGGGGCACCCTGCTCAAGGCCCAGGGTCTGCTTGAACCTCGCCTCCTGGGACTCGTAGGCCGTCAGGGCGCTCTCCAGGGAGGGCTTCAGGTTCTCCAGGTTGACCCGGGCGGACAGGGCGTCCAGCTCCGAGGCCAGGCCCGCCCTTCGCTTGGCCTCCACCTGATCGTACCCCTTCTGGGCGGTGGCCAGGGACTGGCGCAGGACCGCCAGGTTCTCCCGGGCCAGGATCAGGGAATAGAAGGATTTGCGGACCTCCAGCTCCAGGGAACGGGCCGCGGTCTCGTAGGCCAGGGACTGGACGTCCCGGGAGGCCCGGGCCTTCCGCACCTCGTGAAGGGTGCGGGGCGCCAGGGTGACGGACACCCCCGCGGATCCGGACAGGGTTACCGCCTCCGTCGCGCTGGACCGCCGGGCGCCCGCGGAAAGGGTGATCCCCGGGGCCGCCCCGTTCCATGCCCGGGACAGGGCCCGCTCCGCGGCGGCCAGGTCCACCCGGCTCCGGGCCAGGGCGAGGTTGTTGGCCAGGGCCAACTCCACGGCGGCTTCCGGAGTCAGGGCCGCGGCGCTCTCCGGGGCCGCGGAGGACCAGGGCTGGGCCGCCTGCGCCCGGGCCGCCCCCACGGCGACCGCGGCGGCCAGGATCAGGATCGCGAATCTCTGCATGCCGCAAGAATACGCGATCCAATAGGCCTTGGACTATATATCCCGCATGAAGGGGGCATAATTTTTTGTTATATCGGGAGGGTCCGGGCCCCTTCCCGTTGTCCCCGCCGGGAACCCGCGCCTATACTCGAAGCCGAGGTGATGTTCGGCATGAAGGCCCGGGTTCTGATCGTGGAGGACGTGGCGGAGCTCTCCGACCTCGTCGCCCTGTACCTCGCTAAGGAGGGCATGGAAGCCCGGCAGGCCGAGACCGCGGAGGCGGCCCTGGCCCTGATCCCGGAGTGGACCCCGGACCTCATCGTCCTGGACTTGAACCTCCCCGGGATGGACGGATTCGAGTTCCTCCACGAGTTCCGCAAAGGCGGACGCTGCCCGGTCCTGATCGTCTCCGCACGGGACGCGGACGAGGACATCATAGCCGGCCTGGGCTACGGGGCGGACGAGTTCGTCACCAAGCCCTTCTCCCCCCGGGTCCTGACCGCCCGGGTCCGGGCCCTCCTCCGCCGGGCCCAGGACGGAACCGCGTCCCGGGAAACCCCGGGCCTCGTCCGCTTCGGTCCCTTCACCCTGGACACCGAGTCCTGCCTGCTCAGGAAGGAGGGGCGGCGGGTCCCCCTGTCCGCCAAGGAGTACGCGGTCCTGGCCTTCCTGGCCGCCAATCCGGGCCGGCCCCTCGCCCCCCAGTCGATCTATGCCTCGGTATGGAAGGGCGCCTACGGGGACCCGACCGCCGTGGCGGTCTATATCCAGCGCCTGCGAAGGAAGCTGGAGGAGGATCCCGGGGATCCGAGGTTCCTGGAGACGGTCCACGGCATGGGATACCGGTTCAATCCCTCGGGGGAGCCGGCATGAGGATACGGACCCAGTTCTACCTTCTGGCCGCGGGGATCGTCATCATACCCCTGGCCGTCATGACGGGCTTCTACTTCGCCTGGCGCCTGCGGGAAGCCCCGGCGCCCCGGATCCCCGGGTACGAGGAGATCCTCAACCTCGCGGGGGAACCCGTGGACCGGGCGGCCTGGGAGGAGTTGGCGAGGTTCATGGAACGCAAGCCCCCCACGGTGGAGTATACGGTCCTGGATCCCTCCATGCGGGTCCTCTTCTCCACCATCGAGGACTTCGGGGCGGGCGAGGCCGTCCCGGACGCGGAGGTGCTGGACCGGGTTCGGGGCACCGGCGAGAGGTACCTCTACCAACTCGATTCCCCCGTCAAGACGGAAGGGGGACGCCTCCTGGTCCTGACCCGGATCAGCCGGGAAGGCCGGCGTCCTCCCAGTCCCTTCCAGCGCCTGTTCACGACCTTCGCCACCCTGCTGGCCGCCCTCTTCGCCGTTTCCGCCGCCGGATCCGTCCTGATCGCCCGGTCCCTCACCCAGTCCGTCCTGGCCCTGGAGGCCGCCACCCGGCGCATCGCCGCGGGGGAGCTGGACGCCCCGGTCGCCGTCCGGGGAGGCGGGGAACTGGCTTCCCTCGCGGCCTCCCTGGTCAGCATGCGGGACGCCCTGAAGGAGGACCGGACCCGCCGGAGCCGCTTCATCATGGGGGTGTCCCACGACCTCAAGACCCCCCTGGCCCTGATCAAGGGCTACGCGGAGGCCATCGGGGACGGGATGGCGGACGCCCCCGGAGAGCGGGAACGCTGTGTCGAGATCATCGGGGCCAAGGTGGACCAGCTGGACGGGATGGTGGACGACCTGATCGACTTCGTCCGCATGGACACCGCCGAGTGGAGGCGGCACCTCCGGTCCGTGGAGCTGGCCCCCTTCCTGCGGGACCTGGTCCGACGCACCCGGGCGGACGCGGAGCTCCTGGGCCGCCGGGTCCAGGACGAGGTGGAGCTTCCCGAAGGGATTTCGGCGCCCATGGACGAACGCCTTGCCCAGCGGGCCCTGGAGAACATCCTGAACAACGCCCTGCGCTACACCGGTCCAGGAGGCCTCGTGCGCCTGGCCGCCCGGGCGGAGCCGGGACGGGCCGTGGTGACGATCTCCGACGACGGGCCGGGCATACCCGGGGAAGACCTGCCCCGGATCTTCGACCTCTTCTACCGGGGAACCGCCTCCCGCCGGGAGCAGGGCCTGGGCCTGGGCCTGGCCGTCGTGCGGGGAGTCGCGGATTCCCACGGCTGGGAGATCCGGGTACGGTCCGAGCCCGGCCGGGGCAGCGAGTTCGAGATTTCGATACCCCTATCCGCACGGCCCGGCTCAGGGACCGCTAGGAGATTGTCGGGCTTGCCCATCTAAATAGTAGAAAAATCGCATCCATGCGATTTTTCTACTTTGCAAACTCCAAAGGAGCCGGATAATCGGGATTTTTGGCGACTTAGGCGCCAAAAATCCACAAGTCCGACAGGCTCCTAGCTCTGCAGGAAGTCCTCCCGCTGGGGGGTGAACATGTCCACCACCACCGAGTCCTCCAGGAACTTCACGCCGTGGGACACGTTGGGACCCGCGTAGAAGGTGTCCCCGGGACCCAGCACTTCCTCCCGGCCGTCCATGGTAAGGACGAGCTTCCCGGAAACCACGTAGCTGGCCTGCTCGTGGGGGTGGGCGTGGGCATCCACCACGGAGCCCGCCGCGAACCGCACCTCCACGACCATGAGCTTGCCCCCCCGGGCCAGGATCTTGCGGCTGGCGCCGGGGAACAGGTCCTTCTTCTTCACGTCCGCGTTCCTGATGACCATGATGCCTCCTAGAAGTACAGCTCGTATTCTTGGGGAACCGGGGCGTTGTACACGTACTCCGCTTCCTTGATCTTGGATTCGATCCAGTTGGACAGCAGCTCCTCCGGGAAGGCGGGAGCCAGGTAGTCCCGGTCCTTCTTCAGGCCCCCGAGGACGTGGTACAGCCCCGTGGGGAAGGTGGTCTTGGGGCTCGGCTTGGCGGAGGAGAAGCCGAGCCGGACGGGATCCAGGTTCCGGCGGACGCCGTCCAGGCCCGCCAACAACATGGCCGCCAGGAAGTAGTAGGTGTTGGCCGTGGCGTCCCCGGTGCGGAACTCCACCCGGGCGTGTCCCTTCTTGAGGTAGCCGGGAATGCGGACGGCCGCGGCCCGGGAGCCCTGGGCGAAGGTGGCGGATACCGGGGCCTCGTAGCCCGGGACCAGGCGGCGGTAACTGTTCGTGCTGGGATTGGAGAAGGCCAGGAGGGATCCCGTCCGGGCGTGGGACAGGATGCCCGCCGTGTAGGCCAGCCCGGCTTCGGAGAGGCCGTACAGCCCCTCACCCGGGAAGATGCTCTTCCCGCCCTTGGTGACGTACTGGTGCACGTGCATACCGCTGCCCGCGATCTTGTACATCGGCTTGGGCATGAAGGTGAGCTTGAGCCCCAGCTCGTCCGCCGTGGACTTGAGGATCCACTTGGCCAGGACCACCCCGTCCGCGGCCTTGGAGAGGTTCATGAAGTCCAGCTCGATCTCCATCTGGGAGGCGCCCACCTCGTGGTGGTGGTACTTGACGGGGATTCCCGCCTCCAGCATGGCGCGCACCGCGCGGTCCCGGAGGAGACCGTACTTCTCGTCCGGGCCCATGCGGTGGTAGCCCTTGGACAGGCCGAAGCGGTCCCGGTCCTCGTGCTCCTCCCCCAGCCCCTCGGCGCTCTCCACGAAATAGTAGGACTTGTCCACGGTGGTGTGGTAGCGGACGTCCTCGAAGACGTAGAACTCCAGCTCCACCAGCATGTGGGCTTGCTCGCCGATCCCCGTGGTCCGGAGGTACTCCTCCGCCCTGCGGGCCACCACCCGAGGGTACTGGAGGAAGGGCCGGCCGTCCGTGGAGCGGACGTCGCAGAAGGCGTGAAGGACCCGGAACTCCCCGCGCTCCTCCAGGAAGGCCGAGGCCATGTCGGGTACCGCGATCATGTCGCTGGCGTGGACCTGGGCGAAGGAGAAGTTGGAGGCGTCGAAGCCGATACCGTCCGCCAGGACCTTGTCGGACACGTAGGACCGGGGCAGGGAGACCGAGCGCAGGGCGCCCTGGAGGTCGACGACCAGGAGGGACAGGTAGTCGAAGGAATCCATGTCCCCCGTGTACGGGGCGATTTTCATAGGATGCTCCTTTTGTCGCGCTAGGGGGAGGATATCCTATCCCGGCGGGCGGCTTTGGGCAAGCGAGCCCCGGCCGAGGCCGGAGGCGCGGCCGCTGTTTCGGCCTGCGGAAGGGCCGCGCGGAACCGGGGCGGCGATCCCGCTTTACAATCCCGCTCGGGCCCTGTATGGTGAAAGCGTCGGCCGTACGGTCCAATACCCTTAAAAACCTCGCAAGGAGGTCCCCATGAACCCCGTCGAGACTTGGCATGCCGAAGCCCTGGGCGCCCAGGCCGTCAAGGCCCTGCAGAAGAACGGCTTCGACGCCGTCTACGTCGCCACCGCCGCGGAAGCCGCGGACAAGGTCCTGTCCTACATCAAGCCCGGCGCCTCCGTCGGATTCGGCGGCTCCATGACCGTCAAGGCCCTGGGCATCCAGGAGAAGGCCGCGGCCAAGGGCGCCGTCCTCCTGGACCACAACGCCCCCGGGCTGGCCCCGGACAAGAAGCTGGAAATCCTGCGCAGGCAGCTCACCTGCGACGTCTTCGTCTCGGGCTCCAACGCGGTCACCCTGGAAGGGGACATCGTCAACGTGGACGGGAACGGCAACCGCGTGGCGGCCCTGACCTTCGGTCCCTCCAAGGCCGTCGTGGTCGTGGGTGCCAACAAGATCGTCCGGGACCTGGACGAGGGCTTCGCCCGGGTGGAGACCTACGCCAGCCCCATGAACAACAAGCGCCTGGACAAGCCCAACCCCTGCGTCAAGACCGGAACCTGCGAGGACTGCCAGGGCGAGACCCGCATCTGCCGGGTCTACCAGATCCTGCGCCGCAAGCCCAGCCTCTCGGACTTCACCGTCGTGATCGTCGGGGAAAACCTGGGGTTCTAGACCCTATCCGGATAAAGGAACGGGGTCCCCGCGGGGACCCCGTTCCTTTATGTAGTTCGACGAAGCCCGCAGGGCTTCGTTGCCGCGAGGCGTACCCGAGTCCGCCTCGCGCGGACTCTGTGTCTCTGTGGTTAGTTCGTGGACTCGGCCGTGGTTTCGGCCGGCTTGCCCATCTTTTCCCGCACCGTCGGAAGGACCTTCCGGGCCAGGATGAGGTACCGGGGCGGGAGGGAAGCCCCCTCGGGGGACTCGTACTTGGCGATGAGGGCAAGGAACTCCTCCTCCGCGAGGGCGTACTTCCCCTGCTTGTAGTGGATGAAGGCCGTCTCGTACTCGCAGGTGACCAGGACCGAGGGGTCCGAGCCGAAACGCTCCCGGGCGGTCTCGTAGTAGACGATGGCGGCGGCCCAGTCGGACCGGTCCGAGGCCTCCTGGGCGCGCTGGATCAACTCCATGGCCGTGGCGTCCTCGGGGATGACGGGGGGCTTGGAGGCGCAGGACGCGATCAGAAAAAGAGCGGTCAGGACTGCGAGAATAGGGAAAAAGCGCTTGGTCATCGGGATTCCTTCGAACGGTCAGGCCGTGTAGATTTCGTCCTTGTCGGGCAGGGACTTCTTGAGATCCCGCATGTACTCCCGGGGATCCCCCATGTCCTCGTAGGCGTCGCAGGACTCAATGGCGCGCCGGGCGACGGTGAAGTATTTGTAGATCTTCTCCTCCCCCAGCTTCTTCTTCCATTTGCCGGCGTCGCAGCGGACCCGGAGGTAGTACCGCCCCGTCCCGTGGGCGGGGGTCGGCACGAGCTTGCAATGGACGCAGTTGGCGCAGTAGATGCGCGCCGCGGCGTGGTCGGCGGTTTCGGATTCCCGTAGTTCCGTGAGGGTTTCCATGTCCCTTGCCCCCCTTGCGGGTTCGATAGTATATAATCGGGAATCCGCGGTCAAGCCTTGACCCTTAGCCGTCCCGCGTCGGAGCCGCCATGATAGCCACCGTAGTGAACGCCGTCGCCATAATCCTGGGCACCCTCGTGGGGCTGGTCCTGCGCAAGGGATTCTCCGAAAAGATGAAGGACACGGTCTTCACCGCCGCGGGCTGCATCACCCTGGTCCTGGGGATGCAGATGGCCTTCAAGACCGGCCACGTCCTGGCCCTGGCCCTGGCCCTGTTCATCGGGGGGATCTGGGGCACCTGGATGGACGTGGAGGGGGCGGTCTTCCGCTTCGGGGAGGTCTTGAAGCGCCGCTTCGCGAAGGGCGAGGAGGGATCCTCCTTCGCCTACGGCTTCCTGAACGCCTCGGTGCTCTTCTGCGCGGGGGCCATGGCCCTGGTGGGATCCTTCCGGGCGGGTGTGGAGGGAGACTACTCCATCCTCCTGACCAAGAGTGTCCTGGACGGCTTCATCTCCGTGCTCTTCGCCGGGGCCATGGGGGTGGGCGTGGCCTTCTCCGCCCTGGCGGTCTTCGCGTACCAGGGAGCCCTGACCCTGCTCTCCGTCCGCATCGCCCACCTGGTCACGGAAACCATGCTCTCCGAGCTCACCGCCGTGGGCGGGGTCCTGGTCCTGATGATCGGTCTCAACCTCCTGGACCTCCGCAAGGTCCGGACCGGGGACTTCCTGCCGGCCCTGTTGGTGACGGTGATCTTCGTCCTGTTGTTCCCTTACGTGCCGTTCCTATGACGAAGCGGCAACCGATTTCGCGTTCCAAGGTCGAATTCGGGTGATGTCCACCAACGTCGCGAACATACGGATGGCCCGGACCCTCTTCCAGTCCGCCTCCGACCAATACTACATGCTGGACAACGCGGCCATCATCATGCCCGCCATCTCGGACCTGGTGGCCACCAGCCTCTTCCGGATCGCCCTGGTCCTGGACCGCCCGGTGGACCTTCCCCTCCTCCAACGGGCCTTGGCGAACGTGGCCCCCCGGTTCCCCTACTTCCTGGTGGAGCTCCGGCGCGGGTTCTTCTGGTACTACTTCCAGCCCTCCCGGAAGCCTCCGGCGGTCATCGCGGACCTCGGATCCCCCTGCCAGGGCTTCGATCCCCGCAAGACCCGGGGGCACCTCTTCCGGGTCCGGGCCCGGGGCTCCCGCATCGCCTGCGAGTTCTCCCACATCCTGGCGGACGGGTACGGGGGCCTCATCTTCGCCAAGACCCTCCTGGCCGAGTATTTCCGCCTCCAGGGGGTGGCCAGCGAGCCCGCTCCGGACGTCTTTCCCCCCGGCTCCGAGCCGAACCCCCACGAATGGGAGGACGCCTACCACCGGTATTTCCGGGAGAACTGGCCCCATCCGGATCCCCGGCCCCGGGCCTTCCGCCCTCCGGGTCCCACCCTCCCGCTGGGGCAGTACCGGGTGCTGACGGGGAGCTTCGATCTCGCCGCGGTCCGCGAGGCCGCCCAGTCCCGGGACGCCACGGTCACGGAACTCCTGACCGCAGCCCTGATGTTCGCCTACCAGGGGATCTGGGAATCCCTGCCCCCCAAGGCGCGGCGGCGCAGGGAATGCATGGCCGCCGTGGAGATCCCGGTGAACATGCGCCGCTTCTATCCCTCCCGAACCCTGCGGAACTTCACCCTCTTCATCCTGCCCGCCGTGGATCTCCGGCTCGGGCCGTACACCTTCGAGGAGCTCGTCCGGATCGTGCACCATCGGGTGGCCCTGGAGAACGAGGAGAGGGAGATAGCCCGGCAGATCTCCCGGAACGCCGGGGGCGGGCGCAAGCTCCTGGTCCGGCTGGTGCCCCTGGTCCTCAAGAACTTCTTCGCCCGCCTGCTCTACGACTCCCTGGGGGAGGGGCTGATCACGGGACTCCTGACCAACCTGGGATCCATGACCCTGCCCGCCCCCCTGGACGAGCGGGTCCGACGCTTCGAGTTCGTCCCGGCACCCAGCCGCTCCCTGAAGACCAACGCGGCCGTCTCCAGCTGGAAGGGCGAACTCCACGTCACCTTCGGCAGCCGCGCCCGGTCCCGGGAGGTGGAGCGGAGGTTCTTCTCCGTGTTGTCTTCCATAAACCTGCGGGCGAGAATAGAATGCGATGCGGATCCGACGGCTCCCGGAGTTCCGGAGCCCCGGCCGGCAGAATCCCGAACGAGGGAAGGCTCATGGAAGCCGAGAGACTGAACCAGAAGTACGCCAACGCCGCGCGCTCCGACGAGTTCGGCCCCTGGTACGTCCTGGACAACGCGGCCATGATCTTCCCGGTCATGTCCGACCGCGTCGCCACCTACCTGTTCCGCCTGGCCGCGACGCTCACGGAGCCCGTCCACCTCCCTTCCCTCTCCGCGGCCCTGGCCCGCATCGCCCCCCGGTTTCCGTACTACATGGTGGACCTGCACCGGGGCTTCTTCTGGAACTACCTCCAACCCCTGAACAAAACCCCCTCGCCGGTCTCCGACCAACGGTATCCGGTCCAGGATTTCGACGTGCGCAAGCGCGGGCAGTTCCCGTTCCGGGTGCGGACGCGGGGCCGGAGGATCGCCCTGGAGATGCACCACGCCCTGTCCGACGGGGGCGGGGCCTTGATCTTCTTCAAGACCCTCCTGGCCCAGTATTTCCGGTACCGGGGGATCGAATCCGATCCGGCCCCGGACATCTTCGATCCCGACGGGACGCCCCACCCGGAGGAGTACGAGGACGCCTACAACCGGTTCTTCCAATCCGAGCTTCCCGTACCCGAAGCCCGCCCCAACGCCTTCCGCATCGTATCCCCCCTGCTCCCGCCCTACCAGTTCCGGGTGACCACGGGGATCCTGCCGGTGGACAAGGTCAAGGAGGTATCCAAGAGCTTCGGGGTCACGGTCACCGAACTCTTCTGCGCCTCCATCATGGACGCCCTCCAGGAGATCCGGGCTTCCTACCCCGCCTGGATGCGGCGCCGCAGCGGCCCCATGGCCACCCTGGAAGTGCCCATCAACATGCGCAAGATCTACCCCACCCGGACCATGCGGAATTTCAGCCTCTACTTCATGCCCTCCGTGGACCTCCGTCTGGGCCGCTACGACTTCGGGGAACTTGCGGAGCTCGTGCATTACCGGATCAAGAGCGAGAGCCCGGAGCGGGAAATACCCCGCCAGATGGCCCGGAACGTCGGGATCTCCCGCAAGCGGTACGTGCGCCTGCTTCCCCTGGGGATCAAGGAAGTTGCCATGCGGGCGGCCTACAACAGCATGGGAAAGCGGTTCATGTCCGGGGGAGTCTCGAACCTCGGGCTGCTGTCCCTGCCGGAACCGCTGGGCTCCCGGGTGGAGCGAATGGAATGCCTCATGCCCCCCAGCCGGGTCACCTGCGGCAACCTGGGAGCCGTGACCTGGGGGGACAGGATCTACGCCAACTTCGGCAGCCTCATGAAATCCCGGGAGGTCGAGCGCCTGGCCTTCAAGCGCCTGGTGTCCCTGGGCATCCCCGTCCGCCTCGAGTGCAACATGGAGGATCCGATATGAACCTGTGCCCCAACTGCGGAGTCGACCTGGGAGACGAAGCCCGAGCCTGCCCCCTCTGCGGGGTCCGGGTGGGGCCCGATGCGGACAAGCCAGGCCCCGTGATCCATCCCCTGCCCCGCATGGAGCCCCTCTTCGATCCCGACGGGAAAGGCAATTTTTCTCCTCGGGAGAAGCTCTTCATCACCCGGGAGGTCATCACCGTGTGCCTGGCCATCGCGGCGGGCTCCGCGGCGGCCATCAACTACCTCGTCTCCGGCCACCTGACCTGGTCCCTCTACCCGGTGGCTTCCATCGCCTTCGTCTGGCTCTGCGTGGGTTTCCCCCTGTACGTGCCCAAGCGCCCCGGACTGGCACTGACCGCGGCCGCACTGGGCCTCGTCGGATTCCTGGGAGCCCTGGATCTCATCGACGGCCCGGAGTACACCTGGTTCATGGCCCTGGGACTCCCCCTGGCCCTGTGCATCGAGGTCTTCGGGATCGGCACCGTCCTGGCGGTGATCAAGGCCCGTCGGAAGGGGCTCAACATCGTATCCCTCATCCTCTTCGGAGTCACCGCGATCTGCCTGTCCATCGAGTACCTGACCGACCGGTTCCTCCGCGGCGAGGTCCACCTCCAGTGGTCCTCCATGGTGGCCTTCGCCCTGGTGCCCGTGGGGATCTTCCTGGTGTACATCCACCTCCGGATCGCCACGACCACCTCCCTGCGGAAGTTCTTCCACGTTTGAGGGTTCTGCAATAGACCGGGTCTATTGACATTTTCTCTCGTTTCTTGTAGTTTATTCTCACATCGACGCAGGGTAGAGCAGTTGGCAGCTCGTCGGGCTCATAACCCGGAGGTCGTAGGTTCGAGTCCTACCCCTGCTAAAAAGAAAGCCGGTCCTTCTATGGACCGGCTTTCTTTTTATCTTTCGGACTCGAAGGGTTCCGGCCGCCGAGCGGCAGCGAGGGAAAGGGGCCATGGAAGGCCCCGACAGGCCGGAACCCCGGCCCGGACTGAGACGGCACGAAGCCGTCGAATGAAGGGCGAGTCCTACCACAGGGGTAGGACTCGAACGGTCCTACCCCTGCCAAAAGCCGGCCGATCCATTCACAGGTCGGCCGGCTTGTTTCATTATTCGACATACAGGATTGACTTCCCGCCGGGGGGGCGTATAATCGAATCGCCCCAGCGCATCCCTCCCCGAACGCCGGCCCTACGAACAAACGACCGGAGCGAGGCTCCTGGAATGCGCCGTGCGACGAGCGGCTCCTGGAGCCGCTTGAAGTTCGTGCGCCCTGCGAAGGAGACGAGATCATGGCAAAGGAGAAGAACCGCCGGTTCCCGCACGTCTACGTGATCCTGTTCATCGTGATCATCGCGGCCGCCCTGCTCACCTACGTGCTCCCGGCCAACCAGTACGACAGGCAGATCAAGGACGGCAAGGAGACCAAGCTCATCGATCCCAACTCATACCATCCCATCGATCCCAATCCCGTCGACCCCTGGGAGACACTCCTGGCGATCCCGAAGGGCCTGCAGGAAGTGGCCAGCATCATCTTCTTCATCTTCATCGTCGGAGGTTCCTTCAACATCATCCAGTCCACGGGAGCCGTGGAGGCGGGCATCCGCAGCCTGGTGAACGCCCTGGGAGGCAAGGGATCCGGGGGCGCCTGGAAGGACGGAATGCTCCTCTTCCTGATCGTGGCAGCCTTCTCCTTCGGAGGAAGCAGCTTTGGCATGGCCGAGGAAGCCCTCGTTTTCATACCGATGCTCGTGCCCCTGGCCATCGCCATGGGCTACGACTCCCTGACCGGCCTGGCCCTGGCCCTGGTCGGACCCTGCGCCGGGTTCACGGGCGCCTTCATCAACCCCTTCACCCTCCAGGTGGCCCAGGGCTTCGTGGGCCTGCCCCTCCTCTCGGGCATGGGATACCGGATCATCATCTTCTCCGTGCAGACGATCCTGGCCTTCCTCTTCATCTTCTGGTACGCCCAGAGGGTCAAGAAGAATCCCAAGCTCAGCGTCATGTACGAGGCGGACCAGAAGCGCGAGAAGATCGACCTGGACGCCAAGAGCCCGTTCACGGGCCGGCAGAAGCTGGTCCTGGTCTTCATGGTGGCCTGCTTCGCCCTCCTCATCTACGGCGTCAACAAGTGGGGCTGGTACATCGACGAGATCGCGGCCCTCTTCCTGGCCATGGGCGCGATCAGCGGCTTCATCGGCGGCAAGGGTCCCAGCAAGGTCGCCGAGGCCTTCGTGGAGGGCTCGACCGCCCTTACCGTGGGCGCCCTCGTGGTCGGCGTGGCGCGGGCCATCCTGGTCGTCCTGACCCAGGGAGGCATCCTCCACACCATCGTCCACGCCATGGCCGCAGCCGTGCAGGGGCTCCCGCCCTTCCTCTCCGCGATCGGGATGTACGTCGTGCAGATCCTCATCTCCGTGATCATCCCCTCCGGCTCCGGCATGGCGGCGGTGACGATGCCGATCATGGGCCCCCTGGCCACCCTCCTGGGCATGACCCAGCAGACCGCGGTGCTGATCTACCAGTTCGCCGACGGTTTTACGAACATCATCATCCCGACCTCGGGCTACCTCCTGGCGGGCGTGGCCCTGGCCAAGGTGCCCTACGAGAAGTGGGTGAAGTGGTACGCCCCCCTGTTCGGCATCTTCCTGGCCGTCGGCGCGGTGTTCGTCGTCATCGCCCAGGCCATCGCCTTCGGACCGTTCTGACCCCTCGCGGCGGGGACCGGTTCCCCGCCGAGCGAGCCTCGCCCCCGCCCGCCGCGGGGGCGTTTTTTTTACCCCCGACGCGGCGAGGCTGACAAGGCGCGCGAGACGGGATACGATGCTCCTCGGCGGCCGCCGAGACCGCCCAAAAGCACCGCATCCACCGGAGGTCATCATGTCGAAACGTATCCGCAAATTCGGTTCCCTGTCCGCCTTCCTCCTCGCCCTGGCCGTCGTCTTCGTTCCCGTCCCCGCCGTCGCCCAGGGAGGCTCCCGGCTGGCCGTCACCGCCCCGGCCGGATGGAGCCCGCATCCCTCCAACGCCTCCATGATGATGAAGGGCACGGGCACCTACACCCTCAAACCGGAGAACATGCCGTCCGAGGCGAACACCCCGGACTCCTTCACAGCCTTCGCCCAGAAAAACTTCGCCAAGAGCTTTTCCAACTGCAAGTTCAGTACCGTCACGAGCCTCAAGGTCAGCGGAAACGAGGCCCGGTGCTTCGAGTTCACCGGGGAGGTGTCCGGCATGAAGATGACCTACCTCGTGCTGTACGTCTTCCAGGGCGGCAGGGCCCACAGTCTGGTCTGCGGATCCCTGGCGGACGGGTTCGCCGCCCTGAAACCGGACTACGAGAAGGTCATCGCCTCGGCCCGGATGGAGTAGACCGCGGCGCACCTTGCGCCGCCGAGCCCTCCCGGGGTACCCTCGGGTATATCCCTGTTCTAGGAGGCTCCCATGCCCGGACTCTTGCCCGACGTCGATCCCGACGGTCTTCTCGAATACTCGGTCGTCTACACCGACCGCTCCGTGAACCACATGTCCAAGCTCTTCCAGGGCGCCCTACGGGACATCTCCCGCGTCATGAAGGAGGTCTACAAGGCCCGCTCCGCGGTCATCGTGCCCGGGTCCGGAACCTTCGGCATGGAGGCCGTGGCCCGCCAGTTCGCCACGGGAAAGAAGTGCCTGGTCATCCGGAACGGCCTGTTCAGTTTCCGGTGGAGCCAGATCTTCGAGGTCGGGAAGATCCCCTCCTCCGAGACCGTCCTCAAGGCGCGCCGGACCGCGGAGGCCCCGGAGTCCCCCTTCGCCCCGGTCCCGATCGCGGAGGCGGTCGAGACGATCCGGCGGGAGAAACCGGACCTGGTCTTCGCCCCCCACGTGGAGACCTCGTCGGGCATGATCCTTCCGGACGGCTTCATCAAGTCCCTGGCGGATGCCGTGCACGCCCACGGGGGCATGTTGGTCCTGGACTGCGTGGCCTCCGGCGCCATATGGGTGGACATGAAGGCCCTGGGAATCGACATCCTGGTGACAGCCCCCCAGAAGGGTTGGAGCGGCCAGCCCTGCTGCGGCATGGTGGCCCTGGGCGAGACCGCCCGACAGCGCATCGACTCCACGGTCAGCACGAGTTTCTCCTGCGACCTCAAGAAGTGGCTGGAGATCATGGAGACCTACGAGGCCGGGAAGCACGCCTACCACGCCACGCCGCCCACGGACTCCCTCCTGGTCCTCCGGGACGTGATGAAGGAAATGGAAGCCTTCGGATTCGAGAAGGCCCGGACCGCCCAGGCGGAACTCGGGCGCCGGGTACGTACCCTCCTGGCCTCCAGGGGCTTCAAGAGCGTAGCGGCCCCGGGTTTCGAGGCCCCGGGAGTGGTGGTCAGCTATACCACGGATCCGGACATCCAGTCGGGGAAGAAGTTCCTGGACCTGGGGATGCAGGTGGCCGCCGGGGTGCCCATCAAGTGCGACGAGCCCGCGGACTACAAGAGCTTCCGGGTGGGCCTGTTCGGCCTGGACAAGCTGGGGAACCTGGAGCGAACGGTCAAGACCTTCGAGGCGACCCTGGACAAGGTACTCGGCCGCTGAGAGAGCTTCCAAAGATGGAACGGCCGCCCCGAAACGGGCGGCCGTTCCACTTGAGGATCCGCGGGTCGAAGAGGCGCGCCGCCCGGACCGGAAGCGGGGAACCTACCGCCAGACGGCCAGGATGCCCCCGAAGACGGCGTACGTGAGCAGGTAGAGGGCGTTGTTGATGATCAGGACCGAGGGCTTCCGGCCTTCGAACTGGGTGTTGAGGCTCTGGGTCACCGCGAAAGCCGCCCAGAGCGCGATCCCGGTCAGCGCACCCTGCCCGAAGGTCTCCGCCCGGACGGAGCGTACGAAGACCTGCAGGCCGTAGGAAAGCAGGACCGAGGCGACCACGGCCCCACCCATCAGCCGGGGCATCGCCCTGCGGTCCTCCTCGGACATCTCCCGGCGGTCGGGATCCATCCCGACGCCGGCCGCCCAGGTCCGGAACCAGGGAGCGGCGGGGGAGTAATAGAGCCAGGAAAGGAAGAAGTTGGCCAGCGCGATCGCCGCCAGGGGAAGAAAGGCGACACTCAAGTCAAGCATGTAGGGCTCCTTGTGGTGTTAAAATTACGATTTTACTCATAAAAAGGCAAATCCCCCTCGCGACCGCGCGGTTTCCGTTGCCCCGCGGCCGGCCGATCGCTACCTTCGAACCATGGCGACCATCCTTGAAGCCGCGGGGCTCCGGAAACGGTACGGCTCCGTGCAAGCCGTGGACGGCGTGTCCCTTCCCATCGAGGAAGGGACCTGCCTGGGCATCCTGGGCCCGAACGGCGCGGGCAAGACCACCACCATCGAGATGATGGAGGGAATCCTCGCCCCGGACGAGGGAACCGTCACGTTCCGGGGCGAACCGATCGGGAGGGAATTCAGGCGGAAGGTAGGGATCCAGTTCCAGACCACGGCCCTTCCGGAGTTCATCACCGTCCGGGAGACCCTGAAGCTGTTCTCCTCCTTCTACCCCTCCCCCCGCCCCTTCGACGAGGTGGTGGACCTGTGCTCCCTCTCGGACATCCTGGACCGGGACAACCGTAAACTGTCCGGCGGCCAGCGCCAGCGGATGCTCCTGGCCCTGGCCATCGCCCCCCGGCCGGAGGTGGTTTTCCTGGACGAGCCGACCACGGGCCTCGATCCCCAGGCGCGCCGGAATTTCTGGGACCTGATCCGGGGTATCCGGGCGGAGCGGACCACCGTGGTCCTGACCACCCATTACATGGACGAGGCCCAGACCCTCTGCGACGAGGTGGCGATCATGGACCGGGGAAGGGTCCTGGAGCGCGGGAACCCCGCCCGCCTCCTAGCCCGGCATTTCCGGGGAGCCCTGGTGCGCATCCCCCGGGGCTGCGTGGAAGGGGACGGGATTCCGGGCAAGCTGGTCGCGGACCACCTGGAGATCCAGTCCGAGAACCTGGACCGGACGATGCGGGAACTCCTGGCCGCGGGAGTGAACCTGGAGGGATTGTCCATCCACAAGCCCGACCTCGAGGACCTGTTCATCGAGCTCACGGGATCGTCCCTGCGGAACTAGCAGGCTGTTGACAAAGGCGATGGCGCCTTTGTCAACAGCTTCATTAATGTCGCAATTGCTTAGAAAAGCGCAAGCTTTTCGAGCAATTGCATAGCAGGGTGCTGACAAGCTTCGAGTTTGTCAGCACCCTGCTAGGAAGGCGCGCGATGAAACAATTCTGGACCATGGTGTACGCCCGCACGATGGAGTTCGTCCGGGACCGGGGAACCTTCTTCTGGAACCTCCTGTTTCCCGTCCTCCTCGTGTTCGGGTTTTCCTTCGCCTTCTCCGGGGAGGGCCAGCCCCTCTTCAAGGTCGGAGTGTTGGACTCTTCCCCCGCGGCCCTGGAAGGCCCGGCGTCCTTCCTGTCCATCGAGCAGGGCCGGTTCATCGTCTACGGTCCGGAGGAAAGCCGCACGGCGGTCCTGGACAGGCTCCGGCGGCACGAGCTGGACATGGTCCTGGATCCCGCGGACCGGAGCTACTACCTGAACGTCCAGGGCCGGACCGCCAGCCTCCTGCGCAGGCTGGCGGCCGCGGATCCCGTGCTTCGAGGCTACCTCGAACGGACGGTCTCCGGTGCCCCGATCCGGTACGTGGACTGGCTCGTCCCGGGGGTCATCGGGATGAACATCATGTTCTCCTGCCTCTTCGGCGTCGGCTTCGTCCTGGTTCGGTACCGGAAGAACGGGGTGCTCAAGCGCCTGAAGGCGACCCCCGTGTCCGCCGCGGCCTTCGTGACCGCCCAGGCCGTATCCCGGTTCCTCATCGTCATCCTGACCAGCGTCGTCGTCTTCGCGGGCACGAACGCCTTCCTCCGGTTCCGTATGGAGGGGTCCTGGGCGGCCCTCCTGGCGATCGCCTCCCTGGGGATCGTCAGCATGGAAGCCCTGGGGCTCGTCTTCGCCGCGCGGCTCCGGAGCGAGGAGCTGGTCAACGGCCTAATGAACCTCGCGACCCTGCCCATGCTGGCCCTGTCCGGGGTGTTCTTCTCCCTGGAGGGTTCCCCGGAGATCCTCAAGACCGTATCTCGGGCCCTTCCCTTGACCCACGCGATCGGAGCCGCCCGGGCGGTCATGCTGGAGGGGGCCGGCCTGGGCAGGATCGCCCCGGACCTGCTGTTCCTGGGGCTCTTCAGCGCGGCAGCCCTGGCCCTCGCCTCCGCCCTCTTCCGGTGGGAGTGAGGAGGATCAGGCCCCGCCCCGCTCCGCCCGGACCGCGCAGACCTTGAGCTCCGGGATCTTGGCGTGGGGATCCAGGGCGGTCCCGGTCAGGATGTTCGCCGCGGCCTCGGCATAGTGGAAGGGCACGAAGACCGTGTCCGGGCGGATCCCCTCGGATACCCGGGCGGTCAGCTCGATGGAGCCCCGCCGGGTGGAAAGCCGCAGGATCTCGCCGTGCCGGACTCCGGCCCGGACCGCGGCCTCCGGGTGGAGCTCCGCATAGGCCTCACCGGCCAGGATCGAGAGCCCCTCTTCCCGGCCGGTCATGGTCCGGGTGTGGTACTGGTAGAGGTTCCGACCCGTGGTCAGGACCAGGGGATATTCGGCGTCGGGCTCCTCCGCGGGCGGCCGCCAACGATAGGGGATGAAGCGTCCCGGGCCCCGGGTGAAGCGCCCGACGTGGAGGATGGGGGTGCCCGGATGGTCCGGGGCGGGGCAGGGCCACTGCAGGCCCCCGTCCTCCAGCCGGCCCCAGGACATCCCCGCGTACTGGGGCGCCAGGCGGGCCAGCTCCGCGAAGACACCCGCCCCCGTCCGGTCCGCCTGGGGCAGGCCCAGCCGGGCCAGGAGCTCCGCCAGGATGTCCAGGTCCTCCCGGGCCCGCCCCGGGGGCGGGATCGCCTTCCTGACCCGCTGGACCCTCCGTTCGGTGTTCGTGAAGGTGCCGTCCTTTTCCGCGAAACAGGCGGCCGGAAGGACCACGTCCGCCAGGGCCGCCGTCTCGGTTAGGAAGATGTCCTGGACCACCAGGAACTCCGCCGCCTGCAGGGCCTCCCGGACGTGGCCGATGTCCGGGTCGGAGACCAGGGGATTCTCCCCCATGACGTAGAGGAAGCCGATGTGCCCCGTCTCGGCGGCCCGGATCATCTCGGTCACCGTCAGCCCCGGCTCCGCCGGAGGCTCCCGGCCCCAGACCGCCGCGGCCGCGGCCCGGGCCGCGGGGTCGGAGACCTTCCGGTATCCCGGCAGGACGTCCGGCAGGGCCCCGACGTCGCAGGCTCCCTGGACGTTGTTCTGGCCCCGCAGGGGGTTGATCCCGCAGCCGGCCTTCCCGAGCTTTCCGCAGGCCAGGGCCAGGTTGGACAGGGCCATGACGGACTCGGTGCCGGCGGTGTGCTGGGTGACCCCCATGGCGTAGTAGATCCCCGCGGCCCGGGCCCCGG
The DNA here is from genome assembly GCA_022703505.1 of Spirochaetota bacterium. GTDB lineage: Bacteria > Spirochaetota > Spirochaetia > Treponematales > UBA12059 > JAAYUR01. Next base: position 209,687 of record JAKLDN010000002.1, on the reverse strand, counting down.
CGTAGATCCGGGCCGCCCGCCGGATGTCACCGGCGTCCACCCCGCAGATCTCGGCGGCCTTCTCGGGGGTGCAGGACCGGACGGAGGTTTCCCACTCCTCGAAGCCCTCGGTCCGCTCGGCGATGAACTCCCGGTCCGCCAGGCCCTCCTCCAGGATGGCGCAGGCCAGGGCGTTGTAGAGGGCCACGTTGGTGCCGGGCTTCAGAGGCAGGAAGATCTCCGCCTCCTCGGCCAGCTCGATGCGGCGGGGGTCCGACACGATCAGGCGCGCCCCGCGTCGGACGGCCCGCTTGATCCGGGTACCGATGACGGGATGGGTCTCGGTGGTGTTGGACCCGGTGACGAAGATGGCGTCCTGGACGTCGATCTCGTCGATCGAGTTGGTCATGGCTCCGGAGCCCAGGGTGGCGGCCAGACCCGCCACGGTGGAGGCGTGGCAGAGACGGGCGCAGTGGTCCACGTTGTTGGTCCCCGCGACCGCCCGGAAGAGTTTCTGGAAAAGGTAGTTCTCCTCGTTCGTGCACCGCGCCGAGGCCAAGCCCGCGACACCGTGAGGACCCAGGCGGTCCAGGGCGGCCCGGAAGCGGCCGGCCACCAGGTCCAGGGCCTCGTCCCAGGCAGCCTCGACCAGCTTACCGTCCCGGCGGACCAGGGGAGAGGTGAGGCGGTCCGGATGCCCGATGAAACTGTGGGCGAAACGGCCCTTCACGCACAGGCGTCCGCGGTTGGACGGTCCGTCCGCGGGCAGGGCCCCCACGACCTTGCCGCCCGCGACCAGGAGGTCCAGCTGGCAGCCCACCCCGCAGTAGGAGCAGACGGTCCGGACCCTGCGGTCCACGTACATCGCCCCGGCCCAGGATCCGTCCTTGGGCCGCAGGGCTCCGGTCGGGCAGGCGGCCACGCAGGACCCGCAGGAGACGCAGCGGCTGTCCGAAAGGAGGTCCCCGAAACCCGGGGCCACGCTGGACCGGCAGCCCCGGTCCGCGAAGGTATACACGTCGGAGCACTGGATCTCGGCGCAGGTCCGGACGCACTTGCCGCAGAGGATGCAGCGGTTGGGGTCCAGGGTGAAGAAGGGGTTGGAGTCGTCGACGGGGAAGCCGCTCCGCTCGATCCCGCTGGGGACCTTCTCGAGCCCGTGCCGGGCCGCCAGCTCGTGGAGTCGGCAGGCCCCGCTGTGCTTGCAGTTGAAGCAGTCCGCGGGATGTTCCGCCAGGATCATCTCGAGCACCGCCCTCCGGAGCTCGACGGCCGCCTCGGAATCCGTGCGGACCGTCATGCCCTCCGCGGCCTGGAGGGTACAGGCGGGGGCGCAGCCCGTCCGGGAGCCCTCCACCTCCACCATGCAGACCCGGCAGCCGCCGTAGCCCTCGAGCCCCTCGATGTGGCAGAGGGTGGGGATGTCGACTCCCGCGGCCCGGGCCGCATCCAGCACGGTCGCGCCCTCGGGGACGGATACGGACCTTCCGTTCAGGGTGAAGGTGATCATAGAGGAAGCAGTATGTATGGAAATCTTGGATATTACAAGGAGAAACCGGACCGCCGCCGGGGCGGCGCGGCCTCCCTGCGGCTTCCAGTGTTGCGCCGGCGCCCGGCTCGGCCTACAATGAAAGAGCGGTTCGGTCAGATTTGGTGAGGAGCCCCGCCGGTTCACGACGGGCAGGGAGACCCATGCCGGCAAATTCCGGAACCATCCTCCTCGTGGAGGATGAAGCCCTCATAGCCCTGGCCGAGTCCCGTACCCTGGAAAAGGAAGGATATGCGGTCCTCCGGGCCGGTTCCGGAGAAGAGGCGGTGGAGATCGCCTCGGCGAACCCGGGCATCGACCTGGTGCTCATGGACGTGGACCTGGGTCCCGGCATGGACGGAACCCGTGCGGCCCGAGAAATCCTGGAAACCCGGGATATCCCCGTCCTGTTCCTCTCCTCCCACGTGGAGCCCGAGGTCGTCGCCCGCACCGAGGCCGTCACCTCCTACGGGTACGTGGTCAAGAACTCCGGAACCATGGTCCTGCTCGCCTCCATCAAGATGGCCTTCCGCCTGCACGAGTCCAACCGCTCGGCCGCCCTCAGCGCCCGCCGCTTCGAGGCCGTGTCGGGCACCACCATGGAGGGATTCTGGATCTCCGACTCCGAGGGCCGAATCCTGGAGGTCAACCAGGCCTATTCCCGGATGACGGGCTACAGCCGCGAGGAACTGCTGGGCCTGCGCATATCCGACCTGGAGGCCGTCATGGACGAGACGGCCATCGGGGAAGAGATCCTCCGGATCCGGCGGCTCGGGTCGGACCGCTTCGAGACCCGGCACCGGACCAAGGACGGCCGGACGGTCGAGGTCGAGGTGAACGCCACGGACGTGCCCGACCAGGGGTTCACGATCTGCTTTCTCCGGGACATCACGGAGCTGAAGCGGGCCGAGGACCTCCGGAGGGAACGGGAGCAGTATTCCCAGCTCCTCAGCCGGATGACCGCGGAGATGCTCGACCAGGGGACTCCCGAGGACCTCTATCGCTACATCGTCCGCCGCATGGAGGAACGGCATCCGGACACGGTGGTCCTGTTCATCTCGATCGACGAGAAGGAAGGCCTGACCCGGCTGGAATGCGTGGCCGGCCTGGAGCGGAATCTCCTGCGTCGGGCCCTGGACCTGATCGGTTTCGATCCGGTCGGGCGGACCTACCCTTTGGTCACATCCCACGACGAGTATTTCCGGTCCGGCCGACTCGTGTGCTTCGAGGGAGGGCTGGCGGAGTTCTGCGCGGGCCAGTTCCCGGAGCCGGCCGCTCGGGCCGTGGAAACCCTCCTGGGGCTAGAACGGATCTACACGATCGGCCTGGCCAAGGGCGCCGTCCTCCTGGGCGCCCTGCACTTCCTAACCTTCCGGGGTACGGAGATCCCGGATCCGGAATTCGTCGAGGCCTTCGTGCGTCAGGCGGGGCTGGTCCTTCGCCAGAAGATCGCGGAGGCGGAGGCCCGGGAGTCCGAGGGCCGCATCCGGAAGCTTTCCGACAACCTGCCCGGCGGGATCGTCTACCAGGTGGATTTCGGGTCCGAGGGCCGGGACAGGCGCTTCACCTACATCAGCGGCGGGGTGGAGACCCTGCACGGAGTGTCCGCGGAAGCCGTCCTGGAAAATCCCTCGTCCCTGTACGGCCAGTTCCCCGAGGAGGAGCGCCGGAAGATCGCGGACCTGGAGGAGGAGGCGCTCCGGAGCATGTCGAGGTTCTACGTGGAGGCCCGCTTCCGGAAGCCCGACGGCACGGAGCGTTGGGGGCTCCTCTCGTCCATGCCTCGGAAGCTGCCGAACGGCCACGTGCTCTGGGACGGGATCGAGATCGACATCACCGAACGCAAGCGCGCCGAGGAGGCCGCGGAACGGCACCTGCGGGAGAAGGAGCTTGTCCTCAGGGAGGTCCACCACCGGGTCAAGAACAACCTGGGGGCCGTGGAGAGCATGCTCCGGCTCCAGGCGGACCTCCGGGAGGACCCCGGACTACGCTCCGTCCTCCAGGACGCCGCGGGCAGGGTGGTGAGCATGGAGGTCCTCTACGACCGGCTGTACCGGGCCGGAGACTTCGGGGAGCTCCCCGTCCGGGAGTACCTGGAAACCCTCCTGCCCGAGATCATCCGGTGCCACGCCCGGTCGGAGAACGTCCGGACCGTGGTGGAAGCCGGGGACTTCCGGCTGGGCGCGAAGACCCTCTCCGCCCTGGGTATCCTCCTCTACGAACTGGTCAACAACGCCCTGAAGCACGCCTTCGAGGGCCGGGCGGGGGGCACGATCCGGGTTACGGCCTCCCGGGCCGGGGATCGGGTCCGGGTCGTCCTGGCGGACGACGGGATCGGGCTACCGCCCTCGGTGACGCTGGAGAATTCCTCGGGCTTCGGCATGCGGCTGGTCGGGATGCTGGCGGACCAACTGGGGGGCGGAATCCGGGTGGAGCGGGACGGGGGGACGCGGTTCACCCTGGAGTTCCCGGAGATCAAGACCGAGCGCGGCGAGAGTTGAGCGCGGTTCCCGGACAGGCGGCTCGGGCCGCCCGGGATCCGCGGTTCACCCCGCTTGCCCGAACACGGCCTTCAACGTTTCCAGCATCTCCGCGATGTTCCGCCGCTCCCGTTCGGGATCCCCGGGACTTCTCCAGGCCCCCTTCAGGCGTTCGAGGGTTTCCTCGGACACGGGGCTCTCCGGAGCGCCCCGACGGCGATACTCCAGGAGCGCTTCCGCGGAAAGCTCCGTCAGGAAGGAACGGGCTGCGGGGTGCGTCTTGAGAGCCGAGGACGGGACGAGGGGGCTCACCGCGTCCGGTCCGTAGCAGGCCAGGACGGCGAATTCCTTGGTCCGCTGGGGCACCAGGTCCAGGATGCGGTCCGCCTTCAGGAAGAGCCCCACGTTCGCGGTGACCGCGGCCTCGGGCACGTCGGCGGCGGAGCGGAAGTACCGCGGCCAGTCCAGCAGCTGCTGCTGCACGTTCAGGGGGGACATCGGCACCCGGATGAAGCCCGGGGGCGAGTCCAGGGGGGTTTCCCTCCCGTGGAAACCCCAGTGCCCGTCCATGCCGATGCCCTTGACCTCGATCACGTACCAGCCCTCGTCCTCCAGGACCTCCTGGAGGGATTCGCGGTACCCCTCCAGGACGGCTTCGTCCCCTTCGTCCCCCTTCAATTCCAGTAGGCGTTTGCCTTCCAGGGGTCCCGCTGCGTTCTCGAGGGGTCCGAAGAACCGGGACTCCAGGAGGTGCCGGAAGGTGACGGGGAACCGGGGATCCCCGCGGCCGATCGGGTAATCGTCGAACTGGAAGTACCGGGCCGAGCGGGCCGCGGCGGCCAGGCCGGGGTCCTCCCGCGTCCGGGCGACGAAGGCTTCGTAAAACGAAAAGCCGCTGGGCGCCGCCATCAGCCAGAACGCCACCTTCTTGCCCGACGCGACGGCGTCCTTCGCCGCCCGGGCGGCCTCCGCGGCCGCCCGGTTGCCCATGTCCGCCTCGTCCCGGGCCACGGTTATCCGGACCCTGCCGGCATGGAAGTCCATACCCGTCTCCTTCCGATCCGTCATCGCCGGATCTCCGTCCCGAACACGGTGTCCAGGATGACCAGGGGGCCCCCCGAGGCGTCGTAGGTGAACCGCGTGAGATCGGCCCGGTCCCCGACCCGGAACCCGGGCCCCGGGGAGGGCAGGCCCAGGACCGCCTCGGGATTCGAGGTGGCCAGACGGACCGCGTCCCGGATGTCCGTGCCCGTGGCCCGGGCGAAGTGGGCGATGTCCCAGTCGAGCAGGTGGCCCGCCCCGGCCAGGAAGGGCGTCCCCCGCAGGCCGATGTGCCGGTCCGGGTACACCTCCACCTCGACGTCCCCCCACCGATAGGCGCCGGGCTCGCTGCCGCCCAGGGAGGCCACGTCGCTGACGAGCACGAGCCGCTCCAGTCCCTTGGCCCGGGCGAAGACCTTGAGGACGCTTTCCGGCAGGTGGAAGCCGTCCGCGATGACGCTGGCCGCGAGCCCGTCCGCGCCCAGCTGTTCCCAGAGGTAGTTGCGGAGCCTGGGCACCGTCGCGTGGCTGCCGTTGCCCAGGTGGGTGGAGAGCGAGGCCCCGGCCGCGACGGCCCGGGCGATCCGGTCCCCCGAGGCCGCGGTATGGCCGATGGCCATGACGACTCCCCTCCGGACCCCCTCCTCGATCAGCTCCAGGGCCCCGTCCAGTTCCGGAGCCAGGGTCACCATCCGGAGCAGGCCCCGCGACGCGGCGATCCATTCCTCGAACTCCGCCAAGGAAGGATCCCGGACGTACCGGGGGTCGTGGGCTCCCCTCGGTCCCTCGTCGCGGCAGATGAAGGGCCCCTCCAGGTGGATTCCCGGGATCGCCGCCGCGAGGCCGGGATCCGAGGATACCGCGCCGGCGATGATCTCGAGGTTGCGCAGGATCCGCTCCCGGCTGTTCGTGATGATCGTGGGCACGTGCCTCGTGGTGCCCGAGACCGCCAGGAAGCCGGCCATCCGTGTGACGTCCGCCCCTTCGAGTCCGGCGCCGCTGTAGTCGATGCCCCGGTACCCGTTCACCTGGATGTCCAGGAACCCCCGGCTCAGCCAGGGCATGCCCGGCTCCGGCGGAATCCGTTCGATCCCGGCCACGAAGCCGTCCCGGATCTCCAGGGAAAGGGCCTTCCCGGAGACGACATCCACCCCTTGTACCCTCATCTCCCCTCTCCTGTCATGAAGACGGCCTCCGACAAGATGAAACCATCCGCGTTCCGGGTTCGTCAACCGAGGCCCGGCACCCCACCGTTCCGTCCGAAACTTGCCGTCCCCGGAATCGTGCACTATCTTTTGCGCAATCCCGGATCGCGAGGTGAGCCGTTGAAAGCCCGGAAAAGCGTCGAACCCTCCTCGGCCGCCCCCCGGTTCTACGTGGCCGTGGGGGCCTCCGCGGGCGGCCTCGAGGCGATCGACGAGTTCTTCACGAACATGCCCGCGGACACGGGGTTGGCCTTCATCGTGATCCAGCACCTGTCGCCGGATTACAAGAGCCTGATGGTGGAGCTCCTGTCCAAGAAGACCGCTATGCAGGTCCTGCGCGCCGAGGACGGCCTTGCGGTCGAACCCGACCGGGTCTACCTGATCCCGCCCCGGAAGAACCTCAGCATCTTCCACGGGAAGCTCCTGCTGAGCGAGCAGGACCACGCCCGGGGCGTCAACCTTCCCATCGACATCTTCCTGAGCTCCCTGGCGGAGGACCAGGGGGAAAAGGCCGTGGCGGTGATCCTCTCCGGCACGGGATCCGACGGGATGCGGGGAGTGCGGAAGGTCAAGGAAAGCGGCGGCATGGTGATGGTCCAGGACGAGGACAGCGCCAAGTTCAACGGCATGCCCCGGGCCGCCATCTCCACGGGCCTGACGGACTTCATCCTGAAACCCTCGGACATGCCCCGCCAGCTCCTCGGGTTCATCGACCGGCCCTACGCGTCCCTGGCCGCGCGCTCGGACTCCCTGCTGTCCGACGAGGACGGCCTGACCCGCATCTTCACCCTGCTGCGGGAACGCTGCAAGGTGGACTTCACCTTCTACAAGCCGAGCACCGTGACCCGTCGAATCGAACGCCGTATGACGGTCACCCAGTCGGACACCATCGGGGACTACGTCGCCCACCTGAACGCAAACCCCCTGGAGATCTCCGCCCTCTTCCAGGAGCTCCTGATCGGGGTGACGAGCTTGTTCCGGGATCCCGCCGCCTGGGAGCGATTGGCCTCCAAGGAACTGCCGGAGCTGATCCGCGCCGCCGAGGGCCGGGAACTCCGGTTCTGGGTGGCCGCCTGTTCCACGGGGGAGGAGGCCTACAGCCTGGCCATCCTGGCCCGGGAGGTCATGGAGGAGCTGGGGGTCCGTCGGGACGTGAAAATCTTCGCAACGGACATCGACAAGGACGCCATCCACTTCGCCGCGGCGGGGGTGTACCCGGAAAGCGTGGCCGCGGACCTCTCCCCCCGATACCTGGCCAAGTACTTCTTCAAGCGGGAGGAATCCTTCCAGGTATCCCGGGCGGTCCGGGAGATGGTGGTCTTCGCCCAGCACAACCTGATCAAGGATCCGCCCTTCACGAACATCGACCTCGTGAGCTGCCGGAACGTCCTCATCTACCTCCAGCCCAACCTCCAGCGCAAGGTCCTGGATTACTTCACCTTCTCCCTCCTTCCCGGAGGGGTCCTCTTCCTGGGGACCAGCGAGACCGCCGGGGAGGCGGCGGAGTACTTCGAACTGGCGGACGCGAAGAACAAGGTCTACCGGTCCGCCGGCCGGTCCCGGCCCCTCCTGGAACCTGTCCAGAACCCTTCGATCACGGACACCCGGGCCGCGGCGCAAACCCGGATCCGGGACCTGGAGTCCGGAAACCCGGCCGGCTCTTCATGTCCTTGATTTCCTGGGTTACGGGTATATACTAATCCCCGGCACCCCGAGGGGATGCCGTCAAAGGAGATAGGTCCATGAAAAAGTACGTCTACCTCGTGCTGGCGCTGGGATTGGTCTTGATCGCGGCTTCCTGTTCATCCATGGCCCAGGGAGCCCTGAGCGGCGCCCTCGGCGCGGTCGTTCCCGGAGGCGGCGGGGGGAGCTCGGCGGTAGCCTCCGCGGCGGCGCCCGTCGAGTTCCAGTCCGGCGAGATCCTGGCTTCCGCGGACTCCCGTTCCATGTTCGATTCCGGGTTCCGCCTCGCGAAAATCCTGACCCCCGCCAGCGCGGCCACCAAGAACCAGGCGGAGGCCCTCTGGGTCTCGGACGGCAAGAAGCAGTGGGTCAACTACGTGATCGGGAGCCGGAAGGCGACCAAGGCGGACTTCGTGATCGGCGCCCCGATCTTCTACCTCAACGGCTGGGCGAACCATGACAAGATCTCCGCGGACGACTACCGCAAGGACGGCTGGGCGCTCGGGAACATCACCTCAATTGAGCTTCTCTACAAGAACCAGGTCGAGATCGACGGTCAGCCCTATTATATCGAGTACCTCCGGGTACCCACGGATCCCGTAAAGTAACGGACCCTTCGGACCCGGGGGTTCCTTAGCCTGACCGGCCCGGGACTCCCGGGCCGGCTCCGGGCTCCCCGGCCCATCTCCCCCTACCCGCGATCATCCTAGTGCATCCCGTGCATACCCCCGGCCGCGGCCCCGTACCGTTCTACGGACCTGCGGGAGCCGCCGCCGATCCGCCCGCCGCCCCTCCCGGGAGCCTCCGCATGGAGGCGCGTCCCAGCAGGCCGGGGCGGTAGATCGTCACCCGGTTCCGCCCCGCGGCCTTGGACGCGTAGAGGGCCCTGTCGGCGTCGTCCAGGAGATCGCGGGCCCCGCGCCGTTCCCGGGCGTCCAGCAGGCGGGCGCCGAGGCTCACGGTGACGGACAGGACCACCCCCTTGTAGGGGACCCGCATGCCCTCCACGGCGGCCCGGATCCGCTCCGCTACCTCGGCCAGGTGCGCCTCGTCGCATTCCACGATCAGAACGGAGAACTCCTCCCCCCCGAACCGGGCGACCGTGTCCTCGGACCGGGTGGCCGCCTTCATCACCCGGGACAGGACCTGCAGGACCTCGTCGCCGGCCAGGTGGCCGTACCGGTCGTTGAAGCGCTTGAAATGGTCCACGTCGGCCAGGATCATCCCCGCCCGGGATCCGTGCCGCGCGGATCGGGCCAACTCGTCCTCGGCCCGGCGCATGAAATAGTCGTGGTTGAAGAGCCCCGTCTTGGGATCCGTGATCGAGCTCTCGTGATGGAGCCCGTTCTGGATCGCGACGGAAAGGAACCGGGACAGGCGGTCCACGTACATCCGCTCGGGGAGGGTGTACTCCGCACCGGCGATCTTCCGGCCCAGGAGGATGATCCCGTACAGCCCGCCGATGCCCCGCATCGGGAGGATCAATTCCGGTTCGTAGGAGAGGAAATCCCGGTCGAAGGCCGAATCCCCCAGGGCCTGTCGGGCCTCCTCGAAGGTGCGGGACCGGGAATCCTCCAGGAACAGCCTCTTCAAGGCGCGGTAGTACCGGATCGGAACCTCCTCGTCCGCGGGATGGAGGGACCGGTAGCAGTACTGGCGGACTCGCCCGCCCCGGGGAGGCTCGATCAGGAAGGCCAGGAAGACGGGGATGAAGCGGTCCAGGAACCGGGAGATGACGAACTCCATCATCTCCGGTATCCCCGACAGGCCCAGGAGTCCGGACACGTCGTTCACCAGGCTCTCGAGCTCCCGGTTCTCCCTGCGCAGGGCTTCCAGGGACTCCCAGGTCCCGGACTCCGCGAGGGCCTTGTACAGGTCGAGAGCGCCCGCAGTCCCGCGGGTATCCTTCGGTCCGGAGTGCTCCTCCATGCGACAAGCGTACTACGGGAGGCCCCGGAACGGCTACGAGGGCACCTCGTCGGCCCCGTGCCTCGCGCCCCGTTCCCTTTACAAGCGGCCCCGAAGCTGCGAGACTTTCCCTATGGACAACCGAACCGAATACGCCGTCTCCGAGATCGGCCGGACCCTGATCGGTCGACTCCTGCCGGGAACCGACCTGGTGCCCGGGATCCTCTCGATCTGCGCGGAATCCGGGATACGCTTCGGGTACGTGGCCTCCCTGATCGGCAGCCTGGCCATGGTACGGTTCATCTACGTGAACAAGACCCCGGGCAAGGACTCGGGATTCGTGTTCTCCAAGCCCGTGGAGAAAGCGGGCCCCCTGGAGATCCTCTCCGGCCAGGGCACCCTGGGAGAAGGCGAGGACGGCAAGCCCTTCCTGCACCTCCACGCCCTGCTCTGCGACGAAAAGGACCGCATCTCCGGCGGCCACATCCTGGAGACGGGCTGTCCGGTCCTGGCGACCATCGAGGTGGTCATCCGGGAAACCCGGGGCATACGCCTCGTACGGGGTCCCGACGAGGAGACCGGGATGAGTCTCTTCCGGGTATCCAGCGGGTTCTAGCGAGCCGCCGCCCGGGGCCGGGACGGGTCCCGAGGTGCGCTCACACCGGGAACTCCACGGTCACCCGGGTGCCGACCCCGGTCTCGAACCGGGCCGAGCCCCCCAGCTGCTCGCTTATAATGCGGACCAAGGTCAGGCCGAACCCCGGGGAAACCGCCGGATCCAGGTCGGGAGGCAGCCCGGTCCCGTCATCCCCCACCGAAAAAACCGCCCGTCCTTCCCGCAGTTCCAGGGAAATCTCGATCCGGCCGGTCTTCCTGCCCTGGAAAGCGTACTTCATGGCGTTGGTCAGCAGTTCGTTCAGGATGATCCCCAGGGGAAGGAGCTTCTTGGCGTCCAGGGACAGGGGCGCCAGCCGTTTCTCGACGGAGACCTCCGCGGTCGAGGGGAACAGCCCCGTCACGGAATCCGCGATATCCGCCAGGTAGCCCGGCACGGAAACAGCCCGGACGTCCTGGCCGGCGGAGAGCATCTTGGTGTACAGGGCCTGCATGCTGCGTACCCGGCCCAGGGCCTCGTTCAGGGCGGAGTGAACCTCCGGGCTCTCCACGTACCCGGACTGCAGGGACAGGAGGCTGGCGATGGACGCGAGGTTGTTCTTGATCCGGTGATGGGTCTCCCGGAGGAGCAGGTCCTTCTCCTCCAGGCCCCGGCGGAGGTCCTCTTCGGTCCTCTTGATCCGGTCGATGTTCGTGTGGGTTCCGAACATGAGGGAAGGCCGGCCTTCCGGGTCCCGGGTCATGACGCGGCCCTGGTCCAGGATCCAGACCCAGCGTCCCTGCTTATTGAGCATCCGGAACTCGCATTCGTAGCTGGGCGCCCTGCCCGAGATGCACTCGTCCAGCGCCGCCTCGGCATGAACGAGGTCGTCGGGATGGACCAGCCGCACCCAGGTGGAGTAGTCGTAGGGGGTGAGCTCCGCCAGGGTGTATCCCAGCATGGCCGCCCAGGTCTCGTTGAATACTGTCCGGTTCGTCCGGACATCCCATTCCCAAGTGCCCAGGCCCGCCCCGTCGATGATGAACTGGAGGCGTTCCCGCTCGTGCCGGAGTTCCTGTTCCGCAAGCCCGGCCTTCTCCATTCCTTCCACCCCCGACACCTCGGACTATCGTGCCGAGAATCGTTCCTGTCAAGCGGGATGCCCGTCCATTCGAGGCCAACTATCCGTGTCTTCCGCCGGGCGGGGACTTGACAAAAAATGTGAACGCTGTTAACAATACGGACGTCTCGAGTTAACAGCGTAAACCATAAGTCAGGAAAGGACGGCCAGAGGTGCAGGAAACGGACGGCCCGGACACCCGAACCCGGATACTGGACGCGGCGGAGGAGATCGCCCGAGAGCAAGGCCTGGATTCCCTCTCCATGCGGGCCCTGGCGGAGCGGATCGGCCTGTCCGCCCCGGCGGCGTACCGGCATTTCCGGTCCAAGTCCGAGATCGTCCGGGCCATGATCGATCGGGGACGCGACAGGTTCGCGCGCGGGCTCGCGGCGGCCCGCCGCGGGACGGAGGGGCCGGAGGAGATCCTGGCCGCCTCGGCCCGATACTACCTCCGGTTCTGGCTCCGGGATCGCGCGGGATTCCGGCTGGCCTCCGAGTGGGGCCGGCAAGAACCCTCCCTGACCGGTCGCGCCGTGGAGGCCGGGTCCTTCGGGGACGTCCCGGCCCTGGTCGCGGCGATCCTGGGGGAAACCAGGGACCCCGGTGAGACGGCTCGGGTAAGCCGCTGGGTCGCGTCGACCCTGTACGGCATGGCCCTTTCCCTGGTCCAGGACGAGGGGATCCCGAGGGCCCGGGAAATGGAACTGGTCGATTCGGCCGCCGACTATCTGGTCGGGGCCGTGCGGGCCGCCGCTTCGGGGCGGCTTTCCGGCGGGGGATCCCCCGCCGGAAATAGGGGAACTGCGCGCCGGAACGGGCGCGGAAGGAGCGATCCATGAGATCGGAGAAAAGACGGCGGGCCGTGGCGGCCGCCGCCGCGCTCGCCCTGACCCTGGGGAGTTGCGCGTTCATGGGGGAAATCGACCGGATCGAAATCGTCGAGCCGGACCTGGCCAAGGCGGCCGACGGGACCTGGGTCGGGGAATGGAACACCGCCCTGGTGTCCGCCACGGTTTCCGTGGACACCCTGTCCCACGGAATCTCGGGCATCGATATTCTCCGGCACGAGTGCGGCAAGGGCAGGCCCGCGGAGGCGATCGTGGACCGCGTGGTCGCCGCCCAGAGACTGACCGTGGACACCGTCAGCGGGGCCACGGGGAGCAGCAAGGTGATCCTCCGGGCGATTCAAGATGCCCTGGAGAAGGCCGTGGCTGCGGGGGAGGCGACGCCGTGAACATCGCCGTCCGCATCCTGATCACGGCCGTCGCCGTCGCGGCGGCCCTCTTCCTGGCCGCGCGGCTCGGGGGCCTGGAACGGCGGGCCCGTGGGGACGTGGAGGGCGCACGGTCCCTGCCGCCCGTCTTCGACTACGCGGCGGGACCGGCCGCGGGGAATCCGGGGCCCGACGCGGTCCCGGCCGGCGACGGCTGGGTGGACATGGCCACGGCCGCCCCCGGCACCCCGGTGACGGACGCCGATATCGACGCCCTGCCGGAGCCGGCTCGGCGCTACTTCCGGCACGCGAACGTGGCCGGCAAGCCCCGGATCTCCTCGTTCTCCGTGGTCCTGGAGGGCCGGATCCGGAACGGCCCCGCCGAGTCCTGGATGCCCCTGGTCATGCGGCAGTTCAATCGCCTGGACAATCCCGCCCGGGTGGTCTACCTGACCTCCACGAAGCCCCCCATGAACGGGATCGACTCCTTCCTGGACGGGCAGGGCCGGATGCTCATCAAGGCGGCCGACCTGGTGAAGGTCGTGGACTCCCGGGGACCCGAGATGGCGGTGTCCGCCTTCGTCACCTTCCTGAACGACCTTGTCCTCTGCCCCCTCGCGTACTTCAGCCTGCCCCTCCGGTGGCGGCCGGCCGGGCCGGACAGCGTGGAGCTGTCCATGACCCACGCGGGGATGACCGTCTCCGCGGTGATGACCGTGGACGCCGAGGGACGCCCCGTGGGCTGGAGGTCCGAGGATCGCTACGCGGAGGTGAAGGGCAGGAACCGGAAGGATCGGTGGTCCACGCCCTTCGAGGGGTCCAAGGAGATCGCGGGCCTGCGCATCCCCGAGAAGGGGGCGGGCATCCACGACTACGACGGGACTCCCTACGTCTATGTGGAACTGGAGCGCATCCGGTCCCTGGTCCTGGACGCCGAGGGCCTGCCGGGCCGGCCGTAGCCCGGGTCGGGTCCGGAGCAGCGGCGCCGTCCGGGGGACGCGCCGCCGCACGGCTGGAAGGTCCGGCCCGGGGAGCGTACTATAGGACCATGCGAAATCCATCGGCGTACACGCCCGGCTCCTCCCGACGGCCGGCCTCCCGGACCGCCCGGGCGTGCCTCCCGGCGATCGCCTTCTCGGCGGTCCTCCTGGCCGCCTGCGGTCCGGGCCGCGCGGCCCCCCCGCGGGATCCCGCAGCCCTGCGGGCCCGGGCCGCGGAGCTGTCGGCCCGGCTCCTGATCGCGGACGGGCACATCGACTATCCCGACCGCGCCAGCCCCTACGAAGACCTGACGGCGGGGACCTCCGGCAACTTCGACGAGCCCCGGGCCCGGAAGGGCGGGTTGAACCTCGCCTTCCTGGCCGCCTACGTGCCCCCCGAGGACGAGGACGCCGGTACGGCCTTCTCTCGGGCGGAGGAGAGGATCGACCTGGTCCTCAAGGCCGCCGACATCCACCCGGACAAGCTCGCCCTGGCGCGGAGCCCCGAGGAGGCCCGGGTGGCCTTCGGGGCGGGTCGGCTCGCCCTGGCCGTGGGAATAGAGAACGGGGCCCCCCTGGAGGGGCGGCTCGACCGGGTGGGGTACTTCCGGGACCGGGGGGTGGCCTACATCGGCCTCGTCCATTCCGAGGACAACCACCTCTGCGACTCGTCCATGGAGCCGGATCCCGAGCACCGGTGGAACGGCCTGTCATCCTTCGGCCGGGAGGTCGTCCGGGAGATGAACCGCCTCGGCCTCATGGTCGACGTGTCCCACGCCACGGACGACGCGATCCGACAGATCCTGGAACTGTCCACGGCCCCGGTCATAGCCTCCCACTCGGGACTCCGGTCCCTCACCCCCGGCTTCGAGCGGAACCTCCCGGACGACCTGGTCCGGGGCGTCGCGGAATCCGGGGGGGTTGTCTGCCTGGCCTTCGGGTCCTACTTCCTTCGGGACGCGTTCCGCACCACCCACGCCGCCGCGGACCTGGCCACCGCGCGGGACGTGGCGGAGGCGATCGACCGGACCGTCCGGATCGTGGGGGTCGACCACGTCGGTCTGGGATCCGACTTCGACGGGGTCGGATTCTCCCTGCCCAAGGATCTGGCGGACGTGTCCATGTACGTCAACCTCGTACGGGAACTCCTGTCGATGGGCTACGGCGAGGAGGACCTGGCCAAGATCCTGGGCGGAAACCTCCTGCGGGTCTGGGGCGAGGTCCGGGCGAAGGCGGAGGAATAGAGAGGAGGCGCCGCCCGTTCCGCGCTGCGCCTCCCGGAACGCGGCGGGCTCCTAGAAGAACTCCCTGAGGCTCTCGTCGATTCCCTTCTTCATCTCGTACCAGAACGAGAGCCCCGCCTCCTTGCGGTCCTTGTCGAATTCGTCGATCCACCGGGCCAGCTCGGGGTCCGCGTCCCCCTCCACGTCCCGTCGGCGCTTGAGGAAGCTCACCACGAAGTCGAGGTTCCGCTCGCTCTCCCAGTAGACCGAGGCGTTGCGGCTGTTGATCCGGCTGGCGCAGACGGCCGTGGCGGCCAGGAAGCGGTCCCGGTTCCCGTAGAGGGATTCCATGATCTCCGGGAGCATCTCCTCGGACCAGCCCCGGTGGAATCGGCAGACCCCCAGGTTGTCCATGACCAGCTCCTTCTTGAGGCGCTCCGCGCAGGTGCGGCCGAGCTTGCGGGGGGGCAGGAACTCGGGGCCGTAGTGCATGTAGTACTTGCCCATGATGGCCATGGGGGCCAGGGCCCCGGGGGTCCAGTATTGGTTGGGGACCATCCAGCCCCGCCGTCCGTTGGCGGTGTGGACGAAGGAGTTCAGGATGCGGACGCCCCTCTCCTTGGCCGCCTTCCGGGCGAACTTGCGCACCCCCTCGGAGAGGTCCACGATCCCCCGCTTCTCCAGGATCGTATCGATCAGGCCCTCCGCCAGGTCCGCGTTGGCCGCCGAGTCCGCCACGGGGTCGAAGCCCGCCGCGTCGAACTTCGGCTCGCCCGAGACCCCCAGGTCCGCCCCGGCAAGCTCGCCTCGGTCCAGGAGATCCATGAACCAGGCCAGGACCCCGCCCAGGGAGATACCGTCGAAACCCGCGGCGTCGGCCTTGTGGTTCAGGCGCTCCGCGGCCCGCTGGTCGAAGACCCCGCAGAGGGGGCCCATGGTCTGGTAGGGCTCGTAGTCCTTCTTGAACTCGCCGTTCATCTTCTTGCAGACCGCGGCGCAGGGTTCCCCGCAGGTGGCCTGCTTCCTGGGCTGGATGGTCTCCTCGTTGAACTGCTTGAGGTAGTGGTCCAGGATGAGGCGCTTGTGCAGGTCCAGCCTTGCGTCCTCGGAGTCGAAAATCGTGCGGTAGTTGAAGGCCATCACGCGGCCTTTCAACGTGGCGTAGTTCACGCCGAAGGTCCCGCCGGTCTCGAACTTGGGATCGAAGCGGTACTTGGTGGTGCTCTCGAAGTCCTTGGCCGCCAACTTCTGCTTGTACTTCTGCTCGAACCACTCGTCCGCCACCTTGCGGTCCCGGAAGTCCTCGTCCAGGAAGGTCCCCCCGAAGACCACCGCGGCCAGCCCGTGTTCCTGGAGCATGTTCGAGCCGAAGCCGCCCCGGCCCGCCCAGGTGTCCACGTAGGTCAGCTTGCCCTTGACGACCGGGGCCGACCCGACGGCGCCGAAGTCCGTGGACCGGGCGGCGGGCCCCGTCGCCAGGACCCGGGGATCCGTCTCGTAGCGGTTCCCGTACTTGTCCAGGACCAGCTCCATGAGGCCGTACAGGCCCCCCCGGCCGTGGGACCAGGCCTCGGCCAGGTCCACCGGGATGACCTCCACGTCGATCTCCTCGCCGTGGCTCCGGTTGAGATAGAGGATGGAGGGGACGGGCGCCTTTCCCACGATGCTGATCAGGTTGATCCCGAGATTGTCGAAGGCCACCCCGGCCCCGCCCATGGAGGAGACGTAGAAGCCCCGCCAGCAGGGGGAGAAACCGTTGACGATCAGGCGGTTGGAGCCCGGCAGGATGGAGCCCGCGAAGATCCCCACCCCGATGTTGAGGCTCCGCCAGCGGTCCGTGATGTGAAGCCCCAGGTCCACGGGCCCGAAATAATCCCCGACCTTGTAACGCCGGAGGCGGTAGAATCCCGTGGACGGATCGACGAAGAGCACCCTCTGGACGGCTTCCATGATCGTCTCCTTGGACCCGGGCTCTGTCCCCGCAGGCGGGTCCAGGGGTCAGTATTCTACCCCCGGCGCGGGGTGTCAATCG
Organism: Spirochaetota bacterium; assembly: GCA_022703505.1. GTDB lineage: Bacteria > Spirochaetota > Spirochaetia > Treponematales > UBA12059 > JAAYUR01. Next base: position 192,700 of record JAKLDN010000002.1, on the reverse strand, counting down.
GAGGGACCGGTTTTCCGGATGCGTCGGTCAGCCGTTCCCCAGCACCTTGGAGTACCCCTCCCCCAGGGCCGAGCGGAACCGGTCCGCGGGCAGGGGCGGGGCGAAGAGGAAGCCCTGGAAGAGGTCGCAGGAGGCCTCGCCGAGCCATTCGAGCTGGCCTGCGGATTCCACTCCCTCGGCGACCACCCGGAAGCCCAGGGCGTGGGCCAGGTCGATGACGGCCTTGACGATGGCCCGGGACCGCCGGTCCGAGGGCAGGGGTTCCACCAGATCCAGGGGGAGTTTCACGAAGTCCACGGGGAAGTCCCGAAGCCGGGAGATCCCGCTAGCCCCGGTCCCGAAATCGTCGATGGCCAGGGAAACGCCCAGGGACTTCAGCTCCCGCAGCCGGGGGACCGCCGCCTCCGCGGCCAGGGCCAGGCCGGTCTCGGTGATCTCCAGCTCCAAGAGGGCCGGGTCGAGACCGGTCTCCTCCAGGGCCTTCCACACCTCTTCGGCGATGGCGGGCTTTCGGAGGGCCTGGGGGGACAGGTTGACCGCCACGGACGCGGGGCCGGAAGCGCCCGCGTTCCACTCCCGGGCCCGGCGGCAGGATTTCCGCAGGATGTCCCGGCCCAGGGCCTCCATCAGCCCCGCCCGCTCGGCCACGGGGATGAAGTCCGAGGGCATGCCCAGGCTGCCGTCCGGCCGGGGCCAGCGGGCCAGGGCCTCCGCCCCGACCACGGCTCCCCGGCCGTCCACCTTGGGCTGGAACCAGGGGACCAGAGCCCCGTCCCGGACGGCTCCCGCCAGGTCCCGCTCGAACCGGAGCCGCTCGATCAGGTCCGCGTGGAGGGACGCGTCGAAAACCCGGTAGGCTCCGGGACCGTCCTCCTCGGCGTGGTGGTACGCCGCGGTGGCCGCCCGTACGAGCTCGTCCGGGGTATCTCCGTCGTGGGGATACAGGGCTACGCCGACCACTGCCGCCACGTGGATGAGGTGGCTCCCCGCCTCCACGGGGCGCTCGAAGGCGGAGAAGGCCTTGGGCAGAAGCTCGGCGATGTCGTCCGGGCTCCCGAGATCGGAACAGAGCACGAAGAAAAGGGCGTCCCCGAAGCGGGCCACCACGTCGTCCTCCCGGAAGGCTTCCCGGAGCCGGGCCGCGGCTCCCGCAATGGCAGCCTCACCCTGGACATGCCCGAACTCGTCGAAGATCAGGCCGGGCCGATGGATGCCCACGGCCAACACGGACAGGGGCCTGCCGCGGCGGGACGCCGGGACCAGGGTCCTCTCGAGCTCCCGCAGGAAGCGCTCCCGGTTCGGCAGCCCCGTGCGGCCGTCGAAGTCCCGGTAGAACTCGGCCTTGCGCTCCGCCCCCAGCCGCTCCGCGGCCTCCCGCTCCAGGGCCGCGCTGCGCTCCGCCAACTGGCGGGAAAGCCTCTCCCGCTCCGCCAGGGCCCGCTCCAGGGACCGGGCCACGTAGGACGCGGCCAGGCCCGCAGCCAAGGACATCACCACCGCGTTCAAGCCCAGGATGACCAGGAAGGCGGAGGGCGCGCTCCAGGTCGGGAGCCCCCGGGACGCGGCGAAGGTCACGGCCAGGAAGGCGGCCCCGACCAAGGCCGCGCCCAGGACTCCTCCCGCCGTCCCGAAGAGGACGGCGGCCAGGACCACGGCGGCTCCCATCCAGATCGTCCCCGCGGCGGCCGGACCGTTCGCGGCCAGAAGGTAGCACCCGAACCCGAACACGAGCCCGACCAAGCCCCCTGCGGAAAGGCGGGGCTTCCACCGGTTCAGGAGATACAGGGAAAGAAAGGCGGCATAGGCGGACCCGTCCGCGACGACCAGGGCGGTCTTTCCGCTCCGGATCGCGTACAGGAGGCTGGGGAACAACAGGACCGTCCCGAGTACGAGCCCTGCCCGGATGAGGAACCCCGAGACTTCCATGCGGTAGCGGTTTCCGGCCGAGTCCAAGGGCGGAATCTCCAGGAACCGCTCCGGTTCGGGAGGCCCGGTTTCGGATATCCCTGGTGATGCAGGAATCATTCTTTGATTGTAAGGTCCCCGTAAACGGGGCGCAAGGCGGACCGGAAAAAGGTGGATTCCCGTCTCGGGACAGGGGGAAAAAAGAAAGCCTTCCAGGGCTCAACCTTGGAAGGCTTGGTTCATGGGCGGTACAAGAGTCGAACTTGTGACCCCCAGCGTGTCATACTGGTGCTCTAACCAACTGAGCTAACCGCCCCGGGGACACAGAGTTATACCCCGAAGCCTCCCGGCGTGTCAATGTCGTTCGGAACCGCGGTACCGGGTCCGGGGCGCGGGGATCGACGCGGGCACCCCGATGAGGCCTCTTTGCGCTTTACTTTCCCACGACGGACAGGAAGCGCTCCAGGACCTTCTTCCGGTCCAGGGGCTTCACGATGTAGTTCTTGGCCCCCGCCACCAGGGCCTGCTTGACCAGGTCCTGCTTGCCCAAGGCGCTGATCATGATGACCTTGGCGTTCTTGTCGAACTCCATGATCTTCTGGAGTGCCGAGAGCCCGTCCATCTTGGGCATGGTGATGTCCATGGTGACCACGTCCAGGTTCGGGTAGAGCTCCTTGTACTTCTCGTAGCCTTCCAGGCCGTCCCCGGCAGTGGCGACGACCTGGTAGCCCTCGGAGGTGAGGATCTGGTTCAGCTGCTTGGCCACGAACATGGAATCGTCCACGATCAGCACCCGGTACGGGGTGCCCTCGGGCTTGAGCCCGTCCGGCCGCCTCGCGTTGATCTCGGGAAAATCCTCTTTCGTCTTCATGACGTGCTCTCCCCGCGCCTATCCGCGTTCCCGGATGGCGACGTTGATCTCGAGCTTGCCCTGGGCGGTCTCCATGGGGACGATGAGGGCCTCCACGTCCTGGTCGGAGACCTCCATGTTCTCCCCCGTGAAGATCGCGGGGGGCGTCAGGTCGAATTTGAAGCCCAGCTCGTGGAGCTTGGTCACCGCCTGGGCGGTGATCATGTTGGCCAGCTCGGTGATCGTGGCCTTGACGAGCTCGTCCATGACCTTGAGCTCCTCACCGTTCATGACCGAGGCCACCTTCAAGGCCGTGGGCTTGTCCATGTCGAAGAGAACCCGGCCCTCCACGTCCCCCGCCAGTCCCACGATGGCGGCCACCCCCATCACGGGGATGGACGTGGACTTGAGGTAGAGCTCGCCCCGCTTGACCTCCCCCTGGAGGACTTCCTTGAGGACGTTGAACGCGGATTCCACGAAGGGATTGATGTATTCGACTCTCATGTCACTCTCCCGTCTTGCGTATCATGCCTTGGCGAACGCGGACACCGCCCCGGAGCCCACGGGTCTCCAGGCGCCGGTGGCGGCGGTTTCGTTGGTACCCAGGATCAGGACTCCCGCACCCTTGAGTTTCTCCTGGAAATCGGCCAGCACCCGTCCCTGATCCTCCGGTGAGAGGAAGGACAGCATGTCCCGGCAGAGGATCAGGTCGACCGGCGGGAGGGGATTGGCGTTCAGGATGTCGTGGAACTCGAAGAAGATGGAATCCCGGACGGCTTGGTCGAAGGTCCACCCGTTCATCCCCTTGACCAGGTAGGTCCGGTACGGCTCCGGCGCCGAGGCCGCGTCGAAGACCATGTTGGGGGCCATGGAGATGGCCAGGAGGTCCGAGTCGTTCGCCCAGATCTTGACCCGGGCCTGGGGATATTTCCTGCGGAGGGCGCAGGCCAGGGACCAGGTCTCAAAGCCCTTGCCGCAGCCGGGGTTCCACACGTTGATGCTGCGTACGTCCGTGTCCGGGAGGATCGAGGCGACCGCGTCCAGGTAATCGGCACCCCAGAGGGTGCCGGTGTAGGGCGACAGGAAGCCCTCCAGGAAGGCGTCCGCGTCCCCGTCCTCGTGGAGCTGGAGATCCGTTCCCTTCCGCAGGCGTTCCCATTCCGCGTACCGAGCCCGGAACCAGGCGTCGTTCACGGCGGACACGGCGAAGTGACGGAAGGAGAAGAGCCCTTCCTTGACGAAACCGGAGGTCATCTCGGCGTCCACGATCGCAGATCGTTCGGTCTGCGACCGTTCGGGAGCGGACCGTGCCGAGGCCGAACGGGTTCCGGCCGCGGCCGCCGGTGCAGCCTCGACCCGAGGCGCCTCGTAGTGGGCGGGATGCTCCTCCTTCTCCGCCTTGGGGGAGAAGATCTTGGCTATGTCCAGGATGATGTAGAGCTTTCCCGCGTTCTCCACTATCCCCCGGATGTACTTGACGTTGATGTCCCCGAAGATCGGGTGCGGGGGCTGGATGCTCGCCCGGGAGATGCCCACCACCTTGTCGATGCTGTCCACGATCACGCCGAAGACGTGGTCCTCCACCCGGAGGATCAGCAGGCTCTCCACGGCGTCCGCTTCCCGTTTTTCCACGGGCAGGTTGAACATGACCCGGAGGTCGATGACGGAGATGATGTCGCCCCGGAGGTTGTAGACTCCCCGGACGAAGGGGGCGGCGTTCGGCACGTAGGTGAAGCGGCCCGCCCGGGCGATCTCCTTCACGTTCATGATGTCGATGCCGTATTCCTTGCCCCCCAGGGAGAAGGTGACCATCTTGAAGTCCACCTTCTCGGCCCGCTCCTTGCGCGTCTCCTCCGTCCGCTCGAGGATCATGGTGTCCAACGGATTCGTCTGGCTGCTCATGCTGGCGTACCCCCGGCCCTCATCGGATGGCTCCCTCGAGACGCGCTCGCTCTTCCTTCTCCCGCTTGAGCCCCAGCTCCAGAAGCTGGCTGACGTCGATGATGAGGCACACCGAGCCGTCCCCTAGGATGGAGGCGCCGGCTATGCCCGGGGAGGCGGTGTACTGGTCCCGCAGGGGCTTGATGACCACGTCCTCCTCCCCGATCAGGGAGTCCACCATGAGCCCCACCCGCTTCTCGTTGGTGCCCACGATGACCACGAAGTTGTACTCCCGCTGGCCGGAGGTGGGGATGCGGAAGAGGCGGTCCAGGCGCAGGAGGGAGATCACGTCGCTGCGGACGTTGAAGACCTCGTAGTTGTCGATCATCCGGATCTCCTCCGGCTTGATCCGGTGGGATTCGATGACCGAGGTGATGGGGATGGAGTAGGTTTCCCGGCCCACCCTCACCAGGAGGCCCTGGATGATGGCCAGGGTCAGCGGAAGCTTGATGGTGAACTTGGTGCCCTTGCCGGGCCTGGAGGTGACGGCCACGGAGCCGTTCAGTTTCTCGATCTGCCGGCGCACCACGTCCAGGCCCACCCCCCGGCCGGAGATGTTCGTGATCGCCGCGGCGGTGCTGAATCCCGCCTCGAAGATGAGGTTGAAGGCCTCCACGTCCGTGAGGACCTTGTTGGGGTGTATGAGGCCCCGGTCCACGGCCTTGCGCTTGACCGCCTCCACGTCGATGCCCTTGCCGTCGTCCTCGATCTCGATGATGATCATGTTGCCTTCGTTGGAGGCCCGCAGGTGCACGGTCCCCGTCTCGGGCTTGCCCGCGGCGCGGCGGATGTCGGGGCTCTCCACCCCGTGGTCCAGGGCGTTCCGTACGGAGTGCATCAGGGGATCCAGGAGGTCCTCGATCACGGACTTGTCCAGCTCGGTGTCCTCGCCCTCGATGACCAGGTCCACCTGCTTGGAAAGGCTCTTGGAAAGGTCCCGGACGAGGCGGGGGAAGCGGCTGAAGATCTGGCTGATGGGCACCATGCGGATCCGCATGACCCCCTCCTGGAGCTCCCCGGTGATGCGGCCCAGGTTCTGGGCGGTGGACCGGAACTTGGCCACCGTGGACTTGAACTCCGCCTCGAAGGGATCGTGGGCCGCCGCCAGGACGGCCCAGCGTTCCTGGAGGGCCTTCTTCATGTCCTTGACGGACTTACCGGAAACCAGGGCCTCGTTCACCTCGTCGAAGAGTTCCTTCAGGCGGTCCCGGAATTCCGACTGCACCGCCAGGAAGGTGCCCTGGAGCTCCGAGAACTGCGAGCTGATCTGGTTGAAGGTGGCCTTGTTGATGACCGTCTCGGACACCAGGTTGAGGAGGTTGTCGATGCGGCGGGAGTCCACCCGGAGGATGGAGCCCTGCTGGACCTTGGGCGCGGCCCTCCGGTCCCCCTCCTCGGCGGCCTCCTCCGGATGCTCCTCGGCGCCCGCGGCCGGGGCCGAAGGCTCCGGAACCGCGCCCTTCGCGGGCGCGGAGGCCGTGGGAGCCGCGGCCGCAGCCTTCTTCCGGGCCACCGCCCGGGCCAGCTCGTCCTCGGTGACCGCCCCCGGGGACGGAGCCTCCGCCCGGGGGACAGAGGACTTGGCAGGGGCGGGCTTGGTCGCCGCGGGAGCCGGAGCCGGCCGGCCGCCCTCCTCGAAGGTCAGTTCCGTGACCCGGACGTCCTTCGTGACCTCGGGGATGCGGGCCTTCCGGTCCAGGTCCTCCGCGGTCCTGTCCGTGGCCAGGTAATAGTCCACCTCCGGGAAGAACTGGTCCTCGTAGAGCTTCTCGAAATCGGGATGGGTCTTGAGCACCGTCCCCGCGTCCCGCAGGGCCGCGAAGGCGTGGATGGCGCTGATGGTCTTCATCAGGTTCGACTCGTCGAAGACGACGGTCACGCGGTACACCCGGCGGTCCTTGCCCGCCGCCTCCTTGAGCTCCAGAATCTCGTACTCCGTAAGACCCGCGGCGGACACCGATTGGGCGGGCACGTCCCGGGCCTCGGGCTCGGGAGCCGGCGCGGGCTTGGCCTTTCCGGGTTTGGACGCGGCGGCCTTGGCCCCGCCCTTGGCCTTGGATCCCTCGCCGGGAAGGAAGCCGGACAGGGCTTCCCGGACGGGGGACACGTCCCCGTCGAAGACCGAACCGTCCATCCGGGCTTCCAGCATGGCCTTGACCACGTCGATGGCCTTGAGCAGGACGTCCACGGCCTCCTCGGTAACCTTGAGACGGTCGGAGCGGATCTCGTCCAGCACGTCCTCCACGAGGTGGGTGAAGCCCTGGAGCTCCATCATCTGCACCGTCGCGGCCCCGCCCTTGAGGGTGTGGGCCGCGCGGAAGATTTCGTCCACGGCGTCCCGGTTCCCAGGATCGTTCTCCAGCACCAGGATGTTCTGTTCCAGGGCGTCCACCTGGCTCTGGGCTTCGGCGAAAAAATCCTTGAGGAGTTCCTCGTTGTTCGGGTCAAGGTAATCGCTCATTATGGTATCATCTTATACGGAATGGAGATTAAGTCAAGATTCGCCGGAAGATCGCGACATCCGGCGAAAATGATATAGAATATAGGCGGAGAGTTTCCGAAACTTAACCTAGCCGTGAAGCCTTGTACGAGGTGACCCGATGAGAACATCCCGCGCAGCGGCCGCCGCCGCGCTGATCCTGGCCCTTGCGGCCGCACCCCTGTCCGGCCTGGAGATCGCGACGGAAGCCCGGGCGGGGAACATCTTCTTCCCCTGGCCCCAGGCCGCCGCCACGACGGGGGCCTTCCCCTCGGACAACTACTTCTGGGGCGCCGCCCTGTCCGTCTCCGACTCGGTCGGGGACAGCCTTTCCTACCGGATCGGATACGAGACCGATCCCGTCCTCCGGCACCTGGTCACCGTCCTCTTGACCTACGACCTGGGCTTCGCCCAGTTCAGCGCGGGCCCCTTCCTGGGGGCCTTCAACTCCCGGGAAGCCCCCCTGAAGGGCGGGCTCTCCACCTCCCTGCGCTTCGAATGGCCCGGCCGGGTCTTCGCCTCCATCCGGTCCGACTCCTCCCTGGGCGGGGGCCTTTTGGCCGCGGGGGACTACATCCAGGAGACCACGGAGATCAGCGCGGGATGGTACGTGTACAACGCCATCTGCACCCTGTCCATGCTGACCAAGAAATTCTACATCCAGGAAACCGACACCCTCATGACCCAGGACCGCCTGGCCCGGTACACCTTCGACGTGAACGTATACCGGAAGGGGGCTCCCCTGACCCTGGTCTGGACCCTGGGCTACCAGGCCCTGTCCAAGACCTGGGACGACGGCACGCCCGAGACAGACACTTTGGGGAGCGTGATCCTGGGGACCCGGGCGGACTGGCGGGTGGCCCGGAAACTGCGCGTCACGGCGCGGCTGGAGACCAGCGTGTTCTCCTTCGGGGCCGACGGGCTGCAGGGACAGAGCCCGGACCCGGGGGCCTTCCTCTTCGACGCGGGCCTGGGGGTGATCTACCGGATCGGGGAGGGCACCTCGGGCGGCTCTCCCTCCGCGCCGTAGACCCCGGTCGACCTACTCGTTCTTCAGCGCCCAGCGCCCCTCGGCCTGGGAGAACCGTGAGGCGTCCACCACCAGGACCCGGCCGTCCTCCCCGGAGATGCGCACCTTGCCGGCGGGGACGTTGATCTCGGTGACCCGGAAGACCACCCCGTCCCACGGGAACCGCGCCCCCTCGGGGGGGATGCTCCGCCGGGCTTCCCGGTAGAAGCCGAACTCGTAGGCCAGGCAGCACAGCAGGCGGCCGCAGGGGCCGGAGATCTTCATGGAGTTGAGGGAGAGGTTCTGGTCCTTGGCCATCTTGATGGACACAGGCACCAGCTTGTCCGTTACCCCGTGGCAGCAGAGGACCCGGCCGCAGACCCCGCAGCCCCCCGTGACCCGGGCCTCGTCCCGGACGCCGATCTGCCTTAGCTCGATCCGCATCTTGAAGACCGATACCAGGTCCTTGACCAGCTCCCGGAAGTCCACCCGGGAATCGGCGGTGAAGAAAAAGAGGACCTTGGGCTCCTCCAGCAGGTAGTGGGAGGACACGAGCTTCATGGGAAGGCGCCGGGCGGCTATCCGGTCCTGGCAGACCGTGAAGGCGTGCCGTTCCTTTTCCGCGTTCTGGGCCTTGCGCTCCAGGTCCGAGGGCGTGGCCGGCCGCTCGATCCGGGCGATCTCGTCCGGGGACGTGTACCCGGGGTTCCGGATGAGCCCCATGACCCGGCAGAGATCCCGCCCGTACCGGGTGGATACCAGGACGTAGGAGCCCACGGCCAGGATCCGGGGCGCCGGAGCGGGGGCTTCGGGCTCCGCGGATTCCGCCGGCGTTCCCGAAACCTGGGCGGCCGGAGACTCGGGAGGGGATTCAGGCGCGTCCCGGCCCTCCGCGCTCCCGGCGGCCTCCGCCACCGGGGGCGCCGTCAGGTCCGGGACCTCCGGGACCGGGACCGCCGGGGACAGCTCCGGGGGCTGGGGGACGGGACCGTCGTAGACGGCCAGGAAGGTCTCGTGGGAGTGCTCGATGGCCAGCCTGTATAGGGGCCAGGGCAGGGACTGGGACGGCCGGGAGTCCTTCCGCTCGACATCCGCACCCTCGTCATCCAGGTGCCGGAGTTCCTCCTCGGTCATATCGTGATCCGCGTAGCGCGTCATCGTTCCTCCATGAGATTCACTGCAGGAGATCCACCAGGATCCCGTAGATCTCGTCCACCTTGCGCAGGATCTCCAGCTGGTTCCGCTGGGTGGACAGGATCTCCGCGGCCAGCCTCTCCAGTTTCTGATCCACCACGGACAGGATAACGTATTTCTTGCGTTTCAGGATATTGGTCCCCGAGGTCTTCTCCTCCAGGGTATACGCCCGGGATACGACGAAGTGGACGAAATTGCGCACCGCCAGCTTGTAGGCCACAACCGCGTCCGGGTTGGGGTCCCGCTTCAGGTCCTCCCCCAGGCCGTGGACGTCGTCCAGCAGGGCCTCCAGGTCCGCCTGGGAAAAGGGGGCTTCCGCCACGGACTCGGCGTGAAACCCGTCCTCCGTCCTCTCGGCGTCCCTGAGGAGGGTCCGGAAGACCCCCTTGCCCTTGTCGACCTTCCGTTCCTCCCGCGGCTTCCTCCCGGAGAGTCCGGGCACGAGCCCCGACAGGAGGTTGTCCGGTAGGTCTATTTTCGCCATGGGCCTTCCGTCCCCGCGCCCCTGCGGGGATCGACGGGGTCCGCGGCCGGGACCCGGGTCCCGTGCCGGGCCTGGAAGTCCAGCAGGGCGTCCTCGGCCTTCTCGACCTTGCCGCTGACCTCCACGTCCCCGTGGATGACGATGTCCCCCTCCGCGTCCAACCGGGGGGCGAAGACGTTCCCGACGATGACCGCCCCGTCCAGGACCGAAAGCCGTTCGGTGACGCAGACGTCCCCCTTGACCAGGCCCCCGATGATGGCGGACCGGGCCTGGATCGAGGACTCGCAGCGCCCGCCCTGGCCGATCACGACCTTCCCGGTGGACCGGATGGCCCCCGTCACGTCCCCGTCCACGCGCAGAAGCCCGTCCACGACGAGGTCCCCCCGCAGGGAACTGCCCGTCCCGACGAGGGAATTCACCAGGGAGTCACGGAGGTTCGCCATGGGGGTATCCTAACCGGGGGAGGCTACTGCGTCAACGCGGAGCTGGAGCGGATGTTCAGGAACCGCAGGGGGTCGATGGTCTCGGTGCCCAGGTGGACCTCGTAGTGGAGGTGGGGTCCCGTGGTGAGCCCCGTGTTGCCCAGGTAGCCGATGACCTGTCCCTGCTGGACCTTCTGGCCCTTCTGGACCCGGACGGACTGGAGGTGGGCGTAGCGGGTGAAGAACCCGTGCTTGTGCTCCAGGATGATGTTGTTGCCGTAGCTGGGGTCGTACCCGATGTTGGCCACCTTGCCGTCCGCGGTGGCCACGACGGAGTCCCCCATCCGGAAGGTGGAGATGTCCAGGCCCTTGTGCAGGTACCAGGACCCGTAGAATGGGTTCTCGTTCTGGCCGTAGTACATGGAGATGTGGCCGATCCCGCCCTTCACGGGCCAGAGGTTCGGTATCTCCGAGAGGACCTCGCTCTGGGAGGCCACGACCCCGCCCAACTCCTTGACGGCGCTGACCGTCTTCTCCAGGTAGCGGGTCACCTTCCGGATCTCCCCCACCTCCCGCAGGGAGCCCCGGGCCGCTTCCTCCACGTCGAAGAAGGCCGCCAGGTCTCCGTCCCGATCCGCAGTGGAGGACGAGGAGGGCTGGATGCCGATGCGGGACAGGGTGGAGGACAGGGCGGCTTCGAAGTTGCGGGCCGCCTTGATCAGGGTCGTGGTCTCGTCCCGGACCGCGTCCAGGTCCGCCTGGGTGGAGCGGAGGTCCGAGACCTTGCCCGACAGGAGCCGGGCGGTGCTGCCGAAGCGGGAGGTGGCGTACACCGATACGGACAGGACGATGCCCACGGCCAGGAGGATGCCCGCCAGGCCGAAGAAGCTGAGTTGGAGGTTCAGAATACGCTTTTCCGTGTGGGGGACCAGCATGATGGTGAGTTTCTGCCGGCCGGCCTTCATGAATCGGCGGAAAAAATCCCGGGAAGCGGAGGCCGCCCGGGTCAAGGCGGCAACCAGCCGCTGAACCAGAGTATTCTCCAGCTTCTTATATCGTTTAAGAGTCGACACCCGCGCTCCTTAGGGCTCGCGAAGATAGCTATCGGATCAGTTTAGCACCTAGATTATCGGTTTGTCAAAGGCATTTGAAAAGATCGCCCGGGCTACCGGGCGCCCGCCGCAGCGCCCAGCTTGGCCAGGAAGCCCTGCGGGTCGTCCACGTTGAACACCGCACGGACGGGTTCCCCTCCCCCGGCGGGATTCCAGGTAAGGGTGACTTCCGGGAAGGGGGACCCCAGGATCCGGGACAGCCAGCCTCGATCGGGCGCCTCCAGGGACCGGAGATCCTCCCGGGGCACCCGGAACTCCACGGCCTCCCCCTCCGCCCGGCTTCTCAGGGTGAAGATCCCCTTAAGCCAGTTCTCGGACTTGCGACCCAGGAAGTGGAAGCTGCGGTCCGTGAGGATCAGAATGCCCCACACCCCTTCCCGGGGGGCCCCCGGCCCCAGCCACTGGCCCATGGCCCGGGCCTCCACGGTCTCCCCGGTCGAGCGCTCGTAGTCCCTCCAGAACGCCTCGGCATCCTCGGTCATATCGCCTCCCATCATCAAGGCGGCGCGGAGTACCCCGCGCCGCGGAACCGCCGCGGCGGCCCGGGGCCGCGGCCGAAGCCGTGGCCGGGGCCGCCGGATTCTCAGCTTCCCTGGGCGGCCGTCGATACCTCGGCCCAGGCGTCCCAGGTCTTCCGGCGTTCGTCGTAGACCCCCCGGGCGAGTTCGGCCACCCCGGCGCCCAGGAAGATCCGCAGGGGCGGATCCTCGGAGTCCGCGATCCGAAGGATCGCCGCGGCCGTGGCCTTCGGGTCGCCGGACTTCAGTCCCGACCCGACGGGCCCGGCGCCCTGGTAGGGGGCCGACTTCGGGGCGTGCGCCGCGGAGGGACCCCGCCAGTCCGTGCCGAAGGGCCCCGGCTCGATAAGGGTGATCCGGATCCCGAAGCCCGCGACCTCCTTGGCCAGGGACTCGCTCATCCCCTCCACGGCCCACTTGGAGGCGTGGTAGAGCCCCAGGAAGGGGAAGGACACGACGCCCCCCAGGCTGGTCACCTGGAGGATCCGGCCGCCGCCCTGGTCCCGAAGGACCGGCACGGCCGCCTGGGTCACCCACAGGGTACCGAAGAAGTTCGTCTCCATCTGGGCCCGGGCCTGCTCCTCCGTCACGTCCTCCACGGCGCCGAACAGGCCGTAGCCCGCGTTGTTCACGACCACGTCCAGCCGCCCGAAGCGGGCCCGGGCCTCGGCCACGGCCCGGAACGCCGCGGACCGGTCCCGCACGTCCAGGGCCAGGGGCAGGATGGAGTCCCCGTAGGCGGCGGCGAGGTCCCGCAGGGTCTCCGGATTGCGGGCGGCCGCCGCCACCCGGTCTCCCCGGGCCAGGGCCGCCTCCGCCCAGATCCGCCCGAAACCCTTGGACGCGCCGGTGATGAACCAGACTTTCCGCGACATCGATGCAGCTCCTAAGGAAGGGATACGACGCAATATACTACAATTCGCCCCTTCATTGAAAACCCCGGGACCCTTCGATATAGTTAAGTGGATGAAAATACTGGCCCGGGATGAGTGGAGCGCGGAACGGCCCCTTCCGCTTTCGAGCGAGGGGAGCCTCCGGCTCTTCTTCGTCGGGGCGGGAAGCGCCTTCTCCAAGAAATTCTACCAGACGAACCTCCTCGTGACCAAGGGCGACACCCACCTGCTGATCGACTGCGGCACCCGGACCCCCGAGGCCCTGGCCTTCCTGGGGCTCCCGGTTACCAGGATCGACAATTTCCTGATCACCCACTCCCACGCGGACCATGTCGGCGGCCTGGAAGAGGTCATGCTCATGAACCGCTACGGCCCAAAGAAGAAACCTTCCATCGTTATCTCCCGGGCCTACCAGCGCCTCCTGTGGAGCGCGTCCCTCCGGGGAGGCTGCGCCTACAACGAGCGGCACGACGACCGCCCGCTGGAGTTCGAGGACTTCTGGGTCCCCATCCGCCCCAAGAGGATCCCCGGGGCGGACCGCCAGCTTTCCATAGCCCGGGTAGGCTCCCTGCGGCTCACCCTGTTCCGCACCAAGCACATCCCCGACAACTCCGCCTCCTGGAGGGACTCCTCCCCCAGCCACGGGGTGATCCTCGACGACCGGGTCCTGTTCACCAGCGACACCCGCTACGACCCCGGCATGGTCCTGGACCTCGACCGAACCTACCGCTTCGAGGCGATCTTCCACGACGGCCAGCTCTTCACCGGGGGCGTGCACGCCTCGATGGAGGAGCTGTCCGCCCTACCGGCGGAGGTGAAATCCCGCATGTACCTCATGCACTACCAGGATTCCGTCTCCTCCCAGGTCGAACGGGCAAAGGACCTCGGGTTCGCGGGGTTCTCGGAGCAATGGCGACACTACGTCTTCGACTGACACTGGCGGCGGCCGCCGTCCTCCTGGTCTCCTGCGCGACCGCCCCCCGGGGCAGCCCCCTCCCGGAGGCTCCGCCGGACCCCGCGTCCGCCCCGGCCCTCCGGGTCGAGGTGGACGGAATCCCGATCCACGCCTTCGACCAGGGTCCCGAGGACGCGGACATCCTGGTCCTGGGGGTCCACGGATGGGGGGCCTCCGGGGCCGAGGGCCTGGCTTTCGGACGGGCCCTGGGGCGGGAGGCGGTCTCCGCGGAGGCCGCGGATTCCCGGGCCCCGACGGTGCGGCTCGTGTCCCCGGATCTGCCCGGCTCCGGTGCCTCCGGCAAGCCCGAGGCACCCTACACCCCGGAATGGTTCGTCGCGATCCTGGACGGCCTCCGGGAAGCCCTGAGGAGGGACCGGGTGGTCCTGGCCGGGCACTCCCTGGGAGGCCGCCTGGCCCTGGAATACACCCTGGCCCATCCTGAGCGGGTGGAGGCCCTGATCCTCCTGGCCCCCGCGGGGCTGTCGGACTCCTTCTACCCCCTGGACCGTTGGGCCCTGGGCCGGGACTCGATCATCCGCGCGGGGACGAGACTGACCACCGAGCGGCTGTACATGAGGTTCTACCGGAAGCGGGTGGTGCGGGATCCCCGGTACGCCTATCCGGACGTGGCCGCCTGGGCCGTAGCCGGGCTCCTCACCCCCGAGGGGCGGAGCGCCCTGCGCGAGGTGACCCGGCACGCCCTGGCCGCCCCGGACCTGACGGATCGGTTGGACGAGATCGAGGTGCCCGTGCTCCTGGTCTGGGGGAGGGACGACGAGGTGCTTCGCTTCGAGTCCTCCGCGGCGTACCGGGAGCTCCTACCCGACCTCCGGGGCTTCCTGGCCTTGGAGGACTGCGGCCACCACCCCCAGACGGAACGTTCCGCCCGGACCGCCCGGGCGGCCTACGAATTCCTGGCCGGGCTCAGAGCCGCCGGTACTTCTCCGCCCTGAGCCGGTCTTTCTTCGGACCCAGGAACCCCGCCGGAAATCCTTCGCGCCTCAGGAGAAGCCGCAGCCGGCGCAGGCAGGCGGCATAGCCCGGGGGCGTCCAGGTCCCGCCCAGCCGCCGGGGCGATAGGAGGATCCTTCCGTCCCGGCCCAGGTGGACGGACTCCCACACCCGGCAGTCCCGGGGATCCCCCGGGGCCGTGTCGAGATCCGCCAGGCTCAGGGCCCGGAGGGCTTCGGAAGAGGTCCGGGGACGAGGACGGGCTCGAATCCTGGCCATAAGCCAGGATCGACTCGCTATCAGCAAATTGTCAAGCAAGGGGCCCGGGGCTAGCATCAATCCACCGAAGGGAGACGATCCCGTGGCGGAACTCCAGGCCGTATTCATCCAGAACCTCAAGAAGGAGCGAGGCCGCCTGAGGATCTCCCAATCGACGCTGGCCGAGCGCGCCGAACTCTCCTCCGGGTTCATCGGGGAGATCGAGAGCGGCCGCAAGTTCCCCTCCATCGACACCGTGGAGCGCCTGGCCCGGGCCCTGGAGGTGCCGCCCTACCGCCTGTACATGTCCGACCGGGACCTGGAGGACCTGCTCGCCCCCGAAGGGAAGCCCGCCTGGGCCAAGGCCGCCCTGGTCCGCTGGGCGGCGGAGATGCTGGGAAAGTACGCGGGGGAGCCGAACGACCGGAGCCGGTCACCCGATTGATACTAGGGCGACGGACACCTGAACGTATCCGCCGTCTTCCGCCAAGGCCCTGAGTCCTGGTTCCTGTGTCCTGTTACCTCTTCTTGTACCGGATGAACACCTGTTTCCCGGGATCCACGGCGTTCGTGCGCTCGTCGATCTCGAACCAGCCGGAGGACCGGATGAGCTCGCCGAGCTTGCGGAAGCCGTAGTTGCGGGGGTCGAACTCGGGCTGCCGGTTGGCCACGTACTGCCCGACGGGTCCCAGGTAGGCCCAGCCGGACTCGTCCGCGGCGTCCTCCACCGCGGCCCGGAGCATGGCCTGGAGCTTGCGGTCGTTCTTCCAGTCCGCGGCCACCACCTCCTTGGCCTTCTCGGGCTTGGCCTTCTCCGGAACCGCCTCCTCGTCCGCCTCCCGCAGGATCTCGGTGTAGATGAACTTGTCGCAGGCCGCCACGAAGGGCTTGGGGGTCTTCTTCTCCCCGAAGCCCAGGACCAGCTTGCCGGACTCCCGGAGCCGGGCCGCCAGGCGGGTGAAGTCCGAGTCGGAGGTCACCACGCAGAACCCGTCCAGGCGCTCGGAGTACAAAAGATCCATGGCGTCGATGATCATGGCCGAGTCCGTGGCGTTCTTCCCGCTGGTGTACGCGAACTGCTGGATGGGCTGGATGGCGTAGGCCAGGAGCTTGTCCTTCCAGTGTCGGAGGTTCGTGGTGGTCCAATCGCCGTAGATGCGCTTCACGCTGGCGATCCCGTACTTGGCCACCTCCGCCAGGAGGCCGTCCACGATCCAGGCCTGGGTATTGTCCGCGTCGATGAGGACCGCCAGCTTCAGCTGCATCGTATCGTTGTTCTTGTTGGGCATCGTAGTCATCTCAATCTCCAAATAAGGTAGTCTTGATCCGTTTCACGTGGCTCATGGAACGCACGGGCAGGATCCGGACGCTCCCGTCCTCGGCGTCGGCTGCCCGGAGGACCAGCCCCCGGTCGGTCTTCTCCAGCTCCAGGGGACGGACCCGGAACAGCTCCGGCCGGCCGTCCGGGCTCCGGGTCAGGATCTCCAGGAGGGCGCCGCCCGAACGGAGGACCCGTTCCACGACCCGCACCTTGCCCAGGTAATCCAGGGCACCGGCCTCCAGCCCCGGGCCGTCCGTCTCCGCCCGGATCAGCTGGTCCTCGGTCAGGATGATCCTGCGGCCGATCCGCTCGGCGAGCTCGGCCCTGCGTCCCTCCGGAAGGTCCAGTTCCCCCAGCCGGGCCCGAAGCCGGGCCAGGGAATCCGGGGACCGCGCCGGTCCCGGTTCCCCGGCCCGATCTACGGGGCCGTCCAGGAGCCGCGACCAGGCGGGCCTCTCCGCCTGCGTAACCGGTGCAAGCAGGCCGGCCGCTCCGCTTCCGGAAGCGTTCGTCCCGGAAGGTTCCGGCCGGCCGGACCTTCGGGTCCGGGGAACGTGGAGACCCGCCTTTTCCAGGGCCGTCCGGATCTCCCCGGGATCCTCGGACTCCAGGAGCCAGGCTCCCTCCGCCACGGCCGGTCCCCGGAGCCCCGCCAGGGCCGGGGCGTTCTCCGCCCGGGTCCGGGCCGGTCCCTCCGCGGCCAGGACATACCCGTAGTATAGCCTAACCGAAAGGTGCTCTTTTTCCCAGCCCGTCAGGGAGTAAGCCAGGCTCTGGGGAAGGGGCCTGCCGGAGAGCCTCTCCAGGGTCCGGGCGATGCGCTCGGATCCCAGGCCCGCGTCCAGTGCCCGGCGGACGCTCTTCCGGTCCAGGACGCAGGACCACAACTCCCCCCGGCTCTCCAGTCGGGCCACCGTGCCCGCGAAGACCCGGGCCGCCGGATCCGCCTCGGGCAGGACCCGCAGGGCGTGGGAGGCCTCCACCGCCAGAACGGGTCCGGAGGGGATGCCCCCGGCTTCCGGGATCGTACTTCGGACCCGCCGGGACGCCGCGGCCCGGACGATCCCGGAAGCCGTCCGTTCGACCAGGCCGAACCGGAGCAGGGCTTCCGCCGAAGTCTCAGCGCGGCCCGCTCCCGCGCTCCCCCGAGGCTCCGCCGAGAGCAGGGCAAGTCGGCGGAATCCGGCCCGGCTCACCGCGATCCCCGTGGGCAGGGCCGCGGCTATGGACTCCAGGGCCCGGGCGCTTTCCGCCAGGGAAGGGCGCGGGGACGGCCCGGCCTCCGCGTCGGGGCGGAAGTCCAGCTCCCGGGAACCCGCGGCCACGAGGAACGGGAGCCGATCCCCCCAGGCTTCCGCGGCGGCGGCCAGGCGGTCCATGTCCGGCGTCCCCTCCGGCCCCTCCAGGAAACCGGCACCCCGGAATCCCGCGAGCAGGGCGTCCAGGATCTCGTCCGCGCCGGCCGGTTCCGAAGCGCCGCCCAGCTCCGGTAGGAGGGCCAGGAGCCGGGCCCGGACCCGCTTGGCCGGTCGGCCGTCCCTGCGGAGGGGGTTTTCCTCGTGGAAGAGGATGGAGGCCGCGGCGCAGATCGTGTCCGCGTCCACCCGCGGCGGCGGGGGAGGTCCTTCCGAGGGGGCGCAGCCCAGGAGACCCCGAAGGTCCGCCTCCCGGGCAAGGCGGGAAGCCAGGGGGGGCGTCACGGCAAGGACGGGCCCCGCCGGGCCCGGGGCCCGGAAGAGCACCAGCCGGTCCCGCAGGTTCGCGAGGCGCAGGGAGATCTCCCAGGGGCCGCGTTCGTCCGCGAAGAGCTCCCGGAGGAAGCTCTCCGGGCAGGGGCCGGCGGCGGCCAGGGCCCCCAGGATGAGGGCGTCCAGGGAATCCAGGAGGGCCGCCTGGGCTTCCGCGGTCTGGGGCTTCTTCAGGAAGGCCTCGAGCCGGGCCACCAGGGAATGCTTGTTGTAGGGCGTGGGCACGGGTCCGAGGTAATTCCGCACCGCGGACAGGAAGGCTTCCGTGTCCTCCGTCACCAGGGCATCCCGCCAGACCGGGGCGGGCAAGGTCTTCAGTTCCACGGGTCGACGTCCCAGGATTCGATGGTGTACCGGTAGCCCTGCTCGGCCAGGAAGCGGTGCCGGTTGGCGGCGAAGTCCTCCTCCCCCGTGAACCGGGACACCAGGGAGTAGAACCAGGAGTTGCGCTCCTTGGGCCGGAGGATCCGGCCGAGCCGCTGGGCCTCCTCCTGCCGGGACCCGAAGGCCCCGGACACCTGGACGGCCACGGAGGCGTCGGGCAAATCGATGGCGAAGTTGGCCACCTTGGATACCACGATGACCCGTACCCGGCCGGCCTTGAAGTCCCCGTAGATCCGCTCCCGCTCCGCGTTGGGCACGGCCCCGGTAATCAGGGGCGCCCCGAGGTCCCGGGCGATGGCCCCCAGCTGGTCCAGGTACTGGCCGATCACCAGGATGGAGTCCTCGGGGTGGTTCGCCACAAGCTCCCGGACGATCTCGAGCTTCCGGGGATTCTCCGCGGCGATCCGGTGCTTGCCCCGGGTCTCCGCCACGGCATAGCGGACCGCCTCGTCCTCGGGCAGGGCCACCCGGATCTCCCGGCAGAAGGCCTCGGCGATGAAGCCCTTCCGCTCCAGGTCCTTCCAGGGGACGTCGTACTTCTTGGGGCCGATCAGGCTGAAGACGTCCTCCTCCCGGCCGTCCTCGCGGACCAGGGTGGCCGTGAGCCCCAGGCGCCGGACCGCCTGTATCTCCGCCACGACCCGGAAGACCGGGGCGGGCAGGAGGTGGACCTCGTCGTAGATCACCAGCCCCCACTTCTCGCGCCGGAAGAGGTCGAAGTGGGGGTAGTCGGATTCCTTGTCGGGTCTCCAGACCAGGACCTGGTAGGTGGCTATGGTGACCGGACGGACCTCCTTGCGGGCTCCCGTATACTCCCCGACGTCCCCGGGGGCCAGGTCCGTCTTGTCGGCCAGTTCGTCCATCCACTGGTGGACCGCGGCCACGTTGGTTGTCACAACCAGGGTCTTGCGGCCGATCTGGGCCGCCGCGGCCATGGCCACCACCGTCTTGCCGGCCCCGCAGGGCAGGACCACGACCCCGTAGCCCGTACCCGGCCCCTTGTCCCCCAGGAAGGCCCTGACCGCGTCGGTCTGGTAGGGCCGCAGGGAGAAGGGTCGGCCGGCGCCCGTGGTTTCCCGGAGGGCGAAGGCCAGGGGCTCCCCCTCCGCCAGGGGGGCCAGGTCCTTCACGGGCCAGCCCAGGGCCGTGAGCTCCCGCTTGACCGTCCCCCGGTCCGTGAGGCGGACCCGGAAGCCCCCGGGGGCCGGGGAGAGCCACTTGGCCAGGCGCCGGGAGGAGGAGATCTCCGCGGCCACCCGCTTGTCCTCGCAGGTCAGGAGGAGCTCCCCCGCCGCATCCCCCTCCCGAAGCAGGAGCTTGCCGAAGCGGGAGGCGATCTCCCGGATCGTGTAGAGCACGCTCTGGGGCACCTCGTACCGGGCCCAGCGGGTCAGGACCGCGGCGGCGTCCTCGGCGGTGAAACCCGCGGCCGCCGCGTTCCAGAGGGACAGGGGGGTGATGCGGTAGGAATGGAAATGCTCGGGGCTCTTCTCCAGCTGGGCGAAGGGACCCAGGTCCTCCCGGGCCTTCTCGAAGCCCGGATCGTGGGCGTCCAGCAGCAGGCTCAGGTCGCTCTGCACGATCAGGGGCTTGGGATCGGACATATCCCGGGAATTGTACCCCGGCCGGCCCGGGCTTGGCCATACGCGGCCGGCCGGCCGCGGTGACATCGACCCCGGAGCCTGGACGTGCGGACACCCCTCGGATGCCGGGGACACGGGATTCGGCGCCGCCGGGGACCTCCGGATCGCCCCGCTATCGCCACGCAAGCGCCAAGCGCAGGGGGAGGTGGTCCGAATACCCCTCCCGGTTCCGGGTATCCCAGGCCCGGGGGGTCCCGTCCTCCGAAAGCAGTTCCCTCTCGGTCACGGCGGAGAAGGACGAGAAGGCCAGGCCCTTCCCGTCCAGGAGCCCCGGGCAAAGGAGGACATGGTCGATCCGTTCCTCCGTCCCTTCGTGGACGTAGCTGAAGCCCCCCGCCTCCTCCCAGGGGCTCCAGAGGACGAGTCCGTCCGGTCCAGGACCGGTGTTCCCGGGATCCGCGGCCAGGAGGATCCGGTCTTTCCAGCCGTCCGCCCGGGCCGCACGATCCGCGGGCAGGAGGGCCGTGGGCCAGGCGCGGCCGACCCGTTCCCATTCGTCGGGGTTCTCGTTGAGGTCCCCCGCCAGGAGGAGCTCCGCGGCCGGATCCTCCGCCAGGATCTCGGCGATCCGTCGGGCCGCCAGGGCGGCCTGGGCCCTCCGGGCGGGCTCCGTGGCCTCGGCCCCCCCGACCTTGCTCTTCCAGTGGGCCGCCAGGATCGTCAGGCGGATCCCCTCCGCGTCCAGGACCACCTCCAGAAGGGGGCGCAGATCCTCGGGTCGGAATCCCGGGCCCGGGTCCACCGCGTGTGCCCGGGCGACGACCGCGGGAAACCGGGACAGGACGGCGCAGCCGAACGCGGCGCCCTCCCCCCCGGAGACGATAAGGGTGGGCCAGGATCCGGGAAGGAGGGCCGCCAGGTCCTCGGCCACCCGCTGGTTCTCGACCTCCTGCAGGACCAGGATATCCGGCCCTCCGGGGACCGCAGCGGACGCGGCCCGGGAGAAGTTCCGGAGCCGGGTCCGGTACCCCTCGGAGTCCCACTGCCCGTTGGCCACGGACCAGCCCGGGAACTCGACCCCGTCGTCCCGGTCATCGAAGAGGGTCTGGAGGTTCCAGGAAAGGACGGAGATCTCTCCGCGGGGAAGGTCCAGGACGGAACAGCGGGAGGAGCAGAGCGAAAGCACGGCGAGGGCGGCCGCCGCGGCCGCGCCGAGACGGGGAATACGCATGTCGGACCTCCGGGAGTCCGGATGCGTGAACGAAAGGAATGCTCACGATCCGGGGATCGGCCGTCCTTAGACGGTCGAGGCCCACTCCGCCAGCAGTTCGTCCAGCGCTTGCGTCGGAAGGGGATTCGGCTCGAAGACCTCGCCCGTTATCGCCTCGAAGGCCTCCACGTAGCGGGCCGCGGTTTCTGAACGGATCTCGTCGGTGACCGAGGGGGCCTCGCCGTCCCCGGTGAAGCCGCGTTCGGCCAGCCAGCGACGGAAGCTTTCCTTGTCCAGCTCGCTCCGCGCCCCCGGGGCGGAGGCGCCCGGGCCGGGGAGCCTCCAGTAACGGCTGGAGTCGGGGGTGTGGATCTCGTCCCCCAGGACCAGGCGGCCGTCGGCGACCCCGAACTCGTACTTGGTGTCCACCAGTACGAGGCCGTGCTCCCGGGCCACTTCGCGTCCCCGGAGGTAGAGGGCCCGGGCGGCCCGGGAGATCTCCTCCCAGAGCTCCGCGTCCACCCGGCCGGATCGCACGAGCTCCTCCCCGCTCGCGGGGCGGTCGTGGCCGGAGGCCTCCTTCGTGGAGGGGGTCAGGAGGGGTTCCGGGAACTCCGAGTCCCGGGCAAGGCCGGAGGGGAGGGCGATGCCGGATACGGTGCGCCCGGCCTGGTAGTCCCGCCAGGCCGACCCCGTCAGGAAGCCCCGGACCACCACCTCCACGGGCACCATCTCGGCCCTGCGGACCAGGCAGGCCCGGCCGGTCTCCCTGACCGGGTCGCGGCCCCCCAGGTGCGAGGGGGGGACCAGGTGGTTGGGGACGATGTCCGAGGTCCGGGCGAACCACCACGCCGAGACCCGGGTGAGGACCTCGCCCTTGAAGGGGATCGTGGACAGCACTCGGTCGAAGGCGGAGATCCGGTCGCTGGCCACAAGGAGAAGGCGGCCGGGACCCTCCACAACGTCCCGCACCTTGCCCCGGTACACGGGGCGGCCGCCCGCGGCCGCGTCGGGCAGGCCGGGGTACGCGCCCGCCAGGGCGGCCTCGATCCGTGCTCGGTCCATGCCCTAGAGTTCGTCCCGTCGGTTGACGGTGCGGGAGATGAGGCCGTAGGCCACCGCCTCCTCCGCAGTCATCCAGTAGTCCCGGTCCGTGTCCTTCTGGACACGCTCCAGGTCCTGCCCGGTCTCCTGGGCGATGAGCTTGTTGATCCGGTCCCGGGTCCGCTCGATCTCCCGGGCGTGGATCTCGATGTCCGTGGCCACGCCCCGGAGACCTGAAAGGGGCTGGTGGATGAGGTAGTGGGAGTTGGGAAGCCCGACCCGCCGCTCCTTGGGGGCGGCCAGGAGGATGAGGGCGCCGGCGCTGGCCACGAGTCCCATGCCGATCATCCAGACCTGGGGCTTCACGAAGCGGGCCATGTCGAAGATCGCGTAGCCCGCGTCCACGTCCCCCCCGGGGGAATCGATCAGCACACGGATAGGGTCGTCCGACTGGCTTTCCAGGAGAAGGAGCCGGCTGATCACCTTTTCCGCCGTCTCCTTGTTGACCTCCCCGGAAAGCAGGATGGTCCGGGTCTTGAGGAAGCGCTCCGCCAGGGGATCGGGGAAGGCGATCTTCTCGGGGGCGGTATCCTCCTCCTCGCCCTCGGCGCGAAGGATGTCTCGTAGGGAGCGAAGGGATTTCATCGGTACTCCTTGGCTGGTTTCGGCCGCCCTTGGATGGCGGGGATCTCCAAATTAGTATAGCGAAAAAGGGGGGTCGGCGGCTATCTCGCCGGGCTTGATCCGGGCGGTGCAACATAGTACTTTCTATATACAACTCGAGCCCAAGGAGCGAACCTTGAAGTACGTCTTCCCGATCCTGATCGCCGTAGCCGTTCTCGCGGGCGGCTGCTCCCGGGCCGAACGGACCGGGACGGCTTCGTCCTCCGACTCGCCGGCCGGAGCCGTGCCGTCCGGGGCTCCCGCGGCCGCCCCCGTTTCCGCCTCGGTGCCCGAGACCCCGTCCTCCAGGCCCTGGTATGCGGACCGCTTCGAGGCCCTCGGGTTCTACGTCTTCCCCGCTCCCGTCGAACTGCCCTCCTTCTCCGTCCAGCCCCGGGCGGGCGGTCCCGCCCTGGTCCCCGCGGCCCTGAAGGGCAAGGTGACCCTCCTCAACTTCTGGGCCACCTGGTGCCCCCCCTGCCGGGAGGAGATGCCCTCGATCGAAAAGCTCCACTCCGCGCTCCGCGGCGAGGCCTTCGCGGTGGCCGCGATCAGCGTCAAGGAGGATGCCAAGACCGTGGACGGGTTCCTCAAGCAGTACCCCTACACCTTCCCGATCTACCTGGATCCCACGGGAGCCGCCTCCGGTAACTTCGTCACCCGGGGCATCCCGACCACCTTCGTCCTGGACAAGGACGCCCGGGCGATCGCGGCCATCATCGGCTCCCGGCCCTACGACGAGCCGGAGGTGATCTCCCTCTTCCGGGACCTGGCCCGTCGATGAACGAGACCCCCGGACTCCTCCTGGCCCTGGGTGCGGGCCTTTTGTCCTTCCTGTCCCCCTGCATCCTGCCCCTGATTCCCGGCTACATCTCCTTCATCTCCGGCTCCGGGGCCGCGGACGCCGCCGGGGGCGGGACCCCGCGCCGGGCGGTCCTGGCCCGGACCGCGGCCTTCGCCCTAGGCTTCACGGCGGTCTTCACCGCCCTGGGCTTGGTCTTCGGCGGGGGGGCCCTCCTCCTGGGCGGAGCTGCCCGGAGGATCACCGCCGCCGCGGGGATCGTGATCGTCCTGTTCGGCCTCAACACCCTCTTCGACTTCCTGAAGTTCCTGAACGCCGAGAGACGGGCCCACCCGACCGCCCGGCCCTCGGGACTGGGCGGGGCCTTCGTGGTGGGGCTCGCCTTCGGCGCGGGCTGGACCCCCTGCGTGGGTCCCATCCTGGCCTCCATCCTGCTGTTCGCGGGGCGTAGCGGAAACCCCTGGGCCGCGGGCGGCCTCCTGGCGGTCTATTCCCTGGGCCTGGCCCTGCCCTTCCTGGCAGCCGGCGCCTTCCTGGACCGGATGAAACCCCTCCTGGACTGGTTCAAGCGCCGGGGCCGGGAAGTCCGGATCGCCTCGGGCCTTATGCTGGTCCTCCTGGGCCTGGGCATGGCCCTGGGACAGATCGAGGCCCTGAACGGTTCCTTCGCCCGGGCGGGATTCGCCCTCCAATCCTTCGCGGGCTCGAACCCCGGCGGCGCCCGGGCGGCCGCCCTGGTCGCCTACGGGGCGCTGGCCGCCATCGCGATCCTGATCCCGCGGGCTCGAGGGAAATCCTTCCTTCGGCCCGGCCGCCTCGCCTTCCTGGCCCTCCTGGCCGCCGCGGCCCTCGGGGAGATCCTGGGCTGGTGGTCGGGGGTCTCCACCCTGTCGGGGTGGCTCCTCTTCCAGGGAATATAGGGAAGCTCCGCAGAATACACGGCCGGCCGGCGCCCGACCCGGGGGGCAAGCGAAATTCCCCTTTCCCGTCGGTATGCCGTATACTGGAGGTGTACCCATGGGAGACGCCGCGGTGAACCTTTCGGAGCGCTACACGTACGGGGACTACCGGACCTGGCCGGACGACCGGCGCTGGGAGCTGATCGACGGGGCCGCCTGGGCGATGAGCCCCGGCCCGAACCGGAGGCACCAGGGGATTCTGGTCAGGCTCTCGAATGCATTCTTCCAATTCCTGCGGGGAAAACCCTACGCGATGTACATCGCCCCCTTCGACGTCCTCCTTCCCATCGGGAACGAGGACGACGACTCCGTGGAGACCGTGGTCCAGCCGGACCTGGTGGTGTACTGCGATCGCTCCCGCCTGAGGGACTACGGCGCCCGAGGTGCCCCGGACCTGGTGGCGGAGATCCTCTCCCCCGGCACGAGCAAGCGGGATCTGAACGACAAGTACCGACTCTACGAGTCCCGGGGGGTCCGGGAGTACTGGGTGGTCGATCCGGGCAACCGGGCGCTCACGGTCTTCCGGCTCGGGCCCTCCGGCGCCTTCGGGCCGGGGGAGGTCCACGTGAACACCGGCGGCGCGGCGAGCTCCGTGCTCGAGGGCCTGGCCGTGGACCTGGAGGACCTCTTCCGGGAGGATTGAAGTACCCGGTCCCTCCTATGCCCGCGGCTCCTGCGTCGCGGGCCGGCGCCTCCCCGGGAGCCGTGTCCGACTCGGCTCCCTACTCCCCGGCGACCACCGCCAGGGCGTTCGGTACTGGTCTGCGGAACCGCAGGGGACCCGCCCCGTCCGTGGGGGGCGCCAGGACCCGGTATCCCCAGCCGAGAACCCGGACCACGAGGACGCTGGAGCCTCCCCCGTCCAGGTTGAGGGCGTCGACGCAGCCCAGCTCGTACATCAGCTCCGCCAGTTCCCCCAGGGTCAGGCCCTCGCTTCGGCCGAGTCGGCGGCCCTCGGCCACGACCAGGATCAGGCGGCCCCGGCCGTCCAGGCCGACCGCCGTCCTCGGCTCGATATCCCCGCCCCTCTCCTCGGCTACCTCACCCCGGACGACGAGGGGGGAGAACCCCGCGGCCGCTTCCCGGACCGCGACGTCCCGCTCCGGAACCTCCCCGTGCCCCGCGATCCGCGGAACGCCCCGGCCGTCCACGTAGAACGAAGCGTACCGGGGATTCGAGGGGCTGGCGACCCGGCCCGAGTCCGCCGCAAGGCCCGCGATGTCGACGCCCATGCCCCGGAGATAGACCGGGGGACGCTCTCCCTCCGGATACCCGAGGACCCCGAAGGACGAGGCGTTGACCAGGACCAGGGCCCGGGAAGCCCGCGCCAAGCGGAGGGGATCCTCGAGGCGGGCCTCCGCGGGACCGGGACCGTCCGGGTCCGGTCCCAGGGGCACCCGGATCGCCAGGTTCCCGGCCGCGAGGTCGGCCCGAAGGACGTGGATCCGGAGGAGGCGCGGAAGGTCGCGCCGGATTTCACGGTAGTCGACGCCCGCGGCGAGTACGACCGATCCCTCCGGATTTCGGGGCAGGTCCGCTACGGACGCGGGAATCGTGGCGCAGGAACCCAGGGAGACACCCGCGGCCAGGATCAGCGCGGGGCCCGGGTTGCGGCACCGTCTCGGAGAAATCGCAGCCTTCATCGTCGACCTCATCCCGGAGTATAAATGGGATTCCATCCCTTGCCAAAGGCCCGGGAATCCAGGATAGTCAGGGAGCGTCCCCCGATCCCCGAGAACGCCGAGGCCGGCCAACGGAGGTTGCGCCCATGCCCGCCCCCAAGAAGCTCCTCCTCGTGGAAGACGAAGCCGTCATAGCCCTGGCGGAAGCCCGGGTACTGGGGCAGTCGGGCTATGACGTGGAGATCGTGCATACCGGGGAGGCGAGCGTCGAGGCGATCCGCTCCGATCCCGCGGTCGACCTGGTCCTGATGGACATCGACCTGGGCCCCGGACTGAGCGGCCCCGACGCGGCGGCCCGGATCCTGGAGCTGCGGTCCCTGCCCATCGTCTTCCTGACCTCCCATTCCGAGCGGGAGATGGTCGACAAGGTCCGGAACATCACCCGGTACGGGTACGTCGTCAAGAACTCGGGCGGCTTCGTCCTCCTGTCCTCCATCGAGCTGGCCTTCGAGCTCTTCAGCGCCCACGAAGAGGTGCGGCGGCAGTCCCGGCGCAGGGAGGCCATGCTCCAGGCGATCCCGGACCTCATCTTTTCCGTCGACCGGGACGGGACCATCCGGGACTTCCACGCTCCCCCGGGCGTCGGCTTGGCGGTCCCCGAGGAACGCGTGGCGGGCACGAACATCCGGGAGATCCTGCCCCCCGGGGAGGCGGAACGCCACCTGGCCCTCTACCGGACCTGCCTGGAGACCGGGGAGGTCCTCACGGATTCGTATTCCCTGAATCCCGACGGCCGGATCCGGATCTACGAGCTGCGGCTGGCCCGGCAGGACGAGAACCAGGTCCTGGCGGTGGTCCGGAACGTCACCGACAGGATCGAATCCGAACGGCAGCTCCGCCGGGTCACCGCCCACTACGAATACCTCTTCGACTGCGCGCCGGTGCCCATCGTCCTCCTGGACGGCGAGGACCGGGTGGTCAAGGTCAACGCGAACTTCCTCCGGACCTTCGGCTACAGCCAGGAGGAGGCCGTCGGCCGCCCCATCAACGACCTGGTGGTGCCTCCGGAACACGGGGAGGAGGGCCGGGACTACTCCAGGCGTGTGGCGTCCGGCGAACCCCTGCAGTGCGAGGCGGTCCGACGAAGGAAGGACGGCTCCCGCATCCGCGTATCCATCACGGCGTCCTTGATCGAACTCGAAGGGAGTTTCTACATCTACGCCATCTACCAGCCCGTCGCCGATTGGGCCGCGCCTTGAACCCCGGGGCGGCCGCGGCTCCTCCCCGCGTCTTACAATCGGCGGCGTATTGGACTATAGTGTAGGTACCCATACCGAGGAGCGGGAAACCGGATTGAAACCTAACTACACGGGAGAGAAGCGCCGGAAGGAACTGGAGCGCAAGAAGAAGAAGGAAGAGAAGGAACTCAAGAAGAAGCTGCGCAGGGAAGCCGCGGCGCGCGGCGAGCTCCCCGAGGGGGAGGAGCCGGAATCGGACGATGAAGACTCCGGAGACGAGTCCGCCGAGGATTAGGCGCGTCCTTCTCGCGGAGCCGGAATCCGCGGGCGAGACCTCGCCGGCTCCGGCCCTCGAAGGCTTCGGCTACGAGGTGGTCGTCGAGCGCTCGGAATCCGGGGCGGAAGCCCGGCTGCGCTCGGATCCCCTCATCGGCCTGGCCCTCCTGGACGTCGACCTGGACGGGGACGGAGCCTGCGCCCGACTGGCGGCCTCGATCCCCGAGTTCCGGGACCTTCCCGTCGTCTTCCTGGACGCCAAGCCCGGAAACGCCGCCTCGGAGCGCGTGCGGAGCGTTCCCCGATACGGCTACGTCAGCAGGAACGCCGCCCCCTTCATCCTCCGCTCGGTCCTGGAGACCGCCTTCGACCTCTTCGAAGCCCGTAACCGCCTGTCGGAGCGGAACCGAATCCTGGACAAGATCAACGACTATGCCCTTCGACTGGACGGGATCCCCCTGGAATCGATCTACCGATTCGCGCTGGAAAACGCCGTGGACATATTCAAGGCGAGGATCAGCGCCGCGAACAGCTACGATGAGGCGGGCAGAGTCTTGATCTTGGAGGATTTCGCAAGCTCCGAGGACGAGAGCCGGACGCTCATCGGGGCCGTGGGCCGCAGGATGCTGGGAATGCGCACACCGGTGAGCGAAGCGAATTATCGAAGGATGGTCATAGAGCGGGTCGGAGTGGTTTCGAGCATCCACGAGATGTCCTTCGGCAAGGTTCCCGGAACCGTGAGCAACATCCTGCAACAATCCCTTCGGGCGGATTGGTTCCGAGGAGTCGCCCTGCTCTCCGAGGGCCAGTTGTACGGGACACTGATCCTGGTCGGACAGGAATCGCGGCCTCCGCCGGAACCCGACGAACTCCTGGCCTTCGCGGAAATCACGGCGAGCACCCTCAAACGGAAGGCGGCGGAGCAGAGGATTCGGCACCTGCTCTCGGAGAAGGACCTCCTCCTGCACGAGGTCCACCACCGCATCAAGAACAACATGGCCACGGTGATCGGCCTTCTGGACCTTCAATCCGAGTCCGTCGCGGACGAGGCGGCCGCGGAAGCCCTGCGGGAAGCCAAGTCCCGACTGCAGAGCATGGGGACCCTCTACGAGAAACTCTACCGGACGGAAAACCTGCGGGAGATGCCCCTGGGCGAGTACATCCCGGACCTGGCGGCGGAGATCGTGGGGATGTTCCCGAAGGGCGGGTTCGTCCGGATCGAGACCCGGATCGAGGAGTTCAACCTGCCCGTGAAGACCGTCTCCGTCCTGGGGATCATCCTGAACGAGCTGCTCACGAACGCCATGAAGTACGCCTTCCGGGACCGGGAGGAGGGGCATATCCGGATCACGGCCGCCCGGAAGGGACGACGGGTCGCCGTCGAGGTACGGGACGACGGGGCGGGCCTGCCGGTTTCCCTGGACCCCTTTAAGACCTCCAGCTTCGGGCTCCGCCTGGTGAGGGTCCTGACGGACCAGCTGGGAGGAAGCGTCCGGTTCGAGAGCAAGGGCGGGACGGCCGTGTTCCTGGATCTGCCCTATCCGGGCCGGTAGGAGTTTGTCGGGCTTGCCCCACCTAAAAGTAGAAAAATCGCACTTGTGCGATTTTTCTACTTTACAAACTCCAAAGGAGCCGGATAATCGGGATCTTTAGCGCCTATCGGCGCTAAAGATCCACAAGTCGATAGGCTCCTAGGACCCCCCGGGCGCGAGCAGCGAGTGATCCCCCACCGTCTCGAGGCCCGCGGGCCGGGCGGTCCCCTCGAAGATCCGGCGGCCCCGGCCTTCCAGCCGCGCCCAGAGCACCGCGTCCACGGATTCCGCGATCCTGCGGTCCATGGCCCCCGCCGCGGGGGCCCGGAGCAGGCCTCCCCGGCCCCGCTCCATCCTCAGATCCAGGATCTCGTCCCGCCGCCGGATCCGGACGCCGATGCTCCGGTCCCCGACCTCCAGGCGGTCGATCCGGGAGCCGTTCCAGGACGCCCAGACACGGACCCCCTCCCCGGGCAGGAGGGCCGCGCAGAGGAAGCCCGGGAAGCGCCCGCCCAGCCAGGGAATGTCCGCCAGGGAGAACAGGAGGGACACCCCCGGTTCCGGGAAGGAGTTCGACTGGCACCAGATCCAGGCGGCGGGCATGGAGGAGCCCCAGTCCTTCTCTATGTAGCCCCGGCCGCCGTCCATGGAGATCCCGACCCCGTCGGCCTCCACCCGCCCGTCCGTCCGGTGGTCCAGGGACACGAGCCCGTGGTTGCACTCCAGGAAGGGCACGAAGGAGTAGGGGCCCATGATCCCCGGCCTCCAGGGGCGGGAGGGGAACCGGACGGACGGACCGAAGCGGAGCTCGGCGCGGATCCGCCCCTCCGGTCCGTCCAGGTCCAGCCCGATCCCGGACAGGGAGAAACGGTTGCCCCCCACCCGGAGGTCCAGGGATCGGCGGTCCCAGCGGAAGGCCTCGAAGGGGAACTCGTACCACCGGGTGGTCCCGGCGCTCCCGTCTATGGCCTGGACGAAGGCCCTGCGCCGCCCCTCCGCGTCCAGGCTCACCCCGGGGATGAAGGACCAGGCCCTTCCGTCCGGGGACACCTGCTTGAAGTACCAGCCCTCGAAGTAGCGGCGCCGCCTGCGGGCGCCCTGGAAGAGCTCGGGACGGAACAGGGGCATGGGGCTCCTTTCGGGCGCCGCGAGGCCGCGGCCCTGCTTTCTCAGGATAATCCACTTGAGGGATATCCGGAAGCCGGGCGTCGCGGGTTTGACGCCCCCGGGAAACGGGCGTACACTCGAACCCGGAGTCCCGACGGGCGCCCTGCCGGGAAGGAGGCTCCAGGATGAAAACCGAGGCAAAAACGGCGCGGCCAGAAAAAGCGAATCCCGCCTCTCCCGGAACCCCGCCGGAGGCGGCCGGCGCGACGTCCTCCCTGCGGGAGGCCCTGTACCGGAGTCTTCTGGAAAACAGCATCGACGCCGTATACCTGCTCAGCGAGGAAGGCCGGGTCCTGGACGTGAACCGCGTGGCCTGCGCCATGACCGGGTACACCCGGGAGGAACTCCTCGGCCTCACGATCGACGACCTGGATCCGAACTACCCGTCCAGGGGGTTCGTGGAATTCTGGAACGTCCGGCCCGAGGGGGCCACCGTCCTCTTCGAGACGCTCCACCGCCGCAGGGACGGGACCCTGGTCCCCGTCGAGGTGAACGGGATCTTCACCAAGGTGGAGGGCCGAAAATTCCTGTTCGGCGTGGCCCGGGACATCTCCGAGCGGAAGCGGGCGGAGCGTTCCCTGCGGGAGAGCGAGACCAAGTACCGGACCCTGGTGGATGTCCTGCCCGTGGGCGTCACGATCACCGACGCCTCCGGGAAGATCCTGGAGACCAACCGCATGTCCGAGCGCATCCTCGGCCTGTCCCGGGAGGACCACGCCGGAAGACGGATCGACGGGACCGAGTGGCGGATCGTCCGGGCCGACGGCAGCCCCATGCCCCCGGAGGAGTACGCCAGCACCCGGGCCCTCCGGGAGGGGCGCCTCGTGGAGGGCGTGGAGATGGGGATCCTGAAGGAGCCCGGGGAGACCACCTGGCTGACCGTCAACTCCGCGCCCCTCCCCCTGGAGGGCTACGGGGTGGCGGTGGCCTACAGCGACGTCAGCGCGCCCCGGCGCTCGGAGGAGCACGTCCGGTCCCTGCTCCGGGAGAAGGAGATCCTCCTCAGGGAAACCCACCACCGGGTCAAGAACAACCTCCAGACCATCCTGAGCCTTCTCGCCCTCCAGATGGACGAGGTCTCCGATCCGGAGTCCCTGGCCCGGCTCCGGGACCTCTCGGGCCGGGTGCGGTCCATGCTCGTATTGTACAACAAGCTCTACGACTCCGGAGACTTCGGCCGACTGGACCTCCGGGAGTACCTGGGCCCCCTGGTACGGGAGATCCTGGGGATCTTCCCGCCCACACCCCCGGTCCGCCTGGAGACCGAGGTCGACGGCGTCGTCCTGGACGCCCGGACCCTGTCCTCCCTGGGGATCATCCTGAACGAATGGACCACGAACTCCATGAAGTACGCCTTCGCGGGGCTCCCGGACGGGGTCATACGGATCTCCGCCCGACGGGAAGGCCCGCGCGTGGTCTGCGCCTACGAGGACAACGGTCCCGGCATCCCCGAGGAGGCCGTCGGCCCCGGGAACGGCGGCTTCGGGATGCGGCTGATCGGATTGTTGGCGGAGCAGATGGGAGGGGACTGCCGCCGGGAAGGGGCCCGGTGGACCCTGAGCTTCCCGGCGGACGACCGGTAGGCCCGGCCGCCGAGGGCCGTAGACCCCGTCCCGTCGACGGCGGAACCTAGCGGAGCGCGCGCGCGAGCTCCCGGGCCCAGGCGGCCACGGGCTCGGCCTCCCAGTTGTCGATCATCACCTTGCCGAAGAAGGCCATGCGGCCCCCGAAGGCGGACTTGGCCACGGGTTTTAGCCCCGCCTGGGCGGCCACGGGATCGACGTAGAGGCCCACCGCCTTGTCCCGGCGCTCCTCCGGGGTGCCCTCGGGAGGCGCGTCGGGAGCCGAGCCGGGCTCCTTGCCCGAGAGGACCCCCGCGGCGGTCACGAACACCGCGGTCGGCTTCCGGGCGGCGGCCAGGCGGGCCAGGAGACGGCGGGCGGGGCCCTTCCACCGCCCCGCGGCTACGGAGGATCCCACCACGAAGGCGTCGTAGGTCTCGAGCTCCCGGCGGCCGACCTTCCGGGCGTCCAGGACGTGGGTCGGGCGGCCGTCCGCCTCCTTCAGGGTCTCCGCGATGAGCCGGGCGGTCCGCTCCGTCATCCCCCAGCGGGTCGAATAGGCGATCAGGGTCTTCATGGTACCTCCGAACAAAAGGCCCCCGGCGGGCGCCGGGGGCCGTTGGAATCGGGCAGCGCGACGGACAGATCGCGGAACCTCTTCGACGAACCGGGGCTCCTACTTGAAGGTCCACTTCTTCTGGCGGGCCAGGTAGGTCCGGACCAGGTCGTAGTCCGAGTCCTTGGCGGGGGCGTAGCCCTCGTGGTTGTAGATCTTCCGCATGATCTCCAGGCCCTTGGGATCCTTCACCATGTTGATGAAGGCCATCCGGATGGCCTCCTTGAGCTTGGGATCCAGGTTGGGGATCACGGAGATCGTGTCGTTGGGGATCTCGCTGGTGTTGGAGATCAGGACGACCTTCTTCATGAGGTCCGGGTAGAAGGCTTCCTTCGAGAAAAGGGTCCGGGCGTCCTTGAAGGTGAAGGCGGCGTCCGCCTGGCCGTTGAAGACCGCGGTGATGGCGTTGTCGTGGCCGCCCACGTTCATCCAGGTGACGTCCTTCTCGGGATCCAGGCCGTTGTCCGCCAGGAGGTTGGCGGGCCACACGAAGCCGGAGGTGGAGGTGAAGGAGGCGATGGCGATCTTCTTGCCCTTGAGGTCCTTGACGCTCTTGATCCCCGAGTCCGCTCCGGCGACAAGCTGCGCCTTGTAACCGGACACCAGGGGCTTGTCCTTGAGCAGGTTGCCGTTGTCGTCCACGTCATACCGCGTGGATTTCAGGATGGCCTCTGCAAATCCCTCGTCGGCGGCCATGACGTAGGCGGTGGTGGCAAGAAGGCCCACGTGGATCTGTCCGGCGGCCATGCCCTCGATCAGGGCGTTGTAGTCCGTGGCCACGGTGACGTTGACCTTGCGCTTGAGCTGGGCTTCCAGCATCTGCTGCATGGGCATGCGCTGGGCGTCCAGGTAGGCGGCGTCCCGGGAGGGGATCAGCTGGACCTGGATCACGTCCGGATTCACGGCCTTTTCCTTGGTGCCGTCCGCGAAGAGGGCCAGCGGCAGGGCCAGGGCCAGGATGAGCAAGAGGGCGATACGGTTCTTCATGGGATCCTCCTATAAACGTGCGGATACCGCGAACAAGATTCTCGAGATATGGTACTCTAGCGGGGCCGTTCTGTACATACGGATTTTCTTCGGATACAGTGGCGGATGCCGCGCGGGGACCCCGGACCGATCCGGTCCCGGCCCCGGATACGCCCGCCGTCCGAAAGGAGCGCCCATGATCCAGTTCACCAACGTATCCAAGACCTACCCCAACGGGGTCCAGGCGCTCAAGGGAGTCAACCTCTCCATAGACAAGGGCGAATTCGTCGCCATCCTGGGCCTCTCGGGGGCCGGGAAGTCCACCCTCCTGCGGCTGATCAACCAGCTGATCGACACCACCGAGGGCGAGGTGACGGTCAACGGGGTGGCCGTGAACAGGGCGACCGGCAAGACCCTGAGGAACGTCCGCCGCCAGATCGGTATGATCTTCCAGGGCTTCAACATCGTGAAGCGCATGTCCGTCCTCTCCAACGTCCTGTCCGGCCGGGTGGCCTACAACCCGACCTGGCGGACCGTGCTGGGGCTCTTCCCGGAGGAGGACAAGCAGATCGCCTACCGGGCCTTGAAGCGGGTGGACATCCTGGAGAAGGTCCACACCCGGGCCAGCGAGCTTTCCGGGGGCCAGCAGCAGCGCGTGGCCATAGCCCGGGCCCTGGCCCAGGAGCCCCTGGTCATGCTGGCGGACGAGCCCGTGGCCTCCCTGGACCCGGTTACCACGATCCAGGTCATGAACTACCTCAAGAAGATCAACCGGGAGGACGGGATCACCACGGTGGCCAACCTCCACCACGTGGACCTGGCCCTCAAGTACGCCACCCGGGTGGTGGGCATCCGGGCGGGAACAATAGTCTACGACAAGCAGATGAAGGACATCGACAAGGACAACTTCCTCCACGAGATGGAGCAGGTCTACGGACGCCGGATCCACTCGGACGAGGTCCTGGGGGACGAGGAATGAGCGGCCCGGCCGAGCGGATCGTCGTTCCCAAGCCGAACCACCTGCGGCGGAACCTCATCATCCTGGGGGTCACGGCCCTGATCGTGGGGAGCGCCTGGTTCGCGGGCTTCGACCTGGGCCGGATCCTCCTGAACCTACGGAAGGGCGGCCGCCTTTTGGGCCGCATGTTCCTTCGGCCCGACTGGGCCTACACCCCCCGGATCGTGGATCCCCTCCTGGAGACCGTCAAGATGTCCGTGGTGGGGACCTTCTGGGGCGCCATCCTGGCCTTCCCGACCGCGGTCTTCGCGGCCAACAACTTCATCAAGAACCCCTGGATCGCCCAGCCCCTCCGGGTGATCCTGAACGTCACCCGGTCCATCCCCGCCATGGTCATGGCCTCGGTCTTCGTGGCGGTCTTCGGGATCGGGGCCTTCAGCGGGGTCGTGGCCCTGGTGATCTTCACCTTCGGCCTCATCTCCAAGCTCACCTTCGAGTCCATCGAGGCCATCGACCCGGGCCAGGTGGAGGCCCTCCAGGCGGTGGGGGCCAACAAGCCCAACGTCCTGCGATACGCCATCGTGCCCCAGATCCTGCCCCAGTTCCTCTCCTACACCCTGTACGGCTTCGAGATCAACGTCCGGGCCGCGGCGGTCCTGGGCTACGTGGGGGCCGGCGGGATCGGCCAGATCTTCGAGCAGAACCTGGCCTGGCGGAACTTCGACCGGGTGGGGCTCATCATCATCATCTCGTTCTTCGTGGTCCTGGTCATAGACCTGGCCAGCTCCGCCATGAGGAGGAAGCTCGTATGACCGACCGCATCCTGGTCCGGAGGGAGCCGAACCCCCTGCGGACCCTGTACAACATCCTGAACTACGGCGGACTCGCGGCCCTGGTCCTGTGGAGCTCCTCCGGCATCGAGTACCTGGGGATCATGCAGACCGCCCGGGGCACCGTGGAGGCCCTGCTCAAGGGATTCGTCCTCCCGGACACGGCCTACCTGGCCAACTGGACCAAGGACGGCCTGCCCTACGCCATCGTGGAGACCATCGCGATATCCATCGCGGGGACCTTTGCCTCAGCCCTCCTGTCCATCCCCGTGGCCCTCCTGGCCAGCCAGAATATCGTGGGCCCCCGGGTGTCCAAGCTGGGCAAGGTGATCGTGACCGCGGTCCGCACCTTCCCGGAGCTCATCCTGGCCCTGATCTTCATCAGCGTGGTGGGGCCCGGGGCCCCGGCGGGCATCCTGGCCATCGGGATCCACTCCGTGGGCATGTTGGCCAAGCTCTTCTCCGAGGCCATCGAGAGCATGGACATGGGCGTGAAGGAGGCCCTGGACTCCTGCGGAGCCACCCCCATGGAGGTCCTCTTCCGGGCCATGCTCCCCGAGGTGGCGCCGGAGTTCATCTCCTACACCCTGTACCGCTTCGAGATCAACGTCCGGGCGGCTTCCACCCTGGGCCTCGTCGGCGCGGGAGGGATCGGAGCGCCCCTGATCTTCGCCATCCGGAACCGGGCCTGGCCCCGGGTGGGGATCATCATGATCGTGATGGTCGTCGTCGTGACCGTGATCGACCTGGTGTCCGGCCGGCTCCGCAAGAAGCTCGTCTAGGCCCATGAACATACTGCTCGTCAACGACGACGGCGTGGAGGCCCGGGGGCTGGCCCTCCTGGCCCGGGTGATGCGGGAGCACGGCGAGCTCTACGTCGTGGCCCCCCACAGCCAGCAGAGCGCCATCGGCCACGGCATCACCATCCACGACCCCATCCGGGTCCACGAGCGGGAGGGTCTCTTCCCGGGCTCCGGCGCCCGGGTCTGGAGCCTGGAGGCCAAGCCCGCGGACTGCGTCAAGTTCGCCCTCTTCGCCCTCGATCTCCCGGTGGACCTGGTAGTCTCGGGGGTGAACGACGGGCCGAACATGGGCACGGATATCGTCTATTCCGGCACCTTGGCGGGGGCCTCGGAGGCGGTGATCTGCGGCAAGCCCGCGATCGCCGTGTCCACGGACTTCGGGTACTTCGACCTGGCCGAGCGGGAGCTGGCCGGGGTGATGTCCACGATCCTCGCCTCGGGGATCCTCTCCAAGGACAACGTCCTCAACGTGAACTTCCCCCGCCGGGGCTTCGAGGCGAGCCTCGGCATGAAGGTCTGCGACATGGGGGACCGGCCCTTCCTCCACGAGTTCGTGGAGATCGACGGGGTCTACTGGGCCAAGGGCACCTGGGGGGAGGGGAACAACCCCCCGGGCACGGATGTCTGGGCCTACAAGAACGGTTACGTGTCCGTGACCCCCATCCAGGTGAACCGGACCAACTACGAGTACATGAAGGTCCTGCGGGAACGGCTTCCCGCGGCCGAGTAGGCCGGAGGGCGGAGGATGGACGGAATCTGGCAGCGCCTGGGCATAACGTTCACGGAACCCTACCGGGATCCCCTGTGGGGGACCATCCTCTTCCCCTCGGAGTTCCTGGACATCCTCTCCAGCCCCGAGTTCGTGAAGCTCTCCCGGATCCTACAGCTGGGCCCCACCCACCTGGTCTACCCCGGGGCCACCCACACCCGCCGGGCCCACTCCATCGGGGTCTTCTCCATGGCCGCCCGGGTGCTGAAAGCCGTGGCCCCCGGGGCAGGAGACCTGGTGACCCCCGAAGGCGCGCGGGCCTTCCTGGCCGCCGCCCTCTGCCACGACGTCGGACACTTTCCCTACGCCCACTCCCTGAAGGAACTGCCCCTGGAGGAGCACGAGGCCCTGGCGGCCCGGGCCCTGTCCGGGCCCATGGCCGCGGCCCTGGAGCGGGCCGGGGCGGACCCCGCCCAGGCGGCGTCCATCGTGGACGTGAAATCCCCGGCCGTCGGGACCGGGACGGCGCTGTACCGGTCCCTGCTCTCGGGGGTCCTGGACCCGGACAAGCTGGACTACCTCAACCGGGACGCCTGGGCCTGCGGGGTCCCCTACGGGGTCCAGGATACCGAGTACATGCTCCGCCACATCGTCCTGGACGAGGAGGGCCGCCCCGGGGTGGACGACCGGGGGGTCATGGCCGTGGAGTCCGTCCTCTTCTCCAAGTACCAGATGTACCGGGCCGTGTACTGGCACAAGGGGGTGCGCGCCCCGACCGCCATGGTCAAGAAGGCGGTGATCGAGGCCCTGCGGAACGGCTCCGTGGATTCCGCCGACCTCTACGGCCTGGACGACGCCGGGTTCTACGCCCTGATGGCGGCCCCGGGCCGGGATCCCGAGGGCCTGGTGCGCTCGGTCTTCGACGGCCGGATCTTCCCCTCGTGCTACGAGGCCCCCTATGACGAGGGCGTCCCCGCCCAGCGCAAGGCCGCCCACCTGGTCACCCGGACCGCCGTGGAGAAGGAGCTGGCCGCGGCCGTCTCCGCCCGGACCGGCCGACCCTGCCGCCTGGTGGTCGACCTCCCGGAGCCCCTGTCCTTCGAGACCTCCATGAACGTGGCCGGTACCGGGAAGAAGTTCAGCGAGTCCGCCACGGTCTTCCGCCCCGAGGTGGTCCGGGGCTTCTCCCACAGCCTCCGGGTCCTCCGGGTCTTCTGCGACGCGGACCCGGGGGCCGCGGCCCCCGCGGTGGCGGAGATCCTGACGGGGCGCGCCTAGGGCTGGATCTTCGGGAAGAGCCCCACGTGGCGCTTGTCCAGGATGACGTTGTGGGCCTTCAGGCGGATCGAGTTGAGCCGGATGAAGCCCCGGGAGTCGGTCTGGTCGAAGCCCCCCGCCACGTCCATGCTCCCCAGCTCCTGGTTGTACAGGGAGGTGGGGGAGGTCCGGGCCACGGCCATGGCGTTGCCCTTGTACAGGGACATCGTGACAGTCCCGTCGATGGCCTCCTGGGACTGGTTGAAGGCGGCCATGAGGAAGTCCATCTCCGGGGCGAACCAGAACCCGTTGTACAGGTACTCCGAGAACTTGGGCTCCAGCATGAGCTTGAGGTGCATGACCTCCTTGTCCATGGCGATCCCCTCGATGTCCCGGTGGGCGGCCCAGAGGATGGTGGCCCCGGGACTCTCGTAGATCCCCCGGGACTTGATCCCCACGAAGCGGTTCTCCACCATGTCCACCCGGCCGATCCCGTTGGCCCGGCCCAGATCGTTCAGGTACTCGAAGATCGCCAGGGCCCCGGTGACCGATTCCTTCGTGCCCTGCCGGGAGACCCGGACGGGCAGGCCGTCCTTGAACTCGATGTCGATCCGAGTCTCCACGTCCGGAGCTTCCTTGGGGGAGACGGTCCGGGAGTAGATGTCCTCGGCGGCCGGGCTGGCGGGATCCTCCAGGATACCCGCCTCGTGGCTGATGTGCATGAGGTTCTCGTCCTCGCTGTAGGGCTTCTTGACCGTGGCGCTCACCGGGATGCCGTGATCCTCGGCGTACTTGAGCATGTCCGAGCGGCCCTGGAACGCGGCAAGGTACTCGGAGTCCTTCCAGGGGGAGATGACCTTGAGCTCGGGTCCCAGGGCCGCGTAGGTCAATTCGAAGCGGACCTGGTCGTTGCCCTTGCCGGTGGCCCCGTGGGCCACGTACTCCGCGCCCTCCTCGTGGGCTATGCGGACCTGGTGCTTGGCGATGACGGGCCGGGCCAGGGAGGTGCCCAGGAGGTAGCGGCCCTCGTACAGGGCGTTCGCCTTGAGGGCCTGGAAGATGTAGCCCGTCACGAACTCCTCCCGCAGGTCCTCCAGGTAGACCTTGGAGGCCCCGATCTTGAGGGCCTTCTGGCGTGCCTTCTCGAAATCCTCCTGCTGGCCCACGTTGGCCAGGAAGCAGATGACCTCGTAGCCTTTATTTAGGAGCCACTGCAGGATGACCGACGTGTCCAGGCCGCCGGAGTACGCCAGAACCACCTTCGCGCCCATACGGATACCTCCCGATATTTGCTGAGGGGATGCGGAACCGGAGCGCCGCCGCTGTCGAAGCCGATCCGCGGAGCGTCCCATGTTTCTATCGAACGATACACAGTAGCATACCGATCCGGGGCCGGAGAGTCAAACCCCCGGCGGGCGCTCCTTCGGGCGCCCCGCGGCGACTAGGCGGTTTCGCAGCCCAAGCGGCGCGAGATCTCCCGGGCGCTGTCCTTGACCAGGTCCCGGACCGACTCCATCTGCCGGTCCGAGAGGCGGACGCTGGGGCCCGAGACGGAGAGGGCCGCGGCGATGCGGCCGTGCAGGTCGAAGATCGGGGCCGCCGCGCAGCGGACCCCGAGCTCGTGCTCCTCGTCGTCGTAGGCGAAGCCGGACATGCGGATCCTCTGGAGCTCCGCCGCCAGGGCCAGGGGGTCGGTGATGGTGTGCTCCGTGAACCTCTCCAGCTTGGCTTCCTTGAGGTAGCGGCGGATGTACTCGTCCTCCTGCCAGGCCAGGAGAACCTTCCCGACCCCGGTGCAGTACAGGGGGGTCACGAAGCCGACACGGGAGACCATGGCCACCTTCAGGGAAAAGGTGGACTCGATCTTGTGCAGGTAGAGGACCTGATCGTTGTCCAGGATGCAGAGGTGGACCGTCTCGGAGGTCATCTTCGCCAAGCGCCCGATCACGGGAAGGGCCGCCTTGTTGAGGTCCAGATTCCGGATGGCCCCGGACCCGATCCGGAAGAGCTTGAGGGACAGGCAGTACTTCTCGGTCTCCCCGTCCTGCAGGATGTACCCGGCTTCCTTAAGGGTCGAAAGGAGGCGGAAGACCGTGCTCTTCTGGCCTCCGATGGCCCGGGCCAGGTCGCTGACCCCGCAGTCCCCGTGCTCGGCCAGGTACTCCAGCACCCGGATCGCCTTTTCGACCGCCTGCACGGTCTCGCTGTTTTCCGCCATGGATACCCGCCTTCCCTTCCTGCTTCGATTTAACCATGCCCTGGAAATGCGCGCAAGAAATTTCGATTCCCGGACGGGTTTGTTCCGTTTCCTGACCTTTTTGGAATTGACAGGTTTGAGAATCGGGATAAATAATCATTTTACGGAACATCGTTCCAATTTCCGTTATCGAGCATATCCCTGATTCCCCGAGGTGCCCATGAGCGATCCCGCTGCGTTCCGCGAACAGATCCGCAGGTCCCCCGTAGTCGCCGTCCTGGTGATCGACGACGCCCTGGACGCCGTACCCCTGGCCCGCGCCCTGGTGCGCGGCGGAATCCTCGCCATGGAGCTGACCCTCCGCACCCCCGCCGCCTTCGACGCCCTGAGGCGGATACGGTCCGAGGTGCCGGAGCTCTACGCCGGGGTCGGAACCATTCTCTTTCCCGACCAGGTCGCCCGGGTCAAGGCGTCGGGCGCCGCCTACGGGGTATCCCCGGGCTTCAACCCCGCGGTGGTGGACGCCGCCCGGGAGGCGGGCCTGCCCTTCGCCCCGGGAGTCGCCACCCCCTCGGAGATCGAAGCCGCCTACGGAAAGGGCTGCGACGTCGTCAAGGTCTTCCCCGCGGAACCCCTGGGAGGGCTTCCCTACATCAAGGCCATCGCGGCGCCCTACTCCCACCTGGGGATCGCCTACATCCCTCTGGGGGGCGTGTCCATGAAGAATCTCGAATCCTACCTGGAGTGGCCGGAGGTCCTGGCCGTCGGGGGGTCCTGGCTGGCCACCCGGGACCTGATCAAGGCCAAGGACTGGGACGCGATCAGCCGCAACTGCGAGGAGGCCGCCTCCCTGGCGGCCCGGATCCGGGGCTAGCCCATGGCGAAGTTCGTCACCTTCGGCGAGATCATGATGCGCCTCAAGACCGAGGACTTCCTGCGGTTCCGGCAGGCCCTCCCGGGCCGCCTGGAGGCGACCTTCGCGGGTGCCGAGGCGAACGTGGCCGCCTCCCTGGCCCTCCTGGGGGCGGAGGCCTCCTTCGTGACGACCCTGCCCGCCCATCCGATCGCCGACGCCTGCCTGGGATCCCTGCGGAACCTGGGGGTCGACACGGGCGGGGTCCTCCGTTCCGGGAAGGGCCGCCTGGGCATCTACTTCGTGGAGGCCGGGGCCAACCAGCGGCCCAGCAACGTGATCTACGACCGGGACGGAAGCTCGGTGGCCCGGGCGGATCCCGCCTCCTACGACTGGGACGCGATCTTCCGGGGGGCCTCCTGGTTCCACTGGACCGGGATCACCCCGGCCCTCTCCCGGGAGGCGACGGAGGCGGTCCGCCGGGCCGTTCACCGCGCCAAGGACCTGGGGCTCACGGTCTCCTGCGACCTCAACTTCCGCAAGAAGCTCTGGGCCTGGGAGGCGGGGACCTCCCCGAACGCCCTGGCCTCCCGGGTGATGCGGGAGCTCCTGCCCTTCGTGGACATCCTCGTGGCCAACGAGGAGGACGCCAAGGACGTCCTGGGCATCGACGTCGGGTCCCTGGACCCCTCCCGGGGAACCCTGGACGCGGGCCGGTACCCGGAGGTGGCCCGCGGGATCGTAGAGCAGTTCCCGAACATCCGCAAGGTGGCGGTGACTCTCCGGGAGAGCGTCTCGGCCACCCACAACGACTGGGGCGGCATGCTCTACGACGCCGCCTCGGGCTCCGCGTACTTCGCGCCCCTGGAGGACGGAGAGTACCGGCCCTACCCGATCCGCTCCATAGTGGACCGGATCGGCGGGGGGGACTCCTTCTCCGCGGCCCTGATCCTGGCCCTGACGGATCCCGAGCTGGGCGGATCCGACGCGGACGCCGTCGCCTTCGCGACCGCGGCGTCCTGCCTCTGCCACTCGATCCACGGGGACTTCAACTTCTCGACCCGGGAGGAGGTCCGGGCCCTGACGAAGGGCAGGACCTCCGGCCGCATCGTCCGCTGACCCGGGGACGGCCCTTTCAAGGTGAACCGAGGGACGAGTCCCTCAACAATAGGAAATGGAGGATCGTATGAAAAGAACGGCATGGAATCTCGCGGGCCGGGCGCTGGCGGCGGTCGTGCTGGCCCTCGTGGCCCTGGCTCCGGTGGCGGCCCAGGCCTTCCCCCGGAAGCCCGTGACGGTCATCTGCCCCTGGGCTCCCGGCGGCGGCACGGACACCATCCTGCGCGCCCTGTGCAAGGAGGCGGAGAAGACCCTCAAGCAGACCATCAACGTGACGAACAACACCGGGGGCGGAGGGGCGGTCGGCCACTCCGCGATCATGCAGGCTCCCGCCGACGGCTACACCGTGGGCATGATCACCTTCGAGCTCAACTCCCTGCCTCCCCAGGGGCTCATCCCCTTCGACTACAAGGCCTACGATCCCCTCATGCGGATCAACGCCGACGCCGCGGCCCTGACGGTCCACAAGGACGCCCCCTGGAACACCCTTAAGGAATTCATCGACTTCGCGAAGGCCAATCCCGGCCGCGTCACCGTCGGCAACTCCGGTCCGGGCTCGGTGTGGCACATCGCCGCGGGTCTCATGGCCCAGAAGACCGGCACCAACCTCGTCTACGTGCCCTTCGACGGGGCGGCCCCGGCGGTCACCGCCCTGGTGGGCAACCACATCCGGGCCGTGTCGGTCTCCGTGGCGGAGGTCCGGGGCCAGGTCCAGGCGGGTCAGCTGAAGATCCTGGGGGTCATGGACACCCAGCGCAACGCCCTCTTCCCCGAGGTCCCGACCTTCCGTGAGCAGGGCGTGGACGTGGTGTTCCACACCTGGCGCGGACTGGCCCTGCCCAAGGGCGTCCCGCCTGCCGTCAAGAAGACCTTGAGCGAAGCCTTCAAGGCCGCCTTCGATTCCCCGGACTTCAAGGCCTTCGCGGAAAAGGCCAGCCTGGCCCTGGCCTACCAGGACGCCGACGAGTTCGGCAAGTTCCTGGCCCAGAACGCCGCGGACGTCGCGGCGGTGATGAAGAGCCTCGGGCTCGCGAAGTAAGGTAGGGGAAGGGCCCCGAGAGGCAAGGAGGGTGAGGATGAGGATCCACGACATCGCGGGAGGGGCGGTCGGGGCCGGAATCGGCCTGTA
Source organism: Spirochaetota bacterium (assembly GCA_022703505.1). GTDB lineage: Bacteria > Spirochaetota > Spirochaetia > Treponematales > UBA12059 > JAAYUR01. Next base: position 149,178 of record JAKLDN010000002.1, on the reverse strand, counting down.
CGCCCTGATCCAGGGGGCGAAGATGCCCCCGGACCACATCATGAAGATCGGGCCGAGTTTCTTCCCGAGCCTCGTGGCGGCGGTGCTCATCGGGTTCTCCGCCCTCCTCGCCCTCCAGGGCGCCCTTTCCCGCAAGCCCGGCGGCTTCGAACGCGTGGACTTCCGGTCCTTCGGGATCTGGAGGGCCCTCTTGTCCCTCGGGGCGGCGGCGGCCTACACGGCCCTGCTGCGGCCCGTGGGCTTCCTTCCCATGACGGTCCTGTTCATCCTGGCCCTCATGCTGCTCCTGGGAGCCCGCGGGCCCCTCGGGCTCGTGCTCGTGCCCCTGGCGGCCACGGCGGGAGTCTGGCTCGTGTTCGAGCAGGTCCTCCTCATCACCCTCCCGGTCGGCCTTCTGGGCCTGCTGGGATTCTAGGAGATCCCCATGGACTTCGGGCTGTTCCTGACGAGCCTGGGCAACGTCGTCCTGCATCCGAGCGTCCTGCTCATGGTATTCATCGGCGTGGCCGGGGGGATCACCATCGGGGCCCTGCCGGGCCTGACGGCCACCATGGGAGTCGCCCTCCTGGTTCCCTTCACCTTCGGGCGCCCCCCCACCGAGAGCCTGGCCATGCTCCTGGGGATCTACTGCGGCGCCATGTACGGGGGCTCCATCTCGGCCATTCTGATCCGCACTCCGGGCACCCCGGCCGCGGCGGCCACGGTCCTGGAGGGGTATCCCATGGGCCAGAAAGGCCAGGCGGGGCGGGCCCTGTCCATGGCCCTCTTCGCGTCCTTCTGCGGGGGCACCATCGGGGCCCTCATCATGACCTTCCTCTCCCCCGTCGTGTCCCGGTTCGCCCTGGAGTTCGGCCCGGTGGAGTATTTCGCCCTGGCCCTCTTCGGCCTCTCCGTCATCATCTCCATCTCCGGCGACAGTGTCGTGAAGGGAGTCATGTCGGGGATGTTCGGTCTTCTCCTGGCCACCATCGGCTTCGATCCCATCTCCGGCTTCCCCCGCTACACCTTCGGCCGGGTGGAACTGTTGGAGGGACCCGCCTTCATCCCCACCCTGATCGGCCTGTTCGCGGTCTCCGAGATCCTGAACTCCATCGAGAAGATGGGCGTCCTCAAGGAGATCAAGGCCTCGATCGACCGCTACATCCCGTCCTGGCAGGACATCAAGGTTTCCCTGAAGAACATCGTGAAGTCCAGCCTGATCGGCACGGCGATCGGATCCATCCCGGGAGCGGGGGGGGACATCGCGGCCTTCGTGTCCTACGGCGAGGCGAAGCGGTCCTCCAAGCATCCCCACCTCTACGGAACCGGGGTGATCGAGGGCGTCGCGGCTACGGAGGCCGCGAACAACGCCTGCTCCGGCGGGGCGATGATCCCCCTCTTGTCCCTGGGGGTGCCCGGGGACGCGGTGACCGCTGTGCTCCTCGGGGCCTTCGTCATCCAGGGCCTCCAACCCGGCCCCCTGCTCTACCGGGAGCACCTGGACGTGGTCTACAACGTCTTCGCGTCCATGCTCGTGGCCAACGTGGCCATGCTCCTTGTCGGGATGGCGGGGATCCGCTTCTTCGCCCGGATCATCCTGGTCAAGCGCGAAATCCTCAACCCCGTCATCTTCGTCCTGTCCCTGGTCGGTTCCTTCGCGATGCGGCAAAACATCTTCGACGTGGGGCTCACCCTGGCCTTCGGGGTGCTGGGCTGGATCATGATGCGGGCCAAGTTCCCCCTGTCCCCCATCCTCCTGGCCCTGATCCTGGGCCCCATGACGGAAGCCAACCTCCGGCGGGCCCTGACGATCTCCCAGGGCGACTACTCCATACTGGTCTCCCGGCCCATCGCCATCGCCCTCTTCGTGCTGGCGGCGCTCTCCCTGGTCGTGGGCATCCTGAACCAGCGAAAGATCCGGAAGCTCCTGGCGGAGTCGGTCGAGAAGGGGCAGGAGCCCGGTTGAACCTTCCGGGCGTCGGATACCGGGTTATGGAAAATTGCCATCGCCCGGTATCCGGCTCCTGACTCCCGTCACCGGACTTCCCCCCACGCCTCGGCCCGGCGCCGGATCTCCTCCGGCGGCTCGGGGCCCCGGAAGGGGAAGACGGCGAAGGAAAAGCGGCTGGTCTTTCCGTTATAGGAGGGTGCGTAGCTGTCCAACTGGTCCGCCATGAGCACCGCCATCGCCCGGCCCAGGCCCGTGACCGCGGTGGCGTACTTCCACTGGGGACCGTAGTAGGTCCCGAAGGGGTTCAGCCGGAGACGCTGGCGGCCGCCCGAGACCTCGGACCGCATGGGACAGAAAGCGAAATTGCACCTGTCCCCCTCGTACTGGGCCACCAGGAGGCCCTCGGAGCCGTTCGAAACCGCGACCCAGGGGTGGGCGATGTGGTTGTTGAAGGAGGCGGTCCGGCGGGATCCGGAGACCAGGTGGTGGTCGACCGGGTAGGCGCTCACGTCCCCGAAGAAGTTGCGCTTGATCACCCGGAAGGGCCGGGCCGGGTCCGCGTCGAAGAGAGGAAGGATCTCCGCGGGCAGGACCTCGGCCCACCGGTGGTCCCAGGTCCGGTCCAGCCTGAGGGCCTTGGCCTTGTCGTACCCGCGGTGCGGGGTCTCGGGGTACTCGAGCTCCAGGGACAGGAACACCGCGTCGTCCCCGGCAAGGCGGGTCTCGATCCGTGTCCACCGGCCGTCCCGGATCCGGCCGGGCAGGGACAGGGCTCCCCGGAGGGTCCGGACGGCCGTCCCGTCCGGCCGAGTTTCGTCCCCGACTTCCTCCACGGTTCCGGCACGGACGCGGCCGCCCCAGGTGATCCGGGGGTCCAGGACCCGGAAGCGGCCGCCGTCCCCGGCTCTCCCCTCCGCCCGGCCGCTTCGGCCGGAGGCGGGTGCCGAATCGGGCGCGGGGGCGGGCGGCGGGAACCGCGATTCCGGGGCCGCCTTCGCCCCGGCCGAGACGCCCCGCCGCTCGGCCAGGACCGCCGCGGCCAGCTCCCCGGCCCGGCGCGCCCGGGCGAATCCGTCTTCCAGGCGGCCCGCGTGCATCACCGGACTGGCCATGCCGAAGTGGGTCGTGGACAGGGCCAGGAGGCGCTCCCGGAGGGACTCGGCCAGGCGCGGGTCGTCCGTGGGGGCGCCCGCGGCTACGGCCGCGTCGTACAGGCGCCGGGTGCGCTGGATCACCGTCCAGAGCTCGGTGTTCTCCCATTTCTCCGCCCAGGAGGAAAGCCCGTCGAAGCTCCCGTCGGCGGTGTCCTGGTCCAGGACCACCCGGCCGACGGGGGGATGGTCCCGGAGGTAGTCCCCGGGCCGGGTGAAGCGGAGGAAGGGCAGGTCCGCGACGGAGCGGACCATCCGGGCCAGGCCGTCGAAGGACGGCAGGAGCCGTGACACCACGGGGATCTTCATGCCCGCCCAGAACTCGTCGTCCGCGTCGGCGTCCAGGATCAGCAAGAGGTCCCGGGGCTCCTCCATCCGCAGCTGGCGGCGCCGGAGGCCCTTCAGCCAGAGCCGGAGGGAGGCCCCGCGGTCCGCCACGTCCCCGTGGTTGTAGCAGGGCAGGAGGGTCATGGAGCCCGCCAGGCTCGAGCTCTCCAGGGTCAGGGGGTTGTACCGCTCCGGGAAGGCCAGGGGCCGGACGAAGTTTGAGAAACCGTTGAAGGGAACCGCCGAGTAGTAGAGGCTGATCGCCGGGATTCCCGCCGCGGGGTACCGGGACAGGAAAGAGGGGGTGTACATGCACTCCTGGGGCCGGAGGATCGGGACCCAGCGGCCGAAGACGTCGGCCAGCCCCGACCGGCCCGGGTTGCTCACCGCCAGGCGGGCCAGCTCCTCGAACTCCTCGGCCGTGCAGGCGCTCACGATCCCGTTGTTCCAGGACATGGGCTCGATCTCGTCCCGATCCTCCCGGACCCTCCGGGCGATGCCCTCGACCAGGTCCGGAGCGTGGCGCGGCATCAGGGTTTCCAGGCTGTAGTAGTTCTCGATATCCCAGGTCCCCCGGACGGGTATGCCCTCGGAGTTCAGGCGGTCCAGGTCGGCCAGGATCCCCCGGATGATCCGGATGTCCTTGCCGATTCCCCGTTCGTCCAGGGAGTCCCCCCGATACGAGTGGTAGAAGTTGACGTGGAAGCGGAAGGCCAGGTGGACCGCGGGTCCGGACTCAGGCATGGCCGCCCCGTCCCGGTCGCGGCCCGGCGACCATGAGGGGCAGGAGCTCCGCCCGGACCGCCTCGTCCCCGGGGCTCAGGGTCTCCCCCCGTCGCAGGGCGGCGTTGATGCGCCGGATGCGGTCCAGGCGTTCCCGGGTCAGCGGGTAGCGCCAAGCCGCGAAAAGGGCCAGGACCACGCAGAGGGCGGGCAGGCCCACGAAGATCGCCATGAGGCTTCCCACGAAGGCGGGGGTCTGGGCCTGCTTGACATCGCCGATCGGCGGCAGGTATCCCGCGACACCGATCAGCGCCGCCACCAGGAAGAGGATGAAGGCCCCGCCCGCCTTGCGGAAGAGGGCGAAGATCCCGCTGTAGAGGCCTTCCCTCCGGGCACCGGAGACGAGTTCGTCCACGTCCGGTACGTCCGGGAAGATGGCGAACACCATGGACTGGACCCCCGCCAGGCCGACCCCGAAGGCCAGGCCGAAGGCGTACAGGACCGCCACGGGCATGCCCGGCCGCATGAACAGGACCAGGATCAGGGCCCCGATCCACAGGGCCCCGGAGACCAGGAAGGTCTCCCGCTTGCCGATCCTCTGGGCCAGCTTGGACGCCAGGAAAAGGGAAACCAGGAGCCCCCCGTATACGGGGACCAGGAGGGTCATCATGGAGGGGATGCCCAGGGCATAGGTCAGGAAGTAGACCGCCAAAGCCAGGACCGCGTCCTGGGCCATGAAGCCGAAGAGGTACATCAGCATCACGTACCGGAAGGGCCGGTTCTCGAAGGGCACGAGGAAATTCTCCGTGACGAAGGACTTCACGGAACCGAAGCGCTTCCGGGGCAGGGCCATGAACTCGGGGTTTTCCCGGCACGTGAGGAGGGTGACGATGTAGGGAAGCGAGAACACGAGGCCGAAGGCGATGCCCACCCAGAGCCAGGCACGGGCGGGGTCCCCCCGGAAGAGGACCCCCTCGAAGAGGTCCTTCGGGGCGATCGCCGCCACGATCCCCGAGAGGTTGGAGAAGACCATGCGGTAGAAGGACAGGCGGGTCCGCTCGTCGTAGTCCTCGGTCAATTCCGCGGCGATCGAGTTGTAGGGGACCCAGACCATGGTGTAGACCGTGGAGAAGAGGACGTAGGCCGTCAGGTAGTAGGCGAAGGCCGCCCCGGGACCCGCGAAGCCCGGCCGGACCCACATCGCGGCGAAGGAGAGGAAGACCAGGGGGATGCCCGCGAGGAAGTAGGGCCGGCGCCGGCCGAGGGGCGTCCGGGTGTTGTCGCTGAGGAGGCCCATCACCGGGTCCGTGACCGCGTCCCAGAGCTTGCTGACCAGGATCGCGGTTCCCGCCCAGATCGGAGACAGTCCCGCCATGTCGGTCAGGAAGTAGAGGTAGTACATGTTGAGGATGGTCGTGCTGCCGCCGCCGTAGATGTCTCCCATGCCGTAGCCGATACGGACGGACAAGCCGAGGGGCTTTCGTTCCTGGTTCATGATTACTCCTCCTTCCCAGCGGTTCCGGCCGGGGCACCGCAACCGGGTTGACGGAATCTCAGGGCCGGAAGCCCGAAAGGAAGGACTCGACGGCCTTCCAGTACGCCTCGTTCCCGGCGCTCCCGCTCCAGAGGGTCGAGGATCCGTGGCGTCCGTCGCCCTCCGGCAGGAAGGACACCTTCGAACCGGGGGGAATCGCCTGGAAGATCCCCTCCCAGTCGCTCTTTTCGAAGGGGCCCGAGGTCACGAAGACCGGGACCCGGATCTTCGCGGCGGAAGTCCGGATCAGGTCGCCCGGGGAGAAGTATTCGCCCGGGGAGAAGGCCAGGACCGCCGCGCAGATCCCCGGTTCGTCCCCCGCCATTTTTAGGACCAGGGAGGCGGAATAGGAGCTCCCCCAGAGCAGGAGCTTCCCCTTCCCGAAGGGCTGGGACCGGACCCAGGCGACCGCGGCCCGCATGTCCGGCAGGGCGTCCAGGTAGGACTGCGGCTTCTTTGCGGCCCGGGCCCGGGCCGCGGTTTCGTTGCTCACCATCTGCGCAGAGCGCCCCGAGCGCTGGTCCACGGCCAGGGCGTTGAATCCCAGGGCGTTCAGTCTCGGCGCGATCTCCCGGTATTCCCCCCGGCTGTAATCCGCCTGGTGAAAGAGGAGGATGAGGGGCGCGTCGGGCCCGTGGGCCAGGTAGAGGTCCGCCGTGACGGCCAGGCCGTCCGCGGATGGGAAGGTCACGGTTTCGAGGGCGGCGGATGGAAGGGCGGCCGCCGTCGCGAGCAGGAGCCAGGCCAACTTTTTCACGGATGCCTCCGATTTCACGATGTTGGATGAGTATAGGCGCCCGCGGCGGAGAGCGCAACGCGGCCCGCCCGTGCCGCGGGGCCTGCCCGCTTCCGGGCCCCCGGCATGGCGCGTCCCCGCCCGGACCGCTATACTGACGTCCATGCGCGATTCCGACGAAAGCCGCCTGTCCGCCGGCGCCCTGGGGGCCGCCCTGGTGGTGGTGACGGTCTGGGGCTTCAACTTCACGGTGGTAAAGCTGGGGCTGGCGGACGTCCCCCCCCTGTTCCTGCTGACCCTGCGATTCGCCTTCTGCGCCTTCCCGGCGGTCTTCTTCGTGAAAAAGCCCGCGGCCTCCTGGGGCTCCCTGGCGGCCTACGGACTCCTTCTGGGAGTCGGGCAGTTCGGCCTCCTCTTCACGGCCCTGGCGCTGGGTGCGCCGGCGGGACTTTCCTCCGTCCTCCTGCAGTCCCAGGCCTTCTTCACCGCCCTCCTGGCCGCGGCCCTTCTCAAGGAGCGGATCGGGATGCACAGCGTGGCCGGTATGGCCCTGGCCGCCGCGGGCTTGACCCTGGTCGCCCTGTCCGGCCGGGGGGGCTCCCTCTCGGGAATGACGGTCCCCCTGGCCCTGATGATCCTGGGCGCCGCCTTCTTCTGGGGTGCCGCGAACGTGGTCGTGCGCACGATGCCCGGGGCGGACGCCCTGGGCCTGGTGGTCTGGTCCAGCGTCGTCTCCCCCCTGCCCCTCCTGGGGCTCTCCCTCTGGCTGGAAGGGCCCGGCCCCGTCGCGGCGTCCCTGGCCCGCCCCACCCCGGCCTGGGTCGGGGCCCTGGCCTACCTGGTGATCGCGGCCTCCCTGGTGGGCTACGGCCTTTGGAACCGCCTGATCCTCCGGCACGGGGCGGGAAGGATCGCCCCCTTCTCCCTCCTGGTCCCGATCGTGGGGATCAGTTCCGCGGCCCTGGTCCTGGGGGAGCGCTTCGGTCCCGCGGACGCGGCGGCCACGGCCCTGGTCCTGGCGGGCCTGTTGGTCCACGTCTTCGGGGGGAGCCTGGCGGGGCGTCTCAGCGCGCGATTCCGCCGGCCGCGACCCTGAGATTCCTCCCGAAACCGATCCTACAGGGCCGCGGCCGCCTGGGCCGCCAGTCCCAGGACCACGGCCAGGGGCGCCAGAGCGGGGCGGTACAGGACCCTCCTTGCGCGGTCGGAAAGGCCCGGCCCGTAGGCCGCCAGGGCGATGACCGCCCCGTTGGCCAGGGAGTCCGCGGCCAGGAACCAGGCAAGGGCCGGCCACCCCTTTCGGAGTATCCCCTTCTGCATGGGGAGGAGGAAGACCAGGACCAGGAAGGCCAGTCGCCAGGACAGGGCCAGGGCGGCGCCCCAACCGAAGGCCGCCGCGCCCCGGCGTCCTTCCAGGAGGCTCCCGCCCAGGTACACGGCCAGTCCCTGGGCCAGGATGGCCAGGGCCGGATTCCCCACGAAGAGCCAACCCACCCCCGGAAGGAGGGCGCTGGCCGCCTTGACCGAGGCGGCCGTCAGGGCCGCCAGGGGCACGGCCGCGTCGGAACCCGAGGCGCGGCGGGCTTCCAGCAGGAAACCCAGGCCCAGGGGGAACATCAGGAATCCCGCCAGCCCCGGCACCGGGACCAACCGGCCCGCCAAGTGCAAGGCGAATCCCAAGGTCGCCTCGGCGGCTCCCCAGAGGCCTCCCCATACCAGGGCCGCGGCCGCGGGGCCGGGCGTTCCATTTGTATCGAACCTCATGCGACACCTCCCGACAAAAGCCGGTATTCTTCCCTCGTATCCACGTCCCGGAGGACCCGGGCGTCCTTGAACCGGACCAGGGCCACCCCCGGGCCTTCCCCCCGGTTCCGGAGACGGGCCAGGACCCCCGCCAGCCCCGGCCTCCCGGCCGCCGCCGCGGCCTCGAGATGGGCCCGGAAGGCCGGCTCGTAGACCGCGAAGAGGGGCTCCGGAAGGAGGGAATCCGGGTTCAGGGCTGCCGTGGCCGCCTTGGCCGGATCCCGGGCCCCCGCCAGGCGCTCCACCGCCGGGCGGTCCAGGAAGGGCAGGTCCACAGCCGCGACCAGCCATGCGGCCTCTGGCAGCCTGTCCCAGGCGGCCAGGAGGCCCGCCGCGGGACCCAGGCCCGGATCCCGGTCCCGGAGGATGGGCAGGTCCCCGAATTCCGCCCCCGAGGCCGGGTCCGCACCGACGGAAAGCCAGGCGCCCTCGCAGACCGAGCCCAGGAGCCCCGTGAGATAGTGGGCCTGGTCCTCGTCCCGGTACCGGAGGCCGGCCTTTGGGCGGCCCATACGGACGCTCCGGCCCCCGGCCAGCACGAGGCCGAAGAGGGGCGCACTCACGGCTCCGCCTCCAGGGCCACGGCCCCCATCTTGTAGGCCGGCTCCGCGCTGTAGGGATCGAAGGCCGGGAAGGTGAGGAAATTGGATTCCGGGTAGTGCATGGGCATGAAGACCTGCCCGGGGGAGACCTCGTCGGATATTCGGGCCTTGACCCTCACCTCACCCCGCCGGGACCGCACCCGGACGGCCGCCCCCTCGGCGATGCCCAGCCGCCGGGCGTCCCGGGCGTGGATGTCCGCGTAGGCTTCCGCGGGGGCCAGGGACCGGAGCATGGCCACCTTGCCCGTCCGGGTCTGGGTATGCCACTGGACCAGGCTGCCCCGGCCCGTGATGAGCTGGAAGGGGTACTCCGCGTCCGGGACCTCCGGCATGGGCTGAGGTTCGGAAAAGAGGAACTTGGCGCGGCCGCTGTCCGTGTAAAAGCGTCCGTCCGCGAAGAGACGCCGCTGGGGGGCCGGATCCGCCCCGGAGGCCGGGAAAGGCCACTGGATCCCCCCCCGTTCCCGGATCTCCTCGTAGCCCCGGATCCCCGAGAAGTCGCAGGGCCGGCCCGCGGACAGCCGCTGGAGGATCCGGAAGGCCGCTTCGGGGTCGGTCCACTCCCGGAACAGGTCCCCGCAGCCCCAGGCCCGGGCGATACGCAGGAAGATCTCGAAGTCCGGCAGGGCTTGGCCCGGGGCGTCCCGGACCTTGCGGACCGCCCCGAGGCGGCGCTCCGAATTGATCATTGTCCCGTCCTTCTCCGCGCTCCCCGCCGCGGGCAGGTAGAGGTGGGCCCGGGCCGCGGTCTCCGTGCCGGGATAGAGGTCCTGGACCACGAGGAATTCGAGCTTGGCCAGGCGATGGAGGAGGGTGTGCTTGTCGATCCAGGAATGGGCGGGATTCGTGGCCACGAACCAAAGGGCCTTGATCCGCCCCTCGTCCACGGCCTCCAGGATCTTGTGGTAGGGCAGGCTGTTCACCGAGGGGATGCGGCCGGGGTCGATGCCCAGGATCGCCGCCGTCTGGATCCGGTCCGCCTCCTTCGTGAAGTCCCGGCCCGCGGGCAAGGAGGTGGTCAGGCTGAACATCCGGGAGCCCATGGCGTCGGACTGGCCGGTGATGGAGTTCGGCCCCGTCCCGGGGCGTCCGATGTTCCCGGTCATGAGACAGAGGTTGATGATCGCCTGGGCGGTCCGGACGGCCTGGTGGCTCTGGTTCACACCCATGGTCCACCAGAAGGACACCGCCCGGGCGGAGCGGATGCGCTCCGCCAATTCCCGGACCCGGGCCGGGGGGATGCCGCTCTCCGCCTCCACCCGGGCGTCGTCGAAGCGGCGGACGAACTCCGAGAACTCCTCGAACCCCTCCGTATGGGCCTCGAGGAAGGGCCGGTCGATCCAATCCTCCTCGACGAGGATCCTTGCCAGGCCGTAGAGGAGAGTGAGGTCCCCCTTGGGCCGCACGGCCATGTGGAGGTCCGCCTCCCGGGCGGTCTTGGTCAACCGGGGATCGATGACCACCACCGGGGGCTTCTCGGCCCGGCCCTTCAGGCGGGCCCAGAGCACCGGGTGGGCGATGACGGGATTGGCCCCCACGAAGATCGGAAGGTCCGTGAGCTCCAGGTCCTCGTAGCAGAAGGGCGGGGCGTCGAAGCCGAAGGACTGCTTGTAGGCCACCGCCGCGCTGGCCATGCACTGCCGGGTGTTCCCGTCGGCGTGCACGAAGCCCATGCCGAACTTGAACAAGGCCCCCAGGAGGGCCATCTCCTCCATGGGGATCTGGCCCGTGGAGAGGAAGGCCGCGGACTCGGGCCCGTGGCGGTCCCGGACGGCCTTGAACCTTTCCACGAAGACCGATATCGCCCGGTCCCAGTCCACGGGCTCCAGGTCCCCTCGGAGATTCCGCAGGAGAGGCGTCGCCCCCCGTTCCGGGACCTCCAGGGCCTTGAGCAGGTGGAAGCCCTTGGGGCAGGAGCTGCCCCGGTTCACGGGATAGTCCTTGGCGGGGAGGAAGGACACGAGCTTCCCCTCGTCGTCGTAGACGGCGTCGAAATTGCAGCCCACGGAACAGTAACTGCACGTGGTACGGACGACCTTGGGCATGGTCAGCTCCTTTCCCGGGCCGCGCCTGGGGCGAGGGTCCGGACCAGACCCAGGGAGGCCAGGCCCAGAAGTACCAGGATCCAGAACCCCCGGGCGTACCCGGGATCCCCCCGGCCCCCGGTTCCCAGGAAGAGGGCCAGGCCGTTGGGGATCAAAAAGCCCCCGAAGGCCCCCAGGCCCCCCACCCAGCCCACCGCCCCGGACACGGCCCGGGGGACCAGCTGGGGCACCAGCTTGAAGGTCGCCGCGTTCCCGGCCCCCATGCCCAGGGCCAGGACCAGGCTGGCCGCGGCGGAGAGGACCGCGGACCCCGACAGGGCCAGCCCCGCGGAGCCCAGGACGATGACCCCCAGGGCCAGGGCGAGGGTCCTCGCCCCTCCCAGGCGGTCCGAGACTCCCCCCGTTGCCGCCCGGAACAGGGAGGCGGAGACCGAGAAGAGGGCAGCCAGGCTCCCCGCGGCGCCCAGGGAGAGGCCGAAGTAGGAGCCCCAGTACTTGGGCAGCCAGGCGGTCAGGGCCAGGAAGCCCCCGAAGGTGGTGAAGTAGATCCCCGTCAGGGCCCAGGTCCTCCACTCCGAGGCGGAGGCGGCCAGGCTTTCCCGGACGCTCCCCCGGGGGAAGAGCTCCTGGCCGTGGTCTTCCCGGGCCCGGCGGGCCGCCTCCTCGGGGCCCAGGCCCGAGGACCGCAGCTGGAAGTACGGGGCGTTCCGCCCCAGCAGGGCGTAGCCCGCGGTGCCCGCGGCCAGGATCCCCAGCCAGGCCAGGTAGGATCCGGACAGGCCCAGCAGGGGCAGGGACAGGGCGGAGAGCAGGAAGGCGAAGATCCCGGGGGCCAGGTTGCCGAGCCCGGCGTACACCCCCAGGGCCGCCCCCTGCATCCGTTGGGGATACCAGTAGGAGGTCTGGCTGATCCCCACGGAGAAGGTGGCTATGCCGCAGCCCCCCAGGGCCCCGAAGACCAGGAGACCGGGGAAGCGTCCCGGAAGGCCCGCGGGATCCCCGGAGAGCAGGAACCAGAGGCCCGCCAGGCCCGCGGCCGAAAGGCCCAGGAGGACCAGGAAAGGCTTACGTCCCCCGGTGGTGTCCACCAGAGCTGAAAAAGGTATTCTGAGGAGGGATCCCGTCAGGCTCGGGATCGAAACCAGGAGGCCCGCCTGGACCGGACCGAAGCCCGCCGCCTCCTGCAGGTACCGGACCGTGGGTCCGAACAAGGATACCGCCGCAAAGCCGATGAAGAACCCCAGGGTTGCTCCCGCCAGGCCCCGGGCCGGGGTTCCCGCGACTCTCGTATCACCCATGAACCGCCTCCTCGTACCGTGCTCGTACGGGATGATCATATTTGGGTATTTCGGTACTTTAATAAGTTTAATACGGCAAAGTCAGAATGCAAGGAAAATCGCGAGAATTTTTCAACCTAAGGCTCAAACGCCGGGCCCGGGGAATGGACGGATGGAAACGTGAATCGGCGGAGGGAGCGGGCGTCCCCCCGCGGCCCAGATTACCGGGCCGGCCCAGCCGTCTCCGTCAGAAACTCCTTCATGACCTGAACCACCCGCCCCAGGGTTTCCACGTCCCGGACCGCGTCCCCGGTCTCCAGGGAATGGTCCCCCGCCTCCAGTTCCAGCCGGCGCACCCGGGGGGCCGCCCGGAGCTCGTCGAGGTTCGGGACCGGGTAGTACCTGTCCCCGAAACTCCCGACCACCAGGGCCGGCCGCCCCGACCGTACCAGCTCGGGGATGAAGGCGGACCACTCCGAGCCGGGGGTCAGGAGGATCAGGGAGGACTTCTCGGCGACCGACGGCCTGCGCAGGCAGCGGCGGATCACGCTGGTGCCCAGGGACTTGCCGGCCAGGACGATCCGCTCCCTGCGGGACGCTTCCCGCTCCACCGCGTCCGCCACCGCCGCGGCGTCGGCCTCGAAGCGGGCGTCCTTCCCCGCCTCGTCCAGGGCCCGGAACCCTTCGTCCTCGTAGTACCGCAGGTCCACCAGGAGGCAGTCCGCCCCGGATTCCGCCAGAAGGCTCACGGCGTAGTACAGAAGGGGATTCCGGTAGGTGTAGCCCATGCCGGACACCACCACACCCAGGACCGGCGAGCCGTTCCCGTGGAATTCGGTGGTGATGAAGGTTCCGTCCTTTCGTGCGATCCTCATCGCTTCCATCTCAACCCCTTTCCCGAACCCAGATCCCCGTCCACTCCGGCACGATCCGATCGGAAATCCGCCCCTCCCTGTCGGGGCCGAAAAAGAAGCCCAGGACCCGGCGGGCCTCCTCTACCGTGGGAAACTCGTAGTCCGTCCGGATGACCGTGCGGCGGAACCCGTGGTCCCGCTCCAGAAGATCGTAGAGACGAGCCAGCCTTTCTCCCGGAGGGGCGGGGCGGTCCGCATTCGTGCCGAGGGTCTCGACGAGGACGATCCGCCCCCCGGGCGCCAGCAGGGCGTCCAGGGCCGCCAGGGTTCCCGAAAGGAAATCCGACAGCCTTTCGTATTCCTCCAGGGCGCAGTGCCCCAGGGCCCAGCCCTCCAGGATCACGTCGAATCCGCCCTCCAGGGTTCCGGCCTCCCGGATGTCCAGTACCCGGAACTCCAGGCGGTCCCGGAAATCCGCGAGGTTCGAGCGGGCCCGGCCGAGCATGTGGGCCGAGCGGTCGCAGAGCAGGGCGCTCCGGACGCGGCCCGCGTAGAGGCGCGTCACCCTCCCGGTCCCGGCCCCCAGTTCGAGTACGGCGGCCCCCGCCGGCACCAGGCGCCCGAGCTCCCGGCCCAGGCTGCCCTCCCGGTCTTCCCGGGATACCAGCTCGTCGTAGCGGTCGGCGTGGGCGGCGTAGATCTCGTTCATCGTGGGCATGGACGTCTCCCCTTCGAGCCCGGCGCGTCCGGGGGGCCGGAGAACCGGCTCATTTCACCCGGTTCCGGATCCACTCCCGCCAGGCCAGGTCGAATTCCTCGAGGCCGACCCCCAGGGCCGTCTTCATCGCCCCGTCGAGGTAGCCCCGGAACCGGGCGTCGTGCTCGGCGTACACATAGCCTTCCTGGACCTGGGGGTACGCGGCCAGGGCCCGGACCACGGCCCGGGGCGCGTCCGGGCCGTAGCGCTCGGCCAGGAAGCCCACGACCGCCCCGGACATCCCCCCGTAGATCCCCCACTCGTATTCGTCGTCGATGGTCTGGGAGTCCACGGACCCGAGCCATCGGACGCTGCGGTCGTACTCGGAGGGCTTGTGGTACCCCGAGTCGAGGTAGGTCCCGCCCAGGACGGCGAAGTTCCCGAATCGGTTCGCCAGGCCCTCGGCGAACCAGGAGCAGAGGTTCTTGCTGGTCTCCAGGGTGACGACGTGGACCAGTTCGTGGGCCAGCACGGGGACGTAGGAGCGGGAGGGGTCGGGCCGGACGAAGAGCTTGATGGACTCCCCGGGCTCCCCCCAGCCGTAGAACAGGCGGCCGATGGTGATCTTGGTGTTCTGGCGCAGGAGTTCCTGGGTCGAGAAGAGTTTCACCACGGTCCTGCGGGCAGGGGCCTCACCGTAGGAATCCCGGACCGTGGTCCAGGCCTTCTCGGCGTCCCCCAGGATGCGGGCCGCCCGGAGCCCGTCCACTCCCTCGTCGTACCGGACCTCCATGTGCCCGGATTGGAGGGTCCGGAAGGCGATGTCCGCGTCCAGCCAGGTTTCGTCGACCTTCCGGTAGAGCTGGACGAAGCGGCAGTCCCGGACCTCCCCGTTCGGCCCATAAAGGTATCTCTGGCGGAGGGCGACCGCGCATTCCCCCGGCCCTGAGGCCTCCAGGGACTCGACCTCCAGGATGAACTCGGATAGTACTGCGGAAAGCCGGTAGTCGAACCACCGGGACTGCTCCAGGAGGAAGGCCGGGTCGCCCGGGGCCAGGAGGCTCAGGTACAGGGCCTTGTCGCCTTCCGCGACGGCCCGGGCGCGGAGGGCCACGGCCGCCCGGATCGCCGCCTCGTCTCCGGCGGAGAGCACCGGGGCTGCCGGAGTCGCGGGCGCCGAGTCGGCCGGCGGTGTCGCCGGGGCCGCCGCGCAGGAAGCGAGGGCGAGGGCCGCCAGGAGGGCCGGGGCGAATTTCATGGGCGGAGTATAGGAGGGGTTCCGAAACACGGTCAAGGCGCCCTCGGCTTTTTCACAAGGTTCGTGACACCGGGAAAGGATTGCTCCCGGATCATAATATGCATACCTTTCCTGATATGAAGCCGCTGTCTTTCCAATCCATGTTCGCGTGCCTGTCCCTGGCCGCGCTGTTCGCGCCCCGGGCCCCCGCGGAAGGAGCTCCCATGACCCCGCTTCTCCTGGACGACTTCCGCACCGGCATCTCCTCCCTGGGGACCCGATGGGAAGGCTTCTCCGACCGGGTGATGGGAGGGATCTCGGACCTCCGCCTGGGGATCGAGGGGGACGCGGAGGGGCCCTACCTGGCCTTGACCGGGGAGGTGCGGCTGGAGAACCGGGGCGGTTTCATCCAGGCCCGTCTGCTCCTGAAGGAAGGAAGATCCTCCCACTACGACGGGTCCAAGCACCAGGGCATCCGCCTGATCGCCCGGGGCGCCGGGGACGGCTACTACATCTTCCTGCGCACGACCTCCATGGTCTTTCCCTGGGCCTTCTACAGTGCCCCCCTCCCGGTGACCGAAGGGTGGTCCGAAATCCGCATCCCCTGGTCCGCCTTCGTGAAGGGCGACTTCGGGGCGGCCTTTCCCCTGGACGTGAGGAAACTCAGGAGTCTGGCGGTAACGGCCTACAAGAAGGCCTTCCGGGCACGGCTCCACGTGCGGGAAATCGGGTTCTACTGAGCCCGCCCGGCCAGGGCCTTTCGGAGCAGCTGGATGTGCTTTCCCGGGTACACCGCCTGGGGACAGACCCGGGAGCAGTGCAGGTGCCTTTCACAGGCAGGCGCCCCGTCGGCCCCGGCGGCCAGGGCGAGCATGCTTTCCGCGGATTCGGGGGCCTTCTCCCGGTGGCGGTTGACCGCCGCCAGGGCCGCGGGCCCCAGGAAGGGGGCCGTCACCGGGCAGGCCGCGGAGCAGAGTCCGCACTCGATGCAGGCCTCGAAGCGGACCCGGCCGGAAAGGGGCGGGCTAACCGCCCCGTCCAGGGCCGGGAGCTTTTCTCCATCCCGGGTCGGATCCGCGGGAAGGGACGCCCGGCCCGCGTCCTCCGAGGGACGCAGGTAGGAGTACTCCTCCGGGATGCCCTCCAGGGCTGACGTCGGCCGGGCGGCGATCCCCGCGACCAGGCTTCCCCGCGTCAGGGGCTCAAGGGTCACGACGAGCTCTCCGGAAGGTCCGTGCGAGGGTTCCACGGCGGGACCCCCGGGCTCCCGGGGCCGCGGGGCGGCCAGGTCCGAAAGCCGGGACAGGCACATCAGGGACGGAAGCCCGTTCACTACGGCCCCGCAGGTTCCGCAGGACCCGTGATGGCAGGAGTGCCGGTAGTGGGGCACCCGGGCCGCCGGGGCAGCTCCCTCGGCCCGGGCCCGGAGGGTTTCCAGGGCGTCCAGAACCGTCGCATCCTCCGGGAAGCCTCCGGACAGCTCCACGAAGTCTTTCCCGTCCCGGATCCTGAAGTTGACTTCGATCATAGGGCCCTCCAGGACGGCAGGGGGTAGTCCGCGGTCCGGCAGGGTTCCTCGACGTCCAGGAAGCCGCAGACCGCGTCCGCGGCCTTCCGGGCCATGGCCCTGAGGACCGTGGCCTTTCCCCCGATCAGGGTGAACATCCCGGACACCCCCTCGGCCCCGTGGTCCAGGACGGCGAAGTCCCGGCTGATCCCACGGCCCTCCGCGTCCGAGGCCGCCCGTCCCGCCAGGGGCCGAGCCGCGGCCCAGGCCGCGTGGAAGGGGGCCCGGGAAAAGCCCGGGGCCAGCTCGTCCGCCCGGACCCGGAGGAACTCGATTTCCGCCCTGGTCGGGAGGATCCCCTCGGGGGAGTCGGCCCGGCTCTGGGTGCTGCCTATGATGGAGAGCCCCCGCTGGGGCACCAGGATATCCCCGTCCCCCGGCGGCGCGAGGCGGGAGAGGACCAGGTCCGAGAGCCGTCCCCGCACCGCCACCATGGTTCCCGGGGCGGGGGTCACGGGGATGTCCAGGCCCGCCAAGCTGCCCACCCTCCCCGCCCAGGCCCCGGTCGCGCTGACCAGGACGTCGAAGGAAACCCGCTCCTCCCGGGCGTCGGGCCCCCGGACCGTCCCGCCCCGGATCCGGCCGTCCGAGACCTCGATCCCGACCAGCTCCGTGAAGGCCCGGAGGTCCGCGCCCAGGGCGGCCGCCGCGGCCAGGAAGGAGGCAGCCAGGCGGTAGGCGTCGAGGGTGCCGTCGGGAACCCAGACCGCCCGCTTGAGCGCGGGATTCAGGACCGGCTCCAGGGCCCGGGCCTCGGTGACCGGGATCTCCCGGGCGGGGATGCCCGACTCGAGGCAGGCGGACACGAAGGCGGGGGCGTAGTCCGCCTCGTCGTCCCGGATGGCGGCGAAGATGCCTCCGTTGTACTCGATCGCCTCCGGCACGATGCGGCGGAGGACCAGGGTTTCCTCCATGCACTCCCGGGCGATGGCCCGGTCCCCGACGGCGTACCGCGCCCCCGAGTGGAGCTGACCGTGGTGGCGGCCCGTGGTGCCCGAGGTGAACTCGCCCTTTTCCAGGAGAAGGACGGAGAAGCCCCGCAGGGCCAGGTCGTAGGCCAGGGCGGCCCCGGAGCCCCCTCCCCCCACGACGCAGATCCGGACATCGTGCCGGCCGGGAATCGGCGGATCGAACATGGCGAAAGTATAGGCGGGCGCCCCGAGGGGACGCAAGACGAGACGTCGGGACGGAAACCGCTCCTCGAAGCCGAGTTCCGGTTCCCGCGGACGGATGCCGCGGAAAATTCATCCGAATCCCCTTGACTTCTTTTCAAGATCACGCTAGTGTATTACTACACTAATACACCATGGAGGTAATCATGGTTCGATTCGACGCCGTGACGTTCGCGTACGGCAAACGGCCGCTCTTCGAGGGCCTGGAACTTGCGATGGAGGCCGGATCCACGGTCGGCCTCCTCGGCCTGAACGGGGCCGGCAAGACGAGTCTCCTCAAGCTGGGGGCGGGGGCCTTGTTCCCCGCCTCCGGGCTTGTGGAAGTCTTCGGGAAACGCCCGGGGTCGAGGTCCGCCGCGGTCCTGGCGGACGTCTGCTTCGTCCCCGAGGACCCCTGGGGCCCCGCCCTCTCCCCGGAGACCTGGCTGGAACGCTACGGGGCCTTCCGTCCGGCCATGGACGCCGGGCTCTTCCGGTCCCTCCTCGAGGAGTTCGCGGTGGACCCGGGGAAGAGCGTGGCCAAGATGTCCTACGGCCAGCGTAAGAAGTTCGCGGTGGCCGCCGCCCTGGCCGGCGGGTCCCGGGCGGTCTTCCTGGACGAGCCCACGAACGGCCTGGACATCCCCTCCAAGGCCCAGTTCCGCCGGGCCCTGGCCGCGGCGTCCACGCCGGACCGGGTGATCGTGGTCTCCACCCACCAGGCCCGGGACCTGGAGAACCTACTGGATCCCGTCGTCATCCTGCACGGCGGGAAGATCCTCTGCTCCTTCCCCGCCTCGGCCCTGTCCGACCGGCTGTCCGTGGAACGGCTTCCCGGCCTTGAAGGCCGGCCGGTGATCTACGCCGAGCGCGACGCCCTGGGCTGGACGGCCCTCCTGGCCAAGCCCGGCAGCTGCGCGGACCTGGAACTGGCCTTCACCGCCGCCGTGTCCCGCCCCGAGGCCTTCCGGGCCGCCCTGGAAGGGCGGAATCCCGGCCCCTACAACCCCGACGCAGGAGACCTCAAATGAACGATACAACCGTACGTACGCCGTTTTCCCCGGAGCGCGTCGCGCTCCTCGCCCGCAACCGCCTGCTCGAGGACCTTTCCCCCTTCCTCATCGCCCTGGGGGCCCTGGCGGGTCTGAACGTCCTTTCCATCCTCCTGGGCGGTGCCGCGTTCCTCAACCACCCCTCCCGCCACTCCGGCGAAAGCGGCTGGGCCTTCCTGATCTGGCTGGGCGGCGTCCTCCTGGCGGGCCGGGCCTTCTCCCAGATGCACAACGGCCGGGGCGGGTCCGACTGGATCCTCCTGCCGGCCACGTCCTTCGAAAAGTACGCGGCGGCCTTCGTCTCGTATGTGGTCGTGTACCCCCTGGCCGCGGCCCTGGCGGCGTCGGGACTGTCCGCGATCCTGGAGGGCCTGGCGGCCCTGCTCAAGGCCTCCCCGGGGGTGGTCTTCAACCCCCTGGCCGGTCTGGACGAGGGGAGCGTCTTCGGCTACCTCTTCTTCGTGACCGCTTCCCTGGCCGCCTCGGCCCGGTTCGGCAAGCTCTCCCTGGTCAAGGCGGGGGCCCTGTTCTCGGCCTGGGCCGCGTTCCTGGGCTTCCTCTTCGTCCTCGGGATGCTCCTTTCCACCCCGGAGGGCCGGGAAGCCCTGGGGAACCGGCACTTCTCCTACCGGTTCCGGCCCGATTTCGACCCGGCCTCCGAGCCCGTCCTGATCTGGGTCTTCCGGGCCTGGGGCTGGTTCTCCTGGGCCGCCGCTGCGGTCTACGGGTACTTCCGCGTGGCGGAGAAGGAAGCGGTCGATGAGGTTCAATGATTCGTCCCCCATCTACGAGCAGATCGCCGACGACCTTGCGGCCCAGGCTGTGTCCGGCGCCCTGACCGCCGGGGAGCGTCTGCCCTCCGCCCGGGACCTGGCGGTCTCCCTCCAGGTGAACCCCAACACCGCCGCCCGGGCCCTGGCGGCCCTGGCGGACCGGGGGGTGGCCCGTTGCGAGCGGGGCACCGGGTACTTCCTGGCCGAGGACGGGCCCGCCGTGGCGGCCCGGGAGCGCAGGGACCGGTTCTTCTCCGAGGAGCTCCCGAAGCTCTTCGTCCGGATGGAGGAACTGGGCATAGGCATGGAAACCATACAGGAAGCCTGGCGGTCCCGGACCGCCGGGACGGGCGGCTCGAAGGCCGCCGAGGAGAGGACGATATGAGGAAGAGCACCCTGACCCTGATCGCCTACGCTGCGGCCAGCCTTGCCGCCGTGGCCGCGGCGGTGATCGTCCTGGCCTTCTGAGAACGAAGGTCTAAAATAGAGGCCGGCCGCCGAGGTTTCTGCGGACCGGACCGTACAGTCAAACAAGAGGCGCCCCGATCCTTCGGGGCGCCCGTCTTTTCGGGAAGGGCTTCAGATCACGCCGGTCAGCACCAGGACCAGGACTACGACGGCCGCGGCCGTGAACAGTCCCGCCAGCACCGTCAGGATCGTGGAGCCGGACTTCGCGGCGCGAACCAGCTCCTCCTCGGTCTTGAGGGAGACCAGGAAGCGGCCGCCCTTGGCGGAGGGCTTGCCCACCCGGAGGCGGCCTCCGTCGTCCCGGGCCTCACCCAGCACGTAGACCGCTCGGCCCGTCGGCACCGCCCACTCCTCCAGCCGGTAGCCGATCGTCCTGCGCCCCGCGCCGATCCCGCCCAACCGGACGGTCAGACCCCCGAAGCTGAGGCTCGGGCCTTGATCGCCTTGCTCGAACCGGGACAGGACCCTCTCCCCGTCCATGGCCGCGCCCTCGGGGTCCACTTCGCAGGAGCCCGAGGCGTCCCGGACCCGGAAGGGGACGCGACGCTCGTTGGACGAGACCGTCTCCGAGCCCCTGCGGGTTCCGGACCGAGTCTTGCCGTCCGAGTCCCGCTCGGTGTAGGGCTCCTCGTACTCCCGGGTCACCACGGACCGGTACCAGACGCACCCGGTCCCGGACATCTCCGCGGACAGGGGCGCGTCGCACTCGATCGTGCCCTTGATCTCCGCGGTCTGGGCCAGGGAACCGGCCCCGATCTCCTGGGCGATGTCCGAGGCCAGCCGGGCAAGGTCCGCCGCCGAGCTCGTCTCGGTGGTCTGCATGTCGTAGGCCTTCCGGCCCTGCCCCCGGCCCAGGAAGAAGAAGAGGACGGCCAGGGCGGCCAATCCGGCGGGAATGAAGATCATGGGAACCTCCCGGTAATATCGCAGCCGCTATCATTGTGGCGCGGCGAAGGCGGCGCCGCAAGCCTCCGCGGCGGCTTCCCCGGTCGCCGGAACCGGCCAGCGGTCGTCATACGGCCAGGGTCATTCCCTCCGCGCAGGCGAAACAGTCAAGTCCGCTCCCCCGTCCCGAGATGTACGAACGGCACCACCCGAGGATCCCGTCGATCTCGTCGTCGCCTCGATCGGGATTGTGGTGGAACAGCCCGAGGCGCTCCACGCCGGCGTCGATCGCGAGGTCGATCGCGTCCTTGTAGGTCGAATGCCCCCAGGTCCTCGTCCTCTCGTACTTCTCCTCGGTGTAGCAGGCGTCGTGGAAGAGGAGGCGGGCATCCCTGCAGAACTCCACGTACCCTTCGCGGTCCAGTCCCGTCTCGTGCCGATACCGCAGCTCGTTGTCCGTGAGCAGGACGAAGGCCCGCCCCCGGTTGTCCGTAAGCTTGAACCCGTATCCGCCGTTGGGATGGCTCAGGGGAATGGATTCGCAGCGATGGGATCCGCTCCCTACGGCGAGCTCGTTTCCGCATTCCGAGCAGCCGCAGGTGCAGCCGGTGACGAACTTCGCCTTCATTACGCTCATGTCGACGGGGAAATACGGCGGCTCCATCTGGTGCCGCAGGGATTTGAGCACCGAGATCCGGGGATCGGACCCTCCGCAGAGAGTGATCGTGTACTTGGAGAAAAACGCGGGCCGGAAAAAGGGGAAGCCCACCAGGTGGTCCCAGTGGGCGTGGGTCAGAAGGAGGGTGATGTCCGCGACGTCGGGATCCTTCAAAATATGCTGCCCGAGCCTCCGGAGACCGGATCCCGCGTCGATGACGATTCGGTCGCCGCCGTCCGTGACGATCTCAAGGCAGGTCGTCTCTCCCCCGTACCGGAGCGTATCCCTGCCGGGCGATGTGATGGAGCCCCGGCAACCCCAGACCGTGACGTTCATCCCTGGTTCTCCCCGATGAGCTCGTTTTCTCCGACGCTCTTGATCACCGCCCGCTCGAGTTCCCGGATGCTCCGCGGCGGGCGTTCCCGTTCCGTCCCGGAGCACGGTCACGGGCTTTCGACTCCCCGTGCTAGCGGCGTCGTCGGCTCGGCGTGCCCAGGAGGCCCCGCACGACCTGCCGCCCCAACTCCCGGCCCGCGGCGGAGAGGGCCAGACGTGCCAGGTCCTCCGCGAAGGAGCCCCCCGAAGCCGCGTAGCCCCCGGATCGGACGGACCGAGAACCGGATCGCGCCGCGGGCCGGCTCCCCCCCGAGGACCGGGAGACCGGCGCCCGGCGGGCGGGAGGCTCCTCGGCGTAGTCGGGGTACTCCGGCTCGGTCCGGGACGGCATCGGCCAGCCCCGGAGCTCCGCCTCGATCTCCTCGATGGTGGGTTCCCGGGAACCCGCCCCGGGGCCGGCCTTCCCCGGGGAACGAGTCCCCGCCCCCTGTCCGCCTGAGGTTCCGGACCCGGTCGACGCCATCCGGCCCCGGAGCATCTCGTAGGCGGATTCGCGGTCCACGGGCTTGTCGTACCGGGTACCCAGGGGAGAGGCCGCGACCAGGGCGGAACGCTCCTCGGGCGAGAGGGGGCCGATGCGGGAGGCGGGGGGAACCACCCGGGCCCGCTCCACCGGGGTCGGACGGCCGTCGGCGTCCAGGAAGGAGACCAGGGCCTCCCCCACCCCCAACTCCGTGATGGCCGCCGCGGCGTCCACCCGGGGATTGGGACGAAGGCTGTTGGCCACCGAGTCGACGGCCTTGCGGTCCTTGGGGGTGTAGGCCCGGAGGGCGTGGTGCACCCGGTTTCCCAGCTGGCCCAGCACCGATTCGGGCACGTCCAGGGGGCTCTGGGTGACCAGCCACAGGCCCACACCCTTGGACCGCACCAGCCGGGCGGTCCGCTCCACCGCGTCCACCAGGGCCTTGGGGGCGTCGTCGAAGAGGAGGTGGGCCTCGTCCAGCAGGAGGATGAGCCGGGGCTTGGAGAGGTCCCCCGCCTCGGGAAGCTCCTCGAAAAGCTCCCCGAGGATATGGAGGAGGACCGTGGCGTACAGAGTCGGCTCGGCCATGAGATCCTCGGAGGCCAGGACGTGTACCATGCCGCGCCCGTCCGGGGCCGTCCGGATCAGGTCCCCGATCTGGAGGGCGGGTTCCCCGAAGAACCTGCCGGCCCCGGAATCCTCCAGCACCAGAACGGACCGCTGGAGGGCGCCCAGGCTGGCGGAGGACAAAAGGCCGTATTCGGCCTTGAGGGCGGCGGCGTTGTCCGTTGCCCAGCCGATCAGGGCGCGGAGATCCGCCAGGTCCAGGACGGGCAGTCCCTTTTCGTCGGCGATACGGAACAGCAGGCGCAGGGAATCCGCCTGCACGTCGGACAGCCCCATGAGGCGCCCCAGGAGCAGAGGGCCCAGATCGGAGACCGTGGCCCGGAGGGGATGCCCCTTCTTTCCGAAGACGTCCCAGAACGCCGCCGGGCAGCCCTTCCAGGCCGGCTCCGGAAGCCCGAGCTTGCCGAAGGCTGCCCCGATCTTGGCATTGTTCCCCCCCGGCGCGGCGATGCCCGACAAATCCCCCTTCACATCGCAGCAGAAGACCGAGACCCCCGCTTCCGAAAAGCCCTGGGCCAGGGCCTGGAGGGTGACGGTCTTGCCCGTGCCCGTGGCCCCGGTCACCAGGCCGTGCCGGGCCGCCATGGAGAGGTCGAGGGACACGGCGGTCTTCGATTCGGGAACACGGCAGATCGGAAGGGACGCGGACATGGATTGCCTCCTGCTCGAGGGTCTGGGAACATCCCTATTCTACGACACCCCGGGCCCGGTCAGCTACTTCCTCAGGATCTTGTCCATCGCCTTGCCCCGGGCCAGTTCGTCGACGAGCTTGTCCAGGTACCGGACCTTGCGGACCAGGGGATCCTCGATCTCCTCGACCCGCCAGCCGCAGATCAGCCCCGTGATCTTGACGGCGTCGGGATTGAACCGGGGGGCCCCGTCGAAGAAGGTCTCGAAATCGCACCCCTCCTCGATCCGCTTCCGCAGCCCTTGCTCGTCGTATCCCGTCAACCAGCTGATCACCATGTCCACTTCTTCCTTCGAGCGTCCCTTTTTCGCCGCCTTCTCGAGGTACAGCGGGTAGACCTTCGCGAACACCATGCGCCGGAATTTTTCGGCCTGCGTCCCGCCCTTGGGGGTTCCGCTCATGGTTCCGTCCTCAAGGCGGCCTCCAGTTTTTCGAGGTCGAATTTTTTCATATCCATGTAGACTTCCGTCAGCCTCCGCCGTTGTTCCGGGGTTCCGTTCAGCAACGCCTCCGAAAGCATCCTGGGGACGATCTGCCACGATACGCCGTATCTATCCTGGAGCCATCCGCACTGCTCCGCCTCGGGTTTGCTCGACAGCCGTTCCCAATAGTAATCGATCTCCTCTTGATCGGAGCATTCTATCGTGAAAGATACGGACGGATTGAACGAGAACTCGGGGCCCGCGTTGAGGGCGATGAACCTCGTTTCCAGTATCTCGAACTCGATCGTCACGATATCGCCCTTCTTGTGGCCCGTGATCTCTTCTCCCACCTCCGTGTAATGATCGATCGAGAGTATCCGCCCTCCCTTGAAGATGGAGAGGTAGTACTCCACGGCTTCCTTGGCGGTATTGTTGAACCAGAGACAGGGAACCGGTTTGCCGGCCATACACGCTCCTTCGTTCCGCGAATTAGGAACGAACGTACCTCGGAAATCAGAGTTGGTATTCGATTCCCCAACAGACCCCGTACCTGTCCACGACGCTTCCGTATACGGAGCCCCAGAAAACCTTTGCCGCGGGCATCTGGATAGTACCTCCGGCGCCCAGTTTTTCCACGAAGGTGTACACGTCCTTCTCGGAATCCACCTCCAGGTGGACGGTCACGTTCGATCCGACGGTGACCGGATTCTCCTCCCAGGAATCGCTGAAGTACAGGTAGTTACCGCCCTTGAATTTCAGGGACCCGTGCATGATCTTGTCGTTCCATGTCCCGCCCGGACGCATTCCGCCGCCCTCCGGTATGTCCTTGAATCGCAGAAGCTCCAGCTCCCCTCCCAGGATGGAGTGGTAGAAGCGTACGGCCTCCTCGCAGTTCCCGTTGAAATTGACGTACGGTATTCCCTTCATCGCAGGTCCCTCCCCCGAAGACCGGGCTTTCGGCATGCGGCCCAAGAATCATATATTACTATTATCATAATCTTTAATCGGCGGACGGTCAAACCCTCGCGCATCACCGCGGCATCAGCGCGAACACGCCCCAGCCCAGGTATACCCGCGTATACCGGGCGTGGCGCTCCGGTTCCGAGCTTAGCCGGGCCCGGACTTCCTCCGCCAGCTCGTCGCCGGGATTGGCTTCCAGCCATCTACGCATGGTGAACCACTTGGCCGCCTCGTACCTGTCCCAGCCGTCCTGGTCGGCCAGGACCATCTCGACGACGTCACAGCCGAGGCGGCCGAAGGACGCGAGGAGCTCCGGAAGCGGGAGGAAGTCGGAGATCGAGCCGGCGAGGCACCCCTTGGCGACTTCCTCCGTCGGCGGCAGGTTCCGCCAGTAAGGCTCGCCGATGAGGAGGATCCCTCCGGGGCGCAGGCTCCGCGACAGAAGCTCGACGGTCCCGGCGACTCCCCCGCCGATCCAGGTGGCGCCGACACAGGCTGCCACGTCGACCTTCTCGTCGGAGACGTAACCGGCGGCGTCGCCGTGGATGAACCGGACCCGGCCCGCCACGCCGAGTTCCCCCGCCCGCGATCTCGCCTGCTCGCTGAACGAGCGGCAGAGGTCGACGCCGGTGCCGACGACGCCGTGATCGCGCGCCCAGGTGCACAGCATCTCCCCGGACCCGCTGCCGAGGTCGAGGACCCGGGCCCCCGGTTCCAGGCGCAGGGCCGCTCCGAGCACGGCGAGCTTCTCGGGAGTGAACGGGTTATGGATACGGTGGGCGCTTTCGGCGATGGTGAAGATCCGGGGGATGTCCAAATTCATCTCCTTGCGGTCGTGAACGGATACGGGCGGGACTTCACCTCTGCACATACCGAAGCTCGCACGGGTGCGGTCTATACCCCACGGCGATACGGCAAGATATCACCAAATATAGGGAATGATTCGATACCTTGTTTTTTTCATGTACTCCGAATATCCATCCAGCCCATTCATCAGCGTCTTTTCCTCATTGACCGCCCTATATCCCAGGACAAGTATCATTAACATGCACGGTATCAGCGCGAAATAGGATCCCAGGACGAGACAAGTCCCTATGTACACCAAGGAGATCGCCATGTACATGGGGTGCCGTACGATCGCATACAATCCCGTATCTATGAGCTTCTGGTTATCCTGGATCTCGACGACCCTCGAGGCATAGCTGTTGATCAACATCACGTTCAGATTCAGGTAATATCCGACGATAAGTACGATTTCCCCGGCCACAACGAGAACAACGGGCATTCCGGACCATCCGAATCGAAAGTCGAATCCGGGCACCGCATATATCGCGGTCATGAGAATGGCCGAGATGATGACAATGAATCTCTGCTTCGTTTCCTTTTCTTTTGTATTGATTCTTTTTTCAAGCAACGCCTTATCGTTTCTATACAGCAACGTTATTCCAGTGCCCAGCGTGATCGTAATCGTTCCGAGATATATCCACCCGTTCATATACCGGAAGCTCCCCGCAGTTCCGAAGAACAATGCGGCCATCACAGCGATCACGAATGCGGCCTTCACAAGCACTCTAACCAAAAGATGGGAATGGGTTTTATCGGGCATGTTCTGTCCTGCCTCCACCTGACTCGTCCGGGGCCTTTATAGAAGTATAGGCCCGCACCCGGGAGGACGCAACGGCCGCGGATCCCGGAACCGGTTCCCGGGAACCTCAGACCCTGAGCATCCCGCGGAAGCCCCGGACGGAATAGTAGGAGTCCGCACCGTTGTGGTAGACGAAGACCCGGCCGTAGCGGCGGTCGCAGAACAGGGCGCCCCCGAGGGCCCGGACGTCGGCGGGGGTCCGGATCCAGCTGGAGGTCTTCGTGTCGAATTCCCCGAGCTCCTGCAGGGCCCGGTACCCGGCTTCCGTGAGCAGATCGACCCCCATCGCCTCCGCGGCTTCCACGGCGCTTCCCGCCGGCTTGTGTTCCTTCCGGGCATCCAGGGCCTGCCGGTCATAGCAGAGGCTCCGACGCCCCGCGGGAGTCTCGGGGGAGCAGTCGCAGAAAAGGTACTCTCCCGATTTGTCGTCGCGTCCGATGACGTCGGGCTCGCCCCCGGTGCGCTCCATCTCCCCCAGGGTCTTGAAGGCCTCGGATCTACCGTGCAACCGGGCCTCCACCTCCGCCCATTCGATACCCCGGTGGCGGCCCGGGTTCTTCCGGAACCGCTCCGAGAGGGCGGTCAGCAATTCGTCCTTGTCTTCGATATTCATAAGATCCCCCTTGGCGGCCGTAGGGATGGAAATCGAGTCCGCTTCCCTGAAATATACTGGTTTCAAGCAGAGTCGGCCGTTCTATCGATCCACGTGCGGTTGACAATAATCACGGGCAACGATATTATGTAAGTAACCGTTCACTTACTTAACGGAAACGTACGTCGATCGGCTGGAAAACGCGCGCGCGTTGCGGCGCGGAAGCGACGGCGGCGGTAGGGAACGGCCGGAGGATCGTATGGATTTTCAAGGTAAGCGGGCGCTGATCACGGGGGCGAGCATGGGGCTCGGGAAGGCCCTGGCGGAGGAATGTGCCCGTCGAGGGATGGATCTCTTCCTCGTGGCCCTGCCGGACAGCGGACTGCCCGTCCTGGCCGGGGAACTCGCGGGGGAGTTCGGGGTCGAAACCGCCTGGCTCGAGGGCGACCTGACCGAGGCCTCCACCCTGGAACGGCTCCGAGACCGGGTCGAGGAGGAAGGCCTGGACATCGACCTTCTGATCAACAACGCGGGAATCGGCACCCCGGGGCACTTCCTGGACCACTCCCTGGAGTACCACGAGGCCACCATCGAACTGAACGCCCTGGCCCTGGTCCGCCTGGTCCGCCTCTTCCTGCCGGACCTGAGGCGCCGGAATGCGTCCATCCTGAACGTGGCCAGCCTGGGAGCCTTCTTCCCGATGCCGACCATGCCCATCTACGCGGCCACCAAGAGCTTTGTCCTCCACTTCAGCCTGGCCCTCCGGGAGGAGCTGGGCGGCACCGTCGGCGTCAGCGTCCTCTGCCCGAACGCCATCCGGACCACCCCGGACGTCAACCGGTACATCGACAACCTGGGTCCCCTCGCCCGCCGGGCCTGCTTCACCCCCGAGTGCATCGCACGGTCGACCCTGGACGGGGTCGCCAGGAACCGGGCGGTCATCGTCCCCGGGGCGGTCAACCGCGTCATCGCCTTCATCTCCCAGGTCGTCCCCCGGGCCCTGATCAACCGGACGATCCGGCACTACTGGGGCACCTTCCTCCGCTGCGGCTGCGGCAAGCTCGCGCCCGCGGGCGGGGGAGCAGACCATGTTTGATCCCGCCGTCCCGGGGGTCGGCGGGCGGGCCCCCGTCGCCATCCTGTATTTTTCCGGCGTCGGCGGCACCGAGGTGGCCGCCCGCCTCCTGGGCAGGCTGGCGGGTCCAGATACTCCCTGCGAGGTCCTGTCCGTCGAGGATCCCCGTGCTGCCCGGCGGGCCGCCGAGCCGGGACTCCTGGTCCTCTGCTACCCGACCTACTTCCTGAAGCCCGCTCCGGTCATGCTGGACTTCCTGCGGGGCATCCCGCGGGGCCGGGGCGACCGGCAGGCGGTACTCGTGACCACCTACGAACTCTACACCGGCGACTCGAACCGCCGGGCCGCCCTGATTCTCCGGGACCGGGGCATCCCCGTCGTGGGCTCCTACGCCCTCCGTGCCCCCGGGACCGACGTGACCTGCGTAGTCCCGGACAGGCTCTGCGGTTGGCTTTACCGCTTCGAGCGGGCCTTCCCCCGAAAGGCCGCGAAGATCGCCCGGCGCATAGCGGAATTCTCCGCGGCCCCGCCCACCGCCGGACGGATCCCCGCCCCGAAGTGGTACACCCCCCTGGCCTGGGTCCTCCAGGTCCTGGCACTGGACGGGTTCATCCGAATGCGGGATAGCTTCGCGGTGTTGACGGACCGGTGCGATTCCTGCGGCCTCTGCGTCCGGGACTGCCCCCATGGCGCGTGGCGGAAGACCCAGGGGGGCCCCGAGCATTCCGGGGAACTCTGCGACCTCTGCACCCGGTGCATTCATCGCTGCCCCCGGAAAGCCCTGGTCCTCGTCCGGAGGCTCCGGGACAACCGGCGGCTCGACCCCGCCCTGTACGGCGCGCTCGGCCGGGAAGCCTTCGAGGCCTGCGCCGGGTTCGGGAAGGACGGGCGCCGGGCCGCCGGACTCGTGCCGGAGACGGGAGGTTCGCCGTGAACCCTCGCGCCGCCCCGAAGCGGATGGGCCGCCCGGTCCGCAGGCCCGGGGAGCCCTCCACCCGGGACCGGATCCTGGGCGCCGCGATCCGGCTCTTCTCCGAGAACGGGTACGAGGGCACCTCGATCAAGGAGATCACCCGGGCGGTGAACCTTACCGAGAGCGCCTTCTACCGCCATTTCAAGGGCAAGGATGAACTCCTGGCGGAAATCATCGCCGCCGTCGAGGGGATGGTACATCAACCCCTCCCCGGCCCCGAGGGACAGCCCGCCGGCGGAGCCTCCGTCTTTCGTCACCTATTCGAGATCCCCGCGGACGCCTTCGGGAATAACCCCGTAGCCCTTCATGTGTGCCGATTCTTCTTCATGGAATGCCCCCGGAACGAGCGCATCCGCGCCTACCTGAAACGGGCGATGGAACAACTTGCCGACTTGGAGGTCGGCCGGATCCTGGAGGAAGAGATCGAGGCGGGCAGGATCCTGCCCTGCGACGTCCGGGAAGTCTCGCGCCTCGTCAACGTGCTCCGCTACCAATGGTGCTACCAGGTCGCGATCCTGGATTGGGACGAGGGGTACGACCCGGAGAAAAGCAAGCGGGACCTCGACCCGGTGATCCGGTTTTTCGAGGGACTCTACAGCCCCGGAGAACAAAAAACGAGGCAGGATGTAAGCCGTGCCTTGTCACAAAGGGAGGAATGAAATGAGCAGTGTCCTATATTACTATAGCGCCACCGGTAATTGCCTTGAACTTTCCCGGCGGCTCGCGGAGGCGATCGGCGGAACCCGGTTGTCTCCCCTGGCGAAGTTTCGGAACCAAACTCTGAAGGTGGAGCGCTCCTCCCACGCAGGATTCGTGTTCCCGGTTTATGCCTGGGGCCCGCCGCGGAGCGTGGAAGAATTTTTCGCCCGGATAGACCTTAGCGACGTCGGATACATCTACGCGGTGGCATGCTGCGGGGGTACGGCCTGCAACACCCTCCCCATGGTCGACCGGCTGCTCCGCTCCAAGGGCCGCGGTCTGGACGCCGGGTTTATCGTGCGCGCCCCGGGCTATGTCGAAGTAGATCCCCAGGATCCCCAGGCCGGCCTCATAGAATTTGTACGTCTTCGGTCCGGCCCCGTCGCGCGACCCGTGGAAGAACGCCTGCCGGAAATTGTCCGGGCGGTTCAGGAGAGGAGGAAATCTCCCCCGGAGCGCGGAGCCTGGTTCGGCTCGGCGGTGGGCGGCTTTCTGCATCGCGCTTCCCTCGGGCAGATGCGGAAGCTCGATAGCAGGTACCGAGTATCGGAAGCGTGCGATGGCTGCGGGATTTGTGTCAGGACCTGTCCGCGGGAAAACATCCGGCTTGAGGGGAATCGGCCTCTCTGGAACCACGATTGCGACGCCTGCGGCGCCTGCGCGACCTGGTGTCCGAAACAAGCGATCACCCAAAACACCGCCGTAGCCGCTGCGGGCCGACACCATGCGGGGGTGTCGCTGGGCGACATGCTTCTACGAGCATGAGTTCGCCCGCGAAAAGCCCGGAATCCGGCCGCGGATCGCCGTCCCCCCCAGCCGGCTGCAATTAACCGGGAAAACCAAAATTTAGGAGCAAGTCATGGATCACGCCACCTTCGAGGAAAACCTGGAGCGGAACCCCCTGCGCATGTGGGTCCGCGAGCGATACGAAGTGAAACCCCTCCGGGACGCGGCTCCCCCGGGCAGGATCGGCCGGGCCCTGCATTACTGCTGCCGCAACGGGACCGGGACCGCCCTCCTGCACAGGTACTTTTCCCCCGGACGGACGGCGGCGGTGGATCCCGACGCGGCGATGGTGGACCGGGCCCGGGAACGGGTCGCAGGCCTGCCCGTCGACCTGTCCGTCGGATCCCTGACCCGCCTGGCCTTCGCGGACGCGAGCTTTGACGCGGTCTTTGTCCTGGGGGAACTGCACAACTACCCCGAGTGGCGGGACTGCGTGGCGGAGATCTCCCGGGTCACCCGGCCCGGGGGCCTTTTCCTCATCGAGGAGCTCTCCGTGGAATCCTTCGAATACGGCCTGGGCAGGTACTTCCGGGACCGGACCGAGCACGACTACGGATCCATGCTCCGGCTGGACGAGTTCGTCGACCTCGTCCGGTCCTCGGGGTTCGAGATTCTCCGGCTCCGGAAGCCCGTGCCCTTCGGTCTGTTCCGGTACTTCGTCCTGGCGGCCCGGAAAACGGGAGCGGCGCGGTGACCGGCTATATGCTCCCCGCGGATCCGTACTATAGTGGGCGGCATGCGGGGACTTGAAGCCGAATTCCTGCTCGATCCCGGAATCCGTTTCCTCAACCACGGCTCCTTCGGAGCCTGCCCGCGGCGGGTGTTCGCGTCCTACAGGCGCTGGCAGCTCCGCCTGGAGCGCCAGCCGGTCCTCTTCCTGGACCGGGAGCACGAGGGCCTGCTGCGCCGCGCCCGGGCCGCCCTGGGCGCCTATCTGAACGCCGATCCCGACGACCTTGCCTTCGTCCCGAACGCCACCCACGGGGTCAACCTCGCCGCGGCCGGTCTGGACCTGGGGCCCGGGGACGAGGTGCTGGCCACGGACCACGAGTACGGGGCCTGCGACTTCGCCTGGCAGGACCTCTGCGGCCGCAGGGGAGCCGTCTACCTGCGCAGGCCGATCGGTCCGCCCTCCCGAAGCCGCGCCGAACTGGCGGAGGCCCTGTGGGCCGGCGTGACGCCCCGCACCCGGGCGATCTTCCTGAGCCACATCTCCTCCCCCACCGCCCTGCGCCTGCCGGTGGAGGAGATCTGCCGACGGGCCCGGGCTTCCGGCATCGTGACCGTGATCGACGGAGCCCACGCCCCCGGCCAGATCCCCCTGGACCTGACGGGCCTGGGCGCGGACTTCTACACCGGGAACTGCCACAAGTGGATGATGGCGCCGAAGGGGTCCGCGTTCCTCCACGTCCGGCGGGAGCTCCAGGACAGGGTCCGGGCCCTCGTCGTGAGCTGGGGCTACCGGAAGCCTCCGGGAACCGGTTCCGGATCGAGGTTCCTGGACCTCCTGCAGTGGAGCGGAACCTACGATCCCGCGGCCTACCTGGCCGTGCCCGACGCGATCCGGTTCCAGGCCCGGCACGGCTGGGATTCGGTGCGCTCGGAGTGCCATGACCTGCTGCGGCGGACCCTGGAGCGGATCGCCGACCTGAGCGGCCTGGAGCCCGCCTACCCCCCGGACTCGGACGCCTTCGCCCAGATGGCGGTGACCCCCCTGCCGGAGTCCCTCGACCTTGCGGAGGCCAAGGCCCGGCTCTACGACGAGTACCGGGTGGAGGTTCCGCTGATCCTGTGGGGGGATCGGAAGTTCGTCCGCGTTTCGATCCAGGGATACAACACCGAAGCGGACGCCGACGCACTGCTGGCCGGACTCCGCGGAGTCCTGCGGACTTCCCGAGTGAGCGGATCGTCCCCCGCCCGGGGCCCCGGCTCCGCGAGGTCCTAGGGGGCGGGGGTCCCCGTCCGCCTTCCCCGCCCGTACCACGGGCGCATCAGGCCGGATCCCTCATTTCATGAACAGGTTCGTCAACCTTCGGGTCGTAGCCGCAAGCCCGACCGCGATCATCGCGGCGAAATAGAGGACGTGCCGGAGTATCGATCCGTCGAACTGCCCCAGGGTAAGGCCGCGGATCAGCTCGATCCCGTGCCAGAGGGGGAAGGCCTGGATGATCCATCGGATGTACTCGGGGTACACGGTGATGGGGTAGAAGGTGGCGGAGAACAGGAACATCGGCAGCATGAAGAAATTGATCCAATCCATCTGCTGGAAGGTGGTCATGTAGGAGGTGAGGGCCATGCCGCAGGCGGAAAAGCCGAAGGCGATCAGCAGGGAAGCGGGCACGGCCAGGATGCCCCAGGCGCTCGGGACCAGGCCCAGGGCGACCATGACCGCCAGGAAGGCCAGGGCGTAGACCAGTCCGCGCAGGAGTGCGTAGAGGATCTCGCCCAGGGCTATGTCGAGGGTACCGAGGGACGTCGCGATCATGCCCTCGTAGAGCCGGGCGAAGCGCATCTTGAAGAACACGTTCCAGGTCGAGTCGTAGATGGCCCCGTTCATGGCCGACGTGGCCAGCAGGGCCGGGGCCAGGAAGGCCGCGTAGCTCACCGGCCGCCCCAGCGGCCCGGTCACCTCGCCCACCAGGGTCCCCAGGCCCAGCCCGAAGGCCAGGAGATAGAACACGGGCTCGAAAAAGCCGGAGACCACGACGAACCACGCGGACGTCTTCAGGGCGTACAAGGCCCGGAGGACGACGGTGTGCGGACGCCCGGCGTAGATCCGCCGCATCATTTGGACAACCTCCGGCGGAAGGATCTCCACGAAAGACCGAGGCCGACGCCCAGCATCCCCGCGATGTACGCGACGTGGACAAGCGTCAGCCAGACCGGTTCGGACATGCCGTACGCGGCCGCGCGCCCCAACTGCGTCCCGTGCCACAGGGGGGATATCCAGCCCAGCCACCGCAGCCAGATCGGCAGCCCTTCCAGGGGAAAGAAGGTACCCGAGAACAGGAACATCGGTGTGATGATGAGCCGGTTGATGATCGGGAACCAGCCGTCGTCCTCCTCCAGGTTCGCCGCCACCGCCATGATCACGGAGCCGAACGCCAAGCCGGACAGGACGGCGGCCGGCATGGCCAAGAAACCATAGCCGGAGGGGGAAGCTCCGAAGGCCGCCAGACAGCACCAGAACACGGCCACGGTAAAAACGATCCGGAACCCCGCGGCAAGGAGGACGCCGTTCACCACTTGCCGGGCGTCGATCGGAGTCGCGTTCATGGCCCAGAACTCCCGCGTCCACTTGAAGCCCCCCATGACCGGATACGAGCATTCCTCGAACGCCACGGTGAGGGCGGCGCTCACCAGGAGGGCCGGTCCGACGAAGACCAGGTATCCCACGCCCCCGATGCCCGGGGCTCCGGCGTTCGAGTCGATGTAGGAGCCGATGCCCACGCCCAACGCGAACAGGTAGAGGACGGGGTTGAACACGCTGCCGGCGATGATGGAACCCAGGTATGCCCGCATCGTCCGCAGGCGATGCTCCGTCACGTACCAGGTTCCGTAAGCCATGCTCCGGGCGCTTCGGCGCCGCCCGAAGTAGGCCGACGCGCCGGCGTGTACACTGATCGCGTCGCTCATTCGATCAGGCTCCGGCCGGTCAGCCTGAGGAACACGTCCTCGAGGCTGGAGCGGCGGACCAGGGAGGTCAGGGGACGGAGGCCTCGTTCCACGATGCGGGCAAGGTCCTCCTCGCCCGTGTCGGTGTAGATGAGAATTCGATCAGGCAGAACCTCGATGCGATCGCCGAATCCCGCCAGCTGTCCGGCCAGGACGGCGTTTCTGTCCGAACCGAAGCGGAGCTCCACCACTTCGCGGCTCGAATACTCCCGGATGAGCCGGGCGGGGGTTCCCTCCGCCATGATCTTCCCCTTGTCCATGACGATGAGCCGGTCGCAGAGCTGCTCCGCCTCGTCCATGTAGTGGGTGGTTATCACCAGGGTGACCCCGGCTTCCTTCAATCGGAACAGCCGGTCCCAGAGTATGTGCCGGGCCTGGGGATCGAGCCCCGTCGTCGGTTCGTCCAGCAGGAGGATATCGGGCTCGTTTATCAAGGCCCGGGCGATGGTGAGCCGCCGCTTCATGCCGCCGGAAAGGGTGTCCACCTTGGCCTTGGCCTTTTCCGTCAACTGGACGAACTCGATCAGTTCGTCCGCCTTGGGCCCCAGGAATTTCATGGGCAGGCCGAAGTAGCGTCCGTAGACGACGAGGTTGTCCCGGACCCGGATCTCGACGTCCAGATTGTCCTGCTGGGGCACGACCCCCAGGTGGCCGCGTATATCCGGTCCGTGCTCGTTGGGATCCAACCCGAGGATGGAGAGCTCCCCGCCCGTCCGCCTCGACACGCTGGCTATCATGCGCATGGTCGTAGACTTGCCCGCGCCGTTGGGACCCAGGAGGCCGAAGGCTTCGCCCTTCCGGACCTCGAAATCCACGGAGTCCACCGCCCGGACCTCGCCGAAATCCTTGGTGAGCCCCCGGGCTTTGATCATTATGCCGTTAGGATTGTCCACCCGCACAGGATCCCGATTTGAGGTCCGATTGTAAAGCCGTGCGTGGTCCGCCCCGGGCCTATCAGGAATCCGTCCGGCCGCCCTTCCCCCGCCCGGCCTCGTACAGGCCGATCCAGTCCCGGACGCTCATCTTCCCCAAGAGCCGGGCTATCAGGTCGTGGGGGATCTCGTCGTAGTACTTGAACCGGACGCAGCTCTTCCCCATGTCGACCTTGTGCCTTGAAACCTTCGAGTACTCGATCTTGAACCACTCGAGCAGGTCCGGCCGGGCGTACATACCCATGTGGTAGAAGTTGATGGAACCCTTCTGGGCGGCCAGGGCCAGGAAGGGCAAGGGATCCTTGGGGTTACAGTGGTAGCCCGCGGGGTACAGGGAGTGGGGAACCACGTAGCCGATCATCCCGTATTGGATTCGTTCCTCCAGGCCCTCCGGCAGTTTTTCAAGGATGGTCTGCCGGAGTTTTTGATACGGCTCCTTCTGATCGGAAGGCAGGGAATGCAGGTACTCCTCGACCGTCATGACCCCTCCTCGGAACGCGAGTCGATGCATTAAAATATATTACTATTTTGATAATATTCAATTCCCGTACGGACCCGGACGTTCCGGTACGGCGCCCAGCCGGATCACGTAGCCCGCCGGCCTCTCCGGGTTCCGGTCGATTCGCCCCCCGGCCTGCTGGGCCAGGAGGGTGACCAGCTGGAGGCCCAGGGTTTTCGGATTCTCCAGGGACAGGTCCGCCGGGAGGCCGGGGCCGTCGTCGGAATACTTCAGGCTCCACCCGGATTCCCCGTCCGGGCGGATCTCCAGTTCCATGGCGCAGCCTCCCCGGCCCCGGGCGGCGTATTTCAGGGAGTTCGTGATGAGCTCGTTCAACGCGAGACCCAGGGGGATGGCCCGATCCATGCCCAGGGAGAGGGGTTCCCCGGAGACGGCAAACCGGGACGCCCCCGCGGATTCCGCGTACGAGGAGATGAGGCTGCCCGCCAGGGATCGGGCGTAGTCCGCGAGGTCGATGTCCGCCAGGTTGCGCTCCTCGTAGACCTCCGCGTGCACCAGGGCCATACTCCGGATCCGGTTCTCGCTGTCCCGGAGGGCCGCCCGGGCCCGCTCATCCTCCACGGTACCGGCCTGGAGGCTCAGGAGGCTCGCGGTCACCTGGAAGTTGTTCTTGACCCGGTGATGCACCTCCCGGAGCAGGGTCTCCTTCTCGCGGAGGGAGGCGGCCAGGCGGTCCTCGCTCTGGCGCACCTTGCCGTACGCCAACGCGATGACCGCCAGGGAGCCGGCCAGGACCACCGCGACGGTGCCCAGGCCGACGGTGATCCAGAAGGCCGCGGGGTCCCGTTCCCGCAGGGAAAGGGGGCGGTACTCGAACCGTACGTCCGGGGGGAAGCGGCCGGCGGGGATCCGGAACCGTCGGAGCTGTCGCCAGTCCAGGACTACGGGAGTGGCGGGCACGTCGCTGACCGGGATGGCTCCGGGGCTCTCGCCCCGCAGGATGCGCAGGGCCATGCGGCCCGCCTCCCGGCCCTGGTCGAGACCGGAGGTCAGGGCGCCTCCCACGATCCCGTGGCCCAGGAAGAAGTCCCAGATGGCGAATACGGGACCCGAGGCTGCGGCGCCGACCCGGGACGCCACGTCCCGCGCGGACAGGACCTCGCCGGCCCCGTCCCGGGCGTACGCCAAGAGGAATACCGCCGTCGTATCCGGCAGCCCGACCGCCGTCCGCAAAACTTCCCGGAACGGGACGTCCGGGAAGGAGGTTATCGGCAGGGGAAAGTGCATGGACTCCGCGGTCATGAGGAGCTCGTGCAGGGTCTTCGGTCCCGTGGTGGTCCGGTCCGAGAGGACTTTGACTTCCCGGGTCTCCGGGAAGAGCTCCAGGATCAGGCGGAGGGTGGACTCGTAATCGATCCGCTCCACCACCCCGGTGACCCGGTTCCGCACCCGGGCGATGGACGTCGCGGAGAAATCGTTCACCCCTATGAAGATCCAGGGTACGGGGCCGAAGATCCCGTCCCCGTGTTCCAGCATGAACTCGAAGGCGTCGTTGTCCGAGACCAGCACCAGATCCGGCGGAAATCCCGAGTACCGGCGCGAAAGGTAGCCCGCGAAAGCCTCCGCCCGGCCCTCGTCCCAGGCCCGCTTGGCGTCCAGGAACTCGGACTTGACCTGGCAGGACAGGTCCCGGGCCTCCTCGAGTTCCTCGTTGATCCCCTGGTTGATCAGGCGGGTCCACTCGTAGTCGTTCTGGTAGGAATGGAGGACCAGGACCTCCTTGGGCGAGCCCTGGGCCCCCGCGTGATACGGCAGGAGGAGGGCCAACAGTGCGGGAATCGCGGCGCGCCGGATCATGACGACAGTGTAAAGCCTCCCGGGCGGACGGTCAAAGGGCCCTGCTCACTCCAGGGCCGCCCGGGCGGCTTCCCGGATCTCCGCCCACACCGGCCCCAGCGAGGCCGCCAGGCGCACCGCCTCCGCGAGGCTCTCGTCCTTGGCCATCCCCTTGCCCGCGATGTCGAAGGCCGTGCCGTGGTCCACGCTGGTGCGGATGACCGGGAGGCCCACGGTGACGTTGATCCCTTCGTCGAAGTACAGGGTCTTGAAGACCCCGTGCCCCTGGTCGTGGTACATCGCCACCAGGAAACGGTAGATTCCCCGGGCCGCCCGGGGGAAAAGGACGTCCGCGGGCAGGGGGCCCTCCACGGGGATGCCCTCCGCCCGGGCCCGCTCCACCGCGGGGAGGATGGAATCGATCTCCTCGGTGCCGAAGAGGCCGCCCTCCCCGGCGTGGGGGTTGAGGCCCGCCACGGCGACGGTCTCCCCTCCCCGGCCCAGGGCCCGGGCCAGGAGGTGGGCCAGGCGGATCTGCGCGTAGACCCGGTTCTCGTCGATCAGGTCCAGGGCCCGGCGCAGGGATACGTGGGTGGTGGCGTGGAAGACGAAGGTGCCCCGGGCGGAGAGGACCAGGGAGTAGTTCTTGACCCCGAAGCCCTCGGCCAGAAGCTCCGTATGTCCGGGGTAGGAGAATCCCGCGGCGTGCATGGCCGCCTTGTTGAGAGGGGCCGTGACGATCCCCGCCACCCGACCCGCCTTGGCCAGGTCCACCGCGGCCTTCACGAACTCCACCGCCCCCCGGCCCGCCTCGGCGGAGAGCTTCCCGGGCACCACCCCCGAAAGGGGGGAGCCGGGCTGATAGAGGGGGATGCCTCCGAACTCCGGGGTCCCCGGCCCCAGGCCCTCCATCTCGCGGGGGGAAACCGGGACGAAACTCGGCCGGCCGGCCGCCGGCAGCGATTCCAGGGCCGCCGCCATGGAGGCCCGGTCCCCGATCATCAGGGGCCGGCAGGTCTCCCAGAGCCCCGGCCGGGCCAGGGTCTTTGCGCAGATCTCCGGGCCGATCCCCGCGGCGTCCCCCATGGTCAGGGCCAGGAAGGGCCGGCCGCTCACGGTTCCGCCCTCGTGCAGGTCGAAAGAAGGGCCGCGGCCTTTTCCAGGGCGTCGGGCGCCCCGAAGCCCCCGGCCTTAGTCACCAGGAAGAGACCCGGGCGCTCGCCGCCCCGGACCGCGCAGAGGGGAATCCCGGGGGACACCTCCCCCAGGAGGTCCACGGCCCGGGAGCCCAGGGCGGACAACAGGGCGCGGGCCACGTCGCCCCCCGTGGCGGCCACCCCCGGGTCCGGAACATCCCGGATCGCGGCCCGGACAGCCCCGGCCAGGGCCCGTGCCAGGGCCGCGGCCACCTCCGCCCCGGAAAGGCCCCGGCCGGCTCCCAGGGCCTGGGCGGCTTCCACGTCCGACCGATCACCGGGTGTGGCGATCAGGACCTTCCCGCCCGTTTGCAGGGCCTCCCGGGCCCGGAGTCCCAGGGCCTCGGCCGCGGCCTCCGCCTCTGCGGGGGAGCGGGCCTCCAGGATCTCCGCGGGATCCAGCCGGAATTCCCGGGCCCCCGCCTCGATCAGGGTCCGGGCCTGGACCCGAGCCGCGGGGTTCACGGACCCGACCGCCAGGACCACCGGCCGCGTGCGGGCGTCCGGACGGACGGAAACCGAGCCGGCCGATCCCGCCGCGGCGCCCCCGGGACGGCCTCGGCCCGCCCGGTCGGCGAGGATTTCCGCCGCCGGCAGGGCCAGGCCCGCGGAGCCCGCGAGGATCACCCCGGACCCCAGGGACAGGGCGGCCCGCGCCAACAGGGCCAGGTCCGCCTCGCCCCCGGCGTCGCAGACCGCTATCCCCCCTCCCGCACGGCGGAAATCCTCCAGGGCCGAACGGACGGCGGCCTCGCCCCCGTCCAGGACGGAACGGCCGAGCTCCCGGACCGGTCGCCGGCTCTGACCCACGATGTAGGCGGCTATCCGACTCTCCTTGACCGGGTTCACCGGATCCCGGGACAGGGCCGTCTCGGCCACGGGCACCCCGTCCACCCGGAGGATACCGTCCCGGACGATCCGCTTGTTGGCCGGGAAGGCGGGGCAGAGGACCGCGAGGTCCGCCCCGGATGCGTCCATTACCGCGTCCAACTCCCGGCCCGCGGGCCCCCGGAGGGTGGAGTCGATCTTCTTGTAGACCGGCAAGTAACCAGCCGCCGCCAGGACGCCGGCGGCCTTGCGGACAGCGGCGTAAGCCGCCGCCGGGTCCAGGGGCCGGGAATCCGTGTTGACCACCAGGGCGTCGGATCCCTCGATATCCTCGGGGGCCCAATCCCCGAAAAGGGAACGGGTCCGCAGGCCCGCCCGGGCGAACTGGGCCCCCGTATCCCCGGCTCCCGTAAGGTCGTCCGCGATCACCGCGTATTTCATGGATGCCTCCGCCATGGGTCGGATCCTGGCACAGGATTCCGGGTGCGTCAAACGGAAAATCCGGCGCTACGCTACACCTGCACCGGTCCGCCCTCTGCGCCCGGCCCGGACACCCGGCCCCGCAACCATGCCCGTACCCAGAACGCCGCGTAGACCGCCAGCATCTTGTCGATCAGGTTGGTCGGGATCCGTGCCCAGAAGTTGGCGGTGAACAGGGACAGCCCCGTCTCGGTGAACGCCGAGACGATGTTGTCGATCTGGACCCCCGTGTCCCCGGAAAAGACCAGGTTGGCGATGAAGCCTCCCAGCAAGGCGTTGGCCAGGGTGACCAGGACCACCGCCGTCGTCGCGTGCCAGCCCTGCGAGAAGGCCCCTCTCCGGGACATGAGGCCCACGATCAGGCCCGTGGCCATGTTGCAGGCCGCGAAGGGCCAGTAGTAGCCCGTCATTCCGTAGATCGGCTCCATCCCCAGGTTCGTGGCCAGGCCGATTCCCAGGCCCGCCCAGGGGCCCAGGACCGCCCCTCCGACGGCGGTGAAGATGGAGTCCAGAAAGAGGGGCGACTTGAGGACCACGTTGTTGGTCCAGGAGAAGCCCAGGTTGAGGAGGGAGAGGGTAAGGACCGCGGCCGCCGCTGCCGGGAAGCCCGGGCGTTCGATGCGGTCGAAGGGAAAAATCCTATTTCTCATGAATCCAGTATATACTATTCCCAAAATGATCCGGAAATTTTCGCCCTACCTTTCCACCTACTCCAACGGCATCCTGATCATCCTGATCCTTTTCTCCTTCCTGGGCATGACGGCCCTGATCTCCCGGTCCCGGAGGGAGACCACCGGCAAGCTCCTGGCCATGGACGAGCTTTTGGCCATGGAGGCCCCCGCCCCCTCGGACTGGCGGAGCGTCCCGGATGCCCTGTCCGGATCCCACCCCGGCCCCGCGGGCAGGGAGCTGGACCGACTCCTGGGGGTGTACCGTACCGCGGTCGCCCTCCTGCCGGATTCCCGTTCGGATCCCGGCTACGCCGAGGCGGAGATCCGCGTCCGCCGACTCCTCTACCGGGTTAGCAAGTCCTACACCGAGCTTCTGCGCCAGCGGGAAGCCTCCTTCGACTCCCTCTTCTACTTCCTGGCCGTCGGGATCCTGGTCCAATCCTTCGCCTTCCTCCTGTCCCTGTACCAGGTTCGGGTGGCCCGGGAGGAGTTGGTCCGCCAGGACCAACTGTTCAACCTGGTCCAGAAGGTCCGGGAGGAGGAGCGGCGGGGACTCGCCTCCTAACTCCACGACTCGATCCTCCAGGACCTGGGGAGCCTGGGACTCCGGCCCGCCCTCCGGGACGATCCCGAAGGCCAGGCCCTCCTGTCCGGGAGCATCGACAGGCTGCGACGGGTGACCTACGGGCTGGCGCCCCTGCACCTGGACCAGGCGGGCTTGGCCGCCTCGGTGCGGGAACTCGCGGCGGAACACCTTCGCCGGGGCGGCCCCCCGGTGGACATCGAGGAGCTGGGCTGGGACGAGTCCCGGCTGGATCCCGATACCCGCCTGGTCCTCTACCGGGCCGTCCAGGAAGGCCTGGCCAACATCCGAAAGTACGCCGGGGCGGGCAAGGTCGAGCTCCGGCTGGTGGGCTCCCACCCCTACCTCATCCTGAGCCTCCGGGACGACGGCCGGGGCTTCGATCCCC
The DNA here is from genome assembly GCA_022703505.1 of Spirochaetota bacterium. Lineage (GTDB taxonomy): Bacteria > Spirochaetota > Spirochaetia > Treponematales > UBA12059 > JAAYUR01. The sequence goes on along the minus strand of JAKLDN010000002.1, from coordinate 107,333 downwards.
GTTCCCGGGGCGGCCCGACCTCCCCGGGGGGCGGCGGCCTGGGCCTTGCCCTCCTGGAGCGCCAGGTCCGAAGCCTGGGCGGCGAGTACTCCCTGGAGTCCCGGCCGGGAGCCGGGACCCGCCTTCAGATCCGGTGCGAACCCGGAAAGGAGCGACCATGGACCCCATCCGCGTCCACGTGATCGACGACCATGCCCTCTTCCGACGGGGAATCCTGGAGATCCTGTCCAAGTGGCCCGAAGTCCGGTCCGCCGGGGAGTCCGAAACCGTGGACACCTTCCTGGATTCGCCCATGAACCAGGCCGTGGACCTCCTGCTCCTGGACCTGAGCATGGGGGAGGGACTCAACCTGGACCGCCTGCCCGAGATCCGGGCCCGGCTCCCGGAGCTCCGGGTGATCGCCCTGACCATGCACAACAAGCCCGTGCTGGTGAAGAAGACCGTCAACGCCGGGGTCCAGGGCTACGTGGTCAAGCAGTCCCCTCCGGAGGTCCTACGGGCCGCCGTCCGCCGCGTCTCCGAAGGCGGCCGCTACCTGGACCCCGAGCTCTCCGAGAGCCTCTACCAGCTGATCCTGGATCCCAGCCGCGACGACGCCTCCGGCTACGCGGCCCTGACCCCCCGGGAACAGGAGATCTTCCGCCTCCTGGCCGAGGGCCTCTCGGCGGAGCTGATCTCCCGAAAACTCTTCATCAGCAAGAAGACCGCGGAAAACCACCGCTTCCGGATCATGCAGAAGCTGGGCCTAACATCCATCGCCGAGCTCGTGTCGTACGCCGACGAGCTAGGGGTGATCTGAGGGCGCCCGCCTAAAATGAGTCTTTCTCCTATGGCTTCCGGGCACGACCCGGGTGTAGCATGATCCCGGCGGTCGACGCCCAGAGAAAAACCATCCGAAAGATGATACAAAACGATTGGAAAAAGTCCTTCACCCGGCCATGATTCAGAACGGCGCGGCGGACACCCCGGGTGTTTCGCCGCGCCCTCTTTTTGTCGGGGGACAGACGGAACCGAACTCTGCGCTCCAGATACTCAGGACTCCTTCAGCGTCGCAGCCAGGACCGCGGCCAGGGCGAGCAAGGCGCACGCCGCGGCCAGGGAGACCGTGAACGAACCGTCCCGGGTCCGGAGCGCCTCCATCAGGAACACGAACACCACCGAGGCCTGCCCGAAAAGCTGTACGAGGCCGTTCGAGGTTCCCTCCGGCGTCGGCAACGCGGCCTCCGAGGCGTACTGCATCCCCGTGGGCAGGACGCCGGTCAAAAAGAAGCCGAGCGACGCGGCGGCCAGGCAGAGCCCGGCGAAAGATCGCGTCCAGGCCAACCCCGCGAGTCCCGGGATGGCGAGGGTCGTTCCGAGGAGGATGAACGGCCGGCGCCGTCCGGTCCGGTCCGAGAGGGCCGGCAGGACCACCGCGCCCGCCACGCCCGCGACAAGCAGGACGGCTCCCAGGGTACCCGCCTGCACGGGCCCGAACCCCCGGGGTCGGACGATGGCCTCGATCCAGGTTGTCACCCCGTTGAAGATTCCCAGGCCGATGAAGGCGACGGCCAGGAAGCGACGGAAGGACGGCACGGTGAAGGCGTGCCTTAGTCCGTCCAGCATGAGGGCACGCTCCGCGCCCGCGTCCTCCGAGGGCGGGAGGGGCGGCCGCTCCCGGGCGGCCAGGACGAAGACGAGGGCGCAGGCCGCGGAGACGGTCCCGTAGTACGACTGAACCCGGGGAATGCCGGACGCTTCCACCAGGGCCGGGGTCAGGACCATGCCCAAGGCCGTGCCTGTAAGGTTGGCCAGGGTGACCAAGCCCACCGCCGTGGCCCGCTCCTTGGGCGGGAACCAGAGCGCCGGAACCTTGGTCCAGGCGTTCAGGAGGAAGGGCTGGGCCGCCGCGATCCCGATGGACCCCGCGAGGGCCAGGCCGTAGTTCGCTCCTGCCAGGCCCCGAAGGATCCCGAAGGCACCCATCATCAGGGAGCCGAAGCCCACGGTCCGGTGGAAGCCCAGGGTGTCGATGGACCAGGAAACGGGTATGGACAGGGGGATGAAGGCGATCATGAAGACCATGGATAGAAGCCCGATCTTCAGGTCCGATACCCCGTAGAACGCCGCGGCAACGCCTGTCACCGGGGCGTAGGAGATCCAAAGGAGCTGGACGGTCAGGTTCACCAGCATGAACGAACCCAACACAACCCATCGATACCCGTAGACCCTGGTTTCCATGGCCGCCTTCCTCGGTATCCCTTACCGGGACCGGGAAGCATCCTACCCCGGGAGATCCCGGGTCCGATACCCCGTCAAAAGATCACGATGTCCCGGGCGTTCCCGGAGATCCTGGGGAGGAACTCGCTACCCGAGTAAGTTGGATATATTTCTCCCAAGGTATTGAAATTGGTTTCGACTTTCCCCTTCGCGTACGAAAAAGCTTCCTGGATCGTCACGTGACCATCACCGTTCAAGTCTCCTTTTTCAGCAGCCTGCAGAAAGAAGTACGTGAATACTCCGTGTCCGTATGTGGATAGCTCTAGGGATTCTTCCTGCGATCCGGCGGCGGTTACGACTATCGGATCCGAAACGCTGCCCGTCCTGAAAGCATCGCCGAACAGCGTGGAGTAATTCTTTAAAGTGGCCAGGAGCGTCGAGGTAGAACTTCCGTTGGTATAATCCGGATCCGCTGCATCGGTGGTTCCTGTATTGGTAACGGATACTAATCCACCAGAATAACAAGTATCTAAGATCGCGACTTTGTTCCTGCACGAAAAAGCTTGCAACGCTGAAAGAATTTCACCAGAAGAAATACAACTTGAGTATTCTGTTTCTCCTTCTCCATCGAAAGTCGTATCTGTTGGGCATATATAGGTATTCCCATCGGAATCAAAGGTTCCGTGACCGGAAAAATACACAAGAATCGAAGAGTCGGATTGGACATCCGGGTTGTTAGCCAGATCCATTATATCTTGAAGAAACTGGTCACGGGTCACTTTAGGCTCCCTGATGACTATAACCGACCATCCGGCAGCCTCAAGTGCAGCTTTCATGAAAATGGCATCATCGTCAGTATAGTTCAAATCTGTCGCGTTATCGTAGTTTTGTGCCCCGTACACCAGGGCATACCTCGTGGCCGTGATCTCGAAGGAGCAGGAGGAGAGGGTGAACAGTGGACAGGTAAGGGTGAACAGAAGGATCTGAAACAGGCGCTTTCCGGACCGCTTCGGGCGCGTCATTCGGAGGCTCCCGGGACGGCCGCCCCGGACCGCCGGCCCGGCGGCAGGACGTAGCCTGCACCCAGCCCCGCGGAAAAGGACCGGGCCCCGGGGCGGAAGATCCAGGAGAGGGGCAGGACGGCCCGCCAGCCCCCGTTCCCGGACTTGGTGAAATCCGCCCGGACCGTCAGGTCCGCGGAGAAGGTCGCGAAGGCCACGGTGGTTCCGGGATAGCGGGCGGCCCCGAAGGAGACCCCGCCCAGCAGGTCCAATCCGAGAGGGGCGCCGCCCTCCCGGGAGAGCACGCGCGCCCCCGCACCCAGGGCCAGGTCCCACCCGGCAAAGGAACGGTACAGGTCCCCGGCGGAACTGATCGCGGAGGGGAAGACATGGAAGTACTCCAGTTGAATCCGAAGGGGAATCCAGGCCCCCGCCCGAAGCTCGGTCCCCGTGCCGAAGGTGAAACCTCCGTGGGGCAGGACCGGGGCCAGGCCGTCCCCGGACAGGACCAGCATGGGCGCGGCCAGGACGTCGATGCTCCAGGCCGGGCGGCCGGCCGCGATTCCGCCGTCGTCGGACAGGACGCCCGCGGGCCGGGCGGAAGCCGTCTGAGCCGCGGCGCCCGACGCTAGGCAGACGAACACCGCGAGCAGGGCGACCGGCGGATGAAGCCGGGCAGCCTCGACGCCGGTCCGGGACCGGCGGGAACGGGTCATGGATTCAGTATATCGCTTCGACTACCGAAAGGCGAACTCCCCGGTCAGGATTCGGCCGTCGCTGTCAGACCTTGGGGTAGGCGGAGGCCAGGGCGGACTCCAGGCGGCCCAGGGCGCCAGCCCAGGCGGAGGGGCCCGGGGACATGAAGGAGATCCGGAAGCTGCGGCGGGTCGCCGGGTTCGAGCCGAAATGCCGACCCTCGGCCCAGGGAGGGGACGCCGGTGCGGCTTCCCGGTCCGCGGTCACCCAGAGGTTCCAGCCCGCGGAGGCGGGATCCCGGGACAGCCCCGGAAACCGCGACAGCAGGGCGTCCAGCTCAGCCCGACGGGCAGAGGCCGCGGAGGCGCAGGCGGCCAGGTGTCGGGCGTAGAGTCCCGAGCGGTAGAAGCGGTCCAGGAAGAGCTGGAGCCAGGTCGCCGGCCCCGGGTCCGACTCGGACTTGAGGTTCTCCAGCCGGGTCAGGACGGAGTCCGGGGCCGACAGGAGCCCCACCCGGATGCCCGGGGCCGTGGTCTTGGACAGGGACTTGATCCAGATGGTCCGCTCCGGGACCAGGTCCGCGAAGCGCGGGGTCGAGGACGGGTCCGTCTCGGACAGGTAGTCGTCCTCCAGGATCCAGACGTCCCGCCGCCGGGCGAGGTCCGCCAGGGCCCGCTTGCGCTCCCGGGAATACCGGAGTCCCGTGGGGTTGTGGAGGTCCGGGACGGTGTAGAAGACCCGCGGCCCGGGACCCGCGGACATCCAGAACCTGTCGAACTCCTCCGGATTCGGCCCCTCCGAGCCCAGGGGCAGGTGCCCGGAGGGGCGGAAGAGGGCCAGGGCCGCGGGGTAGGTGGGCTCCTCCGCCAGGACCACGGGACGGGCCCGGTCCCCGAAGAGCCTGCGGCAGAGCTCGAGCCCCTGCTGGGCCCCGGACAGGACCAGGAGGGACTCCTCGGGCAGGCGGTACAGCCCCGCAAGGCTCTCCCGCAGGCCGGGGACGCCCCGGACGGGAGGAGCCGAGAATACCCGCCCCCTCTCGGACTTGAGGGCCTCCGCCAGGAGGTCCCCCGCCGGGCCGTAGGGGAAGAACTCCTCGGACAGGACGGACACCGCCAGCTCGCCCTCCCGGGCCTGGCCCGATCCGGGCGGCAGGGCGAAGGACCCGGAACCCACCCGGTTTTCCGCCAGGCCCGCGGCGCTCAGGAGGTCGTAGGCTTTCTGGGCGGTGAGCTTGTTGCACCCGTACTTCCGGGCCGCCTCCCGGATGGAGGGCAGGCGTTCCCCGGGCCGCACCTCTCCCTCCTCCACGAGCCTGCGGAGATCCAGGTAGATGCGCTCGTAGAGGTGCACGGCGGGCCTAGACGGTCCCCACCCGGAAGGACCGGCGGAAGGCGGTCCTCCGGAAGCGCTCGGCCCAGACGACCAGGATCGCCATGGCCAGGCGGGGGACGGTGAGCCAGAAGACGGGGATCCCGAGGGCCGCGTAGAGGATCGTGTCCTCCAGGAGGCTGTGGGACACGGCGGCGTGGTGGTTGAAGAGGTCGGCCTCCTGCCGTTTCATCTTACCGCCCTCGATCTGCTCCATGATGACCGCCGCCCCGTAGGCGTACCCGACCAGGTTGATCACCAGCCAGAGCAGGCTGGCCGAGGCGGGCAGGCCGAAGCCCCGCATGAAGGGGGCGGCCAGGCGGGCCAGGTACTCCGCGGTGTGGAACTCCTCCAGGAGCCGCTGGGACACCAGGATCGCCACGACCAGGACGAAGATCTTGAGGACCAACCGGGCGGTCCCCAGGCCCCAGGCCGCCAGGGCCGGGGGCAAGGTCGACCAGACCGCGACGGCCTGGGGGGGAGGGGCGAAGGAGGCCGGGGCGGGGGAGCCGGGAAGGAGGAGGTTGAAGGCCCAGCCCGCGGCCAGGCCCATGCCCAGGCGCACCAGGACCATCTTGAGGGCCGAGGAGCCGGCCTTCCGCATGACCGCGGTCTCCACGATCAGGTTGTGGGCGGTCAGGCAGACGATGGCGACGATGGAGGCCTCCCGGACGGGGAGTCCCAGGACCGTGACCACGGCTATGGCGCTGTAGTTCGTGAGCAGGAATCCGCTGACCAGGGCCAGGGCCGCCTCCCCGGGAAGGCCGATCAGCCGCATGGCCGGGGCCAGGAAACGGGCCATATGGTACAGGAGCCCGCTCCAATCCAGGAGGGCCACGGCCAGGGACACGGGGATCATGATCTTGACCAGGAAAATCGCGGTGGAAAGGCCGGTTTTCACGCCGGAGCTCGCGGATCGCGCGATCCGCCGGCGGATGCTCGGTTGTTCATCCATGGGTGGGTCGAATTCTCCCGAGATCGGCATGCCGTGTCTAGTCCCGGCCCGCGTCGGGGCCGCCGAGGGCCCGGTAGAAGGCCAGGAGCTCGTCGGGGGTGAGGGCCTCCGCCCGGGCGTCCGCGGGAAAGCCCATGCCCCGGAGGATTTCCGCCGCGTCCGGGCCGGAGCGTCCCAGGGCCCGGAGGTTGTTGACCGCGGTCTTGCGTCGGGAGGAGAAGAGGGACCGCACGAAGCGCGTGAAGCCCGGGGTCCCCGCCTCCGGGGCCGCGTCGGCCCGGGGGCTCAGGAGGACCACGGAACTGGTGACCCGGGGGGCCGGCCAGAAGGAGGAGGAGCCGATGTCGAAGGCGATCCGCACCTCGCAGACCGAGCGGCACAGGACCGTGAAGGAGGCGTAGTCCTTGGTCCCCGGACCGGAGGCCATGCGCCGGGCCGCCTCCTTCTGCACCGTGAAGACCATCCGGGCGGGAGGCCGTCCGCCTTCCAGGAGGGCGGCCAGCATGGCCGCGGCCGCGTTATACGGCAGGTTCCCCAGGACCCGGTCCGGCCGGGCCTCGGCCAGGGCGGCCGCCCGGGTCCGGAGGAAGTCCCCCTCCCGCAGGCGGAAGCCGGGCAGTTCGCCGTAGATCTCCCGGAGGGCGGCGGAGAAGCCGGGGTCGATCTCGAAGGCCTCGACCCGAAAGTCCCGATCCAGGAGCTCAGCGGTCATGGCCCCCAGGCCCGGCCCGATCTCCCAGACCAAGGACTCCGGCTCGGCCTCGGCCAGGTCGGCGATCCGGCGGCGCACGTCGGGGTTCACCAGGAAGTTCTGGCCGTAGCGCTTGCGCATCCCCAGGCCCCGGGCTTCCAGGTAGGCCGCCAGGTCCCTCGGGGAATCGTAGTTCGGCCGGGAGGCGGCGCCGGGTCCGGTAGAGGTCGACATGGGGAACAGCATACACGGCCAGGGCCGCCGCCGCAACGACGCAGGCCCAGGCCCCCCGGCCGGCTCCCTCCGGGACCGTCGGGCCGGGCACCCAGGCGAAGGCCTCCATGGTCAGCCGGAGCGCCCCGTACAGGAGTCCGAGGACGGCCCGCACCGGGGCTTCCAGGATCGGCAGGGCCGCGCAAGCCCCCGCGCCCAGGAGCCCCGCCCAGATGAAGGCCGCCGTCAGGGGAGCCGCCAGGGCGGCGGCCGGAATCCCCGCCGGGTAGAGGGTCCCGAAGACGGCCAGGGTCCGGGGTCCCGCAGCCGCCTGGGCGGCCAGGGAGGCGGCCAGGGCCTTGGCCGGGACGGGGGGAACCCGGGGCAGGATCAGGTACTCGAAGGCCGGGGACAGGAGGGCCAGGCCCGCCAGGGCCAGGTAGGAGAGCTGGAAGGACAGGTCCCGCTCCACCCCGGGCCAGGCCAGGCACTGAACCAGGAAGGCCGCGGCCAGCCCGTTCGCCGCGCCCTGGGGCCTGCCCGCCAGCCGGGCGATCCCCGAGTAGGCGAACATGAGGGCGGCCCGCACCAGGGACGGCTTGGGTCCTACGAAGACCGTGAAGGCGCCGGCCAGGAGCATCGCCGCGGCCAGGGCGCCCCGCCTTCCCAGGAGGGGGGCCGCCAGGAAGGAGACCAGGGCGGCTAGGATCCCCAGGTGCTGGCCCGAGAGGGCCAGGATGTGGGCGCAGCCGGCCTTCCGGAAGGCCTCCGCCAGGTCGAGGTCCAGGTCGTCCCGGACCCCCAGGACCAGGGCCTCCAGGAGTGCCCCGCCCTCCCCTCCCGCCCGGGACAGGGCGTCCAGCAGTCCCGCCCGGATTACGGCCCTTGAATCGACCCAGCCGGAGGCGTAGCCCCGATCCTCGACGTCCTTTCCCCGGGCGAAGAGGACCCAGCCGGAGCCCTCCCGGTCCGGGACGAGCCGGCCCCGGACCCGGATCCGGGCGCCCGCGGGGACGACGGCGCACGGCCGGTCGAGGATCACGGTCAGCCTCCCTCCCGCGGAAGCCCGGACATCGGAACCCGATCCCGCGGCCCGGAGGTCCAGGGCGAGCCGACGGCCCCCCGTCCTAAGGGGGGACGAGTCCTCGGCGGCCGTACCCTCCACCCATTCCACCACCCCGGCGTTCAGGCCGAACGAAGCGGGGGCCCCCGCCTCCAGGGCGCTCCGCCGGGCCAGGAAGGCCAGGACCAGCGCCGCCGCCGCGGCCCGGAGCCGGTACGGCAACCCGCCTCGGCCGCGGGATCGGGGCGGGCCGAGGGCGGGACCCGGTACGGGGTGCGGACCGGAGGCCCGGGTGAGGCCCCGGGGCGGGGCGGAGGCCGCGAGCACGACACCGGAGAGGCCGGCACCCCGGCCCGGGCCTTGCTCCAGGGCCCGGGCCGCCCCCCAGAGGGCCAGGGCCGCCGGCAGGAACCCGGCGGGCGCCCGCCCCGGAGGCGCGAGGAAGAGGCAGGACGCGAAGACCAGGGCGCAGTCCCGCAGGGAGGAGTCGGGATGGTTCGTCACGCGGAGGATACCGCTCGGAGCGGGCCCGGGCGCTTGCGCCGGCAGGGGCGTCCGAGAAACCTGGAGGCGCCGAACGAAGGCTCGGGCGGGGAGAACGGCAGTTCCGGTTCAGCGGCCGGCGCGGAACAATCCTGATTCCGTCGCCACCAGGGGCACCCGGACGTCCCTCTCGGTGACGGGCACCAGGGGCACCACCTGGGTTTCGTAGCAGAAGCCGCAGGGGACAAAGAAACCGGATTCCCCGGCCGTACCCGTTCCCAGGGTCGCAAGGACGGAAGCCAGGAATCGATCGTAATAGCCCTTGCCCCGGCCCAGACGGCCGCCGGTCCGGTCGAAGAGGAGCCCCGGGATCAGGGCGAAGACCTTCCGGCGGCGCAGGTCCTCCAAGGCGATCGGTTCTCCCGCGGGAGGCGTCGGGATCCCCAGGGAGTCCCGGGGGAGGGATTCCCAGGACTCGTCCAGGTACGCAAAGGCGATCTCGCCGCCCTCGATGCGCGGGGCCGCGACGGCCTTGCCCGCCCGGAGAGCCGCCCGGATCACCGCGGAGGTGTCGATCTCCGAGGGCATGCTCAGGAAGGCGAGGACCAGGGAGGATTCCCGGAAGGCCTCCATATACAGGATCCGATCCGCCGCCGCGAGGCTGAGGACGATCCGGTCCCCGGGACTCACCCCCCGCAGGAGGGCCCGGGCCCAGGCTCGGGCCTCGGCCTTGCCGGGGAAGGAACCCGGGGGGCTCGGCTCAGCGGGCGGCATGGGCTTGGCGGTTCTGTTCCTCGATGTCCAGGGCGTCCCAGGGGTAGCAGATCCACCGGTCCTCGAGCTCCCGGCCGGCCAGGTAGAGCTTGACCTCCGGCGGGATCACGCCCCGCTTTTCCTTGTCCTTGTTGTGCAGGACCGCCACGGCCACGGAGGCGGGCTTGTGGGTAAGGAGCTCCCGGATGCAGTACTCCAGGGTCGTCCGGGAATCGTCCACCTCGTCCACCAGGAGGATGCGCTTGCCCGTGAGCTTGCGCTCCACCTCGTCCACCCACTGGACCTTATGGGGTGTGTCCGTGGGCTTGTTCTCGTCGTCGTAGTAGGCGATCCCCACGGCGAAGATCGGCTTCTTGATGTAGGTGCGCAGGATCCGGGCCGGGATGAAGCCCCCGGACCCGATGGCCACGATGGCGTCCGCATCGTAGCCGCTCTGCCGGATCCGCTCCGCCAGGTCCCGGATGGTCGAATGGATATCCTCGTAGGTGAACCAGTACTTCTCCATGGAGGGATGATAGACACGGCGGCCCCGGAAGCGCAAGGGCGGCCGGTGCGGGCCTGCGGCCGGACTTTGCTCCGAGCCCGGCATCCTCTAGCAGGTTGTTGAAATACTCGAGGCATTTCAACAACCTGCTATGCAATTGCTCGAGAACCTTACGGTTCTCTGCGCAATTGCGACATTAAGGAAGTGTTGAAAAAGGCTCTATAGCCTTTTTCAACACTCTTCTAGGGTTCCACGAGAAATCCGAGGTTTCCTACGGGAAACCCTTGACCCTGACGCTACGTCAGGGTTTATGGTCGGAAACAGCCCCCGAGACCGGGGCGACGGGAGGTCCCCATGGCGTACACGGTGAGCGAGCTGGCCGAGCTGGCCGGGGTGAGCGTCCGCGCGCTCCACCACTACGACCGGACGGGCCTCCTGGTCCCGGGGAGGAGGAGCCGGTCCGGCTACCGGCTCTACGGGGACGAAGAATTGAGGCGGCTTCAGCAGATCCTCCTCTTCCGGGAGCTGGACTTCCCCCTCGGGGAGATTCGGCGGATCCTGGATCGGCCCGGGTACGACCCCGCGGAGGCCCTCGAGGCCCACCGGGGGATCCTCCGGGAAAAGGGGGAGCGGATCGCCCGTCTGCTGGACCTGCTGGACCACACGATCGCGCAGATGCGAGGAGAGACGACCATGTTGACGGACAAGGAACTGTACGAGGGATTCTCGGAGGAGAGGATCGAAGCCATGAAGGAGGAGGCCCGGCGGCGCTGGGGGAGGGACCGGGTGGACGAAAGCCATCGAAGGGTGGCGGCCCTGGGCAAGGAGGAGTTCGCCCGGATCAAGGCGGCCGGAGAGGCCCTGGAGGCCCGGTTCGCCGCGGCCTTCCGGGCCGGGGAGGCCCCCGGGTCCGAGCGGACCCGGGAGATCTGCCGAGGCTGGGAGGCCCACATCGGGAACTTCTACGAGCCCGGCCCGGACATCCTGGAGGGCCTGGGGCGACTGTACGCGGAGCCCGGGCCCTTCCGGGACCGCTACGAGGCCCTGGCCCCGGGGCTGGCGGACTACCTCAAGGAGTCCCTGGCCCTCTACGCCGCCTCCCGGCGGAAGGACTGAGCCCTCCCGGCGGGCTTTCGGCCCCCGGCCGGGAGCCCGCCGCTTCGTTCCCGGGGGAAACATCAGTACCTTTCCCCCAGGAGCGATCAACCATGGAAACGACCCTGTACGAATTCAAGGCCCGGGCCGCGGACGGGAAGGACTTCGACTTCGAAGCCCTCCGGGGCCGTCCGGTGCTCATCGTAAACACCGCCAGCAAGTGCGGATTCACCCCCCAGTACGCGGGACTGGAAGCCCTGCATCAGGAATTCAAGGACCGGGGCCTCGCGGTGATCGCCGCCCCCTGCGACCAGTTCGCCCACCAGGAGCCCGGCACGGACGAGGAGGTCGTCGGCTTCTGCCGGCGCAACTTCGGGGTCACCTTCCCTATCCTGTCCAAGCTCGAGGTGAACGGCCCCGGGGCCCACCCCCTGTTCGTCTGGCTCCGGGGGAAGACCCGGGGCCTCCTGGGGGACCGGATCCGGTGGAACTTCACGAAGTTCCTGGTGTCCCGGGACGGCACGACGGTGCGCCGGTACTCCCCGGCCACGGCTCCGGAAGCCCTGGAACTGGATATCTTGTCCGCCCTGGAGGCGCAACAGTCTTCGTACCACTAGGTTTCGCCCTCGGGCCGGCCCCGGCCCCGCTTGACCTCGGACCGGGCCTTCTTTCCCGACAGGCGCCGCTCCCGGGAGGCCCGGGTCGGCTTGGTGGGCCTGCGCTCCTTGGGCCGATGGGCGGCCTTCACGATCAGGCTCTCCAGGCGGGCCAGGGCGGCGGCACGGTTCAGGACCTGGGACCTCTCGTCCTGGGCGTACACCACCAGGTCCCCCTCCGCGGTCAGCCGGCCGTCGAGGCGCTCCCGGACCCTCTCCCGCTCCGCATCGGAAAGCCCCTCCAGCTCCGCTACGCTCACCCGGGCGATGGCCTTCGTGCTGGTCTTGTTCACGTTCTGCCCTCCCGGACCGGAGGAACGGGCGAAATCGAGGCGCGCCGCCCGTTCCAGGGAGGCTCTCAGCTGTCCAAGGTTCATCATCCCTCCCGTTCCCCGGCCGGAACGGCCGCCCTGGTCTTCCGGGGAAAAATGCGCTAGAGTGACTATATCAAAAAGTCCGGAAACGGAGAAACATGAAGGTCCGGAACAACCTGGCCCAGATCACGAAGAAGTCGCTGTGCGAAGCGATCAATCTCGACATGATGTCCCGCCTGGCCCGGGACGTCTTTTCCGAGTACGACCTCCACGAGCGCACCGGCTTCCCCTCCACGGTCCCCATCACCTCCCAGCTCGCGGCCCACCACATCGTCAACGACGCCATCGCGGAAAACCGGTTCCTGCACCTGGCCGAACGGCTGATCCTCCTGGACCGGGAAGGCTACATGGGCCGCCGCTACCCGGTCCCCGGCCTGGCGGAGATCGTCAAGCAGATCCGGGTGGAGGGTTATGTCTGGGACGAGGAGGCCGAGCTCTTCATGGAGGACCCCCGGGTGCGCCGCACCCCCAACTGGGGCCGCCTCCTGGACGACGACGAGTTCCGCTTCGCCCTGCTCCGCCTGGACGTGGCCAACAACTCCAAGATGGTCCAGACCCACGGGGACAGCGCGATGCGGGGCGCCCTGGAGGACCTCCGGCAGATCGTCTCCCGCTGCGTGGAGTTCCGGGCGGGCCGGATCTGGCAGTGGGAGGGCGACGGGGCCCTGGCGGGCTTCCTTTTCGGCTCCCGGGTCATGTCCGCCGTGCTTGCCGGCATGGCCGTCCTCCACGAGCTTTTCCTGTACGACCGCCTGCACAACCGCCTGGGGGAACCCCTCCGCATCCGGGCAGCCGTCCATACGGGCTCCTTCCGGTACCACTCGGACCCGGAAATGCTGGTCAAGCAGGAGATCGTCCAGGAAACCGAGGAGATCGAATCCCGACTCACCCCCGTCGGATCCCTGGTGATCACCCCGGCGGTGGCCCCCTCCCTGGACCGGGTGATCCTGGAACGCTTCCGCCCCGTCCAACATTTCGCGGAAAGCCGCCTGCTGGCCTACGAAGTGCGCATGGAGGGGACATGAGAATCCTGGTCTTCTCCGAAACCCCGGATCGGGTGGAGGGCGCCCTCAAGGCCGCGCTCCCGAAGGACGCGGACCTGGAAATCCTGCCCCTCCGGGGCCTCAAGCGGACGGTCCAGAAGCCCCTGAACGCCGACCTGGTCTACCTGGACATCGCCGACATCGGGGAGGCGGGGCTGGGCAGGTACGCCTCCGCCCTGGCCTCCGCGGAAAAACTGCCCTGGGGGGTCCTGGATACCGCGGGAGAGCTGACCGACCCGGCCCGGGCTTTCTTCCGGGGCGCCCGGGATTACCTGGGTCCCGGTGCGCTGCGGGCCGGAATTACCCCGGCCCGGCTTTCGGAAATCCGGGCCTTTGCGGGCCTGGAATGCCCGAATCCGGCGGCCCCGGAACCCGCGAAGCGTTTCCCGGGCTGGGACAGGCTCCCGGAGGGCTCGGAGATCGACGTGCGGTTCTGCTACGTCTCCGTGGGGGATCCCGAGGGCCTGCGGGAACGCATCGGCGAAAAACGCCTGCGGAAACTGCGGGAGGATTTCGCGGGGTTCATGGCCTCCTGGGCGGCGGAGTGCGGGGGGATCGCCTGGATGCGGGACCCCGAGGGGACCCTCCTGCTGTTCCCGGAGCGGGACGAGGGGACCAGCCCCGTGCTTGCGGCCTTCCGGCTGATCCTGGACCGGGCCCTGGTGGGCTACGAGGTCTTCCGCCTGGAGGTCCCCCTGACCTTCCGCTTCTCCTTCCACGCGGGCCGGACGGTCTGGCGCCGCCCGGGATCCACGGGCACCATCGTCTCCGGGGACGTGAACTTCATCTTCCACCTGGGAGGAAAGTACTGCTCCGACGGCCGGATCACCCTGTCCGCGGAGACCGAGGCTTCCATCCCCGCCCCCATCCGGGACCTCTTCGTGCCCGCCGGGGACTTCGAGGGCCGTCGCATCCTGGCCAGCCGCAAATTCCGGGATTAGGTTTTTCAGGAATCAACCACGGAGACCACGGAGAAAGCGAGTTTTGGAACCATAGATCAGACAGGATGAACAGGATGGGGAAAGGATATACAGGATAAAGAAACGGGGGAGACCATATCCCTTACTTCCATCCTGTTCATCCTCTCTTCATCTTGTTAATCCTGTCCTTCCTATGGTTCCAGGCGTCCTCCTAGGCAGCGGCCGCCCGGTCACGAAAGCAGGTCCCTGTCCTCCGCGTAGTCCCCGCCCCGGGTGCGGCGGAACAGGTCCACCAGCCGTTCCACGGTCAGCCCCTTCTTGACGTCCCCGGCCACGTCCGCCACCACGGTGCCCTCGTGCATCATGATGAGGCGGTCGCCCTCGTCGATGGCCCTCCGCATGTCGTGGGTCACCGCCAGGGCGGTCAGGCCGTACTCCCCCACGAAGCGACGCGTCAATCCGGAGACCAGTTCCGCGTTCCGGGGATCCAGGGCGGCGGTATGCTCGTCCAGGAGCAGGACCGCGGGCCGGGAGATGGAGGCCATGAGGAGGGTCAGGGCCTGGCGCTGGCCCCCGGACAGGCGGTTCACGTTCTCCCGCAACCGGTCCTCCAGGCCCATGCCCAGCTCGGCCAGGCGGTCCCGCAGCTCCCGCCGGAGGCGGGACGGCACGGCGATGCGGAGCCTCCGGGGTCCCTTGCGGGACGCGAGGGCCAGGTTGTCCAGGACCGTCATGTCCCCCGCGGTCCCCGCCAGGGGATCCTGCCGGACCCGGCCCACGTAGCGGGCCCGTTTCCACTCAGGGAACCGGGACTGGTCCGCCCCGTCGATCAGGATGCGTCCGGACTCCAGGGGCACCGAGCCCGCGATCGCGTTCAGCAGGGTGGTCTTTCCGGCCCCGTTGGAGCCGATCACCGAGACGTGCTGCCCCCTGGGCACGGCCAGGGTGAGCGAATCCAGGACCCGGCGCTCGTCCGGCCCGCCCCGGCCGAAGACCACCTCCACGGACTCGAGGCGGATCATGCCCGCCTCCTTCCGGCCGGGGTCCGGCCCTTGTACCGGCTGGCCGCGATGGAGGCCACGATCAATACAGCGGTCAGGAGGCGCAGGTCGTTGGGGGTGATCCCGGCCAGGTAGCCCCAGGACCGGCCCGCGTACATGATGCCCCGGAAAAGGACGGATCCCAGGAGGACCCGGGCCAGCTGGCCGCCTATGAGGTTGGTCCGGAATAGGAACTCCCCGATCATGACCGAGGCCAGGCCCGCGGCCACGATCCCGGCCCCGAAGTTGGCGTCCGCGAAGCCCTGGTAGGAGGCCGCGAAGGCACCGGAGAGCCCGGCCAGTCCGTTGGCCAGGCAGATGCCGACCGTCCGGAGCCGGGCGGGATCCACCCCCGCGGACACCACGGAGGCCTCGTTGTCCCCCAAGGCGCCCAGGGCGATCCCGGCCTCGGTGTGGAAGAAGAGGTCCAGGACCAGGACCAGGGCGCCCGCGATCAGGAGGAAGGCCAGGAAGGCCTGGATCGAAGGGTCGAAGGACCCGCCCAGCCAGGACTCCGCGGCCCGCATGACCGGGTTATAGGCGATGAGCGGGAGGTTGGCCCGGCCGCCCAGGACCCGCAGGTCCACGGAGTAGAGCCCCGTCATGGTGACGATCCCCGCCAGCAGGGGCGGAACCCGGAGCCCGTGGTAGACACCGGAGGTGACGGCCCCCGCCAGGGTTCCCGCCAGGAAGCCGGCTCCCAGGGCCAGGGGCGCGGGGACCCGGGCCACGATCAGGGCGCTCCCCACGGCGGCCCCGAAGGGAAAGCTCCCCTCCACCGTGAGGTCCGGGAAGTCGAGCACCCGGAAGGAGATGAAGACGCCGAGGGCCAGGATCCCGTAGACCAGGCCCTCGACCAGAACTCCCTCGATCATCCGTCACTTCCGGCGGGCGGCGCCGCCCTCGATCACCAGGGAGGCCCGGGCCTCCAGGTCGGCGGGGATGGAGACCCCGATCGCGGCGGCCACGTCCTTGTTCAGGACCAGGGCCATCTCGGAGGGATCCTTGGCGAAATAGGCGGGGATGTCGGCGGTCTTCTCCCCGGCCAGGACGCGCAGGACGATCTTCCCGGTGGACCGGCCCATGGCGTAGTAGTCGAAGCCCATGGCCGCCAGGATCGGCAGGGTCTCCGCGGAGCTCGGGTCCGCGGTCACTAGGGGGAGTTTCCGCTCGTTGCAGATCTCCGTGACCGCGCTGATCGCGGAGAAGACGGTGTTGTCGTTGCCCAGGTAGATCCCGTCCACGCGGCCCGCGATGGACAGGAGGGCCTGGCGGACCTCGGAGGAGTTCGTGACCGTGGCGGGCACGTAGGACAGCCCCTTCTCCGCGCAGTAGGCCTGGACCAGCTCCGCGAGCTTCACGGAGTTGGCCTCCCCGGCGTTGTACAGGTGTCCCACCCGGGCCTTCGGCTTCAGGGAAAGGAGGAGGTCCAGCTGTTCCCGCACGGGGGTCATGTCCGAGGTCCCGGTGACGTTCGGCCCGCCCTTGTCCAGGGAGGCGACCAAGCCCGCGGACACGGGATCCGTCACGGCGCTGTAGATCACGGGGATGTCCTTGATCGCGTTGGCCATGGCCTGGGCGGTGGGGGTGGCGATGCCTACCGCCACCTTGACCTTGGAGCTCTTGAACCTCTGGGCGATCTGGGCCGCGGTGCCCATGTCGGTGTTGGCGTTCTGGAGGTCGAACTGGACATCCTTGCGGGCCGCGGAGATCTCGTCCGTGATGCCCTTCTCCAGGGCGTCCAGGGCGGGGTGGGACACGAACTTGGCCACCCCCACGACGGGGGCGATCTTGGGGGAGCAGGAGGACAACAAGACCCCTAGGGCGGCCAGGGCGAGGGCGGACACGGCGATTCGTTTCATCGAGTTCTCCTGGGCTGTTTCGACTCCGGCAGATGCGGCGGGTCGGTTATATGTTTCTATCAAAAGAAACATTAACCCAGGATAGTGAAATACGGAAAGTGAGTCAAGCCCCGCGGAGATCCGATCCCGGGTAGCGCGGTTCGGGGAAAGGTGATATTATCCGTAGTAACATATGAAACGTGCCGAAGACATAGACCTGATCGCCCGGAACCTCAAGGAAATGTCCGTGACCCTCGCGGCCGCCCACGATCCCCGGTTGATCGAGGAATTCCTGTACAGCCTGTTCACGAAATCCGAGGCCGACGAGATCGCCAAGCGCTGGGCCCTGGTGAAGGACCTGGCTTCGGGCATCCCTCAGCGGCAGATCGCCCAGAACCTGGGGCTTTCCTTGTGCAAGATCACCCGGGGCAGCCGGGAGCTGAAGAAACCCGAATCCGCCTTCCGGCGGATGCTCCAGATCGCGGGCATCCGGATCGAAGACCGTAAAAAGACCCGGGGAACCGCGAAGGCGGGCTAGGAGCCTGTCGGACATGTGGAGTTTTAGCGCCGATCGGCGCTAAAACTCCCGATTATCCGGCTCCTTTGGAGTTTGCAAGGTAGAAAAATCGCGTATATGCGATTTTTCTATTGTTTAGGTGGGCAAGCCCGACAAACTCCTAGACCGGGCTACTCGGCCCGGCGGCTCCCCCCGTTCAATCCACGGCCTCGATCCGGATCCGGGATCCTCCCCGGCCCTTGGCCACCTCGATGCGGGCCGGGATCCGGTCCCGGAGTTCGGGGACATGGGAGATAAGCCCCACCATCCGCCCCTCCCGCACGCGGTCCAGGACCTCGATCGCCCGGTCCAGGGCCTCGTCATCCAGGGATCCGAAGCCCTCGTCGATGAAGACCGCGTCCAGGACGATGCCCCCCGCCCGCCGGGTGATCACGTCCGCCAGCCCCAGGGCCAGGGCGATGGAGGCCAGGAATTTCTCCCCCCCCGATAGGGTGCCCGCGGGCCGGGACCGTCCGGTGAAGGAATCGTGGACCGAGAGGTCCAGACCCGCCTTGGCGGTGCCCCGGGCGGGTCCCTCGTCCACGGACAGGGAATAGCGCCGGTCCGACATGTCCAGGAGGCGCCGGGAGGCCGCCCGGGCCACCTGGCGCAGGTACAGGGACAGGGCGTAGTTCTTGAAGGGCAGACGGGAGCCGGACAGCTCTCCGTTGAGCAGCCTGGAAAGCCCGTCCAGGGTCCGGCCGCGCTCCTCCAGGGTCCTCCGCTCCTCGGAGAGTACCCGCCGCCGGGACTCGCCCCGCCGGGCGGCCTCCGCCCTCCCCGAGGAGGCCAGGACCTCGGCCCGGGCCTCCTCGAGGCGGGCCTCCGCGGCCTCCGCCTCCCGGGCCAGGGCCTCCGGATCCCCCGGCTCCCGGCCCTCCGCGGCCTCCCCGGCAGCCCGGGCCCGGGCCCGGGCCTCCGACAGCTCGCGGTCGTAGCGCTCCGCCTCGGAGGCGAGGCGGGCGCGGTCCGGCCCGGAAAGGAGGGCCGTCCGGCACTCCGCCCCGTCCCGGAATCCCGCGGCGGCCAGGGCGGATCCCTCCGCCTCCCGGGCCGTTTCCAGGGCGGCCTCCAGGGCGGGGATCCGTTCCTCCGCCACCGCCCGGCGGGCCCGGGCGGATGAGAGACCGTCCCGGTGGTTCCGGACCTCCTCCTCCGCGGCCTTCCGGGCCCGGTCCGCCTCGGCCCGTTCCCTCCGGACGAGCTCGAGGCGCTCCGTAGGGTCCTCGTCCCCGGCGGACGCCCGGGCTTCGGATTCCGCCGCCCCCGCCGCGGCAGCCGACCGGGACGCCGCGGAAAGCCGCTCCCGCGCGGATCGGAGGCCCTCGGCCAAGGCTTCCGCGACCGACCGGGCGGCCGCGGCCGCACGGGCCCGCTCCGCCAGGGCGCGCAGAGCCTCCACGGCCGCGGATTCCTCCGCCTCCGCCGCGGCCAGGAGCTCCCGCGCGGCCTCCTCCTCCGGGACATTTCCCAGGGCGGCCAGCTCCGCCTCCGCCTCCTCCGCCTCCCGGCTACGATCCCGGGCCCGGCCCCGGGCCAGGGCCTCCCGGGCCCGGGCCGCGTCCCGGGAGCTTCCCGCCTCCCGGAGCCGGTCCTCCAGGCCGAAGGCCTCGGGGCGCGGCGCGGCCGGCGCGGGATGGTCCCGGGACCCGCAGACCGGGCAGGGCTCGCCGGGTTCCAGTCCCGCCGCGAGTACGCCGGCCGCGGAGAGATCCCTCTCCCGGGCGAGGTCCGAGAGCCGGGCCTCCGCCACCTCGGCGTCCCGGACGGCCTCCTCGGCCTCCCGGTCCTTCCGGGCCGCCTCCTCCCGGGCGGCGTCCCGCTTCCGGGCCAGCTCGGCCCCCCGGGAAGCCCGGTCCCGGAGCTTGCGCGCCTCCTCCCGGGCCGTCCGGGCGGTTTCCCTGCGTTCCCGTGCCCCTTCCTCCTCCTCCGGGGAGAGGGCCAGGCCGCGGTACCCCCGCTCGGCCTCGTCCAGCTCCCGGGCCCGGTCCTCCGCCTCGGCCCGGGCGGATTCCTCCGCGGCCCTCGCCGCTTCCCCGGCGGCAGCCGCGGCCCGGGCCCGTTCCCAGGCCGCCCGGGCCGCGGCCAGGGCTCCCGCCTCGGCGTCCAGGGCGGCCGCCCGGGCGGCCAGGTCCTCCGCCTTGCGGGCCGATTCCGCCGCCTCGCCCTCCCGGGCCTCCAGGGCCTCCACCTCCGCCCGGGTCTTCCGGAGCTCCTCCCGTGCGGTCTCGAGGTCCGCCTCCGCCTTCTCCCGGGCGTCCACCCGGGGGGCCGCGGAGCGCGCCGCGGAGTCCCGGTCCAGGTCCCTCCCCCAAGCCTCCCGGGCGGGCCGGCCCGCCTCCCGGGCGGCCAGGGCCCGGGCCTCCCGGTCCCTCCGCTCGAGCAGGGCCTCCGTCTCCCGGGCTTCCCGGAACGCGGCCTTCCGGGTCTCCAGCTCCGCCTGCGCGGCGCGCTCCCGGTCCCGGGCGTCCGCCAGGGCCTTCTCCAGGTCCGAAAGGAGGGCTCCGGCGCTCCCTCCCTCCCCGGGACCGCCCAGCTCGGCGTCCAGTCGGGCCAGTTCTCCGTCCAGGTATTCCAGGCGCCTCCGGACATCCGCGGCCCGGTCCTTGGCCAGGGCGGCTGTCCGGTCGTGGAGATCCACGGGAAAGAGCTTCTGGAGGACCGAGGTGCGGTCCGTGGAGTTCATCTCCAGGAAGCGTTGGAAGGCCCCCTGGGGCAGGAGGACGATCTTGGTGAACTCCTCCTGGGTCAAGCCGATGCGGCGCCGGAGGATCTCGTCCACCTCGGAGATCCGGTCCGAGACCAGGCGGGCCCCCTCCCCGTGGCCCTCATACAGGGCGGCCGCGGCGGGCTCCTCCACGGCGGAACCGGCCTTGGTCGCCTTCTTGGGGGGCCTGCGGAAGGGAGGGGTACGGACCACCCGGAAGGCGTCCAGCCCGAGCCAGAACTCCAGCTCCACCCGGGTCTCCTCCTCCGGCAGGGCCAGGTGGGATCGGAGCTCCCGCTCCAGGCTCCCCCGGGACTCCGGGGCCCGGCCGTAGAGGGCGTAGGTCAGGGCGTCGAAGATGCTGGACTTGCCGGAGCCGGTCTTCCCGCAGACCAGGAAGACGTCCCCCAGGCGGTCGAAGTCCACCTCCGCGGTCCCCCGGTAGGGGCCGAAGTTGGCCAGGACCAGCCTACGGGGCCGCATCGGCCGCCTCCGAAAGGAGCTCCCGGAAGAGCTCCAGGACCGGGGGCTCCGGGTCCGCCCCCCGCACCGCCCGATGGAAGGCGAGGAAGTCCTCCAGGGCCGCCCCGGCTCCGTCCCGGGAGGCGGACGCCCTCGCGGGGGCCTCGGCGGCCTCGGCCTCTCCTAAGGAGGGATTCTCGAAGGCCGCCTGGCGCAGGGACAGGAGGTTCGGGAAGACCCGGCGGAGGGATTCCACGGGGGAGACGACGGGTTCGGGATCCGTGAGGAGGATTTCCAGGTAATGGTCCTTCTCGGCCCGACCCGCCCCGGATTCCAGGAGGTCCGCGTAGCTCCCCTCCAGCCGCGACAGGGGGCGGAGGGGCTTCACGGGCACGGGGACCGCCTCGAACCCTCCCCGCCGGACCTCGACCAGGAGGAAGCCCTTCTCCTGCCCCGCCTCGGAAAAGGAGTAGCCCAGGGGGGAACCCGGATAGCGGCCCTTGGGGCCCGCCTTCTGGGGACGGTGCAGGTGGCCCAGGGCGACGTAGTCGAAGGGCTCGAAGGCGTCGGCGTCCACCAGTTCCGCGGAGCCCAGGAAGACCCGCTCGGATTCGCTGGCCAGCCCCCCCGCCGCGAAGGCGTGGCAGACCAGGACGTTGGCCCCGTCCCCGGCAAGGCGCGGGACGATGAGGTCCAGGGCGGCCCGGAAGCGCCCGGACTGGGATCTCGGCGCGTCCGGAAAGGCTCCGGCCCCCAGGAAGGGCAGGGCCCAGAGATACAGGCGTTCCCCGTCCCGTTCCAGGACCACCGGTTCCGCGGCGTCCTCCGGCCGGGTCCGGACGTGGACCCCCGCCCGGCGGAAGAGGCTGTCCCCGAAGCCCAGGCGGGCCGGGGAATCGTGGTTCCCAGGTATGACGAGGACGCCCAGGTCCGGCCGGGCCTCCTTGACCCGGCCCAGGAAGTTCCCGAGGAGGCTCACCGCCTCGGGCGGCGGGACGGCCTTGTCGTACACGTCCCCGGCGATCACCAGGGCCGCCGGATCGTGCTCCACGGCCGCGGCCAGGAGCTGGTCCAGCATGGCCGCCTGGTCCGGGACGAGGTCCCGCTCGTGGAGGGTCTTGCCCAGGTGGAGGTCCGAGGCGTGGAGGATCTTCATGCCGAGGGCTGCCGGGGGGCTCCTCGTCCGGACAGATCAAAGGAAGCCTCCCAGTCGGAGACGATCCGGGCGACGTCCTTCCGGACCGCCTCGATCCCGTCCGCCTCCACGCGGCCCGCGGCCTCCCGCAGTCGTTCTTGGGCGGAGTCCCGGGCCTTGCGGAACTCGGGATCCGGGGAGAGGGCTTTCCCGCCCCGCCGGTAGAGGTCCCGGCCCCGCTTCCAGTATTCCAGGGAGGCCGGGGCGTCCTCGGAGTAATCGTAGCCCGTCCACAGGGGCGTGAATTCGCCCTTCGAAAGGAGGACGGGCTTGTACAGCGAGATGTCCGGGTAGGAGGTTCCGGTGAACCAGGCGACACAGCGGCCCGCCCGCGGATCGTACTCCACCGCCAGGGACGCGGTGGTCGGGTAGCCCAGGTTGTCCCCGTCGTGGGCGCAGATCACCGCGGTCTTGCCCGGCCGGGCCGGGTCCGGGAGGGACCGCGACCGCAGGGTGTCGAGGACTACGGCCAGGTCGAGCCCGGGTCCCGCGGCCGCCAGGCGCCCCTCCACGGCCCGGCGCCGGGAGTCCCCCTGGGTCAGGAAGGCGTGCAGGCGGCTTTCCACGTAAGGTTTCCAGGACTCCTTTTCGCCGATCCGGCCCGCGTCGGCCTCGTCGTAGCAGGCCATCTTCTCGTTCACCGGGGAGATGGCCTTCCGGGTCTGGGCGTCCAGGCGTTTGTAGTCCAGGCCGATGGAGTAGGAGTTGGAGATCGCCGAAGGTCCCTCCGCCTTCCTCCAGGCCCAGCGCTTCCCCGCGGTCTCCAGGACGAAGGCCCCGTCGAAGCCCGCTGCCAGGTAGGAATTATGGTAGAACAGCCGGCCCCGGTAAGCCCCGTTCCCGCCCTGGTCGAAGCGCTCGGTGAGCTCGACCAGGATCTCCACCGCCTCCTGGGCCGTGGAGGCGGACCGGAGGGCGATCCGGAGGAAGTCCATCCCCAGGATACCGTCCTTCCGGGCGGGCCACTTGGAGAAGACCGCCTCGTTGCCTATGGCGACACCCTTCTCGTTGAGGCCGATCTCGGCACCCCGGATCCAGGAGGGCTTGGATAGGAGGACCGCGTAGCCCTTGTCCGGGTACGGAAGCTCGCCGCCGGACACGGCGGACCGGGGAGCTTCCGGAGCCCGGGGCAGGATACAGACGGCCTGGGGCTCGGCGGGCTTGCGGTCCGAGTTCTTGCCGAAGTACGAGAGGCCCGCCCCGGGGGTCCAGAAGGTGTCGCACATCGCGGCGTCCTCACTTCACCGGCGTCAGGGACTCGGCCCGCCAGACCCACTTGCCCTTGTCCGCGTCCACACGGACCAGGAAGCAGTCCGAACCGTCCCCTTTCGTGCCGACCAGCTCCGTGATCCGGGCGGTCATGCCCACGAAGGCGTCCATGGAGGGGTTCCAGTTCTCGTTCCCGTCCACGAAGCGGTGGCGGCCCAGGACGACACGGTCGCCCACCTGGAATCCGTAGCTCCCGGCGACTCCCCGGCCGACGACGGCCATGTTCCGGATCCGCCAGGACCAGGTGTTCTCCTTAACCCCGACGACCAGGAAACCCTGGGAATCCGCCCCGATGATCTCGGTGACCGTGGCCTGCTTGCCCACGAAGGCGTCCATCTCCGGGGCCCAGTTGTCGCCGCCGTTCCGGTCGTCGTGGCGGCCCAGGATCACCTTGGTGCCCACCCCGACCATGCCCGAGAGGTCCTCGCCCAGGTCCTCGTATTCGCCTTCGCCCTCGTCGTCGTAGACCTCGCCGCCCTCCCAGTACCCGGGGCCCTCCTCGAGGAGCTCCATGTCCGAAAGGCGCCAGTAGAAGGTCCCGCCGTCCACGTCCACCAGGGCCGTGGGCTCCCCCCAGGGACAGAGTCCCGCGTGCTCGGTGATGTAGGCCTCCATGCCCACGTACTCGTCCATCTCGGGGGCCCAGTACGCGGACTCCTCGTCCTCGGGATCCAGCTGGAGATGCCGTCCCAGGACCACGAGGGAACCCACGGGGAAGGCGTCCTCCAGGGCGTAGTCCTCGTCGTCGTAATCCTCGTAGGAATAGTCCCCGTCCCCGTAGTCCTCGTCGCCGGAGTCGACCACCTCGCCGGTTCCCCGCTCCAGGAGCTCCATGTTCTCGGTCCGCCAGTAGAACTGGCCCTCGTCGACGTCCACGGACACGACCGGCCGGCCCCAGGGATCCTGCCCCTGGTGGCCGGTCACGACCGCTTCCAGGCCGACGTAGTCGGACATCTCATCACCCCAGTTCTTGGAGTCCGGATCGGTCTTGGACAGGGCGGCATGCTCTCCCAGGACCACCCGGGAACCGATCGGGAAGAGGGTCTCGTAGGAGGCGCTCGTCCTCCACTGCTCCGCCAGCTTGGGGAAATCCGCCAGGGCTTTCTCCCCGACCGGCTCCACGGCGTCGGGGTACACGAAGTAGACTCGCCCGGACAGGATGCGGGGGAAGCCCTCCGGGAGGGCCTCCACCCAGGGCGTGGCGTCCAGGTCCTTGTCCCAGACCACCAGGATGGGCGGATCCTCCTCGTCCAGGGCGAAGAACCAGCCCAGGTCGCCCTTGGCGACCTTCTCGTAGTCCTGGACCGCCCGGACACGCTCGCCCTTCGGGAAGGCCCAGGCGATGTAGCGGCCGTACGCGGAGGAATCCGGGAAATCCGCGAGCTTTAGGAAGGAGGTGCTGACCACGGCCCAGCCGCCGTGGAGCCAGCCCTGGACCCCGTCGGGGGTGGAGATCCGGAGCCAGCGGCCCCGGCGGCCCGCTACGGCCTCCTCCCGGGCGCCGGTCTCCAGGACCCGGAAGGAATCCCCCGCGGACAGGGTGGCCGTCACCTTGGCGTTGGCGGAGGCCGCGGCGAAGACCTTCGCCTCCCCCAGGGCCGCCCCGGTCGTGCCGGGGGGGGCCGCGAAGGCCAGGGAAGTTCCCAGGACCAGGAGGGCGAAGAACACGAAACCGGCCCGCATCGAACGTTTCATGGCTGACTCCTCGCGAACGGCGGGGTCCGGCCGGGATCGGCCCCATGCATGCATGGCCCCGTTGCTACGAATATATGACAAGCGCGGCCGGAATACGAGGGAAAAACGGGGCCGAGTACGTCAGCCCTTGCGGCCCTTGAGCAGTTCCGCGAAGGGGTTGTAGGTCGTGCCGTCGTCGTCCTCCGGCTTGGGCCCCCGGGCGGGGGTCCGGGCGGACTGGGAGTAGGGGTTGCGGTCCCGTCCGGACCCCGGGCCGCCGCCGAAACCGTCCCGCCGCTCCGGCCGGGCCGGGCCGTCCCGGTCCTGGGCGCCCGGCTTGCGCACCACCGCGCCGCGGCGCGCCCCCGCCGGGGCGGCCGCGGCGGCCCTGTCCGTGCCCGCGCCCTCCGGAACCCGTCCCGCCCCGGCCGGATGTTCTCCCGCGGCCCCGCGCTCCGGGGAGGGACCGGCGCCCCGGCCTCCCCTCGCGGCGCCTTCCTTCCGCAGGGACAGGCCGATGCGCCTCCGCTCGGGATCCAGGGAAATGATGCGGAACTCCTTCACATCCCCCACCTTGAGGACCTCCATGGGGTCACGGACGAAGCGGTCCGCCACCTCGGAGACGTGGATCAGGGCGCTCTCCTTGATCCCGATGTCCACGAAGGCCCCGAAATCCACCACGTTCTTGACCTTGCCCGTGACGGTCATGCCCTCGGACAGGTCCTCGAACTGGAGGACCCCCTTCTGGAGGATGGGCTTGGGCAGGTCCTCCCGGGGATCCCGGTTGGGCTTCTTCAGCTCCCCCAGGATGTCGTCCAGGGTCGTATCCCCGACCTTGTACTTCTCCTTGAGGCCCGCCCGGAGGTCCTTGGTCAGGTCCCGGCCCTCCCGGACCACCGGCAGGATCTCCTCGGCCAGGGGATAGTTCTCCGGGTGGACCCAGGTGTTGTCCAGGGGGTTGGGGCTCTCCGGGATCTTGAGGAAGCCCGCGCACTGCTCGAAGGTCTTGTCCCCCAGGCCGGGGATGCCCTTGAGCTGGTCCCGGCCCGAGATCCGGCCGTTGGCCTCCCGGAACTTGACGATCTTCTTGGCCAGGCCCGCGTTGATCCCCGAGACGTACTTGAGGAGGCTGTGACTGGCGGTGTTCAGGTTCACCCCCACGTTGTTCACCACGGAGCCGACCACCTCGTCCAGGGTGTCCGAGAGGCGCTTCTGGTTCACGTCGTGCTGGTAGAGGCCCACGCCGATGCTCTTGGGATCGATCTTGACCAGCTCCGCCAGGGGATCCTGGAGGCGCCGGCCGATGGAGATGGCCCCCCGGATGGTCAGGTCGAGCTCCGGGAACTCCTCCCGGGCCACGTCGCTGGCGGAGTAGACCGAGGCGCCGTCCTCGTCCACCACCGTGTACGCCACGGAAAGCCCGTTCTCCGAGATGGCGTCCGCCACCAGCTTCTGGACCTCGTGGCTGGCCGTGCCGTTGCCCACGGCGATCAGGGCCAGGGAGTGCCGGCGGACCGCCTCCGCGACGGCCTTCTTGCCCTCCTCGGGCTTGGTCTCCTGGTTGATCACGAAGTAGTCCAGGAACTTCCCCGTCTCGTCCAGGGCGGCGCACTTGGTGCCCGTCCGGATCCCGGGATCCACTCCCAGGACCCGGGTGCCCTTGATGGGGGGCTGGAGCAGGAGGTTCTTGAGGTTCTCGCTGAACACGTCGATCCCGTGGCCCTCCGCGGCGTCCGAGGCGTCGGAACGGATCTCCCGGAGGACCGCCGGGGAAATCAGCCTGCGCAGGCCGTCGTCCAGGGCGTCCCGGTGGTAGGTCGTCCGGGGGGCGTACCTGGCCTTGAGCCGCTCGGCGGCCCCGTCCTCGTCCACGTCCAGGGTGACCGCCAGGACCCCCTCCCGCTCCCCGCGGTTGACCGCCAGGACGCGGTGGGGCTTCACCCGGGACAGCTCCTCGGAGTACTCCCAGTACATCTGGTAGACGCTCTTGGCCTTGGCCGACTCGTCCCCGACTCCCTTCACCGTCAGGCGCCCGGTCTTCAGGTACCAGGACTTCACCAGGGCCCGGTTTTCCGGATCCTGGGAGGCACGCTCCGCCAGGATGTCCATGGCCCCCTGGAGGGCGTCCCGGGCCGTGGGCACCGAAAGCTCCGGATTCTCGGGGTCCTCCCGGACGAACTCCGGGGCCCGGGCCTCCACCGCCGCGTCGTCCCCGGAAACCATGAGCTCCGCCAGGGGCTCCAGCCCCCGCTCCTGGGCCAGCATGCCCCGGGTCTTCTTCTTTTTCTTGAAGGGGGCGTAGATGTCCTCGAGCTCCGCGAGGCTGGAACACTTGAGGAGGTTGTCGTGGAGGTCCGCGGTCAGCTTGCCCTGGCCGAAGATCGCCCGGACGATCTCCAGGCGGCGGGTTTCCAGGTTGACGTAGGACTCGTACTTGTGGACCGTGTCCCGTACCTGGACCTCGTCCAGGCTGCCCGTCCGCTCCTTCCGGTAGCGGCTGATGAAGGGCACCGTGCAGCCCTCCGCCGTCAGGGACACCACGGCCGACACCTGGCCGGTCCGTATCCCCAGCTCTCCGGCGATCCGGTTCATCACCGCCACTTCGTTCACGGAAAGCCCGTCCACGTACTCCTGGTTCAGCTCCATGTGCTCTCCTTGGGATGCTCGCGTCGCGGCGGGTACGATACGGGTTTGGCATGGAAAAATCAACAAGGTTGGAGTACACTGGGGCACGGGATCGTGAAAATCGAGGCATCCTCTATTCTTGCGGCTGATTCTTGACATTATGGATATAGTGACTATAATAAAATTGATATTTATAGAATAAGTAATTAGGCGCCGACGGCCGTGCCAGGAGTTGTTATGCCGAAAGCAACCGAGAAAGTCAGGATCTTCTCCGCCCTGGAAGTCGCGAATCTCTGCGGCGTCGTCAACCAGACGGCGATCAACTGGATACGCAACGGTCACCTCAAGGCCTTCACCACCCCGGGAGGGCAGTACCGGGTCTACGCCGAGGATCTCCGCGCCTTCCTCGAAGGCCGGGGCATGCGGATCCCCGACGAGCTCTCCGGCAAGTCCCGGTTCGACGTGGACTGGAACTCCCTGGTGATCATCGACGACGACCGGGAACTCAACGACCTCCTCCGGCGGTACTTCGAGAAGAAGCTTCCCTCCCTGGCGATCGCCCAGGCCTTCGACGGGTTCGAGGCCGGACGGATCCTGACGGAAAAGCGGCCGGGCTTCGTCATCCTGGACGTGGACCTGCCGGGAGTCACCGGCCACTCCCTGTGCAAGCGCATCAAGACCGATCCGAGCTTCGGCAAACCCTACGTGGTGGCCATCACGGGCCTGGACCGGCCGGAGGAGCGAAGCTCCATGCTGGAGGACGGCGCGGACGCCTTCTTCCCCAAGCCCCTGGATTTCGAGGAAGTCACCGCCTCCCTCCTGGAGTTCGCCGGGAAAGTGAGGGCCCCCGTTGCAGCCGGATAAGACCCGTCCCGCCCTCGTCCTGGTCGTGGAGGACGAGGACTCGATCCGCCTCTCCCTCCGGGATTTCCTGCGCGGCCGGGGCTACGAGGTGCTGGTGGCTTCCGACGGGGTCGGGGCCATCAAGCAGCTCCTGGACAACGACGTGGACGTCATCATCAGCGACTACCGGATGGAAACCCTCGGGGGCGACTACTGGGTCCGGTTCCTGGCCCGGTACTGTCCCGAGAAGAAGATCATCCTCACCTCCGGTTTCCTGAGGCCGGACTTCAAGGTGCCCTTCGAGGTGGTCTACAAGCCCTTCGACTACTCCGAACTGGAAGCCCTGGTCGGCCGCCTCGCCTCGGAGGCCCGGGACGCCCGCAGGCCCTAGCCGCGCCGTCCGGGCCGTGGTCTCCGGCCGGGTCCAGGGCGTGGGATTCCGCTGGTCCGCCCGCATCCAGGCCCTGCGGTTCCACGTGTCCGGCTGGGTCCGGAACCTTCCGGACGGGGACGTGGAGACCCACGCGGAGGGCAGCCCCGGGGCCGTGGAGGAATACCTGGCCTGGCTGGAGAAGGGCCCCCCCTACGCCCGCGTGGAATCCGTCCGTTCCCGTCCCGTCGAATGCAGGGGATACGTCTCCTTCGATATCGAAGACTAGCAGGTTGTTGAAATACTCGAGGCATTTCAACAACCTGCTATGCAATTGCTCGAGAACCTTACGGTTCTCTGCGCAATTGCGACATTGAGGTAGTGTTGAAAAAGGCTCTATAGCCTTTTTCAACACCCTGCTAGATCCGTTTGAAGATCACCACCGCGTTCTGTCCCCCGAACCCCAGGGAATCCTTCATCGCCGCGCGGATGGGCGCGGAACGGCCCCGGTTCGGCACGTAGTCCAGGTCGCACTCGGGATCCGGGTTCTCCAGGTTGATGGTCGGCGGGGCGAACTGGTCCCGGACGGCCAGGACCGTGGCTACCCCCTCCACACCCCCGGCGGCCCCTACGCAGTGCCCCGTCATGGACTTGGTGGAGGAGATCATGAGCTTCCGGGCGTGGTCCCCGAAGGCGAGCTTGATGGCCTTGGTCTCGATGGGATCGTTGAGGGGGGTCGAGGTCCCGTGGGCGTTCAGGTAATCGATGTCCTCGGGTCGCATCCCCGCGTCCTTGAGGGCCAGGGTCATGGCCCGGGCCGCGCCGCGGCCCTCGGGGTCGGGGGCGGTCAGGTGGTGGGCGTCGCAGGTGGTCCCGAAGCCCGCCAGCTCGCAGTAGATGCGGGCACCTCGGGCCTTGGCCCTCTCGAAGTCCTCCAGGACCAGGACCCCGCAGCCCTCGGCCATGACGAAGCCGTCCCGGTCCTTGTCGAAGGGCCGGGAGGCGTGGGCGGGGTCGTCGTTGCGGGTGGAGAGGGCCTGGATCATGGCGAAGGAGGCCACCGCCAGCCGGGTGACGCAGGCCTCGGAGCCCCCGGCGAAGACCACGTCCGCGTGGCCCTCCTGGATCCATCGGAGTCCCGTGCCGATGGCGTCCGTGCCCGCGGCGCAGGCGGTCACGATGCACTGGCAGGGACCCGTGGCGCCCACGGAGATGGCCACGTTGGCGGCGCCGATGTTGGGAAGGACCTTGACCACCGTCAGGGGCGGGACCCGTCCCGGGCCCCGCTCGTACAGACGCGCCGCGCTCTCCTCGATGGAGGAGGTCCCTCCCTGTCCCGTGCCCAGGCAGACTCCCAACCGCTCGGGATCCTGGACACCCTGCCCCAGACCCGCGTCCTCCCAGGCCTCCCGGGCGGCATAGACCGCGTATTGGCTGAAGCGGTCCATCTTCTTGGCTTCCTTGGCGTCCATCCGAAGGCCCGGGTCGAAGTTCTTGACCTCCCCGGCGATCTTGACGGACATGTCCTCGACGTTGATCTGGGTGATGGGACCGATCCCGTTCCTGCCCGACTTGATGGATTCCCAGAACTCGGGGACGCTGTTCCCGACCGGACTCACGACCCCCAAGCCCGTCACGACAACCCTGCGTCTATCCATGGTCCACCCCCTGAAACCGTAGAAGATGGACAGATTCTACGCTACTCGGCCCCCCGCTTCCAGAGGCCGTGCCCTTGCTCCTGAAGATCGACGAAGCCGCTGCGCGGCTTCGTTGCCGGCCTGGCCATTCCTGGGCGTCGCGGAAGCCCGAAGGGCTTCCGTGCCCTTGTTTCGGGAATTCGACGAAGCCCGCAAGGGCTTCGTCGCCGGCTTGGCCATTCCTGGGAGTCGCGGAAGCCCGAAGGGCTTCCGTGCCCTTGCGATGTAGCGCGTTATCGCGCTACATCGCAAGGCCGCCGTCCACCTTCAGAACCTCCCCGGTCACGTAGGAGGCCAGGTCGGAGGCCAGGAAGAGGACGGCCTTGGCCACTTCCTCGGGGGAGCCCGTCCGGCCCAGGGGGATGGCCGCGGCCAGCTTGGCCTTGGCCTCCTCGGGGATCGCCTCGGTCATGGCGGTGTCGATGTAGCCCGGCGCCACGGCGTTGACCCGGACCTTCCGGGCGGAGACCTCCCGGGCCAGGCTCTTGGTGAAGCCGATGAGACCGGCCTTGGAGGCGGAGTAGTTCGTCTGGCCGCCGTTCCCCATGATGCCGACCACGCTGGAGACGTTGATGATGCTGCCCGACCGCTTCTTGATCATGTGCCGGGCCGCGGTGCGGGAAACCAGGAAGGCGCTGGTCAGGTTGGTGCGGACCACGGTGTCCCACTCGTCCAGACTCATCCGGAAGACCAGGTTGTCCCGGGTGATGCCCGCGTTGTTGACCACCACGTCGATGCGGCCTTCGGAGGCCGCCACGGCGTCCACGGCCGCCTCGACCCCCTTCTCGTCCGCCACGTCGCAGGCCGTCCACGCCACAGTCCCGCCGCCGGAAGCCGCCAGGGCCTCCAGCTCCGCGTGGTCCTCCGCCTTGGTCCGGGAGAAATAGTGGACCCGGGCGCCCTCCCGGAGGAAGGCGGCCACGACCGCGTGACCGATCCCCTTGGACCCGCCGGTGACGATCGCCACGGAATCTTTGAGAAGCCCATCCGCCATGACGCCCTCCTACAGGGAAATCGCGGCCACCTGGTCCACCGTCCCGCAGGGGTGGCAGGGAACCGTCTCGGTCACGCTTTTCCACAGGCCGCCCAGGACCGTGCCCGGGCCCGCTTCCAGGCATGCGTCGAAGCCCGCCGCCAGGATGGCCTTCTCTTCCTCGACCCATCGCACGGCGCTGATGATCTGCTCGGCGGCGCAGCGCTTGGCTTCCGCCCCGGAGGTGATGATCCCGCCGGTCACGTTGGAGTAGAAGGGGATCTTGGCGTCCTTGAACTCCACGTCCGAGAGGAGTTCCTTGAAGCCGTCGTAGGCGTACTTCATGATCGGGGAATGGAAGGCCCCGGACACCTTGAGCCGGATGACCCTCTTGGCCCCCGCCGCCTTCAAGGGGACCTCGATCTTCCCGAGCCCCGATTCGGTGCCGGACACGACGGTCTGGCTGGAAGAGTTGAGGTTGGCGGGCCAGACGTCGTCGATCCCCGCGCCCTTGAGGGCGGCCTCGATGGCCTCCGGGGCCAGTCCGAGCACCGCGGCCATGCCGCTCCCGCCGGACCGCTCCCCCGCCTCGGCCATGAGCCGGCCCCGCTCCGCCACCAGGCGGAACATGACGGGCAGGTCCAGGAAGCCGGCCTCCACCAGGGCGGGCCACTCCCCCAGGGAGAAGCCCGCGGCTCCCGAGGCCTTCGTGCCGTAGTCGCGGATGCAGGAAGAGGCAGCGGCTTCCACCACCGCCAGGGCTATCTGGGTCACCCGAGTCTGCTTGAGGTCGTCCTCGGTCCCCTCGAATATGAGCTTCTTCAAGTCCAGCTTGGAAATCTCCGACGCCATGTCGAAGATCTCCTTGGCCGCCGTGCTGGTCTCGTAGAAATCCT
The DNA here is from genome assembly GCA_022703505.1 of Spirochaetota bacterium. Lineage (GTDB taxonomy): Bacteria > Spirochaetota > Spirochaetia > Treponematales > UBA12059 > JAAYUR01. Next base: position 75,167 of record JAKLDN010000002.1, on the reverse strand, counting down.
TGCCCATGCCGATATACTGCGCCCCCTGGCCGGGAAACAGGAAACATGCCTTCACGGGATCCTCCTTGGCAAAGTGTTGAAAAAGGCCAAGGAGCCTTTTTCAACACTACCTCAATCTCGCAATTGCGCAGAGAACCGCAGGTTCTCGAGCAATTGCATGGCAGGTTGTTGAAATGCTTCGAGTATTTCAACAACCTGCCAGGATCGGACTAGGGGAACGCTAGCACGCCCCGAAAAGGGGTGTCAAGGATATGACACTATGACTATGGGTGTCATTTTGCCCTCTGACGAATTCCAGAATTTTCCGACAGGATGGACAAGATGAGGAAAGGATGAACAGGATGAATCAGAATGCGAAAGGCGGGTGGACGACTTCCCTCCCTATATCTCATCCTGTCCATCCGTCATAATCCAGTTCATCCTGTCGGATCGATGATGCGAATGCCCTGCACGTCGGCGCCGGAAGGGAGAAAACCATGAGTGATATCGGCGACCGGATCCGAGCCGTCCTGCGGGAGATCCCGGCCGGCAGGGTCGTGTCCTACGCGGGGGCGGCGGCCCGGGCGGGGGTGGCCAACGGGGGCCGGACCACGGCCCGGATCCTCCACGCCTGCTCCCGGAAGGACGGGCTTCCCTGGCACCGGGTGATCCGGAGCGACGGCCGCATCGCCCTACCCCCGGGAGGGGGCTTCGAGCTCCAGAAGACCCTCCTGGAGGCCGAGGGGGTGGAGGTCAGCCCCGAGGGTCGGGTGGATATGAGGCGTTTCGGCTGGTAAGGGGCCGTCAGGAGCCGGAAGAGGAAAGCCAACGGGTCCCGAAGGAGGCGTACCCCAAGCCCTCCAGGGAGGCGCCGAACTCCGGCCACAGGAAGGGCATGTCCACAACGAAGTGCCGGATCCCCTCCCGGAACGCATCCTCCCGGGCCCGCTCGATCAGGGTCCGACCCAGGCCGATCCGGCGGCGCTCGGGATCCACGTACAGGAAGCCCAGGACCGCGAAGGCCCCCTCCCCGGACCGGAGGATACGCGTCAGGGCCATGCCCGCCCGGGCACCGGGCTCGCACTCCGCGGAGTAGATGGAGTAATCCGCCCCATACGGCCCCCGGATCTCCCGGTCCAGGGTGGAGAACACGTGGTCGACCAGGGTCCCGGGGAACCGGGCCAGGGCGTCCTCCCGGCCGGCCCGGACCAGGGGCTCGAAATCCCCCCAGACCTCCGCCCCGTACCGGAGTATCCGGAAGTCCGAAAGCAGGAGGTCGTCCGTGTCCTCGGGCTCGAGCCCCAGGCGCTGAAGCCCCCGGACGTCCCGGAGATCCTCGTACCACTGGACGATCCGCGCCTTCATGGCCCGGGCCTTGTACTCGTACCACTTCCGCTCCGCCTCGGGATGGGCGTCCAGGGCGTCCTTGAAGGCGCGGAAAACCCCCCGTCCGCGGGAAAGGGCGGCCAGGAGGTCCGCCCGCACCACCGGATGCCCGATGGTCTGGGCGAACTGCTCCATGAGGCGGAACCCGTCCTGGCTGGTCCAGGTCGGGATCGGTTCGAGGTCCGGGGCGTCCTCGCCCGGCTCCCCGGCCTCAGCTCCTTCGTCGATCCGGGAGGAGAGGATTCCGGTCTCCATGTCGATGTAGGACACGGCTCCCTGGTTCTCCATCGCGAAGATCACGGATTCCACGACCTTGTCGTCCAGCTCGAACACGTCCGCCTCCCCGGGGCTTCCAGAATAGCCGCGGTCCGGACGTCGGTCAAGGAAAGGCGACAGGCGACAGGACCCCGTATTGCCTCCGGGAGCGTTCGGAGCTAAAGTAGTCGCCGGTCCCGACGCCGGATGTCCGTCGACGGGGGCAAGGAGGACGCATGGAACCCCGGGGTGCCGACATCGGCTTCATCGGACTGGGAGTCATGGGAATGAGCATGGCGGGGCACCTCCGCAAGGCGGGCGCCCGGCTTCACGTATATACCCGGACCAAGGAAAAGGTCCTCGCCTTCCTGGAAGATGGTGCCGAATGGCACGACTCCCCCGGGGCCGTAGCCGCGGCGTCCCGGGCCGTGTTCACCATGGTGGGCTACCCCCAGGACGTTGAGGAGGTGTACTTCGGCAAGGCGGGCATCCTGGAGACCGCCCGGCCCGGAACCCTGGTCGTGGACACCACGACCTCCCGACCCGACCTGGCCCGGAAGGTCTGGGAGGAAGCCCGCAAGCGGGACTTGCACGCCCTGGACGCCCCGGTGTCCGGAGGCGACCTCGGGGCCCGGAACGCGACCCTGAGCATCATGGTCGGCGGCTCGGAACCGGACTTCGAGGAGGCCAAGCCCCTCCTCCTGACCATGGGCAAGACCGTGGTCCGCCAGGGACCCGCGGGCTCGGGCCAGTACACCAAGATGGTCAACCAGATCGTCATAGCCGGCGCCCTCGCGGGAACCGTTGAGGCCCTCGTCTACGCGGAAAAGGCCGGCCTGGATCCCCGGACCGTCCTGGACTCCATCTCCACCGGGGCGGCGGCATCCTGGCAGCTCTCCAACATGGTGCCCCGGATGCTGGACGGCAACTTCGAGCCGGGCTTCTTCACCAAGCATTACCTCAAGGACCTGCGCATAGCCCTGGAGTCCGCCCGGGCCATGGGAGCGGACCTCCCCATGCTGACCCTGGCGGAAAGCCTCTTCGCGAAGATGGTCGACCGGGGGTACGCGGAAAAGGGCACCCAGGCCCTCTACCTCCTGTACAAGAACGGGATCCCGCGGTAGAACGCCCGCGATGTACGAACGCCCCGTCCTGGATCCCCTTCCCGCGATCGTGTCCGAGGGCCGCTTCGCCTACGGGACCTTCGCGAAGCCCTTCGGGCGGACCAACATGCTGGACGTAGAGCGGCCCTACCATCACGCGGTCCCCCGCTTCATAAAGCGGTTCCGCCTGAAGGAATGGGTGGCCTTCTACCTGGGCAGCAGCCGGTACATCCTGATGACGGCCCTGTACGACGCCAAGAGCGCCGCCCTGGCCCTGTTCCAGGGCTACGACCGGGAAACCCGGAAAAGCTTCGGGTTCCGCCGGATCCTGCCGGGGGGCTTCTTCCGCTTCGGCCCCTCCCTGGACGGGTGCAAGGTGGCGTACAAAAGCCGCCGGGACCTCCTGGCCTACGACCTGGACCTGTCCGGGGGGAGCCTTCGGGTCCGGGTGGACCACCGCAGGACCCGGACCTGCCCGGCCCTGGAGGGGGAGTTCACCCTGCCCTGGAACGACCGCCAGACGGCCATGCAGACCGTCTGCCTGCCCCTGGGCCTCAACCGGGCCATGTACTCGACCAAGGCCCTCTGCCCCATGGGCGGAGCCCTGTTGATCGGCGGGGAGACCGCGGACTTCTCGGGTCCCGACTCCATGGGCATCCTGGACGACCACAAGGGATACTACCCCTACCGCCTCCGGTACGACTGGGTGATCGGATTCGGACAGGACCCCAAGGGACGCCGCGTGGGCTTCAACCTGACGGACAACCCGGTGAAGGATCCCGAGCGCAACAGCGAGAACTGCATGTGGGTCGGGGGCCGGACCTTCCCCCTGCCGCCCGTGAAGGTCACCCGCCCCCGGGGGGTCTACGAGGACTGGGTGATCCAGGACACCGAGGGCCGGGTGGACCTCACCTTCCACCCCGAGACCCGGTTCGACATCCGCCTCAACCTCCTGGCCGCCCAGGCCGACTACTCGGGACCCTTCGGCTCCTTCAAGGGCTTTGTGCGTTCCGGGGAGGGGGAGAAGATCGACGCGTCCTGGGTGTACGGGATCGGGGAGAAGAAGTATCTGAGGGCGTGAATGGGTGAATAGTGAATCGGTGAATCAGGAAGGCGGCGGGTTACAAACTCGGTCTGTGGAATTCGCTGAGAGCCATTAATTACCGGATTTACAGGCCTCCCACCCATTCACTACTTCACCCATTCACCCATTCACTTCTACGTTTGTTTTCCCGTCCTCAGCTTCTCCTCGAAGCGCTCCGCCTCGCGGCCCGAGAGGCCCGAGGGCTCGCCCCGGGCCAGGCGGCGCAAGGCCTCCATCTCGGGGCCCGAGAACCGCGTGCCCGCAAGGACGTTCCGCTCGAAGGACTCCGTGGCCGCCGGGGCCACGGCCCGGGCCGCGTCCAGGAGGACCGCCGCGTAGTCCCGGATCTCCTTCTGGGCGTGGGGATCCAGACGGAGGGACAGGAAGCGGAAGAGGTTGTGCAGGTCGATCTGCCAGTACCACTCGGTGTAGAGGGACAAAGGCAGGTTCACCCGGGCGATCTCCCGGGCCAGGCCCCGGTCCACCAGGCCGCGGTAGGAGGCGTACACCGCCTTCTGGTCCCGCTCCATTTCGGCGCGCACCGCGGCGGCCTCCCCGGGCGGCAGGGTCTCCTCGGAGCGGCCCTGTTTGTTGTCCCGGCTCTGCAGGGCCAGATCCCCCTCCCCGGGCAGGTAGAACTCGTCCTTCATCACCGAGTACCGTCCGGAGATCTCGTTGAGCCGGGCGGTCCGATGCCGGATCCACTGGCGGGCCACGAAAATGGGGAGCTTCACGTGGAAGGTCAGGACCACCTGTTCGAAGGGCGAGGTATGGTCGTTGCGCAGGAGGTAGTCGATGAGGGCCGAGTCCTCCCGGACCGTCCGGGTCCCGGCGCCGTAGGACACCCGGGCGGCCTGGACGATCCTCTCGTCCCCTCCCAGGTAGTCCACCAGGCGCACGAAACCCTTGTCCAGGACCGGGATCTCCTTGTCCAGGATCTCTTCCGCGGCGGGTACGATGCAGTGGGGCATGGCAAGACAGTACCCTGTCCGAGGTCCGGGTCTCAATCCCCCGGCCAGCCGGGGAAGTCCCCCCGGAAGTCCCGGATCGTATACTTGACGCTGCCGGGCCCGTGGCAGTCGGACCCGAATGTCAGGAAGAGGCCGAGGTCCCGGGCCTCCTCCGCGGCGATCCGGTTGATGCCCTCGGAGTCGGGATTCCCGTAATGGTAGATCTCCACGCCCCGGACCCCCAGGTCCCGAAACCGGCGCAGGAGGGATCGGAAGCCCTTCCGGTCCCGGGACAACTCGGACAGGCTGTCCCCGAACTCGTGGCCCGGATGGGGCAGGACGCAGATCCCCCCGTCGGAGCGGACGGTCCGGACGACCTCGGCCAACTCGGTCTTCCGGTACGAGCCCGAGGGCAGGAGGTCGGTGTCGAAGTAGGCCTTCCGGAACTCCCGGTACTCCGCGGCCCGGGTCAGGACCCCCTGCGCCTTGAGGTACTCGAAGAGGTCCGTCTTGCTCAGGGAGTACTCCCCCTCCGGGGCGTCCCCGTCGGGATCCCCGGCCTTGAACCGGAGGAAGCCCTCGTAGCTCAGGTCCTCCCGGGAGAAGACCCGGGGTACCCGGGACATCCAGAGCCGGGCCCGTTCCCTCCGGCGCTCCAGCACCTCCGCCAGAAGCTCCCGGGTGCCCTCGAAACGGCCTCCGGGGAAGTAGGCCAGGATCTCGCTGCGATACCCCGTCTCCCGGTCCGAGACGTCGATCTCGACCGCGGGCCAGGCCGCGAGGCCGAGGGCCTCGGCCCGGGCCAGGAATTCCGGGACGCCCCCCAGGGTGTCGTGATCCGTCAAGGCCGCGGCCTCAAGGCCCACGGCGGCCGCCGCCTCCACCACGGCCGCGGGGGACAGGGTCCCGTCGGAGCGCCGGGAATGCAGGTGGAGGTTGGCCCGCATCGAGGCGGCTCCCTAGTTCCCGGTGCCCGTCCCGGTCCGGCCCGGGGCCCGGGCGGACGCGGCGGACGCGGCGGACGCCCCGGGATGGACCCCCCGGGTTATCTCGTCCACGTACCGGGCGTGGGTGGGGCCGTCGATGGGATACCGGGCAAGGAGGGCTATCCCGGCCAGGAAGAGGGCCGCGGGGATGAAGGAGAGAAGCAGGCGGATGCCTTCGAGGCCCGAGGCGGACTGCTCCACGTTGGGGACGTACCGGAAGGCCGAAAGAACCACGCCGATGATGAAGCTCGACAGGGCCGTGCCCACCTTGAAGACGAAGGTGAAGTACCCGTACAGGGCCCCCTCGGGGCGGATCCCGGTCTTCCACTGGGAATACTCGATGGTGTCCGCGACGAGGGACCACGGGTACAGGTACATGGACCCCACCCCGTAGCCCGCCAGGGCGAAGAGCCCCAGGGCCAGGAAGGGGCTCCGTTCCCCCAGGTACCGGAGCAGGACGATGACCGCCGTCGTCTCCGCCAGGGCCAGCATGTAGGCCCGGGCCTTGCCCAAGCGCTTGGACAGGGCCCCCAGGAGGGGCATGAAAAGGATGGCGCTGCCCAGGAGGACGCCCAGACCCGCGGCCACGAGGCCCGGGGATCTCAGGTTGTAGCTGAAGTAATAGGGTACCGTGGCGGCCAGGATGTTGAGGGCCGTCATGGTGGCCAGGGTGGAGCCCGCCAGGACCAGGAAGGGCCTGTTCACGAAGACGCTCCGCAGGTTGGCCAGGAACTCGACCTTCTCCTCGCTCCCGAAGTTCTTTTCCTCCACACCCAGGAAGGTGATGACGTACATGGCCGCGCCCACGGCCCCCGCGATCAGGGCGTACCTCCGGTATCCGGGAATCCCTCCCCCCATGGCCTGGACCACCACGGGGGCGGCCGCTCCGGCGATCAGGGTGCCCACCAGGGCCAGGGACATCCTCCAGGCCGTCACGGAGGAGCGCTCGTCCGCGTCCTCGGTCATCGACACGGTCAGGGCGCTGTAGGGGATGTTGACCACCGTCTGGGCCGTGCAGTAGAGGATGAAGGTGATCCCCGCGTAGGCCACCCGGGCAGGTGCGGAAAGCTCGGGCCCCAGGAACAGAAGGAAGAAGGTCAGCCCGAAGGGTACGGCCCCGAAGAGGATCCAGGGCCGCTTGGAACCCCAGCGGGTCCGTGTACGGTCGACGATGGATCCCATCATGGGATCCGAAACGGCGTCCCATATTTTGGAGATCAGCATCACCGTCCCCGCCGCGGCGGGGGGAATGCCGAAGGCGTCGGTGAAGAAGAAGATCAGGAACATGGTCACCGTCTGGCCCATGATGCTGTACCCGAAGTCCCCCAGGCCGTAGGAGAGCTTGGCGCGGATGCCGAGTTTTCCGTTCATGGACCGCATGATACACTGACTTCCGAAAGGACGCCAGAACCATGAAGATACGCCCCTGGAAACCCGGCATCCTGTCGGACTCCCGGACGAAAGGCCCCAAGCCCTGGTTCCCGGCCCTGGCCGCCCTCCTGGCGCCCGCGTACATGAAGCTCTCCCTGCGGATCCGCTCCGTGCGGGTCGAGGGGGCGGAGATCCTGGGCGCCGAGTACGACGCGGCCCGACGCGGCCGATCCCGGTTCCTGGTGGCCTTCCGCCATCCCGGGGACGCGGACCCCCACCTGGCCTACTGGTTCCTCCACCTCCGGCTTCCCCGGGAACTCGGCCGGCCTCGGCGGGACTTCGGCGGGCGCTTCGTGGCCGGCGCGGAGATCCCCCTCTGGGGCGGCCCCCTGGTCCGCTGGGCCCTTCGGAGCGCGGGTACCGTGCCGGTCCGCCACGGCAGTCTGGACCGGCCGACCCTGGACACCCTTGTTACCTCGATCGCGGAGGATCCGCGGCCCGTGGCCCTGGCCCCGGAGGGCCAGGTCACCTACCACGCCGGCACGGTGCAGTCTCTGGACGAGGGAGTCGCCCGCCTGGCCCTCTGGGCTTCCGAGCGCCTCGCCGCCGCGGGCCGCCCCCTGCCCGTCCGGATCGTCCCCCTGGCCGTGGAGTACCGCTTCACCCCCCGGGCCCGGTCCCGCCTCCCGGCCTTCCTGTCCCGACTGGAGCGGAGGTGCGGCCTGGAAGACGGTTCCGGCCTGGCGCCCCGGGAGCGCCTGGACCGGATCTGGGAGCGCCTGGTGATCCTCGTGGAAGACCACTACGCCCGGACCTACGGCCAGGCCCCCGCCCCGGCGGGCTCCGGGATCCGGGAGCGCCTGGAGCGGATCCTGGAAAGCTCCCTGGCGCGGCTGGAGGCCTTCTACGGCCGTTCCTCCCCGGGCCCGGACACGGGAGGAACGGCGGGACTCAAGGCCCGGACCCTGGCCGCCCGGGCCGCGGCCATGGATCGGGTCTTCCATACCCCGGCCCGCTGGGAGGGCATGAGCCCCGTGGAGCGGGGCATGGCCCGGAGGACCGCCGCGGAGGCCTTCTTCCTGGACCGGCACCAGCAGCTCGTGGACCTGGGGGAGTACCTGGATCCCGCCTACGCGGGGTCCGAGGGTTCGGAGACGCCCCCGGACCGCCTGATCGAGATCGCCCAGAACCTCTGGGACCTGGCCAACCGCCTGGAGGGCGGGGACATCGCCTCTCGCAGCCGGGACTTCCGCAAGGACGTGGTCCTGAGGGTCGGGGCCCCCGTGGACGCGTCCCGCCGGGAGGGCGAGGGAAGCCGGGCCGCGGCCCTGCGCGTCCTTTCGGACCTGCGCCGGGGGTTCGAGGCGCTGGCCGACGCTTCCTCTCAGTAGTACCTTCGGGAGAACTCCGCACGCATCCGGTCGTCCACCGCCAGGACCGACCGGCCGGGCTCCAGGAGGGGATACATCAGGGAACCCTCCCGGTCCTGGTGGGGCAGCCCGAACATGTGCCCCAGCTCGTGGAGGACCAGGGTCTCCAGGCAGTAGTCTTCGGGCTCCAGGACAGCCCGGGGCGCCACGCGCCAGGAAATGTTGATGAGGATATCCGTCTCATCGATCCTCAGGCCTCTCCGCCAGTTTACGGTGAAACCGAGGCGGTCCGCCTCCAGCCGCGCATCCCGTCTCCGGCGAGCCGGGGACGGAGGCGCGGCCACCCCCAGGCTGATCGTGTTCCGGCCGTCCCGGGCCTGCCCTCCCTCGTGGTACCCCGCGATCCGAAGCCCCGTCCCGAATTCCCGGTTCCATATCGCCAGGCAATCCCGGATCGCCCCCTCGAAGCCGGACGGCATGCCCGGTTGGAGGTAGACCGGTATGTCCCGGTCCAGCCGGACGCGGCGGGGCATGCAGGAGGAGAAGGAGAGAGCGAGGATGGCGGAGAGGAGGATGGGCATCAAGAAACGTCCGCGGCGATCCATCGCGATTCCCGTGGAGCCGATCCCGGGGTCGTCCCGGGAGCCTTCCGGCCCCTACTCCCCGGCCGCCTCGGCCCGGCCGGCCTCTTCCTGGAAGGGCGGGATGCCTTGGAGCTGGCGCTCCAGCCGCTTGAGGACGTTGGGCAGGGGGGCGGCCTTCATGAAGTAGAAGCCCTGCATGCCCTGGCAGGACCGCTCCACGAAGTAGGACCTCTGGTCCTTGGTCTCGATCCCCTCCGCCACGATCCCCATCTCCAGGCTGTGGCCCAGGTTGATGATGGCCTTGACCACCTTCTCGTTCTGGGTCCGGGAAAGGTTGGCGACGAAGGAAAGGTCGATCTTGAGGCTGTCCACGGGCAGGTTCGATAGGTAGGCCAGGGAGGAGTAGCCGGTGCCGAAGTCGTCGATCATGAACCGCAGGCCCGGAAGGGCGTTCTTGATGCCCTGGATGCGCTTGGCCGCCGCCGCGGGATTCCGCATCAGGGTGGTCTCCGTGAGCTCCAGGCGGAGGCGCCCGGGGTCCACCCCGGAGGATCGCACCACGTCCACCAGGGAATCCGCGAAACCCGTCTGCTCGAACTGGCGGCCCGAGAGGTTCACCGCCACGTAGACGTCCCGAAGGTTCCGGTCCTGGAGCACCCGCAGGTCCGCCAAGGCGCGGTGCAGGACCCACTTCCCCAGGAGGAAGATGGTCCCGGATTCCTCGGCCACGGGCACGAAGACCGAGGGCGGTATGCTCGTCCCGTCCTCCCGGGGCCACCGGAGCAGGGCTTCCATGCCCCGGATCATCCCGTTCTGGTCCACGATGGGCTGGTAGTAGAGGCGGAACTCCCCGCGGACCAGGGCGGTCCGGATCTCCTGGGCCATCCGCCACCGCTCCGCCACCCGGGCGTCCATGGCCGGGTCGTAGACCGTGCAGGTTCCCTTGCCGCTGTCCTTGGACCGGTACATGGCGATGTCCGCGCACTTGGTGACTTCCTGGACCGTGGTCCCGTCGTCGGGAACCACGGAGATCCCGATGCTCACCCCCACGCTGATCGGTGCGTCCTCGGTACCCTCCAGGAAGAAGGGCTGGCGTATGGAGGACTGGATCCTTTCCGCCACGATCAGGGCGTCCTGGACCTTCCGGATCCCGGAGAGCAGGGCGGTGAACTCGTCGCCCCCAAGGCGGTAGGCCGTGTCCGCGTCCCGGAGGCTGTCCCGGATCCGCCGGGCGGCCTCCACCAGGAGGAGGTCGCCCCGGTCGTGTCCCAGGGTGTCGTTGATCTGCTTGAACCCGTCCAGGTCCATGAAGAGCACCGCGTGCTTCCGGGTCTTGTCCTTTTCCAGACCCGCCAAGGCCGCCTGCAGATCCTCGTGGAAGAGTTCCCGGTTGGCCAGGCCCGTGAGCCGGTCGTGGTAGGCCAGGTGACGGAGCTTGCGTTCCAGGTTCTTCCGGTGGGAGATGTCCCGGACGATGCAGGTCAGGGTCCGTTCCTTGAACACCTTGGAATTCCCGAAGGACATCTCCATGGGGGCCACGCCCCGGTTCTTGGTGGACCCCAGGACCTCCAGGGTGCGCCGCAGGCCCATGGCCGGCCGGTCCTTGTCGTCCACGTAGAAGTACTTGCGGAAGACGTCCTCGTAGGTGCGGAAGACTTCCTCGGGAAAGAGGATCTGGAAGTTCTGCCCCACCAGCTCGTCCCGGGCGTACCCGAAGGTACTCATAGCCCCGGAGTTGGCGAACAGGATGACCAGGTCCTCGCCGATCCGGAAGATCGCCTCGGAGATCGTCTCCGAGAGGGCCGCGTACTGCTCCTCGCTCTCCCGCAGCTCCTCCAGGAGGCGGCGCTCCAGGGTCAGGTTCCGGATGGCGGCCAGGACGACGGCCTTGCCCTGGAGCAGGATCGGGACCAGGAGGCATTCCATGGAGGCCGTCGAGCCGTCGGGTTTCAGCCCCCGGAAGGCGAAGATCTCCCGGGGAGGCGCCTCCCCCGGCGCCGCCCGGGCACGGCCTATCGCCTCCAGCTTCTCCCGGAACCCGTCCCGGTACCCCGCCTCCAGGATCTCCAGGATGCTCCGCCCCCGGAGCTGCCGGATGTCGTACCCGCTGGTGCCCAGGAAGGAGGGGTTGGCGTCCCGGAAGACCCCGTCCGGCCCGATCAGGACCAGCATGTCCGGGGAACCGTCGAACAGGATCTGGAAGTCCGCGTCCAGCTCCCCTCCCGGCTTCCGGCAGGTCCGGAGCAGGCTCATGAGGGCCTCGGAGAACAGGGAATCCTCAGGGGGCAGGTCGAGGAGGGGTATCGTCTCGTCTCCGCCGACCGCGGAGGGATCCAGATCCGACATGCTCATCGGTTTCCTAAGGTTTTCGGCTTCCCCGAGTCCCGCGGAGGCCTCGGGGCGCCGGAGCCCGTTCAGGACGAAATCCGGCCTTATCTTATCGGCAGGAACGGCTCCCTACTTGAACGTATCGTGAATCGGCGTGAATTCAAAGCGGACGTCCCGGAATCTCCCCGGCCGCCCCGGGATCCGTCCGGCCGTCCAGGTAGGCCTCGCAGTCGGAAAGCCAGGCCGTCATGGCCGCCAGTTGGCCGGTCCGGAAGCGGCGGATCAGGGCCTCGAAGCCTCGGTCCCCGGACTCGAGGCGGCGAAGGCGAAGCCAGGCATCGCACACCGCCTTCTGTTCCGACACCAGGCGCCGGGCCGCCGGGGGATCCACCCGGGCGCAGAAGTAGAGCTTGGCGGGGAATTCCACCCGAAAGGCCCGGCTGTCCGCCACGGGCTCCGTCATCCAGGCCCGGAGGGCGGCCTGCCCTTCCGGGGTCAGGCGGAACACCTTCCGGGGCGGCCGGCCCGCCTGCTCCCGGACATCCATCGCCACCAGGCCGAGCCGTCCGAGCCGGGCCAGGAGGGCGTAGAACCGGCTCCGCTTGACCTTCCAGACGACGGACAGGCCCGACCGGCCGGCGTAGCGCCGATAGAGCTCGTAGCCGTGGAGGGGCCCCTCGTACAGGAGGCCCAGGATCGCGAACTCGATGGATACCGGTTCGTCCATGGATACCAGTGTCCGGCGGGGATGCCCCGCCGTCAAGCGGGTATCCCGTTCCTGGTCTGCTCCTTGAAGAACTTTGTTTCTGCATGTAGTATCGCATAAACATGCGGAGATTTCGGGTTGACAACTCCGGAGTACCGTCCTACCATTACTCATCCGCTGAAGAGTAGTGGATGAATCCAAGCAGGAGGCACCAATGGGCAAATTCGGAAAGGCTATCGCGATTCTGGTATTATCATCCCTTACCGTCGGCATGGCCTTCGCCAACGGAACCAAGGACGCCGCGGCCCCGGCGGGTTCGACGGAACTCCAGCCCGGGACCTACACCTGGGTGGCAGGGAGCATGGGCGGCGGCTGGTATACCGTCGCCGGAGGATTCGCCCGGCTGGTGAACGAGAAGGAGCCCAAGATCACGATCAAGGTGATCCCCGGCGGCGGCGTGGCCAACCCGATCGCCCTGAACAACGGGGACGTGGACATCGCCTGGGGCGTGGGGTACGTGGACAAGGCCGCCTTCAACGGGACCGCCCCCATCTACGACAAGGCCTACAAGAACCTGGCCTCCATCTCCGGAACCATGGCCGTGGACTACTACCACTTCCTGGCGGCCAAGGACACCGGGGTCACCACCCTGGACCAGTTCGTGGACAAGATCAAGAAGGGCGAGAAGATCAAGATCGCGGCTCCCATGACGGGAACCTCCGATTACGTCATGACATCCTTCGTCCTGGCCTACTACGGGATTTCCTACGACACAATCAAGCAGAACGGCGGAACCGTCATCCAGGCCATCTACGGCGACATGCCCAGCCTCTACAAGGACCGCCACGTGGATTACGCCTTCGCCACCCTGGGGCTCCCGGGGGCCATCATGACCGAAATGGCCATGGGCCGGCCCTCCACTCTGATGGCCCTCTCCAACGAGATCATCGACCACTGCGCCAAGACGTACGGGACCGTCGCCCGGGCCAGCGGGCTGGCCAGAGTTCCCGGCGGGACGTACACAGGCATGCCGAACGAGATCCAGACCCTCTGCCATTCCACCGAGATCTTGGTCAGTCCGAGTATGCCCGCGGCGGCGGTCTACGCCATCACGAAGGTCCTGAACGAGAACAAGGACTTCCTCGTGAGCCTGGGCGCCGGGTACAGGGTCTTCGATCCCAAGACCACCTGGTCCACGGTGCAGGTCCCGCTCCATCCCGGAGCCGAGAAATACTACAAGGACGTCGGAGTCATGAAGTAATCATCCGCCGCCGCGGAAGGGAATCGGGCCCGTACGGGCCTGATCCCCCTCCGATCCCCGAGCCGCGCGGACCCTCCGCATGAATACCACGAGATAAGGATTCCCCATGAGAGAGCTTAAAGGTCACCTGAAGGTACTCGTCTCGATCTGGGCTGCGGCGATCGCGGTCTTCCACCTCTACACCGCCGTCTTCGGCATCATGCAACCGCGCATCCAGCGGGGGATCCATATCCTCTTTCTCCTGCCGCTGGCCTTCCTCCTCTACCCCGCCACCAAGAAATCCCCGACGGATCGCCCGTCGATGCCGGACTTCTTCCTGGCTTTCCTTGCGACCCTTCCGTCCCTGTACGTCATCGTCATGAACGAACCCCTGAACATGCGCATGCCAATGGTCTCCCCCATGACGACCCTGGAGCTCTGGCTGGGCATCGTGAACATACTCCTCCTCATCGAGGCCATACGCCGGGTCGTGGTGCCCGCCATGGCCGTGCTGGTCCTCGTTTTCTTCGCGTACATCTTCATCGCGCCCTACCTCCCGGGGATCTTCTATTCCCGGAGGGTATCCCTGGCCCGCATCGTGGAGATGAACTACCTGATCACCGACTCGGGGATCTACGGGGCCATCACGGGAGTCACGGCGACCTTCGTCGCGATTTTCGTGATCTTCGGCTCCTTCATGCAATATACGAAGACAGGCGAGTTCTTCACGAACTTCGCCTGCAAGGTGGCCGGAAGCGGTCCCGGCGGACCCGCCAAGATCGCCGTCGTGAGCTCGGGTCTCTTCGGCTCCATCTCGGGGGTCGCCGCGGCCAACGTCTACGCCACGGGGACCTTCACGATCCCCCTCATGAAACGCCTGGGCTACCGCCCCCAGTTCGCGGGAGCCGTGGAGGCCGCCGCGTCCACCGGCGGACTCATCATGCCCCCCATCATGGGGGCCGGTGCCTTCGTCATGTCCGAGATCACGAACATCCCCTACGCGACCATAGCCCTGGCCGCCGCCTTGGGGGCCATCCTGTATTACTTCAGCATCGGAATCCGGGTCCACCTGATCGCCCTCAAGGACAACCTCAAGGCCATGGATCCATCGGAGATGATCTCCTGGAAACAGGTCCTGATGGACTCCTACCTCCTCATCCCCCTGGTCGTCCTGATCGCCCTCCTGGTCATCGGGTACTCCCCCTTCGGGGCCTGCACCTACGCGATCGGGGCCTCCTTCCTCCTGGGTTTCCTACGCAAGGAAACCACCATGACCCCGAAGCGGCTGTTCGATGCGTTCCGGCTTTCGGGATTCAACCTGATCATGCTGGCCGTGTCCTGCGCGGGGGCCGGGATGGTAATCAGCATCGTGACCTACACGGGCCTCGCCCTCGGGATCGCCACGGTGATCACGAGCTTCTCCCACGGGATCCTCCTGCCCGCCCTCATCCTGGTGATGATCACCTCCATCATCCTGGGCATGGGGCTTCCCTGCACCCCGGCCTACATCATCGCGGTGACCATCGGCGGGCCGGCCATGCTGGGTCTCGGGATCGAGATGCTCCCGGCCCACCTCTTCGTGTTCTACTTCGCCATCCTGGCGGAGGTGACCCCTCCCGTGTGCATCGCCGCCTACTGCGGGGCCGCCATCGCGGGGACCAAGCCCCTGTCCACGGGCTTCGAGGCCTCCCTCCTGGCCATCATGGGCTATATAATTCCCTTCGTATTCGTGTACAACCAGGCCCTCCTGCTCCGGGGCCCTGCCTTGGAGATCATAGGAGTGTTCCTCGCTCTCCTGGTCACGACGACCCTCTCGGGAGCCGCCATCACGGGTTTCCTCTTCAAACCTCTGGGCATTCTGGGCAGGGCTTTGACCGCGGTCGGAAGCCTGGCGGGGGTCCTCGTGGCCGCCAACGCCAAGCTCCTCGCGACCACGGGTCCCCAGCTGGCCCTGATCGGGGCCGCATTGGCGGGCATCGCGGTCTTCGTTATCGGGAACCGCCGAGCCCTGCGGGCCCGGGGCTTCGCGGTCTGAGGGCCGCGGATCGAGGATGCCCGGGATGACGATTCGAGCGGATGTCACGGTGCTGGGCGCCGGCGTGAACGGGATGTCCACGGCCTACGAACTGTGCAAGCGGGGACGATCGGTCGTCCTGGTGGACAAGGTGGTCATGGGGGCGGGGGCCTCGGGCTCCTGCGACGACATGATCCTTCTGCAGTCCAAGAAGCCGGGCATCCTCCTGGAGATGGCATTCCGCAGCCTGGAGCTTTTCCGGGACCTCGAGAAGGAGCTGCCCTGCGACATCGAGTTCGACACCCGGGGGGGGACCATCCTCATCGAGACCCCCGAGGAGTTGGCGGTCATGGAGGACTTCGTGGCCAGCCAGAACCGGCACGGCCTTGCGGTGGAGATCGTGGACGCCCGACGGATCCGGGAGCTCCACCCCCACGTGACGGATCGGGTCATCGCCTCCACCTACAGCGCCCGGGACTCCCAGGTGAACCCCATGCTCCTCATGAAGGGCTTCTTCCTGGGGGCCACCGCCAAGGGGCTCACTTTCCTCCGTCGGAGCCGGCCGGAGTCCCTGAGCCCCCGGAACGGACGCTGGGAGATCAAGCTCTCCACGGGGGAAACCCTGGAGACCGGGTCGGTCGTGAACGCCGCGGGGGCCTGGGCCAACGAGATCTGCGGCCTCCTGGGCCTCGAGTTCCCCATCGCCCCCCGGAAGGGCCAGGTCCTGGTGACCGAACAGCTCCCGCCCCTGGGGGCCACCAACGTCTGGAGCGCCCAGTACATCGTCTCCAAGCTGCGTCCCGCCGGGGTCCCGGCCCCCGGGGCCGCCCCCTGGATGTCCGGCCCCGAAGAGGCCCGGAAGGCCGCGGATTTCGGCCTGGGCTTCGCCTTCACGGGGACCCACAGCGGGAACTACCTGATCGGCAGTACCCGGGAAAACGCGGGGTTCGACAAGACCACGGTCCCCGAGGCCCTTGGCCTACTGGCCCGGCAAGTCATACATTACTTCCCGGTCATGAAGGACGTGCACTTCATACGGACCTTCGCGGGCCTCCGGCCGTCCACGCCGGACGGCATGCCCGTGATCGGGGAGGTACCGGGATTCCCGGGCTTCTTCATGGCCGCGGGGCACGAGGGGGACGGGATCGCCCTGTCCCCGATCACGGGTCGGGTGACGGCCGACCTCGTGGAGGGCCGGAAGCCGGAGTTCTCCCTGGAGAGTTTCCGGCCGGAACGGTTCCTGGAAGGGCAAGGAGACCTGGATGAAGCAGCCTCTGGATGAGAGGGAACTGATCGTACTGGAATGCATCCGCGACTCGGCGGAGCCCCTGGGGTCCTGGAGCCTCGTCGAGCACCTGGAGGACCGAGGGTATCGGGTCAGCTCCGCCTCCATCGGGAGGATCCTCTACCGCCTGGAACAGCGCGGCTACGTGGAGGGGCAGGGAAACCGCGGCCGCATCATCACCAAAGCCGGGGTGACCGCCATAGGGAAGACCAAGGCCTTCAACTCCATGGACTCCCACCGCAAGGACCTGGAGAACCTGATCAACAGCAAGGTCCTGGAGGACTTCATCATGGTTCTCCAGGCGCGCAAGGCCATCGAGCGGGAGACCGCCCGCCTGGCCGCGGAGAACATCACCGAGGCGGGGAAACGGGAACTGCACGCCATCCTGGAAGAGCAGGAGGTCAAGGCCCGGCGGGGGGAGAGCATCGCGGAGATCGACATCGCCTTCCACCGGGGCATAGCCCACGCCTCCCGCAACCCCGCCCTCCTGGCCCTGTACGGGATCCTTTCCACGATGGGCCAGCAGTCCGAGCTCTTCGAGTTCGTCCGGAGCCGGGTGAACGCCCCGTATCGGCCGGCCCACCGGTCCATCCTGGAGGCGATCTGCTCCCACGATCCCGACGAGGCGGAGAAGAACATGATCCGGCACATGGACGCCCTCATCGAGGACGTGACGAAATACTGGGACGCCTACCGTGACTGACCCGGCGGGCCCCGAAACCCCGGACCCAGGAGCTGCGAATGGACCGTGAAGAGAACTACATCTGCCGCTGCGAGGAGGTCACGGAGGAGGAGATCCGCGCGGCGATCCGCGGCGGGGCACGCTCCGTACAGGAGATCAAGCGCTGGACGCGCTCCGGGATGGGGATCTGCCAGGGGCGCACCTGCCGGCGTCTTGTGGAAAGGATCCTCGCGGAGGAACTCGGCCTTTCCCCCGGGGAGGCGGAGCCCTCGTCGTTCCGGCCGCCGGTCCGGCCGGTGTCCCTGGATTCCATGGACGGGTCCAAGGAATGAACCGGGCCCGGACGCCGGACCTATGGACAAGGTGTTACTATATATAGTATCGAACGAGCGGAGGATGCGATGGAATACGGACGACTAATCGTGGCCTTGGCCACACCCTTCCGGCCGGACCTGGAAGTGGACTACGACAAGACCGCCGAACTGGCCCGCCGCCTGGTCGCGGAGGGAGCCACCGCCTTCGTCTCCGCGGGGACCACCGGGGAATCCCCCACCCTCTCCAGAGAGGAGAGGATCGAACTGATCAAGACCCTGAAGAAGGCCGTTCGCGTCCCGATCATCGCGAACGTCGGGACCAACGACACCCGGGCATCCATCCGCAACGCGAAGGACGCCGAGGAAGCCGGGGTGGACGGCCTCCTGCTCGTGGTGCCCTACTACAACAAGCCCGACCAGGGGATGCTCTACGACCACTTCAAGGCGATCGCCGAGAGCGTGAAGATCCCCTCGATGCTGTACAACGTCCCCGGCCGGACCGCCGCCAGCGTCCGCCCCGAGACGGTGGTGAAGCTGTCCCGGGAGGTGCCGAACATCCGGTACGTGAAGGAAGCCTCCGGGGACCTGGAAGCGCTGACCCAGATCGTCCGGGACTCCGCCCCGGGCTTCCGGGCCTACACCGGGGACGATTCCATGACCCTCCCGAGCCTGGCGGTCGGGGCGTACGGGGTCGTGAGCGTCTCGGGCCACGTGATCGGGAAACAGATGAAGGAGATGATCGAAGCCTACGTCGCCGGATACGTGGTCAAGGCCGCGGAACTCCACGGGAAGCTCCTCCCCCTCAATCGGGCCCTCTTCCTCCAGCCCAATCCCGTGCCCCTGAAGGCGGCCTTGAAGCTCTGCGGTTTCGACGCGGGTTCCCTGCGCCCTCCCCTCAAGGACGCGTCCCTGGAGGTCGTCCAGGCCCTCAAGAAGGCCCTCCTGGACCTGGGACTCCTTCCATGAAACCTGGTCCGGAACTGCCCGCCGTTAACCGGGTGACCCGGCACGCCGTCCTGGGCGACCTGGAACCCCTCCGGGAGGTGACCATCTGGTTCGAGGACCGGGCCGTGAAGGCCCGGGAGGGGGAACCCATACTCTCCGCCCTGATCGCATCGGGGGTCGGGATCCTCCGGTACACCAAGAACGGGTCTCCCCGCCGGATGTTCTGCGGAATCGGCCGCTGTACGGACTGCGTCATGAGCGTGGACGGGGTGCCGGGAGTGCGGACCTGCGTGACCGCGGTCCGGGACGGCATGCGGGTGGAACGACAGGAAGGCGTCGGCCGCTGGGCCGGAGAGGACGGGCGGGATGGAGCGTGATACCCGGCCCGCCGTCGTGGTGGGCGCCGGCCCCGCGGGGCTTTGCGCCGCCATAGAGCTCAAGCGGGCGGGCGCCCCGGTCCTCCTGATGGATGAGAACGCCAAACCCGGGGGCCAGCTCTTCAAGCAGATCCACAAGTTCTTCGGGTCCCAGGAGCACCGTGCCGGGGTCCGGGGCATCGAGATAGGCAAGGACCTTCTCCGGGAGTCCCTGGACCTGGGGATCGACGTCCGTCTGGACACGGAGGTCGTGGGTCTCGATCCCAACTTGAAGGTCTGGGCTGTGGAAGGACGCCGAAGGTCCTACACCCTGGATGCATCCCGGGTCATCCTGGCAACGGGGGCCACGGAGAACGCCGTGCCCTTCCCGGGGTGGACCCTCCCGGGGGTCATGACCGCGGGCTGCGCCCAGACCCTGATCAACGTCCACAGGGTACTTCCCGGAAAGCGGATCCTGATGGTCGGATCCGGCAACGTCGGAGTCATCGTGGCCTACCAGCTTATACAGGCCGGGGCCGAGGTGGCGGCGGTCATCGAGGCCGCCCCGGCCCTGGGGGGCTACGGCGTGCACACCGCGAAGGTCCGGCGCGCCGGAGTGCCCATGCTGGTCCGGACCACGATCGTCCGGGCCGAGGGAAACGAGGGGGTGGAGCGGGCGGTCATCTCAGAGGTGGACGGGAAGTTCAAGCCCCTGGCCGGTACGGAACGAACCCTGGACGTGGATACGATCTGCCTTGCCGTGGGGCTGACCCCCTCGATCGAGTTGGCGTCCCTGGCGGGGTGCCGGACTTTCTTCGTCCCCGAGCTCGGAGGGCACATGCCCCTGCACGACGAGTTCATGCGCTCCAGCGTCCCGGCGGTCTACGTGGTCGGGGACATCGCGGGGGTCGAGGAGGCCAGCACCGCCATGGAGGAAGGCCGCCTTGCGGGGATCCACGCCGCCTTTTCCATGGGCTACCTGGATTCCGGGGAGATGGAGAGGCGGACCGCCGACACCCGGCGCCGGCTCCGGGCCCTCCGGCAGGGAGTCTTCGGAGCAAAGCGCTTCACGGCCAAAGAACGCATCCTGGCGGAAAAGGAGAAGGAATGCCCATGAGCCCCGACGCCCCGGATGCCTCCGACAGGACCCTGAAGACCCTGGGAGCTCCCTCTCTGGCGGAACTGAGGGCAGCGGGGGTCGTGCCCTCCCGGGAGGAACTGGCCGCCCATCCCTGCGTCTGCGTGGAATGCATCGAGGAGATCCCCTGCAATCCCTGCGAGACTTCCTGTCCCCAAGGCGCCCTGACCGTGGGCCAGCCCATCACGAACCTGCCCGTACTGGACCGTCAGAAATGTACGGCCTGCGGCCTGTGCATTCCCGCCTGTCCGGGCCTCGCGGTGGTGATCAAGAGCCTGGAGGGGGATCGAGCCAAGATCCGGTTCCCCTGGGAATACCTCCCCGTCCCGGCCAAGGGCGACCGCGTCGAGATGGTCGACCGTCTGGGGAATCCCGTCTGCGGGGGCACCGTGGTCTCGGTGATCAACCCGGCCCGGAACAACCGCACCGCCGTGGTGACCGCGGAATTCCCCGCTGAGTACGTGGACGACGTGATCTCGATGCGCAGGCTTTAAAAAGCCGAGCGGCTCGCCGTCCCGGATGTCCGAACCAAACTTCTGGAGGAATCTATGGCCCTGATCGTGCAGAAATTCGGAGGGACCTCCGTGGCCGACGAGAAGGCCCGGGAACACCTGGCCGCCAAGGCCGAGGCCGCCCGCGCCCGGGGGGACAAGGTCGTCCTGGTCGTCTCCGCGATGGGACGGAGGGGCGCTCCCTACGCCACGGACACCCTCCTGGACCTCCTTTCGCCCTTCGGGAACGGGGCGGACGCGGCGAACCGGGACCTGATGGCATCCTGCGGGGAGATCGTCTCCGCCTGCCTGGTGGCGGCCTTCCTCTCCTCCCGGGGCACCCCCGCGGTCCCGATGACCGCCTTCACCGCGGGGATCCGGGCGGAGGGCCCCTACGGGGACGCGACCCCCGTCGCGGCGGACGCGGCCCGGATCCGGGCCGCCCTGGACGCCGGGAAGGTCCCCGTGGTGACGGGCTTCCAGGGCGTCAATCCGGAGGGGCAGATCACGACCCTGGGCCGGGGGGGGAGCGACACCACCGCCGTAGCCCTTGCCGCCTTCCTGGGGGCGGACTACGCGGACATCTACACGGACGTCCCGGGGGTGGCCGCCGCGGATCCCCGGATCGTGCCGGACGCCCCCTTCCTGGACTACCTGGACTATCAGTCCATGTACCGCTTGGCGGCCTGCGGGGCCCGGGTCCTCCACGACCGCTCGGCCCGGATCGCCCAGGAGCGCGGGGTCCGGGTCCGGGTCCTGTCCACCTTCGACTACAAGCCCGGGACCCTGATCGGTCCCGAGCGTCCCGGGACCCCCGAGAAGGCCTTCCTGGGGATCGCGGTGGACAAGAAGAACCCCGAGTCCTCGACGGTCACGATCCTCTTCCGGACCGGTCGGGGCGGGGAGGGCATCGGCAAGGCCACACAGGCCGCGGCTCCCTGGTCCCGGGACCGGGTCCCGACGGAGGACCCGGACGTCGCGTCCTTCCTCTGCCCCGCCGCCTCCGCCCCGGACCTGGCCCAGGCCCTCTTCGCCGCGTTCCGGACGAACTAGCAGGGTGTTGAAAAAGGCTATAGAGCCTTTTTCAACACTACCTTGATGTCGCAATTGCGCAGAGAACCGTATGGTTCTCGAGCAATTGCATAGCAGGTTGTTGAAATGCCTCGAGTATTTCAACAACCTGCTAGAGTCCGTTCTTGAAGGACGACACCTCGTAGATCCGGATGGCGGGCGGAGCTTCCAGCAGGTCCTTCAGGGCCGCCCGGAAGGCCGCCAGGTGGGAAGACTTCAGGTGGGCATCCAGGGCCTCCCGGCTCTCCCAGTGCTCGAAGAGGAAGAAGGTCTGGGGATCGTCGATCCCCGCGTAGAAGGTGTAGTCCGCGTTCCCGGCCTCGCGGCGGGTCTCGGCGGAGCAGGTCCGCGCCGCCCTCAGCGCCTCCTCGCGCTTCCCGGGCTTGGCCTTGTACGTTACGGCGATGGCGAGCATACGGTGTCCTCCCTATGGGTGCGAATGGAAGCATCATACGTCCCCGGAATCGGATTGAGAAGCTCGCCCCGCTCCGGAATCCGAGCCTCGCCCCTCACCCCTGCCGCGGCTCCAGGTGCACCGTGGCCTCCCACCCCAGGGTTTGCCGGAGTTCGGTTTCCAGGCTCGTGGCGATCCCGTGGGCTTCGCGTACGGACATCTCCGGGGGCATGCGGATATGGAGGGTGACCTCCACGTGGTCGCCGTAGCGGTGGATGTGGATGTGGTGGATGTCGGTGGCCTCGGGGGTGAGCCGGGCCAGGATCTCCCGGATGCCCCGGACGGTGTCCTCGTCGGGGCACTCACCCAGGAGGGTGTCCGCGGCTTCCCGGATGATGCCGTAGGCAGCGTACAGGATCAGCAGGGACACCCCGATCCCCAGGACCCCGTCGATCCACCAGAATCTCCGCTGGAGCAGGGCCCCGGCCAGGATGAGCGCCGAGGCCAGGGCGTCGCTCCGGTGGTGCCAGCCGTCCGCCACCAGGGACTGGGATTTCACCCGGCGCCCGGCCCGGATCGAGAACCGGGCGATGGCTTCCTTCAGGATCACCGAGACCCCGAACACGATGAGGGCCGCCACGTCGAACTCGGCTCCCCGGCGTTCCCTCAGTTGAACGGCGGAATCCCGCAGGAAATTCACCCCCACCACGCCCAGGAGCGTCCCGATGACGACGGCCGCCACGAGCTCCGCCCGGCCGTGACCGAAGGGGTGTTTTCGGTCCCCGGGCTTCCCGGAGATCCAGAATCCCAGGATCACCACCAGGGAGGTCAGGGTGTCCGACATGGTGTGCCAGGCGTCGGCGATCATGGCCACGGAACCCGCGGCCGCCCCGACCCAGATCTTGAACCCGAAGAGCAGGGTATTGAGGACCGCCGACAGCGTCCCTTCGAAGTACCCCAGCCTGCGTTTTTCGTCCATCGTTCGGTTCCGCCTTTCGAGAGGCCCCGGGACGATAAAAAACCCGCGGGGCCGAATGGTGGTCCCGCGGGTGGTTTCCGCTGCGTGTAGCCCGGCTCCGCCCGCCCCGGTGGGGGAAGGCCGCCTGATCCTGATCTGGAAGGTAATCCGCGGCCCGGGCCCTGTCAAGTGCCGGGGTGTCGCGTCGATCCGGCTTGGCCGGATCGACGGCGCCGCAGTCCTTCGGGCTTCGTCGATTCCCAGGAACCCTAGTCCGCGCGAGGGCGGCCGAGCCGCCCTCGGGGCGATGAAGCCCTACGGGCTTCATCGAGTATTCCGAAACGGTTTCAGTCTCTAGTGTATGCCTCCCACGTCGCGTCAATCCGGCTTTGCCGGATCGACGGCGACGAAGCCCGCAGGGCTTCGTCGAGTTTCTCTAACCTAGTCCGCGCGAGGGCGGCCGAGCCGCCCTCGCGGCGATGAAGCCCTGCGGGCTTCATCGAGTATTCCGAAACGATTTCAGTCTCTAGTGTATGCCTCCCAGGTAGTCCGGACGAGGGTGGCGGCGTCGGAGCGGCGGGCGGTCCAGCCCAGGAGCTCCCGGGCCCGGGCGGAGGAGGCCACCAGCTTGGCGGGATCCCCGGGACGCCGGGCGGTCATGGCCGCGGGGATGGGCTTCCCGGTGATCTTCCGGGCGGCCTCGAGGATCTCCAGGACCGAGAGGCCCTCCTCGCTGCCCAGGTTGACGGTCAGGCTGCGGTCGTGCTTCCCGATGTACTCGAGGCCCGCGACGTGGGCCTCCGCCAGGTCGGAGACGTGGACGTAGTCCCGGACCCCCGTGCCGTCCGGGGTCGGGTAGTCGGTGCCGAAGACCTTGAGCTCGGCCCGGCGCCCGACGGCCACCTCCATGATCACGGGGATGAGGTTGGCGGGATTCCGCTCCAGGCCCCGGACCCGGCCGGCCTCGTCGTACCCGGCGGCGTTGAAGTAGCGCAGGGCGGCGAAGCGGATGCCCTTGAGCTTGTCGTACCAGCCCAGGAAGCGCTCGATCTCCAGCTTCGTGAAGCCGTAGTAGTTCTCCGGATTCGTCGGGTGCCCCTCGTCCAGGGGTACGTACTCGGGCTCCCCGTAGACCGCCGCGGAGGAGGAGAAGACGATCCGGCGCACCCCGGCGGCGCAGGCGGCGTTCAGGATGTTCAGGGTCCCGGAGATGTTGTTCACCGAGTACTTCTCGGGCTTCTCCATGGACTCCCCGGCGGCCTTGAAGGCGGCCAGGTGGACCAGGGCGTCGTAGCCCCCCTTCATCACGGCCTCGAGGCGGCCGTAGTCCAGGATGTCCCCCTCCTCGAACCGGGCCTCGGGAAAGAGATTCTCCCGGACCCCCGTGGAGAGGTTGTCGAAGACCGTGACCTCCGCGCCCCGGTCCAGGAAGGCCCGGGCCACGTGGCTCCCTATGTACCCGGCCCCTCCGATCACCAGTATCCTCATCATCCTCTCCCCTTCCCCGGAACCCGGGATTCTCACTTCAGGGGCTTCTCCACGATGCGCCCCAGCTGGACGTCGAAGGTGAAGGCCACCCTCTCCTTGCGGCTCTGGATCTCCAGGAAGCGGTTGTGGCTTTCCAGGACCACCCCGGGATGCACCACCCCCCGGACCACCACCGCGGACTCGTGGTGCTCCTCGAAGCGCTCCCGGAAGTCGAAGACCCGGAGGCTCCGCTTCTCGATGAGCTTGAGGAGCTTGGTCTTGTCCTGCCGGACCTCGTCCAGGGCGAAGCCGCTCCGCTCCAGGTCCTTCATTCGCTTGTCCGTCTGGAGGATCAGGGCCTTGAGACGCTCGATCTCCCGCTCCTCCGCCTCCGCCTGGTCCGCCAGGAGGTAGTCCTGGCCGAAGGAGACCTCGGTCTTGATCCCGTTCTCGGAGCCGAGGCTCTGGACCTCCACCCCCCTCCGGGCCCGCACGACCCCCCCGATCAGGATGCCCTTGTCCCCGCCCAGGACCAGGCGGCCGTTGGTTTTCACGTTGGACAGGAGGCACGCGCCCCGGAGGGATACTCCCTCCACGGCCAGGAGCAGGGCCTGCTCCGCGAAGGAGGCCTCCAGGGTCTTCCGGGCCCGGAGGGTCGCCTTGCGGCGGCCCTTGATGCCTTCCCCGATGCGGATGGACCCGTCCGAGGAGATCAGGGCGGCCTCCACGGAGCCGGAGATGGTGACATCCCCCTCCGCGAAGACGGTGTAGCCTCCCAGGACGGAGCCCGAGACCTGGACGGCCCCGGGGAAGCGGACGTTTCCGGTGGCGGGACCCACGTCCCCGGCCACCTGCTTGCCCTGGACGATGGCAAGGCGGTTTCCCTCGAAGTAGAGCTCCCCGGTGCGGGCGGCCACCAGAAGGACGTTGCCCTCCGGGGTTTTCTCCTCCCGGACCGAGGCGTCCCACTGGGGCGGGGGGGCGGACCGGGGATCCGCGGGGGGCTTGATCGGCTGGCCCCGGACGTCGATCCCGTCCTCCCCCTCCCCTCCGAAACGGACCAGTTCCACCAGGGGCTGTCCCTCGGTGACCAGGGTGGAGCGGTCCTGGTTCTTGTAGTCCGCCCGGCCGTCCTCGCGGATGGTCACCGCGGCGCCCGTGGCCTTCCGGACCTTCCACTCCGTCCGGACGCCCCCGGCTGCCACGGGATCCTTGCGCCGGGCCACGACGAGCCCCTCCACGGGCCGGCCCTCCAGGGATTCCTGGATCGCCCCGGACACCGCCTCCCGGTCGATGCCGTAGCTCACCTCCTCCTCGGCCAGGGCGGCCAGGAGGGATTCCGCCGTGGGCCGGGGAGCCAAGCCCTCCGCGGGGTACAGGGACAGCCGGGCCTCCGAGATGTCCGGGGCCAGGGTCACCTCCGCCCGGTACTCCTTGTAGGGGACCACCCGGAGCAGGACCTCCCCGTCCCGCTCGCCCCGGAGAACCAGGCCCTCGACCTCGCTGCGGAAGACGTCCCGTATGCGGGCCACGTTCTCGAAGGTGCGTATCTTCGGTTCCGCCCCGGGGATCCCCGACAGGGCCTCCCCCAGGACCGACTGGCCCGGAGTGCCCGGGGCGGGGGGCGTGAACTTCCCGATCTCCTGGCCCGCCTGGACGAAGCAGACGCCCTGGGCTGCCGGGAGGGGGAAGTCGTCCAGGGTGGGGACGGAGGAGGTCAGGGCCGGGTGGGCGGAGACGGCCCTGCGGAGGGGCTCCGCCTGGTCCTCGGGAAGGAAGGCCACGGACCAGGCCAGCTCCCGGTCCTTGCCCCGTCCCGGGGGCCGGCCCTCGGCCAGGACGTAGTCGGCCAGTTCCGTCTCCGGGCCCTTGAAGAACTCCAGGAGGTCCTTCTTGACCTTGGCGGTGTCCATGCCGGAGATCTTGGCCCGGGCGATCGCGGTGCCCAGGGCCGGCAGCTCCAGGGGCCGCCCCCGGCCCCGGCCCTTCCGCACGTTCACGGAGGCGCGCATCCGGTCCGGGGAGACCACGATCTCCACGGAGGCGTCCCGGCTTTCGGAGATGCTGTAGGACAGGAGGGGTTCCGCCTCCGCGACCGCGGACCGGATCGCCCGGGTTATGTCGTCCGCGGAGACCAGGGAAGCCCGGTCGGCGCCCAGTCCCTCCGCGGCGGCCAGGATCCCCTCCGCCTCGGGCAGGTCCAGGCGCGGATCCCCGGGGGTGAAGTTGAGCAGGAAGGAAGTCCCGTCCGCGGACCGCGCGACCTCCCAGGCGTGGAGGGGGAAGGGCCGGATGTCCACCCAGCGGGACCCGATCCGGACGAAGCCGTCCGCCGAGGCGACGAGCTCGTTCCGGTTCCGGGTCACCCCCTCGCCGCAGTGGAAGCTCGTGTCCTCCGGCCCCTCGGGGTTGATCGCCTTGCCGTACACGGTCTTCCCGGGCCTGCCCGGGGCGGCCGTGGAGAGCACGGCCAAGCGCTGGCCCCTGCGGGTGAATCCCACCTTCAGGATCCGGGTGTCCAGGGCCACCGGCTCCCGGACCTCCCGCTTCTCGACCTCCACGATCCGCTCTTCCTTGGCGGGCAGGAAGGGCAGGGCCCCGGGCTTTCGGATCACCTTTTCCACGGAGACCTTCTCCGTCCGGATCCGGAACACCGCAGGGGCGGGGGCTTCCCGCAGAACCGCGTCCCGGAAGGGCTCCGCCTCGGGGGGGACGGTAAGCTCGACCCACTCGGGGTCCTCCAGGCTCGGCGGCTCCGGCGGGACGCCCCGGACCAGGACCTCCGATGCGGGCCCCGGGGCCCGGGCGAACTTGGAAAGGATCTCCTCGATCCGCTTCTGGGCCACCCCGGCCAAGCGGGCGTCCAGGGCCAGGCGCATCGTCCGGCCGACGCTCCACTCCTCGCCCTTGGGATCCGGCTTGAAGGCGAGAAGGGCCTCCAGGCCCGCGGGGTCGACCCGCAGCTCGATCGAACCGGTCGGGACGGATGCCACGACCTACCCCTTGAATCCCTGGGAGAAAGCCTTGACCAGCTTGGACTTGAGGAACTGGTTCTCCTTCCGGAGCTGGCCGATCTCGAACTGCTGGGACTTGACGGTCTCCACGAGGTCCCCGGGGGTCAGGGAGCCCGAGTGGAGGAGGTCCTCGATGTACTCCACCTTGGCGGAATAATCGATCTCCGCCTCCATCTCCGCGGTCTGGTAGGTCTCGTCCAGGTAGGCGTCCGACAGGGGCTCCTCCGCGGCGTCCTCGCAGGACAGGAGCTTGTCCGCCATGCGGTAGATGGCCTGGGACAGGACCGCCTGGGGCTTGTACCGGAGGATGGGGATCCGGCTGCCCAGGGCGATGTCCTGGAGGTCGTCCCGGTAGAGGATGCCCAGGTGCTCCACGTCCAGGTTCAGGTACTGGAGGCTGGACTTTCGGATCTTCTGGGCTTTTTCCGCGTCCTTGGGGTCCTCCAGCATGTTCATGACCAGGCGGGGCCGGAATTGGGCGGCCTTGGCCTCGAAGGCGGCTCGGCTCTCCGGGTCCGCCCGGCCCACCTGGTCCAGGATCGCCGGGACGTAGGCCTTCTGGAGGGAGGACCCGTCCTTCCGTAGGCCCTCCAGGACCGCGTAGGCCGCGGAGCCCTTCTTGAAGGTGGTCCACATGAGCCGGAAGATCGCGTTCTTGAGGAAGAGGTAGGCGTTCAGGGTGGCCGTCAGGGCCGGGGCCGTGACCACGATCCCCTGGGTCGCGGTCAGGAAGAAGTCCAGGATGTTGGCCCCCGTCCCGGCCCCCAGGTCCAGGACCAGGTAGTCCGCGTCCAGGGCCAGGAGCTTCCGGATCAGGCGGTGCTTCTGGGGGGCGGTGATGTTGGCTAGCCCCGGGATCTCCGCGTCCCCGGGTATGAACCGGAGGTTCGGATAGTCCGAGGAAAGGACGATGTCCGAGAACTCCGCGCCGGAGGTGGAGAGCCAGGTGCCCACCCCCCGCCCGGTGGACGGAATCCCCAGGATCACGTGGAGGTTGGAGGCCCCCAGGTCCAGGTCCGCCAGGATCACCCGGCGTCCCGCCTCCGCCAGGGCTATGGAGAGGTTCGCGGCCACCAGGGACTTGCCCACCCCGCCCTTCCCGCTGGCGATCGGCACGATGTGCATGGGCCCTCCTACTCGAGTTCCACGGGCTCCGGCACGGGCTCCGGGGTTTCCGGGCGCGAGACGCCGGAATCCAGGGGGTAGGCGCGGAGGGACCGGG
Organism: Spirochaetota bacterium; assembly: GCA_022703505.1. GTDB lineage: Bacteria > Spirochaetota > Spirochaetia > Treponematales > UBA12059 > JAAYUR01. The sequence goes on along the minus strand of JAKLDN010000002.1, from coordinate 46,474 downwards.
CCAGGGCGAGTCCCGCGGCGGCGTCCCAGGCCAGGAAGGCCCCCATGGCGGCCAGCAGAACCGCCGGATCCCCCTGGGGCGGCAGCTCGTCGCGGAAGCCCAGGGCGAACCGGGCCAGGAGGGTTCCCAGGGTCAGGAAACCGAGCGCCTTTCCCGCGGCCAGCAGGGGCCGGAAGGCGTCGTACCTGCGGGAATCAAGCCATAGAAAAAAAAACCCGCCCGCGAACAGAAGGTGGGGGGAGGCGGCGAACTGGAGGAGCGCCAGGGTAGTCTTACCCCCCGCCCCGCCCAGGAAGGCGCGCGCCAGGGCGATGAGCCCGAAGTACCGGACCAGTTCCCCGCCCGCGCCCAGGAGGGTGATGAAGGATCGCCGCATAGGGGTCCAGTCTACCCGTGGCCTCCCGGGGGCGTCAAGCATTGACAGCGCAAGGCGCTGCGCGGACAATAGGAATACTATGCAAACCTCCCCCTCCCACGGGAAACAGGATAGGGTCGCCTGGACCGCGGTCGTCGCGGCGCTGGCGCTGTGCTCGCTGCTCTCGGTCTCCGTACCCCCCGCCTTCGCCCAGACCCAGGCGTCCGAGGCCCAGCGGTATTCCTCCCTGTTCCAGAACGTATACTCCTTCATCCTCCAGAACTACGTGGACGAAGTGGATCCCAAGGTCCTGTACGAGGGGGCCATGAAGGGGATGCTGGACGCCCTGAACGACCCCTATTCGACCTTCCTGGACAGCGCGGCCATCAGCGATCTCCAGGACACCACGGTCGGCCAGTACGGGGGCATCGGGCTGTACATCTCCAAGACCCCGCCTTCCAGCCGCCGTCCCGGGGAAGAACCCTGGGTGGAGGTCGTGTCCCCCATCGAGGACACCCCGGGCTGGCGCGCGGGGATACAGCCCGGAGACTGGATCAGCGAGATCGACGGAGCCTCCACGGCTCCCCTGGCCATGGACGAAGTCCTGAAGAAGCTCCGCGGAACCCCGGGCTCCACGGTGGTCCTGACCATCCGCAGGGGCGAGAACATCACCTTCCCCGTGGCGATCGTCCGCGCCCTGATCGAGGTCCCCTCGGTCAAGCGGGCGATGATGCCCAACCGCACGGGCTACCTGCGCATCATAGAGTTCAACCCCCAGACCACCGCGCGGGTCAAGGAAGCCGTGGAGGACTTCAAGGCCCAGGGCGCACGGGCCATGGTGATCGACCTCCGGAACAACCCCGGAGGCCTTCTGTCCGCGGTCATCGACACCGCCGACCTCTTCCTGGATTCGGGTGTCATCGTCTCCACGAAATCCCGGACGGCCTACGAGAACCAGGTCTACCGCGCAAAATCCACCCTGACCGTGCCCCGGGATTGGCCCGTGGTGGTCCTCATCAATCGGGGCTCCGCCAGCGCCTCGGAGATCCTGGCGGGGGCCCTGAAGGACCAGAAGAGGGCCTACCTGATCGGGGAGCGGAGCTACGGCAAGGGAGCGGTCCAGCAGATCTTCCCCCTGGGGGAGACGGGGTTCAAGCTGACCATGTCCCGGTACTACACCCCCAGCGACGCCAACATCGACAAGATCGGCATCCTGCCGGACCTGGAGGTGAAGGAGCCGGAGCTCACGGAGGAGGAGTCCGCGGAGCTGTCCGGGCTCCTGGAGCAGCGGGTCTTCGCCAACTTCGCCAAGGAGAAGCCCTCCGCCACGGAGGCGGAGCGCAGGGCCTTCGTCCGGAAGCTCCGGGACTCGGGTATCAAGCTTTCGGACCGGATCCTGGACCGGCTCCTCCGCAACGAGCTCCAGCGCACTTCCATAGCCCCGGCCTACGACCTGGAGTACGACATCCAGCTCCAGGAGGCGATCAAGCTGATCGACCAGGGCCGGATCCGGGAGCTCCTGTCCGGATCCCGGACGGTCCGGGAAAGCCAGGACCTGGCGGCCGCGGCTCCGTCGCCCTGAGCGCGCGGATTCCGCGCGGAAAGGCGATATGCGTCAATTCGTCCTACCCCCGGACTGGTCCGGGGAGCCCGGCTGCGTCCTGGCGGGGGAAGCCGCCCGATACCTGCTCTCGGTGCTTCGCCTGTCCCCGGGGGACCGCTTTCCGGGGCTGGACCGGGAAGGCCGCCGCTACGAGTTGGAGATCCGGGCCGTGGAGGCGGGCCGGGTCGAACTGGCCGTGCGCCCCGACACCCGGACCGGAGAAGGCCGCCCGGGGGGTACGAGACTCCCGCGCCTCGTCCTGGTGCAGGCCCTGCCCAAGGGCCGCAAGATGGACCTGGTCGTCCGCCAGGCCGCGGAGGCCGGGGTGGCGCGGATCATCCCGGTCGAAAGCTCCCGTTCCGTGGCCCGGATCTCCGACGAGGGCGGGGCGGCGGCCAAGCGGGCGCGCTGGGAACGCATCGTCCGGGAAGCCCTCCAGCAGAGCGGATCCTCCCTGCGGACCGAGGTGGACAGCCCCCGGCCCTTCCAGGAGCTTCCCGGGATCCTCGGAAAGGCCGCCCCGGGCAGAATAGGCCTCTATTTCCACGAGGCGCCCCTTGAAGGAGCGGCCCTTCATCGCTATCTTTCCGGAGAACCCGAAGAGATCGTGGCCTGCGTCGGCCCCGAAGGCGGCTTTTCCATGGATGAGGTGCGCTTCCTGGACGGCCTGGGCTTCCGGCCCGCCCACCTGGGACCCACGGTGCTTCGGACCGAGACCGCCGCCCTGTATGCCGTGGCCGCCATTCAAGTGATCCTACGGGAGCGTTCCTCATGGACTCCGACCGCGTAACCCGAATTTCCCTCCTCAAGGTGCCCCTGGACATCCTCAAGCCCGAGGACTTCGACGACGTCATCCGCTCCATGTTCTCCGACGGAAGGAACCACCAGATCGTCCTTCTGTCCCTCTGGGACCTGCTCCGGGCCCGCAGGAGCGGGGAATTCCGGACCATGGTCAACGGGGCCTCCCTGGTCCTGCCCATCTCCCGGTCCCTGGTCCGGGGAGCCCGGTTCCTCCGCCGGGAAGAACCGGTCCGGTACATGCCCTTCGATTTCGCCATCCGGCTCCTGAATGCCCTGGAACGGTGGAACCGGTCCGTTTACCTCCTGGGCTCCACCCGGCGCAACCTGAGCCTGGCGGAGGAGAACATCCACGCCACCTACCCGGGCATCCGGATCGTGGGCCGCTTTCCCGGCCATTATCCCAAGCAGATGGAACAGAGCATACTCCAGGCCATCCGCAAGTCCACGCCCACCCTGCTCCTGGTGGGCCGGGGAGTCATCGGGCGGGAGCGGTGGATTCCCCGGAGCCTCAAGCACTTCAACTCCGGCCTCTACCTCTGGTGCTCGGACCTCTTCGACGTCTTCGCGGAAAAGGTCCCCAAGCCGTCCAAGGCCCTCTTCGACCGCGGGTTGGAGTGGCTTCCCTACACCCTCCGCCGCCCGTGGAAGGTCTTCCGGATCCTGCCCTACCTACGGTACCGCCTCCTCCTGCTTTGGTACAGGATCCGCCGGCTTTAAGCGTCCCCGTGCCGGGGGGGCCGCTCCGGCCCCCGGTCCGACCGCTTCTGGATGTAGACAATAATCTACAGAGTCCCGGGCTCGGGGCCTATTGAAGCCGCGATCCGCCCGCTCTACCGTTTGGGCATGCGCAGGATTCTCCACTGGGAGGAAGACGAAGAGGAACGGGACATCCTCGCCGCCCTCCTCGCAGACGAATACCTCGTCCGCGGCGTCGGGACCCCGGCCGAGGCCGAAGCCGCGGCGGCCGAGGAGGGCTGGGACCTGGTCATCCTGGGAGCCGGGGACCCGGTCGCCGGGGACGCCGCAGGAAGGATCCGGCTCCTCAAGGCCCGCCTCCCCTCCGTGCCCCTGGTCTGCCGGCTTCCCGCCGGGGATCCCGCCCGGACGACCGCGCTTCTGAGGGAGGGAGCGGCGGCCTGCGTTTCCCGGGACTGCCCCGGGGACGAGTTGAAAGCCTGGCTCCGGCGGGTCCGGTCCTCCCGGTCGACGGAACCGTCCTGCCGGGAACCTTCCCGACCCTACGGGGAACCGGATCCGGATACCCGGATCCTCCTGGGGGAAAGCGACTGCATACGCGGGGTCCGCCGCCGGATCCGTCTCTTCGCCCGGTACGACTTCCCGGTCCTGATCACCGGGGAGAGCGGCACCGGCAAGGACCTGGCGGCCCGCTCGATCCACGGTCTTTCCCGGCGGGCTTCCCGGCCTTTCCTGGCGGTCAACTGCGGGGCCATCCCGGAATCCATCCTGGAGAGCGAGCTTTTCGGGACGGAGCGCGGAGCCTACACCGGCGCGGTCTCCCGGCCCGGGACCTTCGAAACCGCCGACGGGGGAACCCTCTTCCTGGACGAGATAACGGAACTCTCGCCCGGGGCCCAGGCCAAGCTGCTCCGGATCCTGGAAAACGGCGAGATCCGCCGCCTGGGAGCCCGGTCCTCCTCATCCTGCGACGTCCGGCTGATCTCGGCGACCAACGTGGAGCTGGACCGGTTCCAGGGCATGCGCTTCGACCTGTTGGAACGGCTGGAGACCCTGGTGCTCAAGCTTCCACCGCTCCGGGAACGCCTCGGGGACATCCCCCTGCTGGCGCGGCATTTCCTGGACCAGGCGGGACTAGCGGCGGAGATCGGGCCGGACGCGATGGAACTGCTCTCGGGCTACGACTGGCCGGGAAACGTCCGGCAGCTCAGGAACGCGATCTGCCGGGCCGCGGTGGCGGCCTCGGAATCGGAGGGCGGCATCATCCGGGCGGAGCATGTGGATTTCGGATGCAGGCCCTCCGCCCTTCCCCGGGTCCGGGCCGAATAGCGGACAGGCCGGTCCCGGTCTACAGGGTGTCCAGGCGGCGCAGGTGGATCCCTTCCAGCACGGCCACCCGTCCGCCCTCCGGGGCCTCCCGGGTTCCGGTCACCCGGGCCACGACCAGCACGGCGGATCCGGGGCGGAGGAAGGACGGGGAACCGCGGTCGAAGAGGTCCCGGTACGAATCCCCGGCCAACTCGACCAGCACGGTACGAAGGACGATGCGGGAGGTGCCGATCCATTGGCCCGCAGCGAGCTCCACCCGGGCGGAGAACGAACCCTCCTCCTGGGATACCGTGGAGCGCACGGTGCCCGTCAGCACGACGTAGCGCCCGACGGGCAGGCCGGCTCCGGTCTCGGCGGCCTGGGCCAGGGATTCCACGCTGGCCGCGAAGTCGAAGGCACCCCCCGGCCCGGACTGGGCGGGACTTGGGAGGGCGGACAGGACCGCGAAGGTCATCGCCCACGCCGCGATCCAAGGGGCCTTGGGTCTGCGCATCGTCCATCTCCTTCCGGGCTTAGCCCGAGGGGCCGAAACCTACTCTAGCGCCCCCCGGACCGGGGGTCAAGGCTTCGGCCGCCGGCCGGACAGGGCCGCCGCCTTGCCCAGGATACGACGCAGGTATTCCAGCTCCCGGCCCGAGGCGCCCGCCCGGGCCAGCAGGGATCTCAGGACGCGCACGAAGTCCGGCCGGCCGGAGATCTTGAAGAATCCGGCCCGGGCCAGGTCCTCCGCGGCGGCCTCGACCGCGTCCAGGATCTCCGCCCGGGCGGCCGGCGCCTCGTCGGACGTCCCGTCCGGTCCGGCCGCAGGCCCGTCGGCATCCCCGGGAACCTCGGCGGACGGAGGGACCCGCCCTCCTTCGGCCCGGGCCCGCGCCAGCTCCCAGGCCGCGATCTGGACCGCCTGGGCCAGGTTCAGGGAGGGGAAGACGTCGGAGGTGGGGATGCGCACCGCCAGGTCGCAGAGGGCCAGTTCCGAGGCGGAAAGTCCGTCCGCCTCGTTCCCGAAGACCAGGGCGATCCGGCCGGACCGCCGGATCGCGTCCCGGGCGAACTCCGTCACGTCCCGGGGCTCCCGTACCCGGAGCCGTCCGGTCCTTCGGGTGAATCCCGCGGCCAAGGCGCAGTCCGCAAGGGCATCCTCGAGGGTGCCGAAGCGCCGGGCACGCTCGAACAGGGGATAGGCCGCCAGGGCGAACGTCTTGACGGGCTCCGGGGGATGGTCCGGACAGTCCGCCAGGACCAGGCTGCCGAGTCCCATGGCGGCCATGGCCCGGCACGCGGCGCCCACGTTGCCCGGTTCCCGGGCCCGGCAGAGGACGACCACGAACTCCGGCGGGGACTTCATGAGGGGAGTGTAATACGGCAAACCGTGGACGGTAAACGGTGGACGGAGACGAATCCGGACTCCTGCCCGTGCCTCTGCGAGAAGCGTCGCTGTCCATTGTCCACTGTCCACCGTCCACCGTCCACCGTATACTGTATTCATGCAACGGAATGCGGACCCCCCCCTCGCCGGCCGCCGGGCCTTCATCCTGGGAGGGACGGGGGGCATAGGCCGACACATAGCCCGGGCCCTGGGCCTTCGGGGCGCCCGCCTGGACGTGCACGGCCGGGAAGGCCGAAAGCTGGAATCCGCCTTGGCGGAGTTCCGGGAGGCGGGCATCGAGGCCGAGGGGTCGGCCTTTTCCCTGGATTCCCTGGCGGGCACGGGCCCCCTCCTGGACCGGGCGGGAGCGGCGGACATCCTGGTCGCGGCCTGGGGGCCCTTCCTGCAGAAACCCCTCCACGAGACCGCCCCGGAGGAGTGGGAGGCGGCGGTCGCCTTCAACCTGGCCCTGCCCGGGGCCCTGGTATCCGCCGCCCTGCCGGGGATGCGGTCCCGGCGCTGGGGCCGGATCCTCTTCCTCGGAGGCACCCGGACGGACGGGATCCGGGGCTTCCGCACCAACGCCGCCTACGCGGCCGCCAAGACGGGCCTGGGAGTCCTGGCCAAGTCCATCGCCCTGGAGTACGCCCGGGACGGGATCGCGGCCCTGGTCCTCTGTCCCGGATTCGTCCGGACGGAGTACCTGACCCCGGAGACCCTGGAGGGACTGGCCGCGAAGACCCCCGGGGGCAGCCTTACCGACCCGGGCGTCTTCGGGGACCTGGCCGCGGACCTTCTGTGCCGGGACCCGCCCCTCTGGAACGGGGGTATCCTGACGGCGGACGAAGGCCTGGCGGCGTGGTAGAATCAAGGAGACGGGCTGGAACCGAGGGTATGCGGATTCCTCGATATTTCGCTCGAGGGCTCTGGATTTTTTGGTCGACAATGCCGAAAATCTAGAAGTCCCGGATTCGCCCGGGACCGCGGATTTGACAGGAGATTGACTTGATACTAGGATGGACCTACAATACCTGCATACGGCGTATCCTTCATCTTTGGATCCGAGAGGAGCACCATGAATAATAACGATATCGTTCCAGGATTCGACGACGAGAAGGACGATAGTCTAAAGATACGCCTGCAGAAGGTCGACCCGGTCGAGAACTGCCTCACCCTCTTCCTCACGGGGTATATCGATACCTACAATTCCAACTTCTTCCAGAAACGGGTCAGCAAGGCCATCGACTCCGGCTTCGTACGCCTCATCTTCAACTGCGGCGGGCTCAACTACGTCTCCTCGACGGGCATCGGATCCTTCACGGCCTTCCTCAAGTCCGTGAAACCCCGGGGCGGGGACATCGTCCTCCTGGAGATCCAGCCGAAGGTCTACGAGGTGTTCCAGCTGCTCGGCTTCTCCCAGTTCTTCAACATCAAGGACAACCTGGAGGAGGCCATGGGCTTCTTCCGCCAGGGAGACCAGGGCTCGTCCCAGAGCGTGTTCCCCAAGATCTTCTCCTGCCCCATCTGCAACAAGAAACTCAAGGCGGCCAAGCCGGGCCGGTTCCGCTGCTCCGAGTGCAAGACCATCCTGGCTATTGACAACGCGGGGCAGGTGTTCCTAGGCTGATCCCGCATCGTGGTCCGCCGGATTCGTCTACGCCGCCCAAGGAGGAACCGATGGCCGGACTCAGCCGCGTTGAAAGCTACCTGATCAGCCTCGAGATCCAGTACGAGGAAATCTCCCCGAACGCCTGGCTCGTGAACGACGAGGCCCGGGGACTGACCCAGGTCGTCATCACCCAGGCGGATCCGGTGGTGGCCCTCCGGACCAAGGTCATGGCCGCCCCCAAGGAACATCGCCAGGAACTCTTCGAAACCCTGCTCCGGCTGAACGCGTCGGACCTCCTGCACGGAGCCTACGCCCTGGAAGGGGACGACATCGTCCTGGTGGACAACCTGGAGCTCGAGACCCTGGACCGCTCCGAACTGGAAGCCGCCCTCGACGCGGTCGGCTTCGCCCTAGCCCAGCACTACGCCGTCCTCGGTAAATTCCGGGCCTGACGGAAGAGAACAAGGAGGCCCCGATGGGTATCTTCAGCCGATTCAAGACCGTCGTCTCGTCCAATATAAACGACATGATCGCCAAGGCGGAAAATCCGGAAAAGATGCTCAACCAGCTGCTCCTGGACATGAACCAGCAGATGGTGGAGTCCAAGAAATCCGTGGCCATGGCCATCGCGGACGAGAAGAAGATCGAGCGGGAGCTCGCCGAGCAGAAGCGGCAGGCGGACGAGTGGGAGAAGAAGGCCATGCTCGCGGTCCGCGCCGGCCGGGACGACCTGGCCAAGGAAGCCCTCGTGCGCAAGCAGGAGTACGAGGGGTATTTCCTCCAGCTGAAGCCCCAGTGGGAAGCGCAGAAGGCCTCGGTCGAGAAGCTCAAGGAGAGCCTGCGGCAGCTCCAGAACAAGATCGACGAGGCGTCCCGGAAGAAAAACATCCTGATCGCCCGGGCCAAGCGTGCGGAAGCCCAGGAGAAGATCCAGAAGACCCTGACGACCATGTCCGGCAACACCAGCGCCTTCGACACCTTCGACCGCATGGCCAAGAAGGTGGACGAGCTGGAGGCCAAGGCGGAAGCGGCCAAGGAGCTCGAGGACCTGTCCAAGGACACGTCCCTGGAGAAGCAGTTCGCCCAGCTGGAATCCTCCGGGGCCAGCGCGGACCTCCTGCTGGAGGAGCTCAAGGCCAAGATGCTCACCGAGGACGCGGGCACCAAGAACTGACGCGGCCGTGCGGGTCCTGGTGATCGACCCCGGGCTCAAGCATGTCGAAGAGGAGAGGAATGCCGAGGGGCCCCTCTCCTTTTTCTTTTCCCCCGACCTCGGATCCCCCCTCGTCTGCGACCTGATCGTCCTTCCCGCGGGGCTCCTCCTGGAGGGAGCCGGAGCGGACAGGGACGTGCTCCGGATCGCCTACGGACCCGCGAGCCTGACGGCGGACGCCTTCGCGGAGGGTTGCGCCGACTACCTCCGGGAGCCCTGGGACCTGGAGGAGCTCGAAGCTCGGGCCCTTCGATTCCTTACGTGGAGGTTCCGGCTGGGGGAGCACCCGTTTACCTATTCGACCGGGCGCCTGGCCGGAGCGGCCGGCACCGTGGCCCTCCCGGAAGGGGAACGCCGGGCGCTGGAGCTCCTGCTTCACAGCCTCGGCAGGCCCGTTCCCCGCAAGGCCTTCCTCCGCGTCCGACACGGTCCGGGACCCTCGCCGTCCCGAAGACCCGACATGACGATCTGCCGTTTGCGGTCCCGGCTGGCCCGGGCCGCCGGGGATTCCCGGGCGGGCTCATTCCTTGCGGCGGTCAGGAACTACGGGTATCGGCTCGACGGAACACCCTGTGCATAACCTGTTGAGAAATAATTCCTTATCCTATGCCCCCCCCCTAGGCCGTATAATAATGTAGACGACAGGAACCGTGTATTTTTTACTTTTTTACGCTAGATTCTATTTTCTTTCATGATATACATTTAATTGTCATCTTCATGATAATCTCCAAAATCCCGGGGTACAAGCGTGGAGCAAATCCGCCGAACCGCCGCCGGGGATCCCCCGGGATTCCGGTTTTCCCTGTGGATAACTTGTGGACTCCTCAAGCCTGGTACCGAGGCGGGCCCGGACTCGAAACCCCGTTTGTCTATATGCTCCCGGAACTTGCCAACGGGATGGGCGCGTGTTAGAGTTAGCTCCAATGAAACGAGGGCTTTCCGTCGCGGGCCGATACCTTGCATGGTTCCTCTGCGCTGTGATCGTGGAAACCCTCATCCTGGCGGCCGGTCCGCTCATGAAAAGCGCCTCCGGCGGGAGCTCCTTCCAGCTGAGCTTCTGGGCCGGTTACGCCGTCGAATCCCTGCCCGTATCCGTCTCGATCGCCCTCCTGGGCGCGGGATTCCTGGCCACCCGGACCCTTCGGCACCGCCTGAGCGGGTACCTGATCCTGGGGACACTGACCGCCGCCGTCCTTTCCGGCGGGGTGTGGGTATCCCGGGCGCTGACGACCCCCCCCGAACCCTTTCCCGCGGGTCCGACCGCGTCCGTCCCCGCCTCCTCCCCGGCGCGGCATTTCGTCCGGGAGAGCTCCGGGGACACGGCCACCGGAATCATCTACGTCCGGCCTTCCGGAGAGGGACCCCGCCTGGCCTGGGCGGCCTCGGGAACCTACCGGCGGGACCGGGGAATCCTGATGGCCGACCGGACCCCCCTGCCCCTCGGGAACCCGGGGTCCTCCTCGGACCCCCTGCCGGGGTTCCGGGAACTCCGGACCTGGTACCTGGAGCTGGGCCGGGGGAACCTGTTCGAGGCCCTGGCCGCCGCCCTCGGCGTCGCCGCCCTCATCTGCGGGCTGTGGCCCCTCTCCCGGCTCTTCCGCTGGCCCCTGGTGGGGACCTTCGCGGCCCTGGCGGGATTGGTCCTGCTGGGCACCCTCCACGGGATCTTCCGGTCCCCCGCCGCCGGAGACCTGGCTTCCCTGGTGGGCCTGCGGGTTCCGGCGACCCTGCGTGCAGGCATCCTGGCGGGGGCCTGCGGTATAGCCCTGGTGTTCCTGGATTTCGCCCTGTGCAGGCCCTTCTCGGCGGCCCGAGGGGGGGCCCGGAGGAATCGTGGCGGTCCGCGATAGCGAATCCCGGTCCGCCGTGGCGGTCGCCGTCCTCCTGGGCTTCGCCGCGGCCTTCGTGGTCGCCCTCCTGGAATTCCGCTCCTCCGACATCATCGCCCGCTTCGCGATCCGATGGGAGCTGGCCCGGGCCGCCTCGCTCCTGGCCGCGTGGATGCCTCCCCTGCTCTTCGCGGCCTGCGCGGCGTCCATGAGCCTCCACCGGGAGCAGGGTCTGCGCTTCGCGGAGCTCCTGCGGCCGGTCCTGGTCCCCGCCCTCATCCTGGCCCTGCTCTTCTCCGCCCTGGAACTCACGGTCCTGCCCGGGGTGCGCCGGGCCCAGACCGTGTATGAATCCCTGTCCACCCTCTTCCGGGACGCCCTGGCGGACGCCGAGACGGCCCTGGGAGACGGGGATCTGGCCCGAGCCCAGGAGCGGGCTTCCCTGGCCGGGGCGATCGACTCGACGGAGACCGCCTACAAGCTCTTGAACGAAAAGGTCCAGCGGGCCGTCCTGCGGGCCCGGCAGTCCGAGGACACCTCCCCCCGGAAAACGGAAGCTCCCCCCGCCCCCCCGGACGACGGGGCATCCGCGTACGAATTCTACCAGCGGGCCCTGGCCTTCTACCGCAGGGGGGACTTCTACAGCGCCCATTGGTACGCCGGCAAGTCCCTGATCCTGGATCCCTCCCGGCGGGACGCCCGGAAACTCCAGGCGGACGCCTGGGAACGGATCACCACCCCCCCGGAGAACCCCGCGGACAAGGCCCGGGCCGCCTTCCACGAGCGCAAGGCCGAGGCCTACGCCCTCCTTCAGTCCGAGGCCTACCTGGAGGCGTACCGGGCGTTCACGGACCTGAATCGGGAGGATCCCGGGGACGCCGACGTCGTACGCTACCGCAAGGAAAGCCTCGACCGCCTCGCCCAGACGGCCTTCTTCGGGGAGGATTTCCGACGGGCCTTCGCCGGGCAGAGCCGGGAAGGCCTGGCCGTCCGGGTCGTGTCCGAAGGGGTGGACCATGTCCTGTACGCCTCCCGGGTGGCCGTCGCCGGGCCCTTCCTGTACCTGGAGGAATTCGAGTACATGACCGTCGGCGAGAACGGACCCGTCCTCCATGTCCAGGCCCCCTACGCTCGCCTCCGGGGCCTGCCCGCGGCGGGTTCGGAACCCCCCGGAAAGGAGGCGCCGCCCCCGGCCAGCGCCGTCAGCCTCCGTATGGTGGAACGGGGCTCCCCCCGTCAGGCGTCCCGGCCCCGGTTCCTGAAGGGCTCCATGGTCCCCCCGGACTCCACGGTCCTGGTCCTGCCCATGGATTTCGAGGCCCTTTCGATCCTGCTGGACCTTCAGGACCAGGCGGAGCGCATCCCCTTCTTCCGCCTGGCCGCGGGAGCCCGGATCGCCCCGGCCTACGGAATCGATCCGTCCCCGTACCGCATGGAGACCGCCCTCCGGATCTCCATCCCCGTGATGCTGATGACCCTGGTACTCCTGGGCACCGCCCTGGGCGCCCGATTCCGCCGGGACGAGGAACCCGGCCGCCTCCGGATGATGTTGACCCTTCCCCTGCTGACGGCCCTGGCCTCGATTCCGATGGCCGCGGCCGGCCGGGCGGGACAGTACCTCCTGGGCCGCCTCTTCGCCGACCTGCCTTCCACGGGGGCGCTGGCCGTCTGGGCCGGCTTCCTGGTCTCCCTGCTGGCGCTGTCCTTCCTGGCCGTGGGAAGGCTCGGCGTGCATGCGCCCGACTGAGGCGGCCCGCGCGGGAACGCCGGCCCTCCTGGGGGCCCTGGCCGGGGGTATCCTGGCGGGATTCTACGGAGTGCCCGCGGGAGCCCTCCTGGGCGTCATGGGGGCGGAGATACTCCGGACCCAGCGCCTGCGCGCGGAACTGGCTTCCTACCTGGAGAATCCCGACTCCTCCCCCCCGCCCCGGTCGGAGCCCGCGCCGGGGGCCGCCCTCCTGGCGGGCTTGGCGGCCGCGGAAGCCCGCAGGCTCGGGATACCCCCGGAAAGCGCCGGACAGGTCCTGCGCGATTCCGCCTCGGCACCCCGGGGCCTGGCGGCCTGGACGGCCCGGGCGGCCTCCGCGGTCCGTCCCTCCGGGGACCTGGACCGAAGCATCGCCGTGCTCACCGCGGCCTTCGACGGCCGGGCGGACCGCGCCCTGCGGCCCCTGGCGGCCGATGCCTTCTTCGCCCTGCGGAGGATGAACTCCCGGGACCTCGGACCCGGGGAGGACCTGGACACCTCCTCCCGCCTGGCAGCCCTGGGGGTTCCGGAGGAGGAGGCGCGGCTCGCCCGGGCCCGGCATTTCCCGGACTACCGGGACGATTGGGACGTGCTGGGACTTCCCCCGGGCTCGCCGACGGACGAGGTCCGCCGGGCCTGGAAGCGGCTGTCCCGCCTCCACCACCCCGACGGACCGGCCGGGAACGAGGAGAAGTTCCGGGAGGCCCGGGAGGCCTACGAGCGCCTGTCCCGGGCCCGGGCTTAACAATCCTCGATGCGGTCGATCCGGGCGCCCAGAGAACGCAGGCGCTCGGTGATGCGCTCGTAGCCCCGCTCGATCTGGTACACGTTCTTGATCATGCTGGTCCCCTCGGCGCAGAGGGCCGCGATGACCATGGCCATGCCCGCCCGCACGTCCGGGGAGACGAGCTCGGAGCCCGAGAGCCGGGACGGCCCGGAGACCACGGCCCGGTGGGGGTCGCAGAGGATGATCCGGGCACCCATCCCGATGAGCTTGTCCACGAAGAACATCCGGGACTCGAACATCTTCTCGTGGATCAGGCTGGTGCCCTCCACCTGGGTGGCCACCACGGTCATGATGCTGGTCAGGTCCGGAGGGAAACCCGGCCACGGGGCGTCGTCGATCTTGGGGATCTGACCGCCCAGGTCCGGGACGACCTTGAGGACTTGGCCCGCGGGGACCCGAAGGAGGTCGCCCTCCACGGTCCACCGTATCCCCAGCTTGGCGAAGCCCAGCTTGATCATCCGGAGCTCGTCCGACCGCACTCCCTCGATATCCAACTCCCCGTGGGTGACCGCGGCCAGACCGATGAAGGAGCCGATCTCCATGAAGTCCGGGCCGATGGAGAAATCCGTCCCTCCCAGGGCGGGCACGCCCTGGATCTCCAGGATGTTGGAGCCGATGCCGGAGATGGAGGCCCCCATGCCCACGAGCATGCGGCAGAGGTCCTGGACGTGGGGCTCGCTGGCCGTGTTCCGCAGGACCGTCCGGCCTTCCGCCCGGACGGCGGCCATCACGGCGTTCTCCGTGGCGGTCACGGAGGCCTCGTCCAGGAAGACGTCCGCCCCGACCAGCTTGTTGGCGGTGAAGACGAACTTGCCGTCCACCTCGATCCGGGCGCCCAGTTCCTCCAGGGCCAGGAGGTGGGTGTCCAGCCGGCGCCGGCCGATCACGTCGCCCCCGGGGGGCGGGAGGACGCAGCGGCCCGTGCGGGCCACGAGGGGACCCGCGAAGAGGATGGAGGCCCGGATCTTCCGGGACTGCTCCTCCGGGATCTCGGTGCCGAGGGGTCCCGAGGCGTCGATCCTCCAGACCCCGGGATCCAGTTTCTCCACCCGGGCGCCCAGGCGGGACGCGGTCTCGAGCATCACCTGGGCGTCCTCGATCTCCGGGATGTTGCGCAGGATGACGGGCTCTTCCGCCAGCAGGGCGGCGGCGATGCAGGGCAGGGCTGCGTTCTTGTTTCCGCTGGCCCGGATCCGGCCCTTGATGGGGAAGCCCCCCTCGATTCGGTACTTGTACATGGGGCTACTCTATCGGTCCGGAGGGCGATTAGGCAACAGGCGCCCCCCCTCCCTGTCCACCGTCCACCGATTGATCCCTCCCCTCCCATCGGCTATAGTTGATCCCGCCCCCCTATGGATCGGCACCGGACGCACAGGAAAGGCGCGAGCATGGCATTCAAGTTGGACGGAGCGAAATTCCCGACCCTGGAAGAGCTGGTCGAGGCCCTGTATCCCCTGTACGCGGACAGGATGACCGAGGAGGAGTTCCGCAAGTACGCCGAAGAGCACGCCGAGCGGACATAAGCCGGATGACGACCCCGGAATCCCGCACCCGGATACGCCACGAGATACGCACCCTACTCAACCACATCGTGGGATACGCGGACATCCTGCTGGAGGACGCGGCGGGCCGGAGGGAATCCGAGCTGGAAACCGCCTTCGGAGACCTGCGGGAAAAGGCCCTTTCCCTCCGGGAGCCCCTGCTCCAGTTCTTCGCGGCCCCCGGGGAGGGAGCCCCGGCCGCGGAGAGCCGGGAGCCCCTGAAGCGGAGGATCTACGGGCTCCTGTACGACGCCATAGCCCAGATCCAGGCCGCCAAGCGGGCCTGCCAATCCGAGGACCTTTCCCTGTACATCCCGGACCTCCAGAAGATACTCGAGGCATCCAACCGGACCGCGGAACTCTTCGAGAGTGCCCTGGCCCACGCCTTCGACGCGGAGGAACTGTCCGAGGAATCCCTGGCCGGGATCGAGGAATCCGCGGGTCCTTCCCGCCTGGCGGGCAGCATCCTGGTGGTGGACGACGACGCCTTCAACCGGGAGATCCTCACCCGGCACCTCGAGCGCCAGGGCCACTCGGTCCACCAGGCCTCGGACGGGGCCCAGGCCCTGAACGCCCTGGATCAGGGGTCCTACGACCTGGTCCTCCTGGACATCATGATGCCCGGGATGAACGGCTACCAGTTCCTGGAACGGATCAAGGCGGCCCCGAACCAGCGGGACATCCACGTGATCGTCATCTCCGCCCTGGAGGAATCCAGCAGCGTAGCCCGCTGCCTCCGCCTGGGCGCGGAGGACTACCTTCCCCGGGAGTTCGACCCCGTGGTCCTGCGGGCCCGGATCGAATCCTGCCTGGAGCGGAACCGCCTGCGGGCCCGGGAGAGGCTCTCCCTTAGGGCCGTGGCTGCGGCCCAGAACCACCTGGCCGCGGAGCTTCGGAGGGCCGCGGAGTACGTCCGGGGGCTGCTTCCCCGGAAGGTCCGGTGGCGGGAACTCCGGACCGACTGGGTCTTCCTGCCCTCCCGGGACCTGGGGGGGGACGCCTTCGGGTACACGAGGCTCGAGGACGGCAGGATAGCCCTCTACCTCCTGGACGTGAGCGGCCACGGGATCGAGGCGGCCCTCCTGTCCGTCAGCCTCCTCCACCGGGTGAACTCCCTGTCCCGCGCGGAACCCGAATTGTGGGATCCCCGGCGGATCCTTTCGGATCTCAACGCCTCCTACCGCGGGGAGGAGCAGAACAACCTGTACTTCTCCGCCTGGTTCGGGCTCTGGGACCCCCGGACCCGGAGGCTCCGGTACGCCAGCGCGGGCTCCCCCCCAGCCGCCCTCCTGGCTCCGGACGAACCCGTCCGGGAACTCAGGACCGAAGGCCCCGCGGTGGGCGTCGACGACGCGGCGGAGTTCCCCGGGGCGGAGACGGAAATCCCCCCGAATTCCGTCCTGTACCTCTTCAGCGACGGCATCTACGAGGTCCGCGGCGCGGACGATCGCATCCTGGGACTCCCCGGGTTCCTTTCCATCCTGGAGGAGTCGAACCGGAGCTTGGGAACCGCCGGGGTGGAGGGCATCGTCCGGGCCGTGAGGGCGGCCTCCGGCCGGGGGCAGTTCGAGGACGACGTTTCCCTGGTGGGATTCCGGTTCGATGCGTGACCTGGTCATCCGGGCCCCGGACGATTTCCATGTCCATTTCCGCTCCGGCCCCGGCCTGGAGAAGTTCGTCCGCAGGACGGCGGCCCTCTTCGACCGGGCCCTGCCCATGCCCAACACCCTGCCTCCCCTGGCGGACGCTGCGACGCTCCGGGCCTACGCCGCCTCGGTCCGTGCCGCGGCCCCCGACCTGGACCTGGTCCTCAGCTTCAAGCTCCTGCCCGGGATGGACACGGAAACCGTGCGCTCCCTGGCCGGCGCGGGAGCCCGGGTCGGGAAGTACTATCCCGCAGGCGCGACCACCCATTCGAGCGACGGGATCCGGGAACCCGGGGAGATCCGGGAGGCCCTGGCGGCCATGGAGGATGCCGGATTGGTGCTGTCCGTCCACGGGGAGGACCCGGCCGCCCCGGTCCTGGAACGGGAGCGGGCCTTCCTGCCCGTGGTCCGGGGCCTGCTGGACGACTACCCCCGTCTCCGCATCGTCCTGGAGCACCTGTCCACCCGGGAGGCGGCCGAGTTCGTGGCCGCGGGGCCCCGGCGCCTGGGCGCCACCGTGACGGCCCACCACCTGTCCTTCACCACCGACGACCTGGCGGGGCGGGCGCTGAACCCCCACCTCTACTGCAAACCCGTCCTGCAGGACGCCGCCCACCGGGCCGCCCTTCGGAAGGCCGCGGCCGCCTGCGAGCGGGTCTTCTTCGGCTCCGACTCGGCCCCCCATCCCCGGGACCGCAAGGAGTCCGGGTCGATCCCCCCGGGGATCTACGCCGCGCCCGTCGCCCTCCCCCTCCTGGCCGCAGCCTTCGAGGAGGAAGACGCCTTGGACCGCCTGGAGGACTTCGCCTCCGCCCGGGGCGCCTCGTTCTACGGACTTCCACCGAACCGGAGCCGGGTTCGGCTGGTCCGGGAAACCTGGACGGTCCCGGACGAGGTGGACGGGGCCGTCCCGGCCGCCGCTGGATCCGCCCTTGCCTGGACGGCCGAAAGGGTGTAACCTTACGGGGTTGCCGGACCTTGTATGTACGCGGCCGCCGTTCGAGCCCCGCGGGCCCGGCCCGTCGAAGCGAAAAACAGAATTTGGGAATGTTAACCTTTTACTCACCGAGGGATGCATGGACAGACCCCGAATTCTCGTCGTCGAGGACGAGCCTTTGGCCGCCATGGAGATGCAGGAGACCCTGGAGGACGCGGGCTACGACGTGCCCGAGATCATCGCCTCCGGGGACGCCGTCCTTCCGGCCGTCCTGCGATGGAAACCCAGCCTGGTGATCATGGACATCCGCCTGGCCAGCTTCACCGACGGAGTGGACGCGGCGGAGCGCATGCGGGTCCTCTCCGACGCCCCGGTCATCTACGTGACCGCCTACCCGGGCCGGGGATCCCAGGACCGGGCGGCCCGTACCCGGCCCTACGCCTACCTGCTCAAACCCCTGGCCCCGGGCCTGCTCCGGAAGACCGTGGAGCGGGCCCTGTCCGGCCAGGCCGCCGTGCCTTGAAGGCGGGCCGCCTTCCGGGTACACTCCGGCCATGATGACCCGCCTTACGGAAGCGCAGTGCAGGAGCGCCCTGTCCCGGGGGGAGTTCGAGGCGGATGTCCTCGGATCCGCGGCCTCCGTGGCCGTCGTCCTGACCCAGTCCTGGTGCCCCCAGTGGGTCTGGATGCGTTCCTACCTGGAAGGGCTTCCGGATAGCCCGGAGTACCGCGTCTACTACCTGGAATACGACCGGGAGCCCTTCTACGAGGAATTCCTGGCGTTCAAGGAGGATACCCTGGGCAACCGGGAGATCCCCTACGTCCGGTACTACCGGGACGGCCGCCTGAATGCCCAGACCAATTTCATAGCCAAGGACGGTTTCCTGAAACGCCTGGCGGGGTTTTGAACCGCATCGAGTCTTGCGACAACCTGTCGGGACGGGCCGGAACCGGAGGATTTCCTACCGGAATTTGATCCTCATGCCCATGGCCGCGTTCAGCATCGCATGGTCGAAGAAGGACGGGGCGTCGGGGTCCAGGGCGTTGAAGAGGGGCAGGAAGCCGCGGAGGATGAACTCGAAGGTGAACCGCTCCTGAAGGCGGTACGACAGGCGCACCTGGGCGTTGGGATAGAACCATCGCAGGCCCTGATAGAACCACGCCCCGATCGACCGCACGTCCTCGGCGGCGGAATCCGCGGTCCGGAAGGTCGCCCGGATGACCAGGGATCCCCCGGCCCCGAGATGGGCGTCGAAACGGTCGGCGATCTCCCAGCGCCAGAGGACCGGGGCGTCCAGGATGGCCCCCACGACGAAGCCCGCGTCCGCGGTCTCCAGCTCCGTAGGATGGGCCCGTAGGTCGGCGCCCCACTCGTACCGGGTCCAGTAGAGATCCAGGCCGGGGTCGAAGGAGAAGCGGGGATTCTTCTTGAACGGAAAGCTTAGGGAGGCGCCGAGGGTGTTCACCAGGGCGTCCGGGGCCCCGACCTGCCCGGTTACGACGTTGTTGATGAGGATGACCCCGATCCGGGGATTCAGGTACTCGGGATCCAGGGCGAATCCGCAGACCGAGACCAGGAGCATGGCCGCCGCCAGGAACATCCTTTTCATGGGGCCCTCCACCAGGAACTATACCACTCACGGCACCGGAAGCAAGACAATCCCGGATTCTTCGATGTTGGGGAAGACCCCGACCTCCCAGACCGCCAGGATCGCCCCCTCCAGGGGAACCGCGTCGCGGTACACCGCTCCCGGTATCGGTACGGGCAGGCGCAGTGCGGTCTCCGAGCCCTCCCGGGCTACCGCCGCCACGGCGTTCCAGGAGACCAGGGCCGCCCCGGAGGCTGATACGGCCCCGCGAAGCTCCACCGTGTCCTCCGCCGGACCGTCGCCGAAGAGGTAGGCCCCCCGGCTGCCGTCCGCCAGGGACGCCGAGACGACGGCGGGCGCCCCCTCCGGGGCCAGGGCCCGGGCGGCCCTGCGGAGGGTGTCCGGGGCCGAGGCCAGGAGGCGGGGGGCCAGAAGCCCCTCGAACACCGAGCGGGAAAGAGCCAGGGAAGATCCGGACGCGGGGTCGTAGCGGCGGAAGGTGCTCTCGAAGCCGTCCTCCACGGCCCTCCGGAACTGGAGAGCCCAGGAGCCGTCCGGCTGGGGGAAGAGGGCGAAGAGTCCGGAGCCCTCCGCGCCCAGGCCCAGGTCGAAGGGGCGTGCGGGCGAGGCCGGATTTCCCGGATCCGCCGCGACCAGTACGGAGGGGGGATCCCGGGTGGGCCGGGTTTCGAAGTGGGGGTCCCGGTACAGGGTGCAGTACAGGGTTCCCTCCCGGAGGAACAGGCCCCCCACGGTCCGGCCGTCGAACTCCTCCCCGGACTCCAGGGGGTCGATTCTGTAACGCCGGCGCTCGGGATCGATCCGGAGAAGGACCAGTCCGGTCCGGTTCAGGGCGAGGGCCGCGGTCCGGCCGTCGACGGCCGCGAGGGCCGCGACCGCCGGAGCCACACCGGAGGGCAGGCCCGGAGGGACGGACACCGCGCCGGCCGGGAGGGCGGCCAAGCGTCCCCCGGAGAGGCTGAGGACGGCGCCCTGGGCGAAGGATTCCGGAAATTCCTCGACGGGCTCGGGGTCGGCGCGGCGGGCGCAGCCCGCGGCCAGGCAGAGCGCGGCCAGGCAGAGCGCGGCGGCGATGCCGCCGCGGCAACGAAGCCTCGCTTCGTCGACCTCCCGGAAAGCCCCCGCGCGGCTCATCGGTAATCCCTCGCGAACATGGCCCGATGCCGCGCGGCGGCGATGCCGCCGCGGTTCATCAGTAGTTCCTCGCGAAGATCGCCCGGTGGTGCGCGGAGGCGGCGCCTCCGCGGCGACGAAGCTTCGCTTCGTCGATCGCCCGGAACTCCCCCGCGCGAATCATCAGTAGTTCCTCGCGAAGATCGCCCGGTGGCGCGCGGGGGAGCCGCAGAGGGCGCACTTCCCCTCGATATGGTCCTGGTCGTCCAGGGGCATGCAGCGCAGGGTGACCTTGGTCTCCTCCTTGAGCTTCGCCTCGCACTCCCGGCTTCCGCACCAGAGGGCCCGGGCGAAGCCGCCCCGGGCCGTGGCGGTGCCCTCGTTCTCCTCGCCGGCCTTTCCGAAGAAGGCCTTCATCTCCTCGTAGTCCGCGACGTCCCGGGTGTTCGCCAGGCGGAAGGCCTTGGCGCGGTCGTAGAGGTTCTTCTGGATCGCGTCCAGGAGCTCCCGGACCTTGACGGCGACCTCGGCCGCGGCGACGACGAGCTTCTCCCCCGTGTCCCGGCGCACCAGGACCGCCTTGCCGGCCTCCATGTCCCGGGGACCCGCCTCGATCCGCACGGGCACCCCCCGCATCTCCCACTCCGCGAACTTCCAGCCCGGGGAGCTCGTGTCGTCCGTGTCCGTGACGACCCGGACCCCCGCGTCCTTCAGGGAGGTTTCCATCTTCGAGGCGTAGTCGAGGACCGCGGCCTTGCTGTCGGTCTTGTAGATCGGGACGATGACCGCCTGCTCCTGCGCCAGGGAGGGCGGGAGGACCAGGCCCTTGTCGTCCGAGTGGGTCATGATGATGGCGCCGATCAGGCGGGTCGAGAGCCCCCAGCTGGTGGCCCAGGCGTAGTCGAGGCCCCCGTCCCGGGTCTGGAACTGGACCTCGAAGGCCTTCCCGAAGTTCTGCCCCAGGAAGTGGCTGGTCCCCGCCTGGAGGGCCTTGCGGTCCTGCATCATCGCCTCGATGCAGTAGGTGGCCACGGCGCCCGCAAACTTCTCCGCGTCGCTCTTCCTTCCGGCGATGACCGGCAGGCAGAGGTGGCGCTCGGCGACCTCGCGGTAGACGTCCAGCATCCGCATGGTCTCCTCCACCGCGTCCTTCTCGGTCTCGTGGGCCGTGTGGCCCTCCTGCCAGAGGAACTCCGCGGTGCGGAGGAAGAGACGGGTGCGCTTCTCCCAGCGGAGCACCGAGCACCACTGGTTGTACAGGAGGGGCAGGTCCCGCCAGGACTGGATCCAGTCCTTGTACTTGGACCAGATGATGGTCTCGCTGGTGGGCCGGATGACCAGGGGCTCCTCGAGCTCCTCCCCGCCCCCGTGGGTGACCACCGCCAGCTCGGGGGCGAAGCCCTCCACGTGCTCCGCCTCCTTCTTGAGGAAGCTCATGGGGATGAGGAGGGGGAAGTAGGCGTTCTGGTGCCCCGTCTCCTTGAAGCGGCGGTCGTACTCGGTCTGGATCCGTTCCCAGATCGCGTAGCCCCGGGGCCGGACGACCATGCAGCCCTTCACCGGCGAGTAGTCGGCGAGTTTCGCGTTGAGGACGATGTCGATGTACCACTGGGAGTAGTCGACGGCGCGGCTGGTGATCTTCTCGGCCATGATGCTTCCTTGTTCGGAGAATGGATGAGGGATGATAACGGAAATCAAGGGCGGGATTCAACCTGTATAGGAATCAGCGAGAGGCCGCGAGAGGCTGCATCCGCGGCCTCTCGGCGACGAAGCCCGCAGGGCTTCGTCGAATACCGGGAAACTCAGCCGAGGTTCGCTTCGACCATGTTCTTGCCCGGTCTTTTCTCCGTGCCCTCCGTGTCCTCCGTGGTGAGTTCCGGAAAAAGTTACGGGATCCGGACGGTCTCCACCATGTAACGGACGGAGTCCCCGTCCTTCTCGGCCACGCGCTTTTCCACGATGAAGACTACGGTCTTCTCGTCCGGGGTCACCAGGATGCGGCGGATGGCGTAGCCCCGGACCCCCTTGCGCTTGATGCCGGGATTGCCCGCCTCGAAGCGCTTCACGGTCCCGCCCTTGGAGGTGATGGACGCGGAGATGCCGAAGGAGGAGGTCACCTCCCCGTTCGCCTCCGTGGTCACCGGTCGGAGGAGGACCTCCCACTGGGCCTCGGTCTTGTAGTCCCGGAACGAGAGGGCGTCCGAGGGAGTCTGGCCGTTCACTAAAAGGTATACGATGCGCCCCTGCCGGAGGGGGTCGATCCTGTATTCCTTGAGCCGGGCGGCGCCCTGGTCGGCCAGGAGGGCGTAGAAGGCCGCGGCCGGGTCCTGTCCGGGTTCCGGGCGGACCGCGTAGGTCATCCGGGCGGTTCCCTTCCGGACGAAGTCGTTGGCCTTGGTGTCGACGATGAAGGTTTCCGCGTAGGGGGTTCCGGTCCGGGTATCCAGGCCGTACTGCCCGAACATGTAGTACGCGGAATCCGGGGAGAATCCGAGGTTTACGAAAAACGCTACGTCCCCGGCCCACAGGGGCGCGGCGAGCAGGACAAGGGCCAGACAGAGCGCTTGCATCCGTTTCATCCGGTTTACTCCTAGCGTATGTATCGGCACGCGGCGCGACGGGTTCAACCGCTTTTTTTCGTGTCCGCTTCGTAGTAAGCTCGATCCATGACGATATCCTCCCGGACGAGGACCTACCGCGCCTGCTGGATCCTGGCCCTGGTCTTCGCGGCCGTCTCCGCGACGGCGTTCCTGCGGCTGGGGCCGGACGCCTTGACCGGGGCGGGCCGCCTTCCGGGCTATCCCGCCCACGGCAGGGGGATGGAGATCCTGGCGCGGTATCCCGGAGCCCTGCCCGTCGCCGCCGCCGTCCTGTGCTCGGCCTACGGGATCGTAGTCCTCTTCCTCCTCAGCTTCCGCTACTCCCGTACGGTCTCCATGGAGCTGTATTTCTTCGCCTTCTGGGCCCTGGCCCTGGCGGCCGAGGCCCTCCGGGTCGAGTCCCTCCGGGGTGCCCTCCTGGGCGCGTCCTTCCCGGAGCGAAGCATCGTGACCCGCCTCCTCCTGTCCATGCGGTTCCTGGGGATATTCTCCCTGTTCGCGGGATCCCTGTACTCGGTCGGGTATTCGGAGGACAAGCAATCCGTCCCGATCGGAGCCGTGCTCCTGGCCTCCCTGGCCCTGGGCACGGGGCTTCCGATCAATACCGGTATCTTCGGGGCCGATCTCCTGCAGAGGGTGGGGTACACCCAGCTGTACGGATTCCTCTACGCCGCCTGCCTTCTGGGCGCCTCCGCCAATTACGCCCTGGCCGCCCGGCTTACGGGCGAAAAGGGCTACAATTTAGCGGCCCTGGGCAACGCGTTGATCTTCGTCGGGGGTCTGGCGCTCCGGGCTTCCCGATCCCCCGGCACGGTCATCCTGGGAACCCTGGGACTGGCCGCCGGAACGGTCCTCTTCCTGCGGAAAATCCACGCCTATTACCTGTGGCTCTAGGAGTCCCGACGCGTCCGTCCCGGAGTCGTCGCCGTCCGCGGTTACGGGAAGATCAGCCGGGCGGTCAGGCCGACCACCAGGGGCAGGATGAGGTTGTCCAGGTCCCGGGTCGGAAGGGCTTCCGCGACCATCGCGACGCCCGCCACGGCCAGGGCTCCCGCGGGATCCCCCGTCCGGCCGTAGGCGGAGACCCAGACGGCCAGGAAGCAGGTGAGGCTCCCCTCCAGGGATTTCCCCCCCGTGTAGGGTATGCGCACCGTGCCGAACAGGCGGCCCATGAGGCTGGAAAGACCGTCCCCGAAGGCCAGGGCGTAGATCGCGATGGAGGCCGCGGGTTCCGGGAAGACGAGGAGAGAGAACAGCGCCCCCATGCCCAGGGTCACCGGTCCTAGGACGAAGCGCCCCGCATCCCGCCTTCGGGCCGCCAGGGCGGTCACCCGGGACACCAGGGCCACCTCGTAGCCCCGGAGGCGGAGAAGTTCGCAGTAGGTATAGAAGAGGATGCCGAATCCCAGCAGGGTCGAGGTAACCTGGAGATTGACGGCGGCCAGGGTCGGGACGATGCCCACGAGGATGTGGATGCTCTTCCGTACGATCTCCGTCTCAATCTTGCCGGAGAAGCGGGCGAGTCCGGTCCTGCCCGCGGCTATGACCAGGGATTTTTCCATCGGCGAAATCCTTTCGAGATCCGATAACATCCTGTTTCCGTGCCAGATTTCGCCGTTTCCCATGATAAAAAAACCGCCTTGTTTGAGAATGAATTACTCATACCCCGCCGGTTCCGGGACGGCGGTCGTAGAAAAAACCATACACCTCGAATTCACGGTTCGCTTCACCCCGGGCTTCCGCCATCCTTGACAGCCGGCCGTACCCCCGTATATCATGCGGTCCGTCGGTCGAGAATCCGCGTTGGACGATTAACTCAGCGGGAGAGTGCCACCTTCACACGGTGGAAGTCGTTGGTTCAAATCCAACATCGTCCAACGCGGATTTTCCATTTTCCCCCTCAAGTCTTCTTTCCTTCAGCCGCTCAATCCCTCGGGAACTTCATCCTCTTCGGCAGGTCCGGATAGATCGACAGGTCGATCCCCCTCTGGGGATGGAGGACGAAGTCCAGGTTCAGGTACCCCAGGTTGCGGGTCTCGGGACGGATCATGGTGGCGGGATCCCGCTCCAGGGAATCGTAGTACCGGGAGGATTCCATGAGCTGGGCCATGGCCGAGGCCCTCCGGCGGGGATCGCCCATGCGGTTGCCGATCCGGTACAGGGACACCCCCAGGTTGTTCGTCGTCCGCATGAGGAGGTCCACGATCTCCCCGTGGGAGGGACGGGCCTGGGGCTCCACCAGGGGAAGCTGGTCCAGCTCGAACTCGAGCCGGTCCACCAGCCGGGCGTAGTACCCCTGGGCCGCGAAGAAGTCCTCCCGCTGGAAGAGGGCGTTGGCCGTGGAATATAGAAGGTAGGGACTCTCCTCCGAATCCAGGCCCGCCCGGTAGAAGTTCTCCAGGGCCTGCTCCCAGCGCTCCCGCCGGTAGTGCACGTACCCGAGCTTGTACAGGGTGTCCGGGGTCACGTAGCCGTGGTCGTGGGATTTTCCGTACAGGACCGCGGCACCGTCCAGGTCGTCCCGCTGGAAGAAGAGGATGTCCGCCAGGTTGGCATAGGCCTTGCCGTAGACCGGGCTCCTGCGGAGCTGCCCCAGGCTGAGGGCCCGCTCGTAGCGCCGTACCGCCCGGGTGAAGAGGTCCTCGGCGGTGACGTACTCCCGGAGCTCGACGTAGCCCTCCCCCGCCCGGTTCAGGGCCTCCACCAGCATGCCCAGCCGGCGGTTGGTGGGATTCGGTACGTCCTCCAGGATGCGGATCGCGTTGTCCAGGGCCCTCCGTTCCTCCGGGGCGTTCCCGATGCGTCGGAAGTACCGGGAAAGCTCGTAATGGGCCTCCGGGACCGAGGGGTCCTGGTCCACGGCGCGCAGGAGGATCCGGGAGACGTCCTCCACCTCCCCGCGGTCCAGGAGGTAGCCTCCCAGGTCCGCCAGGGTTTCCGAGGAGATCCTGGACTTCGGGTCCCCCAGGAACCGGTCCTTCAGCTTCCGGATGTCCTCGTAGTTATCCCGGCCCAGGGTCCGGTCCGTGCGCAGGAACCACCGGAGCATCCTCTCCATGTAGGGGTCCTCGGCGCCGTACCGTTCCACCAGGGTGGTATACTGCAGGCGGGCGTCCTCGAAGAGCCGCTCTCCCCGGTCCCCCTCGCTCTCCGCCCATTCCAGGTAGACGTCCCCCAGGAGCATGAGGGCGTCCTTGTCGAAGTAGTTCCGGGCCTCGATGAAGCCCTTGAGCAGGCGCGCCGCCTTGGCGTAGTCCAGCCGGGACCGGAACTCCAGGGCCGCCCAGTCGAGCACCCCCTTGCGGTCGTTGGGCCAGCGCTTGAGCAGGGCCTCGTACTTGCCCGCCGCGGAGACGAACTGATTCTTAGCCGCGAAGGCCTCCGCGTACCGGTAGTACCACCGCTTGTGGACCCAGACCCTGTCCGCTTTCTGGAAGACGGTCTCCGCCTCGGGGAAGCGGTCCTGGCGGATCTCCTCGTACCCTTCCCGGTAGAGCAGTTCCGCCCGGATGGGCCGGTACACGAAGCGGTAGCCCAGGAAGCCCAGGGCTCCCAGGCCCAGGACGACGGCCAGGACCATGGCCGCTATGGGCGCCACCGTATGGATCAGGATGTAGCGGAGGCTCCCCTTCTCCGCCTCCAGCTCTGCACCCGTGCGCTTCTCGAAGTCCTTGGGGACCGAGATCGGGCGCTTCAGGATCCGGCTGGCCTGGGAGGCGGCCTCCCCGGGGGTGGCCCCCTTGGCCAGGAGGAGGACCAGGCGGGACCGCTGGGCTTCCGTTCCCTTTTCCTCCGCCAGGGCCTCCTCGATGGCCAGGCGCAGGTTCAACGGATAGGACAGGAGGGTGTCCTGGAGGGCGTCCACCTGGTCCTCGGTCAGGGTCACCTCGGGGACGGACTCGTCCTCCCCTTCCCGGGGGGGCTCCCGGAAGGCCCGGGACTCCCGGTCCGGGCGGCCCGGACCGGAGCCGCCCTTGGCCTTCTCGGCGGCGGGCTTCTTGGCGGCCGGAGCGGGGGTCTCGTAGCCGGGGATGGAGAAGTCCGCGGCCCCCCAGGCGCTCTCCAGGTTGAAGTTCTCCGACGGGGTGAGATCGTTCTCCAGGGACGCGAGTTCCTCGTCCAGGTTCAGCCCGCCGGCCCCGGCCGCGGGGGGCGGCGCGGAGGAGAGCTCCGCCTCGTCCAGGCGGAAGGTCTCGAAGGAATCCGAGGGTTCTTCCGGCGCGGGTCCGGGACCCGGGGAGAGTTCCCCGAAGTCCGCGGCCGGTTCTTCCGGCGCCGCTCCGGCGGCCCGGAGGGGTTCCGGGGATTCCCCGCCGGCATCTCCCAGTTCGGGGATGGAGACGTCGAAGCCCTCGAAGTCCTCCGCACCCGCCGCGGAGGCTCCGGCCTCGGAGAGGTCCGGGAGGGGCTCCTCGGGCAGGCCGAAATCCGGCAGCCCCGGGGCGGCCGGCTCCGAGGACTCGGGCGCTTCCTCCTCCCCGAAGAGGGAAACCTCCTCCGGGGCCAGGGGGATCTCCTCGAAACCCGCCGGTTCTTCCGCGGCGGGTTCCGGTGCCGCGGCCTCCGGCTCGGACAGTTCGAAGGCGGAAAGGTCGTCCACGATTCCCGGGGTCTCTTCCGGAGCCTCCGGGGCAGTCTCGAAGTCGGTTTCCGGGAACTCCGGGACCGGGGTTTCCAGGTCTTCCGTGAGGCCGCCCAGGAGCCCCTCGGGGATCCCCCCCTCGTCCTCCGGGACGGGGACCTCCGGCGCTTCCCGGGGCCGGTCCGCGAGCCCTTCCGTTCCGGTCAGGTCCTCGAGGCCCCCGAAGTCCGGTATGGATTTGCCCAGGGCTTCCACGGATGCCGCGCCCTCCCCGCCTTCCTCCCCGAAGGTCTCCCGCGGAGAGAACGCCTCCGGGGCCTCCAGTCCGGCCGCCAGGGGGGATTCGGACTCCTCCCCTCCCGGTTCGGCGCCCAGGGCCAGGTTGTCCAGGAAGGAAGCCAGGTCTCCCTCCGGGGAAGCCGGGGCCGCCTCCCCTCCGGGCGCGGGGCCCATGAGCTCGGAAAGGTCCTGAGGCAGGCCCTGTTCCGGCGGCGGGACGTCCTCGTAGGCCTCCCCCCACTGCTCCAGGAGTTCCGACTCCCGTCCCAGGGCGCGTATATCCTGCTTGAAGCGATCGATATCCTCGAGGTTAGGCATGTCGTCCCATCCCCTATATTAACGGAAGGTTCATCGGGCTGTATAGGGAAATCGCTAAAGGACGGCGTAATTCCCCGCCGATACAGTACTTGAACGCCATGAAGCACAGAACCGCGATCGCCGCCCTCCTCCTGGCATTGGCCGCCCAGGCCGCCGGAGCCTTCCAGGTGGAGTCCCTCAGCCTTCACCTCCACCTGGCGGGCTTGAAGAATGCCGCTCCCCCCCAGGTCGTGGAGGGCTACTTGATCCTGACCGCGGAAGGTTCCTTCCGCCACGTCGGAGCCTCCTTCGCCCACGAGAGCTTCCGGACCGTGCACTCCTTCCAGCGGAACGCCCACGGCCTCTTCATCCTGGCCGTGCCCGTGCCCTACGAGGTCCGGGAACCCCTGAAGTATCGGCTGGTGGTGGACGGGATCTGGGGACGGGACGCCGTCAACCCGGAGTTCGAGCGGGATCCCCGCACGGGGGCCGTCTTCTCCCTGGCGGCGGTGCCCTTCCTCTCCTCCGCGCGCCCCGGCGCCTGGAACCTCGTGGCGGAGGACGGACGGACGGCTCGGTTCCGGTACGAATCCGATCCGGGGCTTTCCGTCGCCGTGATAGGGGACTTCAACGCCTGGGACCCCTTCGTCCACGAGCTGAAGGAGACCCGCCCCGGGGTCTACGAGCTCGCCCTGCCCCTGCCGTCCGGGGAGCACCGCTACGCCTTCCTGGTGCGGGGGGACCGCGTCCCGGACCCCCTCAATCCCGCCCGGCTGTACGATTCCTCCGGCAGGACCGTCTCGGTCATCCGGATCCGCTAGGAGTTTGTCGGGCTCCTAGGCCATCCCGGCCGTCGACGACGGCCGGAGGTCCCGGCCTATCGGTCGGCCCGGGACAGGAGGGTGTCCAGGTACCTGTAGCTGGACTGCAGGGCGCCGAAGACCGCGTGGGTGTCCTGGGCGGACTGGGAGATCTTTTCCAGGGATTCCAGGCCGTCGGTCAGCGCCAGGTTCTCCTCCTTCAGGGCCGAGGATATCTCCGATAGGAATTCCCCCGCCTGGGTGACGGACCGGGAGTTTTCCCGGAAGGCTTCCAGGATCCCCGTAAAGGACTCGTGGAACCGTCCCAGCAGGGCCAGGAAGCCGTCCATCCTCTCGGAAACCGCGTCCACGGCCTTCCGGAAGTCCCCCACGTTCTGGTCGATCTGCTTGGCGAAATCCCCGGTCTGCTGGGCCAGGGTACGGACCTCGTTGGCGATGATCCGGAACCCGCGCCCCACCGCCCCGGCCCGGGCGGCCTCGATGGAGGCGTTGATGGCCAGGATGCCCGTGCGGTCCGAGACGTCCTGGATCGCGCCCGTGATGCCCGCCACGGCGGAGGTCTTGTCCTTGATGTTCTGGAAGAGTCCGGCCAGGGTGCCCGCGTCCCGGGACGCCTGGACGATCTCGCCGACCCGGGCCTCGATGTCCCCGTTCATCCCCTCGTTCTTGCGCAGGATCTCCGCCATCATGGAATCGATCCGGGCGGAGTTGCCGGCGGTGCTGCCGCTGGTGGCCCGGATCTCCTCGAAGGCCGAGACGATGGAGGCCAGGGCCGCCCCGATCCGGCCCATGGAGTCGTCCAGGATCTCCAGGGAATTGGCGGTCACGGCGGTCAGCACCACGCTCTTGTGGTACCCCACCACGAAGGCTTCTATCGCGGCCCGGTAGTTCCCGGACGGATCCGCCCGGGGCGGCTCGGGAGGCATCCTAGGCTCCATAGAACCTGTCCAGGAGGTCCGTGCCGCACTTGAGGGCCGAGAGCCAGGCGAGGAAGCCCTGGACCGAGGCTCCCCGGTAGATAGCGCCGTGCTGGGGGGCGATCATCTCGGGCTTTAGCCGGGAGACCATATCGCACCAGCGCCGGGCGACGGAGTTGGAGGCGATGAGCCGTTCGTGGAAGCCCTGGATCACCGGCAGGTGGGCCGAAAAGTCGTCCACGAAGGCCGTCTCCCCTCCCTCCGGGAAAAACCCTCCCCCGACGTCCCCGGAGAAGAGGATCCGCGCCTGGTTGTCGAAGAGGCTGAAGGCCCCCGGAGAGTGCATGTAATGGGTCGGCACGAAGGACAGTTCGGCCCCGGAGCCGAGCCGGACGCCCTTGCCCGCCTCCTCGATGGGCTGGATCCGCCCGGGATCCACGATGCCGAAGTGGGGCAGGAACCGGGTCCAGAGTCCGGAGATGTAGATCCGGGCCGGGGTCACCCCCAGCCACAGGGCGATCCCGCTGGAAACGTCCGGGTCCTGGTGGGAGAAGAAGATCCCGTCGATCCGGTCCATGGGCACGTGGCGGCTGACCGCCGCGACCACCCGGGCGAAGAGGTGAACCCCCCCGGGATCCAGGAGCCAGCCCCGGCCCTTGTCCAGGATGAGGTACTGCATGGTCTGGACGGCACCCTTCCCGGAACGGGCATCGGCACCCAGCCAGATGAAGGAATGGTCCCCGTCTTCGTAGAGCACACGGCTCGTCAGATCCGCCTCGTCGTTCATCCTTTCCGTCCTCGTTCTCCCAAATCTTAGCTCCGAAGTATATAATACCCGCCATGGAAGCGCAAAGCCGCGGCATCGGAAACCGCCTGATCCGGGCCCTCGGTGTCCTGACCGAGTCGGCCCCCGGCCGGGGAGCCCTGGCCGTGTCCGCGGCGGCCTCCTTCCTTTCCGCCCGGAGCCCCGGGGCCGCCCTGGTCTTCGTGCTCCTGCCCGCCTACGTCGTGCTGACCCGGGGCGACTTCTCAACCGCCGCCGGACCCGAGGCCGGAGCTGCCGGAAGGAGTCCGGCGGGGGAGATTCCTTCCCCCTCGGAAATCCCCCTCCGGCTGGCCGCCGCCGCCCTGGCCGCCGCCGCCGGCATCCTTGCCCTGGGCATCGGCGGCACCATAGCCCAGCGCTTCCGTACCCAGGTCTTCACCCTTCCCTGGGGGCTCGGAGCGGCCTGCGCGGCCGCCTCCCTGATCCTGGCCGCGGTCCACCTCCCCTTCCTGGCGGCCTTCGGCAGGCGGGCGGGCAGGATCGCGGCGGGCACGGTCTTCGCCGCCGCCGGGATCGCCGCCGCCCTGTCCTCCTTTCCCGTCGGGTCCCTCTACGCGGCCTTCCTCTGGCTTCTGTACTCCGGCAGCGCCCCGGCCCTGTACCTTCCCCTGGTTCTCGGGGCCGCCGCCCTGGCGGGGCTTTCCGCGGCCGCGTCCCGGGCGATCCTCCGGGCAAGGGCGGCCGGGCGATGAAATCCCCCTTCCGCCGCGACGGGCTCGGCCGCGCCGTCGTCGGCGCCCTGGTCCTGCCCGGCGCGGGGGCCCTCCTGGCCCTGGCGGCATGCCGTTGGGGGCCGGCGTTCCCGGCCTGGGCCGCCTTGGGGGCCGCGGCCGCGGGGGCCTTCCTGTGGTGGAACCTCAAACCCCTGCCCGTACGGACCCGGAACCCGGCGCCGTCCTCCCCGGATACGGGGAGCCTGATGCACCCCGACGCCGCCCCCTTGGCTCAGCTCAAGGGTCACCGGGACCTCCTCTTCTGCGTCCACGGCTTCCCGGCCACCCCGGCGGAATTCCGGCCCTTCCTGCCGGAGGCGGACGTCCTGGGCTACGACCTGGCGGCCCCCCTCCTTCCCGGCTGCGGCACCCGCCCCCGGGACCTGGCCGGCCAGGACTACGATTCCTTCCTGCACCATGTCCGGTCCGAGTATCTCCGTCTGCGCCCCCGGTACGAGCGGGTCTTCCTGGTGGGTCAGTCCCTGGGGGGCACCCTGGCCCTGGCCCTGGCCGAGGAGTACTGCGCCGTTCCCGCCCTGGCCCCCTCCGCCCTGGCGGCGATCGGGGCGCCGGTGGTCCTCAATTCCCTGGTCCGGCACGGCATGGTACGCCATCCCCTGATCTACGCGGCCCGCTTCCTGGGACTCTTCACGGCCTGTCTGGGCGCCCGGGTTCCGGACCCGGACCGGGAGGGGGAGGACGGGGACGAACGCTGGCTGGGGTACGAGGGGATCTACCCCCGGATCGTCCACACCATGCAGATCCGGTTCCCGGAGGTGGAACGAAAGCTCCGCCGGGTTACCTGCCCCGTCCTGGTCTGCCACGCCCGGGGGGACCGGATGACGGACTACCGGAACGCGGCGATCATCGCCGGGGGGGTCGGCTCTGACCGCATCGAGACCTATACGGCCAACATGGACCGGTTCCGGCACATCCGGCACTCCCTCCTCCTGTACGATTCCCAGAGGGACCGGGTCCGGGAACGGATCCTCCGGTTCTTCGGGGAATTCCGGAGCTAGGAGCCTGTCGAAAGGGGAAACGCATGATCGAGGTCCGGGACGGACGATTCCGGGACGCCGAGGGGCGGACCCTCATCCTACGGGGAGCGAACCTGGGGGGCAGCTCGAAGTACCCCGCCCGGCCCGACGGACGCACCCACGTCCGGGAGGGCTTCTACGAGGGGCGGGACGTCTCCTTCGTCGGGCGGCCCTTCCCCCGTGCGGAGGCCGGGGAACACCTGGACCGCCTCAAGCTCTGGGGCCTGGACTTCCTCCGCCTCCTGGTCCCTTGGGAGGCCGTGGAGCACGCGGGGCCCGGCCTGTACGACGAGGAATACCTGGACTACCTGGAGGGCGTGGCCGCCGCCGCGGAAGAACGAGGGATCCGCCTCTTCGTGGACCCCCACCAGGACTGCTGGAGCCGCTGGACCGGGGGGGACGGGGCCCCTTCCTGGACCCTGGAGGAGGCAGGCTTCGAACTGCGGAACCTCCACGCCTCGGGCGCCGCCTTCCTCCACCAGGAGCACGGGGATCCCTGCCCCCGGATGGTCTGGGCGGCCAACTACGCCCGCCTGGGCTGCGCCACGATGTTCACCCTCTTCTTCGGGGGGAACCACGCGGCCCCGGAGCTTCGGGTCGAGGGCGAATCCTTCCAGGAGCGGCTCCAGGGGCACTACATCCGTGCCATGGCTACCGTGGCCCGGCGTCTGGGACGCTTCCCGAACGTCGTCGGCTTCGACTCGATGAACGAACCCTCCGCCGGATTCCTGGGGCTTTCGGACCTGCGCCGCCTGGAGCGGGCCCTGACCCGCACGGGCCCCATGCCCAGCCCCTGGGAGGCCATCCGGGCAGGGGACGGCCGCGCCGTGGAGGTGGACCGCTACGGCATCACCCCCCGGGGCCAGTCCGTGGTCGGACGCGCGATCCTGGGACGGGAGGGGGTCCGGGCCTGGCGGGAGGGAGTCGAGTGCCTCTGGAAGCGCGCGGGGGTCTGGGACGAGGCCCGCGGAAAGCCCGTCCTCCTGCGGCCCGACGCCTTTTCCCGGACCCGGGACGGGCGTCCCCTGGATTTCGGGGAGGACTGCCTCAAGCCCTTCGCCCGGCGGTACATCCGGGAGGTCCGGGCCGCCGCGGAGGGGGGCCGGCGCTTCCTCCTCTTCCTGGAGACCGTTCCCATGGACGAGCCTCCGGCCTGGAGCCCCGCGGACGATCCGGCCGCGGTCAACGCGGAGCACTGGTACGACGCCCTGACGCTGACGCTGAAGAGGTGGTTCGGATTTTTGGGGTACGACGGGGAGGACGGCCGGATCGTCCTGGGTAGGAAGGCCCTCCGGAGCTATTTCCGGGAGGCCCTGGAGCGGGTGGTCCGGCGGGGGCGGGAGCGGATGGGGGGGATCCCGAGCCTGCTCGGGGAGTTCGGCCTGCCCTTCGACCTGGACGGGGGCCGGGCCTACCGGACGGGGGATTTCCGGAAACACGAGGAGGCCCTTGCGGCCTACCACGACGCCCTGGACGCGGCGGGGCTGTCGTCCACGATCTGGAACTATACGGCGGACAACACGAACGAGCGGGGGGACGGATGGAACGGGGAGGACCTGTCGATCTATTCATCCGACCAGGCCCGCCTGCCCCTGCCCGCCGGGGCGGATCCCCGGGAGGCGGGGGGCCGGGCGATCCGGGGCTTCTGCCGCCCCTACCCCCGGGCAACCGCCGGCGACCCGCAGTCCTTCCGCTTCGACGCCCGGACCGGGGACCTGGAGTACCGGTTCCTGCCGGACCCCGCCGTCGCCGCGCCCACGGAGCTCTACCTGCCCCCCGTGCAGTACCCGGAGGGCTGCCGGGTCGAGGCGGAGGGCGGGACCTTCGAACCGGACCTCCCGGGCCGGGTCCTCAAGGTCCGGCCCCACCCGGGATCCGCGGAAGTGACCGTGCGGGTCCGGCGGGCGGACCGGAAGCCCCGGTAAGGGTCCTCCGGACCGCCGCTCCGGGTCTACTGGCTCTTCCGCCGGGAGGGCTGGGGCAGGCGCCCCTTGGGGGTCTTCTTGACCAGGGCGTCGTCGAAGACCACCACGGTCCCGGCCATGTTGATGACGTCCCCGGGCTCCAGGCGCTTGCGCTCGACCTCCCGGTTGTTGACCGTGAGGTTCCCGTCCCCCACCACGGTGTAGGCGTTCTGCCTCTCGTCGAAGAGGATCGTGGCGTGCCGCTCCTTCAGGGAGGGGTTCCCCCCGATCGTGAAGTCCGCGGCGTCGGAGGATCCGATCACGGTCTGCGGGGAGTTCAGGGTGAAGACCCGGGTTCCCCCGCCGGAGGGCCCGTAGAGGAGCCGAAGCCCCGCCTCGGTGGTCTCCCTCTCCAGCTTGAACACCAGGAGGGCCAGCCACAGGAGGGCCGGCACGAGCAGGAAGGCCAGGTAATACCAGCCGGGAAGGTCCCGGCTCCAGCCCAGGACGGTGCCGGCGTAGTAGTATCGCTCCGAGGAGAACTCCCGCCCCTCCCGGTCCCGCAGGACCGCCCGGACGTTCCGGCGGCTGCCGGGGGCCATGCCCGCCCGGTAGTCCACGGCGATCTCCGCCAGGACGTCCGCACGGATCGTGGAGTAGACCGCGGCCAGCTCGTCCCGGTTCGAGGCGTCGAATACCTTGCCCCCGGTCCGCACCGCCGCGTCCCCCAGGGAGGGGTCCTTCTCGTTCCCGAAGCGGACCACGTACACGGTGATCCCCTCCCGGGCGGCTCGCTCCACCACGTCCTCGGGGCCCGTGGTCCGGGTCCCGGTCTCGGGGTTCGGCTTGCCGGTTCGGATGTAATAGGGGAAGTTCTCCCCGTCCGAGAGGACCACCAGGGCACGCCGTCCGGGCACCCCCGCGAAGTCCGCCAGGGCGCGGTCCAGGGAGAGGTAGAGCTCCGTGTAGGCGTCCTCGGTCGCGGGCTTGCGGATCTCGTCCAGGCCCCGGGAGATCCTCTCGAAATCCCCCACGGGATCCGCGGCCTTCCAGTAGCGGGTGTTGAACACCCCCAGGCCGATCCGGTCCTTCCCGCGGCCCTGCCGGGACGCCTCGGCCAGGAAGGCCCGGGCGGCGGCCTTGGCGTGGGTCATCCGCTGATCCTCGGTCGGTGCGCCTTCCCGGCCGTCCAGGCCGGTCCACATGCTGCCGGAGTTGTCCAGGAGGAAGAAGAAGGCGATCCCCTCCGCGTCGTTGATCCCCCGGGATACGGCGGTCACGGGCCTCGGAGCCCATTCCCCGCCCTCCCCGGATTCCCAGACCTCGACGTCCGGGGACTCGGTCCCGGCCGCCCCGGGGGCGGAGAGGTAGAGCCGCACGGACTGGCCGAACAGGAGCCGCTCCGTGTCGATTTGGGTGATGGCCAGCCCCTGGCCCGCCCCCGGAACCGCCGCCAAGGCGGCGATCAGTATTAGGAAACCGTATCGGAAAGCTCTCATGATCCTCACCCCCGCCTTCGCGTCACGCGAAGTAGCCGTACAGGAATTTCGCCTTGCCCGCGGCCAGGACGTCCTCGGGCCTCAGGGCCGCGTCCCCCGCGGGTCCGTCGTTGACCAGGACCCCGGCGTCCGGTCCCGCGGGTCGGATATAGACCCGGCCCTTCTCCAGGTGGACCGTCGCGTGGAGGGGCCGCACCCCGGGATATCCGGCGAGGACGATGTCGCAGGAGGCGTCCGTGCCCACCGTGAGCTTCCGGCTCACCACCGGATACTCCTTCCCCTTGAGCGGCCCGTTCAGGAGCTTCAGGGTCCCCGCCTGGAAGCGGTTCTCGAAGAGAGAATAGAAGAGGGTCAGGAGGAACCCGAAGGCTGCCAGGCCAGCCAGGAGGGACCACTTCCCTCCGGGGGCCAGTACCTGGAGGGCCGAGAGGATCGCGCCTCCGATGAGGCCGCCGGCCAGTCCCCCCAGGAGCCCGACCAGGAGCTTCCGGCCCGAGCGTGCCCGAAGGCCCTCCGTCATGGCCAGGAAGGTCCCGGCAATCGCCCAGGCCATCCCGTTGGCCGCCGCGAGTCCCGGGCCCAGGCGGGAGCTGTTCGAACGGAAGAGGGCGCCCCCGGCCAGGAAGAGGAAGAGCTGGCCCGCCAGGACCCCCGCCGCCCCGGCCGCCGCGCCGAAGAGGGCGCCGAAGCCCAGGCCCCGGAAGGCCTTGGACCGGGAGGACACGACGATCCCCTCGAAGGACCCGAAGAGGGCCCCGAACACGAGGCCCAGGCAGACCCCCTGGGACAAGGTGAAGACCAGGTAGCTCGGGAACGCGGCCTGGGCCCTCTGGACCATCAATAGAATGGGCCAGAGCATCAGGGCCCCCAGGATCCCCAGGACGGCCATGACCGCGCGCTTCAAGGTAAGGGACATGGTTCACTCCTCCACGCGGAACCTCAGGGTCCCGCCTTCGTCGGATACGCGGATCCGGACCGTGCGGCCCGGCTC
The DNA here is from genome assembly GCA_022703505.1 of Spirochaetota bacterium. Lineage (GTDB taxonomy): Bacteria > Spirochaetota > Spirochaetia > Treponematales > UBA12059 > JAAYUR01. Next base: position 9,826 of record JAKLDN010000002.1, on the reverse strand, counting down.
CAGCCGGAAGGACGCCCTCCCCGAGGCGCCTCCCCGGGCGACTCCCAGCTCATACGCGCTCGCGGGCAGTTCCCACTCGACCCGGCCTTCCTTGACCGTCCCCAGCCGGAGGGGGAGCATCTCCGGACCCCCGGAGGCCGCCGTGCCCAGGCCGTTCAGGGTCAGCCGGTAGGACCCCGCGGGAGTCTCCACGACCAGGGACCCGGGCCGGGGCGCCAGGCGGGCTTCCAGGCGCAGGCGCTCCTGGGCGTTGGCGATCCGCAGGGAGAAGACCTCGGGGAAGTACCCCTCGGCCTCGGCCCGCAGCTTCCAGACCGCCCCGCTGGTCAGGTCCCCGGATTCGAGCTTGTCGAGGGGCTTCCACTCGCCCCGGAGGTAGGCCGAGAAGACGGCCTCGCCCAGGACCGTCCCGGTCAGGGCATCCCGCGCCTCGGTCAGGACCGCCAGGGGCCGGGGGGGCCGATCCTCCAGTCGGAACTGGAGGACGCGGACGCCGTCCTCACCCGGGGCCGCCATGGAGTACGGCAGGAGGTGGAAGGATTCCCAATGAAGATCCTGGTCCGCGGTCAGCTTGACCCGGTAGGGCCCCGGGGCCAGGAAGAGGCGGTTCGAGACGAAGGTGTGGAAGGGATCCGCCCCCTCCGTCTCCGCCGGCCGCAGGACGATCCGGACGTCCTCGACCTCCGGAATCTCCTTGCCGTCGTTGTGGAAGATCCGGGCACGGAGGAAGATGTCCGCGGCCTCCGCCTGGGACTTCGGAACCCGGACCACCAGGCGCAGCTCCCCCCAGCGGTCCGGCATCAGGTACCGGTGGACCAGACCCTCCGTCCATGCGTACCAACCCCCCGCCCCGATCCCCGCCAGGAGGACCAGGATGGCGGCCAGGAGGAAACGCTTCCTCGGGGCGGGGCGGTAGCGCGGCTCGTCCTGGCACTTCCCCGACACGAGGTCCGAGAGAACGGAGCGCAGGGAGTCCGCGGAGTAGCGGGACAGGAATTTCTCGACCGTCTTGATGACCGCGTCCATGGTCTGGAAGCGCTTGCGGGGATCCGGCTTGATGAGCTTCTTGATCAGCTTGTCCACGAAGGGCAGGACCCTGGGATTGACCTTGCCCGCCGCCCTGTACCGGCCCTTTTGGATCAGGACCACGGTTTCCGGCGCGAAGTTCCCGGGGTAGGGCTTCTTCCCGGTCACCATCTCGTAGAGCATGATCCCCATGGCGTAGATGTCCGCCCGACGGTCCACGTTCTTGGAGTTCTCGATCTGCTCCGGGGGCATGTAGGAAGGGGTCCCCAGGGTCATCCCCTCCTTGGTCAGGCCCGAGTCGTCCTCCTCCTCGGAGGCCGCGATCCCGAAGTCCGCCAGCTTCACCTCGCCCTTGCGGGAGATGAGGATGTTCCCGGGCTTGATGTCCCGATGGATCACCCCCATCCCGTGGGCGTACTGCAGGGCCCGGCAGGCGTCCAGGAAGATGACCAAGGCCAGTTCGCTGGACAGGCTCCGCTGGCGCTTGATCAACTGGTCCAGGGACATTCCGTCCACGTACTCCAGGACGATGTAGTGGGAGCTTCCTTCCTTGAAATGGTCGAAGACCCGGACGATGTGGTCGTTCTTGAAGTCCATGAGGATCCGGGCTTCCCGCTTGAAGCGCTCCGTGATCGTGGCGCTGCCCCGCAGGGTCAGCTTCTTGATGATCACGTGGCGCTTGAGGGTCGGGTGCAGGGCCTTGAACACGGCCCCCATCCCGCCCTTGGCGACCAGGGATTCGATCGGGTACTTGCCGATCAGCTCGGGGAACACGGCCATATCGATCTCCTATCTCTCGGACTTCCGCGGGTCCGCTGTGCGGGGCCTTTTCAGGTCCGCGGCGTGGACCTTTCGCAGGTCCGCGGTGATGTCTCGAATCTCACCGATATCCAGTTCCGGGTCGAAGTCCCGGCCCGGCATGACCCAGGCTACCACGAACCTGTCCGGGTTGTGGATCTGCAGATGCCGGCCGCCGGAGAGCTCCCGGTAGACGCCCCGGATGGCCCGGTGGCCCGTGAAGTAGCGGGCTCCCGGGATGCCCGGAAGGAACCGGTCCAGGAGGACCGGAACAGCCCGGGGATCCGCGGCTCCGTTGTCCGTCCAGGTCAGGCCCAGGACCGTCCCGGGATCCAGCCGGGCGTCGATCAGCTCCATTTCCGAATACGCTCGTTGGGGCTCCGCGTGGGACGCGAGGAAGCGGGGGCCCGTGGCGAACAGGGGCAGCCGCCGCTCGAATCCCGCGTAGCGCTCCAGGAAGTCCCGGCCGTAGAATCGCTCCAGCCAGGAGGTCACCATCATCCCCTCCAGGGCGAACTTCCGGAACGGATGGTTCCCGTTCCCCTCCTCGTTCAGGACGTTCTCGTGGTTGCCCTTGAGGAAGTGGAAGCGCCCCGGAAAGGCCGCCTTGCAGACCAGGACCATCTCCATGAGGGAAAGGCTCTCCCGCATCTCCTGGTCCATGGCCTTGTGCTTCGCGTAGCCTCCGGCGAATTCCTGGTAGGCCCGCTTCCAGCGGTCCAAGGCCCGGGACTCCGCGTGGAAGCCGTCCCCCAGGCAGAGGATCTGCAGGGCCCCCTCCCCCAGGGCGTCCAGGACCGTCTGCCCCTCCGGCAGGGGCTGGAAAAGGACACTGGCCAGGAAGTCCGTCCGGGCGTGGAGGTCCGGGAGCAGGATGGTCGGGGCGTCCCCGGCCAGGCGCACCAGGCCCCCCGGCAGGCCCCGGGAATCCCGGGGCCTGCCGGGGCCTCCCTCGGCGTCCAGGGCGTCCGAGGCGGCCTCCACCTTGGCCAGGTACTCCTCCCGGTCGGGCAGGCCCCGGCGAAGGAAGGCCGCCCGGACCGCTTCCGCGGCGGACATGCTCGTTCCGCCCCGCCTACTCGATGACGGTCTTGTTCACTTCCACGAAGTCCTCGGCCAGCCCCTGGGACACCTGGGTCAGGAGGGCTTCCTCCTCCTCCGCCTCCAGCTTGGCCTTGGCCACCGCGATCTTGAAGACCGGGGAGCTCGACTTGATCGGGCCCTTCTCGAAGCGGGCGGGCTCGTCGGCCTCCAGGTCCGCCTCCAGGACCGAGGCCTCCTCCACCGCGGAGGCGGGGACGTCGGTTCGCATGCCGATGGAGGTGTACTCGCAGCGCCGCAGGCCCTCGACCTGGGGGCCGATGTTGAGGAGGGATCCCGAGTAGGTCAGGACCAGGGCCCCCCGGGCCTCGGCGCGGCCGAAGAAGGAGACCTCCTCCAGGTCGTTGCCCGCCAGGGCCTCCTCGAAACAGGTCTTCTTCTCCAGCCAGGCGTCCGCCATCATCTCGTAGGTGTCCGGGCCCGCCGGGAGTCCCGAGGTCTTCGCGATCTGCCGGATATGGTCCTGGATGATGGGCTCCAAGGTTTCGAACGTGCTCATGTGTTCCTCCTGTCGCCCCTAAGATACAGCATTCTTTTGAATTTTTCACGGTATTTTACGAGAAAAAATGAAAAAACTTGGATTTCGTGGTATAGTAAGGGGGTAGGGTGCGGCCGCGGGACCTCGGGCCGGCCAAAAACTCAGGAGTTTTTCAGTCAGCCCGGTCCCGGGAGAGGGGGAGGGAATGAAGGAAGTCAAATTCGAGGACCTTCCGGAGGCGATCCGGAAGCAGTTGCTCTCGCTGATCCAGGACTCCGGCCTGGACGGGGACGAGGAGACCCGGAAACGCCTCGCGGTGATCTGGGACGAGAAGTACCGGCTCTTCACGGGTCAGGTGGGGGCCCTGGGCATGGAGCTCGTCCCGGAGCTCGGGAAGGAGGATACCCGGGGGGCCGTCCTCCTCACCTACTCCGGGTCCCTCATCAGCCTGGGGCCCCTCCGGGGCAGGAGCCGCTGGCTCGAGTACGCCTCCATCAAGCTCCGGACGGACGTGCCCGAGCTCGTGCGGGGAGACAAGGCGAGCCTGGCGGGCCCGATCCGCCTGGACCAGGCGGCCGTCTTCGAGGGCTGCCCCGTCAAGCGGTCCTCGGCTCTCTTCCGTATCGCCGTCTGCCCCGAGGGTCTCTCCGCGGACGACCAGGAACGGAGGATCCGGGAGGCCACCGTCTACCTCACGAACGGCTTCGTGAAGCTCAACCGCACCCACTCCCTCGAGCCCGTCCCGGAGGTGGACCAGTTCACCGCCAAGGCCATCATCGGCTACATCGCCAAGAAGAACGGTGTCACCCAGCTGGCCGCCCGGGGCCTCATCGAGGACTACCTGTCCATGGTGGAGACCGGGATGCTCCTGGGCGAGCGGGTCTCGGTCGGCAAGCTCGGCAGCGCCTCCTTGCGCTACCAGGCGGCCCGGAAGGCCCGGCTCACCAGGAACCTGCGGACCGGGGAGGAGCTCCTCATCCCCGCCAAACCCGCCTGCCTCGCCCCCCGCTTCACATTCTCCCAGGCCGTGAAGGACAAGTGCGGCTCCGTGGATCCGACCCTGTTCGGGGCCGAGGAGGGCGGGGAGGACGAGGAGGACTGAGGGCGTCCGAAGGACAGGCTCCAGAGGCGGGATCCGCAGGGTACGGAGCCCGCCCGCGATATACTTTCTCCGAACCCGAGGAAGGAGATCCCATGGACCCGACCCGACGCGATCCGGAAAAGAGCTACCTGTTCGCCGCCCTGGGGGCCTTCGACGCCGCGGTGCTGTCCGCCCTGGCCTGGGCGGCGATCACGGTGCTGACCAAGTACCAGATCGGCTACATGGCCGTGGCGGTGGGCGCCCTCGTGGGGATCTCGGTCCGCTGGTTCGGGCAGGGATCCGGCAAGGCCTTCCGGATCCTGTCCGTAGGCTTCGCCTTGTTCGGCTGTGTCTTCGGGAACTACCTCTCCCAGGTCGGGTTCTACCTGGCCGAATCCGGGGCGGGCCTGCTGGACACCCTGCTGTCCCTGCGCCCGGCCCAGGTCCCCGCGATCCTGGCCGAGTCCTTCAGCCCCATAGACCTTTTATTCTACGCCCTGGCCGTGTTCCAGGCCTGGAAGTTATCCGTGGCGCCGGCCGCTCCGGAGGCGGAGACGGCCGCCGCGGCGGAGGGATCCGCGTCGGACGCGGAACCCCGGCCCCTCCTGCCCCCCTACCCGCCCCGCAAGGCCCTGGCCGCGGCCCTCCCCTTCCTGGCCATCCTGGCCATCCCCGTCTACGTGGCCGCGCGAAGCGACGGGACGGCCCGGGACGTCTACGACTCGGGCTCCCCGAAGTACGAGGGGCCGACCAGCTGGAACGAGCCCCACGGCGTCTGGAAATACTGGGACGAGAGCGGGACCCTGCTGGCGGAGATCGAATTCCACCGGGGCGTGCCGGAGGGCCGGTCCGTCCACTACGCCGAGGACGGCTCGATGTCCGAACGGAAAACCTGGAAGGCCGGCTTCCTCCACGGACCCTACGAGCAGTTCTATCCCGACGGCACGCTTCGTGCGAAGGGCGCCTACGAATACGACCGGAAGACCGGACCCTGGGAGGAATACCACCCGAACGGCCGGCTTAGCTCTTCGGGGACGATGCTGCTGGATCTCCAGCACGGCACGTGGGAGATACGCTCCGACTCCGGCGCCCTCCGGGCGCGGACCGCCTTCGACCAGGGGGAGCCCTCGGGCGTCTGGGAGGGATACTCGGAGGAGGGGATCCTGACGCTCCGGAGGGATTTCGCGGGGGGCCGGGAGAGGATCCTGTACCAGCGGGACGGGGACCGGGAGACTGTGGTCGACGGGGAGGGCCGCTACGTGGAGCGGTACGAGGACGGGACCCGGGCGGTCGAGGGACCGGTCGCCGGGGGGATCAAGACGGGAACCTGGCGGGACTGGTACCCGGGCGGGAAACCCAGGAGGGTTTTCGAGTACTCGGACGGGCGGGAATACCTCAAGGACTACTACCTGGAGACCGGGGAGCGGGCCGTGCGGGACGGCGACGGAATCCTGTCGACCGGGGAGGAGGGCGGCCGGATCGAGGCGCGCTACGAGAACGGGCTCCTGACCGGGGAACTGAAGACCTACTACCCCGACGGAAGCCCCCTCGGCCTGTCCACCTACTCCGCGGGCCTTCTGGACGGCCCCCAGAGAACCTGGGCCCCCGGCGGAATCCTCTTGGTGGAGGGTGAGTGCCGGGGCGGGCTGCGGACGGGCGTCTGGACCTGGTACGAGGAGGACGGCTCTGTCTCCTCCACCGTGACCTTCGCGGAAGGGAAAAAACAGGGCGTCCAGACCTTCTTCGAGGACGGCGTCCTCGTCAAGGAGGAAGTCTACCGAGACGGGGCCTACGTGGAGACGCGGCTTCGGCGCTGAGGGCGACAGGGTCCGGAGCCGGGCGCCGCCGCGGCGGGCGGCCCGGAAGGCCGCTCCGGGGCCCGGGACCTAGAAGGATTCCCCCGGGGTGAACCGGAGCCCCTCCCGCACGTAGTGCACCCGGAGCTTCCACGCGTCCGGCACGGCCTCGGCGCGGAGGACCTCCCCCATCACGACCCCGGAGGTCCCCTCCACCACGATCCGGGACAGGCGGCACTCCAGCCAGCCCGCGACGCCCTCGGGGATCCGGGCGTCCACCTCCCGGGCGGGAAAGGCGGGGATCCCGAGCTCGGCGTACTTGTCCGCGTCGTGTCCCGACATCGAGCCTGCGCGGGCGACCAGGTCCATCTGGCCCTTGGTCGGCAGGGCCACCGCGAACTCCCCGGAATCCGAAAGGTCCGCGTAGGTGCGGTGTCCCGTGTCCAGGACCAGGATGAGCTTGGAGGCGGGCGAGTAGTCCAGGGGACAGCACCAGGCTACGGGCGCGACGTCATAGCGTCCGTCCGGACCCCGGGTGCAGACCAGGACCAGGCCGCCCGCGTTCTGGAGCTCGTAGGCGTCGGAGACGGGGATCTCTGCGTACCGCATGGTCACCTCCTCGATCGCGGCCTTCGCCGCGCCTCATCGCGTCGCGGCCCGCCGTTCCGAACGGTCCACCAGCAGGAAACCGCCGGCCGCCGCCAAGGCCACCGCCCCGAGCAGGATCCAGACGGGCCCCAGTCCGGAACCCTCGATGATGCGCCCCGTCACCGGCGAACTCAGGGCGAAGCCCATCCCCCCGATGAGGGGCAGGATCGCGTTGAACCGCCCCCGGTGGGACATGGGGGTATGGTTGGCGACGTAGACCTGCTCGTTCGTCGCGTTGACGATCTCCCCGAAGGTCCAGATCGTGGTGGACACCAGGAACAGCGCGGGGCTCCGGATGAAGGCGATCATCCCGAACCCGGCCATGTACAGCAAACCCGCGACGGCGACGTTGACCACCGGACGGAACCGTTTCAAGGCGGCCACCAGGGGGGCGTTGAAGAGGATGACCAGGACGGCGTTCAGGGTCATCAAGGTTCCGTAGAGCGGCGCGCCTTTCTCTGCGAAAAGGGCCTCGAGTTGCAGGGGCAGGGCGAACCGGTGCTGGGCGTAGACGAAGCCGTATCCCGCGGACAGGGCGGTGAATATCACCAGGAAGTACCGCGACCGGAGCGCGGAGAGGAGATTCCCCTCGTGGGCCCTCTCCGTCGAGTTCCCGGCCAGGCTCTCCCGGATCTGATGGTCCGACGGCTTCGATTCCGGGATGAACAGGATCACGAGGGCCAGGGACGCCAGCACCGCGATCCCGTTGCCCCAGAACAGCCAGCTCATCGCGTTCTCGAACAGGAAGCCCGCGATCAGGGGGCCGAACGCGAATCCCAGGTTATGACCGAGGTACAGGAGGGAAAAGGCGGCCTGGCGATTCTCCGGCGTCGTCAAGTCCGTGCTCATCGCGGAACGCGCCGGGTCCGTGACGCCGTCGAAGAAGATGGAAACCAGGATGAGCCAGGGAACCAGGGCGTGGGCTCCCAGGAATCCGCACGGGATGAAGAGGAGTCCGCAGAGGGCCTGGGATACGAGCATCACGCGCTTCCGCCCGAAGCGGTCCGCCAGCCTGCCTCCCGCCAAGGTTCCGGGAATGTAGGCCAACGAGACAAGGAGCAGGAAATCCCCCGCGGCTCGCTCGCCCATGCCCATTTTCTTGGTCAGGAACAAGGTCAGGAACGGGAAGACAAAGACTCCGATCCCGTTCACCACGGTCGCGAAGAACAGGGTGTAGATGGAGGCCGGGAGGCCCCGGTAGATGGAGAAGGAATGGATCGCCGATCGAAGCATGCGGCAGTATCGCATCCCGGGGTCCGTCGTTTCCAGCCCCGGCGCGCACCGGAATCCCGGCACCTATCCGGGCGATCCTGGCATTCCCGCTCAGTTCCGTCGCGCGATCATCTCGATCTCGACCAGGGCGCCCAGCGGAAGCTCGCGGACACCCACGGTGCTGCGTGCGGGGTACGGCGCCTCGAACTTGGACTTGTAGACCTCGTTCATCGCCTGGAAGTTCTTCATGTCCGTCAGGAACACGTTCACCTTGACGACATCGTCCAGGGTGAGACCCGCCGCCGCGAGAACGTTCTTCAGGTTCTCGAAGCACTGCGCGGTCTGGGCCTCGATCCCCCCCTCCGCCAAGCGGCTCGTCCCCGGGATCGCGGGAGTCTGTCCCGAGAGGTAGACGAATCCCCCCGCTTCGACGGCATGGGAGTACGGACCGACGGCTACGGAACCGGGAGCCGTGAACGCCTTTCTGGGCATGACTGGGAACCTCCTTGAGGGGCGCCGTTCATCCGGCACACGCGGACCATAGTACGCGGCCTATTCCGAATCCACAAGCCTCTGAAGCAGGGCGACGGAGACCTCGCGGATGTCGTCGACGATCCTGTCCGCGAGCGACAAGGCCTGCCTCCCCGAGTTCGGGTTCCGGAATCCGATCGACCGGATCCCCGCCTCCCGGGCCGCGGTCAAGCCGTTGTCGGAATCCTCGATGACGACGCAGGATCCCGGCTCGACCCCGAGCAGCTCGGCCGCTCGGAGGAACACGTCGGGTCGAGGCTTCCCGCGGGGGACCTCCTCGCCGCTCACGACGACATCGAACAAAGAATCGAGTTCGTACTTCGACAGGACCGTCTCGATATAGTCCCGTGTCGAGGAGGAAGCCACCGCCGTCCGAATGCCCCTGTCCCGCAGGTCGCGGAGCAACGGTAGCACACCCGGGATAAGGATGGACTCCGAACCTTCCAGCATCTCGACGTTCGCCCTGTGCTGAAGTTCCTTGAGCGCTTCGACCGACTCCGCGAATCCGAACCGCTCGCGCATCTCCCTCCACATCACGGAGCTCGATATGCCGATGAACCTGTCCAAGTCGGAGGCCTTGAGATCCACGGATCGATCCCGGAGCAGTCGAAGCACGGCTTCCGTATGGAGAGGTTCGCTATCGATGATAGTACCATCCAGGTCGAACAGAACCGCCTTGAGCATCCCGATCCCCCAATCTCCGGTCACGACTCTTTCGTCGAAGGTATCGGAAAGACCCGTGTCGGACAAGAGCATCGCGGTGCCCCGACAGATCGTCAGACTCTTCGGGCTCCGAGGCTCTCCTGGACAAAGTCCGGGGTCCCCGCAATCCCCACCCCAGCCGTCTCTCAGAGGAACTGGAACAAGTCCTCCTCGATTACTGCCTGGAGTACCCGACCCAAGAAAGCCTCAGGGTCAGCCAACAGCTCCTTCTCCGGGGGATTCACATCGGAGCGGGAGCCATCCGCGGCGTCTGGCAACGGCACAATCTGTTATCCAAACATCAGAGACTGCTCCGTCTCGAGCAACATGCCCGGGAAACCGGCATGGAGCTTTCGGAACAGGAGATCCGCCTCCTCGAACGGTTCGATCCGGAGTTCCGGGAACGTCATATCCAGGCTGACTTTACAGGCCAGCTCGTCGCGATCGACACCT
>JAKLDN010000014.1 GCA_022703505.1 Spirochaetota bacterium | reverse complement strand
CCTGGCCAACGGGACGCCGATGGCCTTGCTTACGAAGGGCACGGTGCGGGATGCCCGCGGATTGACCTCGAGGACGTACAGGACGCCGTCCTTTACGGCATACTGAATGTTCATGAGCCCGACGACCCCGAGTTCTCCGGCAATCCGCCGGGTCTGCTCCTCGATCTCCCGAAGCAGCTCCGGCGGGAAGGTAATGGGCGGGAGCGCACAGGCGCTGTCCCCGGAGTGGATTCCGGCCTCTTCGATGTGCTCCATGATGCCTGCCACCACCGTGTCCGTACCGTCGCTGATGGCGTCCACGTCCACTTCGATGGCGTCCTCCAGAAACTTGTCGATGAGGATCGGATGGCCCGGGGAGACATGGATCGCGGTTTCCATGAAGCGCCGCAGGGCCTCCGTGTCGTAGACGATCTCCATGGCCCGGCCGCCCAGGACGTAAGAAGGGCGCACGACGACCGGGTAGCCGATCCGCTCTGCGGACCGGACGGCGTCGGCCACATCCATGGCCGTGTCGTTGTCGGGCTGCCTCAGGTTCAGCCTGTGAACGATCTCCTGAAAGCGCTTCCGGTCCTCCGCCCGGTCGATGGCGTCGGGCGATGTGCCGAGGATCGGCGCCCCGGCGGCCTCCAGGCCCCGGGCCAGATTGAGCGGGGTCTGTCCGCCGAACTGGACGATCACGCCCATCGGCTTCTCCGCGTCCAGGATGTGCAGGACGTCCTCCAGCGTCACCGGCTCGAAAAAGAGCTTGTCCGACGTGTCGTAGTCGGTGCTCACCGTCTCCGGGTTCGAGTTGACCATGATGCTCTCGTAGCCCTCCTCGCGGAGCGCAAAAGAGGCGTGCACGCAGCAGTAGTCGAACTCGATGCCCTGGCCGATCCGGTTGGGGCCGCCGCCCAGGATGACGACCTTCGGCCGGTCCGAGGGGCGCGCCTCGTTCTCCCGTTCGTAGGTCGAATAATAGTAGGGCGTGTAGGCCTCGAACTCCGCGGCGCAGGTGTCCACCAGCTTGTAAACCGGCTGGATTCCCCGTTCGAAGCGCCGCCTGCGGATGTCCCCTTCCCCGGTTTTCCAGAGCTCGCCCAGGCGGCGGTCGGAGAAGCCCCACCGCTTCGCCTCCCGCAGCAGCTCGTCCGAGGGGGCTGATTCCGCGAGCTGCTGCTCCGCTTCCACGATTTGCCGGATCTGCTCCAGGAACCAGGGATCGATCCGGGTGATCTCCTGAAGCTCGGTCAGGGTCATCCCCTGATGAAAGGCGGCGGCGATGTAGAAAAGGCGCAGGGAGTTCGGGGTCTTCAGCCGGCCGGCGATCAGGTCCCGGGACTCACGGATCCGCCGGGGAACCGCCTCGACGATGCCGAACCGGCCGGTTTCAAGCGACCGGACAGCCTTCTGCAGAGATTCCTTGAAGGTCCGTCCGATGGACATGGTCTCCCCCACCGACTTCATGGACGTCGTCAGGACGTCCTCCGCCTCGGGAAATTTCTCGAAGGTCCAGCGGGGAATCTTGGTGACGACGTAATCGATGGTCGGCTCGAAGGAGGCCATCGTCTCCTTGGTGATGTCGTTGGGGATTTCGTCCAGCGTGTAGCCGACGGCCAGCTTGGCGGCGATCTTGGCGATGGGGAAGCCCGTCGCCTTGGAGGCCAGGGCCGATGAGCGGGAAACCCGGGGGTTCATCTCGATGACGATCATCTCGCCGGTCTCCGGGTGCACGGCGAACTGGACGTTCGACCCGCCCGTCTCCACGCCGATCTCTCGCATGATGGCGATGGCCGCGTCCCGCATGCGCTGGTATTCGACATCCGTCAGGGTCTGGGCGGGCGCGACGGTGATGGACTCGCCGGTGTGCACGCCCATGGGGTCGAGGTTCTCGATGGAGCAGATGATGACCACGTTGTCGGCCCGGTCGCGCATGACCTCCAGCTCATACTCCTTCCAGCCCAGCGCCGACTCCTCCAGCATGATTTCGTGGATCATGCTCGCGTCCAGCCCGCTTTTCGCGATGACGGCCAGCTCCTCCCGGTTGTAGGCGACGCCGCTGCCCGTCCCGCCGAGGGTGAAGGAGGGGCGGATGATAACGGGGAAGCCGATCCCGGCGGCGACGGCAAAGGCCTCGTCCAGGGTCCGGGCAAAACCGCTTTCGGGCACGCGCAGGCCGATCCGCTTCATGGCCTCCCGGAACTTCTCGCGGTCCTCGGCCTTGTGGATGACCTCGAGGGAGGCCCCGATCATCTCCACGCCGTACCGGGCCAGCACGCCGCTCTCCGCCACGGCCACGGCCGTGTTGAGGCCGGTCTGCCCCCCCAGCGTCGGCAGGAGCGCGTCCGGGCGCTCCCGGGCGATAACCCGGGCGACGGCCTCCGGCGTGATGGGCTCGATGTAAGTCCGGTCCGCCGTCTCCGGGTCCGTCATGATCGTGGCCGGGTTGCTGTTGATGAGGACCACCTCGTAGCCCTCCTCCTTCAGCGCCTTGCAGGCCTGGGTTCCGGAATAGTCGAACTCGCAGGCCTGGCTGATGATGATCGGGCCCGAGCCGATGATCAGGATTTTCTTGATGTCCGTCCGCTTCGGCATCTTCCTTCCGATTCCTTATCCGTCCTCTTGCCGCTTCCCCGCTTTCGAATTGGGAAAGTGTTACCGAACCTTACCTCTATTCCCACTCGATCGTGCTGGGGGGCTTGGAGCTGATGTCGTAGACCACCCGGTTCACGCCCCGGACCTCGTTGATGATCCGGTTGGCGATCCGGCCCAGCAGGTCATGGGGAATCCTGGCCCAGTCCGCCGTCATGGCATCGTCGCTGGTGACGGCCCGGATGGCCAGGATGTTTTCGTACGTCCGCTGGTCCCCCATGATGCCCACGCTCTTGACCGGCAGGAGAACGGCGAAGGACTGCCACAGCCGGCGGTACAGGTTGGCCGCGCGGATCTCGTCCATGAGGATCACGTCGGCCTTGCGCAGGATGCCGAGGCGCTTTGCCGTGACCTCGCCGATGATCCGGATGGCCAGCCCCGGCCCGGGGAAGGGCTGGCGCCAGACCAGCTCGTCGGACATGCCCAGTTCCCTGCCGAGGAGACGGACCTCGTCCTTGAAGAGGTGCCGGAGCGGCTCCACCAGAGACAGGTGCATCTTCTTGGGCAGGCCGCCCACGTTGTGGTGGGACTTGATCACGGCGCTGGGCCCGCCGAAGGCCGACCGGGACTCGATGATATCGGGATAGAGCGTGCCTTGCGCAAGGAACCGGACCCCCTGAATGCGCCGGGCCTCCTTCTCGAAGACCTCGATGAAGGTGCGGCCGATGATCTTCCTTTTCCGCTCCGGCTCCCCGACGCCCTTCAGACGGTCCAGGAAAAGCTTTCCCGCCCGGGCATAGCGCAGGTTGATGTGAAAGTGCTTCCGGAAAACGTCCCGGACCTTGCGGGCCTCCCCTTCCCGGAGCACGCCGTTGTCCACGAAAACGCAGTGCAGTTGACGGCCGATGGCCTGGTGAAGCAGGACGGCCGCCACGGAAGAGTCCACGCCGCCGCTCAATCCGAGGATCACCTTGCCGTCTCCGACCTTTTCGCGGATTTCCTGCACGGCATCCCGCGCGAAGGATTTCATCGTCCAGGTCTTCCGGCAGCCGCAGATCCGGAACAGGAAATTCCCGAGCATCCGCTTCCCCTCGGGCGTGTGGACCACCTCCGGGTGAAACTGAAGGCCGTAGAAACGTCTTACCGGATGCTCCGCCGCGGCGACATTCGTGCTGGGTGTGGAAGCGGTCACCCGGAAACCCTTCGGCAGCCGGCCGATCATGTCCCCGTGGCTCATCCAGCACCGGGTGTCCCTCCGGACGCCGCTGAAGATCCCCTCCGGGGTCCGGATCCGCAGCTCGGCGAAACCGTACTCCCGCCTTTCCGACCGGATCACCTCACCGCCCAGGGCGTCCATCATGAATTGCAGGCCGTAGCAGATCCCGAGAACGGGAATATTCAAATCAAAGATTCTCCGATCCACGCGCGGACTCCCCTTTTCGTAGATGCTGGCCGGGCCGCCGGAGAGGATGATGCCCTCCGGCCGCAGCGCCTCGATCCTGTCGAAGCCGATGTCCGGCGGCTCGATCTGGCAGTAGACATGGTGCTCGCGCACCCGCCGGGCGATGAGCTGGTTGTACTGGGAGCCGAAGTCAATGATCAGGATCATGGCCGCTTCTCCTTTGCCAGGGTCATCCGTTCGACGAAGCGGTCGAACAGGTAATCGACATCGTGGGGGCCGGGCGCCGCCTCGGGGTGATACTGGACGCTGAAGGCATCGAGATCCGGGCAGTCAATGCCCTCGGACGTGCAGTCGTTCAGGTTGTCGTGGGACAGATCCGGCCCCGCGGGCAGGGATTCCGGAAGCACATGGAATCCATGGTTCTGGGACGTGATTTCCACCCGACCGGTCGCCCGGTTTTTGACGGGCTGGTTGATGCCGTGGTGTCCGAATTTCAGCTTGCCGGTTTTCCCGCCGAGGGCCTGGCCGAGGATCTGGTGGCCGAGGCAGATGCCGAACAGCGGAATTCTGCCCAGCACCCCTTGGGCCGCGGCGACCACATAAGGGAGGGCGGCCGGGTCGCCGGGACCGTTGGAAAAGAGGACGCCGTCCGGCTGCCGGGACAGGATTTCCTCGCCGGTCGCCGTCGCGGGCAGCACGGTGATCTCGCAGCCCCGCGCTTCGAGATGCCGCAGGATGTTGTATTTGACGCCGCAGTCGATGACGACGACGCGTAGCGGGCCGTCGCTCCGCCTCTTTTTCGCGCCCCGCATGGATTTCGGCCCACCATCTTTCCAGCGGAAGGGTCTTCGGCAGGTCACTTCCCGGATCAGGTCCCGGCCCACCAGGCCCGGATAGGAGCGGACCCGTGCAAGCAGGGTATCCACGTCACGGGTTTCCGTCGTCAGGATTCCCCGCATGGCGCCTTGCAACCGCAGCCGGCGGGTGAGGGCCCGGGTATCCACCCCTTCCACACCCAGCTTGCCCCTGGCCTCCAGAAAGGCCTTCAGGGTCCGGCGGCTCCGCCAGTTGCTCGGAAAATCCTGATACTCCCGGACGATCAGCCCCTCCAGGTGGATGCCCCCGGATTCCATGTCCTCGTCGTTGATCCCCGTGTTGCCGATCAGGGGATAGGTCATGGCCACCATCTGGCCCTTGTAGGAGGGGTCGGTGAGGATTTCCTGGTAGCCGGTCATGCCGGTGTTGAAGACCACCTCCCCCAGGACCTCTCCCCTTCCGGCGAAGGCAAGGCCTTGGAAAACGTTCCCGTCCTCAAGGACCAGCAGCGCGGGCGGTTGTTGTTTGAGCAGGGACAAGGTTCAACTCCCCCAAAATGGCAGGGTCATTCGCGTTCGTTTCCGACCGGGCCCGGTTCGGTCTGCAGCCCGATCCCTGCACTGAATCGTGTCAATGAATCCCCCCTTTGGCCGGGAAAGGTCCTGATCTGTGAAACCGCCAAAGACCGGCCCCCTCACAGGATCGGCAGATAGCGGTCGAGCTCGAACTGGCTGACATGGGTCCGG
>JAKLDN010000013.1 GCA_022703505.1 Spirochaetota bacterium | reverse complement strand
AGGCCGAGGCCCAGGCACCCGCGGCGCCCGAGACGGTCTTCGCCGTGGAGACCGCCCCCGTGGTTAGGGGCCCGGTGCGGGACTACATCGCCCTCTCCGGCGACATCGTGGCCTCCTCCACGGTGGATGCCTACTCCGACGTGGCCGGCAAGGTCACCCGGCACTTCGTGTCCGTGGGCCAGCGGGTGGAGAAGGGCGAGGCCCTGATCGAGGTGGACCCCTCCCGCCCCGGGATGAGCTACCAGCCCGGGATCGTGAAGGCCCCCATTTCGGGGACCGTCACCTCCCTTCCCATGGAAGTGGGCTCCACCATCGCCCCCTCCGTCCCCGCGGCCCGGATCGCCCGGACCGAGAGTCTGGAACTGCGGACCTACGCCCCCGAGCGCTTCGTCTCCAAGATGCGAGCGGGCCTGGCCGCGGACGTCTCCCTGGCCGCCTGGCCCGGGGAGGTCTTCCCCGCGGTCCTTCGTGAGGTGGCCCCGGTCCTGGACCCGACGTCCCGGACCCTGGAGCTCCGTCTGGCCTTCCGACGCCCCGACCCCCGGCTCAAGGCCGGTATGTTCGCCTCCGTCAAGGTCGTCACCGAGGACAAGGCTTCGGTGGTCAAGGTCCCCGCGGAGGCCGTGGTCAAGCGCTTCGGCGAGACCTTCGCCTTCGTCGCCGAGGAGGACCCGGCCAAGCCCGGCTCCCACGTGGCCCGCAAGCGGGCCGTGACCCCCGGCATCCTGATCGACGGGATCTACGAGATCCGGGAAGGGCTGGCCGAGGGCGAGAGCGTGGTGGTGCGGGGCCAGACCCTGCTGGACGAGGGGGTCGCCGTGAACGTGGTCCTCCGCCGCCCCGCGGCCCGGTAAGGGGGACCCCATGAGCCTGACCCGAACCGTGGTCGGAAAACCGACCACCATATTCGTAGGTTTCGCCCTCCTCGTGGCCCTGGGCTTCTTCGCCACCGTCAACCTGGCGGTGGACCTCTACCCCGAGATCGAGCCCCCGGTCATCCTGATCTTCACGGGGTACCGGGGCGCGGGCCCGGAAGAGATCGAGAAGACCGTGACGCGGCCCCTGGAGGGCGCCCTCTCCAACACCCAGGGAATCGAGAAGATCACCTCCACCTCCTCCGCGGGCTCCAGCATGGTCATCCTGGAGTTCACGTACGGCACGGACATGGCCGAGGCGGCCAATTCCGTCCGGGACAACCTCGAGTTCGTGAAGGGCGCCCTGCCGGACGAGGCGGACACCCCCATGATCTTCAAATTCGATCCCGCCATGATCCCCATCATGGGCCTCATGGTGTCCGGGAACCGCAGCCCCGAGGAGCTCCGGGAGGTGGCCGAAAAGACGATCCAGCCCCGGATCGAGCAGGTCCAGGGCGTGGCCCTGGCCCAGGTGTCCGGCGGCCGCCAGCGGGTGGTCCGCGTGGAGGTTCCCCTGGAGCGCCTGGAGGCCTACGGCCTCACGATCAACCAGATCGTGAACATGCTCCGCGGGCAGAACGTGCAGGTGGCGGCCGGCTCCATCGTGGACGGCAACCTGGATTACCTTCTGACCGCCCCCGGGGAGTACAAGAGCATCGAGGAAATCGGCGACGCCGTGATCGCCTACAAGGGCGGCGGCTACGACCCGGTCAAGGGGACCCAGCCCGCCCGCAAGGTCCGGCTACGGGACATCGCCAGCGTCTTCGACGGGTACCGGGACGAGTCCAACCTGGTCTTCGTGAACGGCGTCCCCGCCGTGCAGATCACGATCCAGAAGCAGAGCGGCAAGAACTCCGTGCAGACCGCCAACGCGGTCCGAGCCCGGCTGGTACGGCTGGCGGGGGAGCTGCCCCCCGGCGTCAAGGTGACCGAGCTCTTCAACACCACGGACATCATCGAGAACTCCATCGCCAACGTCGCGACCTCGGCCCGGGACGGGGCTATCCTGGCGGTCGTCATCCTGTTCATCTTCCTGCGGAGCTGGAAGCCGACCCTCGTGATCGGCGTCACCATACCCATCTCGCTGCTCTTCACCCTAATGCTCATGTACTTCGCGGGCCTGACCCTCAACATCATGACCCTGGCGGGCCTGGCCCTGGGCGTCGGGATGCTGGTGGACAACTCCATCGTCATCCTGGAGAACATTTACCGGTACCGGGAGAAGGGCGCCAAGCTCCGGATCTCCGCCATCCTCGGGACCCAGGAGATGGTCACCGCCATCATGGCCTCCACCCTGACCACGATCTGCGTCTTCGCCCCCCTCATCATGTTCGGGAAGAAGCTGGACATCGTGGGAGAGCTCTTCTCGGGCTTGGCCTTCACGGTGGTGATCTCCCTGGCCACCTCCATCGCCGTGGCGGTCCTCCTGATCCCCGTCCTCTCGAGCCACTACTTCCCCCTGGTCACCCGTGCCCAGAAGCCCCTGCGGTCGCCCTTCCTGCGGAAGATCGACGAGGTCATGGGCCGCTTCTTCGCGGCCCTGGACGAGGGCTACCGCCGGGGGGTGAAGCTTGTCATGCGGCACAAGCTGGCGACCATCGGGCTCATCGCGGCGGTCTTCGCCGGGACCATGGCCTACGCCCCCAAGATCGGCTTCGTGTTCATGCCCCCCATGGACCAGGACGCCGTGGTGGTGAACGTGGACATGCCCCTGGGCACCCGCCTGGCCGAGACGGAGGCCGTCCTGCGTCAGTTCGAGGGCATCGTGGAGCGGGAGGTCCGGGGCTTCGAGAAGATCGTCATGCAGGTCGGACAGGGGTCCATGTTCGGATTCCTGGGGGCCAATTCGAAGAACCGGGGTTCCCTGCGGATCATGCTGCCTCCCTTCGAGCAGAGGATCGACGACTCCGACGCGATCAAGGAAAAGCTCCGCGCCCACTTCAACGACGTGCCCGCGGCGGTGTTCTCCTTCGGCACCGACCAGGGCGGGTTCGGCGGGGGCAGCCCCATCGACATCCTGGTCAAGACCGAGGACCTGGCCCTGGGCAAGCGCACCGCGGAGGCCATCCGGGACCTGATCAAGCGCGAGATCCCCGAGATCACGGAGCCCTCCATCGACCTCGCGGACGGGCTGCCCCAGGTGGAGATCCGCATCGACCGCCAGCGGGTCTACGACCTGGGCCTCAACATCTACTCCATCGCCACCGAGATCAAGGCCGCGGTGGACGGGGTCGCGGCCACCAAGTACCGCTCGGGCGGCTCGGAATACGACATCCTGGTGATCCTGCCCGAGGCGGACCGCAGCGAGCTTCCCGCCCTGGACCGGATGTTCGTCGTGAATCCCGCCGGAACCCGGGTGCCCCTGGCCAGCTTCGCGAGCTACGAGAAGACCACGGGCCCCATCGACATCAAGCGCGAAAACCAGGGCCGGGTGGTCCACGTGACCGCGGGGGTCAAACCCGGGGTACCCCTGGACGTGGTGGAGGGCAAGATGCGGTCCCTCATCGCCCGGGAGATCCCCGCGGACGACGCGGTGATCATCGAGTACGGAGGGGATTGGAAGCAGTTCCTCGAGTACGGCGGGACCTTCGCCCTCATCGTGCTGGCCGCCACCCTCCTGGTGTTCGGGGTGATGGCCAGCCAGTTCGAGTCCTTCCTGGATCCCTTCATAATCATCTTCACCATCCCCCTGTCCTTCACGGGGGTGGTCTGGATATACGCCCTGACCGGGGACATCTTCAACATCCTGACCGCCGTGGGCCTCCTGGTCCTGGTGGGCGTCATCGTGAACAACGGCATCGTCCTGGTGGACTACACCAACCTCCTGCGCAAGCGGGGGTTGCACCTCGAGGAAGCCGTGATCACCGCCGCGGGCAATCGCCTCCGGCCCATCCTGATGACCACCCTGACCACGGTGCTGGCCCTCCTGCCCCTGGCCTTCTATCCCGGCGAAGGGACGGAGCTCGTGGCCCCCATCGGCAAGACCGTCCTGGGAGGCCTGACCTTCGGTACCCTCATGACCCTCTTCCTGATGCCGGCCATCTACTCCGTGTTCAACCGGAAGAGCGAGGAGCGGGCCCGGAAGCGGGACGAGCGGCTCAATCGGATCGCCGCGGGCCAGAAGGGCCGCGTCAAGGCGACGGTCCCGGCCGGGGCCGCGGAGACGATTCCGGCGGATGACGCCGCCGGAACGGAAGGAGGCCGGGCATGAAGCGGGTCGAGATCGTAGCCAACCGTTCCGTCCAGGAGGACCTGATGGACGCCCTGGCGGAGGCCGGGGTCGCCCGGTACCATACCCTGATACCCGCGGCCCACGGCACCGGCCGCCAGGGCATGCGCACCGGGGAAGCCGCCTGGCCGGAGGAGAATTTCGTCCTGTTCACCTACTGCGAGGAGGCGGAAGCCCGGACCATCGCCGACGTGGTGGCCCGGATCAAGAAGGCCTTCCCCAAGGAAGGGATCAAGTACTTCGAATTGGGCTAGGTTTAAAAATTCTACCACAGAGTCACAGAGACACAGAGGAAGAAGAATATGGGGGAAATACTCCACCCAAGTTCTTTAACTTTGTGCCTCTGTGACTCTGTGGTTTCTTGTTACTAAAACCTAAATCGTCTCAATCTTTCTCTATTCCCAGCATCGCCGCCAGGTCTTCCTTGGCCTGGTCCAGGGCGGACTGGTACTGGGCCTTCAGATGCCCCACGTTCTGCTGGTAGACCTTCAGGAACTCCGGGTCCGACAAGGGATCCAGCCGTACCGACTGGCCCGTGCGGGCGGCCAGTTCCTGTTCCTTCCTCCGCAGCTTGGGTTCGAACTGCTTCCGCAGTGCGGTATCCAGGTTCGTGGCGTCCTCCAGGTACCGGGCCAGGAAGTCCCCGACCTGCTTCATGAGGCCGCCTATGCGCTTGTCCGGGAAGGGGGACGCGGCCAGGGCGGTGAAACCCTTGGCCAGGGCGTCCAGGGTCTCCGGGGGGATCCCCGTCTTGGTCAGAGGCAGCTGGATCCGGGCGGCCAGCACCCCGAAAATCGCGGACTTGAGGATGCCGCGATCCTCCTTGGGCAGGGCCTTGATCCGGGCTTCCAGATCCACGGAGCCGGGATCGGAAAGGAATTCCCCCGCCAGCTTCTGACCCTCCTGCTTCAGCTCGAAGGCTTTCAGGGCCGCCGGATCCGCCTTCATGTCCTTGGTCCGCTCCAGGGCGATCTCCAGCGCGCTTTTTATCAATGCCATGGGTTTGCTCCTTTATTCGGCCGCCGGCTCGACGGTCGGCGGCTTCTGGGAATGATCGGTCGTTTTATGCCTCTCCGGCCTTGGCTTCCGATGAGGAGGATCCCGCGGGAGGCTGGGCGCCCGCCTTGGGTATCCGCCGCAATTGAACGAACAGGAGCACGGCCTTTTCGAAGATGGACAGGAACACGACACTTCCCGCCGCGTATTCCAATACCCTCCAGGCTCCGGGGGCTTCCCACCGGACCATGACTCGCAGAACCTCCAGGGTGTAGAGGGCCATGGTGGAGAAGATCGCGGCCTTCCCCATGAGGGTGGATTGGGTCCGTATCGGCCGCCGGGCCATCAGCAGTACGGCCATCCCCGCCCCCTGGAAGACCAGCCGGAAGATCACGACCCAGAAGAACCATCCGGGTATGAGTTCATAATAGTAAAACACGATGGACAGGACAATGAGGACGCTGTAATCGCTGATCGCGTCCAGCATGCGGCCCATGAAGGTGACCTGCCGGGAAGCCCGGGAGATCCATCCGTCCGCGAAGTCGGTCACGAAGACCAGGGCCACCAGCACCAGCAGGGGAGCCCGGATGGAGTACTCCTTGGACGCCACGATCAGGATCAGGAGGGTCGGAAGGGTGGACATGCGGGCCAGGGTGACCTCGTTGGCCAGGTTGACCCGGACCAGGCTGCGACCGCCCTCCACCAGGGCGAATTGCTTGCGGAACGCGAGCAGGAAGGCCAGGATGGCCAGGTGGAAGATGGCGGTGACGGACAAGAACAACCGGAGGTACGAGCCGGACATGCGGTACGCGCGGAAGAAGACCAGGAAGAGCAGGATCTGGAAGACGAGGAAGGCCGTCACGCTGAGATAGATGCTGCGGGAGAGCCGGGCTCGATCGTCCATATCCTGATGCACCCTCATGACCGTTCCGATGCCGCGGCCGCCTGCGGACTAGGCCCGGGCGTCCGGTTTCAGCCCCCGCGAGTAATCCAGCGTCGTCCAGACCGCCGTGGCGGCGGTGATCCACATCAGCCCCTTCTGGATCCAGCCCAAGGCGGGGACGGAAAACGCCAGGGCCGGCACGGCCCGCGCGGTGACCAGGGTCAGCACGGATCCGCAGGCCACGGCGTAGATCACCGCCTTGATCTTGCCGCTGGGCCGGGCGGATATCACGATGCTCCTCCGCATGGCCAGGAGGCGCAGGAAAGAGACCGTGATGTCCCGGTACAGGACCAGCAGGAAGACCCAGGCGGGCAGGAAGCCGGTCACCAGGAAGGCCAGGAAATAGGTCAGTCGGCTGAAGGAATCCGCGAAGGGATCGTAGAATTTCCCGAAGTCCGTGACGGATCCCATCTTTCGGGCGATGATTCCGTCCAGCAGATCGGTGATCTCCATCACTATGAAGAAGCCCCAGTAGAGGAGGGTTGCCCAGAGGGGGGCTTCCCCGTTCTTCGTGAGCGTGATAAAAAGCGCGAAGAACAGGGGGGAAAGTCCCACCCGGACGGTCGTGACGAGGCTGGGAAGGGTCATGGGGCGATGATACCCGGGAGGTATTAGAGGTGTCAATGAACGGCGAGGGGCGGGACCCCGGGCGCATCGAGGGGATGGAGGCCGCCAAGGCCGCGGAGGTCCGGTTCGTCCTCTTCGATATCGACGACACGATCACCGAGGACGGGCGCCTTTCCGAGGAGTCCTACTCGGCCCTCTGGCGCCTTGCCCGGGCGGGGATCGCGGCCGTGCCCGTGACGGGCCGTCCCGCCGGCTGGTGCGACCTGATCGCCCGGCAGTGGCCCGTGGACGCCGTGGTCGGGGAGAACGGGGCCTTCGCCTTCTATATGGAGGACGGCCGGCTCGAGCATCTCTTCCATCCCGAGGCCCGGGATCCCGGGTCCGCCCGGGCCCGCCTGGAGCCCCTGCGGGACCTCGTCCTCTCGGACGTGGCCGGGGCCCGGGTGGCCAAGGACCAGTTCTCCCGGCTCTTCGACCTGGCGATCGACTTCGCGGAGGAGGAGCCCGTCCTGCCCCTGGAAGCCGCCGTGCGGATCCGGGACCTCTGCGAGTCCCTAGGCGCTCGGGCCAAGATCTCCTCCATCCACGTGAATGCCTGGTTCGGGGCCTACGACAAGCTGTCCATGGCCGAGCTGTATTTAGCCCGCCGCCACGGCTGGGATCCGGTGAGGGACCTCGGGCGGGTCCTGTATTTCGGGGACTCTCCCAACGACGAACCCATGTTCGCCCGCTTCCCCCTCTCCGTCGGGGTGGCCAATGTCCGACGGTTCCTGCCTCTGATGAAGTCGAGACCGACCTTCATCACCGCCGGATCCCACGGCCGGGGCTTCGCGGAGGGGGTGGACCTCCTCCTGGGCCTGCGGGGATAGGGTCGGCGGCGGGCGCGTTCCGGGAGGTGTCGATCGCGACCGGCGGTTTGACGGGGCACCGGCACGGGATATACTGGAGGAAGCCCAGCGCAACCCGGAGCGTATCCATGAAAAGCGCCTTCAGGATCACCTTCGTCTATCTCGCGGTAGCTTCGGCATGGATCCTGCTCTCGGACCGGGCTATCGCCCTGTTTACGGACGACGTCGCCGCCCTGACCGCCTACTCGAGCGCCAAGGGGCTCTTCTACGTCACGGTCACCAGTCTGATGCTCTTCTTCATGATCCGCAAGGAAATCGCCGTCCGGAACGACGCGATAACCAGGCTGAACAGGACCCTGGAGGTCAAGGGCGAACTGATCCACGAGCTTCACCACAGGATCGGGAACAATATCCAGGTGATCCTGGGCGTCCTCGGGTTGGAGACCCGGGAGGGTGATTTTTCCGCGGAGGCCAAGGACCGGATCGTGCATCGGCTATTGGCCATGCGCTCGGTCTACGACATCGTCTACGATTACGAGGACATGCGGGAGATCTCCCTTCGGAAAGTCCTCGCGGCCTACGCGCGTACCGCGTCCCGGAACGTGCGGGTCCGGGACGATTTCCCGGAGACCCCGCTGCCCATCGAAACCATGGTGACCCTCCTCCTGGTCCTGGACATCGTACTGGAAGCCCTCCGGGAATCCGGATACGGAGGAACCGCGGAGATGTCGAGCCCGGAAGAACGCACCCTGACCCTGCGGATGGACGGGTACTCCGGCGACGCCGGAAACTTTCTCGGGCGGAACGAGACCTTCGTGCGGGCATATCTCAAGTCCATCCGGGGCGAGATCGATCTTCTTCCCGGCGACCCCGCGGAGATACGTGTTCGGTATATGTAAACGGTTCTCTTCCCGGATCCAACAAGATGGACAAGAAGTAGGGAAGGATAGACGAGATGAATCCTTCATGCGCCCAGGTCCCCGTCTTGTTAATCTTGAACCATCATGTGAATCCTGTTGGATCTATGGTTCCAAGGCCTTCGGAGGAGCTGTAGACGGAATGCGGTTATGCGGCAGACGGTGGAGAATCGTGGAAGGGGGCGGAAGAATTCGCGGGAAATCATCGTGCCTTCGATTGACACGCCCGGGGGGAATCGGGTAGGGTAGCCACCGCCTCGTCAAACGGCGCTGCGCGCCGTTTGACGGTTCAGGATAGCTAACGCGATTCTGGCCGTCCGTCCGGGCTTTGCGCAGTGTACCGGTTGAAGGACGCCGATGGGCGAAGGGCCTTGACACGGGCGGGGATAAAAGATTAACCTGATAGAGCGCCCAAAACGGGAAACCGGGGGTACCGGGAGCTTGGTAAGGG
>JAKLDN010000012.1 GCA_022703505.1 Spirochaetota bacterium | reverse complement strand
TTTTTATGCCTGGTGATTATTGTGGAGGGGCCACACCCGTTCCCATTCCGAACACGGAAGTTAAGCCCTCCTACGCCGATGGTACTGCCTTCGCGGTGGGAGAGTAGGTCGTCGCCAGGCTTTTTTTTATTCCGGTGGACGGTGAACAGGGGTCAAAGGTCGGAAGTTACTCCCGGCCGCCGGCGCCGTCCACGCCCCGGCGTGGGCTGCGGCCGTGCGCTGCAACCACGCCGTTCACCGTCCACCGACCACTGTCCACCGTTCCGGGAGCCGCTATCATGCCCGGCAGTTTTCGGCGTTCTCCTAGAGAACGCCGAAAACTGCGAGGCGAATGCAGTGCGTACCGCACGGCATTCGCCGGAAACTTGCTCCCGGGGGCAAAAAATGCTACACTCCACGGAAGACGGCCGGCCTGCCTCTACAGGCCCTAAAACGGGGGTGTCATGTCCGAAACGGAAAGCCAGATCCAGCTCGTGACCTTCCAACTGAGCGAGGAACTGTACGGAATCGACATCATGGACGTGAAGGAAATAGTACGCATCCAGGAGATTCGTACGATCCCGAATGCGCCGGCCTACGTCGAGGGACTCTATAATCTGCGCGGCGAGATCATCCCGATCATTAACCTGCACAAGCGGTTTCACTTGAAACGGGCGGCCCTCGGAGAGGATTCGGAACTTCTGTCCGGGTTCATCATCATCGAAGTGGCCGGAATGAAGCTCGGGGTCATCATCGACAAGATCGAGCGGGTGACCCCCATCGAGGCCAACGAAATCCAGCCCCCTCCCCAGATGCTCAGCGGAATCGGCTCGGAGTACATCCAGGGGGTCGTGAACCAGAAGAGCGGATACCTCATCATCCTGGATATCCGCCGACTCTTCAACGCCCGGGAGCTCCAGAAGATCGAAGATCTAAGAAAGTAGGACAACCGTAGTGATCATCCCCGTCCGTTCTTCCTACATCCGTCGAAAGGATATGGATTCCGTCCTCTCCTGCATGGTGGAGGACGCCGCGGAGCCGGGAGCCTTCCTCTCGAAGTTCCTCCGCGTAGCCAAGGAACAGCTCGCCTTCGAGCAGGGAGCGGCCTTCCGCAGCCCCGCGTTCGCCCTGGGAGCCGCCCTGGACTGCTTCGCCCTGCCCGAAGGAGCGACGGTCGCCCTGTCCGCGCTCTCTCCGGCGTACTATGCCTACGTGCTGAAAGACAAGCGTCTGAACCCTTTGTGGTTGGATATCGAGCCGGATACGGGCTGCCCGGATACGGAAGCCTTGGCCAAGGCCCGGGACGGAGCCCGGGTCCTCCTCCTCTTCGAGGGTGCCGGAATCCTTCCGAACCCCGAGGAATATGTGGACCTCGGGATCCCCGTCGTCGAGGACGTCTCGGAAAGCCTCGGAGCCTTCATCGGACAGACCCGGGCGGGCTCCCTGGGAGCCTTGACCCTGCTGGGGCTCGAGCAGGGGGGCCTGGCCACGGCCGGCGGGGGGGCCTTGGTCTACGCCAACGGCCGGCGGGAAGCCCAGGCGCTCCGGAACCAGGCGGACTCCCTGCCTCCGGAGCTTCTCATGACGGACCTGAACGCCGCCCTGGGGCTTTCCCAGATCCGCGCCCTGGAGAGGACCTTCGAACGGCGCCGCGAACTGGCCCGGCTCTTCGAGGAGGCCCTGGCGCGGTCGAAGCATGCCGCCCTCCGGCTTCCGGGGGAAGGGGAGCCCGCGTACTTCGGCCTTCCCGTCGTCCTGCCCGCGGGGGTGAAGGACGTCCGGGCCTACGCCCGGAAGAAGGAGGTGGACACGGCCCTGGCCTTCGAGGGATCCTGCGTCGCCCGGTCCCTCGTGCCCGAGGGAGCCTGCCCGAAGGCGGCCTCCCTGGCCCTCCGGTGCCTGGTCTTCCCGCTCCACCCCCGCATAGGCAAGTCCGCGGCGCAGAAGGTTTCCAGGGTCCTGGCGACCCTGCCCTAGAGGAGGCACCCGTGCAGTCCGATCCCGGCCGTGCCCTGATCATCGCGAACCTGTCCAAGGATGACGCCGGGGAGGTAGCCCGGGAGATCGGCCACTTCCTTCGGGAGCGGGGCCATACGGTGGACGTGCACGCGTTCGCGGGCAAACCCGACGAGGTCCCCCGCGTGGCCGGGGCCGACTTCGCGGTCTCCCTGGGAGGGGACGGCACCGTCCTGTATTCCTCCCGGATCACCGCCCCCTGGAAGGTCCCCGTGTTCCCCGTCAACCTCGGCAGCCTGGGTTTCATCGCCTGGATACGGAAAAGCGAGTGGAGGCATCGCCTGGAGGACTGCCTGGCCGGGCGGCTCACCCTCTCGGAGCGGGTGATGCTGGACGTGGAGGTGGTCCGGGACGGACGGACCGAGGCCCGGTTCACGGCCCTGAACGAGGGGGTCGTCTCGGGATCCGGGAGCGCCAAGATCCTGGACCTCCGGGTCGTCGTGAGCGGGGCTCCCCTGTGTTCCTACAAGTCCGACGGTGCCATCGTCGCGACCCCGACGGGCTCCACGGCCTATTCCCTGGCCGCGGGGGGGCCCATCCTGGAGCCCGACCTGGACGCCCTGGTCTTCAATCCGATCTGTCCCTTCGCCCTTTCCAATCGACCCCTGGTCCTCCCGGGGAGCGAGGAGATCGAGGTGAACGTCGCGGAAAAGCAGAGAAGCTCCCTGATCCTAACCCTCGACGGCCAGGATTTCTTCGACCTGGCGCCCGGGGACCGCGTCCTGTTCCGTCGCTCCGAGTCCCGGGCCCGCATCTGGTGCGCCGGCCGGGCCTCCTTCTACGACGTCCTTCGGCACAAGCTCAACTGGTCCGGGGGACCGGATGCTTGAGGAGCTGACGATCCGGGATTTCGCCCTCATCGACCGGGTCAGCGTCCGGTTCGGTCCCGGGCTCAACCTCCTGACCGGGGAGACCGGGGCCGGCAAGTCGATCCTGATCGGGGCCCTGGGATTCCTCCTGGGCGGCAAGGCGGACACCGGGATCATTCGGTCCGGTGCCGAGGAGACCCTGGTTTCCGGGGTCCTGGACGTCTCGGGCAACCCCGAGGCGAGGGCCTGGTTGTCCGCCCACGGCATGGATTGCGAGGACGGCACCGTCGTCATCCGCAGGTCCCTGAAGAGCACGGGCCGGGGATCCGTCTACATCCAGAACGTCCCCGCCCTGCGTCAGGACCTGGCGGACTTCACGAGCCTCCTGGTGGACGTCCACGGGCAGCACGAGCACCAATCCCTCCTCCGCCCGGATTCCCAGCGCCGCCTCCTGGACCGCTTCGCCCGTATCGAGGCGGAGGTGGAGGCCTTCGGCGAGCGCTTTACCCTGCTCGCCTCCCGGCGCCGGGAGTTCGAGGGCATGGCGGCCTCGGAACGGGAGCGAGCCCGGGAGGCCGAGCTCCTGGCTTTCGCGGTGGACGAGATCTCCAAGGCCAAGCTCAAGCCCGGGGAGGACGCGGAGCTCGAGGAGGAGGAACGCCTCCTGTCCCAGTTCGAGAAACTCGCCTCCGCGGTGGAAGGTGCCCGGGATCTCCTGGCCGACCCGTCGGGAGGGGCCCTGCCCGCGCTCCGGAAGGTCCGGACCCTCCTGGAGTCGGCCCAGGCCATCGACTCCAAGGTCTCCGACCTCGCCCGGAGGGTGGACGACGGGTACTACGAGCTGGAAGACGTCGCGGACACCCTTCGGCATTACATGGACGCCCTCCGATTCAGCCCGGAACGGCTCGAGGCCGTGGAGTCCCGTATCGCGGAGCTCCAGAGGCTCAAGAAGAAGTACGGCGATACCCTGGAAGAGGTGATCGCCTACGGCGCGGACGGGGCCGCCCGCCTGGAACGCCTCTCGAACTGGGAGGAGGACAAGGCCGCCCGGGAGGCCGAGATCGCCGTCCTGGAGCGGGAGGTCTACGACCGGGCCCTTGCCGTCTCGAAGGCCCGGGCCGCGGCGGGTTCGGACCTGGAGGAGCGGATCGTGGCCATCCTGCGCACCCTGGGCATGCCCGGCGCCCGGTTCTCGATCCGGCTGGCCCGCAAGGATTCCGACGGGGGCAAGGCCGTGGTCGGCCCGAACGGGATCGACGAAATCGATTTCCTGATCTCCCCGAACCGGGGGGAACCCCTGCGGGAACTCGCGCGCATAGCCTCGGGGGGCGAGATGAGCCGGGTCATGCTGGCCGTGAAGACCGCCCTTGCGGACACGGACACCATCGGGACCCTGATCTTCGACGAAGTCGACGCCGGGATCGGAGGAGAGGTCGCCCTTTCCGTGGGGGAGCACCTCCACGCCCTGGCCGCCCGGAAGCAGGTCCTGTGCATCACCCACCTTGCGTCCATCGCCGTTCGCGCCGATACTCACTACAGGGTGGAAAAAGCCGTCCAGCAGGACCGGACGGTCACCCGCTTGGCGGCCCTGTCCGGTGAGGCTACGGCCCGGGAGATAGCGCGCATGCTGGCGGGCGATTCCAAGACCGAAGTGTCCTACGCCCACGCGGTGGAGCTTCTAAGGCGCTACGGTAATTGGCGGGAAAACGATGGGTAAGATAACGCAGGAACAGCGCAACCTCTACTTCGAGAAGGTGAAGGAATACAAGAAACTCATCGACGCCCGACTCTCTAAGGAAAAGACCCTGCAGGAGCTCCTGAGTTCCGACGATCCGGGGGTCGCGTACAAGCGGATAGCCGCCGCGGAGGAGGCCCTGAACGTCGCCTCCCATTACATCCTGATCAACTCCGTCTCGGTGGCCCTCCTGGGCATCAAGAACGAGGACTACCTCGCGGAGGCGCGCCGCGCCATCGCCCGGGCCATCAAGCACTTCGAGGACACCGTCACCGCCTACATCGACGCTCCCTACTCCGACTACGAGAAGAACCTGGAAGCCATCTCCGACCTGAGTCCCCAGAGCCGCTACCAGCTCCTCATGAAGCTGGGTTTCGCCATACAGGAGCTGGAGGACGCCTACGGGGAGATGTCCCGGTGGAAGTGGGCCTTCATCGAGCTCTGGGGCAAGTACGCCACGGTGGCCAAGAACCTCCTGGACCTGAAGAGCCTCCCCGCCAACCTGGATTTCGACTCTCCCCACCGGGAGGTCACCCACCAGCACCTTTCGATGGTCAAGCGGCTCTTCCGGGATTCCGCGGACAAGTACCGGGAAAAGTACGAGATTTTCTCCAACAAGGCGGAGGACTTCCGCATCGCCATCCTCTTCCTGAACGCGATCCGCCGGGTGCACGCCGTCCTGGGGGATCGGGACGACGTGGAGGAATTGAAAAAGAAGGCGGACATCTGGACCGCCAAGCTGGAGAGCGACATCAAGAAGAGGGAAGCCCCGAAGCGCTGATCACCTGTCCGCGAGTTCGTGCAGGGAATCCAGGGGCATCAATTCCTTCATGGTCGTCCGGGCTCCGATGGAGTCTCCGTGGCCGAAGGCGATGGGCAGGGTCGGATCCGCGAACTCGCTCAGGAACTGACGGCAGGCCCCGCAGAGGCAGACGGGATACTCCGCGTCGGGGGTGCAGATGGCCAGGGCGAGGAATTTCCTGCGCCCCGAGGAAACGGCGGCGGTGATCGCTCCGCGCTCCGCGCAGATCGTCAGCCCGAAGGACCGGTTCTCCACGTTCGCGCCGGTGACAACGGTCCCGTCCCCGCAGAGCAGGGCCGCTCCGACCCGGAATTTCGAATACGGGGAATACGAGTTTTGCGCAGCTTTTCGGGCTTCCCGGTACAGTTCCTCGAGTTCCATCGATGCTCTCCCGCGCTTCGTAGGGATTGGTTCGGTTGACAACGGGAGGCTTCACTATATACCATTAAGCGCCTCCTGGAAAGACCGACCCTATTTGGAAAGGCCGCGATGCGGGATGTAGACGAACGTCCGAACAGGCTCCTGTACGCCCTCATCGCTCTCGCGTTCCTGGGGTATTTTTTCGCCGCCGCGGAACCCCTTCAGAAGGAGCTCGCCCTGCATCCCGTCTGGGCCGGGGACGTGTCCCGGGACGCGGATCCGGAGCCGTCCCCCGATCCGGCGCTTGCCTTCTCCTTCCATCTGGGCGGCCGGTACGGAGCGGTGACTCCCGACGGGACGCGGATCTGGTCGAGGGGGGCGGCCTTCGACGCGGCCGTGTCCGATTCCCTCTTCCTGCCCTACGAGCGTGAATCCAAGGTTCTCTCTGCCTTCACCCCCGGAGGCGACCCCGCCTTCCGGATCCAGGCCGAGGGCTGGCCCTTTTTCCGGTCCGGACGATTGTTCCTGATGTCCCCGGAGATGGATTCGGTCTCCGAGTATTCACCGGAGGGCAAGCTGCTCTGGTCCTACGATTTCCCGTTCAAGATCACCGACTTCGACGCCACGGAGTCCCTGGCCGTGGCCGGCCTGCTGGACGGGAGCATCGAATGCGTGGACGCCGACGGCAAGTCCGTCCTCAGCTTCGCGCCCGGGGGAAGTCGGATCGAGGTCACCCTGGGGGTAGCCCTGGACCCCCGGGAAGAGGCGATCGCGGCGGTCTGCGGGGCGGACCGGCAGAGGTTCATCCTCCTGGTCCGGAAGGGCGGCGCCTTCAAGGTCCAGTACCACAGGTACCTGGACAGCGATTATCGGGAACCCGTGACGGTACGGTTCACCGGGGACGGCCGGTACGTCCTGTACCGCCAATCCGAGGGCATCGCCGTCTACGACCGTCAAACCGGCCGGGAATCCCTGCTGCCCCTGCGCGCGGAAAGCTTCGAACTGGCCTCCGACGCCTCCCGGGGCCTGGAGTACCTGTTCTTCCGGGCGGCCCGCACCGGAGGGGTGGTCTGTTTCGAGCCGCCCGCCCGGGTCATCTTTTCGTATCCCCTGCCCGGAGGGGCCCTTTGGACGCGGCACGCGGATCGGAGCCTCTACTTGGGTTCTGGGGCCGTCCTGGGAAGAATCGACATCTCGGAGGAATGAATGGGACCGAAGGTGCGTCGGCTGATAGGGTCCCTCCTCGCGCTCGCGATCCCCGCCGCGGGCCTGGGATCCCTGGAGTGGCCCGTGGCCGGGGGCGTGCCGGTCCTCACCTTCGGCAGCCATGAATCGGGCCGGTTCCATCCCTCCATGACCGCGGGTCCCGAAGGCGCGCAGGTCCGGGCCATCGGGGCCGGGGAAATCAGCTTCTCCTTCGACGGCGACAGGCTGCCCTCCGGCCTACCCTGTCCCCTGGGGGGATTCGTGGCCCTTAGCCATCCGGACGGAATGATCAGCGTATACGCCCGGCTGGAGCGGGGAAGCCTGCCGCGGTACCTCCGCGCCGTATCCTCCGGGGATATTCTCGGAAGGGCAGGGCTCTCGGGTTTCCGGACGGGGCGGGAGCTTTCGTTCACCCTCTACGACCGGATCAAGCGGCAGTACCTGAATCCCCAGGTCCTCCTGCCCCCGGTCCGCGACGACCGGGCGCCCCTCGTCCGGGGGGTCTACCTCTCCTCGGGGGGGAAGGTCCTGCCCCTGGGGGAAACCCGGTCGGTCCGCCAGGGAACCTATGAGATCATCGCGGACATTCAGGACCCTCTGGCGGCCTCGGATGCCCGCCCCCGGGCCCCGTATTCCATACGCCTGCTCGTGGACGGCAAGGAGGCCGCACGCTACCTGTACGACGCCGCCCGGGCGGAATCCGGGCGGTTGCGGTTCTTCGGCTCCGCCCGCCTGGACTCCCGGTCCTATTTCCTGCCGGACGGCAGGATCCGGCTGGGCAGCTTCCTCCTGGCCCGGGGGCGGACGACCATCGCCCTCATCGTCTCCGATCACGCGGGAAACGAGAGGGAAACCGGCGGCGCGCTCCAGGTCGATTGAGGCAAGCCCGTCCGCGGGAAGGAAGAGGCGGGAAGGGGAGGGGCATGGGGGACTACGGTTTCGTGGGGGAACGGCTCGAGGACGTACGGATCCGGATAGCGAAGGCCGCGGAACGATCAGGCCGGGATCCCCGGACGATATCGATCCTGGGGGTGACCAAATTCCATCCCCTGGAGGCCGTCCAGGCCGCCTACGAAGCCGGGATCCGGGTCTTCGGCGAGAACCGGGTCCAGGAGGCCCTGGACAAGTATCCGGACTTCCTGGTCCGGCGGCCGGACGCGGAAGTCCACATGATCGGCCACCTCCAGGGCAACAAGGTGAAGAAGGCCGTCGAGCTGTTTTCCTGCATCCAGTCCGTGGACTCCCCGGACCTCCTGGGGGAACTCGAGCGCAGGGCCGCCGCAGCGGGCCGCAGGATGGACATCCTCCTGGAGCTCCACACCGGAGAGGAATCCAAGAGCGGCTTCCCGGACCGAGGATCCGCCCTGGAGGCCTGCGAAAGGCTCCGCGGCCTCGGGAACCTCCGGCTTCGGGGGCTCATGACCATGGCCCCGTACACGGACGACGCGGCGGCCGTCCGGGCCTCCTTCCGGGCCCTGGGTGCCCTGTTTGAGGAAATCGACACCTCCGGGTCTTTCCCGGACTTCGACACCCTGTCCATGGGCATGTCCAACGATTTCGAGATCGCCGTGGAGGAGGGGGCGACCCTCCTGCGCCTGGGCACCGTCCTCTTCGGGAAAAGGGATCCGGCGTGAGGAGGTTTCCGGCGATCCTGGCCGCGGCGGCCCTGGCCTGGACATCCGCCGTCCCGGGCGCCCGGGCCCAGGAAGCCCCTGCGGTCCCGGAGCCGGCACTCCCGGTCCGGGCCGCGCCGGATGCCCTGCCCGGGGCCTTCGTCCCCGAGGACCGTTCTCCCTTCCTGACCGGCCTGCGGCGGTTCGAGATCGTCGCCTTCGGGGCCTTCCCCATCATGCTTTTCTATTCCAACCTGGGGTTCGACATCTCCCGGTACGCCCGGTCCGGATACGATCCCTTCTACGCGCCCTGGCCGCTCAAGAGCGAGTACTCCTACAAGCCCACCACCCCCGAGATCCTGGCCTCCATCGGGACCGCCGCCCTGCTTTCGGTGGGCGTCGGGGCCCTGGACGCCGTGATCCGCGCCTCCCGGACCCGCAAGGCGGCGGCAAAGGCGAGAGTTGACAGCCCCTAGCGGCCGTACTAGTATGGAAATGTGAAAGCCACCAAACCGAAAACCCTGATCGTCTACGAAGATGCCCGGGAGGACCTGGCTCAGGCGGCCCGGGACATGGAGCGGCTGGCGGAAGCGGCCGGCGCCGCCGTCCGCCTCCGGACCGCCTCGACCGTCACCGTTTCGGAGGTTCTGGCATCTCGCCTGTTCGTGTTCGGGGCCCACGCTCCGGATTCCCCTTCCTACGCGGAGCTTCGCAGGCTCTTCCGGGGGATCAACCTGGCGGGCCGCAGGGCGGCGTTCTTCGGCCCCCCGGGATCCAAGGGAGTGGCGGCGCTCAAGGCCTCCTTGAAGGACTCGGACATCTCCCTCACCGGCCAGGATCTCGACGTAGGATCGGGACCCGCGGCCGTGGCCGCCTGGTTCAAGACGGCGATGGATTTCTGACCCAACCCGAGGATTATCATGGCACAGGGATTCAACCTCGACGACGCCATCCGCAAGGTGCCCGACTTTCCCAAGAAAGGCATACTGTTCTACGACATCACGAGCATCCTGATGAACCCCGCCGCCTTCGAGTACTGCGTGGACGCCATGGTCAAGCTCTACAAGGGCGAGGCCGTCGACGCCGTGGCCGCGATCGAGTCCCGGGGCTTCCTCTTCGCGGCCCCCTTCGCCCAGCGCCTGGGCCTGCCCTTGATCCTGGTTCGCAAGAAGGGAAAGCTCCCGGGACGCACGGTGTCCAAGTCCTACGCCCTGGAGTACGGCCAGGCGGAGATCGAGATGCACGCCGAGGACATTCCGGCCGGGGGCCGAGTCCTGATCGTGGACGACCTGGTGGCCACCGGGGGGACCCTCCGGGCCGCCGCGGACCTCCTTTCCGAGGCGGGCGCCCGGCCCGTCGGGGTGTTCTGCGTCATCGGATTGCCCTTCCTCCAGTACGACCGGGTCCTGGAGGGCCTGCCCGTGCGGACCCTGATCGAATACTTCGGGGAATGATCCGGTCGTTGAAATCCTCGGCCCGTTTCTATACCTTGTAACCCATCGACACGCAGGCGGTCCGTTCCGCTGAACCCTAGGAGGGGATATGCTCGGCTCCCTGAAGCGCGATCCGAATTGGAAGGGACGGAGAGGTCCCGTGGTCCTGGTGGTGATGGACGGCGTCGGGTACGGCGCATACGAGGAAGGGGACGCGGTGCGGCGCGCCCTCATGCCCAACTTCCGGTCCCTGGAGGCGTCCTGCCCGCGAACCTTGCTCAAGGCCCACGGCACCGCCGTGGGGTTGCCCTCGGATGAGGACATGGGAAATTCCGAGGTCGGACACAACGCCATCGGCTGCGGACGGGTCTTCGCCCAGGGAGCCAAGCTGGTCTCCGCCTCCATCGACACCGGGGCCATCTTCCGGGGTGAGACCTGGAAGAAGCTCGTGGCCAACGTGCGGGCTTCCGGCGGGAAGCTCCACTTCATCGGCCTTTTTTCCGACGGGAACGTACACTCGCATCTGGACCACCTGAAGGCCCTGATCGGCCGCGCCGCGGAGGAGGGGGTCAAGGCGGTCCGCATCCATCCCCTCTTCGACGGCCGGGACGTGGGAGAGCAGAGCGCCCTGGACTACCTGGATCCCTTCGAGGCCTTCCTGGCCGGGTTCAACGGCAGGGGCCTCGACTACAGGATCGCCTCCGGGGGCGGGCGCATGTACATCACCATGGACCGCTACGGGGCGGACTGGGAGATGGTCCGGCGAGGCTGGGAAGCCCACGTCCTGGGCAGGGGCCGGGCCTTCCCGAGCGCCCGGGAGGCCGTCCTGGCCTACCGCGCCGAGAAACCCTCGGTCATCGACCAGGACCTCGGGGAATTCGTGGTGGTGAAGGACGGCAAGCCCGTCGGAATCATCGAGGACGGGGACTCGGTGGTGTACTTCAACTTCCGGGGGGACCGGGCCCTGGAGATCACGGCGGCCTTCGAGCGGGACGACTTCGACAAGTTCGACCGGGTACGCCGTCCCAGGGTCCAGTACGCGGGGATGATGGAGTACGACGGGGACCTCCACGTGCCCGCCCAGTACCTGGTGGAGCCCCCCTCCATCGACCGGACCCTGGGGGAGTACCTGGCGGCGTCCAAGGTCCGCCAGCTGGCCATCTCGGAGACCCAGAAATTCGGGCACGTCACCTACTTCTTCAACGGGAACCGCACCGGGAAGTTCGACGAGGCCCTGGAGGACTACGTCGAGATCCCCAGCGACCGGCTTCCCTTCGAGCAGCGGCCCTGGATGCAGTGCGCCCAGATCACGGACCGGCTCCTCGAGGAGATACCCTCCGGAAAGTACGGCTTCATCCGGGTCAACTTCCCCAACGGGGACATGGTCGGACACACCGGGGTCTTCCCGGCGGTGGTCTGCTCCCTGGAGGCCATGGACCTCCAGATCGGCCGCCTGCGCGCCGCCGTGGAGAAGGCCGGGGGCATCCTGATCCTGACCGCGGACCACGGGAACTCGGACGACATGTACGAGCACGACAAGAAGACCGGCCAGGTTTCCCGGAAGCCCGACGGAACCCCCAAGGCCAAGACCAGCCACTCCCTGAACCCCGTGCCCTGCGTGATCTACGACCCCGAGTACAAGGGCGAATACGAGACCGAGCTGGCGTCGGGCCTGGGCATCAGCTCCCTGGCGGCCACCTGCGCGCGGCTTCTGGGCTTCGAGCCCCCCGAGGGCTACGACCCGGCGGTCCTCCGGGCGAGGGGCTGACCGTGCTGGAGGTGGAGCTCAAGGCCCGGATCGAGGATCCCGGGGCCGTGGAGGGGCGGGTCGCCGCCTTCGCCCGGTTCGTCAAGAAGGTGGACAAGAGCGATTCCTACTGGCACGGCCCGGGATGGCGGGACCGGCGCGGAACCCGAGGTTTCCGGGTGCGCTCCGAGGGGGATTCCTTCGTGGTCACCTTCAAGTCCAAGCGCCTCGAGGGCGGGTTCGAGATGAACCAGGAGCGGGAATTCGAGATCTCGGACCCCGCGGTCTTCGACGAGTTCGTGCGGAGAATCGGCTGCGAGCCGTACTACCGCAAACGAAAGGTCGGAGCGGCCTATGAATACGAGGGGATGACCCTGGAGATCCTCCGGGTCGAGGGCGCCGGTACATTCCTGGAGATCGAACGCCTGCTTGCGACCGACTCCCCGGCCGCGCTGGAGGCGGCCCGGGAGGGACTCAAGGCCGCCCTGGCCAAGGCGGGGGTCCCCGAATCCGCGATCGAGAAGCGTACCTACTCGGAATTGATACTCGGGAAGGACGGGGTCTCCGTTTCCTGAGGCCCCCCGGTCGGGCGGCGGGCCCCGGTCGGGAGAACCCCGGGCGGCCTATCGCGAAAACGCTCCTCGAGCCCGGGGTGTCCACTACGTCGGCTACTCATTGGACACCCCTTGCAGTTTCTAACGTTCTCAATAGAACGTTAAAACTGCTACCTTCAAACCAGCTATTCAAAAAGCTTTCTGAGCTTTCTGGATAGCCCCTCCGCGGGGAGGATCCTCCACGCGTCCCCGCGCACGTTCCCGAGGCTGTCGTACCTCAGGGTGGTCAGGGCGCTCCAGGAAGCGGGGCGCAGGTCTTCGGGGCAGCTTCGGTGCAGGGCCAGGGGATAGTTGTACCGGAAGGGCAGTTCCGCGATCTGCTCCCTGGGTATCCGGGACAGGATGACCGCCGAAAGCACCGCCTGGTGGAGGAAGAGGGAGCCCCGGGGAACCTCCGAGGCTTCCTCGACCACCGCGGGATCCCGGATCAACCGGGCGAGCTCCGCGTACCAGGTCCTGAGGACCCGCCGCTCCGGGCGGACGACCAGACAGCCGGCGTTGAAGTAGGGCCGGATCGTCTGCCGGTCCACGGTGGTCACCACGGGGTACAGGTTCGATTCCGGGACATCCTCCGACTCGTAGAGACGTTTCCAGAGCGGGGAGGGCGGCTCGTCGTAGGGAGACCCGATGAGCCTGTGGTGGACCGGCCGGGCCGCCAGGGCGATCCCCGGGGGAAGCAGGAAATCCGAGGGCTCATCCAGGAAGACCGTGTCCGCGTCCAGCCAGACCAGGACATCCGCCCGGCCTTCGGCCCGGCGCTCCGCCTCCGCGGCCGCGGCCGCCTTGTCCGACAGGGGGAAGGCCATGACCCTGGGATCGCCGCGGAACGGCACGAGCTCGGCTCCCAGCCTCTCCAGGGCCCGGCGGTCCGAGCCGTCCCGGAGCGGGGAATCCTCCGGGTAAAGGACGCTGACCGGGGCGTCCTTGAGGGAACCCCCGAAGGCGCGAAGGCTCTCGACCAGGATCCGGGCCTCGCTCTCCTGCCCGGCCCGGGCGAAAAAGGCGACGGCCGGGGAGGAAGCCCGGGAGATCGGAGGCTCGCGCTCCCGGGAAAGCCGCGGTACCGAGGACTCCACGGTCCTGCGGATTTCCTCGCACATCGCCGTCCGGTAGTACTTGCTCCGGAGGGTCGTGACGATCCCCCGGTCGGAAACCGGCGGGGGGGTCTCCGCCGGGGACGGGACCTCCGCCGGGAAGGCGCCCGCGGCCTCGTACTCGGCCCTGTATTCCGGCTTGCCGACGATGCGCACACCCTCCAGCACCCCCGCCTTGGCCAGGATGCGGCTGGAACGGCACCAGGCGGCGATAACGGTCCCTCGGTCCGCGGCCCGTCGAAGGAAGTCCAGGACCCCCGGGTCGGACTGGAGATTGGACTGGGTTTTCCCGGGGATGAGGATTACGACATCGTACCGGGACGGGTCCCCCAGGTCCCGTACCGTGATGTCCGGGCGAAAAGGTTTCTGACCGGCGTTCCGGGAGCCCCAGGCGCAGGGGCGGACTTCCGGCTTGGGAGCCGCCGTGGTGAGGCTCCATCCGTAGCTCTCCAGCTGCTCCAGGATGCTCGGGATTTCGTCCTCGATCAGGAAGTTCGCGCCGTACTCGTCGTCCAGGAGGAGCAGCGCGGACACCCTGCCCCTCGCGTCCCCTACCGCCTTGCCTTCCGAGCCCCCCATGCCGCCTCCTTCCGCGCCTACGGCCGCGTCGAAGACCGCGGCGAGCGTCAGGGCGATTCCGATTCGTACGTTCATTCCCCGCCTCCGCCGTGAGTATACCGGCTCCCCGGGCCGTCGGGATTTGATAGTTCTTGCTAAGCCCGGAGCGGGTCTTCCCGGCGCTTCACGGGAATGTAGATCTCCACCTCGGAATCCGGATCGTCCGGACTGTCCGCATGGAAGCGTTCGGCGTATACGTCGAAATCGAAGGCGTCCCGGACATCCAGGTTCGAGGCGGGGAGATAGGCCCCGTAGAGGTACAGGAAGGTTTCCCGTTCCAAGGCCGGGGCTCCCCGGTGGATCGCCCGTAGGTAGGGGCCGGCCGGGATGCGGAAGGTCCGGAAGCCTGCGGGCGGTGGAGCTTCCGTCCATTCCATGCCGGCCAGGTATTCCAGGACCGGCTCCTCGATCCGACCCTCGGCGGGCCAGCCGATGCCGTACCGCCGGGCGGGGTAGACGCCTCCGGCGGCGGCCCGGATCCGGGGAGCGGACCGTTCCCAATGGTCGCGGATGTCCGAGGCCAGGCGGGGCGAGGTCAGGTCGCAGAGAAAGCGCAGGCCGGCGATCCGGGTTTCATCGAGCGCCACGAGTTCCGGCGGCCGGGCCAGGCGGTCGGGGTCGGAGATCCGGAAATCCTCCATGAGGAGGAAGGGCTTCATGAGCCGCGCCGGCTCCGTGCGGCGACGGTACCGTTCCGGGCTGACGCCGAAAAGGGCCTTGAAGGACCTCGTGAAGGCCTCGTGGGACTGGAAGGTGTATTCCCGTGCGATCCTTCCCACGGGTTCGTCTGTCTCGGCCAATTTCCGGGCCGCCTCGGACAGCCTGCGCTTCCGGACATATTCCCCCGGAGGCAGGCCAGCCGCCAGGGAGAAGAGCCTGCAGAAGTGGTACAGCGAGTATCCCGCCGCCCTGGCCGCGGACTCCATGATGAAGGTTTTCCGCAGATGATCCTCGAGGAAGCAA
Source organism: Spirochaetota bacterium (assembly GCA_022703505.1). Classification (GTDB taxonomy): domain Bacteria; phylum Spirochaetota; class Spirochaetia; order Treponematales; family UBA12059; genus JAAYUR01. The sequence continues at coordinate 20,537 of JAKLDN010000012.1, read as the reverse complement.
AGCCCACGCCCGATTCCAGATTCGTCCATCCCGCACCCCGCCGGTCTTCACCGCCGACGGGACAGTATATCTCGGGAGCGGAATGCGCGCGACGTCATTCCTCAGCGTGTCTAATGTTGAACGCCGCCTTGCGGCGGCGTTCTTCGGTTGGGCGCTGAGGGATTGCCCTCCAGCCCTCGGCATCCTGCCGCGGGCTTCCGGGCCGGGGTCGGCGCTCGCGCTCGCCATCCTGGCTCGCTCACCTCGCTGCCGCTCGGCGCGCCGACCCTTCAAATCCCTCAGCGCCCCCCAAGTACGAAACCCCGACCGGCCGAAGGCCGATCGGGGTTTCGTATGGGCGCTGAGGGATTTGGTCCTCACCTCTCGACTTCCTGTCTCGAGGCTCGGACCCGCCTCCGCACCTCTCGGCGCATCCCTGCGCCTCGGGCTCGCATTCGCTCGCCACGGTGCTTCGGTTCAAATCCCTCAGCGCCCCCCAAGTACGAAACCCCGACCGGCCGAAGGCCGATCGGGGTTTCGTATGGGCGCTGAGGGATTTGAACCCCCGACATCCTGGGTGTAAACCAGGCGCTCTGACCAGCTGAGCCAAGCGCCCGCGTCGCCGGACATTAGCACGGGGGGCCGGCTTCGTCAATCGGAGGGTCTTGCGGACGATCCGGATCCGTCCGGGAAGGAGGCGGCCTGATCCGCACGTCACCGCGCCGGGCCGACAACCGTTGCCGCCTCCCGCCAACCGTGATAAACTGCCTTAAAGGCCTCGGTAAAGTTCTAGATCCCATCGTGTCCTTCGAGCCGGGAGAATCCATGGAACTCGTCGGAATCGGCAACGCCTTGCTGGATGTGATCTCCTTCGTGGAACCCGACTACCCGCCCTACCTGGGCGTTCACAACTCCACCACCAACCACGTCCCCTACGACCGGATGGAGGACCTCCTCCTGGCCGTTCCGGACCCCATCTTCGTGGCAGGGGGCGGCGCGGCCAACACGATCCGCGTGGCGGCCCTCCTGGGACTCCAGGGCCGTTTCGTAGGCGCCGTGGGCAGGGACCGTTTCGGGGACCTATTCCGGCGGGACATGGAGGAGGCGGGGGCCGAATTCCTGGCCGTGGAGAAGAGCCAGCCCACGGGCATCTTCCTGGCCCTGGTGGGGGAGGACGGTTCCCGAGCCATCGTCGTCTCCCCCGGCGCAGCGGGGGAGCTGTCCGTCTCCGAGATCCCCGACCGTACCTTCGTGCCCGGGGCGATCCTGTACGTGGACGGCTTCATCGCCTCCCGAAGGGAGCTCTTCATCCACATCCTGGAACGTGGCCGACGCGCGGGGATGCGGGTAGCCGTGGACGCTGCCAGCTTCTCCCTGGCCAACCGGAACGCCGCCTTTTTCCTGGACGCCTTCGAGGAGTACTGCGATTGGGTCTTCATGAACGAGGACGAGCTCCGCGCCCTGGCGGGGCTGCCCCTGGACGAGGCCCTGTCCCTCTTCGCGGCCTCCCGGTTCGAGATGATCGTGAAGCGCGCCGAGCGGGGCGCCATCTGGTGCTACGGAGACCGCAGGATCGACAGCCCGGTCCGGGCCTTCACCCCGATGGACGAGACCGGGGCGGGGGACGCCTTCGCGGCGGGCTTCCTGGCCGCGGTCCTGGAAGGCAAGCCCCCCGAGGTCTGCTTGCGGATGGGCAATCGGGTGGCCGAGGAGATCATCCAGGTGCCCGGCTGCCGGTTGGACCCTTCCCGGATCCGGAAAGCCCGCCAGTCCGTCCTGGTATAAGTCCGCCGAACCTGTCCAACAACCCTGAAATCCCGTCAAACTTCCCTAAAACGCTTGCGGAATCTTGCCCGTATCGGTCAAACCTCGTATTTTATAGGTCGTAACCCTGTGAAAGGAGCCTGCAATGCCGGACAACGAGATCATCCCCATCGATCAACTTCTGCCCGCCAAGATCCCGATCATTCCCCTCATGGGAAAACCCATATTCCCCGGAATCTTCACCCCCATCATGGTGGGGAACGGGGACGACGTCGGCACCGTGGACGAGGCCATGCAGGCCGACGGGATCGTAGGACTCGTGATGATCAAGAACGAGTTCGACAAGCCCACCTCCCAGGACCTTCACCAGGTCGGGACGGTAGCCAAGATCGTCAAGCGGATCAACCTCCCGGACGGCTCGGTCAACATCTTCATCTCCACGCTGAAGCGCTTCAAGGTCAAGAAGTACCTGACGAAACAGAGTCCCATCGTGGCCGCGGTCGAATACCTGGACGAGGAGATCGAGGACGCCGACGAGGTCAAGGCCCTGACCCGGGCCCTCCTGTCGGAGATGAAACAGGTTTCCGAGAACAATCCCCTCTTCTCCGAGGAGATGCGGCTCAACATGGTCAACATCGACCATCCGGGCAAGATCGCGGATTTCATCGCCAGCATCCTGAACCTGGACAAGAACGAGCAGCAGAAGATCCTGGAGATGCTCGACGTCAAGGACCGGATGGAGCGGGTCCTCCTGTTCATCAAGAAGGAACAGGAGCTCCTCAAGATCCAGAAGCGGGTCCAGCAGGAGATCAACGAACGGATCGAGAAGAACCAGCGGGAATACTTCCTCAAGGAGGAGCTCAAGGCCATCAAGGGCGAGCTGGGCATGCCCACGGACTCCAAGAGCTCGGACTACCAGAGGTTCAAGGACAAGATCGAGGGCTTCGCCTTCCAGGGGGAGGTCAAGGAGCTGGTGGAGCAGGAGCTCGAGAAGTTCAACCTCATGGACCCCAACTCCTCGGAGTTCATCGTCACCCGGAACTGGCTGGACCTGATCAGCAACCTGCCCTGGAAGGCGGCGGTCAACGGGGATTTCGACCTCAAGAAGGCCCAGGACATCCTGGAATCCGACCACTACGGCCTCAAGGACGTGAAGGACCGCATCATCGAATACCTGGCGGTCCGGAAGCTCAAGAAGGACGCCAAGGGCTCCATCCTCTGCCTGGTGGGACCTCCGGGGGTCGGGAAGACCAGCGTGGGACGGTCCATCGCCCGGGCCCTGGGCAAGGAGTTCTTCCGATTCTCCGTGGGCGGGATGCGGGACGAGGCGGAGATCAAGGGGCACCGCCGGACCTACGTGGGGGCCCTGCCCGGGAAGATCGTCCAGGGACTCAAGATCACCAAGAGCCGGGATCCGGTCTTCATGATCGACGAGATCGACAAGATGGGGGTCAGCTACCAGGGGGATCCTTCCAGCGCCCTCCTGGAGGCCCTGGACCCCGAGCAGAATTTCGCCTTCCGGGACCACTACCTGGACCTTCCCTTCGACATCTCCCACGTCTTCTTCATCGTCACGGCCAACACCCTGGATTCCATCCCGGGTCCCCTGATCGACCGGATGGAGGTCATCCAGCTGCCGGGCTATGTGGACACCGAGAAGCTGGAGATCGCCCGGCACTACCTGATCCCCAAGTCCATGGAGAAGAACGGCATGAAGAAGGGCACCGTCCGCTACACCCGGGACGCCCTGATGTTCATCGCCGAGTCCTACGCCCGGGAGGCCGGGGTCCGCAACTTCGAGAAGTACCTGGACAAGATCCACCGCAAGATCGCCAAGTCCATCGTCCTGGAGGACAAGGGGGGGACGAAATTCGAGGTGGACAAGCCCGCGGTCCAGAAGTACCTGGGCAAGCCCCTGTTCCGGGAGGACGAGGTCAAGCGGGCCACCCGGCCCGGGATGTCCGTGGGCCTGGCGTGGACCAGCATGGGCGGGGATACCCTGATCATCGAGGCGGTGGCCAATCCCGGAAAGGAAGGCTTCAAGCTGACCGGCCAGATGGGGGCGGTCATGCAGGAATCCGCCGGCATCGCATACACCCACGTGCGGCACCTGGCCGCGGAGTCCTATGGGGTGGGGGCGGACTATTTCGAGGGCCGGCAGATCCACCTCCACATCCCCGAGGGGGCCACCCCGAAGGACGGACCCTCCGCGGGGATCACCATGGCCACGGCCCTCCTGTCCCTGGTCCTGGGCCGGAAGATCAAGGACCGCCTGGCGATGACCGGGGAGCTTTCCCTGACCGGCCAGGTCCTGCCCATCGGGGGCCTCAAGGAGAAGACCGTGGCCGCCCGGAGGAACAAGATCCGGGAGATCATCATCCCCAAGGCCAACGAGAAGGACCTGGACGAGATCCCCGAGCACGTGAAGAAGGGTATCGCCTTCCACCCCGTGGAGACCATGGAGGAAGTCATAGCCATAGCCCTGCCGTCGTGACGGGACCGGTATGATCCTGCCCACCTTCTGCGGGAAGGACTGCGGGGGCAACGCCTGCCCCCTGGCGGTGGAGGTAGAGGACGGCCGACCGGTGCGGATCCTCCGCAACCCCGCGGCCCCCCCCGAGCTGGCGGGGTGCCGCCGGGGCCTGGACCTGCCGGCCTTCCACCTCTCTTCCGACCGCATACTGGAGCCCTTGATCCGCGTCGGGGATCGGGGTTCCCGGGACTTCCGCGCCGCCTCCTGGGAGGAGGCCCTGACCCTGGTCGCCCGGCGCCTGGACGAGATACGGACCCGGCACGGTCCCGCCTCGATCCTGAACCTCTCCAGCTCGGGATCCACCGGGGCCCTCCACGACACCCAGACCCTGACGACGAGGTTCCTGAACGCCGGGGGGGGCTCGACGGTCCTCACGGGCAACTACTCCAACGGGGCGGCGCGGTTCGTTTTGCCCTACCTCTTCGGACCGGACGCCGCCCGATCCGGATTCGATCCGGCGACCCTGCGGCATTCCCGGCTGATCCTCCTATGGGGCGCCAACGTCCTGGAGGCCCGGCTGGGGACCGAGCTTCCCGCCCGGCTCCTGGAGGCCCGGCGGAACGGCGCGAGGGTCGTCTGCATCGACCCCCGGTACACGGACACCGCCCGCCGGACGGACGCCTGGTGGATTCCCGTCCGTCCGGGCACGGACGCCGCCCTGATGCTTGCGATACTCCACGTCCTTCTGTCGGAGGGACTGGCGGACGCGGACTTCGCACGCTCCCGGTCCCTGGGTTTCGACGAGCTGTCCGCCTATGTCCTGGGAGGGGACGGCGGACCCTCTCGGGATCCGGCCTGGGCCGAGGGCGTCTGCGGGGTCCCCGCGGCGGAGATCCGGCGACTGGCCCGGGAGTACGGGCGGACCAAGCCGGCCCTCCTCCTCCCGGGGTACTCGATCCAGCGGGTCTATGCCGGAGAGGATCCCTTCCGCCTCTCCGTCGCCCTCCAGCTGGCCACGGGCAACTTCGGGAGACCGGGCGGTTCCACGGGCTCCATCAACAACCGCCTGCCGGGACCCCGGGTCGGCAGCCTGGACGAGCTCCGCAGGCCGGAGAACCCCGGGGTGCCCGTCCTGCGCTGGCCCGACGCGATCCTGGAGGGACGCTCCGGGGGCTATCCTTCGGACATCCGGGCCGCCTACGTCTGCGGCTCGAACTTCCTGAACCAGGGCGGCGACATCGGAAAGAACGTCCGGGCCTTCCGGGCCCTGGACTTCGCGGTCTGCCACGAGATGTTCCTGACCCCCACGGCCCGGCACTGCGACGTGGTCCTGCCCGCGGCCTCTCCCCTGGAGAAGGAGGACATCGGTATCCCCTGGGCCGGCAACTGGTTGGCCTACAAGCGCGCCGCCTGTCCATTCCGGGGCTCGGCCCGGACGGACTACGACATATTCTCGGACCTGGCGGAGCGCCTGGGCTTCGGGGATGCGTTCACGGAGGGAAGGTCCGCCCGGGACTGGCTGGACTCCTTCCTGGCGGAGTCGGAGGTACCCGACCCGGAGGCCTTCCGGGAAACGGGAGTCTATCTTGCCCCGGACCAGGAGCGGACGGGGCTGGCGGACTTCGCGGAGAGCCCCCGGGCCCGTCCCCTGGGCACCCCCTCGGGCCTTGTCGAGCTCTCAAGCCGGGCTTGGGCCCGGGACACGGGACTGCCGCCGATCCCCGTCTGGAGGCCGGCGCCCGAGGAGCCCGGCCGTCCCCTCCTCCTCGTGACCCCCAAGTCGCCGCTCCGCACCCACTCCCAGGGCGGGGACCCCGGCTCCCCGGCCGCCCGGGGAGGGGTCGTCCTGAGCCTGCACCCCCGGGACGCCGCGGCCCGGGGCATCCTGCCGGGCGCGGAAGTGAGGATCCGAAACGGCCGGGGGTCGACCCGGGCCGTCGCAGAGCTCACGGAATCCATCCTTCCGGGTACCGTCAGCCTGTACGAGGGCTCCTGGTTCGAGGCGGAATCCGGCGCGTCGGAATCCTTCGCCACGGCGGTCTCGGACCTGGGCGGGTCCGCGAACGTCCTGACCGGGACGGAGGGCAGCCCTCCCTCCACGGCCTGCGTGATGCACGGGATACCGGTGGAGGTGGAACGATCGGGTCCGACAGGTCCGGTCGGCCGGTCCGGAACCTAGTAGGCGGCGTCCCGGGGCGTCCAGCGTCCGTCCCAGAGCTCCATCCCGTAGGAGCCCGCCAGTTTCCATTCCAGTCCCGCCCGGAGGAGGCTGGAGGTAGCCGCCAGGTCGGCGGGCAGCCTCGGGTCGTCCGCCCCCACGCCGCTGGTCAGCAGGGTCTCCGCCAACATCTTGGCCGCTATGAAGCGGTCGTACTTGTTCACCGCGAAGGCCAGGAAGGACGGCAGGAGCCCGGTGACTTCCCAGGTGACCTGCTCGGCCTGGGAGTAGCGGCCCGCGTCCTTGTCCTGGTCCGTGAACCGGACCGGAAGGGCCCGGGCCACCTCGTCCAGGCGGGGTACCAGCCAGTCCAGGTCGAAGAGCCCCGTGGCGCAGTTGAACAGGACCGTGGCACCCTGGTCCTCCAGGCGCTGGAGCTCCGCGAAGGGGATGGCCGGACCGATGTCCGCGACCAGACGCCGGCCCTCCGCGGTCACCACCAGGATCCCTCCCTTCACGTCCACGGGGGTCCGCACCGAGAAATCGAAGGCCGCGGGCTGCCCGGACAGGGCCAGAAGGCCGATCTCCACCGGGTCCGGCAGATAGCCGAGGTTGTCCACGTTCCCCAGGTAGGCGTAGCGCGTCCCCGAGTCCCTCAGGTCCCGGAGGGCCGGCGCTAGGACCCGGAAGCACTGGCCGTGGCCGCCGGGCAGGGGGAGGGCGTTGTCCGGCTTCCCGTAGGCCCGGTCGAAGACCGTCCTGGGGCGCCCCGATGCGGAGTGGGAATAGGCCCCGATCATGGGCTGGATCCCGGTCCGGAAGGAGCAGGCCGGGGCGCCGAGGGCCTCGGCCAGGGGGCGCAGGATCTCCTCCTCCTCGTAGGCCTCGTAGGCCCGGGCCAGCTCGGCGTCGGTCCCGGCGCTGGTCATCTGGTAGAGGGGCAGGACGGGCCGCCCCGGGTCTCCGTAGCGGCGGCGATAGGCCAGGGCCGCCAGGAGCCGGGCCCGGAGCTTCAGCTGGAGGAAGGACGCACCGGGGGTTCCGTCGGGGTTGATGTAGGCCGGGGTGATCCCCTTGGGTCGGCCCTCGCAGAGGGGAGCCAGCTCCTCGAAGGGGCCCTCCAGGGCGGCGAAGACGTCGTCCCCGAAGGCCTGGTTCTTCTTTCGGTCCGCGTAGCTGGTGGCGGATCCGCCGTTCAGGATCCCGTAGGCCGTCCTGGGGAGGAGCCGCTCCCCCAGTTCGGCCAGGGCGGCCTGGGGGAAGCGGAGCCGTCCGCCCTCGTCCAGGACGGCGGCGGGCAGGGGCAGGTCCAGGTCCGAAAGGCGGCGCCGGGCCTCCTCCGCGGGGAGATCGAAGGACAGCCCCTTGTCCAGGGAGATGACCGTGCGGTTGTCCACCGCGGGGACCCCCGCGGCCTTGACCGGCCGAACGGAGTCGTAGAAGCCCTCGTTGAAGTCCTTGAGGATCGAAAGGGTCAGGTCCACGTCGATGCCCTTGGATTCCATGTCCCGGCGCAGTGCCTCGTTGATCATCCTGGTTCCTCCATGGCCGCGGATCCGGCCGTGTTCACATCAGGGAAGCCGCGGCGTTCGCCGCTCCGTACAGGGAGATGCCGTAGTCCTTCACGATATACACGGGTACCCGGGCCAGGATCGCCCGGATGTGGGAACGGTAGCTCCGGAGGAACATGTCCATGAACCGGAAGTCCTCCAGGAACCACGCCTCGTTCTTCGAGGCGATGCCCCCTGCCAGGTAGAGGCCCCCGTAGGGAAGGAAGGAGGCCGAGGCGTCCGCGGCGCAGCGGGCGTAGAGCTTCACGAAGATCTCCATGGATCGCCCGCAGAGCAGACTCACCCGGGAGGCCGCCGCGACCCGGGCCGGACGCTCCGCCTCCGGAAGGGCCAGCACGGCCGCGTCCGCCGCGGAGAGGGCCCGGCCGGCGGCCGCGTCCCGCTCCGCCAGGAAGGCGAAGAGGTGGCCGATACCCTGCCCGGAGACCCCCGCCTCCGCCCCGGGCGGGAAGCCGTACTTGTCCTCGAGCCACCGGGAGAAGGCCCGGGTCTCCTCGTCGTAGACCGGGAGACATACGTGCCCCCCCTCCGAGGGGAAGGCCGTCGTCCGGTCCCCCACGCGTACGATATAGCCCACCCCCAGCCCCGTGCCCGCCCCGATGACGGCCTTGACCCCGCCGGGGACCGGTTCGGGGAACGCCGCATTCCGGCCGGCCAGGGGGCGGAGCTGGGACTCGTCCGCAGGATCCAGGAGGAGGACGCCGTAGGACACGGCGGTGAAGTCGTTGATCAGGAAGGTCCGGAGCCCGAATTCCCGGTTAATCGCCTGGGCGTCGATGTCCCAGGGGGCGTTGGTCAGGCGGATCCGGTCGCCCTCCACGGGCCCGGCCCCGGAGACGCAGGCCAGGTCGGGCCGGAAGCCGGGGACCTCGATCCGGGCCTCCTCCAGGAAGCGGCCCAGGGGGGCCAGGAAGGAGGTCTCGCCCTTCGTGGCATAATGCCGTTCGATCAGGGTGGAGAAGGTTCCGCCCTTCTTGCCGATCAGGGCCAGGTTGGTGTTGGTGCCGCCCACGTCCCCGGCCAGGACGACCAGGTCGTAGCTCACGCGCGTGGTGCTCATGGGTACATCATATACGGGGAACCGATCCTGTCAAACCGGGGCGTACCGAGGCGGTCTCGTCGGGTGCGGGGGCGTGAAAATTGGAAGCGGCCGCCCTGGAGGGCGGCCGCGCACCGAATCGTTCGAGTCGGGATCTAGAGCTGGATCCGGGCCATCACCTGGGCGCCCAGGGCCTGGGTGGCCGGGACGTAGGAGGCCATGAGGTCCAGCTTGAGGATCAGGATGTTGATGCTGGTGCCGCCGTAAATACGGATCGTCGGGGTGGTCACCTCTGAAGAGACGGAAAACCCTTGATCAGAAACGGAAATTCCAGCAGCTTCCAAAGCAGCGATTTCATCCGCATTGCTACCACTCGTATTATAATCTGCTACAGTCGTTGTTGCTGCCATACCTCCGCTCGTACTGGCAACACCAATGGTAAAACCTGCGCCGACATACGGCGTGAAGATTAAAAGGTTCTTTGAGGCTTGAAGGGTGAAATCGAATGTGTTCGCCTGCCAGTCAAGTGTTAGATCGGGATCCGAGACAGTAACTGAATATGTTGCACCGTCTGTGTATGTAGTATCTCCTGCGCCTAATCCCGTGGCTATAGATCCCTTAAGATAATTCCAGCTCGCCCCGATGGATACGGCCGGAATCATCAAGCGATCCTTGAGAATCGCATACCTTACATTGATTCCCAATGTTTCGTAAGTAGCCTCGATTCCCTGCCCCGACAATACTCCGGAAGCCGAGTCCGGGATGAGGCCGCCCTTGACACCCACGTCCATGTTCAGGAATGGAAGCCCGATCTTGAAGGACAGGGCCGCGGCGGGGATGGGAATGCCGAGATTCGCGAGCTCAGCGGGCAGAGTCTCGCCCGCCGCAGCGAAGAGAGGCTCCGCGGAATCCGCGGGCACGAAGTTGGCGCCCACGGCCAGTCCGGCGCCGAAGCGGGGGAAGCCCCCCACGTAGGCGTGGGACCAGACGTTCCCGACCGTGGAGTTGGCGGCCAGGACCCCGGCCATGTCCTCCGCGAAGGTCTGGAAGGCGGTCTGGAATCCGTCGAGAGTCTGGGCCGACACGCCCGCGGCGAGGATCGACAGGGCCGCAAGGACTAGAACAAACCGTTTCATCGTGAAACCTCCTTGGGTCGCCCTCTAAGTATAGCGCGCCGGTCGGGTTTTTCAGAAATATTTGACAGGATGGACAGGATGGAATTCGGATATACAGGATAAATGTATATATATAAAATAGTTATTCTCTATCTTGTTCATCTGTTTATCATCTTGTTAATCCTGTCCTTACTCTGGTTCCACGTTCTGGAAGGGGTCAAAGCGACAACACCAGGTCCCGGAGTTCCCAGCAGTCCAGGGCCCGGTCCTCGGAGGCCTCGTAGATCTCCAGGTGGAGGTGACCGCCGTGGCCCCGCTTGCGGGCGTTGGTTCCGGTGTTCCCGCCCCGGCCCAGGACCTCGCCGGCATCCACCCACTGGCCGGGCCGGACGGAGACGTCGTGCATATGGAAATACGTGTAGTACCGCCGGGTCCCGGGGTCGTAGACCACCGCCCCGTTTCCGGCCCGGGGGGTGAGGCCGCCCCGCCGGTACTTGGCGGCGCCCTCGCCCCCGACCCAGTCGTCCGCGGCGGCCACCACGACCCCGGGGCTCATGGACCGGATCAACGGGCCCTTTTCGACGCTCCCGCGTTCCCCTTCCCCGACGAAGAAGATGTCCAGGGCGTGGCGGTGGGTCTTCTTGAGGTCCTCGGCGGAGGCGATCCACCTCTGTCCCCGGGGCAGGGGAGCCCGGAGCCCGGCGGGACCCGGAGCCGCGCCCAGGGAGACCCGGACCTCGTGGATCGAGCCCAGGGCGGCCTCCAGCCGGGCTCCCGCGGCGTTCGATCCGGGCATGGCCTCGTCGATGGGCCCGTACGCCCGGGCAAAGGCGCCTGCGCCCTCGGCGGACAGCCGGATGTCGTCCGCGTACTCGTCCGGGGAGGTGCGGGCCAGGATGAAGGCCGGGGAGGGGAGGACAGCGGCCAATTCCCGCTCGGAGATGAGCCCGTCCGCCGCGGCCGCCCGGGCCCAGGCCCTTCCCGCCTCGGCGGCCTCCTCCAGGGAGAGCCGGCGGAGGGCGTCGAGGTCTAGGGCGGCGGTCTCGAGGCGGCCGGCGGAGACGGGGCCCGCGGCCGCTCTGTCCCGTCCGGCCGGAGCGGCGGCCGCCGCGGACCGCGTTCCGCGGGAACCCGGGGACGCGGCGGAAAGGACCAGGGCCCCCTCGATCAGCAGGAGGAGGCAGGATACGAGGACGAGGGCGAAGGCGCGGCGGTCCGCGGCTTCCGGGGCGGGACTCGGGTTCATGGCGTCGGGGGGCTCTCCGTTCCGGAGCCTACGGCCGCGGCCGGGGCCGCCTGTACGCAGAGGGCCAGGAGGCGGGCGCAGGTGCGGGCGTCGTCGCAGGCCCGGTGGGCGTTTCCGGGGGACAGGCCGAAGGAGCGGGCCAGGTTCTGGAGGGCATAGGAAGGCAGGCCCGGGAAGGCCTCCCGGGCCAAGTCCCGGGTGTCCGCCACGGGGTTTGCCGGGGCGGGCAGACCCGCCCGCTCCGCCGCGGCCTTGAGGAAGCCCAGGTCGAAGGAGGCGTTGTGGGCGACGATCACCGAGTCCCCCAGGAAGGCCAGCAGTTCCGGGAGAGCGTCTTCCACGGGCCGGGCGTTCCTCACCATCTCGTCGGTGATGCCGCTGACCCGGGAGGCCTCCGGCCGGATGGGCAAGCCGGGGTTCACCAGGAGGTCCAGGCTAGCGGCCTCGACTCCCGTCTCCGAGAGCCGGAGGGCCCCGATCTCGCAGATCCGGTCCGCGCGGCTGTCCAGCCCGGTGGTCTCGAAGTCCAAAACCGCGAAGGACGCCCGGCCCCAGAGCTCCCGAAGCCGGGCAAGGTCCAGGCGGCCGCGGGAGGACGCGGGGGCGGTCCCCGATCGACTTCCCCGGGCCCGGATCCTTCGGAGGTATCCGTACCGGTTCACTTAGAATCCACGACCGCCCGGATGTCGGCCTCGATGGCCTTGACCTTCCGGGCGCTCTCCGCCCGGGCGGCTTCCAGGGACCCTCCGGGAACCTCGGTGCGGGCCAGGATGTAGTACTTGATCTTGGGCTCCGTACCGCTGGGCCGAACGGTGACCAGGGTCCCGTCCGCCAGCCACCACTGGAGGACGTCGCTGGCCGGGAGCCCCGCGGGGGCTTCCGATCCGGGCCGGGCGGGCTCCCAGACCTTGCCGGCCTTGAGGTCCCGGATCCGAGCCACGGGAACCCCTCCGAAGGCCGAGGGCTGGGCCTTACGGTAGGCCTCCATGATGCCCCCCATGAGGGCCATGCCTGAGGCTCCCTCGAAATACTTGCTGATGCCCTTTTCCTCGTAGAAGCCGTGGGTCCGGTAGAGGTCGTCCAGGCGCTGAAGGAGGCTCTTCCCCTTGCCGCGCCAGTACAGGGTCATCTCCGCGGTCACGGCCGCCGCGGAGATCCCGTCCTTGTCCCGCACCTCGTTCTCCACCAGGTAGCCGTAGCTCTCCTCGGTGCCGTACACGAATTCATATCCTCGGCCGTCGGTCTCGAACCTCCGCATGAGGTCGGCGATCCACTTGAAGCCCGTAAGGCAGTCGAAGCAGGTCGCCCCGTAGGCCTCGGCGATCCGGGCCTGGAGCTCCGTGGTCACGATGCTCTTGATGGTGGCGGGCTTGCGGGGCAGGGTGCCGAGCTCCTTCCGGGTAAGAAGGATGTAGTCCGCCAGGAGGGCGCCCAGCTGGTTGCCCGTGATCAGGGCGAATCCGCCCGCCCCGTCGGGCACCGCGATGCCCAGGCGGTCCGCGTCGGGGTCCGTGGCCATGACCACGTCGGCCTTCACGGACTTCCCCAGGTCCAGGGCCATCTTGAGGGCCGCGGCCTCCTCGGGGTTGGGGAAGGCCACGGTGGGGAACTCCCCGTCCGGATCCCTCTGCTCCGGGACCGTCACGACCTTGAGGCCCAGGTCCCCCAGGACGCGCTCGAAGTGCAGGGCCCCCGTGCCGTGCAGGGGGGAGTAGACGATCTTCACGCTCCCGGCCATCTCCCGGATCAGCGCGGGCCGGAAGAGTCGGGATTTGACCATGGCGACGTAGGGCTCGTCCACTTCCTTGTCGATCACCGCCAGCAGTCCGGCGGCCAGGGCCTCGGCGCGGCCCATCGTGCGGACGGTTCCCACGGAATTCACCCGGGCTATGATCCCCTCGTCGTGGGGGGCGATCACCTGGGCCCCGTCCCCCCAGTAGGCCTTGTAGCCGTTGTACGCCGGGGGATTGTGGCTGGCGGTGACCACCACGCCCGTGTCCGCCCCCAGGAGCCGGATCGCGAAGGAGAGTTCCGGGGTGGGCCGGAGGGCGCTGAAGAGCCAGGCCTTGATCCCGTTGGCCGCGAAGACCAGGGCCGTCGCCTCCGCGAAGGCCGCGGAGTAGCGCCGGGAATCGTAGGCGATGCAGGCGGAGAGCTTTTTCCCCGGCAGGGCGGACTTGAGGTAGTCGCAGAGCCCCTGGGTGGCCTTCCGTACCACCAAAAGGTTCATGCGGTTGGTGCCCCCGCCGATCTTGCCCCGGAGGCCCCCGGTCCCGAACTCGAGGTCCCGGTAGAACCGGTCCTCCAGCTCCTTCCAGTCCTCCCTTGAAAGGAGGTCCTCGATCTCTCTCCGGAAGGCGACCTCGGTTTCCTGGTCTATATAGGCTCGGGCCCGGTCCTGCAGTTCCTTCCTGTCCATGGCTTCCTCCCGGCGGTTGGTACATGTCGCACGGCGGGTCGGAAGGCCGACCGGCCGACGCTATGCTTCCAGTATAATCAAGGTTCGGACAGGATGGCCAGGAGGTCCCGGGGGCTCCGCAGTATCCGAGCGGCCCCCTCCGCCTCGAGCTCCGGGACGTCCCGATAGCCCCAGGCGACGCCGATGGGCACCATCCCGGCGTTCCGGGCCGTCCTCATGTCCACGGCGGAGTCCCCGACGAAGTAGACCCCTTCGGGCGGCACGCCGAGGTCCCGGGCTATCCCCAGGGCCGCAGCGGGATCGGGCTTGCGGGGGCGTCCGTCCGCGGCGCCCAGGGTCCGGAAGAACCGGATGTCCGGGAAGAGGGCGGCCAAGAGGGGCTGTACGGCCTCCTCGGGTTTGTTCGTGAGTATGGAAAGGTGTATCCCCCGGTCTTGGAGCTCCGCCAGGACCGCGGGGATCTCCGGGAAGGGGACGGATCGGACCGCGGGGGCCGCCTCGTAGCGCCGCCGGAATTCCCGGTCCAGGAAGCGGATCTCCTCGTCGGTCCCGCGGGCCTCGGGCAGGCAGAGCCGGGAGAGCTCCCGGGATCCCCAGCCCACCCGGGAGCGGTAGGCGTCCCGGGGCAGGGTGGGGAAGCCCCGTGTCTCCAGGGCGGCGTTCATGGCCGCCGCGATGTCCGGAAGGGTGTCGACGAGAGTGCCGTCCAGGTCGAAGATGAGGGCTGGGGGCATGGGGTTCTATCCGCTCCGCCGCCGGCCGGTGTAGGGTATGGGGTATCCGCGGCGCCGCCGAGTCTAGCCGCACCGGAAGGGAGTGTCAATTCCGCATGGGCCGGGAACCGTCCGCACGGGGGAAGGAAGCCTTCCTGCAGAGGTACGAACGCATATTCGGGGACCGGTTCCCGGGCCTGAAAGCCGCCTTGGAAGGGCCGCCGGACAGCGTGGAGTACGCGGAAGGCCTGGCCCGGCCCTACCGCATGGACCGGGCCTCCGTCCTGGCCGCGCGGTCCCTGCCCCTCCCGGAGGAGGGCCGGGTCCTGGACGCCTGCGCGGCCCCGGGCGGAAAGTCCCTGGTCCTGGCCTCCCGGATGGCGGACCGGCCGGGGGTGACCCTGACCTCCAACGAGCTTTCCGCGGACCGGAGGAGGCGTCTGCGGGACGTTTTGGCCATTCACCTGCCCCCGGAGCTCGCGGGAAGGGTGGCCGTATCGGGCTTCGACGCGGCCTCCCGCGCCCGGAGGGAGCGGGAAGCCTGGGACGCGATCCTCCTGGACGCACCCTGCTCCAGCGAGCGGCACGTCCTGGCTTCCCCCGCCCACTTGGCGGCCTGGTCGGAGGCCCGGGTGCGGAACCTGGCCGCCCGGCAGTGGTCCCTGCTCTCCGCGGCCTTCCTCCTGCTCAAGCCCGGGGGAGCCCTGGTCTATTCCACATGCGCCCTGTCCCCGGAGGAGAACGACGGGGTGGCGGGCCGCCTGGGCGCCAAGTACGGGGACCGAGTCTCGTACGAGCCGCCGTCGGCCGAGGATGCGGGACCGGAGGCTCCCGTGTTCGAGGGAACCGAGTTCGGAATCCTGGTCCTACCCGACGCCGCCCGGGGGGCGGGACCCATGTACGTCTGCAGGGTCCGCAAGGACTGAAGGCTTCGGTAAGCGCGGGCCGTTCAGGCCCGGGATCCGGCGGGGCTTCGGAGACGATGTCGGTAATCAGGCCTTGGTTAGGTCCTCTTCCTTGCCCCCGAGCTTCCGGAACTGGGCTTCCTTCTCCTCCACGGTCTTTCCCAGTTCCTCGATCTTCCCCAGGATATCCCGGATGGAGGGGGTGTCCCGGCTGACCGTCTTCTGGCCCTTCTCCACCAGGGTCTCGTAGACCTCGGCGCCCAGACGGGCGGTCATCTTCTCCGCCTGTCCCCGGAGTTGGACGATCTCGACCTTGAGCACCCCCATCTCGCCCCACTGCTGGGCCTTGCCCCCCGCCTTGGAAAGGATGTCCCGGGACGTGTCCAGGCCCGTGTTGACCAGGTTCTTGATCTTCTCGGAAAACGTCATGATACCCCCTACGGCCGATCGAATATGAAATTCCGTCCTTTATAACATAGCCTCTTTAGCGGCCCGGGGGAAGCTTTTCCCGCACGGACGAAAAAAAACCGCAAAGCCTTGACATCCGTCCGTTCCGCCACTATATCCTGTAGTCGATCGTGATAGATACTACTACTTGTTGTATAGTCTGATTGCAAAAAGGATACCAAGGGGATGTCGGATCGGGGATCTGGGACGAAAAAAAACCGAAAAAGCCGGAGCGCCGCGTGAGGTGTCCCCACTGCGGCAGCCTGGACGACCGGGTCATCGATTCCAGGACCCTGGCCAACGGGGAGAGTATCCGCAGGCGCCGGGAGTGCCTGGCCTGCGAGTTCCGGTTCACCAGCTACGAGCGGATCGAGGAAAAACCCCTCATGGTCGTGAAGCGGGACGGCCGCCGGGAGCCCTTCGAGCGGGCCAAGCTCGAGCGGGGCGTCCAGAGGGCCGTGGAAAAGCGTCCCATATCCCAGCTCTCGATCGAGAATATCGTGAACGAGATCGAGGACGAGGCCGCCGTGCGGGGCAAGGGCGGCAACGAGATCGCGAGCTCCGTCCTGGGGGACATGGTCCTGCACCGGCTCTACGACATCGACAAGGTGGCGTACGTCCGGTTCATGGCGGTGTATCGAAGTTTCGAGAGCGTGGACGAGTTTCTGAAGGTGGTCGAGCAGATCGAGTCGGAGAGAAAAGGGCCTGCCCTGTGAAGGTCGTGAAGGTATCGTGAACTAGGGAACGGGCCGCGCGCCGGCTTGGGAGACGGCGCGCGGCCGGGCGGCGGCGGAGGTTCCGAGGCCCGGGGTCGCGGCCCCGGGCCGGAGAGCCGCCCGGGGCGGCCGGTATCCGGCCGCCCCCGTTCCCGGTCCTGGGAGGGGACTATGTCGGACCAGCATGTCTTTCCCGAATGGAGGAGCTTTCTGGGCTCCCCGGCCGGGGAGGGCGGAACCGCTTTTGTCAAATCCGTGGTCAAACGCTCCGGGCAGGTCGAGAAGTACGACCGGGCCAAGATCGAGGAGGCCATAGCCAAGGCCTTCCGGGCCGTTTCCGGTGTCGCGGAAAAGGACACCGTGGGCCGCCTGGCCGACGCCGTCGAGGACCGGCTCCGCCTGATCCTGGCGGGCAGACACCGCAACTCCATCCCCGCCATCGAGGAGATCCAGGACGTGGTGGAGACGGTCCTGGTGGAGGCCCGGGAGGTGGAGGTCGCCAAGGCCTACATCCTCTACCGGGCCCGTCACGAGGTCCTCCGGGACACCAAAACCCTCATGCTGGACATCAACTCCACCATGGACGGGTACCTGGCCCAGGCGGACTGGCGGGTCAAGGAGAACGCCAACGTCAACTACTCCCTGGGGGGACTGATCCTCCACAACTCGGGCTCCATCACCGCCAACTACTGGCTCAAGAACATCTACCCCGAGGAGATAGCCCGGGCCCACCGGTCGGCGGACTTCCACATCCACGACCTGTCCATGTTCTCCGGGTACTGCGCCGGCTGGTCCCTCCGCGCCCTGATCAAGGAGGGCTTCGGCGGGGTGCCCGACAAGATCTCCTCCACCCCCGCCAAGCACCTGTCCACCCTGGTCCAGCAGATGGTGAACTTCCTGGGGGTCCTCCAGAACGAGTGGGCGGGGGCCCAGGCCCTTTCCTCCTTCGACACCTACCTGGCGCCCTTCGTCAAGGCCGACTCCCTGCCGGAGTCGGAGGTCAAGCAGTGCATCCAGAGCTTCCTGTTCGGGGTGAACACCCCCAGCCGCTGGGGCAGCCAGGCGCCCTTCACGAACGTCACCCTGGACTGGACGGTACCCGCGGACCTGGCCAAGCTCCCCGCCGTGGTCGGCGGGACCGAACAGCCCTTCACCTACGGGGACTGCCAGGCGGAGATGGACCTGATCAACAAGGTCTTCATCGACCTTCTGCTGGAGGGCGACGCCGAGGGCCGGGGCTTCCAGTACCCCATCCCGACCTACAACGTGACCCGGGACTTCAACTGGGACACCCCCAACGCCCGGCGCCTCTTCGAGATGACCGCCAAGTACGGAACCCCGTACTTCCAGAACTTCATCAACTCCGACCTGGATCCCGGGGACGTTAGGTCCATGTGCTGCCGCCTCCAGCTGGACAAGCGGGAGCTCCGCAAGCGGGGAGGGGGCCTGTTCGGGAGCGACGAGCTCACGGGATCCATCGGGGTGGTCACCCTGAACCTCCCCCGCATCGGCTACCTGGCCGATTCCCGGACGGACTTCTTCCGCCGTCTGGACCGGCTCCTGGACCTGGCCGCCCAAAGCCTCCGGATCAAGCGGAAGGTCTGCTCCCGGCTCCTGGAGGCGGGGCTCTTCCCCTACACCCGGCGCTACCTTCGGTCCTTCGACAACCACTTCTCCACCATCGGCCTCGTGGGGATGCATGAGTGCTGCCTGAACTTCCTGGGAAAGGGGATCGAGACCCCGGACGGCAAGGCCTTCTCCCTGGAGGTCCTGGGCTACATGCGCAAGCGGCTCCAGGACTTCCAGGAGGAGACCGGGGAGCTCTTCAACCTGGAGGCGACCCCCGCGGAGAGCACCTCCTACCGCCTGGCCAAGCACGACAAGAAGCAGTACCCCGAGATCGTCACCTCCGGCCGGGAGGAACCCTACTACACGAACTCCTCCCAGCTGCCCGCGGAGTTCACGGAGGACCTCTTCGACGCCCTGGACCACCAGGAGGAGCTCCAGACCCAGTACACCGGCGGTACAGTCTTCCACATTTTCCTGGGTGAGGCGGTGGAGGAATGGGAGGCGGTCCGGGACCTGGTGAAGGCCGTAGCGGGCGGTTACCGCATTCCGTACTTCACGATCTCCCCGACCTTCTCGGTCTGCCCCGTGCACGGCTACCTCTCGGGCAAGCACTTCGCCTGCCCCCGGTGCAAGGAGGAGAAGGAGGCCCGGCTCCGGGAGGAGATCCGGGCGCTGGAGAGGGAGTTGGCGGAAGGAAGAGAATAAGTGAATGGGTGAATGGGTGAATGGGTGAATGGAGCGGCTGTAGCCGCTTGAGGTCCTGAACGCGTCGAGAATCGAATTCAGGAATCACGTATTCACGATTCACCCCTTCACCGATTTACCTCACAGGAGGGTACATGGATACGGCAACGATCGAAAAAAGGCTGGCCGGCCTGAAGGCGGACCTCGCTTCCGTCCAGGGCACCCCCACGGAGGTGTACAGCCGGATCGTGGGATACTATCGCTCCGTCAAAAATTGGAACGCGGGCAAGCGGGAGGAGTTTTCCCATCGGGCGACCTACCGCCTGCCCTCCGGGATCCCCTCGGCCCTGGGGGACGCCCCTCAGCCGCCCGCGCCGGTCTCCGGCCACGCCCTCCTCTGGGAAGCCCCGGCGGAGCATCCCGACCTCTTCACCGGGGAACAGGCGCCGACCCTGAGCGACGTCATGGGGCCGGCCTCGTACATCCTGTTCACCCGCCGTTCCTGTCCCAACTGCCCGGCCGTCCGGGACTACCTGGAGGGCACGGGGCTGCTGGGGAGGGAGGCGGACGTCGATTCGCCCCAGGGCCTGGAACTGGCCCGGGCCTACGGGGTGCTCTCCTGTCCGACCGCGGTGCTCCGGGACCTCGAGGACCGGGAGGTCTACCGGGCGTACAGCGTCACGGAGCTCCGTGCCTTCCTGGAGACGGTCCCCGAGACGGCCTAGGCACCGTGGAAGCCCCGGCGGCGGAGCGGACGGCGGCCTGGGGGGTAGCCGTCCAGAAGACCAGCCTCATCGACTATCCCGGCCGGGTCTCCGCCGTGCTCTTCCTGGCGGGCTGCAACTTCCGCTGTCCCTACTGCCACAATCCCGACCTGGTCCTTCCCCCCTTCCCGGAGGACCTGTCCACCGCCGGGGATGCCCTGGCCTTCCTGGACACCCGGAGGAGGGTCCTGTCCGGTGTGGTCCTCTCCGGGGGGGAGCCCCTCCTGCGGGAGGACCTGCCCCTCCTGGCCCGGGAGCTGCGGGACCGGGGCTTCAAGGTCAAGCTGGACACCAACGGCTCGTTCCCGGACCGGATCGAGGGGGTGGGGGCGGACTTCGTCGCCCTGGACCTGAAGACGACCCCGGACCGCTACGACCGTGTCGCGCCGGGGGTTCCGGACGCGGGGGAACGGGTCCTGGAATCCCTCCGGGTCGTGCGCTCCCTCGGGGTGCCCTACGAGCTCCGCATCACCTGCGCCCCCGGCATCGCCGAGACCGGGGAGATCCGGAGCCTCGCCGAACTCCTGGAGCCCGAGGATTCCGTGGTCCTCCAGGGCTTCCGTCCACTGCGGGTCCTGGATCCCCTCTGGGAGACCCTGCCCGCCACGCCGGAACGCCTCCTGGAGGACTACGCCGGGCTGCTGCGGACCCGGGCCGCCCGGGTCCGCGTCCGGTCCTCGACCTAGAACTTGAAGCCCCGCGGCCGCCGGGGTACCATGACCGGCATGGACGAACCCTTCCCCCCGAGCTTCCACCCTCTCATCCCTTCCTGGTTCCGGGAAACCTACGGGGAGCCCACGGCCGTCCAGGCGGCGGCCTGGCCCCGGATCGCCGCGGGGGAGCACGTCCTGGCCCTGGCCCCTACGGGGAGCGGCAAGACCCTGGCCGCCTTCCTGGACGCGATCTCCCGGCTGGTCCGGGGGGAGTACGAGCCGGGTCGGCTCTCGGTGCTCTACGTCTCCCCCCTGAAGGCCC
>JAKLDN010000011.1 GCA_022703505.1 Spirochaetota bacterium | reverse complement strand
GGACCTCCGTTCCCGGCGACGAGCTGACGCTCGTCGAGGCTTCTCGGGGCCGGTCCGCGGGGCGGACCTCCGTTCCCGGCGACGAGCTGACGCTCGTCGAGGCTTCTCGGGGCCGGTCCGCGGGGCGGACCTCCGTTCCCGGCGACGAGCTGACGCTCGTCGAGGCTTCTCGGGGCCGGTCCGCGGGGCGAACCTCCGTTCCCGGCGACGAGCTGACGCTCGTCGAGGTTGTTTCAGGGATCGATCCGCGGGGCGGACCGGTTCCCCTTCCCACGCTCGGGGAGCCCCGCTATAGTGGCTCCCATGACATTCATGCAAGCCCTGATCCTGGGCCTTTTCCAGGGAGTATCCGAGTTTCTTCCCGTATCCTCCAGCGGCCACCTCCTGGCCCTCCGGGAGCTCTTCGGCCTTTCCGAGGTGCCCCGGCTTTTCGACGTGATCCTGCACGCGGCGACCCTCCTGTCCATCCTGGTAGTCTTCCGAGCGCGGATCGGCGGCATCCTGGCGGCCCTGGTCCGATGGGCCGCCCGACGCGGGGACGTCCCGGCCCAGGACGCGGAAAACCTTGCCCTGGTGCCGCCTGCCCTGGCCGCCACGGCCGTCACGGCGGTCACGGGTCTGGGGATCGAGAAGTTCCTGCCGGTGGAGTCTCCCCGCATCGCCTCGGCGTTCCTCCTGGTCACGGCGGCGCTGCTGATCGGTTCCTCCCGGTTCCGGGGAACCCGGGGTTACGGCCGTCTCGGCCTCGGCCGGGGCGCCCTGATCGGCTTGGCCCAGGGGATCGGCGTCCTGCCCGGCATCAGCCGGTCCGGTATCACCATTTCCGCGGGGCTGGCGGCGGGCCTGGATCGGGACACGGCCGGGGAGTTCGCCTTCCTCCTGGCCGTTCCGGCGGTGGCCGGGGCCCTCCTCCTGGAGCTGAAGGACCTGGCCGACCTGGGCGCCGTCGTCGCGCCCGCTCCTCTGGCCGTCGGATTCCTGGTCGCCTTCGCCTCCGGGATCGCCTCGCTTTCCCTGCTCATGCCCCTGGTGCGGAAGGGCCGTCTGGCCTGGTTCGCGGCCTATCTGATCCCCGCGGGTCTTGCCGGTCTCTTCCTGTTCCGCTGATCCGCCGATAATCTACTGATGCTGTCCCCGACGGCCTGTCGGGCCGGGGGACGCGTACAACCACAGGTGGAGTCCAGGGTTTGAACAACGACGGATCGAGGAAGTCGGGTCTGCCGGGGCGCGTCGGGATCGTCCTGGCGGTCCTGGGCGCATTGTCCGCTGTCATCGTGGCCGCGGGACTGGCCGCGGGGCCCGGGGCGGGTTTTCCGGCCTCCGCGGGGAGGCTCCTGACCCGACCCCTGGGCTGGGCGGCCCTCTGTCTCCCGGTCTTCCTCTTCGCGGCCTCCGGGGTGCTCTTCCTTCCGGGGTACCGAAAGGACCTCCTGGTTCTCCTCTCCGGGGCGCCCCTTCCCTTCCTGGTCCTGGTCTTCCTGGCCCGGTTCCTGGCCGAGCCCGGCCCCTGGTACGACGCCTACCCCCTCCTGGAGGCCCTGGGCCTGCCGGGGACCACCGCGCTGGGCGTCCTGGTCCTCCTGCTCTCGATAACCCTCCTGGTCCGGCTCAAGGGACTCGCGGGCCGGGGGGATTCCGGGACTCCCGAGGCGGAGGAGGACGAGGAGGGAGCGGCCGCCCCGACGGCCCCGAAGGATGCCGCCCCCCGGGCTCCCGCCGCCCGTCCGGCTCCCTCCGTCCCAGACGGATCGGGATCCGGCCGCTCCAAATTCGTCCCCCTCGTGCCCGAACCCGGCGAACCTCCCTTCCCGTCCCCCGGTCTGGTCCCGCCGGCCGCCCTGGAACGCGGGTCGCCCGGGGGCTCCGAGGACGCCTTGTCGGAGTTCGAGGAGGAAGCCGCCCTGGAGGAGCTTGAGGGTCCGGACGGGGAATCCGGCGGGGATCGGGAGACCGAGCCCCCCATCCCCGTCCTGTTCCGCCGCACCGAGCCCGAGCCGGGGCCGAAGCCGGAGACCGCATCCTCGGCCCGGCCGCCCCTCCTGGCCGGGGTGGCCGCGGACCCCACGGCGGAGGCGGAGATGCGCCCCAGCCGGGGCTCGCCCTTCGGATCGGGAGCCCCGGGGGCCGGCGCGGACGCGGACGGCGCGGCAGCCGACGGATCCCCCGTGGGCCGTCATCCCCTGCCCGTCTTCGAGTCCGTTCCCCCGTCCCCCCGCAGGGCGCCCAAGACCATCCACATCGCGGCCTACTCGATGCCCACGGACATCCTCACCGTCTACCCGGACGGCCAGTACTGGGTCATCGACGACAAGACCCGCCGATCCGCGGACGTCCTGCGGGACACCCTGGCGGAGTTCAACATCGAGGCGGAGGTCACGGGGATCCGCCGGGGTCCCGTGGTCACGATGTTCGAGATACTCCCGGCCCCGGGGGTCAAGCTCTCCAAGATCGTGAACCTCTCGGACAACATCGCCCTTCGCCTGGCCGCCTCCAGCGTCCGCATCGTGGCGCCCATCCCGGGCAAGCACGCGGTGGGGATCGAGGTGCCCAACGACAAGCGCTCGGTGGTGAGCTTCCGGGAGATCGTGGAGACCGACGTCTTCCGGGCCGCCAAGTTCGAGATCCCCCTGGCCCTGGGCAAGGACATAGCCGGGGAGGTCCAGATCATCGACCTGACCCAGATGCCCCACCTCCTGATCGCGGGTGCGACAGGATCGGGCAAGTCCGTCCTGGTGAACTCCATCATCCTGTCGATCCTGTACCGGAAGAGCTGGAACGAGGTGAAGCTCCTCCTCATCGATCCCAAGATCGTGGAGCTCAAGCTCTACAACGGGATCCCCCACCTCCTCACCCCCGTGGTCACGGAGCCCAAGCGGGCCTTCCAGGCCCTCCAGTACTGCATCTGCGAGATGGAGCGGCGCTACAGCCTCCTGGACGGGGTCGGCGTCCGGGACATCAAGAGCTACAACCGCCGGATCAAGGAGCGGGAGTTCGCCGCGGAGACGATGCCCTACATCGTGGTGGTCATCGACGAGTTCGCGGACCTCATGGCCACCACGGGCAAGGAGCTGGAGAGCACCCTGGCCCGCCTGGCCGCCATGAGCCGGGCCGTGGGGATCCACCTGGTCCTGGCCACCCAGCGGCCCTCCATCGACGTGATCACCGGCCTCATCAAGGCCAACATCCCCAGCCGGGTGGCCTTCATGGTGGCCAGCAAGTTCGACTCCCGGATCATCATCGACGCCGTGGGGGCGGAAAAGCTCCTGGGCAAGGGGGACATGCTCGTGTCCACCGCCCAGGACGCCTTCCCGGTGCGCATGCAGGGGGCCTTTGTCTCCGAGGAGGAGGTGGAGCGGGTCGTGGGCCACGTGAAGACCCTGGGCCAGCCGGACTACATCGACGACGAGATCTTCTTCGACGAGGACGAGGAGGACGGGAGCCCCTCCCTCTTCGACGACGAGGGGGACGACCCCCTGTTCGAGAAGGCCCTGGAGATCGTCCTCCAGCAGGGCAAGGCCAGCGCCTCCTACCTCCAGCGGAGGCTCAAGATCGGGTACAACCGGGCCGCCCGCCTGGTGGAGATGATGGAGGAGAAGGGGATCGTCGGCCCCTCCCAGGGCTCCAAACCCCGGGACGTCAT
This sequence comes from Spirochaetota bacterium, assembly GCA_022703505.1. Lineage (GTDB taxonomy): Bacteria > Spirochaetota > Spirochaetia > Treponematales > UBA12059 > JAAYUR01. The sequence continues at coordinate 49,369 of JAKLDN010000011.1, read as the reverse complement.
GCGCAACCCCGAGGTGGCCGGCCGGCCGGACGCGGGACGCTCCGTACGCCCCGCACCGGACTCGGAGCTCGGATTCGGCCCCGCCGGGCCCGACGGAGACGCGGGCGGGGACACGGACGGGGAGGGCTGAGGTGGGACTCCGCCGGATCGGCCTCCTCGGGGGCGGCCAGCTGGGCCGCATGACCATCGAGGAGGCCCGGAAGTATCCGTCGTACTTCGCCGTCCTGAGCCCGGACTTTCCTTCGCCCGGAGCGGACCTGGCGGACGAGGTCGTGATCGGGGACCTCTCGGATCCCGAGGCGGTCCTGGACCTGGGCGGCCGGGTGGACGTCGTCTCCTACGAGATCGAGCACGTCCGCGTGGACGCCCTCAAGGAGCTGGAGGCCCGCGGGATCCCCGTCCTCCCGGGCTCCGCGGTCCTCGAGCGGATCCAGGACAAGGGCCTCCAGAAGCGGCTCTGGGACGAGGCGGGCCTGGCCCAGGCCCCCTGGGTCGACCTTCCCGAGAATCTTTCCGCCTTGCCCCCCGCCGACCGAGCGGAGGCCCTCCGTTCCCGGGCCGCCCGGGTCGGAGGCTTTCCGGTGGTCCAGAAGCTGCGCCGGGGCGGCTACGACGGCCGGGGCGTCCGGGTCCTCTCCGGCCCCTCGGACGAGCCCCTTCCCGGGCCAAGCTTCCTGGAGGCCCGGGTGGATTTCTCCAAGGAGCTGGCGGTGGTGGTCGTCCGCGCTCCCGGCTCGGAGCCGGCCGCCTACCCCTGCGTCGAGATGGTCTTCGATCCCGCGGCCAACCTCTGCGACTCCGTCCGGGCCCCCGCGGACGAGCCGCCGGAGGTCCTGGAATCCGCCCTCCGCGCGGCCTTGCGCTGCGTGGAGGCCCTGGACCGGGCGGCCCATGCCGCATCCCCCGGAGGCGCCGGGGCCGTCGGGGTCTTCGCGGTGGAGCTCTTCCTCTCCCGGGACGGACGGATCCTGGTCAACGAGGCGGCCCCGCGGCCCCACAACTCCGGGCACTTCACACAGGACGCCTGCGCGGCCAGCCAGTTCGAGCAGTACTTCCGGATCCTGGCGGGCCTTCCTCCCGCCTCGACGGAGCAGTACCGGCCGGCCCGGATGCTGAACATCCTGGGCGATCCCGGGGCCTCCGGGGTCCCCGAGTACGAGGGCCTGGCGGAGGCCCTGGCGGTACCCGGGGTCACGGTCCATCTCTACGGCAAGCGGGAGGTCCGGCCCTGGCGCAAGATGGGGCACCTGACCGCCGTAGCGGACACTCCCGAGGAGGCCGCCCGCCGGGCCGAGGCCGCCCGGTCCCGCCTTCGGGTTCTCGGGGGCTGACGAGGGCGCCGATCCCGTCACAAGCTTCGTACCACCAAGGTCGCACCGCCGTGCTATACTGCGCCGTACCCCATCGAGGAGCCCCCTTGCCCCGGAACGACCTGACCGCGCGACCCGGACACCCCCGCCCCTTCGGGGCCGAGCCCCTGGACGGGGGCGTGAACTTCGCCGTCTTTTCCCGCAACGCCCTGGCGATGACCCTCTGCCTCTACGAGAAGCCGGAGGACGGGCAGGCTTGGCGGGAGATCCGGCTGGACCCCCACCAGAACCGGACCGGGGACATCTGGCACGTCTTCGTGGAGGGCCTGGCTCCCGGGGCCCTCTATTTGTACAGGGCGGAAGGCCCCTTCCTCCCGGAGCGGGGCTTCCGCTTCAACCCGAACAAGGCCCTCCTGGATCCCTACGCCAAGGCCTTGACCGGGGAAGTCACCTGGGACCTCTCCCGCGCCCGGGCCTACGACCCCGGCCGGCCGGAGGCGGACCTCGGATTCTCCGAGGAGGACGACGCGGCCTACGTGCCCAAGTGCGTGGTGGTGGACGACCAGTACGACTGGGAGGGCGACCGGCCCCTCAACTATCCCCTGCGCCATTGCGTGATCTACGAGACCCACGTCCGGGGCCTGACCGCCCACTCCAGCTCCGGGGTGGAGCATCCCGGCACCTACCGGGGGGTGGTCGAGTCCATCCCCCGGCTCAAGTCCCTGGGGATCACGAGCCTCGAGCTCCTGCCGGTCCAGGAGTTCGACTCCCTGGACAATCCCCGCAAGAACCCCCGCACGGGCGAACCGCTCCGCCAGTACTGGGGCTACAACACCCTGGCCTTCTTCGCCCCCAAGAGCTCCTACGCGGCCTCCCGGGTCCGGGGCGCCCAGGTCGCGGAGTTCAAGGACATGGTGAAGGCCCTGCACCGGGCCGGGATCGAGGTGATCCTGGACGTGGTCTTCAACCACACCGGGGAGGGGAACGAGCTCGGGCCCACGGTCTCCTTCCGGGGCCTGGACAACTCGATCTGGTACATCCTGGACGAGGACCCCCGGTACTACAAGAACTTCTCCGGCTGCGGCAACACCCTGAACTGCAACCACCCGGTGGTGCGCAACTTCATCCTGGACTGCCTGCACTACTGGGTCGTGGAGATGCACGTGGACGGGTTCCGCTTCGACCTGGGTTCCATCCTGGGCCGGGACTCCAAGGGGCGCCTCCTGGAAAACCCTCCGGTGATCGAGCAGATCGCCGAGGATCCCATCCTGAGGCAGACCAAGATCATCGCCGAGGCCTGGGACGCCGGGGGGGCCTACCAGGTGGGCAGCTTCCCGGGCGGGCGCTGGGCCGAATGGAACGACCGGTTCCGGGACGACGTGCGCAAGTTCTGGCGCGGCGACCGACACGAGGTCCGGCACTTCTGCACCCGGATCACGGGCTCCTCGGACCTCTACCTCCGGGACGGCCGCAAACCCTTTCACTCGATCAACTACGTCACCAGCCACGACGGCTTCACCCTCCGGGACCTGGTCACCTACGAGCGGAAACGGAACCGGGAGAACGGGGAGGGCGAGTCCGACGGCCACGACGCCAACTTCTCCTGCGGCTACGGGGCGGACGGGCCGACCGAGGACACCGGCATCCTGGCCGTGCGGGAGCGCCAGGCCCGGAACCTTCTGGCCACCCTCCTTCTGTCCATCGGCACCCCCATGCTCCTGGGGGGGGACGAGTTCCTCCGAACCCAGGGGGGGAACAACAACGCCTACTGCCAGGACAACCCCGTGTCCTGGGTCGACTGGACCCTGGCGGACGAGAACCGGGGCCTTTCCCGCTTCGTCCGGGAGCTCATCGCCCTGCGCCTGCGGCACCCGGCCTTCCGGCGCCCGGAGTTCTTCACCGGCAAGGACGCCAACTACAACGCCATCCCGGACATCTCCTGGTACGATCCTTCCGGCAAGGCCCCGGATTGGGCCCGGATCGACCGGATGATCGCGGCCCGGATCGACGGGTCCCGGGCGGACATCGTGGCGGACCGGGACGACAACGACTTCTTCCTGATGTTCAACGCATCCGATGCCGAGGTGCGGTTCCGGATCTGTCCTCCTCCGCCGGACACCCGCTGGCACCTCTCGGTGGACACCGCCCGGCCCTCCCCCCAGGACATCCGGGAGCCCGGGACCGAGCCCGTCCTGTCCCCCCAGGAGGAGTACCTACTGGCTCCCCGCAGCCTGGTCCTCCTGCTGGCCCGGGATCCCGGGGCGGGTATCTGACGTCCCCGCGCCGGCCGTAGTCGATGCAGGCCCCGCGGCGGGCCGCCTTGATTCGGCGCTCCCGTATTCGTACCTTATCCTCATGCGCGGGAACGAGCACGACAAGCTGGAACGGAACTACCGGGCGGGGATGCGATCCCTGGCCCGGCACGACGCGCAGGCCGCCCTGAGGCACCTACGCGCCGCCGTGGACGCCTGCCCGCCCGGCCGCCATGCGGCCCTGGCCCGATACCTGTACTGGTTGTCCATTCCCCTCCTTCGGCTGGGGAAGTCCGAGCTGGCCGTGAAGAGTCTCGTATCGGCCCAGAAGCTGGAACCCCGGGGAGCCGCGCGCCGGCTCTACCGGCACATGGTCAACGGCTACGGCATGGTATCCACGGGCTGCGCGGACAAGGACGACTTCCGGGCCTTCTTCAGCATCCAGCTCCGCCGTTACCTGGGATCCCGGCCGGGCGGCCGCTTCCGCACCGAGGCGGAGCGGGACGCGGTGGCCCGGATCATAGCGGACTCGTGGCTGCGCCTCACGGGGGCGGGCGCCTTGGCCGAGAAGTCCTGTTCCGACAAGCTGGAGCTCTTCCAGGCCTTCGAGATCCCCTTCCCCTTCCGGTTCCTGGACAAGGCCAAGGTCCTGCCGGGCAATTTCCGCAGGGGAACCCTCCAGAAATCGGACGCCCGGTGCTCCTGCGGCTCGGGCCTGCCCTTTCGCCAGTGCTGCGGGCGCACCCAATCCGCCTTCGGCTCGTGATCTGGATCTTTTTGATACGGTTTTAAGCCCCTTCCCGCAGACCGTGTGGAAAGGAAACATGGACTTGCAAAACCGAGGCCTGGGCATGGACGCGGCGCAGGCCTCCGGGCCCGCCGCGGCGATTATTAGGAGCCCTTGTAATTATTTAATATACATGCAAATGGATTCGATTTTCCGCCGGCCGTTCCTACCCGTCTCCTGATTCCCGACGTCTGTCGCTCGACTTGGCACGGACCCTGCTATATAGACGGCGGGAGGAATCATGAAGACTTCTGCCGCCCGTAAGAACATCCGCACCACCGAGCTCACCAGCGACGAGAATATACTCTCCCTCTACCTCAAGGAAATCAACCGCATCCCCCTCCTGACCCGGGAGCAGGAAGACACCTACGCCCGCGCCGCGGCCCGGGGCGAGCAGGCCGCCAAGGACATGCTGGTCAAGTCGAACCTCCGCTTCGTCGTGAACATCGCCAAGAAGTACCAGAACCAGGGCCTGCCCCTATCGGACCTCATCAGCGAGGGGAACATCGGCCTCATCAACGCCATCGAGCGCTACGACGTGGACAAGGGCTACCACTTCATCTCCTACGCGGTATGGTGGATCCGCCAGGCCATCCTCAAGGCGGTCTGCGAGAAGAGCCGCATGATCCGTCTGCCCCTCAACCGGGCCAACGAGCTGGTCCAGATCGAGAAGGCCCGCAAGTTCGTCACCGGAGGGATGAGCGAGGACGGGGAGATCCGGGAGATCGCCCGGATGCTGGACATGGACGCGGACCACGTGGCGGACCTGGTCAACGTGTCCCGGGACCTCATCTCCCTGGAGACCCCGGTCTTCGACGAGCGGGATTCCTCGGTGGTGGGGGACTTCGTGGAGAACGACGCCTACGTATCCCCGGAGAACACGGCCATCGAGAACAACCTCCGGGAGGACATCAACTCCGTGCTCCGGACCCTGACGGAGAAGGAACGCGAGGTCATCCAGTACCGCTTCGGGCTGAACGGCCGCAGGGCCATGTCCCTCAAGGAGATCGGGGAGCGCTTCTCCCTGACCAAGGAGCGGATCCGGCAGATCGAGAAGAATGCCCTGAAGCGCCTGTCCCAGTCGAACCGCTCGGAGATCCTGGAGAGCTACGTCGCCTGAGGCACGGAGACTCCGGAATTATATAGATCCGGGGTGTCCAATAAGTTGGTTGCTTATTGGACACCCCTTGCAGTTTCTAACGTTCTCTTGAGAACGTTAGAAACTGCTACACTAATACCAGCTGTCTAAAAAGCTATCCGAGCTTTTTGGACAGCCCCTTTTCTATCGGAGTCGGCGGCCCGCAGCGGACTTCAGGTTGACAACCGGCGTGGTTTTTCGTATCATGATCCTGCGCACATCGCGCGTCCCGAGGCGGCCGAACGGCCGTCCCTTCAGGGAGCGCGGTTTGAGCGGCCGTCCCGCGGGGACGGCTCAGCGCCGAGCGAGCGACCGTCGTATACCGGTATTACCCGAGCTTCCCAAGCTCGAGAAGTGGGTTCGACTCCCATCGGTCGCTCGATCGGCGCTGGAGCGCTCAATCCGCGTTCCCTCCCCAAACCGAGCTTTCAGGCTCGGCTTTTTTTTGTCGACAGGTGTCAGGCGACAGGACTCGGAACAGGTTTGCGGAAACCTCGGCGAGCGCAAGCTCGCTGCCGCGATGACGGCTAAGCCGGCATCGCGCGCCTCTGTGGTGAGTCCTGAATGTTGAGTCCTGAGTGGCTCCTATACGGTCGAACCTATATCCTCACGGAACCAGGCCCCCTCGAAACGGATGCCCCGCGCCGCGGCCAGGCCGTTCTCCCGGGCTTCCGCCGGGGTGGACCCCAGCCCCACGGCCGTGAAACAGCGGCCGCCCCCCGTGACCAGGCGGCCGGAGGCGTCCCGCAGGGTGGAGGCGTGGAACAGGAGGCTTCGGCCGGGGTTATCCTCGGGCAGTGCCTCCACGGGGATGCCCTTGGGGTAGGATCCCGGGTAGCCCGGGGCGGCGGCCACGAAGCCGCAGGCCCAGGTGTCCGGAGCCGCCGCGGCCGCCGCCCCGGCCCCCGGGTCCAGGCGGCCCGAGGCCGCCGAAGCCAGGAGGTCCCCGAGATTCCCCCCCAGGACCGCCAGGAGGGACTGGGTCTCGGGGTCCCCGAAGCGGACGTTGTACTCCAGGAGCTTCGGGCCGTCCGGGGCGGCCATGATCCCCAGGAAGAGGACCCCGGGGTAGGCAAGGCCCTCCCGGGCGATGCCCCGGAAGGTCGGCTCGACGACCTCGGCCTCGATCCGGGCCAGCAGGTCCGGCCCGGCGAAGGGCACGGGGCAGAGGGCTCCCATGCCCCCGGTGTTCGGGCCAAGGTTCCCGGGATGGGGTTTTTTATGATCCGCGCAGGCCGGAAGGACGACGCGCCGGGTCCCGTCGCAGACCGCGAAGATCGAGAGTTCCCGTCCCGTCAGGAACTCCTCCGCCAACAGCACGTCCCCGGCCAGGACCGAGCGGCCGAAGGAAAGGAGCTCACCGGGATCCGAGGACTCCAGGACCCCCTTGCCCGCGGCCAGACCGCTCTTCTTGAGGACCCGTTTCCCGGAGGTCCGGCCGATGTAGTCCCGCAAGTCCGATTCGGTGCGAAGGACTTCGGTGCGGGCCCGGGGTACCCCGTGGCGTTCCGCGAAGGCCCGGGCGAAGTCCTTGCTGGATTCCAGGCGGGCGGATCGGGCGCCGGGGCCGAAGACGGGATACCCGGCGTCGCGAAGCCGGTCCGCCAGGCCCGCGGCCAGGGGATCCTCGGGGCCGATGACCACGAGGTCGGCCCCGAGCTCCCGGCAGGCCCGGAGTACCGTCTCCGCGTCGTCCGGGTTGAGCGGCAGGTTGTCGGCGATCCCCGCGGTGCCCGCGTTGCCGGGGGCGCAGGAGACGCGGTTCCCTTCGGTCCCGAGGCGCCGGGCCAGGGCGTGCTCCCGGGCGCCGGACCCGATCACCAGGACGTTCACCGCCGGCCCCCCGGGGAGCCTTCGCGGGCGATCCCGTCCAGCAGCTCGAGCACGGTCCGGCGATAGAGCTCGTGCTCCAGGGCGTGGACCCGGGCCTCCAGGTCCTCGAAGCTCTCTCCGGGACGCCGCTTGAGGTTTCCCTGGCGGAGGACGGGGCCGGTGTCCATGCCCTCGTCCACGAGGTGGATGGTGGCGCCGAAGACCTCCTCCCCGGCGTCCCAGGCGCGCCGGAGGGCGTCCAGGCCCGGGTAGGCGGGCAGGAGGGCGGGGTGGACGTTCAGGATCCGCCCGGCCCGGCGCCGGACGAAGTCCGGGGACAGGAGGCGGAGGAAGCCCGCCAGGGCCACCAGGTCCGAGCCCGCCTCCGACAGGAGGGCCTCGATCTCGGCCTCCGCCTCGGCGCGGGGGCGACCCGTGTAGGACACGTGCCGGGCGGGCACGCCCAGGAGGGCCGCCCGCTCGAAGGCCCCGGCGCCCGCCCGGTCGCAGACCAGGAGGACGCACTCGTGCTCCGTGGGCTCCAGGGCCCGGGCCAGGGCCTCGAAGTTGGAGCCCGAGCCGGAGGCCAGGACGGCCAGATTAGGCACGGACGAGCTCGCCCAGGGGGAAGCAGGGGATGCCTCGGTCCCGGCAGAGGGCCAGGGTCGAGTCGGCATCCGCGGGCTTCACCACGAAGGCGATACCCACCCCCAGGTTGAAGACCCTGCGCATCTCCTCCTCGGGGACGTTCCCGCCCCTTTGGATCCGGTCGAAGATGCCCGGCCGGGGCCAGTCCCAGGTGAACCGGGCTTTTAGGCTTTTCGGAATCACCCGCTCGAAGTTGGCCTCCAGGCCGGACCCGGTGATGTGGGCCGCGGCCAGGAGCTTTCCCGTCTCCCGGAGCAGTCGAAGCTCCCGGACGTAGATCCGGGTGGGGGTCAGGAGTTCCTCCCAGGCGGTCCGGTCGTCCTCGGGAACGCACTTACGGGCCAGGGAGTAACCGTTGGAGTGGACCCCCGAGGAGGGCAGGCCCAGGACGGCGTCCCCCGCCTCGATGCGGGAGAGGAGGGGCAGCATCCCGGACTTCTCCACGACTCCGACGCAGAAGCCCGCCAGGTCCAGGTCGTCCGGGCCGTAGACGTCGGGCATCTCCGCGGTCTCGCCTCCCGCCAAAACGCAGTCCGCCTGTTCGCAGCCCGCCACGACCCCCCGGATCACGTCCCGGAGGACCTCCTCCCGGATCCGCCCGCAGGCGATGTAGTCCAGGAAGGAGATCGGGTCGGCCCCGCAGACCGCCAGGTCGTTCACGCTCATGGCCACCAGGTCGATGCCGATGCTGTCCCAGCGTCCCAACTTCTTGGCCACCAGGAGCTTGGTACCCACTCCGTCCGTGGTGGACAGGAGCATGGGCTCCTTCCAGCCGCTCAGGTCCAGGGGCACCCCGCCGGCGAAGCCTCCGATGGCCTTGGACACCGCCTTGGAGGGCAGGTCCCGGATGAAGTCGGCGAAGGCGTCGCCGGCGGCGATGTCCACTCCGGCCTTCTTGTAGCTGTCTACGGGCATGGGGTTTCCTTTCCCTCCCCGTTCCGGATGGGGCAGGGGTAGTCGCCGTCGAAGCAGGCGTAGCAGTATTCGGAGGGTTCGGCCAGGCGGCTCCGCAGGAGGTCCGGGGGCAGGAAGCGGACCGTGTCGGCCCCCACGTACCGGGCGATCTCCGCGGGGCTCATCCGGTTGGAGATGAGCTCGGACCGGTCCGGGATGTCGATGCCGTAGCCGCAGGGGCCCGTGAGCTCCGGGGCGGAGAGGCGGAGGTGGACCTCCCGGGCCCCGGCCTCCTTGAGCAGTCCCACGATCAGGCGGCTCGTGGTGCCCCGGACCAGGGAGTCGTCCACCAGGACCACCCGCTTGCCCCCCACGATCTCCGGCACCGGGTGTAGCTTCATGCGCACCGCGAACTCCCGCTCCGCCCGGGTGGGCAGGATGAAGGATCGGCCCGCGTAGTGGTTCCGGGTGATCCCGAACTCGAAGGGGATCCCCGCCCGCCGGGCGTAGCCCAGGGCGGCCAGGTTCCCCGAGTCCGGGACGGGCACCACCAGGTCCGCTTCCACGTCATCCGCCTCCGCCAGGGCCTCCCCGAAGCGTTCCCGGGCGGCGTGCACGGACTCCCCGAAGACCCGGGAGTCCGGCCGGGCGAAGTAGAGGAGTTCGAAGACGCAGCGGGCCCGCCGGGGGGCCGCAGGCAGGAAGAAGGACCGCTCCCCGTGATCGTCCACGATCACGGCCTCCCCGGGCAGGACCTCCCGCTGGGAGATCGAGGGACCCAGGGCGTGGAGGGCGCAGGTCTCGCTGGCCACGTACCGGACCCCGTCCTTTTCCGCCAGGTGCAGGGGGCGGAAGCCCCAGGGGTCCCGGACCGCCACCAGGGTTTCCCCCCAGAGCATGCAGAGGCTGTAGGCGCCCTCCAGGGGGGCCAGGGCCTCCCGCAGGATGGCCTCGATCCCCTCGGCCCGGCTCCGGCTGATCAGGTGCAGGATGAGCTCGGAATCCGAGGAGGACTGGAAGATGGCCCCCTCCCGGGTCAGGGCCGCCCGGAGGGCCGCGGAGTTGGAGATGTTGCCGTTGTGGGCCAGGGCCACGCTCCCCTTGGAGCATTCCACCGCCAGGGGCTGGGCGTTCCGGATCCCGCCGCCCCCCGCGGTGGAGTACCGGACGTGCCCGATGCCTCCCGTCGAGGCGGCCCGGCCGGAAAGCCAGGCGTCCGCGGCGGCGGAGACCATGCCCAGCCGCCGGTCCGCCCGGTGGGCGCCCCCCTCGGCCCAGACGATTCCGGCGCTCTCCTGGCCGCGGTGCTGGAGGGCGAAGAGCATGTAGAAGAGGGCGGAGGGTACGTCGAGGGGGGAGGGGGACCGGATTCCGGCCACTCCGCAGTAGTGTCCTAGGGAAGAATCGTCGTGGGATTCCACGGGCGTTTCTAGCACGCCCCGTCCCGGCCCGTCAAGGCGAGGGGCTAGGGGGCCGGTTCCGCCTCCGCCAGGCCCGGGGGCTCCACCGCGACCCCGGGCGTCCCGGGAGGCGTTCCCGGCGCGCGGATGTAGGTGAAGTTCCGCATGATCCGGAGGAGGGTGTCCAGGTGGCGCCGGCCCTCCGCGACCTGGCCCAGGATCTCCTTGTTGCGGGCTCCCCCCAGGGTTCGGATGTTGGTGACCAGGTCCGGGCTGGGGCGGCGGTAGTCGGTCAGCAGGTCCCCCATGGACTCCTCGAGCATCTGCAGGAGCCGGGTTTCGTCCTCGCAGATCTCCCGGGCCCGCTGGTTGATGGCGTCCACCAGGCGGTTCAGGAACTGGGACACGTCCTTGCCCCGGCGCATCTCCTCCACGTAGCGCTTCATGGCCACGATGCTGATCCGGCCGTTGCCGCGCAGGGAGGCCTCGAATTCGTCGATGCGGCCCGCGGACCTCTCGCACTGGTAGATGATGTTGGCAAGGTTGTTCTGGAAGCCCTTGTTGTCGAAGTACCCCTCCACCAGGATGCGCTTGACCGGCTCCTTGATCTCCTTCTCGAAGGTGTTGTGGACGAAGGTCTTGAGGATCCGCAGGGGCTTGATGTGGGTGAACCCGTTGGGGCTTTCCCGGCGGAGGTAGGCGTCCTCCTCCTCGTCGTAGCCGTCCACGGGGGCGACCTCCGTGCCGCCGAACAGGGCGTCGATGTCCGTGGAGATGGCGTTCTCGTGCTGCTCCCGCTGGAGCCGCTCCCGGTCCTTCTCGTACTGGGTGACCATGCGGCGCCGGTAGCGCTCCACGTAGTCGTTTGTCTCCCGCACCAGGGGCGGATCGTAGACGGGGTCCGACTTCAGGGCCCGGATCAGGGCCAGGAGGACGTCCCGGTGGAGGCGGAGGGCCAGGCCCTTGTTGAGGGCCGCGAAGATCTTGTCCAGTTTCTGCCTCTGGGTGGAGACCGGGGTCTGGGGCGCCTGGCGCTCCAGGATGATGAGGAGGTTCTGGGCCAGCCCCTCCTCGAAGGCGAAATCCCCCAGGATGTAGTAGAGGTCCACGAGCTCGGGCAGGACCTTCTCGCCTTCCGCGGGCCGGAAGTCCGGCCGGTAGCCGGGGTTGTCCATGTTGGCCCCCGGGTCGAAGAGGCCGATGATGCGGTCCCAGTCGAAGCGGCAGATGTCGGAGAACTGCTCGACTTCCGCGAGCTCGCGGTCGAGGTCGCCGATCGAGAGGGAATCCACCTGGTGCAGGAAATCCTGGAACTCCCGGCCGATGATCTCGAACTCCTCGTCCTCCTTCACGGCGTTCGCGATGCGGGCCTTCATCCCCTCGTAGGCGAAAGAGGCCTTCCTCTGCCGGGTCTCCTCGGGCAGGCGGGCGTCGACGAGGAGGTCGAAGAAGCGCTGGTAGATCCGGATGTCCGAATGGGAGATGGTCTTGCGGGCCATGTCCACCAGGGGCCGGAGGATCGCCCGGAAATTGTATACCCCCTGGGCAAAGCCCGGCAGGACCAGGTTCCCCTTGGGCTTGTAGTAGGGTGGACGGATCTGGGAAAGGTAGGCGTAGATCTTTCTTAATTCCGCTTTTTTTGCCGCGTCGGGTCCCCCGCGGCCGAGGATGCCGCGCAGGAACTCCACGAGGGACGAGAAAATATTCATACCTGGTATTCTAGGTTCCCCCGGGACGATCGGCAAGGGCCGAAGCGTCCTACCGATCGCTGCGGGAACCGGCTGCCTCGGATCGGGGGACCTGCAGGTAGAGGGGTAGGCGGGTGTCCCCGGCCGCGGCGGCCCGGCGGGCTTCCCGGCGGTCCAGGAACTCCCGGGGCGCCAGGATGGGCGCCCCCAGGCGCAGGGCCAGGGCGATGGCGTCCGAGGGCCGGACCTCCTTCTCCCACTTGCGGAGACCCTTGCGGTACCGGATCCTGGACAGGAACCGCTCCCCGCCGTCGCCGTCGGGAATCGCGTCGTAGATGCGGGCGGACTCCAGGAGGAAACCGTGGTCCCGGAAGAAGGTGGCCAGGAGGTCGTGTGCCAGGGGCCGGTAGGGCGCGATGCCCTCCACCTCCAGGATGATGGAACTGGCCTCGTAGGGGCCCACGGGGATCCTTAGGGAGGACGAGCGGGGCTCGTCCTGGAGCACGACCAGGGGAGCCTCGTCCCCGAACCCGGCGGCGACGCCCCGCACGGACAGTACGACATCCTCGGTTGCCATACTCCATACTATATCCCGGGGATCCGGGAATTCGCGGGCTGCGATGGGTTTATCCCGGGTTTTCCGAAATTTCAGGAATGATTTCCGGGCGGACCGGAAGCCACTATTGACACCCCCGGAAACGGGGCACTAGATTTTCAGCACGGGATCCTGATATTTGGACTCCCGCAGTATAAAACCGCCTCGGAAACCAGCTTTGAACATGCCCGGCGAAGATTCCCCTGGTAGGGAGCGTCTCGTGTCCGGGACGCGAGAGCCGAGGAGCGATTCGTCGGCGTCGAACCATCGAAAGCCGCCGCGGTATAGCGGCGAGCGGAAGGGCGTTCCTATGTCCGATTTCCTACCCGACGCCGAGTTCGAGCTGTACCGGAAGCTGATCTACGACGAGAGCGGTATCCATTTCTCCGCCACCAACCGATCCATCCTGGAAAGCCGCCTGCGGGAACGCCTGCGGGAGAAGATGACCGACAGCCTCCGGGACTACTTCAACCTGATAACCCGGGACCGGGAGGAGCTCAAGATCCTGCTGGACTCGGTGACCACGAACCTGACCCGGTTTTTCCGGAACCAGCCCCACTTCGACGCCCTGGAGAAGTTCGTGGTTCCGGAACTCATCCGGATCCGGGGGACCTCTCCGGACCGCAAGCTCCGCATCTGGAGCGCCGGCTGCTCCACCGGGGAGGAACCCTACACCATCGCCCTCCTGCTCCGGGAGATCCTTCCGGCCGGCTGGACCTGCGAAATCGTCGCCAGCGACATAAGCCTCAAGTCCCTCATGGTCGGCAAGGAGGGTTTCTATCCGGACTCGCGGATCGTCGGGATCCCCGAAGCGTACCTGCCCAAGTACTTCGAGCGGAAGCCCAACGGATGGCAGATCCGGGAGGACGTCAAAAAGCTCGTCCGCTTCGACTACCACAACCTCAAGAACGATTCCGGACTCCGGAACATGGATGTCGTCTTCTGCCGCAACGTCCTCATCTACTTCGACGAGGTCGCCCAAAAGGCCGCGGTGGAGCGCTTCTACGAGACCATGGGACCCAAGTCCTTCCTGTTCATCGGCCACAGCGAGTCCCTTTTCGGGATGAATACCCGGTTCGAGTTCGTCAAGACCGAATGGGCCTGCTTCTACAAGAAGGACGTGAAGCCATGACGGATCCTTCCCCGACCCGGCCGGGCCCGCCCGGCGAGCCGTACGCCATGCATGGAGGAACAGAGTGCCGGATCCCGTGAACGTGCTGGTCGTGGACGACTCCGCGTTGATGCGCAATCTCGTCTCCAAGATGATCGAGGCGACCCCGGGCCTCAAGGTGGCGGACAGGGCCATGAACGGCCTGTTCGCCCTGCAGAAGATCCCGCGCTGCAATCCCGACGTGATCGTCCTGGACATCGAGATGCCCGAGATGAACGGCATCGAGTTCCTGAAGGAGCGCCGTCGCCTGGGGATCGAGATACCCGTGGTCGTACTCTCCGCGGTGGCGAAGAAGGGCGCCGAGGTCACCATGGAGGCCCTGGCCCTGGGAGCCGCGGACTTCATAACCAAGCCCTCCGGCTCGGTCTCCTCGGACATCCACACCGTGGCGGGAGAGCTTGCCCGGCTCCTCCTGGCCTACGGTACCCAGTACCAGAAGAGCCGGGGCAAGACCCCGGCCGCGTACCCCTTCGAATCCCCGGAGCTGATGCTGGAGAAGGAGCCCGGCACCTCGGCTCCTCCGCCTCCCGCTGCCCGCCGTTCCCCGAAGCCGGCGGAAAAGCCCGTGCCCGCCCGGTCCCCCGGACCCGTCGACCTGGTGGCCATCGGCATCTCCACCGGTGGGCCGAACGCCCTGCGCCAGGTCTTCGCCCGGATCGACCCCCGGCTGGTCCCGCCTGTCGTGGTGGTCCAGCACATGCCCCCGGGCTTCACGGAGGAGTTCGCCCGCAGTCTGGACCGGATCTGCCCCCTGGACGTGAAGGAGGCCGCGGACGGGGATCTCCTGAAGCCGGGCCGGGTCCTGATCGCCCCGGGGGACAAGCACCTGCTGGTGGAGAAGAAGAGCCTGGCCGCCGTGGCTCGCCTTTCCGACGCCCCCCCGGAAAACGGGCACCGCCCCAGCGCGGATGTCCTCTTTGCCAGCGTGGCGCGGGAATACGGGAACCGGGCCCTGGGAGTGATCATGACCGGCATGGGCCGGGACGGGGCCCGGGAGCTGGGCGCCCTGTTCCGGGAGGGCGGCATCACCCTGGGCCAGGACGAAGCTTCCAGCGTGGTCTACGGCATGCCCAAGGTGGCCTTCGAACTGGGGCATGTCACGGAGCAGGTGCCCCTGGAGCGGATGGCGGACAGGATCTCGGAGCTGGCACGCCTTAATCGTTGAACCGCCTTCGGCGGTCGATGTTTACGGAACCGCCCCCGAGGCAGTACATTGAACGTAGGAAACGAACCCCAGGTTGGATAGGAGGGCATATGGCGGACAAGGCGTATAAATGCAAGGACTGCGGGAAAGAGAAGATCGTGAAGGACACGAACTCCGCTCCCGACTGCTGCGGCCACGAGATGCAGCAAATTCCCATGGACCTCTGCGGCAAGGCCCATTCCGCCGAAACCGCCCGGTTCAACCAGCCGGATGACGCATGTGACGATGGAGTCCGCTGAGCCGCATAGCGGCTCAGCGATCGGTTTTCGCTGCGCGAAAACCGGCTGCCAATAAAGGCTTCCTGTAGAATTCGACGAAGCCCGCCTTCCGGCGGGCTTCGTTGCCTCGGGGCGCAGCCCCGAGCGCGGCTCAGCGATCGGTTTTCGCTGCGCGAAAACCGGCTGCCAATAAAGGTTTCCTGTAGAATTCGACGAAGCCCGCCGGCAGGCGGGCTTCGTCGTTGCAAGGCTGAAAACCGCCGTCAAAAAAGCAGATCGGTAAATCGACGAAGCGCGCCTTCCGGGCGCGCTTCGTCGCTGCAAGGGTAAAAAGCCGCCGTAGGCGGTTTTTTACCCTTGCACGACTTCCTTCACCTCCGGGATAACCTTCTTCAGGTAGTTCTCCACCCCGTTCTTCAGGGTCATGGTGGCCATGGGGCAGGACCCGCAGGCACCCTTGAGGCGGACCTTCACCAGGCCGTCGTCGGAAACGGAGATGAGCTCGATGTCGCCCCCGTCGGCCTGGAGGGAGGGGCGCACGTCCTGTATGGCTTTCTGGACCTTTTCCTTGAGCATGGTGTACCTCGATCGCGGGAATTCCCGCTCCCGGCGGAGCGGAATCGGCGGTGCGCCCAAAAACCGGAACTTCCGTAACCATGTCGGGAGCCGCGCCCTATGTAGGTACAGTACTGATATGTCGGAAGGCCGGTCAAGCCGCCCGGGCTTCGGTAGCGCGGGGCGGCCCGGATATGGTAGAATGCCGCGCCGCGCCTCGGGGCGGCTCGGGAGAAGGATGTTCCGATGGCCAGAACCGTCGTTTTCGTCAACCAGAAGGGAGGGGTCGGAAAGACCACCTCCGCCATCAACCTCGGAGCGTACCTGGCCAAGGCCGGGAAGCGGGTCCTCCTGGTGGATTTCGATCCCCAGGCCAACCTCACCAGCGGGGTGGGCGGGAAGACCGGTTCCCGGGGCATCTACGAGGTGCTGTCCGGGGCCTTGGCCCTTTCGGACGTCATCGTGCCGACCAAGGTCGAGGGCCTGGACCTCGCCCCGTCCTCCATCGAACTCTCCGGGGCGACCGTGGAGCTGGTGGACAAGGAGGACCGGAACGACTACCTCAAGAAGGCCCTGCGGCCCGTCCTGGACCGGTACGATTTCGTCCTGATCGACTGCCCCCCCTCCTTGGGTATCCTGACCCTGAACGGCCTCAATGCCGCCGACGAGGTATTGGTGCCCCTCCAGTGCGAGTATTTCGCCCTGGAGGGCCTGACCCTGATCCTCCAGACCGTGAGCCTCGTACAGAAAAGCATGAATCCCCGCCTGCGGATCGGGGGGATCCTCTTCACCATGTACGATTCCCGCACCAAGCTGGCCCAGCAGGTGGTCCAGCAGGTCACCCAGTACTTCAAGGACCGGGTCTTCCGGACCATCATTCCCCGGAACGTGCGGCTCTCGGAGGCCCCCTCCCACGGGGTCCCGGTCTGCCTCTACGATCCCGACTGCGTGGGCGCCAAGAGCTACGAGCGCCTGGCGGGGGAGATCCTGTCCCGTGGCTAAGTTCGGCCTGGGCAAGGGACTGGGGGCCCTGATCCCGGAAAGCGAGGTCGAGGTCCGCCTGGAGGCCCTGGAAGGTCCCGAGGGCGAGCACCGGCCCCCCGTCCCCGAGGGACTGCGGAGCGTGCCCCTGGGCCGGCTCGTGCCCAACCCCCTCCAGCCCCGGAAGACCTTCGACGAAGCCTCCCTGGAGGAGCTGGCCGCCTCGATCCGCCTGCACGGGATCATCCAGCCCGTGATCGTGGAGGATTCCGGGGACGGGACCTACCTGATCGTGGCGGGTGAACGGCGCTACAAGGCCGCCGAAAAGGCCGGGCTCCGGGAAGTCCCCGTGGTGGTCCGGTCCTTCACCCCCGAGAAGAAGCTCGAGATCGCCCTGATCGAAAACGTCCAGCGCGAGGACCTCAACCCGGTGGAGGAAGCCGAGGCCTACAAGGTCCTCATGGAGGCGGCCGCGCTCTCCCAGGAGGAGGTGGCCGAGAAGGTCGGGAAGAGCCGCCCGACCGTGGCCAACGCCCTGCGCCTCCTCAAGCTACCCGCGGAGATGCTGGAGGCCCTGCGCTCCGGGGATCTGAGTCCCGGGCATGCCCGGGCCGTCCTGGCGGTGAGCTCCGACGAGGACCGCCGGGACCTCTTCCGGCGTATCCTGGCCGAGGGGCTCTCCGTCCGGGAGGCGGAAGCCCTGGCCGCGGACCTCAACGCGGGCAAGCGCCCCGCCCCGGCCCGCAAGCCGGAGGCGCCCCGCAGACCCCTGGATCCCGACCTCCGGGACCTGGAGCAGAAGCTCATCGGGTTCCTGGGGACCAAGGTCCAGGTCAAGGGGGATGCCAGGAAGGGCTCCATCACGATCGAGTACTTCTCCCTGGACGACCTGGAGCGGGTCTTCGACCTCATGACCGGCGGGAAGGCCTAGCCGGGTAGGTCCGGTCATGGAAAACCGCTTTCTTCGTGGTTCCGGCCCCGCCCGCCGCCGGGTCCTGTCCCTCGCCGCCGCCCTCCTCCTGGCTTCCTGCCCCGCTTTCGCCGCCGGCCCCGGTACGACCGACGAGTACCGCTGGGGAACGGCCCCGGGGGCGGATTTCCGTGTCCTCCTGGAGAAACCCGTGGTCACGGAGATGGAGGCCGAGCCCTGGAAGGACCCGGAAACCGGGGAACACCGCATAGCCGGGTGGTCCGAGCTCCACGGAGTCTTCGAGGTGCCCTTCGAGGCCCTGGTCCGCGTCCTGACGGACTACGAGGGCCAGAGCCGGTACTCCCCGCGGCTCTTCTCCGCCCGGGTGGAGTCCCGGGAGGGAGACCTCATACGGGTTGCCCAGAACGTGGGAATGTCCATCCTGGGCATCAAGGTCCGGTATGACCTGGTCCTGGAGTACCGGGAGGAACGCCTTTCGGACGGGGGATTCGCCCAGCGCTCCCGCCTGCTCTCCAACCCGTCCGGCAACCTGTACGAGTCCTTCTCCTCCTGGTACGTGCTGCCCGTGACCGTGGACGGGAAGTCCTGCGTCTACGTCCGCGGATTCTCCCGGCCGGGAATCCGCAGGCCCTTCCCCGGCATGGCCGGGGCCCTGCGGACCTTCACTCCGGGGGAGGTGAAGGATCTGCTGGAGCGGTATGTAAAAGAAGCGCGTAAGTTAGGTGAATAGGTGAATGGGTGAATGAGTGAATGGGTGAATGGGTGAATAAGACGGGGGCCGGAGCTTGGAGAGCGGTTATTGAAAAGCAGCGGACTCGGCCGAAGCCCGCTTTCCCTCCGATTCACCCATTCACGATTTACCTATTCACTCCTCTCGCAGTTGACTGTCCTCCCCTTAGTTGCTAGGCTTTCTTCGTAGACAAGCACCGGGCGGGCCCTACGGGCCGGCCGCCCCATCCCCCTATATCCCGAGGAGCGTACCATGAGCGTGATCGAATACGTCGAGGCCCGAGAGATCCTGGATTCCCGCGGCAACCCCACCGTCGAGGTGGACGTCGTCCTTGAGGACGGCACCGTCGGCCGTGCGGCCGTTCCCTCCGGCGCCAGCACCGGCGAGCACGAGGCCGTGGAGCTCCGGGACGGCGACAAGAAGCGCTACCTGGGCAAGGGCGTGCTCAAGGCCGTTGAGAACGTGAACAACGTCATCTCCGGGGAAATCATCGGACTGGACGCCACCGAGCAGGTGGACATCGACCGTACCATGATCGACCTGGACGGGACGGAGAACAAGGGCAAGCTGGGAGCCAACGCCATCCTGGGCGTGTCCATGGCCTGCGCCCGGGCGGCCGCCAACTATCTCGAGACCCCCCTGTACAAGTACCTGGGCGGCGCGCATACCACCCTCCTTCCCGTGCCCATGGCCAACATCATCAACGGCGGCAAGCACGCGGACAACAAGGTGGACTTCCAGGAGTTCATGGTCATGCCCGTGGGCGCCCAGTCCTTCCGGGAGGCCGTCCGGATGACCGCCGAGGTCTTCCACAGCCTGAAGGGCCTCCTCAAGGCGGACGGGCACAACACCTCCGTGGGCGACGAGGGCGGCTTCGCCCCGAACATCGGCAACGAGGAATCCCTGGACTACATCATGAAGGCCATCGAGAAGGCCGGCTACAAGCCCGGGGACGACATCGCCATCGCCCTGGACTGCGCCTCCAGCGAACTCTTCGACGAGGGGGAGAAGAAGGGGTACAAGTTCTGGAAGTCCAACCCCGGCAAGCTCTTCTCCGCGGACGAGATGATCGAGATCTACACCAAGTGGGTCGGCAAGTACCCCATCGTCTCCATCGAGGACCCCCTGGACCAGAACGACTGGGACGGCTACGTGAAGATGACCAAGGCCCTGGGCGGCAGGATCCAGGTGGTCGGGGACGATTTCTTCGTGACCAACACCAAGCGCCTGGAGAAGGGCATCGACATGGGGGCCTGCAACTCCATCCTGATCAAGGTGAACCAGATCGGCACGGTCACGGAGACCATCGAGTGCATCGAGATGGCCAAGCGCGCCGGCTACACCGCCGTCGTCTCCCACCGCTCCGGGGAGACCGAGGATACCTTCATCGCGGACCTCGTGGTGGCCCGGGAGACCGGCCAGATCAAGACCGGCTCCATGTCCCGGACCGACCGGATCTGCAAGTACAACCAGCTCATACGGATCGAGGACGCCATGGAGGGCATCGCGGAATACGCAGGGAAGAAAGCTTTTTACAGCGTGAAGAAGTAAGCTGTCCGGCTTCGGACGCGGCGGCCGCCTCCGATGGGGGCGGCCGTTTCATTTTCACGTGGAAGTCGCGCCGTCGTACGGGGATTCGCGGCTATTTTATGGTCAGCACCGTCTTCCCGATCTTGATCTTGTCCCCCGGCTCGACGCGCACGTACTTGCCCGGAGGGACGGCCTTTCCGTTGACGAAGGTCCCGTTGGTGCTGGACAGGTCGGTGATGAAGTAGTCGTCCTTGATCTTCTGGATCATCGCGTGGCGTTTGCTGACCAGGGCGTGCTCCAGGACGATCCCGCAGGAGCGGTCCCGGCCCAGCACGATCTTCCCGATCAGGGGAATCCGCTTGCCGCACAGGAGGATCGAAAGGGTATCGTCCTTGCGGAGGGACTGGAGACGCTTGCCCGTGGGGCTGGATTCCAGGATCGTGTCTTCGCTCACCCCTTGAATATATACCCCCGGGCGGCTCCCCGCAATCCGAGACCCGACACCCGTGCGGGGCGCCGGCGCCACGGCTCGCTAGGCCTCCAGGTTCCGCCCAGCCCAGTGCCGTCCGGACTCCTTGAACTTCTGCGTGTACTCGGGGACCTCGACCATGGGAGGGCGCTCCACGGCGGAGATCTCCGTGGCCGCGACGGTATGGGATTCCTTCTCCACCTTGAGTGCGATGTGACGGTCCCCCAGCTCGCGGAGCACCTCGGCGTCGCCGTAGCGCCGGGCCCGGTCCAGGAAGGTGGCCAGGATGCCGTAGGCCATGCGTCCCAGGGCCTCGGTGCTCTGGTTGCGGTGGATGCGAAGGTCCAGATCCACCTGGGCCAGGGCCCCGATCCCGAACTTCCGGTAGACGTCGATCAGGTGCCCCAGCTCCACCCCGTAGCCTACGCTGAAGGGCAGGGTCTCCAGGAGTTCCCGCCGGCCCGCGTACTCCCCGGACAGGGGCTGTACTAGGCGCGCCAGCTCCGGGTAGAAGAGGGAGAAGATGGGCCGGACCAGGATCTCCGTGACCCGGCCTCCCCCGGAGGACTGGATCCCCGAGCTGGAGCGGATGGGCCGCTCGTAGAAGGCCTTCACGTACCCGATCGAGTCGTCCTCCAGCAGGGGGCCCACGAGGCCGTACACGAATTTCGGGGCTATGTTGGCGATGTCCGCGTCCACCCAGACGATGATGTCCCCCTGTAGGGCGTAGAGGCTCTTCCAGAGATTCTCGCCCTTGCCGCGGAAGGTCCCCCGGCCGGGCAGGATGTCCTTGGACTCGAAGACCCGGGCCCCGTAGCGCTCGGCCACCTGCCGGGTCCGGTCCTTGGAGGAGGAGTCGATGACGGCGATCTCGTCCAGCAGGGGGTATCGGTCCATCAGCTCCGTGCGGATGACCAGGATCTCCTTGCCGATCGTCGCCTCCTCGTTCAGGGTCGGGAAGGCCAGGGATAGGGTCAGGCCTTTCTTCTCCTTGAGATCCACCAGACGGCCTATGTCCGAGAACTTCGAGTGGTGCCAGGTCCGCACCAGGAGGGAATCGTCGGAAGGCTTGCTCACAGGACCTCCTTGGAGACCCGCTCGATCACCGAGACCAGGAGGCGGCGGCCCTTCTCGATGGAGGCCACCTCGATCTCGTCCCGGTCCAGGCCCTCCCGGCCGCTGGCCACCGCCAGGGATACGGCGGGGATCCCGCGGGACGAGAAGAAGGCCGCCGGGTCGGCTCCGGACTCTTCCCGCACCTTGATATGCTGCTCCTTCAGGGCCTGGATCACGAGCTTCGAGAGTCCCGCCCCGGCCCCGGGATCGCCCACGGGCACGTAGCCGGCGATCGTCACCTGGGTCTGGAGGTTCGCCTCCCGGCCCCTCGACTCCGCCGTGGCCGTGGCGGCCTTCATCGCGATCTCCAGGACCGCCTCGTCGGCGGACTCGAGTTCGATGTCCAGGAGTCCCTCCGTCGGTTCGTGGCCGAAGCCCGAACCCGCCTCGATACGGCGGATCGCGCAGGTTGTCCTTTTTTCCGCGTCCCAGGTTATGCCCGTCAGGGTCCGCGCCAGGGCTACGACCGCGTCCACCGCGGTCCTAGGCCCGCGATCCGTCTCAGATACCTCCGCGTCGGTGCGCACCCGGACCTCTATGCGGTAGGTCCCCAGGGACTTGGTCGGTACGGTCCCGAGGGAGAGCCCCCGGAGGCTCAGGGACGCGGCGGGCCGGTCCTGGGGATCCTCGGCCAGGCGCCGGAGCACCGACCCCCGGGGATCGTCCAGGGGGCGGGCCGCGAAGAGGAGCAGGACGTCCTTGGGGATGGCCGGGGTCCCGGACTGCAGGGACTCCGCCAGGGATAGGAGGGTGGCCGGTCCCAGGGAGTCGGAAAGCCCCGCGCCGTAGGCCCGGTCCGCGTCCAGACGGGAGAGGCTTTCCAGGGGGTGCCAGCGCGGTGAGGAAAGCTCCGCCAGGACCAGGATGGGCCGGGGGTCGTCCGGGACCGGGCATGTGATCCGGGCCAGGACGTTTCCGTCCTCGTCCACCTGGGGGTTCAGTCCCAGGGAACGCAGGCGTTCCAGGACGAAGGCCGCCCGCTGTTCCTCCCGGGCGGTCGGGGAGGGGATCTCCGCGATCCGGAGGGCGTCGGAAAGGAGGCGATCCGCCAGGGGGGAGGATGACTTTCGCAGGGAACCCAGGACCGTGGAGGCCCGCCGGGTCAGGGCCCGGACGGCCTTGACGGCCGTCGTTCGGATCTTCTTGAAGAATCCCATGCCTGCCTCCTTTCCCCCTTTTTACCACGGGAGGGGGGATAAGTACAGGTTTGGTCGGGCTTCCCTCTCAGGCCACGGGTACGCAGATCTTGAAGCGAAAGTCCTCGGAGTAGGGATCCCCCGCGTCCTCGAAGTACCATTCGAAGTTGAACGGCAGGGAGGGCTTCCGGTCCAGGGAGGGAAGGAGGGTGCCGTAGATGGCCGCGTAGCTTTCCCCGACCCGGGCGGCGGAGCCCCGGTGGAGGAAGGAAAGGCACTCGCACCCCGGGACCGCCCGGCCGACCAGGTCCAGGGGCAGGGCGTCCAGGGTTTCCATCTCCGCGGCCACGAGGATGTCCACCCAGTCCTCGGCGTCCTCGGTCCAGGTGGCCAGCTGGCGGACCCGCGGCGGTCGGATACGGCGGTTAATCGAGGCCGCCCGGGGCAGGAAGCCCGCCCACAGGCGTCCCACCTCGTCCCCCGGACCCGTGATGCGGACCTGCCAACCCGCCAGCAGGACCGGGGGAAAGCGCTCCAGGACGGGCTCCGCGTCCACGGGGGGACCGGGGATCCGTCTGACGGCGGGCTCCTGATAGGGGAAGGGGGCGCCCCGCCGGACGGCGCTGGGTGAACTGCCGAGTTCCCGGCGGAAGGCCCGGGAGAAGCTGTCCAGGTCCCGGAAGCCCCAGTCGAAGGCCGTGTCGGTGACGCGCCGGCCTCCGGCCAGGTCCCGGGCGGCCTCGGATAGCTTGCGCCGCAGGACGTATTCCTTGGGCGGCATGCCGATCACCGCCGCGAAGAGCCGGGTGAAGTGGTGCAGGGAGTAGCCCGCCTTGGCCGCGATCGCGGGCACGGGCAGGTCCTCCCGAAGCCGCCCCTCGATCCAGCGGGCGGTCTCCAGGATCACCTGGGCGTTGTCCATGTACGCCAGTATGCGGCGGGCGGCCCTACTCGTCCAGCCCGAACCCGCCGTCGGGAGCCCACTCCCCCCAGTCCGGGAGCCAAGCGGGGACCCGGGCGTCCCGGACCCGGTCCACGCTCGGGTAGTAGGGTTTCACGTCCAGCACCGCCGTCCCGTCGAAGGCGTCGATCGCGGCGACCTCGATCCGGCCGGCCTCGGGATCCACGGCCCGGATCGGGCAGACGGTCATCGCGATCAGGTTGGGTCGGAAGGGTCCCCGGCAGCCGAAGACCCCCGCGGTCCTGCCCGGGGAGTAGGGCAGTTCCCCGGACAGCACCGACCGGGTGTCGAAGCCCATCCCGAAGTCGCTTCCCGACCACCACAGGACGTGGCAGTGGCTGAACTCCTCCAAGCCCCGCAAGGCTTCCCGGTATTCCGGCCGGATCCTCACCCAGGTCCGCCCGTCCCGGCGTTCCACCGCGCCGACTTCCCGCAGAACCATCGTCTCCGCCATACAGACCTCCTTGGTGTCTCGATGAGGCCACTCTGGCGCGGAACCGGGGCCCCGCGCCCGGCGGAATTCGCGTTCAGGGCTCCCGAAGGGGCGGGAATTCCGGCAGATCCTGCGGTTCCCCGTCCGGTTCCGGTACCGCTTCCCCCTTGCCGCCGAACCAGTCCACTTTCCGGGTGGCCGCCATGGTCAGGGCCGTGATCCCGAAGAGCCCCACGGACCCGATGAGCAGGGCGTAATCCTCGGAGGACAGGGCGCAGAAGAGGTAGCCGTACTGGAGGGCCAGGACGGCGAAGGCCAGGGCGGCCTGGCGTTTGTCCGGGAGGAAGGCGCCGACATAGAAGGTGGTGACCCCGCAGACCGCTGCGGCGGAAACCAGGTAGGCGGCCAGGAAGGGCAGGTGCTCCGCCAGGGCCAGGAGCAGGAGGTAGAAGAGGCAGTTGGCCAGGCCCACTAGGACGTACTGGACCACGTGGAGGCGGCGGCGAGCCAGGACCTCGAAGAGGAAGAGGGCCGCGAAGGGTATGAAGAGGAAGAGCACCGCGTACCGGAGGGCCCGGTGGACCTGCTGGTACACGTCCGTGGGTTGGAGGAAGTCGACCCCGAAGGCCGCCCCCGCGACCGATTCGGGCCGGAAATCCGAGGCGGCCAGGACCCGGGGCAGGACCCGGGAGGGCTCGTCCACGAACCATTCGGCCCGGAAGCCCGCGTCCCCCAGTTCCCGGTCGGCGGGAAGCCGGTAGCCCGAGAAGGAGGGGCTGGCCCAGTCGCAGGAAAGCCTCAGGGTGTTCGTGTCCGCCAGGGCCAGGAAGTCCAGGGCTTCCGCCCCGTTCAAGGAGAGTTCCAGGCGCGCCGCGTACCGCGCGCTTCCGTCGGTCCCGGGCTGGAGGCGTACGGGGACGGAGACGGATCGGGCGGCCAGCTCGAGCGGGGCCGGGCTCGACCTCAGGACCGCCCTCGAACCGTCCGTCGCCGCCAGGGAGGGACTCCCTCGCAGGGACCGGGGATCGTCGTAGGCGTAGTAGAGCTGGGCCTCGGTCCAGCCCACCCGGACGCCGGGTATCCCCGTTTCCCAGGAACGGAGATCGAACTCGAGATCCATCGCCGCTTCGGTCCGGTGGACGGGCACCGAGTAGATGCCGCGCTTCCGGAGTTCGACCCGGGTGTCGCAGGTGAGCCCGAGGGTTCGGGGGAAGACGATGTAGACCGCTTTTCGGGTACGGACTACCTCCTCTCCCTTGGCGTTCGTCTCCCGGACGTCGTAACGTGCGGGCACGGCCAGGTAGGGGGTGATCAAAAGGGTCCGGCCCCCCGCCTTGGACGAGACGTCCTCCAGGGCGTTCTCCCGGTAGGATTCCCGCTCGGACCGGACCTCCCGGATCATGCCGACGGGGATGAGGAACGCGAGGACCAGGACGCCGACCAGGCCGGCCTTGAGGCTCGTCTGGGCGGCTCGGGGCAATCTCGGTGTTCTGTTCATGGCGCACTCCTTGCCCGGAGATTCTAGGCCGGGAATGCGGCGGAACTGTGGCGGCGGCGGGGTGTTATCGGGGCGCCGCGGGCAGGACCAGGGTGAAGACCGTCCCGCCCCCGGGCCGGTCGGCGGTCTCGACCCGGCCTCCGGCCCGGAGGGCGATCCCCCGGACCAGGGCCAGGCCGAGCCCCTGGTGTTCCGAAGCTTGTTGTTCGGCGGCCCGGGTGCCGGGGACGTTCCCGTCCCGGCCGGCCGGGCGGAAGGTGAAGAACCGGTCGAAGATCCGGTCCCGGTGCTCCGGGGGTATGCCCGGTCCCCGGTCCAGGACGGACAGGCGTATTTTCTCGCCGTCGGCTTCCCGAGTCCGGTCCGCCCGGACCTCGACCTCCCCGCCCGGGGGGCTGAAGGACACCGCGTTGTCCAGGAGGGCGCCCAGGGCCAGGGCCAGGCGGTCCGGGGAGACGGCGGCCCGGAGTTCCCCCGCATCCGGGGCGGCTTCCACGGTGATCCTCGTGTCCGTCGGCCCGGACCCGGACCCGGAGCGGTCCGCGGC
Source organism: Spirochaetota bacterium (assembly GCA_022703505.1). Taxonomy (GTDB): domain Bacteria; phylum Spirochaetota; class Spirochaetia; order Treponematales; family UBA12059; genus JAAYUR01. Next base: position 23,365 of record JAKLDN010000011.1, on the reverse strand, counting down.
GAAGCGCGCGCAGTTCCGGGCGACCGCCAGGACGTCCGCGGGCCCGGTCCCGTCCTCCCCTCCCTCGATCCGGGAGAGCTCCCGCAGGCCTCCCACGATCCGGGCCGCCCGGTCCGCGTCCCGGGCTATGCGATCCCCCAGTATCCGGACCTCCTCCGGCCCGGCGTCCGGGAGCAGTTCCGCGGCCGCCCGGATCGAGGCCAGGGGATTGCGGATCTCGTGGGACAGGTCCGAGGCGAAGTCCTCCGCCCAGGAGAGCCGCTCCCCCAGGCGGGCGGAGAATTCCCGCAGCGCCGAGCCCAGGTCCCCGATCTCGTCGGAAACGGCGCCGGGCTTGAAATGGCCTTCCGCAAGGCCCCGGAGACTGAGGGCGGCCCGGGCCTGGATTCCCAGGCGCCTCAGGGGCCGGGAGATCGTCAGCCACAGAAGGAGGCTCAGGGCCGAGGAGGCCGCCAGGCCGGCCAGGAAGATCCGGCCGACGTCCAGCCGGAGCCGGTACAGGCCCGCCAGGATGCGGTAGGTCGACTGGGAGGCCAGGACCGCCCCTCGGGGTGTCCCGTCCGGCGACGGGACGGGCAGGGCGCTGTACAGGGTCACCGAAACCTGGCCTCCCGCGGAGATCCGGGTCGCCGCGCCGTAGCGCCCCTCCAGGGCCGCCCGGACTTCGGCTCCCTCCAGGAAGTTCCGCTTGCCCGTGTAGAAGTCCGCGGAGGCCAGGGGCTCGGAGGGCGGGGCCAGGTAGCGCCGCCAGAGCCGGACGGGGCCCGAGAGGAGACGGTAGATCCAGCTGGATTCCGCGGGCTTGGCCTCGGGGAGGACGTCCGGTCCCGCCCGGTACGGGGCCTCCGCGTCCGGGGCGGAGGGGGGCGCGTCCGGGGGGCGGACGCTGGAGTCCGCCAGGAGGTTCCCCGCGGCGTCCAGCACCCGGAGCCGGGCGGTATGGCGCCGGCCAAGGGCGGCGAGCACGGCCTCCGCCCGAGAGGCCGAAAGCTCGCCCTCCCCCAGCCAGGCGGCCAGGAACCGGCCCTGCTGGACCAGGGAATCCTCCAGGGCCGACAGGAGGCTCCGCTCGTAGGTGTCCAGGGAGAGGAAGGCCGCCACGGGCAGGAAGACGAGGAGGGCGTTCACCCCCAGGATGCGGGCAACGATGGGAACCCGGGGCCGCCTCATGGGCGCAGCCGGTACCCTAGGCCGTAGACCGTCTCGATGGCCTCGTCCCCGGCCCCCGCTTCCCGGAGCTTGCGCCGGAGTCGCTTGACGTGGCAGTCCACCACCCGGTCCGAGAGGTACACGCCCCCGGGCCAGGCCCGGGCGACTATGGAGTCCCGGGTCCGGGCCGCGCCCGGACGCTCCGCAAGGCAGTCCAGGATACGGAACTCCGTGACCGTCAGGTCCAGTTCGGTACCGGCCCAGAAGGCCCGGAACCCGTCCCGGTCCAGGGTGAGGGAGCCCGGGGCGGGGGATTCCCGGGTTCCGGCCGCCGGGGGATCCGCGGCGGCCGGGGCGGACCGGGACTCGACCCGCCGGAGCACGGCCCGTACCCGGGCGGCCAACTCCCGCAGGGAGAAGGGCTTGGGGAGGTAGTCGTCCGCCCCCAGTTCCAGGCCCAGGACCCGGTCGAGCTCCTCGTCCCGGGAGGTCAGGAAGATGACGGGTATCGTGTCGCCCCGGGTGCGGAGCTCCCGCAGGAGGTCCAGGCCGGAAAGCCGGGGCATGGAGATGTCCAGGATAACCAGGGCCGGCCGTCCGGCCGGATCCGGGGCTCCGGCCAGGAAGTCCCGGGCCTCGACCCCGTCCCGGGCCTCCCGTACACCGAAGCCTTCCCTCTCCAGGGAGGCGCGGACGGAGGCGCGGAGGTTGTCGTCGTCGTCCGCCACGAGGACGGCGGGGGGCGTCGGATCCGGCATGGTCCCTCAGGATACGACGGCCGGGCCGGGCCCGCAAGCCGCCGCCGCGGTGTCCGCCGCGGCGGGGCCTCCGGGCCGCCGAGCCCGGACTCGGGCCGGCCGCTCAGCCCGGAGTCCCGACGATCCGTCCGATCCGCTCCCGGCCTTCGCTGATCCGCCATCCGTCCCGGGCGTTGAAGTAGAGGTACCAGCGGCCGTCGGATTCCCGGAAACGGCAGTCGCAGGCGTAGACGTGGGAGGCCGTCCAACCGGAGCCCGGGGCCAGGAGAGGTTCCCGTCGGGCGGGTTCCCAGGAGACGCCGTCCTCGGAGCGCAGGACGAAGAGGGCCGAGCGGGAGCGCCCGGACGGATCCCGGTAGATTTTGTTCTGGAGTCCCACGTAGCCGTCCGACAGGGGCAGGACCTTGATCGCCCCGGCGCCCTGGACTCCGGGCATCGGATCCCGGGTGGGGTCGACGGCGGGTTCGGGATCCGGGACGAAGGGACCCTCCGGGGAGGCTCCCCGGGCCAGGCCGACATATTTCGGCTCGCAGAAGCCGCAGTCCTCGATCCAGGCCAGGGACGCGGAGAAGTAGAGCCGATACGTGTCGGTCCAGTCCCGTACCAGGCAGGGATTGGACACCGCGAATCCCAGAGATCGGTCCCGCATCCAAGGAAGGAGGGGGGAGACCAGGGTCCGGCCGGGGGACCACCGCTCCAGGTCGCTGCTCACGGCTACGGCGATCCGGGACCTCCAGCGCCGGCGGAACGGCAGGGCGGTCAGGGGCAGGGCCAGAGGCGGGTAGGACTCGTAGTACAGGCCGAAACGGGAGGATGCCGGCTTTCCCGCGGGACCGGCGGCCGTCGGGGCGGCGCCACGGCGGCCGCTCCCGGTCGCCGGCCCCTCGTCCGGACACAGCCCTTCCCCGTCCAGGCGGCGCACGAAGGGGCGCATGGCGTTGTGGACGGCGATGCCCCGTTCGGTCCATCTCGCGCCGTCCGGGGAGGTATACCGATGGATCCCCCAGGCCGAGTGGGCGAAGAGTTCCCAGACCCCGCCGGGAGTCTCCTCCGGGAACAGGAAGCTAGGGTCCGCCACGATGGGGGAGAGCCGGGGAGGCTCGATCAGGGGGCCCTCGATCCCGCTCCACCTCATCGATAGGAAGTCCGAGATGGTCATGGTTCCAGTATAGTGCGCGGCCGGGGAAATCAAGGCTTCGAGTTGGTCCTTCGAAGGCTAAACCCCGCCCAGGCCCAAGTCCCCCCGGATCTTGTACATCGAGCCGTCCCGCTCCACGGTCAACCTTCGGTCGGGGAAGTAGACGGGCAGGAATTCCAGGAGCAGGTCCCGGACGGACAATTCGATCTCGTCCCGCTTGGCCCGGGGAACGGCCTCCTCCGTGGCCAGGACGATCTCCACCAGGTAGCCCCGGCCCAGGCGGCTCCCGAACCCGGGGGTGAAGAAGACCCCCACGTTAAAGAGACCGTCCGCCTCGGGATTCGAGGTTTCGCCGCGTCCGGGGCGGTTGCGCCGGAGCCTCCAGGATCCATGGTACCGGTCCTCCAGGATGGAGTCGATGCGGTCGAACATCTCCTTCATCCGGTTGTCCCAGTCCGTCGTCTTGGGGTGGAACATGATCCTCCTGCCGGGGGCATTGTGGCACGGAGGGGCGGGGAGGGCAAGGCCGTGGTCTTCGGGCTCCCCGGCGATAGGTTCGGGTACCACGCCCCCCTGGTGTTCGGCATGGAGGCCGGTCGGAACGCTGTCCTGTCCACGGGGTACTCAGTCTCGTGACGTCCCTCGCCCCGGAGTCGTCACCCGCCGTCCGGGCTTGGCCGGGGCGGCCCGACAGGGTACTATCGAACGCAGAATGGGAAGATCGAAACGGGTCGCGGACCCCGGGGACATCGTGCAAACCGCCTACGACCTAATCGACCGGGAGGGGTACGAGGACTTCTCGGCCCGGCGGCTGGCCCAGATACTCGGGGTCTCCCACATGACCCTCTACAATTACCTGGCCTTTGGGGAGATCCTGGACGGTGTGATCGCCCGGGGTTTCGAGGAGATCACGGAGGCTCTCAAACCCCGGATTCCGGAGGAAGTCGAAGGACCGTGCCGGCCTTGCGCCTTGTTCAAGATCATCGCGGAGGAGCTCCTCGAGTACGCGAAGCGCCGGCCCAACCTCTACCGCTTCGTCTTCCAGAGCGGGTTCGGACCGACCACCGGGGATCCCAAGGTGCGGAGGCTCTACTGGAGCGGGATCGACCTGATCCCGGGGCTCCTGGATCCCGTCCGCCAGGAGGAGCTCCGGAGGGACGGCTTCCTCTTCCTGGTTCTGGCGAACGGTCTCATCCTGGCCTTCCTTTCCGGCCGGCACGACATGGACGAGGGCTCCTGCCGCCGCAACATCGAGCGTGGGTATTCCCTGATCCTGGGGGGCTACAGCGGGCGGGTATCCTCTCCCTCGCGTTGACAGGAGGCGGCGCCTGGAATACAGTCGAACCTGCAGCATGGCTTCAGCTATAAACGAATTATGTAATCGAACCAACGGATCCTCCGCGGAGACCCGCCGACCCTTCCTCCCGTCCGCCTTCCTGACCTGCTCCCTACTGTTCGGCTGGACCCTGGCGTACTTCTATCAATCGTCCCCGTGGATCATCCTGACGGGTCCGGACGGCGGCGCGGACTCCGCCCGCCTATTCTATTTCGGCGGATTTCTGATCGGTATGTTCGCCGGGCTATCCTTCATGCGCCGCTTCAACGTCAAGGCAATGGTTTCCGGTTGCGCGGCTGCGGCCCTGGCGGCGATCCTGGTCCTCCGGTTCATACCGCCGGCGAGGGCGGGCGGATGTGGATTCGGTCTCTTCGGGATCCTGGCCGGTACCTCCTTCGGCGCCATGTTCCATTTTTGGGTGTACGCATTCCCGGGGCTTCCGAGGGTCTCCTCCATCGCGGCGGTGCACCTGGGAGGGGGAGCCGTGTCCCTCGCGGTCCTGTGGGCGGGGGAGCGGTTCGGCACTCCGGGCGCCGCGGCGATGGACCTCGCGGTGCCCCTGGTCGCCCTTTGGGCGGCCCTTCGCGTGGACATGAGCCGGGTGGAGGATCCCGGGAGCGGTCCACCGCTGACGTTCCCGGGGCGGCTCATGGGGATCGTGATCGTCCTGCTCCTGCTCGTGTATTTCGCGACCTTCCTGCCCGAGGGACTCCTGAGCGTGACGGGCGGGAGCGCCTGGACGACGCCGTCTCCGGGCGTCAGGGTCCTCGTCTCTTCCGCGGTCTACCTGTTGTTCCTCCGGAAAGGAAGCGGCATCCACATCCTCCTCCTGCTCTATTCCATGATCCTTTGCCAGCTCATCGGGTACGGGCTCATCATCTTGCACGCCGGCACCTCGGCGGGCTCCCTGGTCCTGGTCGTCGGGGAGGCCTTGGGGAACCTCTTTCTGTTCAAGCTGACCTTCGACATCTTCCATAAGCACCGGGGTCGTCCCCTCATCGTGATACTCTTCACCGGGGCGGTAGTCCTGGGGACGTCCGTGGGGATGTTGATCGGGTGGGTCCTGGAGCTGTCGGGCCGTCGGGATACCGCCTCGTTCGTCGGGATGATGGTCGTCTTCTATTCTACGGCCCTGGCCTTGCTGCCCCCCTTGCTCCGGGTGCTCGAGGAGGAACTCTCCCTCCGAAGCCTTACGCGGATCGGGCCGCCCGGTTCGCGGGCGGATGCCCCGTCGTCTCCGGAGTACGAGGAGGAGGGCCACGTCGCGATCCTGGATCCCGCGTACATCCGGGAACCGATGGGCCGCAAGATCCGGAGGATCAACGAGCGCTTCGACCCCCCGTACCGCCTCACGGAACGGGAGATCGAGATCGCGGCCCTCCTGGCGGGGCGGCTCGACTACGGGAGCATCGCCCGGAGGCTGGACATTTCGGTGAACACCCTCAAGACACACGCCAAGAGCGTCTACCGCAAATTCGACGTGCCCGGCCGCAAGGGCCTCATCGAGCTCTGCCTGGAGCCGGACCGGAGGTCCGCGGCCGAGGAGCGTGCGGCCGAGGCCTAACCCTGTTCGGGTGATGGCGCGTCCAATACTTCCATGCCTAGGATCGGGTACCCGTCGATCCATAATCATCGGAGGTACCCATGCGATTCCGGAATTTCGCCGTCCTCGCCTTCCTAGCCGCCGCCGGGATGCTGGCGGGGTGCGCCGCGGCGGGCGCGGGTGGAGAGGATCCCACCCTCGAGCAGGTCGCCGCACCCACCTTCACTCCGAGCCCCGGAACCTTCTCGGAGGACCAGTCGGTCGAAATCTCCTCCGCTACCGGCGGAGCCGAGATCCGGTACACCACGGACGGCTCGGCTCCCGGCGGATCCTCGACCCTGTACACCGTACCGATCGCGATCGCCGGGAACGGCACCACGATGACGATCCGCGCCTTCGCCCGCATGTCCGGGATGAGCGACAGTGACGCGGCGGACGCGACCTACACCATCGATTACAGCCAGGTTTCTACGCCGCAGTTCTCCCCGGCGCCGGGCGCTGTCGACCCGGGCACGGTCGTCACGTTTTCCTGCGCCACGAGCGGGGTGACGTACCACTGCACGACGGACGGGACCGATCCGACGACGGGCTCCCCCTCCGTTTCGTCCTACCAGGTCGACGGGCCCGTGACGCTGAAGCTGCTGGCGGTGAAGGCGGGCATGGCGGACAGCCCCGTCGCGGTCGCGACCTACGCTCCGCGGCTGCCGGCTCCCGGGCTGAGCCCGGCGGCGGGTACCGTGGAGGGCGGATCGACGGTGAGCTTTTCCAGTCCTGTCGCGGGAGTGACCTACCACTACACGACGAACGGAACGACGCCGACGACGGGTTCCCCGAGCGCGACGGGCATCCAGGTCAACGATCCGGTCACCCTGAAGGTCATCGCCGTGAAGGCCGGGTGGACCTCGAGCGGCGTCGCCACCGCCGCCTATACTCCCAAGGTCGCCGCTCCCACCCTCGCGCCCGGATCCGGGATCGTGTCCCACGCCGCCGCGGTCACGTTCGGATGCGCGACCTCCGGAGTGACATACCGGTACACCGTCGACGGGTCCGACCCGACGGGGACCTCCGCGTCCGGCGGTTCCTATTCCGTGGATATGTCGCCCGTGACCGTGAAGGTCATGGCGACCCGGCCCGGCTGGGCGAACAGCGACATCGCGTCCCAAACGTATACGGTGAATCCGCCGGCGGCCCCGACAGGCTTCAGCGTGAATCTGGCCGCACGAGGCTGGGATTCGGCGGGGTGGAGATACGACATCGATCCCGCGGCATGGTCGCACAGCGGGATCAACCTGGGATGGTTCGACATCGAAGTGTTCGTCGACGGCGCGTGGAGGTATGTCGTCGGGGCCACCGGCATCCCCGGATCCAGACAGGCAAACATCTCCTTCGCCCAGTACTATCCGTCCGGCAAGACCGGCACGGTGGTCTGGATCCCCGAGTCCTTGGGCGAGTACGCGTTCCGCATCACCGCCCGAAACGCCGGAGGCACGTCCGCTCCCGCGACGACGACGGCGCGGACGGAGATCGGGACTCCCGCGCTGCAGCTTTACTCCTACACCATGGCCGCGCCCTGGCAGTCGACGGTACGGATATACCAGCTGTCGGACGGGGGAGTCCACGGGTACAAGGCGGAGCGATACAACCCCGATACCGGGCTGTGGTCGGAGGTCGGTTCCGCTCTGATCGGAGCCAAGAGCTGGAATGTAAGCCAATGGGTATTGGATCATACCGATACCCGGCCGGATAACACGAAGGCGTACAAATACCGGGTCCGGGGATACCGGGACATCGGCGGCGGGGTCCTGCAGTATTCCGCGTACTCGAACGAGGTGTCGTGCCGGTGATGTAGCGGCGGGATCGCCGTGATTGCCCCGGCGTCCTCCCGCCGCGGGCTGAGCCCCTCGGCCTAACCCCTTTCGGGTGATGGCCTTTCTCGAACATCCCCCGCAGGATGTGGGAACGATCTCGATCCCATCATTCATGCGGAGGTTGTATGCGCAACAAAGGTCTTTGGATGGTCCTGGCCCTGATCGCGGTTTCCGCCGCGGCCTTCGCCCAGGCGCCCGATCCCCTGGCCGCGGGGGGCTGGGAGTTCGGGGGCACGGTCAAGTTCTCCCATAATCCCGACTACCCCATTTTCGCGGGAGATGTCACGGAGGAGGAGAAGGGAGAGTATCTCCAGATCACGGAGGCGTCCATAAGCGTCGGCCGGTTCCTGGCCGACCGGTTCTCCCTGGCCCTCCGCCCGTCGATGCTCCTGTACTCCCGGCATACTCTGAACTCCAGCCTGCAGGAAAGTATCAGCCGTGACCTGTTCCTGGGACTCGGCTTCGAGCCCTCCTGGTACTTCCCCCTGGGGAGCTCCTGGATCCTGGGCGTTGGGGCGGAACTGGGAGTCGGGATCTGGCCCGGCCTTCCCGGGGTGTCCGACGACGTCCGGGAATCCGATCACAGTCTGTCGTTCCAACTCTGGCTGGAGCCCAAGGTCCGCGCGTATTACCGGGTGTCGGAGCTTCTGGCCCCCTACGCGGAGGCCGGATTCCGTCTGGGCGTCATCCGGCGGGTCCGCGACGCCTTCGGGGATCCCTACGATCCCGGAGTGCCCCTGCTCGACGAGGTCCGGGGACGTTTCGCCTTCACCCTCGGCCTCAAGTACTTCCTGCCCCAGGGCGCCCGGTTCGTCGAAACCCAGAAGACGCCGGTGAACGACTGGTACGATATGTCCGGGGGGAGATAGGTCCGATGGGCGGCGGGGACCGGCGGAGCATTCCGTGCTCCAGGGGGGATGCCCGATCCTTTCCCGGATCGGAGGGAAACCCGGTTCATCCCCGCCGGAACGCTACCTCCCGTCCGCCTCGGCGTTCCTCCGCATCGTCTCCACGATCTTGGAGCCCGCCCAGGGCAGGAGGGCCGGGGCCAATCGGTAGAGCAGCCAGTAGATCGCCTGGGATGCGGGCGCGATCACGACGGCCTTGTTCCGCAGGACGCCCCGGACCATGGCCGGGGCGCAGCCTTCGGGGCCGGGGAAGCGCAGGCCCTCGTTCATCTCCCGGTTCCTCGGGGAATCCATGTAGGGGCTCAAGGTCGGGGTCGTCTTGAGGATGGGGGTCCGGATGTAGCCCGGGCAGAGGGCGGTCACCCGGACGCCCCGGGTTCGGGCCTCGGCGCGGAGGGTCAGGGACAGGCCCACCACGGCGTGCTTGCTGGCGGAATAGGCGGATGTGAGGCTGCCGGGTATGAGCCCCGCCAGGGAGGCAGTGTTGACGATGTGGCCGAAGCCCTGGCGGACCATGCGGGGGTAGGCCGCCCGGCACCCGTGGACGACCCCCCAGAGGTTCACGTCCAGGATCCGCTTCCAGTGCTCCGGGCCGATGTCCTGGAACTCCCCGTTGGCGGATACCCCGGCGTTGTTGAAGAGGAAATCGATCCGGCCGAAATCCCGGACGGTCTCCGCCATCAGGGCTTCCACGTCCCCGGGGTCTGTGACGTCCACCCGGCGTGCGAGCGCCCTCGGCCCGGCCTCCGGCCCGGCGGCCCCGGCCCGGATACCGGCCGCGGTCTCCTCGGCCCCCGCCGTGTCGACCACCCGGGCTCCCCGCCGGGCCAGCTCCCCGCAGAGGGCCCGGCCGATCCCGGACCCGCCTCCCGTGACCACGGCCACCTTCCCGTCCAGCTCCGTGCCCCTCATCGTCCCGCCTCCTCCGCCAGCCACCTGAGAATCGTTTCCATCCCGGCCAGGGCCGAGCTCCGGCCGTGGGCCCCATCCACCCGGATCCGCTCGGCACCCCGGCCGCCCCAGGCCGCGGAGATCTCGTCCGTGCCCGCGGGGTCGATCAGGAGGTCCCGCTTTCCCTCCACGATCAGGCCCGGGGCGGAGAGGCGGGCGGCGTTCCGGGGCGCCGCGGTCATGATCTTCCGGGCCGCGGTCATGGAGGCCATGGACTGGAAGCCCTGGACCGCGGGGCTGGCCTTCCGCTCAACCGCCTCCGCCCGGTCGTCGGGATCCTCGAGGAGGGACGGATCTCCCCCCATATCCACCACGGGCTTCCGGGGGGCGAAGATCCAATGGACCGCGAAGCGCAGGTAGTCCCCGAAGCCGGGGGTGGCTCCCTTGAGGGGCCGGTACTTGTACGCCGGGTTGACCAGGACGAGGCCCGCGGGCGGCGTCTCCATCTCCGCGGCCAGGGCCAGGGCGAAGGTCCCCCCCATGCTGTGGCCGAAGAGGAAGACCGGGAGGCCCTCCGCGGTTCCGCCTTGGCCGGCCCGTTCCCGGCCCCAGGCGGCGAAGCTGCCCAGGTCGTCCAGGATGAGGGAAGCGTTTCCGGCGTAGCCCCGGGGGCCCCCGGACTCCCCGGTCCCCCGGGGTTCCAGGGCGAAGACCGCGAAGCCCGCGGCCGCCAGGGGTTCCGTCACGGGCGCTTCCATCCGGGTATCCAGGCCCGTGACCCCGGGCACCAGGAGCAGGATCCCCCGGGCGGCGCCGGCCGGTTCCCAGGCGTGGACCCGCAGGAGGACCCCGTCCCGGGCGGCGATCCAGGCTCCGTCGGCCGTAGCGACGGCCTCCTCCGCGGTCGAAGGGCCGCCTCGCGGCGCCGGGGCTACGCAGGCGGCGAGACCGAAGGCCCCCAGGAGGGAGGCCGCCAAGCCGGCCGCGGCGATCCGGCCGCGGTGTAGACGATTGCGCATGCGGAGAGTGTAGCGCGGGGAGGGACGGGATTCGAATCCGATCGGGAGGATTATGGATCCCCGCCGGGGAATTCTACCGGATCGCCCCCAGCCAGGCCGCGCCCAGGCCGACCCCCGCCCCGATGATCACCGCGAAGACCGCGGTTTCCGCGGGAGAGACCGGGAGGCCCGCGACGACGGACCACAGGATCATGGCTCCGACCGCCAAGCCCAGGGTGACGCCCTTCATGAGGAAGAGCCCGGTCAGCAGGTACCCCAGGGGCCGGTCCCGGGCCAGATTCACTCCGGAGACCAGGGCCAGGGGGACGACGAACCCCAGGTCCATCACCTGGATGGGCAGGGTCGTGTAGTGCTCGATGAAGGTGGTGTCCGTACCGGCCAGGATGTTGGGCAGGAGCCGCGCCATCCACATGAGGAAGATCAGGGTTCCCGCGAGGAAGTCGAAGCCGACGGCCGCCTTCCGTACCCGGGGGCCCCGGAATCCCTCCCGGATCCTCACGGTGTCCAGGCCGGCCAGGGAAAGGATCAGTCCGAAGACGGATGACCCGAAAAGCGCGATGTAGACCAGGAAGAGGGGATTGTACTGGAGCCCGAAGGCGTAGGTCGCGTAGGTATAGGTAAAATATCCGAAGGTGCCAGCCAGCAGGACCCCCGCCCTCAGACTGCCCCGGACGGCGAGGACCAGGGAGATCCCCAGGAGGGGGATTCCCAACAAAAGGGTCACCAGGTCCTGGGCTTTGGCCTGGGCGGCGAAGGATACCGAATCTAGCCGGTAGAGCCCCGTGCCTTGGAGTTCCACCCGCTCACCCCGGATCGAGGTGAAGGCGGCCGGGGAATCCGGCCGCGGGGTTCCCGGGGCCAGACCCGCCAGGCAGGCGAAGAGCGAGAGGACGGCGATGCCCAGGGCTAAAGCCTTCTGGGTGTTCGTGACGGGCTTCATGATTTCTCCTTATAAGAACGGAAGGCTGTCGTCCGCCAGCAGGGTGTGGACGTCCAGATCGAGACGTTTGAGGGCGCGGTGCAGGGCGTCGAGGTCCGGGGCGGGCAAGCCCCGGAAGACCGCTTCCAGGATTTCCCGGTCCCGGTCCTTCCTTCGGGCCCAGAAGGCCCTGCAGGCTTCGGTCAGGGAGAGCCGGAGGGCGCGCGCGTCCTCCGGGTCCCGCTCGATCCGCAGGTATCCCTTGCGCTCCAGCTTGAGGGCCAGTTGCTTGGCGTTCTGGTGGCTGGTCCCCATCCGCAGGGCTGTTTCCCGGAGGCTCAGGCTCCGGCCGGCCTGCTCCAGGACGAGGCACAGGAACCACTGTCGCGTGGTGAAGCCCGAGGGCGCGAGGTGCCGGTCCACCAGGACCTGCAGTTTCGTGCCCAGGTCGATGAGGAGGGCGAAGCTCTCAGCCCGGGCTGTTTCTTGGATTCCAATGGGGAAATAGGTAACATATTACATAAAATTCGTCAAGCCTCCACCGAACCCCGGGCCGGCCGGGTGCCCGCGATTATCCTGAAGTTTGGCTTAGGCATTCTCCGGACATGCCCTACGCTTCCTATGTCCCGTTCAGGGCGGCCGGAAACCTCAAGCTCGTCCGGTACCCCCGGGTCCGGTCGACCGACAGGTCTCCCCGGAGCTGGGCGGCCAGGGCTTCCACGAGGCGCAGGCCGAGTCCCTCGCGGGCGGCGGAGCCCGCCGAGGCGGACTGGGGACCCGTCTCCGCGATCGGTCCGTCGTCCCCGATCGACAGGACGTACGATCCGTCCTCCCGCCCGAGCGCGAGCTCGATGGAACCGGATCGCCGACCCGTGAAGGCGTGCTTCATGCTGTTGGACACGAGCTCCGCGACGATGAGTCCCAGGGAGACGGCCTGGTCGATGGAGAGGGAGACGTCGGCAACCCTCACGTCGGTCCGGATGGAGAGGTCCGGCCGGGAATAGGACGCCGCGATGTCCGAAACCAAGTCCCCCATGTACTGACCCATGTCCACCCGACCCAGATCCGCGCCGGAGTAGAGGTGCTCATGGACCAGGGCCATGCCCACCACACGGCTGCGGAGGTCCCGGAGGAAGACCTCGTCGCCCTTCTCGGCCTGGAGGTTGAGGATGCTCACGATGATCTGCAGGTTGTTCTTGACCCGGTGGTGGATCTCCCGAAGGAGCACCTCCTTTTCCGAGAGCGAGGCGGCCAGACGTTTCTCCCGTTCCGCCCCTCGCAGGATCTCCTGCTCCAACAGGCGGTTCGTCTCTCGGAGAATGGCGGTTCGTGTCTCGACCTTGAAGGCCAGAAGGCGGTTGAAGGATCGGAGGGCCAGGATGTAGGCCAGCGCCGCGAACAGGGCCAGCCCCGCGAAGACCAGACCCGCCTGGATCACCCGGGGGTCCAGGCGCGGCGCCCGCGGATCGAACAGGAAGCCCTCCAGGGAGTAGTCGGCCGGAAGGCTTCCCAGGGACGCGAAGGTGTCCCCGATGTGCTTCCATCGTCCGGGATTCATGAATCCGATGGGTACGAGGTCGGGCAGGATGAGCTCCCGCATGGCCTCGGCCTCTTGGAGCAGGACGTCCCTCGGTTTGCGGGTCGAGTACTTGGCCAGGATCAGGTCGCAGATCTCCTCGGGATTGTGCATCGCGTAGTCCCAGCCCCGGACGCTGGCCTCCAGGAACGCCTTGACGCGCCCGGGACGCCGCCGGACCTCGGATTCCGTCGTGAACAGGCAGTCCCCGTAGAAGTCGATGCCGTAGGTGAGGGGGCGGATTAGGGTGTAGTCTATGCCCGATGCTTTCAGGATGATCGGTTCGTTGGTGATATACGCCGTGACGGCGTCCACTCGGCCGGACAGGAGATCATCCAGGTCCCAAGAGTGGGGCCGGAACCGGACGGCCTCCAACGGGATGGATTCGTACCGGAACATGGAGGTCACTTCCGCCTCGGCACCCGGAACGATCATCACCGAGCGTCCCGCAAAATCGGAGGGCACCTCGAATCCCCTGCCCTTCAGGGTCAGGAGGACGGTGGGGGAGTGTTGGAACACGGCAGCCAGGACAACCACCGGCTTGCCCTTGCTCCGGTCGATCAGGAGGTCCGTGTTGTTGACCCCGTAATCCGCGGCACCCGACACCACTTCGTCGGTATAGGATACGTCGGGATCGCCTTCCAGCAGGGTCACGTCCAGGCCGGCTTCCGCGTAGAACCCCTTCTCCTTGGCCGCGTAGTACCCCGCGAACTGGAACTGATGGTGCCACTTGAGCTGGAGGCGCACGGGATCGAGGGCTTGTGCCTGCGGGAGGATCCGCGGGACCGCCAGCAGGATGACCAGGAGAGTCGCCCCGAACCGTTTCATGGTCAGATAGTACGCTCGATTCTCGAAGAATGATAGAAGTTCGGTCGTGCGGCCCGCCGGTTCCGTCGGCTTCGACCTTCTACAGGTCCCTCTCCCAGAACATCGCCCCGGGCAGGGGATTTTCGCAGTAGGGGGGTATGGGCCGGAAGCCCAGGGCCCGGTAGAGAGCCACCGCCTCCCCCAGGCGGTCCAGGGTGTCCAGGCGCATGGCCCGGTAGCCGAGGGCGCGGCCCTCCTCCAGGAGTCGCTCCGCCAGGGCACGACCGATCCCGTACCCGCGGTATTCCGGGCGGACGAAGAGCCGCTTCATCTCGCAGTATCCGCCACCCAGGTCCCGGAGGGCCCCGCAGCCCGCGGGCTTTCCGGGGCCCGGGTCCCTATGTACGGAGGCCAGGAGCAGGGTGCCCGAGGGCGGGGCGTATTTCCCCGGGAGGTTCCGGAGCTCGGCGTCGATGTCCTGGAACGAGAGATCCGCGTCCAGGAAGGCCAGGTACTCCCGGATCAGGGTCCGGGCGGCCTCGAGCCCGGGGCCGTCCCGTACCGGGATGATGACGATTCCGGGATCAGCGCCCGTCGATCCGTCGTTCGGCATGGGTATCCTCCCCCCGGGGGGAATAGTACCCGGTGCCCGGACTCCGGCCAAGCCCCGGGGCGGCTCCGGAATCGCCCGCGGGATCGACGGGCGCCATCGACGGGGAGAGCCGTGCGCGCGCGGCCGCGGATTCCCCCGGGCAGGTTCCTGTCATATACTGGGAATCCGTCGGGACTCCGAAGGCCCCGGATACGGGAAGGTATATGCAGGAATTCATGACCCTGGAAGCGGAGAGTCTCCAAGTTGTCTACGCCGTCTTCATGGAGGCCTTTTCGGACTACAGCGTTCCGGTGACCTGGAGCTTCGAGGAATTCCGCGCTTCCTGCCTGCGCAGGGGCGTGGACCTCTCGATCTCCCTGGGGGCCCGGGAGGACGGCCGCCTGGTCGGCTTCGTGCTGAACGGCCGGGGGACCTGGGGCGGGATGCCCGCCGCCTACGACGCGGGGACCGGGGTGGTCCCCGCCGCCCGGGGCTCGGGCCTTGCCGGCCGTATGGCCTCCCGGGCCCTGGACCTGCTCGCGGCCCGGGGCATCCGGCGTTACGTACTGGAGGTGATCCGGGACAACCTCCCCGCCTTCCGGACCTACGTCAAGGCGGGATTCGAGGTGACCCGGTCCCTGGAATGCCCAGGCGGGGTCTTCACGGATCCCGGGAAGCTCGCCCCCGTGGGACTAACGGTCGAGGAGTCGGGCCGGGAGGGGCTGGACGGAAAGGCCGCCGCGGTCCGCCGGGATTGGGAGCCTTCCTGGCAGAACTCCGACGACTCGGTCCGACGGGCCGTGGAGCCCCTGGTGGTGCTCGAAGCCCGCCGGGACGGGAGATCGGTTGGCCACCTCGTCGCCTCATCGACCGGGACGGTCTGGCAGCTGGCCGTGGACCGGGACTACCGGCGCCGTGGGGTCGGCACGGCCCTCCTGCGGGCTCTCGCTTCGAAGCTCGGTCCCTCGATCCGCTACGTGAACGTCCAGGCCGGCGACGGGGCGACCCTCGGCCTCCTTTCGGCCTGCGGGATCGGGCCCGGGGTCGGCCAGTACGAGATGATCCGGGAGCTATGACGTGACCCGGCGGGAGCTTCTACGGAGGGAATACCTGGGGCGTGTCGAGCGGGCCATAGACTTCATCTACGCCCGCTTCGGGGACGACATCGGCCTGGACGAGATCGCGGACGCCGCGGCCTTCTCTCGGTTCCACTTCCACCGGGTCTTCTCGGGGGTCGTGGGGGAGACGGTCTCGGACTTCCTCAAGCGGGTCCGCCTCCAGCGCGCCGCGGCCCTCCTGGCGGACAACCCCGGCCTGTCCGTGACGGAGATAGCCCTGGCCTCGGGATTTTCGAGCCCCTCGGTCTTCGCCCGGGCCTTCCGGGAGCGCTTCGGCATGACGGCCTCGGAGTGGAGGGACCTGGGCCGGGAGGGCCGCCGCTTCCTCCGGGACGGGAGCAAGCAGGGTCAAGCGCTCGGCATGCCCGGTCAAGGGGACCGCAAGGACCGGAAAGAATCGGCGGACGCGGGCGGGTATCCTCCTCCCATAGTCCCGGACGGGACAAGGAGGAAGAAAATGCCGAAGCTTTCGTACAAGGTCGAGATCAAGGACCTGCCCGAACTGACCGTAGCCTATGCCCGCCACGTGGGTTCCTTCGACGGGATCCCCGAAGCCTTCGGGCGCCTGGCCCGCTGGGCGGGGCCCCGGGGGCTCTTCGCCCTGCCGGGAGCCCGGACCCTGGCGGTCTACCACGACTCCCCGGAGGCCACCGAGACCGCGAAGCTCCGCTCCAGCGCCTGCCTGACCGTGCCGCCCGGCACCGAGGTCTCCGGGGACATCAACCTCATGACCATACCGGGCGGAAAGTTCGCGGTGGCCCGCTTCGAGATCGCCCCGGACCAGTTCGGCGCGGCCTGGGACGCCCTGATGGGGGAATGGTTCCCCTCCTCGGGCTGGCAGCCCGACGACCGGATGTGCTACGAGGTCTACCTGTCCGAGCCGGACGCCCACCCGGAGGGCAGGTTCGTCATCGACATCTGCGAGCCCGTGCGGCCGCTCTAGCGCGGGGCGCGGCGCCCCGGTTCCCGTCGCGGGAGGGCGGGGCGCCGCGGAAACGCCGCAAGGAGTATCGATCATGAAGCTGGACTGGAAGAAAACCGACAAGGCCTTCTACCTGCCCGGGACGGAGCCGGAGCTCGTCACGGTACCGGCGTTCAAGTTCTTCGCGATCCGGGGGGCCGGGGATCCCAACGAGCCCGCCTTCCAGGACTACATGGCGGTCCTCTACGCCCTGGCCTACGCGGTGCGGATGTCCCCCAAGTCGGGGACCGCTCCGGCGGGTTACCTGGAATACTCGGTGTTCCCCCTGGAGGGGGTCTGGGACGTCTCCGAGGAGGCCAAGGCCCGGGGCGGAGCGGGCATCTCCAAGAGCGAGTACGTCTTCGACCTGATGATCCGCCAGCCGGATTTCGTCACCCCGGAGTACGCCCTCTCCGTGATCGATCGGACGAAGGCTCGGAAGCCCCTGCCCCGCCTGGGAGACGCCCGGTTCGAGGTCCTCGAGGAAGGACCCTGCGTCCAGATGACCCACCGGGGCCCCTACGACGCGGAGCCCGCCAGCTTCGCCCGGATGGAGGAGTTCTGCGCGGCCCGGGGGCTCCGGCGGCTGTCCAAGGTGCACCGGGAGATCTACATGTCCGATCCCCGGAAGACGGCCCCGGAGAAGCTGAGGACGGTGCTGAGGTTCAGGGTGAAGTGAATGGGTGAATGAGGTTTTCGGGTAGCAGGTGCACAGTGTTTGGTGAAGGCTGTCCGATTCACCTATTCACGATTCACCTATTCACGATCATCAATTCTAACAGCTCCGCCAGCATCATCGCTGTGGCGCCCCAGACCCGGCGGCCGGACAGACGGTAGAAGGGCACCCTCCAAAGGCGGCCCTCCCGCTCCACGAGCTCCTCCTCCCGGGACCCGGGGGCGAGCAGTTCGTCCAGGCCCGTCTCGAAGCACTCCTCCGCCTCCGCGGGGGAGGGACGGATGATGGGGCGGGCGTCCAGGGTCCCCGCGAAGGGGCGGACCAGGAAGCGGCTGGGCGGGACCCGCAGGGTGCTAAGCTCCCGGACCTTCCGGACGCCCGCGGTGTCGAAGCCGAGTTCCTCGGAAGTCTCCCGAAGTGCGCATTCCCAGGCGGACTCCCCCTTTTCCCGGGCGCCGCCGGGCAGGGACACCTGGCCCGCGTGAATCCCCGCGCCGGGGGGTCTCTGGATGAGGGGGAAGACGGCCCGGCCGTCCGAGGGATACAGGAGGATCAGGACCGAGGCCTCCCTCCAGGGTTCGCCGTCGTCCTCCGACCGGGGGCTTTTTCGGTACTCGGGGATCATGGAAGCCCGGGCCGCCTCCCCGGGGAGGGGCCGGGAGGGATCCAGGCGGGCCAGGGCGGCTTCCAGGGTCATGTCCGGTCCTCTCGGTCCGCGGGGAACAGGGACCCCTGGGGGTCCCGCCGATAATCGATGTCCCCGCCCACGGCCGGCACGAGGTCCTCGATCTCCGCTAAAAAGCGGCTGGGAGGCAGGGCGACCTTCCGTCCCCGGAAGGTCCGAGCCTTGGCCCTCCACAGGGAAAGCCCCTTCCGGGCCCGGGTGAGGGCCACGTAGAGGAGCCTCCGCTCCTCCCCGACCCGGGCCTCCGACGCCGCCCTCTCCGACGGATCGTCGTACAGGGTGAAGGGGAAGAGCCCCTCCTCCAGGCCCGCCACGAAGACGTAATCGAACTCGAGGCCCTTGGCCGCGTGGACGGTCAGGAGCCGGACGGCCTCGTCCCGGGGATCCGCGGCCTCTCGGGCGATCGGCTCCGCTCCGGCCGACGCGTCCGTTCCTTCCGGGGCGGCTCGGGAGGGATCCTCCTCCAGCCCGGGGTACCCGTCCGCGGTCCGGCAGGGCAGGCCGTGGTCCCGGAGGGCCTGCTCCAGGGCCGGGATCTGGGCGGAGGTCCGCACGAGGACCGCGCATTCCGAGAGGCTCCGCAGGGCGGGCGCCGATGACTCGTCCGCGCCTCCCGCGGTTCCGCTGTCCAGGGCGAAGAACCGGGTCCCCCCGATCATCGCGTCGATCCGGCGGGCGATGCCTTCCGCCTCGGACCTTTCCGTGGGAGCCTCCCGGCGCTCCAGGACCGCGGCCGTCCCCGAACCCGAGAGGATCCGCCCGGCCAGCCGTCCCGCGGCCCCGAGGATGGCCGGGGGGCAGCGCCAGCTCCGGGACAGGGAATAGACCCGGGCGCCGTTATAATCCTGCCGGAACCGCTCGATGAACCGGGGATCCGCCCCCCGGAAGGAGTAGATGGACTGGTCGGGGTCCCCGATGACCAGAAGTTCCCGGCGGGGGGCCGGCGCATCCGGATCGAGGCCGGGGCCCGCAGCTTCCGTGCCCGGCTCCGGGTAGAGCTCCGGGGGCGCCAGGACGCGGACCAGGGCGTACTGGGCCAGGTTCACGTCCTGGTACTCGTCCACGTAGACCTTGAGGTATCGGTCCCGGAGGGAACTCAGGATTTCCGGCCGGGCGGCCAGGAGCCGGACGGCCCCGGAGACCAGGTCGTCGAAGTCCAGGGCCCCCGCCGCCTTGAGCCGGGCCCGGTACGCCGAGTACAGGGCGTCCAGGTCCGGGTCGAAGCCGGGGCCGCCCGCCGTCTCCTCCGGTTTGAGCAGGACGAGCAGGTCCGGGGGAGCCCCGGGTCCCAGGCGGGGCGTCCGCTCCCCGGGGAGGAGGAGGCGGCGCTTCCTCGATTCGACGTAGGCGCCCAGGGAACGGACCCGCTTCCCGGCGGTCTCGGCCAGCAAGGCGTCCCGCTCCTTCTCTCCGAACACCCGGAAGCCCTGCGGTAGTCCCGCGTCCGCGGCATGTTCCCGCAGGAGGCCCAGGCAGAAGGCGTGGAAGGTGGAAGCCGTCACGACCCCCGACGGTCCGGTCACCGGACCCCGTTCCAGCCGGTCACGGAGCTCCCGGGCCGCCTTGTTC
Organism: Spirochaetota bacterium; assembly: GCA_022703505.1. GTDB lineage: Bacteria > Spirochaetota > Spirochaetia > Treponematales > UBA12059 > JAAYUR01. Next base: position 3,852 of record JAKLDN010000011.1, on the reverse strand, counting down.
GTGAAGGTCAGGGCCAGGATCGAGGAGGGATCGGCACCCTCCTTTAACACGCGGGCTATCCGCCGGATCAGGACCGAGGTCTTGCCCGTGCCCGGTCCGGCCAGGACCAGGGCCGGACCGCCGGGGTGGGCCACCGCGAGCTCCTGGTCCGGATCCGGCGCAATGCCGACGGCGGGCCCGGAACCGTCCGTCGGGATCGGCGCCTCGGCGCTCCCGCCCGCCTTCCCGGCCGGATTCCGGGGCCGCTCCCGGGGCCCGCGCCGGGCGGGAATCGGAGCCGCAGCCTCTCCCGCCGCGGCTATCGTCCCCTCCCGGGCATTCTCCGGCCCGAAGAGCCCCGCTCCGTCCCGGGGCTCGAACCGCTCCCCCGGGGCGAAGAGGCGGATCTCCCCGTATTCCCCGTCGTACCCGGGCCGGATCCGGACCCGCCCCGAGCGCATCCGCCCCACCGCCTCGGCCAGGAGTTCCCCGGGGATCCCCGGGGCCCGGAAGGCCCCGATCTCGCGCAGGTCCAGGTCCAGGAGCAGTCCGAACTCGCTGCCGGCCTCCCGTACCAATGACGCGTAGGCGGAGGCCACGGCCTTCGAACCCTCCCCCGCTCCGATCAATTCCGCCAGGATCTCCTTGAGGGGGATCAGGGAGCGATAGGGCCTGCGGTTCGTGCCCGCGTACTCCGCCGGGCAGGGGGCGGACTCGTCCACGGGCCGGTCCGCCAAGGCGGCCACCCTCCCCAGGACCCCCGGGGTCAGGGGCTTGCCGCAGACCGGGCAGGGGCCCCAGGAATCCTCCCCGGGCATCCGGACCACCCCGCAAGCCCTATGGCCGTCGGCGTGGTACTTGCCCTCCTGGGGGAAGAACTCCAGGGTCTCCAGGATCCGCCCCGCCGGCCCCCCGCCCCCCAGGGCCCGGGTCAGGCCCTCCCAGGAATCCTCCATGTCCAGAATGGTCGCCTCCCGGCCCAGCTTTTCCGGGGAGTGGGCGTCGGAGTTGGAGACGATCGCGAAGCGGTCCAGGGAACCCACGGCCCAGTTCATGGGAGGGTTGGAGGACAGTCCCGTCTCGATCGCCGTGATCCGGTCCGCCAGGTCCCCGTAGCACTCCTCGATGGAGTCGAAGCCGGACCGTTCCCCCAGGGCGGAGAACCAGGGGGTCCAGATGTGGGCGGGCACCAGGATCGCCCGGGGGTCGGAGTCCAAAAGGAGGTGGAAGAGGTCCCGGGAATCGATCCCCAGGATGGGCCGCCCGTCGGAGGTGACGTTTCCGACCCGCGCCAGGCGCGCCTGGAAGGAACGCGCCGCCTCGAAATCCGGAAGGAGGACCAGGTGATGGACCTTCCGGGTGCGGCCGTCCCGGGAGTAGATGGTGCTGATCTCGCCGGAGAGGACGAAGCGGACGGCCCGGTCCGTACCGGGCTCCGGCAGGTTTTCCGACAGGGCCGGCCCCGCGTCGAAGGCCCGGCGCAATTCCGGCCGCAGCCGGTACAACCCGTCCCCCGCGGGTTCCAGGGACTCCCCGAGCTCCTCCAGCCAGGCGGGATGGGTGCAGTCCCCGGTGCCGACCAGGTCCAGGCCTTTCACCCGGGCCCAGCGGTCCAGGTGGACGGGGGTCAGCTTGGGGCTGGTGGCTATGGAATGCCGGGAATGGATGTGCAGGTCCGCCGCTCGTCGCATGGAGGATTCTAGTCCGGACTCAGGGGACAGGCAACAGGAGTCAAGCGGGAGAAAGTCCGCCGGCCCCGGCGGACTGATGTGTGATTTCGGGGCTGTCCAATAAGTAACCGACTTATTGGACACCCCGGCCCCGGGAAGTTCGGGAACTGTGTTCCCGAACTTCCCGCGAAATACCGCACCATCTACGACTTTTTTCTTAAATACGCGTAAGAAACGCTCGGGACTCTTGTCATTCCCGGCCCGGAGCGATACATTTTCCCCATCCGGGGCTCACCCGGATCACGGGCTATGGCCCGTGGCCGTGTCGCGCGACAGCGGACCGGCGAACGCTGGACGGATTCGCGCAGCCGGTGGTACCGGGCCGGGGGCGGATTCGGTCCGAATGGGAGCACAGAATGGTATACGTCGAACGTCGACGCCCCGGATGGAATGTCCGGGGGGCGCGTGCCCTCGCGGCCGTGTCCCTCCTGGTATTCCTCGCATCCGGCGGCTACGCCCTGGGATCGAAGGACGGAGAGATCCGGGATCCTTCCTCCCGGGACCTGGGGGCCTTCTCGCAGGGACCCTACGGCACGGCTCCGGAGCCCTCCGGAACCTGGTCCCTCGCCGTACCGACAACCCCGAAACCGGAAGTACAGCCCGCCGAACCCTCCGTCACCGGGACGCCCCGGAAGATGACCGTGGAGGAAGCCGTGGCGGTCGCCCGGGACGGCAACCTGGGCCTGGTGTCCCCGCGCATCGCCGCGGAGGGCAAGCGCCGGGCGGACGCCCTGGCCTGGAACAACTTCCTGCCCACGGTGGACGTTTCGGGGACCCTGGGCCGGTGGAATGTTGACCAGTCCTCCATGATTCTCGGTCCCGTGCCCCGCTGGAGCCTCTCGGCCTCCTTCTCCGCCCAGCTCATGCTGAACCTGGCCCTCTTCGAGGGGGTGAAGTCCCTGCGGGCGGACTACGAGGCGGGGCTGATATCCTACGCCCAGGCGGAAGCCCGGCTGGAACGGGACGTCCGGAAGAGCTTCTACAATCTCCTCCTCCTGGAGGAGAACATGAAGCTCATGGAGGAGCAGATCGAGGCCGCCCGCCGGCGCTACGAGCAGGCCCGGGCCAACTACCGAGCCGGCACGGCTCCGGAGCTCTCGATGCTCCAGGCCCAGGTGGCCTACGAGAACCTCAAGCCCGCCCTCCAGGAGATGCGGATCGGCTACCAGGCCGCCCGGGACGCCTTCGCCATGACCCTGGGCCTGCCCCGGGGGACCGAGGTCCAGCCGGCCGGGAAGATAGAACCCGCGTACGCCAAGCTGGACGCGGACGCGATGATCGCCTCGGGCCTCTCCTCCCGGCTGGACATCCAGTCCCTGGTCAAGTCCCTGGAGTCGCTTCAAATCGCGGAGACGGGCCTCAAGTACCGGCTCTGGACCCCCAACCTCATACTAGGGTGGAACCTGGACCCGGCCTTCTCCGGGGATCCCTGGGCGGACGACCTCTTCGACGGGGACCGGTGGTCCCAGCGCTCGGGCATGTTCCGCGCCACGTTGTCGATGCGCCTGAACGGCCTTCTCCCCTTCACCCAGGACGGTCAGCAGCTCGCCGAGCTGAGGGACCAGCGGGAGAGCCTCCGGGCGAACCTGGCCCAGGCCCTGCGGGGCGCCGAGATGGAGATCGACGGCCTGGTGCGCCGGCTGGAGAAGTCCCGGACAAGCCACACCGCCCTGGAGCTCAACGCGGGCCTGGCGGAGCGGGCCTACCGCCTCTCCGAAGAGGCCTACCGGGCCGGGGCGGCGGATCTGCTGGATGTCCAGAACGCGGAGCTCGAGCTGCGCAAGGCGCGCCTCGAGCTGCTCAAGGAAGACTATACCTACGTCACCGCTCTCCTGGATCTGGAGTACGCGGTGGGAGCCCGGTTCGGAAGCCTGGGCGGGAGCAAATAAATGAACGCCAATACCGAGAAGAAAACCATCGCCCGGGGCCTCAAGACCGCCCTGGCCGTCCTTGCCTGCGCCGGACTGGCCGCGGGCACGATGCTCGTCCTTTCCTCCTGCTCGGCCGCGAAGAAGAAGGCCGAGGCCCAGGCACCCGCGGCGCCCGAGACGGTCTTCGCCGTGGAGACCGCCCCCGTGGTTAGGGGCCCGGTGCGGGACTACATCGCCCTCTCCGGCGACATCGTGGCCTCCTCCACGGTGGA
>JAKLDN010000010.1 GCA_022703505.1 Spirochaetota bacterium | reverse complement strand
GTATTCTGTCCTCCATGCTTATGTAGCAGAAAGCGTCTATCTGCTTCTCTTCCATTCCGCGCATTGTTCCCCTCCAGTGACAGTATGCCATGAAGGGGCTGGTTTTGAGAATTTCAACAGCCTGTTAAATCCGAAGCTGAGAGTTTGCAGCATTCTGCTCCCGTCCGTTCCCCTCAATCCGGAGACAGTTACAGAGTAATTATGGTTTTCCGTCAGGTATGAATCCGCTTGAACAACCAAGCTTCTTGTGGAGGGGAAATACTGGAATGTCCAAGTAACATCAGAATCAGCCGTCACATTACGAAATTGTATGGCAGCTTGAACCGAATCCATATCCACGGCACGATCAACGATCAATGTTATCTTTCCGGTCGGGCTTGCGCTTTGGTCGTTGTTCTCCGGGCTGAAATCAACCACCTCCAGGTACCTGTCGTTCGCCTTCATCACCTCGACGGTGACGGCTTCCACCAGGTCCACGGGGTTGGAGCAGGTCGTAAGGGCCAGGACCGCGGCGGCCAGGACGACCGCGGCGGCGATATGTCGGATCCTCATTCGTCCCATGCTCCCACCTCCCGGGATACCGCTTCCGAGGCGCGGGCCGTGGTCACGGTCCCGCCTGTAAGGTCGATCTTGGCCGCCAGCTCGGGGTTCACGGTCTTGAGCTTGGCGATCACTTCGTTCATGCGCTTGATGTCGTCCAGGGCGTAGAGGGCCCGGGCGGCGCCGGCCAGGGCCGCAGCCGACGCTGGAGCCAGGGCCATGGCCTTCTCGTACTGCCGGAGGGCGGTTTTCATGTCTCCCTGGAGGTAGAGGACGTTGCCCAGGTTCGTAACCGCCGGAGCGTAGGTGCCCCTCCGGGAGGCGATCTGGAACTGTTCGGCCGCCTTGTCCAGGAGGCCGAATTGGGCGTAGACCACGCCGATCCGGTTGGCCGTCTGGTCCGCCGTCTTCTTGGCGGCCCGGTCCTCCGCCTGGATGGCCGCGATCCGGGGCCCCACCTGGGCCTCCAAGAACTTGGCCATCTCCTTCCGGTAGCCTTCCACGATCCGTTCCGGAGACGGCAGGGAAACGGCGATGCCCCCCTCCACGAAACCCACGGGCTCGTAGGTGCCCCAGGCCTCCCGGATGGGATAGAACGCCGCCTTGCCGACAGCCTCGGCCTCCCGCCACTCCTGGGCCCCTGTCCTCCAGGCCCTGACGAAGCCGTCCTTGACCAGGGTCACCTCCACGGGCACCCAGGCCCGGCCGTCCCGGACGATCAGCTCACCCTTGGCCGCGAAGAGCCGGCCCGCGCTGTCCGGGGGCAGGCCGGGATCGAAGGCCACGAAGATGTGGCCCGGGGTGGTCACCAGGGCCGCGGGCACGCCCACGGACTCCAGGAGGGCCGCGTACAGCACGGAGATGTCGTCGCAGTCCCCGGCCCGGTAGGCCAGGGTCTGGTTGGGGAACTGGAGGAAGTCCACCGTGTCCTGCTTCTCAGACAGGGCGGTGTAGGGGGTCTTGGGATCCACGGCGTAGCCGAGGTTGTAGGTGGTCAGGGCCTGGAAGAGGGCGAAGGCGATCCGGAAATCCTCGGACACGGGTGGGGCTCCCTCGTACCGGACCGTGGAGGCCACGTTCTTGGAGAAACCCAGGATCAGGGGATCCTTGGCGGTCACGAAGGCGGCGGCCTTCCGGTCGTCGTCCCAGGTCATGGCGTTCCGGTTTTGGACCTGGACGGTCACCGGGAAGGAGACCTTCTTCTCCTTGCCCAGGTAGAAGTACTCGACGATGACCTCCCCTGCGGCCTTGGTGCCCTCGGTCACCCGGAAGATCGAGTCGTTGAACAGGGCGAAGACGGGAGCGGTCTTGGTCTCTCCGCCCTTCAGGGTCCCCAGGTCCGCGCAGAGCCGGGGTCCGTCCATGTACTGCTTGGCGTAGAAGGAGACCTTCACCTTCTCGTAGGGGGTCGATTCGCCGTTCGAGATCGAGAGTTCCCCGGCAGGATTCTTGTCGTAATAGGAATAGAACAGCGGGAAGATGGGATTGATCTTCTGCTCCAGCCGGATCTCCGTGCCCTTCCGGGCCCCCGCAAGGTCGTAGGAGATGCCGATCTGGGCGGCGATGCCCTGGTAGAGGGGGCCCGTGGGAGTGAAGAGGTGCATATAGCGCCCGCCTAGGCTGATTGCCATGGAGGGGCTCATGCGGACGGAGAGCTCCGCGCCGCCTTCAACGTAGGGATTGCGCACGGTGCCCAGGCCGGACATGGCCATATAGATCCCGCCGCCGCCGCCCACCTTTAAAGCCAGCCGCGGGGAAGGGCTGAAAGTCAGTCCCAGGCTCCCGCCGCCGGCCAGGAGGGTCACCGCGTCGTCGGCCCCGTTCAAGGGCAGAAGGTCGAAGTCCAGGGAAGCCCGGCCGTAGAGGTAGCGGGCGAAGCCCGGGACGAAGTCCCCCCTCAACGTAGCCCCGCCGCCGATGCCGTACATCTGGAGGTCCCCGTCGATTACGGGGCCGATCGGCACCGCGAAGGTCGGCGCCACGGAGAGGTTGAAGTCTCCGGTCTGGGATACCGCGGGGAGGACCGCGATCAGGGCGATGAGGGAAGCGAGGATCCGCGACCGCCGCATGGGGGGCCTCCATGGAAAAACGATTCTAGGCTGCGGAACTGTGAATGATAGTAAAGAATACCACAACCGGGAGGTATTTCAAGGATGGAATTGAATTATACTCTTCTCGGGAAAGGAGTTAATATATTGGAGATAATGGCCGACGTCCTCTACTTCCCCCGCTCCGGCTTCTTGTGTACCGCCAGGGGCGGCAGACTCTCCAGGGCGGAAAGAAGCTCCCCCGGATCCGTGCGGATCACCAGGTCGGCCAGGTGCTCCCGGCCAAGGAATCCCCCGTCCACGACCCCGCCTAAGAAGATGCGCAGGGGCTCCCAGAAGCCGTCCACCTCCAGGATCCCCACGGGCTTGGCATGGTAACCCAGGGCCCGCCAGGTCCAGGCCTCGAAGAACTCCTCCAGGGTGCCGATGCCCCCGGGCAGGGCCGCAAAGGCGTCGGACAGCTCGTGCATCCGGGCCTTCCGCTCCCGCATGTCCTCCACCACGATCAGCTCCGTGAGGTCCGCCTCCGCCACCAGGGCGTGGAGCTTCCGGGGGATGATCCCGACCACCTCGGCGCCCGCGGAGAAGGCCGAGCGGGCGACGGCGCCCATGACCCCGGAATCCCCGCCCCCGTAGACCAGGCGCAGGCCGCGGCGCGCGATCTCCCGACCGAAGGCTCCGGCCGCCTCGAGGTACGCCGGGGAGGAGCCCGAACTGGCGCCGCAGAAGACGCAGACCGACTTCAGCATGCCGACCTCCCTCAATAGTGCGGCGGGCGACGGTCCGCGGGGGCCCCGGGCTCGGATCCTTCGGCCTCGGCCAGCTTGCGCCGGAGCTCGGTCACCAGGTCTTCAAGGCGATCCATGCGGCGGGAGAGGTCCCAGACCTCGCCGTTGAGCTTGGCGAGGGATTCCTCCTGATACGCGGCCTTGATCTCCAGAGCCTCGAAGCGATCTCCCGCGTCCATCGGCCTTCCTCCCGCGGCCCGGCGTGCCGGGACCGCAGGGCTACGGTAAACCGGGGAAGGGCGCCTTGGCTAGCCGAGGCTCGCGGCCCGCCGTAATTGCATCTTCCGTCGGATGGATTAGACTGAAGTAAGCGAGATCCGCGACCCGGGAGGTCCGAAGATGGCAAAGAGAACTTCCTTGTTGGTCAAGTTTTCCGCGGTCATCAGCCTGATGGTGGCCCTGATGCTGGGGGCGGTGATCCTGGTGGTCGGCCTGCGGCTTTCGGCGGACCTGACGGAGATCACCCGGAACTCGAGCCTGGAGATCGTGGAATCCCACGCCGCGGAGATCGGCCAGCTTTTCCGAGGGCTCCTCTACCAGCTGAGCCAGATCGCCGCCCGCCCGGAACTCCGGTCCGGCGAGCCGGCTTCAGCCCTGGAAGCGACCAAGGCCGGGGCCGCCGCGGCCTCGGAGGAGGCGAACATGGCCCTCTACGCGGAGCGGGACGGCTCGTACGTCACCAGCGCGGGAGGGAGCGGCAACATCACGACCCGGGCCTACTTCCAGGGCGTCTTCGTCCAGGGCCGGGATTTCGCCTTCGGGGACCCGGTGATCTCCCAGACCACGGGACTGCCCACGGTGCACCTGGCCAAGGCCGTGAAGGGCCCCGACGGCCGTACGGTCCGGCTGGTGGCCTACCAGCTCAAGCTGGAATCCCTGTCCGCCATCGCGGTCTCGATCAAGGTGGGGCGAACGGGCTTCGGGTGGATCGTGACCCAGACGGGCCTGCTTCTGGCCCACCCGGATCCGAAGGCGGTGATGAACCTGAACCTCACCGAGGCGGACAAGGCGGGCTACCGGGGCATGGACGCCCTGGCCAAGCGCCTCCTGGCGGAGGAGTCCGGGGTCGGGGCCTACCTCGATCCCGCGGGAGTCCCCATGACCGCCTACTTCGTCCGCATCCCCGAGACCCCCGGCTGGGTCCTGGGGGTCAGCCTTCCCACCGCGGAGGTGGCCGAGGCCGCGGCCCCCATTCTGCGGGTACTCCTGATCCTGCTGTTTGTATCCATAGCCGCGGCGGTCCTGGTCTCCGTCCTGGTGACCCGGACCATCACCCGGCCGATCCGGGGGACGGCGGGGATCATGGTCCGCCTGGCCGCCGGAGACCTGGCCCTGGCCGGCGCGGACGCGGATACCGCGCGCCGCCTGGCCGCCCGGACGGACGAGCTCGGGGACCTGGGGCGGTCCATGACGGAGCTCAAGGACAAGCTCGTGGAGGTGGCGGCGGGGATGAGGGCCGCCTCGGACGAGGTGGCCGGGGGCTCCTCCCAGCTCTCCCAGACCGCCCAGACCCTGTCCCAGGGGACCACGGAGCAGGCGGCCAGCATCGAGGAACTCTCCGCCTCGGTGGAACAGCTGGCGGCCACGGTCAAGCAGAACGCGGACAACACCGCCCAGGCGGACGCCCTGGCCCGCCGGGTGGCCCAGAGCGCGGACTCCTCGGGCAAGGCCGTGCAGGAGACCGTGGCCAGCATGGGCGAAATCGCCTCCCGGGTGTCCGTGATCGAGGAGATCGCCCGCCAGACCAACCTCCTGGCCCTGAACGCAGCCATCGAGGCGGCCCGCGCCGGGGAGGCCGGGAAGGGCTTCGCGGTGGTGGCCACGGAGGTGCGCAAGCTGGCGGAGAACAGCCAGAAGGCGGCGGCCCAGATCAACGACCTGTCCCGGTCCAGCATGGCCGTGGCGGAGGAGGCGGGGAAATTGCTTGCCGAACTGGTGCCCGACATCCGCAAGGCCGCGGACCTCATCCAGGAGATCGCCGCGGCGTCCTCGGAGCAGGCGGGCGGGGCGGAGCAGATCTCCAAGGGCGTCAGCCAGATGGACACGGTGGTGGAGCAGAACGCGGCCGCCTCGGAGGAGCTGGCGAGCACCGCGGAGGAGCTCAACGCCCAGGCCACCCTCCTTGCGGATCGGGTCTCCTTCTTCCGGCTCTCGGCCGAGGGTTCCGGGCCGGCCATAGGGCGCGTCCGGGCCCCGGCACCGGCCGCCGCGGCGCCCGGACGCTCGACGGCCCTAGCCCTGCCCAAGAAGGCCCCCGCGGCGGACGGGGAGGACGGGGACTTCGAGGAATTCTGAGGAATCCCTTCCGACCCGGGCCGATTCTTGGTACCTTATAACCCATGGACAGGCCGGCCGACGGGGCCGGGGTTCGGGAGGTGGTTCCTTGCGCATCCTTCGGGCGTTCCGATTTCCGAGGCGGGCGGTCCGCGCCGCGGCCCTCGCCCTGCTCGTTTTCGCGGCCGCGGCGGGCGCCGCGGCCGAGGGCTCCTCGGTCTACGTCATCCCCATCAAGGGCGACATCGAGCCCTCCACGGCGGTCTTCGTACGGCGCAACGCCGAAGCGGCCCTGCGCGCCGGGGCCAAGATACTGGTCTTCGACATCGACACCTTCGGGGGCCGGGTGGACTCCGCCCTCCGGATCTCCTCCTACATCGGCTCCATCCGGGGAGCCCGGACCGTGGCCTTCGTGAGCTCCGGCCCCGAAAGCATGGGGGTGTCCTGGTCCGCGGGGGCCCTGATAGCCTTCTCCGCTTCCGCCATCTATATGGCCCCGGGGACCAGCATGGGGGCCGCGGCGCCCGTGATCATGAGCCCAGACGGCCAGAGCCAGGGCGCCGGGGAGAAGACCGTCAGCGCGGTCCGGTCCCAGATGGCGGCTCTGGCGGAGAAGAACGGACACCCGCCCCTCCTGGCCCTGGCCATGGTGGACGCGGACGTGGAGCTGATCGAGCTCTCCGTGGCGGGGGAGACGCGCCTGGCCACGGCGGAGGAGACCGCTTCCCTGGAGAAGTCCCGGCCCGGCCAGGTGGAGCGGGTGCGGACGGTCTCCGCCAAGGGCAAGCTCCTTTCGCTGACGGCCGGGGAGGCGGAGCGCTACGGCCTCTCCGAGGGCACCGTAGCGGACCTGGACGCCCTGGCCTCCCTCCTCGGATCGCCGGGGCCCGCCGTGGAGGTGTCCCCTTCCGGGGCGGACCAGGTCGTGGTGTTCATCACCTCCGGGGGAGTCCAAGCCCTGCTCATCCTGATAGGGCTGGTGGCCCTCTTCCTGGAGATCAACTCCCCGGGCTTCGGGCTTCCGGGCACCGTGGCCATCATCGCCTTCTTCACGCTCTTCGGGACCAACGCCCTGATGGGCTCGGTCGGCTCCCTGGAGATCATCCTCTTCATCCTGGGGATCGGCCTTCTGGCGGTGGAAATCTTCATCCTGCCCGGCTTCGGGGTGGCGGGGATCTCCGGCATCGTCCTGATCGGGGCGGCCCTGGTCTTCTCCATGCAGGACTTCGTGATCCCCACGGTGTCCTGGGAATGGGACCTCCTGGGCCGGAACGTGATGACCGTGGTGGCGGGCCTCCTGGCGGGGATCGCGGGGATCGGGGTCCTGGCCCTGGCGGGCCCGAGGATCAAGCTCTTCGACCGCCTGATGCTCAAGACCACCATCGAAGGGACCGCGGGCGGCGCCCTCGGTGCGGACGCGGAGGCTCCGGCTCCGCCCGCCAGCCCCCTGGAGGGCCGGCGGGGGGTGGCACGCACGGTCCTCAGGCCTTCGGGCCGGGCGGAGATCGACGGGGTCGCCTACAGCGTGGAGACGGAGGGCCTCTTCCTGCCCGAGGGAACACCGGTCCGGGTCCTCAAGGTCCGGGGTTCCCGGATCGTCGTCGGGCCGGATGCGGGGAATTCGGATATCGAGGGCTGACAAGCCCGAAAGGATGATAGAATGTCGGAATTGTTAGGAGGAAGCATGCTCATCATAGCGCTCTACGCGGTCATCGCCCTCGTCTCCCTGGGGATACTCGTCCTGTTCTTCAAGTTCTTCGGCCTCTGGTTCCGGGCCCTCCTGTCCGGAGCCGCCGTGGGCATGGGGCGCCTGGTGGGGATGTGGCTGAGGCACGTCAACCCCGCGGTCATCGTGGACGCCCGGATCATGCTGACCAAGGCGGGCATCAAGGTGGATTCGGACATGCTGGAGACCCACTTCCTGTCCCGGGGCAACGTGATGAAGGTCAGCCTGGCCCTCGTGGCGGCCAACAAGGCCGACATCCCCCTGCCCTTCCAGCGAGCGGCGGCCATCGACCTGGCGGGCCGGGACGTCCTGGAGGCGGTCAAGACCAGCGTGAATCCCAAGGTCATCGACTGCCCGGACACGACCAAGGGCAAGACGACCATCGACGCGGTGGCCAAGGACGGGATCCAGCTCCAGGTCAAGGCCCGGGTAACGGTGCGGGCCAACATCGAGCGCCTGGTGGGCGGCGCCACGGAAGAGACCATCATTGCCCGGGTGGGCGAGGGCATCGTCACCACCATCGGGTCCTCGGAGTCCTACAAGTCCGTGCTGGAGAACCCGGACACCATCTCCAAGCGGGTCCTGGAGAAGGGCCTGGACGCGGGCACCGCCTTCGAGATCCTGTCCATCGACATCGCGGACATCGACGTGGGCGCCAACGTGGGAGCCAAGCTCCAGGCGGACCAGGCCGAGGCGGACAAGCGCCGCTTCCAGGCGGAGGCCGAGAAGCGCCGCGCCGCGGCCCAGGCCCAGGAGCAGGAGATGATCGCAAAGGTCCAGGAAAACCGCGCCAAGGTGGTCCTGGCGGAGGCGGAGATCCCCCTGGCCATCGCGGAGGCCTTCCGGACCGGCAAGCTCGGCGTCATGGACTACTACCGCATGACCAACATCCAGGCGGACACCCAGATGCGAAAATCCATCGGCGGCGAGGAAGCGGGCAGGAAGTAGGCCGGCATGGACGACGACCTGTTCTCCACGATCATCTACATGGTTCCCGTCGCGCTGGTCATCTTCCTCCGGGTCCTCGGAGGAGGACGGCGGGCCCAGGCCGCCAAGGAGCGGAGGGCCAAGGAGGATGCCGCGCGCCGGGAACTGGCTCGAAGGGTCCAGGCGGATCTGGAAGCTTCGGGCCGCGCCGCTCCCCTGTCCCGGATCTCCGGCCGAGAGCCGGAATCCCAGGAATGGGAGCCACACTGGGTGACCGAGTCGGATTCGGACCTGGCGGAGGCGGCCGAGGCGCGTCCGGGTCTCGAGATTTCGGACGAGGAAGGCCCCGAAGCCGGCCAGCGGCTGGCCTTCCTGGAGACCGAGACCGGCCTTCGACCTCCCGCACTCGAGGCCCGGGACCTCTCCGCTTTCGCCCCGTCCCTGGCCGCGGAAACCGTACCGGTTCCGGCGACGGCCGCCCCCGGCCGCTTCGATGCGTATCCGATCTCGGGGGCCGGACCCGCCCTGCCTTCCCCCGCGGACGTATCCGCCGCCGGGGCCGCGGCATCGCGGGAAGCGGCGCAGGCGGATTCCGTGCCCTTCACCGGCAAGGTCGAACGCCTGCCGCCCCTGAAGAGGGCCGTGATCCTGTCGGAAATCCTGGGTCCGCCGAAAGGGGCGTGACCGCGGCTATAGCCGCGGTCACGGCGCCGAAGCCCGCAGGGCTTCGTCGATTCCATGGAACCGGCCTAAAGTGAAGTGCCCGGCGGCTGCGCCGCCGTCACGGCGTCGTGGGCGGGTCCCAGGGCTTGTTGAGGTCGTAGCGGAAGAGCACCTCCACGTGGCGCATCACCGCCTTGGTGGGGAAGACGATGGAAAAGGCCTGGTTGCTCCGGAAGTCCGTGCTGGAGGGTGTGCCGATGCTACGCTCGTCGTAACGGACCGTCACGCCCTTGGACCAGGCGTCCTCGGCGGCCTTCCTCCAGCCCTCGTCCCCGCCCCGCTGGATGGCGAAGATGTCATACTGGAAGGTCACCCCCTGGTACTTCGCCTCCGCCCCCCAGACCTCCATGTCCTTGGGCAGCCACTTCAACGCGTAGGGCAGGACGTCGGAGCCCACCAGATGGGTGACATGGACCCGGGCTCCCGGGAACCGGGCGATGAAACGTCGGACGATCTCGATGGTGTCGGCCCCCTCGCCGATGTCCAGGGGATAGATGAGGGGCTGGAAAACCCCCTCGATCTGCCAGCGGATCATCTGGGAGCGGTAGGTGTACTCGCTGCGCCGGGGTTTGTCCGGATTGACGTGGCCCTCCGGGATGATGAAGACCAGGGGGGCGGTCGATTCCGGGGAGGCCAAATAGCGGAGCGCCGCGGCCAGGTGGGTCATCTGGAAGGGATCGAAGGAGCCGATGAACAGGGCCGCCCGGATATCGTAGCGGGGAAAGGACAGGACCTGGGGGTACTCCTGGAGGTCCACGGGCTCCAGGGCCCGGGCCATGATCCGGTCGTCGATGGCCAGGAGGGCATCCTCGTAGAGGTCCTGGTAGTAAGAAAACTCCCGCCGGTCCCGTTGGTCCAGGCAGGAGTAGGTGTCGAGGCTTCCGAACACACTCCTCACCTTGCCGAGAATCCGGCGGATTTCCGAGGAGCGGGGAGTCCGGGGCGGTCCTGCGCGCGGGGGCTCGGTACGTTCGGTCATCAATCGATATTGTAGGGTCTATTTCCGTTCCGCGCAACGTGAAATATCACGCGAGGCGCGCAGCGCCTCGCGCCCCCTGCTTGCCTCTCCCCCTCACTCCGGGCAGAATGTACCCATGCGGCGGGTTCTGGCGATCGACATGGGAGGTACCAAGACGGCGGCGGGGGTCGTGGACGAGGCGGGTCGCGTCCTGTCCAAGCGGACCGTCCCCACCCCCCGGGAAAACCCCCGGGCCGCGGTGGAGGCGATGGCCGCCCTCTCCCGGGAACTTCTGTCCGAAGCCGGGCCCGTGGAGTCCGCGGGTCTGGCCTTGCCGGGGATCGTGGACCGCGCCCGGGGAGTCCTGGTCCGCTCGGCCTCCTCGGGCTGGACGGAGGTGCCCTTCCAGGCGATGGTTTCGGAAGCCCTGGGACTGCCCGTGGCCTCCGAGAACGACGTGAACGCCTGCGCCTTGGCGGAAGCCCGGTTCGGCGGCGGGGCCGGGATGGACTGCTTCTTCTGGATGACGATCTCCACGGGCATCGGGGGTGCCGTATACTCGGGAGGCCGGATCGTGGGAGGACCGATGTCCGGGGAGGTCGGCCACCTGGTCGTGAATCCCGGGGGTACCCCCTGCGGCTGCGGGAACCGGGGCTGCCTGGAGGCCGAGGCCGCCGGCCCCGCCTGGCGGCGCCGCGCCCTGGAACTCATGGGCGGGGTCCCGGACGCGCAGGCGGACGCGGCGGCGAGGGTGGTGGACGCCCGGACCGTGGCCGGGGGCGCCCGCACCGGGGATCCGCTCTGCCTGCGGGTGGTCGAGGACTGCGCCCGCCCCCTGGCGGCGGGGCTGGCCGCGGTGTTCAACCTCCTGGACCCGGACGCGGTCTTCCTGGGGGGCGGCGTGGCGGAGGCCTTCGACCTCCTCGCGCCGATCCTCCGACGGGAGCTTCCGCCCCTCGTACTGCTCGGCGAGGACCGGCCCCTGCCCGTGCTGAAGAGTTCCCTGGGCTACGACGCCGCCCTGGTGGGCGCCGCCGTGCCGGCCCTGTTCCCCTATTCATCGTAAGGAAGGACAATTGTGAAACGAGACTTCACAGGCCCCCTGGAAGCGTACATCGATCGGCTCAAGTCGACACTGGACAAGATCTCCCGCGAGGAGATCAACGGCTTCCTCAACCTCCTGGTGGACGCCCTGGAGGCGGGACGGAACGTCTTCACCCTGGGCAACGGGGGCTCCGCGGCCACGGCCTCCCACATGGCCGTGGACTTCAACAAGGGCCTGTCCTGGGGGAAGGCCCGGCGCTTCCGCTTCCTTTGTCTGTCCGACAACCTTCCCACCCTTACGGCCTACGCCAACGACGTGTCCTACGAGGACGTCTTCGTGGAGCCCCTCAAGAACTTCCTGGAGAGCGGGGACCTGGTGATCGCGATCTCGGGGTCCGGCAATTCCCGGAACGTGGTCAAGGCGGTGGAGTACGCCAACGCGCACGGGGCCGTGACCGTGGGGCTCACGGGCTACGACGGGGGCCTTTTAAGGAAGACCGCCCGGCACGGGGTCCACGTCCCGATCCGGGACATGCAGGTCACCGAGGATCTCCACATGGTCCTGGACCACCTGGCCTACTCGGTCCTGGGGGCGTACCTCCCCGACGAGGACTCCGGGGCGAACCATGGCTGAACGCGACTACAGGGCCGTCGGCCCCCTCCCCTCGTCCACCCGCTTCCTGGCCGGCACCTCCATCGAGGTGGCCCGGGAGATCCCCCGGGGCCCCGCGCCGGAGCACGCCCTCTTCGACTTCGACGGCACCCTGAGCCTCATCCGGGAGGGCTGGATGGACGTGATGGTCCCCCTCCTGGCGGGGATCCTCTCGGAGTACGCCCGGCCCGGGGAGACCGAGGCGGACATCTCGGCGCTGGTGAAGGACTTCGTGACGGAATTGACGGGAAAGCAGACCATCTACCAGATGATCCGCCTGGCCGAGGAGATCCGGGCCCGGGGGGGCGTCCCGAGGGATCCCCGGGACTACAAGGCCGAGTATCACGAACGCCTCATGGAACGGATCGCGTCCCGGCGGAAGGGCCTTGCGGACGGGACCCTGCCCCGGGCGGAGGCCCTGGTGCCCGGGTCCCTGGAGATCCTGGGCCTCCTACGGGACCGGGGTGTCCGCCTCTATATCGCCTCGGGCACCGACGAGGAGTACGTCCTGGAAGAGGCCGCCCTACTGGGGGTGGACGAGTTCGCCCCGGGCCGGATCTACGGGGCCCAGGCGGACTACGCGTCCTTCTCCAAGGAGATGGTCATCCGGCGCATCCTCGCCGAGAACCGGGTGGACGGCCGCCGCCTGGCCGCCTTCGGGGACGGGTACGTGGAGATCGCGGACTGCAAGGCCGCGGGGGGTGTAGCCGTGGCGGTGGCCAGCGACGAGTCCGGCCGCTCGGGACGGCCGGACGCCTGGAAACGGGAGCGCCTCCTGGGCGCCGGTGCGGACCTGGTCGTGCCCGACTACCGGGACGCGAAAGCCCTGGTCGCCTACGTCTGGGACGGGATCGAGCCGGAATCCGCCGCGGACGCCGCGCCGGCCGGCCGGGCCGAGCCTCGGAACGGAGCCGCCGCGGACGCCGCCGGCGCCCGGCCTTCCGGGGGCCCCGGCCGGGGAGGCCCGCGTTGATCCCCGGGCTAGAGCGCTTCGGTCCGGAGCGCCTTTCGGAGCTCGCAGCCCGCTTCGGCTCGCTCCGGGTCGCCGTGCTGGGGGACTTCTTCCTGGACAAGTACTACGAGGTGGACCCCGCCCTGGCGGAGCCCTCCCTGGAGACGGGCCGTACGGCCCACCAGGTGGTCGGGGTCCGGCATTCCCCGGGCGCCGCGGGCACGGTGGTGAACAACCTGGCCGCCCTGGGGACCGGCCGCCTTGTCGCCGTCGGCTTCACCGGGGACGACGGGGAGGGCTGGGAGCTCCGGCAGGACCTGGCAGCCCTGGGCGTGGATCGGACCCACCTCCACACGGACCCGGCGCGGCGCACGCCCCTGTACCTGAAGCCCCGGGACGCGGGACGTCCGGGTCTGGCGGGGGAACACTCCCGGTACGACGTGAAGAACCGGTCGGCCACGTCCCCGGATCTCGAGGCCGCGATCCTCCGCTCCCTCCGGGCGGTCCTTCCGGAGTCGGACGCCCTGATCGTGATGGACCAGGTGGAGGAAGAGGGCCGGGGGGCCGTGACGGCCGCGGTGGTCCGAGCCCTGGCGGACCTCCTTCCGAGGTTCCCCCGCGTCGTGGCCTGGGCCGACTCCCGAAGGCGGATCCACGCCTACCGGAAGATGATCCTCAAGATGAACCAGTTCGAGCTGGCCGGCGTCCACGACCCCGAACCCGGCTCGGAGATCCCGGAAGGCCGCATCGTCGCGGCCCTGGCGGAGACGGAAGCCCGGGCAGGCGCGGGGGTCTACGCCACCGTGGGCGAACACGGGGTCTGGGTCGGCGGCAAGCGCCCCGTCCGGGTGCCCGCCGTCCTCGTGCCGCCCCCCGTGGATCCCACCGGCGCGGGGGATTCCTTTTCCGCGGGAGCCGTCCTGGCCCTGGCTTCCGGGGCCTCCCCCGTGGAGGCAGCCCTGGTCGGCAACCTGGTCGCCTCGATCACCGTCCGACAGCTCTCCACCACGGGCACCGCCCGGCCGGAGGAGCTGCCCGGAGCCCTGGAGCTCTGGAAGGAGCAGAACCCGTGAACCGACTCTTCGACCGCACCCGGATCCGCGTGAAGCCCCTGGCCGAACGGGTCAACAAGCTGGACATCGAGCGGGACGCCGTGGACCCGTCCTCCTACGAGGGATCCCTCTCGGAGGCAGCCCGGGCGGACGCCGCGGCCGCGGCCCGGGAAGCCCGGGAAGCCCGCGCCCGGGGAGCCCCGGTCATCCTGGCCTTCGGGGCCCACTCGATCAAGAACGGGCTTTCCCGCCTGATGATCCGCCTCATGGAGGGCGGCCGGGTCACCCACTTCGCCACGAACGGGGCGGGGATCATCCACGACTGGGAGTTCGCCTTCCAGGGAAGGTCCGGGGAGGACGTGCGCCGTTACGTGGCGGAGGGGCAGTTCGGGATCTGGGAGGAAACCGGGTCCTGTCTCAACCTGGCCCTGGCGGTCGGGGCCTGGCGGGGCCTGGGTTACGGCGAGTCCGTGGGCGCCCTGGTCGCCGAGGGGGGCCTTCCGATCCCCTCGGACGCGGAACTCGCGGACGCCGTCCTGGCCGGGGCCGCGGGGGACGCGGACGAGACGGTCTTGGGCCGGGCGGCGGCGGCGGCGGACCTCCGGGCCCTCCTCCGGGCCCATCCGCTTCCTGCGGGCTTCCTGCGGGTGGAGCATCCCTGGGCCCGGTACTGTCTGTCCGCGGCGGCGTACCGCGCGGGGGTGCCCTTCACCTGCCACCCCATGTTCGGCCACGACATCATCTACACCCATCCCGCCGCCCGGGGCGCCCCGATCGGCCGGACCGCGGAGCTCGATTTCCTGTCCTTCGCCGACTCGGTCTCCCGGCTGGAGGGAGGGGTCTACCTCTCCGTGGGCTCCGCGGTCATGTCCCCCATGATCTTCGAGAAGGCCCTGTCCATGGCCCGGAACACGGCCCGCGCGGAGAACCGCCGGATCGAGGACTTCTCCATCCACGTGGTGGACCTGGCGGAGTCCCGCTGGGACTGGCAGGCCGACGGAGAGCCGCCCCAGGACAATCCGGCCTACTACCTGCGGTTCTGCAAGACCTTCAGCCGGATGGGGGGCCGCATGACCTACGCCGCCGCGGACAACCGCGCCTGGCTTACGGAGTTTCTTCGGGAGCTGGAAGCATAGAGAATCTTACCGCCCATTCAGAACAGGAGTATCAGGGCGCCAGGCGGATCTCCACCCGGCGGTTGAGGGCCTGCCGGTCCTCCGCCCGGGTGGCGGGTCTCTCGTCCCCGAAGCCCTCGACGGCCGTCGCCGTCTTCGGCTTCCACCCCGCCGCCGCGAGGGCCTCGTACACCGCCCGGGCCCGGTCCTGGGACAGGGCCAGCCTTCCCTTTTCGGTGCCCGCGGTGGCGCAGTGGCCGGAGATCGTGATCCCCAGGTCCGGATACCGGACCAGGACGGCCGCCACCTTCCCGAGCTTGTCCCGCTGGTCCCGGAGGATCCCCGCGGAATCCGCGGAGAAATAGACGGTCAGGGTTTCCTCCCCGAGCGCCGTGAAGGCCTCCCGGGCGGCTTCGAGGGGATCCGTACGAACGGGCGCTTGAACGGGCGCCGGGGTAGGCGGGGGGGAGGTCTGGGGAGCGGCGGAAACTGCGGCAGCCTCGGGGGCGGTGCCTTGGGCGGCCGGGGCCGCGACCTCCGTCGATGCGGGGGATGCCGGAGCCGACGGGGCCCGGGGTTTGACGGCGGGCGCCGAAGGGGCTTCGACCCGTGCGCCGATCCCGCCGGGCCCCCCGTCCGCGGCGCAGCCCCGGATGGAGAAAAGAACGAGCAGGGTCAGACCCGCGGCGGCCGCCAGGATCGCGGCGACGGCGAGGATCCGGCGGCCGGGTCCGGGTATCGGAAGACCGCAGGTCTCGGTCAGGACAAGCCGTCCGTTCTGGACCACCCGGAATTCCGCCCGGCGGCGTCCCACGAGGCTGGTCTGCAGATCCAGGCGGCACTCCTCGGAGGAAAGCGGGGAAAGCCGCTCGGCGCTCAAGGTGGCTAGGGGTTTGCGCTCCGTGCCGGAGACGAGATAGAGGGGGATCTCCGCTGCGGTCTGGAAGTCCTCGATGGTCGTCAGGTGGAGTACGGCGCGGCGGGCCCGGGAGAGGTCCAGGGCCTCGACATACTCGCCGGACTTGATCCGCACGCAGATTTTGTGCTCCATACGTAAGATAGTAACCCCAATTCCCGGCGGGTCAAGAAGCGGGGAAAAAAACTTCCGCCCGAACCGGGCGGGGCGGCCGCGTCGGGGATCCGCCCCTACCTCGCCACCCTCACCGGCTCTCCCGAGGCGGAGGATGCGAAGAGGGCGTCCACGACCTTCATCAGCTTGACCGCCTGATCCGGGGTGTTCAGGGGCTCCTCGGTCCCCTCCAGGGAGCGCACGAAGTTCTGGACCGAGCGGAGCCGGCCCATGGCGTCGTCCCGGGGCACGATCACGTTCCGGTTGACGTGGCGGCCGTGTTCCACGGTGAAGAGCTGACAGCGGTCCACGCTGGTCTCGTCGATCCCGTCCACGCCGAACAGGCGCTCCACCACACCTCCCGCCTTGGTACCCTGGAAGGTCACGGACACGGTCTCCCGCTCGGACATCTCCGCCCAGGAGGACCGGACGAAGCAGACCTGACCCGTCCGGAACCGGATGAAGCCGTGGCAGGCCGCCTCGACGTCGATCTTGCCGCCCGGCACGTCGGGGATGCCCCAGGGGCCCCGGAAGTCCCGGTTGTCGATGAAGTCCCGGAAGGTCTGGGCCAGGACCCACTCGGGCTCCGGATAGCCCAGGAAGTGGAGGGCCAGGTCCAGCATGTGCAGCAGGTCGATCACAGGACCGCCCCCCGAGACGGACTTGTCCGTGAACCAGCCGCCGAAGCCGGGGACCCCGCTGCGCCGGCACCAGACCGCCTGGGCCGAGTTGATCCGGCCGACCTCGCCGGAGCGGATGTACTCCATCATCGCGAAGGACTCGGGGCGGGCGCGGTTGTTGAAGTTGAACTGGAGACGTTTCCCCGCCTTCTTCGCCTCCGCGGCCATCTGTTCCGTGGAAGCGGCGTCCAGGGCCGGGGGCTTCTCGCAGAAGACGTGCTTGCCCGCCCGCAGGGCCTGGATGGCCAGGGGGGCGTGGAACTTGTTGGGGGTGAGGATGGAAATGATATCGACGTCTTTGTGAGCCGCCAAAAGATCGTCCAGGCTCGCGTACGCGGCCGGGATTCCGTGGAGCTTGACCGTCCGTTCCCTCGCCTCGGGGACGGGATCCGCCAACCCTACGACCTCGACCCCCGCGCTCCGGAACCCGGGAACGTGGTACCTCGTCATGCCCCCGGCGCCTACGATGCCGACCTTGAATCCCATGCCCGTCCTCCTCGAACAACTATTCCGAAAAACAACCACAGAGGCACAGAGAGCACAGAGGAGCACAGAGAGAACGGTCATGGAACCGGAAGAGAGACAGGATGAACAGGATTATGAAGGATTAACAGGATATTAATCAGGGAGTCGATTTTCCCAAGATCCATCCTGTGTATCCCGTCTCTATCCTGTTATCCTGTCTCCTCCTATCCTCAATCCCTCATTTATCTCTGTGCCTCTGTGCCTCTGTGGTTCAATTTTTAATTAAACCCTGTGGTTCAATTTTTTATTACGTTCAGTTTCTCAGAACGGCGCCTCGGGGACGTAGAAGTCCTTGGCGTTCTCGCGGGTCACGAGCTCGGAGGGCAGGATGATCCGGCGCGGAAGGGCGCGGACCTGGTAGACGTTCGGGTTGAGCTTCTCGCCCTTAACCCCGATGACCGCGTAGGAGATGGAAGTGGCGATGACCGAGGGGGAGTAGGTGACGTCCGCCTTCACCAGGGGGTTGGAGTCGTCCATGATCTCCTTGATCACGCTCTTGAGGCAGCCGCCGCCCAGGAATAACTTTATGTCCTTGCGGCCGGACTCCTTGTACGCCTGCATGGCGCCCAGCATCATGTCGTCGTCCGCGGTGTACACGGCGTCGATCTGCTTGTACTTCTGCAGGTAGTTCTCCATGACGGTCAGGGACTTCTGGCGGTTCCAGTCGCCGGGCTGGACGTCCAGCAGCTTGATGTTGGGATACTTCTTCACCACTTCCTTGATCGTGTCCGTGCGGATGGTGTCGATCGGGGAGGGGATGCCCGTGATCAGGAGCAGGTTGCCCTTGAAGCCCATCTGCTTGGCCAGCCATTCCATGCCCTTGCGGGTGTAGGCCTCGTCGTCGTTGGTGATGTAGATGTCGTAGATGCCTTCCTTGGAGACGCCGCGGTCCAGGACGACCACGTACACGCCCGCGTTGAAGGCCTTCTCGACGATGCTGGTGACCGAGGTGTCGTGGGGGAAGACCACCAGGGCATCCACCTTCTTCACCAGGAGGTCCTCGATGTCCGCCACCTGCTGGTTCACGTTGCCGGAGAACTTGAGCTCGATCTGGACGGCCTTGTCCCGGGCCTCCCAGTCCTTCTCGGCCCTCTGGGCCCACCAGTTCGCGTTGCCCATCCACCCGTGGGTGGCGCTGGGCATGGACACGCCGACCTTGTACACCTTGGCCTGGCCGATAGCGCCGCCCACGACCATGGTGACGATGAGGAGCGCTAACAGTACCTTCTTCATCCTAAGCCTCCCGTAGCCCTTGCTCTTGCGACGCCCCTCTTCGGGGCAGGCCCTCGACGAGGGCCCGTAACGTCCCCCCGGAGGGGACGGAATCGCCCTTATTGCCTCTGCTTCTGTATGTACACCGAGCCGATGATCACGATGCCCTTCACCACCCCCTGTAGGTAGGGCGAGAGTCCCGCCATGTTCAGCATGTTCTGGATGATCTGCAGCATGAAGACGCCGATGATGGTGCCCCAGATGGAGCCCCGGCCCCCGGCCATGGCGGTGCCGCCGATGATGGTGGCCGCGATGGCGTCCATCTCGAACCCGAGGCCGAAGTTGGGGGTGGACACGGTGTTGAACCGGGCGGCCAGGAGGGCCGCCGTGGTGCCCACGCACATCCCGTTGATCGCGTAGGCCCAGAACCGGACCCGGTCGATCCGCACAGCGGAATACTGGGCCACCCGGGCGTTGGACCCCACGGCGCAGAGGTAGCGGCCGTACCGGGTGTTGTCCAGGAGGAAGGCCAGGACGGCGGCCAGGACCAGCAGGGTGAAGACCGGGATCGGCAGGGAGATCGCCTGATCCCCGACCTTGAACTCGAAGATCTTGGACATCCCGAAGGTCCCGTACAGCTGGCTCTGGGAGGCGAACTCCCCGGCGTTGGCCATCTGGAGGGACAGGTACCGGAAGATGCTCATGGTGCCCAGGGTCACGATGAAGGGGACGATCTTGCCCTTGGTGATCAGAAGGCCGTTCAGGGCTCCCGCCGCGAAGCCCAGGGCGATCATGACCGAGACGCCCCCCAGGATGGCCAGGACCTCGTTGCCCCCCGCGGCCTGCAGGACCCAGTTCATGAAGAGGACCCCGCAGGAGGCCACGAAGGCGGCCACGGCCCCCACGGACAGGTCGATCCCCCCGGAGATGATGACGAAGGTCATGCCCAGGGCGATGATCCCCGTGTACGAGGACTGGCGCATCACGTTGACCAGGTTCTCGGGGCGGATGAAGTAGGGCCACCCGATGACGGAGGCCAGGACGAAGAGGGCTCCCAGGGCGATCAGGGCGCCGTGCTTCTCCAGGTCGATCTTCTTGGCGGTCGTAGCGCTCACGATGCGGCCTCCTCTTGGACTCCCGTCGCGTGGTACATGATCTGTTCTTCCGTGATCCGGTCGCCCTCCAGGGTCCCCGCGATCCGTCCGTCCCGCATCACCAGGACGCGGTCGCACATGCCGATGATCTCCTCCAGTTCCGAGGAGATGAGCAGGCAGGAAATGCCCTTCCGGGCAAGTTCGTTGATGAACACGTAGATCTCGTGCTTGGCGGACACGTCCACCCCCCGGGTGGGCTCGTCCACGATCAGCACCGAGGGGGAGGTATCGATGGCCTTGGCCAGGGAGACCTTCTGCTGGTTCCCCCCCGAGAGATTCTCCAGGCGCCGCTCCAGGGTGTCCGTCTTGATATGGAAGGAGTCCACGTAACCCTGGACCTTGGTCTTTTCCGTCTTCTTGTCGATCAATCGGAAGAAGGAGCGGCAGTACTCCCCCAGGGACACCAGGGTCACGTTGCGGGTGACCGTGAAGGTGGTGATGATCCCGGCCCCCTGCCGATCCTCGGAAAGATAGGAGATGCCGGCGGCCACCGCGTCCGCGGGTTCCCGGAGGTCGAGTTCCCGGCCGTCCTTCAGGAAGGTGCCGGCGCTTTTATGGCGCAGACCCAGGACGGTCTCCGCCAGTTCGGTCCGGCCCGCCCCCACCAGGCCCGCCAGCCCCAGGATCTCGCCCTTCCGCAACTGGAAGGAGATATCCTCCAGGACCCCGGGCACCGTGACGCCCCGGGCCTCGAAGACCGTCTCGTCCCCGGGCTTTCCCTTGGCCGGGAAGATGGAACCCAGCTCCCGGCCCACCATCTTCTGGGCCATCTCCACGATGCCGATGTCCGAGGTCGGGCCGTCGTGGACCAGTTCCCCGTCCCGCAGGACCACCACCCGATCACAGAGGTGCTTGACCTCCTTGAGCTTGTGGGAGATGTACAGGATAGTCATGCCCTCGGACCGGAGCTTCGTCACCAGCCGGAACAATATCTCGATCTCGTACTTGGTCAGCATGGTGGTGGGCTCGTCCATGATCAGGACCCGGGAGTCGAAGGCCAGGGCCTTGCAGATCTCCACCATCTGCTTTTCCGCCGCGGACAGGCCCTCGATCCGGGCCTCGGGATCCAGGTCCACGCTGAGCTGGGCCAGGAGCTCCCGGGTCCGGGCCTTCATCGCCTCCTTGTCCAGGACCCCGGAGCGCTTCCGGAGCTCCGCGCCCAGGAAGACGTTGTTGTACACCGGGAGGTCCCGGATCAGGTTGAACTCCTGGGGCACCAGGGAGATCTTGAGGGCCCGGGCGGCGATGGGGTCCGCGATCCGGACCGCCTTCCCGTCCACGTGGACCTTTCCGGAAGTGGGCTGGTGGATCCCCGCCAGGATCTTCATCAGGGTGCTCTTGCCCGCCCCGTTCTCCCCGATGATCCCCAGGATCTCCCCGGGGCGGACCTCGAGATCCACGTCCTTGAGGACGGGTCCGCTCCCGAAGTCCTTGGAGATCTTCTCTACCCGAAGGATGGCGTCCGGCATCGGCCCCTCACTTCCTCATGGCCGCGTCGAAGGCGCGGCCCGACGGCGCGAAGTCGATGCGGCGGACGTAGGCCAGGGACTCCGCGGCCCCGTGCTCCCGGTCCATCCCGGCGTCCTCCCACTCCACGGACAGGGGCCCCGAGTATCCGGCTTCGTTCAACTCCCGGACGATGGCGTCGAAGTCCACGTCCCCCCGGCCCAGGGACACGAAGTTCCAACCCCTCCGCAGGTCCCCGAAGGGCAGGTGGGACCCCAGGATTCCCGCCCGGCCGTCGGGCCGCACCGCCACGTCCTTCATGTGGACGTGGTAGATCCGGTCCGCGAAGTCCCGGAGGAACAAATCCGGCCGGACGCCCTGCCACAGGAGGTGGGAGGGGTCGAAATTGAAGCCCAGGGTGTCCCGGCGCCCGAAGGCGGCCAGGAGCCGCCCGGCGGTGTAGTAGTCGAAGGCGATCTCCGTGGGGTGGACCTCCAGGGCGAAGCGCACCCCGCACTCGTCGAAGACGTCCAGGATGGGGGTCCAGCGCCGGACGATCTCCGCGTAGGCGTTCTCGACCATCTCCTCGGTGGTCTGGGGGAAGGAGTACCAGTAGCGCCAGATCGGGGAGCCCATGAAGCAGGTCACCACCTTGCAGCCCATGTTCTTGGCCGCCCGGGCGCTCAGCTTCATCTCCTCCGTCGCCCAGGCGACGATGGCGTCGGGATTTCCCTTGACCTGGGGCGGGGCGAAGCCGTCCAGGCGGGGATCCCAGGGGTCCCCCACGCACTGACCGGCCAGGTGGGCCGAGAGGGCCCAGCAGCCGAGCTTGTTGCGTTCCAGGATCCGCTTCCGGTCCTCCACGTACCGGGGATCCGCCGCGGCGGCCTTGACGTCCATGTGGTCGCCCCAGCAGGCGATCTCCACCCCGTCGAAGCCCATCGCTCCGGCCTTTTGGCAGAAGGTCTCGAAGGGAAGGTCGGCCCACTGACCGGATACCAGGGTTACGGGTCGGCTCATGGTTCCTCCTTAACGGTCCGTCCGGGCGGAGCCCGCGGAGAAGAGGATCGCTCCCTTGATGTAGCCCCCCGTCCGGTCCAGCCCCGCCTCGTAGGCCGCCCGGGCGTTCTCCACGGGCTCCGTGTGGGTCAACAGGCCCTCGTTCGTGACCGCCCCGGCGGCCATCAAGGCGACGGTCCGGGGGAATAGGGAATCGAAGGAAGGATTCATCTGGGGCTGGATGTTGAGGATGCGCCAGCCCTTGGTATGCCACTCGTCCAGGTCGAAGTCCATGCGGTGATGGTGCCAGGCGAAGTTCTCGATGATCGCGAAGGGCTTGGCCAGGGCGAAGGCCAGCTCCAGGGTCGCCGGGATGCCCGCGGTCTCCAGGACCACGTCGTAGGATCGGGCCCGGTCCTGCAGGACCGCGGACCCGTCGGGAACGTAGTCCCAGCCGCCCATGTCCCGCCCGAAGGTCCGGGCCAGCTCCAGACGCCGGGGATCCGGCTCGAAGACCGTCACCCGGCCCGCCAGGGTCCTTCGCAGGAGCTGGAGCATCAGGAGTCCCATGTATCCCGCCCCGACCAGGGCCACCGAGTCGCCGGGCCGGATGCCCGCGTATTCTATTCCGTTCACCACACAGGCCACGGGTTCCACGAGCCAGAGCTCGGCGGGCCGGAAAGGCTCGTCCGGGATCGGTGTGACTTTTTCCCGGGTCCGGACGGCGTGCCGGGCCATGAGGCCCCCGCCCCGCTCTCCGATGGGCAGCTCGTGGCAGACCACCCGCTGGCCGACGGCGAGGTCCCGGACCAGGGAGCCGGTCCGGGCGATCCGGCCGACGCCCTCGTGGCCGGCCCGGAAGGGGTACTCGTGGAATTTCCCGAAGCGGCCGGAATAGGCCAGGAGGTCCCAGCCGCAGATCCCGCAGGCTTCCATCTCCACGAGGACTTCGTTTGCTTCGGGGTCGGGCAGGTCGACGGGACGGAGTTCCAGCTTCCGTTCGCCGAGGTACCAAAGGGCTTCCGTTTTCATGATGGGCTCCGGACCCAGCCTACAACCGGTTCTCCGATCTGTCAACGGAATTGTTCGATTGTCGAACTTTTTTTGCATCCGTCGAACTTTTTCCGTTGACAGGTGAACCGTCCGGGCGGATACTTCCCCATACCCTCGTGGTACGAAGCTTGTGGCCCCGGATGCGGCGTCCCCCGCGCCGTCCGACCGCTTGACGGGGCCGGCCTTCGCGGCGATCATCCCGGATCATCCGGATCGCCGTGCCGACGAAAGGCGTGCATCATGACCGAGCTCGATTTGGACGACCCCGTCAACGTCTCCACCACCGCGGGCAGGATCTTCAAGATCATCCGGGACCACGGCCCCCTGTACGGCAAGGATATCGTCCGCCGCACGGGCCTGGCCAAGTCCACGGTCTCCGCGTACGTCGATCGGCTCATGTCCGTGGGCCTCCTGCGGGAGGAGATCCCCGACGGCATGAAACGCCGCAAGCTCAAGGTGGCCGAGTCCGCGGGCTACGTGGTCGGGGTGGCCCTGGGGCAATCCCACCTTTCCGTGGCCCTCTGCGACCTGGAGGCGGAGATCATCGACTCCGTGGGGGGGCCCGTCGACCTGGTCCGGGAAAGCCCGGAAAAGGTCCTGAACCGGGTGATCTCCTACGCCCGGGAGCTGGAACAGCGGGCCGGACTCGGTCCCTCGGCCCTCTTCGGCATCGGCTTCGGGCTTCCCAGTCCCGTGGACTACTCCCACGGAGTCCCGGTGAACCCCCCGGTCATGCCGGGCTGGGACCGTTTTCCCGTGGCGTCCTTCCTCTCCCAGGAATTCACCTGTCCGGTCTTCGTGGACAACGACGTCAACGTCATGGCCCTGGCGGAGCGGGACAAGGGGGCGGCCTCGGACCTGGCCTACCGGAAGGGGAGCTTCCTCCTGGTCAAGGCCGGCACGGGCATCGGGGCGGGCATCGTCATCAACGGGGAGATCTACCGGGGAGCCAAGGGTGCCGCGGGGGACATCGGGCACATCGGCATCGACGGCGACGGGACACTGTGCCGCTGCGGCAACACCGGGTGCCTGGAGGCCGTGGCGGGCGGTCGGGCCCTGGCCGCCCGGGCCCAGGCCGCAGCCCGGGGGGACCGCAGCCCCTACCTGGCGGAGGCCCTGGTCCGGGGGGAGGCTTTGGACGCGGAGGCTCTGGCCCGGGGGGCCGCCTGCGGCGACGAGGAATGCCTGCGCTTGGTGGCCTCCGCGGGGGCCTACCTGGGCACGGTCCTGGCCAAGCTGGTCAACTTCTTCAACCCCTCCCTGATCGTGATCTCCGGAGGGCTCACCAACCTGGGGGAGCGCTTCATCGCCTCCGTACGGGAGTCCATCTACAGCCGATCCACGCCCTTGGCCACCGCGGACCTGATCGTCAAGAAATCGACCCTGGCAGGACGGGGCGCCACCATGGGGGCCGCCATCCTGGTCCTGGACGAGGTCTTCTCCCACCGGAACGTGGGGATGCTGATGAGGAAGATCTCGGACTGAGGACCGCTAGCTCTTCCCGTCGGGCAGGGAGAACTTCGCGGAGTCGAAGCGCTCGCTGCCCAGCCAGAGGTCGATCTTCGTGCCCCCCTCGATCCGCTCCACGTCCGCCTTCTTGACCTGCCAGCCGATCAGGTTGAGCCGGGCGGACCCCACCAGGTCGTTTCCGGCCATATGGCCGTAATAGTCCGACATTTCCGGCCGGGCGGTCGTATTGAGGGCCCGCGTGATGGCCTCCAGTTCGGAGTCCTTGCGCACCGTGGAGTCCATGACGGACAGGTGCAGGCCGTCGGGTTCCTGGTGCAGGGAGATCACCATGCGCATGGGCTTGGCGTCCAGGATATAGTTGGACATCTCCGCCAGGAGATGCATGATGTATTCCTTCGTCTTCATGGATGGCCGCCTTTCGTGGGCACCGCGGAGCGGGGGAACCCGGACCGCGCCCCGGCATTTTACTTCATCCGCTCCTGTTTGTTCGAGCGGATCCACTCCATCGCCGCGGCTACCAACCCCGCGGTGAGTCCTCCGGCGAAGCCGTTGTTGTACAGATCCATGCCCATGTGCCAGGCCCCGGTGCGCTCCACCAGGACCAGGTGCAGGAAGCCCGCCGCGAATCCCACCAGGGGGCCGAACTCCCCGGCCAGGGGGGCCAGGGTCGTGCCGAACAGGAGGGCCAGGATGGGTCCCGGGGCGGTCAGGGACTTTCCGAAGATCAGGGTGGACGCTATGACTCCCGCCATGACGGGCAGGGAGTTCCGGGGATGCTTGCCGAAGGCCCCGAACCCGATCAGGGTGAACAGGCCCCCCAGGACGGGGCCGTTGAAGCTCCCCCCCACCAGGGCCACGTAGGCGCTTCCGATCAGGCCCAGGACGCCCATGTTGAGCAGGGCCGCCCCGGGGGAGGCCATGTCCAGGAAGTCCGAGGGCAGACGGCCGGTCAGCTTCATGAGCTTCCGGAAGCTCGAGATCGCTCCCTTCCCCTCCAGGGCCAGTCCCCAGCCGACCAGGACCACGGAAAAGACGGGGATCAGCAGGGCCATGGCCGGTCCCGGGGCCCCGTTCCAGACCACCGTGATGGGTACGTCCCGCCGGGCGGCGGCCAGGAGGGCGGCCGCGAAGAGCCCGAAGAACCCGCAGGTGAGCCCGATATTGTAGAGATTGTATCCCTCGTGGAGGCGCAGCATGGCCATGGCCAGGCCCGGCAGGATGAAGCCCGCGGCGATACCGCCCGCGATGCCCGCGGCCACGGCGCCGAATCCGGAAAGTCCGATCTCCAGGGCCAGGGTGGTCGTCAGGGGCCCCAGGGCCGAGCCGAACAGGGCGATCATGATGTAGCTCTTGAAGGTCTTGCCCGCCGAACGGGCGGCCAGCCAGACCCCGAGGACCACGGGAACGACGTTCAGGGCGGTCTTCCCGAAGAGGCTGAAGCCCATGACCGTCAGGACGCCGGCGATGGTCGGCCCCGAGAGGCGGACTCCGTTCATCCGGACCACCAGCAGGGACAGGGCGGCCATGAGGGCGGCGTTGAGCAGGGCCCCTCCGGGTCCCCCGGTCACGGAAAAGTCATGGATCAGCCGGGACTGGCTCCACTGGAGGATCAGGAACTCCCGGAGGGCCTCCGAGGGCCCCTCTATGAACAGTCCGACCGCAGCGGTCCCCGCGATCAGGACCAGCATCAGCCGGTAGAGGGATTTCTCGATTTCCGTCATCGCACCTCCATGAATACGGCCATCCTCCCGGACCACGGGAACGACGGGGGAGAACCTGGGGATCGGCACGCGACGCCGACCATATCGGGGAGACTCCCGCGTGAAACCGGGGCCGTCCGGGACGAACCGACCCGGCACGACCCGTGAAGCCTGACGCCTCGCGGGGGATGCATAATTATACGGTATAATTCCGGTCGGGACAAGAGAAAATTTTTCCCGATCCGGGTCTCACTTCTCCGACATCACCGTCGTGCCGGTCCACTCGGGGGGCGGGGGATTCTTGATGCAGTCCCGACAGCGGGACAGGAAGCGGGCGACGCCCCGATCCCCGGGGGCCAGGCGCGCGGCGGCCGCAAAGTACCGGAGCGCCTCCGGGAAGGCCCGGTCGTAATACCGCTTGATCCCCGCGTGGAAGTACTTCCAGGCCTTCTCCTCGGAAAGCCCGATCTCCCGGCGGGCGGCGAACACCGAGACCGCCCCTTTGCGGCCCTTCACCTCCACCTTGTCCACGAAACGGCAGGGGTACTTGGCGCGTACCTCCCGCCAGACCGAGGAGGAAACGAGCAGAGGTTCCCGGTAGTACCGGGTCAGGCCCTCGATCCGGGAGGCGGTGTTCACCATGTCCCCGATGGCGGTATAATCCATTTTCTTCTCGAAGCCGATGTTGCCCACCGTCACGGTGCCGTGGTTGAGCCCCACCCCGCTGCGGAAGGGCGGCCGGCCCTTGGAGACCTGCCAGCGGTTGAACTCCTCCAGGGCTTCCTGCATCCGCAGGGCCGCCTCCACCCCGTCCAGGGCCTCCCGGCCCGTGGACGAGGGGGCTCCGAAGAACCCCATGATGGCGTCGCCGATGTACTTGTCCACGATACCGGACTGCTCCAGGATGATCCCGCCCATGCGCTCGAAGTAGTGGTTCAGGGAATCCACCACCTCCGCGGGCTTGAGGCTCTCGGAGATCCCCGTGAATCCCACGATGTCCGAGAAGAGGACGGTCAGTACCCGCTCCTCCCCGGTCAGGGCGGAGTCCGGACGCTCGAAGATCTGGTCGATCACCGTGGCGGGCACGTACTTCTGGAAGATGCTCCGCACCTTGCGCTCCCGGCGGCGGGAGTGGACGGCCTCGGCGGCGTAGTCCTTGATCCGGGCGTAGGCCTCGTCCAGGGCCTCGACCATGCCGTTGAAGCTCTCCGCCAAGCGGCCGATCTCGTCGGAGAAGCGGACCTCGGCGCGTAGGGTGAGGTCGCTGGTCTCCATGACCCGGGTCATGGTCTTCTCCAGACGGACCACCGGCTCCGTCAGGTACCGGGCGAACCCGACCAGGAGGATCACGGAGAGGACGGCGGAACCCGCCAGGATGTAGACGGAACGGCGGATGATCTCGTCCACCGCGCGGTAGAACCGGTCCTCCCGCTCGCCTACCAGGACGTACCAGCCGAACTGTGGCAGGACGAAGGCCTGGGCCACCCGGTCCACCCCGCCCAGCCGGAGGCGCTCCCAGCCCTCCCGGCCCTCAGCGGCCAGTCGGCGGAGTTCCCGGGCCTCGGATTCCTGCATCTCCAGCGGCGAGGTGGAAAGGATCAGGCTTCCCCCCCGGTCGAAGGCCGCGACCAGCTCCGTGGGGCTCCGGATGATCCCCGCGGCGAAGCCGGCCACGGCGTCCTCGGCGATCGAGACGTACCGGGGATCCTCGGCCAGGGAGTTTTCCTCCAGGATGCCCCACTGCCCGGCGGCGTACTTGCGGAGCTCCTCGGCCTTGAACCGGAGGAAGTCCACGGCCACGGCGGTGATGCCGTTCCGGGCCTCCAGGGCCGACACCAGCCCCGAGAGGAAGAGGGGGGTCACCAGGAGAGGCAGGACCAGGGCCAACATTTTCGTTCTGATTCTCATATTTATGTATAGAATAAGCCCGGAGGCCTCCAAAAGCAACCGCGCGAATTTGAACTGAGCCGGGATCGGCAGTACACTTGAGGCAACAAGGAAAAAGTAGATGACCATCGAACCCGCCGCACCCTCGCCGGATCCCTCCCCGCCTTCCGCTATTCCCGAGGAGGAGCGCCAGGACACCCTCCGGGAGATCGAAGAGCTGATCCGAGCCGGGCACCGTCCCATCAGGGACGGCAAAGGACAGCACCCGGGGACCAGCGGCGCAGTCCTGCCCGCGATCGTGATCGCCGCTTCCCTGGTCCTGATGGGGGCGGGATTCCTCATCCTGCCCGGGCTCTACGACCGGGACGAGGCCCGGATGGTCCTCCCCGCCGAGGCGGGTCCCGGCGGGGGCGCGGAACTCTTCCGTGCCCTCCGGGAGGAGGCGGGTCAGCAGATCGAGGAGCGGGAAAAGGCCATCGGGGAGCTTCGCGTCCAGTACGATCGGGCCCGGTCGGAGCGGGAAACCCTGCGGCGGGAGTTCGACGCCCGCCTGGCCGACCGCGCCCGGGAACTGGAAGCCGGCATCGCGGCGGAGCTGGAGGCCGAGCGGCGGAGGCTGGCCGCGGAGGGCCTGACCGAGGCCGCCGTGGCGGCCCGGCTCAAGGAGTTCCAGGATCGGCAGGAGCGGGAACGGAAGGCGGAGCTGGATGCCTTCCAGGCCCGGCTGGCCGCGGAGGCGGCGGAGCGGGACCGACAGCTTGCCGCCGCAGCGGCCCGTTACAACGAGGAGCTCCAACGCAGCACGGACCCCCTGAAGGCGGAGATCACGCGGCTGACCGCGGAACGGCGGGGCAGCGAGGAGGCCCGGATCCAACTGGAGCGGCGCTACGACGAAGCCCTGGCGGAGGCCGCCCGGGCGCGCAAGGACTACGAGGACCGGATCGCCGCCCTGGAACGTAGGCTTCGGGACGCGGAGGCCCAGACGGCGCGGCTTTCCGCGGCGGAAACCCGCAGGACCGCGGCTCGGGACCGTGTCGACGCCCTGCTCCGGACCGCCCGGGGGGAGCCCGCCCGGACCGCCTCCCGGTCCGGGGACCAGGAACTCCTCCTGGACCTCCTCAAGGCCAAGGCCGAGGTCCGGGCCCTCCTGGCCGAGGAGCCCGCCAAGTCCGCACGTCCCGGCCTGGCGGAGCGCCTGGACCGCTACTTCGAGACCTTCGAGGGGGAATACCGGAGCCAGGGCCGGAAGCAGGCCTTCTCCGAGGCCGCCGAAGCCGCGGAAAGCGCCGCAGCGGGCCGCCCCGCCCGGGGCCTGCCCGCCGGAGACGCGGACCTGGTCCGCTTCCTGGAGAAACTGAGGGACCTGCTGAGGTAGGAATCGCGGGAACGGGCTCGGCCGGTCCGCGGGGCGCCGGGTCCGGGCTACTTCGCCTTGACCGTGATGGTCGCGAAGTCTTCGGCCCCGTTGGAGTCCCTCACCTTTACCGTTTCCGTGCCCACCTTGTTGGACGCGGTGTACAGCCCATCCAAGGTTATCGATCCATTACCCGCGACTATGAAATATTGATACGGAGGGCTCCCGTCCACCGCGCTGAATTGGAAGCTCTTGAACTTGCCGATGGTCAGGGCCCGGGGGACGATGGCGAGGGGATCGCCTGCGGGCGGCGCGATGACGGTTACTGCGGCGGCCGCCGCGGCCGCGACGGAATCCGTGACCGTCACCGTCACGCTCGGATTGGGAGAGCCGGGGGCGGTGTACGCCCCGGTCGCGGGAACGATCGAGCCGTCCGTAGCGCTGAAGGTGTACGGCGGGGACCCTCCCGTGGCCGTGAACGTGAAGCCCCCCCCCGTCACGATCTGCAGGGTCGGGGGATCGATTACCAGGGGCGGGGGACCGGCGGAGACGTAGACCGTGGCGTCCGCAATTTGACCGGAGGAGTCGGTGACCCGGACCACCGCGGTGGTGACGGCGGAGGGTGTGTACGTCGTGCTCGGGCCCGTGGCCGGATCGACGGACCCGGCTCCGGATATCACGGAATACGCATAGGGTGTCTTGCCCCCGGAAGGAGTGAACGTGGCAGAGCCCGCCGTCGAGATGGAGCTTACGGTCGGGTTAACCTGCAGCAGGGGTACCGGCGCGACGGTCACCAGGATCTCCGCTTCGACCTGATTTCCCTTGGAATCGGTTATCAGGATCAAACGGCTATCGTCCGCCCCGAGGGCTGGAGCCGTGTACTCCGCATGTCCGTTCAGGGGAGTGAGAATCCCGTCCCCGGAAATATCCAGATAGGAATAGGGCGCCCTCCCGCCCGAAACGGTCAGGGTCACGCTCTTGGATTCCTCCAGGGTCACGAAGGACGGAGTGATATCCAACTCCCCGGCCATAAAATCCCCCCAGACCTCGTAGAGGGGGGGGGAGTTCGCAGGAAAATGCGGCCAGGAGAAGGACGACCCCGGCCGACAGGGCAGCGAAGGACCGGAACGGATTTTTCATGGCCTCCTACCTCGACTCCAAGGAAACGAAGATACGGGGCGCAATCCCCCAGACGGGGGAAAGCGACTCGAACCCGGCCTCGTAGTCCATAAGGACCAAAAGGGTCGTATCCACGCCGAGCCTCCACCGAGGCGAAACCCGGAGGGAAGCCCCGAGCCGCGCAGCCGCATAGGGCATGAGTTTGGCGTACCGCTCGGGATCCGCTCCCCGGACCACCACAAGGGCGGGGCCCGCGGAGACGGAGGCGAAGGGAGACACCTTGCCCGCCCCGGGAACCCGGAAGCTCAACTCAGCGCCCAACATCATGAAATAGTTGCCGGATTCCGCTTCGTCGGGTCCGGCCATGGAAAATGCGGCTAACGCCGCCGCGGGCCCCGCGCTCCAGGGCCCGGTTTCGCCCAGGGGAAAGCCCCACCGGGCGTCGAACCATCCCGCGGTATCGAAGTAGCTTCGGGCGGTCCCCAAGGGCAGGTATACCCCCGCGCCGAAGTCCGGCCGGGGCGGCCGTCGGGACGCCCGCCGTTCGCGTCCGGGTATCCTGACCCCGTCGGCCTCTCCGATCCCGGTCACGGCGCCGGAGGGTCCCGGCTGTACCGTCGCATCCGCGGCCTGCGGCGACTCCACCGCAGGCACGGAGACCGGAACCGTACGCGGCCGGACGGCGACCTCCCGCTCCGCGGGGAGCAGGATCTCGGCGACCAGGAGCGAAACCTCCCGGTCGAACTGGGGATCCAGGGTCCGCTCCAGGCTTCCCGAGGATTCGGGAAGGACCGACCGGGTATCGTTCAGCCCGAATCGAAGGGTCACCCGGTTCCCGGTTAGAGAATATCGCACCGAAAGCAGGAATTCCGCTTGTGGGGTCGCAGCGACACCGGCCGGATCGGGAATGGTCCGGAATCCTCTCTCCTCCGCGGCCAGGGCGATCGTGACCCGGAGGATTTCCTCCAAGACCGGGGATACTTCCGAGGACCCGGAATTCTCGGGACGTATCGAAACGGCTATGACGGGAGCCTGCGCGTACACGAGTGCCGGAACCGCGCCCGCGAGGATGAAAGCGGCGAAAGCGGCGGACAGGCGAATTCTCAGTCTGGCCTCCCGGTTATCCCCTCCCCCAAAGGATAACTATAACCGTTCCTGAGTGATATGTAAAATTTATGTCGCGGCGGCCGCGATGTCCTCCGGGCGCATGCCGTAGTGGTCCAGGAGGGCCTCCGCGGGGCCGGACTGGGGGAACACGTCCCGTATGCCGATCCGGACGAGGGGCCGGGCCAGGCCCCGCTCCGCCAGGGTCTCCGCCACCGCGGAGCCCAGGCCTCCCAGGATGTTGTGGTCCTCCACGGTCACGATCCGGGCGCAGCGGGAGGCGACGGCCGCGGCTGCCTCGGCGTCGAAGGGCTTGAGGGTGGCGGCCTCGACGACCACCGCGCCGACGCCCCGGGCCTTGAGGAGGTCCGCGGCCTTTAGCACCCGGGCCAGGACCGGCCCCTGGGTGAAGAGGGCCACGTCGGTCCCCGTGTCCGAGAGCACCTTGAGCTTCCCGAACTCGAAGCGCTCGCCGGGATCCAGGATGTCCGGCTCCCGGCCGCTGCCCAGGCGGATGTACGCGGGCCCGCGCCGGGAAGCCAGGGCCAGGACCGCCTGGCGAACCTGGCCCGCGTCCGCGGGCACCACGATCTCCATGCCCGGGATGGCCCGCAGGGCGGCCAGGTCCTCGAAGAACTGGTGGGTCACCCCCTCCCGCTCTCCGCCGTAGACGCCCCCGTTGAGGCCCGCGAACTTGACGTTTAGGCCCGTATACCCAGCGTAGAGCCGGACCTGCTCCAAGGCCCGCATGGCGATGAAGCCCGCGTAGGTGTCCACGTAGGGCTTGTACCCGCAGGAGGCCAGGCCCGCGGCGAAGGCCGCCGCGGCCTGCTCGGCGATGCCCACGTCGAAGACCCGGTCCGGGAAGGCTTCGGCGAAGGGGGCCGCCCGGGCGGCCTTGAAGGAGTCCGCGCAGACCAGGACGACAGCCGGATCCGCCTGGGCCGCCTCCAGGAGACCCTGGATGAAGGCTTCCCGGGTTCCTCGCATCGTCATGGCTCCCTCCCGTCGGCCAGGTCCGCCAGGGCCCGAGCCAGCTGGTCCTTGTCCGGGACCCCCTTGTGCCAGTCGTTGTTGTTCTCCATGAAAGAGACGCCCTTGCCCTTGACCGTGCGGGCCAGGATCATCGTAGGCTTGCCGGTCGGCGCCCGGGCCTCCTCCACGGCGTCCACGATCTGGTCGAAGTCGTGGCCGTCGATCTCCCGGCATCGCCAGCCGAAGGCCTCGAAGCGCTCCCGGATGCGGCTCATCCCGCTGATTTCCTCCGTGGTGCCCCCGCTCTGGAAACCGTTGCAATCCACGAAGGCAACCAGTTTGTCCAGGCCCATCCGGGCCGCCGCCAGGGCGCCCTCCCAGACGATGCCCTCGTTGAGTTCCCCGTCCCCCACGACGGTGTAGACACGGAATTCCCGGCCCGAGAGCCGGGCCGCCGCGGCCATGCCGGCGCCCACGGGGATGCCGTGGCCCAGGGAGCCGCTGGTCATGTCCACCCCGGGGGTCTTGTTCATGTCCGGGTGGCCCTGGAGGATGGAGCCCAGGGAACGGAAGGTCGGCAGGGCGGACTCGGGGAAGTACCCCAGGTCCGCTAGGGCGGCGTAGAGGACCGTGCAGGCGTGGCCCTTGGACAGGATGAAGCGGTCCCGGTCTTCCCACCGAGGCCGGGCCGGATCGATCCGCATGCACCGGTAGTACAGGGCGGCCACGATGTCCGCGCAGGACAGGGCCGGGCCGGGATGGCCGTCTCCCGCCTGGTGGACGGTGGTCACCACCATCCTCCGGAGTCTCCGGGCCTTGGCCGCCAGGGCGGCGCGGGTCTCCTGGTTCAGCACGGTTCCCTCCTCGACGGGGTCACTTGAGCCGGGGACGACGCTCCCGGACGGCCTCCAGGACCTTGTTCCAGTTCTGCAGGAAGGAATCCCGGAAGAGGACCACCGGCCCGAAGTGCTCGAACTCCTTCACGGACAGCCCGTCGGGCTCCCAGCCCCGGCGGAAATCCTTGAGCTTCAAGAGCAGTTCATCCAGGACGGATTGGGGAACGGGGTTGAAGAAGCGGAAGACCACGTCCGGGTCCTCCTCGATCAGCTTGTCCGCGGTCCCCACCCAGTTGATGGTCACCACCAGGGCGCCCCCCACCATCTCGGTGAAGTGCCGCAGGGCCCGGGCCCCGCCCCCGATCATGACCGCCGGATAGTTCCGCTCCGTCATGATGTCGTACATCTTCCGCGCCCCCGCCAGGCCCGCCTGGTTGAGGACGTCCCGGTCGATCGGGATGCCCTGGGCCTTGACCTGGTTCTGGAGGTGGTCGTCGTAGATCCCCGCGATGTAGGAAAGGTAGAGGGGGGGCTTCCTCCCGGTTTTCCGGGAGACGCGGTTGTAGGTCTCGCAGAGCGCCACCCCCTGGGCCACGGACATGATCTCGGTGGCGTTGATCGGTGTGTCCTCGGCGATCAGGACCTCCATGGCCTCCAGGCCCGCCTCGGTGGTGGGGATCTTGATGCAGATGTTCGGGGAGACCTTCCGGTTCTCCCGGGCCTCGTCGATGATCACCTCGGGGTCGTCCTCGTGGACCGGATCCCCCTGGATGCTCACCCACCCGTCCGCGCCGTGGGAGGCCTTCCAAATCGGGAGGAAGGCTTCCGCCACGGGGGCCACGAGCCGGCGCTGGAAGATCGCCGCGGCCTCGTCGTCGCTCCTGGAAACCCGGATCGATTCGTCCAGGATCTTGCCGGCGTAGGGTCCCTCCTCGGGATGGGCCAGCATCTTCCAGGTGTACGAGGGATTGTTGGTGCAGCCCAGGGCCCCGGCGGCGATGGCCGTGGCGGCCTCGGCCCGGGTCGGGTTGTTGATCCAGAACTTGGTGGGGGTCAGCCGGTGCACCCGGTGGAAATAGTCCTTGCTCATGAAGAATCCTCCAGAAAAAATTACCGCGAGCTGACCGGGGAACCGGCCGGACCCGCCGCTCACTCGACGGCGAGCCGCTCCCGCGGAGCCTGCAATATGTCCCGGAAGGCCGCCAGCCAGCGGCCTCCCAGGGCCCCGTCCACGGCCCGGTGGTCGACGGAGAGGGTGGCGGTCAGGACGGGCCGGACCGTCAAGACCCCGTCCCGGGCCACGGCCTCCTCCGTCACGGCCCCCACGGCCAGGATACCCAGCTCCGGGGGGTTGATGACCGCCGCGAACTGCCCCACCCCGAACATCCCGAGGTTGGAGACCGTGAAGGTCCCGTCGGAATACTCCGAGAGCTTGAGCTTCCCGAGCCGGGCCCGTCCGGCCAGGTCCCGGGCCTTGTCGGCCAACTCGACCAGGGTCAGGCGCTCCGCCCCGGCCAGGACCGGGACGATGAGGCCCTTCTCCAGGCTGACCGCCATGCCCAGGTTCACGGTGTCGTAGAGGGAGAGGGTCTCCCCCTCCAGGCGCCCGTTCAACCCGGGGACCTCGACCAGGGCCCGGGCCGCGGCGGACAGGGCCAGGTCGTTGTAGGAGACCTTCCGGTCCCGGGCGGCCAGGTCGCGGCGCAGGTCCGCGGCCGCGCCCATATCCACCCGCATCGAGAAGTAGGCGTGGGGGGCTTCCCGCTTGCTCCGGGACAGGCGGTCGGCGATCACCTTCCGCAGGCCCGACAGGGGCTCCGAGCTTCGGGGCGAGAGCATCGGCTCAGTCCTCCGTGTCGATCTCGGCGATCTCGGAGAAGAGCTTGACCGTGTCGCCCTGGGCGACCAGGAGGCGGGTGATCTTCCCGGAGTACTCCGACTCGACCTCGACCGTGGTCTTCTCGGTCTCCGCGGAGAAGAGAGGATCCCCGGCCTTCACCGAGTCGCCGGGCTTGACGAACCAGGTATAGAGGACCACCTCCTCCATCTCCTGGCTGACCTTGGGCATGCTGATCATCTTCAGGGCCATCGTGCTTCCTTCCTTGGGTTCGAGATTGGGCGGGGCCGCCGACGGCCGCCCGCCGGGCGGACCGGCCCGCGGGCCGGCGCCGGCTTCACCACATGACCTGGCCGCCGTCCACGTTGATCGCCTGGCCGGTGATGTGGGAGGCCAGGTCGGAGATCAGGAAGGCGGTCAGACGGGCC
Organism: Spirochaetota bacterium; assembly: GCA_022703505.1. GTDB lineage: Bacteria > Spirochaetota > Spirochaetia > Treponematales > UBA12059 > JAAYUR01. Next base: position 140,866 of record JAKLDN010000010.1, on the reverse strand, counting down.
TGGTCCTCGGGCTCCGCGAGCCGTCCCATCGGGATGCCCGCCAGCCACTTGGCCAGGGCTTCCGGGTCCCCGCCGGTGATGGTCTTCAGGACCATGTCCGTGGCGGTGGTGCCCGGGCACTGGGCGATCACCCGGACCCCGTGAGGGGCCAGCTCGAAGGCGGCCACCTTGGAGAAGTGGATGACCGAGGCCTTGGCCGCGCAGTAAGCGGCCATGTTGAGCCTCTGGATCTTGCCGGCCACGGAGCCTATGTTCACGATCACACCCCGGCGCCGCTCGATCAGCCGGGGGGCGATCGCCTTGCAGCAGAGGAAGAGGCCCTTCACGTCCACGGAGAAGATGGCCTCCCAGTCCTTGAGGTCGATGGTGTGGAAGGGCCGTGGCGGGATCAGGATGGCCGCGCTGTTCACCAGGGCGTACAGGGGCCCCAGCTCCTTCTCCGCGGCGTCCATCGCGGCTCCGACGGCCCTCTCGTCCGTCACGTCCAGCTTGTACGCCCGGGCCTTGCCGCCGGCGGCGGTCACCGCGGCCGCGGTCTCCCGGGCCCCCGCCTCGTCCAGGTCCGCGACGGCCACGGGAGCCCCGCACTCCGCCAGGACCTTGGCGATCGCCCGGCCTATGCCCTTGGCCGCCCCGGTCACGAAGACGGGTCGTCCCTTCAGGTCGATGTCCATGACGTTCTCCCTTCCGCGGCCTAGGCCTTGCGCTCGTACCCGACCAGGTCCCGGGCCGCGACGACGACCTGCTCGGCGGTCGGCACGGCGGCGGCGCAGAGGTTGGGGGCGTAGGCGATGTGGGTGTGGAGGCCCCCGATGCGCCGTACCGGCGCCCGGAGGTCCCGGAAGAGCTCCTGCTGGATCAGGGTGACGATCTCGCCCCCCGCCCCGTAGTGAACCGGGGCCTCGTAGAGGACCATGGCCCGCTTGGTCTTGGCCACCGAGGCCAGGACCGCCTCCCGGTCCAGGGGCATGAGACAGCGCAGGTCCAGGACCTCCGCCTCGATCCCTTCCTTCTGGAGGAGCTCGGCGGCCTTGAGGGCCGTGTGCACCGTGATGGAGTAGCAGACGATGGTCAGGTCCTTGCCCGGCCGCTTGATCTCGGCCTTTCCCAGGGGGATCGAGTACTCCCCGTCCGGGACCTCGCCCTTGGTGAAGTACAGCTGCTTGTGCTCCAGGAACACCACGGGGTTGTCGTCCCGGATGGCGGAAACCATGAGCCCCTTGGCGTCCGCGGGGGTCGCCGGGAGGACCACCTTGAGGCCGGGGACGTGGGCGAACCAGGCCTCCAGGCTGTTCGTGTGGTGGGATCCGCGGCCCGGACCGGCACCCTGGGGACAGCGCAGGACCATGGGGCAGTTCACCCGGCCCGCGGAGTTGAACCAGGACTTGGAGGCCTGGTTGAGCAGGGCGTCCAGGCCGAAGGTCGTGAAGTCCACGTACATGATCTCGGCCACGGGCCGCAGGCCCGCCATGGCCGATCCGACGGCGGCGTTGATGATGATCTCCTCCGCCAGGGGGGTGTCCCGGACCCGTTCCTCCCCGAACTCCGCCAGGAGGCCCTCCAGGACCTTGAAGATGTTCCCCGTGGTGCCCACGTTCTCGCCCATCACGAAGACGTCGGGGTCCCGGCGCATCTCCTCCGCGATGGCCCGGCCTATGGCTTTTCCGTAGGTAAGCTCCGCCATCTCACTGCTCCTTCCAGACGTACTTCTCGAGGTATTCCTCGCCGGGGTAGGGGCTGGCGTCCGCGAAGGCCACCGCTTCCGCGAGTTCCTTCTTGATCGCGTCGACCATCGCCTTGTCCTTCTCCTCCGTGAGCAGGCCCTTGGAAATGAGGAGGGCCTTGCACCGCTTCACGGGATCCCGGTTCTGCTCCCAGTCCTTCACGTCCTCCCGGGTGCGGTAGTACCACTGGGGGTCTCCCTCGTTGTGGCCCCGGGTCCGGTAGGTCTTACACTCCAGGAAGGTCGGGCCCTCGCCGGCCCGGGCCCGCCGGATGGCGGTGCTGGCGGCCTCGTAGACCGCGACGAGGTCGTTCCCGTCCACGACGATCCCGGGCAGGGAGAAGCCGTCCGCCCTCCGCGCCACGTCGGCGATGGAGATCATCTTGGTCGCGGGGCTGGAGATGGCGAAACCGTTGTTCTCCAGGACGAAGATCACGGGGAGCTTCCAGATGGAGGCCAGGTTCATCCCCTCGTAGAGGACCCCGTGGCTGGACGCCCCGTCCCCGAAGAAGGCCACCGCGACCCCGCCGTCCTTCCGGTACCTGTGGGCCAGGCCGGCGCCGACCGCGAGTCCTATGCCGCCGCCCACCACTCCGTTGGAGTGGACCAGGCCGATCTCGGGCACGGACATGTGCATGACCCCGCCCAGACCCTTGCCGTAGCCGTCCACCCGGCCGAAGCTCTCGGCCATCATCCGGTCGAACCGGGCGCCCATGGACACGAGGTGCCCCTCGGCCCGGTGGGTCGAGAAGACCGAGTCCTTGGGGTTCAGGTCCGCGCAGATCCCCGCGGCGATCGCCTCCTCGCCGGTGTAACAATGCAAGTATCCGTGGATCTTGCCCTTGGAGTTCTGGGTGCATTGCTCGAGCACGAAGTACCGTTCCCGGAGCATGACCTCGTACTGCCTAAGCAGTTTCCCGTCTTCCACTTCAAGGCCTCCTTCCGCCTAGTTCCGTACAGGTTTTTCCGTGGCCACCACCAGGACCAGGATGATCAGGACGCCCTTCACGATCTTCTGGACGCCCGCGTCGAATCCCGCCACCTGCATGGCCGTGACGATGATCACGAAGAAGAGGCACCCGAACAGGGTACCCAGGACCGTGGACCTTCCCCCGAAGATGAGGGTCCCGCCGATCACCACCGCTCCGATGGTCTCCATGAGGTAGGAATCCCCCATCCCCAGGAAGGCCCCGGAGACCCGGGCCGCCAGGAGCACGCCCATGGCCCCGGAGAAGAGCCCCGAGATCACGTAGGCCGCCAGCTGGACGCGCCGGACCCGGATGCCCGAGAGGGCCGCGGCCTCCACGTTCTGGCCCACCGCGGTCAGGGACCGTCCGTACACGGTGCGCTTCATGAGCCAGTAGGCCGCGAGGGCCAGGAGGCCCGTGACCAGGAACATGAAGGGCACCCCCAGGAAGCGGCCCCGGGTCAGGGTGACCAGGAGGGGGGCGCTGTTGAAGGTCCGGAACCCCTCGTTGTAGATCAGGGACGCCGAGGTCAGGACGTAGCCCGTGGCCAGGGTGGCGATGATGGGAGGAATCTCCAGGAAGAGGATGATGAGCCCGTTGGCCAGGCCCACCAGGGCGCCCGCGGCCAGGGAGACCGCCACGCCTTGGAGGATGTTCGCGTCCTGGGCGTTGATGATCCCCGTGGACAGGAAGGCCGTGATCGTGATGACTCCCGGTATGGAGAGGTCGATGGCGCCTCGACCGCAGGAGATCACGTACATCTGGCCGATGGCCGCGATGGCCAGGAAGGCCGCGGACATGGAATTGCTGACCAGGCTCTCCAGGTTGAGCCGGGAGGACACGAGGCCCATCCCGAGCCAGAGCAGGAAGGAACCGGCGGCGGCCCAGATCCAACGCTGGACCTCCGCGAAGGCCCGAAACCGGGCGGCGATCTTGTTCATACGCTCCTCCGCCTTCCGACGAGCCGCAGGGCCAGGACGGCGATCAGGATGGCCCCCTGCACCGCCGCCACGAGGTTCGTGCTCAGGTTCAGGAAGCCCAGGAGGGCCCCGATCAGGGACAGGGTGATCGCCCCGAAGACCGCGCCCAGGGGCGACACGATGCCCCCGGTCAGGTCCCCGCCCCCCATGACCACGGCGGCCACGGTCAGCAGGGTGTAGGAGAGGGTGGCGTTGGCGTCGGCCCCGGTGGTGACGGCGGTCACGAAGATCCCTCCCAGGAGCCCGAAGACGCCGGACAGGAAGTAGCCCGCCATGTAGGCCTTCAGCACCGACCACCCGGAGCGCTCCAGGGCGGCCGCGTTGTTGCCGAAGCCCCGGAGCACCGTGCCGTACCGGGACCGGTGAAGGAGGACCGCGGCGGCGGTCACGACTCCCACGATGATCAGGACGAAGGGGATCACGGGGAACTGGAAACCGTAGAAGGCGATCAGCCAGTCCGGGGCCTTGCCCCCGGGCATGCTCAGGATGGTATAGGCGATGCCCGTCCAGATGAAGGACGCCCCCAGGGTGACGATGATGGCGGGGATCTGCCGCAGGTGGATCAGGGCGCCCAGTCCCGCGTAGGCCAGGAGCATGACCGCGTAGCAGGCCACGGCCGCGGCGGGGTTCGTCTCCAGCAGGGTCGCACCGATCACGTTGACCAGTCCCATGAAGGCGCCCACGCTCAGGTCGATCATGGACAGGCCGATGACCCACATCTGGGCCAGGGTGGCCAGGATCAGGGGGATGGATCCTCCGATCAGCAGGGTGATCCCGAATTCGGAAAAGACCGCGGGAGTCAGGATGCCGGAAACGATGTAAACCAGGAGCATGGCCCCGAGGGGGATCCCGATCCCGGAGACGTCGAACTTGGAGACCTTGGCTATGGAGGCGGCCTCGGGCTTCAGGTGCTCTCCCGAGAAATAGGCGTTCACCACGCTGTTCTTGTCGATCTCACCCCGGGAAAGTTTCTTGACCAAGGTGCCGTACCGCAGGATGTGGACCTCGTCGCAGATCTCGAACTCCTCGTCCTCGGTGCTGTACCAGAGGATGAGCTTGCCCTTGTCCGCGGCTTCCCGGAAAATCTCGTAGAGCTGGAGCTTGGTCTGGATGTCCACGCCCCGGGTCGGGTCGTCCAGGATCACGATGTCCGCGTCCGAGATCATGGCCCGGGCGATCAGGACCTTCTGCTGGTTCCCGCCCGACAAACTAGTGATCGGGGCTCCCGGTCCGGCGGCGACCACCTTGAGCCGGTCGTACCAGGACCGCACGGATTCCTGCCCCGTGGTCCGTCCCACCGGGCGGATCCCGCCCAGACGGGCCAGGCGGGAGATGACCGCGTTCTCCGCGATGGACCAGAGGGGGAAGAGCCCCTCCTTCTTACGGTCCCCGGTCACGTAGGCCACCCGGCCTGTCCGCTCCACCGAGCGGGCCGCGGAGCCCGAGGGGGCGAACACGGCGCGCAGGAGTTCCCTCTGACCGGAGCCCTCCAGGCCCCCGATGCCCACGATGGAGCCGCCCCGGAGGTCGAGGTCGATGTCCCGCAGGGCGTGGGTCCGGAGCCCCCGGATGGTCAGCCGGGCCGAGCACTCCCCGGCGGATCCCGCCCCGGGCTCGACGCAGGCCCGGGATCCGGGCACGGACCGTTCCCGGAGGACAGCCTCTCCCATGCGGCGAACCAGGTCCTCCTCGTCGGTGTCCGCCACCGCCCCGGACCACTTGACCTGGCCGTTCTGCATCACCACCACCCGGTCCACCAGGGTCATGACCTCGTTCAGGCGGTGGGAGATGAATATGAAGGAAACCCCCTGGGCGCGGCGATTCCAGATGTAGTTCTTCAGCTGTTCCGTCTGCTCCACCCCCAGGGAGGAGGTGGGCTCGTCCAGGATCAGTATGCGAAGGCCGGGATCGCTTACAGAGCGGGCGATCTCGACCATCTGTTTCTGCGCTATGGTCAGGGCGCTCAAGGATTGGCGCTCGTCGATCCCGTTGCCCGGGAAGACGGCGTCCAGGCTGGCTCGGGCGGCCTTGCGGGCTTCCTCCCGCCATTTGCGGAAGGGGCCGCGGTACCGGGCCGCGTGCTCCACGTAGAAGTTCTCGTAGACCGTCAGGTTCGTGGAGAGGGAAAGCTCCTGGTACACAACCCGGATTCCGAGCCCCGCGGCCCGGGCGGGGGAGTACTCATCCCACCGGATCGTCGAACCCCCGACCTCGAGGGTACCCGAATCGGGCCGGGTCACCCCGGACAGGACCCGCATCAAGGTGCTCTTCCCCGCCCCGTTGGCCCCCACGAGGCCGATCACCTCGCCGGCCGAGATGGAGAGGGACACGTCCTGGACGGCCTTGGTGGAAACGTAGGTCTTGGACAAGCCTTCGGCGGAGAGGAGGCGGACGCGGACGGCCGGATCCTCCCGGGCAGTCATGGATTCCATTCGGACCTCATGGGACCCTCCCCGGGCGGAAGGCCCGGGGAGGGTGGATGATCGGTTACGGCTTGGGGGCCGTACGTACGAGGGGGATCACTTCGCCTTTATGATCTTCTCCATCACGTAGTCCCAGGTGAAGGTGGGGGACGCGAGGGTGCCGGGCTTCAGGGTGGAGAAATCCTTGGCGTTGGCGTTGGTGATGGGGATGACCTTGAGGCTCATCTTCTTGGGCACGTCGACCTTGTTGAGGATCGCGAGGGCGGTCCAGAAGGCGGCGCCGCCGATGCCGGGGGCGGAGCAGATGGAGTAGGTGCTGTACCCGTCGTTCATCTTCTTCATCCACCACTGGATGAACTCGGCGGAGTTGTCCCCGATGATGATGGGCATGGGGCGGTTGGCGGCCTCGAAGGCCTGGACCGCGCCGTAGGCGTCGCCGCCGCCCTGGGTCAGGACCGCGTCCACCTGGGGCAGGCTGGGCAGGATGTTGGCGACCGCGGCTTGGGTGACCGTGGTGGTCGCTTCGCCGTATACCGTACCGACGACCTTGAGGTTGGGATACTTGGCCAGGACGTTCATCTGGCCCTTGTACATGTCCTGGTCCGGAGCGGAGCCGGTCACGCCGCGGACGATGAGCACGTTGCCCTTGCCGCCGAGCTTGTCCGCCACGAACTGGGCGCCGCCCTCTCCCTGCTCCACGAAATTGAAGTCCATGGTCCAGGCGCTGGGGGTGGAGACGATGGAGTCGAAGGCCAGGACCTTGACGCCCGCCTTGGCGGCCTGGTCGATCACGCCGTTCAGGGCGGTCGGGGAGGCGGCGTTGATGCAGATCGCGTCGACCTTTTTCAGGATCAGGGAGTTCATCTGGGAGATCTGGGTGTTCTGGGTCCCGTCGCCGTTGACGATGACATAGTCCTTGATCCAACCCTGGGCCTTGGCGGCCTTGGCGGCTTCCTCGAAGGCCTCGACGCTCTGCTTGCGCCACATATTGCCGTAGTAGGAGTTGGAGAGGGCGATCACCCACTTGCCCTTCTTGGGCTGCTGGGCGGCCGCGGACATGGACCCGAACGCCATCAGGATCGCGAGGGCAATGAGCACTGTCTTTCTCAACGGGGGCCTCCTTGCTGGATTGTAAACATTAGACATCTAATGTCTTAGATCAGAGGCTAGCACCAGTTTCTATAGCTGTCAAGAGAGAAATTCAACGCGTCCCGAAAATCCCGGTTCAGTCTTTCGTTGACGCCCGATGTAAAGCATGGTAGAGTTGTTCAAACATTATACGTCTTACGTATGACAGCAAATACAGGAGGAAAGGATGCAGAAACCCAATCCGTCGAAGCCCGCAGCCCCCGGACTGTCCTCCGATCGTCTCCGGCTTGCGGCCGGGCCCGTCTCCGCGGTCTTCGAGGACGGATTCCTCCGATATATTCGCTTGGGTTCGACGGAGATCGTGCGGGGCCTTTACTCCGCGGTCCGGGACCACAACTGGGACACCATTCCCGGCCGGATCCGGGACTTCCGGATGGAGCGCGGGGAGGATTCCTTCACCCTTACCTACGTCTCGGAGCACCGGCGGGGCAGTATCGGATTCACCTGGAACGCCGAAATAACCGGAACTCCCGACGGCACCCTCTCCTATTCGATGGACGGCACCGTCCTCACCGCCTTCCGGAAGAACCGCATCGGCTTCTGCCTCCTCCACCCCATGTCCCTGGCCGGACTACCCTGCCGGGTAACCCACTCCGACGGCTCCCGGGAGGACGGGGCCTTTCCGTCCCTCATCTCCCCGCACCAGCCCTTCCTGGACATGAGGCGGATCGAGTACGAGGTCGGAGGCATACGGGTTTCCCAGGACTTCGAGGGGGAGATCTTCGAGATGGAGGACCAGCGTAACTGGACGGACGCCTCCTACAAGACCTACTGCACTCCCCTGGGCCTTCCCTTCCCCGTCGAGGTGCGGGAGGGACTGAGGATCCGCCAGCGGATCGTGATCCGGGCGGCCCGTACCGAGGGGTCTCCCGTCCGGGTCGAGGAGCCCGGGACCGCCTCCGTCACCCTGAGGCCCTCGGGCGCGGAACATCCTCTGCCCCCCCTGGGGTTCTGCCTGGCCGAGGGCGGCGAGGCCCTGACCGCGCCCGAGATCGGGCGGATCTCCGCCCTCGCGCCCGGTTTCCTCCGAGCCGAGGTCCGGTTCTCCCGGGAGGGTTGGGCGGATCGCCTGGCGGCCGCGGCCGAAACGGCCCGGGACGCGGGTACCTCCCTGCAGGCGGCCCTGCACCTGGGCGCCGATCCCGCGGCGGACCTGGATGCCTTCGGCGCCCGGGCCGCGGGCCTGCCCCTGGCTTCGGTCCTGGTCTTCAAGGACGGTGAAAAGTCCACCTCGGGCCGATGGATCGCGGAGGCCCGGGCGCGGCTCCGGAACGCGGGAATCAGCGCCCCGATCGGGTCCGGGACGGACGCCTTCTTCGCGGAGTTGAATCGCGGACGCCCCCCCGTGGCGGACCTGGACTTCCTGTCCTTCTCCGTCAACCCCCAGGTACACGCCTTCGACGACGCCTCCCTGGTGGAGACGATCCCCGCCCAGGCCGCCGCGGTGGAGAGCGCCCGGGCCTTCGCCGGAGGCCGAGGGGTGACCGTAAGCCCCGTGACCCTCCGAATGCGGTTCAACCCCAACGCCACGGGCCCGGAACCGGAACCCAAACCCGGTGAGCCGCCCGCCAACGCGGACCCCCGACAAAAAACCCGTTTCGGGGCGGGCTGGACCGCCGCCTCGGTGGCATCCCTGACGGCGGCCGGAACGGCCTCTATCGCCTACTACCAATGCTCCGGGCCCCTGGGGCTGATGGAATCCGGAGGAGGGGCTGTCTTCCCCCTGTACCAGGTCTTCGCGGACCTGGCGGAGTTCCGCGGCGGGACCCTGGAGTCCCTGGAATCCGAAGACCCCCTGCGCGTATCGGGGTATATCCTCCGCAAGGACGGCCGCTCCTCCCTCTTCCTGGTGAACCACTGCGGAGAGTCGGCGGAGGCGGTCCTGGAAGGCCCGGCGGGGACCTTCCGGACCCGGGGAGGATCGAGAATTCAGTCAGGCGGGCTACCGCTCGAGCCGGAAGCCTACCTTCGTTTGGACAGGGAATGAACCGGCAGGGACCGGCAACACATCGCAGGAGGACAGACATGAAGAAGATCGCGCTCATGGGTGCGGGCGGCAAGATGGGCTGCCGGATCACCGACAACCTCAAGGGAAAGCCGGGTTTCGAGATCGCCTACGTCGAGGTGGGCAAGGAGGGGATCGAGCGGCTCCGCGCCAAGGGTGTGACCACGACTCCCCAGGACCAGGCCGTGGCCGACGCGGACTACGTCATCCTGGCCGTGCCGGACCGTCTGATCGGCAGGATCAGCGGGGACATCGTTCCCAAGCTCAAGGGCGGGTGCAAGGTCATCGGCCTGGATCCCGCGGCCGCCTACGCCGGGGTCCTGCCCCCCCGGAAGGACGTCACCTACTTCGTGACCCACCCCTGCCACCCCCACATGTTCAACGACGAGACCGACCCCAAGGCCCAGAAGGACTGGTTCGGCGGGATCGCCAAGCAGGACATCGTCTGCGCCCTGTACCAGGGCCCCGACGCCGATTACCGGGAGTGCGAGGAACTGGCCAAGATCATGTACATGCCCGTGGCCAAGAGCTTCCGCATCACCGTGGAACAGATGGCCATCCTGGAGCCCGCCGTGGTGGAGACCCTGGGGCTCTGCCTGGTGGGGGCCCTGAAGGAGGCCTACGACGAGGCGGTGCGTATGGGGGTTCCCGCGGAGGCGGCCAAGTCCTTCGTCCTGGGCCACGCCCGGATCGAGTTCGCCATCCTCTTCGGGTACGCGGACTTCCAGGTCTCCGACGGCGCCAAGCTGGCCATGGAGAAGGCCCGGGACGTCATCTTCAAGCCCGACTGGAAGAAGAACGTGATGGACATCGCCCGCCTCCGGGAGAGCGTGGCGGACATCACCGGCAGCCTGAACAAGTGACGGCCCCGGCCGCGGCGGGCCGCCCGGGAGGCAGGCCGGCGCCTCGGGCGGGGAACGCCCGCCGCGGCCGCCGAAAGGGATGAGCATGAAACTGGGTATCAGCTCCTACGCCTACGCCTGGACTATCGGGGTTCCGGGCTTCCCGGGCGGCGGCATGGACGCCTTCGGGTTCCTCCGGCGCTGCGCGGACAAGGGCGTCCGAGCGGTCCAGATCGCCGACAACCTCCCGGTCCACGGGATGGATGCCGCCCGCCGCCGGGAGCTCCGATCCCTGGCCGAAGGGCTCGGGGTGGAGATCCAGCTGGGGATGCGGGGCTGCGCGGTGCCGGACCTCCGGGCCTACCTCGCCCTCTGCGAGGAGTTCGGCTCCCCCCTCCTTCGGGTGGTCCTGGACACCAGGACCGACCGACCGGACGCGGCGGAGGCCGTCCGGAGGCTCCGGGAAGTGGCCCGGGATTTCGAGCGGGCGGGAGTGGACCTGTCCGTGGAAAACCATGACCGGTTCCGGGCCCGGGACCTGGCCGCCCTAGTCCGCGGAGCCGAAAGCTCCGCCGTGGGCATCTGCCTGGATTCGGTGAACTCCTTCGGGGCCGCGGAGGGCACCCAAACCGTCCTGGAGGAACTGATCCCCCTGACCACCTGCCTGCACGTCAAGGATTTCACGATCGCCCGGCATCCCCACAACATGGGCTTCTCCCTGACCGGGGTCCCCGCGGGCCGGGGCTTCCTGGACGTCCCGGACATCCTTGCGCGCCTGGCGACGGCGGGCCGGGATCCCGACGCCTTCCTGGAGCTCTGGCCCTCCCCGGAGCAAACGCCCGCGGAGACCGAGGCCAAGGAGGAGGCGTGGGTGGGCGAGAGCGCGGCCTACCTGCGCACCCTGATCCGGGACTGACGGCCCGGAGCGCCGGGCCGATCGGCCGGATTCTCGGGGATCAGTCCCGGCCGGGGTTCACTCGGACAGGGCGTTCCACTGCTCGATAGAGCGAAGGATCGCCTCCGCAGCCCTCTCCTCGTCCCGGGCCGCGAGACCTTCCAGGATCTTGGTGTGCAGGGTATAGGCAAGCCGGGTCTCGTTCTCGTGGGTTTTCCGTATGGACGGCTCGAAGAGCTCCAGGGTGAAGCCGTAGATCCTCTCGATCAGGACGTTGCCCGTGGCCTCGGCGAAGGCCCGGTGAAAATCCAGGTCCAGCTCGGTCAGGATACCGGGATCCTTCTCGTCGCGGTCCAGGCTGCGCCCCATCTGCTCGTGAACCTTGCGGATGTGCCCGATCTGCTCGTCGCTCGCGGATTTGATGATGATCTGGGCGATGCCGAGCTCCAGGAGCCTGCGGAGCTGGAGCAGCTGTGACTTGTCTATCCGGGAGAGCAGAACCTGGAACAGCAGGTGATCGAAAACCTTTTGGCCCGTGGAGTCGCTTACGTAGGTTCCATCCCCGCGCCGGATTTCCAGTACGCCGAAGGAGCTCAGGACCTTCATCGCCTCTCGTATGGATCCGCGGCTGGCGGACAGGCTCTTCGTGAGGTCCATCTCGTTCGGAAGCCGGTCGCCGGGCTTGAGCTTATGGGAGATCAGGAGGTCCTTGATCCTGTCGATGACCGTATCGACCGTGGACTTCCGTACGGGGGTTCGGAACAGGTCAGGATCCACAACATGTACTTCCGACATAGGGGCTCCCGTTTATGCTATCATAAGATGTAGGATGACAAATATCGGATAAATATATAACGAATACTATCCTCTGTCAACGAAACCGGGCTTCACGGATTCCCCGGCCTCCGAGTCGGTCCGTTTCGATGGCGAAACCCGTGCATCCAACAGGATTTTCATATGATATCCAATGTCGGACGTTGGACAACATTATACATTAAATTTTGGAACCTGTACAGAAAAACCTCCCCCCCGGCACAAATTCGCACGCCCGCGGCCGTCGTACTATACTTCCCTGCGACGGGAGGTGTCATGATCCTTTCCTTGGGGCTTTTTCTTGTCGGCCTCGTCTTCCTTTTCCTGGGAAGCGAGCTTGTCACACGCCAGATGGGGCCCGTGGCCCGCAGACTGGGGATCAACGAGCTGGTGGTCACGGTCTTGGGCGTCAGCGTCCTCTCGAGCCTGCCGGAGCTCATGGTCTCGGGCTTCGCCGCGGCCCGGGGACAGAGCGACGTGAGCATCGGGAACGTGGTGGGATCCAACTTCGTCACCCTGACCTTCGTTACCGCGGTCTGCGCCCTGATCCGGCCCATGGACACCTCCCTCCAGATCAAGGACCGCGAGTCCAGCTGGATGATCCTGTCCACCGCCCTGGTCCTGGTGCTCGGACACGACGGGATCCTGGGACGGGTGGACGGAGCTCTCCTGATACTTTTCTATGTTCCGTACATCGGGTCCGTGATCGCGGGGGCCCTGCGGGAGGCCAAATCGGGCGCCGGGACGGGGCAGGGCGTCGCGGCCGGAGGGCCTCCCCTCGCCCTGCGGCTGGCCCTGATGGCCGCGGGCCTGGCGGCCATCATCCTCGGTGCGGATTGGGCGGTATCCGGTGGCGAACGCCTGGGTGTCGCCGCCGGAATCCCCCCCTTCGCCCTGGGGGTGGTCCTGTTCGCCTTCGGGACGAGCCTGCCGGAGCTGTCCATCGCGGTCAGCGCCACCCTCAAGGGCAAGAGCGAGGTCAGCATCGGCGAGGTCTACGCCTCCAACACCTTCACCATGATGGTGGTCCTGGGGATCTGCGCCCTGATCCGTCCACTGGCGGTCAGCGAGGCGATCACGAGCTTCGCCCTGCCCTTCCTGGTCCTGGCCAGCGTGGTCATCCAGGTCTTCATCACAACGGGGATGCGGCTCAAGCGCTGGGAGGCCGCGGTCCTCCTGGTCTTCTACGGGTTCTTCGTCTTCGCCAACTTCACCGACGTACTGGGCTGGACCCGGGCTCTGCCCTAGACGGTTCCGCTCGATTGCCCGGGGGCGGAGCCGGGCCTATACTGGAAGTACCGGCGTAGGCCGGCTTCGTCCGGAGGCCGGCCTTCGCGGGGCAAGGAGCGCACCATGAAGGGGAAAATGGAACGAGCCGGTACGGGGACGGGGCCCGCGGAGAGCCACCGCTGGCGCTTCGCCCGATCCGGAGGCGTGGACCAGGTGGTCTTCCGGGACGGACAGGATATCGCGAGGCTTCGGGAGCTGGATCTCAAGCTCTGGACCGCCCTGTCCATGCCCGTCCGGGGGGTGGATCTCGATCCCCGGACCGCGGCCCTGCTGGACGTCGACGGAGACGGGCGGATCCGCCCCCAGGAGATCCTGGCCGCCGTGGACTGGGCCGTCTCGGCCTTCAAGGACCTCGGGGAGCTCATGACCCCGGGGGACTCGGTGCCCCTGGCCTCCATCCGGGACCCCGGGATCCTGGACGCGGCCCGCCTCCTCCTGGCCTACCTGGACAAGCCCGGCGCCGACCGGGTGAGCATGGCGGACGTGGCGGACCGGGAGACGTCCTTCGCGGGCACCCTGTTCAACGGGGACGGAGTCGTACCCCCGGAGGCGGCGGGCGACGAACCCACCTCCCGGGCCGTTCGAGACATCCTGGCCGTCTCGGGATCCGCCCCGGACCTGGGCGGGAAGCCGGGAATCAACGCCGCCATCGCGGAATCCTTCTTCGCCCAGGCCGACGCCTGGCTGGCCTGGAGGAGGAAGGGCGAGGATCCCTCGGTCGCCCCCCTGGGCCCGGACGCCAGCGCCGCGGCCTGGGCCGCCTTGGAGGCCGTGCGCGACAAGGTCGACGATTACTTCACCCGCTGCCGCCTGGCCGCCTACGACCCCCGGGGCGCCGCCGCGGTCAACCGCGACGAGGCGGACTTCAAGGCGGTCGCGGGCGGCCTTTTATCCCCCTCCGCGGAGGCGATCGCGGCCTTCCCCCTGGCCCCCGCGGCGGCCGGGAAGGACCTGCCCCTGGGAGGCGCTGTGAATCCGGCCTGGGCTTCCGCGGTGTCGAACCTGGCCCGGCTGGCGGTGGAGCCCGTCCTGGGCGGGGACCGGACCGCACTGTCCGAGGCGGACTGGTCGGCCCTTCGGGCCCGGTTCGAGGCCTACGCGGCCTGGAAGGCGGAGGAGCCCGGGACGCCCGCCTCCGCCCTAGGGGCGGCGCGGCTCGCGGAGCTGACCGCCGGGGGCTTCCGCGACAGGATCGCGGAATTGATCGCACGGGACGCCGCCCTGGCCGGGGAGGCGGCGAACATCGCCCTGGTGGAGAAGCTGGTGCGCTTCCGCCGGGACCTCTTCCGCCTGCTGACCAACTACGTGAACTTCTCCGCCTTCTACCGCCACCAGGGGGCGATCTTCCAGGCCGGAACCCTCTACCTGGACGCCCGGGCCTGCACCCTTTGCGTTGAGGTGCTGGACGAATCCCGGCAGGCCGCCCTGGCCGGGCTTTCGGGGGCCTTCCTGGCTTACTGCGACCTGTCGCGCCCCGGGGGCCTGCGGAAGAAGATCGTCGCGGCCTTCACGGACGGCGACTCCGACAACCTCATGGCAGGGCGTAACGGGGTCTTCATCGATCGGGAGGGACGGGACTGGGACGCCACGGTCACGCGCCTGGTCTCCAACCCCATCAGCGTGCGGGAGGCCTTCTGGCTGCCCTACAAGAAGCTGGCCCGGATGATCGAGGAACAGGTGGCCAAGCGGGCCCAGGCCGGGGAATCCAAGGCCACCGCCCAGCTGGCCGAGACCGCCGGGACCGTGGCCAACGCGGACAAGGCGGCGGCGGAGCACAAGCCCGCCGAACCGACCAAGAAGCTGGACCTGGGAACCATAGCCCTGCTGGGCACCGCGATCGGCGGCGTGAGCGCCCTGGTGGCGGGATTCCTCCAGACCCTCTTCGGGCTGGGGGTTTTCCTGCCCCTCGGGGTCCTGGGCATCCTGCTCTTGATCTCGGGGCCGTCCATGATCCTGGCCTCTCTCAAGCTGAGGAAACGCAATCTGGCCCCCATCCTGGACGCCAACGGGTGGGCCATCAACACCCAGGCACGGATCAACATACCCTTCGGGGCGTCCCTCACGTCCCTGGCCGTCCTGCCTCCGGGGACCCTGCCCTCCCTGCCGGACCCTTTCTCGGAGAAGAAGAAACCCTGGGGCCTGTATCTTCTCCTGCTCGTCCTGGCCGTCGCGGCCGCGGCGGGCACGGCCTGGAGGTTCGGCTGGGCCGACCGTTGGCTGCCGGAGGGGGCGCGGTATTCCGCGGTCATCGGAGGCGAGCGGCCGTGATCGTCGCCGTCCGGTTCGGTCAGGGCCGGGATCCGGACGGCGTTTTCTTCCACCCTTTTTCGGTATTTCCTTATATACTGGATTCCGTCGCGCAGCCCCCGCGCGATTTCATACACGGAGGATTCCATGGACACCCCCGCCTACGTGAGGCACGAGGGCCTGAAGGCCTGGGTCGCTCAGATCGCGGCCCTCTGCAAGCCCGACACCATCCACTGGTGCGACGGCTCCCGGGAGGAGCATGACAAGGTCTGCGCCGAGCTCGTCGCCTCCGGCACCTTCATCCCCCTGAATCCCGGGAAGCGGCCCGGCAGTTTCCTGGCCCGGTCCGATCCGGGGGACGTAGCCCGGGTGGAGGACCGGACCTTCATCTGCTCCCGCCGCAAGGTGGAGGCGGGCCCCACGAACAACTGGAAAGATCCCAAGGAGATGAAGGACATCCTCCGGGGGCTCTTCGACGGTTGCATGCGGGGCCGGACGATGTACGTCATCCCCTTCAGCATGGGTCCCCTGGGTTCCCCCCTGTCCCACATCGGGGTGGAGATCACCGATTCCGGCTACGTGGTGGCCAACATGCGGATCATGACTCGGATGGGGAAGGCGGCGCTGGAGGTCCTGGGGGACCACGGCGAGTTCGTGCCCTGCGTCCACTCCGTGGGGGCTCCCCTCGCGCCGGGGCAGAAGGACATTCCCTGGCCCTGCGACAAGGACCGGAAGTACATCGTCCATTTCCCGGAAACCCGGGAGATCTGGTCCTACGGGTCCGGGTACGGCGGCAACGCCCTGCTGGGGAAGAAGTGCTTCGCCCTGCGCATCGCCTCGGTCATAGCCCGGGACCAGGGCTGGCTGGCGGAACACATGCTGATCCTGGGGGTCGAATCGCCGGAGGGCGAGAAGACCTACGTGGCCGCCGCCTTCCCCAGCGCCTGCGGAAAGACCAACTTCGCCATGCTGATCCCGCCCGCGGCCTTCGAGGGCTGGAAGGTCACCACCGTGGGGGACGACATCGCCTGGCTCAAGCCGGACGCCCAGGGGCAGGTCCGGGCCATCAACCCCGAGGCCGGGTACTTCGGGGTGGCTCCGGGAACCTCGGAGAAATCCAACCCCAACGCCATGGCCGCCATCCGGGCCAACACGATCTTCACGAACGTCGCCCTGACCCCGGACGGGGACGTCTGGTGGGAGGGGATGACCAAGACCCCGCCGGAGGGCCTCATCGACTGGCAGGGCATGCCCTGGGACCCGGCCTCCGGGAAGCCCGCGGCCCATCCCAACGCCCGGTTCACGGCCCCGGCCCGGCAGTGCCCTTCCATCGACCCGGACTGGGAGAACCCGGCGGGGGTGCCGATCAAGGCCTTCGTCTTCGGCGGCCGCCGCTCCACCCTCTTCCCCCTGGTCTACCAGTCCTTCAACTGGATGTACGGGGTCTACCTGGCCGCCACCCTGGGCTCCGAGACCACCGCGGCGGCCTCCAGCGCGGTGGGCCAGATCCGGAGGGACCCCTTCGCCATGCTGCCTTTCTGCGGCTACCACATGGCGGCCTACTTCAACTACTGGCTGCGCTTCGGACGGATGATCAAGAACCCGCCCCGGATCTTCGGGGTCAACTGGTTCCGGAAGGACAAGAACGGGGACTTCCTCTGGCCCGGCTTCGGGGAGAACATCCGGGTGCTCAAGTGGATCGTGGAACGGGCCAACAACCACGCCAAGGGCGTCGAGAGCCCCCTGGGATGGATGCCCCGGTACGAGGACATCTGCTGGAAGGGGCTGGAGGACTTCGGGGAGGCCCGGTTCAAGGAGCTCATGGCCGTGGACCGGGACCAGTGGGTCGGGGAGCTCCTCTCCCACGAGGAACTCTTCACCAAGCTCTACGACCGCCTGCCCAAGGAGCTCATCTTCATCCGGGAGCTCACCCTCTCGGCCATCTGGCGATCCCCGGAGCACTGGGAATTCAACCAGACTCCCCTGGAACCCACCGAGGACTAGGAGTGCCGAACGCTCCCCTGCCCGAGTACGCGGCGGCCCTGGCCGCCGCGGGCGCCGCCCTCCTGGCCGCAGGCGTCCTGCACCGGATCCGCCTGGGCCGCCTGCGGGAGAGCCTGCGGCGCCGCGAGTCGGAGCTGGTGGAGCTGAGCGAGCGGCTCCGGCGGCATTCCGAGCACCTGCGGTTGGTGATCGACACCGTGCCCGCCTACATCTACGCCAAGGACGACGCGGGGCACTTCATCCTGGTGAACCGCCTGTTCGCCCGGGTCTTCGGGGTGGAGCCCGAGGAGGTGACGGGCAAGACCAACGAGGATTACGGGGCCACTCCGGAGGAGACCGCCCGGTTCATGGAGGAGGACCGGGAAATCCTGCGTTCCGGGAAGCCCCTGTTCGTGCCGGAGGAGCGGGCGCCCCGGCCCGACGGGAGTCCCGGCTGGTTCCAGACCACTAAAATTCCGTACCGCCACCCGGATTGGGAAAAGCCCGCCATCCTCGGGGTCTCCGTGGACATCACGGAGAACAAGGAACAGGCGGAGGCCCTGCGCCGTTCGGCCCGGCACGACCCCCTGACGGGCCTGGCGAACCGGGCCCTTTTCTCGGAGCTATTGGGGAAGGCCCTGGCCGTCACCCGGCGGGAGCGGAACAAGCTGGCCCTCCTGTTCATCGACCTGGACGACTTCAAGCCCGTGAACGACAACTACGGCCACGCCGCGGGGGACGCGGTTCTCGAGGAGACCGCCCGGAGGATCGAACGGACCCTCCGGGAATCCGACGGCGCGGGGCGCTTCGGAGGGGATGAGTTCGTCGCCTTCGCCTTCGGGATCTCCCGGAGGGAAGACGCTGCGGCGGTCGCGGAAAAGGTGCGGGAGGCGATCCGGGCGCCCATCGACCTCGGTACGTCGGTCCTGGGCGTCACGGCCAGCGTGGGGTTCGCGGTCTTCCCGGAGGACGGCACGGACGAGGAAAGCCTCGTTAGGCGTGCGGACGAGGAGATGTACCGGGAAAAGCAGGAGCGTTCCGGAAAGAAGCGGCCGCGGACCTGAACCCCCGGGGTTCGCGCCGACGAACTCGAACAAGAACTCGATTCCATGGATATTCGCAGTCCCATGAATTAGACTCGAGCCTGCGGGGGTACGGAAATGTTCGCACGAAGGGCGCGACTGTTCCTCATGCTAGGCCTGGCCGCGGCCGGCCTGGGGGCCCAGACCCTCAGCCTGGTCACGGACGACGTCTACCCCCGCTCGACCCCGGATGGCCGCGGCTTCGAGGACCTGATCCTGAAGGAGGCCTTCCGCCGCGTGGGCCTCGCCGTCCGGATCACCCCCCTGCCCTCGGAGCGGGCCCTCATCAACGTCAACCAGGGCATCGACGACGGACTCTTCGTGAAGGTCGCCGGGGTCGAGGCGGGATATGCCAACCTGGTAATGGTCCCGGAATCGGTCTGCGACTACGAGTTCGCGGCCTTCGGCAGGGATCCTACCCTGAGGATCACGGGATATCCGAGCCTGGCGCCCTACAGCATCGCCTTCATCCGGGGATGGAAGAATCCGGAGGCGGCCACCGCCGGCATGAGGTCCGTGACCCGGGTCAAGGACGACGAGGCCCTCTTCGAGATGCTCCTCCACGGCCGGGTCGACGTCATCGTGTACGAGGCCCTGCAGGGACGGGTCTGGATCCGGAACCACGGCCTGACGGGCATCCATCAGCTCGGTCCTCCCCTGGCGACCACGGAGATGTTCCTGTACCTGAACGTCCGTCACCGGGACCTGGCGCCCAGGCTGGCCGCGGCCCTCAAGGCCATGAAGGCGGACGGCACCTGGCGCGGGATCGTCGATTCCGTGGTCGGCGGCCTCTGACGCCATGGCCGGAGGGATCGGTCCCCGGGCGTTCCGGCGGATGCTCCTGGTCTGCCTCCTTCTCGTGGCCGGCACGACCGCGGTGCAGTACGTCCGGAGGTACCGGAGCCGGACCGAATCCGCGATCGAGGCGGCGGAGAACCTCCGGTCCGTCCAGACCCCGGCCCTTCTGTCCGCCCTTTGGAGCTCGGACACGGACCAAGTCCGGATCCTGGTCGACGGGATGGCCCTGTTCCCCTACGTCAACTACGTCTCGGTCGCGGACCAGGACGGCCGCGTCTACTTCGCCGGGGGCATGAAACCCTCGAGCCGCCCCGGGTTCTTCCCCCTGGTCTATCCGTACGGGGGCCGGGAGATCCCCGTGGGCACCCTTGCCCTGGAGATCGACACGGAACGGCTCGCCTCGGACGTCCGGTCCGAGGTCCTGCAGTCCCTGGGCGCCCAGGCCTTCCTGCTGGTCCTGGCCTCCCTGCTGGTCTTCCTGCTCTTCGAGCGGATGGTGACCCGCCACCTGGTACGGATCGTGGAGCACCTGGACGGATTTTCCCCCGGGAAGGTCCGCGCCCCCCTGCGGCTGGACAAGAAGCCCAAGGGGGACGAGCTGGAGATCCTGGCCGACTCGTTCAACGCCCTGGAGCGGGGCGTGGCGGAGGCCCGGGCGGACGAAGTGCGGGCCATGGAGGACCTGCGGGAGTCCGAGGAGGCCGTCCGGCGCTCCCTCCGGGAGAAGGAGACCCTCCTGCAGGAGGTCTACCACCGGACCAAGAACAACATGCAGGTCATCGCCTCCCTCCTGGAGATGCAGGCCCTGATCTCCGAGGACGAGGGAACCCGGGGGGTGATGAGGGAGATGGTGGGGCGGATCCGGTCCATGGCCCTGGTGCACAAGAAGCTCTACGAGTCCAAGGACCTCTCCCGCATCGACCTTGGGGAGTACGTCGAGGACCTGACGGCGGGAATCCGGAACGGATTCCTGGACGACCGGAAGGGCATCGAAATCCGGGTGGACGCGGACCAGGGGATCGTGTCCCTCCTGGACGCCGCCATCCCCTGCGGCCTTGCCCTGAATGAGCTGGTCGTGAACGCCGTGAAGCACGCCTTCCCGGGCGGACGGGGGGGCCTCATCCGGGTCCGGCTCGGGCGGCGGGACGACGGGATGATCGAGATGCGGGTGGAGGACGACGGGATCGGCCTGCCCCCGGGCTTCGACGCGGAGCGGGACGGGCGGCTCGGCCTGCGCACGGTGGTGTCCCTGATCGAGTACCAGCTTCACGGGAGCGTGGAATACCGGACCGGGGAGGGGACGACCTGGATCCTGGCCTTCCGGGACGGATTGTTCGAAGCCCGGGTCTAGCAGGTTGTCGAAATACTCGAGGCATTTCTCCAACCTGGTATGCAATTGCTCGAGAACCTTACGGTTCTCTGCGCAATTGCGACATTAAGGAAGTGTTGAAAAAGGCTCTATAGCCTTTTTCAACACCCTGCTAGGTCCCGGCCCGCCGATCTTCCTCGATCCGGTCGATCAGGGCGAACAGCTCTTCCGAGGAGATCGGCTTGGACAGGAAACCCGCCAGGCCGGCCTCCTCGCAGAGCCTCCGGATCTCGTCCTCGTCGGACTTGCCGGATACCAGGATCGACCGGAGCTTTGGGCGCGTTTCGTGCAGGGAACGGACGAACTCGTCCCCGGAGATCCCGGGCATCAGCCAGTCGGAGATCAGGATGGAGAGCCTTGCCCCCTCGGACTCGAGGCGCTCCACGACCGCCAGCCCCTCCGCGGCGTCGGAAGCCCTCTCGTACCGATACCTGTCCCCGTATCTCCGCTTCAGGAGCATGACCAGGTGCAGGAGGATGATGCCCTCGTCGTCCACGCAAAGAATAGCCTCGGGGGCGGAAGTCGGATCCACGGCGTCTCGCTCCTCGGGTGGTTTCCGATCGAAGTATCGAACGGGGCGATCCCGGAGTCAAGGAACCGCGGAGCTGTCCAAAAAGCAACGGACTTATCGGACCCCCCGGGCCGCTGCGCGGCCCGACACCCTTGCAGAAATCCCGGTGCGCGGCTATCCTGTCCGTATACCGACCTGGAAAGGAGGCCGACATGCGGACAGCATACGGCGCCCCGATCCATGCCGCGCGGCCCCGGGCCTGATTCCCGGGCCGCTTCCAGATAAGCGGGCCGTCCGGTACGCCTTCAGGCTTCCGGGCGGCCCTCCCCTTGACCTCGCCGATCCCCGCGTGCAATACCCCTGTCATGCCCATGGTCGAACGCCGCTACGCCCCGATATACGCCTTCCTGGTATGCCTCTTCGCGCTCTTCGGAACCTCGATGACCGTCATCGGGGCCACCCTGCCGCGGATCCTCGAAAATTTCGGCTGGAGCTACGGGACCGCAGGAGCGGTGATCGCGGCGAACGCGATCGGCTACTTCGGGTCCGTGTTCGCGGCCGGTAGGATCGTCGGCCGCATCGGGCCCCGGACCGCAGCCCTGATAGGGCTATCCCTGGTGTCCGGCGGTCTCGCCCTCTTCGCCGCCTCCCCCGGCCCCGCCTTGAACCTGGCCCTCTACGCCCTCATCGGGATAGGCCAGGGCTTCCTGGAGATCCTGGTCAACTGGTCGGTGATGCGCATGGACCGGGAAGGCCGGGCGATGAGCATAATGCACGCGGCCTTCTCGATCGGGGCCGTAGCCGGCCCCTTCGCGGTCGGATGGCTTCTGGCTTCCGGACGGCCCTGGGTCCTGATCTACCGCGGCATGGCCCTCCTGTTCGGCGTCGTTCTCGCGGCGGGCCTCGCCCTGCCCTTCGACCGTCTGGGCCGGGAAACCGTCGCGGCCCGGACCGGCGGCGGCCCCTCGGTCCGGGATCGCGCCTATGTCCTCGGCTTCGCGGTCCTGTTCCTGTACGTGGGCGCCGAGCTGGGCATATCGAACTGGGCCGCGGAGCTTTTCGTACGCTCCTTCCGCGGATCCGAGGCGACCGGCTCCTTCATGGTGTCCCTGTTCTGGCTGGGACTCCTGGCGGGGCGCCTGGGGATTCCCCTCCTCTTGCCCCGGGCCCGGCAGGAGAAGGTCCTGGTCGTCCTGTCGGCGGGCCTCGCGGCGAGCACCCTCCTGCTCGCGGCCTCGTCCTTTTTCGGCCCCCCGGCCGTCTTTGTGGGGGCCGCATCCGTCGCGCTGGCGGGCCTGTTCTGCTCGTCGATCTACCCCATCGTGATATTCCTGGAAGGCCGGGCCCATCCTGGGGCGGAGGGCGCGGCCATAGGATTCGCGGGAGCCGGGGGAGGGCTGGGAGCCTTCCTCTTCCCCTTCCTGATGTCCCGCATCGCCGGCGCCGCGGGCGTCAACGTCGGATTCGCCTTCTATGCCCTCGTGGCGGCCCTGGTCTCCGCCTTGGCCCTGGCCCTTGCCGCGACCACCCGGGGCGGCGTACCGGACCGGGGGTGAAGCGCCCCCGGACGGAGCTGTCCACCGGGCGGCATCCTGGGTATATTCGAGAAAGCGGCCGGGAGGCCGCGGAACGATTCGTCCGACAAGAGAGGTACTTTCCATGTCCGACAGCATGACCCGGACCCGGTTCGGGGACCTCACCCTGGAGCGGAATATCCTGCGCAACTCCTTCGTCTGGATGACCCTGGGGCTGGCTTTCACCGGCATCGTGGCCTGGGGGGTGTCCAACAGCCCGGGCCTCCTCCGCACCCTGGTCCTGAACCGTTTCCTGTTCTACGGACTCGTATTCGGCCAGCTCGGGGCGGTCTGGTTCCTGGCCTCCCGGGTCCTCAAGATGAGCCCCGCCGCGGCGGCCGCGACCTTCGTCGGCTACTCGGGGCTCACCGGGGTGACCCTCTCGGTGATCTTCCTGGTCTACACCTCCGGGTCCATCGCCTCGGTCTTCTTCATCACCGCGGGGATGTTCGCCTCCCTGGCCTTCCTGGGGTACGTGACCAAGATCGACCTGACCCGGATGGGCTCCTACCTGGCCATGGGGGTCATCGGCCTTGTCATCGCATCGGTGGTGAACATCTTCCTGCGCTCCGACGGGCTCGGCTGGATCGTGTCCCTGGCGGGAGTGGCCATCTTCTCGGGCCTGACCGCCTACGACGTCCAGAAGATCAAGGCCCTCTCCGCCCGCTTCGGCTCCGAGGTGGACGAGGGCAACTACCTGCGCCTCTCGATCTACGGGGCCCTCCAGCTCTACCTGGACTTCATCAACCTCTTCCTCCACCTGCTCCGGCTCACGGGCCGCAGGAGGTAGGTCTATCCGGGGAGGGACACCTTTAGGAAAGGTTTCCCTCCCCGGCCCCTTCCCTTCCAAAGAAGCGGCCCGCCGCGCCGCCTACCCGTCCCGGGCCGGGGGATTCCGCCGCAGATCCTCCCGCCGCTCCCTCCAGTCCGGCAGGACCCGGTCCAGGATGGCGTGGAACCGGGCGTTGTGGTTCCGCTCGATCAGGTGGGCCAGCTCGTGGGCGATCACGTACTCCAGGCACTCGGGGGGCCGGGTCGCGAGCTCCAGGTTGAGCCAGACCCGCCGGGCCCGGATGTTGCAGGTTCCCCAACGGGTCTTCATCCGCTTGATGCCCCACTCCGCGGCCCGGACTCCCAGGGCCGTCTCCCACTTGGCCCCCAGGGGCGGGATCAGCTCCTTGAGCCGTTCCCGGTACCAGCCGTCCAGGATCGCCCGCCGACCCTCCGGGCCCGCGCCGGGCGGGACGAAGAGCTCCAGCGTATCCGGCCCCGCCAGGCGAGCGCCGATCCCCCGTCCCCGCTCCCGGACCGAAAGCCGGTACGCCCGCCCGAGCCAGGATACCGTGTCCCCGCTCTCCAGGTCCGAGGAGGGCCGCTCCCGGGCCCGGACGGCTCCCCGGTGGCGCCGGATCCAGGGCAGCTTCTCGCTCAGGAAGGCCCGGATCGCGGTCTCGGGCATGAGCAGGGGCGCGGAGGCCAGGACCCGGCCGTCCGGGGGCCGGATGACGACGCGCAGGGTCCGGACGGGCCTACGCCGGAGGGTCACCTCCAGGTCCTCGACGAGAATTGTGGTTTCCTGGAACGTCTTCACCGGGCGCGACGCTCCGCGGGATGGTCCGAGGGGCGGTACCGGGCCAGGAAGGTCTCCACGAGCTCGCGCTTGAGGGCCTCCCCGCCGTCGGGCACCGTACCGCCCCCGTAGACCGCCGGCCAGGTGTACGCTCCGCCGAGCAGGGCCCGGAACACCGCGGCCGCCATGGCGGGCTCCGGCGCGTCCAGCTTCCCGGCTCGGGCGGCGGCGCGCATCCAGTCCGCCAGGGGATCCTCCGACGCGGGATCCCGGGAAACCGAGGCCCGGGCCAGCTCGGGGGAACGCACGAAGGCCGCCACGAGAAGCCGGATCATGCCCATCCACCGCTCGTTCCGGACCACCTCGAGCTCGGCGTCCGCGAAACGCCCGAGCTGGGTCTCGATCGGAACGGCCGGATCGTACTCGAAGCGTTTGAAGGCGCGCATCTCCCGGCCGAAGCGGGCGGCGATCTCGTGAAGCAGGATCTCCTTGCTCGGAAAGTAGTTGTACACGGTCCGCTTGGACGCTCCGGCCTCCAGGGCGACCAGGTCCATGCTCGAGGCCTCGAAGCCCCCGCGAGAGAACACCCGGATCGCGGCCTCCAGGATGGATTCCCGCTTCTCCTCGGAGGGCTTCCGCCCCCCCTGCGTACCGTTCCGGCTCCATCGCTCCATTTCGCCACCATACCATGCCGACAGCGGGTTCACAATTCTGGATTGACAGTAAGTAAACTATACGGTATAGTTTACTTACTGTCAATCCAGGACAGCAAGGAGTAGACCATGGACTATGATTCGAAGGCGGCCCGCCGCGCAGGGCTCTTCTACCTGGCGGCCGCGGTGTTCTACATCTTCGGAATGATGTACGTGGAGGGTCGGGTCGCCGGCGACGATCCGGAACTGCTCCGCAAGATCGCGGAAACGGGCGGACTCTACCGACTCGGCTTTTTGAGCGCCCTGCTGGGGCACGTCTGCCTGCTGGCCACGGCCGCGGCCCTGTACGAGCTGTTCTCCCCCGTCGACGCGGCGTGGGCCCGGCTCCTGGTCGTCTTCGTGGTCGCGGGGGTATCCGTCGCCTTCCTGAACCGCGCCCACCAGCTGGTCGTGGAGCGTCTGGCCGTCTCCGCGTACCCCGGGCTCCCGGGAACCGGAGCGGAATGGCTGGCCCCGCTTTTCATCGGCCTGTACCGGGACGGCGAACGCCTGGCCTGCATGTTCTGGGGACTCTGGCTCCTCCCCGCCGGGGTGCTCGCCTTCAAGTCGGGATTCGCCCCGAAGGCCCTGGGCGTCGTGCTGATCGCCGCCTGCGCCTTCTACGTGCTCCGGTTCTTCGAGTACTTCCTCCTGGATCCGCCCCCCGCGGCCCTGCGGGCCCCCCTGGCCGTGGCGAACGCGGCGGACTCCGCGGCGAAGGTGGCCGCGGAACTCGGCTTCATCGGCTGGCTCCTGGCCGCGGGGTTCCGGCGCCGCCTCCCGGCGGACCGCCGGGAATCCGCGTCAGCCGCGCGCCCCTAGGCTCTCCGACCGGGTTCGGAAGAAGACGGCCGCCAGGATCGCGGCCGCCGCGGGATACGCGACCGAGAGGGCCGCGAAGAGGCCGATCCCGCCGGACCAGAGGGACAGGGACACGTTGAAGCAGTAGTGGGTCCAGAAGGCGACCAGGAGGTTGTCGCTCCTTTTCATCAGGACACCCAGGATCACCGTCAGGGAGGTGAGGACGACCACGTTCGCCCCCGCGAATACGAGGCCCTCCAAGCCCCGGAACTCCGAGGCGAGCACCCAGAGGGGGGCGTGCCAGAAGGCCCAGACCAGGCCCAGGAGGAGGTTCCCCTTCAGGAATCCGTACCGGCTCTCGAGCTCCGGCCGCAGGTAACCCCGCCAGGCGGACTCCTCGCCGGAGGGTCCCAGGAAGAGCATGAGCGCCGCCGTACCGAGCAGGGCCCCGGGCTCGATCGAGATCCCCGCACCGGGTCTCGAGCCGCCGAGAACGGCCGCGGCCGCGGCGGCCGCCGCAAAGAGGCCGAACACGAGGGCCGGGATCCCCAGGACCATGCCGGGCCGGATCCTTCCCGCGAAAACCTTGGCGTAGAAGGCGCGGACCGAGCCGCCGGGCAGGAACCTGCGCCGCAGGGCCAGCAGTACCAGGGTCGGGGACCAGGAACCGAGCACGACGATCCCCCTCATCACCGGCTCCGGGGCGCCCAAGACCATCGAGGCGAATCCTCCGAGGCCCAGGATGACCGCCCAGAAGGTCAGGTAGGCGATCGCGATGAATCTCCACATGCTCAGCTCCTTTCGCGACAACCCACTAGATACCGAGCTCCCGCATCGTCCGGGATACGCGCCCTGTCCGCTCTTCGAGTCCCTGCCCGTCCGGAGGCCCGAGCTCCAGCTCCCGGTCGATCCGGCCGTCCCGGAGGAAGAGCACCCGCCCCGCCCGGGCCGCCACCGCCGCGTCGTGGGTCACCAGGAGGACCGCGGTCCCGGCCGCGTTCACCTCCGAGAGGATGTCCAGGATCTCCCGTGCCGAGGCGGAGTTGAGGGCCCCGGTCGGCTCATCCCCGAAGAGGACCGCGGGATCCCGCAGGAGGGCCCGGCAGATCCCCGCCCGCTGGAGCTGCCCCCCCGAGACCTGGGAGACCGAGCGGCGTTCCAGCCCCTCGATCCCGGTCCTACGCATGAGGTCCCGGGCCTTTTCGACGTGGCGGCCCAGGCCCCGCCGCTCGTCCCGCACCGCGGGCAGGATGATGTTGTCCAGGAGGTCGAGGTTCCCCAGCAGTGTGGGCTGCTGGAAGACGAAGCCCATGCGCCGGCGGCGCAGGTCCGCGAGGTCGTCGTCCCGCAGTCCCGAGAGGTCCCGCCCCTCGAAGAGGATCCGGCCGCCGTCGACCCGGTCCATGCCGCTCAGGGCATACAGGAGTGTGGACTTCCCGGATCCCGAGGGACCCATGATGGAGACGAACTCGCCCTTCCGGATCTCCACGGAGACCCCGTCCAGGACGTTCCGGCGCTCGGCTCCGTCGCCGAAGGACTTCACGATGTGTTCGCCGCTCAGGATGGTGTTCATGGTTACTCCCGGATGGTCTGGGCTATCCCGATCCGGCCGGCTCCCGCAGCCCCGGCCGCCGTGGCCGCGAGGGCCGCGAGCGCGACGGCTAGGGGGATCAAGATGTAGGCCGAAAGGGGGTCGGCGGCGAACTCGAAGGAGGCGGCGCCGAACAGGGATATCAGGGCCCCGACGAGGGACTCGCCGAGGGTGTTCGCGAGGAGGGAACCGGCCAGGACCCCGATCCCGGCCACGAGGGCGGACCGGGCCAGGTACTGCCGGGTCAGGTCCGAGTTCCGGAAGCCCAGGGCCCGCAGGGCCGCGATGGAAACCCGGTCCCGGGCCACGAGCATCCGGACGAAGAGCGCCGTGATCAGGGCTGCCAGGACCAGGGCCACCCCGAGACTGATGCGGGAGGCGGATCCGACCGCCCGGATCGTGGGCCCGAAGGTCTGGGCCACGTACTCCTGGAGGCTGGAGACCTTGGCGTAGGGGAAGGCGGCGGCGTAGGCCGCGGCCTTTTCCCGGGATCGGGACGGATCGGCCAGACCGGCCTGGACTACGGCCCACAGGACCGGGGCCTCCCCGCCCGAGAAGGCGGCCTTCGCGGTCTTCCCGCCGTTCGTCACGTCCGAGTAGAGGCCGGCCACCCGCAGATCCCTCCACTCCCCGTCCACCGCCGCCGCGAGCCGGTCCCCCACCCGCGTTCCGAGATCCTCGGCGCTCAGGACGGAGAGGGCGATCTCGTCCGGTGCCCCGGGCGCCCTTCCCTCGGCATAGGCCACGGGGAAGACCGCGTGGTCCCCGAGCTCGACCTTGAGGCTCGACTCGGAGCCGTCCTTCCCGCGGACCGTGAAGGCCCGGGCCGTGAGGACGACGGTCTTGCGAACCTCGGGATCCGCGGCCAGGGCGGACGCGATCTCCGAGGCCCGTCCGGGTATGTCCCCGACCGCCTGTACGTCCGCCCGGAGGTCGCAGGCCCCGATGCCCAGGTAGGAGCTGAAGCTCGGGGAGGCGACGGTGGTGTGGAGGTTCCTGGGCACTACGGCGATGAAGGAGGAGGCGACCAGGACCGCGAGCATCGTCCCGTAGAGCGGTATCCGGGCCAGGACGTCCAGGAAGCCGAGGGCCGCGTTGGCCCCCAGGGGCAGCCCCGCGGCCAGACGGAGGCGGCCCGGACGGCGGGCGGCCTGCCGGGGGGCGCCGAAGCGGAGGGCCTCGGCCGCGGAGATCTTCCGGAAGCGCCCCAGGACTCCCCGGACATACCCGAGGACCAGGAGGCCCACCAGGAGGGCCCCGGCGAGTCCCAGGGCCGGGGCCAGGCGCGAGGCCCCGCCCTCTCCCATGAAGAGCCGGAGGTTGGCCAGGAGGGGTCCCCGGAAGGCGAAGGAGAGGGCCCAGCCAAAAAGGGCTCCCGGGACGGCCAGGACCGCGTACTTGGCCAGGTAGGCCCGCCGGATGTCCGATACCCGGAGTCCGACGGCCTTCATCGCCCCGATCTCCCGGTAGTCCTGCTCGATCTTGGCCAGGAGGGCGAAGCGGACGCAGAGCAGGGACACGAAGGTAACGAGGAGACCCACGAAGAGGAGGACGACGATCAGCAGGCCGTCGGAAAGGGCGTTCATCATCCGGAAGAGGGGGAAGCCCACGCGGGGACCGTTGGACTCCAGCCCCGCGGCGACATAGGCCGCCTCGAGGTTCCCCAGGGCCCCGGGGTCGCGGAGGCGGAACTCGATGAGGTGCTCGACGGAGCCCCGGTCCCGGAGGGTGGCGTAATCCTCAGGGCTCACCAGGAATCGCTTGGAAGAGGAGAGGGCGGAGTTCATCTGGGAGTCCCGGACGAAGCCGGCCACGCGGAACTCCCGGCCCAGGATCCGGACCCGGTCCCCGGCGCGGGCGGTGCCGTCCTTGAAATAGAACACGGGGACGTAGAGCTCGCCCTCCCGGGGATTCGCGACGTTCCCGTCCAGGTCCAGGAGGAAGTCGAAGTCCCGGCCCTGGATCGAAAGCCCGTTGTCCTGGACGCTGCCGGCCAGGGTGCGGTCCCCGAACTCGAAGGCGGCTCCCTCGACGTTCAGGAACTCGAGGACCTGGAAGCCCTCCAACTCCGAACTCCCTGCGGCGAAGGATTCAAGGCGCTCCAGGTCGATCGGTCCCGAGTGCATCTGCAGGAGGTGGGGCGTCGCGGCCCGTTCCATCAGCGTCTCGAGGGCCGCGGAGAGCTCCGCCCCCAGGGCCCCCGCCAGGGAGACCAGGAGGGCGGAGACCATGACGAAGAGCACCGTCGCCAGGGAGGCCAGCCGGCTCCTCCGTATGTCGTTCCGTATGATCCGTGCGTACATGTCTACCGTCCGTCCTTCGGATTCTTTCCGGGGCGGCCCCGGGAGCCGCGCGTTCCGTTCTCAGGTTCACCGCCGAATGCCGACCGCACCCTCGAGAGGTCGTCCGTGCCGAGCCCGAACAAACGGCCGATGTTGAAGACCAGGGCCCGGAGCCTTCCGGAGCGCTCCGCCTCGGAGAGGTCCACGAGTCCCCCGTCGATGACCTCGGTCATGTAGACGACGACCAGTTCCATGCTCTCCTCGGGATAGGGAGTGTCGAAGGCTCCCGCCGAGATCCCCTCCCGGACGATGCCGGACAGGATCGAGGTCATCCCGGCCACGAGGCGGCGCTGGACGCGGTCGTGGAGAGGAAGGTTTCCGGGATCGTGGAGGTGCTCCAGGAGGCCCTGCCCCACGTCGCCGGAGGCCTGGAAGGCCCCGATCACGGCCAGGAGCCGCTCCAGGGCCGGCCGGTCCCTCAGAGCCTCCCCCGTCTCCCGGGCCGCCTTGAAGAGGCGGTCGCAGAGCCGGTCGACCAGGGCCTCCATGACCGCCGCCTTCGATTCGAAGTGGTAGTACAGAGTTCCCCGGGCTATGCCCGTTCGGTCCAGGATGTCCCCGGTGCTCGTCCCGGAGTACCCCTGCTCCCGGAACAGCGCTTCCGCCGCGTCGAGGATCTCCTGCCGCCGTTCTTCCGCTTCCATCATCACTCTCACAGTACTAGTAGACCGACTGTCGGTCGGTTTCGACATAATACCGTTCCCGGAATTCCGTGTCTAGAAGCCGGGAGCCTACAAACCGACGAATTCAATCGGGCAACGCGGACTCGCCCTTCAGCCTCGTACATCCTTGTCCGAGGCTTCCGGGCCGGGGTTCTCGCTCTCGAGGCCGTCCATGGCCTCTCGCACGGGCGATCCTCGATGTCTCGGATCGCCCGTGCCGCTCGAACCCTTCGAGTCCGCGTTGCCCGAGAAGGCTTGTCAGAGGGCGGCCAATAAATAAAAAGCGGTCCCCGTTTCCGGAAACCGCTTCTCGGGCAACGCGGACTCGAACCGCGGACCCATTGGGTCTTCATGCAGTTTTCGGCGAAGCCGAAAACTGCCAGGTCAACAAGGCGCTAGCCTTGTTGACCGGTCCCCAGACTCATCGTCACGATAGTGATGGAAAAAAATCGGTCGGGCAACGCGGACTCGAACCGCGGACCCCGAGTCCCCCAGACTCGTACGCTAACCACCTGCGCTATTGCCCGACCGATTTTTCTCTATTGGTCGTTGTGACGTCGCTAACCACCTGCGCTATTGCCCGTCGCGCCCTTGGGCGCCCGAAAAATCTACCACGCTCCCTCCCCGAGGGTCAAGGCCGGGGGCGCGGCTCGGGATCGTCGAAACAGCGGAAATAGGCATCCGCTTCCAGACAGGGGTGGATTCCCGGACGGGTCAGGGCGAAGTCGTACCGCACAGGATCGTCCGGCCGAAGGCGGCGGAAGGCCTCGGTGGCTTCCAAGGCGGCTTTCAGGTCGTCGGCTCTGCGGGTTACCAAGCCCAGGCGGCGGCATGCCGCCCCCATGTGGGTATCCAGGGGAACGACCAACCGGGAAGGGCTCACCCCGGTCCAGCCGCCGGGGTCCACGGCGTCCTTCCGGACCATCCATCGCAGGTATAGGAAGAGGCGCTTGCAGGCGGAGCCCCGGCTCGGCCGAGGCAGGAGGTTGTCCCTCCAGGGAGCTTTTCCCGAAACCCGTATCCAACGGGAGCCCGCGAAATCTTCCAGGGCGGCGGCGAACCGGTCCGCCCCCCGGATGATCGTCGGCTCCGAGGGATCGTCCCCGGCCCGGAACAGGACCTCCAGGGACCCGTGCCGGGCCCGGGCGTTCCGGACGGCGGACAGGAGGGCCGCCAGGTCCTCCCCCCCGAAGAAGCGGTACCGGAACCCGGAAAGGAGGCGGGCGAGGTCGTCGTCCCCCAGGGCTCCCAGGGCGTCGGCCGGGGAGGAGCCGAGGGGCGCCAGGACTTCCCGGGCCGCCCGCACGATGAGGGGGGCGGAGCCCAGGGCCAGGCAGGCGGCGGCCAGGCCCGCCACCTCCCGATCCCCGGGGTCGACGTACTCCCTCGTCACGGCCAGAGGATCCGGGTCGATCAGCTCCGGCCGGGCCAGCTCGGCGTAGGCGGTTTCCAGGAAGGCGGAAAGGTCCGGAGCGCGGCTCCGGGGGGTCGGCGGGTTCAGGGGGCCAGGCCCAGGCGGATGAGCTCCTCCCGGCGGCGAGCCAGGGCGGGGTCGTCGGGGGCCACGGCCAGGGCCTGGCGCAGGTAGAACCGGGCCTTCTGGGCGTCCTTCTGACGCATGTAGATGTCGTACATGGCGGTCAGGGCCTCCAGGTTCTGGACGTTCTCCACCAGGCTGGAGCGCAGGGAATTCAGGGCCGCCTCGTCGTTGGGCTGGACGAGGCTCTGGAGGAAGTAGAGGCTCGAGCGGAACCGGGCGGACCCCTTTTCGGTCAGGGCTCGGGCGATGAGATCCCGGGCTCCGCCTGAGTCCCTGCGGTCGATAAGGGAGCGGATGTAGGCGATCCGGGCGTCCTCGGAGTCCGGGGAGGCGGTCCGCCACTCCGAGGCGACCCGGAAGGCTTCCTCGAACCGGCCCGCGGACCGGTAGACCA
The DNA here is from genome assembly GCA_022703505.1 of Spirochaetota bacterium. Classification (GTDB taxonomy): domain Bacteria; phylum Spirochaetota; class Spirochaetia; order Treponematales; family UBA12059; genus JAAYUR01. The sequence continues at coordinate 108,622 of JAKLDN010000010.1, read as the reverse complement.
GGTACAGGGAGGCCCGGTCCCGGTACTCGGGATCCGCGGCCCGGAGCCGCTCCTGGGTGGCCAGGGCCGAGGTCCAGTCCCTGCGGCGGATCTCCTCGGCCAGGAGGATCCGCAGGGCGCCGGGATCCGCGGGATACTTAGCCAGGACGCGGCCGGCCATCAGGTAGGCCTCCCCCCGCTCCGAGGAGGTGCCCAGGGCCAGGATGCGGGCCGCGGCCAGGAGGGTCTCGGAGTCGTCGGGATAGATCGAGAGGAGCCTGCGGAAGAACCGCAGGGCCTCGTCCTTGTTCCGGGACCCCTCCCAGGCGACCCTTCCCCGGAGGAAGAGATAGCGCCGGTCCGCGGGGTCCACGGCCGCGTAGGCGTCCAGGAGGGGCGCTGCCTGGCGGTAGTCCCCGGCCCGGACCAGCATGTCCGCCCGGATAAGGAGGATCCGGGAGTCCAGGGGATCCTCCAGGAGCACCCTCATGACGAAGGGTCCCGCCTCGTCGTAGCGCCCCGAGTCGTACAGGGCCAGGGCCATGAGGCGGACCCAGCCGAAGCTGTCCCCGAAGGCGGTTTTGGAGGCCGATAGAATGTCCACCGCCTCCTGGGGCCGTCCCAGGGCGATCAGGGTGCGGGCCGCTCCGAAGAGGGCCGGATAGCAGTCCGGGGCGGCGACGAAGGCCGCGACGTACCGCTCCTGCGCGGAGGACAGGTTGGCGGACCGCTCCGAGATCACGCCCTGGAGGTGGTCCGCCAGGGGCGACTCCAGGCGGGTCTGGGCGAAGAGCTCCAGGGCCAGGGTCGCCGCCCGGGTGGTCTCCTTGGAATCCCCCCGGAAGAGGGCCGAGGCCAGGGCCAGAAGTTCCAGGGGATCGGCCCCTTCCCGGGGAGTCCCGATCCGGCCGGTCCGGGCGTCCGCGAAGGCCCGGGCCCAGGGGTGGCCCGAGGGCGGCTCCGGCGCCACCGGAACGGTTCCCAGCCGTTCGGGATAGGCCATACGTCCCAGCTCCACGGCGAACCACCGGTACAGAAGCACGTCCGAGGGACTCAGGGCCCTCGAGGATTCCGCCAGCTCACGGGCCCGGGACAGGGCGTCCGGGGTTCCCCGGGCGAGCAGGGTCTCCACGGCGGTCTTGGCCGCCGCGGACTCCCCGGACCTCCCCTGCATGGTCAGGGCCGTGCCGGTATCGGGGGGGGGAGGCGTGGAGACGCAGGCGGTCAGGACCAGGACCGCCCCGAGGACGGCCGCGGCGAGCGCAGCGGCTGCGGCCTTCGGACCCCGCCGGTACCTCATCGGCCGTGCCTCTCCGGGGGTCGGGAGAACCGGGTCCGGTTGTAGAAGTAGAGGGTCAACAGGACCAAGCCCGCGGCGATGAGGAACACGGGCCACCATTCCGTGAAGAACCGACGGAAGGAGAACCGGATGACGTCGAAGGAGAAGAGGGAGAAGAAGATCCCCAGGACCACGAAGGAGAAGGCCGGCACCAGGTAGGCCGCCCGGGGTCTGCGGTACCGGTTCCAGCCCGTGACCAGGCTGGACAAGCCCAGCACGACCATGAACAGGGGCCAATACCAGGAAAGCGGCCATTCCAGGAAGCCCCGGACGATCAGGAGGACCGAGGAGAGGACGAAGGCCGAGCCCGTGAAGAACCAGGCCGAGGCCAGGGAGCGGGTGGCGCCCAGGTATAGGATGACGCTGCCCGCGGCGGCCACCCCCATGGGCCAGAGCCGGGCGGGTCCCGGCATGGCGCCGGTGGTCAGGAAAAGCAGGGCCGTGCCGACCAGGACCAGGACGATGGCCAGTGCGAAGGTGGAGTCTTTCGGGGGTCGGGGCCGGGAGCCGCTCATGTATAGGAGTATAGCCGCGCGGCCCGTTCTTGCCAACGCCGAGACGGTCATGCTAGGCTTTTTTCATGGTCCCCCGCACCGCCGCGGCCGTCTGCGCGGCCCTCCTCGTCCTCCTGGCCGCCTGCGGCGCGCCCAGCCCCTCCTCCGGCCGGCCCGATTCCGCGGCTTCCGCGGAAGACCGGGAGGTCCGGGAGCTCGCCGAGCTCTTCACCCTACTCTCGGATCCCGGGATCAAGGACGAGGAGCGCTTCGCGGTCGTCCAGACGATCGCGGACGCCTACCTCCGCTCCCGGGACTACGGCCGCCTGGTGTCCTTCCTGACCGGGGTCGTGGAAAAGGACGCCTCGGACCCCTACGCGGCCCACTACCTTTTCACCGTGGCCTACGCCTACCTCCAGTCCGGGGCGCGGGAGGTGGCCGCCCTCTACTTCGACCGGATCGTCAAGAACCACCCGGACCTCATCCTGAGGGGCGAGTCGATCCACAAGGTCTGTCTGGAGCGCCTCCTGGAGCTCTCCCCCTCCCCGGTGCGGCGCATCGACTACCGCCGGGAGCTCATCGCCCGGTTCCCGGACTCCATCGACCTCGGGGCGGCCTGGTTCCTCCTGGGCAAGGAGTACGAGCGGATCGGGGACTGGGACGCGGCCCTCGCGGCCTACCAGAAGTACCTGCCCCACTTCGGGTCCTCCATCCCCGGCTACCCGGACGCCTTCCAGTACGCCCGTACCCTGATCGAGTTCGCCAACTCTCCCAAGGACTGGACCTTCGAGAGCCTGGACGATCTGGTGGGGCGGGTCCAGGCCGCCCTGGCCCAGGGGAGCCCCCGGACCCTCCAGCGGCTCCGGGCCAAGGTCGGGTTCTTCGCCATGTCCTGGCAGCAGGACCAGACCGAGGGGAACAGCCAGGTCCTCTTCGACTTCTCGGAGTTCATGACGGGCAGCCGGATCTTCTCCGCCCCCGCCCTGGACCCGGGATCCAACGCCCGGGAGGCCTTCCTCCGGACCTGGGGCTGGTCCGAGCGCATCGCCACCTGGTACCTCTATTTCCGGAAGATCAACTTCCCCTCGGACCCCGAGATCCACGGCCGCTGGGAGTGGGCGGGGATCTACTTCGGGGAAAAACTGAATTGATCCGTGGCCCGGCCCGCCGGGTCCGCGTCCCGGGGATCCTCTTCCGGCTGGCCGTTTTCGCGGCGGCCGCCGCCTCGGCCTTCGCCTCGGACGGGGCCCCCTCGAGCACGGCCTTCCCGCCCCCGGAGAAAGCCTCTCCTCCCGCCGCCCCGGCCGCCCGGGACTCGCCCCGCCTCCTCCGCTCCGTCCCGCCCGGGTCGGTCCCGGAGGGACCCGGCGCGCCCACGGATCCCGCTTCTCCGGGCATCGCCGAGCCCGGGTACCCGGCGGATCCGGGAGCCCTGACCCGCCGCCCCCCCGAGGACGGCCTGTCCCTGGCCCTGCCCTGGGAGAACGAGAGGTTCCGGAAGTTCCGGGAAGCCTATCTTTCCCCCGGGGGGCGCAAGTGGCTGGAGGCCGTGGCCGCCCGGTCCTCGCCCTACGCCTCCTACGTGTACGAGCGCATCCGCTGGTACCGCCTGCCGGAGGAACTCTTCTTCCTGCCCGTGATCGAGTCGGAGTGGTCCCCCCGGGCGGTGTCCCGCTCCGGGGCCATGGGGCTCTGGCAGTTCATGCGCAACTCCATCGCGGGCTACGACATGCGCATCGACGACTGGGTGGACGAGCGGCGGGACTTCATGAAGAGCACCGACGCCGCGCTCCGCAAGCTCCGGAGCAACTACGAGTCCCTGGGCTCCTGGGAGATGGCCCTGGCCGCGTACAACGCGGGCCTGGGTGCCGTGAGCCGGGCCGCCGCCGCGGCGGGCACCCGGGACTACTGGGAGCTCTCCGCCCGGGGACTGCTGTCGGCGGAGGCCGTCAACTACGTGCCCAAGTTCCTGGCCGCCGTGTCCGTCCTGGGCCGGGCCGGCCGATACGGGCTCACTATTCCGGAAACCGCCCTCGAAACCTGGGACCGGGTGGACCTGGACCGGCCCGTGGACCTGGCATTGCTGTCCGAGGCCTCCGGGGTTTCCCTGGCGGTCCTGCGGACCGGGAACCCCGAGCTCCGGTACGACGTGACCCCCCCGGAGGGCCGGTACGCCCTCAAGGTTCCCGTCGGGGCCGCCCCCGCCGTCCGGGAGGTCCTGGCCCGGCCGGGCTTCCAGGCCCTGCGCTACTACCAGCACCGGATCCGGTCCGGGGACACCCTCTCCGCCCTGGCCCGCCACTACGAGGTCTCGGTGCCCCTCATCCTCCGGCTCAACCCCGGCGTCCGTCCCGAGGCCCTGCGCATAGGCTCCACCCTGGTCATCCCGGCCCTCAAGGAAAAGGGCCCCTACGCCCCCGCCTCCCCCTCGGAGTCCCTGGAGTTCTCGGGCTCCTACGTCGTTACCAAGGGAGACACCCTGTGGTCCATCTCCCTACGGTACGGGGTCCAGCCGGAGGTCCTGGCGGAGCGCAACGGCCTGGACATCTCGTCCATTATCCGCGAAGGAATGACCCTGAAGGTGCCGAAAATGGAGTGAGGCGGAACGCCTCACCGACCACCCATGAAACGTTCACCCGAGCATCGAAGACCGGCGTACCGCCTTCTCCCGGCGGCGCTGTGGGCCGCGGCGGCGCTCTGGGCCGCCGGCCTCCTCCCCGCGTCTGCCCAGGCGGGCTCTTCGGGCATGTCCGCCTCCCCGGTACCCGCTGCTCCGGGTCCGGCCGCGACGGCCGCCGCGGGATCCGCCCTCCCCGCGACATCCTACTCGACCTCCGCGCTCCTCCGCTGGGACACCATGACCCTGGCCGCCCGGGTATCCCTGGACCTCCGCGCGGCGGGAATACGCCTTCCCGCGGGCCGGTCCGAAGCGGAGAACATGATCGAGCGGGACCTGCCCGGCCTCCTGCAGGAGACGGTATTCCGGATTCCCGTGGATTCCTACCGGACCGTGGGGGATACCCTGGCGGACGGGACCCTTTCCATCAACGACCTGCTCAACCTGATCCGGTCCCTGTCCCGCAGGGAGAGCTCCTTCTCCCCGGACTTCCGGACCTTCTCCGCCCTCTACGAACTGCCCCTGACCGACATCGCGTCCCTCTACGTGAGACACAGCCGCCCCTATGAGCTGGCCGCCCCCCTGGATTACACACCGTCCCGTCCGTACTCGGGGATCGTGATCTACGCCAAGGGGGAGCTTCCGGTGCACGGGGAGCACGTCCGGGCGCGGGCGGTGCCCTGCCTCTTTCCGAGGATCTTCGACGAGAGGATGAACACTATCCTGGAACGGAACTTGGTTTCCCCCGAAGCCATCCGCCGATGGGGCCTCGTGGGCTATACCGAGGATCTGGCCGCGGCGGCCCTGGAGGAGCGCACCGGGGACAACCCCCTGCGGATCGCGGCCTCCGCGGTCTTCGGCACGTCCCGGACGGACCTGGTGATCTCCCGGGAGGAGGCCCTGCGCATCCTGACCCTACCGGAGAACCGCGCCCTCCTCCGGGAAGGCCGTGTCGTGGTCGTGATCGACAAGAGCCTGCCGTAGACGGAATCGGGCCCGAAGCAGATCCGGCGGCTCGGCCGCTCGCCCGCCCCGGGCCCGTTCGATCGATTCCCTAATTCGCCTTCGACGCCGCTGCCAGGGCCTTCTCGTAGTCCGGCTCCTGGGCGATCTCCGGCACCTGCTCCGTGTAGACCACCTTCCCGGCGGAATCCACGACCACCACGGCCCGGGAGAGCAGGCCCGAAAGGGGGCCGTCCTTCATCTCCGCCCCGTAGGCCTTGCCGAAGTCCCGGTTCCGGAGCTCCGACAGCATGACGACGTTCTCCACCTCCTCGGTCTTGCAGAACCGACCCTGGGCGAAGGGCAGGTCCCGGCTGATCGTCAGGACCACGAGGCCGGGGCGTTTCTTGATCTCCTGTTCGAAGCGCTTGGCCGAGAGGGCGCAGACCGAGGTGTCCAGGCTGGGCACGATGTTGAGGATCCGGACCCTGCCCTTGAAGTCCGACAGGGATACGTCGGACAGATCCCCCTTGGTCAGGCGGAAATCCGGGGCGGCGGTGCCCGGGGCGGGCAGGTCGCCGGCGGTATGCACGGGGTTTCCCTTGAACTTGATGACGGCCATGGTTCCTCCTGGAGACCCGGGGTGACGCTTCGAAGCTTGTACGGATTCGCTCCCGCGGGACGGGGTAAAAAGTACACAGGGGGAGGGTTCCGGGGCAAGGAAAACAAAGGGCCGCCCCTTTCGGGACGGCCCTTCTGCCACCGGTCAGAATTGAACTGACGACACGTGGATTTTCAGTCCACTGCTCTACCAACTGAGCTACAGCGGCATGTCGCGGGGAGTTTATACCGTGAAAGCGGTAGGGAAGTCAAGTCAGATGGCAGGACTCGGGAGTCAGGAACCAGGCGACGGGCGGCCGATTATCATTCAGACTGCGGATGGACGGCAGGACGCAACCGCCATCTAGATAGTCTCTGAGTCCTGACTCCTGACTCCTGTCTCCAGTATACTTCCCCCATGCGCTTCCTCCTCATCCAGCCGCCCTTCGTCCAGCTGAACGCCCCCTACCCCGCGGTCCACTGCCTGGACCGTTTCCTCCGGGACCGGGGCCACGATACCGTCGTGCGGGACGACTCGGCCGGTCTCTACCGGGAGCTGATGGCGCCCCGGTCCGTACGGCGCATCCTTTCGGACGCGGAAACCGCCCTGAAAGCCCGGCCGGCCCCGGATCCGGAGACGGCCCTTCAGACCGCCCGGTACCTCTCCTACCGGGACCGCTGGGTCGAGTGGGCGGAACCCCTGGCCCGCTTCCTCTCCGGGGGCGACCCCGCCCTGGCCTTCCGCCTGTCCCGTGTGCCCGACGACCTGCCCCTGGGCCGGCGGGCGGAGACCTTCCTGGAGGAGCGGGAGGGTCTTCTGAAGCCCGAGGATGCCCCGGCCCTGGCGATCCGGATCCTGGACGACCTGGGGGACCTGGTGGCCTACGCCCTGGATCCGGACTTCGGGACGGTCCGTTACGCCGAGCGGATCGCCTCATCCCGGGCGGAGTACGGCCCAATCTCCGAGGCGGCGGAATCGGGCTACCTGATGCGGGAATTCTACCGGCCCCGGCTGCGGGAGGAGTTCCGCGCCCTGTCGGCCCCGGTCCCGGACTTCGCCCTGCTGACCGTGCCCTTCCCGGGCTGTCTGGCCGGGGCGGTCGCCGCCGCCCGGGAGGTCCGGCGGGCCTTCGGACCCGGGGTCCGGATCGCCCTGGGCGGGGGTTATGTATCCACGGAGCTCCGGCGCCTCCGGGACGCCTCGGTCTTCTCGGACATCGACTACCTGTGCTTCGACGCGGGCTACGGGGCCCTGGCCTCCCTGATCGAGGGGGCCGAGGCGGAGCGCGCCGGTCGGCCGGTACCCGCCCCGTACCGGACGGCCCGCCGGGCTCCGGACGGGGAGGTGGAGTACTGCGGCCAGCCCCCGGAGGACGACGCGGACCCGGCCGGGATCCGGCGGACGCCCTGCCCCGACGGGGACCGCTTCGCGTCCCTGGAGGAGGAGGCCCTTCGCTCGACCTTCCCGGACTACCGGAACGCCGACTTCGGCTCCTGCGTCCGGGCCCCGTACTCGGACAATCCCATGCACCGGATCTGGTCGGACCCTCCCTGGCTCAAGTACCAGCTGGCCTACGGCTGCTACTGGCACCGCTGCTCCTTCTGCGACACCCGGCTGGACTACGTCCGGCGTTACCTGCCCTCGGATCCCGGGGCCCTCTTCGACGCGGCCCGGGCGGCCCGGGACCGGACCGGCCTTTCGGGGATCCATTTCACCGACGAGGCCCTGCCCCTCCCGGGCCTCCTGGAGTTCGCCCGGCGGAACCGCGCGGAAGGCCGACCCTTCTCCTTCTGGGGGAACGTCCGCTTCGACCGGGTCTGGACCGCGGATCGTTGCGCCCTCCTGGCCGCCTCGGGGCTCACGGCCGTATCCGGGGGGATCGAGATCGCCACGGACCGGGGCCTCGCGATGACCGGCAAGGGCTTCACTTTCCCGGACCTGGTACGGGCCCTGGCCGCCTTCAAGCGGGCGGGGGTCCTGGTCCACGGCTACCTGATCTACGGCTTCCCCGCCCAGACCCCCGGGGACCTGGTCGATTCCGCGGAGGCGGTCCGCCAGCTCTTCGCGGCGGGCCTTTTGGATTCCGCGTTCTGGCACCGCTTCGTGCTCACCCGGCACTCGGAGCTGTACGCCCGGTGGCGGACGGGTAAGGAGCCGGACCTGCAGCCCGTGGACCGGGGCGGCAACTTCGCTACCAACGACCTGGAATTCCGGGGTTCCGAACGCTGGGATCCCTACGACGGCCCCCTGGAGGCCCTGCTCGCGGACTGGATGGCCGGGAAGGGGCTGGATCGTCCGGTACGCCCCCTGGTGCCCGGCGGCCCCGGGCCATCCCTGGCCCCGGACCGTGTCGGGACCCTGGCCCGGGCCGCCGCGGAACACCCCTACGAGGGGGAGGTCCTTCCGGCCCGGCCCCGGGTCCACTGGCTGGCGGGACTCCCGGCCTTGACCGCGGTGCGGGCATCCTCCGGCGGGCGAGCCGCCTCGGCCCGGACCGCCGCGGGCGGCCTCGCTCGGGTCGAGTGGTTCGACCGGGGCCGGCCCGCGGGCATCGACCTGCCCCGACCCGGGGCGGAGCGCCTGGCGGAGGCGCTCGCGGCCCTCGCGCGGCGCCCCGACGGCATGGATCCGGACGAGTTCCTGGCCGCGGCGGGCGCGGTCGGCGCGGGGGACGGCCTGCTGACCGCCCTCCGCGGCGAGGGATTAGTACTGGTCTAGCGGAGCATGAGGCTGGCGAAGACCTTGGCGTCCCCGACGATGTTGGAAAGCAGGGCGTTCTCGTTGGGCTGGTGGGCGGTCTCCTCGAGCCGGGCCCAGACCACGCAGTCGAAGCCCGCGTTCCGCAGGTAGGCCCCCACGGTGCCCCCGCCGATCCCGATGGCCTTGGCCTTGACCCCGTAGACCTCCTCGACCGGCCCGGACAGGGCCTTCACCACCGGGGCCTCGGCCTTGGTGGCCACGGATTCGTTCCGGTTCAGGATCTCGTAGCTCATCTTCACCCCGTGGGCGGCCTCCACCTGGCGCATGACCTTCTCGACCTCCGAAAGGACCTGGGCGATCGGGTACTGGGGCAGGATGCGCATGTCGAAGCAGAAGACGTCGTCCCCGGGGATGGTGTTGACGTTGGGGACGTTGGCCTCCTTCAGGGTCGGGGAGAGGGTCGTGCGGTCCGGGTGGAAGAGGGAGTCCCGGGCGGTGAATACGGTCTTCTCGAGTTCGTGGACCCGCAGGGCAAGGTCGCAGGCGGCCAGGAAGGCGTTGGCCCCCTCGTCCGGGGTGGATCCGTGGCACTGCTTTCCCTTGGTGACGACCTTGACCCAGGCGATGTTCTTCTCGGCGATCTCGATCTCCGAGCCGTCCTTGCAGCCTCCGTCGGGGATGATGATGAGGTCGTCCTTGCGGAACAGGTCGTGCTTGGCCAGGAGGTGCTGGATGCCGAACTTGGATCCGTACTCCTCGTCCGCGACGAAGAGGAGCTTGACCGTGTGGGTAGGGACGATCCCGTTCTCCAGGAGGGCCAGGGCCGCGAAGACCGAGGAGGCCAGGCCCTGCTGATTGTCCTCCACCCCCCGGCCGTAGACCCGGCCGTCCTTCCTGACCACCGTGAAGGGGTCTGTCTTCCACATGGAGCGGTCCCCCTCGGGCACCACGTCCAGGTGGCTCATGATCCACAGGCGGCCGGAGTCGTCCCGGCCGGGGATGGTGGCGACGATGTTCGGCCGCAGGCCTCCGGGCACCCGGTCGTCCGGGGCGTCGAAGCGCTCGATGTTCCGGATGCCTTTCTTGGCGAGCCAGGCCAGGAGGACCTCGGCCTTCTTCATCTCCCCGGTGCCCCCGGACTCCGGAGCCATGGCGGGGACGGCGGTCAGGATGGATTCGAGTTCGACGATCCCGTCGACGGACGCTTCGATATGGGCGAAGATCTTGGACTTGTCGGACATGGGAGCTCCTTTTCGGCCCCGGCGCCGCGAAAACCGCCGCAGGACCGGTCTTGGTATCGGGGGACCCCCATACTACAACGGCGAGGGCGGGGAGTCTACGGCGGGGAGAAGTACTCCGCGTCCGGCCGGGGCACCACGAAGGCGGTTACGGAGAACTCCGGGGTCAGCTGGTGCCCCTCCGTAACCCCGATCCCGACCCGGGCCGCCCCCAGGAGACCCAGGAGCTCCCCCTGGAACTCCACCCCCGGGCAGCCGGGAAAGCCGAAGGAGTAGCGCCTCCCCGCCGTACCGGCCCCGGCCGCCTCGAGCTCCCGGCCGATCCGCCGGTGGAGGACCTCCGCGGCGGCCTCCGCCAGGGCTGCGGCAAGGCCGTGCAGGAGGAAGTACTCCCGCGGGTCCCCCGAAGCCCTCAGTTCCGCGGCGGCCCGGGAAAGCTCCGGCCCCGCGGTCACCGCGAAGAAGGGGATGACGGAACCCTCCCCGTCGAAGTACGCGGCGATCGTAGGGCCCCCCGGGCCGCCCGCTCCGGGGAACCGGAACTCCCGGGCGCCTCCCCGGCCGTCGTCCACCCGGAGAAGCCCGCCCCCCCGGTGCTCGCAGGAAAAGTAGCCGTATACCCCGGCGGCCCGGCAAAGCCCCCGGGACCGGGCGAGGCCGGAGATCCGCTCGAAGGACTCCTCCGCCTCCTCCCTTCCGCGCCGGCCGAAGCCCCAGCGGACCTGGAGCAGGGTTTTCCGGTCCAGGGCCGCGAAGAGCTCCTCCGGGGAAAGCCCGTCCGCCGGTCGGGAGCCCCGGAAGGGCGGAGTCCAGGGGGGGGTCGGCGGGAGGCCCGGAATCCGGGACCGTTTCCGTCCGTCCGGGGCGGGTGCCCCGGGCAGGGCTGGGCCGGCATCGGACGGCGCTCCCGAGGCTTCGGCCGCGGGCGCGGCGGCAGCGGGTCTCGTGGCGGGTCCGGTCGCGGGATCCGACGCCCCCGGCTCCCGGTCCTTGGCCAGGACGCGCAGGGCCTCGAAGGCGTCCGCGCAGGCCCGGACCCGACCGGGGTGCAGGGGAGCCAGCTCGGCTTCCACGAAGCGGGGGTCCACGGCGGCCCCTCCCAGGAGAAGGAGGGCTTCCGATCCCGAATCCCCGAGAGCCCGGGCGGCCTTCCGCATTTCCTCCAGGCTCCGGGTCAGGAGTCCGGACAGCCCCAGGGCGGCGGCCCCCTCCTTCCCTACCGCGGCCAGGAGTCGCTCGATCCCGACGTCGGTGCCCAGGTCCACGACCCGGTACCCCGAACCCCCCAGGATCAGGCCGGTCAGGTTCTTGCCGATGTCGTGAAGGTCCCCCTTCACGGTGGCCATCACCACGGTGCCCCGGCCGAGGCCCTGGACCTCCGACCCCGGGGTCAGCTCCCCGAGGGCCGCCTGGGCCGCCTCGGCGCTCCGGAGGACCCGGGGCAGGGGCAGATCCCCCGCGGAGAACCGGGCCCCAACCTCGGACATGGCGGAGGCCACGAGGGAGGTGACCGGGGGATGCCCGGCGGCCTCCCGGGCCGCCCGCGCCGCGGCCCCGGCCTCGCCGCGCAGTATGGCCGCCCTCAGGCGATCCTCCGGGGCTGCCCCGGGGGTGTCCTGCGCGGCGGCCTCGGCGGCCCCGGGTGCCCGCGCCAGGAGGGAGTCCAGGGCGGCGGCCCGGGCTTCGACGCCCGCCTCCCCGCCGATCAGGGTCCGGACGGCGGAGCGGATCCCGACGTCCACGGTTTCCGGGTCCGGAAGTCCCGGGTCCAGGATGGCCGCGTCCAGGCCGGCCGCCCGGGCCGCTTCCAGGAAGACCGCGGTTACCGGGGGACGGAGGGGCCGCGGCAGTCCGAAGGAGCAGTTCCCCACCCCCAGGATCGTCGAGGAACCGGGACAGGCTTCCTTCACCCGGGGGATCGCCTCCAGGGTCCGGGCCGCGGCCCCCTCGAAGCCCCCGGACTCGGAGGCCAGGGAGAAGGTCAGGCAGTCGAAGTAGAGGTCCTCCGGCGCCAGTCCCTCCTCCAGGGCGAGGTCGTGGAGGGCCCGGCAGATCCGTACCTTTCCCGCCGTGTCCCGGGCGGGACCCCCGCCGTCCAGGGCCAGACAGACTACGGCCGCCCCGAAGCGCCGGGCCAGGCGGAAGACCCGGCGGGCCTTGGCTTCATCCTCCAGGTTGGCGGAGTTCAGGAGGGGCCGCCCCCCGACAAGGGGCAGGGCCGCGGCCAGGACCTCGGGGTCCGGGGAATCCAGGGACAGGGCCGCCCGGGCGGTCCCCGCCAGGCGCCCGGTCAGGGCCGCGAGGTCCGCGGCCTCGTCCCGGCCGGGTCGGGACAGATGGAGGTCCAGGGCATGGGCCCCCGACTCCTCCTGGGCCAGGGCGAGGGCGGCCTGGCCCTCCACGTCCCCGGCCAGGACCCGCTTGGCGAAGGCCGCGGAGCCCGCGGCGTTGGCCTTTTCGCCGACCCGCAGGAAGGCGGCCGGGGACGCATCCGCCGCCTTCGAGACGCCGCCGGATTCCGGCGGCCAGGCCTGGTACAGCGAGGCCAGGCCGGGCTTCCGGGCCGGGCGCGGGGAGGGCCGGGGCCGGTCCGCGAGGAGTCCCGCCAGGGCCCGGATGTGGGCCGGTCCCGTACCGCAGCAGCCACCGGCCAGGGATACGCCGAACCTTCGGGCCAGAGCGGCCGTCTCCCGGGCGAAGTCCCCGGGGCCCATGGGGTAGACGGCCCGCCCCGCTTCGAGGCGGGGAAAGCCCGCGTTGGGCATCAGGGAAAGGGGCGCGGGGGAGGCCCGGGCCAGGGCTTCCAGGGCGGCCGCGAGCTCCGCGGGTCCCCCGGAGCAGTTGAGGCCCAGGGCCAGGGGGCGGAAAGGAGCGACGATGGCGGCCAGGGCCTCCATGCCCGTGCCGGTCAGCATCCGGCCGGAAGCGTCCACGGTGGCGGAGACGATGAAGGGGACCTCCCGGCCGACCTCGGCCCGGGCGTCGAAGAGGGCCCCCAGGGCGGCCTTGACCTGCAGGGGGTCCTGGCAGGTCTCGATGAAGACCAGGTCCGCCCCGCCTTCCAGGAGGCCGGCCATCTGGGGCCGGTAGGACTCCACCAGTTCGGCATAGGTCGAGGCCCCCAGGCTGGGAGGGTCCTCCCCGGGGCCCACGGAACCCGCCACCCAGCGGGGGCGGCCGTCGGCCTCCTCGGCCCGACGGGCGGCCCGCACCGCGGCCTCGCAGGCGGCCCGGTTCAGCTCCCGGGCCGCGCCCGGGGCACCGGCCTTGGCCAGGGCCCGCTCGTTGGCGCCGAAGGTGGCGGTCTCCACGAGGTCGGAGCCCGCGTCGAAGTAGGCCCGGTGGAGTTCCTCCACGATTTCGGGGGCCTCCAGGGGCAGGAAGGTCGCGGAACGCCCGGGCGCCAACTCCTCCAGGGCCGTGCCCGTGGAGCCGTCCGCCAAGAGGAGGCGGTTCCCGAAGACCGTCCGGATATCCCGGTCCGAAGCTCGATTTCCTCCGCTCATTGGATGTTTCCCCCGAACCCGGCCGCGCCGCGGATCCGGGCCCCCTCCGGCCCCCCGAAGACCGCGTCCAGGACGTCCCGTGTGGCGCCGCCCCGGCCCATGGTGAAGAAGTGCAGGGCCGGGGCCCCGCCCGAAAGGAGGTCCTCCGCCAGGCGCGCCGCGGCCCGGATCCCCACGCTCCGCTCCTCCTCCGGAGTTCGGGCTCCCTCCAGGGATCGGAGCAGGCTATCGGGGAGGTCCACGAAGAAGTTCCGGGGCACAGCGGCGGCCTGGGATGCCCGGGTCAGGGGTTTGATCCCGGGGATCACGGGCACCGCGATCCCGGCCCCCCGGAGGGCGGCGACGAACTCGAAGTACCGTCGGGCATCGAAGACCATCTGGGTGACGATGTAGGAAGCCCCGGCGTCCACCTTCTCCTTGAGCTTCCGGAGGTCCGCCTCCTTGTTGGGCGCGGCGAAGTGCTTTTCCGGGTACCCCGCCACCCCGACCCGGAAGTCCGTGGGTTTTCCAGGCTCAGCGGGGGGGAGGTACTCGCCCCGGTTGAGGGCGGCTACATGGGCCACCAAGTCCGCGGCGCTGGAATATCCCCGGACCGGGGATTCCGGCCCCGCGCCGGCGTCCCCGGGATCCCGGTGGAAACGATCGTCCCCCCGGACCACGAAGAGTTCCCGGAACCCCGCGTAGTGCAGGTCGATGAGGAGGTCCTCCATGGCGTAGCGGTCTGCTCCCCGGGATACCAGGTGGGGTACGGCTCGCACCCGGAAGGCCGACTGGAGGGCCAGGGCCGTGCCCAGGGTGCCGGGCTTGGACCGGGGACCGGAGCGGGCGAAGCCTCCCCCGGGCAGGGGCGCCCCGTCCGGGGGACCCGCGGGGTGGTCGGTGACGCTCACCTTGGAGGGCCCGTAGGGAAGGAGGGTCTCCACCGCCGCGAAGAGGTCCTCCAGGCCCGCCCCCCGGGCGGGAGGGACCACCTCGATGGAGAAGATCCCGTCGGCAAGCGGCACGGCCGCGTTCGTATCGTTCATGGAAGCCTCCCCGCCCGGACCGTCCGCGTCTCCGGCGCCGCCGGATCCGACCGCCGTCTAGTCTCCGAATCCGGCCCGCCCTTGGGAGATTTACAGGCCCGGCCCCGGCCCGCAGCCAAAGGGACCAGCTCCAGGTCTCCCGCGCACCCGAAGGTGGAGCCCGCGATCAGGGCGATCCCCAGGACGCCATCGGTACGCCGGGCCAGGTCCAGCACACCCTCGATGTCCGCCCCGGATCCTACACGGTTCCCGAAGGCCGTGGCCAGGGCGTCCGCCCGGGCCGCGTCCCGGGCCAGGACCGCGCAGGCGTCCGCACGTCCGGCGCTGTAGGAGGGTCCCACCCGGCCCGCGCTGGCGGCCAGCCCCCGGTACCCGCCGCCCCGGATCCTGAGGCCCAAGGCACCCGACAGGGACGAGGTTCCCGCCAGCAGGGCCGCGGTGAACTCCGATTCCCCGGACAGGGCGATGTCCCCCCCGTTCTCCACGACAAGCTCCCGGCACCGGCCGGGGCCCAGGAGGAAGCGGGCCGCCGCGTCCGCGAAGGCCCCGGCCACGGCGGCCATGGGCCCCACCCCGGCTTCCCGGGCGGCGCGGAGCATGGCAGACGCGATCGCGGGGGCCCCCGGGTCATCCGGGATCGGTTCGAAGGAGGACCGGAATTCCGGACGGCGCTCGATATAGGACTCCAGCCGGAGCCGAAGATCGATCACCCGCTCCAGCACGTCCTGACCCAGGGAGGACCGAAAGGAGGGGCGGTCCACCCCGATCCAGAGGTCCGTCTCCCGGTACCGCACGGGAAAGTACGCGAATCGTTCCGCCGCCGCCAGGGCGCGGTAGGTCCTAGGCTGGTACACGGATGATCCTCTTGTTCGAGGACCCGGCGCGTCCCTCCGCCGTTCGCCCGGATATGGAACCGGCCGCCGCCGCTGCCTTCCCGGCGCCCAGGGCCTTCCGGGGACAGGCGCCGAAGCAGGCCCCGCAGCCGTCGCACAGGCCGGTCACGTACCGGAGCCTCCACTCCGGCGCCCCGATGGCCAAGGCGCCCCGGGGGCAATGGGCCGCGCAGGACCCGCAGTCCACGCATAGATCCCGGCGGTACCCCGCACCTCCGACCCCGGGATCCCCGGCCGTGGATTCCGCCGACCCCGGGATCGACACGAAGGCCCGCTCCGCGAGGCCCCGGGGAGTCCGGCCTTCCGGAAGCGGCTCCCGGGGGGCTTCCAGGGGGAAGCGACCCTCCAGGACCCTTTCCCTCAGGACCTCCGCGATGCGCCGGGCCTTGGCCAGGCTCGACTGGCTGGAGGTCCGAACCCGTCGGCCGGCCAGCTCCACGGACCCCGACCGCAACTCCGCGTAGGTGCAGCGTCCCGTCACGGGCCGGCCGGGCCGGGAATAGTCCCGGACCTCGGTCTCGATGTCCCCGTCCCGCACGGACAGGCGGCGGGCCAGGTCTTCGTCCAGGACCGGGACGGGCAGGCCCAGCCCCACGAAGAGGCTGATCCCGTAGCCGTCGTAGCGGGCGGCGGCCAGGAACTCGGGTTCGGCCTCCTTGAGGTCCGCCCAGAGGGCCAAGGTCCGGGCCCCGGCCACGGGGAGGCCGGACCGCCCCGCCTCCCGCCGGTCGCAGTACTGGGTGCCCGGCCCCGTCACCCTCCCCCGGGCCCCGCAGAGGAAAACCGGGGTGCCCGTCCCCACGGTCCGGCACTCGGGATCGTTCAGCAGGGGCGAGAGCTCCCCGGAGGTGGAGTACGAGACGCTCCCGTAATCCGGCTCCAGGAGCCCCATGTAGGTGCGCAACGGCCGGCCGGAGCCGTTGACCGCGGCCCCGTAGTTCTGGTACCCGTTCCGGGGATTGAAGAACCAGGCCTCGTTCAAGCGGTCCAGGGAGACGGAGGTCTCCATACTGGTGCGAGGGTAGCAGTCCGTGCCCTTGCCCCGGGCGGAGAGCCGGACTTCCTCTCCCCGCACCAGGGCCTCGATGACGTGGGCGCCCCCGTACCCCGGGTCCTCCGGATCCTCGGCCGTGGCCCCCAGGTAGGCGTCCACGGCGGCCAGGCCTTCGTAGGCGGGCACCCCGTTCAGGGAAATCTCCTCCATCCGGATGGGCGGGTCCGAGTGCCCGAAGTTCAGGAAGACCCCGCTGGAACACATGGGGGCGAAGGTGGCGGTGGTCACGACGTCCACCTCCCGAACGAGTTCGGCGGGATCCAGGTCCCGGGCGAGGTCCTTGAACTCCATGGCCGTCAGGACCACGGCATCGCCTCGGGCTAGCTTCTCGTTTATCTCTTCGTAGGTCTTGGTCCGCATACGAAACTCCCCAGGGCCCCCCGCACGGGTCGGGGCGGCGGCCGGATACGGCGGCGCGCCCCGACGGGACGGCGGGCGGCGAAATGCGGCGACCGGCGGAATTCCGCCCGGAAGCCGGTTGTGTTCGACGGTGATGTTCGGTTGTAACTGCCCGGGCGTCGTCCCTTCCCGCGTCGACGGGTCGGAACCGCTTCAGTCCTAGGACGCCCGGGGCGTCACATCATCATGCCGGGGAGGAAGGCGGGGCGCATGGAGCGGAAGCGGAGGAGGGTGTAGGAGGAGGAGCGGCCGGCGGGGCTCTGCGTTCGGGTCACGGGAACCTCCCTCCGAAGCGGGACAGGAACGGCGCGGCGGCCGTTTCATCCTTTGAAAGCCTCGGACAGGCAGACTATAACGGTTTCTGTAAATAAGTACAAGATAGTGAATAGGTGAATGAGTAAATTGGTGAATAAGGGAGGAAAAGTTGCGCCATTCTCCCATTCTCCCATTCTCCCATTCTCCCATTCACCCATTCACCCATTCACCTATTCACCGACTCCAGTCTATGAACTGCTCCGTCTTGGGCTTCTGGCATCCGGGGCAGAAGAAGGAATCGAAGCCCAGGACCCCGGCCTTGCGGATCGTGGTTCCGCACACCGGGCAGGGCGAGCCCGCCCGGTTCCGCACCCGCATATGGTCCCGGACCTTCTCCTCCGTGGGCTTCCCCGCTTCGGCCACCTCCGAGATACCCCAGGCCAGGACTTCCCGGATCGCGGTGTAGAAGGCGTCCTTCTCATGGGGGGACAACCTGCTGCAGGGGGCCTTGGGGTGGATGCGGGCGGAGAAGAGGATTTCGTCGGCGTAGGCGTTCCCCACAGCGGAAAGCTTGGTCTGGTCCATCAGGAAGACCCGGGCCTGGCGCCGCTCCTTGGCGATCAGCCGGTGAAAAACCTCCCGGTCGAAATCCGGGCCCGTGAGGTCCACCCCCTGGGTCAGGAAGCCCGGGATCGCCTCGAAGCGGCCGGGTTCGCAAAGGTAGACCTTGCCCATGTTCTTCTCGTCCCCGTACTCGAAGCGGGTTCCGTCCTCCAGGTCCAGGGCGAAGCGTCGGGCCGCCAGGGGCTTCTCCCCGGCCGGGACAACCCGGACCCGGCCCGCCAGCATGAGGTGCATCACCAGGTCGTGCCTGTCCAGGGAAAACCGCAGGAAGGGACCGCGCCGCTCCAGGGTCCGGAAGGTGTCCCCGGCCAGAAGTTCCCGGAAATCCCCGGGCACCAGGATCCGCAGGACCGTCGGGTTGCCCACCGAGGCATCGACGATCCGGCGCCCCAGGAGGGCCGGCCGGAGGCGCTCTACGATGTAGACCAGGTCGGGAAGTTCGGGCATGGGGGAAGTGTAAAACGTGAATGGGTGAATAGTGAATAGGTGAATGGGTATTGGCTAGAAATCACCTAGCTCAATCATGAGGAAAGCGCATATCACGTAGACTCAGGGACCTTCCTAATTCACCTATTCACCCATTCACCAATTCTCTATCCAACTCCCTCATCGCCTCCGAGGCGCCGGCCCGGATGAAGATGTCCGTGACCGACTCCGTGAACCCCGTGGGCTCGGGGTCGATCTCCACCACGAGGCCGCCCCGGCGTTTCACGATCCGGGGGATCTCGGCGGCGGGATAGACCTCCCCGGTGCTGCCGATGACCAGGCAGGCGTCCGCGGTTTCCGCCGCGGCGAAGGACGCCTCGTAGGCGTTCCGGGGGATCCCCTCCCCGAAAAAGACGAAGCCGGGCTTGAATATCCCCCCGCACCGGCACCGGGGCGGAAGATCCGCCAGGAGGGCCGGCTCGGCCTCGACCCGGGTCCCGCAGTCCAGGCAGACCAGGTGCCGGCAGGAGCCGTGGAACTCCGCCAAGGCCCGGGAGCCCGCGGCCTCGTGGAGCCCGTCGATGTTCTGGGTCACCAGGAAGGCCAGGCGGCCCTCCGCCTCCCAGCGGGCCAGGATCCGGTGGGCGTCGTTCGGCTCGGCCTTGGAGGTGTACTCGTAGAAGATCTCCCGGATGGTAGGCCAGGCGGCCGCGGGGTCCCGGAGGAAACGGCCCAGCTCGAGGGTTGCGGGGTCGTACCGGGTCCAGATGCCTCCTTCTCCGCGGAAGGAGGGTATGCCGCTCTCCACGGAGATCCCCGCCCCGGTGAAGGCGATGAGGCGCTTCGCTTGTCCGAGTTTTTGGGCGGCCCGGAGGACGGCCCGGGAGGCTTCCGGAGACACGGAGGGGGAGGAACCCGCGGGGCCGCCCGCCGGGAGAGAGCCCCGGCCCGGGCGGCGCTCAGCGGGAACGGCTTACCACCAACCGAAGGCTGTGCCCACCCGGGTCAGGAACCACACGAAGAGGATGCCCACCAGGATGGCGTAGGTCCGGAACCAGACCGCAAAGATCGCCCCTTCCTGGGCCGCCAGGACGCTGTTGAATACACTCGCTCCGATGCAGACCAGGAACCCGATCAGGGCCAGGATCCCGTAGGCGACGTTGTCCTCGCTCAGCGCCACCATGCTGAAGACGAAGGTGAAGGCGAACAGGAGCACGAACAGTCCGAAGGTCACGAGCCCGTTTCGAGTATCCATACGGCGACTCCTTTGGCGTGGTGGGATGGTACGGTAGGAGTATAATCCGCCCCCGCCCGGTTGTCCACGAAGGGCGGGAAAACACCTCCCGGGCGGTTGCGCGGCCGGGGCGTCGGGCCTACACTCGAGGAGAGATCAAGGAGGGGAGATGAAGCGAGCCGTCGTATTCATGGCCAACGGGACCGAGGAGGTCGAGGCGATCACCCCCATAGACTACCTCCGGCGCGCGGGAGTCGAGGTCGACGTGGCCGGTATCGGGGAGCGGGACCTGATGGGCGCCCATGACATCCGCCTGACCGCGGACCTGGCGGCGGACGACCTCGAGGGGCCCTTCGACCTGGTCGTCGTGCCCGGCGGACGGGGCTGCGAGGCCATCGGCAAGGACGAGAGCGCCCGGAACCTGATCGTGAAGCACTTCCGGGAGGGACGGCTGACCGCCTCCATCTGCGCGGCCCCGGTCTGGGTCCTCGGAAAGCACTGCGGGATCCTGGCGGGCCGGAGGTTCACCTGCTACCCGGGCCTGGAAAAGGACCCGTACGGAGGAACCTTCGTCGCCGAGCGGGTGGTCGAGGACGGGAACCTGATCACCTCCCGGGCGGCGGGCTGCGCGGGCGATTTTTCCGTAGCGGTCATCCGGGCCCTGCTGGGCAAGGCCGCGGCGGAGGAGCTGGCTTCCAAGGTCCTGTTGTAGCCGAGCGCCCACGGACGGGCGCTTGACGTATTCGGCCAGAGTCGCGAACGCGACTCTGGATCGTCATGGAAGACGAAGCACCCGCGTGACGACCGGCAGGGAGGCGGCCCGGGTTCCCCTCTTGAGCAGGAAGGCAGCCAGGATCCCCAGGGCGAAGCCCCCGATGCCTAAAAGGGCCGCGGGTCCCTCCCCGGAGGCGGGGAACAGGGCCGCGCCGGCCGCGTAACCCGCCCCGAAGAGGACCAGGGGCAGGCCCAGGAGCCAGAAGGCCCCCGCGGCCTGGGCGCCCGAGGAGATCTCCACCTCCACCCGCTGGCCCGGGGCGCTCACGAGCCCTCCGGGATCCTGGGCCTTTATCAGGCTGCCCGCCAGTCCGCAGCCTTCCTTGTTCATGCAGCCCGCGCAGTTCGCCTCCAGGTCTATCCGAAGGGTCACCACGGACCCGTCAATCCTCGTCGTCGTTCCCTGTTCTTTCAACCATGACCTCCTTGCAGGGCACCCTCAACAGCTCCAGGGAGAGGGCCCTACCGTTCTCGTCCGATTCGACCAGACAGCCCTGGAGTTCCAGGTTCCCGCCCCCGTCCCGGGTCCACTCGGGTATCCCCGAGAGGTACTCCCGGACCCGGCCGGCCGGGTCCATCCCCCCGACGGACAGGAAGGCCCCCGTGCGGCCCGCGTCGGTGATCGCGGCCGTCCCCTTGGGGGAAACCCGGGCGTCCGCGGTGGGCACCCGGGTGTGGGCCCCGATGACCGCCGTGACCCGGCCGTCCAGGTGGGCGGCCAGGGTGATCTTCTCCGCTGTCGTGGCGGCATGGAACTCCACGATCACGACGGGAGTCTCCTGCTTCAGGCGCTGCAGGAGGTCATCCATCAGGAGGAAGGGATTGGCCAGGTGGGTCCGGGGAAAGCCCGACTGCCCCAGGAGCTGGACTACCGCGATCTTCCTCTCCCCCGCGGCGTAGACCTTCCAGCCGTGTCCCGGGACTCCATAGGGATAGTTGGCCGGCCGGAGAAGCCAGGAGGCCTTGGGGAAGAGCTCGACGATGTCCTTCTTGTAGAAGCCCCGTTCCCCGGTGGTCAGGATGTCCGCGCCTAGCTTCCGCAGGTAGGTCGCGTGGGCGCGGCCCACCCCGGCACCACCGGTGGCCCCGTCCGCGCAGGCCACGACCAGATCGGGCTTGAGGTCCCGCCGCAGGCCGGGAAGGAGGTTCTTGACCACGAAAACGCCGGTCTTGCCGACGATTTCCGCTATGTAGAGGATGCGTACGCTCACCCGTCCAACATACCGACGGAAGGCGGGGGGATCAAGCCGTGCGAACCGCAAAGCGGTTCGCGCTACTGTTTCTCGTACTTCTCCACTTCCTCGTGGACGTACTCGAGCTTGACCCCGGCGGTGCGGAACATGGCCTCGCTCTCCGAGCCGGCGTGGTATTTGCGCTCGCAGACGACCCGGAGGATGCCGCAGTTGATGATCATCATGGCGCAGGTTCGGCAAGGGGTCATGCGGCAGTAGAGGGTGGCGCCCCGGATGGGCACCCCGTTCTTGGCGGCCTGGCAGATGGCGTTCTGCTCGGCATGGACGGAGCGGACGCAATGGGTGGTGGCGGTACCGTCCTCGTGGACGGTCTGCTTGAGCTGGTGGCCCGCCTCGTCGCAGTGGGGCAGGCCGGCGGGGGCGCCCACGTAGCCCGTGGCCAGGACCTGGTTGTCCCGGGCGATCACGCAGCCGGACCGGCCCCGGTCGCAGGTGGCCCGCTTGGCGATGGCGTTGGTCACCTCCATGAAGTACTCGTCCCAGCTCGGCCTTCGGTACTCTTCCATGCCCGCCCCTCCCCCGCGTTACTCCGGATCTCACAACAATGGAACCATAGATCAGACAGGATTCACAAGATGGAAGAGGATGGACAGGATAAAATCGGGCATGAATTTATCCCCAACTCCAATCCTGTTCATCCGTTCTTCATCCTGTTCATCCTGTCCGTCTCATGGTTCCAATGCGTTCAATCCTCAGCCCAGGACCCGCAGGACGGTCACGCAGTTGGTCACCGAGGAGCCTCCCACGTTGAGCACGGCACCCACCTTGGGGGTGCCCTTGGAGGGGGCCGTCCCGATGGCGTGGCCGGTCAACTGCTTGTACAGCAGGGCGTGCATGGAGGCGCCGGTGGCGCCCACGGGGTGCCCTTTGGCCTTGAGGCCGCCGGAGAGGTTCACGCAGACCTTGTCGTCCCGGCCGAAGCGTCCGGCCAGGTAGTCGTCGCCGGCCTTTCCGTCCGCGGACAGGCCCAGGGCCTCGGTGCAGAGGATCTGGTTGATGGTGAAGCAGTCGTGGACCTCGGCGATGTCGATGTCCCGGCTCGCGATCCCCGCCTCGGCGAAGGCGCGGCGGGCGGCTTCCTTGCCGGCCATGAGCTCGTGCATGTTCGGACGCACCTTGATGGGCATCCGCTCCGTCGTGTGGCCGATGCCGGCGATCTCGACGGCGGGGCGGCCGCGCTTCCGGGCCTCCTCGGTCCGCATGACCACCAGGGCCGCGGCGCCGTCGGTGACCAGGGAGCAATCGTGCAGCCGCAGGGGCTCCGCGATCATGGGGTTCTTGTCCTCCGGGAGGCCCAGGATGGCCTCGGCGGTGACCAGGCCCAGCTTGTCCGAGGGCCCGCCCTTGCCGAAGTGAGCCAGGGGGTTGTCCAGGCCGTTTCGGTAGCAGAGGGCGGCCACGGCGGCCAGCATCTCCGCCAGCTTCTTGTCGGAAATCTTGTACCGGTCACGGTAGCCCTTGGCGTACTCGGCGAAGAGGGCCGGGAAGCTCATACCCATCCCGCCCTCGGTGGGCCAATGGGAGGAGCAGGCCAGGGCGTGGGTGACCCCCTTGGTGTCCAGGAGGTTCATCTTCTCGACCCCGATCACCAGGGCCGCGTCGCAGCGCCCCGCCTCCACGGCGTAGACCGCGCTGTACAGGGCCGCGGAGGAGGAGGCGCAGGCGTCCTCCACCCGGTAGGCGGGCTTAAAGCGGAGTCCCTTGGGGTCCACCTCCAGGGCGTTGGGCGCCAGGTGTTCCTGGTTGGCGAAGAGGGAGGGCGAGCAGGAACCCACCCAGATCCCCCCGATGCGGTCCGCCTCGATCCCGGCGTCCGCCAATGCGCCCCTCCCGGCCTCCTCGATGAGCTCGTAGATGCTCTTGAGGTCCGTGACCTCCTTGGTTTCCTTGTTCTTCTTCACGAAGGAGCCGAACGCCGTGTTGTAGGCGCCGACTATGCTGGTCTTGCTCATTCCATACTCCTTGTCGATGTCGCACCGAACCGTTCTCGACCGCGGGCCGCGCCTCGCTTACCCGAGATCCACTTCCCGGCAGTCCTTGTCCACCACGATGTCCGCGTCGGTCTTCTCCAGTATGTAGTCCACCGTGTAGGGTTTGAAATACTCCTTGAGCACGAAGGTCCCGTTCCGGACCTCGAAGAACCCGACGTCGGTGCAGACGAAGTCCACCTGCCCGGCGGCGGTCAGGGGCAGCTTGCACGCCCGCAGGAGCTTGGAGGCCCCGGACTTGTCGAAGTGCTCCGTGGCGGCCACGACGATCTTAGCGCCCACGGTCAGGTCCATGGCCCCCCCCATGCCCGGGACCATCTTGCCGGGTATCTTGTAATTCGCCAGGTTGCCCTTCTGGTCCACTTCCAGGACCCCCAGGACCGTGGCGTCCACGTGCCCCCCCCGGATGATGGCGAAGCTCATGGCGGAGTCGAAGAAGGCCCCGCCGGGCTGTATGGTCACGAATCCTCCCCCGGCGTTCACCAGGGCGGGGTCTTCCCTGCCCGGCGCCGGAGCGGGCCCCAGGCCCAGAAAGCCGTTCTCCGACTGGAGGACGATGGTCACCCCCGCCGGAACGTAGTTGCCCACCAGGGTCGGCAGGCCGATACCCAGGTTCACCACATCCCCGTCCTTGAAGATCCGGGCGATGCGCTTGGCGATGACTTCCTTGTTTGCCGTGTATTCCATGTCCTTACCCCTGCTTCTTCGACCGGACCAGGTAGTGCACGAGCACCGAGGGCGTCACCACGATCTCGGGGTCCAGCTGTCCGATCTCGACGATCTCGTCCGCCTCCACGATCACGGTCTCGCAAGCCATGGCCATGAGGGGGTTGAAGTTGCGGGCCGCCTTGTCGTAGACGAGGTTGCCGGCCTTGTCGGCCTTCTTAGCCTTGAGCAGGGCGACGTTTCCCGGCAGGGCCTTCTCCAGCAGGAATTTCCGGCCGTCCACGTCCAGGACCTGCTTGCCTTCCTGGACCTCGGTGCCCACGCCCGTGGGGGTGAGGACGCCCGCCAGGCCAGCGCCGGCCGCTCGGATCCTCTCGGCCAGGGTACCCTGGGGCACTAGGACCACCTCGGTCTCCCCCTCGTTCATCTGCCGCTGGGTCTCCTGGTTCGTGCCGATGTGGGAGACCACGATCTTCCGGAACTGCTTCTTGGCCACCAGCTTGGCCACGTGGGTGCAGGCGCCCGTCTTGAAATTCAGGAACGCCGTGTCGTTGCAGACCAGGGTCAGATTCTTCGTTCCCTGTTGTTCCAGGGCGTCGATCAGGGCCGGAGGGGACCCGCAGCCCAGGAAGCCGCCGACCATGACGGTGTCGCCTTCCTTGATCAGCTCCACGGCCTTCTCGGCCGCGATAATCGGTTTCGCTACCATGTCTATCGCTCCTAACGTTCAAAACAACCTTCGCGCCTCGGACGGACTCCCGGCGGCCCGGCCTGCGAAGTGTACGTATGTATCGAGCCGTATGCCGGGAGGAAACCGGGTCCGGCGGGGCGCACCCGCCGGACCCGGCGTCAAGCGACGGGAATCAGAGGAAGAGCAGTCCCAGGGAGGTGATGATGCCCACCCAGAGCATGATCACGGTGGTGTAGCCCATGATGTCCTTGATGCCCAGCTTGGCCACCGCCAGGAGGGGCAGGGCCCAGAAGGGCTGGATCATGTTGGTCCAGGCGTCTCCCCAGGCGATGGCCGAGGCGGTTCGGGCGTAGCTGACTCCCAGGGCCTGGGCGGCGGGCATCATGATCGGACCCTGGACGGCCCACTGGCCGCCGCCGGAGGGTACGAACATGTTCACAAGGCCCGCGGACCAGTAGGTGAAGAGCTGGAAGGTCTTGGGCGTCGAAATGGACACGAACCAGTTGGAGAAGGTGGCGGCCAGGCCGGAGCTGACCATCATGCCCATGATCCCCGCGTAGAAGGGGAACTGGAGGACGATGCCGCCGCAGTTGCGCACGGACTTGTCCACGGCCTTCACGTAGTTGATCGGGGTCTTGTGCATGAGGAGGCCCAGGACGAGGAAGATGAAGTTGACCACGTCCAGGGAGAGGGAGCCGCCCTTCGCGAGGTAGCGGACCGCATACACGAGCCCCACCACACCGACGATGATCGCCAGTACGATGGAATTTTCGATCTTCTCGGCGGGGGTCATCCCCTTGAAGGACTTCGTCGCGACTTCTTCCTTCTCGTCCTCCGCGAAGATCGAGGGGTCCACCTCGACGATCTCCTCCTTCTTCTTGGGCATCATAAGGACGTTGATGATCGGCACCGTGACCAGGAGCACGAGGACGATGATCAGGGTCTGGGGGGAGAAGATGGTCTCACCAGTGGGGATGATGGTCCCCGGGGCGACCTTCTCCATGACCGGGTTCTTGGCCGCGATGGTCAGCTGGATGGAGGCCGACAGACCCGAGTGCCAAAGCACGAAGCCCGAATAGGAGCTGGCCACGAGAAGGGGATAGTGGATGCCCTTGGTGACCTTGGCGATCTCCTTGGCCAGGATCGCGCTGATGATGAGCCCGAAGCCCCAGTTGAGCCAGCAGCCGATGCCCATGACGAAGGCGACGATGGCGATGGCCTTGGCGGGGGTGTTGGCCGCGGACGCGATGGTCTTGAGGACCCTGTGCACCGGCTTGGACAGGGCAAGGGCGGAGCCCGTGACCAGGACCAGGACCATCTGCATGGAGAAGCCCAGGAGGCTCCACATGCCGCCGCCCCAATAGGACGTCATCTCGATGAACGACTTGCCCTGGATGACCAGCCCCAGCACGAACACCAGGATGGTCAGGATGATCGCGAAGATGAACGCGTCGGGGATCCACTTCTTCGCGATCTTGGTAAAGAAATTGCCTAGAGCCCGGATCATACGGCCTCCTCTTGAGATGTGTTGAGAACACTAAAGCAAGTTCCGTGCCAGGCTCGAAAACGGCCGTCCGGCGGCGTTCGGGGACTAGGCGGCCTTCCCGGGGAATGGGGAAACGCGCAAGATCCGTCGTGGACCGCGCAAGATCTTGCGCGCCTAACCCCGGATCTGGTACTTCTCGAGCTTGTACTGGAGGTTCCGCAGGGAGACGCCCAGGTCCTCGGCGGTGCGGGTCCGGTTACCCCGGAAGAAGGCCAGGCGCCGGAGGATGACGTCCCTCTCGTACTCGTCCGTGAGGCCCTTGAGGGACCGCTTGTCCGCCTTGCGCTCGGGCTCCTCCAGGATCAGGTCCCCCGCCCCGATGACCCCCCCGTCCGCGCAGATGAAGGCCCTCTCCAGGACGTTCTTGAGCTCCCGGACGTTCCCGGGCCAGGGGTAGGAGGCGATCACGTCCAGGGCCTCCTCGGACAGGCCGATGTCCGGTGCGTTGTACTTCTTCCGCAGGAGGGACAGCAGGTACTCGCAGATCAGCCGGACATCGTCCCCCCGCTCCCGCAGGGGCGGGATGTGGAAATGGATGACGTTCAAGCGGTAGAACAGGTCCTTCCGGAACCGCCCCGCCTGGATCTCCTCCTGGAGGTTCTTGTTGGTCAGGGCGATGATGCGGATCTGGACCGAGATGGGCTTGACGCCCCCCACGCGGTAGAAGGTTCTCTCCTGCAGGAAGTCCAGGAGCTTGGCCTGAACCTCGTAGGGGATCTCGGAGATCTCGTCCAGGAGGAGGGTACCCCCGTCCGCGCTCTCCACCCGGCCCTTCTTCAAAGCCGTCGCCCCCGTGAAGGCGCCCTTCTCGTGGCCGAAGAGCTCGGACTCGAAGAGGGTGGCCGGGATGCTGGAGCAGTTGGCGTAGACCAGGGGGGATTCGGAGCCGGACAGGGAGAAGTGGATCTGCTTGGCCAGGACGTTCTTGCCCGTGCCGGTCTCCCCGGTCACGAGGATGGGCACGTCCGCGAAGGCCAGCTTGGGGATGAGGCCCTTGATGGACTGGACCGCGGGACAGTCCCCGATGAAGTCCTCGAAGTACATCCGGTTCCTGTGGAGGTTCCGAAGGACCGTGTTCTCCTTGCTCACGCTGATGTAGTCCGCGGCCCGCCTCACCGCCAGTACCACGGTGTCCACGTCGAAGGGCTTGGTGATGAAGTCGTAGGCCCCGGCCTTCATGGACAGGACCGCGTTGTCCACGGTCCCCAGGGCGGTGATCACGATGACCGCCAGGAGGGGGCGGGCGGCCTTCAGATCCGGGATGATGTCCGTTCCGTTGCAGTCCGGGAGCTTCAGGTCCAGGATGCAGAGGTCGGGCTTGGCGGTCCGGGCGGCATCCAGGGCCGCCTTGCCGGAGTCCGCCTCCACCACCTCGAAGCCCTCCAGGACCAGGAGGTCCCGGAGGAAGACACGGACGTTCCGCTCGTCGTCGCAGACCAGGATAGTGTACTTCAAGCCGGCACCGCCTCGGCCGCGCCGGACCGCGGGAGCCGCAGGCTGACCTTGGTGTAGAACCCGAGCCGGGACTCGATGGAAAGCTTCCCGCCGTGGGCTTCCAGGATCTTCCGGCTGATGGCCAGGCCCAGGCCGGCGCCGTCCCGCTTGGTGGAGAAGAGGGGGTTGCCGATCCGGTCCAGGTCCTCGGCCCGGATCCCGCAGCCCGTGTCCACCAGGTCCAGGGCGTACCACCCCGCCTCCTCGCGCAGGATCGCCACGATGCGCCCGTCCCCCTTCGCGGACACCGCCTCGGACGCGTTCTTGAGGAGATTGTCGAAGACCTGGGCCAGCTTGAACTCGTCCACCCGGGCGACGAAGGACAGGCCCGGCCGGGCGCGGATCTCGGGCCGCGGGGAGGCGCACCACTCGCAGTTGTCCACCCGGTCCTCCAGGATTCCCAGGATATCACACTCGCGGAGCTCCAGCCGGCTCTTCCCGCCGTAGACCAGCATCTCGTTCAAAAGGCGGTTGACCCGGTTCAGCTCCGAGTCGATCAGCCGGACGTACTCGGCGCGCTTGTCCTCCGGAATTTCCGGCCTCAGGAGCAGCTGGGCGAAACCCTTCACGGAGGTGAGGGGATTCTTGACCTCGTGCACGACCCCCAGGGCCATGTTTCCCAGCGCCACCGCCCTCTCCTTCTCCTGGACCTCCCGTTCGTAGCGCCGGGCCGGGGTCACGTCCCGGAACACGAAGACCGAGCCCAGGGGCTCTCCGTCCTCCCCGATCATCCGGTTGCCGTAGGCCTCCAGGGTCCGGCCGCCCGAGGGGATCTCCCGGGCGGAACGGTATTCCGGATCTTCCATACCGGCTTCGACCAGGCCGCGGATCTCCGGCCCGAAGACCTCCCGGACCCCGCGGCCCAGGAGAGTCTCGTCCGAATGCTCCGGGAAGAGGCGATAGAAGGCCCGGTTGGCCCGCGACACGCGGCCGTCCAGGGTGACCGCCAGGACCCCGTCGGAAACCCCCTCCAGGATGCTCTTGTTGTAGCACTTGATGAGGTTCATGTTGTCCACGAGCTCGTTGATGGTCTGGACGATGACGGACAGCTCCCCCCGCACCGGGGGGATGTGCCGGGTGGGGGCCTCGAAGAGCCCCTCGATCCCCTTCTTGATGCGGTAGATCTTGTCCAGGAGGGTCTGGGTGGAGACCGTCACGCTGGCGTAGATGAGCAGGAAGATGAGAAGCACGATCCCGTAGACCCGGCGCAGGATGGGGGCCAGCTGACCCGAGATCTGGTCCACCGTCTCGTTGGACCAGATGTAGCCGATCGTCCGGCCCTCCCGGACCACGGGCCACATGCAGTTCAGGATGTTGCCCCGTACGAGGTGGCCCTGCTGTACCAGGGGCTTGCCCGTGGCCATGACCTCGTAGCCCCTGTGCCCCGGAAAGATGGACTGTCCCACGGTGTACTGGAACTCCGAGCTCGGGCCGTAGGTCAGGACCGCGTCGAGGTCCCGGCTGTAGTAGCCCACCCCCACCCCGTCGTTTCCGGAGGCCACGAAGTCCGTGATCGCCCACAGACGCTTGTTGAGCACGGCGATCTTCCGGTCCCGGGGAGCCTCCAGGACGCCCTCCTCCCGGAGTATGTCCTCGAAGGTCCCCGAAAGGTGCCGATCCAGCTGCCGGGCCAGGCCGAAGAGCTTGTCCTCCTTCTCCTTGAGGATGCTCTCGGTGACCTCCTCCCGGAGCAGGAAGGACAGGCCCAGCAGGGGCAACAGCACGCTCAGGAAGAGGAGGATGAGAAGCCGGGTGGTCAATTTCATGGGAAGGGAACCTCGACTTCGAGCCTACCACGGGGGCCGTCCGGGGACAAGGCGGTCCGACGCGCGGCCCGGACCCGGGGCCGGCCGTCACAAGCTTCGTGACACCGGGAAGACCTTGCCAAAGGACGCCGTGTACGCCAAGATTCGCCCCGGAGGAACCATGCACCATCCGATCTCGTTCCGGGCCCGGCTTTCCGTGGCCCTCGCGGCCGCGGCCGTCTCCCTGACTTCCTGCCAGCCCCGCAAGGAACTGCCCGAGGGCCTGTACGCCCGCCTCAAGACCGGCCGGGGGGAGATCCTCCTGCGCCTGGAGGCCGAGAAGGCCCCCCTGACGGTCGCCAACTTCGTGGGCCTGGCGGAAGGCACCCTGGACGCCGCGGCGGGCAAGCGCTACTACGACGGACTCACCTTCCACCGGGTGGTGAAGGATTTCATGATCCAGGGAGGGGACCCCGCGGGGAACGGTTCCGGGGGTCCGGGCTACCGCTTCCCGAACGAGACGGACACGTCCCTGCGTCACGACGGCCCCGGGGTCCTGGCCATGGCCAACTCGGGCCCCCATACCAACGGTTCCCAGTTCTACATCACCCACAAGGCCGCGCCCTGGCTGGACGGGGGGTATTCGGTCTTCGGCAGGGTCGTGGAGGGCCAGTCCGTGGTGGACTCCGTCCAGCCGGGGGACCGCATCGAATCCGTGGAGATCCTCCGTATCGGCTCGAACTGGGAGGGGTACAAGGCCGATCAGGCCCTATGGAACTCCCTGGCCGAGGCACGGACGGCCAAGCTGCGGGAGGAGCGCGAGGCGGCCCGGGCCGCCGAAACGGCCCAAATCGACGCCAAGTGGCCGGGCCTGTCCGAGGGGCCCCGGGGTCTCCGCTGGAAGGTCCTCAAGGAGGGTTCCGGGCCCAAGCTGGCCCACGGGGACCTGGCCAGGGTCGACTACCAGGGGATGCTGACGACCGGCAAGACCTTCGACGCCTCCCGCCTCCACGGCGGCCCCCTGGAACTGGAGGTGGGAACCGGCCAGGTGATCCTGGGCTGGGACCTCACCCTCCTGGACATGAAGAAGGGCGAGCGCCGCCTGGTGGTCATCCCGCCGGAGCTGGGCTACGGCCCGGCGGGGGCCGGAGGCGGGGTCATCCCCCCGGATGCCTTCCTGGTCTTCGAGATGGAAGTGGTCGGGGTAAGGTAGGGTCCCCGTGGCGCCGGGCGAGGTCCTCCGCACCGCCGACCTGGCCCGGGCGGCGGGAACCCACGTCAACACGGTCCGGTTCTACGAGGCGATGGGCTTTTTGCCCCCCGCGGAACGGGGTCCCAACGGGTACCGACTCTGGAAGGGGGAGCACCGGGACCAGATGGTCTTCGCCCGGAAGGCCCTGCACGGCCTCTGGCCGGGTCGGCGGATCCGGGCCTCCGCCCTGGCCCTGGTCCGCAAGGCCGCCGCGGAGGGTCCCGAGGCGGCCCTGCCCGCGGCCCGGGCCCACCGGGACCTCGTGCGCCAGGAGCGCGCCCGGGCGGAGGAGGCGGCGAGGTTTCTGGAATCCTGGGCCCGGGGACGGGCCGATGCGGGCGACGGCCGACGGGCTCCCCGCCTGGGTCCCCGGGAGGCCGCCCGGGCGGCCGGGGCCACGCCGGGGCAGGTCCGCAACTGGGAACGTAACCGCCTGATCCGGACCCCCCGGGAAACCGAGGGGGGCCGGCGGACCTACGGCCCCGGGGAGATCGGCAGGCTCCGGGTGATCCGCACCCTCCTCCTGGCGGGCTACTCGGTCATGGCGGTCCAGCGCATGACCCGGGCATTGGACCGGGGCCGGGACGGGGAGTTGCGGGAGGTCCTGGACACCCCCGCCCCGGGAGAGGAAGCTCTCACGGCCTGCGACCGATGGCTCAGCTCCCTGGCGGAGCAGGAAGCCCGGGCAGAATCCCTGATCTCGGTCCTGGAGGATCGGTCGACGAAAAAGACAACCCTACAGTAGCGCACCACCCCAGCCGACCCCGGCTATCCTTCCCCCCATGAACGACCACCCTATCCAGGTGCGCGGAGCGCGCACCCACAACCTCAAGAACCTGTCCGTGGACGTGCCCAAGGACGGGATCGTCGTGTTCACGGGTCCCAGCGGGGCGGGCAAGAGCTCCCTGCTGTTCGACACCATCCACACCGAGGCCCAGCGCCAGCTGGTGGAGACCTTCTCCACCTTCGCCCGGCGCCGCCTGCCCAAGCTGACCCGCCCCCCGGTGGACGAGATCCGCAACCTGGCGGTCTCCATCGTGGTGGACCAGAAGCCCATGGGGCGGACCCTCCGGAGCACCGTCGGGACGGCCACGGAGATCGCCGACTACCTCCGGATGCTCTATTCCCGGTTCGGCTCGCCCTTCGTCGGCCCCTCCTTCTACTTCTCCTTCAACAACCCGGAGGGGATGTGCCCGGAGTGCTCGGGCCTGGGCAAGCGGATCCGGATCGATCCCGGGGCCTTCTACGACCCGGCCCGGAGCCTCCGGGAGGGGGCCCTCCTCCACCCGGACTACAAGGTCGGGGGCTACTTCTGGCGGGAGTTCCTCTCGATCGACCTCTTCGATCCCGACCTGCCCCTCGGCCGGTGGAAGCCCGCGGACCTGGAACGCTTCCTCCACACCGAGCCGTTCCCCGTGGAGGTCCGGCACGGGGCGGGCACCACGAAGAAGAACTTCGAGGGGGTCATCCGGCGGCTGGAGAGGTACTACGCCAACAAGGCGGAGGACGAGGCGGAGGAGGGGGAGAAGGACGTCTACCAGAGCTTCCTCCGCTACGGGACCTGCCCCGCCTGCGGGGGCCGCCGGGTGAATCCCCGGGCCCTGTCCGTCAAGGTCGGGGGCTTGGACATCGCCCAGGCCTGCGCCCTGGAGCTCACGGCCTTCGACGGGTTCCTGGCGGGCCTTTCGATCCCCGGCTCCGAGGCCCTGGTCTCCAAGATGCGGAGCCTGGCGGGCCGGCTGATCGGCATGGGGGCGGGCTACCTCTCCCTGGACCGGGCGGTCTCCACCCTCTCCGGCGGGGAGTCCCAGCGGGTCAAGCTGGCCCGCCGCCTGGACTGCGACCTGGCGGGCCTGCTGTACGTCCTGGACGAGCCGAGCTCGGGCCTCCACCCCGCCGACGCCCGGCGCGTCCTGGCGGCCCTGCGGGCCCTGAGCGGGGCCGGCAATTCGGTCCTGGTGGTGGAGCACGATCCCGCCCTGATCGAGGGGGCCGACTGGGCGATCGAGATCGGGCCGGCCGCGGGACGCGGGGGCGGCGAGCTCCTCTACGCGGGTCCGGTGGGCGGTCTCGCGGGTACGGAGGGTCCCACCGGACGGATCCTCCGGGAGCGGGCGGCCCGGCGCGCCTTCCGGGCGGCGGCCGTTCCCTCGGGCGCAGGCGCAGCCGCACCCCGGGTCCGGAGGCCCTGGACCCGGAGCTTCCCGGTCCGGGACGCCCGGGCGAACAACCTGAAGGGTGTCGACGTGGACATCCCCCTGGGCATCCTGGTCGGGATCTGCGGCCCCGCGGGCTCCGGCAAGTCCACCTTGATCCACGAGGTCTTCGCCCCCGCCCACCCGGAGGCGGTGGTCGTGGCCCAGGGGGCCATCGGCCGGACCTCCCGGGGCACCGTGGCCAGCTACGTCGGGGCCTTCGACCTCATGCGGAAGGAGTTCGCCAAGGCCACGGGAGCGGACCCCGGGCTCTTCTCCTTCAATTCCAAGGGCGCCTGCCCCAAGTGCGGGGGCGCGGGCTTCCTGGCGGTGGAGATGAACTTCCTGGACGACGTGCGCATGACCTGCGACGAGTGCGGGGGCGCCCGGTACCGGGCCGAGGTCCTGGACATCCGGTACGGGGACAGGAACGTGGCGGACGCCCTGGCGATGACGGCGGAGGAGGCGGAGGGCTTCTTCCGCACCCCGGAGCTCCGCCGCCGCCTCGCGGTTCTCCGGGAGGTCGGGCTGGACTACCTGCCCCTGGGACAGAGCCTCTCGAGCCTCTCGGGAGGGGAGTCCCAGCGGCTCAAGCTGGCCTCGGAGCTGCACAAGACCGGGGGGGTCTACATCCTGGACGAGCCGACCTCGGGGCTCCACCCGACGGACGTGGCCCGGCTGGTCGGGGTCCTGGAACGCCTGGCCTCGGGGGGAAACACGGTGGTCGTGATCGAGCACGACCTGGACGCCCTGGCGGCCTGCTCCTGGCTCATCGAGCTGGGACCCGCGGGGGGCGCGGCGGGGGGCCGGGTCATCGCCCGGGGCACCCCGGAGGACCTGGCCGCCGACCCGGACAGCGTCACGGGTCCCTTCCTGCGGGAGGTCCTGGGATGAACGACGGCCGCCCGGGGGTTCCCGGGCGGCGAGCCCCGCGCGGTCGCGCGGCTTTTTCTCCTTCCGGCCCTCCCAAAACGGGGGTATACTCATCCGGATCATTCCAAAACTGTCGCCTGCAGGGGTATCCCATGAACGAGCCGGCCCCGACCCGGATCGTCGCCTCCGCGCTGTCCTCCATCGTGGACCGCCACGAAGCGGAGGATCTCTTCTCCGGTTCCGTCCTCGTCGCCCGGGGGGACGCGATCCTCCTCCACGAGGCCCGAGGCTTGGCCCACCGGGGCTTCTCGGTGCCCAACACCGTCGAAACGCGCTTCGACACCGCCTCCCTGGGCAAGCTCTTCACGGCCGCCGCGGCCTTCCGCCTGGCGGACCGGGGCTTGCTCGGACTGGACGACCGGATCCGGGACCTCGTCCCCCTGGAAGGTACCAAGATTCCGGGGAACGTCACGGTCCGCCACTGCCTGACCCATAGCTCCGGGATCGCGGACGACGCGGACGAGGAAGCCGGGGAGGACTACGAGGAGATCTGGAAAACCCGGCCCTGCTACCGGGTCCGGGACTGCGCGGACTTCCTGCCCCAGTTCGCCTACAAGGATCCCGTGTTCCCCGCGGGCACGGCGTCCCGGTACAACAACTGCGCCTACGTGCTGGCGGGCCTCGCGATGGAGGCCCGGACGGGGCTCTCCTTCCGGGAACTCGTCCGGCGGGAAGTGATCGAGCCCGCGGGCCTGTCCCGCACCGGCTATTTCGCCAAGGACACCCCGGAGCCCGGGATCGCCGAAGGGTACGCTACGGTCGAGGGCGCTCACGGGAAGGCCGCGGGGTTCCGCAAGAACATCTACGCCTTCCCGCCCATAGGATCCCCGGACGCGGGCGTCCTGACCACCGTCGAGGATCTCCGGCGGCTCTTCCGGGCGATCGAGGGCGAGGACTTCCTGTCCCCGGATCTGCGCCGGGACTTCCTGACCCCCCGGGTCGATGCCTTCGCCCTCCGGGACGGCGGCCTGCGGAAGTACGGACACTGCCTGGAGTTCGACTACGATCCCGCGGGCACCCTGGTCCGTTACGGCAAGGACGGGGTCAATCCCGGGGTCGCGGCGATAGCCATGCGGTACCCGGCCGCGGGGGGCTTCGTCGCGGTCCTGGCCAACCAGGACGCGGACGTCTGGGCCCTCTGCCGGGAGCTGGCCGCGGCCGCGGGCTTCGCGGCAGCGCCCGGGGCGAAGGACTGAGGGGCCGCCCGGGCCCCAAAGGAGGCGACCGTGTACAAGGAGAAGGAATTCCGCGAACGCTGCGCCGCCCGGGGCCTGGGCCCGGAGGCGGTGGAACAAGCCGTGACCTGGGTCCGGGTCCTGGAGGCGGAGGCCCCGGGCCCGGACGGCACCCTGGCCGGCGCTTCCCTCGCGGAGGTCGAACGCCACGTGGAGCGTCTGGTAGCACAGGGCGAAGTCCGGGACGAGCGGTTGATGGCCCTGGCGCGGTACTTCGCCGCGGCCGGGATCGACGCGGTCGCCATCCGCCTCCTGGCCTACCTCCTGCCCGTGGGTGTCCTTCCCGCCATGGCGGACCGCCTGGCCGAGCTCGAGGGCGGCCCGGTGAGGGACCGGGTGATGGCGGGCGTCGAGGTCCCCCCGACGGGAGCCCCCCCGGAGGTCTACCCCGCGGCCACGGCGGCCTTCGTGCAGGCCCTGGAAGCGGTGCTGGGCGCCGAGAAGGCCCGCCGGGTCCTCTGCTGGAACGTCCACGGCATACCCGCCGCGGCCTTCGCCGCGGAACGGGAGGCCTTCCTCGCCTCGGCCTCCCTGGAGGAATGGCTGGCAGCCTTCCACGGCCGGAAGGTCCGGGAACTCGAGCGCCACGCCGAGGACGGGACCCTCTGGTTCGAGCAGAGGATCACCCCCGCGGTGGTGGACTTCGTCCGGGGGAACCAGGAAATCCTGTCCACGGTGTCCGACGGCCGCCACCTCTGGGCCACCAAGATCCCCTACGACCCGGACCGTTTCCTGGCGTCGCAGGATCCCCTGGAAAAACGCCGCCTGGCCTGCCACTGCCCCCTGGCCGCGTCCTCCATCACCGAGGCCGGGGCGGGGGTCCCGTCGGCCTGGTGCGCCTGTTCGGCGGGGTACGAGAAGTTCCTCTTCGACACGGTCTTCGGCGAGGAGACCGAGGCGGAGGTGACCGAGTCCGTCCTGGCGGGGGATCCCCGGTGCCGGTTCAGGATCCGGATTCCCGATTCCGTGCTCGAGCGGTTCCGGACGCCGGATCCGCCGGGGAGCTCCCGGCGGGCGGGCGGGGCGGCATGAGAGGGCGGAAGGATCGCGGGGCCGGCCGGCCGAGGTCCGCCGGCCGCCTCGCCGCCTTCGTCCTTCTGGCCGCGGCTGCGGGAACCCTCGGGGCCCAGATCCCGGACCCGTGGAGGGGGCCGGACGCCCGGGACCTCGTGGAGGCCGTGGAGGCCGCGATGGTGAACGTGGAGCCCGGGGTCTTCGTCATGGGCAGCGACCGTGGGCTTCCGGACTCCCGGCCGGCCCATTCCGTGGCCCTCACCAAGCCCTTCCGCATCCTCCGGCACGAGGTGACCTTCGAGGAGTACGACGCCTACTGCGCCCTGGCCGGGGCGCGGAGCCCCAAAGACAACGGATGGGGACGCGGCCGGCAGCCGGTCATCGACGTCTCCTTCGCGGACGCGGTCCGGTTCTGCAACTTCCTGAGCCGGGCGGCGGGCAGGACCCCCTGCTACGACGAGGAGGGCAGGACCTTCGACCCCTCCGCGGACGGCTACCGCCTGCCCACCGAGGCCGAGTGGGAGTACGCCGCCCGGGGCGGTCCCCGGAGCCGGGGCTTCCGCCTTTCGGGTTCCGACGACCCCTCGGAGGTCGCGGTCTTCGGGGACGCCCCGAGCCCGGCGGCCGTGGAGTCGAAGAAGCCCAACGAGCTCGGAATCTACGACATGAGCGGGAACGTCTGGGAGTGGTGCCAGGACTGGTACGCCGCGGCCTGGTATTCGAAGGCCCCCGCGGGCTCCCGGGACGGCAGCCTTCCCTGGGCGGATCCGGCCGGTCCGGAGATCGCGGAGGCGGACCGGTCCTACGGGGTGAAACGAGTGCGGAGGGGAGGCAACTATCACGAGAGCGCCGACTCCGCGGCGGTCCATTTCCGGAGCCGGGACCTGCCCAAGCAGGCGGACCCGGGCATGGGATTCCGGATCGTGCGCAACGGTCCGTAAAGGAGGTACCCGATGAGGATAGTACCCGAAGGTCGATGCGTACGGGGCCGCCGCACCCCGGGCGCGGCGGATCGGCTCGTTTCCGCGGCCGCCCTGTTCCTGGCGGTCCTGCTGGCCGCCGGCTGTGCGAGCGCGGTTAAGCCGACGGCCTCGGCGTCGGAGCCCAAGAAGGCCCTCTATCCCTGGACCGCCCTGATCGTCGTGGACGTCCAACGGGGCATCTTCCCCCTGCATCGGGAGGCGACCTTCCTGGCGGCGGTGCGGACCCTGGTGGACCGGGCGAACGAGGCGGGAGTTCCGGTGATCTACGTGTACCACACCGACGGGGGATCCTTCACTCCGGGCAGAGAATCCTGGCTCCTGCATCCCTCCCTGACCCCCCCGGAGGGAGCCGAGCAGGTGCGGAAGTCCACGGCGGATTCCTTCAGCGGGACCGAATTGGAGGCCCTCCTAGACGCCCGGCGCATCGGCCGGGTGGTGATCTGCGGCCTGGGATCCACGGCCTGCGTAAGCGCCACCCTCTGGGGCGCCGACGGCAGGGGCTACGACCTGGTCCTCCCCTCGGACGCCCACTCCATGCCCCTGACCGGGTCCAGCCTGGAGGCCCTCGAGCGGTTCAACGAGTTCTGGAAGGGAAACGGGGCCGAAGTACTGCCCGCGGCACTGGTTGATTTCAAGAAGACCGCGGGATCCTGACCTTCGCCCCCGAGCCGGAGCCGGGGTTCCCGACGTTCGGATTTGACACGCCGCGGGGGAAGCGCAAGACTCTAGGAGGATAACCGCCCGCGTCCCCGGGGGATTGCATGCCGGATTCCATCGAAGCCCTGGAAGCCCTACTCAAGTCCCGGCCGGACCGAGCCCTGGAGGGGGCTCTTGTCCTGCTGTCGGAGACTCGCGGGCTCCCCGACCCGTCAAGGGCGTCGCACGCGGCCGCCGTCGCGGCCTACGCGGCGCTTGCGACGGGGAATCCCGACCGGGCCCTGGAGCTGGCGCGGCAGGGACAGGCCCTCAAGCCCGTGGAGACGGGCCTCCGGGTGAGACTCCTGTGCGCGGAGGGGATATCCCATTTCCAGGCGGGTCGGTACGTCGAATCCATCGCGATCCTGGAAAAGGCCCTGCGCCTTTCCCGTAGGTCCGGGGACCGTACCTCCCTGGTACGCAGCCTGGGCAACCTGGGCATCGCCAGCCTCGAAGCCGGCAGGGTGGAGAAAGCGGCCGCCTATCTTCGGGAAGCCCTGGACGCCGCGGGGAACGCCGCGATTCCCGGGGTTCCCGTCGAAGCCCTGCGCCTCCAGTACGCGGAAGCCCTCACCCTGTGCGGACGGCCCGAGGATGCCCTGGGTCTCATCGACGGCGTGATGTCCGACGCCGAGGCTTCCGGCAACGCCGTCGTCCAGGCGGAAGCCCGCCTCGGGAAGGGGGAATCCCTCCGGTCCTGCGGCCGCCGGACGGAAAGCCTCGACACCCTCGAGGATGCCCTGGCCCGGGCGAACCGGGGCGGCTTCGCCATGGTCGGAGTGCGGGCCGCGGTCTCCCTGGTGCGGGCGCGGATCGAGGACGGACAGCTCGACGAGGCGGAAGCCCTGGCGGAGGAATGGCTGCCCCGGGCCGCAGCCGGGGACCTTCTCCGCTACACCGAACTCCTGCGCCTCCGGGGCCGGGTCCGGGCTCTGAGGGGCCGCTTCCGGGACGCCTACGAGGATTCGGAGAGGGCCGCTGTGCTGGAGCGGAGGAGCGGCCGACCCTCCGCCGCGGAAGCCAGCCTGAACCGGGAGCGGGGCACCCTCCGACGCAAGGCCCGCCGCCTGTCCGAACGGCTGGAGGGCTGGGCCGAGGCCGTGACCCACGCCCTGGCGGACCTGATCGAGGCCCGGGACGAGGTGACGGGACAGCATATCGACCGGACCCGGGAGATCGTCCTGATCCTCGGGGAACGGCTCATCGAGGAAGGGGCGTTCCCCCGGCTCGGCCCGGGAAGCCTCACGACCATCGCCCGCATGGCTCCGCTCCATGACATCGGGAAGATCGCCGTCCCCGACGCGGTGCTCCAGAAGCCCGGTCCCCTGGACGACGCGGAGAGGTCCCTGATGCAGCGGCACGTCATCGTGGGACGGGAGATCCTCCTGGAGGCGTCGAAGCACATCCGGTACGATCCCCGGGTGGCCCTGGCCGCGGAAATCGCCGGGTACCACCACGAGCGATGGGACGGGGACGGCTATCCCGAAGGTCTCGCGGGAAACGACATTCCCCTGCCGGCGCGGCTGGTGGCCATGGCGGACGTCTACGACGCCATCCGGTCCGAGCGGCCCTACAAACCCGCCCTCGGGCGGGACACGGCCGGCGGATACATCCTGGAGAATTCAGGCCGTCACTTCGACCCGGTCATCGTGGAGGCGTTCCGGGATCGGGAGCCCGACATCGCCCGCCTCTACCCCTGATCGGGCGCCTTCAACGGTCGACGAGTTCCGCCAGCTCGTCCCAGCGGGCGGTCTTGGCGTGAATGAGAGGATCGAGCTCGGCATAGCGCCGGGATGCCTGTTCCAGGGACTGCCCGTCCCGTCCGCCCGCGGCGAAGAGGGCCTCCAGCTCGGCCTTTTCCGCCTCCAGGGCCTCGATCTCGGGCAGGAGGGTCTCGAACTCGCGGCGCTCCGCGAAGCTGGGCTTGCGGCGGCGGGCGGATTCGGCGGCCTCCCGGGCCGGTGCGTCGGAGGACGCGGAAGGATTCGAGTTTCCCGGGACGCCGAAGGGAGCGGCCGCGGGCCCTCCCCGGTCCTTCCCGCGCCCCCGGTCCGCGGAGCGGGCGGCCGCGGCCCTCTCCTCCTCCTCCAGCTCCCGGGCGACCCGCCAGTCGGAATAGGTACCCGGGAAGCTCCGCACCCCTCCCTCACCGTCCAGGACGAAGGTGGTCCGGGTGACCCGGTCCAGGAAGGCCCGGTCGTGGGAGACCGCCAGGACGCAGCCGGAGAAATCCTCCAGGAAGTCCTCGAGCAGCTCGATGGTCTCGATGTCCAGGTCGTTCGTGGGTTCGTCCAGGAGGAGGAAGTTCGGGGCCTCCGCCAGGAGCCGTACCAGCTGGAGCCGGCGGAGCTCCCCGCCGGACAGGGCGCCCAGAGCCCGGGGGAACATGTCCCGGTCGAAGAGGAAGCGCTCCAGGAGGCGCTCCGCGGAGAGGACGGAGCCGTCCCCCAGGCGGACCTGCTCGGCGTGTTCCCGGACGTAGTCCAGGACCGTGGCCGAGGGGTCCAGGGCCGCGGCGGTCTGGTCGAAGCAGCCGAAGGTCACCGTGGGACCCGGTTCGGCCTTGCCCGAGTCGGGGGCGATCCTGCCCGAGACGATCCCCAGGAAGGTCGTCTTGCCCGAGCCGTTGGGGCCCACGACCCCGGCCCGCTCGCCCCGGCCGAACTCGTGCCGGAAGGGGGCGAGTACCGCGCGGTCCCCGTAGGACTTGGAAACCCCCTCGAGCCTGAGGACCTTGCCGCCCATGCGGCGGGAGGCCGAGGAGAACTCCCCCATGCTCTCGGGCCGAACGAGGGCCGAGGCCTGGAGGCCCCGGATCAGCTCCTTGCGGCGCTCGCTCTTGGTGGCCCGGGCCCGGGCGCCCCGGTTGAGCCACTTCATCTCGATCTTGAGGATGGCCTTCCGGCGGGCGTCCGCCTTTTCCAAGGCCTCCCATCGCTCCCGCCGCCGGGCCAGGAAGTCCGTATAGCCCCCGGGGTAGCCGTACACGGCCTCGTCGTCGATCTCCCAGATGGAGGAGCAGACCGCGTCCAGGAAGTACCGGTCGTGGGTCACCACAACGAAGGCGAAGGGGGCCGAGCCGAGCTTGGCCTCCAGCCACTCGATCGTCTCGACATCCAGGTGGTTCGTGGGCTCGTCCAGGAGGGCCAGGTCCGCCCCGGAGCAGAGGAGCCGGGCCAGGGCGGCCTTTTTCACCATGCCCCCGGAAAAGGTGTCCATGCGGGCCTCGGGCCCGGGCAGGCCCAGCTCGGTGCAGTAGGATGCGTAGGCGTGCTCCAGGACGAAGCCCCGCTCCTCCTCCATGCGACGGGTCAGGCGCTCGAGCTCCGCGTGCCGCTTCTCCCCGCGGCCCACCGCGGCGGCGCAGGCCTCGTAGTCCCGGACCAGACGTACCGCCGGGGACTCGTCCTCGAGGAGGAAGGAACCCAGGGTGGCCCCCGGGGCGAAGCGGGGGAGCTGGGGCAGGAGGGCCACGGCCAGGTTCCGACGCCGGGCGACGGTCCCCCCGTCGGGCTCCAGCATGCCCGCCAGAATTTTGAGGAGCGTAGACTTTCCGCTCCCGTTGCGGCCCACCAGGCCCGCCCGGGAACGGTCCTCCACGCCTAGGGATACCCCGGAGAAGAGGATGGTTCCGCCCATGTTCTTGGATATGCCGTCCAGGGAGAGGATGTTCATGCGGGGTGGACTGTATACCGAAGGGGCCGTCCGCCGCAAGGCGGCTCGCCGCGGGCGGCGCTACAAGGCGGCCCGGGGCCGGAGGGCCGGATCCGGGACGAAGGTCCGGATGACGGCCGGACTAGGGGTAGTCCCCGGCGCCGCGGCGAAGCACCTCGATCCCCCCGCCCCGCATGTCCAGGACCGTGGAAACCCGGCGCTCCTGCTCCTCCCCGGGGTCTAGGACCAGGTCGATCCCGGGGATCCCGTCGATCTCCCAGCCCCCGGAGAAGAGGAGCTCCTCCGGGAACTCCGCGTCCTTGGGGCTCATGCCCAAAAGGGTACGCTTCGCCGTCACGGACAAAAGGGGCAGGCCCAGGGCGTCCGCCAAGGCGCAGGGCACGGGGTTCTCCGGGATGCGGACCCCCAACTCGCTGCGGCGGAGATCAAAGTCCTTGGCCGCCCGATTCGTGGAGGGGAGGATGAAGACGTAGGGTCCCGGGACCAGGCGCTTGATGGCCCGGAAGGAGACCGTGTCCAGCTCGCAGAGCTCGGAGACCTGCTGGAGGGCCGAGCAGATCACCGTGAGGGGGCCGTCCGCCTCCCGCCCCACCAGACGCTTGAGCTTGGCGATGCCGTCCTTGGAGGCGATGGAGCAGCCCAGGCTCCAGCTGGTGTCCGTCGGGAAGGCGACCACCCCTCCCTTGCGCAGGAGGTCCGCGGCGCGTCGGAGGATGCGGTCGTCGATATTGGCGGAGACCACGTACTCGATCATGTTTCGCTACGCCTTCGGCCCGGCCACGCGGTTGCGGCCGCCTTCCTTGGCCAGGTAGAGGGCCCTGTCCGAGCGGTCGATCAAAGCGCCCGGGGTATCCGCGTGGTCCGGAGCCACGGCCACCCCCAGGCTGGCGGTGATGCGGACCTTGGAGGCGGGGCCGCCCGCGGGGGGCCGGAAATCGAGGCGGACCGTCTCCGCCCGCTTCCGCAGGCGCTCCGCCACGGCCAGGGCCTCGTCCAGCCCCGTGTTGGGCAGGAGGAAGGCGAACTCGTCCCCGGACAGACGGGCGGCCACATCCCCGTCCCGAAGGGCCTGTCGGAAGGCCGCGCCCGCGGCCCGGATCGTGGCGTCCCCGGCGGCGGGCCCGAAGGAGCCGTTGATCTCCCGGAAGTGGTCCAGGTCCAGCATGACCAGGGCAAGGCGGCGCCCGGAGCCCAGGCCGGAGGTGAAGCGGTTGGCCAGGGTCTCCTCCAGGAAGCGCCGGTTGAAGAGCCCCGTGAGGGCGTCCTCCACGGCCCGGCGCCGGGCCGTCTCGCCCCACCGGACCAGGTCGTTCAGGAAGCGGGAGGACTCGTTCAGCCAGGACACCATCACCCGGACGATGGAGGACAAAAGCTTGAGGCCGATCATCGGGTAGTCGAAGACTAGGCGGTAGAAGTCGATGCCCTCCAGGACCAGGAGGGTCGTGTCCTCCTCGGCCCAGCAGGTGGCCGAACGGGGCTCCCCCTCCACGATGGCCATCTCCCCGAAGAAGCGGCCCGGCCCGAACTCGTAGATCCTGCGCCGGGTCCCGTCCGACTGGGTCACGAAGGAGCCGACCTTGCCGGACAGGACGATGAAGAGCTCCTGGCCCCGCTCGCCCTCCCGGAAGACCACGGTGCCCCGGGGGCACTCCCGGCGCTTCAGGAGCTCCGCGACCGCCTTGAGCTCCAGGCCGCTCATCCCCTTGAAGAGCTCGGTGCCCCCCAGGAAGTCCGTCAGGCGGCTCACGGAGCTCCCCCGGGAGCGGGCGCCACCGGGACGACCCGGGCTCCTCCCTCGCCCCAGGCGGCCATCAGGGCGTCCTGGGAGCGTACGAAGAGCTCCTTCCAATCCTCGCCGTCCGCGGGCCAGACGGAGTACGCCACGGAGGCGGAGAACAGGAAGAAGGGGGTCCCCCGGGACGCGGGGACGGGCTCCAGGTCCGCGATCTTCTCCCCTATGGACCGGGCCAGTTCCTCGGCCACCTCGCGGCCGCAGCCCGGGGCGATGACGGCGGTCTCGTTGGAGCGCACCCGGACCGCCCAGCCCCGGCCCAGGGCCCGGA
This sequence comes from Spirochaetota bacterium, assembly GCA_022703505.1. Classification (GTDB taxonomy): domain Bacteria; phylum Spirochaetota; class Spirochaetia; order Treponematales; family UBA12059; genus JAAYUR01. The sequence continues at coordinate 65,093 of JAKLDN010000010.1, read as the reverse complement.
CCGAGGACTGGAGGACACCCGCGATCCGGGCCATGGCCTCGTCCCCGGCGGCGTGGCCGCGGGAATCCACCAGGACCTTGAAGCGGTCCGGCTTGATCATGACCAGGGAAGTGGGAGAGACAAGGTAGCGGGGGAGCTCCTCGTCCACGAAGGCCTTGGACCAGAGCCCCGTACCCGGGTCCTCGTAGGCCTGCCGGTGGAGCTCCCGCACCCAGGGGGCGTTTTCGGAGATCAGCTTGTGGGTGGCCCGGAGGCGGCCTGAGATCATGGCCAGGGAGCGGAGGAGGAGACGGGCGGCGGCGTCGGGTCTCTCCCGGGCCAAGTCGTCGAAGACCAGGTCCTTGCCCGGGAAAACCACGAGCTCCGTGGGCTCCACCGCCTCGGCGCTGGCGTCGTACTCGGCGCCCCGGGCGAAGTCGAAGTCCCCCAGGGCGTCCCCGGAGGCGAAGAGGGCCATCTCGTCCTCTCCCCCGTCGGGACGGGAGCGGAAGACCCGGATCCCTCCGGACCGGACCACGTAGAAGCGCTGGGCTTTCTGCCCGGCGTCGAAGAGCCGGGCGCCCTTGGCCAAACGGATCACGCCGGCCCGGGAGGCCGCGTAGGCCAAGTCGTCGTCCAGCAGGGATGAGAAGATCTCCGCCTTTCGGAGCAGGGAGGGAAGCCCCGGGTCCGCGGCGGGCCCCGAGGAAGCCTGCGGCATAATCCGGTCCTCCTTTCGGGGAGTATAGGGGCGCGGGGAGGGCGGGGTCAATAATGGGACGGTAAATAGATGAAGGGGTGAATACGTGAATGGGGAGGATTCAAACGGACCCCCGGCTACGTCCTAACCACCCCAACTGTACAGGCCGTTCCTATTCACTATTCACTATTCACCAATTCACTTCCCTCACAACGGCAGCTCCACCGCCCACCTCACCAGCACCCGGTCCGGATCCGGCGCGTACTCCGCCTCCGCCCAGGCCCGGGGGCGGAGCCGGGCGTAGACGCCCAGGAGGGGGGCGAAGTCCAGGGAGGCCCGGACGAAGGCCGACCCGAGGGGCTCCCCGTCCGCCAAGGCTCCCCGGACCCCCGCGGAGAGGACGAGTCGCTGAAGGTGGACGGGTCCCAATCGACCCTGGATCTCCAGAACCAAGGGCGACGCCGCGGCCTCCCCGTAGGCGTACCATGGACCGGATCCGGCTCCGCTCCAGGCATCGTACCCGGGGTACGACGCCCCGCCCGCGAAGCCCGAGAAGATCCGGCCGTCCGGGCCGTAGGAGAGCCCGGGGGAGAGGGCGGCCGCACCGTACAGGTCCAGGGAGAGAGCCAGGGGCAGGGCACGGAATCGGAGGGTGCCCTCGATTCCCGCCAGGGTCTCCGGTGCCCCCGGGGGCAGGACCCGGGCTCCGAACAGGGTCAGCCCGATCCCGGCTCCCCGCGAGGCCGAGGGCTTCCTGATTTCGAAGCCCCATCGGCCGAAGGACACCGAGGCGGTCCCGGCCGCCAGGGCGGCGTCCCGGGGGCCGTAGGGGTCCTCCCCGGGTCCCAGGGACGTGAACCATGAGACCTCGGCGCCGGCGCCCGTCGACGCCTCGAAGCCTCCGTAGATGGATCGGCTCCGGTCCAGGGCAAGGCCCGCCCGGGTAGTCCGGACCGCCCCGGAGCCGCCGGGCTCGAAGGTGTCCGAGGCGGACAGGACCAGGACCGGGGGAAAGGCCGTCACTTCCACGGAAAGCTCCAGGTCCGCGGCCCCCAGGTCCGGGATCCAGAGGGCGCCGGCCCGCCAGGAAAAGGTTTCCGCCGCGTCTCCCCCCGCGGCCCCGGCCCCGACCCCCCAGAGCCCCTCCGAGGAGAGGCGGAACGTGGGATACCGGACGCTCGGTGCCAGGCCGGGAAGGGCGGAATAAGGCCAGGACTCCGGGGAAGGCGAAGTGTCCGGAGCCGTCCCGATCTTCGCAGCACCAGGGTCGGGAAGCCAGGAAGCGGTGGTTTCCACCCAGGCCGTTCCTTCCGGAACCGCGCACAGGATCACTCCCTCGGAGTACTCCCCCAGGAAGAAGACTCGCCCCTCCGCGGCCGCCGCCCGGCGCGTCCCCCCGGCGTAGGCCGCCTCCGGATACCGCAGGACGCCCTCCCTATACTCCGCGGTCCGGTAGGCTTCCCCGTCGTGCCAGGAGAACCGGAGGGTTCCGTCCCCGTCGACCGAGAGGTCCCGCACGGCCGAAAAGCCCTCGGGCAGGGCCAGGAGCTCGAGCCCGGACGGGCCGGCGGCGTCGGGTTCCGCGGAGGCGGGGAAGCGGACGACCGAAACCTCCCCGTCTTCCCGGCGCAGGGCGTAGATCCAACGGCCCTCCGGGGAGGCGCAGGGGGCAGCCCAGGTAAGCCCCGGGCCGCCGGGCGCCAGGACCTCCCCCCGGCCGTCCCGGATCCGGACCAGGGAGCCGGCCCCGAGCTCCGCCCGGACGGCCAGGATGTCCGTCCCGGCCCAGGCCCCGTCCCGGAGCCCCCGGTGCGGCAGGACCCGGGACTCCCCGGTCTCCGGATCGACCGAGCGGAGGACGAGCCGGGCCGCCCCGCCCTCCTCGACCGAGTGGGAGACCAGGAGGCGCCGCCCGTCGGGGGACACGGAGATCCGGGAGATCGTCCCGTCCCCGGGCAGGGGGGTGCCGGGAAGGCCGGTCCGGGCGTCCAGGGACCGGATGCGCCGGGCCGCCCCGTCGGACCACCAGACCGTCCCGCCCCCGGCCGCCAGGGCCGTCAGCAAGCCCGGCGGGGTCAGGCGCTCCGGCTCCGCCGCCGGTTCCGACGGGGTCATGCGCCCCTCGAAGTCCGCCCAGGCCTCGGACAGGGGAAGGCCGTACACCCGCCGGAAGGCGCCCCGGACGAAGAGGAAGTCCCCCAGCCCCGGCAGGATGAGGCCTTCGCCCATCCGGCGCCAGAGCTCCCGGTAGAGCTCCTCACCGTACTCCGCAAGGAGGTACCGGGTGAAGAGAGCCCCGTAGGAGTAGGGAACCCGGCCGTAGGGGTAGCGGTCCCAGGCCCCCGCGGCTTCCCAGAAGGTCTTGAACCGCCCCTCCCGGGCGTCCCGGCGGAGCTCGTCCGCGGTCAGGGGATCCGCGGCCCGTCCCCGGCCGTCCATCCCCTCCGCGGCGATGGAAACCCCCTCGGCCAGGCTGGCCGGGGTCGTGTAGTACGAGATCCCCGCCGCGTCTCCGAAGACTGCCGCCGCCAGGTCCCAGGCGGGCGGCCGTATCGTCAGGGAGACCGCGTGGGCCAGTTCGTGGCGGAAGAGGGCCCGAAGGTCGTCGGCCTGGTACCCGAAGCCGTCGTTCGGGTCCGAAGGCCGGAGGAAGAGCGCGATCCTGCGGCGGGGCCAAACGGTGTAATACCCGTTCGGGCCGTCCGCGTCGGGGCTCAGGATCACCGGGTACCGGAGGCGGGGCTCGGTGCCCAGGAAGGCCGCCACCTCCCGGTACGCGTCGTCCGCGAAGGAGGCCAGCCGCTCGGCCTGGACGCGGGCCTCCGGGGGAAAGGTGATGTCGAACCACTCGGTGCGGATCGTCCGGAGGGGTCGGTTCGGGGAGTGGAGATCCGCCGCGACCGGGAAGGCCAGGACCGAAAGGAGCATGAGGGCTGCCGCCCGGGTTCGGCGTTTCATCGGCCCAGGGCCTTCTCGTAGACCCGGTAGGTCTTGACCGGCCGCATCCCCAGCTTCTCCAGGGCGTTCCGGATCCGCAGGTTGTCCTCCAGGATGTAGTTGGCCTCCAGGCGCACCCCCTTGGGGGCCAGGGCCTCGAAGAGCCGCATATAGAGAAGCACGTCCAGGCCCCGGCCCTGCCAGGCCGGGAGGACGGCCAGGCCCCAGAGGCGGTAGTCCCGGACCCGCCGCCGGACGGACAGGAGGCGCAGGAAGCCCAGGGGGAGGAGGTTTCCGCGCATCGCCCGGATCGCGACGTTCACGTCCGGGAAGCCCAGGCAGCAGGCCACCGGAACGCCCCCGTCCTCCACGAACCAGACCGCGTCGGGATCCAGGAAGGGGCGGAGCTTCCGAACCACCGTGGTCATCTCGTCCGCCTCCACGGGTACGTAGCCCCAGTTCTCCGCGACCCCCTCGTTCAGGATGCGCAGGATGTGCAGGGCGTCCCGGTCCAGGGAACCGAGGTCGATGCGTCGGGTCGAGAGGCCCGGGAAGCGGGCGGCGTGGAGGGCCGCGAACCGGGAGAACCGCTCGGGGATCCGGTAGCCCGCTCCGGAGTCCGCCTCGTAGGACAGGAGGTCCTTGACTCCCTCGTAGCCCGACGCCTCCGCCAAGGCGGTGTAATACGCCGGGTTGTGGGGGGAGAGGAAGACCGGGGGCCGGTCGAAGCCCCCGGTCACGAGGCCCCAGCACTCCGCGGAGGGATGGATCGGCCCTCGGGAAGATTCCATGCCCCGGTCCGCCATCCACGCCTCCGCGGCCGCGTAGAGCCCCCGGGCCGCCTCGACGTCGTCCCGGCACTCGAAGGCCCCGAAGAAGCCGACCCGGGAACGGTAGTAGCCGTTGAACCGGGGATCGACGTAGGCGACGATCCGGCCGACCGCGAGGTCCCCCCGCCGGGCCAGGAAGAGCTCGTGCTCCGACCGGGCCAGCACGGGGTTGCCCGAGGGACGGTACTCCCCCGGCTCGGCCAGCCAAATCGGGGGGACCCACGCGGGATCGTCCCGGTAGAGCCCCCGGGGCAGGTTCACAAAGTCATGAAAATCCCGCCGGGACCGCACCGGCCGGATCGACAACGCCGAGGATGTATCCATGGGGACATTCTCCGGCACCGCCTGGGAATCCGCAAGTCCGCCCGAGCCTCGTTCGCGGCTCGAAACCCCGTCCCGGCGTCGCGTCCGACAATCTGCTATACTCCCCCCATGCTCATCGTCCCCTACGGGCCCGCCCGGACGGAGATCCGGGTCGTCAACTCCCGCTTCATCGCGAGCCTGGAGCCCGTCGATTCCGCCGAGGCGGCCCGGGCCTTCCTGGCCCGGATCCGCTCGGAGTTCCCGGACGCCTCCCACCACGTCCCCGCCTACATCCTGGGCGGGGGCAACTCGGTCACGGAGTACTGCTCCGACGACGGCGAGCCTTCCGGGACCGCGGGCCGGCCCCTCCTGGCGGTCCTCAAGGGCTCCGGCCTGGGGGACGCCGCGGTCGTCGTGACCCGCTACTTCGGGGGGACCCTCCTGGGCACCGGGGGGCTCGTGAAGGCCTATTCCGAGGCGGGAAGGGCCGTCCTGGCGCTCGCGCGTCGGGCTTCCCTGGTGGAGACGGGACGATTCGAGCTGGACCTGCCCTACCGACTTTTCGACCGCTTCCAGGTCCTCGCCGAAGAGCTCGGGGCGGTCGTCGCGGAGCGGAGCTTCGGGGAGGACGTGCGCCTGGCCGTGGACCTGCCCCTGTCGGCCCGGGGGGACTTCGAGGCGGCCCTGACCTCCCTGAGCTCCGGGGCCGTCAAGGTCCGCCTCGAATCCACCCGTCTCGCCCGGATTCCCCTGTAGGGGGCCCGACAGGCTCCTAGGCTCCGAACAGCTCGGCGAACTCCCGGGGGAAGGGGACGAAGTCCGGGGGTATCCCGGGCACGCCCCGGAACCCGGCCTGCCGGTAGGCCTCGAACTCCCCCCGGACCCGGGCCGCGTAGTCGGGATCCGAAAGGATGTCCGCCGCGGTCAGGGCCATGGCCGAGGCCGCCCGGATCATGCCTTCGTCCCCGGCTTCGGAGGCCGCCGCCGCGGCGAACTCCGGGGTGTGCAGGACCAGGCCCGCGCCGATGCCGCAGTACCCGTGGATGGCCGGAGCCTCCCAGCTGACGTCCGAGAAGTCCGTGGAAGTCCCGGGGTAGCGCTGTCGCTCCAGGTCCCTCCGGGAGTCCAGGGGATTCTCCACGTCCGCGCCCAGGGCCCGGAGATGCCGGAAGAGGCCGGCCGCCAGGTTCAGGTTCGGGATCGTGCAGCGGTACTCGTCCAGGACCGTCACCTCCCCGGAGGCCCCGGTCATCCCCGACACGGCTTCCACGCAGGACCGGATCTCCCCGAACAGCTTGTCCATGTACGCGCTGTCGAAGGTCTTGAGGGTGAAGTGGGCCTTGGCGGTCTCGGGCACGATGATGGCGCTGGGACCCCCGCCGTCGATGATCGTGTACGCCAGGAGGACCGAGGGGGACCAGGCCCGTTTCAGGGCGTTCAGGTTGGCGATGCACAGGAGGAGGGCCTCCAGGGCGTTGATCCCCTTCTCCGGCTGGGTGTAGTGGGCGGGCCTGCCCTTGAACCGGATGGTGAAGTCCTTGAGGGGGAAGTTGTAACGCCAAGCCGCGTCGGAGCCTCCCGCGGGGTGGGTCATGAACACCGCGTCCAGGTCCCGGAAGAGGCCCGCCCGGCTCATGATCACCTTGCCGCCCTTGGACTCCTCGCTCATCGCCTCCTCGTCGGGGGTCCCGAAGAGGAAGACCGAGCCGCCCAGTTTCTCCGCCAGGGTCTTGAGGGCGAAGGCGGCGGCGCAGGACGCGGCGGCGATGATGTTGTGGCCGCAGGCGTGCCCCAAGCCGGGGAGGGCGTCGTACTCGCAGAGAAAGCCCACCTTGGGTCCCGGCTTCGGGGAGGTGTATCGAGCCGCGAAGGCCGTGGAAAGGCCCGCGACGGGGGCCTCCACCTCGAAGCCGCGTTTCCGGGCCTCCTCGGCCAGGAAGGCCGAAGCCCAGCGCTCCTGGAGGCCCAGCTCCGGATGGCCGTGGATGGAGCGGCTGATCCGCACGGCATCCGGACGGACACGTTCGATCTCCTCCAGGACGGTTTTGTGGAGAGTTCCGGCTTCGGACTGCATGGGGGCTCCTTCCGCCGGAGACCTTCAGGGTTTTCGGCGCGGCAATAGAATGAAAAAGTATCCGCCCCCGGAGAAGGGGCTGTCAAGCCGGAACGGTTCTCCCCTGCGGCCTTCGATCCCCCGCGGTTCGTTTCACGAGCTTCGTACCACCACCCCGAGATCCGGGAAGACCGCCCTGTACCGGGCCTCCAGGATGTCCCGGGCCAGGTCGAAGACCGGGGACCGGGCCGCGACAGCCACCGCGGAGTCCGAGGTGGCGACAAAGCCTTCGGCTTGGCCGGCGGCATAGCCGGCGGCGCCTCCCTCGAAGTCCCGGACCGGCCCGTCCGCGGAAGCGGCCAGCTCCACCCGCCCCGTCACGCCCGCCCGGGCCAGGAGGTCCCGGAGGACCGCCGCGTGGGACCCGCTCCCGGAGACCGGGGCGTCCAGGTACACTTCGGCGTACGCGACCCCCAGGTCCGCGAGCCTCTCCGTCGCGGCCCGGGCGCATTCCAGGAAAAGGCCTTGGTCCTGGATCCGCCCGTGGGCTCCCCCCGCGTCCCGCACCAGGCCGTCGGTCCCCAGGAAGAGGGGGTGACCCCGGCGGTAGTTGGACAGGGTAAAGAGGACGTTGTACCCGTCCACGGCCAGCCGGGCGCCGGGAGGCAGGACTCGGACGAGCCGGACCGCGATGGCCGCGGACAGGGATTCCGGCAGGATTCCCCTAAAGAGGACCGTCCGGGCCGCCTTGTCCAGGGCCCAGCGGTCCCCCACCAGCTTGAGGCTGGCCGCCGTGGGGTAGCCCCGGTCCAGGAGCAGGCGGTAGTCCCGGGCCGCCGACAGGAAGGACGGGGTGAGGAGCATGGAGCGAGTGTAACCTGTGGTCGGTGAACGGTAAACGGAGGTAGAGAGACCCGGATATGAAAAGGCCCGCCCCGGGGAGGGGCGGGCCGCTGTTCGAGGGACCTTAAAAGATGCCGATCCGGAATCCGAAGGCCAGCTTGAAGATGGCTCCGGCCTCCACGTCCGAGGCGGCGAACCAGAGGTTCGGTTCCGCGTACAGGGAGAAGGTCCGGAAAGCCTTCCACTCGGGAAACTGGAACCGCGCGAACTCCCACTGCACCAGGACCGAGGACATGACCAGGGGATCGCTGCCGGCGTCCATGGTGAAGTAGGAGAAGTTGGCACCCAGGGCCAGGGACATGGAGAAGAAGGACCAGTCCGGACCCAGGAAGTAATCGAAGGGCAGGTAGAGCACGTTGGCCAGGAGTTTGGCCCCGAACACCGTACCGGTGAAGCGGCCCGGGGGCGCCATGCCCGCCTGCAGCTGAAGCTTGACGTTGTTGTCGAAGAAGCTGACCCCCAGGCCCACGTCCCCGTAGGTCGCGCCCAGGGCATGAGTGTCCAGGTACAATCCCTGGATGAACTGGGGGAGCGCATACCCGGCCTTGTCCCCCGCGCGAAGGTTGACCTCCAATGTCTCCAGGCCGTAATCGTCCGAAGCGGTGCCGAACATCAGGAGGGATTCCGCGTGGAGGCTTCCTTCCTGGGGAGCCACGAGGGTCACCACGGGGGGAACGGTATCCACGGTCAGCAGGATCCTGCGGACCACGGCACGTCCGTCCGCGTACTCGGCCCGGACCAGCACGGGCAGGGGCCCCCGGGGGAGTTCGGCGGTTTCCAGCCGGAATTTCCATTCCGAGGTCCCCTGAGCCGGCTGGAAGGACCGGCCGTTATCCAGGCTAATCGCCACGTTCGAGACCTCGTAGTAGCGCGCGGCCTTTTTACCCGCCGCTTCGGCCTCCCCGGGAGAAAGCCGGATTCCCGCCGTGCCGCTCAGCCAGGGACGGCCGGTCACCGCGTCCCCGGCGCCGTGGCTCAAGATCGTCAGGACGGGGCCGTAGGGTTCCAGGATGACGGCATGGTCCGCGCTCCGGACCTTCTCCCCCGCGGAAGTGTCGAAGCCCGCCCAGAGGACCAGGCGGCCCTCCTCGGGGATGCCCTCCAGAGTGTGCCGGAAATAACCGAACCGGTCGACCTCCGCATCCGCGGCCCGCGTCTGGCCCGTGAATATGCCGACAGAGGCCGGGAGGCTGGGACCGGTCACGCGGCCGGAAACCGTCAACGGGCCGGTATGCGCCACCCCCGGAAGGGGATCCAGAAGGACGACCCGGTGGGCCCCCGCTTCCTTTACGAGTTCGATGCCCCGTACCAGGACGGACGTGTTGCCCGCCGCGTCGGAGGCGATCATCCGGAGATTGTATTTCCCCCCCGGGAGGGAGGAGACGTCCAGGGTTTCCAGGATCACCAACCGCGGCTCGGCCTCGATCCGTAGGCCGCGCTGGGCTCCAGACCCCGACACGGGGGAAATCTCAAAGGCCAAGGACTCGACACCCGAGTTGTCGCTGGTCTGACCCGAAACTCGAAGCTTGGGTTCCGTAACCCGGCCGTCCGCGGGCTCCCCGAGGGAAATCAGGGGCGGCGTGTTGTCGATGTTGAGGAGGGAGGAGATCCTCGACTCCACACCGAAGGAATCCGCCGCCACCACGAGGACGGAATACACCCCGTCCTTGTACGCTCCGGTGTTGAGGGACAGGCTCCAGGACTCGGTCCCCTCGGCGTTCTGGAAGGTGGCGCCGTTGTCCATGGAGACCCGAACCCCGAAAATGCCGTTCGGATCCCGGGCGGTCCCCCGCAGGATCACGGTGCCCCGGTTGTACGCCTCGATGCTCGGGGACACTACCTGGACGGTCGGCGCGCCGGTGCTGATCCGGACGACCGCCGACGCGGGCGGCCCGACCCGGCCGTAGACGTCCTCCGCGTAGACCTCGATTCTCCGCTCTCCGTCCCGGACGGACGAGAGGGGAACCCCGATCCGGAAACTCTGCTTCACGTCCAGGCGGGAGAAGGCCCCTTCCCCGATCCGCCAATGGACGGCCGCCACCCCGTCGTCGTCGAAGGCCATGCCGGATATGTCGAAATCCCCGGTCGCCACGGCTCCGTCCACGGGAAGGTTCAGCTGGACCGAGGGCAGGTCCCCCGACGCGTCCACGGTCACGGGTATCCCGATATCCGCGGAGTTTCCCGCCGCGTCCACCGCCCGGACGCCGACGCTTCCCCCGGACTTCTGCAGGACCGTGAAGTCCACGATCACGGAGAAGGCGGCTCCGTAGGAGGCGGGGATGCCCTGGAGGGCCCGGAAGGTCTTTCCGTCCAGGGTATACGAAAGATCCGCGATCGGGGCGGCCGTGACGACGTCCCCGGAGACGGTCACGCTGCCGTTCACCTTCTCCCCGGACCGGGGGGAGTGGATCCGGATCTCCGGCGCGGTGGTGTGCCGGTTGACCGGATGGTAGACCGGCTCGGCCGCGGTTCCGTCGGTCACCGTCCGAAGTTCCAGATGCATCGGTCCCTCGGGCAGCGCAGCCGGGGCGACCCGGGAGGAGAACCTACCGTCCCCGCCCAGGCTTATTTCCTGCCATGACTCCGTAGGAGCCGTCCTATATTCCAGGCGGGAACCGGCCGGTGCCTCGGCGGTACCGGCGATGCTGAAGTCCCCCCGCTGGTAGGAATACGGCGCCGGGGAGGTCACCGTAATATTCGACGGCGGCGGCGCCGAGGGCGGCAGGGTTCCCGAAGGCAGGGCGGGACGGGCGACCCGGACCTTCAACACCTCGCCCGGGGCTGCCTCGGGTCCCGATGCCTGGAGGCGGAGTTCGCTGCGGCCCGGCCCGATGTCCGAGGAGGGGATGCGGAAGCCCGGCCGGGCGGGGTAGGTCTTTCCTCCCTCGACCTTTACGGCGTCCACACCGGCTCCCCCCAGAACGTACCCGAAGATCGCCCCGTCCGCCGGGAACGTCGCGAGTCCCGCCTCGCCGGGATGGGATATCTTCACGCTGGGTATCGAGGACCCTAGATCGTTCACGAAACTGCGGGAGACCGAGGTCCGGTTGCCGCTCCGGTCGATCGCGACGATCCGCAGGTCCACGGAACGTCCGGTGCCCGGGGGCACCGGGATGTCCGCCGTCCAGTAGGGGTCGCCGGGACGCATCTCGATTTCCAGCACGGACTTTCCGACTTCGCAGGAGAGGCTTTGAACCCCCACCGCGTCCTTCATCGTGCCGGTGATCCGGAAGGTGCCCGCGACGGTCGCGCCTTTTTCCGGCCACAGGATCTCCAACTCCGGGGATTTGTTGTCCACGAAGAACAGGACGGGGTTGACCGATACGGCTCCGGTTCCGTCCTCCGCCCGGAGGTAGTAGATCGCGGCTCCGTCCGGAAGCTTTCCGCTCTGGACGGGAAAGGAGAACCCTACCTCCGTCTCCCCCCGGGCGCCCCGGAAACCGAGGTCCTGGTACGTCTTCCCGCCGTCGACGCTCAAGGAGAGCCGGGCGATGCCGTTCGCGTCATCCGCGGTCCCTTCGAATTGGACGGCCCCGCGGATCAGGGCTCCGGACTCGTGGGACCGGATCCGGACTGAGGGAGGCGCCCGGTCCAGGATGAAGGACACCGAGGTCTCCGGTCCCGAGGTACCTCGGGGATCCACGGCCCGAGCCGTCAAGGTATGACGCCCGTCCGGCAGGGACGCCGCGTCCACGGAGGCGCTCCAGTACTCGGAGCCACTCGCGGGGGAGTATTCGCCCCCGTCGAGCTTGATCTCCACGGCCTGGATTCCGATGCGTCCTCCCGCCACGCCCACGATGTGAACGTCCCTGCGCAGGACGGTGCCCTTCTCGGGGTAGATGATGCGGACCGTCGGCAAGCCCACGGAGGGGTCGATCCGGATGTTGTACGGTCCCACGAGGGCCTCGTTTCCCGCCGAGTCCCGGGCCCGGATGACGACGTTGTGGGTGCCGGGCTTGGCGCCGGACAGGTCGAACTCCCGGAGCCATACCTCCGTGCCCGTCGCCTCCTGCCAGGTCTCTTCGGGGGTGCCGTTCGCCCATGCGGGAACGGAGGAAGCGAGGATCAACGCCGCGAGCATCCAGCGCGTCGCAAAGCGAGCCGGAAGCGCCGGGCGGAAGTCAGTCGATGTGCGCATATTCGGGAGCCTCCCACACGTAGGTGCTTTTTAGCCAGGCCTCCTGGGAGGTCCGCGCCAGGGGACTTGCCGCCCGGGCGTCCCGATGGGCGGGAGCCCAGTCCAGGATCGCCCCGAGGCGGGTTTGGATGGCCGGATCCCCAAGCCAGCGGGCCGCGGAAGCCATGAACCCCCGGGCTGTCCCTCTACCCAGGGGCACGGCCCAGAGGATGCGGGTTTGCAGGCCGAAATCGTTCCAGCCTTCCCGGGGCGGGAAGGGATCGGCCTCCAGGAGGCTCGTCCGGTCCCCAGGCAGAGTCAGCACCCGGCTCAGGGGCGCGTACAACCAGGAGGCGCCCGGTTCCAGGAGCCGGGAAAGGACATCCTCCCAGCGCGCGGTGAGGGCCCCGGGCTGGAAGCGCCTGTCCCGGGCCATTCGGTCCGTGCGATCCAGCCAGAGCCCGGGGTCCGAAGGAAAGGATCCGGGGACATTTTGCAGTTCCTGGCCGGCCCAGGCCCAGAGGGCCTCGGGCTCCCCCCCCGGAAGAAGGACGACCGCGCCGGATCCGCCTTTTTCCAGGAGGGCCCGCGACGGAGGCGGGTCGGCGTGTCGGCGGAAGACCATCCACGGGTCCACCGCCAGGGGCAGGGCTCCGTCCGGCAACGCCGGGTTCCGGGACAGGTCCCGGCGCGGCACCGGGATGGGGACGGACTCCGCCGACCCGGCCGCTGCGGACCGGCCGGCCGGCGGCCGACCTTCCCTGTCCGTGGAGATTCTATATCCTCGAAGACCTCGGGTCGAGGGCAGCCCATCCCGGGGATCGTACTTCACGATCCGCCACCCGGGCGCACCCGGGCCCTCCTCGAGGAGCTTCTCCCAGGCGGGAACGAAACCCTCCTCCACCAGGAAGACCGGCCGGGGCCGGAGCAGGAGGTAGCCCGCGGCCAATACCGCCGCAAGGGCGGCCGCCGCGGCGATGATCTTGAAGCGCCCGGGACCCGGGATTCCCGGCCGGTGATTTCCGGCCCGCTTGTCAGTGCGCCGCACGGATGGTTTCACCTTCGTCCTCCCGTCACGGCGCAGTCGGCTGGAGCTCGGCGTACTCGATCCGATCCGCAAGCCAGCCGACGACGGGCAGGACGGACGCTCCGTTGGTGTACTGGTTCAACTGGGTTCGATTGAACTGCTCGATCCCTCCTTTGGGGACCGTGACGGCCGGTACCGCGGCTACTTCCCAGTCGCCCGTGTACTCCTCGTTGACGTCGGCCCCGGGCTGCAGGATGTTCTCCGCCGCTGTACGGCCGTTGGCGGCCACGGGGTAGGCCAGCCGGATGGAATTCCGGGTGCCGCTGTACGAATCGGAATAGAAGGATACGTAGGGCAGCTCATCGATCACGAAGACGTTGGTCCGAGTACCCACGGAGAACCGGTTGTCGATCACCGACTTCGTGACGGCCTTCGTGGTCCAATCGATCTGCGCGAATTTCAGGGCCGTCTCCGCGGCGTCGTGGTACGCCAGGTAGAGGTAGGTCGTACCGCTCCTCTGGCCGACGGTCATGGACACATGGGATCCCGTCAGGACGCTGTCGTCCACGGTCAACTCCGTCCAGGTCCCGGCTCCGCTCTGGTTGTTCGCGTTCCAGGCGTCTCCCGAATACTGGAGCTTCAGGACTCCGGCGGTCTCGTCGAAGTAGGCCACCGCGACCTCCGCCGCCCCGATCCGGACCATGTCGAAGTACTCGCTGCTGGCGTTCGCCGTGTTCGGGATGACTTGGACCTGGGCGGCCCGGGCCGCGTCGTTCGCGGGCTGAGTGAGATTCGAGGCCGTCGCCGTGGACGCCTGGAAGGAGACGAAGGAAAGTTCACGGCGGGAGGGATGGGCGTCGTAGTACGAGATGTAGATGTTCGTCGCGTTGTCCGGTCCCTCGACAATGAGCTTGGGATACCGTATCCGGTTCATCTGCCGGCTCGTGTAATCCAGACCTATGATTTCGAAGTGGTTGTTGTTCTGGGTGTCGCCCAGGAGGGCGTTCACGTTCCGGTCCCGGTTGAGGTAGAGGTACCCGATGCCCCCGGTGCCGACGGCGTCCTGGACCGAGAGGATCCAGTAGATTCCCCCCGCCGACCGGGCCAAGGCCGTGTGGCGCTCGAACCAGATGCCTCCCCGCTGGGATGAGGCCGCGACCCCCGTGGTCCTATAGGTATACCCGTCGTTGTCGTTGGCGTAGCTGAAAAGCGGCTGGTTTCCGTTCATGACCATGGACGGGTAGTAGAAGGTCTGGTTGGTGACCGCAGGGAGAACCTGGGTCAGATTCCAAACCGTCAGATACCGATCATCGGTCCACAAGGTCGAACGCGGATCTCCCACGGCGGCTTCGGAGTGGTAGGCCTGGCCGGTATCGTTCAGATTGTTGATGCTGGGTATACCGTTCACGAAGACCGTCAAGTAGCCCGAGAGAGAGAAGTTCTTCCGTATATCGACGGTCGTCGCCGTCGTCGCGGCAACGGTGAGATTCGTCGTCCCGGGCTGGATGTCGATGGCCGCGGAGCTGACATGGGCGACCGCCCCGGACAAGTTGAAACCGCTGGCGCGGAAATGGTTCGTAGCGTGGTACTCGATGCTGTACCGGCCCCGGGAGCTGCGGATCACCGTATCCGACAGACCGCCCTGCCCCGTCGGATTGGAGATCTTCGTGATGTACGGCACCACGTCCACGGTCAAATCCCCGGAGGAGCTGTTGCCCCCCGAGGGTCCCGCGTCGTAGGCCGTAAAGGTCACGATGACGTCCGGGGCGGTCACGGTGGAGAGGGCCGCGGAGTTCCAGGCGAACTTCCAGTTGAGCACGTGGCCGTATGTCTCGGTCACGGCTTGGCTGCCGGCCTCCGCCTCGAAGCCCCAGTCCGAGGTCCCCGCGGCCACGTCGGCCAAGGTCCGACCCGCCGCGGCCGCGGACAGGGCCGATCCGTCCCAGAGGGCGATGTCGAAGGCGGCCCCCCCGTTATATCCGGGGATCTGGACCGTGATCCGGGCGATCCTCTGGTTGTCCGCCGCCTTTCCGAGGAATACGACCTTGCCGCTGACATCCGCGTCCCCGTCCCCGGAATGCAGGGCGTACTGAGCGTACCCGTGTTTCACGAGGGAGACCCCGCTGCCTGAGGTGACGAGGTTTTCCGTGTAGGCGTCCACGTCCTTCAGCGCCTTGTCCGCGTCGGAGAAGCTGGCCGGGGACGTGTATTCGCGGCCGAAGGGTGCAGCCGTTATGCCGGGCGCGAGGTCGTCCACATTGTCGATACTGAGGCCGATCACCACGGCGTCGGCCAGCTGGTCCGCCTCCGTTCCCGCGGCAACGGTCGTGTCGTAGACCTTCACCACGAAGCGCGCCTCGTTGGCCGCTGCCGTGTCGGGCATGCCCGTGAAATCGTCCAGGGTCAGGGTAGCCGAGGTGTACGGTGCGGTGTTCTTCTGGACGATCGTGTAGCCCGTCGCGGTGCCGGTCCCGGCACCCGAGCCGCCGGCCACGAAGGTCGTGCCCGCCAGGTTGTCCGGGGCGCCCAGGAGGGTCCAGTTTGTGGTTCCGGCGGTCTCGATCGTATAGACGCTCCCGGGAACCAGCGCCGCGGCCCCGACGGACGCAGTGCCGGTCACGTAGCCGATGGAGTAGCGGTTCGGAAGATTCCCGCCCGCCGTCTCGGCCTCGAAGGCCAGACGTTCGTTGCGGACCGTGAAGTTCGTCGTCCCGTAGGCCGCCGCGATCCGGCGACTCTCCCCGGAGGCGATGTCCCCGACCGTCCCGTTTCCGTCCACATCGGTGCCGATGACGACGCCGGTGATCCGGGGCGCGTTGTTCCGGATGTAGACTGCTTGGACATACCGGGTCGAGTTCCCGGCCCGGTCTACGACTACGTAGTGCACGTCCATAGGACCGTCGCCCAATTGAGTGGTGTCGTAAATGGCGTACCAATTCTTGTAGATCCCGTCGTCGGTGAAACCTTCAATGTACCCGCTGCCGTCAAGATCCGAGGTCACCTCGTTGCCGTCGATGACGATCCCTGAAGCGGCGTCCGCAGGGAATACAACCGTCTGGAGGGTTCCGCCCGCGGTCATGTCCTTGAGGGTACGGGTGGTACCGTTGAAAGCCCCTCCGTCGGGGGCGATGTATACCCCGTTCTTGTAGAAGTAGACCACCACACGGTCGATGCCCTGGATGCTTCCCGATCCGGTCCCGGAATCCCAGGCCCGGCCCTGGATGTAGTAATTCGCCGTGGAGGCTCTCGCGGACGAGCTGTACTCCCCGAAGGGGAAGTAGTTGTCGATCTGGATGTTCAGGCTGGCCTGGGTCAGGTACGGCGTGGGGGTCGCGTTGTCCGTGGCCTGCAGGTCAAGGGAGAAGAACCCCGTGGTGCCCGCGTACTGCCCCGCGTTGACCGTCGTGGAGTCGATCTCGATCTCCACCTCGTACTGGAAGTACTGGTTGGTGGGATCCGCCAAGGGTCCGATCGCTTCGTAGGCGGTGCCGGTCCCGGCGCCCATACCCGTAGCCAGGAAGGAGATCCCAGGGGTGTTGCTGCTTGCTCCGATCGCCGTGAAGTCCGTCGTGCCCGCCGAGGTGATCAGGTACTTCCGCCCGACTTCGAAAAATCCGGCGGTCCGTTCCGTCGGAGGGGTCGTGTACGCGGGATCGGCCAGGATGTTCGTGAAGACCGTCTGGCCTTCCCGGCGCCACTTGATGCTGGCGATGCCTCCCTCGTCCCGGACGCTCGCCCGGACCGAGAAGATCCCCGCCGCACGGACACCCGCCGCGTACTCGACCTCGGAACCGTTTCGGAATACCCGGACGTTCTGGATAACCGGCACTCCGCTGTCGAACTTGACGTTCAGCTCGACCGTGTCCCCCGTGATCCCCGGGGTCACCCCGTAGTCCTTGGAATCGTAGGCACGGACCTGGATCCGGACGTCCCGGATCGTTCCGGCCGCGGGGTTGAGCTCCCCGGAGGTGTTGATGTTCTTGAACCAGTTCACCTGGGTGCCCTGGTTCACCATGGTCGCGGGCTCCCAGGCCCCGAAGGAAGTCCCCGTTCCGGTGGGGTCGACCCGAAGCTCGACGCTCCGCACCCAGTCGTCGTCGGAAGCGTAGCCGGAAACCCGAACCTCGCCGCCGACGATCTGGTCGTTCATGGGACTTATGATGGTCACCACGGGGGCGTCCATGTCGGGGTCCACCAGGAGCCGGTAGGATAGTTCTTCCGTGGTATTGCCCGCCACGTCCGTGACCCGGACCTGGAAAGGCAGGGCCCAGACGTTCGTGCCCGAGGCGGGAAGGCCGGTCAGGGGATCGACCTCCGTGACGTCCGAGGTGTTCGCGTAGGTGTTGATGTTCGAGAAGGTGTAGCTCCAGCTATAGAGCCCCCCTCCCAATCCCGCGGTCTGCCAGGTGGTCGCACCGTTCCCGATCCTGTATTGGACCAGGGCCACGGCATTGTCATCCGAAGTCGTGCCCCGCACGGTCACCAGGCCGTTTACACGGCTGCCGTTCGGGGGCTCGCTGATGGAGACGACCGGGGGCGTTCCGTCGAAACTGAACTCCCGGGTCAGCTGGCTTTTCCTGCCGGCCCCGTCCTCCGCCTCCACGTACACCGTATAGGATCCCGGAGTGAGACCCCCTGTCGGTACCGTGACCGTCCAGGTCGCGAATCCGTTGGAGGTGGACGCTGACGTCACCGTCCCGGAGGAGAAGTCCCCGTCCCCGACCTTGGCCCGCACCGAGGCGATGGTGTTCAGGTCCGAAGCCGTGCCGCTTATGGGGAAATCGGTCCTCTGGAAGAGTCCGCCGGGATTCAGGGTCAGGGACGGGTTGTTCCGGTCGATCCGGAATTCAACGGCCGCGGTCGTCCGGACGTTCGCGTCCGGGACCGCCCGGTCGGAGGCCCGGACCGCGATCCGGTACCGCCCGTCGGCCAGGTTGAGGCCCGCGGTTCCCAGGTCCTTGGACCAGGCGGCGACGGTTTGGCCGCCCGGAGCTCCCAGGGAGGTCCAATCCTGCACCAGGATCCACAGGGTGCCGGCATAATCGTAGCGCTCCACCCGGCTTTCCATGGAGGCGACGCCGTACGCGTCGGAGAAGCTTCCCAGGACCCGGGGTTGGCTGTCCTGCAGGACCGTCGTGCCGCCGAGGTCCAGGGTGTTGAAGGCCGCGTCCGGCTCCGTCGTGTCCTTCGTGAAGGTCCACGCCGTCTGGGACGTCCGCCCCGCGGCGTCCACGGCCGTCACGGTCACGGTGCCGCCTCCGTCGGGCAGGGCGTCGAAATCCGCCTTGGCCACGGGATAGTTCCAGGTGCTGGTGCCGCCCGCGACGACCCCGGTGATGTCCGTCTCCGGCCCGGAGCCCAGCTTGGCCCGGACCGAGACGAGGTTGGCGTCCTGTGCGGTCCCGGAAAGGGTGAACACGGGACCCGCCGCGACGGCTCCGTAGATACCCCCGGAAACCGGCGCCGAGATGTTGATGACGGGAAGGGCCCGGTCCAGGCGGAAGGCCACATCCTCCTTGGTACGGAGGTTTCCGACCGCGTCCAGGATCCGGACGTCGACGGTATGGCTTCCGTCCGACAAGGCGTCCACGGACACGGCCCATGCGACGGTTTTGCCCGTACCCGTGACCGCCAGGGTGGTCCAGGGGTCCGTATCCAGGGAGGAATCGAGCCGGTACTCGAAAGTTCCGGCGATGTCGGAGTACTCGTCCGAGAAGGCGCCCCTCAGTACCGGGGAGGTCTCGGTTACGATGGTGTTCCCGCCCTCCACGATGGAGGTGAAGGATATCGCCGGTCCCGAGGTGTCCTTGTAGAACACCCGCTGCACCGTGTGGCTCCGGCCCACCCGGTCCACCGCTTCCACGGAGATCGTGTGGGGGCCTTCGGCGAGGGCGTCGAAATCCGCGCCGGGCAGGTCATAGGACCAGGTCTTGGTCTCACCGACTCCTACGACCGGCGCGTCGACCTGCGGCCCGCCGTCGAGGCTCAGGCGCAGGGTATCCAGGTTGCGTTCCACCACCTCTCCGGAGACCGTGAAGGTGGTCCTGCGGGCCGAGGCGGCCGCGGGTACCAGGATGGAAACCGAGGGAGGAAGGGTGTCGAGGGTGAAGGATACGTCCGAAGAGGTTCCCGAAGCCGAGGGATCGCCCCCCAGCTTGGCGGCCGCGTCGTCATCGGCCCGGGCCCGTACCTGCTTGGGGCCGTCCGCCCCGATTCCGACCGGCAGGACATAGGTGAAGGACAGCTCCCGCCCGGTCCCCGTAACCGTCGCGGAACCCCAGGCGCTCCAGGAGCTTCCGTCGTGGTAGCTCACCTGGACCGTGGCCGCTGCCACGCCGTCGTCGTCCGTCACGGTCCCCCGCACCGTGTAGCCGGCGCCCACGAAGGCGCCCGCCCCGGGATGGGTCAAGCTCACCGCGGGGATATCCGTGGATTGCTCCACCGTGACGGTCCGGGTCGTCTGGGTGTCGTTGAGGGCCCGGTCCCGGGCGATGACGTACAGGACATGGGCCGTCGAATCGGACAGGCTCGTCGTATCCACCGTGGCCGTGTACGGAGCCGCCCCGAAGGCGGTGCCACCGGCGGCGTCGTAATCCGCCGGGGCCGAAGCCGCGACCGGCAGAAGCCACCACTTGACCCCGGTCAGGCCGTTCCCGTCCGAGGCGGAGGCGGTGAAGCGGATGGTCCCGTTCACGTAATCGGTGCCGCTCATCGACAGCACCGGGGTTAGACTGGCGATCTCCGCCAGGGGCCCCGCGGTATCCACGACGACGCTGCGGGTCAGGGTCGCGGTCTTGCCGACGATGTCCGTCACCGTGAGGATGTACTCGTAGATGCCGTCGGCGAGTCCGGGGCCGCCCACCGTTTGGTTAACGGTGACGGGCTGGCTTGTAGTCGAGTAGTTTCCGTCGAAGATCTGGGTCCCGTTCCGTGTTACCCGGACGTTGGCCAGGGCATTGCTGTCGTAGGCCGTGAAGGAGAAGGAGAAATCCCCCTTGGCGTACCCGGTGCCACCGACGGTGTTGACGGTTCCCACACCGAAACCGAAGGCTTGAACCTCCGGCGGCGCCTGATCCAGGTTGAAGGCCGCCGTGGCCGGGGCGGGGCTCCAGTTGCCCGCGGTATCCCGGGCCACGACGTGGAGCACCCGGGGACCTTCCTCGGAGGGCAGGAAGCTCAGAGCCGCTGTCCAGGACGCCGCGCCCGAAGCGGCGGTCCATGCCGCGTAATCCGCGGGCGGAAGGGCCGGAGGCACGGTCACCGCGTACCGGGTTTCTGCTATGGGGCTCACCCCGCCGAAATCCGCGGCGGTGCCGTTCGCGGATAGGGCGGTGCCCTGGACGGCGGCTCCAGGCGTCGGGGCGACGATGGCCACGTCGGGTCCGGTGAGGTCCACGGTGATCGTCCGCCCGAGGACCGCGGTCTTTCCCGCGGCATCTGTAACGGTGAGGGCATAGGTGTAGACCCCGTCCTCCAGGAGCAGGTTCGCGGGGATCGCGGGGTTCCGGGGAAGGTCGGAGATCGACCAGGCTTGGGAGGTTCCCGTCACGGATCCGCTGTACAGCTCCACGGCGGGATCCGCGCCCTTGGTTTGGGTAACGGTCAGGTTCGCGAGGGCGTTGGAGTCCGAAAGGTTGCCGCCCAGGGAGAAGGCCGCGTTCCGTCCCGCGCTAGCCGCGCCTACGGCCGTTTCCGTGATGGCAGGGGCGGCCTGGTCGATCCCGAAGGTCCGGACCGAGGATACGCTCCAGTTGCCGGCCGCGTCCCGGGACCGGGCATGGACCGATGTCCTCCCCTCCCCCAGGGCCGAAAGGTTGAGAGAGCCGTTCCAGCTGGTCGTTCCCGAGGCTAGGGTCCAGTCCGCAGTATCCGCCGGCGGTGAGGCTCCCTCGTCGCCGACCCAGTACCGGACCTGGGATACGGAACTCGTCGCGTCCGAGGCGGTCCCCTGGACGGAATCCGAGGCTCCCGAGAGCCACGCGTCCGCCGCGGGCAGGGAGACGGCCGCGGTCGGGGCTACGGTGTCTACCGTGAAGGAGAATGAAGCCGTGGAGAGCTTCCCGAACCGGTCCCGGGCGCGGATGGAGACTGATCGGGGACCTTCGTAGGAACCGCCGAAGAGAGTCGACGGCCCGCCCCCTACGGTCACGGACCACGCGTGGGTTCCGGAATCGACCGGCACCTGGACCCAAGTCCCCGGAGCCTCCGGGAAGGCTACCTCGATGTACTCGTCCGATCCTCCCGGCGTCACCGTGGCCAGGCCGTTCGCGTCCGCCGCGGTTCCCGAGAGGGTGAAGGACGCCCTCTGGAAGGTTCCAACCCCGGGCGAAACGACGGAGATCGAGGGCGGAGAGGTGTCGATCACGAAGTACACGGGACCGATCGAGGCCGAGGCCGAGGGCTTCCCGCTCTTGACGGAGGCGTCGTCGCCGAACTCGAGCTCGAAGGAGTGGACCCCCTGCCCCAGGGAATCCACGTTGTGGGAGAAGGAGACGCTGCGCCCCGGGAGCCCCAGGGAGTCGAGGGTCCCCACGGGGGCACCGTTCAGGCTGAGAGTCACGGAGGAAACGTCGATCCGGTCGTCGTCCGACAGGATGCCTCGGATTCGGGCGTTGGTGTCCAGGAGGTTCACTCCCCCCGCGCCGGCTCCGGCCGCCGTGGTGACGGAGGTGTCGATGTCCGTTACAACCGCCGTCGGAATGTCCGTCCCTTGGCTGACCGTCAAGACCCGGCTGATGCGGGTGTCGTTCCGGGCCCGATCCCGGGAGATTATATAGAATTTGTACTCGGTGCCATCCAGCAGGGACGTGGAATCCAGGGTTAGGGACGGGGTCGAGGTGGCGAACGCGGTTCCCCCGGGACTGTCGTAGTCCGCCGGGGCGGGATCGACGGAGGGGAGCATCCACCACTTGCTGCCCAGCACGGCGTTGGCGTCCGTCGCCAGGGCGTTGATCTGGATCACTCCGTTAATGTATTCCACCGGGTTGCCGGGATCGGTATCGTCCACCACCGTGGGCGAAAGGTTCGTGATCTCCACGCTGGGAGGTGTGGCGTCCACGATGACGGTCTTGTAGTAATTTGCGACGCTTCCGGTGGAGCTGACCGCCTCGATCCTGAACTCGTAGGTCCCGTCGTCGGAGCCGTCAGGCGCCACGGCAAGGACCGGGCTGTCCAGGGTGCGGGTCGGGGATCCCAGATCGTCGGCCGCCCAGGATACGGGAACGGTCGGGCCACCCTCCCGGGTTCTCTCAAGGGTCACAGAGGTGATTCCGTTGGGGTGATTCGCGGTTACGCGGAAGGCGTAATCATCCCCGGCGTAGGTACCCCCGGCGACGACGTTGATGTCCCCGGAGGTGAAGGCCAGGTTGATCACGGGAGGTACGTCCCCGCTGATGACTTTCACTGTATAGGGATCCTGGGCGAGGGGCGGGACGACGGTCTCACCGCCGCTCACGTCCACGGCCCGGAGCCTCATGTTGAAGGTCCCGACCTCGCCGGGATGCTCGTCGGAGAGTCGGTACCGGAAATCGGTCGTTTTCTTGACCTCGGATAGGCCGATGACGTCATCCCAGTCCGGCTCGGAATCGGTGGTTTTCCAGAACTTGATCTGCGGGTACCCGACGGCGACACCCTGGAGGTCCGTCACGATACCGATGACGACCCCGTTCATGGCGATTTCCGGCGGCAGGAGAGGATCGTACGTCGCGGGATTGATGGCGGGCACCTGGATCTCTATCTGGGGCGGGAGGTTGTCGATGGTGAAGACCAGATCCTCCGTGTCCGTGCGCTTCCCCGCCTCGTCGAGCACGCGAAGCCGGATCCTGAAGGATCCGTTGGGGTACGACGTGGTATCCAGGTCATGACGCCATACCTTGGACGCGGTGTCGTAGGAGGTCACGTCGCTCCAGGAGGTCCCCCCGTTGAATGATATGCGAACCGCCGCGATCTTCTGGTCGTCCGAGGCAAGGCCGGAGAAGGATACCTCGCCCTGAAGGAAGCCTCCCGGCAGATGGCTTGTGAGACTGATCGACGGAGGGGTGATATCGATCTTCTCCCCCAGGCCCGGGGAGAAGGGATTCCGACAGCCCCCGAACAGGAATAGAAGAATCGTGAAGATATGAAGTCCGATGGGAAACCGGCCTGTATTCAACCTCATTGTGCACCTCTACCCGGAATCATTATCGGACGCTTTCCTATATAGCCGTTACAAATACCGCCGCCCCGGGCATGCGGCGGGAGGCTGTTTCGGCCGGGTATCGCATCCTGTTCAGATGACTTAAAGCAGGTTTCATGCCAAAAGAGCAAAATCCGTCCACCGGGCTTTAAAGTTTTTCTATAAAATGAAATACATGAAAAGACCCGGATAGCCCGATACCCGGCCGCCCCGGAGGTCTTCTAGGGACGGGCCGGGCTTCGACGATTCCGTCGAAGTTTTCGACCTGAACGTCGAAGCACCCTGGCTTTGCGGGGCGGACGAGCCGATACTTATACGCATGGTAGACACCCGGTTCCGCGTCCTTGCGGTGGACGACGACTTCACCCTGCTGGAGCGGATCAAGGCCATCACCGGCCGGATCGATTATCCCCGCATCGAACTTCACACCGCGGAGACGGTGAGAGGTGCCCTCGAAGTCCTCGACTCCCGCTCGATCGACCTCGTCCTGTCCGACTTCCGCCTGCCCGACGGGAACGGCCTGGACGTGCTCCGGAAGGTCAAGAGCTCCGACCCGACCGTCTCGGTGGTCATCATGACCGCCTTCGAGGATACCCAAGACGCGGTCAGCATCCTCAAGGCCGGCGGCTCGGATTACCTCGTGAAGCCGGTGACCTCGGAAAGCCTGGAGCACCTGTTCATCCGGGAGTACGAGAAATCGACCATCGAACACGAGAACGACGAGTTGGATCCCTTCCTGAGCCCGGAGTCGAGCGAGGTCCCCTTCATCCACGCCGACACCCGGATGCGGGAGGTCCTGAGCGCGGTGTACCGGGCCCGGGAAAGCTCGGCGACAGTGCTGATCACCGGGGAGAGCGGAACCGGAAAGGAGCTGGTCGCCCGACTGATCCACGATTCCAGCGATCGGCGGGACAAGCCCTTCGTGACGGTCAATATCGCCGCCCTGCCGGAGACCCTGATGGAAAGCGAGCTCTTCGGACACGTGAAGGGCGCCTTCACGGGGGCGGACCAGTCCCGGGAAGGTCGGTTCGCCGAGGGCGACGGCGGAAGCCTCTTCATCGACGAGGTAGGGGACATCCCCCTGGGCATCCAGGTGAAGCTCCTCCGGGCCCTCCAGTTCGGGCAAATCCAGCGGGTCGGGGAGAATGCGACCCGGACCCTGGATGTCCGCATCATCGCCGCCACCAACCGGAATCTCAAGGGTATGATGGAGCTGGGAACGTTCCGGGCCGACCTCTACTGGAGACTGAATGTGATCCCGATCGCGATACCCCCCCTTCGGGAACGCCGGGAGGACATCGCCGCCCTGACCCGTTGGTTTATCGAGAAATTCTCCAAGGAATACGGGCGGCCCGTCCGGGGCATCAGCCGGGAAGCCCTGTCGGCGCTCATGCGGCACCCCTTCCCCGGCAACGTGCGGGAACTCGAGAACGCCGTCGAACGGGCCGTGCTCATGACGCGTCGGGAGATCCTGAGCACCCAGGACATCCAGCTGGAATCGTCGTCGGGCGCGACGGAACCGGAAGGAGCCGCTTCCGGAACCTATGACGAAGTCGTCGGCCGTTTCGAGCTGGACCTGATCGCCAAGGCCCTGGAAGCCGCGGGTGGAAACCGGAGCGAGGCCGCCCGGGCCCTGGGCATCGGAGAGCGCCGCCTGCGCTCGCGGCTAAAGGTCCTGAACGAGAAACTCGGGCCCGGGCGCTAGCGCGGCTCACGGGGCGGATCGGCAGATCCGGAACCTCCAGGACAAATATTTCTTATTGCTTTTATAATCTATTATCCTTACCTTTAGACGATGAATCCCGGCCGAGAGCCGGGTCCCATTCCTATCGACCGGAGGTTTTCATGAAATCCCCCTCCCGAATCACGGCGGTATCCATCCTCACCATAGCTCTGCTGCTCCTGGCCGTATCCCCCCTGGCCGCCCAGGCCAAGAAGCCTGTGCAGACCAACGCGTCCTTCACCGCCGCGGACGGCACCAAACTGGGCGCCTACCTGGCCCTCCCCCCCGGCTTCGGGAAGCATCCCGGGGTCATCATGGTCCACGAGTGGTGGGGCCTGTCCGGGGACATCGCCGCCATGGCGGACCGCCTGGCCAAGGAAGGGTTCGCCGTACTGGCCGTGGACGCCTACCGGGGCAAGCTGGCCCAGACCGCCGCGGAGGCGGGAGCCCTGCGGAACGGCACGCCCCCGACGCAGATCGCCGCGGACCTGGACGCCGCCTACGAGTGGCTGACCCGCCATCCCCGGGTGGACGGATCCCGCATGGGTACATTGGGATTCTGCTTCGGCGGAGCCCAGGCCATGCTCCTGGGGACCCGGCAGGCGGGCCTCGGCGCGGTGGTGACCCTCTACGGCACCGGCCTCATCCAGCAGGAGTCCGCCCTGGGCGAGCTCGGGCGCAAGGGCGCCGTGCTCGGGATCTTCGGGGATACCGACGCGGGCATCCCTCCCGCCCAGCGCCAGGGCTTCAAGGACGCCCTGGCCGCCCGCAAGGCCCGGTACGCCGAGTCGGTCTACACGGGAGTAGGTCACGCTTTCGTGAAGGACGAGAACGTGGACGTCCCCGGTCCCGCCCGCCAGGCCTGGAGGCAGACCATCGCCTTCCTGCAGGACGAGTTGGGAGTGAAGTAGACGGTGGACAGTGGACGGTGGACGGGAGCGACTGAAGCATGCGGCGGCGCGTAAGCCCTGCGGACTTCCGCCAACAGGCGGCCGACTCCGAAAAAGTCTCCTGATCCGCGATCATATTTTGAAAGGCTCCTCCGCGGGGTATACTTCTCGCAGAGGAGCCTTTCATGAAACTCTGCCGCCGCGCCCGTCTAACCGTAATCGCGGTTATGGCCATGACCATAGCCCCCCTTTCCGCCCAAGCCCCGACGCCCCGGGTCCTCTTCGTCTACGACGAGGTGAACGACCAGACCAAGCCCTACATCGCGCATTTCCGGGAAGCCTTCACCTCCTCCGGCATCCCCTTCGACGAGGCGGCGGCCGTGGACCTCGAGTCCAAGGATCTCTCCCGCTATGAAGTCCTGGTCCTGCACGGCATCGTCCAAGCCTTCAACTCGAAGTCCCCCATCCGGGACTGGCTCAAGACCAAGCCGCCGATCGCGGGCAAGCGGGTCTACCTCTTCGTGACCGCCAACCGCTGGTTCCTGGACAACCTCTTCAAGGACCTGAACGGCCTCCTGGAGAAGAACGGAGCCAAGCCCGTGGACGCCGTGTCCATGGCCACCAAGGAGACCGATGACTCCCTGGAAAAGACTGCGGTGAAGAGCTTCGTGGGAAAGGTGAGGTAGGGGTTGAGATCACGGCCGGGAATCCCGTGCCGTATAACATCCGGAAAAGGAGGCCCTAGTGACCCGAAATCCCGCCTTCGCTCGCTGGCTCTCGATCATCACGCCTCTGGCCCTTGTGTTAACATCCTGCCCGGCCGGGGACATGTTCGCTCCGTCCATAAGTGAAATTACGGCAATCGTGGAGGATCCCGCAGGAACGCCGGTCCGATTCTCCGTAGCCGCGGACATGAGATCCTTCGTCGGGCTGACCGAATTCCGCGGCCTCCTGGATTCCCTGACTGCGAAAGGCGCCGGAGAATTCCTGGTGAGCCCCGGCGACATCGACCCTCCGGATCAGGTATATGGCGCCATCCAGGAAAAACTCGGCTCCTCGTTTCCCTGGTTCCCTATGATCGGAAACCATGAAGCGGAGACTCCGGAGGATATGGACTATCTGAGGGCTTTCCCGGTCGAAACGCAGTATTCCGTGGAAAATTTCCTCGGTGGACCTCCGGGGTCGGAGGAGACCTGTTATTCCTTCGATTTCGGCGGTGCCCACCTCGTATTCCTCAACCAGTATTATGACGGATTCACCGATATCGGCCTGGATCCACCGCCCTCGGATCCTTTTGCGGGCACCATTTCTCCGAGCTTGCTCGAATGGCTGCGGACCGACCTGGAGTCCGCGAACCTCCGCGCTCCCGCCTTCATCCTGGTCTTCGGTCACGAACCCCTCTGGCCTATGGCGGATGAAGCCACCGGACGCCTCCGTCACGACGGTACCAGTCTGGACGCCCATCCTGTTGAGGTCCGGAGCTTCATCGCCCTGCTTCAAGAGTACAGCGTGACCGCATACGTCTGCGGACATACACACAACTTCAGCGCAGCTCTTGTAGACGGGGTTCCGCAGATCGACGCCGGTCACGGAAGGGGCGACGCGGATGCAGGCGCGCCCAGCACCTACCTACTCTTCGACCTCTACGAGAATATGGTCAAGATTTCGGCGTTCCGGGATCCCGGAATACCGGATGGCAACTACGAACTTGCGAGGGAAATCAGGCTGTTGAGCAGGCCGTGAGCTGTAACGAGAATACATGACACCCGCCCCGGGTATTCCGGCCAACCTAAAAACCCGTGCTTCCCCAGTTCACCGTCCACCGTTCTCCGTCCACTGAATAAGCCGCACTGGATTCGCCCTGCGAACCTCGACATACGCCGCTTCGCGTCGTTTGCCGATGCGAATGGATCTTAGTGGTCGCTTGCGCGACCCCGGCATCCTTGTCTCGGTTCTCCGGGCCGGGGCGCGCACTGGCGGACGCCCTCATAGCGCCTTTCCCTCGTTTCGCGCTCATCGATTCGCGCGAAGCTCGGCGCACGCACCCTTCGAATCCAGTGCGGGAAAAAAATAGCGCCCCGGCAGCACCGGAGCGCGGATTTTCTGAGCCGCACTGGATTCGAACCAGTGACCCACGCCTTAAAAGGGCGTTGCTCTACCTACTGAGCTAGCGGCCCGAAACGGGCTTTTAGACTATCGGAAGGAACCGGGGAGTGTCAACGCGGCAGGGGAGGAGTCGGGACTCAGGAACCAGGAGTCCGTTGGGAAAATGCCCGTAAGGCTTCAGTACCGGAAATCGATCGCGAAGTCCAGGTTGAAGACGGGGCGCTGGCCGGGCTCCAGGCCCAGCTCCTTGCCGTACATGGCCAGGCTGAGGTCGAAGACCTGGAGGTCCAGGCCGAAGCCCGCGGAGGGCAGGGTGTCCCGTATTCCGGCCCGGAGGCTCAGGATCTCCAGCATGACGATCTCCGTGCCCAGGCTGAGCTCCAGGATCGGGTTGCGGTCCAGGATCCGGAAGAGCCCCCAGATGTTGCGGTAATCCGCCAGCAGGGTAAGCTCGCTTCCCGTCCGGGCCAGGAAGAGCCACCGGGGGTTCCAGCGGAAGCCCAGGGACAGGTCGATGGGCATGAGGTCGGTGACCGTCTCGATCTTGTTGGCCGTGGGATTGGCCTTGAACCCGTTGTAGCTGGTGTAGGACGATGCGATGTAGGGCGTGAAAGCATCCCGGGCAGTCAGGGCCAGGGCGTAATCTCCGAAAGTCCACGTGGCTCCCAGGTCCACGCCCATCCCCGTCACGATGTTGAAGGGGATGCCCCCGAAGATGTCGTTGAAGGCGGTGGAGACGTCCGTGAGCGCCCCGGACCAGGCGAACTCGTTCCGGAGGAAGCCCTTGACCACGATGCCCAGGTCCAGGAGGTTTCCTTCCCCCAGATCGAAGCGCTTGGCGTAGCCGCCGGTCAGGAGGAGTTCCTCGCCAAAAGTCAGGAAGGAAGTCGTCACCGAGGGGGCGTTGACGATCACGTAGGTCCGGTTGAAGATACCGATCCCCAAGCCCTTGCCGACGTAGCCCAGGGCGACGGGCGTGGCCAGGTCCATGGAAGTATACAGCCGTCCCGCCGGGTCCAGAAGGCTGGTCAGGTTGGACAGGATGTCCGTGCCGCCCAGGGCCATGTTGGCGATGTCGAAGATGGGCCCCGCGGCGTTCAAGGCGATCCGGGAGTACATCCACTCGCCCTCCGCGGACGCTAATCCCGCGGGATTCGTGAAGATCGAATCGAATCCGGCGAGGTCCGCGGCGTGGAGGCCCCCGATCGCGGCCCTGCGGGGAGAAACGGGTACACCGGGTGCGGCGGTTTGGGCGGAGAGGGGGAGGGAGAGGATGAGCAGAAGGTAAGTCAAAGCAAAAGTTGACATGGATAAAGAACGAGACTTTATATTCACTGCCTTCCCCTGCTTAAGGTACATAGGAAATAAAATCTGCCAGAACATCAACAATTGAATCATTAGGCCATGTAGCACTCGCATTGTCCATAAGCATCTCAACCGTGCTGTAGCAAGTAAAGGTAGTAATATCCGGAGAGTCCGAGAAAAAATCTATTGAATTAGCGGCGGCCTCCGCAAGTACTAGAGCTACCGCTGCTGTCGCATAATCGGAAGCTGTGGCTCCTGCAGCGGCCATTACATTCGGGTCGGCGGCCGCAAGAGCCGTGAAGATCGCCTGAGAATCGACATCGACCGCGATACTGGAGATGATCGTATCTATTTGTGCGGCATACACGGTCGGATCGTCCGTCAGCGCTTCAATTCCGATGTCCGTCAGGATGGTTCCGAACGCATCGTCTATTCCCGAAGCCAACACAGCCGTATCCACGGCGGAGGCGACCAAGGCGGCCGGCGGCGTTCCTGTGGCGATCAAACCCGCCATCTGCGGTAACAGTGCTTGAGCCAGGGCGGTGTCGCGGTTCGCCACGGCCTGGTCCGCGATGCTCATCGCCTGGTCCGCTGTCAGGCCGGAGGGCACCGAGGGATCCCGCTGGGCCCAGGAGGCGAAGGAGGACGTGAAGAAGTCCTGGCAGGAGGCCAGGGTCAGGGCGGCCAGGACGGCCGCAACAATCGCGATGTACCTCGTCCGCTTCATGCACAACCTCCCGCGCCCGGAGCGCCGGGTCCCTCCCGCCGGGTTCGGGCCCGGCCGGGCCTCCTACGAGTATCGGCCGCGAGGGGCCGATTCCTGAGACTCTAGCATTCCGCGGTCGCGTCCCGCCAGAGCGGCCCGGCCTGTTACAGCCGGATGGCCGCCTGGAGAGCCACGCCGCTCCGCCCGTTCTGGCCCGGTCGCCAGCCCAGCTCCTCGGTGAACGCCGCCGCGTCGATCTCCAGGAAGAAGAGGTCCAGGCCGAGCCCGGCGGACAGCCAGCCCTTGTTGACCCCGGCCCGGAGGGCCAGGAAGCCCAGGGTCTTGACCTCGACTCCCGCGTGCACCAGGTTCCAGAAGGACGCCCGGTCCCGGATCGCGGCCAGGGGATCCTGGATCTCCAGCAGGACGCGGGGGTTCAGGATCCGGGAGAAGGCCCCCAGATCGGGGTGCCAGCTCGCGCCCAGGACCACGTTCGGGGTCAGGGCGAAGGAGCCCGCCGGCGTTCCCGAGGAAGTCACGAAACCGGAGTCCGCCAGGTCCCGGACGGTGTTCCTGTAAGCCTGGAAGGCCGGCGCGATGTCCCGCACGGCCAGTCCCAGCTTGAACGCCCCCAGCTCGAGGGAAGCACCCAGGTCCGCGGCCAGGCCGAAGCCGGAGATCAGCTCCTTGGATAGGAAGACGTCGCCGGGGTCCGCGGTGCCCATCATCGCCCCCACGACCTCGGAAAGGGGGATGTCCCCCACGGCGCGGTAGAAGGGCCGGAGGTTCCCGCCCAGGGTCAGGCCCAGGCCGAAGACCTTGACGGTCCGGGCCAGGCCCAGGACCGCGTTGAACTGGAGGTCCACGTCCAGGACGGCGCCGGCAAGGGTGTCCCCGGCGGCGTAGGCGTCCGCGGTCACGAAGGCCCCGATCCCCAGGCCCTTCCCGACGTAGCCGATCCCCAGGCTCGCCCCGCCCCCCAGGCCGTTGTCGGTCAGGAGGGTTTCCAGGGCGTCCACCGCGGCGCCATCGTCGGCGACGGCGCTCCGGAGCAGGGCGAGGTTGTCCGAGGTGGGGCGGAGGTACAGCCAGGACATCGGGGCCAGGATGGTCAGCTCGCCCTCGGAGGCGGCGAAGCCCGCGGGGTTGCCGTAGAGGCTCGCAAAGCCTTCGGAGACTGCGGTGAAGGCCCCGCCCATGCCCAGGGCCCGGGCGTCCTTGGGAGAGAAGCCCGAGAGGGGGATGTCCTGGGCCGTCAGGGGCGCCAGGAGGAGGACGGCGGCTGCAAGTACGATTCCGATGCGCTTCATGTACGCCGCTCCTCTAGAGGCCCAGGTCCGCGGGGTCGAATCCCGCGGCCAGGAATAGGTAATCCATCTCGGTGTCCGACAGTACAGTTGTGCTGAAATCAGCGCTCATCCCGCCCGCGGTTCCTTGAATTGAAGCGTAAATATACTCGGCATCGGTTTGGCCGCTCGTCACCGTAACCCCCTTCAGGGCCGCGGCTAAGGCGGCGCCGAAGGCGATGTCGCCGGCGTTCAGGGACTCGTCCAGGGGGGATGTTGCCAGGCCCGCGCCGATCGCCGCGTAGGCGTCCCAGGCCGCGTCCAAGGCCGCGACCATGGCCTCGATCTCGGCGAGGGTCCGGAGGGATTCTCCGAAAAGCTCCGCAAGTTCCGGACCGGGATTCGTCTCGAGCTGGTCGAACCCGTCCGCGGAGGCCAGGTACCCCGCCAGACCCGCGACGACCCGGTCCGCCCCCGACGTCCGCAGCAACACCTCCGCGTACAGGGCCGCGGCTCGCTGTTCCTCGGGAGTGTCCACGGTCCCGTCCCCCTCGGGTC
Organism: Spirochaetota bacterium; assembly: GCA_022703505.1. Classification (GTDB taxonomy): domain Bacteria; phylum Spirochaetota; class Spirochaetia; order Treponematales; family UBA12059; genus JAAYUR01. Next base: position 33,496 of record JAKLDN010000010.1, on the reverse strand, counting down.
CGAAATAGTTGTCGAGGTTTTCCAGAACCGCATCTTCCTTCGCGGGATCCCCGGCCAACTCCTCGAAGAACTGGTCATCCTCCGCCAGGCGCTCCAGGTCGGATACCGGCAGGGTACCGAGTTCGGCCGCGCTCGGGACCTCCAGGGTGTAGAGGCCTTCGAACACGTTCGTGAAGAAGGCGTCGCAGCCGCCCAGGAGGAGGAGGGGGGCGAGGATCAGGACTGGAAGCATTCGGCGCATGCGGGCCTCCGGAAACGTTGGACGAGGGTACAGGAGAGTATATATCAGAATGGAGTTTTTTCCAGGATCCCGGGCTCAGGGACCGACGAATTCGGCCCGGGCGTCCGGGATTCCCAGGTCCCCGGCGCCGGGCAGGGCCTCCACGATCCGGCAGGAGACCTCGGACCCCCGGCGACGCAGGGACTCCGGGATCCCCGTCACCTCCAGCCGTAGGTACTCGTCCGAGATCGCCGCGACCGCGGCCTCCCGGGCGGGGTCCGGTCCGGGTTCGTACTCGGATTCGACCCCGGACGCTTCCGCGCCGTCCTCCTCCGCGGGGTCCTCCAGGACCGCCCGGGTGAGGCGCCCGACAGCCCGGGCCGCGTAGGCCGCCCGTCTCCGGCGTCCCAGGTCCAGGAGGGCCTCCACCCGCGCTCCCGCGGTCCGCTCGGGCACCCGGGGCCGCATCCCGAAGGCCTTGGTGCCGGGCCGGGGCGAGAAGGGGAAGGCGTGGATCCAGGCGAAGGTGAGCTCCGCGGACAGATCGAAGGTGGCTTGAAACTCGGCTTCCGTCTCCCCCGGAAAGCCGGCGATCAGGTCCGCCCCCAGGAAGGGGTCGGCTTTGGCGGCCCGGAGGTCCCGGACCGCCCGGCGCACGGTCTCGGAGCGGTAGCCCCGGCCCATCCGGGCCAGGACGGCGTCACAGCCGGATTGGACGGCCAGGTGCAGGTGGTTCCGCACCCGGGGCAGGGCGAAGGCCGTCAGGAACTCCTCGTCCACCTTGTCGGGCTCCCAGGAGGACAGTCTGTAGGAGACCCCCTCGGTTTCCCGGACCAGGAGGGTAAGGAGGCCCGCCATGGACAGGCCCCCGGCCCGGTACTGGGAGAGGTTCACCCCGGTCAGGACGATTTCCCGGGCGCCCCGCACCGCCAGGGCCCGGGCGCGCTCCACGACTCCGCCGGGCTCGAGGCTCCGGGAGGGGCCCCGGGCCAGGCAGACCCGGCAGTAGGCACAGCGATTGTCACAGCCGTCCTGGATCTTGAGGGAGGCCCGGGAGTGGAGCAGGAAGGTCTCGGGTCGGAAGGCGAAGGGGTCGTGGGCTCGGCCGGCCCGGGCGTCCCGGCCCCGCTCCGCGGCCTCCGCCAGGTCCATCCCCTTCTCCCAGGCCTCCGCCAGGTCCGAGGCCAGGAGGGCCGCGTCGTCCTTCCGGCTCCCGGGGATCACCACGGTCCGGGGGCCCAGGGCGGCGACCTCCTCGGTCCCCACCTCGGCCCAGCAGCCCGTGACCAGGACCACGGCGCGGGGATTCGACCGCAGGGCCTTCCGGATCTCCCGTCGGGCCTTCTGCTCCGCCTTGCCCGTCACGGTGCAGGTGTTCACGACGTAGACGTCCGCGCTCTCCGAGAACGGGACCAGGACGGTCCCGGATTCCCGGAAGGCTCCCGCGAGGGCCTCGGTCTCGAGCTGGTTGAGCTTGCACCCGAAGGTGCGGAAGGCGGCGCGGAAGGGCACGTCAGCGGAGGCGCTTGGACACGCGGTCCCGGCCGAGCTGGGCGTCCGTCAGGCCGGGGTTGATCTTCAGGGCCGCGTCGTAGGCTTCCAGGGAATAGCGCAGGTCCCCACCCATCTCCCGGGCGTAGCCCAGTCGGGCCCACCACCGGGCGTTGGACGGCTCGAACTGGAGGGCCGTGCGCAGGGCGATGTCCGCGTGGCCCCAGCGGGAGGTGCGGATGTAGATCTCCCCCATGTACTGGTAGCTCGAGGCGACGCGGGAGCCCTCGGGAAGGGCCGTGATGTAGGACTGGAACCAGCGCAGGGCCTGGTCGTTCTTGCCCAGGAAGTAGGCGGCCTCGCCCAGGGTCTCCATGACCCGGGGATCCTTGCGCACCTCGTCGTAGGCCTTGCGGGCGTAGACCTCCGCGTCCGCGTGGCGCCCCAGGGCCACCAGGCTCCAACCCAGGACCACGTAGGCCTCGATGTTGGCGGGATCCTGGGAGATTTCCTGGAGGCACTGGACCCGGGACTCCTCGTACCGGCCCTCCCGGTAGAGCTTCAAGGCATCCGGACGGGGTGTTTGGGCGCCGAGATCCGAAGCCGGTCCGGTCGCCAGGGCCAGGATCAGGGCCAGGAAGGCGATCCGGGGATCAGGAAGCCGGCGCATCCGCCTTCTTCCCGGTCATGGTGCAGATCCCGTTGAACCGGCAGCCCGTCTCCATGGTCACCTCCGGGGCCCGGATGTCCCCGTCCAGGGAGCAGGAGGCGTAGAGGTCCACCCGGTCCTTGGCCACCACGTTGCCCTTGACGGTGCCGCGCACGGACACCTGGTTGGCGGAAATCTCCGCCTCCACCACGGCCCCCGTGTCGATGTAGAGGTCGCTCTCGGAGCGGATCGTGCCGCTCACCCTGCCCTTAATCATCAGGGGCTTCTTGAAGACCATCGTCCCCGAGAACTCCACGTCCCCGGCCAGGATCGTGTCGATCGTCTCCTCGTTGACGGCGGAAACCTGTACGTCTGTCATACCCGTCCATACTACGCCGAGGGGGCCGCCGATGACAAGCCGATCCGGGACGCGCTTGCCCCGGGGGCCGTGCCCGAAGTACCATGGATTCGTGAAAAACAAGCTCACCCGGGAACTTGCCGTCTGCGGACTGTCCGCCGTCCGGGCCCTCCTGGACCGGAATCCCGACCGCGTCCGCCGCTTTTTCCTCGCCGAGTCCCTCCTGCCGGAGTTCCGCACCGTCCTGCGCCGCTTCGCCGAGCGCAAGACGCTGTACCGCATGGTGAGCCCCGAGGAGCTCGAGCGCCTGGCCGGGACGGTCCACCACCAGGGGGCCGTGGCCATGATAGAGGCCCCCGAGGTGCCGGACCTGGACGCCGCGACCGCCGCGGGCTGGGCCGCCCGGGGGGAGCGGATCCTGGTCCTGGACAGGCTGGGGAACGACCACAACCTGGGGGCCATCGTCCGCTCCGCCGCCTTCTTCGGCGTCCGCAACGTAGTCCTGGCCGGACCCTCCGCGGCCGCCCTGGTCACCACCAGCGCCTTCCGGGTGGCCGAGGGCGGGATGGAATGGGTCAACCTGTACGGGGCATCGGACGCCGGGGAGCTCGCGCGCCGGGCCGGTCCGTCCCTGGCCATCCTGGGGGCCGACCATAGGGGTTCCCGGACCGTCCGGGAGGCCCTGTCCGCCCTGCCGACCGGCCGGGCCGTCGCCCTGGTCCTGGGCAACGAGGAGACGGGGATCTCCCCCGCCTCCCGGGCGGCCTGCTCCGCCCTGGTCCGGATACCCGGCACGGGGGACCTCGAGAGCCTCAACGTGGCCCAGTCCGCGGCCGTCCTGCTCTACGAGCTGGCCGCCGGGGCTCCCGCCGGGCAGGCCGGGACCGGCCCGGGACGGCCGTCCGGCCCTTCCGCTCCGGAACCCGCGGTTCCTAGGGCCCCGCGGCCGGAGAGGCCGCCCGCCTCGCCGCGGACCGGTCGACCGAGCGCCCCACCCTCCCGGCCCACTGGGGGTCGGCGGCAAGATCCTCCAGAGTGACCGGCATCCTCCAGGTCCAATTCGAATCCGCGACGGTGCCCGGGACGTTGATCCGGTCGGCCCGGGAGTCCCCGGAGGCGTAGGCCGGGGAGAGGTCCAGGAGGTCCTGGAGCTGGACCACCAGGAGGACCGAAGCCCCCGCGGCGAACCGCGCCAGGACCCGGGCCCCGACCTCGGGCAACCAGGATTCCGGCGGAGCCGCCCCGTAGGCGGCCGTACGGTCCGCGGGCCCGGCCTCGTGTTCCCACCAATCCCTCAGGGTCGAGGTGTCGTGCACGGACGGGGCCGAGACCGTCAGCCTCGGGAAGTCCCCGGGCTCGACGTAGGGCTGGCCGGGCTCGTCCCAGCGGCGGGTCCAGCGGGGGATCCGCAGGCCCAGGATCCCGAGTTCCGCTAGCACCTTGGGCACGAGAGGGGGCACCGCCCCCAGGTCCTCCGCGCAGGGCAGCATGTCCGCGGCGTCCTTGAGGACCGACAGGAGTCGGCGGCCGTGCTCCTCCCACTCCCTCTCCGATTCGGCGGCCTTGGCCCGGAGCAGACCCTCCAGGGCGGACCGCTCGGAATCCGAGAGGCTGGGCCACGCGGAGGCGGAAGGGTGACGCCAGGCGAAGGCGAAGGAGTCCGGGCCCAGGGGAATGAGGACCCGGTCCCTCCACGCGGCCTGGAGGAAGTCCCGGAGGGCCTCCGGAAGCCCCGCCGCCCGGATGTCCTTCTCCCCCCGGACGGATCGCTTGAACAGGAAAAGGGGCTCCGAGCCGATGCGGTCCAGGAGGGCCTCCGCCGCCCGGGCCGCGATCCCCTCGGCCGCGACGGCCGCCGCGGCGCCCCGGCTCGCGGCCTCCGACAGGGCCGCCTCCCGGATGTGGGGCTCCGAGATCCAGCGGATCCGGCCGTCGGAGAATCCCGCGGCCGCGAGCTCGGCGCGGGAGACCGCGGCTCCGGGTTCGAAGGCTCCCAGGTAGCCGGACTCCTCCCGCTCCGGGAGGGCCCAGATCCGGAAGAAGCCCAGGACGTGGTCGATGCGGTAGGCCCCGTAGAACTTGGCCGCCTGCGCGAGGCGCCCGGTCCAGAAGGAATAGCCTTCCCGGGCCAGGGCGCCCCAGTCGTAGATCGGGAAGCCCCAGTTCTGCCCCAGTTCGGAGAACATGTCCGGGGGCGCACCGGCGATCCGGTCCGTGCGGAACCAGGACCTGTGGGCCCAGACGTCCGCGGAGTCGTCGTTCATCAGGATGGGGAGGTCCCCCTTCAAGGCCACGCCCCGCTTCTCCAGGGCCCGGGAGGCCGCGAGGAACTGCTCCTCGCAGCGCAGCTGGACCCATGCGTGGAAGAGGTGGCCGTCCCGGCGGCCCGGCTCTTCCCAGAGGGCCTCGATGTCCCCGGCCCCGGGATCCCGGCGTGCGGGCCAGTCCTTCCAGGACTTCCCGCCGTGCTCCTCCTTGAGCCCCAGGAAGACGGCGTAGTCCCGGACCCAGGGGTTGGCCCCGATCCAGGCGGCCAGGGCGGGGTCCTTCCGGATCGCCGGGAGGGCGGTGTCGAAGATCCGGCGCAGGAGTGCGAGCTTGGCGGACAGGATCTCGGGATACGGGAACCTCTTCCTCCCTCCGAAGCGGGAGGCCAGGGACTCCGCCTCCGCCCGGAAGGCCGCGGCCTCGGGCAGGTCCGCCAGACGAAGGTAAAGGGGATGGAGGGCGAAGGCGGACAGGGCCGAGTACGGCGAGCTCTGGAAGCCCGTGTCGTTCACCGGCAGGAGCTGGACGAAGGACAGCCCGCAGCGCTCGCAGAGCTCGCCCAGGACCGGCAGGTCCGGATACTCCCCCACTCCGCCGGAACGGGCGGTCCGAAGGGCCCCCAGGGGCACCACGACTCCGGACTTCCGGGTCTCGATGGACAGTTTCATACGGATTCCCCCCTCCCCTCCGGCCCGGGCTTTCCGCCGGACGCCCCTCTGGCCCCCGGCCCGAAGAGCCTGCGGATCGCCTCCTTGATCGTGGCGGCCCCGGTCCACCCGGGCTCCCTCTCCCCGTCCTCGGGGACGGGACCCAGGACCTCGGCATACCCCAGGGCCCCGCAGGCCCGCACCCGGGCCCGCATCCGCCGCAGGGGCCGGACCTCCCCGGCCAGGGAGAGCTCCCCGGCCACGGCGCACCGGTCCGGCAGGGACAGGCCCGACCGGGCGGAGTAGAGGGCCGCCGCCACGGCCAGGTCCGCCCCTGTCTCGGCGATGCGCATGCCCCCGGCCACGTTCACGTAGATGTCCTGGTCCGAGAACCGCAGGCCCCCGTGGCGCTCCAGGACCGCGGCGATCCGGGCCACCCTCCCCGCGTCCACCCGGTCCGAGTAGACCCGGGTCAGGGAGGCCTTGGCGGGGACCGTCAGGGCCTGGATCTCCACCAGGAGGCAGCGGCTCCCCTCCCAGAGGGGCGCCACGGCGGCGCCCGGGGGCAGGCCCCCCTCCCGGCGGGTCAGGAAGAGCCGGGAGGGATCCGCCACCTCCGCCAGGCCCGTCTCGGTCATCGTGAACAGGCCCACCTCGTCCGTGGACCCGAAGCGGTTCTTCGTGGCCCGGAGGAAGCGGAGCTCCCCGTCGGTCTGCTCGAAGTAGAGGACCGCGTCCACCATGTGCTCCGCGGCCTTGGGGCCCGCGATGGCCCCCTCCTTGGTGACGTGGGCCACCAGGAAGACCGCCGAGCCCGCCTCCTTGGCCCACTCGGACAGGGCCAGGGCGCAGTACTTCACCTGGTTCACCGTGCCCGGCACGCTCCCGGCCTCCGCGGACCTCAGGGTCTGCAGGGAGTCGATCACCACCGCCCGGGGCTTGAGCTTTTCCAGGGCGTCCAGGACCAGCTCCAGGTCCCCGGAGCAGAGGATCTCCAGACCCTCCCGGGCCAGGCCCAGTCGGTCCGCCCGCAGCCGGATCTGGGGCGCGCTCTCCTCCCCGGAGACGTAGAGGACCCGGCCGGACACCCCCGCTTTGGCGGCCACCTGTAAAAGGAGGGTACTCTTGCCGATCCCCGGTTCCCCGCCCACCAGGACCGAGGAGCCCTTCATGACCCCTCCGCCCAGGACCCGGTCCACCTCGGCCATGCCGGAAGGGAAGCGGGATCCCTCCGCGGGGTCCACCGCGGCCAGGGGCAGGGACCACCTCTCGGCGGTGCCCGCGGCTCCCGCGGCGCGGACGGACGAGGCGGAAGCCGCCGCCTCCCGCAGGGTGTTCCACTCCCCGCAGGAGGGACAGCGGCCCAGCCACTTGGCCTCCTCGTGGCCGCAGGAGGAACAACGGAAGACGGTCGGCTTCTTCTTCTGCGCGCTCATGCCGGAACTACCGCCGGAGCCGACGAAACCACTTGCATTCGGGTTCTCCCCTTATCCATCTGTCGATAGTATCAGCATTTTTCAGGAATTCACCACGGAGCACACGGAGGACACGGTGAAGAAAGACTACACATCCAAGGAGCGGACAGGATGAACAGGATCAAATCCTGGATGGACAGGATACACCATAGGGAATATCCGATCCCAAGCTTCCATCCTGTTCATCCTTTCTTCATCCTTTCCATCCTGTCGGATCTATGGTTCCAAGCCCGGCTTCCTCCGTGCTCTCCGTGACCTCCGTGGTTGAATCCGGAAACCGTTCCGTCACAGCCCCAGTTTCGCGTCCACCCGGGCCCGGGCCACGGACAGGACCTCGGCGGTGGAGACCCGGACCAGGCGCAGGAAGATCTCGAACTTCCCGTCCCGGCGGAAGACCGAGCCGGTCACCAGGATGTCCGCCCCCAAGAGTTCGCCCGCCCGGGCGGCGGCTTTCTCGTCCGCCAGCCCCGAGAGCTGGAGCTCCAGCTCCTCCAGGACCGACTGCAGGGACTTCCGCTCCACCAGCTTGAACGCCTTGGACTTGACCGCGGTCAAAAGGAGCCTCTCCCCGAAGTACTCGGCGTTGGAGGCCAGGTCCGGGGTATTCGGAACCAGGGGCAGGACCGCGGCGGGGGTGTCCTTCTCCACCTTGAAGGTCGAGTAGTCCGTGAGGTTCCTCAGGGCCTCCTCGAAGAGCTTGTCCAGGGTGGCGTCCCGCTCCTCCTCGGGGATCTTGGTCGCCTCGAAGTAGTCCTCGTCCATGGACAGGGGCACGTCCGAGAGGTTGGCCAGGTCCTCCTTCACGAAGCGGATGACGATGGCCTCCAGCTTGTCGGTCTGGAAGTTGGATCCCGTGTGGTGGCTCACCGAGCCCGGGGCGCCGCCCTCGGACTCCCCGGTCTCCCCGTAGGTCAGGAAGATGTACTTGCCCTCGGTGAACTGGGCCAGCTGGCGCAGGACGTATTCGCCCTCCACGGCCAGGCCTCCGGTCCCGATCGTATGGAAGCGGATGCCCCGTGCCCGGGCGTCCTTGGCGGCGTGGGCGTAGGTGTAGCTCTGGCCGTAGTCCAGGTGGGGCTCCGCGTCCGTGATGACGAAGGCGGTCCGCACCCCGTCCTTGTTCCAGTCCATCTTCTTGAGGGAGTCCTCCAGGGCCGCCTGGAGGTCTTCGGGGGTGTCCCCGCCGCCCGAGGCGTAGACCTCCGCCAGGGCCGCCTGGAAGGCCGGGAGGTCCGCGGTGAAGGGCACGACCTGGGTGACGTACTCGTCCCCCCGGTCCTTGTAGAGGACCATGCCGAACCGGACCGCCGGCTTGGGGGTCATGGCGCGGATGTTGGCGTGGACGATCTCGATGGTGTCCCGAAGGCGCTCGATCTCCTCCCCCATGGAACCCGTGGTGTCCAGGACGAAGAGGACGTCCAGGGGCAGGGGGGCGGGCAGGACCCGCGGCCGGTCCAGCTTGACCACGACCCGGCGGGGCCCGTCCCGGGTCACGTCCAGGCTCGCGGAGCCGGATTGGGACTCCACCCGGACCGAGAGGCTGGCGGCGGTGGTCTCGTAGATAAGGGGATAGAGCCGGAAGGTGCCGTCCGCGTACGAGAGCCCCTGGTCCAGGACCCGGGTCCCCGCGCGGACCGCGACCCGGGCGTTCGGCACGGCCTTGCCCGCGGAGTCCTGGATCCTTAGGGTGATGCGCTCCCCGATCTCCAAGGCGTGGTTCGGGACGTGGCCGAACTCCTCCAGGAAGCCCAGGAAGTAGTTGAACTGGGCGTTGTCGTCCGAGAAGCCCGCCTTGAGGCCCGAGGCGGAGGGAGGGGCGGAGGGGCGGCCCGGCGCGGACGGCGAGGCGGGTGCCCCCGCTGCTCGGTCCTTGGAGAATTCCTCCATCTTCAAGGATTCCGAGGCGGCCGCGGCCGCGGATCCTTTGTCTCCCGAGGGCCCCGGGGCCGGAGGCGGCACGGGAGGTTTGGGAGAGTAATCGTCGGAGGGCTTGGTCTCGGGCTCCGGCGCGGCCGCGACGGTTTCCGGCCGCTGGGCGGGAGCCGCGGAGCAGGAAGCCAGGGTCGTCAGGGCGGCGGCCCCGAGGGCCAGGCTAACGATGCCGGAAAGAATCCATCGACCCGACTTCGACTGCGCCATAGCATCCTCCATAATCCGGAAATGAAAGGGCCGCCGGCGGAAGGCCGGCAGCCCTTAGTATACAGCCGAACGGGGAAAAATGCCGACGCGCCCCGGATGAATCTTCCCGTTTCGGGACGGATCGGGGCCTCGGCGGACTATCAGGCGCCCGCCCGTTCCACGGTCCCGGCGCCCGTGACGCTGCTCCGGACCTTGGGATCGCCGAAGTACCGCACCCGGCCCGCCCCGCTCAGGCGGATGTCCAGGTCGTCCCGGACCCGGACATCCAGGAAACCGAGCCCGGTCAGGCTAGCCCGGGCCGAGCGGACCTCGAGGCGGGCGGCCTTGATCACCCCGGAGCCGGAGATGTCCGCCTCCAGCCGGTCCGCCTCCCCGCCGAGCTCCACGTTGCCCGATCCGGACATCGTCACCCGGATCCTGTCCATCCGAACTTCCCCGATCAGGCGGCCGGAGCCGCTCAGATTCGCCTGGAAGGTCGAACCCCGGAAGGAATCCAGGAGGGCCGCCTCCGCGGAACCGGACAGGGTGATCCCCTTCAAGTCCGGGAGGTAGAGATCGATCTCGAGCTTGGAGTAGCGGTTGATCTGGAATCCCGGCTTGAAGCCCAGCTCCAACGTGGAACCGCGAAGCTCCGCCTGGAAGCTCTCCAGTAGGTTGGAATCCAGGGTCACGACCACCCGATGGGCGGGCGCGCGGTGAAACCGGAGGATACCGGCTCCGCCGAAAGCCACGGCGTCGAATCCGGAAACCCGGAGCTCCCGGGCGACCACGTCGCCGTTTCCGGCGAGGCCGAGGGGGGAGGCGGAGACGCGGGTTCCGCAGGATGACAGGGGAAGGAGAACCGCCAGGACGGCGGCCGCGCAAAGGACGGGGCGTTTCATGGTCACTCCTCGTACGAGCGAGCGTGTCGGATCCGGTCTTCCGATGCGAGGTGCCACCCCCGTGGGGCCGCGGCGACGGATACGGCGGCTTCCCGGAAACTCCGCGAAAGCCGAACAGGCCGGATCCCGCGGCCCTCCCATCCCATGGATCGGGTGAGCCGCTTGCTTATCGGTAGAAATATATAGAACCCTTCGCAATTGATCAAGGGAGCCCTAGCCCGACACCCCCCGCCCGGGCTAGATTTTCCCCATGGACGCGAAGGTGGACATTCGACTGAAGCCCCGGGAGGAGGACCGCATCCTGGCGGGGCACCCCTGGATCTACGACAACGAGATCGCCCGCGCCGACGGCCCGGCGGCCTCCGGCGCGGAGGCGAGGGTCTTCGCGGCCCGGGGCCGCTTCCTGGGCTCCGGCACCCTGAGCCCGGGCTCCAAGATCCGGGTCCGCCTCCATTCCCGGTCCGACGAGGACTGGGACGGGGCCTTCACCCGCCGGCTCCTGGAGACCGCCCTGGCCTTTCGCCGCCGGGTCCGGGACCTTTCCTCGGAAAGCGCCCGGATCGTCTTCGGGGAGGCGGACGGCCTTCCCGGCCTGGTGGCGGACCGCTTCGTCGGGACGCCCCTCGGCCCGGACGGCGAGCCCGCCGGGGAGCCGGGCTCCTGGATCGTCCTCCAGGTCCTGGCTGCGGGGGCGGAAGCCCGGAAGGCCGGGATCGTCGAGGCCCTGCGCGGCGCCCTCGGCCCCGACGGGATCCTGGAGCGGAGCGAAGCACCGGTCCGGCGGCTGGAAGGCCTTTCCCCCTCCGTCGGCGTCCTTGCGGGCTCCGTGCCGGACCGGATCGATATCCGGGAGAACGGGCTTTCCTTCGTCGTGGACCTGGCGGGGGGACAGAAGACCGGGTGGTTCCTGGACCAACGGGAGAACCGCGCAGCCGCCGCGGCCTACGCCCCGGGCCGCACCGTCCTGGACGCCTTCTGCAACGCCGGGGGCTTCGGGCTCTGCGCGGCCCGGGCGGGGGCCGCCTCCGTTCTGTCCGTGGACTCCTCGGAGGCCGCCGTCGCCCAGGTCCGGGAGAACGCCCGCCGCAACGGGCTAGAAAACAAGGTCGAGGTTCGAGCGGCCAACGCCTTCGACCTCCTGCGGGACCTGGAAAAGGAGGGCCGCCGCTTCGGCCTCGTGGTCCTGGACCCCCCCGCCTTCGCCAAGAACCGCGCCGCCCTGGAGGGTGCGGCCCGGGGCTACAAGGAGATCAACCTCCGCGCCCTGCGGCTCCTGGAACCCGGGGGCGTATTGGCGACCTGCTCCTGTTCCTGGTGGTTCGATCGGGAGAGATTCCGGGCCATGCTGGAGGACGCCGCCGCGGATTCCGGCCGACGCCTCCGCTACCTGGAGGACCGCGGCCAGGCCCCGGATCATCCCGTGGTGTCCGGGTATCCGGAGTCGTGGTATCTGAAGTGTGTGATTGCGGAAATAGTGAATAGGTGAATGGGTGAATAGGAACGGCGGGCAGTGGCATCCCCCATATTCACTTATTCACGATTCACCCATTCACCCGCTATAACACCAACGCCTTCGCGATCTCTTCCTTCTGCACCCCGAACAGGCGCTTGAGTTCGTCCACGGTCTTGTAGTCCGAGCCGGAAGCGCGGTTGTAGAGGGAGCGGAACTCCTGGATATCCTCGTCCTTGCCGGACCAGAGGGCCGCCGCGAAGGCCGCGCGCCACTGGCCCGCCTCCGTCAGTTCCCGAATGGAGAGCTTGCCGAACTCGCGCTTGGCCCGGCCGTCCACCACCGCCTCGGCGCCGTCGAACCCGATGGCGAATATGAAGTCCTCACGGGAGATCACCAAGGTCCTCCTGAAAAAACGAATAAGCCGCCCCGGCGTTCCGGGACGGCCTATTCTAGCCGCAAGAGGCGAAGGCATCAACGACCCGGCTCGGCCGCCGGGACGGTTTCGTCCGGCCGCGGTCGGCCCGGGGGGCGGGCTTACGCCGGGCTGAAGCTTCCCTTGTCGGCCCCGCACATGGGGCAGACCCAGTCCGCCGGGAGCTTCTCGAAGGGGGTCCCCGGTTTCACGTTGCCGTCGGGATCGCCGACCGCGGGATCGTAGATGTAGCCGCACACGTCGCACACGTACTTCTGCATTCCGGTTCCTCCTCGACTCTACGGCTGTCGAAAAAGGCGAAGGCGCCTTTTTCGACAGCTTCCTAAATCTCGCGATAGCGCAGGGAACCGCCCGGCTCCCGAGCTATCGCATGGCAGGTTGTTGAAATGCTTCGAGTGTTTCAACAACCTGCTAGGCCTTCCACAGCCCGTGCAGATTGCAGTACTCCCGAGCATACACCGACTTCGCCTTGACGGGGAAGAATGCTTCCGGCGCCGAGCCGGGCTTCAGGAAGGCCCGGTAGGAGATCCCGTCCGCCACCAGCTCGATCCACTCGATGTAGTGCTCCGGGAGCATCGGGTGCGCCACGGATCCGACCTTCACCTTGTAGCCCTCCGCGGTCTTCTCGACCACGGGGACGTGCTTTTCCTTGGCGCCGTCGCTGGTGTTCTCCTTGAGCAGCTTCATCGGCTCGCCGCAGCAGACCAGGTCCCCGTCCCCGCCGTGGAGGACTTCCACGATGTTGCCGCACTTCATGCACTTGTAGACTTCCATCGGTTTGGCCATATCAGCCTCCTTTTGACGTCAAGCGTCGATTCCGGGAATCAGTAATTCTTGGCCAGGACCTCGAAGTACGCCTGGGGGTGGGCGCAGGCCGGGCAGGCCTTGGGGGCCTCCACGGCGTCCAGGATGTAGCCGCAGTTGATGCAGCGCCAGGTCACGGACTTCTCCTTCTTGAAGACCTGGGCGGCGTCCACGTTGGCCTTGAGCTTCTCGTAGCGCTTGGCGTGCTGCTTCTCCGCCACCGCGATGGCCTCGAAGACCGTGGCGATCGCATCGAAGCCCTCCTTGCGGGCGATCTTGGCGAAGCCGGGGTACATCTTCTTCCACTCGTAGTTCTCGCCTTCCGCGGCGTGCATCAGGTTCACCGAGGTCCCGGCGATCGTTCCGGCCGGGAAGGACGCGGAGACCATGGCCTCTCCGCCCTCGAGGAACTTGTAGAGCCGCTTGGCGTGCTCCTTCTCCTGGTTCGCCGTCTCCTCGAAGATCTGGGAGATCTGGACGAACCCTTCCTCCCGGGCCTTGGACGCGTAGTAGGTATAGCGGTTGCGAGCCTGCGACTCCCCGGCGAAGGCCGTGAGAAGGTTCTTTTCGGTCTCGGTTCCCTTGACGCTCTTCATGTCTCCCTCTTTTTCGCGAAAGTGTTCGCGCGTTGGAATTTTAATCCACCTCCGCGGAACATGCAAGCGGAATAGGGGCAATAACAAGAACATTTCTCGTTATTCCATCCTACTCGGACGCGGTCCGGGCCGGGGCCGGAGATCAGAAGGATACCCGGTTCCGGCCGGCCGCCTTGGCCCGGTACAGGGCCGCGTCGGCGGCCGCCACGATCGCCTCGGGCGTCGATTCCGGGCCGGGCACGACGCACGAGATCCCCACGCTCAGGGTGACCACCGCCGCGGATCCCAGGGCCTCGTTGGGGATTCCCAGGGCCTCCACCTGGGACCGTATCCTCTCCGCGACCCGGGAGGCTCCCTCCTCGGCGGTGTTGGGCAGGAGGACGGAGAACTCCTCCCCGCCGTAGCGGGCCACGAAGTCGGAAGCCCGACTTACCTCTTTCCGCAGGAGTTCCGCCACCGACTTCAACGCCTCGTCCCCGGCAAGGTGTCCGTAGCGGTCGTTGAAATCCTTGAAGTGGTCCAGGTCGACCATCAGAAGCGAGAGAGGCCGCCTGTCCCGCACCGCGGAGGCGTGGGACCTCTGGAGCTCCGCGTCCAGGCGCCGGCGGTTCGCCACGAGGGTCAGGGGATCCTGCAGGGAGAGGTCGGAAAGGCGGTCGTTCGCCTCCTCGAGCCGTCCCTTGAGCTCCGTGAGCTCCCGGATCCGAGCCCTCAACTCCCGGCCGCGGAGGGTGGAGGCCGTCAGGTACCACAATCCCGCCAGGAGCCCGAGGTAGAGGGCATAGGCCGGCGGGCTCAGCCAGGGCGGGGAGAGGACCCGCACCCGCAGGGCCAGGGCCTCCTCGTTCCAGACCCCCTCGTTGTCCGAGGCCTTGACCCGGAAGACGTAGGTGCCCCCCCGCAGGTTCGTGTAGGTCGCCGAACGCGCCGGCGACACGGGACTCCAGGCCTTGTCGAATCCCTCCAGATAGTACGAGAACCGGTTGCGCCGGGGATCCCGGAAGTCCGACGCCGCGAAGGAGATGGTGAAGGAGTTGCCGTCGTAGGGAAGCTCGACGGAGTCCAGGTAGGACGGGGCCGTGAGGTCCCGGGAAGGGCTGCCCCCGATGCGGAGCTCGGAAACCAGAAGGCGCGGCGGTTTCCGTGCCGAGGTCTCCGAGGAAGGATGGATCCGGTACACCGCCCCCTGGCCGCCGAAGTAGAGGGAACCGTCCCGGGATTTCCAGGCCCCCACGTGGAAGTCCCGGTCCTTGAGGTCATTGAAGACCGAGAAGCCCCGGATGGCGCCCCGGTCCGGGTCCACGATGGCCAGGCCGAAGGGGGTGCCCACCCAGATCGATCCGTCGTCGGCCTCCAGGATGGACCGAACGGAGTTGTCCGGAAGTCCCTGGGCCCTGCCGTACCGGAGGAAGGTGCCGGCCTCCGGGTCCACCAGCCTCTGCAGGCCGCCCCCCACGGTGCCCAGCCAGAGGGCTCCCCGGGAATCCACCAGGAGGCTGCGCACGCTCAGGGCGGCCAGCCCGTCGGGCTTGGCCGGATCGTAGCGGTAGCGGGTGAAGACCCCCCCGGAATAGCGCTCCAACCCGTTGCCCACCCCCAGCCATAGGGTTCCGTCCCGGCCCTGCGCCAGGGCGTAGACCAGGGCTGCGCCGGGTTTCGAGGGATCCGTCTCGTCGGGAGGGTAGTGGATGAACCGGCCCGTGGCACGCTCGTAGCGGTCGAGCCCCTTCGTGTAGGTTCCCACCCAGAGGTCGCCGTTCGGCGCCTCCGCAAGGGAGTAGGCCACCAGGTCCGCGAAGGAATCGGGGTCCTTCGGGTCGTTCCGGTACACCTGGAAGTCGTCGGTCCGTTCGACGTACCTGCAGAGCCCCCCGTTGGTGGCGACCCAGATCTCGCCCCGGGAATCCTCGAACAGGGCGTTCACGATGTCGTCGGGCAGGGACCTGGGATTCCGGGGATCCCGGCGGTAGTGGGCGAAGGAGGTCTTCCCGGGGTCCCGCCGGTCGAGGCCCCCGCTGTAGATGCCCACCCAGAGCCGACCCCTGGAATCCTCCAGGATGGCGGAGGCCTTACCCGCCGCGAGGGATCCCGGATCGTCGCCGTGCTGGTAGGCCTCGTACCGCAGGTCCGAGCGCTCGGTCCGGGACACCCCGTTGCCGTTCGTGCCGATCCAGAACGCCCCGTCCTCGTCCAGCAGGGAGCTGTACACTACGTCGCCGGCGATCGAGCCGGGACCGTCCGCCGCCCGGTACCGCTCCAGGGCGCCCGTGGCGGGATGGTAGGCGAAGAGCCCCCCGCCCCAGGACCCCGCCAGCACGACATCCCCGCGCCGGGCGTCCACGAAATAGGTCCGGTCATCCGCAAGCCGCACGTGTTCGAAGCGCAGGGACTCGGGATCGGCGAGCCGGGCGATGCCGCCGTACCAGAAGGCGAACCAGAGTTCCCCGGAGGGCGACTCGGAGATGGACATCACGTAGTCGCTCGGGAGGGAGGATCCCGGCCCGGCGCGCACCACGTCGAAATCGTCGCTCACCGGCTGGTACCGGGCCAGGCCTCCCCCGGAGGTGCCGACCCAAAGCGTACCCCGGCTGTCCTCGAACACCGACCGGATGAGGTCGGCTCCCAGGCTCCGGGGATCCCCGGGGATGGACCGGTAATGGACGAAGGTCCCCTTCTCGGTCAGCCGGTCCAGTCCCCGGGAGGTCCCGACCCAGAGCCTCCCCGCGGAATCCTCGCACAGGGAGATCACCAGGTCCGCGCTCAGGGATCCCGGATCCTTGGGATCGCTCCGGTAGGCGGTGAAGGACTCGGTCCGGAGGTCGAAGCGGTTCAAGCCCCCGTAGGTTCCGATCCAGAGGGTGTCTCCCGAGAGGAGGAGGGTCTGGATCTGGTTGTGCACCAGGGTGTCGGAGACGAAGGGGGCGTTCTCGAAGAGCTTGAAGGTGTAGCCGTCCCAGCGGACCAGGCCGTTCTGGGTCCCGAACCACAGGAAGCCCCGGGAATCCTGCACGATCGCGGCCACCGAGGAGTTCGGAAGCCCCTCCCGGGCCCCGATGGAGGTGAACCGGAAGGGGGTCTCCACCCCGAAGGAACCGGCGGCCGCGATCAACCAGACCAGGCACGCGACCAGGCCGGCCGGCTTCGGGTTCCGGACACTCCGAGTGAACATGCGTATAGTCTAAGCGTACGGGCGGATCTTTGCCAGGGTTCAGGAAGGCGGCTGCCGTTCCGCGCGGAAACGGGGAGCCCCGGTACATCGGATCCAGCAATCCGACCAGGACCTGGTCCGCGGAAGCGACACCCATACGGCGGAAACCTTTGAGCTCCAGGACGGAATCCGGATCGAGGCTTCGACCCTCATCGCGCGATCTCCTTCCCGTCGCCTCCCGGCGCTGCGGCCAATCTCCTGTCGGCGCGGATGAACAATGCGCTGCCCATCGTCGCGGGCACCACCAGGGAAGCGAGGAGTCGGTTCATCCCGCGGTCCGCCGGGATGCCGCCGCCAAGGCGGGCGGCGGACAGGCTGGTTGCCAGGAAAAGAGGAAGCCCGATCGCGAAAAGCAGGGCGTTGCACGCCCGCGACATCGAGAGGATCCTGCGCCTGCCCTCGCTCGATCCTCTTCCCGGCGGGGAGATACGCGCGATCAAGTTCGCGGAGGAGGACGCGTAGAACACGAAGCACATCGAGGCTCCGTTGAGCGAGCCGACGACCGGCTTGAGCAGCGGCGGAAGCCCTCCGGCATCGGCGCCGCGGAGCGCGCACATCGAGGCGGCGGTGCCGATCGTCGCGAAGGCTACGAGGGAGGCGAAGTGGACGGCCACCCTTCCCGCAGCCGCCCTCTCTCCCTCCCCCTCTCCGTTCCTTTCCACCCCCTTCGCCAGGCTCGCCGCGTTGAGGGTAAAGAGGAGGACGGCGATGGCGATCGCCCAGGGCGAAAGCAGGCATCGGCACGATTCCTCGAGAGCGAGGAAGCCCAGCCTGAACGACATCCATGCATGCCACAGGACAGGCCCGAGGAAGTACATGAAGCAGTATGTCGGCACGATCCGCGCAAGACGCTTCGCCCGGGCGTCCCGGCTCCCGACATTCATCGTTCGCCTCGATTCATCCCGGATCTAACGCCTACCGCGGAGGGCCGGCCGAATTCCAGCCGGATGCATCCCTTCGTACAGGCACGGACGCACTCTCCGCACAGGATGCAGTCGCGGTGTTCGAGGGAGCCCGTCCGCACGAGTTCGGGGACGGGGAGGCTCATGGGGCAGACCTTCCGGCAGGCGCCGCATCCCGGGCATCCTTCGGGATCCGCGGCGAGCTGCAGGGCGGGGGTCCTCATCGCGTTCCGCAGACCCCGGCCCAGCACCATGAACGGCGCCATCCAGCAGAGGGTATGGCAAAAGCCCCTCCTCCCGAGGGAGAGGGACAGGGCGAGGATGATCCCGATCACGAGGTAGTAGAACGGCCAGAGTTCGAGGGAGTGGATCGACACCCCTCGATCCGTACCCAGCAGGGGATCGACTGCATGGAATCCGTGTCCCACGAAGACCGCCACCAGGGCGATCCCGGCAAGCCACAGGATCCATACGACGTACTTCACGGCCTTCAAGCCCCCCCGGCGGAAGGGATCGTCGTTCACCGCCCGGGCCGTCTCGCACAAGCCGCCTCCCGGGCAGAGGAACCCGCACCATGCCCGTCCGGCGACCAGGGCGCCCAGAAAAAGCGCCGCGAAAGTCAGGTAACTGCCGGACAGGATGCCCAGCCGCGCGCCCCGGAACACCATGCCCGGGGAAAAATAGAGCATGGTCACGGGAAAGAGCAGGGCCGAGCCGAGCAACAGGGCCTTCCGAAAGCCCCTGCGTCCGGGTCGTCCCCCCGAGACAGCCTTCATCGTTTCACCTCCATATGAATCTCGAATACTTCTCCAGCCGCCGAAAAGGCGATGTCCTGGAAGCGGGGAATTCCGCGCCTCGGACCCGCCGCCCACGATAGGGCCCAGGGTTCGGCCGGTCCGAGGACTCCCCCGTTCAGGCGCCCGTTTCCGTCGATGTCGAGGAAGGCGCGCACCGCGTACCGTCCCGGCGCGAGGCCCTCGAAGGACACCGTCACCGGCTCCGCGAGCCCCCCCGCCCCGACGGGGACCTCCCTTCTCGCAAGGGGCCGCCCGGGATCCCCGAAGGTCGATTCGTCGACGAGATCGACCCTTAGTACGCCCGGCTCGCGGCATAGGACGGTGACGCGGATCACCGCGGGTCCCGCCGCGGCCGGAGAGATCGCCGGCGGCCCGGATTGAGCGGAGAGCGGAAACAGGATCAGGAGGAAGGAAAGCAGCGTAGTCCCCTTCCTTGCCGCCCTGCGAGCGATCGCACGCTTGTCCAGGATGGCGGTCTCTTTTTTATTAACCTGGTTAATTTTAATCCACCAAGTCACTTGACCAGGGCGAAGAGCTTCTCGAAGTACCCGCGGACGGCTTCCCGCTCCCGGGGATCCAGGGTTTCCTCCGCCCGGATAAGATTCGCGAAGGTACGCTTCTCGAACCGCTCGTGCCCCTTCGCGGCCGCCCTGCCCTTTTCCGTGGCCTCGAACAGGACGTCCCGCTTGTTGTCCGGGGCCTTGTACTTGACGATGTATCCGCGGCGGATGAGCTTCGCGACGAACTTCGAGGCCGCCGCGGGCGACACGTCCAGGGCCGCCGCGAGGGACGTCAGGTTGCACCCGGGACTGTGGAACACCGCGGCGACGGTATGGATCTCCGAGGCGAAGAGCTTCTCCCCGGACCCGTATTCCCTCGGCACGCTCTCCAGCTCCGCAAGATACCTGTGCGCGGCGTAGATGTAGTCCAGGATCCTGGTTCCCTGCATGGGCTTATTATTATCCTGGTTAATAATAATGTCAAGGGGGTTCCGTCCTATTGTCAAGGCGGATCGGCGCCCGCCCCGGCGCCGCCGGATGCCCGGAAAATTCGCCGTCAATCGCAGTCTGCGACAGCGGCGCGATTCCACCTTGACACGCAACCGGGATCGTGTACGATGAATCTCAATAACCCATTCAAATTCCTTGCGGAGTGTCTCCGAAAGTCGCGCCCGACGGCCGTACCGCCTTGGTGGAGGGTTTATAGTGCGCCTTCGTTCGGTCGAGCCCGGGGTCAAGGGCTACCCGCTCCTCCTCGGGATACTCGCGGCCAGCGCGTCCCTCCTGTGGGGCGTCGCCGTGGCGGGAAGTCTTTCCGAGCACCGCGCCGCGGTCCTGAACGCCGAGGACAGCCTGACCCGGATGACCGAGGTCGTCCTGGAGCAGACCGGCGGGCTCTTCGGGGAAGTCCGGGTGTACCTCAAGCTGCTGGACGCATGGCTGCAGGACAACCCGGAGGCGGACCCGAGGACGGATCCCCGCTTCATCCGCCTGGTGGACAGTCTGCGCAGGGAAGGTCGGATCCGGATAGATCTCCGTCTGGTCTCCCGGGACGACGGGCTTTTCTATATCCCCTCCCCGGACACTTCCAAGGCCCTGGCCCAGGTGGGAGACCGCGAGTACGTCCGGGCCCAAAAGGACGAGGCGACCCGGGGATTCTACATCGCGGGCCCCGTCCTGAGCCGGGTAACCGGCATCTGGGGCATCCCGGTCTCCTACCCCCTGACCCGGGGCAACGCGGGAATGGCGATCCTGTTCGCCGCTATCGAACTGCCCACGCTCAACGAACTGTACGAGAGCGCCCGCCCAAAGCCGGACGGCTCGATCACCCTGGTCCGGCAGGACGGGATCATCCTGGCCCGGGCTCCCTTCGACGCGAAGGAAGTCGGAAGGAACCTGGCGGCCGAACGCGTCTGGCGGGACCGGCGGGAGGGTTTCGATCGGAAAGTCGTGGCCATCGACAACGTGGAGAAATTCATCGTCCTGCGCGCCCTGCCCGATCTTCCCCTGGAGATTTCCGTCGCACAGCCCGTCGCGTCCGCGCTGGGCCCTTGGCGCAGGGAAACCTCCCTGAGGTTCGCGATCCTGGCGATCGCCACCGCGGTCATGCTGGTACTCTACCGGAGGATGCTCGGGAACTGGCGGGCCCTTACCCTCTCCGAGTCCAACGTCCGCATCCTGAACCGGGAACTGGGGGATACGGTCGAGGAGGTCCGGCGTCAACTGGCCGAGAAGGAGGCGATCATCCGGGAAACCAACCACCGGGTGAAGAACCACCTGGCCCAGGTCGTCTCCCTGGTGCGAATGACCCGCATGGAAGAATCCACGCCCAAAATGGAAGCCCTGGAAGCCCGCCTGGAAGGCTACCGGCTCCTCTACGAAAAACTCTCCTACAAACCCGGGGAGGGCGAGCGGCTGGACGCCGGGGACTACCTGGAGGATCTCCTGTCCCGGCTCGTGGAGGTCACGCCCTCTGATCGCCCCGTCACCGCAGCGTTCCATTCGGAACCCCTGGCCGTCACCACGAAGACGTGTTCCGCCCTCGGACTCATGCTCGGGGAACTGGTCACGAATTCCATCAAGCATGCCGGTCCCGGGGAGGGAGGACTGCGGATCGAATGTTCGGTCCGGGCCGACCGGGAAGGACTGCGGATGACGTACTCCGACAACGGTCCCGGCTTCGACTACCCGTCCGTCGACCGATCCTCCATCGAGAACCATATCGGCCTCATCCTCGTGGAGAGCCTGGTAAAACAGTACGAGGGCACCCTGACCTACCGCAGGGACCCGGGCTCCCGCTTCGAGATCCTCCTCAAGACCGGCGAACCGTCGCCGGACGCCCCGGCCGCATAATAACCCGCGCTTCCGCAATCAAAAACCCCGAACCCGCGCGTCTTGGGATCAGCCCCCGCCCGGGCCGCTGCCGGACGGGGGCCCCAAGGAGGCGGCATGGCGGAAAGCTCCAGCTACGAGGTTCGGCCCGAGGCCTACGGAGTCAAGCCCGACATCCGGGAGCGCCTGCTCCAGTCCAGCCCCGGGCACATATCCGACGCGGACCTCCTGGCGGTCATCCTGGGCACCGGGTCCCGGGGCCGGGACGTCCGGACCCTGGCCCGGGAGATCCTGGCCCGGATCGACGGGGAGCGCAGGACTCCCGCCGCGGAGGATCTGGCCCGCCTTCCCGGGGTGGGCCCCGCCCAGGCCTGCCGTGTGACCGCGGCCCTGGAGCTGGGAAGGCGACTCTACGGCTTCCGGGAGCGGCGGATCTCCGGGCCCCGGGACGTCTTTCCCCTGGTGTCCCACTGGGCGGATCGGACCAAGGAACGCTTCGCCGTTTTGACCCTGAACGGAGCCCACGAGGTCCTGGCCGCCCGGGTCGTCTCCGTGGGCCTGGTGAACCGGACCGTCGTCCACCCCCGGGAAGTCTTCGCCGAAGCCATCTCGGACCGGGCCTGCGCGATCATAGCCGCCCACAACCACCCCTCGGGCCGCCTGGACCCCTCCCCGGAGGACCGGGAGATCACCGAGCGCCTCCGGGACGCCGGGGCCACCCTAGGCATCCCCCTCCTGGACCACGTCATCTTCTGCCCCGACGGTTACTGGAGCTTCGTGGAGCACGGGCTTCTGGAGCCGCCGGAGGAGGGGGGATAAGCGCCGACACCCCGATCCGGAAACCCGTACCCGGTGCCCGTAGACTCCCCCAGCATCCGGATCAGGGAGGCCCCCATCCTCCTCCCCCTCCTCAGGGAACCTCCCACAGGATCGTGGCGCCGGTGTGGGCTTTCAGGTCCATCGAGCCGGCCCCGGAGGACAGGAAGCTCCCTCCGGGCCTCCAGGCGACGCTCCGGACCGGCAGGGAGTTGTGGTGCTGCATCGCGTAGGGCGAACCGTCCGCAGCGGCCCAGACCCGGACCTGCCGGTCCTGTCCCCCCGTGGCCAGCCGGGTGCCGTCCGGCGACCAGGCCACGGAGAGCGCCGCGCCCCGGTGGGCTTGGAAGCGGAGGACCGCCGCCCCGGACACGAGGTCCAGCACCGTCACGGTTCCGTCCGAGCCCGCGGCCGCGACCCGGGATCCGTCCGGGGAGACCGCCAGGGCGAGGACCGCGGGCTTCCCGGCGTCGGTACCGGCCGCGTCCGCCTCGGCCGACCCGGCCGAGGGCCGTGGGCCGAGGGGGCGGGCGGCCGGCTCCCCGGGTCTCCACCGCGCCAGGCCCCCCGAGGCGCCCCCGAGGACGAGTTCCCGTCCCGAGGGGAACCAGGCCGCACGTAGGGGAGCCCGGCCGGGGACGGCCGGAAGCTCCGCGGAGGTCTTCAGCCCCGGCCAGGCGAGGACGAGGACCCGCCCGTCGGTCAGGCAGACCGCGAGGGCGGATCCGTCGGGGGACCAGGCCGCGCAGTCCGCGTCCACGGATACGGAGGCAAGCGGGGAGCCGTCGTCGGGATCCCGGACGGTCGTCGTCCCGTCCCGTGCGGCGACGGCGAGGCGGGCCTTTCCGGAGGCCGGCTCGAAGAGGGAAAAATCGATGATGAGGCCGCCGGTCCCGGCGATCGCCCCGAGATTGCGGGCACCCGGGGCATCCCAGCGCTGGATGCGGTCGAAGTCGGCTGTCAGCAGGGTCGCCCCGTCCCGCCTCCAGGCCTGGGCCGTCACGGGCCCGTAGCCGGGCGTCAGGTCCGAGGCTTCCCGGAGCTGGAGCCGGGCCGAGGCGGGCGGCGGCTCCGAGGGGGTTGTCGAAGGGATCACGGGCGCGACCGCCGTCGGAGTCCCGGGCGCAGATGCCTCCGGGCCTTGCGCGGCCGGGCTCGCATACCCGGTCCCGACTCCGTCGATCACACAGGATACGAGGATGATCGCGCAGATCCCCGGGAACGCCGGGAGTCGGATCTTCGTCCAAGGATTTTCTGGTTCCATAGCATTCCCCCCGCCGGACGCAGGCAGTTCAGGTCCGCGAAAGTCTACTCCGGAAAATCCGCCCGGAACCTTGATACTTCTTGCTATTCCTGCGGACCCGGCCCCGGGCGCTCCGGTTCCGCACGGGGATGCGCGGCCTCCCCTCTTGCAATTCCGACCCGATTGAGCGATGCATGAAGGCGGTGCAGCGCCGGAACCCGGAACTGCGTCCGTTCAGCTTGAACCGCATCCAGGAGGCCCCATGACATCAAGCCCGGACACGACCTTCTCCATCGGCGGCGTGGCGTTCAAGAATCCCTTCCTCGTCGGCTCCGGTCCGACGGTCACGACGGTGGACCAGATCCGGCGCGCCGAGGATTCGGGCTGGGCGGGAGCCTCGATCAAGCTGGCCGTAGAGCCCTTCCCCTACCTCAACTTTCCGCCCCGGTACCGCTGGCTAAAAAAATCCCGGTACCATATCTTCACCGCCGAGCGGAGGCTCACCGCGGACGAGTCCCTGCGCCTGACCGAGGAGGCCTGCCGGAAGACCTCCTCGGACTTCGTGGTCATTCCGACCATGACCTACGACGGCACGGACCTCGAAGGCTGGGGCCGGCTGGCCCGACGCTTCGTGGACGCCGGGGCTCGGATCGTGGAGCTCAACCTCTGCTGCCCAAACATGTCCTTCAACCTCTCCTCCACGGGAGCGTCCACCACCAAGCACACCGGCGCCAGCCTGGGGAACGACATGGAGGAGATGCCCAAGGTGGTCCGGGTCGTGAGCGAGGCGGCGGGGGTTCCGGTCATCGCCAAGTTCTCCGCGGACGGGAACCTGGCCCCCCTGGCCGGGCGAACCGCCGTGCGGGCGGGGGCCGCGGCGATCGGGCACAACGGCAACCTCCTGGGAATCCCGGACATCGACATCCGCGACCCACTGAAGGGGATCTACCGCCTGCAGGACCAGATCACCCTGGGCTGCATGTCCGGGCCCGCGATCCGGCCCCTGGCCCTGCGTACGACCTACCAGATGCGCCAGGCCGCGGGTCCCGACGCCGTCCTGATCAGCTCCGGCGGGGCGACGGACCTGGCCAGCTCGGTGGAGCACCTCCTGGTGGGGGCGGACGCCGTGTGGATCTGCACCCAGACCATGCTCCGGGGCTTCGACTGGCTGCCGAGGATGCTGGACCAGTTCACGGCCTACATGCGGGACATGGGCTTCGTCCGGCTCGCGGACCTCCGCGGCCTTCTGTCGCGGAACCTGGCCTCGGCCGGGGAGCTCACCGTACACGAGGGTCGGGCCGTCCTGGACGAGGGGAAGTGCAGCGCCTGCGGGGCCTGCTGGAACATCGGCCACTGCTGCGCTATCTCCGGCGCGGGAGGAAGGACCGCCTATGATCCAACGCTCTGCCGGGCCTGTTCCACCTGCGTGGACCTCTGCCCGACCGGGGCCTTCCGCGTGGTAAGGTCGGACGGGGCCGAGGAGCCGGTGACCTAGGAGGACTCCCGCGGCGCTCACGTCCTCGGCCCCCCGTCCCCGATCCGTTGACGCCCGCTTCCATCCTCGGGATGATGTACCCATGCCGGACATCAACGACTGCGCCGCCCTCGTGGAAAACGCCTCCCGGGTTGTGGTTGGAAAGAGGCGGGCCCTGGAGCTCATGACCATCGCCCTCCTGGCGGAAGGGCACGTCCTCCTGGAGGACGTGCCGGGCCTGGGCAAGACGATCATGGCCAAGGCCCTGGCGGCCAGCATGGGGGGAGTCTTCCGTCGGATCCAGTTCACCCCGGACCTCCTGCCCTCGGACGTGACGGGCTTCTCGGTCTACGACCAGAAGTCCGGGGACTTCGTCTTCCATCCCGGCCCGGTCATGGCCAACGTTCTTTTGGCGGACGAGATCAACCGCACCATCCCCCGGACCCAGGCCAGCCTCCTGGAGAGCATGAGCGAGTTCCAGGCCACCGTGGACGGGAGCACCCGGGTCCTGCCCCGGCCCTTCTTCGTGATCGCCACCCAGAACCCCATCGAGATGGACGGGACCTTCCCCCTCCCGGAGGCCCAGTTGGACCGCTTCCTCATGAAGATCGACCTGGGCTACCCGACGATGGAGGAGGAGCTGGACATCCTGGAACGCTTCCGGAAGGCGGACCCCATCCCGGAGCTCCGGGCCGTGACGACCCCGGAACGGGTCCGGGAACTCCAGGCCTTCCGGGGCGATATCCGGGTCGCCCCGCCGATCCGGCGCTACATCGCGGAGCTGGCCGCGGCTACCCGGGCCCACCCCCGGGTCCGGTACGGGGCCAGCCCCCGGGGCTCCCTGGGGCTCCTGAAAGCCGCCCAGGCCTCCGCCCTCCTGAACGGCCGGGACTACGCGGTCCCGGACGACGTGAAGATCCTGGCATTGCCGGTCCTGGCCCACCGGCTGATCCTCCGCCACGAGGAGCGGGCCAAGGGGGCTTCCGCCGCGGCGGTCATGGCGGAGATCCTCGCGGGGGTTTCGGCCCCCTCCCCGGCGGGCTGATCGGGCCATGGCCGAGGAAAGCCGCACCCCGTACCTCGGAAGCCTCTTCGGCACGGGGGGCATGGGGATCCTGCTGGCCCTGCTCACCGCCGTCGCCGCGGCGGGCCGGGCCTATCCCCTTGCGCGGCTCTCCGCGGTCGTCCTGATCCTGATGCTCGCCCTGAGGGCCTGGACCCGGATCGGCTCCGCCCGCCTTTCCGCCTCCTTCGAACTGGGTAACCGCAGGCTCTTCGCGGGGGAGTCCTCGGAGCTCGGCGCCGAGATAGTCAACCGTTCCCCCCTGGCCCTGCGCCTTCGCCTCGAGTTGCCCAAGCCCGCGGGGATCGAGGCGACCCGGGCCTCGTGCCTCACGGCGGAGACGAGCCTCCTGCCCTTCGAGCGCCGGCGAGGTTCCTGGGCCTTCACCGCGGCCCGGCGTGGGATCCACAGCCTCGGGCCGGTCCGACTGAGCGCCGGAGACCCCCTGGGACTCTTCACCCGGGAACGGGAGCTCCCTTTCCCGGACGAACTCGTGGTCTTTCCCCGGATCCTCCCCCTCGCCCTGCCGGATCTCCCCTTCCGGGAGTATTTCGGGATACGGGCCGCCCGGGGGATCGTGGAGGACCCCGCCTGGTACGAGGGCACCCGGGAATACTCGGGGAACCGGCCCGCCCGGAACATCCACTGGAAGGCCAGCGCTCGGCTGGCCGCGCTCCAGGAGAAGATCTTCCAGCCCACCTCCCACCGCAAGGTCTTCCTCCTGGTGGAGGGCGAGCTCTTCGAGAGGGCCGGGGACGGCGAGGGCTTCGAGCGGGCCCTACAGATCGCGGGGTCCCTGGCTTCCCTGCTTTCCGAGTCGGGAGCCTCCTTCGCCCTGGCCACGGACCGGGCCGTGAGGGACTTCCCCGCCGCCCTGGACCTTGGCCGGGGACCGGAGCACCTGGGAGCCGTCCTGGAGCTCCTGGCCCGGTGCGGGATCGAGAGGGGCCGGGACTTCCGATCCCTCCTTGCCGGGACGGTGCCCGGAAACACGGGATTCCTCGTCCTGGCCCGATCCCCCGGGGGAGGGGCCGGGGCCGCCTTGGCCGGTACCGCGGGAAGGCGGGATCCCGTCCTTTTCTTGTATGCCGAGCCGGCGGGCGGAGGAGAACCGGAAAGCACGACCCCGGCGGATCACCGGGCACCGCCCGCGGATCGGGCGGCCCCGGCCGGGATATCCCTCAGGTTTACGGACCTCTTGCCTCCCGAGGACAATGAGTCATGAGGGCCGCCGAACCCTTCCTGGCCCTGACGGAGGGCTTGAAGGTCCACTTCCTGGTCTCCGCCGCCTGTCTGGCCGCGGGGCTTCCCACGCCCCCCGCGTCATCGGCCGCGATCCTCTTCCTGGCCTACGGTACGGGGCGGATCCTGGGATCCCTGGGCGGACCCGTCCTGTTCCACGCCCTGGCCCGGCTGGCCGCCTTCTCCGCGGCCTTCTTGGGATTCTCCGTTTTCGCGGAGTATCCGTCCCTTCCCGAGCTCTCCTCGGCCCTTGCGGCCGGGACGGGCTGGGTCCGTCCGGCGGCCGCCCTGTCCTGCCTGGGGCTCCACTGGATCCGGGGCTCGTGGCTGGAACGGCGGAAGTCGGATCACGCCTTCCATGTCGCCCGCTTCGACGAGGGGATCGGGGTCTTCCTGGTCGTACTCTCGATCGCCGCCCTGGTCGGCGGGGAACTCGGCCGTCCCGCCGCCGCAGCCTTGCCCTTCCTTGCCTTCTCCATCCTCGGCCTCGGACTGGCCCGGAGGGAGGGGGACGATCCCGGGGCCTTCTCCCGGCGTTCGGCCCTGGCCTCCCTGCTGGCCGTATCCGCCCTGTTCCTGGGCGCCGCGGCCGGGATCGCCCTCCTGATGCCCCTGTTGACGGAGCCCGCCGCCCGTGCGGGTGAAGCCCTCGCGGAGGCCGCTCCGGCCGTACTTCGGCTCATAGGCCGACTACTGGGGCGGATCTACAGGCTCGAGACCGCGGCGCCCCGCCTTTCCGAGGGGGGATCGGGGATTCTTCCCGGGGAGGCCGGGGATCCCGAGGGGGGGACCCTCACCGGCATCTTCGTCGCCGTCCTGGGGGGGATCGCCGCCCTATCGGCCGCGGCCCTCGTCGTCGCGGTCCTGGTCCACCTAGTCCGGCGCCTCGCCTCCCCCGCGGAGCGGAGAAACCGTCCCCCGGACCTGTCCTTCCTGGCCCGCTGGCTTTCGGGAATCCCGGCGGCCCTGCGGCGGGCCCTGGCTCGCCTCGGTACCCTCCGGTCCCGCCGAACCTCGAGCCCGGCCTTGAAGGCCTACGCCCGCCTCGTATCCGTCGGGCGTCTGGTCGGGCTGGCGCGGAACCGGGCTGAGACCCCCCGGGAGTACGCCCGGCGCCTGGCCGCGGTGTTCCCCCGAAACGCCGCCGAGGCGGAATTCGTCGTGGACCGCATGGAGAGGGAGGTTTACGGCGGGAAGCCCCGGGATCCGGATGCGGATCGTCGGCTGGCCGCGGCGCGCCGGGGAACGAGGGTCCGCGGCTACCTCATGGAACGCCTGGGTTCGGCCAGGGACTCGAGGTCGCCGGGCCTGAACTCGACGACCGGCGCCCGGTCCTCGATTCGCTCCCGGATGGACGATAGGTAATCCGCCCGGTCTTCGAGCTCTTCGGGTTCCCAGTGCTTGTACCGGTACGAGTAGGCGAGGAGCTCGTTCACGTACAGGAAAAGCGGGAGATCCGCCAGCAGGGACGGCGAATCCGTCCGCTCCTCCCGGTAGCCCTCGAGGATCCGGGACAGCCAGTCCATGGCACAATCGCGGCGTAGGGCGGTCCGGGACCGGGGCATGGGCAGACAGTTGAAGAGGGCCGTGGCCAGGTCCATTGAGAACCATGTGAATCGGCACGCGTCGAAATCGATGAGGGTGAGCCGTTCCCCCTCCGCCAGGAAGTTGCCGTGGTGGAAATCCCCGTGCACGATGCCGTACTCCCGAGGCTCCGCGGGAAGGGATTCCAGCAGCAAGACGGTCTCGTCGAAGCGCCGATGTACGGCCTCCTGGGACGCCGGAACGAAGAGCCGGGAACGGAGGTGATCGTCCCCCCGCCAGTCGGGCCTCCGGGCCCCCGGCCGGGGACGGAAACCCGGAGCCAGCCGATGGGTCATTCCGAGCAGTCGGCCCCACTCGCGCAGTACCCCGGGCGGGAAGACGGTGAGATCGTCGTCGGGAAACATGCTTCCCTCGGCGAACTCGAAGCAGTACGCGAGGAACGAGCGGTCCCCGTCTATGGGGATCTCCTCGACGTCCGCCCCCGTGAGGGAGGGTAGGCTCCGAGCCGCGGGCACCCGGTTGGCGGCGAGATACCGCACGTAGTCCACCTCGGCCTCGAGCTCCGCCCTGCTGGCCCCCATGATCGGCCCCGGATCCCGAAGCCCCGGGGTGATCTTGAGGATCCCCCGAACACGGCCCTTGCCGTCCCGACGCTCGCCGGCGAACACGTAGGCCGAGCCCTCCAGCTCCTCCAGGGAGTCCCCGTCCATTCCGAACCGGTCCGCCGCCTCGCGGCGGATGCGGTCGTCGAAGAGGTCCATGACCGCGCGAATGGGATTGCCTTCTGTCTTCACCGGTTCCTCCCGGAGGCCGGACGCAGGAAGGTCAGCTCTTCCATTCTTTCGGGAACTTCACCGTGAAGACCGAACCGCCCTCGGACGCCGCCGTGAAGGACCCGCCCACCTGCTTGGCCAGCATATCCACCAGGACCAGTCCGAGGCCTTCCGAGGACCCGATGGTGAATCCCTCCGGAAGTCCTTTCCCGTCGTCCCGGACCTCCAGGACCGCCGAGGGTCCCTCCGCGCGGAGGGATACCCGGACCGTGCCCGACCGACCCTCCGGGAAGGCGTGCTTGAGGCAGTCCGAGGCCAGCTCGTTGGCGATGATGCCCAGGGGGATCGCCCTTCGCACGTCGATGCGCAGCTCCTGAGCTTCCAGGTTCAGCCGCACTCCGCGCTCCCGCGCGGCCTGGCCGGAAAAGAGCGTCTCGACCACGGCCTTCAGGTACAGGTCGAGGTCGACGTGGTCGGTTTGGCCGGATTGGAAGAGGTGCTCGTACAGGGAGGCTATGGCGGAGATGCGTCCTTCCAGCCCCTCCAAAACCGCCGACGCCCCGGGATCCTCCACTCGGGAAGCTTCCAGGCTCACCAGGCTCGCGATCACGGAGATGCTGTTCTTGATGCGGTGCTGGAGTTCCCGGAAAAGCACCTCCTTCTCCCGGAGCGCCCGCTCCAGGTCCGCCTCGGTCCGTCGCTGCTGGAGGAGGATGAGCCCCAAGCTCCAGCCAATCAAACCGACGTGGGACACGATGTAGGTAGCCAGGTTCATGGCGGAGGGGGAAAAGATCGATGCCGGCGAGACGAACACCGTGACCAGGGCTCGGGCGGCGAAAAAACCCGCCATGGCCAGAAAGGTTCCGGTAAGGTAGACGGTCAGGGGCTCCCGTTTCCAGGACTTGGAAATCAGGACCAGGATCGCGGCCTCGATATAGAACGCCGAGATGGCCGCGGAGAACAGGATGATCCGCACGGTGGTGGAAGGCAGGACGAACGTGAAGACGACCGCCGCCGCGGAATAGAGCAGCCAGGCCGACGCGTATCGGGGGAGGGCCGGGTTTATTGCCGTCAGGCGGCGTATACCGACCAGGATGAGCAACTGGCCCAGGATGATCGCGGAATTGGCGAAGACCACGCTGAACCAGGGACCGACGATCCCCTGGGTCATGAGCCCCAGGACCCCCAGGACGTGAACCGTCGTGCCGGCTCCCCAGAAAAGGGAGGGCCGCCCGGCTCCTCCATCGGTTCTTTTTCGAAAGATCCCCGACGCGAAGAACAGCAGGCTGCATTCCACCCCGCTGATGAGCATCAGCAGGGCGATCGTACGTGGATCCATCGGCATTCCCCTCGAATATCTCCGCTCTGTCTATAAAGTATACCTCATTCCGCCCGGGCGCAACCGGAAACGCCGGATGCAGGCCGAAGTCTACGGCGGCAGGTGTTGACCCGGAACAGGATAAAACGAAGCGCCGCCCGATCGGGCGGCGCTTCCTGGATTCGGGCACAACTAGGGCGGATCCAGCCGTACAATACCCGTACGGTCAAGTCCGGGGTGTCCAATAAGTCGGTTACTTATTGGACACCCCTTGCAGTTTCTAACGTTCTCTTAAGAACGTTAGAAACTGCTACACTAATACCAGCTGTCCAAAAAGCTATCTGAGCTTTTTGGACAGCCCCGCCGGGAAGTCCCGGGGATCCTGGGACTTCGCTAGATGACCCCGACCTTCTTGCCGGCCTTCTCGAAAATGCCGAGGGCTCGGTCCAGCTGGTCCCGGGTATGGGTGGCCATGTAGCTGGTGCGAAGAAGAGCCATGCCCTGGGGCACCGCGGGGGCGATGACCGGGTTGGCGTACACCCCGCCCTCGTAGGCTTCCTTCCAGAAGGCGAAGCACTTCATGTCGTCCCCGATGATCAGGGGGATGATCGGGGTCTGGGTAGCGCCGATGTTGAAGCCCAGCTCCCGGTAGCTCTTCATCATGTACCGGGCGTTCTCCCAGAGGTGCTCCACGTGCTCCGGCTCGTTCTCCATGATGTCCAGGGCCGCCATGGCGGCCATCACGTTGGGGGCGGGCAGGGAGGCGGAGAAGATGAAGGACCGGGCCATGTGCTTCACGTAGTCGATGATGTCCGCGTCGCCCACGACGAAGCCGCCCAGGGACGCGAAGCTCTTGGAGAAGGTTCCCATGGTCAGGTCCACGTCGCCGTACTGGTTGAAGTGGGCCGCGGTTCCCCTGCCCCCGCCCAGGACTCCGATGGAGTGGGCGTCGTCCACGTATAGGCGGGCGCCGTATTTCTTGCAGAGGGGTCCCAGCCGGGGCAGGTCCACGATGTCGCCGCCCATGGAGAAGACCCCGTCCACCACGACCAGGACTCCGTTCTCCTCGGGAATCTTCTGGAGGATGCGCTCAAGCTGGTCCAGGTCGCCGTGGACGAAGCGCTTGATCTCCCCGTAGCCCAGGCGGCAGGCGTCCACGATGGAGGCATGGTCGTCCTTGTCGGTGATGACGATGTCGTTGCGGCCGATCAGGCAGGAGATGGTGCCCAGGTTGGTCTGCATCCCCGTGGAGAAGACCAGGGCGGCCTCGCGCTTCATGTAGGCGGCCAGGCGCTTTTCCAGCTCCTCGTGGATACAGAGGGTGCCGTTGATCAGCCGGCTGCCGGTGCAGCTGGTGCCGAAGGTGTCGATGGCCTTCTGGGCCGCGGCCTTGACCTTCGGATGGAAGGTGAGCCCCAGGTAGTTGTTCGAGCCGAGCATGATGACCTTGCGGCCGGACATGGTCACCTCGGTCCCCTCCGTGCCCTGGAGGGGCTGGAAGAACGGGTACAGGCCGAGGGCCATCACCTTCTTGTGCTCGTCGAACTCGCGGCATTTCTTGAGAATGTCCAAGATCGCTCCTTCCCGCCTCGCAGTACGCTTCCGCGCGCGGTGACTGGCTCGCCGTGATCCGCGTAGCGCGGCGGGCGATGCCGGGTTGTGGACGGGGTTCCGGAGCTTCGGAACCGCCGTCCGTCTGGAGCCGGGTTCCCGACGCTGGGTATCCCGCGCGGGTCCGGCCGGACTGTCCGCCGAAGGCGGTAGTCCCGGTTGCGGTCAAATTAGGTAAGAATTGTACGCTTCGGCGGGGCGAGGCGTCAAGGTTGCCCTCCGTCCCCGCCTCCCGGCATTCTGCGAAATGTCGACGAAGCCCGAGGGCTTCGTTGCCGAACGGGGTGTCCAATAAGTAACCGACTTATTGGACACCCCGTTCGCGCACCAGGTAGATGCCCGGCAGGGAAGCCAGGGTCACCGCACCCTTTACGGCCACGTTGAACCAGAAGATCTGCCAAACTTGTGGCGCGGGCATTCCGAAGCCCCAGCCGAAGGCAAGCCAGGAAAAGATCAGGCTGTCCACGGGCACGCTGGCCGCGTTGGACACCAGGACCCGGGTCCACTGGAAGCGCGAGGTGACCCGGGATGTCCACAGGTGGTAGACCTCGGTATCGATCAGTTCGCTGACAACCTCCGCGGCTATACTGGCCAGGACGATCGTCCAGGCCGGGGCCAGGACCCGTGCGAAGGCGTCGTTCACGGTGACGTTCGCCCCTTCCCAGGCGGACCAGGCCGCGTCCGCGGGCAGGACGCTGACCAGCCATAAAAATCCGGCCATGGCCAGGTTGATCCCGGCGGCCAGGACGATGACGGTTCGGGCCGCGGACTTCCCGAGGCGCTTGTGGATCATGTCCCGGACCGTGAAGGTTATAGGATAGATGAACGTGCCGGCGTCCACGGCCAATCCGCCCACCACGGCGATCTTGAGGCTGGCGATGTCCGCAAGCATCTGGGCGGCAACGTAGACGCCAGCTAGAAGGGTCGCCGCACGTACAAGGGATCGTTGTACGCCGGATCCCGGCGTTAAGGTCTCAATCATGATCGCGGCTCCCGGAACGGTGGACAGTGGTCGGTGGACGGTGAACGGCGTGGTTGCAGCGCACGGCCGCAGCCCACGCCGGGGCGTAGACGGCGCCGGCGGCCGGGAGTAACTTCCGACAACTGTTAACCGTCCACAGACCACTGAAATAAAAAAAGCCTGGCGACGACCTACTCTCCCACCGCGAAGGCAGTACCATCGGCGTAGGAGGGCTTAACTTCCGTGTTCGGAATGGGAACGGGTGTGGCCCCTCCACAATAATCACCAGGCATAAAAA
>JAKLDN010000001.1 GCA_022703505.1 Spirochaetota bacterium | reverse complement strand
GTCAGAAACCGAAACTCGCAGGCCTTGGAGGTTTGCTGCTTCAACCTATTACTGCATTTCCCAATAAAAGAGAGTTGTAGTTCATCAATTCGTCAGAGAATCAACGAATTTTCAACAGCCTGCTAAGGCTGGGCGTGGACCCGCCGGTACGGTTACGCTAACCGGAACCGGAGATCTTGGATACACTAGAAATGACAATATTACTCTCACTATTACGCAGAATGGTTATGCTTCAGGTTACTATGCATCGTTATCCGAGGCGGAACTACAGAATCCAAGCACAATACCGGAAGCTTCTTGGACAAGTACTTCCACAACCACGAAATCGATCACCCTTGCGGCTGTGGATGGCAGTCAGAATGTATATGTTATCTTCCGGGGTGATATATCCGGAGAAATGGCCTACAGTACTATCTACTCACCGTCCATAATTCGTGATAAGACACCCCCGGTTGTGAACGTCGGTCCCGATCTATTCGCTTCAAGCATGTTTTCGGCCGGGGTAGGGTACGGTGCCGCTGTGACCGAGGCGAATATCAAGTCCTATGGATGGTACTTAATGTCCGGGTCATCCGTGACATTTGGATCATCCACTTCATCCGCGACATCGATCACGGGGAATGCCACGGATGGAAACAGGACAATTCGTTTCACGGTAACCGACAAGGCGGGCAACACCGGGTATGATGAGTTTATCCTTACCTGGGACAATACTCCGACCTACGCTCCAACCGTGTCCGGTTCATCCGTGACGCTGGATCAGACTCCTACTTGGTCCTGGTATACGAATGGCGGCGGGAACGGCACGTATTACTATCAACTGGATTCCGGGGCTTGGAGTTCCTCCACGACAGCTACATCCTATACACCTTCTTCCGCTTTGTCCGATGGTTCCCATATGTTGTACGTAAAAACGATCGACGCGACATTAGGATATGAGTCGAGTGTAGGCAGCAGAGCCATTCGAGTAACGCCGGTCATACCGTATAGTGGTCAGACTGGGGTATCCAAGACGCCGACGGTTTCTTGGCGCGTGCCCCCGCTTTTCTTGGGATCCTACGCGGTTCAGGTAAAGGTATTTGATGACCGGTTTTGGACGTGGCAAACCGTTGCTTCCGGACTTACCACAAATTCCTATGCCTTACCGGGAACACTCGATCCATTTACAATATATACTTGGCGGATTGCTGCGACGTATAAATTGACAACATCCTATATCCCGTCCGAGGCAGGTGCTAGCTTCACGACTGGGAAATAAAGTCGTCTTGGTTTTTATTCGGGCTACCCAATTTCAGGGTAGCCCGTTTTTGATTTCGTATACACTTCAGGATAGTGAAGACCAATACCCAACTGGGATGGTCACTCGTCTTGACGTCCCCCCATGCTACAATCCTCCGTCTCTTTACGATCTTCGTGACACCAGGAGTACGCCATGGATTTCCTGTCGTCCCTCTTCTCCCTCGACCGCAAGACCGCCCTGGTCACCGGCTCCAGCCGGGGCTTAGGTCTCGTCCTGGCCCGGGGTCTCGCGCTGGCGGGGGCCCGGGTAGTACTGAACGGCCGGGACGGTACCGCCCTGGCCTCCGCGGCGGACCGGCTCCGAGCCGAGGGCTTGGCCGTCTCGGTCTCGGCCTTCGACGTGACGGACGGGGCGCAGGTTGACGAGGGTATCGGCCGGGCCGAAGCCGAGGCGGGGCCTGTCGAGATCCTGGTGAACAACGCGGGGATCCAGCGGCGCAGACCCCTGGAGGATTTCCCGGAGGAGGACTTCCGGGCGGTGATGGAGAACAACCTGACCAGCGCCTTCCTGGTGTCCAAGCGGGTCGCCCGGGGAATGATCGAGAGGAAGTCCGGGAAGATCGTGAACGTCTGCTCCCTCCAGAGCGAGGTGGGCCGGCCCTCGATCGCCCCCTACGCGGCCTCCAAGGGGGCCTTGAAGATGCTGACCCGGGGCATGGCGGTGGAGTGGGCCAAGCACGGGATCCAGGTGAACGCCATCGGGCCGGGGTACTTCAAGACCGAGATGACCAAAGCCCTGGTGGAGGATCCCGACTTCGACCGCTGGATCCGGGGCCGGACACCCGCGGGGCGCTGGGGGGATCCGGAGGAGCTGGTCGGGCTCCTTGTGTACCTCTGCTCCCCGGCGTCCTCCTTCGTGAACGGCCAGATCGTCTATGTGGACGGGGGGCTGTTGGCGGGGATCTAGCGGCGGCCGTGGCCGGTCAAGGGAACGAGGTCGCCTCGTCGATGGCCTTCAGCACCCCCGCGTCCAGCATGGGAACCAGGTCCAGGGCCTTCAGGTTTTCGGTCACCTGCTCGGGGCGGCTGGCCCCGGTGATCACCGTGCTGACTCGGGGGTTCCGGGCGCACCAGGCGATGGCCAACTGGGCCGGGGTGGCACCCAGGTCCCGGGCGATGGGCTCGAGGCGCTTGGCCGCGGCCACCTTCCGGGGGAGCTCGGGGTCGTCCCGGAGCCACTCGTAGCCGGACAGGGATAGGCGGCTCCCTTCGGGGATGCCGGCGGCGTACTTGCCGGAGAGGACCCCCGAGGCCAGGGGGCTCCAGGTGGTCAGCCCCAGGCCGATCCCGTCGTAGAGGCGGGCGAACTCGACCTCGACCTTGTCCCGGTGCAGGAGGTTGTACTGGGGCTGCTCCATCTGGGGCTTGCGGAGGTTGCGCCGGTCCGCGATGTCCCAGGCCTCCCGGATCTGGTCCGCGGACCACTCGCTGGTGCCCCAGTACATCGCACGCCCGGAGGCGACGATGTCGCTCATGGCCCAGACGACCTCCTCGACGGTGGTCTCGGGGTCCGGGCGGTGGCAGAAGAGGAGATCCACGTAGTCCAGGCTTAGGCGCTCCAGGGAGCCGTCGATGCCCTCCAGGAGGCGCTTGCGATTCAGGGTGTTCTTCTCGTTCGGGCCCTCCGCCAGGCCCCAGTAGATTTTGGTGGAGACGAGGTAGCTCCCCCGCCTCCACCGGAGCTTGCGGAGGGCGGCGCCCATGATGGATTCCGAGGCGCCCTGGGCGTAGGATTCCGCGTTGTCGAAGAAGTTGACCCCCGCCCCGTAGGCCGCGGCCAGGGAGGCCGCCGCGGCGTCCACGTCCACCTGCTTGCCGTAGGTGACCCAGGAGCCCAGGGAGAGGGTGCTGACCTTGATGCCCGCGGAACCCAGCCGTCGGTATTCCATTCTATTCTTCGGACTTGCTGGCGGCTTTTTCCTTCTTTTCCTTCCGCTTTTCCTTGAGGGTCTTCTGGGCCTTTTTCTTGGGTTCCTTTGCCTGCTTGCTCTTTTCTTTCATGTGTCCTCCTCCGGGGGCCCGGGCTCCGGGTCCCTCCGTATCCGAACCGGCGGCCGGGGATCCGACCGCGGGGGAGGGCCGCTGCTTCGCCCCCCCGGGTACATAGTATAGGCCTTTTTCCCGGCCGCGCAAAGGCCGGAGGAAACTTTCCGGTACGGGACTTTCGGCCTCCACGACGCCGTCCCCGAAGGGACGCTCCAGCTCGATGGAGACCGCGTGCAGGGCGAGTCGTCCGACCGGGTCGGTCCGGGCGCCGTACCGGGAGTCCCCGGCCACGGGCAGGCCCGCCGAGGAAAGCTGGGCCCGGATCTGGTGCTTCCGGCCCGTCTCCAGTTCCAGTTCCAGGAGCGAGTAGCCGCCTCCGGATTCCAGAAGCCTCCACCGGGTGACGGCCCGGAGGGCGCCCGGGGTTCCCGGTGGGGCCTGGTACACCGTGCCGGCACGGTTCTCCCGGAGCCAGGTATCCAGGACGCCGGACTCGCCGTCCGGAGCGCCCTCGACCAGGGCCGCGTAGCGCCGGGACAGGGCGAGCTGGTTCCACCGGGACATGAGCTCCCGTTTGGCCGCGGCGCCCGTGGCGAAGACCACGACCCCCGAGGAGTCCCGGTCCAGGCGGTGCACCACCGCCGCGCGCCCCTTGGGGTTGCGGCGGCGGATATACTCGGTGACCCAGTCGTAGAGGCTGCGGGTTCGGCCGGAGGCACCCTCGGGGGCGATGGTCGGCATACCCGCGGGCTTGTCCACGATGACCAGGTCCTCGTCCTCGTAGAGTATTTCCGGCCGGCCGGGACGGGACGCGGTGCCCCGGGCTCGTCCCGGGGCGGTTGGCCGCGGCGTCTTGCTTGTTGGTCGCGCCTCGGCCCCTGGGCGCCCGGGACGCGGCCGGGCGCCGTCCGGATTCCGGCTCCGTCGCGAGGTCAAATGACCGCCTTTATGTAGGGGAGCTTGCCGACCTCGGAATAGACCGCGTAGAACTGGGCCCGGTTCCGGACGGTGATGCGGCTGCCGAATCGGCCGTACTTGGCCCCGGGCTTGAAGATCCCCTGGAGCAGGGAGCATTCCACCCCCAACCGGGTGTAGAGGGCTTCGAGGTCGGACTGGATCGACCCTCCCCCTTCCAGGACATAGATGATCCGGAGGTCGAAGGTGACGGGAAAGCTCATCTGGGCACCCCCGAAGGGGGCTCCGCAGGATTCGGAGATGACGCCGTCGTCGGGCTTGGGTTCCATGAGGGTACGATGCCATGAGGGAAGGCGCCATGTCGATAGTCCGTTGCGATTCGGGTATATGTGAACTTCGTATAATTCGCTCCATCTTCGAATTATGCGTGCTTCAAATAATCCGCCTCGTCGCCGAATTATACGCGCTTCGTATACTTCGCCCCGTCCCCGAAGTATACGCGCATCATATAATTCGCGCCCTCATCCGCCCCGCTTCCCTACCGCCCCCGGAACGGATATCCTTATCCTTATGCGGAACCTCCTCTTGATCCTGGCGTACGACGGAACGGCCTACAAGGGCTGGCAAAGGCTGCCCGGTTCGGGAAGGACCGTGCAGGAGGCGGTGGAGACCGCCCTGGCCCGCGTGCTGGGGGAGGACGTCAACATCATCGGCGCGGGCCGGACGGACGCGGGGGTCCACGCGGAGGGACAGGCGGCCAACGTCCACACCGGTTCCACCCGCCCGCCCGAGGACATCCTGGCGGACCTCAACGAGGCCCTCCCCCGGGACATCGCCTGCCGTTCCCTCAAGGAAGTACCCGAACGATTCCATGCCCGGTACTGGGCGATCGCGAAGACCTATCGGTACCGCCTGCATGCCCACCCGATCCCGGATCCTTTTTCCCAGCGCTACAGCCTGCACGTCCCGGAGTCCCTGGACCTCCCCGCCATGGAGGCCTCGGCGGCGGAACTGGTCGGGCGGCGGGACTTCTCGGCCTTCGCCAACCACCGGGGCCTCAAGAAGGGCGGCGAGCGGGACCTGCGGACGGTCCGCATCCAGCGGAACGGACAGTTCGTGGACATCCTGTTCACCGCGGACGGGTTCCTGTACAACCAGGCCCGCATCATGGCCGGGGCCCTGATCGAGGCGGGGCTGGGCCGGCTGGGGCCCAAGGATATCCGCGGCCTCCTGGAAACGAAGGACCGTTCCGCGGCTCCGGGCGCGGCCCCCGCCCAGGGGCTCTGCCTGGTCCGGGTCGAGTTCCGGACGGAAACGCCGGAAGAGGAATGACCGGTCCCGTCCGGGTCCTGATCGTCGCCGCGTCCCTGGGCGGATCGGCCCGCCACACGCCCCTGGGGGCCGCCCGGATCGTCTCGGCCCTGAAGGCGTGTCCCGCCTCCGCCGGGAAGATCGAGCCTGAACTGCTCGCCGTTACGGTCCCGGGCGACCCCGCCCGTCTCGCCCGGACCGCCCTGGACCGCCGGCCGCGTGCGGTCGGGTTTTCCCTCTACGTCTGGAACCGGGATCTCCTGCTGGCCGCGGCCCGAGACCTGCGGCGCGACCGTCCCGACCTGGTCCTCTTCGCGGGCGGCCCCGAGGCCACCGCGGATCCCGCCGGGGTCCGGGCGGAGGGCGGCTTGGATTTCGTCGTGGAAGGGGAGGGCGAGGAATCCGCCCCCCTCGCCCTGGAGCGCGCCCTGGCCGGGGCCGATCCCGGGGAAGTCCCGGGGGTGCTGGGTTCCGGGGTCCCGGCGCCGGACGGCCGCGACCGGGAACCCGTCGTATCCGCCCGTGCACCCGGCGTACCCGCCCGGGTGTTCGGCGCCCGCGCCCGAGAGCCCGGCGTACTCGCCCGGGCGGAACTCTCCCGCGTCCCCTCCCCCTACCTGGACGGGACCCTGAATGTGTCGGAGTACGGAGGGGGGCTTTGGGAGCTCGCCCGGGGCTGCCCCTTCGCCTGCCATTTCTGCTACGAGTCCAAGGGCTGCCGGGGAGTCCGGAGTTTCCCTGACGAGGTCGTGCGCGCCGAGCTCCGGGCCTTCGTCCGGGGCGGGGCCCGGGAGGTCTTCGTCCTGGACCCGACCTTCAACGCCGATCCCGCCCGGGCCCGGGATATCCTGACCCTGCTCCGCCGGGAGGCCCCGGGGATCCACTTCACCTTCGAGATCCGCTCGGAATTCCTGGATGCCGCCCAGGCGCGCCTCTTTGGATCCATCCCCTGTTCGGTGCAGGTCGGTCTGCAGAGCGCCCGGCCGGAGGTCCTGGCCGTGGTCGGCCGGCCGGGCTTCGACCGGAAGGAATTCCGCCGCCGCACGGCGATGCTCTCCGCGGCGGGGGTCGTGTTCGGGCTGGACCTGATCTACGGCCTGCCCGGGGATGACTTGGCGGGATTCCGGGAGAGCCTGGACTACGCCCTGTCCCTGGAGCCCAACCATCTGGACGTGTTCCGGCTCTCGGTGCTCCCGGGCACGGTCCTGGCGGACCGGGCCGGGGAGCTGGGCCTGGAGCGCGAGCCGAGGCCGCCCTACGGGGTCCGTTCCTCGCCGTCCTTCCCGGCCGGGGACCTGGCCCAAGCGGAGGGGCTGGCCCGGGCCGCGGACCTCTTCTATTCCCGGGGCCGCGCCGTGGGCTGGTTCCTTCCCGTCCTCCGTCCCCTGCGTACGAGGCCTTCGGCGTTCCTGCAGGAAATCTCCGACCGGGCCCGGGAGCGTACGGGCGCCCGGGAGGACCTCGGGCACGGGGAGATCGAGGGCTTCCAGCTGGAAACCCTCGAGGCCGCCTACCGCGCCGCAGGCCAGGAGGGGTTCCTGCCCGTTGTCCGGGACCTCGTGACCCTGCACGGAGCCTGGACCCGCGCCCTGGCCGAGGGGGAGACGACCCGGCTCCGCCTTACCCGCCGTCCCGACGACCTCTTCGGACCCGCGGCCCGGGACCCGGCCCGCCTGGCGCGGACGGTGCCCGAACGACCGGGGGCCTGGATCGTGCGCCCGGGTCCGGCCGGTCCCCGGATCGAACCCGCCGGGAAGTGAGCGGCGTCCCTGCCCGCGCCTCCGGATCCACGGGTCCGGATTGAGACTCCCGG
Organism: Spirochaetota bacterium; assembly: GCA_022703505.1. Classification (GTDB taxonomy): domain Bacteria; phylum Spirochaetota; class Spirochaetia; order Treponematales; family UBA12059; genus JAAYUR01. The sequence goes on along the minus strand of JAKLDN010000001.1, from coordinate 641,559 downwards.
GGGTCTGTGATATGGTTCGGGGCACCATGACGAAACTTTTTCGTATCCCCGCGCTCGCCCTCACGGTCGCTTCCTTGTTCCTGGCTGCCTGCGTATCCACACCCGCCGGGGGCCGGGCCTCCTCCGGGCTCTCCCCGAAGGTGGCCGCCCTGGTGAACGAGGCGGTCTTCGAGGTGGTGGTCAAGAAGGCTTCCTCGGATTCCCTGACCTACGACAAACCCCTGGACTGGAGCGCCGTGCCCTACGCGATCCGCACGGACGAGTATTATTCCATCGGCACCGCCTTTGCCGTGTCCCCGACCGACCTGGTCACGGCCTTCCACGTGATCGACCTGGGCCAGGCCAGCCTCGTCTACGACGCCTACTACATCCGGGATTCCCGGGGCGGGGTCTACGAGGTGGACACGGTGAAGCGGGGCTCCAACGAGCGGGACTTCCTGGTCTTCACGGTCAAGGGCCGGACCTTTGCAAAGTATTTCGAGTTCCAGAAGGACTTCTCCACGGGCGCCCAGGTCTACAGCGTGGGCAACGCCCTGGGGGAAGGCATCGTGGTGCGGAACGGGCTCATCCTGGGCACCCTGCCCGAGGAGGAGTCCGGCCGCTGGCAGCGCCTAAAGTCCTCGGCGGACGGGAACCCCGGCAACTCCGGGGGGCCCCTGATCACCCCGGACGGCAGGGTCGTGGGGGTCGTGGCGGCCCTCAAGGACAACATCCTCTACTCCCTGCCCGTCTCCGCCCTGCTCGAGGTTCCCCCGGAGACCCTGAAGTTCCGCCAGCGTCTGACCTACGGGCACCTCCTCCTGGCCAACACTCTGACCCGGGTGTACGAGACCGAGGTCGCCCTGCCGGCTGCCTACCGGGAGGTCCGGAAGACCGTCACGGACCGGTACTCCCCGGTCTACGACCAGACGATGAAGGAGCTCTTCAAGGCCGCCCCCGCCTACCTGGACGGCCCCGCCAACGCCTACTTCCTCTCCGCGGTGGCGGATTCCTCCTTCCCCGAGCTGGCCTTCGTGGACAAGGACGACAACCAGTGGAAGATGAGCGACCTGAAGGTGGAGCGGTTCAACCTGCCGGACGACGGGGCGGTTTTCCAGGCCAAGGTGGGCTCCTTTTCCTTCCTCAAGGTCGAGCTTCCCAAGACCGTGGTCCTCGACTCGGTCTTGAAGGATCCCAAGGCCCTGATGGACCTGATCCTCAAGGGGGTCTCCCTGGAGCGGAGCCTGGGGGGAAGCGAGAAGTATCGGATCCTCTCCTTCGGCAAGCCCGTGGAGACGGGGGAGTACCGGGACATGGTCGGCCGGACCTGGCTTCGGGCCCGCTGGACCGTGGAGTTCGAGGATCGTGCCCTGATCGCCTATGCCCTGCCCCTGCCGGACGGCCCGGCGGTCGTCTGGACCTATCAGCCCACGGGAAGGATCGGGGTGTACGACTGGGACCTCAAGGCGGTCTGCGACCGGGTGCAGACGGGGTACAAGGGGACCTTCCCCGAGTGGGAGCGGTTCCTGGGCCTGGGAAGTCTCCTGCCGGAAGGTTTTTCCGGGGTGAGGTTCCGGTGGTCCGAACCGGACCGAACCGTGGAGCTTAAGGTTCCGGATTTCTCGTTCTCCGCGGACATGCGGACTTTCGAGTGGACCCCGGCCTCTTCCCTGTTCCTGAGTCCGGCCTACTACTTCCAGGGGGGAACGGTCCGCTTCGGTTTCCGCAAGCTCCTGATCCAGCGGGACGTCCGGGGCCGGGACTTCGCCATCCTGTACAAGAACGTGAAGCCCGACACCCGGCTCGGCGCCAAGGCCGCGGAGGGCTGGGACGCCCTGGTCAAGGCGCGCTCGCCCTTCGACGGCAAGCCGGGGATCAATCCCAAGGACAACGTAGGAGCCCTGGGGGCCATTCTGCCCCAGCGGGAGCCGGCATCGGACGCCCTGTACTCGCTCTACCTCTCCATGGAGGAGCCCGGCAGTGAGGAAGCCCTGGCTGCCCGCTTCGAGGCCCTCAAGTCCGGGATTGGGATCGTTCGCTGAACTGAGTCCGGGGCGGCGGGATGGACCTCCCGCCGTCCATGTGCGCCATGCCGCGGGCTCGGCCGCCGCCGGGCCCGCATCGAGGTAGTAGAATGCGTTCCGGTATCGGCCTGCGGGGCCTCTTCCCGCGGGAGATCTACGCCCTCTTCGTCGTCCGGCTGGTGGTATCCGCCGGAAGCTTCGTGAATCCCTTCCTGGCCATGATGCTGACCATGAAGCTGGGCTACAGCCAGGCGGCCGCGGGAGCCTTCATGTCCGCGGTCTCCGTCGTCTCCGCCGCGGGGTTGCTGGCGGGCGGCAAGCTCGGGGACTCCCTGGGCCGCAGACCCGTACTGGGAGGCCTGCAAGCCTTGACCGCCGCTTCCTTCGCGGTCTGCGCCGTCCTGGGCTTCGTGCCGGCGGCTCCCTTCGTCATCGCCTTCGCCCTGGGGGTCCTTTCGGGCACCTGGCCGGTCATGAACGCCGTGGTCGCGGACTGCGCCCCCCCGGAGCGGCGGAAGGAGGCCTTCGCCCTCCTCTATTGGGGAAACAACATCGGCTTCTCGATCGGTCCCCTGGCCGCGGGGTTCCTCTTCTCCAAGGCCCCCCGACTCCTCTTCGTAGGGAACGCCGCGGCCCTGTCCATCGCCGCGGCCGTCGTGTTCCTTTTCGTCCGGGAGACGAACCCCCTCCTGTCCGCCCCGCACGGCGCCCCGGACGCGGAAAAAGCCGCCGCGGAGGATGCGGGCCGGACATCCTCCGGGGACCGGGCCGGGAAGTCCGCGGGGGGAACCCTGCGCATCCTGGCCGCCGATCCGGTCCTCCTGGTCTTCGCCGCCCTGGCCGCGCTGACGGCCTTCGTCTACAACCAGCACACCTTCGCCCTGCCACTCTTCCTGAAGGACCTGTTCGGACCCGAGGCTGGCCCCCGGGCCTTCGGGGCGGCCATGGCGGTGAACGGACTCACCGTGGTGGTCTGCACCGCCCTGGTCACCGCGGCGTCCCATCGCTGGCCCGCCCTGTTGGCCGCGGCGGCGGGTTCGGTCTTCTACCTCCTGGGCTTCGGAGCCTACGCCCTGGCGGCGGGTTTGATACCCGTCCTGGCCTGCACCTTCGCATGGACGATCGGGGAGATCCTGGGGGCCACGAACAACAACGTCTTCATCGCGGAGCGGTCTCCCGCCTCCCATCGGGGACGGATCAACAGCGCCATCTCCTTCTGCTACATCCTGGGCAACGCCCTGGCGCCCCTGGTGTCGGGGCCGGCCATGGAGGCCCTGGGCTCCCGGGCGATCTGGGGACCCATCGGGTTCCTGGCCGGGGTCGGGGCCCTGGGGCTGGCGGCCCTGCACGTCTGGGACCGGAGCCGAGGTCCCGCAAAGGCGGCGCTCTAGGGTCCCGAAGCTTGTGAAGCGGCCCCGGGCGGCCTACAATGGAGGGATGGGCGGCACCATGAACGAGAAAATATTCCTGGCCGGCGAGGCGGTGTTCCGGGAAGGCGATCCCGGGGACGTTATGTACGTGCTCCTTGCGGGAGCCGTGGACCTGAAGAAGAGGGTCGAGGGCGGGGAGACCGTCCTGTCCACCGTGGACGAGCCGAACGAGTTCTTCGGGGAGATGGCCCTGATCGACGGCCGGCCCCGGTCCGCCTCCGCCGTGGCGGTCAAGGATACCAAGCTCCTGGTGGTGGACCGTCCGGCCTTCGAAGCCATGATCCTCTCGAACGGCAGGTTCGCCCTCAAGATCATCAAGGTCCTCTCGGAGCGGATACGGTCCTCCAACGACCTCGTGTCGGACCTGATCGAGACCCTGCCCAAGGAGCGCATCCAGAGGGGCATGGCGGATTTCGCGCTGCGGACCGGCGAGCGGATCCACGACGGCGGGATCAAGGCGCACCTGGGGGACATGAAGGCCTGGATCAACGGGCGGATGGGGATTGCCCTGGACGACCTGGAGGCCGCCCTATTCCGCATGCTCAAGGACGGCGCGATCCGCTGGGCGGCCACCAGCGCCCAGACCAAGGAGCACGTGATCCTGCCCGAGGAGTTCCTTTCCCGGGTGGACCGGCGCGCCGCGGACCGCCCCGCCCTCTAACGCCGGGGACGCGTCCTTACCGGCGCCAGAACGCCCGGGTGAAGAGAATGAAGATGGTGTAGATCTCCAGCCGCCCCGCCAGCATGGCGAAGGACAGCCACAGCTTGATCCAGTCCGGGAAGAACCCGTAGTTGAACGCGGGCCCCACCTTGCCGAATCCGGGGCCGATGTTCCCCACCGTGGCCAGGCTGGCCGTCAGGGAGGTCAGGATGTCGAACCCGCCCGCGGAGACCACCAGGGTCGTGGCCAGGAGCAGGAAGATGTACAGGAGCACGAAGGCCGCGGTGTCGTAGATGATGTTCTTCCGCAGGGACTTCCCGTCCACGAAGATCCCGTAGATGCCCCGGGGATTCAGCAGGTACTTCATCTCCGTGAAGGCCATCTTGGACAGGAAGACGATCCGGATGACCTTGATGCCCCCTCCGGTGGATCCCGCGCATCCGCCGACGAACATGAGCAGGAACAGGATCGTTTGGGAGAGGGGCGGCCATTTGGCGAAATCCGCGGTGGCGAACCCCGTGGTCGTGATGATGGAGGAAGCCTGGAACCCCGCGTAGCGCAGGGAGGCGCCGAACCCCCCGAAGGTCCCCGCCCGCCACAGATCCCAGGCGATCAGGAGGGCGGCGACGGAAAAGATGCCCAGGTAGGTCCGGGCCTCGGTGTCCCGGAACGCCGAGATCGCCTTCCCGGACAGTAACTTGAAGTAGAGGCTGAAGTTGAGACCCGCGGCCAGCATGAACACCGTGATCACGACGTCGATGTAGCCGGAACGATAGTGGCCGACGCTGAGGTTCTTGGTCGAGAATCCCCCGGTGGCCATGGTCCCGAAGGTGTGGGTGACGGCGTCGAACCAGTCCATCCCCCCGGCCATCAGCAGGAGGATCTCCAGGACCGTGAGGGCCACGTAGATCAGCCACAATATCTTTGCCGTGGAGGATATCCGGGGGGTGATCTTGTCCACCGAGGGGCCCGGGGCCTCGGCCTCCATGAGACCGAGCCCGCCGACGCCCAGGAGGGGCAGGATGGCCACCGTGAGGACCACGATGCCCATGCCCCCCAGCCAGTGGGTGGTGGACCGCCATAGGAGCAGGGACTTGGGGATGACCTCGATGTCCGAAAGGATGGAGGCCCCGGTGGTCGTGAAGCCCGAGATGGTCTCGAAGAAGGCGTCCACGTAGCTCATCGTGCCCGCGAGGGTGAAGGGCAGGGCGCCCAGGGCGGAGGCGAAGACCCACGCCAGGGCCACGAAGAGGAACCCGTCCCGGGGCGGCAGGCTGATCCTGCGGCGGGTGACCTTGCCGATCCAGGCCAGGGCCAGCCCCGCGGCCCCTATGCCCACGGGGATGGCGAAGGCCCGCAGGGTCCGGTCGCCTTCCCCCATCAGGAATCCCGCGGCCAGACAGAGGGCCATGAAGGCGGAGACGATGCCCAGGAGGATGGCCAGGATGCGCAGCAGGGGTTTACCGGCCACGCCGCCCCCCGAACACCTCCTCCAGGCGCTCGATCAAGCCTTTCTTCGTCAGGATTCCCACCGTGTCCCCGACCTGGACGAGGGTGTCGCCGGTGGGGATGGCGCTGGAGGTCCCATGCAGGACGAAGGCTACCAGGGCGCCCTTCGGGAGGCCCAGGTCGCGTACCTTCCGGCCCGCGGCGGGGGATTCCTCCTGGATCGAGAGTTCCACCAGCTCCACGTCGTCCTCGTGGAAGGCGTGGAGGGTCCGGATGTTGGCCTTGCGGATGATGTTCAGGATCGAGGAGCCGACGACGGTCCGCATGCTGACCAGGGCGTCCAGCTCCAGCTTCGGGGCCAGCTTGATGAAGGAGTTGTTCAGGAGCAGGGCTATGGCACGCCGGGCCCCGAGTTCCTTGGCCAGCCGGGCGGTGAGGATGTTGTAGCTCTGGGCCCCCGTCACGCACACGACCAGATCCGCGTTACCGGCGCCTTCCCGCTCCAGGGCGTCTTCCTCCACCAGGTCTCGGTTCACGATGGTGACGGAGGGAAAGCGGTGGGCGAAGCGTTTGGCGTGCTCCCGGTTGTCGTCGATGACCGTGATCTCCGGCCCGGAATGCCCGGCCAGGGCGGAAAAGAGCTTTCCCCAGGGCCGTTTGGTCTCCTGGCCGGAGCGCAGCAGGCCTTCCACGACCCGCTCTCCGACGGTGGTCGCCCCGACGATCAGGACCTTCCGGACCTGGCTCTGCGGTTCCGCGGCGGGACCCAGGATGACGTCCAGGACCTTGGGCTCCGCCAGAAGGTAGACCAGGTCGTCCCCCTGGATCTCGAAGTCCCCGGCGGGAAGGGTCAGGCCCCCGTCCCGGACGACCGCGGGGATCAGGAAGTCCAGCCCGACGGCCTTGCGGATCTCCTGGATGGTGTGTCCGGGGAAGCGGGGATCCTCGGCGGCCGGGATGGATCGAAGGCGTATCCGGGCTTCCCGCAGGGGCAGGATCTCCCCGGAGATCCCTTCCCGGGCAGCCTGGACGATGGTCTGGGCGGCCTCGATCTCGGGGTTGATCACATGATCCACCCCCAGGAAACTCTTGCTCGCGGCGCCCAGGGAGCCATAGTAGGAGCTGCGCACACGGGCGATGGTCCGGGGCTTGGGGAAGGCGGAGGAGACGACGCCGCAGGCCACGATGTTCGCCTCGTCGGTCCCCATCAGGGAGATGAACCAGTCGGCATCCTCCGTACCGGCTCGTTTCAGGGTTTCCGGGTCGATGCCGTCCTCGTTCAGGACGAGGCAGTCGAGGGCGTTCGACGCGAACCGGGCTTTCTCGGGGTCCTTCTCGATGAGGATGACGTCCTTTTTTTCCTCTACGAGTTCCCGGGCTATGGAGGCGCCGACCATGCCGGCGCCGACGATGACGATCTTCACGGAACGGTATACTACAACAGAACCGCGGTTTTGACTGCCACCCCCCTAATCTTTTTTTAATGGAGGCTTTTTTAAAACCCCCTGAGTTTCGAAAAAGCTACCTTGAAATCCGCGATTGCTTGCGGTTGCATTGCAACCGCAAGCAATCGCAAAGCCAATTTTAAAAGTGACCGACTTTTAAAATTGGCTCAATGCCGAACCCGGGCGGAAAAAGGAAGACCCGGCCCTCGGGCCGGGTCTTCACCCCCTCCGGGAGCCCGGAAGGGGCGAACCGCGCGGTTTTTAGTAGTTGTAGTCGCCGCGGTCGCGGAACTCGCGCCGGGGGCGCTCCTCGCGGGGGTTGGCCTCGTTGACGCGGAGCTGGCGACCGTCCAGGGCGACGCCGTTCAGGGCGGCGATGGCGGCGGAGGCGGCTTCCGGGGTAGCCATCTCCACGAAGCCGAAGCCCTTGGACTGGCCGCTATAGCGGTCCACGATGATGTTCGCGGACAGGACCTCGCCGTACTGGGCGAAGTGCTGGCGGAGGCGGTCATCGCTGGTGCTGTAGCTGAGGTTGCCGACGTAGATCTTGCTAGCCATGTGTAGTCCTTGCGGTCCCCCGCTCTGCGGCCGGGGACACTCGTGAAATTCCGTCCGATCGAAGCCGGACGTTCGAGGATCTTTTCTTTGCATACGCTTCTTGGAAGAGGGGAGAGCGGCCAATCGACGTCGGGGAAAGGGAAGGGCGAGCGGAGCGGCGCAGGGGTGGCTTGCGAGATTGCGCGCGCGAAGCGGTCGAATCGTTCCTTAAATCCAACAGTTCAGTTTCCGTTCAAGCTACTCTTCGTACGAATTCGTGCAGAGAATAAGATCGTTCTCCTGGTATACGATCGCGCGACGGCGCCGTATACCACGGTGAACCATACACCGGTTTTAAAAGCTCGTCAAGGACCGATCGCGGAGGTCCGCGGTTTCCCCGCTTTTTTTATTCAATCACTCATGATACTCTCACCCCGCCCTGATCCGCCCGTGGGAAACTGCCGCGTGCGGATCGGACACGAACGGATATCCGCCGCGGCGAATTCTAGGGGGGCCGATGCCCGCATGGTACCAGGACGCGGCTTGGAGGATCCTCCGGGGAATCCGGGGACAGAGCCTCCTGGCCGGGTACAACGTCTCCGCCCGTTTTGTCGACCCCGAACCGGGGGATTCCTACGTTCTCCTTTCGAACCACGCCCATCGTCTGGATCCCTGGGTCGTCGGATCCCTCCTATCCCGCACCATCCGGTATATGGCCAACCTCGAGGGAACCAACCCGGCCAAGGCCGCCTTCGCGGACCTGGTCGGGGCCTACGGCAAGCGCAAGGGGGCCCCGGACTACGCCGCCCTCAAGCGGACCCTGGATCTGGGGCGAGCCGGGGAAACCCTGGGCATCTTCCCCGAGGGTGACCGGACCTGGGACGGCCGGCCGGCACCCCTGCGGCCGGGGATGGGGAAGCTCCTCCGGGTCCTGGACAAGCCCGTGCTCCTGGCCCGCCAGGAAGGGTCCTACCTGACCGGTCCCCGATGGGCCCAGACCGAGAGAATTGGCCGCTGGACCGTGGAATTCCGCGTCCTTTCCCGGGAAAGGGTCGCGGAGGAGGTTCCGGAGGCCCTGGAACGAGGGATCCGGGACTTCCTGGCCGCAGACGACCTCCGGAATCCCTCGCTCCGGGAGGTCCGGTTCGAGTGTTCCGCCCCGGCGGCCGGGATCGGCCGCCTTCTGTGGCTCTGTCCCTCCTGCGGGGAGTCGGACACCGTCGCGGGAACCGGAGACCGCGTCTCCTGCCGGGCCTGCGGTGCGGAGTGGACCGTGGACGGAAACCAGCGCTTGGAAGCCGGGCCGGGCGCCGGGGGGGGATTCGCGGACCTCCGGGACTGGACGGACTTCCAGCGGTCCCGGCTTGCCGGGCGGGCGGCCGCGGCCGAATCCCTCGGGATTCCTGCGGCGGGGCCCGGTCCCGTGCCGGAGCCCCGAAAGGCCGCCGAATCCCTGCCCGACCCTGCCGGAGCGCGGTCGATCACGGCCTCCGAGGGGGTGGAACTGCGGCGCAGGACCCCCCGGGGCGCGGAACCCTTCGGCCGGGGCCGGCTCGAGCTCTTCCGGGACGCCCTGGTCTTTTTCCCGGCGGACGGCGGCGTCCGGGCGGCCTTCGACCCCGGCCGGGTGCTCTATTTTGTGGACAATTTCAATAATTACTGCGAATATTCCTACGGAAGCGACCGGTACCGGCTGGTCTTCCGGGGCGGGAACGCCTATAAATGGATCGAGGCCCTGGAGGCGCTCCGGGGCGGCGGAGGAAACCCGACATGAGCCTTTCCAAGTTCCTGCAAAGCGGGTTCATGCCCCTGTTCGTGCGCCTGGCGCCCTCCGCGCTCGGGCGGGCGGTGTTCCAGTTCCTGGGCAAGCTGTACTACAACTTCGCCAATCGCAAGGAGCGCCGCCTCATCCGCCGCAACGTCCGGGACCTCCTCCGGACCGCGTGGAACAAGGAGGGCGGCACCGTGACCGGCGAGGTTTTCGAGGGCATTTTCGACCACTACTACGAGAAGCTCCTCCTGGCGGCCAAGCCCGCGACGTATCTGGAGAAGTTCTTTCGCCGACGGGTCGCCCTGGTCCATGAGGATGTGATCCGGAGATCCCAGGAGCGGGGGAAGGGCACCCTCCTGGTCACGGCCCACTGGGGAGCGGAGGAACTCATCCCCGCCATCCTCTACCTCCGGGGCTATCCCGTGACCGTGATCCTGGAGACTTCCACGGAACGGCTGCGGAAGATCCTGGAGACCCAGACCGCGGGCCGGGACGTGGAGCTCCTTTTCGCCTCGGACCCCGAGGGGGTTCTCGGTAAGATCCTGGACGCCCTGGCCCGGGGCCGGGTCCTGGTCACCCAGTGCGACGAGGTGGACGCCTGGCGCCGCCGGAAAAACCGAACCATCCAGCTCTTCGGACATACCCTCTTCTTCGACCACACCCTAGACTTCATCGCCCACCGCTCGGGTGCGTCCGTGGCGGCGGTCTTCTGTCGCCGCTTCCCGGGACTGCGGTACCGCCTGATCTGCGAGGAGATCGCACCGGACGGAGCCGCGGCCCAGGACGTGGCCAAACGATCCCTTACCCTCTGGGAGCGCTACACCCTGGAGGCCCCGGAGCAGTGGCACCAGTGGAAGAAATGGGCGGAAATGAAAGCCATTTAGCGATCGAAAAGCGTTCGCTTCTCGATCGCTAAATATTCGCTTTCTCGGATCCCCGTGGGATCCGAGAAAGCGGCTGCCCAGAACAAAGTTTTTCCAAGGCGGATAGGATCCGGCAAACCGGCTGCCCAGGATCGGATCCTCCGTGACCTCCGTGGTTGAATCCCGAAAAGGTCATCGGGTCAAATTCTTTGCGGTTCCGCGGATTCGCGATATACTTCTATCCATGAAAGCGAAGTTGCTCGTATTGGTGTTCGCGGGATGCGCCTTCCTGGCCGCCGCCCAGCAGGTAGTGCAGGTGGACTGGGTGGAGGGAACCGTGGAGCGCATGGTCGGGTCCGCCTGGCGCGCCGTCGACATCGGCGACTCCTTCGGCACGGACACCACCCTCCGGCTGGCCAAGGGCGCCTCCGCGGAACTGACTTCCGGCGGCGTCCATGTCCGCCTCCTGGCCCCGGGCACCTACAAGCTCGCCGACGCCTTCGCCAAGGCCAAGGGCGGTTCCCCGGCCTCGGATACGGCGGCCAAGATCGCCAAGCTGGCCGGGAAGGGCGACTACAACCTGGTCACGGCCACCACGGCCGGCGTACGGGGAGATCTTCAGGCTACACCTCCGCCTTCCAGCATTCAGTGGGACGAGGGCAAGGAGGATCCATCCTCGACGGCGGCGGGCTCCGTGGAGTCCGCGGACCCCTATTCTGAGGTGATCGCCCTGTACGGCCAGGGGAAATTCCCGCAGGCCGCCAAGGGCGCCCGGGATCTCCGTCTCTCCGCCGCCCCCCAGGCCGCCTTCCGGTCCGCCTACTGGGAAGCCGCCTCCTTCTTCGCCCAGGGGCTGGCCCTGCCCGCCATCCGGACCCTGGAAAAGACCGCACCGGATCCGGCCGCGCCGGAATACCGGGCCTCGGACTTCCTGGCCGCCCGCATCTGGATGGAGCTGTCCGAGTGGGACAAGGCCCTGGCGGCCCTCGGGCGCTACGGAACCCCGGACGCCCCCCTGGAGGATCGCCAGGTGTCCCTGATCCTCTCGTCGGTGTGCTACGACTCCTTGAAGAAGAAGGCCGATTCCCGGAAGGCCCTGGAGGCCGCCGTGGCCCTGGATCCGGCCAGCGACCTGGGGAAGGAAGCCGCCGCCCGGCTGAAGTGATTCCAGGATTCACCACGGAGAGCATAAAAAAGGACGGCCTCGGCCGTCCTTTTTTATGGCAACGAAGCCCCGCGGGCTTCGTCGACCATCTTGAAAACCCGATTTCGACAGTAGAGATGTGGCTCCTGCGTATATTCGACGAACGCCAGCTCGTCGCCGCAAGGACGGCCGCTACGGCCGTCCTTGCGCGGCTTCCCCTAAATACGCGGACCGTACCTTGTCGTCCGCCAGCAGCTCTTTTCCCGGCCCCTGCAGGGTGATGCGGCCGGTCTCCAGGACGTAGGCGTAGTCCGCCACCTCCAGGGCCGCCTTGGCGTTCTGCTCCACCAGGAGGACCGTGGTCCCCGTCTTGTTGATCTGCCGCACGATGTCGAAGATCATCTTGACGATCAGGGGGGCCAGCCCCAGGGAGGGTTCGTCCATCATGAGCAGGGCCGGCCGGGTCATGAGGGCCCGGGCCACGGCCAGCATCTGCTGCTCGCCGCCGGACAGGGTTCCGCCCTTCTGCTTCATCCGCTCCTTGAGCCGGGGGAAGAGTCCGAAGACCTTCTCCCGGTCCGCCGCGATCTCGGCCTTGTCGTTCCGGGCGTAGGCCCCCAGGGAGAGGTTCTCGTCCACCGTCAGGTTGGGGAAGATCCGGCGCCCCTCGGGCACCAGGACCACGCCTTTCTGCACGATGTCCTTCACGGGCCTGCCCGAGAGGGTTTCCCCGTTCCAGGAGACGGAACCCGAGGAGGCCTTCACCAGGCCCACGATGGCCTTGAGGGTCGTGCTCTTCCCTGCTCCGTTGGCCCCGATCAGGGTGACGATCTTACCGTCCGCCACCTCGAGGTTGATGCCCTGCAGGGCGTGGATGCCTCCGTAATGCACGGAGAGGTTGTCGATCTTGAGCATCAGTCCACCCCCAGGTAGGCTTCGATGACCTTCGGATTCTTCTGGATTTCCTCCGGCGTCCCGTGGGCTATGGTGACCCCGTAGTCCAGGACGTACATCCGGGAGCAGACCCCCATGACCACCTGCATGTGGTGCTCGATCAGCAGGATGGTCAGGTCGAACTTGTCGCGGATATGGACGATGAAGTCCATGAGCTCCAGGGACTCCTGGGGGTTCATGCCCGCCGCGGGCTCGTCCAGCAGGAGCAGGGCCGGCTTTGTGGCCAGGGCCCGGACGATCTCCAGCCGCCTCTGCTTTCCGTAGGGCAGGGAGACCGCGGACTCGGAGGCCGCGTCGGCCAGGCCCACGGACTCGAGCAGGGACATCGCGAACTCGTGGGCTTCCCGGTTCTTCCGGAGGTAGCCCGGGGTGTGGAGTACGGAGGTGAAAAAGTTCACCCCCATGCGGAGGTGGCAGGCCACGAGGACGTTTTCCAGGACGTTCATCTCCCGGAACAGCCGGATGTTCTGGAAGGTCCGGGCTATGCCCAGGTCCGTGATCCTGTGGGGGGGCGCGCCGGTCACGTCCCGGCCCCGGAACCGGATGCGGCCCTCCGTGGGGGTGTAGACCCCGGTGATCATGTTGAAGGCCGTGGTCTTGCCGGCCCCGTTCGGGCCGATCAGGCCCACGATCTCGTTCTTCTCGATCTCGATGTTGAGGTCCGCCACGGCGGTGAGTCCCCCGAAGCGCATGGTCATGCTCTCGGTGCGCAGCATTAGAGGGCCCCCTTTCCGCCGTTCCTGCGCCGCGGCAGGAGGCCCGCGGAGGACAGCATGTCCCAGGAGAACTCCTTGTTCCCCATGAGGCCCCGTTGGCGGTAGAGGACCACCATCATGAGCAGGATCGAGAAGATCACCATCCGGAGGCCCGGCAGGCCGTTGGTCTTGAGGAACAGGAAGTTCATGGGCATGTCCAGGAAGCGCAGGGCCTCCATCAGCACGGTCACGATGATGGCCGCCAGCACGGAGCCCGTGATGGAGCCGTTGCCCCCCAGGACCACGATCAAAAGGATGTTGAAGGTCAGGGTCAGGATGAACATCTTGGGGTCGATGGTCGTGATCATGTGGCCCAGGAGGGCCCCCCCGACCCCGGCGAAGAAGCTGGAGGCCACGAAGGAGACGATCTTGACCCGGGCGACGTTCACGCCCATGGCCTCCGCGGCCACCTCGTCGTCCCGGACGGCCTTCAGGGTCCGGCCGTAGCTGGACCGGAGCAGGAGGACCATGAACAAGACCGTAGCGGCGGCGCAGCCCCAGACCACCCAGGTGGTGGAGTACTTGGGGATGCCCTTGAGTCCCTGGGCTCCGTTCGTGAGGGTCTGGGCGTTCGTGATGAGGACCCGGATGATCTCGGAAAAGCCCAGGGTGGCGATGGCCAGGTAGTCGTCCCGGAGCCTCAGTACCGGGGCCCCGATCAGGAAGCCCACGAAGCCCGCGGCGGTACCCGCGAGCAGGAGGGCCAGGAGGAAGGGAAGCTGGACTCCCTGGAGCCAGGGCACGATGGGCGCCAGGAAGAAGTTCATCTCCTTGAGGGACGGCGACATGGTGAGCAGGGCGCTGACGTAGGCGCCCACGGCCATGAAGCCCGCGTGTCCCAGGGAGAAGAGCCCCGTGAACCCGTTCACCAGGTTCAGGGAGAGGGCCAGGACGATGTAGATGGCCGAGAGGTTGAGGATCCGTACCGCGAAGGGGCCCAGGAAGGCGTCCCCGGCGGCGATCAGGACGGCCAGGAAGGCGAGCCCCGCGAGGTTTCGGATCAGGTTTCGGGAAAGGGTTTTCTTTTCCATGGCTACACCTTCACCGTCTGGGCCTTGCCCAAAAGGCCGGCGGGTTTGACCAGGAGCACCACGATCAGGAGCACGAAGGCGAAGGCGTCCCGGTAACCGGTCAGTTCGGGCAGGAAGGCCACGATCATGATCTCGATGATCCCCAGGAGGAATCCGCCCAGCACGGCGCCGGAGATGTTCCCGATCCCTCCGATGACCGCGGCTATGAAGCACTTCAGGCCCGGCATCACGCCCATCAGGGGGTTCAGCTGGGGGTACTTCAGGGTCCACATGATCCCGCCCAGCCCCGCCAGGAGGGACCCGATGCCGAAGGTGAAGGAGATGGTCTTGTTGACGTCCACGGCCATGAGCCGGGCCGCGTCCAGGTCCGTGGATACCGCCCGCATGGCCAGCCCGGTCTTGGTGCGGTTCACGATCCACAGCAGGATGAAGAGGCTGACGAAGGTGATGACCGGGATGAAGAGGCTGACCGAGAGGATGGATACGGAGCCGAACTTGATCACCGTGTCGAAGAGGGGAATGCTGGCGAAGCTCTTGGGACGGCCTCCGAAGATCACGATCCCCAGGTTCTCGATCAGGAAGGAGGCGCCGATAGCGCTGATCATCACGGAGATCTTGGGGGAGTCCCGGAGGGGGCGGTAGGCCACCCGCTCCAGGCCGATGCCGAAGAGGGCCGTGAGGCCCACGGCCACGACGAACGCGGCCCACCAGGGCATCAGGAGCATCGAGATCGCGTAGAACGCGAAGTAGGGGCCCAGCATGAAGACGTCGCCGTGGGCGAAGTTGATGAGCCTGAGGATGCCGTAGACCATCGTGTAGCCGATCGCTATCAGGGCGTACAGGCTTCCCAGGCTGAGCGCGTTGGCGAGCTGCTGGAAGAAGGTGGACAACTCCATGGTACGGATCCTTTGTCGGACGGAATAAAATGCCCGCGCCGGCGGCCGGATGTCGGTCCCGTAGCGCGGGCTGAACAGGGCCGGCCGCCGGGACATGCCCGGCGCCGGCTCCCCGTGCGGATTCGCTTACGGATTGACCGTGGTCTTGTAGACGAACTTGCCGTCCTTGACTTCCTTGATCACCGCGCTCTTAATCGGGTCCCCGTTGGCGTCCAGGGTGACGTAGCCCGCGGCGCCCGCGAAGCCCTTGGTCACGGCGATGGCGTCCCGGATCTTGACCGGGTCGATGGAGTCGGCGCGCTTGATCGCGTCGATGGCCAGGAGGTAGCCGTCGAAGCCCAGCACCGCGGTGCCCGAGGGCAGCTTGCCGTACTTCTTCTGGTACTCCTCCACGAAGGTCTTGGAAAGCGGGGTCAGGGGGGCGTCGTTGTCGAAGAAGGCGGACATGACCGCGCCTTCCACGGCCTGCTTGCCCACGTTCACGAACTCCGCGATTTCCCAGGTGTCGCCGCCCAGGAAGGGGGCCGTGATCCCGAGCTCACGGGCCTGCTTGATGATCAGGGCGCTCTCGGTGTAGTTGCCGGGGGCGAAAATGACGTCCGGCTTCAGGCTCTTGACCTGGGTCAGCTGGGCGGAGAAGTCCTGGTCGTTCGTGTTGTAGTTGAGCTCGGCGAGGATGGCGTTGGGATCCCCGGTCAGCTGCTTGAAGGCGTCCACGAAGAACTTGGCCAGGCCCACGGAGTAGTCGTTGGACACCTCGCGGATGATGACGGCCTTCTTGGCCTTGACGTCCTTGAACGCGTAGTTGGCCATGACGGTGCCCTGGAAGGGATCCAGGAAGCAGACGCGGAAGTAGAAGTCGTTGTCCTTGGTCACCAGGGGGTTGGTGCAGGAAAGCCCGATGGCGGGGATCTTCTTCTCCTTGAAGATCGGGCCGGCGGCCATGGAGAGGCCCGAGCCCCAGGATCCCAGGACCACGTTCACCTTGTCGCTGTCCACCAGGCGCTGGCCGGCGTTGGCGGCCTCCACCTTGTCGGACTTGTTGTCCGCGATGACCAGCTCGATCTTGTATTCCTTGCCGCCGACGGTGACGGTGGGATACAGGCTCTGGGCCAGGCGGATGCCGTCCAGTTCCTCGGCGCCGCCCGCGGCGTTGGCGCCGGTGAGGGGCTCGAAGACTCCGAACTTGACTACGTTGGCGTCCTGCTTGGCGGGACCTTTGCCGCCGCACCCGACCAGGGCCAGGGCGACGAGGACCGCGAGGATGACCGCATATCGCTTCATAGATGCCTCCTTGTGAGCGATTTCTTGCGAAGTTGGATGGACCATCGTAGCCCCGGAATCGATAAAAGTCAAATCGTTTTTCTTAATAGAAACGGTATTTCTATTCTCGAAATTCTATCCTTCGGGAGCCTGGGGCCGCGGTATCCACATCGGGTCCGGCGGACACCGCGAATCGGCCGAAACCGCCGGACTCCGCGAATTCATTGATCCAGGACGTCCGGCGAAGTATATTCCTTAGTATGAAAGTCAAGAAATATCCATCCCGAGCGGGGATGATAGGTCTTGCGGCTATCCTGTCCCTGGCCGCCTCGTCCTGCCTTTCCAAGGAACCCGACGTTCCGGCGGGACCCGGAACTGCGGCGAACCAGGACGGCCGGGACCTCCAGCCCCTGTCCGTGACGGCCCCGAACGGAGGAACCCTCGTGATCAAGAAAGCCGCGGATCCCTCGAACATCTGCTTCGTCCCCTCCGAGGACGTGCGAGCCCGATTGGGGGACGACGCCTACGCCGTGGTGGCCCAGGGCGCCACGGAGCCCCCCTTCCAGAACGCCTACTGGAACAACCACGCCCAGGGGATCTACGTGGACGCCGTGGACGGGACTCCCCTGTTCACGTCCAAGGAGAAATACGATTCCGGGACCGGCTGGCCCTCCTTCTGGACCCCGATCTCCCAGGATAGCCTGGAACTCGTGGAGGACCTGTCCTACGGGATGCGGCGCATCGAGGTCCGGTCCAAGTCCACGGGCGCCCACCTGGGCCACGTCTTCGACGACGGGCCGGCCCCCACGGGCCTGCGGTACTGCATGAACTCGGCCTCCCTGCGGTTCATCCCCCGGGAAGATCTGGCCCAGCAGGGCTTTCCCGAGCTGGCCAAGCTCTTCGAGTGACCTGACCCGGCGGGGGCGCGCAACCGAAGGGGGAATCCCCGGTCAAACCTGATGAGCGCGCCCCGGGCCGGTCTTCCGGACGGCATCCCCGAGTTACGGGATCGGCGACGCCCGATTCCGTCCGAAGGGAGCCCCATGTCCGACATTCTTCTGCCCTATCGTTCCTCCCACGAGCGCCGGTACAGCCCGGGCGAGGAGATCGCCAACGGGGTGACCCACGGGGCGGGAGCCCTGCTTTCCGTGGCGGCCCTGGTGATCCTCGTGGTCTTCGCGGTCCTCCGGGGAAGCGCGAGGCACGTCGTGTCCTACGCCGTGTTCGGCTCCTCCCTGGTCGTCCTCTATACGATGAGCGCCCTCTACCACTCGGTCACGAATCCCCGGGTCAAGCGGATCCTGGAAATCCTGGACCACTCCTCGATCTACGTCCTGATCGCCGGGACCTACACGGCCTTCGCCCTGACCGCCCTGCCTCCGGCCCTGGGTTGGTGGATCTTCGGCGCCGAGTGGGCCCTGGCCCTGGCGGGCATCGCCCTCAAGGCCGTGTGGTTCGACCGCTGGAAGCTCCTGTCCGTGCTGGGCTACGTGGCCATGGGCTGGATGATCGCCCCCGCCCTGGGCCATCTGAGGGAGAACCTTCCCGCCGAAAGCGTGGCTCTCCTGGCGGCGGGCGGGGTCGCGTACACGGCCGGGGCGGTGTTCTACGTGATCAAGCGGGTGAAGTGGTTTCACGCGGTCTGGCACCTCTTCGTCCTGGCCGGGAGCGCCCTGCACTTCTTCTCCGCCCTGAGGGCCCTGCCGGGGGCCTGACCCCGGTGATACGAAGATTGTGAAGGACGTTCAGGGTCTCGGAGCCCTGAAGAGCGCGTCCCGGGCGAGGTCCAGGGCGGCCCGGCGGTCCCCGGGATCGACCCGGATGATCGCGGACCCTGGGAAGCGGCGCCCCAGTTCCTCCGCCAATTCCGGGCGGACGACCAGGAGAACGAGGGGCCCGGCGGCGACGTCCCGGCGGCCGCCCGGCCCGGGCAGGTCCGGCCCGGCATACCTTTCGTCCAGGGCCCGTAGGGAAGGTTCCAGCCCGGCTCCCAGGCGGAGCTCCACCGGGCCGATCTCGTCCAGGATCACGAGCCCCGCGCCCCGGTCCAGTGCCGCGAGGACGGCCCGATTCGCCGCCGCGAAACCTTCCTCCGAAAAGCTCCAGCCCTTCCAGCGGGGACCGCCCAGGTCCAGCGCCGTGGATCCCAGGTCCCGCTCCTCCCCGGCGGCCAGGTCGCGGACCCGGCAGCCGATCTTCGTCCCATCAGGCCCGAAGACCGCGGGGCAGGCGATCCCCCCCGCGGGAATGCCGCGCCCCTCGGCTTCCCCGGCCAGGAGCTCGCAGAGGGTGGACTTCCCGGCTCCCCGGTCCCCGGTGAGGAGCAGGATCCGGGCGGAGGGGGGGGCCGCGCTCACCCGGTCAGCTCCGCGAAGGAGGTTTCCACGTACCTGCGCAGTCGGTTGATGAACCGGGCAGCCGGGGCCCCGTCGATCAGGTCGTGGTTGAAGATGGCGGTGAGGTTGATCATCTCCCGGACCCGGACCTCGTCCCCCCGGACCACCGGTTTCTTGGACACGCTTCCGATCGCGAAGGAGGCGGCCTTCGGGCCCCCCGCGTAGGGGATCACGTACCCGGGGACGTTGGAGAACATGCTCACGGAGGTCACGAAGACCGTGCCCGACAGCTTCTGCACGGTATCGTGACGGCGGAGGATGCTCCGCATCAGGAACATCACGAGCCCGGCGGGGAGGATCCCCAGGAGACGCTGGAGACCCTTGGAAAAGACGTAACCCGTGTGGTCGTCCCCGGCGTCCTTGGAGGCCGCGATCTCCCGATCCACCTCGGTCAACGATTTGCGGTTGATGTCCCGGACGATGTACTGCTTGGGGTTCCGGATCCCCTCCGTCTCGATCTCGATGGGGATGTTGACGTCCACCTCGTCGAAATAGGTGGTCTTCCGGCGGTCGATCATGGCGTTGAACTCCGGGAACTCTTCCAGGCACTTGCCGACGGCCTTCAGAAGAAACGCGAAGAGGGACCCGCCCCGGCCCTCGGCCCGGAGCGCCCGGAGATGGCGGCGTAGGTCCGTCACGTCGAACTCCAGGAGGGCGAAGAAGTTGTGGCTTCCGGTCACGAGGTCGAAGCCGTACATGGACAATTTTCTCAGAAGGGTGGTCTTTTCCCGTCTCATGGCCGCTCCCGGGGTGAACGTTCTCGGCGGATTGTACCGGAAAAGCCCGTCCGAACCTATACCCGCCCCGGGGCGTCGGGTTGACCATCGGTTCCACATGTCGTATAAAATCAGTAAACTATTATAGTCTCGTTATTAGATACGGGGTGTCCAATACGTAACCGACGCATTGGTCACCCCGGCCGTTTCCGTGTTGACGGACTTCGGCTATAGTATTCCCGGAGGATTCCATGAAGACCAAGATCCGACTCCCCCTCGTCTCCGCCGCCCTGATGGCCCTGCTCCTGGCCGCAGGCTGCGTCTCCGCCCCGAAGGAAGCCGAAACCGTTCCGGCCGCCCAGACCGAGGCGGACGCCGGCAGTTCCGCCTCCACGGACGCGGAAAGCGGAGCGACGGCTTCGAACTGAGGGATGCCGTGAGGCGGATCGACTGTTCCGAGGTCCGCGAAGCCGTGAAGGCCGAGCTCGTCCGGATCAACCGGGAGATCGGACCGGACGTGCTCTCGGCCCTGGAGGCGGGGCTCGCGGCCGAGGAGTCCCCCGTAGGCCGCGCTGTCCTGGACCAGCTGATCGAGAACGACCGGCTCGCGGCCCGGGAGGGCCGGGCGATCTGCCAGGACACGGGCATGGTCGTCGCCTTCGTGACCCTGGGCCAGGAGGTCCACCTGACCGGGGGCTCCTTCCGGGAGGCGGTCGACGAGGCCGTCCGCGGCGCCTACCGGGATGCCCGGCTCCGGAACTCGGTCGTGCGGGATCCCCTGTTCGACCGCTCCAACACCGGGGACAACACCCCCGCGGTGGTCCACCTGGACCTCGTGCCCGGGGACGGCCTATCCATCGAGCTCATGGTCAAGGGCTTCGGCAGCGAGAACATGAGCGCCCTGGCCATGCTGAACCCCGCGGACGGCGAGGCGGGGGTGCGCCGCCTGGTCGTGGACACGGTGCGGCGCGCGGGGCCCAATCCCTGTCCCCCCGTGATCGTGGGGGTGGGCCTCGGCGGAACCTTCGAGCGGGCGGCCCTGCTGTCCAAGAAGGCCCTCCTGCGGCCCCTGGGGGAGCCCAGCCCCGATCCCCGGTACGCCGCCCTCGAGCGGTCCCTCCTTGCGGACCTGAACCGCCTGGGGATCGGGCCGGCCGGCCTGGGAGGCCTTGTCACCTCCCTGGCGGTCCATGTCGAGACCTGTCCCACCCACATCGCCTCCATCCCCGCGGCGGTCAACGTCTCCTGTCACGCCTCCCGGCACGGTAGGGTGATCCTGTGATACGTATCCGTACTCCCCTGGACGACGGGACGGCCCGGTCCCTGAGGGCGGGGGACGAGGTCCGGATCAGCGGGACCGTGTACGCCGCCCGGGACGCGGCCCATGCCCGCCTCCTGGTTCTGATCCGGGACGGGAAGCCCCTTCCCCTCGATCTCCGGGGCGCGGTGATCTACTATGTCGGTCCCACGCCCCCCTCGGAGGGGATGGTCTGCGGGTCCGCGGGTCCCACGACCAGCGGACGCATGGACGGCACCACCCCGGCCCTGCTGGACCGGGGACTGAAGGGCATGATCGGCAAGGGCTTCCGATCCCCGGAGGTGATCGAGGCCATGAAGCGGAACGGGGCGGTATACTTCGCGGCCACCGGAGGGGCCGGGGCCCTGCTGGCTCGGCACATCCGGGCCCTGGAGGTGGTCGCTTGGCCGGAGTTAGGACCGGAGTCCCTCAAGCGGCTGGAGGTCGAGGAATTCCCCGCCGTGGTGGCCGTGGATTGCCAGGGGGGGAACCTCTACGAGGAAGGACCCGCCCGGTACCGACGGGACGCGTGAAAACCGCGCGGAGGAGGTGAGCCATCGAAGGGATCCCCGAAGATCTTGTCCGGTACGAGCGCCAACTGGGCCTGCCCGGGGTCGGCGTCGAGGGACAGAGGCGGCTGGCCGCCTCCAGGGTCCTGGTCGTGGGGGCCGGAGGCCTGGGTTCCCCCGTCCTCTACTACCTGGCCGCGGCCGGCGTCGGATCCCTGGGCATCGCGGACCGCGACACGGTGAGCCTGACCAACCTCAACCGCCAGATCCTCCACAATCCCGGCGATCTGGGCCGGGCCAAGACGGAATCCGCCCGGGACAAGCTGGCGGCTTTCCGCCCTGATCTGGAACTCCGGCTCCATCCCGGGTCCCTGGACGACGGGAACGCCCCGGGCATCGTGGCAGGCTACGACCTGGTCCTGGCCGCCGTGGACAGTCGAGAATCCCGCAGGGTGGTCAACCGCGCCTGCTACGCCCGGGGAGTGCCTTGGATCGACGGCGGGGTGGACGGGTTCGAGGGTTTGGTCTCGGTCTACCGGCCCCCCTCCGGGCCCTGCTACGAATGTCTGACCCGGGGGATTCCGGACGATCCCGGGCACGTTCCCCGGCTTTTCGGTGCCCTGGCCGGGACCGTCGGACTGCTGCAGGTCCAGGAGGCCCTGAAGCTGCTCCTGGGGATCGGCCGGCCCCTGGCCGGGCGGGTCCTGTTCTACGATTCCCGGGAACCCCGGTTCGACGTGGTCGAGGTTCCCGCGGACCCCTCCTGCCCCGTCTGCGCGAACGCGCGATCTCCCGGAATAAACCACGGAGATCACGGAGAGCACGGATAAGAGCGAAGCATCGAACCATAAATCCGACAAGATGAACAAGATAAAAAAGGATGAACAGGATAGTGGTTGAGTGTAGGGGACATTCGGTACTTCTTCTCTTTTATCTTGATCATCCTATTCTAATCTTGTAAATCCTGTCTTTCCTATGGTTCCATGGCCAGGTTCCCCGTGACCTCCGTGTCCTCCGTGGTGAGTCCTGGAATCTCCTTCACTCTTCCAGCCCGAAGACGACCTCCACGCGGTCCGCCGGCAGGCCGAATTTCTTACAGAAAGCCAGGGCGATCGCGGACAGGGAGGCGGCGGCGCGGCCCCGCACCTCCGGCTCCTCCGAGGTGGTCCGGGCGATCTCCTCGAAGCGCCCCGTCAGGGCCGCCCGGACGGAGTCGATCATCCTCTTCTCGTCCAAAAAAACGGAACGGTTCACGACTCTGGCTTCCAGGGTCTCCGTGCGAAGGGCGGGGGTCAGGGTGCGCAGGGGCGGCGACGCGACGTGAAGGACCCTCTCCTTCCGGTTGAGGCGCACGGACCAGCGCTCGGGATCGGCCAGGTCCACGGCCCAGGAGAGTTCCGCCCAGGCGGACAGTTCCACGACCGCGTCGGAACGTATTCTAAGCAGATCTCCGAGGGTGGTGTCGCCGAAGAGCTGGCCCTTGGCGGATTCCCGGACCGTCAGCCGCTCCCGACCCCGGACCAGGATCAGGTGCCCGGTCTCGGAGAGCCCCTCGACGTAGGAAAGGAATTCCCGCTCCACGCCCTTCCGGGGGATCGCCCGCAGTGCCAGGTAGAGCCCGGCCGACGCTCCCAGGGCCAGGAGCAGGGCGCCTGCCAAAATCGCGGTAGTCTTTTTCATGCTTCCAAGGATAGGCCGTTCCGGGGCGGCGCGCAACCGTGCGAGCCGGAGGACCTCCGGCTCCTAGGGATCGAAGACCCGGAAGGCGGGCCCGTCCGGATTGTCCCGTATCTCGTAGTGCGTCGCCTCGATCCGGCCGTCCCCGACCTCCGGGACGGTCAGGAGGGCGAAGGAGGGGCCCCATCCGTTCCGGGGCCGGGACAGGCTGCCGGGGTTCAGCACGAGGAGCCCCTCCGAGTACGACTTGTGCGGCACGTGGGTGTGGCCGAAGAGGCAGGCGGAGGCTCCGGCCTCCCGGGCGGCCAGGATCATGGGCAGGGGGGAGCCGGAAGCCAGGGCCGCGTGGCCGTGGGAGAGATACAGCAGGTGCCCCCCCGCCCGGGTTACCCGGCTGGGCGGGAGGTGAGGGTCGGAGTCCATGTTCCCCTTCACCTGAAGGCAGGGGATGGAACGCTCCGAGGACCGGGGCAGACGGTCCGGGTCGCGGGCGCCGTCCCCCAGGTGAAGCAGGAGGTCCAGTCGGGAGCCCAGGATCCGGAGGACCCGTTCCAGGTTGCCCAGGTCGCCGTGGGTGTCGCTGACCACCAGGATCTTCATGGGGAATCCCCCCGGTCATCCCCGTCGTCCAGGACCAGGGCGTCACGGGCCTGGGCTTCCGCGGCCAGCCGGGTCGTCTCGGAAAGGCGGGCGGACAGGAGCTTGACCAGGCGGCGGGAAGCCCGGGCGTCCACGGCCAGGAAGCGCTCGAAGAGGCGGACGGGCAGGGCCAGGACGGAAACCGGGGTCAGGGCTACGGTGGTCGCCGTCCGCCGATCCCCCAGGAGGTAGGCCATCTCGCCGAAGAATTCCCCGGCCCGGACCGTGGACACCTGGACGGGCGGGCCGCCCGCGGCGGGAGCCTGGAGGATGCCGACCTCGCCCTCCCGGAGCAGGAAGACCTCGTTCCCCTCGTCCCCGGCACGGAAGATCTTCGCCCCCTCCGGGTAGTCCCGTCCGAACCTCCGGAGGAGTCGGTAGGGCATCCCCGCCTCCGGGTCGGAGGCCGGGGCCTCGGTACTCCGCGGCCGTTTCCGGTGCAGGTATCGGCCCAGGAGGAGGGCGTCGAAGGATTCCAAGACATACACGAAGCCCGCAAAGAAGAAGTAGAGGGAGAAGAAGAGGTACACGTTGATGAGCCCCAGGATGAGGTTCCCCAGGACCCCGTACAGGAGGTCGTACCGGGCGATGTTCCGGATCGAGTCGAGAAGGGCCCGGAGGAGGGCGTACACGGCCGCGCAGAGCGCGGCTCCCGCCAGGCAGTGGGAGTGCCGGGGCCGGGCGGGAGGGATCGTGCGGTAGGTGCCGTATGAGAACAGGAAGAGAGCGGCGTGGGGGGCCGCCAGGTAGGCCGCCCGGTAGAACCGAAGGAGGGTGCCCCGGGCGGCCAGGTTCCGGACGGAGTCCAGAACGATCCGGGCCGCCTGGGAGGCCGCCAGCACCGCGATGACCGAGACCAGGAGGACCAGCTCCACGGCGAAGGTCAAGAGGTTCTCCCGGACCGGCCGGACCGGACCCGTGTCCGCCCAGATGGTCCGGAGCCCCCTCTGGATGGAGGCCACCAGGAGCCTGGAGGCCCATACGAGGTTCACGATGCCGAAGACCGCCGCGAAGCCCGTGAGGGGGCGGGAGAGGTAGGCCCGGGCGATGCCCTCCAGGGTGTGGGGCCCCAGGATTTCCCCCAGGACGGACTTCAGGATTCCCGCCGCTGCCTCGGAGCCCCGGAGGAACCAGGAGGATGCGGCCAAGAGGACCAGGAAGGCGGGGGTGGCGGACAGGAGGAAGGCGTAGGCTCCCGCGGCCGCGTGGTTCGCCAGTTCCCGTTTTCCGTAGAGTTCCGCGGTGAAGAGGAAACGGCGCCCGGCCGACGCCCATCGGGTCCCCAGGGAGGGCATGGGATCATTCTGCCCCAGTCCCCGACGGGATGCAAGCCCGCGAGGCCGCGCAGCGGCCTCCGGCCGTTCGGCAAATCGACGAGCGCAGGCTCGTCGCCACGAGGCCGCGCAGCGGCCTTCGGCCGTTCGGGCAAATCGACGAGCGGAAGCTCGTCGCCGCAGGGCCGCGCAGCGGCCCTCGGCCGTTCGTGTGAATCGACGAGCGCAAGCTCGTCGCCACGAGGCCGCGCAGCGGCCTTCGGCCGTTCGGGCAAATCGACGAGCGGAAGCTCGTCGCCGGGCTGTCCAAAAAGCTCGGATAGCTTTTTGGACAGCTGGTATTAGTGTAGCAGTTTCTAACGTTCTCTTGAGAACGTTAGAAACTGCAAGGGGTGTCCAATAAGTAACCGACTTATTGGACACCCCGGCTAGGGCTTCATCATCCGGGCCAGGGTGTCCGGGTCCAGGCGGAAGGGGCTTCCCAAGCCCTGGCAGAAATGGTGGACCCGGAGGAGATGGATGGACAAGTCCGAATAGATGACGAGGTCGCCGTTCCGGGGGTCCGTCACGTCCACCGAGTTCTTGTGGTAGACCCCGTCCTCCCAGGGGCAGGGAAGCACTCCCCGGGCGTCCCCGGTCCGGACGAGCCACCGGCCTTCCACGGTGATGGGCTCCCCGAGGCCCCGGGTGCCGCCCTCCTTCCAGGCTTCCAGGCGGTCCGCCACGGCGCCGAACTCCAGACCCAGGCGGCGGAAGGACTCCTCGTCGGCCTGGATGATGTCCCCCAGGGCCCGTTCGTCCCGTCCCAGGAAGCCCCGGGCGGTGATGACCCCGGGTTTCATCCTCTCCCGGGCGTCCCGTTCCAGCTGCGTATTCTTCATCGGGTGCCTCCTGGCGCGGCCCGGACGGCGGGCCTACGCGAACTTGTCATAGTAGATGCCGCCTTCCGGAATGGAATTCTTGGTCATGACGGTGATGCAGGCGTTGATCATGCCGGGGCTGCCGCAGAGGTAGCCCTCCTTGGGCCTGGACGGATCGATCTTTTCCTTCAGGTACCGGTCCAGGACGTCCGTGATCAGCCCAGTGTCCCCGGTCCAGTTCTCCTCGGGTTTGGGTTCCGAGAGGGCCGGTACGAAGTGGAAGCGGGGCATCTCCTTCTCCAGGGCGCGGAGCTCGTCCAGCAGGAACATGTCCCGGGTTGTACGGGCGCCGAAGAAGTACCAGATCTCCTTGTCCGGGAAGGTGTTCTTCTCCTTCATGTCCCGGAACATGCTCCAGAAGGGGGCCATGCCGGAGCCCCCGGCCACGCAGATCATGGCGGCCGGGGTGTCGTGGACCCGGAACTCCCCGAAGGGCCCCACGAGCTCGACGTCCATGCCGACCTTCAGGTATTTGAAGACCCAGGAGGTCGCGATGCCTCCGGGCACGAGGCGGATGAGGAACTCCACGTGGTCCGGCTCCCCGGGGCGGGAGGACATGGAGTAGGCCCGCTGGACGCTCTCGGGGATGTCGTCGTAGGGAGGGACCACGAGCTGGGCGTACTGGCCCGGGACGTATTCGATGGCCGCCGGATTCTTCAGCAGGACCCGGACCTCCTTGATGTCGTAGGTCAGGTCCCGGATGGATTCCACCTTGGCGGCGAACTTCTTCACGTAGAAGAGTTCGTCGGGGATCTCGATCCGGATGTCTTTCTTGAGCTTGATCTGGCATGAGAGCCGGACGTTCTGGGACAGCTCCTCGGGGTTGAGGTAGGGGGTCTCCGTGGGCAGGTGGGGCCCCACGTCCGAGAGGACCCGGACCTTGCAGGCCCCGCAGGACCCGCGGCCGCCGCAGGCGGAGGGCACGAAGATGCTCTCCGCGGCCAGGGTTCCCAAAAGGGGGGATCCCCCCTTCACTTTCAGGGACTTCTTCCCGCCGTTGATGTCCACGGTCACCTCGCCGTAGTTGTTCACGACGCGGTCCGTCAGTGCGATGACCAGGGCCAGGAGGCCTGAAATCGCGCCGGTGGCCAGGGGGCCGATCAGGAGGGGGCTCATGGTTCCTCCTACTGTACGGCGATCATGCCGGAAAAGCCGATGAAGGCCATGGCCATGAAGCCGATGGTCACCATGGTGATGCCCGCCCCCTTGAGACCCGCGGGCACGGGATTGTTCTCGATCCGCTTCCTAATGCTCGCCAGGAGCATGATGGCCAGCCACCAGCCCATGCCGGAGCCCGCCCCGAAGGCCACGGCCTGGAGGAATCCGTAGCTGCGGATCTGCATGAACAGGATGGCTCCCAGGATGGCGCAGTTCACCGTGATCAGGGGCAGGAAGATCCCCAGGGACATGTAGAGGGCGGGGGACACCCGGTCGATGATCATCTCCAGCATCTGCACCACCGCGGCGATCACGATGATGAAGATGATGAACGAGAGGTACTCGATGTCCAGGGGCAGGATGAGGTACCGCAGGACCAGCCAGCTGACCGCGGCGCAGATGGTCATCACCACCGTCACGGCCAGCCCGAGGCCGTAGGCGCTGGTCTTGTCCTTGGAGATCGAGATGAAGGAGCACATCCCCAGGAAGTTGGATAAAAGGATGTTGCTGGTGAAAATGGAGGCGAAGAAGAGGACGACGGGGTTCACGAGGGGTTCGGCGTTCACGGTATCCTCCTTACGCCTTGGCCGGGACGGGCCGGGGGGCCGACTTGGCCGCCGCGGCCTTGGCCGCCGCCCGGGCCTGCACGGTCTTGGCCCACCACATCACGAAGGCCACCAGGAAGAAGGCGCTGGGCGCCATGATCATGATGGTCCAGGGCTCGAAGCCCGCGGGCATCACCCGGAAGCCCAGGAGGGTGCCGAAGCCCAGGATCTCCCGGACTACGGCGATGGCGACCAGGACGGCCATGTATCCCAGCCCGCTGGTCAGCCCGTCCCAGAAGGACAGGACCGGCTTGTTGGCCGCCGCGAAGGCTTCCGCCCGGCCCATGATGATGCAGTTCGTGATGATGAGCCCCACGTAGGGTCCCAGCTGCTTGGATACCTCGGGCAGGTAGGCCCGAAGGATGATGTCGATGATGATCACGTAGAAGGAGATCACCAGGACCTGGACGATCATCCGCACCTTCCGGGGGATGGTCGCCTGCATGGCCGACAGGGTCCAGCTGGAGAAGGCGGTGGAGAGGCTCACGCCCACGGTCATGATCAGGGTGTTCCGCACCGAGTTCGTGACCGCCAGGGTGGAGCAGATTCCCAGGATCTGTATGAAGATGGGATTGTTCGTCCAGAGGTTGTCCCAAAGGATCTTTCCGGCTTTTCCGCTCATCGCGCGCCTCCCGCTATCGCCCGCAGGGCCCGGATTCCGCCGTTCACGATGGCCTCCATGGACTGGCTGGTGCGGCTGGCCCCGGACACCCCGTCCAGAAGCCCGTTGTCCGGGTCCGGATCCCCCGTGCCCCGGGACTCGGCGCCCGTCGCGACGCGGATGCCCTCCGGGCCGATCCGCTCGCCCCGGAACTGGCCCCGGAACCAGGCCTCGTCGATGCGGCCTCCCAGGCCGGGGGTCTCGTTCTGGGCCACGATCTGGAGGCCCGTGAGCCGCTCGACCCCGGCGTCCGCCCCCAGGATGATGGAGATGGAACCCCAGAGGCCCGCCCCGGTGACCCGGGCGGCGAAGAAGGTCTTCCCGTCCGCCTCGTAGCGGTAGGCCTTTTCCGCCCCGGCGCCCTCCGGCACGGGCTGGTCCTTGACGAACCGCTCGTACTTTTCCAGGGCCTCCGGCGGGGCGGAGTACTCGATGCCGAAGGCGTCCAGGACCGCCGCCCGCTCCGCGAAGAGCCGGTTGGCCGCCACCCGGTCCTTCGTGGCCTCGTTGGCCAGGGCCAGGAAGAAGACGAAGGCCGCGCACACGACGAAGGTGAAGACCACCACGTAGACGATTGAGTCCTTCTTCATTTCGCGGCCTCCTTGCCGGCCCCGGCCTCCGGGGCTGCGCCCGATCCCGTCCCGCCCGCCGCGGCCTTGGCCTCGGCCCGGGCCTTCCGGGCGTTCATGCGGCCGACCACGATGTCGTCGATCATGCTGGCGAAGGTGTTGCCCACGAAGACCGCGAAGCTGGTGCCCTCCGGGAAGGCGCTGAAGGTCCGGATGACGATGGCGGTGATCCCGATCAGGGCCCCGTAGATCCAGTGGGAGGCGGGTTTCTTGGGGGCCGACACGGGGTCCGTGCCCATGAAGACCGCCACGAAGAGGAAGCTCCCCGCCAGGAGGGAGGCCGGGGGCAGGGCCGCCTTAACCCCCGCGAAGTGGAGGGCCAGGGCGAGGGCCCCGCCCGCGGCCACCTCGGACACGATGATCCGCCAGCTGGCGGTCTTGGTCCAGATCAGGAAGACCGCCGCCGCGGCGATCAGGAGGGCCGAGGATTCCCCGGCAGAGCCGTCCCGGAGCCCCGTGAGGAGGTTCAGGACGGGGACGTTCCCGCCGGAGCGCCAGACCGCCAGGGGTGTGGCGGCGGAGAGGACCTCCGGGCGGCCCAGAAGGGTTCCGGCGCCGAGCCCGAAGTTACCGTGGGGCGTGAAGGACCGCCCCAGTACGGTGGCGAAGGAGATGTAGACGAACAGCCGCCCCGCGATGGCGGGGTTGTAGATGTTCCGTCCGAAGCCCCCGTAGATCATCTTGGCGGTGAACACCGCGAAGACGATGCCCGCCGCCGCGATCCAGACCGGCGCCGCGGGAGGCAGGGACAGGGCGAAGAGGGTCGCGGTGACCAGGACGGCCTCGCTGACCTTCCCGTTCCGGCGCTTCTCGTACAGGTATTCCGTGAGGACCCCCAGGGCCAGGCTCACGGCGGTCAGGACGACGACGCGGGGTCCGTACAGCCACACCGAAAGGGCCCAGACGGGCGCCAGGCTGTAGAGCACGCGTCGCATGATGATCTGTTTCTGGAACACGCGGATCTCCTTTTTTTCCACCCGATGCGACGACCTAAGTATAGGAAACACTACTGGGACGGGCAAGCCCGGCGCGCGCCGCGGGCTTCGGGAACGAGGAAATCTTTCTCATTGACGGATCCGCCCGGAGCCGGGAGAATGGAGCCGCGTCCCCCGGGCCGATTCTTTCCGTTATCCGGAGAGGCGGCCGGGAACGGGCGCGGGAGGTGGACACCGTGGCGATCGCGCGAGGCATTCGGGAAAACCTGGGACGGGCGTCCTGGATACGCAGGACCTTCGAGGAGGGGCGCCGACTCAAGGAGAAGTTCGGGACGGACGCGGTCTTCGACTTTTCCCTGGGGAACCCCGACGTGGAGCCGCCTCCGGAGTTCCACGAGACGATCCTCCGGGTCCTCCGGGAGGGGGGCAAGGGACTGCACGCCTACATGCCCAACGCGGGCTACCCCTTCGCCCGGGAGGCGGTGGCGCGCAAGGTGTCCCGGGAGCACGAATGCCCGGTGTCCCCGGACCACGTGATCCTGACCGTGGGAGCCGCCGGGGCCCTCAACGTCCTTTTTCACACGATCCTGGATCCCGGGGACGAGGTGGTGGTCCCCCGGCCCTACTTCGGGGAGTACTACTTCTACACCCTGAACCACGGCGGAAAGATGGTGACCGTGGACTGCCGGCCCGACTTCGAGCTGGATCCCCAGCGGATCGCAGCGGCCCTCGGCCCCCGCACCGCGGCCCTGATCGTGAACACCCCCAACAACCCCACCGGCCGCATCTACCGGAAGGAGACCCTGGCGGAGCTCGCCGCAGTCCTGGAGGAGCACGGCCGCCGCGTCGGGCGCCTCCCCCTCCTGGTGGTGGACGAGCCCTACCGGGACATCGTATACGACGAACGGAAGGCCCCTCCCATCCTCGGGCTCTACCCCGAGACGGCGGTCGTATCCTCCTGGTCCAAGACCCTGTCCATCCCCGGGGAGCGCATAGGCTACCTGGCCCTGTCAGATTCCTGCTCCGGGATCGACGAGATGATGGACGGCCTGGTTATGAGCAACCGGACCCTGGGCTTCGTCAACGCCCCGGCCCTGCTCCAGAGGGCGGTGGCCCCCCTTGAGGCGAAGACCGCGGACCTCTCCCGGTACGCGGAGCGCCGGAAGGCCCTGGCGGCCATCCTGGACGCCGCGGGCATCCCCTACGCCGAGCCCGAGGGGGCCTTCTACTTCTTCTGCCGGGTCCCGGAAGGCGGCCCCTCGGGTTCGGAGGCGGAGCGGGAGCGGGCCTTCAACCAGTGCCTCCGGAACGAGAACATCCTGGCCGTGCCGGGGGTGGGTTTCGACTATCCGGGCTGGTTCCGCCTCTCGTACTGCGTGCCCGAGGCGACCATCGCGGGCTCCGAGGCGGCCTGGAAGCGGGCCCTCCTGGAGTGGAACCGGTAGGGGTCCCCGGTTTCGCGGACACGGCGGCGGCCCTCGCTTTTTCCGGCCGCCGGCCTATACTTGGAGCATGGCGTTTACCTTCGTTCCCATCGTCCTCTTTTTCATCGTCTCCATAGCCGTGACGGTCCTGCTGATCCCGAAGATGCTGCAGGGCATGCGGCGCGGCCGGGAGGAGGCCCGGGACCAGGCAGGCCGGCTCGGCCTGGAGTACGTGGACGGGATCGACGCCCTGCGCCGGTCCTACATAGATTCGGGGCAGACCAAGGCCCTGGAGGCCTTCGATCGGATGCCCGCCTTCCTCCGCTCCTTCGCCCAGTCCGCGGCGCCCTGGCGCATGGAGGGAACCCGGAAGGGAGTCCGCGTCTCGGTCTACCGGGAGACCCGGTCCAGCGGCAAGAGCTCCCGGACCTACGTCGTCGCCAAGGCCTTCTACCCCGCGCCCCTGCCCTTCAAGTTCCGGGCGGCCCGGGAGGGGACGATGGCCAAGATCGGGAAGGCTCTCTTCGGGCTAAGGGACGTGCAGATCGGGGACCCGGACTTCGATCCCAAGGTGAGGATCCGGGCGGAGGACGAGGCGGCCGCGGCCTCCCTCTTCTTCCGGGAAGCCGCGGCGTCGTCCTTCCTGGCCCTCCTGGAGAGATTCCCGGACGCCGTCGCGGATTCCTCCTGCGTCACCCGGGAACGCCAGGCCTCCCTGCTCCCGGACGGGGAGCTGAGGGAGGTCCTGGACCTGCTGGCGGCCTTCGCGGCGGAGGCGAAGGTCTAACAGGGTGTTGAAAAAGGCTATAGAGCCTTTTTCAACACTACCTTACTGTCGCAATTGCGCAGAGAACCGTAAGGTTCCCGAGCAATTGCATAGCAGGTTGTTGAAATGCCTCGTGCATTTCAACAACCTGCTAGAACCCGAAGAGCCTCGGCAGGAAGAGCGAGATCTCCGGGACGTAGGCCACGATGAACAGGGCCAGTACCTCCATGATGATGTAGGGCCAGATGGCCTTGGACAGCTGCCAGAGGGACAGCTTGGAGATCGAGCAGGCCACGAAGAGGCAGGCCCCCACGGGGGGTGTCATCAGGGCTATGTTCAGGGACAGGACCATGACGATCCCGAAGTGGATGGGCGCCATTCCGATGGACATCGCGATGGGGTGCAGGATCGGCCCCAGGATGATCAGGGCCGCCGCGATGTCCATGAACATCCCCACGATCAGCATCAGGATCAGGATCAGAAGCAGGATGATCTTGGGATTCCCCGTGGTCTCCAAGAGGAAGGCCGCGATGGCCTGGGGCACCTGGTTGATCGCCAGGACCCAGGACAGGATGCCCGCCGCCCCGATGATCAGGAATACGGATCCCGTGATCCGGGCGGTCTTGATCAGCATGGGGACCAGGTCCTTCGGGGTGATGGTCTTAAGCACGAAGAACCCGACGATCATGGCGTAGAACACCGCCACGGCGGCGGCCTCGGTGGGGGTGAAGATCCCGGAGAGGATCCCGCCCAGGATGATGACCGGCATCAGGAGGGGGATGATCGCGTCCTTGAAGCCCAGGATCTTCTCCTTGAAGGTGGTCTTCAAGCCCTTGGGATAGCCGCGTTTCCACGAGAGATAGGCGGTCATGACCATGAGGAGGGCCGCCAGGACCAGGCCCGGCAGGAATCCCGCAGCGAAGAGCCCCGCGATGGACACGTTCATGAGGGATCCGTAGATGACCATCATGTTCGAGGGCGGGATCGTGGGGCCGATGATGGAGGACGCGGCGGTGACGGCCGCGGAGAAGTCCAGGTCGTAGCCGTCGTCCTTCATGGCCGGGATCAGCATGGTGCCGATGGCGGCGGTGTCGGACACGGCGGCCCCGGTCATCCCGGCGAAGAAGACGCTGGCTATGATGTTGGCGTGGGCCAGTCCGCCCCGGATGTTGCCGGCCAGGATGTTCGAGAAGCGCACCAGCCTCTGGGTGATGCCGCCCTTGTTCATTATCTCGCCGGCGAAGATGAAGAAGGGCATGGCCATGAGGGTGAACATGTCCAGGCCGGAGAAGTACTGCAGGGGCGCCATGGAGAAGAGGGTGACCCCCGATCCCATGAGGTAGAGCCCGAGGATGCCCGAGAGGCCCAGGGTGAACCCGATGGGCACCCCGATGGCCAGGAGGGCGAAGAACACGATGACGATGGATAGGAACATATCCGCCCTCCTAGATGTCGAGGATCTTCAGGTCCCGGTGCTGCTGGTCCCCCCGGACGGCCTTGAGGCCGTACATGAGGGCGAGCTGGACCGCCGCCAGGGCCGAGGAGACGGGAACGGCCGCGTAGGCCACGTACATCGGAACTCCCAGGGCCTGGGTCTGCATGTACCGGGCGTCCAGGGCCATGCGGACGGAGTAGAGGAAGAGGATCCCCAGGAACCCGAGGACCAGGATGAAGATGACCGTATGGAACACCATGCGGACGGCCCGGGACTTGATGGAGTCCAGCAGGATGGTGAGCCCCACGTGCTCGTCCGCACGGATCCCCAGGGAGATCCCCACCGAGGCGCCCCAGATCATGAGGTAGCGGCTGACCTCCTCGGTCCAGGACAGGGGGGAATTCAGGATGTACCGGAAGAACACCCCCGTGAGCACCGCCGCCGTCATGGCGCCGAAGAAGACCGCGCAGATCGCGCTGGCCAGGGCGTCCACCCCCCGGGAGATCCGTTCCAGGGCGGCTCCCGGTCCGCCGGAGTCAGAGTTCATCGCGCTTCCTTTCCGGGCCCCGGGCCCGGCCGTACAAGACAAGGGACGGCACCCGAAGTCCGGGCGCCGTCCCTTTTTTAATTCGTAGGATCAGGGCCCGGGTCACTTCCCGGCCAGCTCCTTCTCCGCCTGCTCGATGGCCTTGTAGAACTGGTCCACCCAGTTCTCGCCTTCCTTTTTGTACTTGTCCGACATGAACTTGCGGGCCGCGGGCATGGTGGCGTCCCGGAACTGCTTCATCTCGGCGGTGGTGGGGACGTAGACCTCCATCTTGGTGGCCAGGGTCGGGAGTCCCTTGTCGCTGGCGTCGATGATGCGGGACAGGCCCCGGCCGGCCAGGAGGCCCGTGCGGGCGGCGTCGGTCACGACGGCCTTGAGGTCCGCGGGGAGGTCGTTGAAGAACTTGGGGTTGATGACCCAGACGTAGGGGGCGTAGAGGTGGTTCGTCAGGGTGATGTACTTCTGGACTTCCTGGAACTTGGCCATGGCGATGATGGAGATGGGGTTCATCTGGCCGTCCACGACTCCGGTCTGCAGGGAGGTGTAGACCTCGGCCCAGGCCACGGTGGTCGGGGAGGCGCCCAGGGCCTTCACGATCTCCTGGTGCAGGGGCAGGGCCATGGTGCGGAGCTTGATGCCCCGCATGTCCGCCGGGCTCTTGATCGGCTTCTTGGAGTTGGTGATGGCGAAGAAGCCGCCGGATTCCCCGAAGCCCAGGACCTTGAAGCCCGCCTTGGCCTCGATGTCCTTGGCCAGGGCCTGGCCGAAGGCGCCGTCGTAGACCTTGTAGCCCACGTTGTAGCTGGAGAAGGCGAAGGGCATGTTGGTCACGTCGATGAGGGGATAGAACTGGGCGATGCCTCCGGAGGAGGAGATGTAGGACTGGACGACCCCGGACTTGACCTGGATCATGGTCTCGGGTTCCTTGCCCAGGACGCCGTTGGGATAGAGTTCGACCTTGATCCGGCCGTTGGAGTTGGCTTCGACTTCGCTCTTGAAGACCTCGGCCATGGCCGCGGAAGCCACCTCGAAGGGATTCTGCGGATTCAGGTGCGCGAGCTTGAGGGTGTAGGTCTGCCCGAAGGCCAGGGACGGGAGAAGTACGAGGGCCGCGACGATGGCGGTCAGGGTTCTGCGAGACATGAGTACCTCCTGGTAACGTGAAGACATTGAGTATATGTCCTGATTTCCGATCCGTCAATTATCGAT
This sequence comes from Spirochaetota bacterium, assembly GCA_022703505.1. GTDB lineage: Bacteria > Spirochaetota > Spirochaetia > Treponematales > UBA12059 > JAAYUR01. The sequence goes on along the minus strand of JAKLDN010000001.1, from coordinate 606,560 downwards.
TTTGTCAGAAAATGTATGCAGAATTCTACGGGCCTTGCCTCGAGGTCGGTTCCTGAGGATCGCGGAAGCGAAGCTTCCGTGCCGTCCGGCGGGCAGAAGCCCGCCGGACGCTTAGCCGTAACTGTGCAGGCCGGGCAGGAGGTAGTTCACCCCGAAGAAGGTGAACACCGTGCACAGGAACCCGGCCACCGCCAGGATGGAAGGCCAGGAGTCCTTGCGCTTCAGGATGAGGCGGACGTGCAGGTAGATCGTGTAGACCAGCCAGGTCACCAGGGCCCAGGTCTCCTTGGGATCCCAGCTCCACCACCGTCCCCAGGCCTGCTCGGCCCAGATGGCCCCGAAGGCCAGGGCTCCCGCCGTGAAGATCGGGTACCCCACGGCTATGGCCGTGTAGGTGATCCGGTCCAGGTCCAGGCGCCGGGCCTCGTCCTTGGTGAACAGGAAGGCCAGGGCGGACACGAAGCTGGCCGCGAAGAAGGCCTCCCCGATGAAGGAGAAGGACACGTGCAGCAGCAGCCACCCCGACTGGAGGGCCGGGATGGGGGGAAGGGCCGCCTTGGGGATCAGGGGGGAGGAGGCGACGGCCAGGAGGATGATCGCCGTGAAGGTGGAACCGAAGGCCACCAGGGGCCGGTAGCTCAGCTTCCTCTGGATACGGTACGCGAAGAGCATCAGGGCTATCGCCGCCGCGTAGAAGAGCAGGGACTCGTAGGTGCTGGTCAGGGCCACGAAGCGGGTTTCCAGGGAGCGGACGACCAGGTCGGCTACAAGGATCAGAGCGGCGGCCAGGAGGGTCCAATGGGAAACCGGATCGGGCTTCCCGTCCCTGCGGAACAGCCAGACCGTCTGTACCGCCGCGGCCGCCAGGAACAGGATGAACGCCGTCGTACCCAGGATGCCCGCGAAAGTCATACTCCCTCCTTGATCTTCCGGATGAACGTGAGGGCCGTGCCCAGGGCTACCAGGATCATGGCCGGGAGGACCAGGGCGTAGCCCGGATCCCGGACCGCCTGGATCCCCGTGGCCAGCTCCTCCTTGAACCCGGCCACTTCCAGGTCCCCGGCCCGGTCCCCGGGGGCCGCCCGCAGGACCGCGGGCGCCCGGCCGTCGTCCACCCGGATCACCGCCCGGGTGTCCGCCGCCCGGGGTTCCCCGGTCAGGGCCATGAAATAGTACGTCGTGTCCCCCAGCTCGATCTCCTCCCCGGGATAGAGCTCCACGCCCCGGCCGTCCCGGCTCCGGAGCTCCAGGACCGGGTAGGGGGTGTAGGACGCCTGGTAGAAGGTGAAGCCCCCGTACCGGAGGGGGGTGTTCACCCTAAGTTCGAACTTTTCCTTGATCGGCTTCCCGTCCTTGTCCGCGAGGTCGAGGACGCTGGTCCAGGCCTTGGGGCGTCCGTCCTCGTACCGTTCGAACCGGAAGTCCGTAAGGGAGAGCACCGCCCCGTCGGGGAGGTTGACCCGGCTGCCCGGCACCAGGGTCATGGTCTCCTCCCGGTGCAGGGAGGCCGAGAGGACGGCCCCCACGGCCAGGAGCATGAGCCCCAGGTGTAGGACGTCCGGACCGTGCCGGCGGGGACCCTTCTTCCGGATCTCCCGGACGAATCGGTCCACCGTGCAGGCCGAGAGGTTGGCGAAGAAGAGGAACGCCGGAAGGAGGAAGAGCAGGATCGAAGTGAAAAATCGGTCGAAGCCGGTCTGGAGGATCAGGTCCGCCAGGGGGCCGGGGTAGAGGGACCGGTATTCCTCCGGGGCGGCGCCCTGGGGCACCAGGGTGGCCAGGATGCTCGCGACGGTTAGGTAGGCGATCAGTCCGATGGCCAGGCGGACGGACTTGAGGCGTCGGAATAGGTCGTTCACGGGGCGGTTCCTCCGGAAGGACCCCAGGATAGAGGGCGCCCGGAGGGCTGTCAAGAGAAAGCGATTTAGTAATATATATAAAAATATATTTTTATATCTTTACTCAATTCCCCCCTGCGACTATAATCTATTCGCCGGGGTTTCCCGGGCGCGCGGATGCGTCGTCCCGGGCCCCGAGACGAAGGAAAGGAGGTTCCATGGCGAATAATTCGACCTCCGCACGGGCCCTGCTCCTGGTCGCGTTCTTCGGCGCGGGCGCCCTTTGCGCGCACGCGGCGTCGAGCTGCGTGGATTGCCACGGCGATCCCGCGACCATGCAGAAGCTCGTCGCGCCGCCAAAGATCGGCGGGGCCGAAGAAGGGGAAGGGTGAGCGGGTCCCCCTCCCCCGGTTCGGGCGGATTATTACATGGGCTTCGTGGTCTCTAAGGACCTCATAGCCCGGGACCCTCATTTACAAAACGAATGCACCTCCTGCCACAAGGGCAACGCCGCGGCGAAGGACCAGAAGGCCGCCCATGCGGGCCTGATCGACCGCCCGTCGGACGATCCTGAGGCCGCCTGCGGAACCTGTCACCCCGAGATCGCCAAGAACTACACCCTTTCGCTGCATTACACGGCGGCGGGGATGAAGCACGGCGTATCGGGACGGTTCTCGGAGGCGGAGAAGAAGACCTTCGACGCCAAGGTCTTCGAGCAGTCCTGCCGGAGCTGCCACGCCTCCTGCGGGGACTGCCACGTGAAGAGCCCCGTCGTGTCGGGGGTGAACCTCGGTCTCATGAACGGCCACCAGTTCGCGCGGAAGGACGAGAGCAAGACCTGCGCCCTCTGCCACGGCGGCCGGGTCTATCCCGAGTTCACCGGCGAGTACGGCGGAACCCCGGACGTGCACTACCGCAAGGGCATGACCTGCGCGGATTGCCACCCGGCGGAGCAGTTCCACGGGGACGGGAAGGCCTATCCGGACAGGACTAAAGTCGCCGTCAAGCCTTCCTGCGTGACCTGCCATCCCCTGGAGTACCTGGGCAAGGACAGTACCAAGCAGACCCACGAGACTCACGACGGCCGCGTGTCCTGCTCGGCCTGCCACACCGCCAGCTCCTACCGGCAGTGCTCGTCCTGCCACCTCGGGGAAGGGGCCCGTTCCAGCCCGGCCATCGTGCTGGGAAAGAATCCCCGGAACCTGAAGGAGCTGACGACCCTCCGCTTGATCCCCACCGTGCGGGACACCTTCCAGAAGGCGGGCATCGCCCAGGCCAACTTCGACGCCCTGCCCAACTACTGGAACACCGTGCCCCACAACATCGCCAAGCGGACGGACCGCACCCGGGACTGCAACACCTGCCACCAGGAAGGCTTGTACTACCTGGAGGCCAAGATGCTTCCCCCGGGGAGCAGCAAGAAGAACCTGGACCTCATCCCCTGAGGATAGGGGGTTCCGGGAGCCGGCGGCTTCGAGCCGCCGGCGGACCCGGGAACGCAATCGATCGCAAGGAGATTATCGTATGAAGAAAGCCGTGCTCATCCTGCTTGTCCTGGCCCTGACCGTCCCGGCCTTCGCCCGGGGCATCGACGCCGTAGTGTCCGCGGACTGGTTGGCGGCCAACCTCTCCAAGGTCGTCGTCGTCGACATGCGCAAGCTGGACGAATACCGGGCCGGTCACATCCCCGGCGCCGTCAGCCTCCAGGGGCTCTACGTTGCCAAGGACAACCTGTCCAACGAGGTCCCCGCCGCGGACGAGCTCGCCGAGCTGATCGCCGAGGCGGGCATTTCCGCGGACTCCAAGGTCGTCGTGGTGGAGACCGACGGCTCCCGCTTCGCCTGGGTCACCCGGGCCGCCTGGACCCTGGTCTACGCGGGCGTCGCCGACGTCGCGGTCCTGGACGGGGGCTACGCCGCCTGGACCAAGGCCGGCAAGCCGACCGCCACGGGCATGGAGTTCCGGGACGAGACCAAGTTCGAGGTCAAGTTCAATCCCGCCTACATCGCCACCAAGGCCGAGGTCCTGGCCGGCCTCAAGAAGGCCCAGATCCTGGATACCCGCGCCTACGACACCTACTTCGGCCTTTCCAAGCAGGCCTTCGTGGACCAGTTCGGCCACATCCCCGGCGCCTACTCCCTGCCTTCCGCCTGGATCACCAAGGACGGCATGGTCCGGCCCAAGGCCGAGCTGGAGGAGATGGTCGCGGCCCTCAAGCTCAGCCCCAAGAAGCCCATGATCATCCACTGCGATTCCGGCGTCCTGTGCACCGCCTGGTGGTGGATCCTGACCCAGCAGATGGGCTGGACCAACGTGAAGAGCTACGACGGCTCGGCCCAGGAGATCTCCAAGGAGCCCACCGTCAAGTTCGTGAAGTACGTATGGAAGTGAGCTGTTAACGGTAAACAGTGAACGGAAGGACAAGAAAAGGACGCCCGGGGCCGGTTTCGGCCCCGGGCGTTTTTTGCGCGGACGCCGGACCGGACGAATCACAAGCTTCGAGACAAAAAGCTTGGCACCACCCGGGTCGGCGTCCGCCCCGCGTCCCCTGTTTCCGCTCCTGATCCTGCAAATCCTAGCAGGTTGGTGAAATTCCTAGTGTATTTCAATAACCTGCTAGAGATCCTGTTATCCTGTCGAGATTTGCGCGGATCGTCCGTCAACTTGACGCGGCAGTTCCCGGTCTCTAGTATTGATGGGACGGCGCCGGGCGCCGGGGAAGCTGATGGGGTCTGGCGGCTCCCGCGGTCTTCAAAACCGTCGGCCGCGTTTCCGCGCGGCGGCAGGTTCGATTCCTGCCTCTTCCGTACATGAAAACCAACGAACGTTTTTCCCGGCTCCCCCAGGTGGAGCGGCTCCTGGCCCGGCCCGAGGTGGCGGGGTACTTCGGCCAAATCTCCCGGCCCCTGTGCGCCCGGGCCGCCTCCCGGGCGGTGGCCGTCCTCCGGGAGCGCCTGGCCTCGGACCCCGCCTACCCCTCCGACGAGGAAACCCTCCTGGACGGTGCCCTGGAGCTGCTCCGGGCCGAATTGGATGCCCTGGACCGCAGGAGGATCCGTCCCGTCCTGAACGGGACGGGAATCTTGCTCAACACGAACCTGGGACGGAGCCCCGTCCCGGGGGAGGACTGGGACGCGGTCCGGGAGACCAACACGGGGTACTCCAACCTGGAGTACGACCTGGCCGAGGGCCGCCGGGGCGGCCGGGGCGGCCTGGTACCGGACCTGGCCGCGGAGCTCTGCGGGGCCGAGGCCGCCCTGGCGGTGAACAACAACGCCGCCGGGGTCCTTTTAATGCTGACCGCCCTGGCCAAGGGCCGGGAGGTGATCGTCTCCCGGGGGGAGCAGGTCCAGATCGGCGGGGGCTTCCGGGTCCCCGACATCCTGGCCCTCTCGGGGGCCCGCCTGGTCGAGGTCGGCACGACGAACGTCACCACCCGGGAGGACTACCTCCGGGCGGTCGGATCCGACACGGCCCTGGTCCTCCTGGTTCACGCCTCCAACTTCGCCCTCCGGGGCTTCTCCTCCAGCCCCGGGATCCGGGAGCTCGCGGATGCCCTGCCCGAGGGGGTGATCCTGGCGGCGGACCAGGGCTCCGGCTGCACCGGGGATTCCATGGCCGGAGAACTTCCCGCCCGCAAGTACCTGGAGCGGGGCTGCCGCCTGGTCGCCTTTTCCGCGGACAAGCTCCTGGGAGGACCCCAGGCGGGGATCGTGGCCGGGGACCGGGACCTGATCGAAGCCCTCGGCCGGCACCCCCTGTACCGGGCCTTCCGGCCGGGCAAGACGATACTTACCCTCCTGGAACGGCGCCTGGCCGCCCGGCTCAACGGAGAACCCTCCCGGGCCGAGGAGGCCCGGGACCGGGATCCGAAGGAGCTCCGCCGCTACGGCCGCCGGATCCTGTCCCGGCTCCCCCGGGGCCGGGCCCGGCTCGTCCCCTCCCGGGCCGCCTGGGGCGGGGGCTCCACCCCGGACGAGACCTTCCCCTCCCTGGCCCTGGAACTGGGCCCCGCGGGCCCGCCGGAGCGCCTCCTGACCGCCCTGCGGGAAGCCCCGGTTCCGGTCGTCGGCCTGATCCGGGACGACCGGGTCCTCCTGGACCTCTCCACCCTCTGGGGGACGGAGCCCGCTCTGGCCGCGGCCTCGGTGTCGGACGCCCTGGCCCGGGACGAGCTGGCCGCCCAGGAAACCGGCCGGGTCCGCTAGATGTTCGTCGTCGGCACCGCCGGGCACGTCGACCACGGCAAGACGGCCCTGATCCGGGCCCTGACGGGCATCGATCCGGACCGCCTGCCCGAGGAGAAGGCCCGGGGCATGACCACGGACCTGGGCTTCGCCTATTTCGAGGGCCCCGGGGGCGAGTGCGTGGGGGTAGTCGATGTGCCCGGCCACGAGCGCTTCCTGCGGAACATGGCAGCCGGGGCCTGGGGCCTCGACCTGGCCCTCCTGGTGGTGGCAGCGGACGATGGTTGGATGGCCCAGAGCCGGACCCACGCCCGCATCCTGGCCAGCCTGTCCGCTCCGGACGTCCTGCTGGCGATCAACAAGATCGACGCCGTCGGCCCGGAGCGGGCCGAGGAGGTCGCCCGGGACGCCGCCGAAAAGGCCGCGGCCCTTCTGGGCTTCCGCCCCGACGCCCGGTTCGTCTCCGCCCGGACGGGGGAGGGGGTCCCGGAGCTGAAAGGCGCGATCCTTGAACGTCTTTTCCCGGACCGGAGGCGCCTTTCCGGGAAGCCCTACCTCTTCGTCGACCGGGTTTTCACGCTGAGCGGCGCGGGGACCGTGGCCGCGGGCACCCTGCGGGGCGGCCCCCTCTCGGTCAAGGACGAGCTGGTCCTCTGGCCCGCGGGCGAGAAGGTCCGCGTGCGCTCCCTCCAGACCTACAAGGCCGGCACGGAGCTCGCCCTCCCCGTGTCCCGGACGGCTTTGGCCCTGCCCAAGCCCCGGAGCGAGCTCCGCCGGGGGGACCTCCTGGCCGGCTCCGGGATGGAGGTCCTTTCGGGCCGGGAGTTCCTCTGCCTCCTTGAGCCCCTGCCCGGGGATACCGAGCTCTGTCCCCGGGACGAGAAGGGCCGGCTCCTCCTGCGGCCGGGCCTGGAAGCGGAACTGGTCCTGGGCAGCGCCCGGCGGGACGCGGTCGTCTCCCCCTACCGGACCCCGGGCTGGCTTCGGGTCGTATCCTCCGAGCCCCTGGCCTGCCCCCCCGGACAGCCCTTCGCCCTGCTCCGCCGGGGAGGGACGGAGCTCCTGGCCCGGGGCCGGGTAATGGCCGAGGGAGCCACGGACATCCGGGCGCGCCGGACCCTGGACGCCGTCCTGCCCGGGGTTCCGGCCCTGGCGGCCGGGCTCGGATCAGCCCGAGGTTCCGCGGCCGGCGGAGAGCCCGGCGCCGACGCGGGACGGAGGATTCCCGGGGAGGATGACGGGGCCGTCCCGGTCCGCCGGGCCTTGGAGATCCTGTCCCGGGGCTGGACCCTGTTCGAGCCGGGGGCGGACCGGCCGTCAGACCCGGCAGCGCCGCAGAATCTCCGCGTCCTTACGGGGCAGGAGGGTCGGTTCTTCTTTTCGGCGGAGTCCTTCGACCGCTTCCGGGTCCGCCTCCTGGAGACGGCCGGCAAGCCCGGGGGAGCCGTCCGTGCGGAACTGGAGAGCGCCTCGGGCCTGGACACCGGGGCCTGCTCGGCCCTTCTGGGCGCCCTGGAGGCCGAGAAGGCCCTGGAGCGCTCGGGGCCCCGGTGGAACGTGCCGGGGCCCGGACCGAAGCTCGGCAAGGAGGAAGCCCGCCTGGAGGCCCTCCTGATCCGGGCCGATGCCGAGGGCGTAGAGCCGGGCCGGAACGTTCCTCAACAGGACGGGCGGACCCTCAAGGCCCTCTGCGCCCTGGGCCGGGCGCTCGCCCTGGATACCGGGGTCTTCTGGCACCTCTCCGTCTACGAACGCCTCTCGGCGGCCGTCCTCGCGGGCCGCGCCGCGGGAGAACGGTTTTCCGTGGGCCAGGCCAAGGACCGCACGGGGCTCTCCCGGAAGTACATCCTGCCCCTCCTCAACCGCATGGAGGACGAGGACCTCGTGAAGCGGGAGGGGGACGTCCGGGTGGTTTTACCGAAAGGCGCGCGGGATTAGGGTTCCCGGATAGTTCCAACAAGACGAACGTGATTAAGAAAGATTTACAAGATAAAAAATTAAGAGAGTGATGAAAAGATAGGGAACGACGGCGGCGACTATGGGATAACCATGACCGCCGCCCCTCAGCAGGACACTCGTTCCTCGACTTCTCTCTTCTCCGTGCTCTCCGTGCTCTCCGTGGTTAAGTCCAGAAAACTGAGAGAACCTGCGCTAATCGACCGTGATCGACTTGGACACGTTCTTGGGCACGTCCGGGTGGACCCCGTGGTCCTGGACCCCCAGTCCGTCCAGGTAGGCCCCCTTCCGGACGGACATCCGGAAGGCCAGCCACTGCAGGACCAGGGTCGCGGAGAAGACGAAGAGGTCCCGGTCCCCGGTGGAGGGGATCTCGAGGTACAGGGACCGGTAGTTCGGGTCGTTCGCGGGTTTGCCCTCCACCGCCAGGGCCAGCTCGGGCCGCTTCTCCGCCACCAGGAGGATGTCCGCGCCGCGGATCTTGTGGGTGTGGATCTGGCTGATGGTGATGCGGATGTCCCGCTCGTCCGGGGGGCAGACGAAGACCAGGGGGTAGTTGCCGAACCCGGCCTCCAGGATCCCGGGATTCTTCGCCAGGACCGCCGAGGGGGCCGCGGCCAGCAGGGCCTTACGTTCGGCCTCCGGCGCGTCCCGGAGCACCCCGGCATAGGCCGAGAGCACCGCCTCCAGGGACTGAAGGCCGAAGACGGTGTTCTTGCCCAAAATGGTGTTGGGGCCGTGCTTGAACTCCGCCGCGTCGTAGCCTTCGCTGTGGTTCAGGACCACTTCCCGGATCTTGAGGGCCCCCTCCCGGGCCAGGCCGATGAGTCCCGTGCCCAGGATGTGCATCGAGGGCTCCCGGAAGAGGCGCTCCGCTGCCCTGTCCGCCTCCGGGAGGGTCAGCCGCAGGGTGTCCTCCAGGAGGCCCCGGATGCGGGTGACTTTCTTGCGGACTTCGACCTCGGGCATGCGGAAGCCCGCGGCCAGGAGGTAGAGGATGACGATCTGGTTCAGGAAGCTCTTGGTGGCGGCCACCGCGATCTCGGGTCCGCAGAGCAGGGGCAGGTAGAAGTCCGAGAGCTCCTGGGGGATGCGGCTGTTCTCGTTGTTCACCAGGCTCACCCTGCGGAGCCCCGGGGCCTTGTCCCGGGCGTCCTGGAGGATGTCCACCAGGTCCTTGGTCTCCCCGGACTGGGTGATCCCCAGGATCAGGTCCCGGTCCTCCAGGGTGTCCAGGTAGAGGGACCGGAACATGCCGGGATTGCACGGGTAGACGGGAAGCCCCGCCAGGTGGTCGAAGAAGTAAGCCGCGGTCAGGGCGGCGTGGTAGGAGGTGCCCGAGGCGACCAGGTAGACCCGTCCGCCCGCCTTCACGGTCTCCCGGACCGCCTGGGAAAGCTCCCCGACCCGGCGGACCACGGCCCGCCGCTTGCGCCAGACCAGGGCCGAGTCCGCCAGGGCCAGGTCCGATAGGCGGCCCGGAAGGAGCTTCGCCAGCTCCGCGAGGAAGGCACGCTCGTCGCCCCTGTACGCGCTTTCGGGCCGGGGGGCGTAGTCCTTGACCCGGGCGGCCAGCTCCCGCCAGGCCGGGTCGGAGAAGACCGACTCGGCGTCCGCGCGCAGCCTGTCCTCGTCCAGCTCCTCCGTCAAGGCCAGGAGGCGGTCCAGGCTCTCCTTGGCGATCAGGCGCTTGTCCTCCAGGCCCGCCTCCAGGGCCGCGGCCCCGGGATCCCGGAAGTAGTACCGCAGGATCTCCTCGATGTTGGAGGGGCTCGAGGAGATCTCCTGCTCCATGTAGTAGGAATACCTGGGGTCCAGGGCCGTGTCCTGGACGTTCAGCTTGGACCGCTTGGGCCGTGGCCGGGAGTAGACGGGCTCCCCGGCCAGGGAGAACACCAGGTACCGGTCGTGGGTAAACCACAGGCCCTCCCCCTCGGCCAGGGGGATCAGGGTCCGGGTCTTGGAAAGGACGCTGGTGAGGTCGCTGGACACCACGACGAAGCTTCCCCGTTCGTCGGCTCCGATGCCGGCGTACAGGGAGGACCCGGACTTGACGGCGAAAACCCCCGGAACCGTCGGGTCCGAGACGGCCGCCGCATAGGACCCTTCCGTCCGGGACTCGGCCCGGCGGACCGCGTCCACCATGAGGAGGACCTCGTCGGGGACGTCGGAAAGGCTGCAGGCCGAAAGTGCCCGCTTCTGGGCCGCCAGGGCGGGCCCGGGGTTGCGGCGGTTCTCCGCCCAGGCGTCCTCCACCAGGTGGACCACGATCTCCCCGTCGTTCTCCGACACGACCCGGTGCCCCTGTGCGGTCAGCTCGGCCTTGAGGCTGTCGGTGTTGGAGATGTTGCCGTTGTGGGCCCCGACCATCTCCACCTTGCAGCGAACGTGGTGGGGCTGGCTGTTGGCGTCCGTCACGGCCCCGTAGGTGGCCCAGCGGACCTGGCCGATGAAGCGCTGTCCCGGGAACTTGTCGATCCCCAGGTCCCGGCAGACCCGGGAGGGAGCGCCGACGCTCTTCACGAGGACGATTTTACGGGCCGCGTCGATGAAGGAGGCCCCGGTGGAGTCGTAACCGCGGTACTCCAGGCGCCTGAGCAGGGCAGCCGCCTCGATGCCCATTCCGGCCTCCTCGTCCTCGTAGCACAGGGAAACGATTCCGCACATGGTGTCCACCTCTCCTATTGGTTGTATCGAATCCGAAGTCCGGGCCGGCGGGCATCGAGTCAATCGGCGCCCCGCCGCCGGTCCGACGTATCCTTGCTTCCCCTGCCGAACCTGCCCAGTACCCGGCCGAGTATATTGGGCGGTTTGGCGGCCGCGGGCTCGGGAGCCTGTTTCCGCTCCCCCAGGCCGCCCAGGAAGTCCCGGATCCCCGTACGTCCCAAATCGGCAAGGAAGCAGGCGATCTGCCCGCGGGTGGAGTATACCGGATGGAAGGTCAGGTGTCCCGGAAGTTCCACCGCCTGGTGGGTGCGGTCCGCCTCCCGGAGCACCGCCCTCATCTGTGCCTCCGGCAAGATATCCTCCACCCGGGTCTTTCCCGTTTCCAGGCCCGAAAGCCGGGAATCCTCTCGGGCTCCCTTGCTGGCTTCCTGCACCAGCCCGTCCGGCGATACCACCAGGACGGGGGTTTCCACCAGGGCCAGGGACGCCCGCAGGAGGCCCGTCAGGGAGGCGATCCGTTCGCTCTTGCGCTCCCCCGCGTCGGACAGGTCCTTGAGGATCCTGCGTATGCTGTCCCCCAAGGGACCGAATCGGTCCAGGCGCTCCGCGGGAAGGATCCCTCCGTACCGTACCGCGCCCGCGATGGAGTCCAGCTCCCGGCGTTTCCTGCGGGCCTGGCGGAACAGCTCCGCGGCGGCCAGGATCTGGACCGCCGCTGCGCAGAGGGCCAGGAAGAGCGAGGTTTCCGCGGGTCCCTTCATGCCCGCGGCGGCGGCGACCGAATAGGACCAGACCCCCGCCCCGACCGTGGCCCCCAGAGATATGGCGAGCAGGAAGACCGAATACCGGACCCGTACGAGGATCATGCGGTCCCCCTAGATTTTCCGGAACTCGTCCAGGTCCGAGTTCCTGCCCAGGACGAAGAGGCGGTCCCCCTCCTCGAATGCGTCCCCGGGTTCCGGGAACAGGAGGTCCTCCCGGCGTACCGTGTTGCCCGCGTCGTCCAGGTCCATCCGCGAGCGCAGGACCCCCACGACCCGGAGGTGCAGCTTTCCCTCCAGGTCCAGGTCCCCCGCCGACTTGCCCGCGAAGTATTCCGGCGCCAGCATCTCCGTCAGGGACACCTCCGCGGAAAGGGGCACCGAGTCCAGGACATCCGGAGCCACCAGGCGTCGTGCGGTGCGCGTCCCCATGTCGACCTCGGCGTTGATCACCTCGTTGGCCCCCACCCGCCGGAGTACGGTCCCGTGGATGGCGGAGACCGCCCGGGCCGCGATGTAGGGCACCCCCTGCTGGCGGAGCAGGGCGGTTGTCAGGATGCTGGCCTCCAGGTCATCCCCGATGGCCACGATGGCCACGTCCACGTCCTGGAGGGGGGCCTTGAGCAGGGCGTCCTCGTCGGTGGAATCCAGGAGGACCGCCGCGGAAACCAGGCCTTTTATCCTCTCCACCGACGCGGGATCCCGGTCCAGGGCGATCACGGAGGCGCCTTTTTCCGCCAGAGTCTCGCACACCGCGGCCCCGAAGGATCCTAATCCCACCACCGCGAAGGTCCTGATCTCGGACATAGGGCAGCCCTCCTCGCATGAAGTATCCGCGGCGTCCTTTCCGGAGCCGCCGCGCCGCCGTCCCGTCAGCCTACGGCCAGATCCCCCTCGGGATACTGTACCTCCGTCCGCTTTCCGGGCTTCCGCGCCGCGGAGAGTATCGTCAGGGGCCCCAGGCGCCCCAGGAACATCAGGGCTATGATGACGATCTTGCCCGGGGAGGACAATCCGGAGGTCAGCCCCGTCGAAAGTCCCACGGTCCCGAAGGCAGAGACCGTCTCGAACAGGAGGGGTAGGAAGTCCCCGCCCTCGGTGAGGGTCAGCAGGAATACGCCCAGGAAGACCGCGGCCAGTCCGAAGGCCAGGACGAGCAGGGAACGGCCCACCTTTTCCGGGGCCACCGACCAGCCGCCGATCCGGGGCGTCCGCTCCCTCCGGAAGAAGGAGGCGAAGTAGGCTCCGATGGCCGCCAGGGAGTTCACCTTGATACCCCCCGCGGTACTGCCGGAAGCCCCCCCGATGAACATGAAGACGATCATGAAGAGGAGGGTGGAGTCCCGGAGGGCCCCGAAGGGCACGGTGTTGAAGCCCGCGGTGCGCAGGGTCACGGACTGGAAAAAGGCCGCCAGGTACTGCTCCCCGAGGCCGTAGGACGCCATGACGCCCTCGTGCTCCAGGAGGTAGAAGCCCCCCAGGCCCGAAGCCAGGAGGGCCAGGGTGATCGTGACCACCGCCCGGGTGTTCTGGGAGGGTCCCGGCAGCGCGGCGGGCCTCCTGCCGAAGAGAGCCCCCAGGGCCGCCCCGGCCGATCGCAGGCCGTCCCGGATCACCCCGAAGCTGATCCCCCCCAGGATGATCAGGGCAGCCGCGGTCAGGACGATCCAGGGATCCGAGCGGAAGGATTCCAGGCTGTCCGAGAAAAGGGCGAAACCCGCATTGCAGAACGCCGAGACCGCGTGGAACAGGGCCCGGAACACGGATTCCCACCCGTGGCCTCCCAAGGCCGCGAACCGCGGATAGAAGGCCGCGGCTCCCAGCCCCTCGATCGCGAAGGTGTACAGGACGATCCTCCGGAGGCTTGCGGACAGGCCCCGCAGATCGTCCTCGCTGAGCATGTACGAGACGGTCAAGCGATCCCGGATGGATACCTTCCTCCCCAGGGCGAAAAGCCCGAAGAAGGAATAGGCCATGATTCCCAGTCCCCCTATCTGGATGAGCGCCAGCACGACGAGCTGTCCCGGCACCGCCAGGTCCACGGCCGTATCCGCCACGACCAGGCCCGTGACGCAGACCGCGGAGGTGGAGGTGAACACCGCATCCAGGAAGCCCAGGCCCTTCCGGTCCGGCGTGGCCGGCGGCATCATCAAAAGGAGGGATCCCGTAAGGATGACCAGGAGGAAGGAGGCGACGATGGTCTGGGCGGGATGGACGGAAAACTTTTCAGCGAAGGCGGAAAGCCGGCGAACCCGCCCCGCGATCTTGAGGACTAAAAACGCGTTCCGCAGGAGCTGGGGCAGGAGGCCCCGGGCCACCTCCGGAACTCCCGAGAACGCCTGGTATTTCGTATAGGCGAAGAGGGCCGTGAAGCCCAGGGCGAAGAGCAGGGAGGGGGCGTTCCTGCGGACGTGATTCCACCTGTACGCGGCCCCGGCGATCCCAGCCGCGGCCTCCCATAGGATCAGCCCTAGGACCGCGAAGTCCAGGACGTGCAGGGCCACGGACAAGGAAGGGGAGGGCTCCGTTTGCTCGAGGAAGAGGCCCGCCACGCTCAGGGTGAAGGCGAAGAGGACGAGTCGGCCGCGCCTGTCCATGGAGGCAAGCATACCGGAGTGTCCCGAAGCTTGTGAAGGCTGTCCGCGCCGCCTGCCGTCCTCCGGGCCGTGTGGCCATTCTCCGGGCCTCGGCGGGCTGAGGCGGGCGGGGTCCGTATTCCGCATCCATGCGGATTCCGCTATACTCCCGGCCATGCAGTACCGAGTCTTCCCCAGGATCCCCGAGCTTCCGATCTCCACCCTGAGCCTGGGCGCCATGCGCCTGCCTGTCCTGGCCGGCGACGAGGCACGGATCGATCCCGATGCCCTGGACGGCATGCTTCAGGCCGCCGCCGAGGCCGGGATCAACTACCTGGACACAGCCTATATCTACCACAACGGGGCGAGCGAGGAGGCGGTCGGCCGATCCCTGGACCGGACCGGGCTTCGGGGGAAGTTCCATCTGGCCACAAAGAGTCCGACCTGGCTGGTCAAGACCGAATCGGATTGGGAGAAGTACCTCTCCACCCAGCTCGGGCGCCTGGGGACGGAGCGGATCGACTTCTACCTCCTCCACGCCCTGACCACGGCTCGGTGGGAGAAGGTCCTCCGCCTGGGAGGCCTCGAGTTCCTGCGGAAGGCCAAGGCGGACGGCCGGATCGGCCACATCGGGTTCTCCTTCCACGATTCCCTGGACGTGTTCAAGCGGATCGTGGACGGGTGGGAGGGCTGGGAGTTCTGCCAGGTCCAGTACAATTACCTGGATACCGAGTTCCAGGCCGGCCGGGAGGGCATCCGCTACGCGGCCTCCAAGGAACTCGGTGTCATCGTCATGGAGCCCCTGCGGGGAGGCGGCTTGGCGGTCCTCCCGCGGGAGGCCCGGGAAGTCTTCGCCCGCTGGCCCGCGCCCCGGATGCCCGCGGAGTGGGCCCTCCGCTTCGCCCTGGACCCCCAGGAGGTGGTTACCGTCCTGTCGGGCATGGGCTCCGAGTCCCAGGTCTGGGAGAACGCGGCGGTCGCGGACGCGGCCCGGTCCAACGCGGTCACCGCGAAGGAGACGGCCCTCTACGAGGAAGTCCGCGCCTATTTCAAGGCCAAGATGCCCGTACCCTGCACGACCTGCGGGTACTGCCTGCCCTGTCCGCACAAGATTCCGATCCCCGAGATCTTCGCCGTCTACAACACCTGGGCCGCCTTCCCCGAACGCCGGGAGGACCGCAGGGGGTGGTACGAGAGCGCCTACCGCAAGTCCGGCATCGGGGGAGACGCTTGCGTCTCCTGCGGGGAATGCCGGCCCAAGTGTCCCCAGGGTATTCCGATCCCGGACCGACTGGCGGAGGCCCACGGAAACCTCTCGTGAAGCGCCGCTATTCCTAATTGGGTATGAATATATTTAATTGGACACGGATGCCCCGGCGGGTTACTTTTTAGGTACCCTGAACAAGGAGGCCCCATGTCCGTCCAGAAACTCAAACCCGTTCCCAGCGACATCGATGTAGCCCAAGCCGCGGAAGTGAAGCCCATAACGGAGATCGCCGGCCGCTACGGCATCCCCGCCGAGCGCCTGGAGATGTACGGGGAGTACAAGGCCAAGGTACGCCTGGAGTTCCTGCGGGAGAACGCGGCGGCTCCCAAGAAGGCCAAGTATATCGACGTGACCGCCATCACCCCCACCCCCCTGGGGGAGGGCAAGACCACGACCACCGTGGGTCTGACCCAGGGTCTGGGCCTCCTGGGCCGAAAGGCGATCTGCGCTATCCGCCAGCCCTCCATGGGGCCGACCTTCGGGATCAAGGGGGGAGCCGCGGGCGGGGGCTACAGCCAGATCGTCCCCATGGCGGACTTCAACCTCCACCTGACCGGGGACATCCACGCGGTGTCCGCTGCCCACAACCTCTGCTCCACCGCCCTGGACGCCCGGATCTACCACGAGGGCCGCTGGTCCGATTCCTACTTCGAGAAGCTGGGGCTCCACAAGCTCAACTTCGATCCCTACGAGGTCTGGTGGCGTCGGGTCATGGACATGAACGACCGTACCCTGCGCAGGATCCTGGTCGGAGTCGGGGGCATCGAAAACGGCCCCCTCCGGGAGACGGGCTTCGACATCTCCGTGGCCAGCGAGGTCATGGCCATCCTGGCCCTGGCCACGGACCTTCGGGATCTCCGGGAGCGGGTCGGACGCGTCGTCCTGGGCCTGGACAAGTCCGGCAAGCAGGTGACCACCGAGGACCTGGGGGTGGCGGGGGCCATGACCATCCTCCTGAAGGACGCCCTGGCCCCGAACATCCTGCAGACCCTGGAGGAGCAGCTGGCCTTCGTCCACGCGGGTCCCTTCGCGAACATCGCCCACGGCAACTCCTCCATCCTGGCGGACCTGGTGGGCGTCAAGGTCGGGGATTACCTGGTCACGGAAAGCGGCTTCGGGGCGGACATGGGCTTCGAGAAATTCGTGGACATCAAGTGCCGGGCCAGCGGGATCTACCCGGACGCCGCGGTCCTGGTAGCCACCGTCCGGGCCCTCAAGATGCACGGGGGCGGACCCAAGGTCGTTCCCGGCAAGCCCCTGGCCCCGGAATACAAGGAGGAGAACCGCGAACTCCTCAAGAAGGGCCTCGTGAACCTGAAGGCCCACCTGGGCATCCTGCGGAAGTTCGGGGTCCCCGCGGTGGTCGCCATCAACGCATTCCCCACGGATACCCCGGCGGAGTGGGACCTGATCCGCCAGGCGGCCCTGGACGCGGGGGCCTCGGACGCGGTCACGGCCTTCCACTGGGCCGAGGGCGGCGAGGGCGCGGCTCCCCTTGCGGAGGCGGTGGAGAAGGCGGCCTCCAAGCCGAGCGACGTGAAGCCCCTGTACTCCCTAGACCTCTCCCTGGAGCGGAAGATCGAGAAGATCGCTACGGAGGTGTACGGAGCCGGCTCGATCGAGTACAGTCCCGCCGCCCGGAAGGCCCTGGAGGGATACTCCAAGCTCGGATACGACAAGCTTCCCGTGTGCATGGCCAAGACCCAGTATTCCCTGAGCCACGATCCGGCGCTCAAGGGAGCGCCGTCGGGCTTCGAATTCCCGGTCAGCGACATCCGGCTCTCCGCGGGCGCGGGCTTCATCTACCCCATCGTCGGGGAGATCAACACCATGCCGGGCCTGCCCTCCAAGCCGGGCTACATCGGCATGGACATCGATCCTGATACGGGGAGGATCACGGGGTTGTCTTGAGAGTAGGTGAATAGGTGAAGCGTGAATAGGTGAATAGGGGTTGATGCCAGGTTCCTAAAACATCCTGCGCTATCGCGTGGCCTGTTTCCGCGCCCTCTCTATTTACTTATTCACCCATTCACCTATTCACTTGCCCCACATTGAACTTTAAGTTGTCATCCCGTAGACTGTCCCCATGACTCCTCTGTACACCCTCTATCCTTCGTGGATTTCCCCGGAGATCATCCCGGGGCTGCCCTTCCGGTGGTACGGGATGATGTACCTGGTGGCCTTCGGGATCACCTACCTGCTCTTCCAGCGCCAGGTGCGGCGGGAAAAGCTGGGCTGGTCCGAGGACGAGGTCTCCAACTTCTTCCTGGCCGCCATCCTGGGGCTCATCCTGGGAGCCCGGCTCTTCGGAACCTTCCTGTACGAGCCTACGGGCCTGTATTGGCGCAAACCCTGGCTGGTGATCTGGCCCTTCGACGAGGCCGGCCGCTTCGTGGGCTTCCAGGGGATGAGCTTCCACGGGGGGCTCGTCGGAGTCGTGATCGGGACCGTGATCTACGCCCGCAGACGGGCCTTGGATTACTGGGAGTGGGCGGACCGGATGGCGGTGTCCGTCCCCCTGGGCTACACCTTCGGCCGCCTGGGCAACTTCATCAACGGCGAACTCTGGGGAAAGGTGACTTCGGGCCCCCTGGGCATGGTCTTCCCCCACGCGGAGCGTTTCCCGACCTCGGAAGCCTGGGTCCGGGAGGTCGCCGGGAAGGCGGGGATGGCCCTGGACTCCGCCCGGATCAACCTGCCCCGGCACCCCTCCCAGCTTTACGAGGCCTTCTTCGAGGGGATCGTGCTCTGGCTGGTGCTGTGGTTCCTGGTACGGCCTCGGCGTCCCTACAAGGGCTTCGCGGTGGGCACCTACCTCATCGGATACGGGGCGATCCGCTTCGCCATCGAGTACCTGAGGGAGCCCGATTCCGGCCTGGGCTACATCATCAAGCTGGGGGACCCGGACGCCCCGATCCATACCTTCACGACCCTGTGGAACTTCTCCATGGGCCAGATCCTCTGCTTCCTGATGATCGCCGGGGGGGCCGGATTCCTGGCCTGGCGGAAGAGCGCGTCGGCGCGGGAGGCGGCCGCGGCGCAGTCGGCCCGGAGCGGCGCCGGGGACCCCGGACGCAGGAAGAAGGAAGCCCGGAAGCTCCGCAAGAAGCTGGGCTAGGAGCCTGTCGGACTTGTGGATTTTTAGCGTCGATAGGCGCTAAAAATCCCGATTATCCGGCTCCTTTGGAGTTTGAAAAGTAGAAAAATCGCATGAATGCGATTTTTCTATTATTAAGGTGTGCAAGCCCGACAAACTCCTAGCCGATCAGGCCGGCAGGATTCCCGCGGCCTCCAAGGCCAGGGCGGCGGCCAGGATCAGGATCCCCGCGGCGGCCGCGGCCAGCTCGGCCCGGAGCGCCCGGGATTCCGTCCGCCTGAACCCGGATCCTGGAGGGTCCAGCTCGAAGAAGGCCCAGCCGCAGGATGCGGCGGCCAGGATCGCCCAGGCCGCCATCTCGTAGATGATCCCCCGGGAGAAGACCCGGAAGGTCGGGGTGATCCGCACGGAATAGGGCACCCCGAAGGAGTTTGTGCCCGCCAGGACCCCGGCGTACAGGAAGCCCCAGGCCGCCGCCAGGTAGCCCGCGGGCAGGCTCCGTAGCCGGACCAGGAGGTTCCCGGCCAGGATCGCCGCCGCGACGAGCGCCCCGCCCGCGGCGAACCTTCCGGTCGGCCCGGATTTCAGCAGGCCCTCCGGCAGGAAGAGGTAGCTCACGTACCAGGCGACCAGGAAGACCAGGCCGCCCGTACCCGCGACGCGGGCGGTCCGGACCGGCAGGGACGGGGCCGTCAGGAAGGGTACCAGCCTGTCCGGGGCAGGGGAGTCCGGTCTCGTCTCCCGGCCATTCTCACGGTTCTTCGCGCTCATTCGGGTCCCCCTTCTTGTTTTTCCTCAACCTTCGTGCCAGGGACCACACGCCCTGTCCGATCAACAGCACCAGGATTCCGTACACCCAGACCGGGAGGTTCCGGCCGAAAAGCAGGACATACAGGTAGGGAGCCGCCGTGGCGGCCAGGAACACCGCGCTCCACAGCCCCGTCCCGCGGCCGTCCCTGCGGGCCAGGGACCGCAGGAGCCGGAAGAGGGAATAGTAGAAGACCGGGCCGGATCCGAGGAAGACGGACAGGAACACGACGGGATTCACCCCGTAGGTGTCCCGGGCCTGGTCCATCAGGCCCGCCGCCCAGTCCGTCAGTCCCGGCACGGTTCCTCCCCGGAGGCCGCCGTGGACCGGCCCCCGAGAACCGGTCGCCTCAATCGTCCCCCATGCAGGTGCCCACCAGGCGGGCGGTCCGTATGAGCCGGTGGTCCCGGGGCACGGGCTTGATCTTGCCGGCCACCTCCGAAAGGGGCACCGCGCCGATGCGCTCCCCCGAGAGGCAGACCATCTTGCCGAAATCCCCCCGGTTCAGCATCGCCGCGGCCTCGGTGCCGAAGGCTGTGGCCAGGAGCCGGTCGTAGGGACTGGGGACGCCGCCCCTCTGGAGGTAGCCCAGCACGGTGACCCGAGTCTCCATACCGACGGCCTCCTGGATCTCCGAAGCCACCCGGTAGCCTATGGAAGGGAACGGCATCTTTTCCCGGGCCTTCTTCCGGTCCTTCTTGGACAGCTTGGCCTCCTCCGCGGAAAGGGCTCCCTCCGCGACCGCCACGATGGAGAAGCTCTTGCCCTCCTTGGCCCGGTTGGTGAGGTGCCGGGCGATGGAGCCGATCTCGTAGGGGATCTCCGGCAGGAGGACCACGTCCCCGCCCCCGGCGATCCCCGCGAAGAGGGCCAGCCACCCGGCCTTGTGGCCCATGAGCTCGATGACCATCACCCGGTTGTGGGAGAGGGCCGTGGAGTGGAGGCGGTCGATCGCCTCGGTGGCTATGTCCACGGCGGAGTGGAAGCCGAAGGTCACGTCCGTGCCCCACAGGTCGTTGTCGATGGTCTTGGGAAGTCCTATGACGTTGAGTCCGGATTCCTGGAGGAGATGGGCCGTGGTCTGGGTCCCGTTTCCGCCCAGGACGACCAGGGCGTCCAGTCCCATATTCTTGTAGTTTTCCCGGATGAGCTCCGGGGCGGACATCCCCGCGTCCGCGTCGGTCTCCGCCAGGTCGTCCCGTCCCTTGAAGGGTTTTTCCCGAGAGGAACCCAGGATCGTGCCTCCTAGGGTCAGGATCCCCGAAAAATCCGCGGACTTTAGGTCCCGGGAATCTCCCTGGATCAGGCCCCGGTAGCCGTTGGAGATCCCCACGGCCCGCATGCCGTAGGCGTCGCAGGCGGCCTTGGCCACCCCCCGGATCGCGGCGTTCAGCCCGGGGCAGTCCCCCCCGCTGGTCAGGATGCCGAAGGTCTTGGCGGCGCTCCGGGGCATGGTTCCTCCTGGGTCAGGGCCGGTTGAAGAGGGTGCTCTTGCCCGTGAACCGGAGGGCCCGGCCCGGCCGGCGCTCCGGGGGGGCTTCGAGGATGCGGCGGATGTACTGGGCCGCCAGGTCGTCCTGGGGGCAGGAGTCCTGGACCGCCCAGACGTCGTAGGGGGCGTCCGGGGCGGATTCCGCCAGGGCCGCGGCGAAGGCCGAGACGGCCCCGAAGGCCGCCGCGCCGACGGGATCCCGGGGGGGTAGACCCCGGTCCGCCAGGACCAGGACCAGCCGGCCGGGTCCGACCGCGGAGCCCCGGGCCGAGAAATGCGTCAGGAGTTCCCGGGCGAGCCAGAGGACGGAAAACACGCGGTCCTGGAGGACCCGTTCCAGTTCGGCGGGCTTGGCGGTCAGGTCCGGTGCGGGGCCCGGGGAAACCACCAGCACCGCCTCGTCCACGGACCCGAAGCGCACGGAGGCGTCCAGGACGGCGGAGCGGGCGGATACGAAGGAGGGGGGATTCCAGGGGATGGGGGTTTCCCCCGGGGCGGGACCGTGAAGGTCCGCATCCGGGTCTACGGCCTCCGCGGGTTCCCCGCGACGGCCCTTCCGCGCTTCCCGGGGTTCGCCGTACCCGGGCAGGAGGGCGGCGACGGAACGGCCCAGGACGCGGGCTTCCACGGCCACGGCCCGGGCCAGGGGCTCGTCGTAGGGAGCCACGAGCGTTGTCTTTTTCACGGCCCCAGTGTACTATGGCGACCGTCGCTCCGCAAGGCGAGGAGGCTCCCGTGATCGTCGCCCTGGCTCAGATAGACGCGGTCGTCGGAGACTTCGCCGGAAACCGCGCCCGTATCGCCCGGCTGGCCCGGGAAGCCCTGGAGAGGGAGCCCCGGGTCTCCCTCGTCGTCTTCCCCGAAACGGCCCTCTGCGGGTACCCCCCCATGGACCTCCTGGACCAGGAATCCTTCGCGGAGGGCAGCCTGGCCGCCCTCCGGGCCCTGCAGAAGGACCTGCCCGGCGGCCCGGCCGTGGCCGTCGGTTACGTGGACCGCAACCGCTCGGGTTCCGGCAAGCCCCTGGTAAACGCGGTCGCGGTGATCCGGGACGGCCGGATCGTCTTCACCCAGGAAAAGACCCTCCTTCCCACCTACGACGTCTTCGACGAGGCCCGCTACTTCGAGCCCGCCCGGGAGCGTCGGATCCTCGAACTGGGCGGTCTGCGGATCGGATTCGCCATCTGCGAGGACATCTGGTGGGAGGAGCCCGCGGTGCCCGGCAGCCGATACCCGGTGGATCCCGTCCGGGACCTCCTGGACCTCGGCCCGGACCTGGTCGTGGTGCCCTCCGCCTCGCCCTTCCACGCGGGCAAGCAGGAGACCCGCCTCCGCCTGGCCTCCAACCTGGCCCGGGAGGCTTCCGCCCCGGTCCTCTACTGCAACCTGGTCGGCGCCACGGACTCCCTGGTCTTCGACGGCCGCTCCTTCGCCCTGGATCCCCGGGGGAACCTCGTCCTCCAGGCGGGCTGGGAGGAGGGGCTGACCTTCGTGGACACCGGGGCCGTCGGGACGTCCGCCCGGGACCCCGCGGACCGGTGGGACGAGACCGAGCGGGCCCTGGTCTCCGGCATCCGGGGCTACATGGGCAAGTGCGGCTTTAAAAAGGCCCTGGTCGGGATCTCCGGGGGCATCGATTCCGCCATCGTGGCGGTGCTGGCCGCCCAGGCGGTCGGGGCGGAGAACCTGACCCTCCTGGGCATGCCCTCCCGGTTCTCCTCGGAGGGGTCGATCTCCGATTCCCGGTACCTGGCCCAGGCCTTGGGGGCACGGATGGAGGTCCTGCCCATCGAGGGGCCCTTCTCCGCCTACCTAGACCTGTTCGAGCTCCACTTCCGGGGCCTTCCCTTCGGCCTGGCGGAGGAGAACCTCCAGGCCCGCATCCGGGGAGCCCTGCTCATGACCTGGTCCAACAAGTTCGGTTCCCTCCTCTTGACCACGGGCAACAAGAGCGAGCTCGCCTGCGGCTACTGCACCCTCTACGGGGACATGTGCGGGGCCCTGGCGCCCATCGGGGACCTCCTGAAGACCGAGGTCTACGCCCTCTCCCGGGCGGTGAACGAGCGCCGGCGCTCGGAAGGCCGTACCCCCCCGATCCCGGAGGCCACCCTGACCAAGCCCCCCAGCGCGGAGCTCCGCCCCGGCCAGACGGACCAGGACTCCCTGCCCCCCTACGAGGTCCTGGATGCCATCCTGGAGCTCTACATCGTCCGGAACCTCTCGGGACCCGAGATCGTGGACCGGGGCCACGATCCCGCCCTGGTACGGCGGGTCCTCCAGATGGTCGGCCGGGCGGAGTACAAGCGCCGCCAGGCCGCCCCGGTCCTCAAGGTGTCCCCCCGGGCCTTCGGCATGGGCCGCCGCATTCCCATAGCCCGGGTCCTGCACGAGACGGACGCGTGAGTCGCGGAGCGACTCACGGCAACGAAGCCCTGCGGGCTTCGTCGAGGTTGCCGCGACGGTTTCCCGCGATCCGAGCCTTTGCCCGGGCGGGACGGGCCGCCGCCGCGTCGATCGTCCTTGCGGGCCTCGTTCCGACCCTTCTCCTTGCGGCCTGCCAGCCCCGGTTCCCCGGCGCCGGATCTCCCGAGACCTCCGCCCCGGGGGAGACGGTCTCCGTACCCCTCTCCCTGGAAGGCGCGAGATCCCCGGGTCCCGTCACCCTCCTGGCCTGCGGGGACGTGCTCCTGTCCCGCACGGTCGCGGACATGATCGACCGGAACGGGTACCGCTGGCCCTTCCGCCATGTCCGGGACCTCGTGTCCTCCGCGGACATCGCCTTCTGCAACCTGGAGAACCCGGCCTCCTTCACGGGCTCCCCCTATCCGGGGAAGCCAGCGGAGGTCACCTTCCGGGCTCCTCCCGGCGCGCTGTTCGGGCTCAAATGGGCGGGCTTCGACGTGGTCTCCCTGGCCAACAACCACATGAACGACTACGGCCCCGCGGCGATCCGGGAGACCCTGGACTACCTGGACCTGCTGGGAATCGCCCGGACCGGGGCCGGGATCGACGAGGCCTCCGCCCGGGCCCCCGCGGTCCTGGAGGCCCGGGGCGCCCGGGTGGGCTTCCTGGCCTACGCGGAGGGCATCTGGAGCGTCCTGCCCGCCGCCTCCGGGCGCCCCGGGGTGGCCCTCGCGGACCCCGCCCGGTTGGCCGCGGACATCGGATCCCTGCGGAAGACCGCGCGGCCGGACTACATCGTCGTGTCCGTCCATTGGGGCGAGGAGCACGAGCGGCATCCCCGGCAGGCCCAGCGGGACTTCGGCCGTGCGGCGATCGACGCCGGGGCGGACCTGGTCCTGGGGCACCACCCCCACGTCCTGCAGTCCCTGGAACGGTACCGGGAGGGCCTCATCGTCTACTCCCTGGGCAACTTCGTCTTCGACATGGCCGCGGATCCCACCTACGATACCGCGGCCCTCCGGATCACCCTGGCGGAAGGCCGGATCCTGGCCGCCGAGGTGCTTCCCCTGCGGATCGAGCGCCGGGACTACGCCCCCCGCCCCGCCGCCCCCGAGGAGGCGGGCCGCATCCTGGCGGGGCTCCGGGACACCTCGCGACTCCTGGGCACGACCGTGGAGATCGGGGAGGGCCGGGGACGCGTGATCTTCTAGCGGGCTGGCGCCGGGGGAGTAAAATCGCGATACTTGTTCCTGAGATGCCCGGGACTCCGTGATATGGTATTGAGGAAAGGCCCCAGATGATCCGATCCCGTCGATACCCCCGGCCGGCCTTGCCGGCAGCGGCCGCACTCCTGGCGGTCCTCTTCGCGGCCGCCTGCGACGACGGGATAGGTCTGCTCACGATGGACGAGCGCCAGGCCCTGTACCGCGCCGAGGCCTCCTCCAAGGGCTCGGCCCTGCCGGTCAGCGCGGCGAATCCCGGCGCGATCCTGGACCCCTCCGAGGGCATCCGCGTCTCCTTCGAGGCCCTGCGGGGCTCCGAGGAGCCCGCCGAACTGGTCGTGACCCTCCGGGCCGGCTCGGGCACCCCGTCCGTCGCGGTTCGGTACCGGACGGGCCAGGCCCCGGCCGCGGCTTCCGGAGAATCCGAGGTCCGGGAAGTCCGGACCCCGTCCCTGGCCTCCTTTTCGGCTGTCCTCGAGGTTCCCGCGGAATTCCCCGACGGCTATTACGAGCTGGTCCTGGACGCCCGGTCCGCCCGATCCGAATCCCTCTCCCTGTCCGAGATAGGCCTCTTCCTGTCCAGGACCCCCCTGCCGAGCCCTTCCATCCTGGCCTACCCCGCCAACCCCGCCCCGGGATCCCGGATCCTCCTGGTGGCCAACCTGGCGGGCTACGAAGGCCGGGACCCCTGGCTGCGGTGGACCGTGGACGGGACGGTGCGCGCCGAGGGCCCCGCCTCCGCCGGAACGGACAAGCTTCTGTGGCCCGCTCCCCAGGCGGGTTCTCCCGCGGCCGTCGGGCTGTCCCTCTATCCCTCGGCTCCCCCGGCGGGCTCGGCCTTCACCTTTCCACCCCCCCGGAGCGCCTCCGCCAGCCTCCTGGTGGCACCGGGTACCCCCGAGACCGCGGACGAATTCTCCCGGGCCGGCCGATTCCGGGCCCTCTTCCGCATGGAGGACACCCCGAACTACGCGGGTGCGCCGGGAGGCACCGCGGAGTTCCTGCAGAGCCCGCGGCTGGACGTCCATCCGGGCGGCTTCGGCCTGGTCCTGGGCGGGGAGTCCGGGGCCGGCATCCGCGCCCGCGCCCTGCTCCTGCCGGCCCGGGACGGAGTGCTCCAGTCCTGCACGATCCTGGCCCGGCTGGTTCCCTCCCGGTCCGGGGGGGGCATCCTGTTCCGGGCGGAGGCTGATTCCCCGGGCCCGGCCCTGGAGCTTTTCCTGACCGAGGGCCGTCCGTCCGTGATCCTGAGGTCCGGAGACCGATCCGGGGAGGTTCGGTCGGCGGCCCTCCTGGTTCCATCCCGGCCCGTCCTGTTGGGCGTGACCCTTCGGCCCGAGGGCCCGGCCCTTAGAATCTCGTTCCTCGTGGACGGGACGCCCGCCGGGGAGGGGAGCCTCCCCTTCGGCGCGTCGGGGTGGGCGGGCGACGGGACCACGACGGTCGCGGGGCCGGACGGATACCCGGGCCTCTACGATGAGGTGGGCGTCTGGGCCTTCGACGACCTCGGCGACCCCTCCGTCTATCCCGCCTTCCTCTACGCCTCCCGCAGGTCCCTGGGTCCGGCCCTGGTCTGGGCGGAGGGTTTCGAGGGGACCTACGGTCCTCCCTCCGTCCTTTCGGGCGGGGCCTCGGTCGAGGCGGGCGCGGGCCTCGCGCTTCCTGCCGGATCGGGCGCCCGGTTCGGGCAGCTTCCGGAAGGTACCCTGGAGGTCGAGGCCGCTCTTTCCGCGGGCCCGGCTCCCGCTCTGGTGATCCACGGCTCCGAGGGATCCGTCGTCTTGCCGTGGAAACCCGGAGTTTTGGACATGGATCCCGGGACCGGGCTTCCCCTCCTGCGGGCGCGGATCCGCCCTGCCGAGGAAGGCGGAGGCCTTACGGTGAGCTCGGGTGAGGAGACGGTCCGCGTTTCCGGGGCCGGACCCTGGAGCCTGGGCCTGGCGGGCCCCGGGGCCGGTATCTCCCGGGTCCGGTCGATCCGGGTGTACCGGCCGGCACGCGCCCCGGGGGAATGATCCGCCGGCCTTGATTTTCCGGAGCGATTCACTAGATTGTAAACGGACGCCTTCACGAAGTCGGAAGGATCCGGGATGCCGGGCAGTGTACGCATGGTTTTCCGGACCGTCGGCGTGCTATATTCCTAGAGCGTACCGGCAAGGAGTCTTGAATGAAACAACGTGCCATCCTGGCCGCGATCCTGGCGGCGTTCTTCCTTTTGTCAGGCTGCGTAAGCGCTCCTCCCCCGGCTCCCGCGGCGCCGGCCGACTCCGGAAGCTCCGCCCCGGCGTCCAGCGCGGACAAGGACCGGGCCAAGGCCCTGGTGCAGGGCGGCGGGGACGCGGGTTCCCAGGTTCCGCCGGTCGGCGCGCCTGTCGGCGCTCCCGCATCCTCGCCGGCGACCCCCGCGGCCGCCCCGGCCGCGACCGCGGACGTGCCTCCCCCTCCCCCGGGCAAGCTTACCCCCGAGGAGGAGGTCTTCCTCCAGAACTACCTGGCCCGTCTCAACTACATGGTCTACTACGACGAGGA
The DNA here is from genome assembly GCA_022703505.1 of Spirochaetota bacterium. GTDB lineage: Bacteria > Spirochaetota > Spirochaetia > Treponematales > UBA12059 > JAAYUR01. The sequence continues at coordinate 579,756 of JAKLDN010000001.1, read as the reverse complement.
CGCGGGCATCGAGAAGATCTACGCCAAGACCGCCGTCAACCAGGCCAACCGCTACCTCATCGAGCGGATGGGGCTGTCCGTCCTGGACTTCGACCAGGTGGAGAAGAACAAGAAGGACCAGCAGGCCGCGTACCAGTCCGAGACCGGAGGGGCCATCGATCTGATCCAGTACCTGGCCCAGAAGTACAACGCCGACGCCTACGTGGAGCTTTCCTTCACCGCGACCCCCTCGGCCTCGGGGGGACGTTTCTACGCCACAGCCCAAGGCTCCATGAAGATCTTCGACACCTCCACGGGCACCCTTTTGGGCTCCGTCGCCTTCCAGAGCCCCCAGGTGATGAACCCGGTCTCCCAGGAGTCCGCCATCTCGAACGCCCTGGCGGCTTCCGTATGGAACGCCATGCCCAAGATGACCGAGCAGGCCAAGGCCCTGATCCAGGGCTCCCTGGCCCGGGGGATCCGGTACGAGCTCACGGTGCAGAACACTCCGGACTCCAAGGCCATGAGCGATTTCCGCCGGGCCCTGGCCCGGCAGGTCCGGGAGGTGGAACAGGTGTCCTATTCCGCCGCGGAGACCAAGCTCTTCGTCTACACCTTCCAGAGCCGGGACAAGGTGGAGGACGCGGTCTATGCAGCCGCGGAGCGGGCGGGCATGCGGGACCTGTACCTGGTGTTCAACCGGGGCAAGGCCTTCACCTTCAACACCGGACGGTGATCCGCGGCGGTCGGTTCGATTCGAAAGATTCCGGGATCGGGACGGGGATTCCCAAATTCCGGGATGGAATAGCGGAAAGCCGGATTTTTCCGGGAGTCCGCGATAGAAAGTATCGTGACACGAGTTTTTAGGAGGTTATCGTGAAGAAGACGCTGTATGTCCTGGCTATCCTCTTGATGGCGTTCGCGGCCATGGGTTGCGCCAGCAAGCCCTCCGCCCCGCCCCCGATCGCGACCAATACTCCGCCCTACGACATCCTGCAGCACAAGGGTACCACCCTGGGCATCACCACCCTTCCGGGGTGGATCGAGGCCTCCCTCCAGGGTCCCAAGGCCGTCGAACGGCTCGCGGACTACAAGGACAAGTTCGTCGTGGTCGTGGACGTCACCGGCCGTGACCTCGAGGGCACGTCCCTGGCGGCCCAGCGGCTGAACGCAGACCCCGAGATCTCTCGTTTCCTCAGCATCCGCGTGAAGGACACCTTCGCGGGCGCCCAGGTCGGGGACAAGGACAAGATCGAGACCTACATGGAGCGGGTCGTGAAGAGCGTCTCCGAGGCCCGGTTCTCCGGCTTCCTCAAGGCCGCGGACTGGTGGGTCCAGATCCGCTGGTACAAGCCCGACGGGAAGAAGACCTTCGACCGGGACGAATTCCGGGTCCTCCAGCTCTACACCGTGGACAAGGCGGTTTTGGAGCAGCAGCTTCAGAAGATCCTCTCCGGAGAGGCGGCTGCGGAGCCCAAGACTCCCGAGAAGGAGCGAGCCATGCAGGCGGTCCAGCAGGCCTTCTACGAAGGCTTCTGAACCGGCCCTTCCATGAGCGCTCGGGGCATCTCCGGTCCGCCGGGGGTGCCCCTTGCCGTACCCGGATAAGGAGATCGACATGATCAAGCGCTTCGCCGCCCTGTCTTTCGCGGTCCTGCTCCTGGCCTCCTGCGTCTCCACCCCGGCGCAGACCAAGGCCCCCGCCTGGACACTCACGACGCCGTCCCCGGACGGGACCTATACCTACTTCGTGGGGTACTCCGCGGATCCGACGGGGGACGCGGCCAAGGCGACGGAGGGGGCGACCGCCAACCTCCTTTCCTCGATCATGAACTACATCGGGGTCAAGATCACCGTCGATTCCTCCGCCACCGCCCGGGCCTCCTACGACTCCTACCAGGCGGACATCGTCCAGACGGTCCGGACCCAGTCCACGAACCGCCTGGCGGGTTTCATGGTCAAGGACAAGCACCAGATCAAGGAGAAGGGCGGCCGGGTGACGGTGTACATCCTGGCCTCCTACATCACCAAGGACCTGGAGGCCGAGAAGACGCGGATCCAGAGGCTCTTCCAGGAGCAGATCGACGCCGTGGCCGTGCCGGAGCGGAAGGGACAGAGCCTGGAGTCCGAAGGCCGGTACTTCGAAGCCGTGCAGAGCTACATCGAGGCCGCCGTGGCCGCCTCCGGGGCGGACATCGACAACGCGGACATCAAGCTGGAGCGCAACGTCAACAACGCCCGCCGGGTCCTCCAGCGCCTGCGCTTCGTGGCCGCCGGACCCGCCCCCAAGGCGGGGCTGGGGCAGCCCTTCTCCGGTCCCTTCGCGGCCCGTCTGGTCTACGGCGAGAACGACTCCGGCCCGGGCATCCCCGGCGCGGAAGCCTACGTCACCTACCAGGTCCGCCAAGCCTCCGGCCGCCTGACCGGCAAGACCGAGCGCGCGGTTTCCGACTCCCGGGGCCTCTTCTCCTTCACGCCCCCGCCCCCCAACTTCGTGGGCGGTTCCAAGCTGATCATGCGCCTGAACCTGGACTCCACTCTGGACCTCCTGGACAAGTTCCCCGCCAAGTTCGAGTCCTTCCGGTCCTCCCTGGAGACCGAACTCCGGGGCCGGGTCATCGAATTCGAGTACACCGTGGTATCCATCGCCAAGGACGTGGCCACGGGAATAGCCCTGGTGGATCTGGACGAGAAAGGCGCGGCCGTCGGCGGGAACCAGGCCCAGGCGGGCCTTATCGAGGCCATGATCCGGGAGAGGTTCAAGGTCCAGGCCGCGCCCCTGGACGCGGCCCTCCTTTCGGGCGGGGACGACGCGGCCATCCTGGCCGCCGCCCAGCGGCTCTACCGGGCCCGGTTCGGCCGCATCGTCGCCGGTACGGCCCGAATCGAGTCCGTCCGCAAGGACGGGTCCAACTTCATGGTCTCCGTGCGGGCTTCCGTGAAATGCTGGGACCTGGCCACCGGGGACATCCTGTACTCCGCGGACAAGGCCTACACCGGGGTCGGCCCCGACGAGGCGGCCGCCCGTCGGGCCTCCCTCCAGCAGATCGGCCGGGACACCTTGGGCCGGGACCTGATGGCGAACCTGCCATGACAGCCCTTTCCGGAATCACCACGGAGGGCACGGAGAGCACGGAGAAGAGCTGATACAGTACAAGACAAGGTAGGGATGTAGAACGGATGGACAGGATTCGATCCTGTCCATCCGTTTTTTTATCTTGTTCGGCCAGTCCGTCGATTCGTCCGACGGCTCAGCGGCCCAGCGGGATTCCCAGCTCGTGCGGCCGGTTCGAGATGATCCCCGAACAGCCCAGGGACAATAGGCGCCGGGCCTCGGCGGGCTCGTCCACGGTCCAGGCCGCCCGTTCCCGGCCCCCCGGCAGGGGAAGGGTTTTGACCAGGGCCTTGTCGGGTTTCAGGAAGTCCGTGCCCGCGATCCACCGGCCCTCGCCGTGCCGCAGGTACCAGGGCTGCTCCTTGGACCGGCACCAGATGATGGCGGTGGGGATCTTCGGGGACAGTGCCTTGAATCGCCCGAGGACGAAGGGGTTGAACGAGGAGACGGCCAGGCGGCCGGCCAGGCGCGGTGAGTCCAGGAGGCGGGCCAGGGCCTCCTCCAGTTCCGCATCCGCGTGGACCCGGCTCTTGATCTCGATGTCCCAGTAGAGGTCCGCCCCGAACTCCTCCAGGAGGTCCGCAAGGAGGGGAAGCCTCTCGCCCTTGTACTCGGGGCCCTTCCAGGATCCCGCGTCCAGGTCGCGGAGGCGCTCCCAGGGGGTCGACTCGATCTCGAGCTCTGTCCCTGTCACCCGCTTCGTCGAGTAGTCGTGGGTCACCACGAGCTCGCCGGAGGCGCAGCGATGCACGTCCAGTTCAACCCCGGGCACCCCGAGCTGCCGGGCCAGGGCGAAGGCCGCCCGGGTGTTCTCGGGGGCCACGGAGGAGACGCCCCGGTGCGCGAACAGAAGGGGCCGGGGGAAGTCCGGGAGGAGGGGGAGTCGGCTCATGATCTAGGATTCGCCTTTCAACTTCCGTTTGAGTTCTTCCAGGGCCGCGTCCGCCGCCCCGGCCTGCAGGGTCTTGTCGAGCTCCGCGAGGGCCGCGGATTCGGGGTTCAGGGCCTCCCCCGTGGCCATCTGGAGTTCGGCCAGGAGGAGGTCCGCGTCCACGGACCGCTCCGAGGCCTTGAGGACCGGGAGCTTCTCCCGGATCCGGGTGATCTTCCGGGCCAGGTCCGCCTTCTCGGCCTCCAGGGAGGCGGCCTTGGCTTCGGCCTCCCCGGCCTTGGCCCGGGCCGCCGTCTCCAGGTCCGCCATACCCTTGGAGGCGGCTAGGGCGGCCCGGTCGGTCCAGAGCCGTACCTCCTGCCGGGCCGCCTCCAGGGCCTTCTCCGCGGTCTTGAGGGCCGTCATGAACTCCAGGGCATAGGCCCGGGCGGACGGGTAGTCCAGCCCGGACAGGTCCGTGTCGTCCGTCACAGCTTCCAGCTCACTCCGCCGCCGAAGGAGACGCCGCCGTAGTTGGAATACAGGCTCGTCAGGGCCAGCCAGTACTCGAAGCCCGCCTCGACGAAGAGTTTGGTGTTGCGGTTGAAGAGGTAGGACACGTTCAGGTATGCCTGGGCGCCGAAGTGCGGGAAGAGCATGTCGCTGGTGTCGTAGGTGGATCCCGAGAAGGCTTCGGTGATGTAGACGAAGCTGGTGCCGATCCCCGCGTAGGGGGTGACGGCCAGGCGGCCCAGGTAGAGGTTGTACTCCGCGCCCAGTAGGACGTTCACCGGCACGAAGACGAAGCTCAAGATGCTCCGGATTCCGTTGACCGGGACTTGGATGGCCGCGTAGGGCCGGACGTCGAAGAAGCCCCGGGACAGGGGCATGCGCAGGCCGAGCAGGATGTTGCTGCCCTCCGCCTCGGATTCGGGCTGTACGGGGTCCCCGATGACCCGGAGGAGGGAGCCCTGGGCGAAGTGGATGTACGGCGCCGCGTCCACGCCCCGCCTCGGAATTTCCCTGAGCTGGGTGTCCGGGCCGGGCTTGGCGGAGGAGTAGAGGACCAGGCCCGTGGAGACCTCGGGTCCCACGTCCTTGATCAGGACCAGACCCTGCTCGCGCTCGTCCTGGAAGCCGGCGACCTGGGAGGCGACGATGATGGAGTACTCGTCCCCCTTCTTGATGCCCATGTTGGTGCCCAGCTGGAGCTTGATCTCCTTGCCCGAGGCGGCCAGGACCCGGGTGTTCAGGGTGAAGGCCGGGATGGAGCGGATCTTGTACTGGAGCTCCATGGGGATGGACCCGATGGCGGACTGGATGGAGGCCAGCTGGCTGGACTTGTCCGTGCCCGAGGTCTGGACGTCCGCGATGCCGGTGAGGGTGCCCGTGCCCGCGTCCACGAAGGAGATGGAGGTCTTGATGTTGGTCTCCCAGCGGTTGTCCTTGGAGTCGTACTGGCTGTCGAAGGAGACGACCACGGGGATGGCCACCTGGAAGGCGCCCAGGAGCTTCTCGAACTCCGCGGCGGTCAGGAAGGCTTCCCCGAACTGGTACTTCTCGGGCAGGACGAAGTTCGTCTCCTTGGCCTTCTTCAGGATGTCCACGAAGGACTGCACGTCCGTGGAGGTGAAGCGCTGGGTGTAGCCCATGACCGTGAAGCGCCCGAGGTCCAGGAAGACCTTCTGGATCTCCAGGTCGATGGAGCCCAGGGCCTCCCGGGGGATGTTCCAGCCGTAGTATCCCATGGCGAAGATCGCCACTTCCTGCTTCTCGCTGACCTTGGGCTGGGCGGCCAAGGGGGCCAGAGCCAGGGCCGTCAACAAGAGCGCCGCGATGACCTTTCTCATACCGTCTCCTTTATGTGTCCTTGCCGTTCGGGGGCGCCCGGGCGAGCCGAGCCTCGGAGCGTGCCAGGTGCAAATATACTGCGGAATCGAGCCTGAAAACCGAGCTTGAATGTCGAACTCCGTCCGCGCGAGTCGCTCCGCGACTCGCGGCGACGAATCCCTGCGGTTTCCGTCGAGGTCTCCGCCAAGGATATACAAAGGGTGGAAGATTTGCCGGGCCTTGTCAAGGCGCGCCGGGGACGGCTATCGTACCCCATGCCCTCCGGATACCTCCGCCTCGACGTCCCCATAGCCGCCCTGGCCACGGCCCCCGTCCCCGCCGCCCTGGCTGTGGTGCGCACCTCGGGTCCCGGGGCCCCGGAGCTCGCGGCCAAGGCCTTCTCCCGGCCCGAAGCGCTTTCCCGGGCGGAAACCCATCGGGCCGTGCACGGTTTCGTGCGGGATCCCGAGACGGGCAGGAACGCGGACGAGGTCGTCGCCCTGGTCTTCCGGGCTCCCTCGGGATACACGGGACAGGACGCGGTGGACTTCGTCTGCCACGGCGGACCCGCGGCCTGGGAGGGGGTCCTGACCGCCCTGGAGAAGGCCGGGTTCGAGCGGGCCCTGCCGGGGGAGTTCACCTTCCGGGCCTTCGCCGCCGGGAAGATGGACCTGGCCGCCGCGGAGGCCGTGGACGAGCTCGTCCGGGCCCGGACCGGGGAAGCCCGGCAGGAAGCCCTGGAACGCCTCTCCGGCGGCCTGGGGCGGGAGGTTTCGGATCTTCGGGACGCGGTCCTCGCGGCCTTGACGGAAGCCGAGGCGCGCCTGGACTACGGGGAGGACGAGCTGGCGGACGGCCCGGATGACCTCCTCGCGGCGGTCCGGGCCGCACGATCCCGGGCGGAGGCCCTGGCCGCGAGCCATGCGGTGGGCCGCCTCCTGGCCGAGGGCGCCCGGGTGGCCCTGGCGGGCCCCACGAACGCCGGAAAGTCCCGGCTCTTCAACCTGTTTTTAAAGGAAGAACGTTCCATCGTCTCCGAGTCCCACGGTACCACCCGGGACTACATCGAGGCGGACCTGGACCTGGACGGGATTCCGGTGGCCCTCTTCGACACCGCGGGCCTCCGGGAAGCCCCGGACCCGGTGGAGGCCGAAGGGGTACGACGTTCCCGCCTCCTGGCCGAGGGGGCGGACCTGGTGGTCTACCTGGTGGACGGCACCCGGGGCGCCGGGCCCGGGGACCTGGACACCTTGGGTTCCCTGCCCGGGGCTGTCCGGGTCTGGAACAAGGTCGACCTGCCCGAGGCCCTGCCCGCCCCGGAGGGCTGGATCCCCCTGTCCGCGGCCACGGGGGAGGGCTTCCCGGCCCTGGCGGCCGAGCTGGGCGCGCGTCTGCGGGGCGGGGCGTTGTCCGGCAACGCGCGGGGGACAGAGCTCGACCGCGGGGCATCCGGAGACCTCGACGAAGCCCAACGGGCTTCGTCGCCGCCAATCTCGGGGCGGCCCCTTCCGCATACCGCCCCGAGATTGGCGAGCAGGCGCCAGGCCGACTGCGCCCGCCGCGCCGCCCGGGCCCTGGCCGCCGCGGGGGCCGCCCTGGCCGCGGGAGCCCACCTGGACGCCGCCGCGGTGGACCTCCGGGAAGCCGCGGACGCCCTGGCGGAGCTCACCGGCGAGTCCGTGCCGGAATCGGTGCTGGAAATGATCTTCTCGCGTTTCTGCGTGGGGAAATAGCGTCCTCAGGAATGAACCACGGAGGACACGAAGAGCACGGAGAACAGGGCTCAAAAACCAGGGATCCAACAAGATCCACAAGATCAAAAAGATGGTACGAGGGAGTCCGGAGGTACTTTGAATCTTGGCTTCACAAATTTTTCTTTTCCATCTTGCTGATTCTTGGATCTCGGTCTGGCTTACTCCGTGACCTCCGTGATCTCCGTGGTATAGTCCGGAGAAGTTTTAAGGAATGTCGATGGATTATCAGGCAATCGCGCGGGACCGGGCTACGCCCGTCCCGCGGCACCGAAGCTTCGCTTCGGCGATCCGCAGTGGAAGCAACGTGATTCGGGAGATGCCCCGTGGATTATGAGGCCATTGCGCGGGACCGGGCTACGCCCGTCCCGCGGCACCGAAGCTTCGCTTCGGCGATCCACCGTAGAGCGCTCAGTGCTCTGGAGATGCCCTGTGGATTATGAAGCTATTGTTATAGGCGGGGGGCACGCGGGGATCGAGGCCGCCTCGGCCCTTGCCCGGCTGGGCCACCGGACCCTCCTTGTGACCCAGAACCCGGACGCCATCGGCCGGCTCTCCTGCAATCCCGCGGTGGGGGGCCTGTCCAAAGGCAACCTGGCCCGGGAAGTGGACGCCCTGGGCGGGGAGATGGGCCTTCTGACGGACGCCTCGATGATCCAGTACCGGGTCCTGAACCGGTCCAGGGGAGCCGCCGTCCAGGCCCCCCGGGCCCAGGTGGACAAGACCCTCTACTCGGCCCGGGCCCGGCGCCGCCTGGAGTCCCTGTCGGGCCTGGACATCCGCATGGACACGGTCACGAACATCCTGACCGACCGGTCCGGTACACGGGTCGAGGGGGTCGTCACAGAGCGGGGAGAGCGGATCGGGGCGGCCGTCGTGGTCCTGACCACGGGCACCTTTATGGAAGGAAGGCTTTTCATCGGGGAATGGGAGGCTTCCGGGGGCCGGCTGGGGGAGGGGGCGGCGCTCGGCCTGGGGACAGAGCTCCGGGCCAAGGGTTTTACGGTAGGCCGCATGAAGACCGGCACCCCCGCCCGGGTCCGGGGCCGGTCCCTGGACTACGGCCTCATGGAGCGCCAGGAGGGCGAGCCGCCCCGTCCCTTTTCCTTCCGGAACGACGGAGTGGTCCGCCCCTCGGTCCCCTGCTGGATCACCTACACGAATGAGGCCTCCCACCAGGCCATCCGGGCGGGGCTGGACCGCTCGCCCCTGTACGGCGGGAAGATCACGGGCCGGGGCCCCCGCTACTGTCCCTCCATCGAGGACAAGGTGGTCCGCTTCCCCGATCGGACCCGGCACCAGGTCTTCGTGGAGCCCGAGGGCCTGGACACCGACGAGATGTACCTGAACGGACTTTCCTCCTCCCTGCCCGAGGATGTCCAGGAAGCCTTCCTCCGGACCATCCCGGGTCTGGAGCGGGTCGAGATCGTGCGGCCCGCCTACGCGGTGGAGTACGACTACCTGGATCCTCTTCAGCTCCGTCCCTCGCTGGAAACCAAGCGGATCCGGGGCCTGTTCACCGCGGGGCAGACCAACGGGACCTCCGGATACGAGGAAGCCTCCGCCCAGGGTGTCCTCGCGGGGATCAACGCCTCCCGCCGCCTTCGCGGGGAGGAGCCCCTGGTCCTTCCCCGTTCGGAGTCCTATATCGGAGTCCTGGCGGATGACCTGACCACCCTGGGCACCCAGGAACCCTACCGCATGTTCACAAGCCGCGCCGAGCGCCGCCTTTCTCTGCGCTGCGACACCGCGGACCGGAGGCTCACGCCCCTGGGTCGGCGGGAGGGCCTGGTGGACGACGCGGCTTGGGAGCGCTTCGAGGCGCGCCGGGCGGGGATCGAAGAGGCCGCCGAGCTCCTGAGGACACGGAAGGTCACCGCGGCCCACGCGGCGCGGGTGGAAGCTCTGTCCCCGGAGCAGGCTACGGAGCGAGTTCTGTCCCCGCCGCCCCCGGGCGTTCCTCGAGCTCCGTCCCCGCTGGCTCCCCACGTCGGCGAGTCCTGGGACCGGGCGGTCCGGGATCCCCGGGCTTTCGGCCTGGACCTGGTCGATTTCTTGCCCGAATTGTCGGCTCTGTCCCCGGATCAGGTCGAAACCGCCGTCCTGGACGCCCGCTACGAAGGCTACGCGGCCCGGGAGGCCCGTCAGGCCGCCCGGCTGGGCCGGTCGGAGGACCAGCGTATCCCCGAGGGCTTCGATTACCGGACCGTGGAGGGTCTTTCCTCCGAATCCCGGGAAAAACTCGAGGCCGTCCGGCCCCTCACCCTGGGACAGGCGGCCCGTATCCCGGGCATCCGGCCCGCGGACGCGGCCCTGCTGATGGTGAAGCTGGCAAGGGGCGGGTGAGGCTGACGGCGCCGGTTCATTCCAGATCCAGCACCAAGCGAAGGCCCTCCTCGACCCGGCGGAGGGTGGAGGGTCGGACAAGGCCGACTCGGGAATCCAGGCAGGATTTATCCAGGGTGACGACTTGGGAGATGTTCACCACCGAATCCCGGTCCAGACCGGACTCCTCGCTCTCGAGCAGCACGTTCCCCGGCGCCTCGGCCAGCCGGAGATTGGACGTGAGCACGGCGCAGATCACGGTGGAGATCCGGCTGTCGTTGAAGCTGTCCGATTGGAGGAGCAGGACCGGCCGGCGGAATCCCGGGGCGGAGCCCGAAGGCACCCCGAGGTCCGCCCAGCGGATCTCACCACGACGGATCGGCATCGGAGACAGCCTTCCTCTGAGCCGCCGCGAGATCCGGATCCAGGGGCTCCGGAGAGCCCGAGTACACCGTGTCGAGCCGCTCGCGTACGGATTCCCGGGAGTGGGAGCGGATGAACTCCGAAAGGGCCCGGGAAAAGAGCCGGCTCCGGGGTATGCCGAGCCGCTCGGCCGTGCGCTCCGCGGCCTCGTACAGGTCGTCGGGGAGGGAGACTGCGGTCTTCATATCCCTAGTATAACTCCGGTTATACCGCAGAACAAGGAGTAACCGTGATATTCAACATAGGGACATAATGGACGTCAACGATTTTACGACACGCTTCGTATTTTGTACAGCGCATCCGTCAGCCTTCTCCTCTCCTCCGCCAGGTCGTAGCGGTTCTGGATGTCCAGCCAGTATTCCGGATCGTTTCCGAAGTACCGGGCAAGGCGCAGGGCTGATTCCGCATTGATCTTCCTCCGGCCCCGGAGGATTCCGGAGACCCGGGTGGCGGGGATGCCGGAGTCCTTGGCAAGGCGGTAGATCGAAATTTCGCGGGGGACCATGAACCGCTTCCGCAGGATCTCCCCGGGGGAGGGGAAGGTCGATCCGGACATGGCAAGCTCCTGATAGAAATTGTTATCGGCTGGGATAACCGTAGGACGGGGCGGGCGGGGCGTCAAGAGTTCTTTCAACATTCCTCAGCTCTGTCCCCGGCGAGGCCCACGACGGATCAACCTCCAACCCCGGCTTGTCCAGCAGGTTGAACCTGCTACGTCGTTAACGAGGAGGAGAGTGTCGTGAAGGTTGTAAGGATGTGGACCCGCTTTGAGTGAACGGTGTGGCGGCGCCGGATTTGGTATGCTTCTTATAATACGCCCGCGATGGGACCAATTTGCAGGCCATAATGCACAATATTCTTGACAAGTTGTCACGAACAAGATACTCTCTTCCCATGAAAACTCTTCCGGTAGGCGAGTTGAAGACTCAATTTTCCGAGGTCCTCGAACGGGTGCGGCAAGGGGAGTCGTTCGGTATTCTCTATGGTAAAAGGAAAAAACCCATTGCGTTGATAATTCCTTACACTGAAAAGACATCACAGGAGGAGCGCGCGTTGGGTTTCCTGGAAGGCAAGGTCACCGTGAAGTTCGCGGCCGACTTCGGCATCACCGAGGAAGAGCTGCTGAATCCGGCATGAAGTACCTGCTGGACACCCATTCCTTTCTCTGGTCCATCGCGGATTCCGGAAAACTGACGAAAAAGAGCATCAGGATCCTCAAGAACCCGGGCAATGAAGTGTTCGTCAGTTCCGTCACCTTGTGGGAAATCGCGATCAAGACAAGGCTCGGCAAGCTCGAGATAGAAGGATTTTCGTTGGATCAGTTGCCGGGCATTATCGAGCACCTGAGGTTCGGCCGGATCGATTGTACGATGGAAGACGCGATCGGATATGCCGGACTGAAGGAACCGACCCACAAGGACCCGTTCGACAGGATGCTAATCCTGCAATGTATACGCCGAGGCTTGACCATGATCAGCGCCGACGCGGAGTTCCCGAAGTTCGTGCCCTACGGGCTCAAGCTGATCTGGTGAGAAATCCGAGCTCTATCCCCGGGTCGGGTATGCAGGGCGTGGGGCGGCATCCATGGCCTCCTAATACCGGGTTTCCATCTACAACGCCGCGGCATCGGGCGAGGAAGGCTTCTTGTTGGTTACCCTGAATCCTCTCCGAAACCCTCCGAGTCCCGCAAAATCGACAAATTCCAGGAATATGTAAAGCTCGATATTCCCGATCCCCTCCTTCGGCCCCTGTTTCTAAGTTCTTTTTGTAAAATCATTTAAAAATCCATGAAAACCCTTTGAAATCGGAATTCGCACCTTCTCAAGGTTACAAAAAACTTCTTTTTTTCTTGACACCCCATTTTGCGAAGGCTATACTGCCTCAAAGTGATAGGGGAGCGCCGGACCGTAGGTTCAGCCCCCTGCCAACTCCACAAGGAGGAATTTCAGATGAAGAAGCTTTTCGTTCTTCTCCTCGCTCTCGCCGTGGTTACCGGCGCTTTCGCGCAGGTCACGACCAGCATCAGTCTCCAGGGCCAGGTGAAGGTTCTCAATGAGGACAGCCAGGGCCAGTTCGTTCCGAAGGGCGACACCTACGATACGTTCACCTTCAAGGCGAGCACGGACACCTACGGCTTCAGTATGACGGACACCAACTGGCTCACCGGGCTTACGGCTCCTGACGGCTTCCAGGGCTTCGGTGACATCCGCGACTGGAACGTGTGGTACAAGCTGGCCGACGGCAAGGTGAAGGTAACCTTCGGTAACCTCCGCGACGCCACCTTCCGCACCACCCTGACCGGCTGGCTCGCTGATTTCGGCGCCATGGACCGGATTGCCGGCTACGGCCTCTTCACCACCTGGATGCCCATGGACGGTCTCACCGTCGGCCTCAACCTGCCCTTCGGCCTCACCGCCGAGGACACCGCGGACGTCCTGCAGAAGGCTGACATTGGCCTGCAGTACAAGATCGCCGACGTCGGGACTCTGAACGTCCTCGTCGATCTCAACATGGTCGGTGATGACAACGTTTTCGAGCTCGGTTTCGCCTACACCGGAGTTGAGAACCTCACTGCCACCGCGATCTACAAGGGTGAGCTTGATGCCGAGATCCACTCGTTCGTCGTCGAAGGCGACTACGTAATGGACGCTCTTGAGGCTGGCGCCAGCTTCATGGGGATTGCCGATGCCTCGACCGATTTCGCCTGGGAAGTGAACGCCTACGGCTACTATGACATCACCGAGAAGATCTACTCCGGCCTCGAGATCTACTACTGGAGTGACGAGACCTACGACTTCTGGGGTAACCTCGGCTACAACTTCGGCAACGGGCTCAAGGCTGATCTCTCCCTCGGCTACAATGCCGATTTCTACTACGCCGTCGCCCTCAAGTACGCCGTTACCTTCTAATCCAAGGTAGCACCATACCGAGTATGGAGGGGCCGACCCGCAAGGGTCGGCCTTTTTTTGGAGAAACCGAATGGTTCAGATCAAGCTTAAACCGGGATTCGTGGTACTTGCCTTGTGTCTGGTGGGGATCGTAGTCTCCTGTGCAGGATCTCCCGAGGCGGCTGAGGGAGATGTAATTCAGGTGTCCCTGCTTACGGATAGACAAATCAGGAATATATATGGAACTGAGTTGCAAGAAAATCCATTCCTTCCGCCTGCAGGGCTGTTCACCCGATCCAAGATGCAGTTTTTTGTATTACGGTTTGAAGGGCGTTCCGAGTACATAAACATCGAGAACGTGAAAGTTCGATATGGTGATTTTTTTGCCAAGTCTAAAATATTCGGCCCGGAGGATTTGAAAGCGTTTTGGGAAGCCCGGGATACGGATACGGATGATATAAAAAGTCAGGCTCTACTTGCAAAAAAGTATCGAACCATTAGTACGTTTGTAATAGATCCCTATAAGCCTTTTAGGATAAAAACCAATCTTTCCAAGGTTATGGTGATTGTTTCCGAAATACCTTCGGAATCGGAAGCTGTCCCGATACTGGAGTTGGCCTTCAATAATGGACAAGAATCTTTCTCAAATGAGTATACGGGGGTCGAATTAACTATGTAGAGAAATTCCCGGGGGGACGGAACGCCCCCGGGGGACAGTGCTCGCCTTCTGTATAGCGCAAGCAAACCAACCCTACACGGGAACTCCCCGTGGGACAGTGCTCGCGCAGGTACTCCCCGGGGGACAGAGCTTACCTTCTGTTTGTTGCAAGCAAAGTATCCCTATCCCTGCGTATCCCCGGTATGCGTAAACCAAGGGAACTTCATGACGGCGGTCTCTACCACGTCACTGCCCGGGCGAACCGGAAAGAGATGATCCTGGACAACCGGGGCATGAAGGATCTCTTCCTTCAGGTCGTTGCCCGGGCTCGGAAACGGTACGACTTCCGGATCGAGAATTTTGCCCTTATGGGGAATCACTTCCACCTCATGATCCGCCCGGGCCGCAGGGAATCCCTCTCCCGCATTATGCAGTGGATCCTGAGTGTGTTCGCCATGGCCTATAATCGTATCCATGGGTACGTCGGCCATGTCTGGGGAGAAAGGTTTTTCTCGCGGATCATCCGTACCTTCGCGCAATTCTTGATGGTCTTCGAGTACATCGACCGGAATCCCGTCGAGGCAAAGCAGGTCGACCAGGTCTGGGAATGGGAGTACGGAGGATTGTGGCATAGACGGACGGGCCGGCGGGATCCCCCGGGGACAGAGCTCTCATTGGTGAAAGCCCGCCTTGACTCCCCCCGCCCCGTCCCCTAGGATACTTGCAGGAGCGTTGCCGTGGCGAACCGAGCGAACGACTGGCTGAGGCAGGCGGAAGAGGAACTCCTCTGGGCAAAGGACGCTTTGGTTTCGGGCCGTTGGGCCTTGGTCTGCTTTACCTCTCAACAGGTTGCGGAAAAAAGCCTCAAGGGTATGGCGATACGGCGGGGCGCCGCGCAAATCAAGAGTCATTCGGTCAAGGATATAGCGGCGGCCCTGGAGATCGACGGTGAACTGGACGAGATGGGCCGGGTGCTGGACCAATACTACATCACGACCCGGTATCCGGATGCCTTTTATTCCGGTTCGCCCTTCGAGTATTTCACGAAGGGTCAGGCCGCCGAAGCCCTCCGCTACGCCCAGGCCTTCCTAGACCGGGCCCGGGCGGAAATCCGGGGGCCGGACGCCGCGACATGAACCCGGACGAACCGGTCATCGTCTGGAACACCCGGGATCCCCTGGGCGGCCTTACGCCGGCCCAATTCGAGGCGGAGCTCCGGAACCGGCTGGCCGGCCGGGTGGAGGCGGCCTACCTCTTCGGTTCCTACGGCACCCCGGAGTTCGACCGGGACTCGGATGTGGACCTCTTCCTGGTGGTCCGGACCGCCAAGCCCTTCCTGGACCGTTTCCTGGACTTCACGGATATCCAGGACCTCGTCCCCGCCATGGACCTCCTGGTCTACACCCCCGACGAGTTCGAGTCCCTGACCTCGGACCCTTCCCCGGGCTTCTGGACCAGCGCCGTCGCGAGCCTGCGGCGGGTGCTTTAGGGCTTTTTACCGCTTCTTCACCGGGGACCGCTCGAAGCCGGAGAGCTTCAGGCTTGGATCCAGGTTGGGGTTCCAGGATCCGTCGTCGGTGTAGATGACCTCCCCGCCGGGTCCTACCCAGCGGTGTTTCCACTCGTTCGAACCGAGCTCCACTTCCTTGGTCCGGGGATTCACGTAGAGCTCCTGGGAGGTGAGGGTCAGGTACTGGTCCTGCTGGATGGCGGCCATGGTCTGGGACCGGCTCTTGGCGATCTCGGCGTCCACCCGGGAGATGTCCCGGAGGGTGGCCGCGGCGATGTCCGCCCGGCGAGCCTGGCCGGCCATCTCGCCCTGGAGCCACAGGGGGTTGAGGGCGAAGGAGTTGACGACGGTCCGGGCCACGGGGCCCCAGACCTCGAACTCGGCCTCCGGCGCCCGGGCGACGATGGTGAAGGGGTTGTCCCAGAGCCCGGCGCCCATCATCGCGTAGCCTTCCACCGCGGCGAAGAGGATCTCCTTGAACCGGACGCCGCCTTCCTCGTAGGTGACCGTGAGGGTCGCGGCGTCGGCGTGGAAGGCTCCGCCCTGGCTGCGGATTGCCTGGGCCGCGGGCATCTGGTAGACCGCGGCGACGATGTCCGGTCGCTGGGCGGTTTCCACCACCTTCACGTTCCGGGCCTGGGGATGGAGGGCGGGGAAGAGCATCCTGCCCAGGAAGTCCGCGGCCCGGGGATAGGCCACGACGGGCATCCCGTTCCAGTTGCCCCCCAGCATGGCGTTGGACGGCGAGGGCTGGGCGTAGTTGATCTTGGGAATCCAGCGGATCTGGACCTTCCCGGTGGCGTCCTTGGCCACGGCGAAGTCGATCTTGGCCTCCGTCGCGTTCCCGACTCCGCCCTGGGCGGCCAGGGGGTTCACCCGGACCATGCCCCCTTGGGTGATCCAGCCCTTGGGCACCAGGACGAAGAAAGCGCCCTCGGTCTTGTCGAGGTACTTGGTGAACACCAGGGGAGGGGAGGCCGCCGCGGCCGGGAGGGCCGCGGCGATCAGGAGCAGGGACAGAGCTGAGAAGAAAGCCAAAAACCGAACCGGTACTCGATCGAAGCTCCTCACGGCGCCCTCCCTTCCCTCGATGGTACTGTTTTTACCGCTACCCCGCGATCAGCCCCGCCAGCTTCTCGACCGTAAGGCCGAGATGGGCGGCCACCTTGTCCCCGGGGCCGGAGGCCCCGAAGCGGTCGATGGAAAGGACGTCTTTCGGGGTCGTGGTCAGGGCGTCCCAGCCCCAGGCGGTCCCGGCCTCCACGGCCACGACCCGGGCTCCGGTGGGCATGAGCACCCTGAGGACCGCCGGATCCGCCGCTCGCAGGAGCTCCAGGCTCGGCACCGAGAGGACCCGTACGTCCCGGCCGACCGCCTTGTCCGCGGCGGCCAGGGCCAGGGGAACCTCGCTGCCCGAGGCCAGGACGACCACGTCCGGCTCGGCCTTGGAGTTGCGGACCACGTAGGCCCCGAGTTTCATGGTCTCCCGCCAGTCGGGGTCCGCCTTGGCCAGGACGGGGAGGTTCTGCCGGGTCAGGGCCAGGACGGTGGGGCCGTCGGTCCGTTCCAGGGCCAGGCGCCAGGCCTCGGCGGTCTCCTCGGGATCCGCGGGCCTAAGGACCCGGACGTTCGGGATGCAGCGCAGGGAGGCCAGGTGCTCGATCGGTTGGTGGGTCGGCCCGTCCTCGCCCACGAAGATGGAGTCGTGGGTCAGGATGTAGATCACCGGGAGCTTCATCAGAGCCGCCAGGCGCAGGGAGGGGCGGAGGTAGTCCGCGAAGACCAGGAAGGTGGCGCAGAAGGGGCGAAGGCCCCCGTGGAGGGCCAGCCCGTTGGACACCGCGGCCATGGCGTGCTCCCGGACTCCGTAGTGGATCATCCGGCCCGCGGGGTTGGCGCGGGAGAAGACTCCGCCCTCGGGAAGCTGGCTGGAGTTGGGGCCCGTGAGGTCCGCGGACCCTCCCACGAGGTTGGGCCAGGCGGCGGCCGCGGCGGCCAGGGCCTTGCCGGAGGCGGCCCGGGTGGCCAGGCTCTCCCCGGCGGCGAAGGCGGGGGCCGCGAAGGGGGCCGAGGCCTTGCCGGCCAGGAAGGCGTCCAGTTCCTTGGCCTTGCCGGGGTTGGCGGCCTTCCAGGCGGCGAACAGGGCGTTCCAGGCTTCCCGGGTCTTCCGGAAGGCGGTCCGGCGGCCCTCGAAATAGGAGACCGCTTCGGGGGCCACGTAGAAGTCCGCGTCCGCGGGGACGCCCATCGCCTCCCGGGCCCGCTTGATCTCCTCGGCTCCCAGGGGCGCCCCGTGGACCTTGTGGGAGCCCTGCATCGTGGGGGCGCCCTTGCCGATCACGCTCTTCAGGATGATGAGCTTTGGCCGCTCGAGGTCGGTCTTGGCTTCGGCGACCAGGCGGGAGACGCCCGCGAAGTCGTACATGTCCCCGGAAAGGACCTTCCAGCCGTAGGCCTGGTAACGGCGGGCGACGTCCTCGGTGAACGAAAGCTCTGTCCCCCCGTCGATGGTGATCTTGTTGGAATCGTAGAACACGACGAGCTTCCCCAGGCCCAGGTGGCCCGCCAGGGAGGAAGCTTCGGCGGACACCCCCTCCTGGAGGCAGCCGTCCCCGGCCAGGGCGTAGGTCCAGTGGTCGATCACCGGGTGGGCGGGGGTGTTGAACCGGGCGGCCATCATGCGTTCGGCCATGGCCATGCCCACCGCGACGGCGATCCCCTGACCCAGGGGGCCCGTGGTGGTCTCGACGCCCGGGCAGTGGCCGTACTCGGGATGCCCCGCGCAGGGGGAGCCGATCTGGCGGAAGGCGCGGATGTCGTCCAGGCTGACCTTGTAACCGGCCAGGTGCAGGAGGGAGTAGAGGAACATGGAGCCGTGCCCCGCGGACAGGACGAAGCGGTCCCGGTCCAGCCAGGCGGGGTCCGAGGGGTCGTGCTTGAGGATCTCCCCGTAGAGGAGGGCGCCCAGCTCGGCGCAGCCGAGGGGGAGGCCCGGGTGGCCGGAATTGGCCTTCTGGATGGCGTCCATGGACAGGGTCCGGACGGTCAGGGCTACTTTCGAAAGGGCGGCGGTATCCATGCGGGACTCCTTATCTATATAGAGCTTCGGCCGCGGCGCCGATCGGGCCGTGGACTCGGAACGATTGTACGGGTCCCGGCGGGAATGGGCAAGGTCTCCCCGGGAGGCGCGGGGCGTGCCGCTCCGTCCGGCGGGGGCGCGTCGCGCGGGTCAGGCGGAAGGATCCGGGTCCGGCCGGCCGGCCCCGCCCGCCGGGAAGGCGAAGGCACGGAAGGCCCGGGCGTCCAGGGGCTTGGAGACCAGGTAGCCCTGGATCTCGTCGCAGCCCCGCATCCGCAGGGCTTCCAGCTGTTCCGCGGTCTCGACTCCCTCGGCCACGGAGATCATCTCGAAGGACCGCGCCAGGGCTATGACCGCGGTGGCGATCTGGGCCCCCTCGTAGCGGTCCGTGATGGGATCGATGAAGGCCTTGTCGATCTTGAGGACGTCCACGGGCAGCTGGTCCAGGTAGCGCAGGGAGGAGAACCCGATGCCGAAGTCGTCCACCGCGAACCGGACCCCCATGTCCCGGATCTCGTTCATCACCGTGACGGTCTCGCCCATGTCGTCCATCAACAGGGTCTCGGTGATCTCCAGCTTGAGCCGTCCCGGGTCGAGGCCCGAGGCGTCCAGGGCCTCCCGGGTCACCCGGGCCAGGGTCCCCGCCTGGAACTGCCGGGGGGATACGTTGACGGACACTGTCAGGGGCCGGCCGAGGTCGTTCCAGAGCTTGGCGTCCGCGCAGGCGGTTTTGAGGGCCCATTCCCCCATGGGCACGATGAGTCCCGTGGATTCCGCGATGTCCATGAAGTCCCCGGGGCTGACGGTATCGGCCCCCTCGGGCTTCCAGCGGATCAGGGCCTCCGCCCCCATGAGGCCCGCCCCCGTGCCGGGTACGACCCCGCCCGTGGCGGCCTGGGGCTGGTAGGTCAGGTAGAACTCGCCCCGCTCCAGGGCGCGGCGCAGTCGGGACTCCAGCTCCAGCTGGCGCCGGCTGGTATGCCCGACCTTGCCGGAGGCGAAGCGGTACCGACCCCTGCCTGCTTCTTTGGCTTCGTACATGGCGGCCTCGGCCTTTTTCTCCAGGGCCCCCGCGTCGGTGCCGTCGAAGGGGAAGACGGCGATTCCCGCGCTGGCCCCGGTGTGGACCTCCGAGGGGCCCATGGGGAAGCCCGCGGACAGGGCGGCCAGGATTCCCGCGGCCGCGGCGCCCGCGTCCTCGCTCCGTTGGACGGTATCCAGGATCACCGCGAACTCGTCCCCGCCCAGGCGGCAGACCGTGCCCGCCCCGCCCGTACGCTCCGTGAGCCTCCGCGCCGCCTCCCGCAGCAGCTCGTCCCCCGCCTGGTAGCCCAGGCTTTCGTTGATGTGCTTGAACCGGTCCAGGTCCACGAAGACCAGGGCCGCCCGGGTGGCCTTCTTCCGCGCCCGGTCCAGGATCTGGGCCAGGCGGTCCCGGAAGAGGGAGCGGTTGGGCAGGCCGGTGAGGGGGTCGAAGAGGACCGCGTTCCGCAGGCGCTCCTCCGAGTCCTTGAGGGGCGACAGGTCCGAGAATATTCCGATGAATCCGGACGCCTCGCCGGCCTCGTCCGGGACGGCCTGGATCTTGACCCGGCAGGGATAGATCTCCCCGCTCTTGCGGCGGTTCCAGATCTCCCCGGTCCAGGCTCCCGCGGACCGGACCTCGGCCCAAAGGCTCTGGTAGAACTCCGCGTCGTGCCGGCCGGAGTTCAGGATGCGCGCGTTCTTCCCGGCCACCTCGTCCATTCCGTAGCCCGTCATGGCCAGGAAGGCGGGGTTGGCCTCGAGAATGGCGCCGTCCGGGTCCGTGACGATCACCCCGTCGTTGGCCGCCTCGAGGATGCGGCGGCACAGTCCCTTTTCGCCTTCCCTGCTCACGTCACTTTTCCGTCAGGTTGAAGACCCCGTCCCAGTCCTTGGCCGGGGGCTTCTTCCGGAATCCGTCCAGGCGCGCCAGGTAGGACTGGGACGGTCCGTCCTCGGGGTCGTGGGAAAGCACCTTGAGAAAGAGCTTGCCCGCCTCGGTCCAGTCCTTGGCCTCGAAGACCTCCAGGGCCCGGTGGAAGAGCTCCACGGTGGTCTTCCTCTTTTCCGGAGCCTCGGATACGAAGTCCAGGACCTCGTAGAGCCGGACGGGCTCGAAGATCCCGACCACCCGGACCCGGGCCGTGCGGCGCACCAGGAACTCGGGCCCCGCTTCCTTGACCGTGGCCTCGGTGGTCAGGATCCAGGAGTTGAACTGTTTGTTCACCCCCTCCAGCCGGGCGGCCAGGTTCACGGCGTTCCCCATCATGGTGTAGTTCATCTTCTTCTCGGTGCCCATGTTGCCCACCACCATGTCCCCGGTGTTGATCCCGATGCGGGTGGCCAGGGGGGCGGGTGTGAGCCCCTCGGCCAGGACCGCCTCGTTCAGCCGGGCTTCCGCCCGCTTCATGAGGATGGCGGAGCGGAGGGACCTCCGGGCGTGGTCCTGCAGGGTCAGGGGCGCCCCGAAGAAGGCGATGATGGCGTCCCCCTCGTACTTGTCGATGGTTCCCCGCTCCTCCAGGATGATGTCGCTCATG
Organism: Spirochaetota bacterium; assembly: GCA_022703505.1. Classification (GTDB taxonomy): domain Bacteria; phylum Spirochaetota; class Spirochaetia; order Treponematales; family UBA12059; genus JAAYUR01. The sequence continues at coordinate 558,763 of JAKLDN010000001.1, read as the reverse complement.
GTCGAAAGGTAGCGGTTCAGGAGGCCCACCAGGGCCTCGGGATCGAGCTGTTCCGAGATGGTGGAGAAGCCCCGGACGTCCGTGAACAGGGCGGTCATCCAGCGCTTGGATCCGCCCAGCTTGAGGCTGCCGGGCTGGGCCACGAGCTCGTTCACGTATTCCGGGGAGACGTAGGTATCGAAGGCCTTCCTAAGGAAGCGCTTCTCCCGCTCGGTGCTCACGAAGTCCACGGCCTCCCGGACCACGGAGGCCAGGATGACCGCCAGGGTTGCGCCCAGGGGGCCCACGAAGATCCGGGCCGCCGCGAAGATGGCGTAGGAACCCCAGAAGACCAGGGCCGCGCCGCCCAGGCCCACGGCGATCCGTACCCCGGCCTTGAAGCGGCCCATGGTCAGGACGAAGAGGGGGGCCGCCAGCAGGGCCAGGAGGATCGAGGCCCAGGACCCGACGGGCCGGATGAAGGTGCGGGCCAGGATGGTGTCCGCCACGGCCGCGTGGGTACCGACGTTGATGTACTCCCCGTGGAAGGGGTTGACCCCGATATCCGTGGTACCCGTGTCCACCCGTCCGATGATGACTATTTTTCCGGCGAAGGCCGCGTCCAGGCGGGTCCGGATCTCCTCGATCTCCGCCAGGATCGAGGCCAGGCCCGAGGCCAGCTTCCCCGCCGTCTCGGCCTCCGCCTTGAGGGCCGCGGCCTCGTCGGGCCGGGCCGAGGCGGCCGTCGCCTCCGCGGTCCGGCGCAGGGTGTCCACGGCTCCGGAGGCCAGGAGGTCCTTGAGTCCCGAGCGGGCCTCCTGCCGGCCCAGGCGCCACTGGTCGAAGTCCTCCGCCGAGGCGCTTTCCAGGGCGGTCCGGAGAGAGGCCTCCGAGGCGTCCAGGGTTTCCGTCAGGCCCGCCAGGGTCGCGTAGGCCAGGACCAGCTCTCCCTCGGGATCCGGGAGGAACCAGGATTCCAGGGAGGCCAGGGCGGAGACGGACTCGCCCAGAGCGGCCTCCAGCTCCTCCAGCCGCGACAGGGAGTAGAAGGAGACGTGGTCGTAGCTCTCGAAGTAGTTCTCCCGGGGCCAGTCGATCAGCATGTGGCCCTCGGGGTCCAGGGGGATGTCGATGTCCCCGGTCCCGCCCTCGGGCAGGGAGGCGCCCAGCAGGCGCAGCCGCCGCCGCTCCAGGACGAGCTTCGGGTTCCCCAGGGCTTCCAGGAGGGGGGCCGTGACAAGCTGGAGGTACCAGGCCCCGTCCACCCGACGGGTCAGGGAGATCCGCCTGCGGACCCCGTCCGGGTCGATCACCACGTTCGTGAAGCCCGCCCCCCGGGCGGCTTCCAGGAAGTAGGGGATGGGGGCCAGGACGTCCACGTAGTCCCCCGCGGGGGCCTCCGGGGCGGCTTCCACCGTTACGGAAAAGCGCTCCCGGGCGCCGGCCCTCCGCTCGGCCTGCTCGCCCTCCAGTTTGACCGTCTGGAGGTTGACCGTGGCCCAGACCCGTCCGTTGAGCCGGGCGGCCTGCCCGAGGTAGCGGTCGTTGTCCTGGGCCAGGCCCCTGGCCCGGGCCAGGAGCCCGTCCCGCTCCGAGGCGATGAGGTCCGCCAGCTGGGCCGCGTAGCCCCGGGCCTCCCGGGGCGAGATCTGGCCCGAGGTCAGGGCGTTGAAGAGGTCCGAGACGTTGGTGCCGATGTCTCCGAAGCTGCGCTGGAAATCCCGGGGTAGGCCGCGTTGGAGGTAGACGGCGTCGATCCCGGGGGGGCTGGAATCCAGGTACTCGATATCGAAGACCACGGCGGCGGCCCCGAACTCCTTGAGCCGCAACAGTCCGTCCGCCACCACGGACCGGGGCCAGGGGAAGACCCCCACGTGGGCTATGGCCCGGTCGTCCACGTCCAGGAGGGCGACCCGGTCCGTGCGGGGACGGGGGGGCTTGAGGCCCAGGAAGAGATCGTAGACCCCGGACTCCGCGCTCCGGAAGAAGCTGGTCAGGTAGAGGGCCGAGAAGAGAACGGCCGATCCGATCGCCGCGAGGGCGGGAGCGCGCTGGTTCTTCACGAAATCCTCCTTCGGGAAACGGCGCGGGTCAACGATTCTATTTCTGAGCGAACTAGTAAAAAATCCCGAAATCCCGTTGGGATTTCAAGGACATCCGCAGTATAGTAGGTTATATTGAGGGATACAACATTCGGCGGCTGTTCCTTTTTCTGAATATTCAAGGAAGGAATGGATATGAGAAAAACGTTTCCGGTGCTGTTCCTGGCCGCGGCGGCGGCGCTGTACGCCCAGTCCGCCAAGGAGATGGACCTCCTGCTGGCGGATCCGGGAGTAAGCTACGCCCGGGCGGCCCGCTACATCCTGCCGGCCGCGGGAATCCTGCCCGCCGCCGTTTCCGAGGCGGACGCCTACAAGGCCGCCCTGGAACGGGGCTGGCTCCCGGACGGGGCCGATCCCGCCGCCCCGATCCGCCTGGACGAAAGCGCCTACCTGATCCTGCGGGCCTTCTCCCTGGAAGGAGGGCTGATGTACCGCCTCTTCCCGGGTCCCCGCTACGCCTACCGGGAACTGGTCTATCGACAGTTCATCCAGGGGCGGCGGGATCCCGCCCGGGGCCTTCCGGGCGAACGGCTGGTCCGGATCCTGGGCCGCGTCCTGGACGCGAAGGGAGGCGGGGAATGATACGGCGTCGGACCCTCCTCCCCCTGGCTGCCGCGGCCGTCCTCCTGATCCCGGCCGCCTCCGCAGGAGCCTCGGACTTCGGCACGGCCCTGAGCCTGGCACCCAAGGTTTCCCAGGAAGGCTTCTCCCTGACGGTCATGGCCAATCCCTGGTACTCCGCCCTCCTGGGAGAGAACGGGGAGCTCTACTTCTCGGGGATCGTCAAGCTGGAGACCACCTTCCAATCGGCAACCCTCCTTCTGGACCTGGGGCGGTCCCAGGTCAAACTGCGGCCTTCCCCCGGGATCTCCTGGGAGTTCGGCCGCATGCCCTTCGCGGACGAGTCCGGCTTCGTGGCCTCGGGGCTCCTGGACGGGGCGCGGTGGACCGGATCCCTGGGCTCCCTGGGCGCCTCCGCCGGGCTCTTCTATACGGGTCTCCTGAACAAGAAGTCCGCGGAGATCGCCCTGACCGCCGCGGACGGGGCGGACCTCCTGGATGCCGACCGCTTCTTCGCCCCTCCCCGGCTCCTGGCGGTCCTCTCCGGGGGCCTGCGGAATCCCCCTGCCTTCCTGTCCCGGCTGTCCGCCCAGGCGGTCGGCCAGTTCGACCTGCGGGGGGGATCGGACACCCTCCACTCCCAGTACCTCACCCTGACCGCGGGCATCCCCGCCGGGGACGCCTTCGGATTCGAGGCGAGCGCCGCGGCCGCCCTGGCCGAGCCTTCGGGCTCGGACCCGGTCTTCCACGCGGCCGGCGCCCTGCAAGCCGCGTGGGATCCCCCGGGGGCCCTGAAGGATCAGGCCTACCTGGGCCTGCGGGCGGCCACCGGCGCGGACGGAGGCTTCCCGAACATCACCTCCCTGGAGCAGGGCCGGGTCTTCACGCCCGGACCCTCCGGCCTGGCCAGCGCCCGGCTCGGCTACAAGGTCCGGCCCTCCGCCGTCCTGGGCGCCGAGGTCCAGGCGGTCGGCTTTCTCCGCTTCGCCGAGGGAGGCCCCGCGGACGCCGAGCTGGATCCCGGTTCCGATTCGGCTTGGCTGGGGGCGGAGCTCTACGCCTCCCTGACCTGGACCCCCTTGTCGGACCTCTCCGTCCTGGCGGGTACGGGGATCTTCCTTCCCGCCTCGGGAGGGGCCTTCCTGCCGGACACCCCGGCCCGGTGGCTCCTGTCCGTGGCCGCCGTCCTTTCGCTGTGAGCGAGGAGAATGGAATGAAACGAATCCTGGCGATTTCGATCCTCCTGGCCGCCGCCGTCCTGGCCGCGGCCCAGGCGGCGGCTCCCCTGGCGGTGATCCGGCAGGTGGCGGGGACCGTGGAGATCAAGGCCCCCGGCCGGGACTGGGTCCCGGCCAGGGCCGGCGCGGCCCTGACCAAGGACACCCTGATCTCCACGGCCTTCAAGAGCGTGGCGGTGATCAGCGTCGGAACCTCCACCCTCACGGTCAAACCTCTGACCCGCCTCTCCCTGGAGGAGATCGCCCGGCTGGAGGGTTCCGAAACCGTCCGCCTGGCCCTGCTTTCCGGCCGGGTCCGGGCCGAGGTGAAGCCCCCGGCGGGCGGCAAGACGGACTTCACCGTGAAGAGCCCCACCGCGACCGCCTCCGTCCGGGGCACCGGCTTCGACCAGGACCCGGTGAACCTGGACGTGGACGACGGGAACGTCGAGTTCACCGGCCCCGACGGACTGCCCGTCCAGGTCGGCGCGGGCCAGTCCAGCACCGTCGGCGAGGACGGGGGCGCCGTGCCCCCGAAGGACATGCCGGACCAGGCCCTCTCCCCGCCCCCGCCCGCGGGCCTGGACGGATCGATCCTCTCCTTCGTGCAGGGCCTGGTGGACAACTCCGGGGCTTCCTGGGGAACCGTGGACCTGCGGTTCAATCCCTGGGTCGGCGCGCCGATTGACTGAGGAGGTATGGGATGAAAAGGAGATATGCGACCCTTGCGGCGGCGGCCGCCGCTCTACTGACCCTGGCCTCCTGCGAGCTGGCCCTGGGGCCCCGGGCCGAGGGGACGATAATCCTGAACCTGGGAGGCGGCCCCGTCTCCCGGGCCTTCTCGGACGCGCCTTTCTCGGGCCTCCCGGTCTTCTCCTCGGTGACCGTCAGCGTCAGCGGGTCCGGCATGCCCACGGCGTCCCAGACCGTGCCGGGAAACGCGGGCAGCCTAACGATCCAGGTGCCCGCGGGCCCCGCCCGGAAGGTGGAGGTGTATGCCGTGCCGGACTGGGCGGCGACGGCAGATATCATATTTGATCCCCTGCCGACCCTGGCCAAGGCCTACGGCGGGACCGCGGTGGTGGATGTGGCGGGGGGGCAGAAGGTTAACTTGTCCATGGACATGGGGGTGGTGGAGACGAAGATACTGTTGCCTAGTGCTTATTCATCGTTGCTTTACGGTTTGGACATCGGAGATCAAAATCCCGTTTCAATAGATCTGGCGGGGAATGTCATATTACAGAATTCCGATTTTGAATTTGACAAGTTTGGAAGGCTCTATTTTTCAGCAAATGATGGGTCAGGTGTCGGAAGAGTATTTCGGCTGGATGATCCCAGCAGTACTCCATTTTGGATAGAGAACTATACCTCCCCTGGTCGTATCACCATCGACAATGTCCATGACCGAGTTTTTTTAGCCTCCCTTTCCACATCGTATTACGATCTCGTTGATGGTTCTAGCGTTATTATTAATTTGCCCGCAGGGCATTCAAGCCCCGGGGATTCCAGAATTATCGCTGTTGATCCGGCAGGTTATATATACTCGAACGCTAATTACAACAACCAGGACTGGGTGTTTAAGTACTCCTTGGGGCCTATATACGGCGCGGGTGCGCCAATGTCGGATGCGCAGTCCCTGGTAGGACGGACCTACGGCGAACTAGGCCTGTCTAGTTCAATACTACCGAAGGATGCCGTGGTCAAGGACGGCCATCTGTATATCGCCGCTGCAGAACACCTGACACCAAATCAACGTGGGAAAATACTCAAATTATCCTTGTCTGACCTCAGCATGATTGATGAGATTGGCTGGTCATCAGGCACTCCAAGTTCTCCTAGTAGCCAATTCTATGGCCCTTCAAGATTTCTTGCAATTACACCTCGTAAGCTGATCGTATCAGATGAAGGATTCGACGGATCCAATCTTGATCGTATTGTTGAAGTCGATCTTGATACTGGTTTCGTATCCAAATTGCAGGTTACTACTGGTGTAGTATCCTTTTTTGAATCCTATTTCTGCTGACCAACATTGCGCGTTCTTTTCTATACCGGCGGGCTCTCGGGCTCCGGGCATGTTACCCGGGGCCTTACTCTCGTTAATGCCTTCCGTCGTTCCGGGGCGGCCGCCGACTTCTCGATCCTCTCGGTACACACCGAGTATGGCCGATTCGCGGAAGCCTTCGGTGTGCCAATAGAGCAGATTCCTCCTGAGGACGAGACCGCCCTCGGTCCCGATCGGTACCGCGATTCCGCTCTATTCCGAGCCATCGAGTCCTCCAAGCCCGACGTCCTGGTGGCCGATATCCACTGGTTCGCCCTGGACTCCTTCCTCCGCGACCTCCCCTGCAAGAAAGTCTTCCTCACCCGCCAGATCGATCCCAGGACTTTCCGGTTCCGGACCCCGGACCGGGAACTCGTCTTCCGGCCCGAGGACTGGGACCTTGTCCTGCGCAGCGAGCCGGGCTTCGACCTGCCCTTCCCCTCGGAGTCCGTGGAGCCCCTGGTGCTCCGTAATAGGGACGAGATCCTGCCGGCTGAGGCCGCCCGGGCGGACCTAGGGCTGGGGCCCGAGGACCGGGCCTGCCTCTTCGCCTTCAGCGGACGGACCGGGGAAGGGGCGGAGGCATGGAAGAGCTTCTCCTACCTCGAGGAAGAGGGCTGGACCGTCGTGCGGTCGGACAACCGGGAGGGCGGGCTCTTCCCGGCCATGGACTGGTACAACGCCTTCGACCTGGTGGTCTGCGGGGCCGGGTACAACCAGTTCTGGGAAGCCCGGTACCTCCGCAAGGAGGCGTACTTCGTGCCCTTCCCTCGGAGGTTCGAGGACCAGGCGCGGCGGATCGCCCTCTGCTCGGACTACGAGTTCGAGGAGAACGGGGCGGACCAGGTGGTACGGCGGATCCTGGCGCTCTGAGTCGGCTTTACAAATCCGACGGCCCGTGTCATAAAGGATGCCTCCTATGGCGAACGAAACCAAGTCAGCCTTCCGCAACGACGCCCGGGCCAAGGTACGCGGCCGGGCCCTGTACGCGGACGATATCCGGCTTCCGGACATGGCCCACGCCGTGCCGGTCTACACCCGCTTCGTGCGGGCCCGAAACCTCCGGGTGGACGTCTCCGCCGCCCGGGCGGCCCCCGGGGTCCTGGGGGTCTTCACCGCCGCGGACGTGCCCGGCCAGGTCCGGTTCGGCCAGATCGTCCGGGACTACCCGATGCTGGCGGAGGGGACGATCCAGTGCGAGGGCGAGGTGATCGCCCTGGCGGTCGCCGAGACCCGGCGCCAAGCCCTGGCCGCGGCGGCCCTCGTGGTCGAGCACGCGGAGGAGCTCCCTCCGGTGACGGACCCCGAGGAGGCCCTGGCCCCGGGCGCCCCGGTGGTCCGCTGGGGCGGGGACGACAACCTGGCCAACCGGGGCCGGGTGCGCCGGGGGGACGCCGCGGCGGCCCTGGCCTCCTGCGACCTGGTGGTCGACGAAACCTTTTCCACCCAGGCCGTCGAACACGCCTACATGGAGCCGGAGTCGGCGGTGGCCATCCCCCGGCCCGACGGTATCCTGGAAATCCGGGGGAGCATGCAACACCCCTTCTCGACCCGGCGCTTCGTCGCGGCCCTCCTGGGGGTATCCCTGGCGGAGGTGGAGGTGGTGGGCACCACCGCCGGCGGGGGCTTCGGGGGCAAGGACGACACGGCGGCCATCGTGTGCGCCCGTGCGGCCCTGGCGGCCCGGAAGCTCGGCCGGCCGGTCAAGCTGACCTACGATCGGGAGTGGTCCTTCCGGGAGAGCTACAAGCGCCACCCGTACCGCCTGCGGTACCGGGTGGGCTTCTCCAAGGACGGCACGGCCCGGGCGGCCGAGATCGACATGCTCTGCGACTCCGGGGCCTACACCAGCGTGACCCCCTGGGTGAACTGGCGGAGCACGGCCCAGTGCTGCGGCCCCTACTACGTGGACGCGGTGCGCATGGACATCCGGGCGGCGGCCACGAACAACGTCTTCACCGGGGCCATGCGGGGCTTCGGTGCCCCCCAGGTCAACTTCGCGGTGGAGCAGGTGATGGATATCGCGGCGGAGCGCCTGGGGCTGTCGCCCCTGGAGATCCGCCGGAAGAACATGGTCAAGCAGGACGGCCTCACGATCACGGGCCAGCGCCTGGACACCCACGTGGTCAGCCTGGGCCAGGTGATGGACACGGTGGTCCGGGACTCGGGGTACGAGGCCAAGCTGGCCCGGTGCTCCCGGGGGAAGGCCGAGGACGGCCGACTCTACGGCATCGGCCTGGCGATCAGTTACCGGGGCTCGAGCCTGGGGGCCGAGGGCCTGGACTATTGTTCCGCGGTGGTGAACGTCCAGGCGGACGGGTCGGTCCTGCTGGACGCGGCCATCCACGAGAACGGCCAGGGCGCGGAGTCCGTGCAGATGCTCATCCTGGCCCGGGAACTGGGGCTCCCGGTGGAGCGGATCCGGCGCCAGTGGTCCTCCACCTCCCGGATCCCCGACGGGGGCACCACGGTGGCCACCCGGGGGACTATTATGGGAGGCGGCGCGGTGGCCCAGGCGGCCCGGGAACTGAAACGGCTCATGGCGGAAACCCTGGCGGACGAGCTGGGCGATCCGAAGGCGGTCCGCTTCGAGGGCGGCCGGGTGGGCGCTCCGGGCGGACCTTCCCTCTCCTGGGAGGAGGCGGTATCCCGGATGTACGACCGCCGGATCTACCCCTACGCCTTCGGCACCTTCCGGGCACCCCCGGTATCCTGGGACGAGCACACGGGCCAGGGGGACGCCTATTTCACCTACGTCTATTCCTGCCAGGCCGCGGAGGTCTCCGTGGACCCGGCCACGGGCAGGGTCCAGCTCCTGGCCCTCTGGGCCGCCCACGACGTGGGCCGGGCGATCAACCCGCCCATGACCCTGGGGCAGGCCTACGGAGGCATGGTCCAGGCCGCGGGCATGGCCCTGATGGAGGACCTGGCCCCGGAAGGCGGCCGGCTCGGCAACCGGAACCTGGACCGCTACAAGATCCCCCGGGCCCGGGACATTCCGGAAATGCGGTGCACCCTGGTGGAGAACCCCGACCCGAACTCGCCCACCGGCGCCAAGGGCATCGGGGAGCCGGCCATCGAGCTGCTGGCTCCCGCGATAGCCAACGCGGTGTACAACGCGACCGGCATCCGCTGCCGGGACCTCCCCATCCGCCTCGACCCGGAGGCCCTGAAATGAACGAAGCGACACCCGCGAACGCGGCGGCCGGAAATCCCCCCGCCGCCGGGACCTCTGCCGCCGGCCTCGCCGGCGCCCTGACCGTCAACGGAATCCGTCGGCAGGTCCGGCAGGAGGAGGCGGAGCTCACCCTCCTGGAATACCTGCGGGAGGTCCTCGGGCTCACGGGGACCAAAAACGGCTGCGCCGTGGGGGCCTGCGGATCCTGCACGGTAGTGGTGAACGGCCAGGGGCGCCGGTCCTGCAAGACCCGGGTCTCCGAGGTCCTGGGCAAGGACGTGGTGACCATCGAGGGCCTGGAGGGGAGAGACGGCTCGCTCCACCCGATCCAGCAGTCCTTCATCGACGCCGGGGCGATCCAGTGCGGGTTCTGCACCCCCGGCATGGTGATGAGCGCCTACGCCCTCCTCCTGCGGGATCCCTCGCCGGACCGCACGGCCATCCGGACCGCCCTTTCGGGAAACCTCTGCCGCTGCACGGGGTACCAGCAGATCGTGGACGCCGTGGAGCTGGCCGCCGCCCGGATGCGGGGTTAGGCCTTCCCGGCTTCCCGGACCTCCCGGAGGGCCGCCTCCAGGGCGGTCGCGGCCTTTTCGTTGTCCTCGTCCTTCCGGACGGCCGTACGGAGCCAGCGCCTCCCGTCCAGGTAGTCATCCTCCGCATAGTCCCGGAAGTCGACGCCCCGTTCCCGCGCGGCCGCGGCGGCCTTCCGGGCGTCCGCCCCCTGGATACGGACCAGCAGGAAGTTGGCGAACCCGGTCTCGGGCTTCACCCCCGGAATTCGGGACAGCCGTTCCGCGAACCGGGCCCGGTATCCGGCGATCCGGGCCGCGGAGGTCTCGAAGAACCGCGGATCCGAGACCGCCCGGAAGGCGATCTCCTCGGCCCGAGGACTCCTCGGCCGAAGCTCCAGGGCGTCCTCGATCCTGCGGGTCACGGTCCGGGACGCCCCGACAAAGCCCAGATGCAGATCGGGGATAGCCAGGGCCTTGGTCAGGGAGCGGAGGACCAGGAGGTTGTCCGGGAGGCGGCGTCCCCGGGCAAGGACGGGTTCCACTCCCTCGGACAGCTCCACGTAGGATTCGTCGACGCACAGGAAGTGGCCCGGCAAGACGCGGGCGGCCTCGATGACGGTCTCGATCGGAAGGGGTACGCCGGCCGGGTTGTTCGGGCGGCCCAGGAAGACGAGGGCCCGACCGGATATCCGGGCCATGTCCGCCCGGAGGCTTCCGGGTCGGAGGGTGTAGCCGTCCTCTTCCCGGGCCGCGTGGAGGTGGAGGGGCAGACCCGCGGCGGCCGCGGCCCGCTGGAATCCGGAGTAGGTCGGGGGCAGGATCAGGACGGCGTCCACGCCGAGGGCCCGGGGCAGCACGGACAGAAGGCCGTTGACCCCTTCCCCGAAGACGAAGCAGTCCGGGGAGAAGGAAAACCTTCGGAAACAGGCCTCCTTGGCCTTACGGAATCCGGACACGGCCGGGGCGGACTGGGTTCGGGCGGCTTCCTCCGCCTCGGCCAGCCAGGGGGGAGGTCCCTCGGGATTCAGGTTGGACCGGAAGTCCAGGAGCTCCATGTCAGGCGCCTCCGGCCGTCCCCGCGACGGCGCAGGCGCCCAGGAGAAAGGCCAGCTCCCCGAGCTCCACGGCGGCGCCCAGGGCGTCCCCGGTGAAGCCCCCGAACCTGCGGCGGTAGAAGATCGCCGTCCCGAGTCCCGCGGCCAGTCCCGCGGCCAGGGCTCCGGCGCCGGTACCCAGGATGCCCGCGAGCACGGATCCCTCACCGGGAAGCCCTGCCAGGACGGCCAGGAAGGCCGGGGCCAGGCCGGCCAGGAGGCCCGAGGCGACGGCCTGCGGACGGAAGTCCCGCATCCTCGCCCCCAGCCCGTCGGGCCGGGCGGGCCGGGCTGTCAGGGGTACCAGGGCCGCGGCGAAGCGACCCGCCACGGGGGCGGCCAGGAGGACCGCGGGGAAGCCCGGACGACCGCCCAGGGCTGCCAAGCCCGCCGTTCGCGCGGCCAGGACCAGGAAGGCCGCGAAGAGCCCGTAGACCCCGACCCGGGGATCCTTCAGGATCGCAAGGCGCCGTTCGGGGCTCGCCAGGGCCAGGCCCGCGTCCGCGGAGTCCGCCAGGCCGTCCAGGTGGAAGAGGTTGAAGGCCAGGTACTGGGCCGCCAGGGCGGAAAGGGCGGGCAGCCAGGGGCCCGGGAACACGAGGGACCCGAGGCCCCAGCCCCCCAGGGCCGCCAGCCCGGGAAGGACGCCCGTCAGGGGCAAGAAGAAGTCCGCCCGGCCGTAGTCCGGCTCCGCCGGCGCGGGCACCCGGATCCGGCAGGTCAGGGCCAGGACGCTGAGGAAGGGATCCAGGGGCGAACTCATTCCGTCTCCTTGCCCGGCGCGGCGGCGCGTGCGGTACGGCCGCTCCGGGGTCCGGCCGCGGCTTCCGAGGCGGCCGCCTCGACACCGGCCCGTCGTACCGCGGCCAGGGCGGTTCGGGCTTCCTCCCAGTCGAACAACTCGATCTCGGCCACTCCGTCGAACCCGGCCAGGAAGGGTGCCAGGTCCCGGAGCCAGGAAGCCCCCTCGCCGAAGGGCTGGTGGTCGGCGTCCCCGGAAAGACCGTGCAGGTGAAGCTCCTCGATCCGCCGCCCGGTCGAACGAAGCCGGGCTAGCAGTTCCGCGGGATCGCCGCCCTCGGCGAGGATGTGGCCGGCGTCGACGCAGAGCGGAATGTCGGGGAGAACCCGGAGCGCACGCCCGAAGGGTTCGGATCGAAGATTCTCCAGGAAGAACCGGTCTCCGAACCCGCTTTTCCAGACACTTAAAAGATCGGCGAAGGGGGCCAGCCCGTCAAGGTCCGAAGGCGGATGGACCACGAAGGATCGGGCCGTGTCCGCGATCCGGTCCAGGAGGACCCGATGCTCCGGCAGGATCCGGTCCGGCAGGTGGGCGGTGAACCGGAACCGGTCCATGAACGACCGAATTTCGGCAAGCTCCCGATCCAGCAGACCCGCGACCTCGGCATCCCAGAGGTAGAAGAGAAGCTCCACCCCCTCCACCTCCGGCTTGTCCGCCAGGAAGCGGAGGTTCTCCGCGTAGGTGCCCGGAATCACGTAGGAGGGGACGGAGAGGATCATGTCACTTCACGCGCAGGGGGATGCCCGCGACCATCAACTCCACCCGGTCGACCGCCGCGGCCAGGCGGGCGTTGATCCTGCCCAGGGCCTCTCCGTAGCGCCGCGACAGGGGATCCATGGGGATGGTTCCCATGCCGATCTCGTTGGTCACGAGGACGATCGAGGCGGGTAGCCTCTCCAGGAGGGAGTCCAGGATCCCCTCGGCCTCGGACTCCCGATTCTCGTAGAAGAGGTTGTTGAGCCAGAGGGGTACGCAGTCCAGGACGCAGGGCTCCCGTACCGCCCGGTCGATCCGGAGGGGCTCCTCCACCGTTTCGAAGTCGTCTCCCCGCTCGGACCGGTGCCGGGCGATCTTTTCGGCCATCTCCGGGTCGAAGGCTTGGGCGGTGGCCACGAAGGTCCGGGGGGCGGGGAAGGCCCGGGCGAGTTCCAGGGCGCGGCGGCTCTTGCCGGACTTGACGCCGCCGATGATCAGGGTTCGCATGCCTAGGCTGTACCACGGCCGGGGCGGCGGGTCAAGCGCAGGGCCGCGAGACGATCCGGAGAACTCGACGGGTGAAGCTCATTGCCCGCGGATCGGCGGCAGCCGGTCCGCGGCCTAGTCCCGGTCCGGGTCCCGGGCTACGGACTTGAAGGAGGGCGGCCGGCCTTTTTTCTCGTACATCCGCTCGTCCGCGAGCTTCAGGAGGGAATCCAGGTCCGGCAGGGGGGGCTCGGAACCCCCGGCGTACCCCACGCTGGCGGAGAGCCGGATCACCGTATCCCCGTAGGGAAAGGCCGCGGAAGCCAGGATCCGGGACAGGCGCTCCGCGGCTTCCCGGGCCTGGTCCTCGTCGCATTCCGGGAAGGCGAAGGCGAACTCGTCCCCCCCGTAGCGGCCCATGATGTCCGTGGACCTCAGGGTCTCCGCGCAGAGCCGGGACGCGATCCGGAGGGCCTCGTCCCCCGCGGGATGTCCGAAGTTGTCGTTGATGGACTTGAAATCGTCCATGTCCAGGATGGCCACGCCGAAGGGGCGTCCGTACCGCTGGGCCCGCTCCAGCTCGACCCGGGCCCGGTCGAAGAAATGGCGACGGTTGGCCACTCCGGTCAGCTCGTCCGTGGTGGCCTGGACGGTCAACCGGTCCTCCAGGAGGAGCCGCTCGGTGATGTCCGTGAGCACGTTCGCTGTGCCGACCCTCCGGCCGCCCCGGTCGGAGAGGGCGGAATGGTGGAGGTTGAAGCTCCGATCCCCCTCGGGCAGGCCCAGGGTCACGACGGAGTCGGATGCCGACCGGGACATGGCTTCGGCGAGGTCCGGGGCGTCCCGGGCCAGGTCCCGGGCGGTTCGTATACCGCGGAAACTCGCCAGGGCGGGGAAGAGCCTGCGGGCCGCGGTGTTGTGATCCACGACGGCTCCCTGATCGTCGGTGACCAGGACGGCGTCCCTCATCTGCTCGAAGACCGTGTCCCGGGCGATCGGGCGGAGATCGAACATCTTGTACCGGAAGAAGCCGACCGCGAAGAAGATCCCCGTGAAGGCCAGGGTGACCGGGGTGGGATCCAGGTTCAGGGGAACCCCGCCGGCCAGGTACGCCACGAAGCCGCCCCAGGGCAGGACGCATCCCGCCAGCATGAACCGGGCCTGGACGCGCCGGGCCCGGGAACCCCGGAAAGTGTTGCGGAGGAAGATGGTCACGCAGTAGGCGATGAGGAGATTCTGGTAGAGCACGTGGACCCAGTAGGCGGGACCCCGGCCGAATTCCAGGACCGACAGGCCCGCGACCCGGGTCAAGACCGGGTCCAGGTAGTACAGCCTGTGGAGTTGGGTCGTCCAGGCCAGGGCCAGGATCCCCGCGGGGATAACGAACAAAAGGGGAGCGGGCACCCTCGGCGCCCCCTCGTCCAGGAACTCGTAGGCCACCAGGGTCAGGAAGGGAGCTATCGTGACGATCCCGATGTATTCGAAGCGGAGCACCCGGAGCGCGGCCTCCAGATCCGGGGCCAGCAGTTCGAGCAGGTACCCCAGGGAGTAGACCAGGGCGGAGGCGCAAAGCCCCGCGAAGGATAGGGTCCGGCCTCTCGTCCGGGAGCGCAGGGCCGCGGAAACCATCATCACCGCCAGGGCGAAGGATGAGGCGGCTATGGAAACGATCGCTCCGAATCTCGCGAACATCGGCCTTCCCGGAAATCGGATTCCGGACCGTCCCCGACACCCGGGGCCGAGGAGGGTCCGTTCAAGGAAATCCTAATCCCAAGCCGGGGCGGACGCAAGATGTCGGGCGGGGCTTGCCGTTCAGATTTTTCCCCGGGGCGGGAACCGGGGGGTGAAGTCCAGCTCGAAGACCATGCCGGCCCGATCCCGCGGGAACGCGGGGGCTCCCCGGAGCTGCTGGCTCAGCGCGGTGATCAGGGTGAGCCCCAGGCCGCCGTCCTTTTCCGGATCCAGTCCGACCGGAAGCCCCGGTCCGTCGTCCTGGTACCGGAACCTCAGCATGCCGTCCGCTTCCTCCAGCAGGGAGCGGACGGAGAGGGGGGAGCGGGCGGGCAGGGCGTATTTCACCGAGTTGGTGAGCAGTTCGTTCAGGATCAAGCCCAGGGGAACGGCGGTGTCCAGGCCCAGGCGGAGGCCGCTGGAATCGATGGAACACCGGAATGCCTCCTCCGAGAGTCCGAAGGTGGCGCGCAGGGAGGAGACGAGCCCCGCCGCGTACTCGGAGTATTCGATGTCCGCGAAGTTCTTGGAGAGGTAGAGCTGTTCGTGCACCAGCGCCATGGCCATGAGCCGTTCGGTGCTTTCGGTGAGCGCCTCCTCCACTTCCGGCTTCCCGGAGTGCGCGGATTGGAGCCGCAGCAGGCTGGTCACGATCTGGAGGTTGTTCTTGACCCGGTGGTGGACCTCCTGGAGCAGCACCTCCTTCTCCCGGAGGCTTTGGAGGATGGTCTCCCGGGAGGCGTGGAGGTCCCGTTCCGCCCGCCTCCGTTCCCGGATCGCGTACAGGAGGGAGACGATCACCCCGGAAAGGCTTAAGGTGATGATCCCCGAAACCGTCAGGAGACGGGCGTTGCGCCGGAGGAAGCTTTCCGGCTTGTCCGCCACGAGGGTGCCGGGGGGGACCCGGGACTCGGGGATGCCGAATTTCCGGAGGGCGGGGTAGCTGACCACCGCCCGGGCAATGGAATCCTGCATGACCGGGATGGCCGAGGGGGGTTCGCCCCGGACGATGCGGGCGGCCATGCGGGCGGCCAGCTCGCCGTACTCCCGGCTCCGGTTCATCCGGCCGCCCAGGACGCCGAAGGGGAGGTACATGTCCGCGTGGTAGAGGACCGGGCAGGGAGCCGCGGCCAGCACCTCGGGCACCGAGACGTCGTACTCGTAGGATCGTCCCCGGCCGTCCAGGTAGAAGTCCGAGAAGTAGATGAGTCCCCCGGGGTCGAAGGCCCGCACCTCCTCCAGGAGTTCGGAAAGACCGTCGGTCCGGAAGAAGACGAACTCCAGGCGGCCCCGGAAGGATTCCGCCAGGGCCTCGAACTTCGCGCGGTTGGCCAACCCGTTCAGGGACGCGTCCGTGATGACCCCGAGCCTGCGGGCCTCCGGCCGGAGCCGGAGCCCCAGCTCGACGCTCGGACCGTACTCCGTCCTTTCCACGATGCCCGTGATCTCGGGCCGGCCGGCCACCAGGTCCGGGCTGAAGTTGTTCACCCCCGTGAACACCACGGGCGTCCCGGGGAAGAGCGTCCGACCCCAGCGCAGGAGGAACAGGAAGGCCGCGTCGTCGGTGCACAGGACGGCGTCGAACTTGGTCCGGGTGTACTTGGCGGCGTACACGGCGGCCAGCCCGTCGAGGTAGGGACCGTCGATACCGTCGAAATGCCTCTTCGTGTCCATGTACTCGATGTGCAGGGCCGGCCGCGCGAACTCCCGGCTCAGGACCTCCAGGATGCCCCGGAGGATGCCGTCGGACCACTCGAAGCCGTGATGGTAGGAGTTGAGGATGAGGAAGCGTTCCCGCTCGAAGCCGTCCGAGGCCGTGACGGGGGCGGCGGCCAGGAGGACCGCCAGGAGGAGCCCCGCGGCGCGGACGGGCCGGGCCTGGTTCTTCATGCCTTCAGTCTCCGCCCCCGGACGGCGTTCGTCAAGCCGGACGGAGGACCGGGCGTTCGGACCCGTTCCGGGGCGCGGGCGGATACGGCCCCTCTCCTTGACCCCGGACGCCTGGGGGGTGTACGGTGGGTCCGGCGCAGGCGCCGAAAGGCTTAATTGGGAAGCCGGTGGAATACCGGCGCGCCCCCAGGCACTGTAACGAGGCGAGATACCGGGAACCACTGCGTGTAGCGGGAAGGTCCCGGACTCCGGCCGGACGCGGATCCCTCCGCGGAACGTCCGGAGCCTCGGAGTCAGGAGACCTGCCTGAGTCCCCGGGACCTGGTTCCGGGACCTCGTAATCCGCTGGGTGACGGATCATGTCGAGAACCTCCTTATCCTCCCGCTCTTCGACGAGCCTCCTCGAAACAACCCTGAGCCGTATCGGACTGCCGGATGCCGCCGCGGCCGAGGCGGCGCGGTCCCGCCAGGCCCGCCTGACCAAGCCTTCCGGAAGCCTGGGCCGCCTGGAGGACCTCGCGGTCCGGATCGCGGGCATCGCAGGGAATTCCGTCCCCGAGCTCGGGCCGGGCGTCGCGTTCGTGATGGCCGCGGACCACGGGGTGGCCGCCGCGGGGGTCAGCGCCTACCCTCGGGAGGTGACGGCCGCCATGGTCCGCAACTTCCTGGCCGGCGGGGCCGCGGTAAACGCCCTGGCCGCTTTCGCGGGCTTCCGGGTCTCCGTCACGGACTGCGGGGTCGCCTCGGACCTGGGTCCCGCCACGGGCCTGCGGATCCGCAGGGTGCGCCCCGGGACGGACGACATCACACGGGGGCCCGCCATGTCCCGGGACGAGGCCCGCCGGTCCGTGGAGATCGGGATCGAGGCCTTCGAGGAGGAGTTCGAGTTCGGACCCTTCGGCCTGGCTGCCGCCGGGGAGATGGGCATCGGAAACACGACACCCGCCTCCGCGATCGTCGCGGCCCTGACGGGCCGGCCGCCCCGGGAGGTGACCGGCCGTGGCACCGGGGTCGACGACCGGGGCCTGGAGCGGAAGGTGGCCGCGGTGGAACGGGCCCTGGCCGTGAACCGGCCGGATCCCTCGGACCCCCTGGATGTCCTTTCCAAGGTCGGCGGCTTCGAGATCGGGGCCATGGCCGGGGTCTTCCTGGCCGCGGCGGCTCGGAGGATCCCGGTCCTGGTGGACGGGTTCATCTCCGCCGCGGCCGCCATGATCGCCTGCGGGCTCTGTCCCCTCGCCGCGGAGTACATGATCGCCGGTCACCGGTCCGTGGAGCCCGGACAGGCCGCGGCCCTCGGGCTTTTGGGCCTGACGCCGGTGCTGGACCTGGGGATGCGCCTGGGGGAGGGCACGGGGGCTGTCCTGGCCGCCGCGGTCTGCCGGGCCGCCTGCGAGGTCCACACCCGGATGGCCACCTTCGAGGAAGCCGGGGTGCCCGGAGCGCCGGAAGGGAAGAAGACATGAGCCGAAGCACCCACGGGGTCGCCATCCTGCTGGCCGGCCTGACATGCCTGGCCTCCGTAGCCTGGGGACAGACCCTCTCGGCCCGGGACTCCTTGGAGCGGACCGTGACCCTGTCCGGCCCCGCCCGCCGGGTGGTCTCCCTGAACCCCAGCGCCACGGAGAGCCTTTTCGGGATCGGGGCCGGGGACCGGGTGGCCGGGGTGACCTCCTACTGCACCTGGCCCGCCGAGGCCGCGCGGGTCCCCCGGGTCGGGGGCTACACCTCCGAGTCCATCTCCCTGGAGCGCCTCCTGACCCTGAAGCCCGACCTGGTCGTGACCGGGGGACCGGTCCACGTCTCCCTGCGCAAGTCCCTGGACTCCCTGGGGATTTCCTATTACGTCTTCGAGCCTTCCTCGGTCGAGCAGACCCTGGAGTGCCTGGCCGATCTGGGGGTCCTGACGGGCACGGCCGAGGGGGCCGCGCGATCGATCGCCGGCCTACGGCGGGACCTGGCCGAGGTCACCGCCCGGGTGGCCTCGATTCCAGCCGCCTCGCGGGTCCGGGTCTTCTGGGAAGTCTACAACGAGCCCCTGATGACCTGCGGCGCCCCGTCCTTCCTGCACGAGCTCATCACCCAGGCGGGAGGGATCAACGTCTTCGCCGAGATGACCCAGCCCTGGGCGATCGTGTCCCCCGAGGAGGCGGTGCGGAGGGCGCCCCAGGTCATCCTGGCCGCGGACGACCACGCCCCCGGCTTCACCGCCGGGGACCTGGCCCGAAGGCCGGGCTGGGGGACCGTGCCCGCGGTCCGGACCGGCCGGGTGTACATGCTGCCGGCGGACCCGGTGAACCGGACGGGTCCCCGTCTCGGGGAGGGGGTCCGGTCCATCGCCCGAGCCCTCTACCCGGAGCTCTTCCCGTGAAGGCACGGTCCCTCCGGACGGCTTCCGTTCCGTCCCGTGCCGCACGGCGTCCCGTCGTCCGGCTCGCCTACGCCCTGGCGGCCCTGGGCCTGCTGGTCCTCGTCCTCCTGGCATCCCTCGGGATGGGTGCGGTTTCCTACGGACCCCGGGAGGTCGCGGCCGTCCTGCTTGGGAAGCAGGGGGCCGATCCCGTGGCCGCGGTCATCCTTCGGGACCTCCGTCTTGCCCGGACCCTGGCCGCGGGCTTGGCCGGGGCCGCCCTGGCGGTGTCCGGGGTCCTCCTGCAGGGGCTCTTCCGGAATCCCCTGGCGGATCCCTACATCCTGGGCACCTCCGCGGGAGCCGCCCTGGGCGCGGCCGCGGCCCTGGTCTTCGTCCGGACACCCGGCTCCGCGTCCCTGGGAGCCTTCGCCGGGGCCCTGGGGGCCGCGGCCCTGTCCGGCGCGGCGGCCCGGGCCACCTCCCGCTCGGGCTCCACCACCGCCGTCCTTCTGGCGGGGACCGCCGTCAGCGCCCTCTGCTCCGCCGGGGTGACCCTCCTGGTGAGCCTCCGCCAGCAGGACCTGTATGCCGTGTACTTCTGGCTCCTGGGGAGCTTCAACGGTCGGGGCTGGAAGGAGCTGGCCGTCCTGGCCCCCCTGACGGCCCTGGTCTCCGGGACGGCCCTGCTGTTGGCACGGCCCCTGGACGTCCTGGCCGCGGGGGAGGAGAGCGCCCGGTCCCTGGGTCTGGACGTACGGCTCCTCCGGGCCGCCGCCGTGGCCCTGGCGGCCCTGGGCACCGCGGCGGCCGTGGCCGCGGGCGGGGTCGTGGGGTTCGTAGGCCTGGTGGCTCCCCACGCGGCCCGGCTGGTGTTCGGACCCTCTCACGCCCGACTGATCCCCGCCTCCGCCGTCGCGGGGGCCGTCCTGCTGATGTCCGCGGACGCCCTGGCCCGGACCGTGCTGGCGCCCCTGGAACTCCCCGTCGGGGTGCTCACGGCCTTCGCCGGGGCGCCCTTCTTCCTGGTCATCCTGGCCCGCCGGGACGGGGGACGGCGGTGAACCCGACCGCGCTGTCCGCCCGGGGCCTGGCCTGCGGGTACCGGCGTGTACCCGTGCTCCGGGACGTGGACCTGGACATCCCGGAGGGGGAACTCACGGTGCTGGTGGGACCGAACGGGTCCGGCAAGACCACACTGTTACGAAGCTTGGGAGGCCTTTTGGCCCCTCTTTCCGGGGAGATCCTCGTGCGGGGGCGGCCGATCGCCCGCCTGGGGATCCGGGACCGGGCTCGGCTGGCGGCCTACGTGCCCCAGATGGAGGCCCCGGTGCCCGGATACACCGTCCGCCAGACCGTCTGGGCCGGACGCTTTGCCCGCCTGGGCTGGTTCGCCCCGGGAACGCCGGAGGACGAGCGCGCCGTCGCCGGCGCCCTGGCGGCCGTGGGCCTCGGGGGGGACGCCGAGCGTCCCGCTTCGGAGCTCTCGGGCGGGGAGTTCCGGCGCCTGTTGATCGCCCGGGCCCTGGCCCAGGAAGCCCCGGTCCTCCTCCTGGACGAGCCGGAGGCCCACCTGGACGCGGGGCACCAAGCCGAGATCCTGGGCATGCTCCGGCGCCTGGCCCGGTCCGGTACGGCGGTGGCGGCTACCATCCACGACCTCAACCTGGCCTCCCTCTGGGCGGATCGGATCGGTGTTTTGACCGGGGGCCGGCTCCGTCCCCCGGCCGCCCCCCGGGAGGCCCTCTCCGAGGATGCGGTCGAGGGTGCGTACCGGGCGGGGCTCATACGGATCGACCATCCCCGGACCGACCGGCCGCAGTTCCTGCATAGTGTTACGAACCTTGTGATGACGCAAGCGAGGAAGAGGAATCGAGCGGAATAGGGACGGGAGGTTTCCAGCCTCCAGGAGGTACCTATGCCCTCGTTCCCCTTCTGTCCCAATCCTTTTTGTGACCTGCATTTAAGCGAACCTCCTCCGGGTTGGTTCTCCCCCTTCGGTTTCTATCCCACCCGTACCTTCGGCCTCGTCCCCCGGTTCAGGTGCCGATCCTGTGGCAAGACCTTCTCCACACAGTCCTTTTCCATCGATTACTACGCCAAACGAACGGTAGATTACCCCGGACTCCTCGACCGCCATGCCTCCTCCGAAAGCCTCCGAGCCCTGAGCCGAAACCAGAAGCTATCCTGCGGTACGGTCCAGAATCGCCTGGACCGGTTGGCCCGCCAGGGCATCGCCCTTCATGCCCATCTGCGTCGATTCTCCGATCCGAAGGAGGCCGTCTGTATTGACGGAATGGTATCCTTCAAGAAACCCCAGTGTCTGATAAAAATGGCTGGCTGAAGTCGGGATCCTTATGTCTATCGGCGTAGGCGATAATGCCAAAACCATTCCGATCGCTCGGGAACATCCTTACTAACGAGCTTGAGAATAGTAAGCATGATATGAAGCTCGTATGGTACAAAGGGATGAACTCACTTAACAATATATCGTTAACCCCGGGTCGGTCCACTACAGGGACAAGAAGGTCAGCGGCGCGATTACCAGAAGTAGTCAGCTTGGAGCTACCTTCAGCATGCGTTTCAACCAGTTCCCCTTTACATAATGTCCATATCCCGGCATCATTTCCATCGAAACGAAGAAGACTCCCCAGGTAATGCAACGAGGTGCTCAATGGCAGATGAAAAGCGGACGGCGGCGGCAATCGCGGGAAACTGCTTTGCCATGTTGTTCTATGGCTTGTCCTTTCTTTGGACAAAAGTAGCGTTCAAGTATTGCGGGCCCTTTACCGTGATCTTTGTCCGGCTCGTCCTTTCTTCCGCCTTCCTGGCTATCGTGGACGCGCTGAGAATCCGGGGCCGGACGGCCTCTCCGGGTCATTCACGAATAGAAAGAAAGGACTTTGTAAGCCTCGTGATCCTCTCCCTGTTCATGCCGTTCCTGTACTTTGTGGGGGAGAACCTGGGCCTGATGAGCGTATCCCCGGCGGTTGCCGCTACGATCATCGCGCTTATTCCGGTCGTGACTCCGCTTATGTCCCGGATATTCCTTGCGGAGCGGGTCGGAATCCTGGCCGTCGCGGGAATGATTCTTTCCCTGGCCGGGGTCCTTCTCATGATCAAGAACGGTCTCGCGGACGCCTCGGCGACCGTGGGCGGGGCCTGCCTGGTATTCCTGGCGGTTCTGGCGGCCTCGCTCGGAGCCGTGGCGGTACGGAAACTCCCCCTTAGACTTTCTGGAATCACGATCGTGAAATACCAGAACTTTTTCGGAGCCTTGATGTTCCTGCCGCTCTTCCTGTTCTACGAGGCGGGAGAGGCCGTCTTGATTCTTCCGGCGCCCGAGCTTTATTGGAGCCTGGGGGCTCTGGCGCTCCTGCCCTCGACGGTTTCCTACCTGTTCTACAACAACGCGATCCGGGTGCTCGGACCGGCACGGGCCAGCGTCTTCTCGAACGCCGTTCCGGTGATAGCCGCCGCATTCTCCGCTATTGTGCTCGGGGAGAAGTTCGGAGCCGTCAAGATCCTGGGTATG
The DNA here is from genome assembly GCA_022703505.1 of Spirochaetota bacterium. GTDB lineage: Bacteria > Spirochaetota > Spirochaetia > Treponematales > UBA12059 > JAAYUR01. The sequence continues at coordinate 536,586 of JAKLDN010000001.1, read as the reverse complement.
GGGATAGCGCTGGTCGGTGTCGCCATTTCGCAGATCCGAAACTCCTAGGCCCGACCGGGCCGGTCGGGTCCCGGACGATGAAATCCCTTTCGTCCAGCACTGGACACCGAATAGAAAGGATCCCCCCGCCAAGGCGGGAGGATCCATTTCGATCGAACGATCCGACTCAACCGAAGATGTTGATCTTGAAGACCTCGGAAAGCAGCCAGTTCACGCCGACAAAGCCGACGGCGAGGGGGACGGCGATCCGCATCCACCAGTAGAGCCATATCGGGAACTGCTTGCCGGTCCCTTCCGCCAGGGCCTTGAGACCTTCGCTCCGCTTGATCACCCAGACGGAGGCGATGACGGCCAGGACACACCCGAGGGTCTGCATACCGGAGCCCCAGAAGAGGTCCCAGGGCCCGAAGATCTGGAAATTGATCATCGGGGGAATGGCGAACAGGAATCCGAGGCCAGCCATGAGCCAGGTCGCCTGCTTCCGGTTTAGTTTGGTATTGTCCACGATGCCGGCGATCATGACTTCGAAGGCCGCGATGGCGGAGAGATAGGCCGCTCCGAATAGGGCCATGTAGAAGAAGATCGCGAAGAGCCAGCCCGCGGGCATGGAATCGAACACCTTCGGAAGAGTGAAGAAGATGAGCCCGGGCCCCGAGGACGGCTCGACATTGAACGCGAACACCGCAGGGAAGATCGCGAAGCCCGCCATGAGGGCCGCGATCGTATCCCCGATGCCGTTCATGATGCCGGTCTGCACCAGGTTCGTGTCCTTCTTCAAGTAAGATCCGTACACGACCATGAAGGTGCCGCCGAGGGATAGCGAGAAGATCACCTGCCCCATGGCCGCGGCCATGGATCCGCCGGTGAGCTCCTTCCAGCGGAAGTCCCCGATGTACCACTTGATGCCGGCGCCGGCGCCGGGAAGCGTCACGGCCCGGACGATGAGGATGAGGAACAGGGCGAAGAAGGCGGGCATTATGTACTTACTAGCCTTTTCGACGCCTTCCTTGAGACCCTTCGCCAGAACCAGGGCGCAGGAGAGGATGACGATGCCGGTGAAGAAGAACTGGAGGAAGAAGCTAGTCGCGTTGAAGCCCGTGTCCGGCGGGAGTATCGCGGCGGCATTGACCGTCGCCCCGACCGCGACGCCCACCTCCCGGACCGCGTAGAACAAGACCCAGCCGATGACGTTGCAGTAGTATCCCACAGCGAAGGTCGTAACGATCCAGAACCAGGTTCCGACGACCTTGCCGCCCGGGAATCCCGCCTTCTGGAAGGCGCCGAGGGTTCCGCGATTGGTGTAGCGTCCCAGGTTGTACTCGGCGATCAGGCCGGGAATGCCCACGACGAACAAGAGGAGCACGTAGAAAAACACGAACGCGGCCCCGCCGAACTTCCCGGCCATGTACGGGAAGCGCCAGACGTTCCCCAGACCGACGGAAACGCCGACCAGGGTCATGATCATCCCGAATTTGCTCGCGAAAGTTTCGCGATTCGTCTGTTCCGCCATACCTTAAGCCTCCTTAATGAACGTCCGCTCTATCTCTTCCCGGGACCAACCCCGGGTAGGCCACCCTAACCGCGCGCGAAGGACCGATGGGTCTCGGCGAATTCCCTCCGCGCATACCCGGACGCGTACAATTCCACCAGGCTGACGAGGTCGTACACCGGGGCGCCTGCCGCTTCTTGTACAGTGTCCCGGAAGCTGACAAGGTTCGTGCATTCCAAAACAACGGCTCCGAGCCCCAGACCCTTGCGGGATGCCCTACCGGCCAATTCCAGCGACGCCTCCCGCACGCCCTCTCTCATCGCCTCCGGATCCAGATCGGTCCCCCGATCGATCACGACCTTCCGGAATTCGGAGGAATTCTCCATTCCCGCCACGACGATCCCGTCGGGGGAGACCCCCGCGGCCCGAAGGTGGTGATCCCTTAGGAGGTCCGTGTGCCCCGTTAGGACGCCGACGCACCGGTTCGGCGGTAGAAAGGTTCCCAGCAGGGGGATCAAGGCTAGGGCGGATCCCAGGAAGGGGATCGACAGCCTAGCCGCGATCTTCTTCTGCAGGACGGAGAAGAGGCCGCAGTCCGCGGCGACGAAGGACACTCCGTCCGCCTCCAGGCTCGCTGCGGCTTCGGTAGCTTTGTCGGCGTTGTCTAGCCGACCCTCCACCAGATCCGAGAACGGGAGTCCCTCGACCGCCCTATAGGCTACGGGGAAGGGAAAGGTCTGGGCATGTCCCGGGTCTCCGGGAATCCGGGGAATCCGCGAGTCGAGCATCAGGATCCCGGCAACCTTGCCGTAGGTAACGAATCCTCCGCGAACCATGCCTACGCCCCGCAGACGGCTGAGATTTCGACCCGGCTGTCCTTGGGCAGCCGAGCAACCTGGACGGTCTCCCGGGAGGGGGCGTCCTTGCCGAAAAACTCCGCATAGACTTCGTTAAATTTAGGGAATTCATTCATGTCCGCCAGAAAGCAGGTACAACGCAGAATATTCTCCGGTTTCATGCCCGCGGCGCGGACGACGGCCGTCAGGTTGGAAAGGACCCTTCTCGTCTGGACCGCGATGTCCGGAGCCTCCATGGCACCCTTGGCGGGATCGATGGGGAGCTGGCCGGAGACGAACAACAGGTCTCCGTACCGGATTGCCTGGGAATACGGGCCGATGGCGGCGGGGGCATCCGGTGTCTCGATTTTCGTCCGCATGATAGCCTCTTTCCGGGGACGCGGAATCCCCGAATCTCGATTAGTATAGACCTCATTGACATTATGTCAATAAAAATCTGCCGACAGTTACTATACGTCTGATAGACGCGGTAAATCGATACTTTTTGTTTAAACCGGTCCCGGGAATGGAGCACGCTTCGGCCGTACTCCGACCCCGGGACCGGATCGAATCGGATCCCTAGGCCTTCATGACCGCGGACTGGACGCGGATTAGGTAATCCACGTCCTCTTCGGTGTTGTAGAAGTGCGTGCACGCGCGGATGTTTCCCACCCCGCCCAGGGCCCGCATGGAAACCTTGACGGGCTTCATGCACCGCCCCGGAGCGGCGAAACGCTGGAAGCTCTTCAGGTCGGTTTCATAGGATCCTGTCGTGTAGACGATCATGCCATGGCGCTTCCGGACGTCCTTGGGTGTCTTGACTACGCAGCCGATCTCCTCCAGCCGTTCGATCAGGTAGGTGCCGAGGCGCTTGATCCTCTCCTCCGCGTTCTCCATTCCGATCTTCTCGTAGAACCGGAGAGTCTCCTTCCAGCCGAAGAGGGCGGGCCCGATCGTGACGTCCTGGGAGAATTTGTTGGCGGTTTCCGCCGGCGGGAAATCCCAGTGGCGCATGTTGTCGTGGTCCTTCAGGGCGAAGGGAATCCCCGTCGGGATGTCGGCCCAGAGATAGTCGCGGTATCTCGGATCCAGCTTTCGGATGAGATCCTTCTTCACGTAGAGCAGGCCCGCTCCCTCCGGTCCGCACTGCCACTTGTAGGCGCCGGAAACAAGGATGTCCACGTCGTCGTCCTTGACGTCGATCTTGATCGCTCCCAAGGCCTGGATGGCGTCGTCGAAGACCAGGGCGCCCTTCGCGTGGGCGATCTTGCATAGCGCCTTCATGTCGTAGGTGAATCCCCCGAAGGCCGCGGTCCTGTCCACGCAGACCATACGGGTGCGGCCGTCGATCGCCTTCTCCATGTCCTCCAAGAGTATCTCACCCCCGACGTTCTTCACGACCCGAAGTTCGACTCCGTATCGTTTCCGGATATCCATCAGGATATAGACGATGGAAGGGTAATTGAGGTCCGTGATCACCACATTGTCCCCGGCTTTCCAGTCGAAGCAATTGTACAAAAGGAGGTTAGCGGTGATCGCTGGGCGATAGGTGTTGGTGACCTCTTCCGGGTCCGCGTTGATGAATCGGGCACCTAGTTCGATACAGTCGTTCCAAGCAGTCGTCAGGAACGGGTGGGTCGCGATGTCCGCTACGGGGATGTCCTCCATCCGTCCGAACTCCACGAAGTCGTAGAATTCCCGTGCGGCCTTGAGCCAGTAGTTGCCCGGGATCATCTGGTCTCCCGAATTCAGGTAAACCCAGTAATCCAGCAGCTTAAATTCTTTGCGGATCTCCCCGATGTGTTCGTCGATGTAATTCCCTGTCCGTGCCATGTTTCGCCTCCCGATCTTCGGTAACGACCCCGCCGGTTCCGGAGCGGGATGCGCCGGATCTTCCCGGGAGAATCTAGGTGTATACTGGGACCGAATGTGGAGGCTGTCAATAAAAAAAGTTAACGAATGACAATATTTTTCTAATCCGGAGAGCTCCACGAGGTTCCGGGATTCATTGCTCCGGATCCGTCCGCCGGAAGCCGGGATTTCCGGAATTCCCGCAAGTATTTGTATATAGTGTATTTGGTAATGCCGAGCCCCTTGCTCACCGATTCCACGGCTCCCTTGATCTCGAATAAGCCCCGATTTTCCAGGCCTTCGACGATTCTCCGATTCTTCTCCTGGATGGGAATGCCGTTCGCCCTTGCGAGGTGTTCCGCTTCCTCGGCGAGGGCGTGCTGGACAAGGTCTCCCACACCCGCAGGAAAGTGCTCGGAGGACGCCGGCAGATCCTGGAACGGGGAGAACTCCTTGATGAAGCTTGCCAACGGCGTCGAAAGGTCGAAATTGATGCAGAGCATTCCGATGGGGATCCCGCGGTCGTTCCGGATCAGGAGTGTGACGGACTTGATCGGACGGCCCGAATCCGTGAAGGCGAAGTAGCTGCCGATCACGTCCTCGGTGCCCTCAAAAGAGCAGCGCAGGACCTTGAGACCCAGGTCCGTGATCGGAGAGCCGAGGCCCCTGCCCGTGACATGCCCGTTCACGATCTTGACGACCGAATGAGAAAGATCCTCCAGGGAGTGGAGTACGATCTCGCAGCCCCGGCCGAAGAGGGTAGCCACGGCATCGGCGACCCCTTCATACCGCTTGAGGAGCCTGCGGTCCGCGGGCGAAAACGGTCCAATCGCCGGCAAATCGGGCATCGGGGGATTCGGGTCCGCTCCACGGTCGTTCTTGTTCACTTCGGCTCCTGGCGTCTCGCCCGCGCCGGGGTCGGGCAGGTTTTATACGGGAGTGGGAATTGTATCGGTCCGGATTCGCGGGCGTCAATCGCTTTCCGAGGGTGCTGCCCCTCCTCCCCCTTCCCGCGGCCGGGATCCGGCGAAATCGAACTTGACGGCGGCCGCGTATGCCCCTATGGTGTCGATCAGCGTCCTGTCGGGCGCGGGAGGATCGCCGTGCGAGTCGAGATGCATGCCCTGTTCAAGTCGTTTTTGGAAGCCCATGCGGCGGAGCCCCGCGAATCCGTCGTGTTTTCCATGGCTCCGGCCCCGACTCTCGGGGAATTTTTGGGGGACCTGGATCCGTCCCTGCCCCTGGACTGGTCGGGTAAGTCCTTCCAAGGCCTGCCCTCCCTCCGAGAAAAAATCCTCGCCCGGGGAGGGTTCCGGTCCGGTCCCGGGGACGTCCTCGTGACCGCGGGCACCGCGGAAGCGAACTTCCTGGCGATCTCCCAGCTCGTCCGCCCGGGGGACAGGATGGTCGTGGACGTTCCGGGCTGGCCCCAGCCCCTGGTCCTGGGAGAGGCGATCGGCGCGGACGTCGTCCGGATTCGGAGACGGGAGGCGGAAGGCTGGCGGCTCGACCTGGACGAGCTCGAATCCCTGGTGACGGATCGAACGCGGCTCATCTTCCTCTGCAATCCCAACAATCCCACCGGCCGGGTCCTTTCCCGCCCGGAGCTCGAGCGGGCCGCGGGGATAGCGGACCGAGTGGGGGCCTATCTCCTCTGCGACGAGGTCTATTCCGGACTCGAATGGGACGGGCAGTCCACCCCCCGGGCGGCGGACATCTACGAGCGAGGGATCTCCACGGGATCCGTTTCCAAGGTCTTGGGTCTCCAGGGGCTGCGGACCGGGTGGTTGGTCTGCAGGGATCCGAGTCTGGTCTTGGACGCCATGGTCCTTCGGGAGGACACGAGCGAGATCATGAACGTTTTGGGCGAATACGTGGCGGACCTTGCCCTGAACGAGGATCGGTACCGGACGGCGGTGGAGAGGGCCCGGTCGATCGGGAGCGCGAATCTGGACCGGATCGACGAGTTCGTGGCGTCCAGACGGGAGTTGTCCTGGGAGCGTCCCCAGGCGGGCTTGATCGGGTTTTGCCGGCTCGAGCCTCCCCTTGACGGGGACGAGCTTTCACGGATTCTCCTGCGGGAGCCCTATCGCACCTTCGTCATGTCCGGGTCCGCGTACGGGTATCCGGACCATGTCCGAGTCGGGGCCGGGGGCTCCGGTCCGGACGGCATCTCCCGGGGGCTCCTCAAGCTCGGGGAATGCCTGGACGCCCTGGGGGAGAAACGATCGTGAACAGGATCATAGACCTTCGATCGGATACGTTCTCCCTTCCCGACGAAGGGATGCGGCGGGCAATCCGGGACGCCGAGGTAGGGAACTCGGGGTTCCGGGAGGATCCGTCGGTGCGGAAGCTCGAGGAGGCGTGCGCGGCATTCTTCGGACTGGAGGCCGCGGTCTTCCTGCCCTCCGGTACCATGGCCGGCCAAATAGCGTTGAACGTGAGATCCCGCCCCGGGGACCTCGTGGCCATCGAGGAAAACGGCCACAACCTGAGGTTCGAGGCAGGATCCATGGCTCTGGTATCCGGCACCCAGGCTCTGACCGTGCGGGGGGACCGGGGAATCATGGATCCGGGGCGGGTCCGCACAGCCGTGACCTCCGCGAGGGACCACGGGGCCCGGGTTTCGTGCATCGTCCTGGAAAACACATCCAACTTCGGGGGTGGAACGATCTACCCCCGCGAGGTGTTGGAGGGGATGTTCCGGCTCTCCGGGGAGCTCGGGATACCCGTCCACGTCGACGGAGCGCGGATATGGAACGCCCTGGCCGCCACGGGAGAGGAACCCGGGAGCCTGATTCCGCAGGGTGGATCCGTATCCGCCTGCCTTTCCAAGGGGCTGGGAGCCCCCATGGGGAGCATCCTCGCGGGATCGGATGGATTCGTCGAGGAGGCCCGGCGTGTGCAACAGCTTTTGGGCGGGGTCATGCGGCAGGTTGGATTCATGGCCGCCGCGGGACTGTATGCCCTTCGGAACAATCTCGGACGCCTCCGGGAGGACCATGCACGATGCCGGCGTATAGCGGAACGATTGACGGACTGTGCGGAGCTTGAAATTGATCTAGCGGCGGTTCAGACGAACATCCTCTACCTGCGCATCCGGGCCGGGGAGGCAGCGGCGGAAGACTTGCGCATCCGGATGGCCCGGGAGGGTATCCTGGCCTTTCGGGTGGGGGACCGGATCCGTCTGGTCACGTACCTGAACCTGGACGACGGGGACTGCGAACGGGCGGCGGACACGATCGCGAGCCTGCTCCGGGAGCGGCGCGCATGACAGGACACCATGAAGCCTGGAAGGTGGGCGCCTTCACGTCCCGGCCGTTTTCCGGGAATCCCGCGGGTGTCGTGCCGGATGCGGCGGGGCTTAGTGACGCGTACATGCAGAGCGCGGCCCGGGAACTGAATGACGTATCCGAGACCGTTTTCATCCTGGGGGGAGGAGGAGAGTGGGATTACCGGTTCCGGTATTTCACCTCCTCCTGCGAGGTGGATTTATGCGGCCACGCGACGATCGCGGGTCTCTTCGTTCTGGCTTGGTCCGGGCGCATCCGGGGATCCGAGGGAACGGTTCCTCTGAGGATCGCGACCCGTGCGGGCATCCTGAACACGGGCCTTGCCTTCCGGCGGGGCATGCCGGTGCGGGCGTTCCTGGAGCAGCCGGAGCCCCGGACGGCACCTGCCCCTCGCGCGGACCTCGCCGCGGGTATACTGGGTTTGGAACCTGAACTCCTGGATCTGGATCTGCCGGTGGGCTGCGCCTTCTCCGGCTTATGGGCATGTTTCGTCCCTCTACGATCCGTGGAGTGTCTCGGGCGGATCCGGGCAGACAGAAATCGGATCCAGGAACTATGGCCCGACAATCCTGACTTGACCGGCATCTATCCCTTCGCCTTTGAGGATGCCCGAACGACCCGGGGGCGTTTTTTCGTGCCGCCTAAATTCGGCATCGAGGAGGATCCCGTAACGGGAACCGCCTGCGGGGCGCTAGGCGCGTTCCTCTTCGCGAAGGGCCGGTGGCCTTCGGCCGGATACCTTCAGGCTCGCCAAGGCGTCGAGATGGGGCGGGGCGGCGAGGTTCGAGTGGAACGGACCCCAGGCGGAAGGATGATCGTGGGGGGGGGCGCGTGCGCGATCTTCCGGGGGAGACTCCTGGCTTAAGCCGTAGGGATCCGCTAGACCACCATGCTCCGGTCGGCCTTGTACCGCTTGAGCAGGAACTGGGTGTTGACGCTCTGGATTCCGGGGAGGCTCGACAGGAACTCGTTGATGAAGGCGGACACGTCCTCCACGTTCACGAAAAAGGCGTGGACGTGGAGGCAGTTCATCCCGGTCATCTGGTAGACGATGGTGATGTCCGGGTGTTCCGAGAGTGCTTCCGCGACTTTGTGGATGGTCTCCGGGGAAACTTGGATCTCGAAGAAGACGGGCAGGGGTTTTCCCAGGAATTTCGCGGGGATCTGGATCGTGAATTTCTCGATGATCTCCCGCTTCTGCATGGCCAGGACTCGCTCCTTGACGCTGATGCGGGAAATTCCGACGATACCCGCCAGTTCGGAATAGGTGATCCGGCTGTCCTGGATCAGGACCGCCAGGATCTTTCGGTCGATATCATCCACCGTATCCGCGCCGGGGCCTTTTTTGGGAATGAGGCTTTCGTTCATAGCGCAACCGCCTTCCATGTTTCCGGAATGGTTCTTGGGCATTGTACGTGCCTCGGGCCGGTAACGCAATCGTCCGGCTCCCGGGCGTTGAATTGTCGAAAAGTCTTCCGTGGGAGACATCGGCTTTCAGAATGAAAGATATTATAGCACCAATCAAACTATATGTTGATCATAATCGGTAATCGTGATACATTAAGTGAAATCGTGTGATGTTCCTGATATCAGGAGGAGTATCCAGATGAAAGAAATACGGCTTCACGGCCGCGGAGGGATGGGAACCGTCAAGGCCGCCGAGATAATCGTCACCGCCAAGGTGCTCGAGGGCGGTTACGGCAATTCCATCCCCTTTTTCGGATTCGAGCGGCAAGGCGCGCCGGTCAGCTCCTTCGTGCGCCTGGACGAACGACCCATCCGTCCCAAGACACAGGTCTATACCCCGGACTGCGTCATAGTCCTGGACGGGACCCTTCGCAAGGCCGTCGACGTGTTCGAGGGCCTCAAAGACGGCGGGTGGCTCATCTTGAACTCCGAACCGGGATCCCGGGTGGAGGATCTGGACCTGCCTCGTAGCGTTGGGACAGTCGTCCTGGTGGACGCCACGGGACTTGCCCTTCGCAGGTTGGGCAAGCCCATCACGAACACGGCGATGCTGGGCGCCTTCGTGAAGGGCACGGGGTGGGTTGAGCTTTCGGACGTGGCCTCCAAGGTGGAGGAGTTCTGGGGCAGGGAGAACGCGGACCTCCTCGGCGAAGCGTTCGAGGCGGCCCAGGTCATCCGGTTGCGTTGAGGGAGCGAAATCATGAGCACGTTGGAAAAAGACTACGTATGTCCGGTGGGCGAGGGCATCTACGCCGCCAACACCGGGGATTGGCGGACCCAGCGTCCGGAGATAGACCAGGAGAAGTGCAGCCGCTGTGGCACCTGCCTCCTCTACTGTCCGACCAACTCCGTCCGGAGGGTCGAAGGCCGTTTCGTGATCGACCTGGGCTACTGCAAGGGCTGCGCGGTCTGTGCCGCCGAATGCCCGAAGCAGTGCATAGCCATGATCCGGGAGGGAAGGAAATGAGCACCGTAGCCGTCATGAACGGGAACTACGCCGCCGCCACGGCCGCCCGGTTGGCTCGGCCGGAGGTGATCGCCGCGTACCCCATCACCCCCCAGACTCCTGTCGTGGAGTATTTGACCCTCTTCGCCGCGGAGGGCTCCCTGTCCAGCCGAATGACGGAGGTGGAGTCCGAGCACTCCGCCATGTCCATCCTGAGCGGGGCGTCCCTGGCCGGAGCGCGCTGCTACACCGCCACCTCCTCCCAGGGATTGGCCCTGATGTACGAGCCCTATTTCCGGGCTTCCACCCTCCGACTTCCCATCGTGATGAACATCGTGAACCGGGAGATGATATCCCCCCAGTCGGTCTGGGGCGGACCCCAGGATTCCCTGACCCTCCGGGACGCGGGATGGATCCAAATCTACGTGGAGGACAACCAGGAGATCCTGGACCAGACTATCCAGGCCTTCCGCATCGCCGAGGATCCCCGGGTCCTCCTGCCCATCAACGTCTGCTACGACGGTTTCTACCTATCCCACATGACCGAGCGCGTGGAGGTTCCGGAACAGGCTGAGATCGACGCCTTCCTACCTCCCTACGAGGCGAAGCATCAGATCCTGGACCCCCGCAAGCCCATGGCGATCGATCCGCTCACCAGCGGCTACCTGGTCATGGAGTACCGCAAGAAGCACATGGACTCCATGGCCGCGGCCCTGGGGGTCGTCGAGGAGACGGACAAGGCCTACGCGGCGTTAACCGGCCGTTCCTGGGGCGGCGCCCTGGACCTCTACCGCATGGAGGACGCCGAGTACGCGGTGGTCACCCTCGGTTCCGTCACCGGGGCCTGCCGGGAGATGGTGGACGAGAAGCGCGCCGCGGGAGTCCGGATCGGCCTCGTGAAGGTGCGCTGCCTCCGGCCCTTCCCGAAGGCGGCGGTCGCCGCGGCCCTGGCCCGGGTCAAGGGCTTCGGCGTGATCGACCGGAACGTGTCGTTCGGATGGAACACCGGAATCGTGTACCAGGAAGTCCGTTCCGCCCTGTACGAATCCGGCAGGACCCTCCCCTCGGTCCCCTTCGTCGGCGGGCTCGGAGGCGAGGACATCACCCTGGGTCTCGTATCGAAGGCCTTCGACGAGATCGTGGCCGCCGTGGACGCGGGCCGGACCCCCCAAAGCGCGGTCTGGCTCTGGGCGCCCCGGAAAGGAGTGAAAGCATGAGCGCCCTGGACCTCCTCGCCGAGCGCGAGGACATGATATCCCCTGGCATCTCCGCCTGCGTGGGGTGCAACGTGGAACTCACCCTGAGGACCGTGATGAAGGTCCTGGGCCCCAACTCGATCCTGGCCATACCCCCGGGCTGCATGGGCGGCGTCGGGGTGGTCGGCTGGAACAAGCAGTCCGGGGCCAAGGTTCCCGTCTTCTTCCCCCTCCTGGACAACACGGCCAGCATGCTGGCCGGCATCCGGCTGGCCCTGGACGCCAAGGGCCGGGACGCCCACGTGGTGGCCTTCGCCGGCGACGGCGCCACCGTGGACGCGGGCTTCCAGGCCCTCTCCGGGGTCGCCGAGCGGGGGGACCGGATCATCTACATCTGCTACGACAACGAAGGCTACATGAACACCGGGTACCAGCGCAGTTCCTCGACCTCCAAGGGGTCCTGGACCAGCACGACCCCGGTCAGCAAGGAGGGGCAGGGCGGGAAGCGCCAGCACGGCAAGGACTTCCCCATGATCATGGCCATGCACGACGTGCCCTACGTGGCCACGGCGTCTCCCGCCTACATCCCCGACCTGGTACGGAAGGTCGAGGAGGCCATGAAGGTCAAGGAGGGCCTGGCCTACATCCACGTGTACAACCCGTGCCTGACGGGCTGGGGGATCCGGGCGGAGGAGTCGATCTCCGTCGCCCGCCTGGCCGTCAAGACCCGGTTTTTCCCACTCTACGAGGCCCGGAACCGAAAGTTCAAGATCACCGTACCCGTGCCGAATCCCCTTCCGCTCGAGGACTACACCTCCCGGATCAAGAAGTTCTCCCACCTGGGGCCGGAGCGGATCGCGGAGCTCAAGGACCTGGCCGAGGAACGGTACCGCTTCCTGGAGGCGGTCAGCGCCGGGGGCGGCGGCCGTGCCTAGCATGGATTCCTTCTTCGACTCCGCGGGCTGCGCCGTGATCGGCGCGTCCGCGAATCCTTCCAAGGCGGGATACCAGATCCTGGCCAACATGGTCGCCGCGGGATACCCGGGGGGCCTCTATCCCGTGAACGCCTCCGGCGGGGAGATCCTGGGCCGCCCGAGCCGCCCGTCCCTGGATGCCATAGAGAACGAGGTGAACCTCGTGGTGCTCTCCGCGCCGGCTGCGGCCACCCCGGACATCCTGGCCCAGATGGACCGGCGCATGCGGAAGCAGGGCGACATCCGGGCCGTGGTCTGCGCGGCCGCGGGCTTCGCGGAGGTGAAGACTCCCGAGGGGACCGCCTGGCAGAAGTCCCTGACCGAGTTCTGCCGTTCCCGGGGGATCCGCCTTTTGGGGCCCAATTGCGTGGGGGTCATCGACGTCAACCGGAAGGTGGACACCACCTTCATCGCCGGGATCACCCACGTGCCGGGAGGGATTTCCTTCGTGTCCCAGAGCGGGGCCGTAGGCGCCTGGCTCCTCATGAACTGGGCCGCCTCCCCCGCCGGGGGAGTGGGTTTCAACAAGTTCGTGACCGTGGGGAACATGGCGGACGTGGACATCATCGAGTCCGTATCCTACGCGGGCGCCGATCCCGCGACCCGGGTGCTCGGGGTGTACGTGGAGGGATCCGCGGAGGCACGGCGCCTGGTGGAGGCCGCGGGCGAGGTGGCCCGGGATAAGCCCGTGGCGATCCTCAAGGTCGGCCGCACCGACGAGGGCGCCCAGGCGGCCAGCTCCCACACGGGATCCCTGGCTGGGACCGATGCACTCTACGACGGGGCCTTCCGCCAGCACGGGATCACCAGGGTGCGCTCGGTGGAGGAGCTCTCGGACGTACTCCGGGCCTTCGACTCCCTGCCCCTGCCGGCTGGAAACCGGGTCTTCATCCTGACCCAGGCCGGCGGCCCGGGTATCCTCTGCGTGGACGAGCTGGCATCGGCCGGCATCTTCCAACCCGCCCGGGTCTCGGACGCTACCAAGTCCGCCCTCAAGGACTGCCTGCCCCCCATCGCCTCGATCTGCCACCCCGAGGGTCACGCGGACATCACCGCCGCCGCGGGGGCCCGGGAGCACGTGGAATCCCTGGAGATCCTCCTGCGGGATCCCGGGGTGGACGCAGTCCTCTTCATCACCGTGGCGACCCTCTTCCTGGACCTGGCCGCCATGGCCCGTGGCATGGCGGAGGTCGTGGAACGCCTCCAGGGCGAGGGCGTTTCCAAGCCGGTCCTGCCCGCGGTCCTTTCCGGGGACTGGACCCGGGAGTCCCGGGGGATCCTGGAGAAGGCGGGCATCCCCACCTTCGAGAGCCCCGAGAGGGCCGTGCGCGCCTTGGCCGCCCTTCGAAGCTATGCCGAGTTCCGCGGAAGGAGGCCTTCATGAGGACCCTGGACGAATACCCCGCCCTGGACCTCCTGGAGAGCCGGGGCATCCCCGCCGCCGCCCGGGAACTGGCGGATAGCGAGGAGGCCGCAGTCGCCGCGGCCGCCCGGATCGGCTACCCCGTCGTGTTCAAGATTTCCGCGCCTTCGGCCCTGCACAAGACCGAGATCGGCGGCGTCGCCGTCGGGATCCGGGACGAGGCGGAGGCCCGGGCCGCGTACCGGGGCATCCTGGAGCGGGCCGCCGCCGCCGGTATCGTGCGGATGTCCGGACTCCGGGGAGTTCTGGTCCAGGAGATGGTCAAGGGCGGGGTGGAATTCATCCTGGGAGGATACCGGGACCCCGGTTTCGGTCCGGTGGTGATGGTCGGCCTGGGCGGGATCTTCACGGAACTCCTCAAGGAGGCCGCCTTCCGGCTGGCTCCCGTCGACGAGGCGGAGGCCCGCCGCATGGTCCTGGAAACCCGGGCCCGGGTGCTGGCAGGGGGATTCCGGGGAGCTCCACCCCTCGACCTGGGTCCCCTCTGCTCCGCGATCGCGGAACTCTCCCGGATGATGTCGGAGTCCGAGGAAATCGCGGAGTTCGACGTGAACCCCTTCGTGCTGACTCCCTCGGGGGGCCGGGCCCTGGACGCATTGTTCAAGTACCGCTGATCATGGCTTGAAAAAAGACGCGGCCGCCGGGATGACCGGCGGCCGTCTGTTTTGCCGGACCCGTGACTGAACTCTCAGCGGCGGCGGGGCAGGTAGGCGGCACCGGAAAACTTCTCCAGGTCCAGCCGGGGATCCTCGGGATACAGGACTCGTCCGCCCTTGACCACCGCCACGGGCCAGCCGATCCCCAACTCGCCCTGGTGCAGGGCGAAGTCCGACCGGGACCGGGCGCCCTCCACGCTGATCCTCTTCATCCGGTCCATGTCCACGATGACCAGATCCGCGTCGGAGCCCGCCAGGATCGTCCCCTTGCGGGGGTAGACTCCGAAGACCCGGGCGGGATTGGCGGAAACTTTCTCTACCAGGCGCTCCACGCTCATGTGGTGTTTCCGGGCGCCGTCTAGGAGCAGGGGCAGGTGGGTTCCTACGGCGGGGTACCCGGGCATGGTCTCCCAGAAACTCCGGCCGCCGGTCTTCTGTTCCGCGGTCAGGGGAGTGTGGTCCGTTCCGATCGTGTCGAGGGTGCCGTCCTCCAGGGCCCTCCAGAGAGCGGCCCGGTCCTGGGCGCTCCGGATAGGAGGGCTCATCAGGGCCAGGGGTCCTTGGGGGCTGTCGAAGTCCGTGGAGAGGTAGGGTGATGTGGTCTCCGCGTAGAAGCGGCCGGGACGCTCCGCCTTGGCCCGGCGGATGAGGTCCGCGGTTTCCGCGGCTGAAACGTGGACAAAATATAATCGGGCCCCGCTGCGCTCCGCGAGCAGAAGAGCTCGCTGGACCGCCTCCCGCTCCGCGAAGGCCGGGTGGCTGGCCTCCCAGGCGCGCAGGCCGCCCTGGGGGAATTCCATCCGGGCCCGGGCGTCCGCCCATTCAAGGACCCGGGAGTTCTCCGCGTGGATGTTGAGCACCGCCCCCTCGCCCAGGGCGGCCACGGTCTCCATTGCGTCTAGGAGGAAACCATCGTCCGCGCTGGGTATGAGCCCGGGGATGCCGGCCATGTAGACCTTGAAGGAGCGTACCCCGTAGCGGTCCGCGTACAGGGGCACTTCCGCCAGCTGGTCCCGGTCGAACAGCACGAGGTGGACGAAGGCGTCCGCCCGGGATTTCGTCTGGATCAGATCGATGAGGCTTTCCAGGGCGGGCACGTAGGAGCCCTTGCCCCCCAGGTAGAGCCCCACGGTGGTCACCCCGTTGACCAGGGCCGACGAGGTTTCCGTGGCCATCTCCTCGTCCAGAGGGGCGAAGATGCCCAGGTGGACATGGGGATCCACAAGCCCGGGCAGGACGTACTTGCCTTCCGCCCGGATCACATCCCGGTCCGCGGTATCCAGGTCCCGGCCCATGGCCTTGATGCGTCCGTCCTCGATGAGGAGGTCCTGGGTGACGATGCCCGCGTAGGGCACGACGCAGTGTCCCCCCTTGACGACCAGGGGCCGTCCACGCCCGCCGGGGGGTTCTTCGTCCAGGGGCCCTCGGGCGGGCGCCCGGGCCCAGCCCGGTGAGAAGCCCCGCGCCGGGGGCGGGTAGCCCGCCGGCGGGGCAGCGGCCGCGTCCTCCGCCCGGCCGGAGGGTATCCAGTCGGGAAGGAAGCGGGCTCCCCGGGGGCTTGAGACGGGTTCGCCGGCGGGCCTCCGGCCGTGGTCCCCGCCTATCCAGTCGGGCAGGAAGGGGCCCTTCCTTACGGCCATGTCAGCCCGCGTTCGCCGAGACCGCGGCGTGGGCCGCTTCCGACGCGGCCCGCACCTCGGACTCCGTGCCCGAGAGGAAGAGCCGGCCGAAACGTCCGAACGGATTGAAATGAACCAGCTGGATCTCCGAGGCCTTCTCGGCGGCGTTGGCCGCCAGGACTATGTTGGCCGCGGGTTCCACTTCCATCACCAGCAGGGTCTTGCCGGGCAGGAGCAGGGCGCCCTTCCGGGTCTTGTTGATCTGCTGGGCCTGGTAGGGGTTCACCTTGCTGATGATTTTTGAGGAAACCACCGAAGGCCGTATCCGGTCCGACGCGGTCAGTCCGCAGGCCGCCAGGATCGACTGGCCCGCGTCCTTGACCGAGTCCACGGACTCGGAGTGGAGTTCCAGGAGGCCGAACTCCCGTTCCACCATCTGGAGCCCCGGCTTGGCCAGGGTCGATTTCAGGGCCGCGTCCAGGAGGTTGTAGACCTCGCTGCCCGGGGCCAGCTCCAGCCACAGCTCCGCCATCCCCGCCAGAGGCACGTCGCCGTCCAGCTCGGAGCCCAAGAAGGCGGCGTACTGGGGCTGCATGCTGTCGATGAAGACGTAGGAGCGCAGCTGGAATCCCGAATCCGGCATCCTGATCTCTCCTTATTTCTTCGGGACCGCGGGGATCAGTGCGACCGTCTCGTCGCTGGGCTTGGGGATGATGTGCACGGACACCAATTCCCCGAGCTTCTTGACGGAAGCGGCTGCGGCGTCCACAGCGGCCTTCACGGCCCCGACGTCGCCCTGGACGAACACGGAGACGAGTCCGCCGCCCACTTCCTTGGTCCCTAGGACCTCGACGCTGGCGGACTTGACCATCGTATCCACGGCCTCGATCGCGGCCACGTAGCCGCGGGTCTCGATCATTCCCAACGCTTTCATCAACTCGTCCTCCTGTTCGAAATTATCTCCTTGCCGTTCAAGAACACATGATCCAAAATGGCCACCACCGCGGCGTCGCAGGGGATCTTTTCCAGTCCCGCCGCCCTGAGGGCCGCTCCCCCCTGGGCCACGGCCACCGTGTCCCCGGGGCCCGCGCCCACCGCGTCGACCGCGATGACCAGTCCCCCCTCCGGCTCCCCGGCCGGTCCTAGCCCCCGCACCACGAGGAGCTTGGACCCCGAGATGCCCGGGGATTTCACCGACGAGTCGGCCTTTCCGACGACCTGGGCCAGAAGCATAGCTTTACCTCCCGCGCCTTCAGCGCTTCAGGATCTCCGCCAGACAGTCCAGAGCGTAATCCAGATCCTCGGGTTTCGTGAAGAAATGATGGGCGAAGCGGATGACGTCCCCCCGGGCGGAGGCCACGATCCCGCGTTCCCGGAGGGCCACCTCCACGGCGTGGGAGTCGGAACCCACCCGGAAGGCCGTGGTCGGCGCCTTGCGTCGCACGTCCTGGGGGCTGGCGATATCGAAGCCCCTGCGGCGGCCGCCCTCCAGGCTGTGTTCGGAAAGCCTGTCCGTCCAGGCCTGGATGGCCTCGGTCCCGATCTCGTTGATGATCGCCATACCCGCCCGGGCTATGTAGGAGGTCAGGACCGGGGGGGTCCCGTTGTCGAAGCGCCGGGCGTCGCTGGCGTAGTCCAGGTGGTGGATGTCGAAGGCGAAGGGGTTTTCCTGGCCGAACCAGCCCGTGAAGGCCGGGCGCATGTAGGGGATCAGCTCCTTCTTCACGTAGACGAAGGCGATACCGGGGATGCCCAAAAGGTATTTCAGGTTTCCGGAGCTCAGGATGTCCACGTCCAGGGCCTTCACGTCGATCGGGTGGGTGCCGATGCCCTGGTAGGCGTCCAGGTAGGCCAGGGAGCCCTGGGCATGGACCATCTCGGTGATCGCGGCGATGTCCTGCTTGAAGCCGTTGTAGTAGTAGACGTCGCAGAAGGAGGTGATCAGGGTGTCCTTATCCACCGTCCGGGAGTAGTCGTCCAGCTCGATCATCCCGTTCTTGGCGGGGATGAACTGGACCTTGGCCCCGTACTTCTCGTTGGCCAGCCACACCAGGCCCACCGTCGGGAACTCCACGTCCGTGACGACCACCTTCCGCCGCTTGCCCCCGAAGTCCAGGGCCGAGGCGATGGTGCTGGTGATCTCGGACACCGAAGTCCCGACCGCGACCTCCTCGGGATCCGCGTTGATGATCCGCGCGAACTCCGCCTTGGCCAGGTTGACCTCCTGGACCCAGCGGTCCCAGTCCATGCCCATGTGGCCCCAGCTGTCCAGGTAGGCCTCCGCGGCGGCCCGGGTCCGGTCGCATTGGGGGGACTGGGAGCAGTTGGCCAGGTGGACGGCCTCCTTGAGGATCGGGAACTCGGCTCTCCAGGCTTCGATGTCGTAGCCCTCGGGGCCGGAGCCGCCGGACCCGGCTCTCGGGACACGGGCGGGGGCGCTTGAGGGGCGGAAGGACTCGGGCACGAAAGAAGCCGCGGGCGAGGCATGGGATCCGGCGCCGCTTCGAGGCGAAGCCGCCGAAGTGTCGGATCCCGGTGCGACGATGCTGATCCCGTAGCGCTCGCAGTTTTCCCGGGCTATGCCCGTAAGCCTGTCGTTCGGGCCCAGGACGAGCCGGCTGTTCCCCGACTTGGCCAGTGCCTCTATATCCTCACCCGTGACGTAATTGATCATTCGGCGCGCTCCCTGGGAATTGGTAGTGCCGAGTATAGAACGGATCCGAGAATGACGCAAGCAAAAAAGGCAAGGAACCTACATAATGTATAGCTAAATCAAATAAATGTTACATAGTGAATGAAATCCCTTCTGTTTTCACCATATTGGTATCATGTTAGCAGCAACCTCATTCAATCCGTGGAAGTGGTTTTCGAAGTGTTTTCGAGTAGGAAATACAAACCTCAGGTTAGGAGATTCCGCATATATCACGAAGTATTATATAGTTGGGTTCGCTTATCTCATGGCTATCTTTATGATGTCTAATTTTACCTGTTTGAGGTTGGATTCCTCATTAGATATGATTAATAACATATATTGAGTAAAACTTCAATTTGCTATTGCTTAGAAGGCGACTGTTTGGCAGTAATAATTCCTCTTGTCTTTCACGGTCTCCCGATTCTTTCCTAGTGAGATCACCCTGTCGATCACCTCGGGCTCCCGGTTCGTCCTGGACGCGAGCCACGCCACCCGCAGACGCTCCGGCACCATGACGCCCTCCCAGAGAGCCCGGGCCGAGGAGCTCTACCCCCGGGTATCTTTCGAGCGGGGAGCGGTCGGCAGGACCTTCCGGGACATTCTCGACGGGATACATGAGGACAGGGCTGCCCGGGAAGGATTCCCTCTGGTGCTAATCACCGATGAGAAAAAGGAATACCAGCACGCCCTTTTCAACAATCCACTCTTCCGAAACCAGGATGAGGTCCACAGGGTCGCCCACCTCCGGGTCCATTCCGAGCTCCCGAGGACTTTCTCTAATCCACTGTTCGCATCGAACTACCTGGATCGGGAGATCCGGAAGGACCTGGCCAACCTCCATCGTGAGACGGTCTGCTTTAGCCGCAATGTGGCCAACGGGATGTCCCGGCTCCTGTGCTACCTTGTGCATCACAACTATAGGAAACGGTACAGGATCGGAGGGAGGGCTGATCAGGATAGAGTCCACGGGGAGGCGGCGGGGATACCCCGAAGAAGGATCGAGCAAGCCCTCACGGAGATGTTCAGCCGGAGGGCGTTCCTGAGCCGGACTTTCCTGACGGAATCCCAACGGAGGATCTGGGTGAAGGGGTATCCGACACCTCTCAAGCTGGAGGTCGACTACCTCCCTTCCTATGCGGCGGCTTAGGTCATGCCTGGAGATCCAGCCCTTGGCTTCACAAGGTTCGTAACACTATACGGATTTTGCGTTTCCTTCCTGGTTCCAGTATCTTGGAAGACGTGAGCTGGACACCCTACGAGTCTACACAGCGCTCTCCCGCAAGGAACCTCGCCTGGGAGGACGCCCTCCTGGAATCCCGGGAACGGGGGTCCTCCGTGTTCCTGGTCTACCGTGACGATCCCTGCGTGGTGATCGGCCGGAACCAGAACCCCTGGAGGGAGGCGTTGACGGGGGCGGGTTTTTCGGTGTTCCGGCGCCGGAGCGGAGGCGGGACGGTCTACCACGACGGGGGGAACCTGAACTGGTCCTTCCTGGTGGACCGGGACGCCTGGGTCGTGGACGATGCCCTGGATTTCGTCGGGACGGCCCTCCGCCGCCTGGGGCTCGAGACGGTCCGCGATCCCCGGGGAGCCCTCTTCGTGGAGGGCGGCAAGGTCTGCGGGACGGCCCGGAGGTACTTCGGACCCTCGGTGCTGATCCACGGGACCCTCCTGGTATGCTCGGACCTGGACGCCCTCCGGGCCTCCCTGGCCGGGATTCCCTCGGCCGGGGACCGGGCGGTGGCATCCGTGCCCTCCCGGGTGCGCAACCTGGCGGATGTCCTGCCGGGCCTGACGGTGCGGGACGTCCGGGACGTCCTCTTCGCGGAGCTGGCAGCCCGGTACGGGGCATGCGAACCGGAAGACCCGGGTCGAGTCCTGCCCGTGGACTCCTGGGCGGACCGGGAGCGGGAGCACGGATCCTGGGATTGGGTCTTCGGCTCCACGATGCCTTTCACCGTGGCTCTCGGGCCGACTCGAGCGCAGGGCGACGGGACGCTTTACCTTCGGGTGCGGGGGGGGAGGGCGGACCGCGTCCAGTCCTGCCCGGATTGCGCCTCCGTAGCCGACGAACAAGGGGCCGCCGCGGAGGACCCGAGCTTTGGTCCGCTTCCGGAAGCCTGGGCGGGCAGGCCCTTCGACGCGGCCCTGCTCGGGGAGCTCCGGGCCTGGGCGGCCGAAGCGACCGAGGCCGGGATTCCCCGGGACGCCTCGGTTGTGCCGGAAACCGGATGAGGGGCGGAGATTCGACGACCCGGATTCGTACTCGGAGAGGAGATTTACTATGGAGTTCAAGGAAATCGTATCCGTCCTGCATTCGCTCCTGGAGGAATCCAAGGTGGGGGTGCTCACCACGATCGACGGCCGGGGCTACCCCCATTCCCGGTGGATGACCCCCGCCCTCCTTCCCCGGTTTCCGGGAAGGCTCTTCGCCGTGACGGGCTCCGGGTTCGGGAAGGTCGAGAATATCCGGGCGAATCCGAAGGTGGAGTGGGCCTTCCAGAGCCGCACCCTGGACCGCGTCGTCTCCCTGAAGGGGAACGCCTTCGTGGTGGACGAGCCGGAGCTCAAGGTCGAGGTCCTGGAGGCGATCGGTCCGAACCTCCAGATCTTCTGGAGGATCAACCCCAAGCCCGGGGATCTGGTGGTCCTGGAGACGGAGATCGAGGAGGCGACCCTCTTCCTGCCGCTCAAGCGGGAGTCCCACCGGGTGGAGGCGAGCCATGGCTGACAAGAAAACCCTCGGCGGGCACGACAAGAAATTCCTGATGGGCCTGCTCGAGTCGATGCACCGCATACGGGCCTTCGAGGAGAAGGCGGGGCAGATGTACGGACTCCGGAAGATCGGGGGCTTCTGCCACCTCTACAGCGGCCAGGAGGCCGTGGCGGTCGGGGTGATCTCGGCCCTGGACCTCTCCACGGATTACGTTCTGACGGGCTATCGGGACCACGGCCACGCCCTGGCCTGCGGCATGGACCCCAAGGCCGCCATGGCGGAGCTCTATGGGAAAGCCGCGGGCTGCTCCAAGGGGAAGGGCGGGTCCATGCACTTCTTCGACGCCGGAAAGCACATGCTCGGAGGCAATGGCATCGTGGGGGCCCAGATCCCCGTGGCCGCGGGCGTGGCCTTCGCCCAGGCCTACCGGGGCCGTCTGTCCGGCTCCCAGCCTACGGGCGCCACGGTCTGCTTCTTCGGGGACGGGGCTATCCACCAGGGGGCCTTCCACGAGGCCTTCAACCTGGCGGGGATCTGGAAGCTCCCCCTGATCCTGGTGGTGGAGAACAACCAGTGGGGTATGGGCACCAGCTGGAAGAAGGTCTCCTCCAACGAGGACTTCTCCGCCATGGCCGGGGCCTACGCGGCCCATGGCGAGGCGGTGGACGGCATGGACGTGCTGGCGGTCCACGACGCGGCCGTGCGGGCCGTGAAGCGGGCCAAAGCGGCCGGCGAGCCGGCCCTCCTGGAGGCCCGGACCTACCGGTACAAGGGCCACTCCATGAGCGATCCCCAGAAGTACCGCACCCGGGAGGAGGTCGAAACCTACCGCGCCCGGGATCCCATCCTCCTCCTGGAAGGACGCATGGAGGAGGCGGGGCTCCTGTCCGCCCGGGAGAAGGAGGCCCTCCGGGCCGAGGCGGAGGCGATAGCCGAAGAGGCCGCGGCTTTCGCGGAGGCCAGCCCCGAGCCGGCGGCCGACGAGCTCTACACCGACGTCTACGCGGATCGGGAGTCCGGCGAAACGGCTCCCTCGGAGGCATCATGGCAGTCCTGACATATCGAGAGGCCCTGAACCGGGCCCTGGACGAGGAGCTCGCCCGGGACGACCGGGTCCTCCTCATGGGGGAGGAGGTCGGGGAGTACGACGGGGCCTACAAGGTCTCCAAGGGCCTCCTGGCCAAGTACGGTCCGAACCGGGTCCTGGACACTCCCATCACGGAGCTGGGCTTCACGGGCCTGGGGGTGGGGGCCGCCATGGCGGGTCTGCGGCCGGTGGTGGAGTGGATGACCCACAACTTCGCCCTCCTGGCCCTGGACCAGGTGGTCAACGAGGCCGCCAAGATGCGCTACATGTCCGGCGGCCAGTTTTCGGTTCCCATCGTCTTCCGGGGTCCCAACGGCCCGGCGGAGTACCTGGCCAGCCAGCACTCCCAGGCCCTGGAGAGCTACTGGGCCCACGTCCCGGGCCTCAAGGTAGTGGCCCCGGCCACCCCCGCGGACGCCTACGGTCTCTTGAAGAGTGCTATCCGGGACGACGATCCCGTGGTGATGCTGGAGGCCGAGATGATGTACGGGCTCAAGGGCGAGGTCCCCGACGGGGAGTTCCTGGTGCCCATCGGCAAGGCCGAAGTGCGGCGCCCGGGATCCGACGTCACCTTGATCACCTACTCCAAGCCCCTGTGGACCGTCCTGGAGGCCGCCGAGGAGCTGGCCCGGCAGGGCTTCTCGGCCGAGGTCCTGGACCTCCGGACCCTCCGCCCCCTGGACGAGGAGGCGATCTACGCCAGCGTGCGGAAGACCAACCGCTGCGTGGTGGTGACCGAGTCCTGGCCCCAGGCCAGCGTCGCCTCCCACGTGGCCTGGCTGGTATCCCGGAACTGCTTCGACCGCCTGGACGCCCCGGTGGAGCTGGTCTCGGGAGAGGACGTGCCCATGCCCTACAACCACGCCCTGGAGCTGGCGGCCCAGCCGAACGTGCCCAAGGTCGTGGCCGCGGCCCGGCGCGTCCTGTACGCGGAGGGATGAGATGGCGGAAAAACTCTACATGATAGCTCTGTCCCCGACCATGACCGAGGGGACCCTGGCCCGGTGGAAGGTGTCCGAGGGCCAGGCCTTCAAGGCCGGCTCGGTGCTCTGCGAGGTGGAGACCGACAAAGCCTCCATGGACTACGAGGCCCCCAAGGACGGGGTCCTGCTCAAGGTCCTCCTGGCCGAGGGCGGCCGGGCCGCCGTAGGGGACGTGATCGGGATCATCGGCAAGGCCGGGGAGAGCCCGGACGCCCTGCTGGCCCAGCTCTCCCCGGGGGCGGGCGGAGCGGGCTCGAAAGCGGGGGGTACCGAGGCGGCCGCCGCGGCTCCGACCGTCGCCGCCTCGGCGGCAAGCGCCTCCCCGGTACCCGGCACCGCGGGCCCGGGGCTTTCGCGCCCGGTAGAGCCGCCCGTCGCCGCGCACGCGGGTCCGGCCCCCTCATCGCCCCTGGCCCGGGTCCTGGCCGCGGAGCTGGGGGTGGACATCCGGACTCTCCGAGGCACGGGCCCCGGCGGCCGGGTGGTCAAGCGGGACGTGGAGGCCGCCGCGGCGGGCGGATCCGGCGGCCCGGCCCCGGGCCGGGCGGGTCCTGTCCCGGCGGGTGCTCGCCCCGGGTCGGGCCCCTCGTCGTCGGCCGTTCCACGGGGACCCACGGGAGAACAGACGGTCCGGATGGAGCCCGTGGCGGGCAAGCGGGCGGTCATCGCCCGGCGCCTCTCGGAGAGTTTCTTCTCGGCGCCCCACTACTACCTCAAGCGGACCGTGGACGCCGGCCGCCTCCTGGCCCTGCGGGAGGCCCTGGCGGATCCGGAGGGGCGCAAGCCCTCGATCAACGCCCTGTTGGCTAAGCTGGCCGCCGCGGCCCTGGCGGGGCATCCCGCCGTGAACGCGGGCTGGAAGGACGAGGGGGCGGGGAAGGCGTCCGTCGAATACCGGTCCCGGGTCGACATCGGCCTGGCCGTGGCCCTGCCGGACGGGCTCATCACCCCGGTTGTCCGGGACTGCGGGTCCAAGGGGATCTCTCGGATCGACGCGGAGATGTCGGACCTGGTCGCCAAGGCCAAGGGCTCGGGGCTGAGTCCCGAGGAGTACACCGGGGCCACCTTCACGATCACCAACCTGGGAGGCTTCGGGGTGGAGGAGTTCACCGCCATCATCAATCCCCCCGGATCGGCCATCCTGGCCGTGGGTGCGGCCCTGGACGAGCCCGTAGCCCTGCCGGACGGGACCGTGGCGGTGCGGAAGCGGATGCGTCTGACCCTGGGCTGCGACCATCGGGTGATCGACGGGGCCGTGGGCGCGGCCTTCCTGCGGGACCTGGCGGGGATGATCGAGGAGCCCGGCCGGGCCCTGGCGTAGGCGGGCGGCGGAGCCGCCCGGAAGCCCGGCCGGCTTCCGGACGGCCCGCACCGCCGCGGCAGCCCGTGCGGGAACGGCGCCGGTCCCCCCGCTATCCACGACCGCCCGTTTCCTGTATAGTACTTTCGAACCGGACGTGCCGCCGATGCGCGCCCGGAGAATGTAAAACATCGGCGCCGATCCGATCCGCGGGCCCGTCGGGCTGACGGAACGGGTCCGGATATGGTAGCCGAATCCTGAAGAGCCGCCCGCCGCGTTCCCGAGAGGGATCGCGTCCGAATTAACCTTCGCGATTCACCGTTCACCATCCACACCACAAGCTTCGTGACACATAGGTCACGACAAGGATTTCCATGAACGATTCCGATTTCCGCTCCCTGGGGCTCGCCGAGTCCCTCCTCTCGACCCTGGCCGAGGAAGGCTACGCCTCTCCCACGCCCATCCAGCAAAAGACCATCCCCAGCCTCCTGGCCGGAAAGGACCTCCTGGGCGTGGCCCAGACGGGCACCGGCAAGACCGCGGCCTTCGCCCTGCCCATCCTCCAGCGCCTGGCCGCCTTCCCGGCGAGGCCGGAGCCCCGGGCCGCCCGGGTCCTGGTCGTGGCCCCCACCCGGGAGTTGGCCGCCCAGATCGACGAGAGCTTCGGCACCTACGGCCGGCGGTTCCGCTTCTCCCGGGCCTGCGTCTTCGGGGGGGTCGGCAAGAATCCCCAGATCAAGGCCCTCTCCCGGGGGGTCGACGTCCTGACCGCCACCCCGGGCCGGCTTCTGGACCTGCACGGCGAGGGCTATATCCGCCTGGACCGGGTGGAGACGGTGGTCCTGGACGAGGCGGACCGCATGCTCGACATGGGCTTCATCCACGACGTGCGGCGCATCGTCGCCCTGCTCCCGAAGAAGCGGCAGACCCTCCTCTTCTCCGCGACCATGCCCCGGGACATAGCCGTCCTGGCCTCGTCCATCCTGGACAACCCTACGCGGGTGGACGTGGAGCCCGAGAAGCCGACGGTGGACAAGGTGGACCAGCATATCCTGCACGTGCGCAAGGAAAACAAGAAGGACCTGCTGGCCCACCTTCTCCGCAAGGCGGACGTGCGCCGGGCCGTGGTCTTCACCCGGACCAAGCACGGCGCCAATCGCCTCTCCGCGGCCCTGGGTGCGGAGGGAATCTCCTCCGAGGCCATCCACGCGAACAAGAGCCAGAACGCCCGGATCCGGGCCCTGGACGGGTTCAAGCGCGGGGAGATCCGGGTCCTGGTGGCCACGGACCTGGCGGCCCGGGGGATCGACGTGGACGGGATCACCCATGTCTTCAACTACGAGCTGCCCAACGAGCCGGAGACCTACGTGCACCGCATCGGCCGGACGGCCCGCGCGGGCGCCTCGGGCTCGGCCTTGTCCTTCTGCGATGCCGAGGAGCGGCCCCTCCTGCGCCAGATCGAGCGCCTCCTGGGCCGGCCGGTGCCGGTCGAGGCGGACCACCCCTACGTGTCGGCGGTCTCCACGGTCTCCGCGGAGTCCCCGGCGGCCCCCGCGGGGATGCGGAAGGTCATGCCGTCCCGGACGATGCGGTCCCGGAACTTCAGGAGCTCCTCGTCGGACAGGGGTACGGACAACAGGAATCCCTGGAAGCCCCGGCAGCCCATGCGGTAGAGGTGTCGGAGCGCGTCCGCGCGCTCCACGCCCTCCGCGATCAGGTCCAGGCCCAGGTCCCGGGCTATTCCGACCAGGGACCGGACGATGGATCGGTCCTGGTGGTTCTGGTGCAGGTTTTCCACGAATAGACGGTCGATCTTGATCTCGTCCAGGGGGAAGCGGTGCAGGTGGCTCAGGGAGGAATACCCCGTCCCGAAGTCGTCCACCGAGACCCGCACGCCCATGGCCGCGAAGCGCTGGAGGATCCGCGTGGTGGCCTCGGCGTCCTCGAAAAGGCTCGTCTCCGTGAGCTCCACGGTCAGCGCCCGTTCGGGGATCTTGGAGGACGAGATCAGCCCCGCCAGGGTTTCTTCCACCGCTCCGGACCGGAACTGGCGGGGCGAGAGGTTCACGGACAGGCCGATGTCGGCCCGGCCGGATTTGTGCCAGCTCGACAACCTGCGCACGCACTGGTAGACCAGCCACTTGCCCAGGGGCTCGATGAGCCCCGTCTCCTCCGCCAGGGGTATGAAGGTCGCGGGCGCTATGGGACCCCGGGTCGGGTGGTTCCACCGGATCAGGGCCTCCGCCTCGATCCTCTCCACCTGAAGCACCCTGCCTTCGATCCCGGACACGATCAGCTTGGGCTGGAAGACTAGGGAGAACTGCTCCCCCAGGTGGCGGATGGCGGGGGCCTCGATGGCCCGGATGATAGAGTTCTGGAGCTCCACCCGCTCCACCACGGTCTGCAACAGGTTCTGACGGAACAGTACGAAGCTCTTCTTCCGCTCCTGGGCGGAGCCCGCGGCAACATCCGCGTAGTGCAGGAGGTTGGACCGGGTCCGGCCGTGCTCGGGGAAGTACGCCGCCCCGGAGGTGACCGGCAGGGAGACCGTGAAGCCCGCGAAGACGTGGGGTTCACAGAGGGAGGACAGAAGTCGACGTAGGACCTTCTTGAGCTCCTGCCCCTTGGCTCCCCGGAGCACCAGGACGAACTCGTCCTCCCGGGTGTGGTAGACCCGGTCCTCGGGTCCCAGGACCGCGTTCACCCGGCAACCCGTCTGGTACAGGATCCATTCGCTGATGCTGGACCTCAGGGTCTTGCGGACCATGGAGTAGGTCTGTCCCAGCTGGACGATGAGGACCGTGAACCCCCGGGTGTCCGGTTTCGCGTTCTCGGATTCGATCAGATCGTCCAGGTCGATCTCCAGCCGGAAGTGGGTGGGCAGGCCCGACTGGGCCTGGAAGGAGATCTTCCGCTCGAGGTGGGCTACTTTGGTCTCGAGGACTTGTACCTGGGCGCGGAGCCGGGTGTTTTCCTCCGAGATGGACGAAACAAGAGTTGTCTTGCCTTCCTGGCTCTTCGTTGCAGACGTCATCCGGCGCTTCCATCCTTGTAGGCGCTTGTCCCGGCCCCGGGGACAGAGTTGTTCAGTTTCTTATCGGCAGATATATATCCAAACCTTGAGTGTTTCCGCCCGCGGCTCGGCGGATTTCGGTTGCCGGGAACCAGACTTGAACTGGCACGGCCTCGCGGCCAGGGGATTTTAAGTCCCCGGTGTCTACCATTCCACCATCCCGGCGCGTCTCCGGGGTGTCCAATAGGTCGGTTGCTTATTGGACAGCCCCTATCATCGGATTCGCATGGTACCCGTGTCCGGTCCGGCGGTCAAGCTTGGTGTTCAGGTACGATTCCGGCGCTCCAGTGCCAGGTGGACGGCCCCGTAGGCCCCGTCGTAGATCCCCGCCCGGGCGTTCCTCAGGATGTTCCCGATGTACATCTCCAATAGGTCGTTCTCCTCCACCAGGAGGCGCAGGGCCTGGTGGAGGCTTGCGTCCGAGGCGGTCTCCAGGGTCCCGTCCCCGATCTCGGAGCCCCGGATGGCGCCCCAGGCCTCGTGCCGGCCCACCCGCTGGATGAAGAGCTTGGGAACCGGGTAGAAGGCGAGCTCGCTGGGCTTGGTGATCATGATGTCCGAGGCCCGCATGAGCAGGTTCGTGGTGTATACCGCCGCGAAGAAGGCCTCGTGCAGGAAGACGTGGACCCCCGAGACGGAGCCCGTCCGGATCTCCTGGGCGAAGGCCTGGGTTTCCGTCCAGTCCGAGTGCAGGGTGTAGCGGATGCCGTCGGCGTCCAGAGAGGAGCGGAGCTCGGCCCAGCGGCCCGCGTGATCCCCCATGTTCACCAGGAGGGCCAACTTCCCCTCCTCGATAGCCCCCTTGCAGGCCCGGGCGATGTCCGCGAAGCGCCGCGCCTGGGCACCGGCGCCGCCCATGGTCAGGAGGAAGCGCCGGGTCTCCTTGTCCCGCAGGCGGCGCAGGCGGTAGGAGCAGTCCTCCTCCACCGCGGATACGATCTCGTGGTCCACGTAGTGCCCCACGTAGCGGATGTCGTCCCGGGGAAGGGCATACATCAACTCCTCCTGGCCGCCCATGTCCCGGAGGGTTCGATACCCCATGTAGGCCGAGGGGGTCTGCACTACGTGTACGCTCCCCTCGACCAGATGGAAGGCCAGGGGATAGTTGTCCGGGATGAGGGTGACCACGTCCCCCATCCCCGCCTTCACCGCGGCGTGGCCGGTCCAGGGGTGTGTGGACAGGAAGGGAATGTCCCGGGGGACGCCGCCCAGCAGGGGCGCGAAGAGCCGGGCCAGGGCCCGGTCCCGGGCGGTATAGGAAAGCCGTTTGGCCATGTCGGAGGTGATCTTCTCCCACACGTACTTGTCGAACCACTTGAAGCGCTGGGATACCCGGGAGCCTAGGTTGTAGAGGTCCTCCAGGTAGTCGATGGTCCGGCTGGCGGCGGTGTCCGGGAAGGACATCAGGTCCATCCAGTAGGGGGTGAGCCCCATGGACCGGGCCGCGGAGGCCAGGGCCAGCCCGATCCGGTAATGCCCGAAGCCCATGCGGATCGTGCCCAGGACGATGCCCTTCTCCCGGTCGATCTCCTCGTAGGGACCCCCGTCCGGGCTCCGCTCCTCCAGCTTGCGGACCCCGAAGAGGTCGTAGGCGGGGCCCATGGGCACGGCTCCCAGTACGGGCGAGTCGTCCGGGGAGAAGGCAAAGCGGCGGGCGTAGCGGCGGAAGGTCCGTTCGGCGCTCTTCAGGGCTCGTCCGGGCAGCCGGTTTCCAAAAATTTTCGTCTCGTCCACGGTTTTTCCTCTCCCGGCCCCGGCGCGGGCGCCCGGAAGCCGTCGCTTCGAGTATAGCCGATGCCGGGCGGGGCGCAAGGTGGGGATGCGGGCCGCGCCCGATACCAGCCCGGGCGTCGGAGGCTCGAGAAAGGCTGCGGCCGGAGCTTCACACCATCCGGATGAGGACCATGTAGAGGGCGGTTCCCCCGACGATGGACAGGAGGGTGTTCCTCCTCCAAAGGTGCAGGACCGCGGTCAGGGCGGCCGCCGCCAACTCCGGGGCTCCGTGGGGGGCGGCGGTCCAGTCGACGTCCTTGAAGCAGTACAGGGTCAGGATCGTCAGGATCGCCGGGGGTCCGTAGCCCGCCAGGAAGGGGACGAATCCCGGGACCTTCCGGTCCCGGAAGACCAGGAAGGGCAAGGCCCGGGTGGCCGCCGTGGCCGCGACCATCACCGCGATGGAGGCCAGGATCCGGAGGCTATCCACGGGCTTCCAGCCTTTTCCTCAGGGCGAAGAGGAGGACCCCCGCGGCCCCGATGGCCGGAAGGAGCATCCGGGACGGACCCAGGGCCAGGTAGGCGGCCGCGGCGCAGGCCCCCGAGGCCAGGTAGGGCAGGGGGCTGCGGACCTTCCGGGTCTGCTCGATCAGGAGGACCGTGAACAGGGCGGTCAGGGAGAACTCCAGGCCCCGGGTGTCGAAGGCGGCGAGTCCCCCCGCCAGGGTCCCGGCCAGGGTGCCCAGGACCCAGTAGGACTGGTTCAGGGCGGACACCCAGAACCGGAACCGGTCCGGGTCGACCCCCGGGGGAACGGAGACCGTGGAGAGCAGGGCGTAGGTCTCGTCGGTCAGTGTGAAGACCAGGTAGGGTTTCCGCGCACCCGCCCGGGAGTAGAGCTCCAGGAACGATAGGCCGTAGACCATGTGGCGCAGGTTGAGCAGGAAGGTGGCCGCGGCGAGCTCCGCAAGACCCGCGCCCGAGGCGATGATCCCCACTCCCATGAACTGCGCGGCCCCGGCGTACACGAACAGGCTCATCGCCGGAGCGGCCCAGAGGGGAAGTCCCGAGCTGGCCAGGAGCAGGCCGAAGGCCGCCCCGATGGTCGTGTAGCCCAGGAAGACCGGGAAGGTCGCGGGCAGGGCCGCCCGAAGGGCCGCTCTCGGGGCACCGGCGGCCCCGCCTCGATCCGTACTCTCCATGGGAAGGGACTCTATACCGGTCCGGCGGGCGGCCGCAAGGGCCGGGATGGACCGACTCGCGGCGGCTCTCGGGATTTAATTTCTTGGATATTGTAGAGGGAATCGAGCAAAAGTCGAATAGAATCCTACATTTTTACTGAAATATTTCAACAATTCGAACGAATTCTATGCATAGCAGCTTGACACTCGTTTTTTCGGCGTGCTAGGGTCCGCCCATGGCCGGTGAAATGGCGCACTCCCTCCGGGGAATCGCCCTCGACCGCCGCGGGCGTCTCGCCTCCGCGGCCCGCGTCCGGGCAGCCTTCGCCGCACAGAATCCCACCCTATCCTCCCTCTACATCCTCACCATTATCGTCCTCCTCCTTATCCTGGGCATGTAGGGCTCCTTCGCTGGATGACGGCCGGGCGGAGAGAGCCCGACCGTACTAGGCCGTCCCTGGTGGTACGAACCTTGTGAAAGGTCCGCGGCGCCGGACGGCCTTCCTTTTTGCCGTCCTTCGGCGGGACCGAAACCTTTCACAAGCTTCGTGACACTCACCCCGGATCGCCCGGAACCATCCGGACCGGGCCGCGCCCTAGGAGGAGCCGTCATGGACGCGCGATTGTATGCCCGAACGAATCGAACGAACTGCCCCGCGGGACACCTTCGGTCCCGCGAACACGGTGATGGAGCTTGCCCCAGGCACGGGACCGCACCTTCGAGATTCGAGGTCTCCCGAAAGTCCCGCAGGGAGCCGGTCCTCGACGTATGGTCCCTCTGCGAGAGCCTGTAGGCATGGCCGTGTCGCCGGAAATCCCGACCGCGGAACGCTTCGTGGTGTCCGCCCTGGTCCAGAACCATCCCGGGGTCCTGTCCCGGATCTCCGGGCTCTTCAGCCGGCGGGGATTCAACATCGAGAGCCTCTCGGTCGGCGAGACCCTGGATCCCTCGGTCTCCCGGATGACGGTGTCCGCCATCGGGGACGAGGCCGTACTGGAACAGCTGGCCCGTCAGCTGGAGAAGCTGGAGGACGTGCTCTCGATCCTGCGCCTCGAGCCCGGGGCCGGGGTTTTCCGGGAACTGGTCCTGGTCAAGGTGAAGGCCACGCCGGAGACACGGGGAGACATCGTGAACATCGCCCGGATCTTCCGGGCCCGCATCGTGGACGTGTCCCGCCGGGAGATGATCCTGGAGATCACCGGGGAACGTCCCAAGATCGACGGGCTTCTGGACCTGCTGGGACCCTACGGGATCCCGGAGATCGCCCGCACCGGGCTCACGGCCCTCCAGCGCGGCGCATCGACCCTCAGCCGGCCCGAGCCGGCGGAATCGGCCCCGTACGGAGCCGTACCGACGACGACCCTCTAAGGAGAACGACATGGCTACCATGTATTACGACAAGGATTGCGACAAGAAGGCCCTGGCGGGCAAGACCATCGCGGTGATCGGCTTCGGCAGCCAGGGCCACGCCCACGCTCTCAATCTCCGGGATTCGGGATACCCCGTCGTGGTGGGCCTGTACGAGGGATCGAAGAGCTGGAAGGAAGCCGAAGCCCAGGGGTTCAAGGTCATGACCGCGGCCGACGCCTCCGCGTCGGCGGAATTCATCATGATCCTGATCAACGACGAGAAGCAGGCCCGGCTCTACTCGGAGAGCGTGAAGCCCGGCCTCAAGTCCGGCAAGACCATCGCCTTCGCCCACGGCTTCAACATCCACTTCCAGCAGATCGTCCCCCCCCCGGAAGTGGACGTGGTCATGATCGCGCCCAAGGGGCCGGGGCACACGGTCCGATCCCAGTACCAGGAAGGCAAGGGAGTCCCCTGTCTGGTGGCGGTCCAGCAGGACGCCTCCGGTACCGCCAAGGCCCAGGCTTTAGCCTACGCGGCGGGGATCGGCGGGGCCCGGGCGGGGGTCCTGGAGACCACCTTCCAGGAGGAGACGGAGACGGACCTATTCGGGGAGCAGTGCGTCCTCTGCGGCGGGGTAACCTCCCTCATGAAGGCCGGCTTCGACACCCTCGTGGAGGCCGGCTACCAGCCCGAGAGCGCCTACTTCGAGTGCATCCACGAGATGAAGCTCATCATCGACCTGGTGGTCCAGAAGGGGATCTCCTTCATGCGGTATTCCATCTCCGACACCGCGGAGTACGGGGACTACACGGTCGGCCCCCGGATCATCACCGAGGAGACCCGCAAGGAGATGAAGCGCGTCCTCGCGGCGATCCGGAACGGGCAGTTCGCCCGGGAGTGGATCCTGGAGAACCAGGCCAACCGCCCGGCCTTCAACCGCATGCGGGCCATCGAGGCCGCCCATCCCTCCGAGAAGGTCGGGGCGGAACTGAGGGCCATGATGAGCTGGACCCGGGACAAGAGGTAGGAGAGAGCCATGGCACGCGAAATCGCGATCT
Source organism: Spirochaetota bacterium (assembly GCA_022703505.1). Classification (GTDB taxonomy): domain Bacteria; phylum Spirochaetota; class Spirochaetia; order Treponematales; family UBA12059; genus JAAYUR01. The sequence continues at coordinate 503,682 of JAKLDN010000001.1, read as the reverse complement.
TCGACACGACCCTGCGGGACGGCGAGCAGGCTCCGGGCTGCAGCATGAACCTGGGCGAAAAACTCGAGGTGGCCCGGCAGCTCGAGAAGCTCGGCGTGGACGTCATCGAGGCGGGCTTTCCGATCGCAAGCCCCGGGGACCTGGCCTCGGTGCGCGAGATCGCGCGCCAGGTGCGCCTCTGCGCCGTGGCGGGCCTTGCCCGGGCGGTGCCCGGGGATATCGACGCCGCCTGGGAGGCCCTGAGGCCCGCGGAGCGCCCCCGGATCCACACCTTCATCGCTACCTCGCCGGTGCACATGGAGTACAAGCTCCGCATGAAGCCCGACGAGGTGGTGGAACAGGCCGTCGCCATGGTCCGCTATGCCCGGAAGCTCTGCCCGGACGTGGAGTTCTCCGCCGAGGACGCCTCCCGTTCGGACCCGGACTTCCTGTGCCGGATCTTCCAGGCCGCCATCGAGGCGGGGGCTTCCACGGTCAACCTGCCGGACACGGTGGGCTACGCCCTGCCCCGTCAGTTCGGGGACCTGGTGCGGAGGGTCAAGGCCGGGGTCCCGGACATGGGCAAGGCCGTCTTCTCGGTGCACTGCCACGACGACCTGGGCCTGGCGGTGGCCAACTCCCTGGCTGCCGTGGAGGCCGGGGCGGATCAGGTGGAGTGCACGGTCAACGGGATCGGGGAGAGGGCGGGGAACGCATCCCTGGAGGAGATCGCCATGATCCTTCGGACCCGGGCCGACTCCCTGGACGCCCGGTGCCGGATCGACACCACCCGGATCTACGCCGCCAGCCGCCTGGTCGTCCAGGTCACGGGCTGCCGGGTCCAGCCGAACAAGGCCGTGGTCGGGGAGAACGCCTTCGCCCACGAGTCGGGGATCCACCAGCACGGGGTACTGGCCCGCGCGGACACCTACGAGATCATGACCCCCGAGTCCGTGGGTCTGCCCCGGAACAAGATGGTCCTGGGCAAGCACTCGGGACGCCACGCCTTCGACGATCGATTGGCCGAGCTGGGCTTCCATCTCGGTCCGGCCCGGACCGCGGAGCTCTTCAAGGCCTTCAAGGCCCTGGCGGACAAGAAGAAGACCGTGAGCGACCGGGACATCGAGGCCCTGGCTCGGGGCTGGGCTCCGGACCGGAAGGCGGCCTGGAAGCTGGAGCGTTTCATCATCAACTCCGGCAACTCCATAACCTCCACCAGCGCGGTCAGCCTGGCTTCCCGGGACGGCAGGAAGGAGGAGCGGGTGGCCACCGGGGACGGACCCATCGACGCGTCCTTCAAGGCCATCGACAAGATCGTGGGCCGGGATCCGGTGCTGGAGGATTTCTCCCTGGATTCCGTCACCGGCGGCAAGGACGCCCAGGGTGAGGCCCACGTGCGGGTGCGCCTGGGGGACAGAGCTTACAACGGGCACGGGGTGTCCACGGACGTCATCGAGGCCAGCGTCCGGGCCTATATCGACGCCATCAACGCCATGGCGGAGGACCTGGACGCGGAGGGTGGCCCGGGCCCTTCCTCCGCCGGGGCGGAGGAGGACGCCGATGGACAGGCTTCCGCGCGTAACGCTTCTTGATTCCACCCTCCGGGACGGGGCCCAGGGCGAGGGGGTGAGCTTCTCGGTGACGGACAAGATCTCCGTAGTCCGGGCCCTGGACGCCTTGGGGGTGGACATCATCGAGGCGGGCAACCCCGGGTCGAACCCCAAGGACGCGGAGTTTTTCCGGGAGGCCCGGGGCCTGCGCTTGGCGCGGTCGACCCTGGCCGCCTTCGGCTCCACCCGGCGCAGGGACACCCGTCCCGAATCGGACGCCCAGTTGGCGAGCCTCCTGGCCGCGGACACCGGGATCGTCGTCCTCTTCGGGAAGTCCTGGACTTTCCACGTCCGCGCCGTCCTGGGGGTCTCGCTCGAGGAGAACCTGGCGATGATCGGCGACAGCGTGGCCTTCCTGCGCTCCGCCGGGCGTCGGGTGATCTTCGACGCGGAGCACTTCTTCGACGGCTTCGCGGCGGACCCGGACTATGCCCTGGCCTGCCTCCGGTCCGCCCGGGACGCCGGGGCGGAATGCATGGTGCTCTGCGACACCAACGGGGGAAGCCTTCCGTCCCGGGTGGCGGAGTTCACCCGGCGGGCTGCCGTCGTCGGCGCGCCCCTGGGAATCCACGCCCACAACGATTCGGGCCTCGGAGTGGCCAACTCCCTGACCGCCGTCGAGGCAGGCGCCGTGCACGTCCAGGGCACCCTGGCGGGCTTCGGGGAGCGCTGCGGGAACGCCAACCTCTCCACCGTGGCGGCGGACCTCCAGCTCAAGATGGGACGGGACTGCCTGGGCCCGGGCGCCCTGGCCGGCTTGGCCGGGGCGGTGCGTCGGGTGACGGAGATCGCCAACCTCACCCCGGACGAGGGCATGCCCTACGTCGGCCGCCGGGCCTTCGCCCACAAGGCGGGGATGCACGTGGACGCGGTCCGGAAGGATCCGGCCTCCTTCGAGCACGTTCCCCCGGGGGCCGTGGGCAACGAGCGACGGTTCCTGGCTTCCGAGGTGGGAGGCCGGTCCGTGTTGATGGACCGGTTCCGGAGGATCCTGCCGGACGCCGCCAAGGATTCGCCCGAGGTGGTCCGGGCCGCGGAAGCGCTCAAGAAGATGGAGGGGTTGGGGTATCAGTACGAGGGGGCCGAGGCCAGCCTGGAAATCCTCCTGCGCAAGGCCGCCGGATCCTATGTTCCCAGCTTCAAGCTTCGCCGCTACCGGACCACCGGGGAGCACCCCGCGGAGGATCCCTCGGCATGCGCCCACGCCATGGTACAGCTGGAGGTGGAGGGACGGCGGGAGATCTCCGCCGCCGAGGGGTGCGGACCTGTCCACGCCCTGGACCTCGCCCTGCGGAAGGCCCTGGTCGGGTTCTATCCCTCCCTGGCCGGGATGCGCCTCGCGGACTACAAGGTCCGGGTCCTGCCCGGCACGGGCGCGACGGCCTCGGTGGTGCGGGTGCTGATCGACAGCTCCGATTCCCGGGACGTCTGGACCACCGTCGGGGTGTCCGCGGACATCCTGGAGGCCAGCTGGATCGCCCTGGTGGATTCCTACGAGTACAAGCTTAGCAAGGACACGCAATCCGAGACCCGACGGGAGACTGGAGACGAACATGCCGATGACGATGACGCAGAAGATCTTGGCCGCGCATGCGGGGCTTGAGTCCGTGGAGCCGGGGCAGCTTCTCGAGGCGGGGCTCGACCTGGTCCTGGGGAACGACATCACAGCGCCCCCGGCGATCCGGGAGTTCCGGAAGATGGGCGCCCGTACGGTCTTCGACCGGGATCGGGTGGTCCTGGTGCCGGACCACTTCGCGCCGAACAAGGACATCAAGGCCGCCGAGCAGTGCAAGTGCATGCGGGATTTCGCCCGGGAACAGGAGGTCACCCACTACTTCGAGGTGGGCGAGATGGGGATCGAGCACGCCCTCCTGCCCGAACGGGGGCTCGTGCTCCCGGGAGACCTGGTGATCGGGGCGGACTCCCATACCTGCACCTACGGGGCCGCAGGCGCCTTCTCCACGGGGGTGGGGTCCACGGACATGGCCGCGGGCATGGCTCTGGGGCGGCTCTGGTTCAAGGTCCCCGAGGCGATACGGGTCGTCCTGACCGGGAAGCCTTCGGGGTGGGCCGGGGGCAAGGACCTCATCCTGACCCTGATCGGGATGATCGGGGTGGACGGCGCCCTCTATCAATCGCTGGAATTCCAGGGGGCCGGGGTGGCTGCCCTCACGATGGAAGAGCGCCTGACGGTGTCCAACATGGCCATCGAGGCGGGGGCCAAGAACGGGATCTTCCCGGTGGACGAGGCCACCCGCGCCTGGGCGGCCTCCGTTTCGGAGCGGCCGTACCGGGAGTACCGGGCGGATCCGGACGCCGTCTACGCCCGGGAGGTCCGGATCGACCTGTCCCGGCTCGTCCCGGTGGTCGCCTTCCCCCATCTGCCGTCCAACGTCCGGCCGGCGTCGGAGGCGGGGGACGTCCCGGTGGACCAGGTGGTGATCGGATCCTGCACGAACGGCCGGATCGAGGACCTCAGGATCGCGGCGGCCATCCTCCGGGGCCGGAGGGTGGCCCGGACCGTCCGGTGCATCGTCATCCCGGCCACCCAGAGGATCTACCTCCAGGCGATCCGGGAAGGCCTGGCGGAGGACTTCGTGGAGGCCGGGGCCGTACTGTCCACCCCGACCTGCGGGCCCTGCCTGGGGGGCCACATGGGCATCCTGGCCGCGGGGGAGCGGGCCGTGGCCACGACGAACCGCAACTTCGTGGGCCGCATGGGCCATCCCGAGTCGGAGATCTACCTGGCGGGTCCCGCCGTGGCCGCGGCCGCCGCGGTGACGGGCCGGATCCGCGACCCCTCGGAGGTCCTGGAAGCCCCGGACCGGGAGCGGCTCCTCTCGACGCCGGAGCCCGGGTGGGGCGGCGGCCGGGCCGCGAGCCGCGGCAGGTCCCGGGATGCCGTCCCGGCGGGAGGCGCACGATGACCGCCGCGGGACGTGCCTTCAAGTACGGGGACAACGTGGACACCGACGCCATCATCCCCGCCCGATACCTCAATACCAGCGATCCCGCAGAGTTGGCCGCCCACTGCATGGAGGACCTGGACCCCTCCTTCGCGGGGGCGGTGCGGCCCGGGGACGTCCTCGTGGGGGGCCGGAACTTCGGTTGCGGCTCCAGCCGGGAGCATGCCCCGGTGGCTATCAAGGCCGCAGGAGTCTCCTGCGTGATCGCGGCTTCCTTCGCCCGGATCTTCTACCGCAACGCGGTGAACATCGGGCTTCCCATCCTGGAATCCCCCGAGGCCGCCGCCGGGATCGAGGCCGGGGACCGGCTGTCCCTGGATTTCGGATCGGGAACCATCTCGGACGGGACGAAGAACTCCTCCTGGCGGTCCGCCCCCTTCCCGCCCTTCATGCGGCGCATCATGGAAGCCGGGGGCCTCACGGAGTACGTGCGCGCCCGTCTGACCGAGGCCGGGGATTCCGGCGCCGAGGGAGGCGGGTCATGAAGAACGCCATAACCCTGGTGCCCGGGGACGGGATCGGCCTCGAGGTGACCGCCCAGGCGGTCCGGGTCCTGGAGGCTGTCGGGGCCCAGTTCGGCGTCTCCTTCCGCTTCGAGACCGTCCTCCTGGGGGGCGCGGCCATCGACGAGAAGGGAGTTCCCCTGCCCGCGGAGACCCTGGCGGCCTGCAAGGCCGCGGACGCGGTGCTCCTGGGCGCGGTCGGGGGGCCCCGCTGGGACGACCTTTCCGGAGCCCGCAGACCCGAGGCCGGGCTCCTGGGGCTCCGGGCTGGCCTGGGGGTGTACGCCAACCTCAGGCCCGCCCGGCTTTTCCCGGAACTCCGCTCCGCCTGTCCCTTGAAGGACGAGATCGCGGGGAAGGGCTTCGACCTCCTGATCGTGCGGGAGCTCACCGGGGGCATGTACTTCGGGGACCGGGGCCGCAGTCCCGACGGGGAGGTGGCCTGGGATACGGAGAGGTATTCCCGCAAGGAAATCACCCGCCTCCTGACCATGGCCTTCCGGGCCGCCCGGAGCCGGTCCGGAAGGCTCTGCGTGGTGGACAAGGCCAACGTCCTGGAGTCCAGCCGCCTCTGGCGGGAGACCTCCCGAGCTCTGTCCCCCGCTTGGCCGGACGTGGAGGTCTCGTACATGTACGTGGACAACTGCGCCATGCAGCTGGTCCGGAATCCCAGCCAGTTCGACGTTATCGCCACCAGCAACATGTTCGGGGACATCCTGTCGGACGAGGCCTCCATGATCACGGGCTCCATCGGGATGCTGGCCAGCGCCAGCCTCGGCGACTCCGGTCCGGGGCTGTACGAGCCCATCCACGGCTCGGCGCCGGACATCGCGGGCAGCGGAACGGCCAACCCCCTGGCGGCGATCCTCTCGGCGGCCCTGCTCCTCCGGCATTCCCTGGCCCTGGAGCCCTGCGCCAGGGCCGTGGAGTCCGCGGTGTCCCGGGTCCTGGCGGAGGGATACCGCTGCGCGGACATAGCCTCCGGGGATCCCTCGGAGAAGGTCGTGGGCACGGAGGCCATGGGAGACCGGGTCGTCCGGGTCCTGGGGAGGAAGGAACCATGATGATGAGCGGCGCGCGAATCGTGATCGAGTGTTTGGCGGAACAGGGGGTGGACACGGTCTTCGGGTTTCCCGGGGGTTCGGTCATCGGGATCTACGACGAGCTCTACCGGAACGCGGACCGGATCCGCCACATCCTGACCTCCCACGAGCAGGGGGCCGCCCACGCGGCGGACGGCTACGCCCGGGCCTCCGGCAAGACGGGGGTCGTGATCGCCACCAGCGGGCCCGGCGCCACGAACCTGGTGACGGGTCTGGCCACGGCCTACATGGATTCGGTTCCCCTGGTGGCGATTACCGGGAACGTTCCCACGAACCTCCTGGGCAAGGACTCCTTCCAGGAGGTGGACATCACGGGGATCACCATGTCCGTCACCAAGCACAACTTCATCGTGAAGGACGTCGCCGCCCTGGCCTCCACCCTGCGTCGGGCCTTCGACATCGCCCGGTTCGGCCGTCCCGGGCCGGTCCTGGTGGACATCCCCAAGAACCTCTGCTCCGCCTCCGCGAACTGGGAGCCCCTGCCCCTGTCGGCGGATAAGAGCTTCGTGCCCGCCCCGCCCCGGGGAACCCGGTCGGCGACCGACGGGGAGGTCGACGAGGCGGCCGCCCTGATCGCCTCGTCCCGGCGGCCCTTCATCGTGGCCGGGGGCGGGGTCATCGCCTCCGGTGCGTCCGAGGCCCTCCGGGAGCTGGCGGAACGGATCGACGCCCCCGTGGCCCTGACCCTCATGGGGCAGGGCGCCTTCCCCGCCGATCATCCCCTATGCACGGGCATGGTGGGCATGCACGGCACCCGGGCCTCCAACGCGGCAGTCCGCAACTCGGACCTCCTCATCGCCGTGGGGACCCGCTTTTCCGACCGGGTGGTCAGCGACACCTCGAGCTTCATCCGGGACACCCAGATCCTCCACCTGGACATCGATCCCGCGGAGATCGGCAAGAACGTGCCCTGTTTCCACTCCCTGGTGGGGGACGCCGGGGAGCTCCTGTCCCGGCTCCTGCCGCGGCTGGAGCGCGGCTCCCGCCCCGGGTGGAGGGACCGGGTGGACGGGTGGCGGGAGGAGCCCCCGGCGGGCCGGTCCCCCGACGGAACGGCCCCCCGGGCCGCCCTGGAGGCGATCCGGGCGGCGGTTCCCCGGGACACGATCGTGACCACCGAGGTCGGCCAGCACCAGATCTGGACGGCCCAGTACTTCGGGTTCTCCGTTCCCCGGACCTTCCTGTCCTCCGGGGGCCTCGGGACCATGGGGTACGGCACCGGCGCCGCCATCGGGGCCCAGCTGGCCCGGCCGGACCGGCAGGTGGTCCACATCGCCGGGGACGGCTCCTTCCGCATGAATTTCACGGAGCTCGCCACCATGGTGCGCTACGGCCTGCCTGTCCTGGTGGTGGTGATGAACAACCGCACCCTGGGGATGGTCCGGCAGTGGCAGACCATGCTCTGCCAGCGGCGCTACGCCCAGACGGACCTGGACCGGCCGCCGGATTTCGTGAAGCTCGCGGACGCCTTCGGCATCCGGGCCTGGCGGGCGGAGGACCTCCCGTCCTTCCGGGCGGCCCTCGCGGAAGCCCTGTCCGAACGTTCCCCGGCCCTGATCGACCTTCGGATCGGGATCGACGAGTGCGTCCTGCCCATGGTCCTGCCCGGGAAGCCCATAGAGGAGCAGATCATGGAGGTGGTCAATTAGGGGGCTTACATTTTCATACATTTATGTAACTATTGATGCATGGGACGGGATGCATACGTAGAAACGGCCGCAGGGAAACCGGGCGGGACCGGGAATCCGGACTCCCGGGCCGGGGAGCTCGAGACCCTCGGTCTCCTCTTCGACCTGGCCCGGACCCTGGACCGCCATGTGGACCTGAGGGACGCCCTGGGTCCCGTGCTGGAGCTCCTGGAAATCCGGGCGGGCCTGGCCCGGGGCATGGTGACCCTCCTGGACCGGGCGGAGGGCGTCCTCCGGATCGAGGAAGCCCGGGGATACAGTGCCGAGGACATACTCCGGGGGAGATACCGCCTGGGCGAGGGCATCGTGGGCCGGGTCTTCGAATCCGGGGACCCGATCGTCGTGCCCGACCTCGCCGAGGAGCCCCGATTCCTGAACCGCGCCGGGGCTCGTTCCCGAGCGGACCTGGCCGGGAAGGCGTACTATTGCGTGCCCATACGGCAGGGGGGGGCGGTCACGGGCACCCTGAGCGCCGAACGCAAGGTCCGCGCCGTATCCCCCGGGACCGGACCGGGCAGGGCCGGAGACCCGGAAGCGGCCGGGCGGGGCCGGGAGGCTGCGGACCTGGACCTCCTGGAGAGGGCGGCCGCCCTGATCGCGGACTCCGCCAAACTCCGGGAACGGATCCGGGAGCGGTCCTCCCGGGCCGGACCGGATCCGACCGGGACGGAGCCTCTCGCCGCGGCCTGCGCGGGGGACGAGGCCTTATCGGGCTCCCTGGTCGGCACCAGCGACGCCCTGCGGGCCGTCCTGGCCCTGGTGGACCGGGTGGCCCCCAGCGACGCCACGGTCCTGATCACCGGGGAGAGCGGCACCGGCAAGGAGCTCGTGGCGGCGGAGATCCACCGGAAGTCCCGGCGGGCGGGCGGCCCCTTCGTCAAGGTGAACTGCGCGGCCCTGCCGGAATCGATCATCGAGAGCGAGCTCTTCGGCCACGAGAAAGGGGCCTTCACCGGGGCCGCGGGCCGGCGCAAGGGCCGCTTCGAGCTGGCCCACGGGGGCACGGTCTTCCTGGACGAGATCGGGGAGCTCTCCTCCCAGGTCCAGGTCAAGCTCCTCCGGGTCCTGCAGGAGAGGGAGATCGAGCGGGTGGGCGGCTCCGGGGCGGTCAAGGTGGATGTCCGCGTGATCGCCGCCACGAACCGCAGCCTGGAGGAGGAGCTGGCCGCGGGTCGCTTCCGGGAGGACCTGTATTACCGGCTCAACGTCTTTCCGATCCGCGTTCCGCCCCTCCGGGAGCGGAAGAGCGACATCGTCCTTCTGGCGGACCACTTCACGGAGAAGTACGCGGCCCGGAACGGCAAGGCGGTCAAGCGCATCTCCAGCCCGGCCATCGACCTCTTGACCAGCTATCACTGGCCGGGCAATGTCCGGGAGCTGGAAAACTGCATCGAGCGGGCGGTCATCCTGTCCACGGACATGGTCATCCACTCCTATCACCTGCCCCCCAGCCTCCAGTCCGCCGTGTCGACCCGGACGGAGCCGACTTCCACCCTGGACGCCGCCCTTTCGCGCCTTGAGAAGGAGCTGATCGTGGAAGCCCTGAAGATCACCGGAGGCAACATGGCCGCGGCGGCCCGTTCCCTGGGCATCACGGAGCGGCAGATGGGTCTGCGGGTCCGGCACTACGCGGTCAACTGGAGATTGTATCGGGCGCCCAGATTGTCCATGAAAGCTACATAAATGTAGGAGATATTACTCCTAAATACAATTATGTAGGAAAACCTGCCGAAGACTCGGAAAAGCTTCCGGCGACGCCGATCGCCGGGATCGGTCGGATGCGATGCGCAGGGTTGAGGCGAACCCAGTATTTCTATACTCATAAAGACAGTAACTCAATCGTGCGTTCCCGCCTATAAGGTTCCTTGCTTTCCTAATTTCCCTCCCTCGTTTCTCCGTGCCTCTGTGTCTCTGTGGTTCTACCTGTTTATTCATTCCAAAGGGGCTAAGTCTGCCCGAAGTCGGACATATTCTTCTATCCGCACCCGATCCGGCACGACTCCTGCTATGCATTGGGATATGCAGGTCCGCGGCTCCGCGGGACCGGCCCATACTTCGAGGAGAGACCATGAGCAAGTCCATCGATTTTTCCGAGACCCCCGTGACGAGCCTGTACGGGATCAATTCCTTTTCCAACGCGGTCATGCGGGAACGGCTTCCCAAGAACGTCTACAAGGAACTCCTGGAGGTCCAGGCGGGTGAGAAGGAGCTTTCCCTGGAGCTAGCGGAGGTGGTGGCCAGCGCGATGAAGGACTGGGCCCTGGAGAAGGGAGCCACCCACTATACCCACTGGTTCCACCCCCTCACGGGGCTCACCGCGGAAAAGCACGATTCCTTCATATCTCCGACCCCGGACGGGAAGATCCTGATGGAGTTCTCGGGCAAGGAGCTGATCAAGGGCGAGCCCGACGCCTCCAGCTTCCCCTCCGGAGGCCTCCGGGCCACCTTCGAGGCCCGGGGCTACACCGCCTGGGACACCACCAGCCCGGCCTTCCTGAAGCAGGATCCGACGGGCACGACCCTGTGCATCCCCACGGCCTTCATCGGGTACTACGGCCACGCCCTGGACAAGAAGGTCCCCCTCCTAAGGTCCATGGACGCCCTGGGCGCCCAGGCCCTTAGGGTGCTCCGGGCCCTGGGCAACGAGACCTCCCGGAGGGTCATCACCACCGTGGGGCCCGAGCAGGAGTATTTCCTTGTGGACTCGAAGTACTTCGAGCGGCGGCCGGACCTCATGCTCACGGGGCGGACGGTCTTCGGGTCCATGCCCGCCAAGGGCCAGGAGATGGAGGACCACTACTTCGGGGCCATCAAGGAGCGGGTGGCCTCCTTCATGCGGGAGGTCAACTTCGAACTCTGGAAGGTAGGGGTTTCCGCCAAGACCCAGCACAACGAGGTGGCCCCGAACCAGTTCGAGCTGGCCCCCATCTTCACCACCACCAACGTGGCGGTGGACGGCAACCAGCTGGTCATGGAGACCCTGCAGAAGGTGGCCCGACGGCACGGGATGGAGGCCCTGCTCCACGAGAAGCCCTTCGCGGGGGTCAACGGCTCGGGCAAGCACAACAACTGGTCCATGGCCACCGACGACGGGCTCAACCTCCTGGAACCCGGGGAGAACCCCGAGTCCAACGCCCGGTTCCTCCTGTTCATGACCGCCGTGGTGGAGGCGGTGGACCGGTACGCGGTGCTCATCCGCTCCGCCGCGGCCACTGCCGGCAACGACCACCGCCTGGGGGCCAACGAGGCCCCTCCGGCCATCATCTCGGTCTTCCTGGGCTCCCAGCTCTGCGGCATCCTGGACGCCATCGTGGAGGGAAAGGCCCAGTCCCAGAGCAACGGGGACAAGATCAAGCTGGGGGTCACGAGCCTTCCCAGCCTTCCCCGGGACCTCTCGGACCGCAACCGCACGAGCCCCTTCGCCTTCACGGGCAACAAATTCGAGTTCCGCATGGTCGGTTCCTCCCAGTCCATCGCCACCCCCAACACCTACCTCAACCTGGCGGTGGCCCAGGTCCTCTCGGAGTTCGCGGACAGGCTGGAGGCCGCCTCGGACAGAACCGCCGCGATCCAGGCCATCGTGAAGGATTCGTACGCCCGGCACCGCAGGGTGACCTTCAACGGCAACGGCTACTCCGAGGAATGGGTCAAGGAGGCCGAGCGCCGGGGCCTGCCGAACATCCGGGCTTCCATCGAGACCTTCGGAATCCTGACCCAGCCGGAGATCGTGAGCCTCTTCGAGGGCCACAAGGTCCTGTCCAAGGCCGAGCTGGAGAGCCGGTACCACATCTACCTGGAGAAGTACTCCAAGCAGATCAACATCGAGGCGGGGGTCATGATCGACATGGTCCGCCGCTCCATCTTCCCCGCGGCCACGGCCTTCGCGGGGGCCCTGGCCCGGGAATCCGCCAGCCTGGCGGCCATCGGGGCGGTCAGCGCTCCCCAGGAAAAGAGGGCCAAGCGGATCGCGGAGCTGACCGCGGAGATCAGCGAGGAGACGGAGAAGCTGGAAAAAGTCCTGGTCGAAGCCCAGGAGACCGAGGACGCCCTTTCCCAGGCCAAGGTCTACCGGGAGAAGGTCACGACCCAGATGTCCGCCCTCCGTTCCCGGGTCGACGCCGTGGAGAAGCTGGTGGCCAAGGACGCCTGGCCCCTCCCGACCTACGAGGACCTGTTGTTCCGGCTGTAGAACCGCTCGATCCGGAAGAAGTCCCGGAGGGCCCGGCACTCCTCCTCGGAGTCCAGGACGAAGGGGACCCGGACCGCATCCGCCCCGGGATCCGTCCCGGGGCGGTCCTCTTCGGGATCCGTCGTCTCCGGGGGGACGTAGGTCGAGGACGGCTCGACCAGGCCGTACACCTCGGTCCGGTCGCCGATCCGGTCGGCCCCGTACCCCTCGGTCATGGCGTCGAGGCCCACCATGCCGGGCAGGAGGAGTTTCCCGGGGACCGGGACGTAGGTATGTTCGATGCCCAGGCGACTCCCCAGGATCCGTGAGAACGCCCCTTTGCGGCCCATGGCCGTGACGACCCTGGGAGCGGGGCCGGATGCGCGGAGTTCCGCGTTCCATTCCAGGAATCGGACCGTGTCCTCCGGGCGGTTCAGGGTCACCGCGATCTTGGGGATCTCCCCGGGATTCCCGCAAGCCCGGGCGAAGATCTCCCGGATGTTCCGGGGCATCCCGCCCATGTCGTGGAAGGACCGTATCACCCGAGTCCGCCCGCCGGTATCCAGGTCCGGGAAGGCGCCGATCTCCAGGTCCACGTAGTCGAAGCCCGCGGCGACGGCCCGCTCGTAGGCCCTCCGCCGGGCGGCCGGACCGGCGGTCCACCGGCCCCCGTCCGCGGGCAGCCGGGCCGTGAAGATCAGGCTCCGGTCCGTGCTGCTTCGCAGCAGCGCCGCGGAATCCGGTCCCAGGTCGGCCAGGAAATCGGCGCGCACCTCGAAGATCGGGACGACCTTGTCGTATCGGCCCAGGGTTTCGGCGGCTTGGTCCACGGTCTCCTCGGCCACTACCAGGCAAAGCTTCATATCGACAGTACAGCACATCCCGGCCGGGAAGGGAAGTTCCCCGCTACGGTACGGCCTACTCCCCGGACCTCCCGGCCCGAGGCCGGAAATCGGCCGAATTCCGTGAAATTCGCCCAGGAACCCTTGACGACTTTCTTATATCGAGATACTATCAAATTGATATCACAAACATATCGCCCAGGTGGGCGGGAGGCATAGCATGAATACCGAACCTTTGATGGAGGAGAAACCGGCAACCCGGGCGGACGGCATGGCCGCCCTGGCGCTGAATGTCGTCCTGACCCTGGCCTCGACTGCCGGGACCGTCCTGGGAATCATAGCCCTGGACCGCGGGGACGGCGGCTTCGGCGCCCTGGCCCTGACGATCGCGTGCGGCCTGTACGCTTCGGTGATCGGGCCCGTCCTCTTCGGGGGGCTCAGGATCCTGAAACCCAACGAGGCCCTGGTCCTGACGCTTTTCGGGAGGTACCACGGCACCCTGCGGGGACCGGGGTTCTTCTTCGTGAACCCCTTCTCGACGGCGGCCAATCCCCCGGATCTGGAACCCACGACGGGGGCCGTTCCCGGCGAGGGCAAGCCTCCCTCCAAGCCCGGGAGCGCGGCCGCGTCGGCCTGGGGAGCCCGGAAGCCGGCCCGCAGGATCTCCCTCAAGGCCATGACCCTGAGCAACGACAAGCAGAAAGTCAACGACGCCCTGGGCAACCCCATCATCATCGGCATCGTGGTGGTCTGGAAGGTCGTGAACACCGCCAAGGCGGTCTTCAACGTGGACAACTTCGTCGAATACCTCTCCATCCAGTGCGACTCGGCCCTGCGCAATATCGTCCGCCTCTACCCCTACGACGCCACGGACGAGGAGGGGGAGAAGTCCCTGCGGGGATCCAGCCAGGAGATCGCGGAGCGGCTCAAGGAGGAGATCCAGCGCAAGGTGGACCTGGCGGGCCTGGAGATCCTGGAGGCCCGGATCACCCACCTTTCCTACGCCCCGGAGATCGCGGCGGCCATGCTCCAGCGCCAGCAGGCCACGGCCATCATCGCCGCCCGACAGATGATCGTGGAGGGGGCCGTCGGGATGGTGGAGATGGCCCTGGAGAAGCTCTCGGACAAGAACATCGTTAACCTGGACGAGGAGCGGAAGGCCGCCATGGTCAGCAACCTCCTGGTGGTCCTGTGCGGCAACAAGGACGCCCAACCCGTGGTAAACTCGGGCTCCATCTACTGAGATATTCCGGGGGATCGGCATGGACGGCACGGACAAGGAAGGCGGCAAGAAGCAGATCCTCTTGAGGCTCTCCCCGAGCCTGTGGAGGGAGCTGGCGGCCTGGGCCGAGGACGATTTCCGCTCCATCAACGGCCAGATCGAGTACCTCCTGACCGAGTGCGTCCGGCAAAGGAAGAAGAAATGAGATAGCGAGGGGGGCGGCCGCCGGATCGGGACCGTCCCCCTGCCGGTTCTTGCGTTTCCGACCGTAGGGCGTACAATGGAGGCATCCCGCATCGAGGAGCCTTCCATGGCGCTCAAGCATATCGGCTACCGTGTCATCCAGAACGTCCTGCGCCTGACTTCCTACTTCATGTCCTTCCGTCCGCCCGAACTCCTGGAGGGTCCCGGCAGCGTCAAACGCCTTCCGGCCCTGATCAAGGAAAAGGGCTTTTCCAAGGTCCTGGTGGTCACGGACAAGGGCCTTCGGGCCGCGGGTCTCCCGGACGGCCTCCTGGCCGGGCTGGACGAGACGGGGATCGGCCGGGTCCTGTACGACGGGGTCCAGCCCAACCCGACCATCGGCAACATCGAAGAGGCTCTGTCCCTCTTCGTCCGGGAGGGCTGCCAGGCGGTCGTCGCCTTCGGGGGCGGCTCCCCCATGGATTGCGCCAAGGCCTGTGCGGCCCGGGCCGCGAACCCCCGCAGGACCGTACGCCGGATGCGGGGCCTCCTGCGGGCGGGCCGGAAACCGAAGCCCCTCTTCGCGGTGCCGACCACCGCGGGCACGGGTTCCGAGGGGACCGTGGCCGCGGTCATCGCGGACCCGGAAACCCACGAGAAGTATTCCATCTCGGACCCCAAGATCATGCCTCGCTGGGCGGTTCTGGATCCCGAGCTGACCCTGGGACTGCCCCCCAACATCACCTCCACCACGGGCCTGGACGCCCTGACCCACGCGGTGGAGGCCTACGTGGGCCGGAGCAACACCGCCGGGACCCGGGCCATGGCCGAGGAGGCGGTGCGCCTGGTCTTCGCGAACCTCCAGGCCGCCTACAAGGACGGACGGAACCTGGCCGCCCGGACCGCCATGCTCCGGGCTTCTTTCTGCGCGGGCTCCGCCTTCACCCGGGCCTACGTGGGGTACGTCCACGCCATAGCCCACCAGCTGGGGGGCCTGTACGGTATCCCCCACGGCCTGGCCAACGCGGTCATCCTGCCCTACGTGCTGGATTTCTACGGGAACGCCGTCGCCGCGCCCCTGGCCCGGCTGGCGGAAGAAGCCGGGGTCGGGTCCGCAGGCATGGACGAGGAGTCCCGGGCCCGGGCCTTCACCGCGGCCGTTCGAGACCTGTCCCGGCGTCTTTCCATCCCCGAACGTATGGACGGCGTCCGGGAGGAGGACATCCCCCTCATCGTACGACGCGCCCTGGCGGAGGCCCACCCCCTCTATCCGGTGCCCAAGTTCATGGACGCCGCGGACTGCGAGGCGGTGGTTCGGCGGGTGGCCGGGAAATGAAGGTTTCTGGAATCACCACGGAGTGAACGGGGAATAGGCCCTGGAACCAGAAGATCGACAGGATTAGCAGGATTCGGAATGGATGAACAGGATGAAGAGAGGGGGAAGATCCATTCCCCCTGATCTATCCTGTTCATCCTTTCTTTATCTTGTTCATCCTGTCCCCACTATGGTTCCAAGGCCTGTCTAGACCAAGCCCAACCCGACCTCGAGGGCCTTCAGGTTCAATTCCACGAAGGCGGGTTTCACGTTCTCCCGGATGATGCGGGCCCAGTCGATGGACCCGAGTCCCATGGACCGAATTGCGGCCCCCAGGAGGATGACGTTCATCACCTTGGGATTCCCGAGTTCGGAAGCCTTGGCCGCGGCGTCCACGACGGAGGCGTCGGCCTTGGATTTGAGCTCCTCCAGGATCCCCTCGGGGTACTCGGCCCTGCCGGACACCACGGGCATCGGGTTGATCCGGTAGTCGTTGACGATGGCCCGGCCCCCGGGCTTCAGGAAGCGGAGCCAGCGCAGGGCCTCCATCCGCTCGAAGCTGACCAGGATGTCCGCCCCGCCCACCTCGATGACCGGGGAGTGTACCTTCTCGTCCCCGTACCGGACCTGGCTGGACACCGAGCCGCCCCGCTGGGACATGCCGTGGATCTCGCTCATCTTGACGTCGTAGCCGGCCTCCATGAGGCCCGTGGTCAGGAGCTTGGCGGCCAGGATGGTGCCCTGTCCGCCCACGCCCACCAGAAGGATGCTCTTCACCATGACGGCCTCCTCATTCCCGGACGATCGCGGACTTGGGGCAGATCTGCGCGCAGACGCCGCAGCCGACGCACTGGTCCGGGTCGATGCCGGACTTCTTCCCGGCGAAGTCGAAGGCGAGGGCGGGACAGCCGCTCCGGAGGCAGGCCTTGCAGCCTATGCACAGATCGCGGTCCACCCGGTAGCGGGACTGGAAGGCCCCCGCGAACTCCTTCTTGTCCTCGGGGCTGAAGCGCTTGAGGGCGCAGGGCCAGCGGGTGATGATCACCGAGGGCTCGTCCAGGGCCAGGGCCCAGTCCAGGGTCTCCTTGACCAGCTTGAGGTCGTTGGGGTCGATGGTCCGCACGTTGGAGATCCCGCAGGCCCGGACCAGGGCCTCGAAGTCCAGGTCCGGGGTGCGGCTCCCGTCCAGCGCGTATCCCGAGCCCGGGTTCTGCTGGTGCCCGGTCATCCCGGTGATCCGGTTGTCCAGGATCACGTTGACCGTCCGGCTCCGGTTGTAGCCCACCATCAGGAGGGAGTTGATCCCGGTGTGGAAGAAGGTGGAGTCCCCCAGGACGGAGACCACCCGGCGGGGCTTCTCGTCCTTGCGCATGTCGAAGACCTGCTGGGCCCCGTGGCCCGCGCTGATGCTGGCGCCCATGCAGACGCAGGTGTCCATGGCGTTGTAGGGCTCCGCGAAGCCCAGGGTATAGCAGCCGATGTCCCCGGAGACCATCACGTTCCGCCGCCGCCCGAGCTCGTAGAAGAAGCCCCGGTGGGGACAGCCCGCGCAGAGGGTGGGGGGGCGGGCCACGATCTTGGCCGGGTCCGCCTCCAAGGCGTCGAAGCAGGAGCCGAACACGGACTTCCGGATGATGTCCGAGGTGAGCTCCCCGCAGAAGGGGAAGACCTTCTTGCCCAGGCAGTCGAAGCCCAGCAGGCGCACCTGGGTCTCGATGATCGGGTCGTTCTCCTCGATCACGTAGATCTTCTTCACGGAACCGCAGAAGTCCCGGATCCTCCGGACCGGCATGGGGTTCGTGAAGCCCAGCTTGAGGTAGGACGCCGTCGAGCCGAAGACCTCCTTGGCGAAGAAGAAGGCGGTTCCCGAGGCGATGACCCCGACCTCCGACCCGTTGTCCTCCACGTAGTTCAAGGGGCTGGCCTCGGAATAGTCCGCAAGGCGCCTCATCCGGTCCTCCACCACCAGGCGGCGGGCCCGGGCGTGGGCCGGGACGGAGACGTACTTGACCGCGTCCTTGCGGTACTCCCGGATGGCGGCTTCCTCGCGGTCCCCGCACTCCACGATACCCTTGGAATGGCTGGTCCGGGTGGTCATGCGCACAAGGACAGGGGTGTCGTAGTCCTCGCTGACCCGGAAGGCTTCCTTGACCATGTCCCGGCATTCCTGGCTGTCCCCGGGCTCGAAGAGGGGGACCTTGGCGAAGGGGGCGTAGTTGCGGTTGTCCTGCTCGTTCTGGGAGGAGTGCTGGCCGGGCTCGTCCGCGGTGATCACCACGAAACCGCCGTTGGTGCCCGTGTAGGCCATGCTGAACAGGGGATCCGCGGCCACGTTGAGGCCCACGTGCTTCATGGCCGCCAGGGACCGGGCTCCCGCGATGGCGGCGCCCATGGCCGCCTCGAAGGCCACCTTCTCGTTGACCCCCCATTCGGCCTTGATGTCGCCCCTGTATTCCGCGATGGTCTCCAGGATCTCCGTGCTGGGGGTGCCGGGATAGGCGGATGCGTACTTCACGCCGGCTTCCCAGGCTCCCCGGGCGACGGCCTCGTTTCCCGTCATCAGCTTCTTCATGTCGCCTCCCATGCTTTATGGTTCCCGGCGCGGCTCAGGGAGCCGGGGACAGAGCTATCAAACTGGCCAGGGCGATGGAGTGGAGCTTCCCCTCCGCCGTCTCGGACCGGGACGTCAGGACGATGGGGCAGGCGGCCCCCAGGACCAGACCCGCCATCTTGGCCTTCGCGTAGTAGACCAGGGCCTTGCCCAAAAGGTTGCCCGCCTCGATGTTGGGGACCAGGAAGAGGTCCGCGTCCCCGGATATCTCGCTCCGAATCTTCTTGTGCTCCGCGGCCCGGCGGCTGACCGCCACGTCCAGGGCGATGGGGCCCTCCAGGATGCCCGCGGGGATCTCCCCCCGGGCCCGCATCTCCACCAGGGCCCGGGCGTCCGTGGTGGAGGGCATCTTGGGGTTCACCTGCTCGTTGGCGGACAGGAGGGCCGTCTTGGGCTCCCGGATCCCGACCCGGGCCAGGGCTCCGAGGGCGTTCAGGAGTATGGCCTTCTTCTCATCCAGACCCGGGGCGATGTTGATCCCCCCGTCGGTATGGAACATCAGCTTGGAAAGCCCCGGGACCTCGAAGGCCGCCAGGTGGGAAAGGAGGGAACCTTTGCGGAGCCCCGAGTCGGGGTCCAGGACCGCCCGCAGGAAGTCGCTGGTGTTCACAAGGCCCTTCATGAGGGCGTCCGCCCGGCCTTCCCGCACCAGGGAGGCCGCTCTCCGCGCCGCCGCTACCTCGTCCGGCTCGTGGACGATATCCAGGGAGCCGACCTCGGCCTTGGCCGCGATGGCCTCGATCCGGCCCCGGTCCCCGACCAGGACGGCGTCCGCGATGCCCGCGTCCCGGGCGGCCCAGACGGCCCGGAGGACGTCCTCGTCCTGGGCCACGGCCACGCTGATCCGGACCTTTCCGAGCTTACGGCAGATCGCGAGTATGTCGGTAAAGTTTCCGAAGGATTCCTGTGCCACGGCGGTGTCCCCCCGGGCAAGGATATACCTGTTTTTCCGGGGGCGCTATGGTATTCCGAAGCACTTTTCCTATACTGTATTCCATATTGCAGGTTTTTAGGTAGCTTCACCTGCAAAACGGAGGTCACCATGGACGCCCTGGACGTACGCCTTCTGGACCTGCTCCAGCAGGACGCCCGCATGAAGATCAGCGAGCTATCCAAGCGCCTGAACCTGAGCCGTCCGAGCGTCTCGGAGCGGATGGCCCGGCTCCAGGATGCCGGGATCATAGAAGGCTACTCCGCTCGGATCTCCCTCAAGGCGATCGGCCGGGACACCATGCTCCTCATCCGGCTCTCGTCCCTGAAGGTGTCCCCGCGGATCTTCGAGGCCAAGATCGAGGCGGACCAGGACATCCTGGAGTGCCACCGGGTCACCGGGGAGGTGGACTACCTCATCAAGGCGGCGGTCAGCAACATGGACGAGATGCGTCACCTCATCGACCGCCTCATGCCCTTCGGGGATGTCTCCACCTCCA
The DNA here is from genome assembly GCA_022703505.1 of Spirochaetota bacterium. Lineage (GTDB taxonomy): Bacteria > Spirochaetota > Spirochaetia > Treponematales > UBA12059 > JAAYUR01. Next base: position 484,062 of record JAKLDN010000001.1, on the reverse strand, counting down.
TCGTGATCCTGTCGCCCATTGCCCACCGGCGCATCCTTCCCCGGGCCGCGGAGGGGCGGCCTGTCGAGTAGGCGGCTTCTCCGGCGAACGGGATCGGGCGCCCGCCGCGGCATCTACCGCGAGATCGGCACCTCCACCGGGGCGTACCGGGCGTGGATCGAGGTGAAGTCGTCCCGCCGGCCGTAGGCCAGGATGAGCTTGAGACTGGAGCCGGCGGCATGGGGCGCCGCGGGCAGGGCGAACTCCAGGACCGTCTTCCCGGCGGTCTCCCGGACCGCCTGGGCGGTGAGGATCCGGGCCGGGTTGGGGGTATGCCTGCGGCCGGATCCCGTTTCCTCGCTGACCGCGGCCGTTCCCGCGGCGTCGTAGCCCAGGACCATGAAGGCCCCGTCCATCCGCAGGGAACCAAGACCGACCGAGACCCAGCCCGTGGTGGGGGCTTCCAGGGCGGCGTAGAGGGTCCGTCCGTCGGGGGATAGGGAGAGGTGGACCGTCATGTCCTTCTGGGCGGAGGTGTAGGAGTACTCCCCGGGGCTCACCGTGCCGTCCGCCGCCGGGGTTTTCGGGGAAGGCGCCACGCCTTGAGCGGCCAAGGGAGCCGCGGCGGCCAGCACCGCGACCGCCAGGACCGCGAGCTTCAGGATCCTTGTTCGATTCATTTCGTTCCTCCTTCTTTCGGGGCTTTTTTCTCCGCCCCTCCCCGTCCGGTCAGCCGGTACCGGGCGTACATCCCCTGGGACAGGACGAACCAGAAGATCAGCCAGGAGACTCCGATCGGGTTCATCCCGAAGTCCCCGGTGGACGCCAGCAAGGCGTGGATCAGGACCAGGTACGCCACCAGGACGAAGGCGTTGTGCAGGTCCCGGGCCTTCTTGTAGGTCATCCCCGTATGCTCGGTGAAGTGCTTCTTGAAGGCCGCCAGGAAGCCGATCCGGGACAGGACCGTGTTGGCCATGATCACCGCGGCGAAGGCGGCCAGGACCAGGAGGATCGTGAAGGCCCCGATGCCCAACAGGGCCCGGAGGCTGGTGGTCCCGAAGCCGGCGGCCTTTTTCAGGGTGAAGTGGGCCGCCACGATCAGGACGAGGGCTGCGGGGGCCGTGCGGTGCAAAGCCAGAAGACCCCTGGCGCCCAGGGCCTTGACCGCGAAGCCCGGCTTGGAGGCCAGGATGAATTGGTCGCAGAGCAGGACGAAGGCGGAAACCCCCAGGAGCACCGAGGCGGTGTAGCCGTCCAGGTAGGCCCCGACGGACTGATAGTAGAAGTACAGGGGCACCGCGAAGCTCACCAGGTATCCCAGGTAGAACAGAACCTTCTTCATTCTTTGGCCTCCTTGCGGGGACGTGATTTAATAATCGTTCTCAGGAGGTACTCCGGTCAAGGAATACCTTCGTCACAAGGATCGTGACACCGGGGTCAAATTGCCAGATCGCATCCCGGGTACTATAGTGAAGGGAGGGCGCCGGGAAACCGGGCGCCCGCCATCATCCGACATCAACCTTGGAGGAATGCCATGAAAGGAAACGAGAAGCTGCTTTCGGCCCTGAACGGGCTCCTGGCGGACGAGCTCACCGCCATCAACCAGTACATGGTCCACTCGGAGATGTGCGACGACTGGGGTTACGAGAAGCTCCACAAGCACTTCGAGAAGCGGGCCATCGACGAGATGAAGCACGCTGAGAAGCTCATCGGCCGGATCCTCTTCCTGGAGGGCATTCCGATCGTCTCCTCCCTGAACAAGATCACCATCGGGGCCACGGTCCCGAAGCAGCTGGACAACGACCACGCCGCGGAGACGGGAGCCATCAAGGCCTACAACGAGGCCATCATCCTGGCCGGGGAGGTCAAGGACTACGCGACCCGGGACGTCCTCCAGTCGATCCTGAACGACGAGGACGCCCACATGGACGGCATCGAAGCCCTGCAGAGCAAGATCGAGCAGATGACCCTCCAGGTCTTCCTGACGACCCAGGTCGGGGAATGAGCGAGTACCTCTCTAGGGGCCCGGGTGCCGAGGACCGCGCCGGACGGCTGAAGGTCATCATCGAGAAGTTGGCCGCCGGTGCTCCGCCTTCGGCGGTCAAGAAGGAATTCCACGATCTAATCAAGGACGCGGACGCCTCGGAGGTAGCCTCCCTGGAGCAGTCCCTGATCGAGGGAGGGATGCCCGTGGAGGAGGTCCAGCGGCTCTGCGAGGTCCACGCGGACGTCTTCAAGGCGGGGCTCGAGCGGGGGGAGCGGGCGGACCGCATGCCCGGCCACCCGGTGCACACCTACCGGGCGGAGAACGTCGAGGCCCGGAAGCGTGCCCGAGCTCTGTCCCTGGCCGCCTTCGCGGGCGGCATTCCGGCGGTCAAGGCCGCCATGGACGGCCTCCGCCCGATCATCGTCCACTACGAGCGCAAGGAGAACCAGCTCTTCCCCTACCTGGAGCGGACCGGGTTCACGGGACCCTCCAAGGTCATGTGGGGCAAGCACGACGAGATCCGAGCCGCCTTCCGGGACCTGGATGCGGCTCTGGGGGCCGGCGACGTCCGATCGGCGCGTGCCAAGGCCCGGGATCTCGTCCGGCGCGTCCGGATGATGATCTTCATGGAGGAGCGGATCCTCCTTCCCAACGCCCTGAAACGCCTGACCGACCGGGACTGGGCCGAGGTCCGCCGGGGGGAGGACGCCATCGGCTTCGCCTGGGTCAAGCCCGGCGCCCGGTGGGATCCCGCCCTGGCGGTGCAGGCGGCCGGGGGCGGCGCGTACTCGAATTTCGACGCGGCCCTGAGAACCGCCGCGGAAGCAGCGGCCGCGAAGGCCGGCTCGGAAACCTCCGAGCCCGAAAAGCCGGGCGGCGGCGCCATCGCCCTCTCCACGGGATCCCTGCCTCTTGACGTATTGGACCGGATCCTTAAGAGCTTGCCCGTCGACGTCTCCTTCGTGGACGCGGACGACAAGGTGATGTACTACTCGGATTCACCCCATCGGGTCTTCCCCCGGAGCCCGGGGATCATCGGCCGTTCGGTCCAGAATTGCCACCCCCACAAGAGCGTCGCGGTGGTGGAGAAAATTCTGGAATCCTTCAAGCGCAAGGAGAAGGACAAGGCGGATTTCTGGATCGAGATGGGCGGCCGTTTCATCGTGATCTCCTACAAGCCCATCTACGACGACGCCGGGACGTACCTGGGCACCCTGGAGATGAGCTGGGACGCCACGGAGGTCCGGGGCCTCACGGGGCAGAGGCGGCTGTTGGACTGGTAGCGCGCGAGGGGGACGGCAAAGCCGTCCCCCTCGCGGCAACGAGGCCTACGGCTTCGTCGATCTTCAGGAGCCTTTGGTCGGCAAAGCCGACCAAAGGGCGGCACGGAAGCTCTTCGAGCTTCCGCGAATTTAATCAACGCCGGCTTCCGCCGGCGCGGCAACGAATCCGCGTCATCCCTGACGGTTCAGAATCGCGCAGCGATTCTGTCCCACAATCAAGCGCCCATCCCTGGGCGCGGATGGTGCTTCGTCGATCTTCAGGAGCCTTCGGTCGGCTTTGCTGACCGAATCGCGGCACGGAAGCTCTTCGAGCCTCAGCGACCCAGGGGCGCCCGATGGCCCCCTTGGATTATGGGAATCTTTCCTGATATAAAAAGTATAAAAGTACCGCAATACCCTATTGACAGAATTAAGGCACGATAGTACCATTTTACCAGGAACACGATGCCGCCGCTCGGGCAGACAAAGAGGACGGCGGCCAGAAGGAGCCATAGATGAAGAAGCAGATGACCGCGACGGTGTCCTGGGTAGGCAAGGTGGACTGGGAGCTCACGAAGTTCCACGGGGACGAGTACTCCACCCACAAGGGCTCGACGTACAACAGCTACGTGATCGAGGAGGGGAAGACCGTCCTCGTCGACACGGTCTGGAAGCCCTTCGCCAAGGAGTTCGTGGACAACCTGGAGGCCGAGGGACTTCTGGGCAAGCTGGACGCGGTGATCGCCCAGCACGCGGAGATCGACCACTCCGGGGCCCTGCCGGAGCTCCTGCGCCGCCGTCCGGACCTGCCCGTGTACTGCACCGCCAACGGCATCAAGTCCCTGAAGGGCCACTACCACCAGGACTGGGACTTCCACCCGGTCAAGACCGGGGACGAGTTCGACCTGGGGAACGGCAAGAAGCTCGTCTTCGTGGAAGCCCCCATGCTCCACTGGCCGGACAGCATGTTCTCCTACATGACCGGGGACGCCATCCTCTTCTCCAACGACGCCTTCGGCCAGCACCTGGCCACCGAGCGCCTCTACAACGACCTGGTGGACCAGGACGAGCTCTACGACGAATGCGTCAAGTACTACGCGAACATCCTGACCCCCTTCTCGGCCCTGGTGAAGGCCAAGATCGAGCAGGTTCTGTCCCTCAAGCTGCCGGTGAACATGATAGCCACCAGCCACGGGGTGATCTGGCGGAAGGATCCCACCCAGATCGTGCTCAAGTACATGGAGTGGTGCCAGGACTATAAGGAGGACCGGATCACCATCCTCTACGACACCATGTGGGAGGGAACCCGGGCCTTGGCGGACGAGATGGCCCGGGCCATCCAGGAGGCCTCGCCCTCCACGACCGTGGTTTCCCACTGCCTGTCCAAGTTCGACAAGAACGACGCCCTCACAGACGTCTTCCGCTCCAAGGCGATCCTCGTCGGCTCTCCCACCATCGGGAAGGGCATCCTGACCGCCGTGGCGGGAACTCTCGAGGAGATCAAGGGCCTGCGGTTCAAGGGCAAGAAGGCGGCGGCCTTCGGGTGCTACGGCTGGTCCGGGGAGTCCGTGAAGATCATCGGCGATGCCCTCCGGGAATCCGGCTTCGAAGTGGTCGACGAGGGGATCCGGGCCCTGTGGAATCCCGACACGGACGCCTTGAAGGCCGCCCGGGACTACGGCAAGGCCTTCGCGGCCAAGGTGAAGTAGACGGAGGAGGCGACTGCCCGGCCCCGGGTCGTATCCTGACGGAGGCGTGCCCCTGGCGGTTCGAAGCTTGTCCGGGGAGACCGGCGAAAGCCGGACTCCCCGCGGCGAAGCGGACATCGGCGATCGACCGGGTGGATCGGGAGCCGTCGGTGTGAAGCCCGGCTTGGCTCCGGGATCCGGTGAAACGGCTGCCGGAAAGACACCTTGACAAATAATATATAGATAGACTATCTAAACATATGGTTGTTGAAGAACCCGTCGAAGATCGCTTCGTAGAAGCTCTCTGCGTACTGCGAGCCCGGATCTTCGAAGGATCCCCGGCGGAGAGCTCGGGGCTCACCCCCGCCCTGGCCAAGGCCCTCCTGGCGATTACGGATGGAGGAGAAAGGCACCTGCGCGTGCGCGAGCTCGCGGAATCCCTGGGCATCAAGGAATCCAGCGCCAGCGTACTGGCCGACAGGCTTGTCCAGGCAGGACTTGCAAACAAGAAACCGGACCCGGTGGATGCGCGTGCTCTTTTAGTGGGAGCTTCTCCCTCGGGATCCAAGCTTGCCGAAGCCGTACGCCTTCACAGGCGCAGAATAGCACGCAGCCTGATGGAAGTGCTGTCTAGGGAGGAATCTCAAAGACTCCTGGAATACTTGGAAAAGATGGGCAAGAGGGAGGAATATTGAACTCGACGGCGATCATTATCAACGGTTTGGCTGTCGCAGCCCTGATATGGGCCTTGGTCGGCGACCGGGAAAAAGCCCGGGCGGGTCTGAGGAAAGGGCTGCAGGTGATGATGGGGATCGCTCCCGTAACCCTGCTGGTGGTGGCGGTGGTGGGCATCGTCCTGGCTTTCATCCCCGCCGAGACCGTAGGACTGGTTCTTGGCGAAGGTGCAGGATTCACGGGTGTCCTCGCAGCCCTCGGGCTGGGAGCCTTGGTTCATATGCCTGCCCTGCTGGGCTTCCCCCTGGCCGGCAAGGTCCTCCAAAACGGGGGATCCCCGGGGCCCGTAGCTGCATTCATAACCTCCCTGACCATGATCGGGGTATTCACCATTCCGATGGAGATCAAGATCCTGGGAAGGCGTTTCACCCTGGCCCGGAATCTGGTCAGCGCGGCCCTGGCCCTGTCCATCGCCGTCCTGATGGGAGTCCTTGTATGAACGGGGAATCGAAAAGCCCGGGTACGGGCGTTGAGGCTCCTAAGCGGAGTAAAGGGCTTCTCCTCGCCTTCGCTGCTCTGGTTCTGATCGGAGGATTCTCCCTTGCATTCCCGGATAAACGTGCCGCGATCCTCGAGGGAAGCGGCGGATTCCTCCGGGAGGTCGTGTTCATCCTTCCCGCAGTCTGCGTCCTCATGGGGCTCTTCGGAGCCTTCGTGTCCAAGGACCTGGTGATGAGGATCCTGGGGAAATCCTCCGGCTGGAAGGGGGCGCTTCTCTCCATCGGTCTGGGCTCCCTACCCACCGGTCCCCTGTACGCGGCGTTCCCCCTTGCCGCAGCCCTCCGGGAAAAAGGGGCCCGATCCGCGAATATCTTCCTGTTCCTGACGGCCTGGGCTTGTATCAAGCTTCCACAGGAGCTTCTCGAGCTCCGCTTCCTGGGTCCCCGGTTCATGCTGATCCGACTGGCCCTGACCGTCGCCCTGGCCGTACCCGCGGCCTTCCTCGTGGAACGGTATGTGGATTCCGTCGCGTCCCGGTCGGAACCGGAATCACCTGCGACTTCAAACGGAAAGGAGATGCGACCATGATCGAGAGTGCTTTTCCATTCGCCCGCACCGATTCCCAGACCATGGAGAAGATCGTGGACGACGAGCGGGTCAATATCAACCACATCGTCGTGGAGCCCGGCAAGGCCGTCCCCACCCATGTCTCCAACTCCTTCGTCCACCAGGTGGTGGTGCGGGGGACTTTGAGCCTCTCCCTGGAGGACGGTCCCGCAACCCCGCATCCCGCGGGCACCATCGTGGCCGTTCCCTTCAACACGAAGATGGCCATCCAGAACGAGGGGACCGAGACCCTGGAGTTCTTCGTCGTGAAGGCCCCGAACCCCCGGGACATGCCCCCGGTCAAGGCGATCTAGCAGGTTGTTGAAATACTCGAAGCATTTCAACAACCTGCTATGCAATTGCTCGAGAACCTTACGGTTCTCTGCGCAATTGCGACATTAAGGTAGTGTTGAAAAAGGCTCCTTAGCCTTTTTCAACACCCTGCTAGAGAGGCCGACAACCTCGAGGCCGCTTGGCATCCTGCCGGCGGGACCTTCGCGGCCGCGGGGCGCTCCTACAGGAAGGAACGCGCCTTCAGGAACTCCCGCATCTCCTCGAAGGCGGCCCCGCTCTCGGGGACCAGGTCCCCCAGGGCGGGCCAGACATGCCAGAGCCCGTCCCAGACGCTCAAGCTCAGGTCCACGCCGGCGGCCTCGGCCTTCTCGGCCACGGTCCGGCTGTCGTCCAGGAGGATCTCCCCCCGGTCGACCTGGATCAGGAGGGGCGGAAGGCCCCGGAAGTCTCCGTGTACGGGGGAGATGTAGGGATCGTCGAGACGGGCGCCGCCTGAGTACAAGGCCGCCCACCGATCAAGCGTCCCGGTGTCCAGGAGGGCTTCCGACTTCGCGTTGGCGGCATGGGACGCCCCGGAGTTCGATAGGTCCGCCCAGGGGGACAGGCAGATCACCGCGGCGGGCGCAGGGCTCCCCGAATCACGGAGGGACAGAGCCGCGGCCAGGCAGAGGCCCCCGCCGGCGGAATCCCCCGCCAGGACGATGTCGGAAGCGGCATGGCCCTCCGCCAGGAGCCCCCGGAAAGCCTTCAACGCGTCCTCGAGAGCCGCCGGGTAGGGATGCTCCGGGGCCAGGCGGTACTCCGGCAGGACGACCCTCAGGCCGAGCGCCCGGGCCAGGGGCACGCAGAGCATCCAGTACGACTCGATCGAGCCGGTCACGTACCCCCCGCCGTGCAGGTAGAGCACTACCTTTTCGGGGCGCTCCCGGGGCGGCCGGATGGCCGCACAGCGGAGACCTTCCAGGACAATCTCCTCGATGCCCGTGTCCGTCGGGAAGGGCGGGTGGAAGCGGCCGTTCCTCTCGGAACGGGCTCGCAGTTCCGGAATGGACAGCCCCTTGTCCCGGAACGCCGCCCGGATCGCGGCCTTCCAGAAACGGCTGCGCAGGCTTGCGGACATGGATGCCTCCGATGGTCCCGGCCGAGGGACAGAGGATACGAGTCTGGACGCCGCCGGGCCCCGCGTCAAGCGGAGATTTGCGCGTTCCGCCGTCCGAAACCGCACCCGCCACCGGCGGCTCGAACCGCGGCAGGTGGAGGGGAGCTTCTATCAAAATGTTATCCCCGTTTCATCCCCCGTTTATGGGAACGCTCCGGACAAATCCGTATCGTTCTCCCGTGACGCGAGGGCCGGCCGACGACATCGAATCGGTACGTACACCCCGCGCCGCGAGGAGAACGCAATGGCAATCCTGCAGCTGTCCGACGTGCACAAGACCTATCCCCTGGGCAAGACCGAGGTCCACGCGGTCCGGGGCGTGAGCCTCGAGATCCAGAAGGGGGACTTCGTATCCATCGCCGGGCCTTCGGGCTCGGGCAAGTCGACCATCCTCAACCTCATAGGCTGCATCGACCGGCCCAGCGGGGGCTCGGTCCGCCTGGGCGGGGTCGACACGGCTAAGCTGTCCGACCGGGAGCTCACCCGGCTCCGGCACCGGGTCCTGGGCTTCATCTTCCAGTCCTTCAACCTGATCCCCGTCCTGGACGTATACGAGAACGTCGAGTTCCCCCTCCTCCTGGGGCGCGAGGTGCCCAAGCCCGCCGAGCGGCGGGAGCGGGTGGGCCGCCTCATCCGGGAGGTGGGCCTGGAGACGTGGACTCGCCACAAGGCCAACGAGCTTTCCGGAGGCCAGCGCCAGCGGGTGGCGATCGCCCGGGCCCTGGTCACCCGGCCGGAGGTGGTCCTGGCGGACGAGCCGACCGCCAACCTGGATTCCGCCACCGGGGAATCGATCCTGGCCCTGATGCAGGCCATGAACCGGGAGTTCGGCACCACCTTCGTCTTCAGCACCCACGACGCCCGGATCGTGGACCTCGCGGACCACGTCGTCCGGCTGAAGGACGGCCGCATCGCCGAGGAATTCCGGCGGGGAGGCGCGGCATGATCCTGCTGCGGCTGGCGTTCCGGAACATGAGGGAGCACCGGGCCAAGACCCTGATCGTGGGGGTCCTGGTGACCCTGGGGGCCTTCACCCTGACGGCGGGCAACTCCTTCCTGGACAGCCTGCGGGCCGGCCAGCGCCGAACCTTCGTGGAGAGCTTCACCGGAGACCTGATCGTCCGGGCCGAATCGGACGAGGCCTACTCCCTGACCGTGAGCCCCGCCCGGTCCCCCGCCCCGGAACTGCCGGGGTTCCCGGAGGTCCGGGAGAGGGCGGAAGCCCTGGACGGCGTCGCGGCAGTCCTTCCCCTGGTGAACTCCATGGCCACCCTCTCGGCGGGAGAGACGGCCGCGGGCTTCTCCATGCTCTGGGGGGTGGACTTCGCGGAGTACCGGGCGATGTTCCCGGAGAGCCTCGAGCTGGTCGAGGGGGACTGGCCCGCGGAGCCGGGGGCCTGGATCCTGGTCTCCGAGGCCACCCGCCGCGAGGCGGAGGCGGAGGCCGAGGTCCCGGTCCGCGTCGGGGACCGCCTCCTGGTTACCGGCATGGGGGAGGGCGGCACGAAGATCCGGGAAGTAACCCTGGCCGGGGTGTTCCGGTTCCGCCGGGGGAATAACCTCTTGGACCGGATCTCCCTCACGGATCCCGGGACCGTGCGCTCCCTGGCGGGCCTGACCCTGGCGCGGAGGGAAGCGGCGTCTTCGGAGTCCTCGGAGACGGGGGCCGATGCCGCGGTGGCCGCCCCGGCCGTCACGGACGAGGATGCACTCTTCTCGGGGTTCTCCATCGCCGCGGCCGAGACCTCGGCCGGTCCGGCGGACTTCGATTCCATCCTCGGGGACACGAGCGCCCGGGCCCGGTACTCGGCCGTGGACTCGGACGCCTGGAACTTCCTGCTCATCCGGCTCGCGGACGGCCGGGACGCGGGACGCGCCGCGGAGGAGCTCGGCGCGGCGATCGGGGCCGGGACCTCCGGGCTCGTCGTCTCCGACTGGAGCTGGGGGGCGGGGGTCCAGGCGGACCTCTCCCGGTACCTCCGGCTGGCCTTCAACGGAATCGTCCTCATCGTCGTGGCCGTGGCCGCCATCATCATAATGAATACCCTGGTCATATCGATCACCGAACGCATCCCCGAGATCGGGACGATGCGGGCCATCGGGGCCGGGCGCGCCTTCGTCCGCCGGATGATCCTGACGGAGACCCTCATGGTCTCCCTGGCCTTCGGGGCCCTGGGCGTCCTGGCGGGCTGCGTCGCGGTGGGGATCCTGGGCCGGGCGGGCATCTCCAGCTCCAACGAGATCCTGGCGACCCTGTTCGGCGGGGAGGTCTTCCGGCCCGCCGTATCGGCGGCCGCGGTGGCCGGCGCCCTGGCGGCCATGGCGATGGTGGGGGTGCTGTCCTGCCTCTACCCCGTGTCCGTCGCCCTCCGGATCACCCCCGTCCGGGCCCTGCAGAAAGCCTAGAGGAGAACGATCGTGAACCAATCCATGCGCATAGCCTTCCGCAACGTGGGGCGGCAGAAGAAGCGGACCGTCCTGTTGGCCGGGGCCGTCGGGCTCGGCTTCTTCATCATCACCCTGTCCGGGAGCCTGCTGGGCGGCATCGCCGCGTCGGCCCGGAAGAACTTCTCCGCGGCGTTCGGGGGTCACCTGTACTTCTCCGGCTCCGTGGTGTCGGACCGGGGATCGGAGATCGCCGTGATGGCGGATCCGGGTCCCCTGGAGTCGGTCCTGGCGGCCCATGCCCGGGACATAGCGTCGATCCACCGGAGATCCGGGACGTCGGGCACCCTGATCTTCGGTACCCGGGAGCTGCGGCAGACCTTGACCGGGGTGGACTTCGGGCGGGAGCCCGATTTCGCCGGGGGCCTGCGGATCGTCTCGGGATCCCTGGACGGATTGTCCGAGCCGGGGGCCCTGGTCCTGCCGGAAGACGCCGCGGAACGCCTGGGCGTCCGGACGGGGGAGGCCGTGCTCTTCCGGGCGTCCACCGTCCACGGCCAGCGGAACGTCACCGAGCTCGTCCTGATCGCGACCTACGAGGGGCAGTCCTCCTTCGGGGTCAGCGCCGGGTACGCCGGCCTGGGGACCGTCAACTCCCTCCTGGGACTCGGACCCGAGGAGTTCCAGACCCTGAACGTCTGGCTCCGGGACGACCGGGCCATCGACGCGGCGGCCGGACGCATCCTGGCGGACCTGGCGGGGAAGGTCCCGGTGGAGCCGCGGGAGGACGAGGATCCCATGAAGCGGATGGCGGAACGGCTCCTGGGCGGCTCGGGTCCCCGGAGCGTCGGGGACGGGGAGGGCTGGGAGGGCACGCGGTACGGCCTCACGACCCTGAACGACCTCATGGCCCAGTTCACCTCGATCCTGTCCATTGCGGACGCCCTGTCCTTCTGGGTCTTCCTGATCCTCCTGTCCATCACCATGGTGGGGATCCTCAATTCCTACCGCATGGTCATGGTGGAGCGGACGGCCGAGATCGGGACCCTCCGCGCCCTGGGGCTCCAGAAGGGAGGCGTGCGGGACATCTTTCTCTGGGAGGCCCTCTTCGTCTCCCTGTACGGTGCACTGGCGGGGCTGGCCGCGGCCCTGGCCGTCATGGCCCTCTCCCGGGCCGCGGTCCTTCCGGGCGGCACGGTGCTCTCGTTCTTCCTGGACTCCGGACGCCTCCCGTTCTCCGTGGATCCGATCGAGACGGTCCGGAACCTCGTCCTCCTGTGCGCGGCCAGCCTCGCGGCCGTCTCGTTCCCCGCCCGCGCGGCGGCCCGGCTTCCGCCGGCCGCGGCGCTTCGGGCCGCGTACTAGCGGAGCCGGCGGTTTCCCGCCGATCCCCCGGCCCGGGGGTATCGGGCTTCGATTCGACCTGTGTCAAAGGAGCGCTTCATGAGACTACGAACATTCGCCGCGGCCGCGCTGGTCCTGGCATCCTTCCTGCGGGCGGCGCCCCTGGCCGCCCAGGCCTCCGGAACCCCGGACTTCAAGGCCCTCCTCGCGGCCGTCGACGGCCGGACGAACTTCCGGGCATCCGATTTCTCCGCCCGCCTCACCCTGGTCTCCGAGGATCCCTCGAAGGGGACCGAGACCCGGAGCGTCCGGGTCTTCCGGAGGGACCGGGCCGACACCCTCCTTTTACTGGTGCTCAAGCCCGAGAGCGAGCTGGGCCAGGGTTACCTGCGGGTCGACGACTCCCTGTGGTTCTACGACCCCGAGAGCCGGAAGTTCACCCACAGCTCCGTCAAGGAGAACTTCCAGGGCACGGACGCGAAGAACTCGGACTTCGGCCTTTCCTCCCTGGCCGAGGACTACGCGGTCGCTGCGCACGGGGAGGGCAGGCTCGGCGCCCACGAGACCTGGATCCTGGACCTCAAGGCCCGGCACGACGAGACGGCCTACGCCTCCCGGAAGGTCTGGATCACCAAGAAGGACGGCCTCCTACTGAAGAGCGAGGACTATTCCCTGTCCGGGCGCCTCCTGCGCACCGCCTACTATACGAGCTACGCCCGGGTGGGGTCGTCCCTGATCTGCGACCGGTTCACCTACGTGGACGCCCTGGTGGCCGGGAAGAAGACCTCCGTCCTCATGGAGGAGATCAGTCTGCGCCCCGTTCCGGACGAGGTCTTCACCAAGGCCTACGTCGAGCGGGTGAACCGGTAGGGGGCGGAGCATGGACACGACGCGATTCGGGCGGGCCCTGGCCGCCCTGCTCCTGGCCCTGGCGGTCCGGACCGCCTCCGCCCAGGCGGCTCCGTCCCCGGAACAGGAAATCCCGGCAGCTCCGTCCCCGGCGGACGAGGAGTTCTTCGGGGCCGGGGACGACCTGGTGACCGAGGCGCCCGAGGCCGGGGACGCGGATTCCGGAGGAGCCGGCCTTCCGGAGTTCCAGAAGGTCCGATGGGGCGGGACCTTCCGCCTCGAGGCCGCGGGCACGGCGGACGCCGAGGCCCTGGCCCGGGGCGAGTGGGCCGGGGCTCCCGGCGCGGAGCTCGACCTCTCGGGCACTTTCTTCCTGGACGCCCGGCCGAGCGAGGAGGTCCGCGTCCTCGCCAAGGCCCGGGCGGCCTACCCCTTCGAGGACGCCGGGGACTGGGCCCTGCGGGAACTCTTCGCGGACCTCGCCCTCCAACCCGGGCTCCGGCTCCGGGCGGGCAAGCAGACGGTCAACTGGGGGGTCGGGCGGTTCTGGAGCCCGGCGAACGTGATCAACCTGGAGCGGATCGACCCGGAACACCCGGACGAGGAGCTGGCCGGCCCCGTGGCGGCCCGGCTCCACGCCGTCCGGGGCACCTCGAACCTCTACGCCTACGCCCTGCTCCAGGGCATGGAGGAGGACGGCACCGTCGGGATCGCGGCCAAGGCCGAGGGGCTTGTCGGGGGGACAGAGCTGTCCCTGGCCGGGGTCTGGCGGCCGGACCGGCCCTGGGCCGTCGCGGCCACAGCCACCGGGCCCGCCCTCGGTCTGGACCTCTACGCCGAGGCGGTCGTCCGGGGCGGAGGAAGACGGACCTACGTGGTCGAGGACGGGGGGGCGCCCCTGGGGGTCTCCGCGGAGAGCCGGGAGGCCGAACCGGCCTTCCAGGGCACCCTGGGCTTCTCCTGGACCTGGAGCGACGAGACGGAGGCCTGGAACCTCGCGGCCTCGGCCCAGTACCTCCGGAACGGGGCGGGCTACGCCGATCCGGACCTCTTCACGACCTACGCGGCGGGGGTGGCCGCCCTGGCCGCCGCGGGGCAGATCGGCCCGGAGGACCTCTACCTCCGGGGAAGGAACTACGGGGCCGCGAGCCTCGCGCTCTCGGACATAGCCCGGAGCGACGCGGGGCTCTCCCTGCTCTGGCTGGGCAGCCTGGACGACCGGTCGGGCAAGGTCGTCGCGTCCGCCTCGTACTCGGGTTTCAAGAACCTGCGGATTGCGCTATCCTACGGGGAGCGCTACGGAAGGGCGGGGAGCGAGTACGGGTTCCCCGGTCCCCGGCGCACGCTGGGTCTTTCCGTCGAGACGACGGGACTCTCGTTCTAGGAGGACACCGAGCCGTGGACGCCCGGATACTGGTGATCGAGGACGAGCCCGACCTGGCCCGCCTCGCGGGGATGTACCTGGAGCGGGAGGGCATGACCTGCGCCCTGGCTCCATCCGCCGAGGACGCCCTCGTCCGGCTCGCCTCGGAGCGCTTCGACCTCGTGATCCTGGACATCAACCTGCCGGGCATGGACGGCTTCGAGTTCCTCCGCCGCCTGCGCCGCGACGACCGGGTGCCCGTCGTGGTCGTGTCCGCCCGGGAGGCGGACGAGGACGTGGTCCTGGGCCTGGGCCTGGGGGCGGACGAGTTCATCGTCAAGCCCGTCGCCCCCCGGGTCCTGGCCGCCCGGGTCCAGGCCCTCCTCCGCCGGCTCCGGGAAGGGTCGACGGCGCGGAGGCTCCTGCGCTTCGGGGACTTCGAGCTCGATCCGGAAGCCTGCGTCCTGACTCGGGGCGGCCGGAGGGTCGGGCTCTCGGGCAAGGAGGTCGACATCCTGGTCTTCCTGGCCTCCGCGGGCGGCCGACCCTCCACACCCAAGGAGATCTACGAGAAGGTCTGGGGCCAGGTCTACGGGGACCTCTCCATCGTGGGGGTCTACATCCAGCGCCTCCGGCGCAAGGTGGAGGAGGACCCGGCGGCCCCCCGATTCCTGGAGACGGTCTACGGCAAGGGGTACCGCTTCAATCCCGGGGAGCTCAAGAGGGCGGGGCCGTGGGACTGAAGGCCCGCCTCCTCCTCCTCATGACCGGCATCGCCGTCCTGCCGGTCCTGAGCTCGGCCCTCCTCATCCTGTACCTGCGGACCCAGTATCCGGGCTTCGCCGCCCTGGACTCCTCGCCCCTGGAGCTGGGCATCCGGCAGATGGAAACCCGGCTGGCCGAGGCCCTCGAGGAAGGCGACCTGGAGCGGTTCCTCCGGGGTTCGGAGAACCTCTCGATCCGGGTGGAGGAGTCCGATACCGGCCGGATCGTCTTCGAGCGCGCGGTTCCCGCCGGCGGGCCGGGCGCGGACGAGCTCGCGATCCGCTTCTCCGCGGGCGGCCGGGGGTACCGGGCGGTCTTCCGGTCGGACTCCCCCCCGGACGAGCTCGGCCCCTCCCTCATCCTGCCCCTCCTGCCCGTGGCCGTCCTGGGCATCGTGATCCTCTTCACCGTGGCCGTCTCCTTCGGGATCCTCCGGTCCCTGGGGCGGTCCATGGGGAAGCTGGAGGAGGCGACGCGGAGGATCGCCGCGGGGGACCTGGATTTCGAGCCGGCCCTTCCGGCCGGGGATTCTCTGGCCTCCCTGGCGGCGTCCATGGACGCCATGCGCCTCCGGCTCAAGGAGGAGTACCAGCGCCGGGACCGCTTCATCCTGGCGGTGTCCCACGACCTCAAGACCCCCCTGGCCGTCCTGGAGGGCTATCTGGACGCCTTCGCGGACGGGCTCGCGGACAGCCCGGAGAAACGGGAGTCCTACCTGAAGGTCCTGCGGGAGAAGACGGGCGTCCTGGCGCACCGGATCTCCCACCTGGTGGAGCTGGCCCGGATGACCACCGTGGAATGGAGGCAGACCTTCGAGGACTGCGACCTTTCCGCCTTCCTGGAGGAGACCCTCGGACTCCTGGCCGACGAGGCCGCGGCCCGGGGCCGCCGGATGGAGGTGGACTTCCGCCTGTCCCCGGGCCTGCGGGCCGCCCTGAACCGGGACATGGCGCGCCGGGTCCTGGAGAACCTGGCGGACAATGCGGAAACCTACTCGCCCCCGGACTCGGTCCTTCGCGCCTCCGCCCGGGAGGAGGGGGCCGAGGTGCTCGTGCGGATCTCGAACGAGGGGGAGGGCATCCCCGCGGAGCGCCGGGGCCTGGTCTTCGAGCCCTTCTACCGGGGGAATCCCGGCCGCAACGCCGGGGGCTTCGGCCTCGGGCTCGCGTCCGTGAAGTCCATCGCGGAGGCCCACGGGTGGGGGATCGACCTCGAGTCCGTTCCCGGGGGGACGACGACCTTCACGGTACGGATTCCGGCGCCGCGGTCCTAGGAGCCTGTCGGGAGCTCCGGCACCACCCCCGCCAACCGGTCCCAGTCCGGCTCGGGCAAGTCCGTGGGGTACAGGCCGTCGATCCGGATCAGCACGAGGCCGTGGATGTAGGCCCAGGCCGCGGCGGTGGCGTCCAGGTCCGGGGGACCGGCCTGGCGGACGTCGGGGCTTCCCTCCGCGCCGGTCCGGGCGGCCTCCAGGGTCCCCGCCAGGAGCATAAGGGACTTCCGGGCCCAGCCGGTATATTCCTGGGGCAAGCGGCACATCAGGGGTGAGTTCATGAGCCGGTAGAGGGCCGGCCGGGAGACCGCGAAGGCCATGTAGGCCCGGCCCATGGCGCCGACCGGGGTTTCGGCGCGCCGCCGCTTCCTGCCCGGAGCTATGGAGGCCGCCAGGGCTTCGTGCAAGAGCCTGTACCCCTCGTCGGCCAGGGCGCCCAGGAACTCCTCCTTGTCCTTGAAGTGCCGGTACGGGGCCGTCTTGGAGACCCCCGCGGACCCGGACAGGGCCCGGAGGCTCAGGGCCTCGGCTCCTTCCTGCTCCAGGGCGTCCAGACCCCGCCGGATCAGCTCCTCCCGGAGGTGGCCGTGGTGGTAGGTGTCCTTCCTCGTCTCCGTTTCGCTCATTCCGCGAGTCCCCGCTTCCCCGTCCAGTCTATCGTCTCGGCCGGCGCCCGGTCAAAGGGAGTCCGTCCCCGCCGACCGCGCGAAAACTTCGCCGAGTCATGTTGACACTGCCAACACTTGTCAGTATAATGTTGGAAGTGCCAACAATCAAGAGGATTCGGCACGAAGGAGAGATCATGGTTGACAGCAACATGAGGAAGACGGGCGGGATCGCCGTCTTCGTACTGGCCGGCCTGTTCACGGCGGCCTTCGCGGGCGAGCCCGCCGCTCTGCCCGCCCCCAAGCCCGGGACCGTCTCGGGGCAGCGCCTCGAGCTCCGGCTGGAGCCGGGCCCGCACTACGCCAAGGACATGCGTATGCTGTGGATCCAGTACACCGTATGGCCCCAGGTGGCCGCGTGGATCGAGACTCCCGACGGCCGCTTCCTGGACACCCTCTACGTGACCGAACTGGCCGTGACGGGCAAGTACCGGGCGGCGCCCAAGAGCGGCCGGCCCGAGGCCCTGCCCGTATGGTCCGCCCGGAAGTCCGGGGCCGCGGACGCCGTGTCCTCCCCGACCACCGTCGGGTCCCCGGTCGTGTACGGCAACGGGATCGCCTCCCGCCTGCCCGCGGGACGGTATGTGGTGATGCTGGAGACGAACCGCTCCTACGACTGGAACGGCACCTACACCAAGAAGAACTCGGGCGTGAACGGCCAACCCTCGGTCGTGTACCGGGCGGAGCTCGAGATCGGCTCGGGACCCCGGGAGGCCCGGCTCACCCCGATCGGGATCGGCTCCGTGGACGGGTCCGACGGGAAGGTCCGGCCGGGCCTGGACGGGATCGACACGGCCCTCGAGCTGTTCTCCGCGATGACGGTTAAGTACCTGGACAAGTAAGGACTCGGGACTCGGGAGGGGGGAGGGCGGCCGCTCGGGTCGCCCTCCATTTTTTACGCGAGCAGCCGGAGGTTCGCCTCCAGGGCGGGGCCGGACATCAAGTCCGTCAAGGCGGTCCGGGCGTGCTCAAGGCCCAGCCCCGGGACGAGGCCTTCCCGGCAGATCGCCGCCAGGACGGCGGTGTTCTGCATCCGGGGATCCGGGACCGCGTCCGCGGGCACCCGGACGGCCCGGCCCCGGCGCAGGGCGGCCACCTCCTCCACGTCGGAAACCTCCGCGGGCCGCTCGGTGCCCAGGCGGACGGCCAGGGGCTGCCAGGAGGCGTCGCACCAGACCAGGGTCCCGCCCTCCTTGAGGTAGGCCCGGCCCGCGGACACGGCCTCGTGGATCTCCAGGGCGACGACCAGGTCCGCGGAACCCTCGGAGACCAGGGCGGAGTGGCAGCGGGACCCGATCCGGACATGGCTGGCTACGGAGCCGCCCCGCTGGGCCAGGCCGTGGGTGTCGCAGCCCCGGGCGGTCAGGCCCGCCGCGTCGGCGGCGCGGATCAGGGCCTCCGAGAGGAGGCCGATCCCCTGGCCCCCTACCCCCGCGATGTAGATGTCGAAGCGGTCGGTCATCGCCCTTCCTCCTTGTCCTGGACCAGGGCCCCGGCGGGGCAGGTCTGCCGGCAGGAGCCGTCCCCGATGCAGAGGTCCCGGCTGACCTCCACGGCCCCGCCCTCTCGGGCCTGGAAGCTCGGGCAGGCGAAGCGCTCGATGCACTCGTGGTTCTTCACGCAGGTGTCCGGATCGACCCGGACTTGCCGGACCTTCCATGCGGCCCCGGCCCGCCGCCGGGCCTCCCGGGTGAGCTTCAACATGCAGGGGTGCCGGGCGATGATCACCTTGAAGCCCGGTTCGGCCAGGGCTTCCCGGACCAGCGCAGTCAGCTCGGCCTGGCGGTAGGCGTCCACCTCGCGGATGTTTTTCACCCCCAGCCCTTCCAGGGCCGCCCGCACCGAGAGCTTGGGCGCCGGGCCGTTGAAGGACCTGCCGGTGCCGGGGTGGTCCTGGTGGCCCGTCATGGCGGTGGTCCCGTTTTCCATCACCACCAGGAGGACTTCGTGGCCGTTGTACACGGCGTTGACGATCCCGGGCATCCCGGCGTGGAAGAAGGTGGAGTCCCCCAGGAAGCAGACCACCCGGCGGCCCTCCCGGAAGATCGAGAGCCCCGAGGCGGTGGAGGTGGAGTGGCCCATGGACAGAAGGACTCCGCCCATGCGGTAGGGCGGGAGGTAGCCCAGGGTGTGGCAGCCGATGTCCGCCACCGTGACGTCCCCGGGGGACAGAGCTCGCTTGATCGCGTAAAAAGCCGAGCGGTGCCCGCAGCCCGGGCACATCTGGGGGGGGCGGGGGGCCGCCGAA
This sequence comes from Spirochaetota bacterium, assembly GCA_022703505.1. GTDB lineage: Bacteria > Spirochaetota > Spirochaetia > Treponematales > UBA12059 > JAAYUR01. The sequence goes on along the minus strand of JAKLDN010000001.1, from coordinate 465,019 downwards.
GCGGGTAGGGGGGCGGGCCGAGGCGCGTCGAATAGGTCCGGCCAGGTGCCCGAAAGGATGTCCCGGACCTTGGCCGGGACGCACTCGCCCATGAGGTCCTCGACGCCCCGCTTGCCCAGGATCCGGGTCGATAGGCCCTCGTCGTAGGCCAGGGCCTTGATCTCGGTCTCCAGCACCGGGTCCAGCTCCTCCAGGACCTTCACTTCCTCGCGGGCACGGAGGAAGGCCAGCACGGCGTCCCGCGGCAGGGGGTGGACCAGTCCCAGCTTGAGGACATCCGGCCGCTCCGATCCGGGTTTCGTCTCCTCCAGGGCGTCCCGGAGGGAGAGCCAGGCGGTACCCGCGGTGATCACGCCCCGCCGGGATCCGGAGCCTTCCACGAAGTTCGTTCCCAGGGCCTCGGGGTCCCGACCGATCGCCGCAAGTCGCTCCAGGGCCCGCCTCTTCAACGGAAAGACCGTGGCCGCCAGGGGGATGTAGTTCTCCCGTTCCGGGTCGAAGGCCCAGGCGGGCCGGGGGAAGGCGGGAGGCAGGGCCTCGAAGTCCACCTTTTCCTTGGCATGGCAGACGTGGGTGGTCAGGCGGAGGATGACCGCGGTGCGGTGGCGCGCGGCCAGCCGGGCGGCGGTCTTGAACATGTCATAGGCCTCCTGCGCCGAGGCCGGCTCCAGGAGGGGCATGTAGCTCATCCGGGCGTAGTGGCGGTTGTCCTGCTCGTTCTGGCTCGAGTTGGCCCCGGGGTCGTCCCCCAGGATGACCACGAGGCCCCCGGGTATGTCCAGGAGGGGCAGCTGGACGAAGGAGTCCGCCGCCACGTTCAGTCCCACGCTCTTGAAGAAGACCGCGGACGGGCGGCCCGCAAGCGCGGATCCGAAGGCCACCTCCAGGGCGACTTTCTCGTTGACGGAGAACTCGAAGCGGAAGGGGCGCCGGTCCGCGGGGATGGCCGCGATGGCGTCCGCGATCTCCGGGGTCGGGGAGCCCGGGTAGGCCGTCACGGACCGCAGCCCCGATTCGACCAGGGCGCGCACGATCGCGGTGTTTCCGATGACTATCTCCGAGAAGGGTTCCTTTCGGAGCAGGGTCTCGCCGAGATCCTTCATGGGGCCTCCCCTCCCGCGGGCGAACCGCGGGAACTCCAGTATCGCACGGCCCGGGCGCGGGGGGAAGGCGGATTCGAGCTCTGTCCCCCGAACTCGAGCTCTGTCCCCGAACTCGAGCTCTGTCCCCGGTCCCGCCGATCTCCCCCGTTGACACCCGGGGGCCGGAATCCCGAGAATCAGACCATGGCCAAGTCGACCAAGCGGAAGTGCAAATTCGATCCCGAGCGACCCTACTGCCTGGTCCTGGGCGGCGGGGGGGCCAAGGGGGTCTACCATATCGGAGCCTGGAGGGCTCTCCGGGAGCTGGGCGTCCCCGTGAACGCCTACGTGGGCAACTCCATCGGGGCCATCATCGGGGCCTTCCTGGCCCAGGGGCTCGAGAAGGAGCTGGAGGAGCTCGGGGCGACCATTAGGCTCGAGTCCATCGTGGACGTGGGACCCGAGAAGGACGGGCTGCCGGACGGATCCGAGATGGTGTCCCGGATCAAGAAGGTCTCCCGAAGCCTGGCCCGGAAGGGGGGACTGGACACCTCGCCCCTCCGGTCCACGCTGATGGAGCTCATCGACGAAAAGGTCATACGCTCCCGGGGCTGCGACCTGGGCGTCACGACCGTGAACGTCAGCGACCTGGAACCCGAGGAAATCTTCCTGGATTCCATGCCGCCGGGAAGCCTGGTCGACTACCTCATGGCCAGCTCCGCGGTGCCGGGCTTCACTCTGCCCAAGATCCAGGGCAAGACCTACGTGGACGGGGGAGTCTACGACAACGTCCCCTACGAGATGGCCCGGCGCCGGGGATACCGCCGGATCATCGTGGTGGACATCTCCGGGGCGGGGATCAACCTGAAGCCCGACGTGGAGGGCTCCGAGACGGTCTACATCAAGAACTCCATCCAGATGGGCGGGATCCTGGACTTCGACCGGGCCTTCCTGGACCGCTTCACCCTGTTGGGCTACCTTGACACGATGCGGGTTTTCGGCCGGCTGTCCGGGTACTCTTACTTCCTCCGCCCGGATCCGGAAGCGGAGGCCCGGTTTCGCGGGGAAGCCGCCCGGTTGGGCCCTCCCCTGGCCGGGGAAGCCGAACGTCCGTCCAAGGACTTCTTCCCGGACCGGATGCGCCTGGACGGTCGCCTCCTCCTGAAATGCCTGGAGTGCTCGGCTCAGTCCCTGCACGTGGAGCGGATCCGGGAATACACCTACGCCGAGCTGGCCTCCGAGGTCGCGCGGAAGAGGGCCGAGGAGGAGGAACGGGCGAAGCACGCCATCGGGTCCGGGGAAGCCCGGGGGGCGCGCCGCCTGGAGCAGGTCCTGGCCGCGGCCTGGAAGGACGGCCGCTTCGAGAAGCCGCCCTACTTCTACCTCCTCCTCGCCCGGGCCACCCCCGCCGGAAAGGCCCGGGAGGCGGTGCACATGCTCCTGGACAGGTTCTTCCCGGAGCTCAAGGCCGCGGAAGCCTGGTTCGGGGTGGACCCGAGGATTCTGGAAGAGGTCATTTCTCGCTGAAGACCGTGACTCCCTTTCAGCTCGCCCGAATGCCTTTCTGGGCTGGAAAAGGGGAAGGGAGAACAAGGCCGTGAAGACGAGATGGGTGTTACGCGTCGACGGCTTTCCAGCGCGGGGAGTCGTGCCGATTCAGGGCCTGTCCCCCAGCCTGCGCCGGCCCAAGTTCGCGCCGCGCTTGGCGGCCATGCGTTCGAGCCAGTCGGGGAACTCGTTCTCCACGAACTCGAAGATGTCGTGCGCCTCGCAGAGCCGCTCCCTGAGCGCCGGATCCTTGCCGTCCAGGATGCCCAGCCCTTTTTCCGTGATGTCGTGCAGGGCGGCCATGATCTCCATGCGCTGGCGCATGAAGCTTAGCCAGCCGCCTTTGCGGTAGCGGAAGTAATCCCTCCGGGGAACGGGGGAGGGGACCTGCTCGATCAACCCCGAAGAGGCCAGGAGCCGGGTCATGGTCGAGACCGACGCCTTCGAGGCCCTCGCGGCCTCTCCGATGTCGTTCAGGGACTGTTCGGGGGGGTCGCAGATCAGGAGTACGCCCAGGATGCGGCCTGCCATCCGGGGCATGCCCATCTGCTCGAAAAAAAGCCCGATATCCTCGATAAAGTGAAGTTCACGAATTTCCGTTCCAACCATGGGAAGTCCCCCGTGGGATCGGAGTATGGCATTCCCGAAATTCCATGTCAAGGTTTTGTTCTTAACGTTCAGTATTGACTAAACGTTAAGAACAAATTAGTATTCCTGGGAGCGCCGGGAAAGACGGCAGTGCGCCGCACCCGGCCCATCCGAATACCCAGGAGAGAAAAATGCCGGATTCGTTCGATCCCGCGGACCTGCGGGGCCTGTCCTCCGAGGAAGTTCTCGAGCGCCTGTCCTCGGAGGGGTACAACGAGCTTCCCCAGGGCAAGAAACGGGGTCTTTTCCATATAGTGTTCGAGGTATTTCGGGAACCCATGTTCCTGCTCCTGGTCGCCTGCGGGCTTTTGTACCTGATACTCGGGGATCCCGAGGAAGCTCTAATGCTCCTGGGATTCGTGGCCGTCATCATCGGGATAACGGTCTACCAGGAAGGCAAAACCGAAAAGGCCCTGGACGCGCTGCGGGACCTCTCCAGTCCGAGAGCCCTGGTGGTCCGGGACGGGGAACAGCGCCGGATAGCCGGCAAGGAGGTCGTGCGGGACGACATCGTCCTGTTGGCCGAGGGCGACCGTGTACCGGCGGACGCGCTGGTGCTGCACCAGGTGAACCTGTCCGCGGACGAGTCCCTGCTGACCGGGGAATCGGTGCCCGTGCGTAAGGCCGCGTGGGACGGGAAAGCCGATCCCGGGCGGCCCGGCGGCGACGACCAGCCCATGGTGTACTCGGGCAGCATGGTCGTACGGGGTCAAGCCGTCGTGCGGGTAACCTCCACGGGAATACAGACCGAGATGGGCAAGATCGGGAAGGCGCTCCAGACCATAGAGACCGGGCAGACACGGCTCCAGGCCGAAACCGGCCGAATCGTCAAGTCGTTCGCGCTGGCCGGTTTGTTCCTGTGCGTACTGGTGGTGCTCGTCTTCGGATTCACCCGGGGCAACTGGCTCCGGGGCGTGTTGGCGGGTCTGTCCCTGGCCATGGCGACCCTTCCCGAGGAGTTCCCCGTCGTGTTGACCGTCTTCCTGGCCCTGGGCGCCTGGCGCATCTCCAAGCGGTCGGTGCTGACCCGGCGCATGCCGGCCGTCGAGACCCTGGGCTCCGCCACCGTGCTCTGCACGGACAAGACGGGCACCCTCACGATGAATCGCATGACGGTGGCCGAGCTCTGCGTGGGGACCCGGGTCTCGAAGGTGGGGCAGGCGGACAACCTGCTCCCCGAGGAGTATCACGCGCTCGTGGAGCACACCCTGCTGGCCAGCCCCAAGGATCCGTTCGATCCCATGGAGAAGGCGATGCGGGAACTCGGAGTACGAACCTTAATGAACACCGAGCACCTCCGGGACGACTGGAAGCTGTTGCGCGAATACCCCCTCTCGGAAAAGCTCCTGGCCATGAGCCGCGTCTGGGAATCCACCGTCGACGGCGGTTTTGTCGTGGCCGCGAAAGGCGCCCCGGAGGCCGTGTCCGACCTCTGTCACCTGGATGAGGCGGCCGGCTCCGAATTGCGCGCCTGCGTGGACCGCATGGCCGCCGACGGGCTCCGGGTCATCGCCGTGGCCTCGTCCCGGATCCCCGCTGGGGGGTTGCCGGAAGGACAGCACGATTTTCCGTTCGAACTCCAGGGGCTCATGGGGCTACAGGACCCGATCCGGGCCCAGGTCCCAGACGCGGTAGCGCTCTGCCGCCGGGCCGGCATACGGGTGCTCATGATCACCGGCGACTATCCCGGCACGGCCTCGAACATCGCCCGGAAGGCCGGAATCGACAACCCCGGGGACGTGCTCACCGGCCCCGAGATCGAAACCCTGGATGCCGGGGAGCTCCGGGTGCGGTTGGCCCGGACCAATGTTGTCGCCCGGGCCGTGCCCGAGCAGAAGCTCCGTATCGTCGAGGCGTTGAAGTCCAACGGAGAGGTGGTCGCCATGACCGGGGACGGGGTCAATGACGCCCCCGCGCTCAAGGCTGCGGACATCGGCATCGCCATGGGCGGGCGCGGAACGGACGTGGCCCGTGAATCCGCCGACCTCGTCCTTCTGGACGACGATTTCGCTTCGATCGTGCAGGCGGTCAAGACGGGCCGCAGGATCTACGACAACCTGCGCAAGGCCATCACTTTCATACTGGCGGTGCACCTTCCCATCGCGGGGATGGCCCTCCTCCCCGTGCTGCTCGGGTGGCCCTTGGCGCTCCTGCCGGTCCACATCCTGTTCCTGGAACTGATCATCGATCCGGCCTGCTCGATCATCTTCGAGATGGAGGACGAGGAGGAGGACGTCATGGACCGTCCTCCCCGTAAGACCACGGAGCGCCTGTTCGGGCGGAATCTCGTGGCGATGGCCGTAGTCCAGGGATTGGCGGTCTTCACCCTGGTGGCGGCCATCTACGGGTGGTCCCTGCTTTCGGGATTCGGGGAGGGGGAGGCGAGGGCGCTCTCCTTCGTGGGGCTGGTGTTCGGCAACATCGGGATGATCATATCCAACCGGTCCCGGAGCCAAGGCTTGTTCCGGATCCTCGCCCGGCGCAATCCGGCGCAGACCTGGGTGGTGGGAGGTGCCCTCGCCTTCCTCGCGGTCGCCGTGTTCGTGCCCGCGGTCAACAGCATTTTCGGGTTCGCGCCCGTGCATCTCTGGCAGGTGCTGTTTTCCCTGGGCTCCGGAGTGGCGGCCGTCGCCGCGGCCGAGAGCGTGAAGCTGCCCGGTCTGATCCGGGCCCGCAGGATCGGGAAATCGGAGGCGTCCAATTGAAGCGTGGCACAGATGAGAAAACCTTTCGCGTCGCGGTTTTCGGCGCGGGCGTCATAGGCAGCCTGTACGCCGGGCGGCTCGCGGAGGCGGGCTGCGAGGTCGCGATCCTGGCCCGGGGCGACCGGGCGGATAAGATACGAAGCGACGGTCTCCGGCTGGAGGACGAGCGTTCGGGACGCCGTACCCAAGTACGGGTGGCCGCCCCGGATTCCCTTCGGGAGTTCCGACCGGACGCGGTGTTCGTGGCGGTGCGCAAAGACCAGGCCGATGAGGCTGCCCGGGAAATCGCCCGGGACGATCCCGGAGGCCTCGTGGTACCCATGGTGAACGCCGCGGACGGCCACCCCGAGTTCCGGTCCCGGTTTCCGGAAGCCCGGCTGGCCTTCGCCTTCCCCGGCGCCGGGGGGACCCGGCTCCCGGACGGAACCGTGCTGTACACTCTCGTGCCCGGCATCGTGCAGGCCACCACCCTGGGGCCCTCAGGGCCCGGAACGGACCGGGTGACCCTCCTTCGGCTCCTGCAGGCTATCCGCAAGGCGGGGTTTCCCGCCGCACTGGAGCGGGACATGGACGCCTGGCAGAAGACCCATGTGGCCCTGGTGAGCCCCATAGCGGACGCCCTGTACGCCAAGGCCGGCGACCACCGGGCTCTGGCGCGGGACACCCGGACGCTCCGGCTCATGGCCGCCGCGGTCCGGGAGGGATTCCGGGCCCTGCGGGCCTCCGGGATCACGATCCGACCCGCCCGCCTGGGCATCCTGGCCGTCCTGCCCGCCTCCCTCGTCGCGGCGGCCTTCGCCCCGGCGGTCGGCTCCTCCTGGGGGGAGACCGTGATCGCCCGGCACGCGAACGCCGCCCGCGCGGAGATGGAAACGCTGGCCGGGGGGCTCCGGGCCCTCGTGGACGCATCGGGGGTCGAGGCCCCGAGCCTGCGGGAGCTCTGGGCCCGGGTCCGGGGCTGAAGGCCGGGTCGGTCCGTACCGGGGGCGGTTCCTCCGCCCTCGGCGTGCGAGCTCTGTCCCCGGCTGACCTTTTCCCGGCCCCCGCGTATACTACCGGCATGGCCGCCGCATCGACCGCCTTGCGTGTCCTCGACACCGCCTCGGAGCCGGGCTCCGCGGGTACGACGGTGAAGTACCGTCTCGGCCTGGCGGACGGGCTCGCGGTCGAGTCCGTCGCGGTGCCGATGCATGGAGGAACCTATACCGTCTGCGTCTCCTCCCAGGTCGGCTGCGCCCGGGCCTGCGCCTTCTGCGAGACCGGGACGGCGGGCCTTTCGCGGAATCTCACGGCCGCCGAGATAGTCGGCCAGGTCACGGCCGCGTCGGAGGCCCTGGGCGTCCGCTTCCGGAACGTCGTGTTCATGGGCATGGGCGAGCCCCTGGACAATCCCGAGGGGGTCTTCGGCGCCCTCGAGACGCTCCGGGACCCTCGGGGCCTGGGATACTCCCAGGAGCGCATCACGGTCTGCACCGCGGGGCATGTGGAAGGCATCCGCCGACTGCGTGCCCTCGGCCTCAAGCGTCTCAACCTCTCCGTGAGCCTCGCCTCGGCCCGGGACGAGCTGCGCGACCGGCTCATGCCCATCAACCGGACCTGGCCCCTCGGGGAGCTGGCGGAGGCCCTGGCGGCCTACCCGATGCGGAGGAATTTCGTCCTGGGCGTCAACTACTGCCTCCTCCCCGGCCTCAACGACGCTTCGGAAGACCTGGACGCCGCGGCGGCCTTCGTCGGGCGGCTCGGCCGGGCCCTCGTGAACGTGATCCCCTACAATCCGGGCCGGCATCCCATCTGCCGGGCCCCCTCGGAGCCCGAGATCGACGCCTTCCTGGCAGGACTCGCCGCCCGGGGTGTTCCGGTACGGCGACGAGTCGAGAAGGGACGGTCCCTCCAAGCCGCCTGCGGCCAGCTGGGGGGCGGGTCGGCCCGCCCGTTCGCATCCCAAGCTTCGTGACACTATAGTTGAGGTGCGCCCCCGCGACGGGGACGCGGGGAGGCTTGCCGTGAGGTACCGTACCATCCGCAAGATCGTGACCGGCGCGCCCGCCGTGGACGGGGCGGGGGTCCGGCTGGTCCGCGTCCTGGGCCACCGGGACACCGAGGATTTCGATCCCTTCCTGCTCCTGGACGCCTTCGACTCGGAGAACCCCGACGACTACGTCCGGGGCTTCCCCTGGCATCCCCACCGGGGGATCGAGACCGTCACCTTCCTGGTGGAGGGGGACATCGAACACGGGGACAGCCTGGGCAACCGGGGGAGCATCCTGGACGGGGGCTGCCAGTGGATGACCGCCGGAAGCGGGATCGTCCACCAGGAGATGCCCCGGGCATCCCCGCGGATGCTGGGCCTCCAGCTCTGGCTCAACATGCCCGCCTCCCGCAAGATGTCCCCGCCCGCCTACGGCGACCTGCCCAAGGAGAGGATCCCCGTGGTCGAGGAAGGCGGGACCCGGATCGCCGTGGTGGGCGGCTCCTTCCGGGGAACCCCGGGCGCCAAGCGGGGGGACTACGTGGACGCGACTCTCCTGGACCTCGCCCTGGAGCCCGGGGCCACCCTCGAGATCCCCGTACCCGCAGGGGACACCGCCTTCGTGTACATCATGGCGGGCTCGGTGTCCTTCGACGCGCCGGAAGCCGGGACCTTCCAGGACCGTCGCCGGGCGGTCCTCCTCGCGGACGGGGACGCGGTGCGGCTCGCGGCCGGGAAGGCCGGGCCCGTCCGCTGCGTGTTCTGTTCCGGCGCGCCTCTGGGCGAGCCGATCGCCTGGGGAGGCCCCATCGTCATGAACACCCGGGCCGAGTTGGACCGGGCATTCCGGGAGCTGGACGAGGGGACCTTCATCCGGAAGGGGTGAGGGGGCGACCGTACCCTCAGCCGCGTCCCGCGTCCGGCTTTCCCCGGACCGCCCGGATGCCCACCAGGCAGGCCAGGGCGGCCGCCTGGCTGGCGGCGATCAGGACCGGAAAGACCGCCCCGCCGGTGGAATCAAAATACCTTCCGATCAGCCAGGGTAAGGCCATCCCCCCCAGGGAGCTCACGGCCCCGAAGAGTCCTGCCGTCGAGCCCGACAGGATCCCCAGGTCCCCGGCCAGGGTGAAGGACGCGGGCACGGCGGAAGCCTGGAAGAGACCCAGTAGGACGGAGGCCGTCCAGACAGCCCAGGCGGCATCCGGGAAGGCCAGGAATACCGCGGACCCGGCCAGGGCCCCCGGGACGATCAGGGTCAGCAGCCGGAGCGGGCCGAGCCGCTGCACAAGGGCGATCCCGATAAGCCGCCCCAGGGTCAGGGAGGTCCAGTAGGCGGAGGTCAGGAGCCCCGCCCCCGTCTCGGAGGCCAGGCCGGCCTTCCGGGCGTAGCTGAAGGCCCAGTTCGCGAAGCCCGCCTCCCCCGCGACGGTGAAGAACAAAATTCCGGCGATCATCCAGAATGAAAGCGGGTTCCGGCCGGCCTCCCCTGCGCCCCGGGAGCGGGCCGGGGGTTCGGGCAGGCGGAGGATCCAGAGTCCCGCCAGGGCGGCCAGGGCCGCGAAGCCGGCGTAGGCCGCCCGGAAGGATCCCGTCCCGGCCCGGGACGCGGACAGAAGGAGAGGGGAGAGCAGGGCGCCGACCCCGAAGGACAGGTGGAGGCCGTTCATGTACGGTCCGGCTCTGTCCCCGTGGAGGCGGACGACCCCCGTGTTCGCCCCCGTCTCCGCCGTGCCCTGGGACAGGCCCAGGACCAGGATGCTCCCCAGGAGGACCGGTAGGACGGCGGCCCGGGAGACGGAGACGAGGCCCAGGGCGATGAGCCCCAGGACCAATCCGGTCAGGCGGTTGCCCCGGGTCCGGTCCAGGAGCCGGCCGCCCCCCAGGGACCCGGCTATGTAGCCGACCCGGTGGAAGAGGAATAGGTTCGACAGGGCGGCCAAGCTGGCGCCCGTGTTCCGGGCGAACTCGGGCAATCCGGGGCCGAAGGACGCGGTGGCCAAGCCGATGATCAGGAAGGCCAGGTAGTACGCTAGGGTCTGGAGCATGGGGAGAGTATGGCGGAGCGGGCGTCGAGGTGCAATCCAGAATAAGGGTCACCTCGCCCGGATTTCTCGCCTTGCCAGCGTCGGTCGGGTGCGCTACTCGGGGGACCGACGCGGACCGAGGCCGCGCGAGGATCGTTTCCTAGAGTAAACCGCGCGGAGCGCGGATTTGGTCTCCACAGGAGCCGTCCTGGCTCCTCGTTTCGGGCCGGCTCCGCGCCTCTCGGCGCATCCCTGCGCCTCAGGCTCGCCTACGCTCGCCACGGCGCTCCGCTTCAAATCCACTCAGCAAAAATGGGCTGAGTGGACGCCACGAAGCGGCGACCACCTTGAGAAAAGTGAAGAGCCGCGTCTTTCGACGCGGCTCTGATCAAAGATCGGGCTGAGTGGATTTGAACCACCGACATCTTGGTCCCGAACCAAGCGCGCTAGCCCCTGCGCTACAGCCCGCAGAAAGAAAAATCCCGCCGCGAGGCGGGATACGGGAGCGACGGGGCTTGAACCCGCGATCTCCGGCTTGACAGGCCGGCGCGATAAACCAGCTTCGCTACGCCCCCAGCGTCATCGCTGACAGGAGGGAACTATAGCGATCGGGCCTTCGGATGTCAAGGGCCCGCTATAACCGCCCCGGACTTCTCGTCCCGGGATATCCGGGCGGGCCGGTCGAGATCGAGCAGACTTCCGGGCCCTTCCCGGGCCGCGGCGCCCACGACCAGCGTATAGCCCAGGTCGGAACAGGCGTAGCGGCCGTCCCAGCCTCCGGGGAGGCGGATGGGGTCCGAGACCAGGCGGGTGCGGAGGGGACCCTTCTGCTCCGCCTCCGGAGCTCTGTCCCCGACGGCGGGCTTGCGGAGGGCCAACCACGACACGGTCAGCCGCTCCTTGGGCAGCCCCACCTCCTCGGAGAACCGCGTCAGGGCTGAAGGAGCCGTGTCGAGGGGCACCGGGAAGTGGCACCAGGGCATCTTGGGGCGCCACTTCGGCGAGTGGACCGGGGGCAGAGCCGAGCGGGCCTTGCCGTCCACCCGGTCTCCCAGGCCGCCGAAGGCCCCCGGCATGGGGCAGGCCCGGGCGTGGGGGCAGGGGGACTCGACCCGCAGTCCCGAGAGGAGGGCCGCCTCCCGGAGCGCGGAGAGCATGGCCCCGGACCGGGGTTCCCCGGGCTCGGCGATGAACAGGAGGCCGCCGGGCTTGCAGGCGGCGGCCAGGTCGGAAAGCAGAACCGCGGCTCGTTCTCCCAAGTTGCTGTCCCGGCGGGCGGATGCGCTCCAGAAGAACTCGGTGAAGGCGTTCGCGGAGCACACGACGTCCGCCTTGCCGGGACCGCCTGTGTCCGGGAAGACCGCGTGCCGGGTCTCCACCCTCCAGGCTCCGTCCCCCAGGACGGGCCCCCCGGTCTTGAGCCGGAGGGCGTCCAGGAGGGCCGCGCCGGATTCCATAGGCTTCCGGACCCGGTCCGTGCAGAGGATGCGGAGGCCCCGGTCCCGGAGGTCCGGACGGGCTATCCACAGGGCGATGGGCAGGGTGAGAGGGCCGGAGCCGATGTCCAGGATCGTCGCGCCTTCGGGAGGATCGAGGGGCAGGCCGGCCAGGACGGGAACCAGGCGCACCACGTTCCAGGCCATGAAGTACCGCACGTAGGCGGCCAGGGCGGAAGGTTTCCCGAGGTAGTCCGCGAAGCGGAGGCTCCGCTCGCTGGTGAGGTCTCGCCAGAGGGTTAGCACGTCCTCCTTGAGGTACCGTCTGCGGGATTCCTGGACCGGGAAGGTCTCGGAGACCGCGGCCAGGAAGGCTTCGAGGTCGGATCCGGCGTTCTTGGGCGCCCCGAAGGGGGCCACGAAGCGGGCTTTCATCCCGCCCCCGGTCCGTACGCCTTCCTGGGACGCCAGGTATGCGGTTATCGGGTCTCCGTCCTCGTGGCGGGCATGGACGGGGGCTTCGGGGCGGTTCGGCTCCCGCGTGCCGGGAGCTCTGTCCCCGCTCCGGAATGGCGCCCCTCTCGGGGGTCCGGGGCGGCGCGGACCGGGCCGCCCCGGGGACGGGGATTCCCGTTCGGGGCCGCCCCGGAAGGGACGGGTACCGGGGGAGGAGGGCCTGCGGTCGGACCGGGGGTCATTCTTCCGGGGCCCGGAGCCGGGCCGCTTCTTCTGGGGTTCGCTCACGGTGCGAGTATGCCGGGCCGCGGGGTTCTGCACAAGACCGTCCCGCGGCCGACGCCGAACCGCCTAGAACGAGAGGACCACCTTGCCGGACTGTCCGGATACCATGTCCGCGAAGCCCTTCTCGAAGTCGCCGAAGGAGTACCGATGGGTTATGACCGGGCTGATGTCCAGGCCGGACAGGACCATAGCCTGCATCTTGTACCAGGTCTCGAACATTTCCCGGCCGTAGATCCCCTTGATGAACAGCCCCTTGAAGATGACCTTCTCCCAGTCTATCCCCGTGCCGCTCGGCAGGAGACCCAGGAGGGCGATGCGGCCGCCGTTGTACATGTTCGCCAGCATCTCCTCGAAGGCCGCGGGGGATCCGGACATCTCCAAACCCACGTCGAAGCCGCCTACCATCCCCAACTCTTTCTGGACGTCCATCAGGCGTTCCCGGGCTACGTTGACGGTCCGGCTGGCTCCAAGCTTCCGGGCCAGGTCCAGACGGTAGTCGTTTACATCCGTGACCACCACGTTCCGGGCACCCACGTGCCGGGCGATGGCGGCGGCCATGCAGCCGATCGGGCCCGCTCCGGTGATGAGGACGTCCTCCCCGACCATGTCGAAGGACAGGGCCGTGTGGGTGGCGTTCCCGAAGGGGTCGAAGATGGAGGCGATCTCGTCGGGGACAGAGCTGTGGATGTGGAGGGCGTTGTAGGCCGGTACGGACACGTACTCCGCGAAGCACCCGTCCCGGTTGACGCCTATCCCGCGGGTGTTCGGACAGAGGTGGTGCTTCCCGGCACGGCAAGCCCGGCAGACCCCGCAGACGATGTGGCCCTCCGCGGACACCCGCTCGCCGACTTTGTAGCCCTCCACCGCGCGGCCCATTTCAACGATCTCGCCCACGAACTCGTGGCCCACCGTTTGTCCGATCGCGATGGTCTTCTGGGCCCAGGCGTCCCATTTCCATATATGGACATCGGTTCCGCAGATCGCCGTTTTCTTGACCTTGATCAACAGGTCGTTGTCCCCCACCTTGGGCATGGGGACGTCCTCCATCCAGAGTCCGGGCTTCGAGTATTTCTTCACGAGGGCTTTCATGTCGTCTCCTTGGGCTTGCCGGGCAGCTTTCCGCGGGGGGATCGGGGCGGCTCCGGCTCGGCGAACAGTAGTATACAACCCTTTTGGACGGCCGGGAAGCTCTGTCCCCGGGGAGTTCTGTCCGCAGGATGTTTTGCCCCCGGGAAGCTCTGTCCCCGGATGCTGGACGCAGCGTTGGAAGCTTGACCTTTCGGGGTATGCCGAGCCATGCTGGTGCCGCCGGCGCGAGGTACTGCGACTCCGGCGGACATCAAGGGGGGGGCATGCCCGATCGCTTGAAGAACTTCAATTCCGGACGGTCCAATTTCTACCTTCTGGGATTCATCGCCCTGATCCTTGCGGGAGCGGTCCTCAAGATCACGGCCCCGGTGCTCCTTCCCTTCACGATAGCCGTTCTCCTTTCCTTCGTACTGGAGCCGCTGGTCTTTGCGCTGGAGAAGCTCCGGATTCCCCGCATAATAGGAATCCTGCTTTCCATATTATTTATCGGAGCCGGACTGTACCTCATCGGCGTCATCCTTTTTTCCTCGGGCCGGACCATCCTGACCCTCTACCCGAAGTATGAGCGGAGGTTCTCGGAGATCTATTCCCGGGTCGCCGAGGTGTTCAGCCTGCCCTACGACGAGCACCTGACCTTTTTCCAGAACCTCTGGGGCCAGCTAGGCCTCCGGGTCCGGGTTCAAGGCCTGGCCTTCCAGCTTTCCGAGGCTTTCCTGGGCTTTCTCAAGGATGCCGTCATGGTCCTGCTCTTCGTGGCCTTCCTGCTCCTGGAGATCTCCCATTTCCGGGACAAGATCGAGCTGGCCTTCGAGGACAAGCTTTCGGGCAGGATCAAGAAGGCAGCCTCGGATGTGGTGAACCAGGTGGCCCGGTACCTGACCGTGAAGTTCCTGATTTCCCTGGCCACCGGTGTCCTCGTGACCCTGGGTCTGTCCCTCCTGGGGATGGACTTCCCCGTAGTATGGGGGGTCGTATCGTTCATCCTAAACTTCATCCCTAACATTGGCAGTGTGGCGGCCGGTGCGGGGGTGGGCGTCTTCGCCCTGGTCCAATTTTGGCCGGAGCCGGGACCCATCGCGGGTTCTCTGGCCATCATGGTGGGCGTCAACATGGTCCTGGGGAACGTCCTGGAGCCCAAGGTCCAGGGAGACAACCTGGGCCTCTCCCCCTTCGTGATCCTGGTGTCCATGCTGGCCTGGGGCTGGCTCTGGGGCTTCGCGGGCCTTATTCTGGCGGTGCCCATGACCGTGATCGTGAAGATCGTCTGCGAGAACGTCCCGATGCTAGAACCGGCTTCCATCATCCTGGGATCCTTCCGGGCTGCGGTCCGCAAGAAGGGGAGCGAACCGGAACATGCGGCACCGGCGACTCCGTTTGACCCGCCCGGAGCTTCACAAGGTTCGTAACACCGGCAGAAAGGAGCGCGCATGACCAAGACCCAAAAGACTCTCCTACTCGTCCTTATGGCCGCGTCCATGGTGGCCCTGAACGCGGATACCCAGGTCATGGCCCCCATGCTGGTCACCATCGAAGCCGAGTTCGGGGTGGACGACTCCGCCGTGGGCGCCATGATGGCCCTGTTCACGGTCGTCGGAGCCGTTGTGTCCCTGTTCTGGGGCTACTTCGCGGACAAGGCCAGCCGGAAGAAGCTGTTCGTGTTCTCTGTGGCCCTGGGGGAGATACCCTGCGCCTTGACAGCTCTGTCCCCATCTTGGGAAGTCTTCTTCGCCCTGCGGATACTGACGGGAATCGGGGTGGGGGCCGCGTTCCCTCTGGTTTTCTCCATTCTGGGGGACATCTATAACGAGAAGGAGAGGCCCATGGCTTCGGCTATCCTGACCACCTCCTTCGGCCTCGGGGCCATAGCCGGGCCGGTCCTGGGCGGCTTTGTAGGCCAGGCCGCGGGCTGGCGTCTGCCCTTCTTCCTGGCTGCGGTTCCGAATATTCCCCTGCTCTTAGCTTTCTGGTTCCTGGTGCCTGAACCTCGGGCCGCGGCCAGCGAGGAAGCCACCCGGGAGCTCGTGGAAGCCGGAATCCTCTACCCCAAGCATATCCGGGTCCAGGATTATGCCCGCCTAGGCAAGGTGCCTACGAACGTCTACCTCTTCATCCAGGGCATCGCGGGGACCATCCCCTGGGGGGCCTTCTTCTTCCTCAACAAGTTTTTGGAAACCTCGAAGGGGTTATCCGTGGGGCAGGCAACCGCAGTTTACATGGTCTTCGGGGCAGGGATGGTCGCAGGAAACCTTGCGGGCGGAAAGCTCGGAGAGCTCGTGTTCCGGCGTTCTGCAAAAGACCTGCCTCTCTTCTGCGGAGTAACGACCTTCCTGGGCTGTCTGGGCACCCTGGGAGTGGTCACGCTCCGGGGTTCCATCCCCCTCCTGTCCGCCGCGGGCTTCCTGGCCGCCTTCTTCGCCGCAATGACGGGCCCCAATATGCGGACCATGCTTCTGGACGTGAATCCCCCCGAAGACCGGGGACCTATCTTCTCTATCTTCAACCTGACCGATTCCCTGGGGACAGGCCTGGGTCGATGGGTGGCGGGGATGCTTTCCGTGGCGGTGGGGCTTTCCGGTGCCCTGACGATCAGCGCCTCCTTCTGGGTGATCTGTGGGATCGTTCTCGTCTTTACAGCGCGGATCTTCCCCAAGGATATCGGGATCCTAAATGAGCGTATGGTACAAACCGCCCGGGAGATGCGGGGACAGAGCTCAACGTAAACGATTGCCTCGGGGACAGAGCTCGATACAAGAGACCCTTCCGGGGACAGAGCTCATACGGAAACGCGGCGAAACGCAAGTGAACTCGCAAACTAGTAGCGTATTGTGGGCATGAGAAAGCCAAGGGAGCTGCAAGCAGGGGCGGTATACCATGTGACGGCCAGGGCGAACCGAGGAGAGATGATTCTAGACGCTAAAGGTCTGAAGGACCTCTTTCTGCGTGTCCTTGCTCGGGCTAGAACTAGGTACCGGTTTCGAATCGAAAATTTCTGCGTGATGGGGAACCATATCCACCTCATGATCCGGCCCGGGGAACGGGAGTCCTTGTCCCGGATCATGCAGTGGATCCTCAGTGTGTTCGCGATGGCGTTCAACCGGATACACGGGTACACGGGACATGTCTGGGGATGTCGCTTTTTCTCGAGGATCATGGCCAGCTTTCAACACTTTGCGAGAGCATTCGAGTATATAGACAACAATCCGGTGGAAGCCCTCCGGGTGGAAACAGCGGAGAGTTGGCTTCATGGAGGGTTGTGGCATCACCGTCATGGGATACGGGGGATCGTGGATGAGCTCGGGGAGTATGCCGCACTGGCTTTCCCAGGGCATAGGCTTCTACTCTTGGGCGATGACTAGCCGCACCTCCGACCGGGCTCATCCCGTTAGGAGGGCTTCCGATGTCACTTCTGTTCCAGGTAGTCACGGAGCAGATCGTCGATGTCGTCCTGGGCGATATCCTCCCTGCGCTCGAATGCCAGTTCGAGGTTCGCCTCCCGGAGTTTCGCCAGCAGGCTGTAGATGATCATGAACAACACCTTGATGCCAGCCGCAGGGTGCTCCCGAATGAAGCGCATGAAGTCGGACCGTTTGACGCGCAGGACCGTCATTCCATCGTCCGCCGCCGCGACGTTAGCGGTACGCTTCAGGTTCATGAACAAGCCCGCCTCCCCGAAGACATCCCCGGCGCCGAGGGTACAGATATACGCGTCGCGTCCGTTCTCTTCGACGGTCACCCGCGCGCTCCCGGACAGGATGAGGTACAGGCAGTCGCCGGGGTCCCTCTCGGTAATGATGCGCTCGTCCTTGCCGAACCTAATCTGTTCGCAGGCTCCCAGAAGGACGATGATCTCAGGCTCCGACAGGTAGTGGAACATCCGGGACGATTTCACTATAGGGAGCATCTCCGCCTGGACGATGGGGACGGTCTTCATGGCGTTCCTCGCTTTCCACTTATACTATAGGCGAGTCGGCATCCGGCCGCCATGAGGGAACAGGCCGCCCGTTCGGAGAATCTAATCTTGGAATTCAATCGGGCATGAAGAGAGCCGCCCAATGTGATATCATCATGTTCATAATCGACGGATCTTGTGTCCCCGATGGAGAAATCATGAAATTGTTAAAAACAGTAGCATCCCTATTCGCGGTCGGGCTCATTTCTGCGTTTTTCGGCTGTGATGATACCATCACCCACGGTCTCGAACTCGGCGCTACCTATTACCTAGGTTACTATGGTTCAGCCGCCGATCCGGCAACCGGAACTGAAACCGTTCCCGTGACCGTTTCGGGGTTCAGGCTGGACATGACAGAAGTGACGGTCGGAGAGTTCCGGGAATTTGTCACTGATTATTTCACTGGGTGGAGACCGAACGAAGGAGATGGCGCGCATCCGAACATCGAGGGTTCGGGGTGGAAGGCAGTCTGGACAGTTCTTCTTCCCCCGACGGGACCGGATCTTGTAGCTCAGCTGAAATCTCTCGGTGCATCATCCACCTGGACCGATGTTCCCGGAGGCAATGAGCAGAAACCCATCAATTCGGTAACCTGGTACGAGGCGTTCGCCTATTGCATCTGGAAGGGCGGGCGATTGCCCACGGAAACGGAATGGGAGTGCGCGGCCGCAGGGGGAGACAAGCAGAACCTCTACCCCTGGGGATCCGCGGCGCCTTCCGGAGCGTATTCCGCCTTCATCGATTCGGTTTCAGGGGCAATACAGCCGACGGGATCCCGGCCCGCGGGAGCCGCGCGATGGGGCCACCTGGATATGGCGGGCAACGTTTGGGAATGGGTCCTTGATTGCTATATTTCGGACTACCCCAATCCTGCTTTCGCCTCGTCGTCGGATCCCGCCAATTTGAATCCTGCTGTCAACAGGACCATGCGCGGAGGTTCGGCTTCCTCACCTGCGAAGGAACTCGCGGCCGGCCACTCCGCAGGCCGAGCAGGAAGTGACCCGGCGAGTCGAAGAACGGATTGCGGATTCCGCTGCGCCTACAATTAGTAGAATATTTTCCAAGAAAGAGGCACCGGCAAACGAGCTTGCATACCTTCGTTCGAGCGAACGATGCTTTGAATATGTTCCATCATTATCGAGCTCGACCCGGAGCGCAGCATGGATGCCGGTGCCCAGGATAACCACCGAGCAGGTATTCGGGGCCAATAGGATAAGGCGCAACCTCGCGGCCCGGGGAATCCATGGCGTCCCGTCCGGGCACCCTGTTCTGAGCTTCCAGAAGGACTCCCGGAGGCGTTCCCTCGCCTCCTTGCCGTCCCGGGCCCGCTTCGTATATCATTGCCCGATATGGACGACCCCTACCCTAGTAGTACGGACTCATGTCCCGCGGGAGCGGAGCGATGAGTCCTTCCCTCGCCGGTGTCATCATTTGCTTGGTTTTTTCCGCCGTCTTTTCCGCTTCCGAGACGGCCTTCACCTCCCTTTCGATCTTCCAGATCCAGAACCTCCGAAAGCGGTACCGCCAGGGCCGTATCGTTGAGAAACTGGCCCGGGAGCCCGAGGTCTTCCTGTCCACGATCCTGATCGGAAACAATGTGGTGAACATCCTGGCCTCCGTGCTGGCCACGGAGTACACGTTGGAGCGCTGGGGGGACAGAGCTCTGGGAGCCGTCACGGGGGTCATCACCCTAGCGGTCCTAATCTTCGGGGAGGTCACTCCCAAACGCCTAGCCATCGCACACAACGAGTTCATCGCGGTCCACGCGGCTAGGTTCATCCTGGTCCTGTCCTACCTCCTGCGGCCCGCCGTGGGGGCTATCAACTTCCTGAGTTCCCTGGTCACCCGGATCTTCGGCAAGACCTCCAAGACCGAGATGTCCCTGGAGACTATGACCCAGATGCTGGCGGTGGCCGAGAGCGCGGGAGTCATCGACTTCGCTAAGAGCTCCATGGTCAAGAACATCTTCCGCATGGGGACCATGACCGTGCAGGCCGTGATGACCCACCGGATCGACGTCTTCAGCCTGGACGGCCGTACCACCGCCCAGGAGGCGGCGACGGCGGCGGTGGGCGAACTCCATTCCCGGTTCCCCGTGTATGACGAGGATCCCGAGAAAATAGTAGGCGTGGTAGCCCTGAAGCGGGTACTTGACGAGGTGGTCCACGGCCGTCGGGACCGCCCCATCCGGGAGATCATGGCCGAGCCTGTCCTGGTCATGTCCACAAAACCCCTGGGCGAACTCTTCGACCTATTGAAGCGGCGCAAGGAATCCTTTGCCGTGGTGCTGGACGAGTACGGGGGCTTGGCCGGGGTCGTGACCATCCGTGACGTGATCGAGGAGATCGTCGGGGAGATCTATGAGGACGGCGACGAGGAGCCCAGGGAGCGCCTCCGGCGCAGGGCGGACGGGTCCTATACGGTTTCCGGGGACGCACCTCTGTCCCTGGTCGCGGACGTCACCGGCACGGAATCTCCGGGCACCGTGGACATCCAGACGGTCGCGGGCTACGTGGCCTGGATCCTGGACCGCATCCCCGTGGAAGGAGACGTGGCCCATACCCCTCTGGGCCGGTTCACGGTCTTGAAAGTGGAGGCGAACCGGGTGGAGGAGGCGGTATTCCGTCCCGCCCCCCAGGAGGTCTCCGAGACCGAGTGAGAGTGCCTCGGCTGTCCCCGCGCCTACCTGATAGGCATCAGGGATCCCGCGGCCATGGCAAGGTATGCCGCTACAGCCAGCCAGTCCCAGGCCCGCCCCGAGATTCCCGGAGGCAGGATGACCGGTGTTCCCTTTCGGTTCCGGTATCTCCGGTAAGCGGGTACGAAGAGGACAGCCACCAGCACGGCGATCGCGCCCCCCGCGGTTCGCATGAACTCCAGGAAGCCTCCAAAGCCCGCCAGGGCCAGGACCAGGGTGGGGACAGTGGCCAGGAGCCAGGCGGGGAAGTTCCCCAGGCCCAGCCGCTCCCGGATCATGGAGGACAGGGCGAAGGAGATGGACCAGTAGCTGGTCAGCATGGCCAACAGGACGAAGCCCGTTCCCGCGAGCTCCGCCCGGGGGCCCAGGGCCCGGCCCCAGCCGACCGTTGCGATGATGGTGGGCTCCGGAGACAGAAGGAGGGAGAGGGTCGTCACCAGGAGGATCAGGGTGAAATTCACCCCCAGGCCCGCGGCCACGGCTCGGGGTATGAGGGTCGGCCGGTCCGCCAGACCTTGGGCGGCTTGGGGCACCGAGAAGAAGGCTGCGAAGCAGAACATGGCCATCCCGTAAAGGGCTAGGAGCCCGGCCGCATTCGGGGACAGAGCCGGGGCGGGGGCCGGAATAGTGAAGTCAGCCTTTGCCAAGGCGACGAGCGAGGCGGCCACCAGCAGGGCGAAGAGTACGGCCATGGCTCCTACGGCCCACTTCTCGGCCACCCCCAGGACCTTGAGACCGAAGGCCGCGACCGCGGCAGCCGCGGCGTAGAAGGCGATTCCTCCCCAGGGTTCCGCCAGCCCCAGGGCCGCCAGGATTTCGCTGCCCCCGGAGACATAGGCCGCCAGGTTGGCGACGAACACCACCCCCATCACCCCGAAGAAGACCCAGGTCAAGGCCTTCCCACCCTTCCCGGTAAACAGGTATTCCCGAAAGAGTTCCACGATCTGCCGGCCGCTTCCGTCTCCCGCGGCCAACTCCGCGATCATGAGGTGCAAAAGGAGGGACAGAGCATAGGCGCCCGCCAGAACCAGGGCCGAGGGGCCGATCCCGTTCAGGGAGACCAGGTAGGGCAGGGCGAGCATCCCGCCCCCGATCCCGTACCCCGCGATGATGGCCGTGGCCTCGGGAAAGCTCAAGGTTCGGGCGGGAACGCTCATATCTTCCTCCTTGGGGATGTCAGGGCGCGCATCACGAAGCCCGCCGGATTATCCGGGGGAGATTCCAGAGGCCGGCCTCCTATCCAGGTCCCCAGGGTACGGATCCGGTACAGCTCCGCCTTTGGAGTCTCGAAGGGATCCCGGTCCAGAGGGGCAAAGTCCGCGTACTTCCCTGCTTCCAGAGTGCCCCGGTCCTCCTCCTCATATGCCCCGTAGGCGCCAGCCCAAGAATAAGCCCGGAGGGCATCGTACACGGGAAGAGATTCCGAAGCCACGGGGTGCTCTACGGCTCCGGCGATCTGCAGGAAGGGGTCGAAGGGCTGGACCGGGGCGTCCGAGGAAAGGGCGGGCACGGCCCCCGCCTGGAGTAGGGACCTCAGGGGGGTGAAGGAGGCGAAGGTCTGGTCATCCAGGGCCTCGGGGTAGGATCGATGGAACCGGGCGTCGATCCAGGCGAAGCCCGGCTGGACGGGTAGGACCAGGCCCAGACGGCCCGCTCGCTCCACTTGATCCGGCCGGGGGAACTCGAAGTGGTCGATCCGGTGCCGCCGGTCCCGAGCTCTGTCCCCGAGTCCCGCGGAAAGTTTTTCGTAGGCCGAGAGGATGGACTCGATCCCCCGGGGCCCGATGGCGTGGGCGGAGATCTGGTAGCCCGCGTTATAGAAGGGCTTCGCCAGGGCGTAGGCTTCTTCGGGGCTCCGATAGAGCCTGCCGGAGTGGTCCCGGTCCAAGTAGGGCCGGTCCATCGCGGCGCTCCGAGAGGAGATGGACCCGTCCATCTCCCAGTGGAGACAGCCTCCGACCCGAGGCCGGGCCATCCTGGGGACGTAGCGGCCGACAAGCTCAGGCCGGGTGTACTGGAGCCAGAGCCGGAGCCGGAGGGGTAGACGCCCGCCGATTCGAGCTAGTATTTCCGTGCCCGGCTCCCGGCGCTCGTTCCCGAAACCTTCCATGCAATCCACCGCCGCAAGTCCTGCTTCCGCCGCCTCCCGAACCGCCCGGGAAAGTCCTTTAGCCAGGGCGGCGGGGGACAGAGCTCGCATAGCGTAGGTCATGACACGGTCCATGTTGAACTCGTGGGCTTCCCCGGACAGGACGCCGTCCCGGGCCTGGGATTCCAGGCCCAGGATGCGGAGGGCCGCTGTAGAGTAGGAGCTGGAATGGCCGTCGAAGGAAAGGACGATGACCGGCCGTCCCGGCAGCCATGCGTCCAATTCCGCGGCCGTGGGAAGGCGTCGCTCCGCGAGGACCCCCGGCGCCAGGCCGTAGCCGATGACGGGTCCCCGGGGCCGCTCCTCCGAGGCTTCGGCCAAGAGAGTCCGGACCCCGTCCAGGCAGTCCGGGAGGACCCGGCCATCCTCCAATCGGGACAGAGTCTTCACCAGGGCACCCATGGCCGCCTTGGTCAGGAAGTGGGCGTGGCTGTCCACGAAGGCGGGGACACAGGCCGTCGTACCGGACGGAAGGGGGCGGCGGGGGATGTCCGGCGGCAGGGGGGCACCGTCCGGGTAGGCTTGGGATATGCGGCCGTCCGTCCCCACCCGCAGGGCGGAGAACCGCTCGCCCTCCCGGGCCAGGCTGTAGAATCGTCCGACTAGAAGAACATCTCCGGTGTTCATCCGCCTCGAGTGTGGGCCGGACCGGGGCCTCTGTCAAGGTTTCCGCCGCCGTGCGTCCCTCGCCGTCAATCTTTACGGTCCTCCCGGCGGCGGGTATACTCGATCCTCGATATGAGCGACCGGGATATCGTTGAGCTGCGGATCGAGAAACTCGCCGTCGGGGGTGACGGGCTGGCCTTCCCGGAGGGGAAGGCGGTCTTCGTGCCTGGGACTGTACCGGGGGAGACCGTCCGTGCGGCCTTCCCAGATGGCGTCAGGGCTTCCGGGGATTGGGCAGCCGCGGAGCTACGGGAGGTTCTCGAGGCTTCCACGGACCGGATAGATCCGGAATGCGCGCTTTACGGAATCTGCGGCGGATGCTCGCTCCAGCATATGGCGTATTCCCGGCAGGTCCGCGAAAAGGCGGAGATCCTAAGGGACTGCCTTTCCCGCATCGGAGGCCTCTCCGTCCGGGATATCGATGAGGTTCCTTCGGAACCCTATTCCTGCCGGAATCGCATGCAGTTCCACCTGGCACCCTCGGGCGGTATCGGCCTCAAGCGCCGGGCGGGGACAGAGGTCGTGGAGACGCCTACCTGTCCGATCGCGGATCGGCCCATCCGGCGGTGGATGGAAGCCCGGGAAGGCCGGGGTCGTGCCCGGGAGGACCTGCGGTCCTATCTGGAGGGCAAGGACCGGTTCCTGGTCTTTGCCGATGGCCGTGCCGGCGATGACGGCCGCACCGAGCCCGGGGATGCCCGGGTCTACCTGGAAGGCCGGGACGGGGAGGTTCGGGTTCCCGTGGCGGGCCGGGAGATCGCCTTCCATGTGAAGGGTTTCTTCCAGAGCAACCTCCGAGCCCTGGACACCCTGGCACCCTCGGTCGTCCAGGGGTTGTCGGGAAGCCGGGCCGCGGACCTCTACTGTGGGGTGGGGCTGTTCGGCTCCTTCCTCCGGGACTCCTTCGAGGTCCTGGTCTGCGTGGAACACAATCCCTTTGCCCTGGAATACGCCCGACGCAACGCGGCCGGTCGGACAGAGTACCACGCCCTGGCGGTGGAGGAGTGGGTGAAGTCGCCCTCCGCCCGGAAGGGCTTCGACGCCGCGGTCCTGGACCCTCCCCGCTCGGGTCTTGCCCCGACGGTCCGGGACTGGCTTGCCGACGCCCGGATCCCCTCGCTGTCCTACGTTTCCTGCGACCCCGCCACCCTGGCCCGGGACCTCAAGGACCTGACCGGCCGAGGCTACCGGATCGAGTCGATCGGGATGCACGATTTCTTTCCCCAGACGGGCCACCTGGAGACCCATGTCCGCCTTCGCTGGGACTGAGCCGCGTCGGGTCCGCGGGCGTACCCGATATCCGATTGCCCTTTTCGCGGCCGCCGCGATTCTTGCCGTTCCCTCGAACGCTCAGTCCCCGGTCCAGGACATCCTGGCCTTCCGCTTCACCCTGGCGGGCGCCGCCGCCGCGGGTCCCGTGGCCGAGGCGGGCAGGGTCTGGATCGTCTCCGAGGATCGCACCCTGTATATTCTGGACGACTCGGGCCGCGCCGTGGGGCGAAGGGCCTGGAGGGACGGGAGCCCGGCATGGATAGCCCCGGATCCCTTCGGCCGGGCCCTTCTGCCAGCCGCGGACGGCTCCCTGGTCATGGTGAATCGGGCTGGACTGGAAGTCTGGCGAGTCCGGCCGGGGGTCCCGGTGGTGCGGGCCCCGGCCTTCGGGGCGGACGGCCGCTTCTTCGCCGCCGCGGCTTCCCGCCTTCTGGCATGGTCCGCTTCGGGAAGGCTCCTGTGGTCCGTGGAACATGCGGCCCCGATAGCGGCGGGACCCTCCGTCCGCTTCACTCCCTCCGGAAAGACCCGGGTCACCCTGGCACTGGCGGACGGGAGCATCCGGGAGTATGCCGAGGACGGGACTCTACTGAGCTCTGTCCCCGATGGAACCTCGAGCTCTGTCCCCGTCTCCGAGCCCCCCTCGGCTTTGTGCGGTATCGGGGAGGGGTTCGTGCTGGCTTACCGGAACGGGGCCGTATCGGTACGGGACGGTGCGGGACAGGAGACCTACCGAGTCCGCCTGGCCGCTCCGGTCGTGGCCGCGGCGGGGGACAGAGCTGAAGCTTGGCTCCTGCTTGCCGGGGGGAGCGTAGTCCGGGTACGGGAGGGCGGTACCGTAAGCGACACGACGTCCACGGGTATTTTAGACGCCCAAGACATCCGGGTCTTCCCGGAGCGGGTCCTGGTCCTGGGACCCCGGGGAGCCGCCAGCCTGGCCAAGGACGGACAAGTCTATCGAGCTCTGTCCCTCCGCCATGCTCCACGTATGCCCGCGGTCACCTCCTCGGGCATCGTACTTTCCGCCGGGGAGGACTGGATCCTCTACGCCTACCGCTTCGAGGGGCCTCTGGGCGAACCCGCACGGCCGGCACCGGGCTACGTGGACTTCGCGGCCGCCCGTGCCCGGGCGAACGAGGAGATCTTCTGGAATCCGGGATTCGGGGACGACGCGGCGCTTCGAGAGCTCCGGCGTATTGAAAAATCCCTGGGATCCGCTAGTATTGGAGCGGAGGAGGGGGACGCTCTGCTTCTCTGCTCCGCGATCGCCCTGGGCTACGGGGCTCGTGAGGCTTCCGTGTACGGAGGTGCGGCTCCCCGGGGACCGCGGCCGTCGGGCGCCCTTCCCCGGGCCCTGGCCTGCGATATACTGGGCATGTTGGGTTCCCCCCGGGCGGTTCCGGTCCTGACGGAGGCCTACCTCCGGGATCCCGAGCCCGCGGTGCGGGCCTCCGCGGCCCGGGCAATCGGGATCATCGGCCTGGACCTGACGGGGGAGGCGCTCCGAGCCTTCCAGGGGGCGGCGGATCGGGAGTTCTTCCTGGACGAACCCGGCGCCCTGGCCACGATCGACGCGGTGGAGGGGATCTACCGCGCCCTGGGGGAGTTGTCCGATCCCGGAGGAGTCCGGGCGGTCCTGAGGCTGGCGGACAAACCCTACGGATCCGCGGTGCGGTCCCGGGCCCTGGCGGCCCTGCGCCGCCTCTCCGAACCTGCGCGTTGAATAGGAGGAATCGTGAAAAAATACCTCGCCCTCCCGGCCCTCCTCGCCTTCCTGACGGCCGGGGCGATCCTTTCCGCCCAGACCGTGGCGGAGGACGAGCTCCGCTCCGTGGGCGGAAGGACCATCGAGTTCATCAACTACGTGGGACCCCACGCCCGAATCGATTCTTTGGACGAGATCCGGGGCCTGGGGGCCGCCCTCGGCCGGGCCGTACGGGCCGGGGCGACTCGGGCGGGAAGCGAGACCCGGTACGCGGTCATCCGGGTGCGGGATCCCCAGGCGCCCTCGGGCCTGGACGCGGACATCATCATCCTGGGACGCGACGCCGGGGTGGACCACATCCGGAATCTCCGGCACATCCTGGGGGCCTACCTGGAGGAAGCCTACGGCTACTCCCGGTCGGACGGCTTCCTCCTTGCCACCTTCCTCACGGTGTACAACGCCGTGTACCGGGGCGACCTGGCCTATTTCGGCAAGGCCTACAAACCCGCGGTCCTGACCCACCTGACGGCCGAGAACGCCGGACTCTCGGTCCGCTGGGACGAGTGGGCCGGACGCAGCCGCATCGTCCTTCCGATCACCGCTCGGGCCGGGACTCCCGGCCGGGTGGACACGGGGCCCATCACGGACAAGTCCGTGGTGGAGAGCCTCAAGGAGGAGTCCGGTACCGCGGCTCTCCCGGAACGGCGGGAGATGGTGGACCTCAAGGAACGGGAGGTCGAGCAGGACAAGGCACGGCTCGAGGAGGACAAGGCCCGGATCGCGGAGCAGGAAAAAGCCGCAGCCGAGGAAACGGCGAGGGCCGAGGCGGCCCGGGCGGAGTTGGAGAGGGACAGAGCTTCCGCCCAGGGCCCCGAGCAGGAGGCCGAGCTTACCCGCCGGGAGGCGGAGGTCGCGGCCCAGGAGAAGGCCGCGGCCGAAAAGGAAGCCGCCGTCGCCGCGGCCAAGGAGGAGACCACCAAGGAGGAGGCCGCGGTGGCCGCCAAGGAGGCGGAGATCGCCGAGGACCGCAAGGCCGTGGCGGAAGACCAGAAGGCGGAGATAGCCAAGGAGGTCGCGGCCAAGGCCGAGGCCGCTCCGCGGGGCTCGGTCCTCTTGGACTTGGTGGACCCGAACCGCCCCTACGCCCGGCTGGCCCTGGTGGACCTGGCCGGCGGGAAATACCTGAAGACCGGGGAGATCAACACCCTCCGGGCGGACAGCCTCCTGGACATCGGGGGAGCCTTCGTAGCCGTGGCCGGCCGGGCCGAGGGCTCCGGGGCCGTTCGCCTCGTGCTCCTGGACCTGGAGACTCTCTCCGCCAAGGTCACCGGGACCGTGGACGTCCACCCCGAGACGGGGGTCTGGAAGGAGGGTGCCGGCATCCTGGCGGTGGCTAACGACGGCGGGAAGTGGGTCCTCGGGCTATTCGATCCCGCGACCTTGGAGCTCAAGATGAAGTCCGAGGCCGCGGTCAGCCCCTTCACCTTCCTGAGGTCCGTCCCCGAGGGACTCGTGGTCGCCGGGGCGGGGGGAGGCCTCATCCTGCTGAACAAGGCGGACCTGAAGACCGTCAAGGAGATCCGACGGTGATGCGGAAGGCGGCCGGTGAGTCCGATACGTCGGGTACGTATCGGACTCACCTCGCAGGTTCCGACGTTCTCGGCGAGAACGTCGGAACCTGCCGACTTGGAAGCGGCTGTCCAAAAAGCTCAATGAGCTTTTTGGACAGCTTTTTTTATGCGGACCGGTGAAACCAGAAGGAGGACGAAGGTGGAACGGACGGGACCCTTCCGGGGCAGGACGATCGCGGTGGTGGACGACCTTTCCGGGGACGAGCAGCGGTACCTGTACTCCCTGGCCCGGGATATCAAGGATACGATCCGGTCCGGGCGGGACCCTTCGCGTTTCCGGATCTCGGATCCGGATTACCAGACCTACCTCATCTTCCTAGAGAACTCCACCCGGACCCGGGAGTCCTTCCGGAACGCCGCGGAGTTCCACGGCTGCCGGGTGAACATGTTCGACGCCGCCACCTCCTCCTTCGCCAAGAACGAGAGCCTGGCGGACGCGGCCAAGATGCTGGTCGGATACGCCGCCGAGTCCTGCTTCGTCATCCGCTCGGGCCTGGAGGGAGTCTGCCGCTGGCTCGACTCCTCCGTGGGGACCTACTGCGAGTCCGCGGGCTTCCCCAAACCCGCCTTCCTGAACGCCGGGGACGGCAAGCACGAGCACCCCACCCAGGAATTCCTGGACGAGTTCACCTTCCTGGAGCACCGGGGCGGGGACGACTCCCGGATCCACTTGGCCCTGGTGGGGGACCTCTGGCACGGACGGACCGTCCATTCCAAGGCCGAGGGGCTGCGGATCTTCAAGGAGGTTTCCGTGGACCTGGTGGCCCCGGAACTCCTGGCACTGCCCCCCGCCTACGTGGAGCGGATGAAGGCCTCGGGCTTCGAGGTCCGGGCCTACGAGTCCCTGGACGAATACCTGGCCTCCGGCCGGGTCGCCCCGATCTGGTACTACACCCGGCTCCAGCTGGAGCGCATGGGGGAGAGGGTCCTGGACCGGGCCGCGGAGCTCCGCAGGACCGTCACCTTCCGGCCCGACATGATGAGCCGCCTGCCCGAGGGAACCCGGTTCTACCATCCCCTGCCCCGGGACCGGACGGCCCCCGAGATTCCCGTCTTCCTGGACGAGCTGCCCCTGAACGGCTGGGACGCCCAATCCGCCAACGGCTACTTCGTCCGCATCGCCCTCCTGGGCCTGGTGTCCGGAGCCCTGGGCGGGGACTTCC
Source organism: Spirochaetota bacterium (assembly GCA_022703505.1). GTDB lineage: Bacteria > Spirochaetota > Spirochaetia > Treponematales > UBA12059 > JAAYUR01. Next base: position 436,544 of record JAKLDN010000001.1, on the reverse strand, counting down.
GGGGCCTGCCCAAGGAACCCCTGAGGTTCGAGGAGGACTTCGTGACCGAGGCCAAGGTGACGCCTCGGGTCAAGCCGGACTACAAGGTGGGCATAAAACCCGTGGAGAGCGGGATCGTCATCGACCATATCGCCGCGGGCCGCCCGATCCGGGAGATCTGGGATACCGTCGACAAGGTCCGCCGCATCCTGGGCCTGGACGTCCGGTCCTCCCACGGAGTCTACCACTCCAACGCGGGGCCCGAGGTCTACAAGGGCATCCTCTCCCTGCCGGACATCCTGGCCTTCGACCGCCGGGACCTCAAGAAGCTCGGGGCCATCGTCCCGGGCTGCACCCTTAATCTGATCAAGGACTCCCGGGTCCTCAAGAAGTACCGCTTGGCCATGCCCCCCCGGATCTACAACTTCGACCAGATCTCGTGCAAGAACGAAGCCTGCGTCTCCCACCCCTCCCATCGGGAGGGCGCTCCGGCCCGTTTCCGCCGCACCGGGGAGCGGATCTTCACCTGTCAGTACTGCGACCGGGAGCACGAGTTCGGGGAGATCTGGGATCTGTGATCAGCCCGCGTACCGTCTCCGGTACTCCCACATCACGATCCCCGCGGCCACGGAGACGTTCAGGGACTCGACGTTGCCCCGCTGGGGTATGCTCACGGAGCCGTCGCAGGTCTCCTTGAGCAGGCGGGACACCCCGTAGCCCTCGCTGCCCAGGACGATGGCCGTTCGCTCCGGGAGCTTGGCCTGGCCGATCTCGATCCCCGCCATGTCCGCGGCGTAGCCCCAGAAGCCGTTCTCCTGGAGGGCCGTCAGGGCCCGGACCAGGTTGGGCACCACGGCCACGGGCACCCAGGCCACGGCCCCCGCGGAGGCGCGGGCCACGGTGTCCGTGTCGTGGGCGCTCCGCCGCTCCGGCACGACCACCAGGTCCGCCCCCAGGACGTCGGCGGACCGGAGGATGGCCCCGTAGTTGTGGGGATCCGTGACGTGGTCCAGCAGGAGGACAAGGGCCTCGGGCTTGGAGAGCTTTTCCAGGAATTCGTCCAGGTCCGCGTCGTTGGCCGGCCGGGAATCGCCCTCCAGGGTCAGGACGATGCCCCGGTTGTCCGGGGCGGCGGCGTCCAGGTCCCCGGACTTGGCCTTCTCGACCCGGAGGCCGATCTTGTCCGCCAGCTCCAGGATGCGCTTGATCCGGGGGCCGGTACCGGACACCCGCAGGTAGCCTCGGACCTGACCCCGCTTCAGGGCCTCCTCGATGGCGTGGAATCCCGTGAGAAGCTGCATTCCGGAAGGATACCCCGGCCAGGGCGCCCGCGCAACCGGAAATCGGCCGATAGGTCCGTTCAGGGCAGCCGGTATCGAGGCTTCGCCTCGATACCGCTCACCGTGATGTTCCTTGGCAGCCGGAATGTCCCGCAGGGACATTCCGATCACCGTCATGCCCGGTGGTTGCGAGCCGGTATCGAGGCTTCGCCTCGATACCGCTCACCGTGATGTTCCTTGACAGCCGGAATGTCCCGCAGGGACATTCCGATCACCGTGATGCCCGTTAGGGCATCACGGTATACTCCTGAACTACCTGGATCGCGCTCTCCACGTGGCCGACCCCGGGGATCTCGTGGGCCGCCGCGACGGCCGCGTCGATGGTCTGCTGGGTGTTGGCCACGCCGTGGAGGGTCACGAGGTCCCCCTTCACGTCCGCCTCCAGGAAGTGGATGGAGATGCCCTTGTCGAAGAGGACCGAGGTGATGACCTTCTGGCCCAGGGAGAGCTCCCGCAGGCGCTGTCCGCACTTGGACTCCAGATCCTTCGTGATGGTCAGGAGGCGGTACTGGTTGATGATCTGGGCCACCGTGGCGGGGTGCTCCAGCCCCGTGTTCAGGACCATGTCGTAGTTGACGGGATCCCTCCAGTCCAGGTTGAAGAAGTACCGGTGGAAGCCGTCCCGGTCGTTGTCGCTCTGCCGGGCCAGCTGCTCGGCGTGGCGCTCGTCGCAGTTGTAGAACTTCTTGATCCGCTCGATCCGGACGGGCAGGGGCGAGGTGAGCCGCACGGCGATCACCCCCGGCACCCCGGCGAAGATTCCCATCCCTCCCCGGCCGACCAGGATGCAGTCCCCGATCTGGGCCTCCTCGTACAGCACGGTCTTCAGGAAGTGCAGGTAGTCGTCCCGGCCCCGGCTCAGGGAAGCCCAGAAGCCGGGCTTCTTCTCGTCGAATTTCTGGATCTCCGTGGCGGCGATACCGTACTCCGCCAGCTTTTTCTCCACGTAGGCTTTGTCCAGGTAGCGGTAGCCCGTCAGGTCCGCCAGTTCGTGGGCGGTCTCCTCCCCCAGGGACGCGAGTTCCCGGGCTATGCAAATCACGGCCATGTCTCCTCCCTTCCGAACCCAGGTCCGGTCCGGCGATGACGTCCGATGATCCTCCATGTACAAACATAGGACCTGCCGGGCGGGAAGTCAAACCTCCGGGGGCTATCCATGCCCTCGGGGGCCGGTATAGGATCGCCCATCATGCAGCGTATCGGCGAACTCGCGGCCTTCGGGACGGCGATCTGTTGGACCGTCTCGGCGGTATTCTTCGAGAAGGCCTCCCGGCGCATCGGCACCGTGGCGGTCAACCTCTATAAGCTCGTGGGGGCCATCCTCCTGCTTTCCGGCACGGCCTGGATCCTGCGGGGCCTTCCCTTCCCCACGGACGCCCCGGGGCGGGCCTGGCTGTGGCTGTCCGCCTCGGGCCTGGTGGGCTTCGTGATCGCGGACATCTTCCTTTTCAACGCCTACGTGATGATCGGATCCCGGACGACCATGCTTTTCCTGGCTCTGTCCCCCCCCACCACGGCCTTCTTCTCCTTCCTGGCGATCGGGGAGCTCATGCCGCCCCGGGGCCTCGCGGGCATGGCCCTGGTCTGCGCGGGCATCGCGGCGGCGGTCCTGGGTCGGCCGCGGGATCCCCGGGCCGAACTCGTCCAGGATCGGGACAAACGCCGGAAGGGCTATCTTTTCGCCTTCCTGGCCTCGGTGGGGCAGTCCGCGGGGATGATCCTGACCAAGCTGGGCTCCGCGGGCTACGATACCGTGGCGGCCACCCAGATCCGGGTCCTGGCCGGCATGGCCGGGTTCGCCCTGGTGGCCCTGGTCTCCGGCAAGGGACGCAAGGTCTTCGTGGAGGCCCCCGGGGACAGAGCCGGGATGCGGAACACCGCGGCGGGGGCCGTGTTCGGCCCCTTCCTGGGGGTCACCCTCTCGGTTTTCGCCCTGAACCATACCCAGGCGGGCACGGTTTCCACCCTGATCGGCCTGGCCCCGGTCCTCATCATCCCGCCCTCGGTCCTCTTCCTGAAGCAGAAGGTGAGCCTCTGGGAGATCCTGGGGGCCTGCGTCGCGGTCGGGGGCACCGTGGTCTTCTTCCTGTAACAAGGTCTTTCCGGCCGGGGTATCCGGGTTTATATTCTTCCTATGATAACCTTTTATTCCGAGGGAGCCGCGGGAGAAGTCACCGGCTCCAAGCACGTACTGGATATCGACGGCCGCCGTTTCCTGGTCGACTGCGGGGCCTTCCAGGGCAAGCGCGAGACCGCGGAAAAGAAGAACAAGGCCCTGGTCCCCGATCCGGCGGGCCTGGAGGCGGTCTTCCTGACCCACGCCCACTACGACCACTCGGGCATGCTTCCCCTCCTGTCCAAGCGGGGCTTCCGCGGGAACGTCTTCGCGACCCCCGCCACCCGGGATTTGGCGGGGATCATCATGATGGACTCCGCCCGCATCCAGGCACGGGACGCGGAGTACCTGGCCAAGCAGGCGGCCAAGCGGGGCGAGCCCTTCACCTGGAAGCCCCTGTACGACGAGCAGGACGCGGTTCAGGCCGTGGGCCAGTTCGTGACCGTATCCTACAACCGGCCCCTGTCCGCGGGGGACGGGGTCCGGATCGAGTTCTTCGACGCGGGACACATCCTGGGATCCTCCATGATCGTGGCGGAGGCCAAGGATTCAGGGGGGCGCTCCGCCACCATCGCCTTCACCGGGGACCTGGGGCGGAAGGGCAAGCCCATCATCCGGGACCCGGACAGGATCCCCCCGGTGGAGTGGATGGTCCTGGAGGCCACCTACGGGGACCGGCTCCACGAGGCCCAGGACGAGGCCCTGGAAAAGCTGGCCCGGGTGGTGCGGGAGACCGCCGCCAAGGGAGGCAAGGTCGTCATTCCCGCCTTCGCCATCGAGCGGACCCAGGAACTGGTCTACTACCTCCACCTTCTCTCGGATCGGAAGGCCATCCCGGAGATCCCCATCTGGGTAGACTCGCCCATGGCCATCAACGCCACCACCATCTTCCAGGTCCATCCGGAGTGCTATGACCGGGAGACCCACGACGCCTTCCTCAAGCACCACAAGAACCCCTTCGGATTCAACCACCTGCGCTTCTCCTCCTCCGTGGAGGAATCCAAGGCCCTGAACGACCTGAAGGGCCCGGCCATCATCATCTCCGCGGACGGGATGTGCGAGGCAGGCCGGATCCAGCACCACCTCCTGCATACCGTGGAGGACCCGGCCAACACGGTCCTGATCGTGGGATACATGGCCGCGGATACCCTGGGCCGCCGGATCAAGGAGCGGGTGCCGGAGGTGCGGATCCACGGGAACATCCTCAAACTCCGGGCCCGGGTGGAGGAGATCAACGCCTTCAGCGCCCACGCGGACTACAAGGAGACCTGGGACTGGATGTCCGGTCTGGACCTCTCCCGGCTCAAGGGGGTCTTCCTGGTCCACGGCGAGACGGAGAGCCTGGCCGCGATGTCCTCCTTCCTGGGCGGGAAGGGTATCCGGGACGTCCGGATCGTGAAGTACGGGGACCGCCACGACCTCGTCTGAGCCGGGACCCGCGGAACCGGGGACCTCGGAGTCCGCCGCGGAGGGCCCGGCCGGGCCGCCCCTCCTGTTTCGGAACGGGACGGTCCTCACGGGCTTCGCGGCCATGGAGAACTGCGACCTTCTGCTGGAGGACGGACGGGTGGCGGACGTCTTCGGGGAGCGTCGCCTGGCCGCCCGGGCTTTCGGCCCGGAGGTCCGGGTCCGGGACGCCTCGGGCTGCTATATCGCCCCGGGTTTCACGGATACCCATATCCACGGCATCGGGGGGCACGGCACCGAGGAGGGGGATCCCCGGGAGATCGAGGCGATGTCCCGGGCCCTGCCCCGGTACGGGGTGACCTCCTTCTGCCCGACCCTGTACCCCGCACCCCGGGCCGAACTCGTAGAGCGGGTCCGCCGGGCGGCCTCGGCCCGGACTCCCGGGGACGGGGCGCGGATCCTGGGGCTCCACCTGGAGGGCCCCTTCATCTCCCCCGAGCGTCTGGGTGTCCAGAAGCCCGAGTCGGCCAGCCCGGTCGACCTGGACTTCCTGGAGGAACTCTGGGAGGCCGCGGGGGGCCGCATCCTTCTCATGACCGTGGCCCCGGAGCTCAAGGGCATGCGGGAACTGGCCCTGTCCTGCGCCAAGAAGGGCATCGTACTTTCCGCGGGGCACACGAACGCCACCTACGAAAACATGGTGGAGGGGATGCAGGCGGGGATCCTCCACGCGACCCACCTGTTCAACGGCATGAGCCAGATGCACCACCGGAACCCCAACGCCGTCGGGGCGGTCCTGATCCATCCGGAGATCTCCTGCGAGATCGTGGCGGACGGCCGTCACGTGCATCCGGACCTGGTCCGCCTGGTGGTCCGGGACAAGCCCCTGGACCGCATCGTCCTGGTCACGGACTCCCTGCGGCCCACGAAACAGGGGGAGGGGCCCCTGTTCGCGAACAACCAGGAGGTCGAGCCGGCGGACGGGGTCTTCCGCCGGAAATCGGACGGGGTCATCGCGGGCTCCTGCCTGACCATGATCGAGGGGGTCCGGAACTTGTTCTCCTGGGGGATTCCTGTGGCGGATGCGGTGCGCATGGCCTGCGGAAACCCCGCCCGGGTCCTGCGCCGGGACCGCCTCGGGGCCCTGGTGCCCGGGTACGAGGGGGACGTGGTCGTCTTCGACCGGGAGTTCCGGGTCCGCGCTGCCGCGGTCCGGGGGCGGCTCGTGGTGGACGAGCTCTAGGAGCCTGTCGGACTTGTGGATATTTTACGCCGATAGGCGCTAAAGATCCCGATTATGCGGCTCCTACCCGAGCAGTTCCTCGAGCCTCGGCTCGATGGTCTCGTGCCGGCTCGGGGCGTCCAGGAGGGCCGCCAGGGCGGGGGGCACCGGGACGGCCTGCCCGATCAGGGGCTCCACGACGGTCTCGAATTTGGCCGGATGCGCGGTGGCCACGACGATGGAGGGGGCTTCCGGCATGCGGCGCTCACGGACGTATTCCGCGCAGGCGGTGTGGGGACAGAGCACGAGGCCGGAACCCTCGAACACCCGCCGGATGGTATCCCGGATCTCCCCGTCCGTCACGCTCCGGGCGGAAACCTCCCGCTCCAGGGTCTCCCGCTCGGGGAAGAGGAAGCGCAGGCGTTCCAGGTTACTCGGGTCCCCCACGTCCATGGCGTTGGCCAGAGTCCGGACGCTGGGGCGGGGCCGGTAGATCCCCTCGGTCAGGAAATCCGGCAGGACGCGGTTGGCGTTGACGGCCAGGGCGATCCGTGCGATCGGGGCCCCCATGGCCCGGGCCCAGTAGGCGCCCACGGCGTTGCCCACGTTCCCGCTGGGAATCACGAGCGCGGGTTTCTCCCCGGTCTCGGCCAGGAAGAGGGCCGAGGCGTGCACGTAGTAGACGGTCTGGGGCAAAAGGCGGCCCAGGTTGATGCTGTTGGCCGAGGATAGGCGGAAGCGGCGGGAGATCTCCGGGGAGCGGAAGGCTTCCTTGACCACCCGCTGACAGTCGTCGAAGGTTCCCCGCACGGCGTAGGAGGCGACGTTGCCGTCCCAGCAGGTAAGCTGTTTCCTCTGGCGTTCCGAAACGCCGTCTTCCGGGAAGAGGACCCGGACGGAGATCCCGGTCCGGCCGTGGAAGGCCGCGGCGACGGCCCCCCCGGTGTCCCCGGAGGTGGCCACGAGGATGGTCAGGGGAGTTTTCTCCCCGGACTGGAGGCGCTCCAGGGCGCGGGCCAGGAAGCAGGCCCCGAAGTCCTTGAAGGCCGCAGTGGGGCCGTGGAAGAGCTCCAGGATCCGCACCCGGTCCGAGAGCCGGGTCAGGGGCACGGGGAAATCGAAGGCCTCCCGGCAGAGCTCCGGCAGGTCCGGTTCCAGCTCGTCGCCTTCGAAGAAGGGGGCCAGGACTTCCCGGGCCCGTTCGGGGTAGGGGAGGGCCGGGTCCAGGGCCGCGGGGGACAGAGCCGGTAGGAGTTCGGGGACGAAGAGGCCCCCGTCCGGGGCCAGCCCCGTCCGCAGGGCCTCGGAGGCGGAGGCCGGCTCGCAGCCTCCCCGGGTGCTCGGGAACCTCACGCGGCCCCTCCGGCTTGGCCGTTTTCCAGGATCCGGGCGCCTGCCTGGCTGATCCGGCCCGTCCAGGAGTCGCAGGGGACCCCCGCCGCCTCCCAGGCGGCCGCCATGGCCCGGCGGGCCTTCTCGGCCTCGTCGTCGCTCCGGCAGAGGGCGAAGACCGAGGGGCCGGATCCGGAGATGGAGCAGCCCAGGGCTCCCGCCTGGAGGGCGGCCCTCTGGACGGAGTGGAAGGCCGGGATCAGGGGGGCCCGCCGGGGCTCGATGAGCCCGTCCTTGAGGCTCCGGGCCATGAGGTCCAGGTTCCCGGCGTAGCAGGCGGCAACGAAGGCGGCCAGCCGGGAGGACTGGGCTACGTATTCCTTGAGGGGAAGGTCCCGGGGCAGGACGCCCCGGCTGGACCGGGTGTCCAGCTCCCGGTGGGGGTGGACCAGGACTACCCGGAGCCCTTCCGGGACGGGGATGCGGACCGCCTCCACGGGGTCCAGGGACCGCAGGAGCGTGAGCCCTCCCAAAAGGCAGGGGGCCGCGTTGTCCCCGTGGGGGGATCCCGAGGCCAGTTCCTCCCCCAGGAGGGCGTACTTGAGCAGGCTCTCCCGGGGCAGGGGCTCGGGCAGGAGGGAGTTGGCCGCCGTCAGGGCGCCCACGGAGCTGGCCGCGGAGCCTCCCATCCCGCTGGACAGGGGGATGCCCTTGCGCACGGAGACCCGGAACCCGAAGGGGAGGCCCTGGTCCTCCCGGAGGCGGATGAGGGGCGCCGTCGCGGTGTTGCGCTCGGGATCCGTCGGCAGGGTCGACACGACCCCGTCCGTCCCGGCCAGGGTGACCGCCGGGGAGGCGCCCGGGGCCGGATCGATTCTTTCGACGGTAACCGTGTCCCCCACGGCGTCCAGGGGAAAGCCCAGGATGTCGAAGCCCACGGCCACGTTGGCCACAGTCGCCGGGGCGAAGGCTTTTGCCGTTTTCTTTTCCATGTTCAGCTCCCGTTGCGGGGATTCCGGCGGATACTGCGTCCGCCGGCTGGTACGAAGCTTGTGAAGGTTCCCGTGCGGCGCCAGGCCGGGGACGTGCCCGGAGCGGTTCAGCCCAGGGCGTCCAGCTTTCCGACCCGACGGGCGTGGCGCCCGGCCTCGTACTTCGTCTCCAGGAATTTGTCCAATATCCGCTCCACCGGAACGGGGTAGTCCACCCGGCCTCCGAAGGCCAGGAAGTTGGCGTCGTTGTGGGCCCGGGCCATCTCCGCGGTGAAGAGGTCGTGGACCAGGGCGCAGCGGATGCCCTTGTGCTTGTTGGCGGCGATGGAGATCCCGATCCCGGTGCCGCACAGGACGATCCCCAGGTCGTAGCCGCCCTTGAGGTACTCCCGGGCGGCCTCGGCGCCCTTGTCGGGGTAGTCCACGCTCTCCTCGGTGTCCACCCCGAGGTCCACGATCTCGTGTCCCCGGCTTTGCAGGTGGGCGGAGATCCTCCGCTTGAGCTCCAGGGCGCCGTGGTCGTTGGCCAGCAGTATCCGCATGGTGTCCGCTCCCGTCCCGGCCGGTTTAGCAGGCTGGTTCAGCCCGCAAGGTCGCTCCACCGGCCGAATTTCTGCGGCGGAGTATACCATTTCAGCGCGGGAAGGTAAGGGGCCGACCGCGCCCCGCCGCTTGCCCCGCCCGCCCCCGGCGCGTACTATGTCCGGCATGAAGTACATCGACCTGCGGAGCGATACGGTCACATGGCCGACCGACGAGATGCGGGCCGCCATGGCCCGGGCGGAGGTGGGGGACGACGTCTACGGGGACGACCCCACGGTCAACGAGCTGGAGGCCCTGGGGGCCCGGCTAACGGGCAAGGAGGCGGCCCTCTTCGTGCCGACCGGGACCTTCGGGAACCAGCTGGCCCTCTTCACCCACTGCCCCCGGGGCACCGAGGTGATCCTGGGGGACGACTGCCATATCGTGGCCCACGAGGCGGGGGCGGCCTCGGTCATCGCGGGCGTCCAGCTCCGGACCCTCGTATCCCGGGAGGGCGAGCTGGACCCGGCGGAGGTCGAGTCCCGGATCCGGCCGGGCGGGGACATCCACTACCCGGACACCTCCCTCGTCTGCCTGGAGAACGCCCACGGCTGCGGCCGGGCTCTGTCCCTCTCCTACATGGACGCGGTCCGGGCCGTCGCGGACCGGCACGGCCTGCCGATCCACCTGGACGGGGCGCGGCTGTTCAACGCGGCGGCCGCCCTGGGGGTCGAGGCCCGCGAGATCGCCGCCCGGGTCGACTCTGTGATGTTCTGCCTTTCCAAGGGGCTGTGCGCCCCCGTGGGATCCCTCCTGGCGGGTACTAGGGCCTTCATCGAGGCCGCCCGCCGCAAGCGCAAGCTCATGGGCGGCGGGATGCGCCAGGCGGGCGTCCTGGCCGCCGCGGGCCTCCTGGCCCTGGGCCCCATGCGGGAGCGCCTTTCCGAGGACCATCGGAACGCCGCCGCCCTGGCCGAGGGCCTGGCCCGGATTCCGGGGGTGCGGATCCTGGGGTCCGGGGTCCGGATCAACATGGTCTTCCTCCAGATCGAGGGGCTTTCCGACGCCGGGGCCTTCTCCGCGGCCCTCGAGCGCCGGGGCATCCTGGTGAATCCCCCCGAGGGAGGGGCCCTCCGTCTGGTGACCCACTACTGGATCAAGGCGGAGCGGATCCCGGTCATCGTCTCCGCGGTCGCGGAGGCGGCGGCCGAGGCGGGCGGCCGGGCATGAAGCGGGAAACCCTCGGGGTCCTCCTCTGCTACGCCCTGGTGTACGTGGTGTGGGGGACGACCTACTACTTCATCCGGGCGGCGGTCCATACCATGCCCGCATCTCTGGTGGTGGCCCTCCGCTTCCTGGCCGGAGCCGTCCTCCTGGCGGGGTTCGCCCTGGCCAAGGGGGACTTCCGGAAGGGCCTTTCCTGGAGACAGGCGGGAGGTTCCGCCCTCCTGGGGATTCTCCTTTTGCTCCTGGGGAACGGCCTTTTGACCATCGCGGAAAAGACCATACCCAGCTACATCGCCAGCCTCATCGTCGTGGGGGGACCCTTCTACATCGCGGCCTTCAACTACCTCCTGTTCCGTACCCGGATCTCCGCGATCCGCATCGGGGGGGTGCTGATCGGGGTCGCGGGGATCGCGGTGCTCCTGTACGACGGAACCTCCCTGGCCGGGACCTTCCACCCCGCGGTCCTGATCGCCGTGTCCGGTTCCCTCTGTTGGGCCTTCGGCACCAGCATCTCCCGGGCCCTGCCCAAGGCGGAGAGCGTCTTTCTGTCCACGGCCATCCAGATGGCCGTGGCCGGGGGGGTCTCCCTCGTCTCGGCCCTCGCGTCCGTCCCGGACCTCGGGGCCGCCTTCCGGGGGGTCTCGCCCTGGTCCTGGTTCTCCGTGGGGTACCTGGCCTTCATGGGAACCGTCACCCTGGCGGCCTACAACCACCTCCTGGTCAAGGAGCCGAGCTTCCGGATCTCCAGCTACGCCCTGGTGAATCCCCTGATCGCCGTGGCCCTGGGCCTGGCGGTCGGGGAAAAGGCGACGCCCTTCCTTGCCTTCGGGGTCCCCCTGATCCTGGCGGGTCTGACCCTCATGCTCTACGGCGACCCCATCCGGGAGCGCCTTTCCCGAAAAAAACCCGCCCCGGACGCAAGCGTATAGACCGGTTCCTCCCGGACCATCCCCGGGAGGAACGAGTATGAATAGTCCGTTCGGGGCGCCGTCCGGCGTCCCGGCAGCCGCCCGGAGCGGCGCCGCGGCCGCAGCCGCGGGATGTATCCTGATTGCCGCCGTCCTGCTCTCCGCCTGCCTGCCCCAGGTCGTGTCGGAGGCGTTTTCACCCCGGGATCTCCGTCCCCCGAGCGTACGGGTCTGGGACGCCCCGGGTCCGGGGGAGTTCCTGGTGGACTTCGACGAGGACGTGGAGGCGGATCCGGGGGATTTCGCCGCGGATCCGGACCTGGGCGGCTTGGAAGTCTCGTCCGAGGGGAGCCGGGTGAGGATCACGGCCTCCGGACTCCCGCCCCCCGGTTCGGCCCTGTCCCTGGAAGGGACCGTACGGGACGCCGAGGGCAATTCGACCAGCTTCGTGCTTCCCTTCTGGGCGTACAATCCGGCGCTGCCCCGGGTCCTGATCAACGAGGTCCTGACCCAGGGATCCTCGACCCATCCGGACCTGGTGGAACTGGCGGTGCTGGAATCCGGTAATTTGGCGGGGCTCGCCTTCCGGGTAGGCTGCGCCGTCAAGCAGATCCTGGTCTATGTCTTCCCGCCCTGCGAGGTCGCGGCCGGGGAGTACGCGATCCTGCACCTCAAGCCCCAGGGCCTGCCGGAGGAAGTGGATGAGACCGGGGATACTTCATCTTCCGGAGGTCAGGACGCCTACCCGTATTCCCGGGACTTCTGGTACCGGGGAGGCGACGGGGCCCTGCCGGGGGAAAACGGGTGCGTGACCCTGTACCGTTCCCCCACGGGGCCGGTCCTGGACGCCCTGCTCTACTCCGCCCGGACCTCGGCGTCGGACACGAAGTACGGGGGCTTCGGGACGCAAGCCCTCCTGGACCAGGCCCGGGCGGTCGTCGCGGAAGGGATGTGGCGGATCGCGGGATCCGAGGTCCGGCCGGAGGACGCCGCCCGGAGCGAAGGAAGCACCAGCACGCGCACTCTATGCCGATCCTCGGGCTCAGGAGACACGGACTCGGCCTCGGACTGGCACGTCGTTCCGACCAAGGGCTCGACTGTGGGCAAACCCAACTCGGACGAGGTCTACGTTCCCTGACTTCGGGGCTGGGAGTTTGTCGGGCTTGCCCACCTTGAATAGTAGAAAAATCCCTTTTATGCGATTTTTCTACTTTGCGAACTCCAAAGGAGCCGGAAAATCGGGATTTTTAGCGTCTATGGGCGCTATAAATCTACAAGTCCGACAGGCTCCTAGACCAGGTCCTTGAAGAGCCCCTCGATCTGGGGCTTGGGCAGGGCGCCGACCTTTTGGCGCGCGGCTTTGCCGTCCTTGAAGACCATGAGGGTGGGGATGGAAATGATGCCGAAGCGGCCGGCCAGCTCTCCTTGGGAATCCACGTCCACCTTGCCGACCTTGATCCTGCCTTCGTAGGTCCGGGCGAGCTCCTCCACGGCCGGGGCGATCATCCGGCAAGGACCGCACCACTCCGCCCAGAAATCCACCAGCACGGGGATGGGGGACTTGAGGACTTCCTCTTCGAAATTGTCGGACGTAAGGGTCACTTCGTGGCTCATCTTCCCTCCCGGCGGCGGATAAAATTCGGTTGTTCGGCGGCCGGCCGTGAACGGGCCGGAACGATACGGGAAATATAGGGAGAAACGGCGGCGGAGTCAAATGCGGGGCGGACCCGCCGGCCTTGCGCTCCCGGTTCCCGCGCTGTATCCTTCCGCCATGCTGAATACCTTCCTGCAGATCTTCCTCACCGTCTTCATCGTGATCGATCCCATCGGCATCGTGCCCCTGTTCATCTCCGCGACGAACCGAATGACCGAGGCCCAGAAGAAGCGGACCATCTGGAAGGCCGTCGCGGTGGCCTTCGCGGTCCTGGGGATCTTCACCCTGGCGGGGCGCTTCATCCTCTCCTTCTTCGGGATTTCCCCGGGCTCTTTCTACGTGGCCGGCGGAACCCTCTTCTTCCTGATCTCCATCGACATGCTCTTCGGACAGCCCAAGCGCACCAAGACGAGCAAGGAGGAGGAAGAGGAGGACTCATCCTCGGTGGCGGTCTTTCCCCTGGCCATCCCCATGATCGCGGGTCCCGGGACCATCACGACCCTCATGCTCTATTCCGCGGACGCGCCTTCCTACCTGACGATCACCCTCCTGCTCTTCGGGGCCATCGTCCTCTCCCTGGCGGGGGTGACCCTGGCCATGTTCTCCTCCCGGATCGTCTTGAGAATACTGGGCCGGACGGGGGTTTCCGTGGTGGAGCGGATGATGGGCCTCGTGCTCTCGGGCCTGGCGATCCAGTTCGTGTACGACGGGCTCGTGAAGCTGGGCATCCTGGGCTGATCCGCCGTCGGTGGACGAAAAAAGCCGAGGCGGGCACACCGCCTCGGCTTTTTCATATCGGTCCGCGGGTCAGGCCGTCTTCGGGACCGGCGCCTTCAGGAACTTCTGGATCAGGAAGCCCGCCACCAGGATCGCCAGGCCTATGGCATCGGTCACGGCCCCCGGGATCACCATCAGGATTCCGCCGATGAAGAGGATGGGCCTCTCCCACAGGTGCATGGGACGGATGAGGTATCCCATGACCCCCGCGGACACTCCGATCATCCCGATTGAGGAAGTAACGAAGATCCCGACCATGTCCAGGAAGGTGGCACCGATGCCGAGCATCTGGGGGCTATACACAAAGATGTAGGGCACCAGGAAGGCCGCGATGGCCAGCTTGGTGGCGTTGAACCCCGTCTTCATCGGATTGGCCTTGGCTATTCCCGCCCCCGCGAAGGCCGCCAGGGCGACCGGCGGGGTTACGTCCGCGATGATGCCGAAGTAGAAGGCGAACATGTGGGCGGGCAGGACGATCGCCTGGGCGTAGGGATCCATCCCGGGATTGACCTTCGTCAGGATCATCATGATGGCCGGTGCGGCTATCGTGGAGGTGATCACGTAGTTGGCCGTGGTCGGGACTCCCATGCCCAGGATCAGGGACGTGAACATCGTGAAGACCAGGGTCAGGAAGAGCTGGCCGTTCGCCAGGGCCACCAGGCTGGAGCCCAGTTTCAGGCCGAGACCGGTGAGGGTGACCACGCCGATGATGATGCCCGCGCAGGCCGTGGCTGCCAGGACACCCAGGGCACCCCGGGCTCCCGCTTCCAGCCCCTTCACGATGTCCACCCAACGGAAACCGACGGGCCGCTTCCTGGACCAGTTGACCAGGGATGCGGCGCCCGCGGTTCCGATGGACAGCACGATGGCGATCAGGGCGGCCCGCATGGGGGTGTATCCGGACACCAAGAGGTAGATGATCGCGGCGAGGGGAAGCATCAGGAAGGACTTCTTCAGGAGTTCTCCGAGTTTCGGCAGTTCATCCTTTCGCAGGCCCCGGAGCCCGAGCCGCTTGGCCTCGATGTGGACCCCGGCCCAGACCCCGAAGTAGTACAGGAGCGCCGGCACAACGGCGGCGCCGATGATCCGGGCGTAGGGGATGCCCGTGAACTCCGCCATCAGGAAGGCCGCGGCGCCCATGATGGGAGGCATGATCTGGCCGCCCGTGCTGGCCGTGGCTTCTACGGCCCCGGCGAACTCGGGCTTGTACCCCAGCTTCTTCATCATCGGGATGGTGAAACTGCCGGTGCCGACCACGTTGGCCACGGAGCTTCCGGAAACGGTGCCCATGAGGGCGCTGGAGAGCACGGCCACCTTGGCGGGTCCCCCGGACGCCCAGCCCGCGATGGAGTTGGCGATGTCGATGAAGTACTGGCCCAGCCCGGTCTTCTCCAGGTAAGCGCCGAAGAGGATGAACAGGAAGATGAAGGTGCTCGACACCCCCAGGGGGATGCCGAAGATGCCCTCGGTGGTGAAGAAGAGGTGGCCGACCAGGGTATCGAGCCGGGCGCCCCGGTGCGCCAGGCGGCCCGGGATGTAGGGGCCCGCGAAGGCGTACAGGACGAAAATCCCGGCGATGATCACGATGGGAAGGCCCACGACCCGCCGCGCCGCCTCGAACACCAGGATGATGCCGAGCAGTCCCATCGCGATATCCATCGGGGTCGTGGTTCCGGCCCGGAGGACGAGCTGCTGGTAGGTGATCAGGATGTACATCGGAGCGACCGCGGACGCCACGGCCAGTAACGCGTCCACCGGGTGCAGCTTGTCGCGGGGCCACTTCTTGCTGGTCGGGTACAGCAGGTAGATCAGGGTAAGTCCGAAGCCCAGGTGGATGGCCCGCTGGATCATGGCGTCCAGGACGCCGAAGGCGGCGGTGTACACCTGGAACACCGAGAACGCGATGGCCAGGGCCGCGATGAACTTGCCCAGGAAACCGGCCAGGGTGCGGAAGTCCGACTCCTTGTCGAATTTCTTGAGGATCTCGGCCCCGTTCACCGTGTCCGAGAGGTCCGCTGCTTCCACGGACGCCGCCGGTACTTGCGTACCGGATGCGGTTTTCTTCGACGAGGCGGCCCGTTTTTTCGGCGTGCTCTCACCTGCCGCGGCAGGTTCTTTTTTCTTGCGTTCGCTCATGCCCAATCCTCCGGATGGCTATGCGTTATCGGTCTTCCCGCCGGGGAGTTAGGATCCCGGTGCGGGGGATGTTTCGGGCTTCCAGGACGGCCAGTTCTCCCGGGCCGACCCACTCGGAGAGCGGGAAGATCCGGCCCCCCGTCACGATCACATGTCCCGGGATCGGGGACACCCGGACGGGCAGGGACCGGTACCGACGGTCCATCCGCAGGACGAAGCGGTTTCCGTCCTTGGAGAATCCGCCCTCGGCGTCGTAGGGTATCCCGACCCCCAAGGTGTCGAACCGGGTGGCGGTAAGCCTTAGGCTCCCGTCCGACTCGATCGAATACTCCTCGTCCACGTCGGAAAGGTGCACCGAATGGACGTAACGGTGCACGAACCTTCCATCCTCGCAGGCGAGCCGCGCCAGGATCCTCCCGCGTTCGTTCCGGATCGTCAAGGTCGGCGTCCTGGGCAGCAGGGCGTAACCGGCGATGAGTACCAGGACGGCTGCAAGGGCGAACAAACGAATGGGGCGCCGCATCGATCCCGAAAAAAAGGGGGTGTCCAGGCGGACGAGCCGCACGGGACACCCCGTAAGGTCATGGGCGGCCGGATCGAGGCCGAGCCTCGATCCGGTGCGCGGGTGCTTACTTGCCCGCTTCCTTGAAGAACTTCTCGGCTCCGGGGTGCAGGGTCAGGGGCATGCCCGCCTTGCCGGTGTCCACGGTGATCTGGGAACCGACCTTGTGGGCGGCCTTGAGGCGCTCGGTGTTGGCGTACATGGTCTTGACCATCTCGTAGGCGACCTTGGCGTCCAGGTCGGCCTTGACCGCGAGCATGGCCTTCACGGCGACGGTGCTGACCGGAACGTCCACGCCGGTGTAGGTTCCCGCGGGGATCGTGGTGGGGGTGTAGTAGGGATACTTGGAGGTGATGGCGGTGATGATCTCGGGGGAGATGTTGACCAGGGCGACCTTGCGGCTGGCGGCGATGTCCTGGATGGCCGCGGTCGGGTGGCCGGCGGTCACGAAGGCGGCGTCGATGTTTCCGTCCTTGAGGTTGTTGGCGGCTTCCGCGAAGGAGAGGTACTGGGCGGTCAGGTCGCTGTAGGAAAGCCCGGCGGCCTCGAGGATCTGGCGGGCGTTGGCCTCGGCTCCGGAACCGGCCGCGCCCACGGCCACGCGCTTGCCCTTGAGGTCGGCGATGCCGTTGATGCCCTTGTCGGCCAGGGTGACGACTTGGCAGGTTTCGTTATAAAGGGTCACCAGGCCGCGGATGTCCGCGAAGGCCTTGTCCTTGAACATCTCCAGGCCGTTCACGGCGTAGTAGCAGATGTCGTTCTGGACCATGATGACTTCGTTCTTGCCGTCCCGCAGGAGGTTGATGTTGGCGACCGAGGCGCCGGTGCTCTGGGCGGTGGCGTTCATGCCCTTGATGTTGGTGTTCCAGATCTCGGCCAAGGCTCCACCGAGGGGGAAATAGGTGCCGGCGGTACCGCCGGTGGCGATGTTGATGAACGTGGGTTTCACTTCCTTGGGCTGGCAGCCGATGAGAAGGGCCGCGACCAGAAGGACAGCGATACCGAGGATGGCGATGGAACGCTTCATGAATCTTCCTCCCTGACAATTGTGGCGATTGGTACCGGGTGTTTGGGTAGAAAACGATCGATTGGACCCGGCCGGAGGTATTGTACTACGGTACCGCCCGTGGGCGCAAGGTTTTTTTCGTCAACCCTTGCCGGATCCGGACGCGGCGGGGAACCAATGGAACCAGAGTTTCTCCGCCCCCGCCAGGATCGTCCGGCTGGACGCGGGCCGGGCTCCGAAGAACGCCGGGAAATCCTCCCGGTTCGCGATGAACCCGAAGCTCCAGCCCGGGTAGCGGTCCTTCAGGCCTCCGGCCGCGCGCCAGAGGACCTCCGCCTCCGCCTCGGTCCCCATGCGGAGCCCGTAGGGCGGGTTGGCCAGCACCAGGCCCTCCGGAAGACCTCCGGAGGATGAGTCCTCCATGTCCAGCCGCTCGAACCGGACCAGGTCCTCGACCCCGGCCCTTCGGGCGTTCGCCCGGGCGACGGACACGGCGCCTTCGTCGCGGTCGCTCCCCAGGATGTCCGCCCGGATGTCCCGCCGGATTCGGCCTTCCAGGTCCGCCCGGACTCCCTGGAGAGCCTCGGGGTCGAAGCTGGGCATGGTCTCCCAGGCGAAGCGCCGACGGAGATTGGGGGCCTCGTCCCGGGCCCAGAGGGCGGCCTCCACGGCCAGGGTTCCCCCTCCGCAGAAGGGGTCCCGGAGGGGACGTTTTCGCGTCCAGCCCGAAAGGAACAGAAGGCCCGCGGCCACGGTCTCCCGGAGCGGGGCTTCCACGGACTCCGTGCGCCAACCCCGCTTGTACAGGGGGTCTCCGGAAAGGTCCAACAAGGGCGTGCACAGGTCGTCGTCCAGGTAGAGTCTCACCTCCCGTTCCGGTCCGGTCTGGGGCATGCGGGACACCTTGTATACACGGCCGAGCCGCTCGTAGACGGCCTTGTGGGCTACCGCCTGCACGGAGGTTTGGGCCCCAAGGGCGGACGCCCTGGAACGGACCCGGACGATGGTGACCCGGTCTTCCCGGCCGATCCAGCGCTCCCAGGGCAGGGCCCGCATGCCCTCGAAGAGGGAGTCGAAATCCGGGGCGTGGAACCCGCCCGGGGCCGCCAGGATGCGATCGGCGGTGCGAAGCGCGCACAGGGCCGAGGCGACGCCCCGGGCGTCCGCCCGGAAGCCTACCCGGCCGGGATCGCGGGATTCGGCCTCGATTCCCATCCGGGAGAGTTCCTGGGCCAGGACCTTTTCCAGGCCCACGGGGCAGATAGCGGCGTACGCTTCGTTGGACTTCGGCATGACTGGAGTATGGACCGCGGACCGTCCCGAGCGCAATACGGCCGGGCCGGCCCGGCGGCCTCGAAGACGGCGGCCTTCGGCCCTCCCGTTGACACTCGGCCCTTCTATCCGTATACTGCCCCCACGTTTCGGGGGTGTAGCTCAGTTGGCTAGAGCGCATGAATGGCATTCATGAGGTCAGGGGTTCAATTCCCCTCACCTCCACGAAATGGCAGCGAGCCGTCCTCCGGACGGCTCGTCGTTTTTTCATGGAACGAGAGGGGAATTGAAGGGTTCGCCCGCGCCGCGGAAGCGGCGGAAGCGCGCAGGGATACCGGGGCGCGCGATAGCGCGCACGTGAATCGTTTCCTATCGGTAGACGGAGCGAAGCGACGTCCGCGCGCGCCAGGGCGAACCCCGGGCCGAAGGGCCGAGATCGGATCGAGGCCCGAAGGCCGATTCCCCTCACCTCCACGAAATGGCAGCGAGCCGTCCTCCGGACGGCTTTTTGCTTTTTAGGGTGATAGGAGCGTCGCGTGAATCCACCTTCGGCCCGGGAAATCCTGGAAATCTTCTATCCCTACGTGGCCGTCAATTCCGAGTCCGGGACAGCCCGGGAAAACCTCGCGGCAGCCTTCTTCCGGGCCCACTTCGAGAAGTCGCCGCGGTTCGCCGGCGGCCCGGGATTCTTCGGGACCCATCCCGTCCCGGCGGACCCGGCCGGGCGGACCGTGGAGTGGGCCCTGGTCCGCGGCCGGGGGAAACGGACCGCGGTCCTCATGCACCACTTCGACGTGGTGGAGATCGAGGACTACGGCCCCCTGGGGCATCTGGCCTTCGACCCGGAACGGCTCGCGGCGGCCCTCCGGGAAAATCCCGGGTCCCTGGACGACGAGAGCCGCGCCGACCTGGAGAGCGGGGGATTCATCTTCGGCCGCGGGGCCGCGGACATGAAGGCCGGAGGGGCCATCCAGATGGCCCTGCTGGACGAGGCCGCCCGGGACCCGTATTTTAAGGGAAACCTCCTTTTGATCGCCCTGCCGGACGAGGAGAACCTCTCCGCCGGGATGCGGGCCGCCGTGGACCTCCTTGCGGACCTCAAGGGCCGGTACGGCCTGGACTACGTCCTCATGATCAACTCCGAGCCCCACCAAAGGAAGAACGCGGACACGGGGATCCTCTCCGGCGGGTCCATCGGGAAGATCCTGCCCTTCGTGTACGTCCGGGGCATCCTGGCCCACGCGGGGAAGAGCGCGGAGGGCTTCAACCCCCTGGGCATCCTGTCCCGGATCGTGCGCGGGACGGAGATGTCGACGGAGCTGGCGGATTGCCTGGAACCGGAACCCGAGATGTCGCCTCCCCCGACCTGGCTCATGGCCCGGGACAGCAAGGAGGCTTACGACGTCTCCATGCCCCTGTCCGCCTTCGGAATCCTGAGCGTCCAGCCCCTGGAAAACCGCCCCGGCCGCGTCCGGGAGTCCCTGCTCCGGATCTGCGAGGCCGCGGCGGGGGAGGCCTCCGAAACCGCGGTGCGATCCTCCCGGCTCTTCCGCTCCCGGACGGGCCGGGCCGTCGAGGAAAGCCCGGCCTGGACCGGCGACCGGAAGCCCCGGGTCCTCTCCTTCGGAAGTCTCGCCCGGGAGCTCCGGTCCAAGGATGAAGCCCTTTTCGAGAAGACCCGGGAAGCGGCCGCGGAACGAGTCCGGCGGGGGGAACCCCTCTTCCGGGCGGTCTGGTCCCTCGTGGACGCCCTGGCGGGCGGCCTGGGCGGGGGCCGGCCCCTGGTCGTGACGGGATTCCTGCCTCCCTACTATCCCAGCGTGTCCCATCGGGATCGGCCGGACTTCGACGCGGCGATCCGTTCCCTGGCGGCCCGTCTTTCCGGTAGGGCCCGGGAGCTCTGGGGCCAGGAATACGAGCTGGAGTCCTACTTCACGGGGATCTCCGACCTGAGCTACTCTTCCATCCTGGACGCCGAGGGAATCGAGACCCTGATCCGCGACGAGATGCCCCTTTACGGCGACGCCTATTCCATCCCCTTCGGGCGGATCGCCGGGATCTCGATGCCCTGTGTGAACATCGGCCCCTGGGGCAAGGATTTCCACAAAAGGACGGAGAGGGTGTCCCGGCAGGACCTGACCGAGCGCACCCCGGTCCTGCTGGCCGAGGCGGTGGCCGGAGTCCTGGATCCGGCCGGGAAGGACCCGTTCTAGGAGCCTGTCGATCTTGTGGACTTTTTACGCCTGAAGGCGTAAAAAGTCCCGATTGTCGGGCTCCTCGGGAGTTGCGAGGTAGAAAAATCGCACGTATGCGATTTTTCTTTGGTTTTATTGGGCAAGCCCGACAAACTCCTAGGAGGTTGCCATGTTCCGATACGCCGTCGTCCGAAGACCCGCCCGATCCCTGGTCTCGGGACTCACTTCCTCCCCCCACTTAGGCACTCCGGATTACGAGAAGGCCCTGCGACAGCACGATGACTACATCCGGGCCCTGGAGGCCTGCGGCCTGTCCGTGACGGTGCTGGAAGCCCTGGAGGAATACCCGGACTCCTGCTTCGTCGAGGACACGGCGTTCTGCCTGCCCGATCGGGCGGTGCTGACCAACCCCGGCGCCTCTTCGAGAAAAGGGGAGGTCGAGGACATGGAGCGCGCCCTGCGATCCTTCTATACCCCGGACCGGATCTTCCGCATCCGGGCCCCCGGAACCCTGGAGGGCGGGGACATCCTCCGGGCGGGCGGGGAGGTCTTCGTGGGGCTCTCGGACCGGACGAACCAAGAGGGAGCGATCCAGTTCCTCAACCTGCTCCGGGACTGGGGCATCCCGGGCCAGCCGGTGCCCGTGACCGGGGTCCTTCACCTGAAGACGGGCTTGAGTTTCCTGGAAGGCGGCCGGCTCCTGGTCACGGAGGAGTTCGCCGAGTATCCCCCGTTCCGGGACTTCGAGAAGATCCCGGTGCCCGAGGCGGAGGCCTACGCCGCGAACTGCCTCTGGGTGAACGGGAACGTCCTCGTCCCCGCGGGCTTCCCCGGGATCCGGACGGCCTTGGAAGACCTGGGCTACCCCGTCCTATCGGTGGACACCTCGGAGTTCCGGAAGATCGACGGCGGGCTCACCTGCCTCTCCCTCCGCTTCTAGGAGCCTGTCGACGCGGTCGTAGCCCCGGAACCGGGCACGCCCGCGGGTCCGGGCGCATTCGACCTGGATCTCCTGCATGCGTCGGAAGGCCTCCAGCAGGCGTGTCCGGTCGGGATACTCGTCCAGGCCCGCGGCGTCCAGGGCGGTCAGAAGCTCGTGCACGGCCTCCAGGGTGGACAGGCACTCCGGCCGGGGCTGGCGCTTGATAACCCAGCGGCTGGGCTCCCGGGGTGTGAACATGACCCGGGGGAGGCGGCTCAGGCCCGGGCTTTCCCGGAGAACCGCCCGGGAGCAGGCCCAGGTCGCGTCCACCAGGAAAACCGTTAGGCGGCGCCCTTCCAGCGCCTTCGCCGGGAACTCCCGCTCCGACAGGTTCCAGGCCCCGGGACCGGGATACAGCAGGACCGGATAGCCCTCCGGGTCCTCCAGTAGGGATCGGATCCGGGGGTGCTCGTCGAAGCGGAGCCCCGGGACGATCTCGCAGTTCCGCAGGTGCAGGCTCGTCAGCCGTCCCGTTCCGCTTCTCTGGCGTTTCCATTCCTTGGGATGGGTCAGGAGGACGATCCGGGTCCGGGTCTCCATCGGGGGTTCGTCGGGGCAGAGGCACACGGGGAGGGGGCGGCGGCAGGCCGGGCAGACTTCGCGGAACATGGACAGGAGTATACCCGCCGCCGGCTAGGACGGCTACGCGAGGGCGGGCCGGAGCCGCCGGGACGGTACGGAAGTATTCGCATATCGTGCAGGAATACACTATACTGTTTCATCATGAGAAACATGCCAAATCGTGGAGCTCTGTCCCCCGTCGCCGTTACGAGGAAGCCGTCGTGAACCGGGACCTCGAGCTCGTGCCGGGCTTCTATTCCGAGACCGACGACACCTTGGACCTCGTCCTGGAGCCCCTGGATGGGGTCGAACGGGGAGCCGTGATCCGGATGTCCGGCTATCTGGACGGTTTCAACGTCGGGTTTTTCTCCAAGCGGGTGGAAAAGGTCATCGACCGGGGTTTCCTCTTCCTATCTTTCGACCTGGGGAACGTCACCTACATCTCATCCCGGGGGATAGGTGCCTTCACCGCGTTCCTGAAGATGCTCAAAAGCCGGGGCGGGAATATCCATCTCCACAACGTTCAGCCCAAGGTGCTCGAGGTCTTCCGGATCCTCGGATTCCTGGAGTACTTCAACATCGGTACATCCCGGGAAGAGGCAGCCCGAGGCTTCCGGAGCGCGGGCGCGGCCGTCTTTCCCCTACGGGTGGCCTGCCCCGTGTGCGGGAAGGCCCTCCGGGTCCCCGGAGCGGGGCGGGGCCGCTGCCCCGCCTGCAAGTGTCTCCTGGCCATCGACGCTTGCGGACGGGTCACCCGGAGTTAGCAGGGTGCTGACAAACTCGAAGCTTGTCAGCACCCTGCTATGCAATTGCTCGAAAAGCTTACGCTTTTCTGCGCAATTGCGACATTAAGGATGCTGGTGACAAAGGCGCCATCGCCTTTGTCACCAGCCTGTTAGACGATAAACGGTGACTCTGCCTTTTTCCAGGAAGGGCGGAAAAGTTTTCCCCGGAACTCACCGCGGAGAACACGGAGCACACAGAGGCAAAAAGGCCATCTTTCTCCGTGCGCTCCGTGGTTATTGCCTGAAGCTGTCTCCTAAGACCTACTCTTTAGTCTCCCGGATGTCCACGACCTCGACCCCGGCCTTGGCGAAGGCTGCGGAGACGGCCTTCTTCGTCAGGTCCTGGACCTTGAGGGTCATGTGCCAGAAATCTCCGGGGACGCCCTGGGCCTCGGTGACGCCGAGCCCGACGATGTCGCCCCCCGCGGCGGAGACGATGCCGGAGATCTTGGCGAAGGTGCCCTTGGCGCCGGGAATCTGGACCGTCACGCGGACTCCGGACCTCCGTCCACCCAGGAGCTGGAGCAGGGCCCGGAAAAGGTCCGTCTCGGTCACGATGCCCGCCAGCTTGGTTCCCTTCATGACCGGAAGCCCGCCGATCTTCTTGTCCGCCATGATGCGGGCGGCTTCCTCCACGGGCAGGTCCTCCGTGATGGTCACGACCTTCTTGGTCATGACGTGGGCCACGGTGATCTTGGCGATCAGGGAATTGATCTCGAACACGCTCAGGGAGGTGGCCGGGGACGGGGAGGCGTAGAGCAGGTCCTGGTCCGAGACGATGCCGACCAGCTTGCCGGTCTTGTCGAGCACGGGCAGGCGCCGGACCTTTTTCTGCCGCATCAGGGCCAGGGCGTCCGGCACCGAGGTATCGGGGGTCGTGGTCAGGGGGTTCTTGGTCATGAGTTCCTGGACGAGCATGGAGTCCTCCTTGTATAACTCAGCATACGGCGAAGGAGGCCGCCGGGGTTGGGCCCGCGACGGTACCTCGCCTCATGGATCCATTATAAGATACTGAAAGGACGATATGAAGGCGAACGGGATTCCTTCGATCCGGAACGGGGCGCTCTGCTGTCTGGCCGTGTTGTTCCTCCAAGGCGCCGCGGCCTCACAAAAGCCTGCGGCGGTCCTGGAATACTACGGGGAGATCGGGTGCTCCCACTGCGATACCTTCGAGGAGAAGATCCTTCCGGCCGCGGCCGCCCGGGCCGGGGCGGCGGTGGAGCTGGTCCAGGTCGACATCCTCTCCGCGTCGGGGTACGAGAGGTGCCGGGCCCGTCTGGCCGAGTTCGGCCAGGAATTCCGGATCTTCCCCGTCCTAGTGATCGGGAACAACGCATATCAGGGCAATGCGGCCATCGAGGAGAACCTTCTTCCCGAACTGGAACATTTCGTCCGGGAGGGCGGCTTCCGCCCCCGGCGGGATCCGTCCGGGGAACGGGCTCTGTCCCCGGGGATGCGCCTCGAGTTCCTGCCCGTCCTCCTGGCGGGACTGGTGGACGGGATCAACCCCTGCGCGTTCACGACCCTCTTGTTCTTCCTGTCCTTCGTGAGCCTGGGCGGGGCAGGACGGGGACGGATCGCGGGCATCGGGCTCCTCTTCGCCGCGGGGGTCTTCCTGGCCTATCTCCTGCTGGGCCTGGGTCTGTTCAACCTGCTCAGGTCGGGGATCCGGATGGCGGGATTCCGGCTGGCCCTTCGTATCCTGGTGACGGGGCTGACCGCCGCGTTCTGCGCCCTGACCGTCCGGGACCTCCTCCTGCTCCGGGGGGGGAAGGCCGCGGACATGAAGTGGGGACTTCCGGAAGGGGCACGGAAAGGCATCCACGCGGCCATCCGGGGCGGGACGCGGGGGGCCGTGCTTCCGGCGGGGGTCTTCCTGACCGGCGTCGTCGTCGCGGTCCTGGAACTGGCCTGCACGGGCCAGGTGTATTTCCCGACCCTGTCCTACATGGCCCAGACCGGCGGCGGGTGGCTCGGGATCGGAGGCCTCCTGACATACAACCTCGCCTTCATCCTGCCCCTCCTGGCGGTCCTGGGCCTGATTCTCCTGGGGGTTCGGCAGGAACGTATCCGGCGCTTCTTCGAGGCCAGGATCGCCTTGGCCAAGGGTCTTTTGGCCATGACCTTCGCGGGTTTGGCCGCCCTGGTCTGGATCTTCTAGGCCTTCCGGCCCGGGTTTCCTTGACAGGGCGGCGGCCGGAGACTAGCCTGGAATGCGGGGGAATTCGGCTCACGACCCGCATGCCCGAGGTTAAGTCAAAATGAGGAGAGCCTAGATCCATGGAAAAAGGCATCGAGGTCCAGAGCATCCTGAAGTCCCTCGAGCCGGAGGAAGCCGCCTCCGACGCCCGTCCGGACGACTCCATCTTCACCCAGTTGCTGGAACGGCTCGTGCAGGGGTATTCCCTGCGCATAGAATCGGGCGAGGACGAGGCGGACAGCCTCGAGATCCTCCTGGACGGGGTGTCGGACTCGGTCCTGATCGTCTCGCCCTCCGGAGCCATCCTCAACGCCAACCCGTCGTTCTATCGGACCTTCGGGTACGATCGGGAGGAGCTCCTCGATTCCGAGATCTACGCCCTCCTGCCGCCCAGCCACCGGGACGTGTTCCGGCAGAAGTTCGCGGCCTTCGGTCTCCGGGAGGGTGAGCGGCACTCCGCGTCCTCGGACGACATCATGGCCTTCCGCGGCCTGCGCAGGGACGGGGTCACCCTGACCCTGGACTGCCTCCTCTCCTCGGTCCAGTGCGGGGGCCAGCCCGCGGTCCTGATGCTTATCCGGGACCTGTCCTTCGACCATGCCCTCTTCGAGCAGCTCAAGGAGACCAAGGACCACTACGTGGCCCTGTCGGAAACCATTACCGAGGCCATCTTCCGACTGGACGAGAATTTCTCCATCATCTTCGCCAATTCCGGGGTGAAGAACACCTTCGGATTCGAGCGGGAGGACGTGGTGGGCAAGCCCTTCCGGGTGCTCTTCCCTCCGGAGGTCTTCGCACAGCACGAGAAGGAGTTCAACAAGTACTTTTTCGTGGACGACGCGGACCGGCTGGCCCAAGGGATGAAGCGCACCCTGGAGATCCTGGGGGCCACGAAAAACCGGGGCGTCGCCCCCATGGAGATGTCCTTCGGGAACTCCAAGGACTACAAGGGCCGGAGCCTGACCTGCGTGATCCGGGACATCACCCAGCGGAAGACCCTGGAGCGCCGGCTCCGCCACCTGGCCTACCACGACAAGCTGACGGGCCTGGGCAACCGGGACCTGTTCAACGAGGACATGAAGTCCGTCCTGGATCGGGTCCGGGACGATCCCGAGTGGAAGGGTGCCGTCCTCTTCCTGGACCTGGACGGCTTCAAACGGGTCAACGACACCCTGGGGCATGCGGCCGGGGACGAGCTCCTGATCGAGACGGGTCGACGCCTGCGGGTCTGTCTGCGGGACCGGGATTCCGCCTACCGCTTCGGGGGTGACGAGTTCGTAGCGGTCCTGGGGGGGATCAAGGAGACCGGGGACGCGGCCATCGTCGCGGAACGCATCCTGGCGACCGTCGGCAATCCCTACATCCTCCGGACGAAGGGCAAGAACGCAGGAGGCAAGGTGAACGTCGGGGTCTCCATCGGCATCGCCGTCATCCCGGAGTACGGGGCGACCCTGGAGGAGGCCACCCGGAACGCGGACATCGCCATGTACTGCTCCAAGGAGGCCGGCAAGAACCGGTACACCCTGTACGATCCGGTCATCACCGCCAAGGCGACGGAGCACTGGAAGATGGAGCAGGAACTGGCCGCCGCCATGACCTCCGGGGGCCTGAGCCTGGCCTACCAGCCCATCGTGGGACCCGACGGCCGGGTGCGGGGGATGGAGGCCCTCCTCCGCTGGCGCAGACCCGACGGCCGGATGGTGCCCCCCTCGGAGTTCATCCCCCTGGCGGAGGCGAACGGGACCGTCATGGCCCTGGGGGAGTGGGCTCTCCGGAAGGCCTGCTACGACGCCCGGAGGCTGCATGCCCGGGGACACACCGACGTCTTCGTGTCGGTCAACCTCTCGGGACGGCACTTCGACCAGCCGAACCTGGTGCCGACCCTGGCGGCCATCGTCCGGCAGTCCGGCCTTCCGCCCGGCAACCTGTGCATCGAGGTGACGGAGACCGCGATCATGAAGAACACCCAGGACGCCATCGAACGGATCAAGGAGGCCAAGCGGCTCCTGCCGGGGATCCGCTTCATGATCGACGATTTCGGCACGGGGTATTCCTCCCTGGCCTACCTTTCCCGTCTGCCCGTGGACGCCCTCAAGATCGACATCTCCTTCGTGACCCAGCTGGCGGAGCCCCAGAACCAGAAGATCGTGAACGCCATCCTGAACCTGGCGCGGAACCTCCAGCTGGACACCATCGCGGAGGGGATCGAGACCCGCGAGGAGTGGCAGTACTTCGCCCGCAGGAAGTGCGGGGCCATGCAGGGATACTACATCCTGCGGCCTTCCAACCTGGGGAAGGTGGCCGCGCTGATCGAGCGGCAGGCTCGGGAGGCTCGGCCGACAGTGTCCGCGGAAACCGCGGCAAAGACCGTTTCGGACTCCGACTGAGGAAGGCCGATTCGGGCCGGAGCGCGCCCGACCTGCGGACCCTCCCGATTGACCCCGGCCGTGCCCTCCTTCTATAACGGTGTCCATGTCTAGAGATTTGACAAAAGGTTCGGTGATCCAAAACCTCCTGGCCATGTCCGTGCCCACGATGCTCGGTATGCTCGGACAGACCCTGTACGACGTGGTCGACCTGTTCTGGATCGGGCGGATCTCCGGCAGCGCCGTGGCGGGAGTGGCCCTGTTCAGCTCCATCTTCTGGCTCGTGGAGGTGCTCAACGAGGTGATCGGCGTGTCCTCCATCGCCCTGATCACCCAGAGTTTCGGCGCCGGGGACAAGGCCCGGACCGCGCGGGTGATCGAGCAGACCATCGTGTTCAAGTCCTTCATGGCCGTGATCGCCTCGGCCTTCCTGTACTTCGCCCTGGAGCCCCTGATCCGTTTTTTCACCTCGGATCCCGAGGTGATCCGGAGCGCCCTGGAGTACGGGCGTATCCGCACCTTCTTCCTGCCCGTGTTCTTCGCCACCTACAGCTGTTTCACCGCCCTGCGCTGCACAGGGGACCCCAAGAGCCAGATGTGGATCATGCTGGGAGTGTCGATCCTGAACGCGGTCCTGGATCCCCTGTTCATGTTCTCCGAGGTTCCCTATTTCGGGGTGAGGGGACTGGGGCTGGGGGTCTTCGGGGCCGGGCTGGCGACGGTGCTCTGCATCTGCGCGGCCTTCGCGGTCGGGTTCGGGCTCCTGGCCAGCGGGCGCACTCGGATCAAGCTCTCGGTCCGGGGGCTCTTCCGGCTGGATCCGGCCATCGACCGCAAGCTGATCACCATAGGACTACCGAGCGGCGGCGAGATGCTGGCCCGGCAGGCCGCGGGCCTGGTGACCACCAAGTTCGTGGCCCGGTACGGGACCGCGGCCCTGGCCGCCCTGGGCATCGGGAACCGCTTGGCGGGACTGGTGTTCATGCCCCTCTTCGGCTTGATGGGAGGGGGCGGCACCATCGTCGGCCAGAACCTGGGGGCGGAACAGGTCGACCGTGCCGAGAGGACCGCCAAGGCGGCCGCCCTGCTCGGGGGTATCACGATCACCACCCTCGTGGCCCTGGCCTGCGCCTTTCCCCGGTCGGTCCTGGGCTTCTTCGTGGACTCCGCCGAGACGGTCGCGGTCGGCGTGCCCATGATCCGGTTCCTGGGTCCCTCCTTCGCGATCGTCAGCTTCGCCATCGGCCTGGGCTGCGCCTTCACCGGCTCGGGCTACAATATCCCCTACCTGATCTCCTCCCTGGCCGGCCGCTGGGGCGCCCAGGTCCCCTTCCTGGCCCTGTCGGCCTTCGTGCTTCCGCGGCTCGGACTGGACCTCGGGATCCTGGGGATCTGGGCGAGCTTCCTGGTCTCCGATTCCGTGGAGGCCGCGGTCCTGGCCTGGCATTACAGGAAGGGGGTGTGGAAGGGGAAGCGAGTCTAGGCGATGTTGTACATCCCTGTACAACATCGCCATCGCGGAAGCGCAAGGCGCTTCCGCGGGTGTCGGTGCGGACCTCCTGTCCGCACGTTCCAGGAACCCTAAAGGGCCTGCGGCGCTCTTGCGAGTCTAGGCGATGTTGTACATCCCTGTACAACATCGCCATCGCGGAAGCGCAAGGCGCTTCCGCGGGTGTCGGTGCGGACCTCCTGTCCGCACGTTCCAGGAACCCTGAAGGGCCTGCGGCGCTCTTGCGAGTCTAAGCGATGTTGTACATCCCTGTACAACATCGCCATCGCGGAAGCGCAAGGCGCTTCCGCGGGTGTCGGTGCGGACCTCCTGTCCGCACGTTCCAGGAACCCTGAAGGGCTGCGGCGCTCTTGCGAGTCTATGCGATGTTGTACATCCTTGTACAACATCGCCATCGCGGAAGCGCAAGGCGCTTCCGCGGGTGTCGGTGCGGACCTCCTGTCCGCACGTTCCAGGAACCCTGAAGGGCTGCGGCGCTCTTGCCAGTCTAGGCGATGTGGGACGGCCGGGAGACCCGGGCTACCTGCGCAGCAACCCCATCCCGACGAGCGTCTCCCGCACGGCTTCTACTTCGGCGTCGTCCAGGGTGAGCGCGGAGAGTCGAAGATGTCGACTTCCCCGGCCCAGGAGTTCCATGGCGGCTTTGATGGCGGGGATGCCTTTTCCGCCGACGGCCAGGACGATCTTGAACATCTCGTTTATCCGCCGCTGGCCGGCCTTCACTCCCTCCGTGTCCCCGGCCGTCGCGGCCCTCCACATGTCCACATAGGGTTCCACGGAGACGTTGGACAGCCCGGTCACCACCGCCTTGGCGCCGATGAGGTAGGAGGGGGCGTCCAGAAGATCCTCCCCCTGGATCCAAGTGAAGGGGCCGGGCAGGGGACCGAGCACTCCGCGGGTGAAGGATATGAAGTCGCCCGAAGAATCCTTGATCCCCGCGATGTTCGGAATGGACGCGAGCTCCTGGATGGTCTTCAGGCTCATGGGGTTGTGGGTGTTCTGGGGGATGTTGTACGGGATGAGGGGAGCCGGGGAGGCCGCCGCGAGGGTGCGGAAATGCCGGATGATGGCCTCCTGGTCGACTGCCAGATAGTAGGGGGCCACGGCGACGATGTAGTCCGGCCCGAGAGCTCCCAGGACCCTCATCTCCGCCAGGACTTCCCGGGTAGAGGGACGGATGCAGGCCGCGCAGAGGATCTTGTCCTTCGGGACGGCTCCCCGGACGGTCTTGAGGATGTGGGCCTTCTCCTCCGTGGTCAGGTAGGCTCCTTCGCCGTTCGTCCCGCCCAGGAACAAGCCCCGGACGCCGGATCCGCCGTAGTAGGCGGCCTGCTTCTCCAGGAGGGAGTAGTCGATGCTACCGTCCTCGAACATCGGAACCGCCAGGGCGCCGATCACGCCTTCCAGGCCCTCCGCCCATTTAGGCTCGGTCATGCTTCACCTCCCCGGGCCTCGCCCGTAACCTGGACGACATAGGTCCGCTCCTGCGGGCCGTCGAGTTCCGCTAGATACATGGTCTGCCTGCCGCCGCGGACGAGCTTGCCTTCCTCGACGGGGAAGAAGGCCTGGAAACCCAGCATCGTGCCTCGGAGGTGGGAAGGGGCGTTGATGGCCATCTGCCCGTCGGAGTGGAGGAACCGGGCGTGCCGGTAGGGATGATCCTCGGGGACCAGGCGGGCCAGGAAGTCCGCCATGTCCCGCTCCAGGTCCGGGAGGCCCTCGTTCACGTAGAAGCCCGTGGTGGTGTGGAGGGAGAGCACGAAGACCGTGCCCGACCAGACTCCGGAAGCGGCGACCGTCTCCAGGACGGAGGGGGTGATGTCGATGATCTCCGTCTCTTTCCGGGTGAGGATCGTGAACCGTTTGAGGTGGCTGATCATGGCCGCGCCTCCGTTTCGAGCCCGAGGAGCCGGGCGGCGTTGCCCCGCGTGATCGCCTCGAGGAGTCCCGGGGAGAAGCCCAGGGAGGCGATGCCCCGTGCGGCGCGGCGCATGTCCTGGCGCGGGTAGTTCGAGCCGAAGAGGATCCTGTCCGGGAGGCTGCCCTCCAGCACCGGCAGGCCGATGTGCTCCGCCACGACCTTCCGTAAGGTCTCCGCGGGAGTCCTCGCGTAGACGACCGAGGTGTCCAGGTAGAGGTTCCTGTGCTTCAGCGCCAGCATGAGGGCTTCGTCCGTCCAGGGCCAGCCGAAATGGGCCAATACGAAATTAGTACCCGGATGGTCCGACAGGGCCTCCTCGAGCAGGACGGGCCGGGAAAGGCGCGAGACCCCGGGGGGCGCCCAGCTCATCCCGGCGTGGAGCAGGACGGGGATCCCGAGCTCCCCGGCCAGGCGGTAGAGGGGGTAGGCCCTACTCCGGTCTCCGGGATCGAAGCGCTGCAGGGACGGGTCGAGCTTGAGCCCCCGGAGGCCGAGCCGCCGCACCGCCCCGTCCAGACGCTCCGCGGCGTCCGGCAGGTTGGGGTCCACGGATGCGAAGCCGATGAGGCGGGGTTCTGACTCCGCGAGCCGGGCGACGGTCTCGTTGTCCGGCACCCGGCAGCCGTGGGCCGTGCTTAGGTCGAGGGCCAGGATCACGGCCCTCTCAATGCCGGCGGCGTCCATCTCCCGGCGCAGGATCTCGAGGGGCTGGGGCGGGAACAGCAGGCCGAAGACCTCCCGTACCGCTCTGCCGAAATCCGGATCGGCCTCGACGAGTTCCTTGATCATCACGGGATGTGTGTGAAAATCGATCATGTGCCTTCCTTTACAGCTCCGGGCGCGCCGAGGGATTCCGCCACGGCCGCGGTCTCCCGGGCCGACGGATACCGATTCTCGGCCCGGGAAATATAGATCGAGGCTGCCGCGGAGCTGTAGGCCATCCGCTCCCGCAGGGAACGGCCCGAGAGCGTCGCGGCCAGGAATCCGGCATTGAAAACGTCCCCCGCGCCCACGGCGTCGAGGACCTCGGCGGGAAACGCCGGTAGGCGTTCCGCGCTTCCGCCGCCTGCCGCGTAGCAGCCGCGGGGACCCAGCTTGATGACCACGAGCCCGGCGCCGAAGCCGAGGAGGGCCTTGGCTTGCTCCTCGGGCTCCTCGAACCCCGTCATCGCCCGGGCCTCTTCCTCGTTCGGGATGAACACCGAGATTTCCCGGAGGAGACGCCTGAGGCCCGCGAGGCGTTCCGGCCCCCAGCCCAGGGGATCCCAGCCCGTGTCGAGGGCCGTTAGGCCCCCGCTCCCTCGGTAGTCGCGGCAGATTTCCTCGACCGCGTCGAGGGGCAGGTTGGGCAGGGCGTTGATCCCGCAGACCAGGAGGGCGCCCCGCCCGCGGATCCCCGGATGGAGCCGCCCCAGGGCCTGGGCGTCGAAAGCCGCCAGGGATCCGTAGTACGAGGCGAAGGCCCGTTCCCCGTCGCCGCGCACCAGGGCGACGGATAGGCCCGTCCGGGTCCCCGCGGCACGCTCGATCCCCCGAACGTCGGCGCCGGAACCGTCCAGGGCGGCCAGGATGGAATCGCCCCAGGGGTCCCCGCCGAGTACCGAGTGCACCCGGACGGGCACCCCCAGGGCGCCGAGGGCCAGGGCCGTGTATCCGGCCTGCCCCGAGGGGACCAGAAGGCAGTCGTTCCCGAAGACCTCCCGGCCCCAGGCCGGCATCTCGGGGATCCCCCGAAGGATCAGGTCCATGTTGAGGTTGCCGACGATATCGACGATCCGTTCCATCATGCGCCCATCGTCACCATGAGCTTGACCGTATCCCGGCCGCCGAACAGGGACAGGGCCTTCGGGTAGTCCCCGAGGGCTATCCTGTGGGTGATGAGGTTGTCCACCCGGATCCGGCGCTCCGCGAGGAGCTTCACGGCCCGGTCGGTGGCGAAGGGATTGTTGTAGGATCCGAGGATCCGAATTTCGTTCTCGTTGACGTAGAAGGGCGAGACCTCGGCGACCTTGTCCGGCGGAGCCACGCCGAACCAGACCACCGTCCCCCCCTTGCGGGCCAGCCGGACAGCCTGGGCCTGGAGGCCGACGTGGCCGGCCACCTCGAAGACAACGTCGGCGCCCAGGGGGTTGATCCGCCGGAGAGCCTCCCCGACGTCCCCGGCCCCGGGATCGATCGCGTCCGTGGCTCCGTTCTCCAGGGCCCGGTCCCTGCGCATGGCGATGGGCTCGCTAACCACCACCCGGGCGGCTCCGGAAAGCCGCGCCAGCTGGGCTATGAGGTTGCCCATCCCGCCGGCTCCCAGGACGAGCACCGTGTCACCTGTGCGCACCCCGGCCAGGTCGACTCCGTGCACCGCGCAGGCCAGGGGCTCCGTGAAGGCCGCCTCCTCGAAGGCGAGGGTCTCGGGGAAGGTGTAGAGGTTGACCGCGGGGACCAGGGCGTATTCGGCGTCCGCGCCGTCCCGATGGACCCCCATGGAGCTTACCCGGGAACAGAGGTGCCCCAGGCCCCCCCGGCAGTATCCGCAGGATCCGCACAGGACGTTCGGGTCCGCGGTCACCCGGTCTCCGACCTTGAAGCCGCCGACGTCCTTGCCGAGGGCCGCGACCTCCCCGGAGAACTCGTGTCCGATGACCACGGGGAAGGCCGCCGGGTATTCCCCCCGGAAGAGGGCCGCGTCGGTCCCGCAGACTCCGCAGGCCCGTATCCTGACCAGGACCTCGCCGGCTCCCGGGACGGGGACGCCCCGATCCTCCATGCGCAGATCTCCCTTGCCGTACAGTACGGCCGCTTTCATGTCGTTCCTCCCGCCGGGTTCTTCCCGGCTGCGGTTCGGCGCGCGGCCGCCGCCTTTTCGAGCATTCTCTCCATGGTCCAGGCGGGGGCATAGCCCAGCGTCCGGATCGCCCTGTCGTTCCGGAGCTCGTAGGGATGGATCCCGGGTATCCTAGCGGAACCCCAGGGGACGCCCAGGTCCGCGGCGAGCTTTTCGATCACCTCGAGGTACCGGAAGGGTGCGGGACCCGCGAGGTTGAAGGTTCCACCCAGGCCCTTGTCGTGGTTGACCACGGCCTGGACGATTCCCGCGGCGATGTCGTCGGGATCGGCGATGTGGTCGACCCCCGAACTTCCGTCCTCGTTGAGGGGGGCGAAGACCCCCTTCTCGCCCCCGAGGATGGGCTTGAGTCGCGCCCGGTCCTCCTCGGACATCCCGCCTTCCCAGAAGTCGTAGCCGAAGACTCGGAGCAGCTCCGCGGGTTCGAGGGACCAGCATATCCTGACCACGATCCAGGGGAGACCGTAGAGCCTTCCGTATTGCCTGCAGAGGGTCTCGCAGGCGATCTTGCACAGGGCGTAGAAGCGGGAGGGCTGGAGCTCCGTGTCCTCCGTGATCGGAGCCTCGAATTTCCGGGGTCCCGTGGCGTAGACCGCGTCGGTGGAGGCGTAGACCAGGGCCCGGAGCCCCCGGACGGACCGGGCCGCTTCCAGGACGTTGTAGGTGCCCCGGAGGACGCTCTCGAAGAGCTGGTCGTTCGTGGCCTCGTACCGGGCCGGAGGGAACATGTCCCAGGCCGCCGCCAGGTGGATCACGAAGTCCGCGCCTTCGACTCCCTCCGCCAAACCCTTCCGGGTTACGATGTCCCCTTCCAGGGTCACCAGGCCGGAGCCGTCCGGGAGATTCCCCCGGTTCGAGTGGATCAGGGCGCGGACCTTGTAGCCCCTCTCGAGGAGGCCGGCCGCGACCCTGCCGCCGATCCTGCCGGACGCGCCGGTGAGGAATATGGTTTCGCTCATAGTGGTTTCCTTGCCTTGTTCCTTTCCTCGAGGCGGCGGATTCGCGCGGCGAGTGCCTCCGATCCGTCGGGGGAGAGGGGATTGAGGGGGCGCCGTACCTCTCCGGCCGGAACTCCCCGGATGCCCAGGATTCGTTTGAAGGACGACAGCTCGGCACGTCCGTCTATCCCCGCGATGAAGTCGTCCAGTTCCCGCTGGGCTTCCGTCGCGGCCTCGTCCTCGCCGGCCCGGAAACTCCTGTAGAGGTCGACCAGGAGCTCGGGCATGGCCGAGGCGTTACCCGACACGATGCCATCGGCGCCCTCCCTCAGGCCCGGGAGGGCGTGGTTGTCGTCGCCGATGAACAGGGAGAACGAGGGTCCCAGGACGCGCCGGTATTCCCGGAAGCGCGGGATGCTTTCCCCGGAGTACTTGAGGCCTACGATGTTGTCCGCTTCCCGGGCGAGATTCAGGAGCAGAGCCGGGGTCATGTCGCAGCGGACCAGGGACGGGATAAAATATACGAAGAACGGCAGGTCGGGCACGGACCGGGCGGCGGTAATGAAATGGAAACGGAGGGCTTCCTCGTTCAGGGGGTAATAGGGCGGGCAGATGACCCCGACCGCGTCCGCGCCGATGCCGCGTGCGTGTCGGCAGAGGCGTACAGTCTCGTCGGTAGAGTCGGCGCCGGCGTGCACGATGACCTTGGCCGGACCGGAGTCCGCACCCGGCCGAGCTCCGCGGGCAGGGTCGTCCCGCCACGCCTTCGCGGATCCCACGACGAGTTCGGCGATCCGCATGCGCTCCTCCTCCCGGAGGAGGGGCCATTCGCCCGTGGTGCCCAGGGGGAAGAGCCCGGACACGCCCCGTTCCAGGAGGAACCGGCAATAGGACTCGACGGTACGGGCGGACGGTGCCGCCCCGCCCTCGCCGAGGGGGGTGAGCATCGCCGCGTAAACGCCCTTGAAATCGCCCATCAGAAGTACGTCTCTCCCGGAAGGTAGGGCTTCACGTGCATCTGGAGGTAGTCGTCCATGTCGATCCCTCGCTGGGTGCTCTGGTATAGGAGGAAGAACTGGCTTACAGGATGGAGGACGAAGGGGGCCAGGGCGGGATGGACGCGGTAGTAGTCGTCCACGTCGAAGACCGCGAGCCGCGCGCCGTTCGCGGCGCAGTATTCCTTCGTGGCCAGGGAATACGCCCGTGTCCTGTCGTTCCCTATGAAGTGGACCATCGCGGGTTTCCGGAACAGGACCTCCAGGGGGCCGTGTCTCCACTCGCAGGCCCGGAGGCAGGCCGCGTTGACCCTCGAGTACTCCGTAAGGTTGGTGTAGCCGTACTGGTAGGCCAGGGCCCAGAGGGCTCCGTCCCCGAGGACGTAGAAGAAGTCGTCCCCGGCCAGGGGCTCGAGGGCCGCCATGGCCCGTTCCTCCGCCTTGCGGAGGGAGCCGCGCATCAGGTCGGGGATCCGTGCCAGGTCGGCGAGCATCCCCTCCGCCTGGGATTCCTCCCCACGGAGCCGGAGGTACGCTCCCAGGAGGGAAAGGAGGTTGGCCATGGCCGAAGTGTACAGGCACTTGTCCCCGTAGGCGAGCACGCGCTCGCACGACCGGGCCAGGGGACCTCCCGGATCCTTGCTCAAGGCGATCCGGGGTATGCCCCGGGCACCCAGGAATTCGCTCGCCGCCAGGGTGTCGGCGGTCTTTCCTGAATACGAGGAGAGGATGGCCAGGGTCCGGCCTTCCCGGAGGACCGGAGGATCGTCGGCAACGAGTTCCGGGCCGAAGAAGTGGAGGACCGGCAGGGAGCTCGAGGATCTGAGGAACCAGAACCCCGTGTACAGGGAGCACCAGGAGGCGCCGCTGCCCACGAAGACGAGGCGGTCCGGGCGGCAGGACCGGATGTAGGCCGCCAGGTCGTCGAAGACTTCCCGGTTCTCCGCGAGCCCCGCCTCGATTCGATCCGCCGCGATGTAGGCGGAGAGGATTTCGGTCTCCTTGTTAGCCGCAAGGAGCTTCTCGTCAAGCTTCAGCATCCGATTCTCCTAACCATAGTATGCCGGGCCCGCCCGGGCCCGTTTCACGCGATGTACGGTCCGCCGCCCGGCGGACGCTACCCGAGCTTCTCCGCGAGCTTGCGGGCCCGCTCGAGGTCCTCGACGGTGTCGATGCTAAGGGGGACGTAGTCCGGCGCCCGGGTCTCCACGACCTTCAGGCGGTATCCGTTCTCCAGAACCCGGAGCTGCTCAAGGCTCTCGAACCGCTCCAGGGGCGAGGGAGGGAGCTGCGTGAAGGTCCTCAGGAATTCGGCGCGATAGGCGTAGATGCCCACGTGCTCGTAGGCCCGATGGCCGTCCCTCTTCCGCGGGAAGGGGATGAGGGAGCGGGAGAAGTAAAGGGCCTCGCCCCGGAGGTTCACGACGACCTTCACCACGTTCGGGTCCCCGAAGGATTCCTCGGGGATCTCGTGCATGAGGGTGCTCATGGGAAGGGTGGGATCTTCGAGGAGGGGACGGACCGCCTCCTCGATCATGGTCGGCGAGACGAAGGGCTCGTCGCCCTGGATGTTCACGACGATGTCCGCCCGGACATCTCGTATCGCCTCCGCTATCCGGTCCGAGCCGGAGGGGTGGTCCGGGGATGTCAGGACGGCCTCCCCCCCGAAGGCCCGGACGACCATGGCGATGCGCTCGTCGTCGGTCGCCACCAGGAGCCTGTCCAGCACCCGCGCTCGAGCCGCCGACTCGTAGACCCGGCGTATCATGGGCTTTCCGAGGATATCCGCCAGGGGTTTCCCCGGAAGCCTGGTGGAGGCGTACCGGGCGGGTATGACGCCGACGATCCCGTTCACGGCCGCGCCTCCCGGAGCCCCGCGAGCATCCGGTCCCGGTCCAGGATCCCCACCTCGTCCACGATCCACCTCCTCATGCGTTTGCCGGGCTCGGATTCCTGGGGATAGGACATGAACTCCGGCTTGAGGCCGAGCCGCCGGGCTATTCCCAGGGCGATGACCGGCCAGAGAATGCCAAGGTCCCCCACGAGGGGAAGGCTGCCCTCCAGGCGGGCGAAGCCCGACATCTCCATGCGGAACGGTACCTTGAAGGTCTTGGTCTTCGGGAGGCCCTGGTCCACGGCTCCCTGGACCGAGGCCCCCTCCCGCTCGATCCTCCAGACCCGCTCCAGGTTCGGGTCCAGGTCGATGCGAACCAGGGTCTTGCCCGCCAGACTGTAGGTCGGAGAGCCCTCCCAACGGCTCCAGATTCCGTGCCCCGTGTAGGTTTCGAAGGGGCCGTCGTGGATCTCCTGGGAAAGGGCGATGCCGCTCTCGATGATCAGGTCCGCGCCTCCCAGGATGCGGGACACCAGTTCGGAGCGCCGCTTAAGGGGGATCGAGTCGCCCACGGCCAGGCCGACCATGCCCCCGCCCACC
The DNA here is from genome assembly GCA_022703505.1 of Spirochaetota bacterium. Lineage (GTDB taxonomy): Bacteria > Spirochaetota > Spirochaetia > Treponematales > UBA12059 > JAAYUR01. The sequence goes on along the minus strand of JAKLDN010000001.1, from coordinate 398,366 downwards.
AGCTGGGGCACGGTGACCAGGACGGGAACGCCCGCCGCCGCCCCGGCGCCGATCATCGTGCGGGGGTCGGCGCCCAGGCCGGCCGCCCGCTCGAAGGGCAGACCATGGAGGTCCGCCAGGCTCTCGATCTCCATCGCGAGCCGCTCGGTCCGGAGACCCACGGGATAGGCCATGTTGCCCGCGGCCTTGATGATGACCCTGCCTTCCGCGGCCAGTACCCGGTCGATCAGGCCGCGGTCCAGGACCATCTCCCGGGAGATCCGATCCAGGTCGCCGGGCCGAAGGAGGCTCGCCTCGAAGATCCCTCCCTTGGGGAGCAGCTCCGGGGGGATTCCCACGGCGGATCCGGGGACACGCTTCACCTCGTCCAGGGCTCCGGCCATCTCGTGGGCCACCACGGCCGAGGAGGTGAGGACCCCGTCGACCACGCCCAGGCGGATGAACTCCGCCAGGAGGGTCGTCACCCCCTCGTGGAGGTTGGGTCCGCTGCCGGTGACCACGGCGATCTTCCCGCCCCGCTCCTTGATTTTCGCGGCCGTATCGGCCACCCGGTCGGTACGGGCCCTTGTCTCCTCGTCGAGTCCCTCCCGGAGGGCGTCGATGAATCTTTCGTCCGTTTCCATAGGTTATCCTTGGTACCCGGCAAGGCGGGGTACGAACAGCACGATGTCCGGGAACACGCTGATGAGCATCAGGGCCAGGATCATGAAGCCGATGAAGCGCCACATCTCCTTGAACACGGCGCCCAGGGGCGTATCGGTCACCCGGGCAATGATGAACACCGCCTCCCCGAAGGGCGGTGTGGACAGTCCTATCATGAGGTTCAAGGTGACCACGACGCCGAAGTGGACCAGGTCGATGCCGGCCGCCTCCACAACCGGGAGGATGAGGGGCACCACGATGAGCAGCGACACGGAGACGTCCACGAAGCATCCTAGAATGAGGAAAAGCACGTTGATGGAAAGGAGGGTGAGGGCCGGGCTGCCCGAGATCCCCAGGGAGAGAAAGAACTCGGCTATCTTGGCCGGGATCTCCTCCCGGGCCAGGACGTACCCGAACAGGAAGGCGCCGCCTATGGTGAAGCTGGTGAAGCCCGCCGCGGCCACGCTCTCCACGAGGAGCTTGAAAAGCCCCTTGAGGTTAACCGTCCGGTAGACCGCCAGGCTGAGGACCAAGGAGTACACGCAGACCACCGCCGCGGCTTCGGTGGGTGTGAAAATCCCGGTGTAGATGCCCAGGAGCAGGATCGCGGGAGCCAGCAGGATGAGGAAGGACGTCTTCGTCGTCGCGAGGATCTCCCGGAACGTATACCACCGGCCCACCGGATATTTCCTCCGGATCGACACGATGTAGACCCCGATCATGAGGCAGAACCCCAGGAGCACTCCGGGGAGGAAGCCCCCCAGGAAGAGGTAGCCGACGGAGGCCCCGGAGATCATCGCGTAGATCACCATCGGGATGGAAGGCGGGATGATGGGGCCTATCGTGGCCGAGGATGCCGAGACCGCGCAGCTGAAGGGGCGGTCGAACCCGGCCTTCTCCATCGCCCGGACCTCCATCTGGCCGGGACCCGCCACGTCCGCGATCTCGGATCCGGACATGCCCGCGAAGATCATGCTGTTTACGATATTCACGTGGGCCAGCCCTCCCGGCAGGGGGCCCACCAGGACCTTGGCGAAGTCGAAGAGCCGGTCCGTGAGGAGGGACGCGTTCAGGAGCTTGGCGGAGAAGATGAACAGGGGCACCGCCAGGAGCACGAAGTTGGTCTCGAACTGTATCACCATGATGTCCAGCACGGTGGTGATGTCGATCCCCTTGAGGATGATGTAGAGGGTCGAGCTCGCGAACATGCTGAACCCGAAGGGGTATCCCATGAGAAAGCTGACGGTGAAGACGGCGAGCCAGACGGTTACGGCTATATCCATGGCGGAGTCTCCTCGGGAGCCCGGCCCTTGCCCATGAGTTCCCGGACGCCGCGGTATGTCGTAGTGCTGGTGTGGATGATCACGAGGAGGATGAATACGGGGTACACGATCAGGAGAAAGGTCCAGGGGATCCGCAGGGCAGACGCCTTTATCTTGTACATCTCGAAGGTGTAGCGGAAGCTCGGCACCAGGAGATAGAGAAGGATACCGAGGGTCGCGAGGTTGAAGACCAAATCGACGACGATCTGGGCGGGCCGCTTCAGGCCGCGGTAGATCAGGTCGAACCGGATGTGCTGGTCGTAGCGGGAGGCGAGGGCCCCGCCCAGGTAGATGACCCAGACGAAGGCGTAGATCGATATCTCGAAGAGTTCCGGGCTGGGGGAGTTGAAGACGTATCGAAGGACGACCTGGATGAAGATGCTCGCGATGAGGAGGGCGAAAACGGCAGCCGGGATGTATACCTCCACCGCGTCGAGGAATTGCTTGAATGCTCGCTTCATCGTGCCTCCGGGCTGTCGCGTCGCGGGCGGCCGGTGACTGTACCGGTCGCCCGCGACGCTCGATTCAAAGGTCGGTCTATCGCGTCAGGTCCGCGAAAGCCTCATTCCACCGCCTGTATCTTCGCGTACGCCCCGTCGCCGAAGCGCTTGGCGAACTTCGGGTCCGAATAGTACTTCTTGGCGTTGTCCATGAAGGCTTTTTTGTCGGGCACGATCACCTGGATCCCGTATTCCTTCTGGGCCTTGCCGATCAGCGTCGCTTCCTCCTCCATGACCTTCTGGTTCATGTAGAACCGGGCCACGGTGAGGGCCTGCTTGATATAGAAGCGGTAATTCTCGGGCATCTCCTTCCAGAGCTTCTCGTTGATGACCGGGGTGACGTAGCCGAGCATGTGGTCCGTCAGGACGATGTACTGGGCGACCTCGAGGAATTTCTCCGCGTAGCTCGTCGGGATGGGGTTGTCCTGGCCGTCGATGGTTCCGGTCTTGAGGGCCATGTAGACCTCGCCGAATCCCATGGGAGTCGGGTTGGCGCCGAGGGAGCGGCCCACGTCCAGCCACGCCTCGGAATTGGGCCAGCGGATCTTGAGGGGCTTGAGGTCCGCGGGAGTCCGAACCGGGCCGGCCTTCTTGGTGAGGGAGAGCTCGCGGGTGCCGAGGTACCAGGCGTCCAGGACCCGGATGCCCGACTTCGCCGCCAGGGTGTCCCAGTACTTCTGCCCGACCGGTCCGTTCAGCACCCGGTACATGTGGTCGATGTCCCGGAAGAGGTAGGCCACCTCGAGGACGCCGATCTCGGGATAACTTCCGATGTCCGCCAGCCAAGCCGGGCTCGCGTCGCAGGCCATCTCGAGGGATCCTTTCATGACCCCGAGCAGGGCGGTCTTCTGGTCCCCGAGCTGACCGGAGTGGAAGACCTTGACGTCCAGCTTGCCGCCGCTCAGGGCCGTCGCCACCTCGGCGAACTTGTTCATCGCCTCCACCTGGATGTCGCTCGGGCTAGCTACCGTGTTGAAACGGATGGTGTAGGTCTTGTCCTGGGCGGACAGGGCCGCGGCGGCGATCAGGAAGATCGCGATCACCAGAACGAAAACTCGTCTTTTCATGATACAAGCACCTCCTGAAAATGACCTTTCGGCGGACATCGGCCCGCCGCGGAAACCTATTGATTTTGCCGGCTCTCGCCGGGCCGGTACCCCATCGCCCTGGATGTCCCCTCCGCCGCTGCCACGACCCGGACGGCGATCTCCGCCTCCCGTTCCCCGGATATCCGGCCGGCTGCGCCGGATACGCTCACGGCCCCTATCGGTCGGCCTGCCTCGTTGCGGATTGCCGCGCCCAGGCAGCGCACCCCCTCCTCGTGCTCCATGTCGTCCACCGCGTAGCCCCTCCGGGCCGTTCGCTCGATGTCCTCCCGGAGGAGGACAGGGTCCGTGATGGTGTTCACCGTGAAGGGCTCAAGCTTGACGGAGGACAGGTATCGATCCAGCTCGTCCGGGGGCATAGCCGCGAGGATGGCCTTTCCCAGGGAAGTGCAGTACAGGGGAGCCCGGTCTCCGAGGGTCGAGAAGATCCGGAGCCGCCGGGTGGATTCGTAGCAGTCGAGATAGAAGACCTGGTCCCGTTCGAGCAGCGTGAGGAAGACCGTCTCGTCGAATTCGTCCCGAAGGGCCTTGATGAAGGGTTCGGCGGCGCGGTTTAGGGGGTAGTTCGAGCGGGCGCGGTTCCCGAGCTCGATGAGCTTGGTCCCCAGCTGGAATAGGCCGGTTACGTCGTCCCGGGCCAGGACGCCCGCCTCGACGAGGGTGGCCAGGATCTCGTGGGCCGTGCTCTTGGGTATCCCCATCTCGCGGCTGATCTCGGAGACTCCCTTGCTCTGGCCGAGCCGGAAGGAGTCGACGATCTCGAGGGCCCGCTGGATGGATCGGACCTGTTTCATAACGCCTCGGAGTTGTCCGTATATACGGACGTCTGCCGTGTATGTGAACAGTTTAGACCCGTACTCCCCGACTTGTCAAATCATTTCGACCGCAGCCGGGATGATCACGGCCGCGGTTCCGACCGCCGCGGCCGTTCCGGGGGACTTCACCTCCTGCCGTAGAGAGGTCCCAGGGCGGAGCAGGCCCGGTAGTCCGAGCCTTCCGGATCCATCCCGAAGGAGTTCCAGTAGCTCGGCCGGAAGAGGGACGACTCCTCGAGGTTGTGCATGCAGACCGGGATGCGCAGGGCGGCCGCCAGGGCCGCGAAGTCCGCCCCGACGTGGCCGTAGCACACGGCCCCGTGGTTGGCTCCCCATGCGGCCATGACCGAATAGACGTCCCGGAAGGGGCCCCTCCCCGTCAGGCGCGGCACGAACCAGGTGGTGGGCCAGGTTTCGTTGGTTCGCCTGTCCAACTTGTCGTGCACCTGCTGAGGCAGGGTGGCCGTGACGCCCTCCGCGATCTGAAGCACGGGCCCCGCCCCGGCCGCCAGGTTCAGTCGGGTCATCGTCACGGGCATGCCGCCCTCGGTGAGGAAGTCCGAGGAGTAGCCTCCTCCACGGAAGTAGCCCAGGTCGGCGTACCTCCAGCTTGTCGCGTCAAGGCAGGCGCCGGCCTCCGCCGCCGTGATTTCCCACCAGGGTTTCATAGCCGGCTTGCCGTCCCGGCGCTGCCTGCCCGTGCCGTCCAGGGTGGTCGCCCCGGAATTGATGAGATGGATGAAACCGCCCGCCGAGGCTCCTTCGGGCTTCCAGCCCGTGACGCGCTCCACGGCCTCGGGACTCCAGAAAGTGCGCACGTCGGAGAATATCTGGGCCGTCCCGGTGAGCAGGTGCCCGAAGAGCATGACCGCCCCGTTCAGGGAGTCGTTTTCCGTGGCAACCAGGTAGGGCTGTCGTATCCCGGTCCAGTCGAAGCTGGAATTGAGGATGGTTTCCAGGAAGTCCCCGTTGGGGAAGTGGTCCGTCCAGGCGCGCTGTCCCTGGAAGCCCGCCAGGATGGCGTTGTGCCCCAGGGCTTCCTCCCCCCGGCCTTTCCTCCGGAGTTCGGGATTCCCGACCATGAGGTCCCGGACGATCAGGGCCATCTTGACGCTGGTCTCCCAGGCCTTGTCCTTGCGGGCCCGGGAATGCTGTATCGAAGGCGGATTGACGTCGGATCCCTCCGGGCAGTTTTCACGGACCCAGGCGAGGGCGCGGCGATATTCGGCCTCGGAATATATCTTCTCCTCGAAGCGGCGCACGAGTTCGCTCATGTCCACGTACTCGGTCCGCATGCCCAGCCAGGACTGGAAGAAGTCCGGATCGACGATGGAACCGGCTATCCCCATGGAGACGGACCCGATGGACAGGTATGACTTTCCCCGCATCCAGGCGACGGCAAGGCCGGCTCGGGCGAAGCGCAGGATCTTGTCCCGCACGTCCGGCGGGACGGAACCCGTGTCCTTGAGATCCTGGACGTCCCGGCCGTAGATTCCGAAGGCGGGCAGGCCCTTCTGGTTGTGAGCCGCCAGGACGGCCGCCAGGTAGACGGCCCCGGGACGGTCGGTGCCGTTGAAGCCCCAGACCGCCTTGACGGTCAGGGGATCCATGTCCATGGTTTCCGACCCGTAGCACCAGCAGGGGCTCACGGTGAGAGTGACCTGGATCCCCTCCCGCGAGAATTTCTCCGCGCAGGCCGCGGCCTCCGCGACGCCTCCTATGGTCGAGTCCGCCAGGACGCACTCGACCGGGGTGCCGTCGGGGTGCCTCAGGTTGTCCGAGATCAACCGGGCCGCGGCCCGGGCCATGCCCATGGTCACGTCCTCCAGGGATTCCCGGACTCCCCCGAGGCGCCCGTCGATCGCGGGCCGGATACCGATCTTGGGGGCCGGTCCGGGAAACCTCCGCGCCGCCGGCCTGGGCTTCAGACTTTCAAGATTCGCCATGTCCTGCTCCTTCGCCGCTCCGGGCGGCCCTTTCAATGCGGGATGAGCCGGGTGGGCAGGCGCGCCGTACGGGGCCGCCCTCCGACCCTGCCTTCGATTCGATCCAGGATGAAGCCCGCCGCCGTCCTGCCCATCTCCCCCACCGGCTGTTCCACCGCGAACCGGCAGAACCGGAGGAGGGGCGACCAGGGCATCTCGTCGAAGGCGGCCAAGGCGGCGCGTTCCCTACGCTCCGGCGGTTCCTTGTACAGCCGGTTGGTCGCCCCGACATGGGTGTCCGCGTTCACCACGAACCAGGCCTCCGGTGCGTTCGGCAGGGCCAGTAGTTCGTCCATCATGCCGTAGCCCGCGTCGATGTGCATGGGACCGAACCGCTCGAACTCCGGTTCGGGGGGGATGCCGAGACCGGCCAGGGCCGTACGGTAACCCTCGAAGCGTTCCCGGGCCGTGGTCAGACGCAGGTCTCCGCCCACGAATCCGATTCTGCGGTAGCCGAGCCCCGCCAGCGCCCGGACCGCCTCCCGGGCCCCCCCCTCGTTGTCGACGAGTACGGCGTCCGCGCCCGGGTTCCCCGGAGCCCTGTCCGTCAGCACTAGGGGCGTGCCCCGGGCGATCGCGCGCCGGAAGTGATCCGATTCCCCGGTGGCCGGGATGGCGACGATGCCGTCCACGAGGTGCTCCGGGAACAGGCCCAGCAGGCGCTCCTCCTCCGCCGCGCTCTCCCTCGAGGAGGCGATCAACATGTCGTAACCCTCGGCGGCGAGCTCCCGTTCGAGACGGTCCGCGAGGATCATGAAGAAATCCGTAGCCAGGTCCGGCGCTATCACCCCGACCATCCTGGTCGACCGGGTCTTCAGGCTGCGAGCCGCCCGGTTTACCGAGTACCCCAGGCGGTCTGCCGCGGCCCGCACCGCCGAGGCGGTCGTTCCGTGGACGCGGGGATCCCCGTTCAGGGCGCGGGACACCGTGGCCGTGGAAACCCCGGCTTCCCGGGCTATGTCCCGGACCGTGGCCGCGCGACTCACACGGGACGTCCTCCGGGAGCCGCCGGTATCACGCCTTTTTTCACGATGAGGTTGCCGTACGGGGCCGTTTCGCCGGTCATGACTACCGCGAAGGCCCGCCGCGCCCGCTCGTAGAAGGCGAAGCGCTCTAGACGGGCGATCGGGGGAGACGCGGGCCAGCGTCGGTCGATTACGGTTCGGTACTCCCGCTCCACCCCGGGGTCCAAGGGGTCCCCGGGAACGGGCTGCATCATGAGGAAGGGGGCGGGATCGTGGCCGTCGGGGTTGATGAGGGCCAGGACGCCGTCCAGGAGTTCCGCGACGCGGATCCCGTCGGCCCGGAGGGTCCGGGGATTGCAGCTTTCCCCGGGGAAAAAGGCGTCCGCCAGGACGATCTCGTCCCCGTGACCCATGCGGTGGAGGACCGCGAGGAGTTCGGGAGTGATGCAGGGCGCGATTCCAATGAGCATGGCGATCCCCCGGCGGCGTAAAACAGGCGCCGTCTAAGGATGTAATCGTTTACCCGGTTGGCAGGCTTGTCAAGAGGAAAATGTAATCGATTACAAAACCCGCACCGTCGAAGGCGCCTCCTCCGAGAGTGGTGATGCTCGTCCTAAAGGAAACGACACCCGGTCGGAACGGCTCTATGATGTTCCCCTCTCGGATCCGGGAAGTGCCATCGAACCGTTCCGCGGGTCACTTCGAAGGGACCTGCGTATTCCGGGGAGGAGGCGCAGGTTCGCCGCCGTCCGTGGTGTCGTGTCAATCGACGTCGGGATCGGGTGCTCAGCCTCGGTTGACGTGTGTTTTCAGGGAAGTATACTACAGTACGTAAGAATTTCATCTGTAAAAACGCGACGAGGTTGCGGGAACGATTTGTTCGGACCAAAGTCCCCGCAGCCCCGAGGAGGTACCATGCGCGTCGCTTCCTGTCGTCCACGACTTGTCGCATTCGCTGCCGTGTCGATCCTGGCGCTCGCGGCTCGGACCGCCTCGGCCCAGTCCCCCCTCTCCTTCGACGTGAGCCTGGCGCCCAACACCTCGGGAACCCTGGAGGGTTCCGCCTCCCTGCGCCTCAGGTGGGCTTCCTTCGGGGAGTCGGGCCTGACGTTCTCGGCCTCGAGCTTCCTGGAGGAGTATCCCGAGGGCGGGGGCACGACCACGGTCATCCAGTCCCGGAAGACTCTGGACCTGGAGGTCTTTCGCCTGCCCTCGGACATCCTGGCCCTGCGGTTCGGAAGGACGGGCGGAGTCTCCCTGAGCCCCGTGGCCCTGGTGAACGGTGTCATGCTGGACGAGGACAAGTACGGGGAGGATACGGGAGTAGTCTATTACGTAGGACAGCGGACGATCTGGGCGAAACCGTTGCTGGGGGCGGACCTGAAACTGTCCCTGGGTACCGCATCGGTGGAGGTGTACTATCGAACCTCCTGGCCCTTCACCCTGAGGGAGTACCTGGAAGGCATCGCGAACTACTCGACCGTCGTCACCCCCTTCTCCGTCTGGGACGAGGGCTTCGAGACCCGGCTGGGGGGTACGTTGTCCTTCCGGCCCGCGCCGGGCTGGACGGTCCGGGGCGGGGTGGACTGGGTCCGACACATCGGGTATTCCGTTGCGGTGGCGGGAGGCGTGGCTACGGATTTCGTCTACGAAAGCCAAAGCCTGGAAGGTTCCCTGACCCTGACGTTCCCGGTCGGGGAGCGGCGGCCCATGGTCGGAGTGGCCTACGCCTACGACGCCTTCCTGCCTGTGGACGCGATCTACGACCAGAAGTCCTACACCAACGGCCGCATCCGCTTCCTCCTGGGCCTGGAGCTCTGAGACATGGTAGCGCGCGACTCCCGGGCCGCCCGGATCGGGGGTCCCCGGATCAGATCGGGTTGATCCGCTCCGTGATCCCGTAGAAGAGGGGAGGGCAGAAGCGGCGGATGAAGTAGAGGAGCCGCTCCGGGGCCCCGATCAGGATCTCCTTGCGCCTTCGTCGAACGGCTTCAACGATGATCCGGGCGCACCGTTCCACCGGCATGCCCCGCTCCTGTCCCGCGTCCATCCTGCCGTAGACCGTTCCGTCGCCTTTGAGCGAGTGGATCGAGATGTCGGTCCTGATCCGTCCCGGGCACACGAGGGTCACCCCTACGCCCGATCCCCGGAGCTCTGCCCGGAGGGTCTCGAAATAGCCCTGCAGGGCGTGCTTGGAGGCGCAGTAGGTGGAGCGCATCGGGAATCCGAACTTCCCTGCCATGCTCCCGATCACCACGATCCGGCCGCCGCCCGTCTCGATCATCCAGGGAAGGGCGTTCCGGGTGACGGCGACGGCTCCGAAGAAGTTGACCTCGAAGAGGGCGCGCTCCACCCTGCTCTCCGTCTCCAAGGCGGTGGACCGCTGGCTGACCCCGGCGTTGTTGACCAGGATGTCCAGCCGCCCGATCGCGGACTTCACGGCCCCTGCAGCGCGCAGAACGGACTCGGGATCCGTCACGTCGCAGGGTACGACATGACAGCGCCCCGTCTCGATCCCGTCCAGGATTTCCTTGAGCTCTCCGAGCTTGTCCGCGCTCCGGGCCGAGAGGACCACGACGGCCCCCCTTCGAAAGAACTCCAGCGCCAGGGCCTTCCCGATGCCGGAGGATGCCCCGGTGATCCAGACCGTCTTGCCGCCGAATTCCATGCGCAGCCTCCCTTCACAGCCGGGGCTTCCGGTCGTGTTCGAATGACGCAAGGAGCAGAATCACCGGTTGTATCGAGCCTTATGGTCAATTATGTATCCTTCGATTCATGTACTGGCAACATGGGGGCGAGCGGGCTGTTGGCACGTTTCATCCGTTTGGCCAATGCCTTGGTCCTGCGGCAGAAATTCTTAAACGGTTTCCGGAGGTAGTTCTCGCCGGTCTGTAACCATTCGGCGCATAAATTACTATATTAGTAATAAAATCGCCGGAGGCAGGCCATGTCTGAGTATCGATCGAATCGGCTCCGAACCTTCCGAATACGGCCCGGACGATCCTCCCCGGGCCCCCGGATCTCCGAGACCTTCTCCCTGGCCCTGCTGGCCGCCGCACTGATCCTCGTTCCGCCGCCCGTGGCGGCCCAGGCGGGGGGCGGAGCCGCCGGGGTCTTTCGGAGCCGGGAGCATACGTTCCGGCTGGTGAAGGTGCTGGATCGGCTGGACTACCCCTGGGCCCTGGCCTTCCTGCCCGACGGGAGCATGCTGATCTCCGAGCGGACTGGAAGGCTCCTTCGGGTTCGGGAAGGCCGGGCCCAGCCCGTCTCGGGGGTCCCGACGGTGAACGCCTCCGGCCAGGGAGGGCTTCTGGATCTCGCCGTGAGCCCATCCTTCGCCTCGGACCGGACCGTCTTCTTCACTTATTCACAGCCCGGCGCCGGCGGAGCGGGCACGGCCCTGGCCCGGGCGGTCCTGGACGGGACGAGCCTCCGGGAGGTCCGCACGATCTGGAGCATGGAGCGGAAGACCGGGGCCGGACAGCACTTCGGGTCCCGGATACGGCTCCTGCAGGACGGGACGATCCTCCTGACGACCGGGGACCGGGGACAGGGCTCCCGCGCCCAGGACCTGGGCGACGACGCGGGCAAGGTCCACCGGGTAGCCCCGGACGGCTCCGTCCCCGCGGACAATCCGTTCCGCGGCAACCGGGCCGCCCGGCCCTCGGTGTTTTCCTACGGCCACCGGAATCCCCAGGGCCTGGCGATCCATCCGGGGACCGGGGAGGCCTGGATCACCGAGCACGGCCCCCAGGGCGGCGACGAGGTGAACCTCGTCCGCCCCGGACGCAACTACGGCTGGCCGGTCATCACGTTCGGACGCCAGTACGGCTCCGGGGCGCAGATCGGGGAGGGGACGGCCAAGCCCGGCATGGAGCAGCCCCTGATCCACTGGACCCCCTCCATCGCCCCCTCGGGCCTGGAGTTCTACACCGGGGACGCCTTTCCCCGCTGGAAAGGCAGCCTGTTCTCCGGGAACCTGGCGGGACGGCGCCTGGTTCGCATGACCGTGGGCGATGCGCAGGTCCTCTCCCAGGAGGTCCTGCTGGAGGGCTCGGTCGGGCGGATCCGGGACGTGCGGCAGGGGCCCGACGGATTCCTGTACATCCTGACGGACGAGTCCCCCGGCGCCGTCTATCGGCTGGAACCGGGGGACTGAGGGAGGGGAACCGGGGCCCTCACTGCTGGGGCATCACCAGGTCCGGCACGAACATCGTGATCTCCGGGATGAAGGTGACCAGCATCAGGACGATGATCATGACCCCCCACATGGGCAGGAGGGCCCGGGTGACCTGCTCCATCCGGATCTTCCCGATGGCGCAGCCCACGAAGAGGGCGGAGCCCACGGGCGGGGTGGTCAGGCCGATGGCCAGGTTCAGGATCAGCATGATCCCGAAGTGGACCGGGGACATCCCCAGGGCACCCACGAACACGGGGTAGAGGATGGGCGTGGTGATCAGGATCAGCGGGGCCATGTCCATGATCATGCCCAGGAGCAGGAGCAGGATGTTGACCAGGATGAGGAGCACGGTCTTGTTGTGGGTGATGGACAGGAGCAGTTCCGTGGCCATCGCCGGAATCCGCAGGTAGGCCATCATCCAGCCGAAGGCGCTGGCGGAGGCGATCAGGGCCATCACCATGGCCAGGGTCTTCAGGGAGTTGTACAGGATTCCCTTCATGGCCCGGAGAGGTATCTCCCGGTACACGAAGAAGGTGATGAAGAAGGCGTACACGACCGCGATGGCCGCGGACTCGGTGGCTGTGAAGACGCCCGAGATGACCCCGCCCATGATGAGGACCGCGGTGAACAGGCCCAGGAAGGCGTCCTTGGTGATGAGTAGGGCCTCCTTGAGGCTGTACTTCTTCTCCTTGGGGTAGTTGCGCTTGAGAGCGTAGATGTAGCTCAGGATCATCAGGGAGAATCCCAGGAGCATCCCCGGAAGGAAGCCGCCCAGGAAGAGCCGTCCCACGGATACCCCGCCGGCGGCCAGGGAATAGATGATCATGTTGTGGCTGGGGGGGATGATGACCCCCTGGCAGGCGCTGGTCACGGTCAGGGCCACGGAGAAGTCGTCGTCGTAGCCCTTCTCCTTCATCATGGGGATGATGAGGGCCCCGATGGAGGAGACGTCCGCAACGGCGGACCCGGAGATGCCCCCGAAGAACATGCTGTCCAGGCAGTTGACCTGGGCCAGCCCGCCCCGCACCCGCCCCACCAGGACGTTCGCGAACAGCACGATCCTCCGGGAGATCCCTCCCTGGCTCATGATCTCCCCCGCGAGGATGAAGAAGGGGATGGCAAGGAGGCTGAAGGACCGGATTCCCTGGACCATCTGCTGGACCACGGCCATCAGGGGGATCCCGAGGAGGGCCGCCGTGCTCAGGGAGGAGAAGGCGAGGGCGAAGGAGATCGGGACCCGGAGCAGGAGCAGGACCAGGAAGGATCCGATCAGGTAGATCACGGCGAAGGTGAAATCAGGCATCGGGTCCTCCCGTCGCGTCCCGGAGGGTGCCCTCTCCGGACAGGTACTTGTCCACGGCCGCGTCCCGGGTGTCGATCCCGGCCAGGTCCGCAGCGGCCTCATAGATGACGACGAAGCCGCTCAGGGGAAGCACCGCGTAGAGTATTCCCGCGGGCCAGAGGGTTGCGGGCATGATGGAACCCATGGTCATCTTCGAGAGCTTCCACCCGAACACCAGCATGGCCAGCCCGATCGCGAGGTAAACGAGCCCCCTCAGGATATCCAGGACCCGGTTGGCCCGGTCGGACATACGATGCTCCGAGATCAGGGTCAGGTTGATGTGTAGGTTCTGCTTGACGCCCAGGGCCAGGCTGATGAAGCCGAACCAGACCGCCAGGAGCAGGGCGACCTCCTCGGACCACATGAGCCCGCTGTTGAATCCGTACCTCAGCACCACGTTCACGAAGACCACGAGGACCATGGCCACCATCATGAACTTCGCCAGGGTCAGGAGCGCTATGTGCAGGAGATTGAAGAAGGCTACGATTCTACGTGCCATGGTTCCGCCTTTCCCCGGGCATGGAAACGGGCGGGCGCCCGGTCGGCCGTCCGCCCGCTTCCGCTTCGGAGACGTCTTGCTACTTTACTTCGCTGATCCGCTGGACCAGGTACCGGATGGCCGCGGGCTGCTTGTCGTACAGGGGCTTCATGGCCGCCTGCCAGGGCGCCTTGTCCGTGATCACGGTGATGGTGTTACCCGCGGCGCGGACCTTGGCCTCCGAGGCCTTCTCGCGCTCGGCCCACAGCTTGCGCTGGTAGGGGATGGCGTCCAGGGCGGCCTGCTTGATCAGCTCGAGGTCCTTCGGGGAGAGCTTGGAAAGGGAGATCTTGGAGCCGATGATGATCTCCGGTACCCGGGTGTGCTCATCCAGGGTGTAGAACTTGGCCACCTCGTAGTGGCTGGTGGACTCGTAGGAGGGCCAGTTGTTCTCCGCGCCGTCGATGACGCCGGTCTGGAGGCCCGAGTAGACCTCTCCGTAGGGCATCGGGGTCGCGGTGGCGCCCAGGCCCTGGACCATGCCGACCATCAGCTCGCTCTCCTGGACCCGGATCTTGAGGCCCTTGAGGTCCTCGGGCTTGGAGACGGGGCGCTTGGAGTTGTAGAAGTTGCGGGCGCCGGGCTCGAACCAGCCGATCCCGATGAAGCCCGAGGGCTCCAGGGAGGCGAAGAGCTCCTTGCCGATCGGGCCGAGGAGGACCTTCCACATGTGGTCTTCCGAGCGGTACAGGTAGGGAAGCTGGAGGGCGTTGAAGACCGGGACGAAGGAGGCCAGCGGGGAGATGGAGACCCGGGTGAAGTCGATGGCGCCGAACTGCACCTGCTCGATCACGGCGCGTTCCTGGCCCAGCTGGGAGCCGGGGTAGACCTGGATCTCGATACGGCCCTTGGACCGTTCCTTGACCAGCTCCGCGAACTTCTGGTCCCCCAGGGTGGTGGGGTAGTCGGCGGGATGGGTTTCCGCCAGCCGCAGGACGATGGGCTTCTTCTGCGCGGCCACCGACGTCACCGCCAGGACCACGATCAGCGCCAGAAGCAACGCTTTCTTAAGGCTCATGGGTTCCTCCTATGTCGAAACTTGTCGAACGATGATCCAGGATAGGGCCGTTCCGCGGATCCGGGTTGGGGAAATTCTTGCGTAATGGGGTACTTTCTTGACACCTCGGGCGGTTCCGCGGGTCCGGCGGCCTATCCGGAGCCGGCCTGGTACTCCGAGGGGCTGGCCCCCTCGTACTTGCGGAAGACCCGGCAGAAATAGGCGGTGTCCTTGAACCCCACCAGGGACGCGGTCTCCTTGACCCGGTAGGCGCCGGTCCGGAGCAGGCGCTTGGCCGCGTCGACGCGGAGCCGGCAGAAGACCTGGACGAAGGTTTCCCCCCGGTGGCGGCGGAAGAGGCGGGAGAGGTGGGAGGGGGCGGTGCCTACGGCCCGGGCCACGTCGACCAGGGAAAGGTTCTCGGCCAGATGCTCCCGCAGGTAGTCGACGGCCCGCTCGACGGCCCCGGCTCCGGGGCCGTCCGCGTCCTCGGAGGCCGCGTGAGGACCCGGGTCGTCCGTCAGGATCACCACGGGCCGGTCGATCCGGGCTAAAGCCGCGGCTTGGCGGGCCTCCCGGAAACGGGGAGACCCGTCGGGGGAGAGGCAGGCCCCGGTCAGGACCCGGATTCCCAGGGACCGGCGGAGCTCCTCCGTCAAGGCCGCCAGTACGGCCCACAGGGCTTCCTCCGCCTCCGCCTCCGCGCCTTCGGAGGAGGGGGCGACCGCCAGGCAGCGGAGTTCGGGCTCCCCCTCCCCCGCCAGGGCGTACCACCCGGCCTCCCGGAGGCGCCGCTCCAGGAGCTCCCGGGTACCCCGGCCGATCGGGCGCCGGGGGAAGGGGCCGGGTTCCGGGGCGGCCGGGCCCGCGGGCCGGAGCACCAGGGCCGCCGCGATCCGGCCCTGGCAGCCCCGGAGCCGGAGGAAGGCGGCCAGCCGCTCCCGGATCTCGGCGTCCCGGTCCGCGTCCCGACCAAGGTCCCGACCAAGGTCCCGACCAAGGTCCCGACCAAGGTCGGCGCGGAGCTCGTCCTCCAGCAGGGACAGAGCTCCGTCGGAGGAAGCCCCCGGCCCGAGCCGCTCCCGCTCCAGGCGGTCCAGGATTCGCCGGGCCATGGCCAGCACCTCGTCCGCGGCCGCGGGCTTGACCAGGTACTCGTCCACCCCCAGCCGCAGGGCCTCCCGGGCGTAGTCGAACTTGTCGAAGGCGGTCACGAAGACGATGTGGATACCGGGGTCGGCGTCCCGGAGGATCCGAGCCGCCTCCAGGCCGTCCATGCCGGGCATCCGGATGTCCAGGAAGGCCAGGTCGATTCCTCCCCCGGAGGCCGCCGCCACGGCCTGGCGCCCGTTGGCGGCTTCGACCAGCTCGACGCCCCGGTCGGAAAGTCCGCCCAGGATGTGGGCCAGGGCCTGCCGCTCCAGCTGCTCGTCGTCGGCGATCAGGATGCGGAAGCTCACGACGGGGCCCCCCCGTCCCGTTCCGCGGGGATCCCGATGCGGACCGCGGTGCCCTGTCCCCGCTCGCTCCGGACCGTGAGGCGGGCGGCCGGGCCGTAGCGCAGCTCCAGGCGTTTCCGCACGTTGGAGATCCCGATGCCCTCCCCGGCCCGGCCGGGAGACCTTCCGCCGGAGGATCCTCGTCCCGCCGCGGCCATCCCCACCCCGGTGTCCCGGATGTCCAGGAGCAGACGGCCCTTGCGGATCCGCGCGGAGATCTCGACGCTTCCCCCTTCCTCCCGGGGCTCGATGCCGTGGCGGACCGCGTTCTCCACGAAGGGCTGGATCGTGAACCGGGGGATCCGGACGTCCTGGAGCTCCGGGGCGGCCTCCACGGTCCACCGGAGGCGCTCCCCGAAGCGGAGGCGCTGGAAGGCCAGGTACTCCTCCACGATGGCCAGCTCCTCGCGGAGGGTGACCATGGATTCCGGGGCGCCCAGGGCGTAGCGGAACAGGCGCCCCAGGGCCAGGGACAGGGCCTCGGTCCGTTTCGCTCCTTCCAGCAGGGCGGTGCGGGCGATCGTGTTCAGGGCGTTGAAGAGGAAGTGGGGCTGGATCTGGTCCTGTAGGCTGATGAACTGGGCCTCCCGGAGGGCCCGCTCCTTGTCCATGAGCTGGCGCTCCTCCTCCCGGAGGCTCCGTTCCAGCTCGGCCTTGCCCCGGAGGTCCACGACCATGGAGGCGATGCTCTTGCTCATGGTGTTGAAGGACCGGGCCAGGATCTCCACCTCGTCCCCCGTGTCGGCCCGGACCTCGGGCACGTCCAGCTCCCCCGCGGCGATCCGCTCGCTGGCGCGGGCCAGCCGGCGGATGGGGGCGGAGACGGAGGAGGAGATGGCCACCGCCGCCATGCCGAAGAGGACCACGAAGACGACGAGGCCCCCGAGGGTCAGCCTGCGCAGGGAGTTGAGCCTCCGGGTCAGGGCCTGGTACCGGGCGTCCCCGTACTGCATGGCCTCGGAGAGGAAGGTGGACAGGTAGCCGTCCATATAGCCCGCGATCCGACCGGCCCAGGCCATGTCCTGGTACCAGTCCCGGTCGTTGGCCAGGCGGCGGCGTATCGCGGCTTCCAGCTTCTCGAAGTAGGCCGGCAGGCCCCGGTGGGTCGCCTGCAGGGCGAAGAAGGCCTCCAGGGACTCGGGTTCCGTCTCCTCCAGGTGCTGGATGACCATCAGGAAGTCCTGGAGATCCTGCTCCAGGGACAGGGAGCCCGCGTCGGGGGACTCCCGCATCTGGCGTTCCACCCGGGCGTACTGGGCGGACAGTCCCGCGCGCAGACGGTGGATGGCGTGGTACCGGGCCAGGTTGCCCTCGAACTGGCGGATGGCCCCGAAGGAGACCACCTGGACCGAGAGGTCCAGGAGCACCACCGCCAGGATGGCCGCCCCGTAAAAGGCCAGGAGCTTGGCCCGGATCCCGATCCGGATTCCCGGTTTCCCGGGAATGCCCGGCGCGGGGCCCGCGGCCGCGCCTAGGCCGGCAGAAGTTCCGGCAGCCGGCTCAGCGAGACCGTTTCGAATGTCCCCGACTCGATCCACTCGGGCCGTACGTACCCCCAATCCGCCAGGACGCGGCGGACCGGGTGCTCCGACGGGCCCTGGAAATGGTCTACCTGGTCGTCCACGAAGACCGCCCCCCGGGCGCCCCGCTCCGAGAGGATCCGGTCGATGAACCGGAGCTTGGATTCCTTGCCGGAACACAGGACCCGGTCCGCCTCCCACTCGACCCCGTGGTGCCGGAGGATCGCCAGGATGAAGGGAGCCTCCTTGGTGGACAGGATAAGGACAGCACGGTTCGCGCGATTCCGCAACAGGATTTCCCGGATTCCCGGATACAGGGGGTTCAGGGCGAACCAGCGTTCCGGGTCGCGCCGCAGAAGATCGCTCCGGGCCTGGTAGAAGAGGTCGTGGAAGAGGCCGTCCCGCTCCGCCTCCCGGGCCGCCAGGGCGTCGAAGTCCCCCTGGGAGACCAGGCGGAGACCCTCCCTCATGGCCAGGTGCAGGAGGAGGTAGTCCGCGCCCCGGCGGATGAGGGGCCGCATGCGAGCGAACTCGGCCTCCTCCGGGACGGACGCCGGGGGCTCCGGCAGCCCCAGGAAGCCGGTCCAGTAGGCGGTCCGGGACACGGCGTAGCACTCCGGGAGGCTGTCGCAGAGGACCCCGTCGAAATCCAGGAACCGGAGGGTGTCCTCCCTATCGCCCATGCGGCGGTGCCCCCAGCCGTTCGATGTGAGCGTGGATGTGGTCCCCCACGCAGCCGTAGTGGAGCTCCTCCCGGTCGATAAGGAAGCGGAAGAGCCGGGGCCCCGTGTCCGGGTCGTTCAGGAGGCCCCCGTAGCTCACGTGGAGGAGCTGGCGGCTCTCGGGCCGCTCGAGGTAACCCGGGAGATCCTCGTCCGCGACCCCCTTCGGGTCCGGGATCCGGGAGAGGTCCGGGGTGATGTGGTAGAGCTTCAGGGCGTCGGGGAAGTACTCGTAGGCCTTGGAAAGGAGGTCCCGGAAGAGGCCGGGGTCCTGGAGGGACGCGGCATGGACCGCCTCCAGCCAGCTGGTGCCCGCGGTCTTCACGTGGACCCGCAGGCCCGTGTGCCGGCCGATGGCCGGGTACACGCTGAACTTGTCGCTTCCCGAGTGGATGGAGATCTTGTAGCCCCCGTAGGCCTTGGCGATCGCGCAGTGGACCGCGAACTGCCGCTCGAAGTCCCCGGGGTTCCCGATGTAGTCGATCCCCTTCTGGAACTCCCCGATGAACCGGGGGGCCAGGGAGTTGACCGTCACCTCCCGCCGGGCCAGTTCGGAGGCGATGAAGAGGTGGTGGGCGGGCACCGTGGGAGCCGTGGTCTCGTCGATGCTCACCTCCAGGTCGTAGGCGTCCCCCCGGCGGGACCGGAGGTGGCGGTCCACCTCCCCGGTGAACTCCAGGGCCTTCCAGTACATCAGGGCGCAGCGCTTGGCCTCGAGGTCCGAGACGACGATGGAGGCGCCCGCGAGGGCGAAGGTCTTTCCGGCGTAGCCGTCCAGGACGCGGCGGCGGACGGGCTCCGCCAGGCGGCCGAAGGCCTCCTCCACCGCGGCCTCGGTCCAGGAGGCGGGGGCGGGGTCCATGACTTCCGTAAGGTCCAGGGTGATCATGGGCATGCCGGCGTCCAGGGCCGTGTCGATGTCCGGGATGTTCTTGAGGTGGTCCCCGTCGGCCCCGAAGCCCCGGTCGAAGCCCTCCTGGAGGGCCGCGAAGGCGGCGTCCTTGACCACCCGGGGGTAGGTCCGGCCGGTGAGCTTGAGCTCCCGCATGGACAGCTGGGCCAGGACGGGGCTGACCCGGAAACCCCGGGCCGCCCGGATATGTCCGGGCCCGGCCATGCCCAGTCGGTCCCCGCAGCCGATGGTGGTGCGCTCGCCCCGGAGGGAGGTGGGGGCAAGGAAGGGCAGGTGCTCCTTGATGGCCTGGTAGTTGCCCCAGGACCGCGGACCGTCCAGGACCTTCCACCCCGCTGCGGAGAAGCGCTCGCCTTCGAAGGCCGGGGGAATCGCGTCCTTGGACAGGACGAGGAGGCGCTTGCCGTCCCGCTCGTTCATCGGGGCGTCCGGGGCGGCCGGGATCCCCGTGCCCGCCAGGAGGAAGCGGAGGCTCCCCGCCGCGAAGAGGGATCTCGGGTAGTAGAAAACCCCGCCCCCCAGGTCCGTGCGGCCGAAGGACCGCTCCCGATGGGCGGCCAGGGCTTCGGGCTTCGCGTCCGGCAAGCCCTGCCGGTCCAGGGCCGCAAGGAGGAGCTCGCGGTTCCGTTGTATCCTCAAATCGTTCCGTTCCATGATGGATGGACTCTCCTTTGTAGTGTGCGCCCCGCGGCTGCGGACGCTGTCCGGGGATTACCCTTTGACCCCCAGGTCGATGCCGAAGTACGAGGCCGCGTTCCGGAAGCAGACGTCCTTCACGAGGTTCCCCGCCGCCTCGAGGTCCGGGGGGATTTCCCCCCGGTCCATCCAGCCGCCCACGAGGTTGCAGAGAATTCTGCGGAAGTACTCGTGCCGGGGGTAGGACAGGAAGCTCCGGGAATCCGTGAGCATCCCCACGAATGCCGACAGAAGTCCCATGCTGGAAAGGGCGGTCATCTGCCGCTCCATCCCGTCCTTCTGGTCGTTGAACCACCAGCCCGAGCCGAACTGGATCTTTCCGGCGGTCCGGCCGTCCTGGAAGGCCCCGGCCATCGTGGCCAGGACCTCGTTGTCCCGGGGGTTGAGGACGTAGAGGATGGTCTTGGGCAGGCGGTCGTCTTGGTCCAGGTCTGCAAGGAGCCGGGCCAGGCCCTCCGCCTGGGGCCAGTCCCCGATGACGTCGTAGCCCGTGTCCGGGCCCAGGGAGGCGAACATGCGGGGGTTGACGTTCCGCAGGGCCCCCACGTGGAGCTGCATCGTCCAGCCCGCCTCGGCGTCCATGCGCCCCAGGTCCGTGAGCAGGGCGCCCCGGAATGCCAGGATGTCGGCGTCCGAGGGCCGGCGGCCGGCTTTCGCTTCCTTGAGGATCCGGTCCCGGTCCGCGGGGGACGCCGAGGGGGCGGGCACGAACTGCAGGCCGTGGTCCGAGATCCGGCAGCCCCGGGCGTGGAAGAAGTCGTGCCGGTTCTTCAGGGCCGCGACCAGGGAGGGGTAGTCCGTGACCGGGACGCCGGAGGCGGCTTCCAGGGCCTCGATCCAGGCCTTCCAGCGCTCGGGGCTCTCCAGGGCGTGGGCCTTGTCGGGCCGGAAGGCGGGTAGGACCTTCACCGGGAAGGATTCGTCCGCGGCTATGGCCGCGTGATGCTCCAGGGTATCCGTCGGGTCGTCGGTGGTGCAGATCCCGGCCACCCCGAAGCGCCGCACCAGGCCCCGGACCCGGTAGTCCTCCCGGGCGAGGAGGGCGGTGCATCGGTCGTAGATCCGGTCCGCGGACTGTTCGTCCAGGAGTTCGTCGATCCCGAAGACCCGCTTGAGCTCCAGGTGGGTCCAGTGGTAGAGGGGGTTGCCCAGGGTCCGAGGCACGGTCCGGGCCCAGGCCTGGAACTTCTCCCGGTCCGGGGCGTCCCCGGTGATCAGGTTCTCGGGGACCCCCGCGGTCCGCATCGCCCGCCACTTGTAGTGGTCTCCTCCCAGCCAGACCCGGGTGAGGTTCTCGAAGCGGGTGTTCTCGGAGATCTGGGCCGGGGGAACGTGGCAGTGGTAGTCGAAGATCGGCATGCCCTCGGCGTGGTCGTGGAAGAGGGCCCGGGCGTTCTCTCCCGAAAGGAGGAAGTCCTCGTGGATGAAGCTCGCCATGTCAGATGTTCTGGACCAGGTAGCCGCCGTCCACGGGCACGGTGATCCCGGTCACGAAGCCCGCCGCCTTGTCGGAGGCTAGGTAGAGGCTGATTCCCGCGATCTCGGACACGTCCCCGAAGCGGCCGAAGGGGGTGTGGGCGATGACGTCCTTGCCCCGGGGAGTGAGGTCCCCGGTCTTCTCGTCCACCAGGAGGGCCCGGTTCTGGTTGCCGAGGAAGAAGCCCGGGGCGATGGCGTTGACCCGGATTCCGTGCGGGGCGAACTCCTTGGCGCAGGCCATGGTCAGGTTCATGACCCCCGCCTTGGCGGCGTCGTAGGCCCAGACCCCGGACAGGGGGATGTAGGAACCCATGGAAGCCATGTTGAGGATGTTCCCCTTGATCCCCTTCTCGATCCAGAAGGCGGCGGTCACCTTGGTGGGGACCACGAGGCCCGCCACCAGGTTCAGCCGGAGGATGTCCTCGAAGAGGGGGACGTCGATCTCCAGGAAGGCGGACTTGCCCTTGTTCCCCCCCGCGGCGTTCACCAGGACGTGGGGCCCGCCGAGCTTGTCGGCGGTGGCCTCCAGGGCCTTGCGCACCGACGGCTCCGAGAGGGCGTCCACCTCCACGGGCAGGATGCGGTCCGCGGCGTCCGAAAGGCCGGGCAGGGCCGCAAGCCTCTGCCGGGCCGCCTCGGCGAACTCCAGCTTGATGTCCCAGAGGGCCACCGTGGCGCCCGCCCGCAGGAATGCCTCGGACATGGCGCCGGCGATCACGCCGCCGCCCCCGGTGATGGCCACGGTCTTGCCGCTCAGGGAAAACATCTCTTCCAGGTAAGTCATCGCTGTCTCCTCGTTCTCGGGTATCCGCCGTTGCGGGGCATCGGCGGGCTGTTCGTTTCTCCGTCCATATGAACCCGGCCCGGCCGGGTCCGCGTCGGGATCCGCCGTCCGGACCGCGCCGCTTCAGACGCTTTTCACGAAGTGCTTGTTGAACCGGACGTACCGGGGCAGGCCGCCCTCGATGGGGACCGGGACCTCCCCCTGGATCAGGGGCCGGGCGTAGCGCAGGAAGGCGTCGGTCACGGAGAACCCGTCGGCCCCGATCCACTCCTTGGGGAAGTACTTCTCCCCGTTGGCTACCTGGGACAGGTCCGCCAGGCCCGTGCTCCAGCGGTAGGGGTCGTCGGAATCCCGGACCAGGGTGACCATCTTTCCGCTCTCCCCGGCCACGGCCAGGCGGACCGCCTGGCGCCCCGTCTCGTAGGCCTCCTGGGAGTCCGTGAGGCTGGCGAAGTGGGCTCCCGCCCGCTGGATGGTGGAGGGGATGGCGAAGCGGGCCTTCACCTTGACCTCGGCTTCCACCAGGGCCTTGATGTAGTTGGCCGCCCCGCCCAGCTGGACGTGGCCGAAGGAGTCCTTGGCGAACTGGCCTTTCTGCTCGGAGATGTAGGTGCCGTCGGGATTCTTGGTACCCTCGGACACGACGATGACGCAGCGCTTGATCGTCTTGAGGTAGTGGTTCACCCGGTCCTTGAAGGCTTCGGGATCGAAGGGGACCTCCGGAAGCAGGATGATGTGGGGTGCGTCCTCCTCGCTCCGTTTGGCCAGGGCCGTGCCCGCGGCGATCCAGCCGGCGTTCCGGCCCATCGCCTCGATCACGTTCACCGTGTCCGCCGTATAGAGGGCCTCGGTGTCCCGGCCCGCCTCCATGACCATGGTCGCCAGGTACTTGATCACGCTGCCGTAGCCGGGGCAGTGGTCCGTGAAGGCCAGGTCGTTGTCGATGGTCTTGGGCACTCCCATGGCGCGGAACTCGTAGCCCTCCCGAGAGGCCAGGCGGTTCACCTTGTCCGCGGTGTCCATGGAGTCGTTGCCGCCTATATAGAAGAAATAGCGGACCCCGAACTTCTTGAAGACCGCCAGGATCTTGCCGTAGTCCTCCTCGGTCTTCACCTTGTACCGGCAGGAGCCCAGGGCCGCGGAGGGGGTTGTCTTGAGGCCCTCGATGTCCGCGGGATCCTCCTTGCCCAGGTCGAAGAGGGTCTCATTCAGGATGCCCAGGATGCCGTTGTGGGCGGCGTACACCCCGGTGATGTCCGGGCTCTTCAGGGCCTCCTGGATCACCCCGCAGGCGCTGGAATTGATGACCGCCGTGGGCCCTCCGCTCTGTGCTACGACGCAGTTCCCCTTCATGGATGGATTCCTCCTGATGCGGATTCGGGTCCGCGGCATACGCGCCGGTCCCGCGTTGTACCAAGTCCTGTCATTCGCCGATTCCCGCGGTTTTCCTAGCCTGGAACTCGCCGAATCCGGCACTTGAGCCGGATTCGGGGCCGCGACTGGGATCGCTTGCGGCGATCCCGGTCGCGAGAACGATCTCCATGCCGAAGACGTTGAACTCCTTGATGTTCCGGAACCCCGGGTCCGTCACCAGGATGTCCACGTCCCCGGCCCGGGCGAAGACGGAGAAGGCCTGGCGCCCGTACTTGCCGGAATCCGCCAGGATGATCCGTCGCCCCGAGGCCTCCAGGACCTTCTGCTTGAGCTGGGACTCGATGAGGTTCTGGGACGAGAAAGCCCCGCGGTTCGAGAAGCCCGTGGCGCCCAGGAAGCAGGTCTCGATCTGGAGAGTCCGGAGGGCTTCGATGGCCATGGGGCCGACGAAGGATCCCGCCTCCCGGCGGTACGTGCCTCCGAGGCTGATGAGGGAGATGCCCGGGCAGGCTCCCAGGGCGGCCATGACGTCGATGGAGTTGGTCACCACCCGGAGGTTCATCTCCGTGAGCTCCTTGGCCAGGAGGAGGCAGGTGCTCCCGGCGTCCAGGTAGACGGTCTCCCCGTCCCGGACGAGCTCCCGGGCCTTCCGGGCGATGGCCTCCTTCACGTCCATGCGTTCCTTGAGCCGCACGTCCATGGTCTTCAGGACCCGGGTATCCTCGGCGATCTGGGCGCCTCCCCGGGTGCGGATCAGGCATCCCATCTCCTCCAGCTGGGCCAGGTCCTTCCGGATCGTCACCTCCGACACCCCCAGGCGCTGGGCGAAGTCCCCCACGGAGACGTTCCGGAGGAGGCTGAGGATCTTCAGGATCTCGGCGTGCCGGGGCAGGTGGGTCATCTTTCGTTACCTTTCGAATGGCAGAGTATAATGAAACCCCCGTGCTGTCAACCGCCGCGCCTTCCCTTGACTGCGGAGGGTGTTTGTGGTATCTGATTTCGTATCGGATGATATTTCGAAAGGAAAGGTAAGCCCGATGAGCGCAACCACGAACGATCCCTCCCAGGTCCTGCGGGACCTGAAGCCCGAGCACGAGTTCTTCATCGGCATCGACTCGGACGGCTGCGTCTTCGATTCCATGGAGATCAAGCACAAGGAATGCTTCTGTCCCGCCTTCGTCAACCACTACGGCCTCCAGGCGGTTTCCAAGTACGCCCGGGAAGCCTGGGATTTCGTGAACCTCTATTCCAAGACCCGGGGCTGCAACCGCTTCCCCGCGGTGCTCAGGGCCCTGGACCTCCTCCGGGAACGGGACGAGACCAAGGCCCGGGGGGTGAGGGTCCCCGAACTGGCGGGCCTCCGGGACTGGGTGAGGCGGGAGACCAAGCTGGGAAACCCGACCCTGAAGGCCGAGCTCGACCGGACCGGGGATCCCGACCTCCGGAGGGTCTACGCCTGGTCCGTGGACGTCAACGAGACGGTGGCCAGGATCGTCCGGGACGTTCCGCCCTTCCCCCTCGTGCGGGAGAGCCTCGCGGCCATGGAGGAGAGGGCGGACGTCATCGTCGTGTCCCAGACCCCCCAGGAGGCCCTCCAGCGAGAGTGGGAGGAGCACGGCATCGCGGGCCACCTCCGGGTCATCGCGGGCCAGGAGATGGGCACCAAGACCGAGCACATCGCCTTCGCGTCCAAGGGCAAGTACGCCCCCGGGCATGTCCTGATGATCGGGGACGCCCCGGGGGACCTGGAGGCGGCCAAGAAGAACGGGGCCCTCTTCTTCCCGGTGAATCCCGGGCACGAGGAGGCCTCCTGGAAGCTCTTCCACGAGGAAGCCCTGGGGCGCTTCTTCGCGGGGACCTACGGCGGGGAGTACGAGAGCGCCCTCATCGCGGAGTTCGACCGCTACCTCCCCGAGCTTCCGCCCTGGAAGGGACGATAGATGCTGTACTACGCCAAGGGCTCGCCGGACACCGCCTTTACGGACCGGGAGCTGGAAGCCGCCTTCCAGGAGGGGCTCGACAAGGTCGAGGCCGCCCGCGGGCGTCCCAAGCGGGTCCTGGTCCTGCCCCCGGACATCACCCGGGTCCACAGCCGGGCGGGGATCCTGACCCGCTTCGCCTACGACCGCTACGGATCCGCCCTGACGGACATCCTGCCGGCCCTGGGCACCCACAAGCCCATGACAAGCGAGGAGATCCGGGAGATGTTCCCGGGGGTGCCCGAAAACCTCTTCCGG
This sequence comes from Spirochaetota bacterium, assembly GCA_022703505.1. Lineage (GTDB taxonomy): Bacteria > Spirochaetota > Spirochaetia > Treponematales > UBA12059 > JAAYUR01. The sequence goes on along the minus strand of JAKLDN010000001.1, from coordinate 372,750 downwards.
GTGCACCGCTGGCGCACGGACGTGGCCACCCTGGGGGAGGTGCCCGCCTCCTTCATCGAGGAGGTTTCCGAGGGAAAGCTCTCCTTCCCCTGGCCGGCCCAGGCCAACCGCATGGTCGTGGAAGGCGGGCATGACCTCATCCTGTCCCCGGGACAGGTGGTTCCCCACGAGGTCATCGGCATGGCCAACTACAACAAGAACGTCTTCGTGGGCACCGGCGGAGCCGAGGGGATCAACAAGAGCCACTACCTGGGCGCGGTCTACGGCATGGAGCGCATCATGGGGCGGGCGATCAACCCGGTCCGGAAGGTCCTCAACTACGCCCACGACCGGTTCGCCCGGCACCTCCCCCTGGTCTTCGCCCACACCGTGGTGGGCCGGCGGGCGGACGGGTCCCTGGCCGTCCAGGGCCTCTATATCGGGGACGACCTGGAGTGTTTCCTGAAAGCGGCGGAGCTCTCCCTGAAGGTTAACTTCACCATGCTGGACAAGCCCCTGGCCAAGGCGGTGGTATACCTGGACCCCAAGGAGTTCCGGAGCACCTGGCTGGGCAACAAGAGCGTGTACCGGACCCGGATGGCCCTGGCGGACGGCGGGGAGCTGGTCGTCCTGGCACCGGGGGTCAAGGAGTTCGGGGAGGATCCCGAGATCGACCGGCTGATCCGCAAGTACGGCTACTCCGGCACGGACCGGGTGGTGGGCCTGGTGGAAAAGGAGGCGGACCTCAAGGCCAGCCTCTCCGCGGCGGCCCACCTGATCCACGGCTCCTCGGAGGGCCGCTTCTCCATCACCTACGCCCCCGGGCACCTCTCCCGGGAGGAGGTGGAGGGGGTCGGGTTCCGCTTCGCGGATCTCGGGGAAACCCTCAAGCGCTACGACCCCGCCCGCCTCATGGAGGGCTTCAACACCCTCCCGGACGGCGAGGAGATCTTCTACATCAGCAATCCGGCCGTGGGCCTCTGGGCGTACCGCGGCCGCTTCGCCTCGTGACGCCTCAAGACAACGTTGAAGGAGACGGAATACATATGGAAGCCAAGGCGGACATCGGGCTCATCGGACTCGCGGTGATGGGCCAGAACCTGGTGCTGAACATGAACGACCACGGGTACTCGGCGGCGGTGTACAACCGCACGGTCTCCAAGGTGGACGAGTTCCTGGCGGACGCGGCCAAAGGGCGGTCCACGATCTACGGGGCCCGTTCCGTGGAGGAGTTCTGCGCCCTCCTCAAGCGGCCGCGGAAGATCATGCTGATGGTCAAGGCCGGCGCCGCGGTGGACGAGTTCATCGAGACCCTCCTGCCGCACCTGGCCGCCGGGGACGTGATCATCGACGGCGGCAACTCCCACTTCCCGGACTCCACCCGCCGCACCCGCTACCTGGCCCAGAAGGGCATCCGCTTCATCGGCACCGGGGTCTCCGGCGGCGAGGAGGGCGCCCGGCACGGGCCCTCCATCATGCCCGGGGGCAATCCCGAGGCCTGGCCCCTGGTCAAGGACATCCTCCAGGCCATCGCGGCCAAGACCGCGGACGGCCAGCCCTGCTGCGACTGGGTCGGCCAGGAGGGGGCCGGGCACTTCGTGAAGATGGTCCACAACGGGATCGAGTACGGGGACATGCAGCTGATCTGCGAGGCCTACCACGTCATGAAGCAGGGCCTGGGCCTGGACGCCGCCCGGATGCACGAGGTCTTCGCGGAATGGAACAAAGGCGAGCTGGACTCCTACCTGATCGAGATCACCCGGGACATCCTGGCCTACAAGGACGCGGACGGCTCCCCCCTGGTGGAGAGGATCCTGGACACGGCGGGCCAGAAAGGCACGGGCAAGTGGACGGGTATCAGCTCCCTGGAGCTGGGGGTCCCGGTCACCCTGATCGGGGAGGCCGTGTACGCCCGTTGTCTTTCGGCCATGAAGGAGGAGCGGGTCGAGGCGGCCAAGGTCCTCGCCGGGCCCGGTTCCGGGAAGATCTCCGTCCCCGACGCCAAGGCCTTCCTGGAGGACCTCCGGCAGGCCCTCCTGGCGTCCAAGATCGTCAGCTACGCCCAGGGCTACATGCTCATGCGGGAGGCCGCCAAGGAGGAGGGCTGGAACCTCAACTACGGCGGCATCGCCCTCATGTGGCGAGGGGGCTGCATCATCCGCAGCGTCTTCCTGGGCAGGATCAAGGAGGCCTTCGACCGGGACCCGAATCTCAGGAATCTGCTGCTGGATCCGTACTTCTGGAGCGTGATCGAGCGCTGCCAGGGATCCTGGCGCCGGGTGGTGGCCAAGGCCGTGGAGGCGGGCATCCCCGTCCCGGCCCTGTCCACGGCCCTGGGATTCTACGACGGCTACCGCTCCGAGCGGCTCCCGGCAAACCTCCTCCAGGCCCAGCGGGACTACTTCGGAGCCCACTCCTACGAGAGGACCGACGCGCCCCGGGGCAAGTTTTTCCACACCGACTGGACCGGCACGGGAGGCAAGGTGGCGGCGGGGACGTATGAAGTCTAACCAAACCCCGGACCGCTTCTAGCGGTCCGGGGTTTGGTTTCGCAGTTCGGTGGACCCGAAGGTCCACCGAACTGCACGATTACCACGCCGAATCGGCGCCCGACTAAGCGGTTTCGGGGAGCGGATATGACGGACGAGGATCTTCGAATTTCGGTCAGACGCCTCCTGGCGCGCCAGCTCTTCGGCGTCCTCGCCACCCGGGGTGAGGACGGCCGGCCCCACCTTTCCATCGTCTCCTTCGTTTCCGTCGACGACCTGGGCGGCATTATCTTCGCCACTTCCCGGAGCACCCGAAAGTACCGGTACCTGCGCGACCGTCCCGAGGTTTCCCTGTTCACCGACGACCGGAGGGACCGCATGGACGACCTGATGCTGGTCACCGGCGTCGAGGCCTCGGGTTCGGCGCGGGAGCTTGCGGAGCCGGATCGGGGGGCGTACAAGGAGCTCTACCTGGCCAAGTACCCGGAGCTGGCGGAGTTCGCCGACGCCCCGGACACGGCCCTGGTGCGGATCGAGGTGGACCGATACGACGTGGTGGACCACTTCCAGCACCTCGTAGTGCTCGAGACGGGCCGCCCGGCCGGTTGACCCGGTCCGGCCGAGCGAGCCTTCGGTTTACGGCGCCGGCCGCACCGGCCCGCCGCTCCTCCCGGACCCGTAGATCCCTTCCATCAGACGCACAGTCTCGCGTCCGTCGCGCCCCGAAACCGCGGGTGGGCGGCCCTCCCGGACGGCGGCGGCGAAGTCCTCGACCTGCCGGGCGAAGAACCACCAGGTGGCGTCCACGGTCTTGAAGAACGCCTCGTCCTCGGCCTTCCAGAAGGCCAGCTTGCCCTCCTCCCCCGGGACGGTCCACAGGTCGTTGACCGGGGGCTCCAGGACCCCGCTCATGCCTGCGATGAACATGGCCCCCCCGTCGGTCTGGACCCCCGCGGAAGCTCCGTTCGATCCGTGGACGTGGACCTTGGCGTAGATCCCGGGTTTCTGGGAGTTCGACACAAGGATGGAGCCCAGGGCCCCCCCGGTGAAGCGGAGGGCCGCCACCGCCGTGTCCTCCACCTCGATGTAGGGGTGGTTGAGGTTGGCCCAGTAGGCGGACACCTCCACCACGGGACCCAGGAACCACGAGAGCAGGTCCAGCTGGTGGGGCGCTTGGTTCACCAGGACCCCGCCCCCCTCTCCGGCCCAGGAACCCCGCCAGGGATCCGAGCGATAGTAGGCCTCGTCCCGCCAGCCCAGCATGACCACCTGGCCCAGGGCGGGGGTGCCTAGGCGGCCCGAGTCCAGGGCTTCCCGGATCCGGCGTACCGCGGGGTACCAGCGCCTCTGGCTCACCACCCCCAGGGCCCTGCCCGCAGCGGCCGCCGCGGCGATCATGGCGTCGCAGTCCGCCACGGACAGGGCCATGGGTTTCTCCACGAGGACGTGGAGCCCCGCGGCGCTGGATTCCCGGGAGTGGGCGGCGTGGAGGGGATGGGGGGTCGTGACCAGGACGGCCCGGGCATGGTCGAGGTCCGCGGCCTCCGCGGCGGTCGCCCGGGCGGAGACCCCCCAGCGCGCGGCGAAGGCTTCCCGCTTTCCCTTGTCCCGGCCTATCACGGACACCAGCCGGGCGGTTCCCGCCAGGGAGGCCAGGGCCTTGGCATGGAGTTCGGCCACCTTGCCGTACCCGTAGAGGGCGAAACGCAGCTCTTCCATGGGTTTCTCCTAGCGCCCCGGTTCCAGGACGACCTTGAGGAGGCCGGGCTCCCGGGCGTAGAGGCGGTTGAACCAGGCGGCTCCTTCCGAGAGGGGGGCCGTGGCGGAGATCAGGGCGTCCACGTCCACCTGCCCCCGGGCCATGAGGTCCAGGGCCAGGGGGTACTCCCCGGCTATGGCGCAGCTTCCCCGCAGGGTCAGCTGGCGGGTCACGACCTTCTGGAGGGCCAGGTCGATCCGGGGGCTGGCGTTGCCGATCAGGGTGAGGGCGCCGCCCTTGCGGAGGCAATCCACGGCGGTGGCCACCGCGGAGGTGATCCCCACGGCTTCCCAGGCCTTGTCGGCGCCCCGCCCTCCGCACCGGGACCGGAGCTCCTCCAGGGCCCCCGGGTCCGCGGGGTCCAGGGCGTAGTCCGCTCCCAGCCTCAGGGCCTGGGCGCGGCGGTCGGGGTCCGTGTCCAGGGCGAAGAGGGGGCCGGAGGTGGACGTGCGCAGGACCTGGATCAACAATAGGCCGATGAGCCCCGCGCCCACCACCGCCGCGGACTCCCCGGGCAGGGGGGGCGAGAGCATGGCCGCATGGGCGGCCACGGCCAGGGGCTCCGTCAGGGAAGCCCGTACGAAGGACAGTCCCTCGGGCAGGGGGTAGAGGATGCGCTCCGGCACGGCCACGTATTCCGCGAAGGCCCCGTCCCTTCGGTACTCCTCGCAGGAGACACCCAGGACCCGGCGGTCGTCGCAGAGATTCACCTCGCCCCGGCGGCAGTGCCAGCATTCCCCGCAGTACTCGGTGGAGTCGAAGGTGACCCGGTCCCCGGGTTTGAAGCGCCGGACCTCGGTCCCGGTCCGGACGATCTCACCCGCGGCCTCGTGGCCCATGATGACCGGAGGGCGTCGGCGGCCCGTGGACCCGTCCATCCCGTGTACGTCGGAGCCGCAGATGGCCGCGGCCCTGACCCGCACGATCACGTCCTTCGGTCCCCGCAGGTCCGGGTCGGGGACGTCGACGTACGCAAAACGTTTGTATTCTTCCAGTACCAGGGCTTTCATGGGCGATCCTTTCGGGCCGGTCCTCGACGGGATGAAGCCGGCCCCGTTCCGCATGTTCCCGTCCGTCGATGCCCCGCGGAGGCAGCGGGGCCGCCCCCGGGAGGCGTGCGATTATGTCCTGCGCTTGGCGATGACGGATCTCATCTCTCCCAGGGCCTGGGATCCCTCCTCGCCCCGGCGCTGCATCATCTCGACGTAGAGGGCGTCCACCAGGGCAAGCTGGGCCAGGCGGGCGGAGAAGGCTTCGATGGAATAGGGGGAGGGGGGCGCGGCGGAGAGGAGTAGCACGTCGGCCATCTTGGAGAGGGGAGTCCGAGGATAGGAACTCACGACGACGATGACGGCGCCGCGGCTCCGGAGCACGTCCGCGATCGCCAGGGCGTCCTTGTTGGCCCCCGTGTGGGATACGAGAAGGGCGACGTCGCCGGGTTCCGTCTGGGATGCCGCCATGAGCTGCATATGGAAGTCCTCGGGAGCGGCGCAGCGGATGCCCGTCCGCATGAGCTTGTGGTAGGCGTCCTTGGCCACGATGGCCGAACCGCCGAGGCCCAGGAACAGGACGAAGCGCGTGCGGGTCAGCAGGTCCGCGGCCTTTGCGACGGCCTTGGGATCGAGTCCTCCCATGGTCCGCTCCAGGGCGCCGATAGCCGTTTTGAAGACGACGGCCACCACGGACTCGCCGGATTCCGAATCGACGGGGGCGTCGTAATACCCCGACTTGGGGCCTACGGTCTCCGTGGCCAAGGCGATCCGGAACTGCTGGTAACCTTCGTACCCGAGCTTCCGGACAAAGCGGAACAGAGTCGATTCGGAGACGCCGATGCGCTCGGCCAGGGCTTCGATGCTGGGATGCACCGCCTCCTGGGGCGAGTCGAGGATGAAGTCCGCGACCCTGCGCTCCTTTTCGCTCATGGAGGCGAGTCGCTCGTGTATCGTGTACAGGCAGCTTGTGTGACGCATCATGGTACATCCCCAGTATACGGTGAAAAAAAAATTCTTACAATAAAAAATTATTTCTATTTTTTCCTTGACCTTCCGGAAATCCGGCCTGATAATGCGATTGATTTGTATTTCATGTCCGATCGAGCCCAAGGAGGGTGCAATGAGAAAGCTGATCGCGATCTTGCTTGCCGTCGTCCTGGTCATGGCGGTTTCCGCCCAGGCCAAGGAGATCCGCGTGCTCCTGGCCAACCACCCCTACGGGGATCTTTTGAAGACGGTGATCGCCGAGTACGAGGCCGCCTCCGGCGTCAAGGTGAACGTCGAGAGCCTCCAGGAGAGCCAGCTGACCACCAAGCTGACCACGGAGTTCGCCACGAACTCCTCCACCGTGGACGTCTTCATGACCCGGCCCCTGCAGGAAGGGAAGATGTTCTACAAGAACGGCTGGTACGAGCCCCTGGCGGGCTACGACTTCTCGGATTATCCCGAGAGCGCCATGGGCATCGCCCGCTTCGGCGCCAAGCCCTACCTCGTCCCCCTCGTGACGGAGTGGCAGGTCCTCTACTACCGGAAGGATCTCCTGGCCAAGGCCAAGCTCAAGGTCCCCACGACCTTCGCGGAGCTCGAGGCGGCGGCCAAGGCCCTCAAGACCGCGGACATCGCCGGCTTCGCCTCGCGCGGACGCGGCGCCGCGGCGGTGACCCAGCTGTCCTCCTACATCTACAACTACGGCGGGCGCTACCTGGACAAGGGTAAGGCCGTGTTCGACAGCAAGGAAGCCCTGGACGCCACCCGGTTCTACGGCCGGATGCTGGCCAACTACGGACCCACCGGGGTTACCTCCATGTCCTGGGAGAACATCATGCCCCTCTTCCAGGCCGGCAAGGTGGCCATGTGGACCGACGCCTCGGTCTTCTACGGCCAGATCGTCGACCCCGCCAAGAGCCAGGTCAAGGCCGCGGACGTGGGGATCGCCAACCTCCCCGCGGGTCCCAAAGCTTCGAGCCCCTTCATCGTCGTGTCCTGGGGCATGGCCGTGGCGCGGCAGTCCAAGAACAAGGCCCTGGCCATGGACTTCATCAAGTGGGCGACCAGCAAGGAACTGGCCAAGAAGGGCCTGATCGCCAACATCACCATGGCCCGCAACTCCGCCTGGGCGGATCCCGAGGTCCGCGCCAAGGCCAACGCCGAGCTCGTGGCCTCCCAAGCCTTCGCCGCCAAGAACGGCTATCCCTACGACCGGCCCTACATGAGCGCCGTCGGGAACGCCCGGGACCTGATCGGCGAGGTGATCATCGAGTCCATCAATACCGCGGGCACATCCACGAAGCTGGAGCAGCTGGCCAAGGACAAGGTCCGGGCGGTGAACGAACTCCTCGAGGACACAGGCGAGTTCGGAGTGTACTAGGTTTATAGGAATTAACCACGGAGTCGCGCCAGGCTGTCCTAAGGACAGCCTGGCGGCAACGAAGCCCTTCGGGCTTCGTCGATCTGCCCGTCCGGGTATTTCGCCGAAGCTCGCTTCGGCGCCGTCCGTCCGGCTCAGGCCGGCCGGACGTGCCCTCCGTGGTGAGTCCTGTTTTTTGATCGGAGGGGACATGCGGAAGAGCGGTATCCTGGAACGGCACCTGAACGTCCTCTTCCCCCTGCCCGCGGTGGCCTTCGTCGTCGTGATGATGGTCTTCCCGGTCCTCTACACCCTGTTCCTCTCCTTCAGCAACTGGAACCTGACCTCCGGCATGCCCTTCGCCCTGGTGGGCTTCCGATCCTACCTCCGGGTGCTTCGGGAGCCGCGTTTTTTGGACGCCCTGGGGCGGACCTTCTCCTTCACCGCCCTGGCCCTGACCGCGGAAACCCTCCTGGGACTGGGCCTGGCCCTCCTCCTGAACCGGAAGTTCCGGGGCAAGGGCTTCATGAAGCTCATCCTGCTCCTGCCCCTGGTGGCCACCCCGGTGGCCATCGGCATCGTCTGGAACCTCTTCTACGACCCGACCATCGGGCTGGCCAACTACGTCCTGTCCCTCTTCGGCCTGCCCCGCCAGGCCTGGGTCTCCGGGGCGGCCACGGTCATCCCCTCCCTGGCCCTGGTGGACATCTGGCAGTGGACCCCCATGATCACCCTCATCGTCCTGGCGGGCTTGGCGGGGCTCTCGCCGGAACCCTACGAGTCCGCCCGGGTGGACGGGGCCACGGGGCCGCAGATCTTCTTCCGCATCACCCTGCCCATGATCGCGCCGACCCTCCTGACCGCCATGATCCTCCGGGCCATCGACGTCCTGAAAACCTTCGACATCATCTACGCCATGACCGGAGGGGGACCGGGCTACGCATCGGAGACCCTCAACGTCATGGCCTTCAAGTACAGCTTCGAGTATTTCCGGATGGGCCAGTCCTCGGTGGTCCTGGTCTTCCTCTTCCTCCTGGTGCTCACCCTGAGCGCCCTGATCATGCGGCTCCGGCGCCGCTTCGAGTTGTAGGGGGCTGCCGTGAAACTCCATCCCCTGCGGAAGCTCGGATTCGTCCTCGTGCTGGTCTTGATCGCGGGCCCCGTCCTCTTCCCCTTCGTCTGGATGCTGGCCTCGTCTTTCAAGACCCAGGTGGACATCATCGCCTGGCCGCCCCGGTTCCTGTTCAGCCCGATCCTGGAGAACTATCGAAAGGTCTTCCAGGAGCAGAACTTCCTCAAGTACTTCATCAACTCCTCCATCGTGGGCGTGACCGCCGTGGCCTTTTCCCTGCTCCTGGGCCTGCCCGCGGCGTATTCGATCGCCCGGTTCAAGCAGAAGAAACTCTCCGTGCTCATCCTGGTGGCCCGGCTGATGCCCGGCATCTCCTTCCTGATGCCCTGGTACATCATCTTCTCCCGCCTCAAGCTCATGGACAGCTACGCCGCCCTGATCCTCTCCCACATGCTCATCGCCCTGCCCATCGTGGTGTGGATCATGTCCAGCTACTTCGAGACCATTCCCGTGGAGATGGAGGAGTCCGCGATGGTGGACGGGGCCACCCGCCAGCGGGCCTTCCTGTCCATCATCCTGCCCGTCTCGTCCCCGGGGATCGTGACCGCCGTAACCCTGTCCTTCATCTTCTCCTGGAACAACTTCATGTTCTCCCAGGTCCTCAGCATGGAACGCACCAAGACCCTGCCCATCGCGGTCTACAACTTCGTGTCCTACGCCGAGGTGGACTGGGGGGCCGTCATGGCCGCCGCGGTGGCCATCATGGCCCCCGCGATCATCCTGACCATGATCTTCCAGAAGTACGTGGTGAAGGGCCTGACCATGGGGGCCGTGAAAGGCTAGGCAGCTTCTGAATAGATCAGACAGGATGAACAGGATTGAGACCGGATGAACATGATTGGAGTTTCAGATATGAGATATCTGGATCCTTATCCTGTTCATCCTGATCCATCCTGTAGATCCTGTCGGAATTCTGATTCCAAGTCCCGTCAGGTCCGCTTCCGGATCAGAACCACTCCCGCGCCCGCCCACCAGAGGATCGCGCCGACCCCGAAGAGGTAGGCGACGGCCACCGCCGCGGGGATCGCGGTCCCCACCAGGCCGGCCGCGCCGATCAGCATCCCGAAGACGCACAGGAACCTCGGGAACGTTTTTCCCTTGAAAGCCGCCAGGCTTGCCAGCCCCACCCAGAGGCTCCCGAGGAGCCGGTCCGAGGAGTCGATACCCAGGGTGACGGCGTCCAGGGCGGTCCTGAGCGCCTCGGCCCCGGCCGGGTTCTTGCCGTGGAGGGCGAGCAGGGCCTCGGTCCCGTGGTTCGTGATCACCCCGCTCAGGAAGACGAAGGCGGTCCACAGGAGGCCGAAGATCGAGGCGACCAGGGCCAGCCGCGGGGAGGAGGGCTTCAGGCGTTCGTACAGGGCCGGCACCAGGACGGCCAGGCAGATCCCGTTGACGAAGTACATGACCGAGTGCCAGAGGAACACCAGGGTCTTGTGGGCTTCCAAGAAGGTCATGTACTCCCGGAATCCCAGGTCCGGGTCCGCCATGGGTCCCAAGACGGTGGCCGCCAGACCGATGGCGAACAGGTAGGTTCCCGCGGCGACGAGGGCGGCGATGCCGCCCGCTTTCTGAAGATCCTGCATCCGATACTCCTTTAATGGACGGTTGGCGGGACGGCTCGCCGGGCGGGCGTTCGCCCCGCCCGGCGGGTTCCCTTGACATGTCCTGGCCCAAAGGCCATACTTACAATGTAAGTTTTACTACTTACGGTGTAAGTTCGTCAAGTGGGCAATTCATCCGCCCGGGGACGGAGTAGAATAACGCGGGGAGGAGTGGATGAAGAAAGTGGACGTGCCCGGGAAGGCTTTCCTGACGAGGGAGCGTGTGCTCCGCGCGGCCCTCGATATGGCGGATGAACTCGGCGTCGAGTCCCTGTCCATGCGCCGGCTGGGAAGCCGGCTGGGGGTAGAGGCGATGTCCCTGTACAACCACGTCGAGGGCAAGGAGGACGTCCTGGACGGAATTCTGGAACTCGTCATCGGGGAGATCGCGGTCCCCGCGGCCGGAGTCGACTGGCGGACGGCCATGCGGGAACGTGCGGTCTCCGCTCGGAAAGCCTTTTCCCTCCACCCCTGGGCCGCCGCCCTCATGGATTCCCGCACGAGCTCGGGCCCCGGTCGTCTGGGGTATTTCGACGCCGTAGTCGGCGCCTTGACGGGGGCGGGCTTCCCGCTGGAGCGGGCCGGAAGGGCCCTCTCGGTCCTGGATTGCTACATTTACGGGTTCGCGCTCCAGAGGCGCAACATGGCCTCCGGCGGGCGCGAGCGGGCCGAGGACCGGGCCGAGGCGCTGCGGGATTCCGCTCCGACCGAAGCCTATCCGCACCTGGCCCGCATGATCGAGTGGACCGTTGCGCACGGCTACGACGAGGACGCGGACTTCGAGTTCGGCCTCACCTTGATCCTGGACGGGCTGGAAGGTATGTTGAACCCGGGGAGGGGCTGAAGTCCGCCGCCTCCCGGAAGATCAGGTTCGTCAGGAGATGCCGCAGTGGACGAAATACGTTACGCCCTGGTCGCGGGGGCCGGAGCCATCGGTTCGGCGGTGGCCGCCGCGATCCACAAGGCCCGGCCCGGGGCGGTCCGCCTGCTCGCGGACGACCGGAGAGCGGAGGTCCTGGCCCGGGACGGCCTTTCCGTCAACGGGGAGCGCCTGGACCTGAAGGTCCTCCCCGCGGGCCGGGCCCCGGCGCCCGGCGACGAGCCCGGACTGGTCCTGGTCTGCGTGAAGCACCACCAGCTGGCCGCCGCGATCCGGGACCTGGCCCCCTGTGTCGGCCCCGGGACACTCATTCTTTCCCTTATGAACGGGATCGACAGCGAGAAGGACCTCCGGGCCGCCTTCGGGGAGGACCGGGTCCTGGACGCGATGATCCTGGCCATCGACGCGGTCCGGGAGGGGAACGCCACGAACTTTACCGTGGGCGGGACCATCCACTTCGGGGAGGACCGGAATCCGCCGAGGGCGTGGAGCCCCCGGGTGGCCCGGATCGCGGAGTTCTTCGACCGGTGCGGTGTGCGGTACAAGGTACCCGAGGACATGGTCCACGCGATGTGGTTCAAGCTCATGGTCAACGTGGGCATGAACCCGGCTTCCGCCATCCTGCGGGCGCCGTATTCATCATTCCAGCAGTATCCGGAGGCCCGGAACGTCATGCTGGCCGCCATGGGGGAGCTGATCGAGATATCCAAGGTTCTGGGCACCGGGCTCACGGAGGAGGACATCGGGGTGTGGGACCGGACCCTGGCCGGGCTTTCCCCTTCGGGCAAATCCTCCATGCTCCAGGACGTGGAGGCCCGCCGGAAGACCGAAGTGGAGCTCTTCGCGGGGACCGTCGTCCGCCTCGGCCGCGAGGCCGGGGTCGCCACTCCGGTCAACGCCCTGCTCTTCGACATGATCCGGACGATCGAGAAGGGGTACGGGGCCTAATCCCGGGGATCCCGGCCCTCACCAGAGCTCCGGCTGTCCCCCGCCGTCCCCTTCGAGGTCCGCCTTGGCCAGGACCCACTCCACAGGAAAGACCCGGAGGCCCCCGGCTCCCGGAAGCTCGACCTCCTCCCGGAAGCCCCGGGCCTCGGATCTCAGTCGTTCGAGCTTGTCCCGAAGGTCCGGTCCCGAGGTCGCGCCCCGGTACCCGACCAGGGCGTAGTCCGAGCCCACGACCCGGTGGCAGGGCACCAGGGGGTAGAGGGGGTTGCCCGCCATGAGACGCCCCACCTCCCGGGCGATGGTGCCCGCGGCCCGGGCGATGCCGCCGTAGGAGGCGGCGTACCCGGGGGGTACGGCCGCGGCCAGGCGGTAGACCGAGGCGGCCGGTTCCGGGTAGTACTCCGGGGCAAGCTCGAAGCCCCGGTCCGGCTCGCCGCCGGCTTCCAGCGCGGCCAGCCTGCGGGCCGCGTCGTCCGCGAAGTCCGAGGGCCCGATGCCGGCGGTCCGGGGCGCTCCGGGAGGAATGCAGGAGGTGAGAACCCGCTCCGCCTCCTCCCGGGTCCGCCCGGACGACGAGGCCGCGAGCCGGCCGTCGCACTCGGCGACCCCGTACCAGGCTCCCCCGGACTCGCGGATCCAGAGGCGGACGGGGGGGAGGCGTTCGATCGTAGTCATGCCCCCGATTCTCAAACCCTGGGGCCCGTCCGTCAAGCCATGGAAACGTCGGAGGCTCCCCCTGCTTCCCGAGGCTTGGTAGTTCGTCCCGGCCGTTTACAGGGTCCCGGACGGACGTCTATAGTGGGCGGCGGCCGGACCCGGCGCCGTGTCCGCGAATCCCGGGCGCTCGCCGCGAAAGTTCCGCCGTCGAGGAGATGCCCATGACCCGTCCCGTCGATTCCCGAGTCTTGTCGGATCTGCGCTCCTTCGCGCATCGCCTGGTCGATCCCGCGGCCGCACGGGTGGCGATCCCTCCGGAGCGCCCCGAGAGGGGCTACTGGTTCGGGGGCGGCAACATGACCGTCGGCCCCGACGGACGGCTCTTCCTGACGGGCCGGTACCGCAGCGCGGGGGATTCCCGGACGGGCCTGGACCTGGGGGACCGGGGCCGGGAACTCGCGGTCTTCGCCTCCCGGGACGGCGGCCGGTCCTGGGAGAAGGTCCTGTCCTTCGACAAGGCCGCGGTCTGTCCGGACGGCCGGGAGGCGCTATCGATCGAGGGCTCCGCCCTGCGCTTCGACCCGGGGAGAGTGGATCTCTACGTCTCCTCGGAAAAACGCGTCCCGTACCCCGCCCCCGTCGAGGCCTTTCAGAAGCCCGGCACGGGCATCTGGACCATCGAGCGCCTGTCCGCCCCGACTCTGGAGGGCTTGGCCGGGGCGCGGCCCCGGACCGTCGCGGCCGGCGCGGATCCGGCTACCCTGCAGGTCAAGGATCCCTTCCTGGCCGAGCGCCCCGGGAATGGCCAGTACCTCTTCTTCTGCCACCACTCCTTCAACTGGTCCTCCAGCGGCACCGGGTACCTTCCCCTCGGGCCGGATGGGGATGCCGAGGGACCTCCCGTCTTCGACTGCTGGCCCCGGGGACCCGCCTGGGACGTCGCCATCACCCGGGGCACCTGCGTTCTCCCCCTGCCCGGGCCGCCCCCGGGCGCGAGGACGGCCCCCTCGGACTGGCCCGCGGGTCTCGGCCTGGCCTTCTACGACGGGGGGGAGTGCCTGCGCAACCTGGACGAGCACGCGAGCGCGGTCCGGCGGCCCCGGGGCTATTCCTGCGAGGAACTGGGCGGCCTGGGGTATTTCGTGGATGGTGATCCAACGGCCTTCCTACGGCTCTCCGAGATCTTTCCCGAGTTCGCGAGCCCCGACGGGACAGGCTGTCTGCGCTACGTGGACGTCCTGGCCGCCCCGGACTCCTATATCGCCACCTGGCAGCAGTCCCGTCCGGACGGATCCCAGGCCCTCATGATCAACCGGGTGGACCGGTAGGAGGGCCGCCTCGGCGCCTGAACGGTCGTCGCGGTGTCTTATTGTTGAAATTCAATACCGTATAGTTGACGAATAATTAAAAATTATTGAAAAACAATAAATAACACTTGAATAACAGAAAGCGGGATGATATATTCATGGCGAGAACCAAAGGAGGTCCTCCCATGAAATACTTCGGCACCCGATCCCTTTCTTCGTTCATGCACGGCTTGCTGACCGTCGCCTGGTACCTGGCCTGGCTGTGCGCCGCCCTCGCGATCGTCCTGGGCACGGTGATCGTCTTCCATGAACAGCTCGGCAGCCCCTTCTCCCGGGGAATGGCGGAAAGCTCCCGGTCGGACATCCGCGACTGGGAGAGGTTCCAGAGCCTGCCCCTGGGAGTCCGCGTCCTCATCTTGCCGTACTTCGGCGCGGTCATGACCCTGGTCCTGATGGTGCTCCGGAAAACCCGGTCGCTCTTCTCCAATTTCAAGGACGAGGTCGTGTTCGACGCCGGGAACGTGCGTCTCATCCGCCGGACCAGCAAGCTGGTCATCGCCCTGGCCGTCCTGACCTTCAGCGCGGGATCCTTCCTGACGGCCGTGATCCTGCTTTTGATCTGCGAGATCCTGGCGGCCGGAACGGTCCTCAAGGAAGAGCACGACCTGACCGTGTAAGGAGACTTCAGATGAGCATCATATTCCGGCTGGACCGGATGATGGCGGACCGCAAGATGCCGCTCAACGAGCTGGCCCGGCGGATCGGCTTGACCGACTCGAACCTTTCCATACTGAAGACCGGGAAGGCCCGGGCGGTGCGCGTATCGACCCTGAACGCCCTGTGCAGGGAGCTATCCTGCCAGCCCGGGGACCTGTTGGAGTACGTTCCCGGGGGACCGGAGGAGGACAACGATGAATGAACGTAGGACGGCCGTTGCGGTCGGCGGCCTGTACATACTGGGAACCGTTTCGGGGGTGGCCAGCGTGATCCTGGCGGGTTTCGGCTTCGGAGCCCCGGACCCCTTCACCGGGATCGCCGCCCTGGGCCCCCGCATGCAGGCGGGGGCCCAGGCCATCCTGACCATGGGTCTGGCCCTGGCCTTCGTGCCGATCCTGATGTACCCGATCTTGAAACGGGAGAGCGAGGTCTCCGCCGTCGGATACGTGGTGTTCCGGGGCGCCCTGGAGACCGTCACCTATATCCTGATCACCGCCTGCTGGATCGTCCTGGCCGGGCTGGCCCCCCAGATCGTCCGCGCCGGGGAGGCCGACGGGGCGGGGCTCCGGGCCGCGGGGGAAGCCGTCCTGCGGATTTCGGAAGCGGTCCGGATGATGACCGTGTTCACCTTCAGCCTGGGCGCCCTGATCCTGTACGGCTCGTTCTATCGATCGCGCCTCGTTCCGAGATGGATATCCGTCTGGGGCCT
Source organism: Spirochaetota bacterium (assembly GCA_022703505.1). GTDB lineage: Bacteria > Spirochaetota > Spirochaetia > Treponematales > UBA12059 > JAAYUR01. The sequence goes on along the minus strand of JAKLDN010000001.1, from coordinate 357,233 downwards.
GGCCGCTATCCTCGTGGATTTGGGCGCCGGATTCTTCGACCTGTTCCGGGGGAACGGAAGAGCCACCGCGGTGCCGGCCTGGATCCATTTCCCGATCTTCCTGCAGGAGATGGTCATGGCGGTATGGATGATCGTGAAGGGGTTCCGCGCGTCCGCCGGCATCCCGGGGGTGGTCCCCGGGAAGGGCGGCGCGGCATGAGGGGGCAGGCCGGATCCGAGGCCCTGGTGATCGTCCATTCCTGGCACCACGGGAACACCCGGAAGGTGGCCGAGGCCCTGGCCCGAATCCTGGGGGCGGAAGTCCGGACGCCCGATCGGGTCGACCCGGCGACCCTCGGGGAGTACGACCTGGTCGGCTTCGGCGCGGGGATCGACTCCGGCCGGCACTACCGGCCCATCCTGGACCTGGCGGATCGCCTCCCTCCCGGCGGGGGGCGACGGGTCTTCCTCTTCTCCACCTGCGGGGTTCCCGCAGCCTTCGCCCGGGGGGAGGCGTTCGATCGGCTGGTCGAGGCCAATCATGCGGAGCTCCGGGCCCGGCTGGCGGACCGCGGCTACGCGATCGCGGGGGAGTTCTCCTGCGTGGGGTTCAACACGAACAGCTTCCTGAAGCACTTCGGGGGCCTCAACAAGGGAAGACCGGACGCCGCGGACCTTGCGAGGGCGGAGGATTTCGCGAGGGGGCTGCTCGCGGCCCCGCGGGGTGAACGCTTGGAGCCGAGCCGGACTACCCGGTGAACTCGTTACCGACCTTCCGGGCCCGTGCGGGCCGGTCCAGGTCGATTCCCAGACGCATCCCCGCCTCGACCAGCAGGTTCCACCCCGCGGCCAGGCGGACGAGGTTGGTCAGTTCCCGGGCGCCTCGTATCCGGATCGTCGGGAACGGCGTATCCTTTTCGGAGATCGCCAGGACCTTCATCCCCACGCCGTCGATCAAGGCGGACCGGATCTTCTCGTATTCCTCCTCGAAGGGTTCGATCCAAAGCACGACGTCGTCGGGGTTCAATACCTCCTCGACGCCGTGCAGCGCGTAGGTTCCCTCGAAGTAACCGCTTTTCCTTCGGATGATCTCGTTGGTCTTAAGCGCGAGCTCCTCGGCGACCCCGTCGTCGCGTCCGGCGAAGTACAGCGTCGACGCGCCCGCCACGGCTTCCGTGATCTCCCCGTCTATCGGCATCCGCAGTGCGCGCTCGACGGCCTCGGCGGCTTCGGCCAGCTGATCGTCGATCCCGAGTCCCTCCGCGGCGTTCAGCAGCGCGAAATAGAAGAGAGCCATCTCCTGGACGCTTTTCGTGGCCGCCACCGCGTCTTCCCTTCCGCAGGTCAGGAGGAAAGTCCGATCGGACAGGGACTCGAGCGGGGTACCCGGATTCGCGGTGATCGAGTAGAGCCGCCTGTGGCCCCGTTTCCTCAAGGCTTCGAAAAGGGCGATCAGCTCCCGGGTCCGGCCGCTGTTGGAGGCGCCCATCACCACCCGGTCGCCTAGGTCGTACTCGGAGGCTTGACGGCTGCCCCCGGTGACCAGGTCGAGGCGGAGTCCTTTCCTGCGCGCCCAGGCGACGGCGTTCTTGGCCGGGAAGATGCGGCTGGAGCCTTCGCCCGTGAGGATCACCTTGCCGGTCTCCCGGACGGCCGCGATCACGGGCTCCGCGTCCTTCAGGCGGAACGACCGGATGAGGTCGGGAGTCTGGAGCATCTCGCGTACCAGGGAGTGCCGGTTATAGGCGCCGTGGTCATTCATCGTCGAGCCTCCCTACTATGAGGATGGTGCGCCAATGCTACGTATTCCACCTCGGAGAGTCTTCGCATGCAGGGAATGTACAGTCAAGGAGTTCAAGGCCGAGGGAGCCGATTCCTCCTCCAGATGGCGCTTTCATCGCCGCATCCTGGACTCGGCGGAGCTCCACTTGACTTCAGTTGATGCGGAATCGCGGTATATCGGCAACGGGAGGCCGGAAACCATCGGACATGAGTCCGAGAAGAAGCCGAAGTCCGGTCGTTGACAGCATCAGGAGTACGAATGAAACTATAGTCAAGGATTCCAAAAAGCAGGGAAAATGTGAAATCATCCTTTTCCGTACCCGTGCAGGATGCGATACTTGGTTCTCAGAGCCCTCTGAGAGCTTGTCCGTTTTTCTTGGAATCCCCTCTAAACGTACGGTTCCTCAACCAAGTGCCGCTTTTGCGGTGACGGATACCCATTACTGACCCGAGGAGGAGATCATGGCATCGAGATTGTCCTACGTCCTGGTTGTTGTATTACTCTCAACCCTCGTCTGCGCAGGTTGCGCGCCGGGCAGTGATCTACCAAGTGATGTCGTGTGGGAGCGGGACTTCATGACGGACGGGGAAGCGGTTCTGGATAGCGACTGGTACTTCGACGGAGGCAATACCGGGGAATACTCGCAAGGCTTCTACATGAATCAAACAGATATTGCTGCACCATATCTGTTCACGGGAGATTTCGAGGCAGAGTTCGAATTCTACCTTAAGGTGCTTTCGGGGGAAGACATCTACCGATACGCAATTCGACTGGTTGATCCGAATTAGGAAAACTCGACGACCCGTAAGTACTACAGTTTCGCCGCTTATTACACGGCTTTCCCGGAACATGTCGATGCGTACTACCAAGTTTCCCAGGGTAACGGATCCTATTCATACTCAGATATTGACGGGAATGTCCCCGGAATGGTCATTGGTATAAATACTTGTACCCTGGTCCGATCCGGGAATATCATTGCACTCTATATGAATGATACCTTTATACGGTCGACCACGATCACTGCGAGCAATGCTCCTTCCGTGGGTTACGCACCGTTCATACATGGACATAATAGTTCGGATCCGGCGGATAGCAATTTCTACCTTCGCAGGGTCACCGTCCGGTATACGGCGGGAGAACGGGTTTACCATGACTGGAACCCGTGACGCCGACGCTCAAGGACGTCGAGTTGGTGTTTGAAAACTTAACCAGCGTCATTGGCGGCGGTAAAAAACCGAGCCTTGCGGCCCGGCCCTTTTTACAGCTTATTGGTTGTCCGCGGACTAGTAGTCCATCCCGCCCATCAAGCGCTTCGCGCTTGGCGCCGCAAGGAAGAGATTGTAGTGGTCGCTTGCGCGACCACGGCGTGCCGCCCGCAAAAAGTCTCGCTTTCGCTCGACCCGCTTCGCAGCTTATCTCCAGAATGGGCGGCCTGTAAGAAAAGGCCGCCCTTGCGGGCGGCCCATCTAGTCAGCGTGCTGGTTGGCCGGCCTTTAGTAATCCATCCCGCCCATCAAGCGCTTCGCGCTTGGCGCCGCAAGGAAGAGATTGTAGTGGTCGCTTGCGCGACCACGGCGTGCCGCGCGAGGTCCCCTCGGGACCTCGCGGCGCCGAACTGGCGTTCGGCGATGCCCAGAAACGGAATGGGCGGCATGAAATAAGAAGCGCCCCTTTCGGGGCGCCCTATCATGCGGCGATTGAGGCTTCCGCGATCAGTAATCCATCCCGCCCATGCCGCCCATTCCGCCCATGCCGCCTCCCATACCGCCGCCGCCGGGGGCCGCCTTGGGCTCCGGCAGGTCGGTGATGGCGCACTCGGTGGTCAGAAGCAGGCCCGCCACGGAGGCGGCGTTCTGGAGGGCGGACCGGGTCACCTTGGCGGGGTCGATGATCCCGACCTTGGTCATGTCCACCCACTCCATCTTGGCGGCGTCGAAGCCCACGCCCTTCTTTTCCTTCTTGGCCTGGTCCGCGATGATCGCGCCGTCCACGCCGGCGTTCTCGGCGATCTGGCGGATGGGCTCCTCCAGGGCGCGCTTCACGATCTTCCAGCCCACCTTCTCGTCGTCCGTGAGCTTGGCCACGTCGGACTTCTCGAGGACCAGGGCGGCCTGGATGAGGGCGATGCCGCCGCCGGGGACGATGCCTTCCTCGATGGCCGCGCGGGTGGCGGACAGGGCGTCCTCGACCCGGTGCTTCTTCTCCTTCATCTCGACCTCGGTCGCGGCGCCGACGTTGATGACGGCCACGCCGCCCGCCAGCTTGGCCAGGCGCTCCTGGAGCTTCTCCCGGTCGTAGTCGCTGGTGGTCTCCTCGATCTGGGCCTTGATCTGGGCGATCCGGTCCTGGATGTCCTTCTGCTTGCCGGCGCCGTTGATGATCGTGGTGTTCTCCTTGTCGATCTTCACGGTCTTGGCGGTGCCCAGCTGGCCGATCTCGGTGCTCTCGAGCTTGAGGCCGAGCTCCTCGGAGATGACCTCGCCGCCGGTCAGGATGGCGATGTCCTCGAGCATGGCCTTGCGGCGGTCGCCGAAGCCGGGGGCCTTGACGGCGCAGGTGTTCAGGGTGCCCCGCAGGTGGTTCACCACCAGGGTGGCCAGGGCCTCGCCGTCCACGTCCTCGGCGATGATCACGAGGGGCTTGCCGGCCTGGGCGATCTTCTCGAGCACGGGGAGCATGTCCTTCATGCTGGAGATCTTCTTGTCGTGGATCAGGATGTAGGGATTCTCGAACACCGTGGTCATGGTGTCCCGGTTGGTCACGAAGTAGGGGGAGAGGTAGCCGCGGTCGAACTGCATGCCCTCCACGAACTCGATCGTGGTGTCCATGGTCTTGGACTCCTCGACCGTGATCACGCCGTCCTTGCCCACCTTCTCCATGGCGTCGGCGATCTGGGAGCCGATCTCCATGTCGTTGTTGGCGGACACGGAGGCGACGTGGGAGATCTCGTCCTTCTCCTTGATCTCCTTGGAGGCCTTCTTGATCTCCTCGACCGTGAGCTCCACGGCCTTGTCGATGCCGCGCTTGAGGCCCATGGGGTCGATCCCGGCGGCCACGGCCTTGAGGCCTTCCTTGACCATGGAGTAGGCCAGGACGGTGGCGGTGGTGGTGCCGTCGCCCGCGATGTCGTTGGTCTTGGTGGCGACTTCCTTGAGGAGCTGGGCGCCCATGTTCTCGTAGGCGTCCTCGAGCTCGACTTCCTTGGCCACGGACACGCCGTCCTTGGTGACGGTGGGGGCGCCGAACTTCTTGTCCAGGAGCACGTTGCGGCCCTTGGGACCGAGGGTTACCTTGACGGCCTTCGAGATCTGCTCGACGCCGGAGAGGAGCCGCCTGCGGGCATCCTCGCTGAAGAGTAGCTGTTTCGCCATAGTGGATTCTCCCTTTCCTAGAATGATTCCGGGCCGGCCTCGGCCGTGCGCCTCGAGGGCCCGCCTCGGTTTCGGATAACCGGTTCACGAGGTCAGTCAGAAAATACCGAAAAAGCGGGTAGAGCGGCAAGGGTTTTGGGCCCTTGACCGTGATTTTTTTATTTGATTAGTATACGAACTATATGGACGGCATCCGACTCATGACGATGGTCCAGAGCCTCTGGCGGAAACGGGCTTCCGCCGCCCTCGAGGGGTTCGGGATCACCCTGTCGCAGTTCCTCCTGATACAACTGGCGAGGCGGCGCGGCGCGATCCGGCCCTCCGAGGCGGCCGAAGAGCTGGCTTCGGACCGGCCGACCCTGACCCTCGTGGCCCGGAAATGCGTGGCCCGGGGCTGGCTCAGCCGGCTCCGCGTGAAGCTCGACCGCCGCGCCCATCGCCTGCGCCTGACGGGCCTGGGCGAGGAGCTCCTGGACCGGATCGAGGCGGCCCGCGTCCTGAGCCCCGAGGTCCTGGGCGATCCCCTCGACGTCCTGGACTCCGAGGAACGGGGGCAGTTCCTGCGGGCCCTGGACAAGGTGCACAGGAGGGCCCGGGACCTCTTCTGAGCCGGGCCCCTGCCGCCGCGAAGCCCCGTCCGGGTGCTTCCGGCGCCTCGCCCCCGGATTTGCCTATTCACCATTTCTCCCGTTCACTTCATACTGTCCCCGTGAACATCCCCATCCTGTTCGAAGACGAATCCCTCCTGGCCGCGGACAAGCCCGCGGGCGTGCTCTCAGCCCCGGATCGCTGGGATCCGGACCTGCCCGTGGCCGCGGCCCTCCTGTCCAAGGGCCGGGGCCGGCTCTGGGCGGTGCACCGGCTGGACAAGGACACCTCCGGGGTCCTCCTCCTGGCCCGGAGCGAGGAGGCCCACCGCTCCCTGTCCCGGGCCTTCGAGACCCGGTCCGTGGCCAAGGTCTACCGGGCCCTGGTCCGGGGGGTCCCGGACTGGGCCGAGTCCTCCTGCGACCTGCCCCTGTCCCCGGACGGGGACGCCCTGCACCGGACCATCGTGGACGCCCACCGGGGCAAGCCCTCCCGCACGGCCTTCCGGGTCCTGGCGGCCTTCCGGGACTTCGCCCTGGTGGAGGCGCGGCCCGAGACGGGCCGGACCCACCAGGTCCGGGTCCACCTGGCCGCCCTGGGCTATCCCGTGGCCTGCGATCCCCTGTACGGGGACGGCAAGCCGGTGCTCCTGTCCGCGATCAAGCGAAAGTGGAAGGGCGACCCCTTCGAGGAACGCCCCCTCCTGGCCCGGGCGGCCCTTCACGCCGCCTCCGTGGAGATCCCCCATCCCGCAACGGGCCTTCCCCTGCGGATCGAGGCCCCGGACCCCAAAGACCTCCGGGCCTCCCTGGCCCAGCTGGAGAAATGGTAGATCCGTCCCCTCCCGGACCGGACGCCGGAGCCGGGCCGACCGCGGCGCCCGACCCGGGACCGTCCGGGCACCCGGGGTTCCTGGTCCACGGCTGGGCGGATTCCCGGGGGCGGATGCTCCTGGCGGGCCGGCTTTCGGACGGACGCTCCTTCGCGGTGGTGGAGAACCGGGTGCGCCCGGACTTCCTCATCCGCTCCGCGGATGTCGAGCGGGCCTCGGAGGCAGCGGCCCGGGCCCGGCTGGAGGCGTCCTTCACGTCCTCCGGCCGCCGCACCCTGGCGGGGGAGCCCTGCGACCGCACGGAAGCCCGGGACCGGGGGGAACTGCGGCGCCTGGAGGAGGCCTTCGGGGCCGCGGGGATACCGGTGTACGAGGCGGACGTGCGCGCCGCGGACCGCTTCCTGGCGGAGCGCCGGATCCGGGGAGGCCTCGTGATCCGGGGGACCCCCGTTCCGGGCCGCTTCGTGGACGCCGTGTTCCTGGATCCGGATCTGGAGGCCGCGGAGGTCCCTCCCGCCCTCCGGACGGCGGCCCTGGACATCGAGACGGACGTGGAAGCCGGGACGGTCCTGGCGGTATCCCTGGCCGGGCCGGGGCTCCGGGAGGTCCTCTTCCTGGACGAGGCCGCGGGCCTCTTCTCCCCGGACCTCGCGGGCGCGGATCCCGCCGCCCGGAACCCCTCCCCCTTCGAGGAGGCGGACGACGAAGGCCGGACCTACCTCGCGCGGCCCTTCTCCCGGGAGGCGGATCTCCTGCGCGCCCTGGGGGAGCGGATCCGGGCCCTGGACCCGGATTTGATCACGGGGTGGAACGTCGTGGACTTCGACCTGGCCCACCTGTCCCGGAGATGCCAGGCCCTCGCGGTGCCCTTCCGGATCGGCCGCACCGAGGATCCCGCGGACATCCGGGAGCTCGACGGGGGGCGCCGATACGCGGCCTCCATCCCCGGGCGCCAGGCCGTGGACGCCCTCAAGCTGGCCCGGGGGGCCGGCCGCTTCGAGGACCTCACCCTGGACTCGGTGGCCCGGGAGGTCCTGGGCACGGGCAAGTCCGTGGAGAGCCGGGGGCGGGCCAAGATCGAGGAACTGTCCCGCCTGCGGAGCGGGGACCCCGCCGCCTTCCGGCGCTACTGCCTGGCGGACTCCGAGCTGGTCCTGGCCATCCTGGACAAGACGGGACTCCTCGACCTGACCCTCAAGCGCGCCCAGCTGACCGGGACGGGCATCGACCTGGCCTGGACCAGCATTCCCGCCTTCGAGCGGATCTACCTGGACGAGCTCATGGCCCGGGGCTACGCCGCGGCCCCCAAGGTCGAGGGGCGCCGGGTCTCCGGGGCCGCGGGGGGGACCATCCTGGAGCCCCGGCCGGGCCTGTTCCGGAACGTCCTCGTGTTCGACTTCCGGAGCCTCTATCCCTCGGTGATGCGGACCTTCAACGTGGATCCCCTGGCCTTCCGCCTGGCCGCCGCGGAGCCCCGGCCGGACGACCTCGAGGCCCCGAACGGGGCCCGGTTCCGCCGGGAACCGGGGATCCTGCCCGCCGTGATCGAGCGGTACTTCGCGGAGCGCCTGGCCGCCATCGAGCGGGGGGACGAGACGGCCTCCTACGTCTACAAGATCCTGATGAACTCCTTCTACGGGGTCCTGGGCGCGGAGGGCTGCCGCTACGCGGACACGGCCCTGGCGGGGGCCGTCACCTCCTACGGCCGGAAGTGGCTGCACTGGGCCCGGGACTGGTTCGCGGCCAAGGGTTTCCGGGTGCTCTACGGGGACACGGACTCCGCCTTCGTGGATTCGGGCCTGCCCGAGGGGGCGCTCTGGGGGGCCCTGGACGGCCTGGGACGCCGCCTGGCCCCGGAGCTGAACGCCGACCTCGCGGCGGCCGTGCGGGACGAGTACGGCCTGGAATCCCGAATGGAGCTCAAGTTCGAGAAGGTGTATGCCCGCTTCTTCATCCCTCCCCTGCGGTCCCGGACCGAGGACGACGAGGAGGGGGACGAGAAGGGCCGGGCCAAAGGCTACGCGGGATTCCGGCTGGGCCCCGAGGGGGGGGAGACGGAGGTGAAGGGCATGGAGGCCGCCCGCCGGGACGGAACGGCCCTGGCCCGGGAGCTCCAGGTGGAGACGATGGACCTGGTCTTCCGGGACGCACCGCCGGCGCGGATCGAGGCCCACGTCCGGCGGGTCCTCGCGGACCTGCGGGCGGGCCTCCTGGACGACCGGCTCGTCTACCGGAAGGCCCTGCGCCGGACGGCGGCCGCGTACACCAAGGTGGAGCCGCCCCATGTCCGGGCCGCCCGCATCCTGGGCTGGACGGATCGCCGCGGGGTGGTGGAGTACCGCATCACCAAGGCGGGGGCGGAGCCGGTGGGCCGCGAGACCGCCCCCCTGGACTACGAGCACTACGCCCAGCGCCAGCTCCGGCCCGCGGTGGATGCCCTGCTCTCCGCGGCCGGCATGGATCCCGAGCTCATCTTCGGCGACCGGCCCCAGCTCGAGCTGGGGCTGTGACCGGACGGGACCTCCCGGGATCGAGCCGCCCGATTTTCTTCGGGTAGGAACGCTCCACCCTGGACGCCCGCCGGGATCTCGATATACTGATATCGATATGCAATATCCTCTTCCCACCCCCGGGCAGGGCTTGAGCCTGCTGCTGGTGGGTTTTTTGCTGGCCGTGGCCACTCTGCACCTGGCCATGTACGCCGGAGGCCGCCGGAAGGCCGGGGACCTGCCCTTTTCCCTGTTGGCCGTATTCGCGGCGTTCCGGGTGGCCCTGATCGGGGGGATCCTGGATTCCCTCGTCTCGTCCCTTCCCTCGGAGCACGGCCGGCTGGACGCGGTGCCGGATTTCCTCATCCTCCCGGCCTTCGTCTATTTCCTCCGCACCCTCTTCCCGGAGGAGTCGGATACCCGGACGGCGCGGGCCGTAGCGGCCGCCAGCGGCGCATGGCTGGTCGGGGCCTTCCTGTTGCCCCGGGAGGCCGTGCGCTGGATTTCGCTGTCCTACATGGCCGTGGCGGCGGGCGGCCTGGCCGCGGCCCTGGCCGCCCTCGTCCGGGCCGAACGGGCGGGCAGGTCCGCGGTGCGTCAGGCCCGGGTCGGCACCCTCCTGTTCGGCGTCCTGCTCGTGCTGGACCTGCTGGGGATCGCCGCGGGGCCCGGACCCGGCCGGGCGGGGCTGGCGATCGGCTGGGTGGCCATCTTCGCCGCCTGCTCCGCCGCCCTGGGACGGCGCATCCAGGATTCCTACGAGGAAGCCCGGGAGGCTTCCCGGGCCCTGGCGCGGCACAACGAGGAACTGGAGGTCCTGGTCGAGAACCGCACCCGGGAGCTGACGGAGGCCGCCGAGGGTCTGCGGCGCATGGCCGAGACGGACGGGCTCACCGGAATCGCGAACCGGAGGCGATTCGAGGCGGCCCTGGACGAGGAACGGCGCCGGGCCGCCCGGACGGGCTCGACCCTGTCCATCGGGATGTTCGACGTGGACCACTTCAAGGCCTACAACGACACCTACGGCCATCTCGAGGGGGACGAGTGCCTCAAGCGGGTCGCGGCCGTCCTCTCCTCCCACGCCCGCCGGCCCGGGGACCTGGCCGCCCGGTACGGGGGGGAGGAGTTCGCCCTGCTCCTTCCGGACACGGACCCCGCGGGAGCCCTGGTCCGGGTCCGCTCCGCGGCTGCGGAAATCCGCAACCTGGGCATACCCCACGAGAGCTCCCCCTTCCGGATCGTCACCATCAGCGCGGGGGTGGCGTCCGCGCCCCGGGGGCAGGGAGACCTGGTCCTGGCGGCGGACCAGGCCCTCTACGCGGCCAAGGCTTCCGGCCGGGACTCCGTCCGCCCGGCGGAAACCTAGTCCCGCTTGCCCGTCACCTTCACGATGTGGTAGCCGAACTGGGTCTGGACCACGTCGGACACGGAGCCGACGCCCAGGGACTTGCAGGCCGCCTCGAAGGAGGCCACCATCTTGCCGGGGCCGAACCAACCGAGGTCGCCTCCCGAGGACTTGGACGGGCAGGTGGAGTTCTCCCGGGCCAGGGAGGCGAAATCCGCCCCCTGCTTGATCCGCTTGAGAAGTTCCTGGGCCTGGGCCCGGTCCTTGACGAGTATGTGGCTGGCTCTCCATTCCATAGTTCGCTCCTTGAGATGGTTTCCAGGGTAGGGGACGGGTTCAATATACCAAGATCGGCGTACCGAAGAAAGGCCGTCATCCGGCCTTGGCGGCGCAGGCGCCCAGGGAGGCTATCCACCCGCCCCGGTTCCACAGGGCGCAGCCCCCCTTGGTCTCCGTCAGATCCGAGTGCCGGGCCCGGATGGCCGCCAGGAGGGGAGAGTCGAGGGCTTCCCGGAGGGACCGGTCCGAGACTCCGGTATCCGAGTAGGGGGCGAAGGGACAGGCCTCCAGGGCCCCCTCCGGGGAAAGGTGCAGGAAGCCCCGGCCCGCGGCCAGGCATCCGCCGTAGTCCTCCTCGTCGCCGGGCAGGATCACGGCCGGAAAGGTCCGGCCGCGGAAGGCCTTCCTGGAGTTCAGGGCCGCCTTCTGGGCGTCCGTGAGGACCAGGTCCTCCGTCCCCGGGGCGGCGGGCACGTACTCCACCACGAAGAGGACCGAGGCGCCCGTCTCCTCCAGGTCGTCCAGGAAGGAGTCCGAGAGGAGGGTGTCCGCGTTCCGGGAGGTCGCCGTGATCGAGACGCCGAAGAGGGCTCCCCGGTCCCGAAGGGCCCGCATGGAGGCCAGGACCTTCTCGTGGATCCCCGCGCCCCGGCGTTCCCGGGTTTGGGAGGCGTCGCCCTCGATGCTGAACACCGGGACCAGGGTTCCCCGAGCGAAGAGCTCGAGCCAGGCCCCGTCGACGAGGAGGCCGTTCGTGAACACCGGCACCAGGGGGCCGGGCGTGCGGGACACCTGTTCCAGGAGGTTCCGCCGGAGGAGGGGTTCCCCGCCGGCCAGCATCAGGACCCCGACTCCCAGGTCCCGGGCTTCCCGGAAAAGCTCCAGGAAGCGCCGGTCGGACAGCTCCCCCGGGGCCCCGGCGGCGGGCCGGAGGGCCTTGGAGTAGCAGCCGGCGCAGTCGAGGTTGCACCGGCGGGTGACGCTGGCGATGAGCACCGCGGGCACGATCCGGCCTTCCCCGGCGGCCTCGGCCCGGCGCCGGGCCTGGGACTTCTGGAAGGCGGCGGTTCGGAGGAGGCGGACTGTCCTGCGGATGTCGAGGGGGCGGGAACGGGCGGCGGTCTGGAAGAGGGAACGGACGCGTTCCCCGAAGAGGGCGCTGGGATCCATGTCGGACTCCTGGATGCTCGGGTCCGCCCCCCTACGGGGCGCGGTGTAGCCGGACCTTGAACGGCCCCGGCGGGGACGCCCCCTCCCGCCGGATCGGCCGTGGACGGAGCGTCGTTTCCAATCGAGTAGAATATATCGAGTATCCGGCTCCCGGACAAGGCCGGGGTATCCACTAAGCCGGTCGCTTATTGGATACCCCCCTTATCGGTAGGTCGCCTGGAATTCCCCGATGGCCTTGACCACCTCCCGGATCTGGTCCGTGGGCGGGAGGATGGTGGTCCGGAAGTGGGCGGTGCCCGGCAGCTGCCCGAAGCCGCTGCCCGGGACCACGCAGATGCCCGTCTTCTCCAGGAGGGCCATGCAGTAGTCCTGGTCCGTCCTGCCCGCGGGAAGGGTGATCCGGGGATACGCGTACATGGCCCCCGCGATGGGGTTGCAGCGGATGCCCGGGATCCGGTTGAGCCCCTCGGCCAGGAGCTCCGCCCGGGACCTCAGCTCCTCGAGGATCCCGTCCCGCTCCCGCACGTACAGCTCCCGGCTGGGCTCCCCCGGCCGAGGAGGCCGGACCAGGAGATAGACCGCGGCCTGTCCCACGGTGTTGGCGCAGAGGCTGATGGACTGGAGCTTGGTCAGCTGGGCCGTCACGTCCGCGGGCACGTTCCGGATCTCCAGGTAGCCCCCCCGCTGGCCGCACTCCCCCAAAAAGCCCTTGGAGCAGGAATGGAAGCTGAACAGGGATACGTCCTTGTACCCCTTGCCCTCCAGGACCTTGGCGAAGGACACGAAGCGGTCCCCCTCCCGGTAGACGTTGCTCTGGTAGACCTCGTCGGCCAGGACGGAAAGGCCGTGCTCCCGGGCGAAGTCCAGGACCATGGCGATGTTCTCCTCGTCCAGGACCGATCCCGTGGGGTTCCCGGGGTTGATGACCGAGATGGCCCGGACCCGGACCCCGTAGCGCCGGGCTTCGGCCAGGCTCTCCTCCAGCATGGACCGGTTCAACTTCCAGCCGTTCTCCTCGTCCAGGTAGTAGTGGACCTGCTTGCCCTCGTACAGGGTGATGGTCGCGGAGTACAGGGGGTACTGGGGGATGGGGATCATGATCCCGTCCTCGGGGCCGGCGATCAGGATGCGCAGGACCGCCTGGACCCCCTTGGACGCCCCGTCGGTGACGTAGACCGCCTCGGGGTCCGCCTCGATCCCGTCCCGCTCCCGGATGAAGGCGGCCACCGCCTGGCGCACGAATTTCATGCCCTTGCTCTCCGAGTAGGCCCCCAGTCCGTGCTTGGAGCCCGAAAGGATCTCCCGGGCGGTCCTGCGCACGTCCTCGGGGAAGGCCTGTGGAGCCCGATCCGCCAGGTCCGGCCACTCGCAGAGGGCCAGGACCTGGCGCAGCCAGGTCAGGGGCTTCTGGCCCAGGGACTGGGGATTCCCGATGTTACAATAGATGATGCGACGTCCCTGGGCCTCGAGCTCCTGGGCGCGGGTGGGGATGGCGCCGCGGACCGCGTATTCGGCTTCCCGGACGGCGGGACTGATGTCTTCAAGGCGGACGGGCATGGCTCCTCCCTGGGTCACGGCTGAGGGCGATAGGGGATTCCGGGACGTGTCGGGAGGATTGTACCACCCCTTCCGCCCCCGGGCAAGGATCGAGGCCGCGCGGCGTCGCGGCGGGGGGCGCGGCCCGGCCGCCCTTCCGCCCGCGGCCGCGGCCGGGACACCCGGACCGCTTACCTAATCCGGGCCCGGGCGGGTATACTCGCGGCACGGATCCGTCCCGCGGGACGGCCGGAAGGAAGGACATGACCGAACTGACCGAAACCGCGGCGCGCCCGGAGCGCGCGCTTCTCATAGGGATACAGACCGACTCGATCCCCAAGCCCGAGGCGGAGAGCCTCCTGGCGGAGCTCGCGAGCCTCGCGAAGACCCAGGGGATCCAGGAGGCGGGGCGGATCCTGGTGCGGATCCGGGACCGGACGGCCTCCCACCTCTTGTCCTCGGGGAAGGTCCAGGAGCTCGTCCGTGCCGCCGAGGCCGAGGACGCGGACTCCATCATCTTCGACCACCCCCTGTCCCCGGTCCAGCAGAGGAACTGGGAGGAGGACTCGGGCCGGGTCGTCTACGACCGCAGCGAACTGATCCTGAAGATCTTCGCGGGCCGGGCCTTGACCCGGGAGGCGGGGCTCCAGGTGGAGCTGGCCCAGCTCCAGTACGCCCTTCCCCGGCTGGCCCATTCCCGGGAGGACCTGATGCGCCAGAAGGGCGGGCGCTACGGCACCAAGGGATCCGGCGAGAAGGCCCTGGAGCTGGACCGGCGCAAGATCGAGGCCCGGATCCGGGACATCCAGGAGGACCTCAAGAAGGTCCGGATGGAGCGCGCGGTCCAGCGGAGGCGCCGGGAGCGGGCGGGCCTGCCCCGGGCGGCGGTGGTGGGCTACACGAACGCCGGGAAGTCCAGCCTGCTGAACGCGATCACGAACGCCGACGCCCTGGCGGAGGACAAGCTCTTCGCGACCCTGGACACCACGACCCGCCGCATCCTCTACGCCCCGGGACGGGGCCTGTTGGCCACCGACACCGTGGGCTTCGTGCGGAACCTACCCCACGGCCTCGTGGAGGCCTTCAAGGCGACCCTGGAGGAGGCCGTCCTGGCGGATGTCCTGATCCACGTGGTGGACGCCTCGGAGGCCGAGCCGGTACGTTTCCTGGAGACCACCGAGAAGGTCCTGGGGGAGATCGGGGCGGGGGACAAGCCGACCCTCCTGGCCTTCAACAAGACCGACCTGGTGACGGACCCGGCGCGGCTGGACCTCCTCGCGGAGCGCTTCCCCGGGGCGGTCTTCCTGTCCGTCAAGACCGGCCGGGGCATCCCGGAGCTCCTGGCCCGGCTGGAGGAGCTCCTGACCGCGGACCGGGAGGAGTGGACCGTCCGCATCCCCGACGCCGAGTACGGACTGGTGGCCCTGCTTCACCGGCGGGCCGCGGTGGTCTCCGAAAGCCGGGAGGACGACGCCACGATCGTCCGCTGCCGGATGCCCGAGGACCTGCGGGAGAAGTACGGGGGGTATAGAAGGTGACAGGAGTCCTTACTGCTCCTTCGACACGAAGAACTGCAGGAGCTGGACCAGGTAGTAGATCTTCTTGTAGGTGCCCAGCATCCATTCCTTGACGGGATGGGCGGCGGAGTTCTCGATCTCCTTCCAGTTGAGCACGACCTCGTGGTGCGGGCGGGAGAGGTCCTCGATCAGGCTCTTTAGGTGCTTGCCAACGGAGATCAGGTTCAGGGCGGAGCGGTTGACCATGCCCGAGGCCCGGTCGTTCGTGTCCTTGAGCAGGTTGCGCAGGTACTTGAGCTGTTCCTTGTCCCGGTCGCTCTTGGCCAGGACGTTCCGAAGCTTGTTTCCCAGGTCCCCGTCGTCCCCGAGGGAATCGTCGAAACGGATGATCTCGTCGGAGAGCTCCAGGAGGGCGTGGTAGGCGTCCGAAAGCTGTTGGGAGAGGATGCTGGTGGTCCACTGACCCCGGATGATCAGGAGGTCCACGAGCTCCCGCACGTCCTTTTTGAAGAAGTCGATCAGGAAGGCCCGGATGTAGTTGAGGGCAGCGGTCTGGGTGAAGCCTCCCATCATCTTCTTGGCGAAGACGACGTTGGCCTTGTCCGTGTAGTTTTTCATCCGGACCACCACGGAGGTGCCGAAGACCTGCTTGGCCAGGTCGTCGATCTTGGAGTTTCGGCGTTCCTGGGCGATCTTCTGGAGCTGGATCTCCATCTGGCTGCGCAGCTTCTCCAGGAAGGGCTCCACGATCCGGTCCGCCTGGGACCGGGGTGCGGCGGTCCAGTAGGGATCCTTCTGTGCGTGCCGGACGACCTGCTCCAGGATGCGGCTCTGGCGGACCTCGTTCAGGGCCCCGGTCAGCTTGATCCAGGGATCCACGGGCAGGACGTCGATGTTGCGGTATTCCTTGAGGGCGCCCAGGATTCGTTTCCAGTCCGCCTCCAGGTTCAGGGCCAGGAAGACCTCCAGGAAGTCCTTGAGGTCGTCCACGATGTAGTCCGCGGAGATCGTCTCGAACTTGGGGTGGTAGGTGAAGTTGCGCTCGGGGATGCTGGAATCGAATTTCTTGAGCAGGAAGAAGTAGTCGAAGTTCACGAAGTTGGCCAGGGCGACGAGGGTCGCGTGGGCGGTGTCGATCCGGGCGGTCAGGTCCCCGTCGAAGACCGAGATGAAGCGGATCATGTCCTGCTTGACCAGTTCGGAGAGCTCCTTCACCGACAGGGTCTTGGCCTTTTCCTGGATCCACGCGTCCGTGAGGCGTTCCGAGATCTCCTTCTGCTCCGGGGACAGGAAGCTCTCGATGACGAAGGAGCGGAGGACTCCGGAACCGGCGGCGTTTGTCAGGAGGATCTGGGCGGGGGCCACGATCTTGTAGATCTCGTAGAAGAAGCGCCCGAGCCCCGGCAGGGCTTCGGAACCCTTGGGCTTGTAGAATTTGTACCGCGACCGGGAAAGATCCTTTCCGATGGACCGCAGGAGTTTCTTCTTCTCCGCCTCGGGATCCCCTCCCGTGAAGATGGAAAGGATGCGCGCAAGGATGCCCGTCTCGGACGGTGTTCCGGCCGCGGAGGGTCCGGGGCTTTTCGTGGCCATACGCATAAACCTTACCGGCTGTCCCGGCCGCCGTCAATCCCTGGTACGAAAAGCCGTTCCGTCCCCCCGCCTCAGTCCCGGGACAGTTCCCCGGAGGCCAGGGCACGGATGCCCTCCGCGGTTTCCAGGATCAACTCCCCGGAGGGGCCGACTCCGCGCACGATCCCTTCCAGGATCCGCGTCCCCGGCGCCCCGGGATCGGCCAACCCCGTGCGGAACCGGGCGGGACGGTCCAGGAGCCAGAGTCTTCGGGAAACCTCTTCCCGCCAGCCTTCCTCCGCCAGGGCCTCGGCCAGGCGTTCCAGGATGAGTTCCAGGACCCGGAACCGGTCCACGGGCGCCTTCAGCTCCTCCGCGAGCCCGGTTGCCTCCGTCCGGAATCCCCGGCCGGACGGAGTTCCGCAGTTGACGCCCATCCCCAGGCAGCACCTCCCCCCGGAGGACTCGCAGAGGATGCCCGCCGCCTTGCGCCCCCGGACCAGGAGGTCGTTCGGCCATTTGACGGCCAGTTCCGGCGCCGGGGAGGTCCCCGCCTCCTTCGCAAGTTGCGCGACTGCCCGGTGCAGGGCCAGCCCGGCCCTCAGGGGCAGGCCCGGAAGTCCGCAGGCGGCGGACGGCAGCATGAGGGAAAAAGCGAGGTCCCGGCCGGGCTCGGAGACCCAGGCGCGGTCCCGGAACCGGCCCCGGCCGGCGGTTTGCCTGTCCGCGGCTATGACCGTGCCCTCGGGCCGGCCCGCCTCGGCCAGCCTACGGGCTTCGTCCATGGTGGAATCCGTCTCCGGGATCAGCCAGCAGGCGGCGCCGGGAAAGGGGTTGCGGACGGGGATGGGAACCATGGGGGGAGTATAGGGTGAATGGGTGAATGGGTGAATGGGTGAATGGGTGAATGGGTGAATGGGTGAATGCAATCCCCCCAATTCACTTATTCACCAATTCACTTATTCACTCCCCTGCCCGCCGTCGGGCAAATCCCGCGCCTCCGCCCTGTACAGGCCCCCGATCTCCGCGTATATTGTCAGAACGCGGGCTATACGAGCCTTCAGCGTGAACTATACGGCCGAAAAGCCGGAACCATGGAGAATCTATGTGCGGAATCGTGGGATATACGGGGCCCCGGCGGGCGGCCCCCGTCCTGGTGGAGGGGCTCAAGAGACTGGAATACAGGGGGTATGATTCGGCGGGCATCGCGGTGCAGTCGGGGTCGGATCTCAAGGTGATAAAGACCGTCGGAAAGATCGCCCGGCTCAAGGCCATCGTTCCCGCGGACCTGCCGGGAACTTGCGGCATCGGGCACACCCGCTGGGCCACCCACGGCGGCGTCACCGACGCCAACGCCCATCCCCACCGGGATCCCACCGGCAAGATAGTCCTGGTGCACAACGGGATCGTGGAGAACTACAAGGGAATCAAGGAAAAGCTCCAGGCCAAGGGCGCGGTCTTCCTGAGCGAGACGGATACGGAGGTCATCGCCCACCTCATCGCACGATACTACGAAGGGGACCTGGAAAAGGCGGTCAAGGCCGCGGTCCAGCGCCTGGAGGGAACCTACGGGATCGCCGTGATGCACGCCGACGAGCCCGGCCGCATCGTGGGCGCCCGGAAGGGCAGCCCCCTCGTGGTCGGGGTGGGCGAGGGGGAGATGCTCCTGGCCAGCGACGTCACCGCGATGGTCGCCCACACCAAGCGGGTGGTCTACATGAACGACGGTGAGGTCGCGGACATCCGCCCGGACGGTTTCACCATCACGGACCTGGACGACCGGCCCGTGGACAAGCGCATCGACAGCGTGGACTGGGACCTCGGGGAGATCGAGAAGGAAGGGTTCTCCTGCTACATGGAGAAGGAGATCTTCGAGCAGCCCGAGTCCATCGGGCGGGCCCTGTCCGGACGCTTGGACGCGGAGTTCGCGACCGGGAAGCTCGGAGGCCTGAACCTCACCCCCCAGCAGCTTCATTCGATGCAGCGCATCAAGATCATCGCCGCGGGAACCAGCTGGCACGCGGGCCTGGTCGGGGCCTACCTCCTGGAGAGCGTGGCCCGGATACCGGCCGCCGCGGAGCTGGCCAGCGAGATCCGCTACCGCAATCCCGTGGTGGAGCCGAACACCCTCTTCCTGGCGGTTTCCCAGTCCGGGGAGACCGCGGACACCCTCTACGCCATGCGGGAGGTGCGGCGTAAGGGCGGCACGGTCCTGGGCATCTGCAACGTGGTGGGCTCCACCATAGCCCGGGAGAGCGACGGGGGAGTCTACGTCCACTCGGGGCCCGAGATCGCCGTGGCCTCCACCAAGGCCTTCACCAGCCAGCTGGCCGCCTTCTATACCCTGACCCTCCTCCTGGCCCGCATGCACGACATGAGCCCCACCGAGGGCCGGCGCTTCATGGAAGCCCTCAGGTCCGTGCCGGACAAGGTGGCCCGGACCCTGACCCTTCGGGACCAGATCCAGGCTATTGCCAAGAAATACGCCAAGGCCCGGGACTTCCTCTTCCTGGGGCGCAACCTGATGTACCCCCTGGCCCTGGAGGGGGCCCTGAAGCTCAAGGAGATCTCCTATATCCACGCGGAGGGCTACGGAGCCGGGGAGATCAAGCACGGCCCCATCGCCCTGGTGAGCCCCGAGACCCCCAGCGTCTTCCTGGTGCCCGACGACTTCCTCCGGGAGAAGACCCTGAGCAACATGAAGGAGATCAAGGCCCGGGGAGGCCCCGTCATAGCCTTCGGGGTCGAGGGGGACGAGGATGTCCGCGAGCTGGCGGACGACTTCATCGGGGTGCCGAAGATCGACGAACGGTTCTATCCCTTCCTGATGTCCGCCCCCCTCCAGCTCTTCGCGTACTTCTGCGCCCTGGAGCTCAACCGGGACGTGGACCAGCCTCGGAACCTGGCCAAGAGCGTGACCGTTGAATAACGTCCGGTGGGCGGTTTGGGTCCTGGCGGCCGCCGTGTGCGCCGCGGGGCTCTCTCCGCCCGCCTCCGCCCAGACCGCCCTGGCCCGGGCGATCCTGGTCCGGGGCACCCTGCAGGTCCGCGGGGTGCCCCACCTGCCGGCCAACGCCGTCCCGGCCCTGTACGGGGAATACCGCCTGGATGCCGCTCCGGTCCGGGTATGGGTGGTCCGGGAAGAGCTGTTCCTGACCCCGGAATGGGAGGAGATCCCCTTCCGGTCACCCCCGGGAACCCGGATCCGGGCCTATTCCCGGACCGTAGGGACCCGGGAGGCGCCGGATACGGCCTTCGCTCTCCGGGATTCCGCCTACTGGATCCTGGCGGAGGTACCCGCGGCGCTTTCGAATCCGGCGGCCTTCCTGGAAGCCCTCGCGGCGCGTCTAGCCTACTTCGCGGCCCAGGCCAAGTCCCCGGGGGACCTTTCCCTGCCCGCGGTGCTGGAGTATCGTCCCTGAGGGCGGTCGAGCGGTTTTCGGCCGCCCCGACTCCGTTCCATCCGTGTTTCTACAAAGAAAATCACCTTTTTTATATTGAATCCTTCCCGACATGGCTATATACTGGTGCGGCCCGTCCGTAGGGACGGAAGCGCTTAAACGTCAGGGTTCTTAGAGGTATGTTCAAGGAGGCTTCATGAACTTCCGGAAAGCTGCGTTCGTCGTTCTGGCGATCGCGTTGGTTCTTGCCGGCTGCGGCGGCAAGCAGAAGGCCGACACCATCAAGGTTGGATGGTTCGGAGCCCTCACCGGCGACCAGGCCGTGTGGGGAGAGAACGAGTTCAACACCGTCAAGATGCTCTTCGAGGAGTACAACGCCAAGGGCGGCATCGAGGTGGGCGGCAAGAAGTACATGCTCGAGGCCATCGGCTACGACAACAAGGGTGACGCCCAGGAAGCCGTGAACGTCACGAACCGCCTGGTCTCCCAGGACAAGGTCGTGGCCATCCTCGGCCCCAACGCCTCGGGCAACGCCATCCCCATCGCCTCCACCCTGGAGCAGGCCAAGGTTCCGGACATCGCCACTGTGGCGACCAACCCCAAGGTCACGGTCCAGGACGGCAAGGTGAAGCCCTACAACTTCCGCGTCTGCTTCATCGACCCCTACCAGGGCGCCGTGGCCGCCGGCTACGCCTTCGACAAGCTCGGCGCCAAGAAGGCCGCCGTCCTCTACGACGTGTCCGACGACTACTCCCAGGGCCTCACCGAGTTCTTCGTGAAGTCCTTCGAGGGCAAGGGCGGGAAGATCGTCGCCAAGGAAGGCTTCACCGCCGGGGACAAGGATTTCCGCGCCCAGCTGTCCAAGATCAAGGCCGCCGCTCCCGACGTCATCTTCATGCCCTACTTCTTCACCGAGGTGGCCCTGTCCGCCACCCAGGCCCGGGAGCTCGGCATCACCGCCACCTTCATGGGCGGCGACGGATGGCCTTCACCCGACCTGTTCAAGCTCGGCGGCAAGGCCGTCGAGGGCGGGATCTTCGTGAACCACCTCGACTACGACCAGCCCACGGTCCAGGACTACAAGGCCCGCTACAAGGCCAAGTACGGCAAGGAGACCGAGCTGAACGGCTACCTGGTCCACGACGCGGTCCTCATGCTGGTCGACGGCCTCCAGCGCGCCGGCAAGGTGGACGGAGAGGCCCTGGCCAAGGCCTTCGAGAGCACGGACATCCAGGGTATCACCGGGCGCATCAAGATCAGCCCGACCACCCACAACCCAGAGGGCAAGGACGCCGCGATCATCAAGATCGTGGACGGCCAGTACAAGTTCCTCGAGAACTACGCCGCCCAGTAAGCGGCAGACCCGGGGGCCGGTTCCGTCGGACAGACCGAGGGGCCGGCCCTCTTCCTATCCATTGAGAACGGGGGCGCCATGACTCAATTCCTCCAACAGCTCACGAACGGACTTTCCATCGGTTCCGTGTACGCGCTGATGGCCGTCGGATACTCTCTCGTGTACAGCATCATGAACTTCTCCAACTTCGCCCACGGGGGAGTGATCATGCTGGGCGCCTATTTCGGATTCTTCGGCCTCACCACCTTCAAGCTTCCCTTCGCGGCCGCCTTCGCCCTGGCCACGGCCGGCACCGCCCTGGTCGCCATCGTCGTCGAGCGGGTGGCCTACAAGCCCCTGCGGGACCGCAAGGCCCCCTTCCTGTACTTCATCATCTCCGCGATGGGCGCCTCCATGTTCCTGGAGAACTTCGTCATCGCGACGATCGGGCCGAATCCCAAGCCCTATCCGCCCATCATCCCCCGGGAGCCCATCGCCCTGGGCGACCTGGCTCTGGGCCGCCTCGACCTGATCATGTTCATCGTCTCAGCGGCCTGCCTGACCCTCCTGGTGCTGTTCATCGACCGCACCCGCCTGGGCAAGGCCATCCAGGCCTCCGCATACAACATGAAAGCAAGCGCCCTCATGGGCATCAATACGGATAGCGTCGTGATCCTGGTCTTCGCCCTGGGAGGCTTCCTGGCGGGCGTCGCCGGGGTCCTCTACGGCATGAAGTACATGGTCTACCCGACCATCGGGGCCATCACCCTCAAGTCCTTCATAGCCGCCGTCTTCGGCGGACTCGGCAGCCTGCCGGGCGCCGTCCTGGGCTCCGTCCTCCTGGGAGTCATCGAGACCCTGGTGGCGGGGTACCTTTCGTCGCAGTACCGCGACCTCATCGCCTTCGTCATCCTGATCGGGGTCCTGATCGTGCGGCCCACGGGCATCATGGGCAAGGCCGTCGAGGACAAGGCATAGGGGGAGGCATGGACAGTTACATCCTGGGCATCCTGATGCTCGCGGGCATCAACCTCGTGGCCGTGCTGGGTCTCTCCCTGCTCACGGGCTTCACGGGGCTCTTCTCCTTCGGCCACGCGGGCTTCATGGCCATCGGCGCCTACGTCGGGGCCTTCCTCACGGTGTCCCCGGCCCGGGACGTGCCCGGCCTGGGCCTGCCCCTGGTGGTCGGCATCCTGGGCGGCGGGGCCGCCGCGGGCATCGTCAGCTGGCTCGTGGGCCGCATCACCCTGAACCTCAAGGGCGACTACTTCTGCATCGCCACCCTGGGCTTCGGGGAGGCCATCCGCCTCGTGTTCAACAACGTCCAGCGCTTCGGCGGATCCCGGGGCTGGCCCCTGGGCGCCACCCGGAATCCCCAGGACATCTGGGTCATCCTCCTGGTGGACGTCGTCGCGATCCTCCTGGTGGCCAACCTGGTCCGGTCCCGGCACGGCCGGAACATGATCGCCATCCGGGAGGAGGAGCTGGCCGCCCAGGTGACGGGGATCAACGTCTTCCGGTACAAGATGGTCAGCCTCGTGACCAGCGCCGTGCTGGCGGGGGTCGCGGGGGTCCTGCTGGGGGACTACCTCACCTTCATCAACCCCAAGATCTTCAACCTGACCAAGTCCACGGAGCTCATCATCATCGTGATCTTCGGGGGCCTGGGATCCATATCCGGCTCCGTCCTGGGGGCCCTGCTCCTGACCGCCCTGCCCGAGGTCCTGCGCTTCTTCGAGATCTGGCGCCTGGTGTTCTACGGAGCCGCGGTCATCCTGATCATGATCAGCCGGCCCCAGGGCCTCCTGGGCGGCATGGAGCTGACTCCCGCGGGGATCCGCAAGATCCTGGCGGAGCGGAGGGCCCGGCAGGCCCTGAGGGCGGAAGCCGCCCGGGAAGCCGAAGGGGGCTCGCGATGAGCGGCATCCTGGAGGTGAAGGGCCTGACCAAGCGCTTCGGCGGATTGGCCGCGGTGGACAACGTGAGTTTCTCGGTCCGGGAGGGCGGGATCTCCGGACTCATCGGACCGAACGGGGCCGGCAAGACGACGATCTTCAACCTGATCACCGGGGTGTACAAGGTGACCGAGGGGTCCGTCTCCTTCTCGGGCTCCGAGATCACGAACATGGAGCCCTTCCGGATCGCGGACCGGGGGATCACCCGGACCTTCCAGAACATCCGGCTCTTCAAGAACCTGACGGTGTACGAGAACGTCCTGACCGCCTGCCACATGAGCGCGAAGTACTCCATTCCCGAGGCCCTCCTGCGCCTGCCCCGGTACCTGCGGGAGGAGAAGGCCCTCCGCGCCAAGGCGGAGGACCTCCTATCCATCATGGGCCTCACGGAGCGGCGGGACGTCCAGGCCAACAACCTGCCCTACGGGCTCCAGCGGCGACTGGAGATCGTCCGCGCCCTGGCCCTGGATCCCAAGCTCCTCCTGCTGGACGAGCCCGCGGCGGGGATGAACCCCGACGAGACGGAGCAGCTCATGCGCCTGATCTCCGAGATCCGGACGCGTTTCAAGCTCACGGTCCTGGTGATCGAGCACCACATGGACCTGGTGATGCGGCTCTGCGAAAGCATCGTGGTGCTCAACTTCGGGCAGAAGCTGGCGGAGGGCACCGCCGACGAGATCCGGGGCGATCCGCGGGTCGTGGAAGCCTACCTGGGATCGGGAGGGAACTGACATGCTGACGGTGCGAGACATCCACGTATCCTACGGCGGCATCCGGGCCCTGAAGGGCGTCTCCCTCCGGGTGGAGAAGGGCGAGATCGTCACGATCATCGGGGCGAACGGGGCCGGGAAGTCGACCCTCCTGAACGCCATCTCTGGGTTCCTGAAGCTCGGTTCCGGGGAGATCCTCTACCAGGACAAGCTCCTGCCCAAGCGGCCGGACCGGGTGGTCAAGGCCGGGATCTGCCACGTCCCCGAAGGGCGACTGGTGTTCGCCAACCTGACCGTGGAGGACAACCTCCGCATGGGGGCCTACCTGCGCCGGGACAAGGGGGCGATCGCCGCGGACCTGGACAAGGTCTACGGCCTCTTCCCCCGTCTGAAGGAGCGGCAGCGCCAGATAGCGGGCACCCTCTCCGGGGGGGAGCAGCAGATGCTGGCCATGGGCCGGGCCCTCATGACCGACGGGGACCTGGTTCTCATGGACGAACCCTCCCTGGGCTTGGCGCCCCTCCTCGTGCAGACGGTCTTCGACATCATCCTTGAGATCCGGGCCCTGGGAAAGACCATTCTTTTGGTGGAGCAGAACGCCTACAAGGCCCTGGACGCCGCGGACCGGGCCTACGTCCTGGAGCAGGGCCGCATCGTGAAAAAGGGTCCCGCCGCCGAGGTCAAGGCGGATCCCTCCGTCCGCGCCGCCTACCTGGGGACCGAGAGCAATACGGCCGGCTAACGAGCGGGGCAAAGCCCCGCTCGTTGGACGAGGCCTTGACCCCGGGCGGGCAAATCCCGTATAGACTCCCATGACGTTCAACTGGGCGGCCTTCCTCTCCTATATCGTCCTGACCACCTACACCCCGGGGCCGAACAACCTCATGTCCATGAACAACGCGGCCCGGTTCGGCCTGCGCAAGGGATTTCCCTTCAACTTGGGGATCTGGTCCGCCTTCTCCCTGGTGATGATCCTCTGCGCGGTCTTCTCCGCGGCCCTGTACGCTGTGATCCCCAGGATCCAGCTGCCCATGAAGATCCTGGGCGCGGCCTACATGCTGTACCTGGCCTGGAATACCCTGAAGCCCGCTCCCCGCGGCTCCGACCGGGAGGCCAAGGGCGGGTATTGGTACGGCTTCGCCCTGCAGTTCGTGAATCCCAAGATCTTCATCTACGGGATCACGGCGATGTCCTCCTTCATCCTGCCCAATTTCTCGGCCCCGGCGCAGGTGGTCGCCTTCGCCCTGCTCCTGGCCTTCGTGGGCTTCACGGGAAACATGCTCTGGGCCCTCTTCGGTGCCCTCTTCCTCAAGCTGTTCTCCCGCCACTCGGGGGTGGTCCGGGCGGTCATGACGGTCCTTCTGGTCTACTGCGCGGTGTCCTTGTTTCTGTAGCCCGCGCCGCGGGCCGGAAGTCTACTCCCCGTCCAGCTCGCTCTCGTGCACCCAGACGCCGCGCCGGAGGGGGCGGGAGAACACCTCGAACCAGCCTCCTTCGGAGGAATCCACGGGATTGAGGTAGCGTCCCGGGGGATAGCGCTCCAGCACGGCGGAATCAAGGGAGGGCGAGGCTCGGCCCGCGGCCCCTCTCGGCCCCGCGGAAACGCCCCGGTACAGGACCGGCACCAGGGCGTCCAGGTCCGCCCGGTCGGACTCGGCCAGGAAGGTACGTACGCCCTCGAGAAGGATCCCCGCGTAGAGGGAGGGGTTGTCGCGCATCCGCGCCCGGTCTTCGGGATTGCCCAGGAAGCCCATCTCCACCAGGACCGCGGGCGTGTAGGGGGACAGGGTGTTGGAGAACCTCCACCAGGAGAAGCCGAAGTACCCGCGCATGTTCGCCGTGACGCCGCCCTGGTCCTCGGGCAGGCCGGAGGCGCGGAAGGCGTCGGCCATCGCCTCGGCGAGCCGCCGGGATTCCGGGCTCGGCCTCCAAGGCGGGGCGAGTTTCCAGCCCCTCCGGTCGGGCCGGTCCGCCCGGTCCGCGTGCACCGAGACGAAGAGGTCCGCCCGGTACCCCGCGGGCACGGCGGCGGGCACCAGCTCCGCCGAGTAGCCCGCGGCGTTCAGGCGGTCGACGAGGATGCGGGAGACCGCGAGGTTCAGGTCCAGTTCCCGGAGGGAGCCGAAGGCCGCGCCCGTGGAGGTCCGGAGCCGGGCAAGTTCGTCCGGGAGCTCGTCGATCCTCCAGTGTCCGGGCTGTATCCCGATCTTGATAGGCCCTTCCAGGGCTTCCAGGGAGTAGCCGGGAAGGCCCCGAAGGGGTTCCGGGACTCCGACCGCGGCCATCGCGGAGGCGTCCCTCGCCCGAGCGAAGCCCGACAATCCGATCGCGGCGATTCCGAGGACGGACGCCGCAAGGAGGACGGGGACCAGGATCCGAAGGATCGGACGGTCGCCGTCAGGCCTCGGCGAGCGGCCCGGGATATCGGAATTCATACCAAAATAATAAACATATATCCCTGTCCGTTACAAGAAATGATGAACGGGGCTCCTCGGTAGGCGCCTCGCTCATCGAGAGGTAATTATTGTCGTCTGCGGGACCCCTGGTCCTTGTGGTGAGCCGGTTCCGGGCTTGGCCCGGAACCGTATAGCGAACCGCGCGTCAGCGCGGTTCGCTGGAATCCACTTTCTCTACTATCTTTATGTGTAACTCGTTGAGCTGCTTCTGATCCACCTCGTTGGGGCAATCGTGCGCCGGGCCTGGCGGCCCGGCGCTCATCGAGAGGAAGTGATTATCGTGTGCGGCACCCGCTGCGCGGGATGCCGCACGACGATTACCATCGGCCTACTTGGATTCCGCCTTCTCCACAATCTTTATGTGCAATTCGTCCAACTGTTTCTGGTCCACCTCATTGGGGCAATCATCCATGGGACTCACGGCGAAGGAGTTCTTGGGGAAGGCGATGACTTCCTTGATGGAAGTGTCCCCGGCCATGAGCATGACCAGGCGGTCCAGACCGGGGGCGATGCCGCCGTGGGGCGGGGGGCCGTACTTGAAGGCCTCGGTCAGGAAGCCGAACTTTTTCTGGGCGTCCTCTTCGGAGAAGCCCACGATCTTGAAGACCCGCTTCTGGAGGTCCGGGTCGTGTATCCGGATGGAACCGGAGGCGAGCTCGTACCCGTTGAGGACGAGGTCGTAGAGGTCGCCCTTCACGGAGCCGGGGTCGGACTCCATCGTGGCGTGGAACCTCTCCTGGGGCATGGTGAACATGTGGTGGGCCGCTTCCCAGCGGTTCTCGTCCTCGTTCCACTCGAACATGGGGAAGTCGACGATCCAGGCGAACTCGAAACGCTTGGGGTCGCAGAGACCGAGGTCCTTGCCGAGCTTGGAACGGACGGCCCCCAGGGACTGGCAGGCGACCTTGCGCTTGGCGTCCGCCACCATCAGTACGAGGTCCCCGGACTTCGCCCCCAGGGCCGCGACCAGGTCCGAGG
The DNA here is from genome assembly GCA_022703505.1 of Spirochaetota bacterium. Lineage (GTDB taxonomy): Bacteria > Spirochaetota > Spirochaetia > Treponematales > UBA12059 > JAAYUR01. The sequence goes on along the minus strand of JAKLDN010000001.1, from coordinate 329,939 downwards.
CGAGTCCCGCCGGGGCGCCCTCGCCGGCGAAGAATTTTGAAGCCCCGCCTTCGAGTTGCGCGGCCGCGCCGCCTTCTCCGGCCGCGACCTTGAACCACGCCATGCCCTTGGCGCGGTATACCTTGGCGGCCGCCTCGAGCTCCTCGATCTGCTTGCGCGAGTAGTCGGCCTTGTCCGGGGCGACCAGGGCCTTGACGGCGCCCCCCGCGGCCAGGGCGTCCTTGAAAGCCTGGAAGGTCGAGCGGGCGGCGAGGTCCCCGATGTCCTTCATCGCGAGGCCGAAGCGGAGGTCGGGCTTGTCGGTCCCGTACAGCTCCATGGACTCGTCGTAGGAGATGCGGCGGAAGTTCGCGGGCAGCTCCTCCCCCAGGGTCTTGCGGAAGACATGGCCGAAGAGCCGCTCCACCATGGAAAGGACGTCGTCGCGCTTGACGAAGGACATCTCGATGTCGATCTGGGTGAATTCGGGCTGGCGGTCCCCCCGGGCGTCCTCGTCCCGGTAGCACCGGGCGATCTGGAAGTACTTGTCCATCCCGGAGACCATGAGGATCTGCTTGTAGAGCTGGGGGCTCTGGGGCAGGGCGTAGAACTTCCCGGGGTAGAGGCGGGAGGGCACGAGGTAGTCCCGGGCGCCCTCGGGGGTGGAGCGGATGAAGGTGGGGGTCTCGATCTCGTAGAAGCCCTCGGAGGCCAGGTGCTCCCGCACCGCGAAGGCGACCTCGTGGCGCAGGCGCATCCGGTACTGCATGGCCCCGGACCGCAGGTCCAGGTAGCGGTACTTGAGGCGGGTCTCCTCCTTGGCGTCGGACCGCTCGTCGATCTGGAAGGGGAGGGTCTCGCAGCGGGTCAGGATCTGGAGCTCGCTCACCACGACCTCGATCTCCCCGGTGGGCATGTCGGGATTCACCATGGAATCGGGTCGGGCGCGGACCCTGCCGCGGACGGACAGGCAGTACTCGTTCTTGAGCTCCGCCGCCGAGGCCTTCAGGGCAGCCTCGGCGTCCGCGTCCACCACGACCTGGGTGATCCCGTAGCGGTCCCGGAGGTTGATGAAGGAGATTCCGCCGTGGTCCCGCTTGCGGTGGACCCAGCCGTTCAGTGCGACGATCTGCCCCGCGTCGCCCTTGCGAAGGGCCCCGCAGGTGGTGGTGCGCTTGAGGTATTCCATGAGGCGGCATTGTATACTTGCCCGCCGGGGGCGCGCAAGGGAGGCCGCCGTTCCGGCTCCGCTTGCCCCGGGTTCCGGGGGCCGGTATAATCCGCGGCCATGAGATACCTCCTGGTCCGGCACGGTCCCCCCCGCTCGCCCTACAACTTCGAGGCCGACCTGGCCGCCTCCGGCGCCCGCCTCGATACGGTCCTCTTATCGGAGGGCGACCGCCCCGCCGCCCCGGCCGCCTACGACGCTGTGGTCGTGTTCGGGGGCTACATGTACGCCACCGAGGACGACAAGTACCCCTGGATCCGGGACGAGCTGGGGTACATGGAGTCCGCGATCAAGGCGGGGGTCCCGCTCCTGGGGATCTGCCTGGGAGGCCAGCTGTTGGCCCGCCTGCTGGGGGCCCGGGTCTACAAGACCCCGGTGCCCGAGTTCGGCTACTGGCCCATCGAGCGGACCGAGGCCGGGCGGAGCTCGGTCCTGTTCGAGGGCCTGCCCGAGCCCCTGCTCGGATTCCTGTGGCACAACGACGCCTTCGACCTGCCCTCCGGGGCCGTGCGCCTGGCCCGGACGGAGCACTGCCCGAACCAGGCCTTTTCCTACGGGGACCGGACCTTCGGCCTGCAGTTCCACCTGGAGTTCTCCGGGGACCAGCTCCGGTCCATGGTCACCCGGGACGCCGCGTCCCTGCCGGCCCCCAGCCCGGTCCGGCAGGACCCCGCCGCCGTGGCCGCGAACGAGGCCGCCCACGCCGAGGTGAAGTCATCCATGCTCCGGATGCTCCGGACGGTAGGCCAACTCCGGGAAACTCGACGAAGCCCCTAGGGGCTTCGTTGCCGTTGGGGACCACAACGTGGTCCCCAACGCTATGCGGCCCAGAGCCGGATCAGGCGGAGCACCGTCCGGACGGTCAGGACCATCTCGGACAGGCTGGCCCACTCGTAGCGGGAGTGGTAGTTGTAGCCCCCGGTGAAGATGTTCGGGGTGGGGATGCCCATCTCCGTGAGCCGGGCCCCGTCGGTGCCCCCCCGGATCGGCTTGATCACCGGCGGGATCCCGACGTCCTTGCAGGCCCGGACCAGGCGCTCGAGGACCTCGGGCCGCTCGTCCAGCTTCCTGCGCATATTCACGTACTGCTTCTTGATGTCCGCCTGCACGGAGCCGCCCGGGAACTGGGCTTCCACGGCCTTGGCCAGGGCCTTGACCGTCTCGATCCGGCGGTTCATCCCCTCGTCCGTGAAGTCCCGGAGGAAGACCTCCACGGAGGCGCTCTCCAGGGTCCCCTGGACCTCGATGGGGCAGTAGTAGCCGTACCAGCCGTCGGTCGACTCCGGGCTCTCCGCCCGGGGCAGCATCGAGATGAAGGAGGCGGCCATGGCGGTGGCGTTGGCCAGCTTGCCCCGGGCCGACCCGATATGGATCACGTACCCCTTGAAGGTCAGCTTGGCCGAATAGGCGGTGAAACACTCCGCCTCGATCTCCCCCAGCTTGCCGCCGTCCAGGGTGTAGCAGGCCACCGAGCGGACCTTCGCGAGGGGGAAGAGGTTCATGCCCTTGCCGGTCTCCTCGTCGGGGGTGAAGAAGACCTCGACGGGGCCGTGGGCGATCTCCGGGTGGGCGATGAGGTGCCCCAGGGCGGTCAGGATCTCCGCCACCCCCGCCTTGTCGTCCGCCCCCAGAAGGGTCGTCCCGTCCGTGACGATCAGGGTGTCCCCGGCGTGGTCCGCCAGGTCCGGGTAGGCCGCGGGGTCCAGGGTATGCTCGTCGGACAGTTTCAGGGCCTTCCCGTCGTAGTCCGGGACGACCCGGGGCTTGGCGTCCTTCGCCGTGACGTCGCTGGCGGTGTCCATGTGGGCCATGAACCCGACGGAGGGCTTGCCCTCGTACCCGGGGGTCGCGGGGAGCCGGGCGGAAAGGTAACAGTGGTCGTCCAGGGTGACGTCGGAGAACCCCAGGTCCTGGAGTTCCTTCTGGAGGACCCGGGCCAGGTCCCACTGGGTCGGGGTGGAGGGGATGTCCTCCACATGCCGGTCGCTGGTCGTCTCGATCCGGGCGTAGCGCGTAAGGCGCTCGGCCAGCTCCCCGGCGAAGGGGTCCGAAAGCGCTTCCTTGTAGTTGTCCATGCCCGGCAGTATGTCCCGGTTTCCGGGATTGGGCAAGTACGGAGGCGACCGGACGGTCGCGGCCTTGCCCCCGGGAGGGGCAATCGATATATTCTTCCCGATGGCAATACCCGAATACCCCGACTTCGCCCCGATCTCCCTGGACATGCGGGACGAGATGTACCCCAGCCTGAACCTTCTTTCCGACGGAATCTCGGAGTTCACCTTCTCCAATCTCTTCCTCTTCCGGCACGCCTACGGCTACAAGGTGTCCCGCATCCCCGGCCAGACCCTGGTCCTGAGGGGGGTCAAGAACGGGGAGCCCTTCTTCCTGACCCCCTGCGCGGTGCCGGACCGGGAGCACCTTGAGGACCTTTTCAAGGACCATCTGTACCTCAAGAACCTCTCCGAGAGCCAATCCCAGGTCCACCGGGTGGAGCTGGAGCAGTGGGGCTACCGCATCCAGGAGGACCGGGACAACTTCGACTACCTCTACCACAGGACGGACCTGGCGGAGCTCTCCGGAAAGGCCTACCACAAGAAACGGAACCTGGTGAACGCCTTCCTGGGCACCTGCGCCTGCGAACAGAGGCCCCTGACCAAGGCCAACGTGGCGGACGCCGTTGAGGTCCTGGACCGGTGGCGCGAGGCCAAGGGGGTCGAGGGGGACTACGCCGCCTCCCGGGAGGCCCTGGAGTATTTCGAGGAGCTGGGGATGCGGGGAGCGGTGTACTACGCCGACGGCCGCCCCGCGGGCTACGTCCTCGGAGAACCCATCTCCAAGGCCCGGATGTTCGCGGTCCACTTCGAGAAGGCCGTGGACGGGTACAAGGGGATCTACCAGTTCATCAACCAGGCCTTCGCCCAGACCCTGCCCGCGTATTTCCGGATCGTGAACCGGGAACAGGACCTGGGGGACGAGGGGCTTAGGCAGGCCAAGATGACCTACCGTCCCTTCGGGTTCGTGAAGAAATACCGGGTCTATAGAGCCTAGGTCCGTTCCGCACTATACTGCTTCCATGACATCCTCCCTGGTACGGCTCACGGGAACCGATCACGACAAGGTCTTCGGACTTCGGGATACCCTCCTGGCCCGGGCCCTCTCCGAGAACCGGAGGGGGATCCGTTCCCTGCCCGAGTACCTCGAGTACCTGGCGGGACGGACGGTCTGCCTGACCCTCCTGGCGGGAGCCGGGTCCCGATGGGTGGACTCCCTGAGACAGGCCGCCGCCGAGGGCCGGGACCTCCGCTTCGATCCCGCCCGGCCCCGGGGCCTCTTCCCGGTGCGCAACGCCCTGGGCCGGGGGCCGGATCCCGTCCCCATCGCGGCCTACGCGGTGGACGCCTTCCGGGGCCTGGGGAGCCGGGTGATCGTGGTCCGGGGCTGGGAAGCCGAGATCGACCGGGAGATCCTGGAACCCTTAGGTGTCTCCCCGGAGGAGCGGCGCTTCTTCACCCAGGAGGCCCCCCTGGGCAAGCCCCTGGGCCACGGGGACGCGGTCTGGCAGTGCCGGGACCTCTGGAAGGACGCGGAGTACGTCCTGGTCAATTTCGGGGGGGACGCGTCGAGCCCCTTCACGGCCCGGGCCGCCCTGGTCGTCCTGGACGCCCTCGTCTCCCTGGGGGAGCCCGTCGGCCTCCTGCTTCCCGCCGCCCGCTTCGAACGACCGGCGTACCCGATAACCCTGGACGGCCTCGGACGGCCGGCTTCCTTCGGCCACGCCAAGCTCTCCGGAACCGCGGTCCGGTCCTCCTCGGGCTGGGCCAACGTGGGCCTGCGGGCCTACAAGGCCCCGTCCCTCCTCGCCCTGTGCGAGACGATCCGGGCCGAGCACTGGAAAGACGGGGAGGGCTACTCGATTCCCGGGAACGATCCGGCCGGGAGGGAGTTCGCCCTGGACAACGTGGACGCCCGGCTGGCCGAAGGACGCTTGGTACGCCTCCTGGCCGCGGCCCTGCCGGAGGAGCTTTCCCCGGTGAAGAGCCTGGCGGACGTCCCGGCCTTCGAGGAGGCGGCCGCCCGGGTGCGGCGGGACGCGGCCGCCCTGCCGGGCGGGGATCCCTGACCGGCTAGACGGGATCGGAGAGTAGGGGCCGGGGCTCCGCGAAGATGTAGCCCTGGCCGTAGTCCACCCCCAGCTCGACCAGCTTCTTCCAGATCTTGTCGGACTTCACGAACTCCCCGATGGTCTTGAGCCCCATGACGTGGCCCACGGAGTTGATGGATTCCACCATGGTGCAGCTCACCAGGCTCTCGTCGATGTTCTGCACGAAGGACCCGTCGATCTTGAGGTAGTCCACGGGCAGGTTCTTGAGGTAGCCGAAGGATGAGAACCCCGAGCCGAAGTCGTCCAGGGCGAAGGTGAACCCCTCCTCCTTGAGCCGCTTCATGAAGCGGGTGGCGTAGGCGAGGTTCTGGATGGCCGCTGTCTCGGTGATCTCGAAACAGAAAGAGGTGGCGGACAGGCTGTACTGGGCCAGGGTGGCCAGGATCTTGTCGACCAGGGTCTCGTCCAGGAGGGACGGCCCGGACAGGTTGATCGAGAAGATGGAGTCCGCCAGGGGGTTCCTCCGGTCCTGGAGGGTGCGGAAGGACCGCATGGCGTTTTCGATCACCCAGCGGTCGATCTGGGGCATCAGGTTGTACCGCTCCGCGGAGGGGATGAAGTCCGTGGGACGGGCGATCCCCCCGTCCTCGTTCACCAGGCGGATGAGGATCTCGATCTTCTTGGAGTATCCCTTCACGGGATCCAGGGGGACGATGGGCTGGTAGTAGAGCAGGAAGCGGTTCTCGTCGATGGCGCGGTTGATCTTGCCGATCCACTCCATCTCGCCCCGGCGCCGCTGGAAGACCGTGTCCTCCACCTGGAAGATGCTGATCTTGTTGCCCCCGGATTCCTTGGCGATGTGGCAGGCGTCGTCCCCCGCGGCCAGGACGGCGTGGATGTCCCCGGATTCCCGGGTCAGCGGGACGATTCCGATGGACATGGTGACCGGGAACACCGTCCCCTGCCAGATGAATTTACGGTTGGCCGCGGCCTCCTGGAGGCGCTTGGCCACGTTGAAGGCGTCCTGGACGGCGCAGTTCATCAGGATGCAGGCGAACTCGTCCCCCCCGATCCGGGCGGAGATGTCGTTCCGCTGGATGTTGGCCTGGATGTGGGACGCCACCTGCCGCAGGAGCTCGTCCCCCGCCAGGGCCCCGCAGGTGTCGTTGACCGCCTTGAAGCGGTCCACGTCCAGGATCAGAAGGCCGTGGCTGTCTCCGGTCTGCTGGATGTTCTTGAGCACCTCCCCGAGCTTGAAGGAGAGCTCCTCCCGGTTGGACAGTCCGGTCAGGATGTCGTGGCTGGCCTGGTAGTTGATGGTCTCGGACATCCGCTTCATCTCGGTGATGTCCCGCAGGGCCAGGAGGTAGCCCTCCGTCGCGTTCTCCTTCTCGTGGATCCGGGTGATGGAGCCGTCCACCAGGATGGTCTGGTTGAGGTTGTTCTTGATGGACACCTCGTGGAAGAAGTAGGGGCGTTCCTCCACCGGGGGCGCTCCGCTGCCCAGGAGGTCCTTCTGGGTTCGGGGGTCGAAGAGGGTCAGGATGCGGGTCAGGCAGGCGCCCTGGACGGCCTCCTCCCGGTACCCCGTGATCTCCTCCGCCACGGTGTTCATGAACTGGATGTTGAGGTTCATGTCCGTGGCCACGATCCCGTCGTTGATGGAATGGAGGATGGCCGAGAAGAGCCGCTCCTGCTTCCGCAGGCGCTTCTCGATCCCGTACTTGTACAGGGCGATGTCGATGGTGGTGTAGAGTTCCCGTTCCTTGAGGGGCTTCAGGATGTAGCCGTAGGGTTCGACTTCCTTGGCCCGCTCCAGGGTCCTCTCGTCCGTATAGGCGGTCAGGAAGATGACCGGCAGGCCCAGCTGGTTGCGGATGATCCCCGCGGCGTCGATGCCGTCCATGGTGCCGGCCAGGTAGATGTCCATGAGGACGATGTCCGGGCCCGCCTGGCGGGCCAGCTCCACGGCCGTCTCGCCCTCGCTGGCCATCCCGACCACCGTGTACCCGAAGCGCTCCAGCCTGCGCTGGAGGTCCAGGGCGATGATCTTCTCGTCCTCGACGATCAGTATCTTCTCGTTGTTCATGGCGTACTGGAAGTATCGTTCCCTCGTTGCCCCGGGTCAAGGGACAAGGAGGGAGAGGACCAGTCCGATCCCCCCCGCGCCCAGGATGATGAACAGGGGGTGGGTCTTGGTGAAGGCGGCCAGGGCGAAGGCTCCGGCAGCCAGGACCCCGGAGGTCCAGGACGAGGCCGCCGCGGGCAGGAAGGTCCAGAGGGTCATGGCCACCAGGGCGATGGTACCCGTCTTCAAGGCCTCCTGGAGCATGCCTCGGGCCTTGCCCAGCCGGGCCAGGAGACTCGTGGCCGCCAGGATGGACAGGATCGGGAAGGCCACCACGGCCAGGGTCGCGACGGCCGCCCCCGGGATCCCCGCCAGGCGGTACCCCACCAGGGTAGCAGCGTTCAGGGCCACCGGGCCCGGGGTCACCTGGGAGATCGCCACGAGATCGGAAAACCCCGCCTCGGTGATCCAGCCCCGGCCGAGGATCTCGGTCTTGATGATGCCGACGATGGTCCAACCGCCCCCGTAGGCCGCGATGCCGATCTTGAAGAAGACCCAGGCCAGGCTAAGCAGGTTCACGAGCGGACCTCCCCGGCCAGGGCCACCAGGACGGATGCGAAGAAGAGGGGGATGGCCCAGGACCGGAAGGCGATGACCGCGGCCGCCGCGCACAGGGTGCAGGCGATCCGCCAGACCGTCCAGGTGCGCGTCCGGGTCATGCGCCAGAGCAGGGCGCCCACCAAGCCGGGGATCACCGCCGCCGCCCCGCCCAGGAAGCCCCGCACCGGCGCCAGGTTCCCGAAGCCGTCCAGAAGGAGGGCCACCACCAGGACCGAGACGAAGGGGGGCACCAGGATGCCGGCCAGGGCGAGGCAGAAGCCGGCCATGCCGGCCATCTTCCTCCCCACGATAAGGGCCGTGTTCAGGGCGATGGGACCCGGGAAGGACTGGGCCAGGGCGAAGAGGTCGTAGAACTCCTTCTCCTCCATCCACCGCTTGGCGGTCACCTCCTTGCCGATGACCGGGACCATGGCGTAGCCCCCGCCGATGGTCACGGCGGAGATGCGGAAGAATGTCCAGAAGATGTCGCCGGGGCTCGGGGCGGGCGGGGTGGGCGAGGTGCCTTCCATGGTATCTCCGGAATGGCTGGATTCGAGGGGGCATCGGCCGGAGGTCCACGGCCGGCTCCCGGAGCCGCCCCATCATACAGGGGGGCGGGGCGGCTGTAAAGAAGCGGATCCCCCCCCAGGTCCGCCGGGCATCGTGCCGGGCGGCGGGGAACGCGGCTTCCCTTGTACCCGCGGACTCGGGACCGTTATATTTGTAGAAAAGAGTACTATCCACGCGCGGGCCTGCGCCCGGCCGCGGTACGGGAATCCGGAAACCGAACGGGAGACGTATGGGATACTCGGTTCCGTTGCACCAGCGAATCACCCTTCGGCCCGGGGACCATCGGGCCACCACGGACGCGACGGTCCTCTCGACCCTGCTGGGATCCTGCGTGGCCGCCTGTCTCTACGATCCTGCGGCCCGGGTGTCCGGGATGAACCACTTCCTTCTGGCCAACCGACGGTACGCCCGAAGCATGCCCTTGAACGTCACCGAGGCCGGACGGTACGGGATCCACGCCATGGAGCTCCTGATCAACGACATGATGAAGCTCGGGGCCCAGCGGTCCCGTCTGCAGGCCAAGGTCTTCGGGGGAGGGGCCATCCTGGACGAGGGGGCGGACTCCCACTTTCTCTGCGTCGGGGACGTGAACCAGCGCTTCATCCGGGAATTCCTGGCCGCCGAGGGCATTCGGATCGTCTCCGAGGACCTGGGAGGGGAGCTGGGCCGGGTGATCCATTTCCATACGGACACCTTCCAGGTCTTCCGCAAATTCATACCCAAGACCCAGACCATCCGGATCGAGCGGCGGGAGTTGGGCTTGTGGAAACGGGAGATCGAGAGGCCCGAGGAGCGGGAGGGAGCGATCATTCTTTTCTAGCTAAAGCCGAGAAGCGGAATCGAACCGCTGACCTGCGCATTACGAGTGCGCCGCTCTGCCATCTGAGCTATCTCGGCGGGCGGTCGAGACTATACCGGAAGAGGGTCAAAGAATCAAGGGGAACCGGGAATCCCGCCCGGGGCCGCGCTATCTTCTCGGTCATGGAACGAAGACGGTTCGTGCGGGCCCTGCCCGCCTTTTTCCTGGCCGTCCTGTCCGCGGCGGCCGCCGCAGCGGAGCGGGAGGTCGACGTCCTGGTGGTTCGGCTCTCCGGGGGCTCCGGGGAGGAACGCTTCCGCTACATGGACCTCCCGGCGGCGGCCCGGTTCCTGTCCCCCGTGGCCTTCTCCGCACGGGACGGCCGCCTCAGCTTCCAGTCGGAGTCCTCGTCCGGCATCCTGGAGCGCGGCCGGCAGACCCTGGCCTCCCGGCCTTCCGGCACCCTCGAGCGGATTTCCGTGCTCCTGGCCGACCCCGGCCGGGAACCCCGGCCTTCCCGGACGGTCACGGTCACCTTCACCCTGGACGAGCTCCTGGCCCGGGGGGGATCCTGGTCCGGGGTTCCGGCGGCCTGGGCCTGCGCCCGGGCGGCTTCGGATTCCCGCTGGACCGCCGGCAGGGTCTGGGCCCGGTCCGCGATCTACGACGCCGGGACGGGCAGGATAACCGTTCGGGTGGCCCTGTCGAAGTAGGGTCCGGGCCGCCGGAGCGGCAACCGCGGGCCCGGGCGGGTCATCGATCTCCCGGGGCCCCGGGCGCGGGGCCGGTACCCGGGGCGGCCGCCCGCCGGGCCGCTTCGGCCAGGCGGGCTTCCTCCCCGGGGGCGGGGACCCGTTCCTCCGCCCGGGCCGCCCGGAGCCAGAAGAGCCGGGTCCGCACCTCGGCCCCGGGGTAGAGACCCCGGCAGGCCGCCCGGTAGACCGCCAGCTGGCCGTCGTAGACCCCGTCCCGGCGGCGGCGGTCGCTCTTGAAGTCCACCACCTCCACCCGGTTCCCGGTCCGGAAACACAGGTCCATGCGCCCCGAGACCACGGGGACGGCCGCCACACGGTCCGTCCCGGCATCCACCTCCGGCGCGTACAGGAAGGGCGCCTCCGACCGCAGCGTCCCGGCCGCGGCGGCCTCCGCGGCGGCCCGCCCGAGCTCGGAGCCCAGGAAGCCCTCCGCCAGACGGCGGGCTTCCCCGGCCAGGGCGTCCCGATGGGCCTCGGGCATCCCGGACAGGAGGGCCTCGAAGTCCTCCGTCCCGACGCCGGAGGGGTCCAGCCGGGCCTGGATCGCGGCGTGGCAGAGCTCCCCGAAGACCGTCTCCGGAACCTCCTCTGCGACGGTGTCGAAGTACAGGGAGGGAAGGTCCTCCCAGGCTTCCTTCCCGGTCACCTCCCAGGCCGCCTTGACCGCGGTGGCCGAGACCGTCCGGGGCTCCCAGTCCCTCCGGACGATCCGCGCCTCCTCGTACCGGGACGCCAGGGTCTCGAGCGAGGCGCCCCTACCCCCCGCGAAAAGTTTTCCGTAGTCCTCCTCGCCCAGGTCCGGAACCCGGACCTCCCGGACGCCGGCCGGCATATGCGGGAACAAACCGGTCCCCGGGTCCCGCAGGCCGTCCTCTCCCGCCAGGAGGGTATGGAAGGAGGAACCCAGATTGTCCGCGCGCACGGGCTCCAGGGAGGCGAAGACCAGATGGGCGGAGGCCCGGGTGCAGGCCACGTAGAAGAGCCGTTTGAGCTCCGCGGCCTCCTGCCGGGACTCCTCCTCCCGGGCCAGGTCGTAGAAGAGGTTCACGGTCTTGGCCTGCGGATCGTCCCAGGGCTTGAGGTTCAGAGTGATCCCGTGGTTCCGGGACAGGTACCAGGCCTTTCCGTTCCCTCCGGGTTTCACGGCGTTGTCCAGGAAGGGCAGGATGACCACCGGGAACTCCAGGCCCTTGGACCTGTGGACCGTCAGGATCCGGAGGCCGGACCCGGCCTCCCGGGGGGCGTCCAGGTCCGGGACCCGTTCCGGGGTGCCCGTCAGGGGCTCCAGCTCGGCAACGAAGGAAGCCAGGGCCAGCCCCCGGGCGTCCGCGTCCGCCGCCAGGCGGAAGAGGTAGTCGAAGTGCTCCAGGAAGGGATGGGCGTCGGGTTTCCGGACAAGGCCCAGGCGCAGGCCCTCCTCGTACCACAGGGATCGGACCAGGGTGGAGTGCGGAAGGCGGTCGGCACCGGCCCTAAGCCGATCCAGGATCTCGCGGCCCCGGTCGAACCGGGCCCCGTCGTCCTCGGAGAGGTCCGCGGCGCACCGGGCCTCGGGATCGAAGGGAGGCAGGCCCGGGGCCAGGATGCGGACGAAGGCGTCGTCGGAGATCCGGACGAAGGGGGAGCGGAGGAAGGCCGCGTAGGCGGGCCCGTCCTCGGGATGGACCGCCAGGCGGAGGGCCTGATAGACGTCGTTGGCCGGGGACTCGGTGAAGAGGCCGCAGACGTCCCCGGCCGAGTAGGGGACTTTCAGGAGTCGGAAGTACTTCTCCAGGAGGTATTGCTTGCCGGTGCTCCGGAGAAGGACCGCGAAGTCGTCGTACCGCGCCGCTCTCCAACCGGGGCCTCCCGGGGCGCCCGGATCCGGAACCCTCAACTCCCCGCCTTCCACGGATTTCCGGACGAAGGACGCGACCCCGCAGGCCAGGGCCTCGTCGTCGCTCCGGTAGCCTTCCCGTTCCGCGGCGGGACGCCGGGGCTTCAGGAGGTACCGGATCGAGGGCGAGCCCCCGGGGGCGGCGGGGCGGGAGAGGATCGGGGCGAACCGGGCCTCCCAGGGCTCGACGGCGTCCCCCAGGACCCGCTCGAAGGTCTCGTTGAAGAAGGAAACCAGCTCGGGCTCGGAGCGGTAGTTCGTCCTCAGGGCGGGACCCTCCGCCCCCAGGTCTTCCGCCAGGCCCCGGAAGACCGAGACGTCGGCCCCCCGGAAGCGGTAGATGCTCTGCTTCTCGTCCCCCACGAAGAAGAGCTTGTCCGGGTCCAGGTCCCGGACCTCCGGGACCCCGGGATCCGTCCGGTCCGCGCGCTCCGCGAGGAGGTAGAGCAGGTCCTTCTGCAGCTCGTCGTCGTCCTGGAACTCGTCGATCATGATGTACCGGAACCGCCTCTTCCACCCGGCCCGGACCCCGGGCCTCCGGGACAGGAGGTCCACCGCGGCTTCCGCCACGTCCCGGAACCCCATCACCCGGGCTCCCCGCTTGGCCCGGCGGACCCGCTCCCCCAGCTCGGCCAGGAGGCCCAGGACGGAACCCGTAAGGGGCGCCAGCTTTTCCATTTCCCGGGCCTTGAGGATCCGGCGGGCCGCGTCCCGGGCCGCGGACGCGGCTTCCTTGATCCGGGTCTCGGCGTCCGAACGCCCGAAGCCCTGGAGATTGAAGGCCACGACGGGATCCAGGGCCGCCGCGATCATGTCCGTGGGCAGGGCCGCGAAGCCCGCGGGTAGGGTCGCGAAGGCGTCCAGGACGGAGGCGGCCTTGGCGGAAAGGGACCCGGCGCCCGCCTCGCGGACGGCCCGGGCTTCCTCCAGGATGAGCGCCGCCTGTTCCCGTAGGGTCCGCTCCGCGGTATCCGCCTGGAGCCGGAGCATGGCCGGGATGTCCGGGGCGGCGGAGGGGGTCCAGAGCCGGGCGGCCGCGTCCGCGAAGAGCTCCTTCCAGGCCCTCTCAAAGCCCAGCCGGGCGAAGACCTCCCGGAGGGCGGGATCCTCCCGGCGCTCCAGGAGGAAGGACAGGGCCTGGGCGCGGGCGATGCGGCCGCATTCCTCGTCGTCCACCCGGAAGTCCGGGGGATATCCGTACTCCTGGGCCTCCGGTCGAAGGACCAGGGAGCAGAAGGAGTCCAGGGTGGAGATCTGGGCCTCCGAGAAGCGATCCACCTGCTCCAGGGCCCGGGGCTCGCCGGAGGCCAGGAGCTCCCGGTGGATGCGTCCGTACATCTCCGCGGCGGCCTTGCGGGTGAAGGTCAGGACCAGGATGGACCGGACGTCCGCCCCGTCCCGCAGGACCAGGTCCAGGTACCGGGCGGCCAGGACCGTGGTCTTCCCGCTCCCGGCCCCCGCGGACACGGCTCCGTTCCTCCGGAGCTCCACGGCGGTCCGCTGGTCCGGATCGAGCCGGCTCGACATCGGGTTGGCGCTCATCGTCCCTCCGTGGCGTAGCCGGTCCGGCAGATCGAGGCCCAGCCGCAGTTCCCGCAGTCCCGCTCCTCCGGACGGGGAGGACGGAAGTCCCCGGCCCGGAGCCGTTCCGCAGTCTTCCGCAGGCCGTCCTCGAAGGCCGCCAGGGCCGGACCGTAGTCCTCTCGGGTCCCGGCTCCGGGGCCTACAACGTCCAGGGCCTTGGCGTCCTCCAGGGACCAGATCCGGGCCCGGGATACGGTCCGGCCCGCCGCCTCGCACAGAAGGATGTAGGCGGCCATCTGGGGTGCCGCCAGGTATCCGTTCGCGTCGGGCCGGACGTCGTCCTTGCCCGGGATCGAGCGCTTCTTGTAGTCGATGATCCCGTGCTCCCCGTCCCGGCGGGCCAGGCGGTCCAGGCGCCCGACCAGGACCGCCTCCAGGTCCGGGTAGTCCTTCTCCAGGTCGCCCTCCAGGCTCTCGACCTCCCAGCCCTGGAAGACCCGGGCCTCCTCCCGTAGGAGGCGCTCGATCCGGTCTCCCAGCTTGGGCATGTAGGCTTCGAACATGGGCCGGAGGAAGGGGCCGTGCCGGGACTCGAACGCGGGGAGGATCTCGTCCATGGAAGGCCGGATCCAGGATAGGTACTCCGGGATCCGGCGTCCGTCGAAGGGGCCGGAAGCGGCTATCCGGCCGTACAAAACTCGGAGGGTCTCGTGGCCCATCTCCCCGGCCAGGAGGGCGTCGAAGAAGCCCACCCCGGACACCTCCGCTTCCAGGGCCAGGCCCCGGGCCAGGAGCCAGGCGAAGGGGCAGGACAGCAGCTCCGAAACCTGGGTGGCCGAGAGGCGCAGGCGCCCGTCCGCCCGGGTGACCCGGGTCAGGATCGCCCCGGCGGCTTGGGGGGAGGCCCGGTCCCGGCGATAGTCCGAGGCCGGGGGCCCCAGGGACCGGGCCGCGGACCGGAAGGCCCGGGACTGATCCGCCAGCAGTACGGGGGGGAAGTCCTCGCCCCGCCAAGCCCGCTCCTCCCGGGACCAGGGGTCCGAGCCCCGGAGGGCCTCCCCGTCCGGCGGGACTCCGACCCGGCCGGCCCGGGAGAACCAGGGGAACGGGAGGTTCCAGCCCCGGAAGCCCTCGACGGCGAAGCTGAAGACCGTCATTCCCGTGGACGCGTAGGCCCGGGCGTACTCCCCGGAGGCGTCCCGGTCCGGGAGTCCCAGGTCCTCCTTCTCCTCCTCCCCGAGTCCGGGGGCGGAGACGAAGCGAACCCGCAGGCCTTCCTGGGATGCCCCGGCCACGTAGTGCCTGCGGACGGCCAGGAGGGCGGAGACCCGGTAGGAGTACACGGACACGGCGGGGACCGAGGATTGGTGGACGTAGCGCTGGTCCGCCAGCACCGTACGGAAGAGGGAGAAGGCGGAACCCTCCGGGGCGGCCAGGTCCAGGTCGGACTCGACGCGGGAATAGGCGGAGAGCTCGTCCATGGCCCGCTGGAAGGACCGGGCGTCCTCCTCGGAAAGGCGGTCCTCGTCCAGGAATTCCCTGCGGAAGGCGACGAAGGCCCGGGCCAGACTCCGGAAATCCGCGGCCCCGGTGACCTGCCGGGCGCCGGACTTGAGCCTGCGGTAGAAGGAGTCCAGGCCGGGTTCCGGGACACCGCAGATCCGGAAGCTTTCCAGCCAGGGATCCCGCTTCCGGCCGTCCGCGGCGTAGGGGGCATAGGCGTGCCGCAGGATTCCGAAGCGCACCAGGGAACGGGCCCGGTCCGGCTCCTTCCAGGGCAGGAAGCGGTCCAGGAGCAGGGCGGTGACCGATTCCAGGTCGAAGTCCCTCTCCGAGCAGGCGCCCAGGGCGGCCAGGAAGCGGCCGACCGGATGCCGGGCCAGGGGCCGGCCGCTCCGGATCTCCGCGGGCACCCCCGCCAGGGCGGCGGCCTTCTCCACCCAGGGGGCGGTCTCGTCCAGGTCCGGGACCGTGACCGCGATCTCCTCGGGGCGCAGCCCCGAATCCAGGTCCCGGGCTACGGAGAGGAATATCCAGCGGAGCTCCTCGTACAGGTTCGGGAATTCCGCCAGGGGGGGGCAGTCCGGGGCTTCCGGGAGCGGCAGGATGCGGAACGCCGTCCCCGCGGACAGGGCCGTCCGGTACTCCTCGAAGTCCCGGGCGAGCTCCGGGCAGAAGAGGTCGTAGCGCAGGCCGGGCTCCGGGGAGGGCAGGGGTTCCCAGGGCGGTTCGAAGAGGCCCCGCTCGGACAGGAAGGACCGGTACCGGGCGTACAGGGCCCCGAAATCCCGGAGCTTGCCGGTTTCCGGTCGGGATCCGGCCCGGCCGGCGATCCTGCGCAGGGCCGGGAGGATCCCGGCCACGAAGGGAACGTAGCCCTCGTACTCGGAACGATAGGCCGGCCGCAGGAGGGTCTCCAGGAAGGGGGACCGGGAGTTGGCCTCCAGGGCGGAGGCGGCCCAGAGCAGACGGGTCCGGTCGTCCGCGGCCCGGCCCTCGGCCTTCCGGGAGAGGAGCCGGGCCTTGAAGGTGTCCCAGCCCAGGAAGCGGTCCGTGAAGACCGCCGGGGAGGGCCCCAGGTCCAGGGCCCGCAGCGCCCAGGACGCCGCGGCCACCTCGCTGGGGAAGACGAAGGAGACCGAGGGGTCGGGAAGCCGGGCTGCCAGGACGGATTCGATGAAGGACGGCATAGGTCAGAGGGAAGTGAACGGTGGACAGCGGACAGTGAACCGAGGCGAAGCTTCCGCCCGGATCCCGCGTATCGTTAAACGGTCGTATGATTCAAGTGTTCTGCCGTACATTTCCGTTCACCGTCCACCGTCCACCCACGCTCCCTCCACCTTGGCGACGTACATCCGGTGCCAGTCCCCGTTGGCGTAGTTTTTCAGGACATCGGGGTCCACGATATGGCCGGGGCCCAGATCCTGGGCGTAGAGCTTGCGGCAGGAAAGGACGAGCCGGGCCTGGCGGAAGGAGACGACCCCCGGTTCGGGCTCGAACGGGTCGAGGCCCGTGAGGGCCGCCTTGTCCGCGTCCCTCCCCGAGACGCTCCCGCACTTGGAAAGGATCTCCCGCCGTTCCTCGGGGAAAAAGGAGAGGGTGAAACGGTCGCCCCGGTTCATGAACTCGAAGGTGTGCCGGGAGGGCCGGACGAAGACGAAGGCCACGTTCTGGTGCCAGAGGACCCCCAGGCCGCCCCAGCTGGCGGTCATGGTGTTCCAGGAGGCGAGGTTCCCCGCGGTCACCAGCATCCAGTCCTTGCCGATGAGCTTCCAGGGATTGTCCGAAAGGTTCTCGAGGTCGACGGATTCGAAGGGCATGGTCACTCCTTGGTTACAGTCCACCGTCCACTTTGTACCCCGACTTCGCCTCCATCTTCCGGAGGTCGGAATACAGTTTGGCGGCCGCGGCCTCCCGGGTCTTGTAGGTCCCGCCGCCGGGAGCGAAGAGGGCGGCCAGGGCCGAGACGGGGGCGAACAGGTCGAAACCCTCGGCCCGGAACCACTCGACCCCGTCCCAGGTGTTCACCCCCAGGATGCGTCCGCCGTCCTCGTCCGAGGTCCAGGCCTTCCAGAGCTCCCGGACCGCCGGTTTATCCGGATGGAGGGCCGCGGCGGTCTTGGCCGCGTGGGCCAGGCGCCAGGCCTCGTCCCCGGGCATCCCCGCGGACTGGAGGGCTTCCCGGAGCTTGCGGTCCAGGCACCAGTGGTCCGCCAGGGCCCGGGCGTCCGGGCCCCGGGCCTCGGGTCCGAGGAGGGCGCGCAGGGAACCCAGGACGACCAGGGCCGCGGCGGCTTGGGCGGCCGCGGGGAAGGCGGCGGCCAGGGAGGCGGGGAAGGAATCCGGTCCGCCGGACCGGGCTTCCGCCAGGAAGGACGTCAGAATTTGGAATCCTGCGGCCAGGGCACCCGCGGTCCGCTCCGCCGGGTCCGTCGGGGCGGATCCGGCCGGCGGCTTTTTCGCCTTGATCCCGGCCTCCTCGGGCCTTTCGGTCAACGCCTCGGCGCCTCCGTCGAAATCTTCCAGGAAGACCAGGGCCGTCCGGGCGAAGGCTCGGCACCGCTCCGGCAGGGCGGCGAAGGCCGAGGACGTCTCGGGGTCCAGGTCCGGGGCGGCCCTCGTCTCCGCGGCGGTGCCCGCCTCGGCCTTGCCCGGCTTCCCGGGCTTCGATTTCGACGCGGGTGCCCCCGGCACCGGGCCGGCTTTCTCCGAGGTGCCGGGGGGGAGCCGCAGGGCGGCCAGGAACTCCGGCGAGAGCAGGGCCGCGAAGGCCGCGTAGAGCTCCGCCAGGTCGATGTCCTGGAGGGCCGCGGACAGGTCCGGCGCCCCGGCCCCGCCCAGTCTGCGGCAGAGGGTGCCGTAGCGGCCCGTCGCGTCGTCCTCGACCTCGTGGACGTCCAGGAAGACCTGGCTCTCGTAGCCGTTCAGGGCCAGGTGCAGGCCCTTGGCGGCCACGTCCTTGGAGGGACGCAGGTACCAGAGCTCGCTCCGCTGTTCCCGGAAGACCAGGAAGCGGCCCTCCTTGCCGGAAAGCCCCAGGGCCTCGGCCAGGGATTTCTGGACGTGGCGCTTGCCTCCGTCCGGAAGGATCTCGGCGTAGTAGGCGGAGTCCTTGACCCATCCCGAGGCCCGCCCGTAGGCGTTGTTATAGGCCACCAGGGCCCGCTCGCCCCCGGCCCCGTTCGAGTACACGAAGACGTTCTGGTTGACCGTTCCGTGCTCGTCCCAGAGGTCGTAGAGCAGGAAGTCGTCCACTCCGGAGAAGAGGTGGCGCCGCTTCAGGATCGGGAAGATCTCCCGCTCGTGCCGGGCCACGAGGCCCGAATCGGGGGCCTCGTCCCGGTAGGCGCGGCGGTACTCCATCCCGTACTTCTCCTCGAAGCCCTCGACCTGGCCGTGCCCGAACATCGGCAGGCCCGGCAGGGTGGCCATCAGGGTGCAGACCCCGAAGTACTTGTCCCCCTTGCCGAACTGGGCCACCGCGGTCTCCTCGTCCGGGTTGTTCATGAAGTTGACGAATCGCTTGAGGATGCGCTTATCGAACTCCTGGGTGTTCTTGATGGTTTCCTTGAACTTCGCGTTCTCTTCCTTCTTGAGCATGTTCATGAAGGCCGAGTTGTACACCCGGTGCATGCCCAGGGTCCGGACGAAGTAGCCCTCCATCATCCAGAAGGCTTCGGCCAGGAGGAGGGTGTCCGGGGCGTCCCGGGCGCTTCGGTCCACCACCTGGCGCCAGAACTCCTCGGGCATCCGCACGTCGAAGTCCTTGCGCGACAGGGCGTGTTCCGCCCGGGAGGCTATGTCCCCCCCGGATCCGGGTTCGGGGTACCAGAGGCGGCGGAAGTGCCGCTTGGCCAGGACCATGGCCGCGTCGAAGCGGATGATGGGGAAGGCCCGGGCCACGTGGAGGATCCGCTCTTCCACCGCCTCCCGGGCTTCGGGCTTGAGGAAGTCGATCTGGGCGGTGTCGTTCCAGGGCATCCCGGTCCCGTCGTTGCCGTGGTAGATGTACCGGGTGTCCCCGGTACGGAAGTCCACGCGCTTGAAGACCACCGCCGCGTCGGAGCGGTTGTAGTAGTGGTCCTCCAGCCAGATCCCCACGGAGGGGTCGGCGGAAAGGTTCTCCCCGTTGAATGTGTAGCCCGGGAAGGGGGGATGCCCCGCCTGGACGAAGAGGTCCGGCCGGTGCCGCACCCACTCGGAATCGATGCCCGTGTGGTTGGGGACCATGTCCGCGGCCAGGCGGATGCCCCGCCAGGCGCAGCGCTCCCGGAGTTGGTGCAGGGAGGACCAGCCCCCCAGCTCCCCGGCGATCTCGTAGTCGAAGAGACTGTAGGCGCTGGCCGCGGCCTCGGGATTCCCGCAGAGCTGTTTAATGCGGCGGCTGGCGTCGGAACGCTCCCACAGGCCGATGAGCCAGAGGGCGTTGAAGCCCCGGGAGGCCAGGAGGTCCAGCTCCTCGTCGGGGATGAGGTCCAGGCGGTCTATCGTCCGGCCGTAGGTCACCGACAGCTGGTGCAGCCACACCAGGACGCTCTTGGCCAGCATGACGACCCGGGGCATCCAGTCCATGTCCTCGGTGAAGCGCTCGTACTCGTGCTCCATGCCCTCGTAGACGTAGACCCGGGAGGGCCCGGGGCCCGGGAAGAAGGGCTTTTCCTCCTCCTTGATCATGTCCAGGCCGCCCAGGATCCGGGCCAGGAGGGGCCCCAGGAGGAGGCCCCAGTTCCGGCGCATGTAGTCCAGCTGACCGGGCAGGGAATAGGGCGAGGCCTCCACGGGACAGCGGAGGAGCTTGACCAGGGGGCGTTTTTCCGGGCCGAAGACCGGCAGCCCGTCGAAGAAGGTCTCCAGGCTTTCCAGGACCGGCAGGTACTTCGTCGCGCCCCGGAAGGCCGTATCGTCGAAGAGTTCCTTGAAGGGTTCGAAGGCGGGGTTGTCGTTGGCCAGCTTGAGGAGGAGGAGTTCCTCCAGGGCCAGGACCCTGTTGGGTACCCCTTCGGTCGTCCCGGCGAGCCAGGCGCCTTCGTCCGCCTTGCCCCGGTACACGTCCCGAGGCGGGAATTCCTTGGTGAAGGCCAGGAGGAGGGCGTCGGTCTGGGCCTTGCCCACGGCCTTCTCCACGGCGGCCAGGGCCCGGACGAAGGCGTCGGGGGCCACGGATTCCCGGAACTTGGCGCAGACGAAGTGGAGGATCTCGTCCACCAGCCCCATGGCGTTCAGGCGCCCGGCCTTCACCGAGCGTTCCGGGTGGGCCTGTACGGAGGGCCGGGCGTTCAGGGATCGGGCCAGGACCCGGGAGGCGTAGAAGTTCGGGAAGACGACGTTGCCCGAGAGGGAGAACAGGGATTCCTCGAGCTTGTGCTCCGCCCGCACTGTCCGGCGCACGTGGAACTCCATCTCCGGACCGTGGGGCCGGGCCGCCTCCGTATCCGCGCCTTCGAAGGCCGAGAGCCGCAGGACTATACCGTAGCGCTGGGTCATGGCGTTCCCCCCGTCTCCGATCATAGCCGAAGGGGGGCGGGGTGTCCAATCCCGCGATGTCGAGCCTCGCTCGACATCGCGGCGCCGAGCCTCGCTCGGCGAAGTTCCGGTGACGTCGGGCGGGACAGATCCGTCCAATTCGTCCATTTTTTACCTTGACAGTTCTAATATATCAGGTGAAGATACTTTTACGTCACATGGCCTATTCTCCTCAAAGAAACATCGTAGGGGGGTACTGCCATGTCCGGCACGGGAATCCTGGGATTCCCGGACACTTTCAACGGGGGACTTCGCGTCCCATGGAGGCTTCGATGCGGAAAATCGCCGCCGTCATCCTCGCGCTCGCCCTGATCGCATCCGCGGGCGCCCAGGACAAGGTCATCAAGATCGGGACCCTCTTCCCCATGACGGGTCCCGTCGCCACCGCCGGCCAGAGGTGCCAGGCGGCGGTCGAGACCATCGTGGACATCATCAACGGCGTGTACCCGGACCTGGACCTGCCCATCGCCAAGAAGGCGGGACTCCTGGACGGATACAGGATCGAGCTCGTGAAGGCGGACCACCAGGGCAAGCCCGACGTGGCCAAGTCCGAGGCCGAGCGCCTCTACGGGCAGGAGGGCGTTTTCGCCGTCATCGGCTCCTACAACTCCTCCGCCTCCAAGCCCGCCAGCGCCGTGGCCGAGCGCCTCCAGAAGATCTTCATGTGCGGCGCCTCCTCCTCCGCGGCCCTCACCGAGCGGGACCTGAAGTATTTCTTCCGCCTGGCCCCCACGGACCGGATCGAGGCCATCGAGTTCGTGCACTGGTTCGACGAGCTCAACAAGTCCAAGAAGGCCGGGATCAAGACCGTCGGCGTCATCTACGAGAACACCGAGTTCGGCAAGCACGCCGCGGACGAGGCCAAGGCCCACGCCCAGAAGGCCGGCTACAAGGTCGTGGCGGACGTCCCCTTCACGGTCGGAGCCACCAACCTGAACTCCGAGATCCAGAAACTCAAGGCCGCCAACCCCGACGCCCTCTTCGGCGCGGTCCTGGGCGCGGACTACTCCCTGATGGTCCGGACCATGAAGCAGTTCAAGTGGAAGCCGAAGATCGCCATCAACTTCTGCTCCGGCTACCAGGACCAGAAGATCAACGAGCAGCTGGGCAAGGACGGCTGGGGCTTCATGGGTTCCGCGGGCTACACCCCCGAGTTCGGCTCCCGGTTCATGAAGGGCGTCGCCCCCGTGGAGGCGTACTTCATGAAGAAGGTCGGGGTGCCCTTCGACTCCAACTCCATCCAGGAAGCCGTGGCCATGTACGTCCTGGCCCTGGCCATCGAGAAGGCCGGCACCCTGGACACCGAGAAGGTCGCCGAGGTCCTGCGCACCGCCACCTTCGACAGCCCCCTGTCCATGGGCGGCAAGGTCAAGTTCGAGTCCCCCGGCGGACAGAACATCATGGCCCGAAGCGTGATCTCCCAGCTCCAGGACGGGGCCTACAAGACCGTGTTCCCCTACGAGTACAAGGACGCGGCTCCGATCTATCCGATCCCGAAGTGGTAATCTGAGGTACCGGGGGCCGGCCGAAGGCCGGCCCCATTTTTCCGCGCAACCATCCTATCCGGCGAGGTTCACGGACTATGTCGTTATTCTTTCAGGTCATACTGGACGGCCTATGGGCCGGTCTGCTCTACGGCCTCATCGCCGCGGGCTTGAGCCTCATCTGGGGCGTCATGGACGTGCTCAACTTCGCCCACGGCGACTTCCTCATGGTGGGCATGTACGTCTCCTTCTTCCTGGGCTTCCTCTTCAAGGCGGATCCCCTGGTGTCCTGGGTCGCCTCCGGGATCTTCCTCTTCCTGTTCGGGATGCTGACCTACAAGCTGGTCATCTCCCGGATCCTGGGCAAGGCCATGGCGCCCTTGCTGGCCACCTTCGGGCTTTCCATGATGGTGAAGAACCTCGTCCTCAACCGCTTCTCCCCGAACTTCCGGATCCTGGAATCCACCATCCTGGAGGGACGGTCCTTCATGGTCGGGGACGTGATCGTGCCCCTGCCCCAGTTCGTGACCTCCCTCTTCGCCCTGGCGGTCCTGGGACTCCTCTACTGGATGCTGACCCGGACCCGGTTCGGCTGGGCCGTCCAGGCCACGGCCCTGGACGGGGAGGCCGCCCGGCTCATGGGGGTCAACACCGAGAAGATCTTCCTCCTGGTCTTCGGCATCGGCGGGGCCTGCGTGGGGATCGCGGGAGGGCTCCTGCCCTCCTACCTGGCCACGCACCCGGACGTGGGAACCCTCTTCAGCCTGATCGCCTTCATGATCGTGGCCATGGGCGGGTTCGGAAGCGTGCCCGGAGCCCTGGTGGCCGCGGTCATGGTGGGCCTCATCGAGTCCCTGGCGGGCTTCTACATCGGCCCGGTCTACAAGTACATCGCGGTCTTCGGGATCTACCTCGTCGTCATCCTCATCCGGCCCAAGGGCCTCTTCGGGTGGTGAGCCATGGACTACAAGAAACTGCTGTCCAAGTTCGGTTGGCCCCTCCTGCTGGTAGCCCTGGCCGCCCTGCCCCTGGCGGGCCTGGTGGGACCCGGGTTCTCCTCCCACGTCCTGATCACCGTCCTTCTGACAGCGGCCATGGCCCAGGCCTGGAACCTGATCGGCGGCTACGGCGGGCAGGTCTCCTTCGGGCACTCGGTCTTCTTCGGGATCGGGGCCTACGGAGCGGCCTTCGCGGTCTGCGTGGGCAAGACCAGCCCCTGGCCGGGCATGATCGTCGGGGCCGTCCTGGCGGCGGTCACCGCCGTGATCGTCAGCTATCCCTGCTTCAAGCTCAAGGGACACTACTTCGCCATCGCCACCTTCGCGGTGGTGGAGATCTTCAACCGGGTCTTCATGATCTGGGACTGGGTGGGCGGGGCCGTGGGCTTGGACTACACGATCCTGGAGGACGGGTGGCGCAACTTCACCTGGTCCGTGGACAAGCGCGGTTACTACCTGGGTGCCCTGGTCCTCTTCGCCCTGGTCTTCACGATCACCCGGGTCATCGAGCGTTCCCGGTTCGGCTACTACCTCCGGGCCGTCCGGGAGGGGCAGGAGACCGCCGAATCCCTGGGGGTCAACTCCACGGGGGTCAAGCTGACGGCCATGGCCCTATCCGCCTTCCTGGCGGCCCTCTGCGGGGCCTTCTTCGCCCAGTACAACTTCCGGGTGGACCCGCCCATGGTGATGAGCCTGGACATGTCCATGAAATTCGTCCTCGTCGCCATCCTGGGCGGCATCGGTACCTTCTGGGGACCCCTCCTGGGGGCCCTGGTGCTCATCCCCCTGCAGGAGTACAGCCGGGCCTACCTGGCCAAGCTCGGCTCGGGGGTCGACCTGATCATCTTCGGGCTCATCATCATCCTCATGATGGTCTACCAGCCCGGCGGCATCCTGGGAATCCTGACCGGTTCCCGCAAGCGCCAGGCCCGGCTCCGGGCGCGCCTGGCCGCGGAAGGAGGCGCGAAATGAGCGAGATGCTGCAGGTTCGGGGCGTCTCCATGAAGTTCGGCGCCCTCCTGGCCAACAAGGACGTGTCCTTCGACGTGGAGGAGGGGGCCATCGTCGGCCTCATCGGCCCGAACGGGGCGGGAAAGACCACCCTGTTCAACTGCGTGGCCGGATTCTACAAACCCTCCGCGGGTTCCATCCGGTTCCGGGGCGAGGAGATCGCGGGCCTGCCCTCGTACAAGGTGGCCCGCAAAGGCCTGGCCCGGACCTTCCAGGTCGTGCGGCCCCTCAAGGAGATGTCGGTCTTCGAGAACATCCTGGTCGGGGCCTACCTCGGCCACCCGGACAACAAGCACGCCCGGAAGGTCGCCGAGGAGTGCCTGGAGATCTGCTTCCTCCAGGAATGGCGGGACTGGCCGGCGGGGGACATGACCATCGGCAACAAGAAGCGCCTGGAAGTCGCCCGCGCCCTGGCCACCTCGCCCAGGATGATCCTCCTGGACGAGGCGGTCGCGGGGCTCACCAGCACCGAGGTGCGGGAGATGGTGGAGGTGATCAAGCGCCTCAAGGCCAACGGGCTCACGGTCCTCATGGTGGAGCACATCATGGAGGCCATCATGCCCATCGCGGACAAGATCGTCGTGCTGGCCTCGGGGGAGAAGATCGCGGAAGGGGCCCCGAAGGACATCGTCCGGGATCCCAAGGTGATCACCGCCTACCTCGGCAAGAAGTACGCGGAGACCATGGACAAGGGGGCCGGGGCATGAGCGGCGAAATCCTTCTGGAAGTCAAGGACATCCGCTGCGGGTACGACGGGGTTCCCGTGATCCACGGAGTATCCCTGGAGGTCCGATCCGGCGAGATCGTCGCCATCATCGGAGCCAACGGGGCCGGCAAATCCACCACCATGCGGACCATTGCCGGACTCATGCATCCCCTTTCGGGCGTCATCCGCTTCGACGGAGCGGACATCACCAGGACCCCGGCCTACTCGATCGTGGCCCGGGGCCTGGCCTACGTGCCCGAGGCGCGGCGGCTCTTCTCCAAGCTCTCGGTGCGCCAGAACCTGGAGATGGGGGCCTTCACGGTCAAGGACCGGGGCGAGATCGCCGCCCGCCTGGACCGGGCCTTCCAGCTCTTCCCGGTGCTGAAGGAGCGGGCCGGCCAGATCGCGGAGACCATGTCCGGGGGCGAACAGCAGATGTGCGCCATAGCCCGGGGCCTCATGTCGAACCCCAAGCTGATCATGCTGGACGAGCTCTCCCTGGGACTCCAGCCGAGCATCGTGGAGAAGGTACTGGAGACGGTCGTGGAGATCCGCAATCAGGGTATCACCGTCCTCCTGGTCGAGCAGTTGGTCCAGGAAGCCCTGGAGATCTCGGACCGGGGCTACGTCATCCAGACCGGGGCCATCGTCCACCAGGGCACCGCCTCGGAGCTCCTGGCGTCCCCGGAAGTGCGGAAGGCGTACATGGGGATGTAGCGTCATTCTGTTGGGCCGCGCTGCGGCCCAACAGAATGACGGCAACGAAGCCCTTCGGGCTTCGTTGATTTACAGTAGGCGCGGCGCTGAAGCCCCAATGGGGGCTTCGTCGATTATCAGTAGGCGCGGCAACGAAGCCCCCGTTTGGGGGCTTCGGCGTTTTTGGGTGTGCCTTACCTTCCCGCAACCCCCGCCCTCGTGATACCCCACACGATCCCGTACAACACCGGCAGATGAATCAGGTAGATCGCCAGGGATCGGCGTCCGAGCCAGGCCAAAGCCCGGATCGGGGGCACATCCAGGAATGTTCGGGGCGGCTCGAAGCTGCGCCGGCCCCGGGGGTAGAGGAGGGCGGCGACGGCGATCCCGAAGAGGAACCAGGCGTACCACGGCAGGACCGGGAGGTAGTCCGCGGGGTGGTAGCCCTCGGGGCGCAACCCCAGCCAGGCCAGGGCCGGGCCCGGGAACCTCCGGGACCCCAGGGCCAGACCCCCGGCCAGGACGGCGGCGCCCAGGGCGGCGGCGGCCGCGGGCCGGTCCGCCAGGGGGTACGAGACAAGGGTGGCGAAGGCTATCAGGTGGATGACCCCGAAGAAGACGAAGGTCCCGGGGCCCAGGGCGAGATAGGTGACCGCCGAGATGCCCGCGGCCACGGCCGCCAGACGCAGCCCCCGAGCCAGGAAGGGCCGTAGACCGGCGCCCGTCCTGGCCTTCCGCAGGGCCATCGAGAGCCCGGCCAGGGTCACGAAGGCCGCCGCGATGCACCGGGGGAACCACCACCAGAAGCCCTCCCAGAAGGCCAGGCCCGCGACGCCGAAGATCACCAGGTCGTAGGCAAGATGGTAGACGGCCATGCAGACCAGGGCGAACCCGCGCAAGGCGTCGATCTCGGGATATCGTTCCATGGGGGGAGTATACGACGGGGGAACCGGGCCGGACAGGCCCCTTTTTCCCGGTGCCGTCTTATCAAAGGAGAATACCTTGGTATATAGTACGTGACAGGAGGGCCCCGGTTTGTCAATCGTCGTAGAGCACGAGAAGCGCAAGAAGGAGATCCTGGAGCGCGCTTTGGACGTCTTCACGGACGAGGGATACGAGGATACCACCTTCCGGAAGATCGCCGAGCGCTGCGGGATCACCCGTACCATCCTGTACCTCTATTTCAAGAACAAACGCGAGATCTTTTCCTACAGCATCAAGCAGTTCACCGTGGGGTTGGAGGCGGACGTCCGGGAGTTCGCGACCCGGGAGGACCTCTCCAACGCGGAGAAGATCTCCGCCATCCTGGACATGGTCCTGGCCCGCTGTGCCGAGGAGAAGCGGCTCCTGACCGTCATCTTCGGCTACCTGGACCACCTGCGACGTTCCGGGGGAGACCCGGACGAGAGGGTCCGGCGCCGGACCATCCGCATGCGGCACATCCTGTCCACGCTCCTGATCGCCGGCATCCAGGCCGGGGAATTCCGGAAGGTTCCCGTCCGGGCCGCCACGGACCTCCTCTATTCCCTGATCGAGGCGGCGATCTTCCGGATCGTCATCCTGGGCAAGTCCGAGGCGGGTACCTTGGTCGACTCGGGGCACCTGGTCGTGGAGGGGATGAAACGGTGACCGGCCCGAAGCCCGCCTGGCTCCGGGTGCCCATCCCCTCGGGCCCCGAATGGAGGAACATGAGCCGGCTCCTGGACCGGCGGGGCCTCCACACGGTCTGCGATTCCGCCCGCTGTCCGAACAAGGCCGAGTGCTGGGGCTGCGGGACCGCGACCTTCATGATCCTGGGGAACACCTGCACCCGGAACTGCCGGTTCTGCGCCGTCGCGACCGGTCGGACCGGGGATTCGGTCAACCCCGACGAGCCGGGCCAACTGGCCCAGGCCGTCGCGGAACTTCGCCTGACCTACGCGGTCCTGACCAGCGTGGATCGGGACGACCTGCCGGACCGGGGTGCGGGACACTTCGCCGCCTGCGTCCGGGCGATCAAGGCGGGCAACCCGGGCGTCCGGGTGGAGGTCCTGGTGCCCGACTTCCGGGAGGGTGAGATCGACCTCGTCCTGGCCGCGGGCCCCGACGCGGTGGCCCACAACGTAGAGACCGTGCCCCGGCTCCAGCGGGTCCGGGACGCCCGGGCCTCCTACGAAGGTTCCCTCCATACCCTGGAACGGGCCGCCGCCGCGGGGATCGAGGTGGTCAAGTCCAGCCTGCTCCTGGGGCTCGGGGAGACCCGGGAGGAGGTGCTCGGAGTCCTGGACGACCTGCGCCGGATCGGCTGCGGCAGCGTCGTCCTGGGCCAGTACCTCCGACCGACGCCCTCCCAGGTTCCCGTGGCGGAGTACGTGACCCCGGAGACCTTCGCCGAGTACGCCCGGGAAGCCCGTGCCCGGGGATTCTCCGCCGTGGTGTCCGGTCCCCTGGCCCGGACCAGCTACCACGCCCGCCAGGCCTTCGAGGAGGTGTCGTGACCCTCCGCAGGATCGTGAAGATCCCCGCCGGGAAGCTCCTCAAGCTGACCGCGGACGTCGAGAACGGCGTCCTGAAGTCCGTCGCCGTCCGGGGGGACTTCTTCGCCCACCCGGAGGAGGGCTTCGACCGGGCGGAGGAGAGCCTGGTAGATATCCCCGTCGGGGAGTTCCGGAGCGCCTTTTCCGCCGCCCTCGCCCGGGAGGGCGTGGAACTCTTCGGCCTCTCCGCGGACGCGGCGGCCGACGTCTTCGAGGAGATGCTCCATGACCTTCCGCCTGCTTGAAACCGGGGTCTCCCCGGGAGCCTTCAACATGGGCCTGGACGAGGCGATCCTGGGCGCCGTGGCGGAGGGCCGCCAGCCTCCCACCCTGCGCCTGTACGGATGGAATCCCCCCACCGTGACCCTGGGATACTTCCAGGGACTGGACGAGGAGGTGGACCGGGAGGCCTGCGCCCGGATGGGCGTGGATGTCGTCCGGCGGATCACCGGGGGCGGGGCGGTCTTCCACGACGCGGAGCTGACCTATAGCATCGTCCTGCCCGAGAGCCATCCCCGGGCCCGGCCGGGCATCCTGGACTCCTACCGGGTTCTCTGCGCGGGGGTCGTGGAAGGCTTGGCCCGGCTCGGCCTGTCCGGGGAGTTCGCGCCCATCAACGACGTCCTCGTGGGGGGACGGAAGGTCTCCGGAAACGCCCAGACCCGGAAGCGGGGCTGCATCCTCCAGCACGGGACCATCCTCCTGGACGTGGACGTGGACCGGATGTTCGCCCTTCTCAAGGTGCCCTCGGAGAAGATGAAGGGGAAGCTGATCGAGGACGTGAAGCAGAGGGTCACGAGCCTGCGTCACCAGCTCGGCCGGAGCGTGGGCCTTCCCGAGGCGGCCGCCGCCTTCGCCGCGGGGTTCGCCGCCGCCCTGGACGTCGTCCTGGACCCCGCGCAGCCCTCCCCGGAGGAGCTCGAGGAGGGCCGCCGTATTGCACGGGAGAAGTACGGCACCGAGGCCTGGACAGGGAGAAGGAAGTGAATGGGTGAATAGTGAATCGTGAATAGGACGGTCGGGGTAATAGCTATGAACTCCATCGGCCGGCTCTTCACCCATTCACCCATTCACTTATTCACCTATTCACCTATTCACCTACTTTCATTCCACCTTCGTCCCCCGCGTCCCGTCCTTCGCCGCCGCGATTCTCCGGGCCAGCACCTGGGCCTCGAAGAGGGCCTCCAAATTCGAGGCGTACTTGGTGATCCGGGAGATGTAATCGAGGGTTTTCCGGGGCGTGCCGCCCTTGGATACCCGGCCGTACCCGGCGTTGTAGATGGCCAGGGCCGCCACTTCGTTCCCGCCCTCATCCAGGCAGTAGGCCAGATGGGCGATCCCCTTCTTCGCGTTCAGGACGGGGTCGTAGAACTGCTCGATGGTCATGTTCGGGAAGGACTTGGAATTAAGCTGGAAGAGTCCTCGGTCCACGCTCTCGGCGTTGCGGTTGATCGCCCGGGGGTGGAACTGGCTCTCCTCGAAGGCCAGGGCGAAGGCCAGGGAGACGGGGACCGAGTACTCGACGGCGTTGTCCAGGATGGCCTGGGCGATCTCGGTGGACTTGGTGATGCTGGAGAAGAAGGCCAGGACCGATTCCCGGTACAGGGGGTTCCCGTAGCCCGCGGCGATGAAATCCTCGGGGGCGTGGCTCCGGAAGGCCTGGACGTACTCGGTCTCGTCGTAGGAGGAGAACTTACGGAACTCCTCGGGGACGTAGGCTTCCGGTTCCACGGCGGTCACGGAGGACATGCAGGACGATACGACGACCGTGAGGGAAGCGGCGGCCAACGCCGCGGCCAGGACCGCCAAACTGCGAAACAGGGTTCGAGAAGTGGGAACGGGCATGCGATCGATGCTCCTGACGATTTGGAATCGGGCCCGAGGGGACCCGCTGCATTTCGAAATAGGGCCGGCCGGGGGGCCGGAGGAATCGGGGCCCGGAGGCCCGCGCGACGGGTCCCCATTTTATGGAGATTTCGGAGATCGTCAAGCCCCGCCCGCGGGAGCCCGGCGCCCTTGCGCCCGGGACCCGGGCATCGTACACTGGGGCCCGGAGGAGATATGCTGAACCGCGACGAAGCCATCCGGCTCTGGAGGACCCACAATCAGGACGAATCCCTGTTCCGGCACGCCCTTTCCGTGGAGGCGGCCCTCCGGCGGTTCGCGGTCCGGTACGGGCAGGACCCGGACTGGTGGGGCCTGGTGGGACTCCTGCACGACATCGACTACGAGCGCTGGCCCGAGGAGCACCTGAAGCATGCCCGGACCCTCCTGGCCGGGGCGGGCCTCCCGGAGGACTTCATCCGGGCCGTGGAGAGCCACGGCTGGGGCCTTTGCACCGACGTGGAGCCGAAATCGGACATGGAGAAGGTCCTGTACGCCGTGGACGAGCTCACGGGCTTCATCGCCGCCTGCGCCTTCGTCCGGCCCTCCCGGAGCGTCCTGGACATGGAGGTGAAGAGCGTCCGGAAGAAGTGGGGCGCCGCGGCCTTCGCCGCCAAGGTGGACCGGTCCGTGATCGAGAAGGGAGCCGCGATGCTCGGCCTCTCCCTGGACGAGCTCATCGGCGAGACCATCCTGGCCCTCCGGGACGCCTCGGAGGCGGTGGGCCTTAAAGGAACCTTGTGATCCCGGGTCACTCCGGGCGCTAGGAGTTTGTCGGGCCCGCCCACGAAAACCAAAGGAAAATCGCATACTTGCGATTTTCCTACCTCGCAAACTCCCAAAGGAGCCCGATAATCGGGACTTTTTACGCCTACTGGCGTAAAAAGTCCACAAATCCGACAGGCTCCTAGACGCGCCCGCCCGGGACGGGACATACTCGCATCCGCCGCGGCCGTCGCGCCGGCAATACCCTTTCCGCGAGGAATCCATGCTCGAACGGCTCACCCAGAAATTCGGGGACGTCCTCCGCACCATCGGCGGCAAGTCGTCCATCAGCGAAAAGAACATCGAGGAGGCGGTCGAGCAGATCAAGCTGGCCCTCCTGGAGGCGGACGTCAACCTTCGGGTGGTCCGCCGCTTCGTCAATTCCACCATCGAGGAAGCCAAGGGCGAGAAGGTCCTCCGCGCGGTCTCCCCGGGCCAGCAGTTCGTCAAGATCGTCCACGACAAGATGGTCGCCCTCCTGGGGGACACCCGCCAGGAACTCCAGCTCCGGGGCCCCGACGTCGTCTCGGTAATCCTCCTCCTGGGCCTCCAGGGCTCCGGAAAGACCACGACTGCGGCCAAGCTGGCCCATCATCTCAAGGGCAAGGGACGAAAGGTCCTCCTGGCCGCCTGCGACCTGGTGCGCCCCGCCGCGGTGGAACAGCTCTCGGTCCTGGGATCGCAGATCGGCGTCGAGGTCTACAAGGAAGACGGCGCCAAGGACCCCGTGAAGGTGGCGCGTGCGGCCCTGGATCGAGCGAAAAAGGGGCTCTTCGACACCCTGATCGTGGATACCGCGGGCCGCCTGGAGATCGACGAGGCGATGATGGACCAGCTGGTCCGGATCCGGGACGCCGTCAAGCCCGACGAGGCCCTCCTGGTGGCGGACGCCATGACGGGCCAGGCCGCGGTGGACATCGCCAAGGTCTTCGACGAGAAGGTGGGCGTGTCCGGCGTCATACTCTCCAAGTTCGATTCCGACGCCCGGGGCGGGGCGGCCCTGTCCCTGAAGAGCGTGACCGGGAAGGCCGTCAAGTTCATCGGCGTCTCCGAGCGTCCCGACGGCCTGGAGCCCTTCCATCCGGACCGGATCGCCGGCCGAATCCTGGGCATGGGCGACATCGTCTCCCTGGTGGAGAAGGCCCAGGAGCAGTTCGACGCCCGGGAGGCCGAGGAGCTCCAGCGTAAGATGTCCGAGGAGGGGCTCACCCTGGAGGACTACCTGGACCAGCTCCGGCGCATGAAGAAGATGGGCTCCCTGAAGGGGGTCCTGGACATGATCCCCGGGGCCGCGGGCCAGATTTCGGAGGATCAGATCGACGAGGGAGAGCTCCGGCGGGAGGAAGCCATCCTGACCTCCATGACTCGGAAGGAACGGGCCAACTATCTGATCATCGGGCCGTCCCGTCGCTCCCGGATCGCCCGGGGCTCCGGGACCTCCGTGGCGGAGGTGGCCCGGCTCCTCAAGAAGTTCGAGAAGACCCGGACCATGATGAAGAAGATGGCCCGGGGCCGGGGCCGGGAAGCCCAGGCGTGGGCGAAGATGTCGGTGAACGGTGGACGGTGAACAGTGGACGGAAGCGACACGATGGTTCGGTCAGAAATCCCGCCAAGGCGGGGTGTGTTTCCGCAGTCTTCTGCCATTTCCGATCACTGTCCACCGACCACCGTCCACGGACCTACTTTACACTCCCCGCCCTCATCGCTATACTACGCGAACCAATTCGCACAACCGGAGAAGACCGATATGGCTAGACGATGCGATATCTGCGGGAAGGGCACCACCTTCGGACACAACGTGTCCCACGCCAAGAACAGGACCAACCGGGTCTGGAAACCCAACCTCGTCCAGGTGCGGACGCTGATCGAGGGCACCGTCCTGACGGTCAAGGTCTGCACCCGCTGTCTGAAGGCCGGCAAGATCGTAAAGTACGTCTGATCGAGCCTCGGACCGCGTGAAAAGCCGCCTTTTAAGGCGGCTTTTTTCTTGTCCTCGGTACGGCGGGCCCGGGCAAAAAAGGACCCCGGCCGGGGATCCCGGCCGGGGTCGAACCTTCGTTCGGCGTCGTCGGGGACGCCGGAGCGGCTTACCAGCGGCCGCGCCCGCCGGGCATCATGCCCCGGCCCATGGGGCCGTAGTCGCCGGCCGGGCCGTAGGCGCCCATCATCCCGCGGCCGTAGCCGAAGGACTGGGAGAGGTCGATCTCCCGGCCGCCGACGGTCAACTTGACGACGTGGAACATCGCGACGTTCGTCGCGTACGGCAGGGGCTGCTCGTACCCCTCGAGCTTGACCTGGGCGCCTTCCTTGAGGCCGTCCACGAAACCGAAGAGCCGGCCGGGGATGCCCACGTAGTAGGTCTTGTCCTTCACGACCACCGCGGGGTGGGCGTTGACCAGGGCGAGCTTGCCTTCGATCTTTACGGTCTCGGCGGGGGCCGCGGGGGCGGCGTAGGCGCCGGGGCCGGGGCCGCGGAAGCCCGGGGCCCATCCCTGGGCGGACACGGCGGAGGCCGCGACGGCGACGGCCAGGACTACGATGATTGCGCGCTTCATATGGAACTCCTTGTGGTTCACTCAGTCCCGATCCTCAAGGATCGGTGCCGGTTTCCTTCCGACACCTTATATATTGCAATCGCCGTGCCAAGTCGAATTTTTTGAAAAAATCAGAACAGGATTTTCATGATGTACAGGATTAACAAGATTAAGAATCTAAATATTTATAGAAATGGAATAAAAATATAAACATGAGAGAGAATAAGAATCATGTTAATCTATATGAAATCATGATCATCCTGTTCTGATTATCCTGAGAAATTGGCGTGATCAAGCGCTTTTTTAGTATTTCGTACGATTGTTCCGGGAAGTTTTTCCACCCCGGTGGGAAATTATTTCCCGTCCGGACGCTCCGCCTTCGGCCGGGATGTACGGGTGACCAGCATCCGGATTCCCGAGGCCCCCAGAAAGACGGCTCCCGACAGGACCACGACGACGGCTCCGGAGGGCAGGTCGGTCTCCCAGGACAGGGCCAGGCCGCCCACCGAAAAGACCGCGGACAACAGGGACGCCAGGACCATCATCCCCCGGAGATTCCGGGCCGCGAACCCCGCGGTTCCGGCGGGCAGGGTGAGCATGGCGATGACCATGACGATGCCCACGAAGGTCTGGAGGAGCACCACCGAGACCGCCACGACGGCCAGGACGGCCAGGAAGACCGCGTCCGTGCGGACCCCCCGGGTCCGGGCGAACTCCTCGTCGAAGGCGGATGCCTCGATCTGGGGGTAGAAGCGCCAGGCCCCGGCCACGACCAGGGCGGAAAGGACGGCCATCAGGACCAGGTCCCGGCCGGAGATCAGGAGGATGTTCCCGAAGAGGTAGCTCATGGGGTCGGCGTAGCCCGGGGTCTTGGCGATGAACAGGACCCCGACGCTCATGCCCACCGCCCAGATGGCGTTGATGACCGTGTCCTCCCTCTGCTTGGCCTTGAGGGATACGACGCCGATCAGGGCCGCGGACAGGACCGCGAAGGCCAGGGCTCCCGCGATCGGGGGGAGGCCCGGCGCCAGCCCCCGGGCGGAGAGGAACAGGGCCAAGCCGATGCCGCCCAGGACGGCGTGGGAGATGGCCCCCGCCAGCCCCGCGATCCGCTTGACCGTGACCACGGAACCGAGTACCCCGAAGAGGACCGAGGACAGGATCCCCGCCAGGAAGGCGTTCCGTACGAAGGGCAGGGCGGGGTCCAGGAGGGCGTCCAGGAAGCTCATCTTTAGTCCCCCTCCCCGCAGCAGGCTTCGGGAGGGATCTCCGTGTCGTGGAGGACCTGCCG
Source organism: Spirochaetota bacterium (assembly GCA_022703505.1). GTDB lineage: Bacteria > Spirochaetota > Spirochaetia > Treponematales > UBA12059 > JAAYUR01. Next base: position 295,530 of record JAKLDN010000001.1, on the reverse strand, counting down.
GGCCCCCCCGCCGAAGACCCCCGGGGCCAGGCCCCGGGCCACCGGGATGGAGGCGTGGCGCACCACGGATCCGGGCCGCCCGTCCCGGTCCCCGACGCAGAGTACTGCGTCCGTCAGGTCCGACACGAAGAGGGTGTCGTGGGTGACCACGAGGACCGTGGTCCGGCCCCGGAGCTCGCCCAGGGCCCGGAAGAGCCGGGTCTCGCTCTCGGCGTCCATGTTGGCCGTGGGCTCGTCCAGGACCAGGAGTCGGGGGTTCGCGGCAAGGGCGCGAGCCACGAGGACCCGGCGCCTCTGTCCCCCGGACAGGGCGGAATAGGGACGGTCCCGCAGTTCCGCCACGTCCGCCTGCTCCAGGGCGGCGTCCGCGGCGCGCAGGTCCTCCCGGGAGTAGCGGCTGCTGCCGCCCCGAAGGCAACCCATGCGCACCACCTCGGCCACGGAGATGGGGAAGGCGGGGTCGAAGGCGGCGTTCTGGGGCACGTAGCCCAGGGATTCCAGGGCGGTGTGGGGAGGCGCCCCCAGGACCTCGATGCGCCCCGAGGCGGGGGCGGCCAGGCCCAGGAGGAGACGGAGGATGGTCGTCTTCCCTGAGCCGTTCGGCCCGATCAGGGCCGCGAACTCGCCCTCGTGGATATGGAAGGAGACGTCCTCCAGGATAGGGTCGGAGCCGTACGCGAAAGACACCCCCTCGAAGCGGACGGCGATCGGGCGTCCGTGGCCGTGGGGGGATCCGGGGACGAGGGCCGAGGCGACTCGGTCGCGGTTTGCGGTCATGGCATCCCCATCCTAGACCCTCCGGGTCCGGAGGGCAAGCGGGCACGGCCGTGTGATAAAGCCCGTGCAGCGCAGTACCGGGCGGCGCCTCACCGGGCGGCGGCCTTGAGCGCGTCCCCCATCTTCCGAAGGTTGGCCAGCCAGTCCGGGGCCAGGTCGTCGATCTCGACCACGACTCCCCCGATGGCCTGGGCCACGGCCCGGGCCGCGGCCTTCGAGAACTGGGGCTGGACGAAGACGACCCGGGCGCCCTCCCTGCGGGCCTTCTCGACCAGGGACGCCAGGCCTTTCTGGGTGGGTTCCTTGCCTCCCGCCTCCACGGCGACCTGCTCGATCCCGAACTCGTCCAGGAAATACCCGAAGGCGGGGTGGTAGACGAACACCGGCCTGCCCCGCAGGGGGGCCAGGCTCTCGGCCAGGTCGTCGAAGACCGCGTCTATGTCCCGGACCAGGGCCTCGTGGGTCCGGGAGTACAGGGCGGCCTTCCCGGGGTCCAGGGCCGAGAGGGCGTCCCGAGCGTGGCGGGCCTGGGCCTTCGCGCCTTCCCGGCCCAGCCAGACGTGGACGTCCCGGCCGCCTTCCCCTTCGTGGTCGCCGTCCTCGCCGGCCTCCTCATGGCTGTCCTCATCCTCTTCGTGGGAGTGGGCCTCCAGGGCGCGGAACCTCAGCCCCTCGGTGGTGTCGAGGAGCCGAAGACGGGGGTACAGGTTCCGTGCCTTCGGAAGGAGCCCCTTCTCGAAGTCCACCCCGATGGTGAGCCAGGCTCCCGCGGCACCCAGGTCCGCCATCTGCCGGGGGGTCGGCTCGTAGGAGTGGGGGTTCTGGCCGGGTCCTACCAGGACCAGGACGCGGGCGCCGCCTTCGGAGATCCGGTCCACGAAGTACTTCTGGGGCAGGATGCTCACGGCTACCCGGGGGGCCTGGGCCGCCGCGGCCGCGCCGGCCAGGGTCAGGACCGCCAGGGCCGCCGCCCGGAGGAAGAAAGGAGTCCTAGGTTCGGATGATCGCACGGTGCCTCCCGAGAGATCGGAATCGAGGGTACGATGAAAGTAATACAAAGTAACACTGTCGTCAAGCGCATCCGGCCGCCGACGGCCGAATCGGAGCTCAGCTCGCGGGCCCGATGTCCAGCTCCAGCCCGTCGAAAGCCGGCCGCAGGTCGAACCCGGGGGAGGACAGCCCCGAGCAGATTGCTTCCAATTCTTCGTGGGAGTGGTCGTGGCAGATATGGGTGATCCAGGCCTCCCGGGCCCCCAGGGAACGGGCCGCGTCGGCGGCCTCGGAAATCGAGAAGTGGGTGGGGTGGGGCCGTTCCCGGAGGGCTCCGAGGACGAGGATTTCAACGCCCTTCAGGATCGGGCGGCTGGATTCGGGGATACCGGAGCAGTCGGTCAGGTAGGCGAAGTTCCCGAGCCGGAAGCCCAGGATCGGGAGGATCCCGTGCAGCACGGGCACGGGCAGGACCCGGATCCCGCCGATCCGGACGCCCTCCGGGGGGAGCTCCGGCAGCCGGATCCGGGGCACCCCGCCGCCCCTCTGGGGAGGGTCGAAGGCGTAGGAGAAACGGACTTCCAGCTCCGCCCGGGCCTCCCGGTTCGCCCAGACGGGAAGGGGGCCTTCCCTCGTGAGGGGGCGCACGTCGTCCAGGCCGTGGATGTGGTCCGCGTGGGCATGGGTCACCAGGACCGCGTCCAGCCGGTCGATCCCGGCGCGGAGGGCCTGGAGGCGGAACTCGGGTCCGGGATCGACCAGGATCCGTTCCCCGCCGTCCCCGCGCATGAGGAGGGAGGCCCGGTACCGGGAGTCCCGGGGATCCTCGGAGCGGCAGACGGGACAGGGGCAACCCACGACGGGGACGCCGTGGCTCGTACCGGTCCCCAGGAAGACGGCCCTCACGCGGGATCGCGCTTGATGTCCACGCCCCGTTCGGTCACCGTCCGGCCCCGGGTCCGGAACTGCGCGGCGGCCTCCCGTATGGAGCTGGTGGTATCCGCGCTCTGGCGGGAAAGGTCGGAAAGCTCCGTGGCGGAACGGTCGATCTCGGAGATGCCGAGGGTCATCTCCTGGGCGGCGCTGCGGTTTTCCGCGGAGAGCCGGCGGACGTCCTCCACGGTGCGGCCGATCACGGCCGTCCCGGACTCGAGGCCCCCGGACGCCGTGGACAGGGCCTGGCTGGTGCCGGCCAGGCCCTCCAGGGCGGAAACGACCTCCCGGCTCCGGGACGCCGCGTCCTGGAGGGCGTCGGAGGTGGAGGCCAGCTCGCCCATCAGCTCCTCCAGGCCGTCGATGACGGACCCGATGGCCCCGTTCGCGGTTTCCGTGGACTCCGCGGCGTTCCGGATCGCCTCCGCGGTCTCCTCGATCGTCCGGCTTATGCCCTGGGCGTTTTCCGCGGTACTCTCGGAGAGCTTGCGGATCTCCTCGGCCACCACCGCGAAGCCCCGGCCCGACTCGCCCGCGTGGGCCGCCTCGATGGCGGCGTTCATGGCCAGGAGGCCCGTCTGCTCGGCTATGCCGTTGATGATGTCCACCAGTTCCAGGGTGCGCCGGGCGCTGGCCTCCATCCGCTCCATGGCCGAGGCCGCGGCTTCCACCCGTTCCCGTCCGTCCGCCCCCAGGCCGGAAACCCGCAGGGCCGTCTCCTTCTGCCGGGATGCCCGTTCCGCCAGGGTCCGGAGCTCCGTGCCGATCTCGCCGATCAGCCCCCGGGTGCCCTCCACGGCGTTCTCCAGGTCCCGGATGGCGGACAGCACGGTCTGGGCCGCCGAGGAGATCTCCTGCCGGGCCTTCTCGGTTTCCCCCGCCGCGACGTCCAGGGCCTCGGTCTGGTGCTTCATGGAGGCTATGCCCGCGGACATCTGGGTGATGGTGGCCGCGGTCTCCGAGGAGTGGGCCGCCAGGGTTTCCGCCGCGGAGGCGCTCTTCTCCGCCGCCCCCTGGATGTCCTCCACGATGGCGGAGAGCCGGTCCGTCAAGGCCTGGACCGCGGCCTGGATCTGGCCTACCTCGCTTGCGGACCGCTTGACCGCGGATACCGAGAGGTCCCCGGTGGACACCGCCGTGAGCACGTCCCGGAGTTCCCGGACCTGGGCGGACACTCTGCGGGTCACGACCAGGATGATCAGGATGCCCGACAGGAAGGCCGCGGCGGCGACGGCCCCGCCCCCGGCCAAAGCCGCGTACAGGCGGCCCATGCGCTCCTCGACGGAGGTGTAGACCAGGATCGTCCCATCGATGCCGACGTTCTTGGACAGGGGGCTGGAGCTGATGAACCAGGATCCGGATCCCGCCCGGATCTCGTCGTACCAGGTGGAGGAGGTTTCCGAGGAGGCGCTGACGGCGTCCACGGTCTCGTGGGCCGCCGCGGCGGCCACCACGCCGTCCCCGCTCTCCCGGCCGGGTATGCGCTCGGGCGTTCCGCCTACGTCCCGGGTGACCGGGAAATCCCGGGACAGGGCGATGAGGCTGCCCCCCGCGTCCAGGAGGGCGGCGTCCGCACCGGATCCCTGGGCGGCCTCGGTGATCAGGGTCTTCAGGGCGTCCAGGGGCACGTCCGCCCCGAGGACGCCGACCACGGCTCCCGAGGAATCCTTCACGGGAACGTAGGGAGTAATGACCAGGCCTTTCGAGACGAAATCCACGTAGATCTCCGTCCAACCGGGCTCGCCGGATTCCGCCGCGGCCTTGTACCAGCCCCGGGTGGTCGGAGCGAAATCGGCGGCCTCGCGGAAGGCGCCCACGGAGCCGTCCTGGCCGAGGTCGTAGAAGTTCAGCTTGCCCCCGGTGGTCTCGTCCCGGATGCAGACCAGCCCGCCCCCGTCCGCGTTCCGGCTCACCAGGACCGTCCGATCGGAACGGTCCCCGTAGTACAGGGTGGACGCGGCGGGAGTGATGCCGGCGAACTGATAGAGGAGGGTCCGGAGGGACGCGGTATCCCTCAAGTCCAGGTTCCCGGACTCCACGGCCGCCTCCAGTCCGGACAGTATGGACCGGGCCGCGGTGAAGTACCCGGCGAGCCGGGCGTCGATCTCTCCCGCGGTCTTCCAGGTCAGGGAGATGGACGATTCCCGCACGAGTTTCCGGCCGGCCTGGACGGAGCTCAGGACGACGGTACCCACGGCCAGGAGGAAGGACAGCACCGTCGGAACCATGATCAGGACGAGGAGGGGGACCGTTTTTCCATGGTTCGATTTTGCCAAAACCTGCTCCTTATGCGAGGTATTCCGCGGTTGGGCCGGAATATAGGAACATTCTAATCCCCGGGCGCCGGCTTGTCACGGGCCCGCCGAGGACGGCACCGGCAGTGCCGGGGGATCGAAGTCCGGCAGGGCGGGGATCCGGACCAGGTGGGCGAATTCGGAGGGATACCGCCGCAGGACCGCCTCCAGGCTGGTCTCCTCGGCGCTTTCGAAGACGGCTACCCGGAACTCCCCGCCGGCGTCGAAGTAGGGGAACAGCAGGGCTTCGTGGAAGTACTGCCGGAGCGTGACGCTCTCGCCCATCCTGCGGTTGAAGGAGGCGATGTAGAAGTTCCCCGGTTCCCGGATGGCCAGCACGTAGAGCAGGGGACGCAGACCGTCCACCCGGTACCCGCCGATCTCGAAATTGGCGGGGTAGGGCTCGTAGGTCTGGCTCCCGTTGGCGGGCTCCGAACTGCCCCGGTCCACCAGGGCGAAGGCGGGTACGCGGACGTCGTTGTCCGTGACGCGGTTGCGGCGGCTGGGGTACAGGGCGTCGGCCACCGCCTTGCCCAGGTTCCAGGCCCAGTCCAGCCCGAAGAAGGGATCCCGCGCCTTCTCGTAGGGCTGGGTGAAGGAGGAGCCTCGGAGATCCTCATGGCGTTCTTTGAGGGCTTCCACGGAGAGCCAGGTACCTGTGACGGGCTTGAGCATCCCGTCCACGACCCATTTCGCGAATCCGGAACAGTTGAGCCCGGGATCCCCGGCGGGCACGCCCCCGGCGATGAGCACCGGCCTGCCCGTCTCGTCCAGGGCGCCGTCGTCGCCGTATCGGAGACCTCCCAGCCGTTCCCGCACGGCCTGGGCCAGGGATCGTAGATTCCCGTAGAGCCCCGGCACCGGGGACAGGAGCTCCCAGTCCACGGAGTCCCGGGTCCATCCCACGATGTCCCGGAGGGGGGAGGTCAGGAGTTTCCGAAAGGGCACGGGCAGGACGACGTCGTGGCGTACCACCCCGCGGTAGATGACCAGGTCCAGCTTGGTCCGGTCCCCGAAGGGATAGAGCCTCAGAAAGGTGTTCGGGTCGTTCCGGAGGAAGACCTTGGCCTGCACGAACCGGCCGGTCGAGAGGTCCCGCTTGATGATCCACGCACCCTGGCCGTAGAGCACCTCCCGGTCCGGGACCACGGCGATGTAGAAGGCCCGGGGACCCTGGATCGTCTCGAGTCTCCAGCGGCCCGAGGCGTTTTCCTCGGTACGGGTCCGGAATCCCAGGGCGCGTTCCCGGGGAGCCTCGATGAGCTCCGCCATCCAGCGGACCCGCAGGTCGTCGCTCTCCGGGATCGATTCCAGGGGCAGGTCCCCTCCCAGGGGAGGGGCGACCTGGGCGGACAGGGGCAGGGCCGAGACAAAAGCCAGGAGCAGGAATCCCATTCGGGCGCGCACGGTCATGGAACCTCGCGGCGATTCAGGATGGCGTCTCCGGCGGCAGGACGGGGGGCGATCCGCGTCGAGGGCCGGGCGTACATATATACCATCGGAAAGATTCCACGGGAAATCGAGGGTGCCCTACAGACCCGCCGGGGAGGCTCCGATACTGGAAGGGGCTGTCCGAAACGGTCGGAAGACGGTGAAGGCGCCCTTCTCGCATCCCATTCGCAAGGACACCTATGCGCTCCCAGCTCGTGCGAACGGCCCTGGCATCCCTGGCCGCGGCGGCGGCCGCGGCCGCGATCTTCGCGGAAGGCGGAACCTCCCTGGGCGACCCCGCCCGGCCCGGCCTCTCGGGCGTCCCCGGTACGGCCCGGTCCGAGCCGTACCGGCTCTTCCCCCGGGCCTACCGGCCGGACCCTGCTCCGGCGGTCTCCGCAGGCCCCGCGGATCACCACGTGCCCGACGAGGCGGAATACGCGGCCCGCGAGGCCGCCGCCCGGTCCCAGGGACAGCGGGTGCCCGTCCTGGCCAACTCCGACATCCTGTCGTTCTACGGCCACCCCACCTCGCGGCGCATGGGCATCCTCGGGGAATATCCCAAGGACCAGCTCACGAGCCTTCTGTCCGGCTACGCCCAGCTCTTCGACGCGGCCAACGGAGACCGGGATGTGATTCCTGCCTTCCACCTGATCTACGGAACCTGCTGGCCCGAGGGCGAGATCGGCTACCTTTCCTCCAAGACCGTGGAAGAATACGTCCGCTTCGCCGCGGAACGGGGCATGCTGGTCTTCCTGGACCATCAGATCGGGAAGTACACGGTGGAGGAGTCGGTACGGAGGCTCCTGCCCTTCCTCCGGTATCCGAACGTGCACCTCGCCCTGGATCCCGAGTGGAGGACCCTTCAGCCCATGAAGGAGATCGGCTCCGTGACCGCCGCGGAGATCAACCGCGCCCAGGAGCTCATGCAGGCCTACCTGACGGAGCACGGTCTGCCCGGGGTGCGAATCCTGGTCTTCCACCAGTTCACGGAAAAGATGATCCAGGACCGGTCCCGGGTCCGGGCGGACTTCGACCGGGTGCTTCCCGTGCACGTGATGGACGGCTTCGGCCCCCCGGCGCTCAAACGGTATTCCTACGCCCTGAATTCCCGGGCCGCGAACCTGCCCCTCAAGGGATTCAAGCTCTTCTTCAAGAGCGGGTACCCCGGGGCCGGCTTCGACGAGCCCCTCATGACCCCCCAGGAGGTCCTGGGGCTCGCTCCGGCTCCCGTGTTGATCATGTACCAGTGACGCGGGTGACGGACGCCGGATGATGGTATACTCATAGGGGAACCCCGGGACCGTAACCAACTCGACGTTCCAGCGTTCTTTAGGTGTGTTTTCGAGTCCGCCGCGCCGTCGATTTGCCGAGTCCCGAGGTAAAGGTTATTTTTTACCCGTGCTCGAGATCGCTCACTCCCGATGCCCGGATCCTCACGACCTCAAAAAGGAGCCGAAGATGAAAACCTTCCGTCCCGCGTTCCCGGCGATCCTGTTCGCGGCCCTCGCGGTCCTTTCCGCCCCGGCCTACGATCCGCCCCGGGGAGGCGAATACGCCCAGCTCCTGACCTCGCCCTTCCTCCTGGCCGGGGGTTCCTGGGCGGCCTCCACGGAGTCACCCGCCTCGGATTACCTCAATCCCGCGGCCTCGGCGGGCCAGCAGAGGGTGGTCCTGGACGCGAACTACGCGGCCGTGGTGGGCATGGACGCCCAGACCGGCTGGGGCTCGGCCCTGAACCTCGGGCTGACCATACCCAAGCCCTACGGGGTCTGGACGGCTTCCGCCCAGTTCCTGTCCATACCGGACTCCCTGACCAGCCTGCCCCTGGGCACGGCCTTCCGGGTGGAGGGATCGATCGCCAAGGACCTGTACCCCAACCTGTACGCCGGCATCGGCGCGGGCCTGGTCATCGGGGACGACTGGGGCCTGGCCGCGGACCTCGGCATCCTGCGCAAGGTCGGAGACTTCCTGTTCTTCAAGAATTTCCAATGGGGCGCCGTGCTCTCCGGCCTGGGCAAGCCCTACGTCCCGGCCGGGCTCGGCGCCGCGGGCGGCGCCGCCACGGCCTTCCCGGGTCCCTATACCCTGACCTTGGGGGGGCGCGGGGATTTCATCCAGACGGAGAAATTCCGGGCCGGAGCCTCCCTCGACCTCGCAGCCCCGAGCTTCCAGAACCTCCTGGTCAACGCGGGGCTGGAAGGCTCCTTCCGGGAAAAGGTGATCCTGCGCCTGGGCTGGGGACTCAACGTACACGAGATCCTGAACAGCCCCGCCGCCCTCCTGCCTTCCCTCGGGCTCTTCGGGAAGTTCGAGCTCAACCGAAAGTCCGACGAATCCTTCATCTCCAAGCAGGGCTGGGACCGCAGCGAGATCCGCCCGGGCTTGGCGGTCAAACCCCTGTACGACGGGATCTACGCCTATTCCGCGGGGATCAACATCCCCCTGGGCGTCGTGGACCGGGAGGCCCCCGTCGTCCAGCTGACCTATCCGGAGACCCCCTGGGGAGCCTACTACCTTTCCCCCAACTCGGACGGGAAGAACGACCAGATCGAGCTTCCCCTGTCCATCAAGGAGCGCCGCTACCTGTCCGGCTACACCATGACCGTGTACCGAGGCGATCCCGCTCCCGCGGGATCGGCCGCGCCGGCTTCCCCGGAGGCCGCGCCCGCGGTTCCCGCGGAGGGTTCCGCGGTGCGGGTAATCGGCAACAAGGAAAGCCGGCCGGAGACCTCGGGCCTGGCGGGCTTCCGGGACCGGCTGGCCTACGTCAAGAAGGGGATCCCCGTGCCGGACAAGCTCGTGTGGAACGGCTTCGCTGACGACGGGAAGCCCGTCCCCGACGGCCGGTACACGATCGTCGTGGAGGCGGTGGACGACAACGGGAACAAGGGAACCAGCAAGGTCCACGAGGTCTTCGTGGACTCCACGCCTCCCCGGGTCGAGATCGCCGCGCCCCGGGACGCGGTGGACCTGATCTTCAGCCCCGACGGGGACGGCGGCAAGGACACCCTGACCATCCGCAAGACCGGCTCCCAGGAGGATCTTTGGACGGCCCGCGTCCTGGACGCCTCCGGCGCCTCGGTGAAGACCGTGGAATACAAGGCCTCCGCCCCCGCCGACCTGACCTGGGACGGCCGGAACGACGCGGGAACCGTGGTGCCCGACGGGGTGTACTCCTTCGTGGTGGAGTCCACGGACCGGGCGGGCAACACCGTCTCCCGGCGCCTGGACAACATCGTGGTGAACACCCAGCAGCCGCCGATCACGGTGGCCATCGACGTCTCGGCCTTCAGTCCCAACGGGGACGGGGTCCGGGACACGGTCGCCCTCCTGCCCGGGGTCCCCATCCGGACCGGCCTGGCCTCCTGGCGCCTGGCCGTCCTGGACGAGGGCCGGACCGAGCGGTGGAGCCGCACGGGATCCGACGCGGCCTCCCTGCCGGAGCGCTGGGCCTTCGACGGCAAGGACGCCGCGGGAAAGCCCCTGCCCGAGGGCAGCTACCGGGCCTTCCTGGAGGTGCGGTACGTCAACGGGTACGCTCCCTCCGCCACCTCCCCCCTCTTCCTCCTGGACGTGACGCCCCCCTCGGCCCGGGCTTCCGTGGAGCGGCCGACCTTCAACCCCGCCGGCGCGGCGGGGCAGAACGCGGCGGCCCTGTCCGCCTCGGGCAGCCGGGAGCTCGCCTGGACCGCGGAAGTCACCGACGCCGCGGGCAAGGCCGTGCGCACCTGGTCCTTCCCGGGAGAACCGGACGCCCGTATCGAATGGGACGGCCGAGACGAATCCGGCAAGATCGTCCCGGACGGCGCCTACGCCTTCCGGCTCCGGTCCGTGGATCGAGCCGGGAACTCCGGTTCCTCGGCGCCCGTGAACCTTCGGGTGGATACCGAGAAGAAGGCCGCCGTCGTATCCTCCGACGCCCGGGCTTTCAGCCCCAACGGGGACGGGGTCAAGGACTCGGTCCGCATCGTTCCGGAAGTCCGATCCTCCGACGCCCCCGCCTCCTGGGACGTGGTCGTCAAGTCCTCGGCCGGCGGCGCCGCGGTCCGCTCCTGGAAGGGAACCGGCGCGGTTCCCCGGGAACTCGTCTGGAACGGCCGGAACGACGGGGGAACCCAGGCCCCGGACGGCTCGTACGAGGCGGAACTGACGGTGCGCTTCGCCAACCTGGACACCGCCGTGGCCACCTCCGGAGTCATCATCCTGGACACCGTCGCGCCCAAGGCCCAGGTATCCGCCGCGCCCCTGCTGTTCAGCCCCAACGGGGACGGCCGCAAGGACGAGGTGGTGATCACCCAGTCGGCGGCCCCCGGGGACGATTGGCGGGGAAGCATCCTGGCCGCCAACGGCCGGCCGGTGCGCACCTGGACCTGGAGGGGCGCCCTTGTCCCCGTCTCCTGGGACGGCCGGGACGACGAGGGGAATCCCGCGTCGGACGGCCGGTATTCCTACGTGCTGTCCAGCGAGGACGCCGCGGGCAACAAGGCCGAGTACCGGATCGACGGAATCGCGGCGGATACCCGGGCGGTCCAGGTCTTCGTGACCGCGAACCGGGCGGGCTTCAGCCCGAACGGGGACGGCCGCTACGACGACATCCTGTTCAGCCCCATCGTGAACCTGCGGGACGGGGTGGAGTCCTGGAACCTCGCTCTGGCGGACGCCGCCGGCACGGCCCGCAAGACCTACTCGGGTGCGAACATCGCCTCCCTGCCCCGGGAACTCGTCTGGGACGGCAAGGACGACCGGGGAAACCCGGCGCCCCAGGGCACCTATACGGCGGTGTTCACGGTGGTCTACGCCAAGGGGGACGCCCCCCAGGCCCGGACGGCATCCTTCGTCCTGGACACCGAGGGCCCCCGGGTCCGCCTGCGGACCAGCCCGGAGCTCTTCAGCCCGGACAACGACGGGGTGGACGACGAGCTGACCGTGGCCATCGCCATCGAGGACGCCAGCCCGATCGAGACCTGGCAGTTCGAGATCTTCGAGTCCTCCGTGGAGGAGGGAGCGGGTCCCGCGAAGGTCCGGCTCTTCACCTCCTGGTCGGGGACGGGGAATCCCACGGAGCGCATACTCTGGGACGGCCGCTCCAACAAGGGCGAGCTGGTCGAGGGCGCGTCGGACTATCCCTACGCGATGGCCGTGATGGACGCCTGGGGCAACTCGGCCAAGGTCGAGGGAAAGGTCACCGTGGACGTCCTGGTCATCCGGGACGGGGACCGGCTCAAGATCAAGGTTCCCTCCATCGTGTTCCGCTCCAACGGCGCGGATTTCGATGGCCTGCCCAAGGAAAAGACCGACCGGAACGAGGTGGTCCTGAGGCGGATCGCCCAGATCCTCAACCGGTTCCGGGATTACAAGATCCGGATCGAGGGCCACGCCAACAGCATCGGAAAGATCTACGGGTACTCGGCGGCCCAGGTGAACAAGGAGGAGACCGAGGAGCTGATCCCGCTCTCCACGAACCGTGCGGAGGCGGTGCGAAGGCTCCTGGTCCAGTTCGGCGTGGACGCCCGCCGCCTGTCGGTGCGGGGCCTGGGCTCCAGCGAGCCCGTGGTGGACTTCAAGGACGCGGAGAACCGCTGGAAGAACCGGCGGGTGGAGTTCATCCTGATCCGGGAGTAGCGGCACGGCGCCTAGGAGCCCGATACTCGGGGGCCGCGGCGGAACGAATGAATCCGGGGGGCGAAGGCCCCCCGGATTCATTTCAGGATCGATTCCTGCAATTTTTATTGCCGCGGGGGTGTCGAACCAGTATCCTTGGATTCGCGATGAGGCACCGGCGGTTTCAGCCGAACGTGGAGGACCGATGCACGAACTCGACGGACATCAGATCTACCGGGTATTCCGGGCGGGGGCCCGGCGCGTACTGGGAGTCCGCAAGGAGCTGGACCGGATCAACGTCTTTCCCGTGCCCGACGGCGATACCGGTACCAACCTGGCCGCCACCCTGGCCTCCGCGGTGGAGAGTTCCCGGCCCACGGATTCCGCCGGCAAGACCATGGAGAACATAGCCGACGCGGCTTTGGCCGGGGCCCGGGGGAACTCGGGGGTCATCTTCGCCCAGTTCATCTCGGGATTCTACGAGGCCCTCACGGACGCGGCCACCATCAGCATGGAGAAGTTCGTGGCCGCGGTGGAAAACGCCTATTCCCGGGCCCGTTCCGCCATCTCCAACCCCCGGGACGGCACCATCCTGTCCCTGATCGGGGACTGGGCGGCCGCCCTGCGGGCCGAGCTCGGCCGGGCACGGAATTTCCGGGAACTCCTGGGGGGCACCCTTCCGGCCCTGCACAGCTCCCTGGCCGACACCCCCAACCGCCTGGCGGAGCTCAAGGCCGCCGGGGTCGTGGACGCGGGGGCTTCCGGCTTCGTCGCCTTTGTGGCGGGGGCCCACTCCTACGTGGAAGGCGGAGAGGATGCGGACGAAGCCCTGGACATCTCGGACCTGGATCCGGGAGGGGAAGCCCCGGACCTCCACGACCTTTCGGAACTCAGACACCGGTACTGCACGGAAGCCCTGGTGGTGGGCCGGGACCTGGACCCGGAATCCATACGGTCGGAGGTCTCCGACCTGGGGGATTCCCTGATCGTGGCCGGGAACCGCAGGAAGCTCCGGATCCATATCCACACGGACCGTCCGGCGGACCTGATCGAACGCCTGTCCGCCCGGGGGGACGTCCTCCAGCAGAAGGTGGACGACATGAAGGAGCAGTTCCTGACCGCCCATGTCCGTAAATACCCCATCGCCGTGGTCACGGATTCGGGCTGCGACCTTCCCGCGGCGCTCCTGGAGGAATACCAGGTCCACGTCGTGCCCCTCCATATCCGGGTGGGGGAGGTGGAATACCTGGACCGCAGGACCCTCTCCCCGGAGCGTTTCTACGAGCTCGCGGACAGGGCCCCGTCCTTCCCCAAGTCCTCCCAGCCCTCGGGGGCCGTCTTCCTCCGGACCTACCGGTTCCTGGCGGAACGTTACGATTCGATCATCGCGGTGCATCTTGCGGGAAAGCTTTCCGGCACCCTGGAGGCCAGCCGGCGCGCGGCGGAACAGGTCGCGGCGGAGACCGGGAAGCGCATCGACGTCGTGGATTCCCGACACCTGTCCGGCTCCCTGGGCCTCGTGGTCCTCCGGACCGCCCGGGCCGTGGCGGAGGGCCGGTCCCACGACCGCATCCTGGCGGACCTTCCGGCCTGGTCCGACAAGGCGGACATCCTGGTCTCCGTGCGGACCCTGCGCTACATGGTCCGGGGCGGCCGGGTCAGCCCCCTCCAGGGCCTGGCCGCGAAGATCCTGAACCTCAAGCCCATCGTGTCCCTGGAGAGGGACGGCTCCTCGAAACTGTACGGCAAGGCCTTCAGTGTGGAGGCCAACCTGAAAAGGATCCTGGATATGACCCTGGCCAAGCACCGGTCCGGGAAGCTCCGGAACTACGCGGTGGTGCACGCCCACGACCCGGAGGGGGCGCAGGACCTGGTCCGGCGTCTGGAGGCGGCCCTGGGCTTCCCCCCGGAGTACGTCATGGAGATCTCCTCGGTCATCGCCCTGAACGCCGGACGGGGCGCCCTGGCCGTGGTGTCCATGGCGGAATAGGGGCGGGACTAGGAGGCGGATAATCGGAATCTTTAGCGCCGATAGGCGCTAAAGATCTACAGGTCCGACAGGCTCCTAGGAGTCTTCCCGGAGATCCTCCTCGGTCTTGGCGGCCAGGATCCGGGCCACCCGTTCCGGGCGCTTCAGGGCCTGGGCGATCAGGGAAAGGGTCCGGAGGTGGTCCTCCGGGGACTGGGAACTCGGCGCGCAGAGCAGGACCACGATCCGGATGGGCTCCTCCAGGGCCAGCAGACGGAGTCCCGCGGGCTTGGCTCCGATCAGGATGCGGGGCTCCTCGATATTGTCCACGTGGGCGTGCAGGAGGAGGACTCCGGGGGCCAGCTCGATGGGCTGTTTCTGGGCTATCTCCGCGTAGATCCCGGTCAGGCGGTTCACGCTCCTCCGGTCGCCCGGGAACCCCCGTTCCAGGAGGATCCGGACGGCGTCCACCACGGCCGCCGCGGGCAAGTCGGGGATGACCCGGCCGGACCCGGCCAGGGTCCGATAGAAGAGGTCCGAGGAGTCGGGAGGAGCAGCGGGCTCGGGTATCCCCTCGGCGGCCGGAGCCGGCGCGGGCGTCGTGCCTTCCGCAGCGGGGCCGGCCGCCTCCCCGGCCGGACCCGAGACGGACTCCGCGGCCGCGGCCGGGTAGTTCTCCGCGCCGCCTCCTTCGTCCGGAAGGTAGGTCACCATCAGGGTCGAGTCCGGGAAGGCCTCGGCCGCGTCCCGGGGCAGCTGTTCCAGGTAGGGATGCCAGGCCAGGCGTCCCGGCCGGGGACAGAGGAAGAGGAAGGCGGTTCCCTCGGGCTGCTTGGCGATCGCACCGGAGAATTCCTTCCAGGATTCCAGCTCCTGGATGTGGGGAGCCGCTCCCCGGATGCGCCGCAGGGAATCGCGGACCCCGGAGGAGTCGGAGGCCAGGGTCAACACCGTGAGCTTGGCGGGAACGCCGCCCAGGATCCGCCGCATGAGGGCGTAGGCCCGGGCCGCTCCGGGATTCCTCTCCGCGAAGGGCGGGACCACCAGGACCAGGGAAGGTGACTCCGGCAGGGGCCTGCGCAGGCGGGCCACGACGGTCAGGTGGCGGCCTCCCGCCACCACCTGGTCGATGACGTCCCCGAAGATGGCCCCCGACGGCCGGGGCGGGCGGTTCCATCCCACCAGCACCGTCGTGGCCTCCTGGTCCTCGGCGGCCTGCAGGATGCCTTCCGCCGCGTTGAGGCTGACCCGGGTGGAGGGCTTGACCGGGACTCCCTCGGCCACGCCCTGGGCGATGGCCTGGGCCAGGACCGTCTCGGCCTGCTCCAGGTCCCGGTCCGCGTTGGGCGAGTCCTGGACCACGCAGACCGGCAGGACCGGCTCCGGAGACTTCGGGTCCCGCATCAGGAACGCGAAGTCCGTCAAGGGGCGGAGGGTGCCGGGATTGGAGACCGCGATCAGGATCCGCTCCCCCGTGAGCCCGGGTCCCGCCTGCCCCCGGGTGGATTCCACCGCCAGGGCGGACGCGGCCCTTCGGGTGACGAAGGGTCCCAGGGCGCAGGTCACGATGAACATGACCACCGTCCCGTTCAAGACGGCCTCCCCGAGCAGTCCCAGCCGATACCCGACCAGGGCGGCGGCCAGGGTGGACGCCGTCTGGTTGACGGAAAGCCCGAAGGAGATGTTCACCTCCCCCAGGGAGAAGCCGAACAGGGGCTTGAGGAAGAGGGAGGAGGCGTACTTGGAGACCAGCACCACCCCCAGCATGACCGCGGCGAGGGCGGCCATGCGCCCGTCCGTGAGCAGGGCCCTCGCATCGGTGAGGACGCCTATGTACAGCACGCACAGGGGGATGAACAGGGCATCCCCGGCGAACTTGAGCAGGGACATGAGGCCGCTGCGCTCGGGAATGTGGCGGTTCAGGAGGATGCCCGCGGCGAAGGCTCCCACGGCCGGCTCGATCCCGGCCAGGGCCGCGGCGGCGGAGCAGAAGAAGGCCACCGCCAGG
This sequence comes from Spirochaetota bacterium, assembly GCA_022703505.1. Classification (GTDB taxonomy): domain Bacteria; phylum Spirochaetota; class Spirochaetia; order Treponematales; family UBA12059; genus JAAYUR01. The sequence continues at coordinate 279,524 of JAKLDN010000001.1, read as the reverse complement.
GCGAAGAGGAACTCAGAAGACCCACCGGACTTGATCCGCCGGAAGAACCGGCTGATGAGCGGCGGCAGGAGCAGGGCCGCCCCGACGGTCCAGGCGGTGAGGATCCCCAGGGTCTTGAGCCAGAACTCCCAGCCCGGACCGGAACCGGCGGTCGTGAGGGCCAGGGCCAACATGGCCAGGATGTCCGTTATCGTCGTGGCCCCGACGGAGGCGTACACCGCCCGGCTTCCGGACAGGCCCATCGCCTGGACGATGGGATAGGGCAGCATCGTGTGGGAGGCGAAGAGGCTTCCGAACAGGACGGCGGGCACCACGGGCAGGCCGAACACCAGGATCCCCGCCGCGTACCCCAGCCCGAGGGGGATCAGGAAGGTCAGCCCCCCGAAGACGACGGCGTCGGCGGATTTCCGGCGAAGCTTGCGGAGGTCGAGCTCCAGTCCCGCGGTGAAGAAGATGTACAGAAGGCCGAAGCCTCCCAGGGTTTCCAGGAAGGCGCCGGCGTCGAGCAGTCCCAGGGCGTGGGGTCCCAGGAGCATTCCCGCGAGCACCGTCCCCACCAGTCCGGGCAGTCGGACCAGTTCCGCCAGGATGGGGGCCGCGAAGAGGGCGGCGAAGAGAATAAAAAAGACGCCGACCGGGTCGGTGACGGGAAGCGTGAGGTCCATATGTATATGCTAATGCGAGATAGCGGGGAACGCAAGCTGTAAACGGTGGACGGTGGTCAGTGGACGGAAGCGGCACACGAACGCGGCCGAGTTCCACGCATCGGCGCGGAATGCGGCGGGTTACGGTCGCACCTTCCCGTCCACTGTCCTATGTTCACCGTTCACGGTTCACCGACTATGACCACCTCCGTCTCCAGCTCGTAACCGTACCGCTCCCGGGCTTCCCGGCGGGCCTGCTCAATAAGGGCGAGCATGTCCGCGGCGGTGGCGGAGCCGGGATTCACGAAGATGTTGGCGTGCTTTTCCGAGACCGCCGCGGTGCCCAAGGCGCGGCCCCGGAAGCCCAGCTCGTCCAGGATCCTGCCCGTGGGCCGGCCGAAGCGGCGGTCGTTCTTGAAGACGCTGCCTGCGCAGGGGAAGTCGAAGTGCCCCTTGGCGGCCCGGTCCGCCTCCAGTTCCCGCATCCGGGAGAGGATGGCGGGTTTTTCCCCGGGTCTCAGGCGGAATTCCGCGCCCAGGACCACGGAGCCGGACTGGAGCCCGCCCGGCATGAAGGGGGTGCTCTTGTAGGCCCATTCGCCCTTGGCCGGGACCAGGGAGCCTAAATTCCCCCGAGAGTCCAGGTAGTCCACCCGGGTCATGAGGTCCGCGAACTCCCGCTCGTAGCACCGGGCGTTCATGTAGACGGCCCCTCCCACGGAACCCGGCAGGCCCGCCGCGAACTCCAGGCCCGACAGGCCCGCCTCCGCGGCCGCGCCTACGAGGTCCGTGACGGGCACCCCGGCCTCCGCCTCGATCCCCGCCTCCGTGATCCGAAGCCCCGCCAGCCCCCGGGTCGAGACCACGAGGCCCCGGATCCCTCCGTCCCGAACCAGGAGGTTGGCCCCGCCCCCCAGGAGGAAGACGGGCAGGCCCTCCGAGCGGGCGGCGGAGAGCAGGGCGGCCAGGGATTCCCGGGTCCGGGGCTCGGCGAGGGCGTCCGCGGGGCCCCCGATCCGGAAGGTCGTGCGCCCCGACATGGGCTCGCCGTAGCTCACCGGGCCGTCGAACTTGATTTTTTCCAGGAATTCCCGTACCGTAGGCATGTCCCGAATTGTACAGGAAATCGTTCACGGCCCGCAACGAGGCCGTTCCCGGCGCCGCCAGGAGGCTTGCCCGTGCACCCGATCCGGCTGTTCAACACCCTCGGCAGGGAACTCCAGGAGTTCCAACCCGTACATCCCGGAAAGGTCGGCTTCTACGGCTGCGGGCCCACGGTCTACAACTTCGCCCACATCGGCAACCTCCGCATGTACGTCTTCGAGGACACCCTGGCCCGGGCCCTCCGGTACCTGGGATACGAGGTTCGGCACGTGATGAACATCACGGACGTGGGGCACCTCACCGGGGACGACGACTCCGGGGACGACAAGATGGTGAAGAGCGCCCGGGAGCGGGGCCAGAGCGTCCTGGAGATCGCCCGGTTCTATACGGACGCCTTCTTCCGGGACACCGGGCTCCTCAACATCCGGCGCCCCGACGTGGTCTGCAAGGCGACCGAGCATGTGGCCGACATGATCGATCTCATCCGGCGCATCGAGGCCAACGGGTACACCTATTTCGCAGGGGGCAACCTCTACTTCGACGTGTCCCGGTTCCCCGGTTACGGCCGGCTCGCCCTCCTCAACCTGGAGGACCTCAAGGCCGGGGCCCGGATCGAGGTGGACGCCAACAAGCGCAATCCCTACGACTTCGTGCTCTGGTTCACGAAGGGCAAGTTCGAGAACCAGGCCCTGGTCTGGGACAGCCCCTGGGGAAGCGGGTACCCGGGCTGGCACATCGAGTGCTCCGCCATGAGCATGAAGTACCTGGGCGAGAGCATCGATATCCACGCGGGCGGGATCGACCACATCCCCATCCACCACACCAACGAGATAGCCCAGTCCGAGTCCGCCACCGGTAAGCCCTGGGTCAAGTACTGGCTCCACGGGGAGTTCCTTGTGATGGGCAAAGGCAAGATGTCCAAGTCCTCCGGGAGCTTCCTGACCCTCCGGTCCCTGACGGACGCGGGATACGAGCCCCTGGACTACCGGTACTTCTGCCTGGGTGGCCACTACCGGTCCCAGCTCCAGTTCTCCTTCGAGGCCCTGGACTCCGCCCGGGCCTCCCGCCGCTCCCTGGGCGAGCGCCTCCGGACCCTCCGGTCCCAGGCCGAGCCGGCGCCGGCCGTCCCCGCGGACGGCAAGGCCCGGGTCTGGCTGGACGCCTTCGCGGATCACCTTGCCGAGGACCTGGCCCTTCCCCGGGCCCTGGCGGACCTGTGGGGGCTTCTCCGGGACCCCGAAGTTACCCCCCCGGAGGCCCTGGCCGGGGCCTATGACATGGACCGGGTCCTGGGCCTGGGGCTGCGGGAAGCCGCGGAAGCCGCCCCGGAGGAGAAGGCGGCCTCTCCCGAGCGGGCCGCCCAGATCGAGCGCCGCATCGCGGAGCGCGCCGCGGCCAAGAAGGCCAAGGACTGGGCCCGGGCGGACGCGATCCGGGACGAACTGAAGGCCGAGGGGGTTCTCCTGACGGACGGCCCCTCCGGCACCACCTGGAAGCTCTCGTGAAGGCCCTGTAACGATCGTGAGCGGGGTTTTGTTTAACAGGGAGGAAGGGTTCGGCCCGGAGCGGATTCGCGCGCTCTACGACGCGGCGTTCACCCTGCTCTACCGGATAGCGTACCGCATCACCGGTTCGGAGGAGGCCGCGCAGGACGTAGTGCACGACTCTTTCGAACGGCTGATGCAGAAGAGTATTCCCTTCCCTTCCCAGGATGACGCCAAGTACTGGCTCATCCGGGTCGTCAAGAACAACGCCCTCAATTGGGCCAAGCGGAAGGGGCGGGAAGCCAGGGCATACGAGCGGTACTTCCGGGAGTCCGACGAGGAATCCTCGTCCGCCGAAGACGAGACCCTCCGGCGGTTCACCGCGGAGGAAGTGAAGGAAAAGCTCGAGATGCTGCCGGAGAACCTCCGAATGGTGCTCGTACTGAAGGAATACGGTCTGTTGAACTACAAGGAAATCGGCAGGGTATTGGGTATCAGCGAGGGGAACGTGAAGGTCCGGGTGTTCCGGGCCCGGGAAGCGCTCCTTTCCCTGTTCCGGGAGGGTAACCGGGATGTGTCCTGACCGCCAGATTCTCTCCGCGTTCGCGGACGGAGAGGTTCCGTCCCCGTGGAACGAGAAGGTTCTGAAGCATCTTGAATCCTGCGAACCGTGTTCCCGGATCGTTCGGGAGTACCGGTCCGTTTCGGACGGGCTGTCCGAAACGAAGGGCCCCGATCCCGATGCCGCCCGGGAGGCCGTCTGGAGCCGCCTGGTCGAAACCTCCCGCCGCCGCCGATTCGATCCCCTCTGGAGGGCCCGGTTCGCGGTGCCCCTCCCCGTGGCCGCCGCCGCGATGCTGGCCTTCGCGGTCCTTTCCACCCTGGTCGTCACCTCCCGGCGCGAGAACTCCGCCCTCCGGATGGCCGTCTTCGCCGCCTCCGAACTGACCCCGGCGCCGAACCAGGCCACGGCCATGGAATCCGTGCTGCAATTCCTGGAGTCCCAGGATTCCCGCATCACCGTCACCGTCCAGCTTCCCCCGGGGGCGGGCCTGGAATCCTTCGGCAAACCGGTCTTCATGAAGGCCCCCGACCTGGCTCCCATGATCCTAGAGGGCGGAAAATGACCCTTCCCCGGTCCCGGCCGGCCTGGGGCGCCTTCCCGGGCATGGCGATGCTGGCCCTGAGCGTAGCCGTCTCCTCCGTGCACGCCCAATCGACCCCGGGCATCCCGGAAGCCCTCCGGGACAAGGCCCTCACGGTGACGGTGCACACCCAGGTCCCCGAGAGCCCCACGGCGCCCGCATGGGAAGCCCGGGAAGTGAAGTCGACCCTCCCGGGCTCGGCGGTGTCCGTCAAGCTGGTCGGGGAATCCCTGGCCGTCCTGATCCACGTGACACCCTACCAGGGGCCGGAGGGGCTCATGCTGGTGACCCAGGCCCAGGTCTGGATCAAGGACAAGGATTCCGTCCACTACCATACGACCCTCAATACCCTCAAAGTAGCCTTCGGGGAGCCCGTGGCCTTCTATCCCCTCGGGGAGGGCAAGGGGAAGGCCCCCTTGAGGGTGGTCATCGTCGTCCAGCCGTATCAGATGCCCGCCCCCCCCGCGGCCCAGGCTTCCGAAGCTCCCAAGACTCCATGAGCAAGCCCTCCCCGGCCGGCCTCGACCGCAAGCGGGGCGCGCGCCTGGTAACCCTTGCCCTGGCGGCCGTCCTGGCCGCGGGGGCCGGCGTCGCCCTGAAACTCCTGCTCGCGGAGCGGTCCCGGCCCGTGATCGTCGCTCTGGATCCCTCGATCGGGGAGCCCGGCGGCGTGGTGCGGGTCGTGGGGCGCAACTTCGGGCAGGAGCGGGGGGAGAGCCGGGTCGAGATCGCGGGGGTGGCGCCCACGGCCTCCTCCTACCTGTCCTGGAACGATCGGCTGGTCGAACTGCGGGTGCCGGTGACCGTGAGCTCCGGGCTCGTGTACGTGCAGACCCGGAGCGGTCGCAGCCGCCCCCGGCTGTTCATGAACCGGGACCGGCTTCCTCTCCGCCCCCAGGGGCTCCTGGCGTCCAAGTCCGGTCCCGCGATCGAGGGACTGTCCGCGGCCCAGGGGACCGTGGGCTCCCTGCTCACGATCTCGGGCCTCAACTTCGGGGCCAACCGGGGCGAGGGCAGGGTGGAATTCGCCTGGACCGGGGATTCGGGCTTCTCCAATCCGGGACCCGAGCAGGTTTCCGCCTTCGCCCGGGCGGAGGAGCTCTCCCTGGCCTACGAATCCTGGACCGACAAGGAGATCCGGGTTCGGGTCCCGGACGGGGCCGCCTCCGGCGGGGTCCGGGTCCTGACGGAAAAGGGAGCCAGCGACGCCGTCTTCTTCCGGGTGGAGGGGGGGCCGGGGACCAAGGTCTTCCACGACCGGAGGACCTACGCGGTCTCCTACTTCGTGAGCCTGACCAAGGTGAAGGCTTCGGGGGAGAACGAGCTCTACCTCTGGATCCCCCGGCCCGTGGAATCCGCCAGCCAGCGGGGGGTCCGGGTCCTCTCCCAGTCCCACGTGCCCATAGTTCCCGATTACCGAGGGGTGGCCATCTACCGCCTCCGGGACCTTCGGACGGACGTCCCGGTGACGGTGTCCCAAGGGTACATCGCCCAGGTCTATGCCGTGAGCACGGACGTCCGGGCGGACGCAGTACGGTTGCCTCCGGAACCCGCCCCGGCTCTCTACGCCCGGTACACCGCCCCGGACGGACGGATCCCGTCCGGGGATCCGACCCTGGCCGCGGCGGCCCGGAAGGCGATCGGGCGCGAAAGAAATCCCCACAGGATCGCGGAAGCGTTGTATTCTATGCTCCTTAAGGAAGTGAAGTACACCGCCGACCATGTCCACGAGGCCCCCCTGGACGCCTGGAAGGACAAGACCGCGGACGCCTACTCCATGGCCATGCTGTACTGCGCCCTGCTCCGTGCCGGGGGCGTGCCCGCCCTGCCCGTATCCGGATTCCTGATCGGGAACGACCGGAGGGTTTTCCGGCATTTCTGGACGGAGTACTACCTGTACGGCCTGGGCTGGGTGCCCGTGGATCCGGTTCTGGGATCCGGGGCCCAGATACCGGGCTTCGACGCGCCCATCGAGGACAGGGCCAAGTACTTCGGGAACCTGGACAACCGGAGGCTGGCGATATCGCGGGGGGTCGTCGAGCTGGCGCCCATGACCCCCGGCGGACGCACGGCGGTCAAGGAGAGGCAGTACGCCCTCCAGGACCTGTACGAGGAGGCGTCCGGCAAGCTGGAGGCCTACAGCTCGTTCTGGAGCGATTTGGAAGTCACGGGGGTGTACTGATCCCGGCGAGATCCGGGGCGGCGCGGTCCCGTTAAAAAAGGAGTGCACATGTCCCATATCGAGTCGTACGATCCCGAGCTTTGGAAGGCCATGAGCCTGGAGCGAAGGCGCCAGAGGGAAAAGCTGGAGCTCATCGCCAGCGAGAACTACACGAGCCCCGCCGTGATGGAGGCCGTCGGTTCGGTGCTGACCAACAAGTACGCCGAGGGCTACCCCGGCAAGCGTTATTACGGCGGCTGCGAGTTCGTGGACATGGCCGAGGACCTCGCCCGGGATCGGGCCAAGGTCCTCTTCGGGGCGGACCACGCCAACGTCCAGCCCCATTCCGGCAGCCAGGCCAACATGGGGGTCCTCTACGCCGCCTTGAACCACGGGGACGTGATCCTGGGCATGGACCTGGCCCACGGCGGCCACCTGACCCACGGGGCCCCGGTCTCCTTCTCGGGCCGGCAGTACAAGGTGGTCCGGTACGGGGTGAACCCGGACACCGAGACCATCGACTACGACGAGCTGGCCCGGATCGCCCGGGAATCCAAGCCCCGGCTCATCATCGCCGGCGCCTCCGCCTACTCCCGGGTCCTGGACTTCCAGAAATTCCGGGCCGTGGCGGACGAGGTCGGGGCCTTCCTGATGGTGGACATGGCCCACATCGCCGGCCTCGTGGCCGCGGGGTACCATCCGTCCCCGGTAGCCCTGGCGGACTTCACCACCACCACCACCCACAAGACCCTCCGGGGTCCCCGGGGCGGGATGATCCTGATCGGCAAGGACCGGGAGAACACCATCGGGGCCGTGGCTCCCAAGAGCGGCCGGCCCAAGCAGTGGTCCGAGGTCCTGGACGGGATGGTCATGCCGGGCATCCAGGGCGGCCCCCTCATGCACGTGATCGCGGGCAAGGCCGTCGCGTTCAAAGAAGCTTTGGAGCCCTCCTTCAAGGACTACATCCGCCAGGTGGTGGCCAACGCCAAGGTCCTGGCCTCCTCCCTCGCGGAGGGCGGGGCCCGGATCGTGTCCGGCGGCACGGACAACCACCTCATGCTGGTGGACCTCTCACCCCTGGGCATCACGGGCAAGGAGGCGGAGACCTGGCTGGACGCCGCGAACATCACGGTCAACAAGAACGGGATCCCCTTCGACCAGAAGAGCCCCTTCATCACCTCGGGCATCCGGGTGGGCAGCCCCGCGGTGACCACCCGGGGCATGAAGGAGGCCGAGATGCGCCAGATCGCCGGGTTCATCGTGGAGGTCCTCAAGTCCAAGGGGGACGAGAAGGTCCTGGCGGCCGTCGCGGAGAAAGTCCTGGGCTTGACCAGGCGCTTCCCTGTCCCCGCGGAGGCCTGACCCGTACCTGAAATTCGACGAAGCCCGCAGGGCTTCGTTGCCGCGAGGTGTCCGGGCGCTTGCGCCCGGGCACCTCGCGCAATTGACAGGTCATTCGGGGGTATCTATACTTTAGCCCAGACAGCTCAGTCATACGGAAGGCGGGATGGAAAGTCCTCTCCAGCTGACATTCGTAAGTTTTAAAAAAGACTCATACATCGTTGTGGAAGGCAAGCAGAGCGCCGACCGCTTCTACATCATCCGTCAGGGCAAGGTCCGGGTGTCCAAGGACGTGGAGGTGGTGGAGGAGGAGGGGGGCAACATCTACGGCCCCGGCGACTTCTTCGGCGTCGTGTCCACCATGTCCAACCACAGCCACATCGAGACCGCCCAGGCGGTGACCGACTGCATCCTCATCTCCGTGGCCCGGGAACAGTACGGGACCCTCATCGAGAAGAACACCCCCGTGGCCATGAAGATCATCATGGCCTTCTCCAAGCGGATGCGCTACCTGGACGAGGCCCTGACCCGCCTGACCCTCAAGAATACGGCGGAGGCGGACCCCTCCCATCTCTTCCGGGTGGCGGAGTACTACGCCAAGCAGAGCCAGTACAACCAGGCCTTCTACGCCTACCACCAGTACCTCAAGTTCTGCCCGAACGGTCCCCACGTGGCGGTCGCCCGGGAGCGGATGGGCAAGATCGCCCCCTACTCCAAGGCGGTCTACCTGGACGGGTCCAACGAGGAGTTCAACCGCTTCTACCCCAAGGACACCATGATCTTCTCCGAGGGGATGACGGGCTCGGAGCTCTACATCATCCAGAAGGGTTCCGTGAAGATCACCAAGATCGTGGACAACAACGAGGTCCTCCTCGCGGTGCTCAAGACCGGGGACATCTTCGGGGAGATGGCCATCCTGGAGAACAAGCCCCGCAGCGCCAGCGCCATCGCCTTCGAGGACGCCTACCTCCTGGCGGTCAACAAGGCCAACTTCGAGCGGATGGTCCAGACCCAGCCCCAGATCGTCACCCGCCTGACGACCCTCCTGGCCGAGCGGATCTGGTTCATCTACAAGCAGCTGGCCAACACCCTCATCGCGGATCCCCTGGGCCGGATGTACGACGCCCTCCTCATCCAGCTGGAGAAGAACCGGGTGCCCCTGAAGCCCGGGGCCTCCTACGTCTTCGACTTCGGACCCAAGGAGCTGATCAACATGGTGGGCCTGCCCCTCGGGGAGGGCAACATGGTGATGCACAAGCTCCTGGAGAACAGCAAGGTCAAGGTGGCGGACAACAAGATCCAGCTTTCCGACGTGACCGAGGTGGAGAAGCAGACCGAGTACTACCGCAAGATGCAGAAGATCGAGAAGGCCCGGAAGGCCGCCCAGGCCCTCCGCTGACCCGGCCCCCCCTCCGGCCGTGAATGCCCCCGGCGGTCCCGACAGCGCCCTCACCCGCGTCCTCGCCGACACCCTCGTGACCCGGGGCGTCCTGTCCTTCGGCTTCCTGGACGGCATCCGCCTGGCCGGGGCCCTCGAGGGTGTGCCGGCCGCCGTCCGGGGGTCCTACGGCCTGGACTCCGCCCGGGGCGCCCTGGCCGCGGCCCTGCACTACGACACGACGGGCAGCCCCTCGGGGTCCCTGGACGAAGAATATTTCCGGGACCGGGACGGCCGGCCCCTGGCGGCCCTGGGCTGGTTCGCCCGGGCCCACTGGTACCGGGAACTCTCGGACATCCTGGCCGCGGCCGGCCGTGCCGCGGGGCTCGCGGCCGCCGGCACCCGGAACTCCTTCCGGATCGCGGTGAACTCCCGTCTGCCGGAAAAACCCCTGGCGCTCGCCGCGGGGCTGGGGCCCGTGGGCCGGAACACCCTGATCCTGGAGAGGCGGGCCGGACCGGGCTGCGTCCTGGGGGTCCTCATCCTGCCCTTCGAGCCGGACCCTTCCGCCGGAACCCTGTCGAAGCATCCGGGTTCCCCGGCTTCCGGGGAACCCGGCTCCGAGTGCGGGGGCTGCGAGGAGTGCGTCCGGGCCTGCCCGACCGGGGCGGTCCGCAGGGAAGGGGGCATCGACCGATCCCTATGCCTGCAGCACTGGGCCGGGGCGGAGGGACCCGTGCCCCCGGCGATCGCGGAAGCCTGGCGGGGCATCCTGTACGGGTGCGACCTCTGCCTGGCCGCTTGCCCCCGGTTCCGGCCGGGGGTCGTGCGGGAGGCATCCGCGGGACCCCTGGGCCGGGGCCTGGAGCCCGAGGCCATCCTGGCGGCCCGGGATCCGGATCTGAAGTCCCGGTTCCGGGGGACCGCCCTGGGGCTTTCCTGGCTCGGCCCGAGCCTGATCCGGAGGAATGCCCGACTGGCCCGGGATTCCCGGGGAAAACTGCACGGGTCCGGTCAGGTTTGACTCCGCCGGTCCGTACCGATAAACTCTAAGATTAGGAGGCGAACCGTCATGGAAGGAACCACAGCCAACCAGTACCTGACCTTCACCCTGGAAGGCGAGCAGTACGCCATCGGCGTCGCCAAGGTCCGGGAAGTCCTGGAACACACCAAGATCACCAAACTGCCCAAGACCGCGGAGTACATGAAGGGCCTCATCAACCTTCGCGGCATGGGAGTTCCCGTCATAGACCTCCGCCTCAAGTTCGGGATGCCCGAGACCCCGGTCACCAAGGACACCAGCATCATCGTGATGGAGGTGGAGGGGCCGGAGGGTCCCGTCGTCGTGGGGGCCCTGGCGGACGCGGTCCACGAGGTCGTGGAGATCGAGGCCGGGAGCGTGGAACCCGCCCCGAAATTCGGGACCCGGCTGGCCACGGAGTTCATACGGGGTGTCGGCAAGCGGGACGAGGGCTTCGTCATCCTCCTGGACATCGACCGGATCTTCAACTCCGAGGACATGGAAGTCCTCCGCGCCGCGGAACCCGCCGCCGCCGGCGTCTAGCCGCGGTTCGGGACTCCGGGGCGGAACGCATGGACACGAGACTTCTCGAGGAACGCTCGAGGATCCTCACGGAAACCCGGGCCTTCTTCCTCGGGCGCGGCTACCTGGAGACGGATACCCCGGCCCTCGCCCCGGCCCTGATCCCGGAATCCTGCCTGGAGGTCTTCCGCACCGAGTACGACAACCCCTTCCTGGGTCGCATGGACCTCTGGCTGGTCCCCTCCCCGGAAGTCTGGATGAAGCCCCTGATCGCCCGGCTCCGGCGCAGCGTCTTCCAGGTGTGCAAATGCTTCCGCAATTCCGAGTCCCTGGGCCGCCTGCACAACCCGGAGTTCACGATGCTGGAGTACTACACCGTCGGGGCGGATTCCGGGGATTCCCGACAGCTCACGGAGGAGCTGTTCCGGCGCTGCGCCGGTCCCGATACGCCGGCCTGGGCGCGTCCGCCCTTCCGCCGGATGACCATGGCCGAGGCCTTTCGGGAGCTCGCGGGCCTGGACCTGGAAGCCCTCCAGGACCGGGGAGCCCTGGTGGAGGCAGGACGCGGCAAGGGACTCCTGGTCCCCCTCGAGGCCTCCTGGGAGGACGCCTTCAACCAGGTCTTCCTGAGCCTGGTGGAGCCCTCCCTCCCCGCGGACGCCCCCCTGGTCCTGGAGCGCTATCCGGCGCAGATCGAGTGCCTGGCCGCGGACATACCCGGAACCCCCTGGAAGGACCGGTGGGAGCTCTACGCGGGGGGGATGGAGCTCTGCAACTGCTACACCGAGGCCTCCGATCCCGGGGCCGTCCGGGCTTCCTTTGAGCGGGAGTCGGAACGGAAACGGACCGCCCGTGTGCCGCATCGGGTGGACGCGGGGTATCCCGACCTGTTCTCGGGCTTCCCCCCCTGTTCCGGGGTGGCGATGGGCTTCGACCGCTTCGTCCTGGCCTTGACCGGGGAGCGCGACCTGTCCCGGCTACTGCCCTATCCCTTCGCGGATATCCTGGCGGAGAACGAGGGAGCCCTGCGAAGGCCATGAAATCGATGTTCCGGAGCCGGCTCTTCCGGCAGCAGTTCCTCGTTCTCGCCGTGCTCACCGTCTTCATCTTCGCCTTCATGGTGGCGGGAATCTACTTCCGGACCAAGTCCGCAATCGAGACCCGGGAGACGGGGCTTGCGGGGTTCTACCGGGACGCGGTCATGCTGGCTTTGCAGGATTGGCTGGCCGAGCGGGAGAGCGACATAGCATGGATGGCCTCGATCCTGGAATCCGACGCGGAGCGGGCCGGGACCCCCCTGGCCCCGGACGCGCACGACCGCTTCAAGGCTCTCCTGGAAGCCAAGGACTCCTTCTCGGATGCCCTCCTCCTGGACCTGGAGGGGAATGTGGTGTTCGGGCGATCCGGCCCCCCGGCCCGGAAGGTGAGCCTGGCGGACCGGGACTACTTCCAGGCGGCCCGGGAGGGAAGGGCCTTCGTCTCCGGGGTCTTCCGCAACCGCCTGACGGGGAGGTACGCCTTCGCGGTCAGCCGTCCCCTGCGGTATCGGGGGGAGATCCGGGGCGTCCTGGCGGGGACGGTCCTTCTGGCCGACCTGGTCCGCATCGTGGAGAGCATGGGGCTGGGCAGCCTGGGCTCCGTCTACATCACCGATCCGGAGCGGAGGCTGGTGGCCGCCTCGTCCGAGGCGGATTTCCGATCCCCCGCGGATACCGCGGAGGAGGGCCCCGTGCTGGACAACCTCGCGGTACGGGAGGCCGTCGCCCGGAGGGAGGGAGTCGCCAAGTACCGCGGCGAGTCGGGGCGGACCGTCATCGGAGCCTACGGCTGGTGTCCCCGCCTGAACCTGGGCATGGTGGTGGAGCTCCGCAGCGACCAGGCCTACCTGCCCATCACCCGCCTCCTGGAGTTCTTCGCCCAGTTCGCCGCCGGGCTCCTGGTGCTCCAGCTCGTCCTGGCCTACGCCTTGAGCGCCCGGCTGATACGCCCCATCCGGGCCCTGGCCGAAGCCGCGGGAACCCTGGAGGAGCGGGAGTACCCGGAGGTCCAGGCTCCCCGGACGAACACCGAACTGGACAACCTCGTGGACACCTTCAACCGGATGGCCAAGGCGGTGAGGGACCGGGAGGGCCTCCTGAAGGAGAGCGCGGCCCGGGACAGCCTGACGGGCCTCTATAACCACGCGAAGATCGAGGAGTTCCTGGACTTCGAGATCCGGAGGAGCCGGCGGGACGACCGTCCCGTCTGCTTCGTCATGATGGACATCGACCACTTCAAGTCCGTCAACGACACCTTCGGACACCAGGCCGGGGATACGGTCCTGAAGGAGACGGCGGGGCTGATCCTCCGTTCCGGCCGGGACGGCGACATCGTCGGGCGCTACGGGGGGGAGGAGTTCGCGGTCATCCTGAACGCCCGGAGTTCCGGGGAGGCTGCGGCCTACTGCGAGCGGATCCGGAAGGCTGTGGAGGATACCGCCTTCGTGCACGAAGGCGTCGAGATTAGGGTCACCATCAGTTTGGGGTATTCCTGCGCGCTGCCCTCGGCCCTGGGACCCTTCGAACTGATCCGGGCCGCGGACAAGGCCCTGTACGCGGCCAAACAGGCCGGCAGGAACCGGGTGGTCGCCGCGGCCCTCTAGCAGGAGCCGGCTTTACAAAACCGGGCGAATTTGCCATAGTGCTGTGTCCCCGTGGAATCCCGGCACCGAGCCGGGGACCGTGGGCAGTCCATCCCATGTAAACCCGGCCCCGTCCTAATTCCCGCAGGCCCGGAGCCGCAATCCGAGAGGTACATCATGATCCGAGGCGGAGACATAGCCAAGGGCAGCGTCCTGCTCATCAACAGCCATCCCCACATCGTCGTGGACCGGGAGTTCGTCAACCCGGGCAAGGGGGCCGCCTTCGCCCGGGTCAAGGCCAAGAACATGCGGAACGGCAACGTGGTCACCCAGACCATCAAGACCCAGGACGAGGTCGAGGACGCCCAGGTCGACCTGATCGACTGCCAATACCAGTACTCGGACGCCGAAAACTACATATTTATGAACAACGAGTCCTTCGAGCAGTATTTCATCCCCTTCCCGGGCCACGAGGACAAGAAGTTCTACCTCCAGGAGGGGGAGACCTACTCGATCCTCTTCTACGAGGGCGAGGCCATCGACATCAAGATCCCCTACAAGATGGTCTTCACCGTGGCGGAAAGCGAGAACTACGTCCGGGGCGACACCGTCTCCGGGGCGACCAAGCCCGTGGTCTGCGAGACGGGCCTGGTGGTGCGGGTTCCCCTGTTCATCAAGCAGGGCGAGAAGATCCTGGTCAACACCGAGACCAACGAGTACCAGGAGAGGGTGAATACTTAGGTGAATAGGTGAATATGTAAATGGGTGAATGGGGTTGGACAGGCAGAAGGCATGCCCGGACATGGCTTCGCTCCTCAACCTTTCATTCCCATTCACCTATTCACAATTCACCAATTCACGGAATACCGAAATAGCCCTTGGACATGATTGAACCGTTCGCGTCCCCCGCCCGACTCCCTTCCCTCGACCCCTACATCCATAAATCCGTCTCCTTCCGCTATTCCGGCCGGGAGCTCAGGCTGGACCTGTCCCACGCCCTGTTCAGCTCCTTCGACATCGACCGGGGAACGAGGCTCCTGCTCAAGGTCCTGGCACGCTCGAGGTTCGCGGAGGGCGCCCGGTCACTCCTGGACCTGGGCTGCGGGGTCGGGATCCTGGGGATCGCCCTGGGCTCGGCGTCGCCGGGCTCGGAGATCCATTTCCGGGACCGGGACGCCCTGGCCGCGGCCTTCGCGGCGCGCAACGCCCGGGCCAACGGCCTTGAGCCCGCGTCCTGGGGGACGGGCCTGACCCTGGCCGGCCTGGCGGGCCGCCGCTTCGACCGGATCGTCTCCAACGTTCCGGCCAAGGCCGGGCCCCCGGTCATCGAGGACTTCGTGCGGCGCCTCCCGTCCGCTCTCTCCGAGGACGGCCGTTTCGCCCTGGTGGTGGTGAATCCCATCGCCCCGGCGGTCCGGGCAGCGGCCCTGGCCTCGGGGGCGGAGATCCATGAGGAGGAGGCGGGACCCGGGCATACGGTGATCGCCGGGGGCCGGGGGACGGAGCTTCCCCCCGCGGCCGACGAGCTGGCCGTGTACGAGCGCTGCCGCTCGGCCTTCGAGCTGGCGGGGATCCGGTACCCTCTGTCCGGGTACTGGGGGCTTCCGGACTTCGATACCCCCTCCTACGCCGCGGTCCTGGCCGCGGGGCTCTGCGCCCGTGCCGCCGGGGATGCCGTGATCCGGCGCGTGTCGATCGGGAATCCCGGACCGGGCCATCTCGCCCTGTACCTCTGCGGAAGATTCGGGGTCGAGAGACTCCGGCTGGTCTCCCGGGACTGCCTGCAGACCGCCGCGACCCGCCGGAACCTGGCCGCCGCGGGCTTTTCCCCGGAGCTCTCGGAATCCGACGGACTGGAAACCGGGGAATCGTTCGAGGGCGGTTTCGACCTGATCGTGGAGTTCCCGGACCCGGTCCCCGAGTTCGATTGGATCGGTCCTATCTGGGAACGGGCTTCCCGGTCCGCCGCCCCCGGGTCGGCCTTCGTGATGGTCGGCCGCCCCACCGAGGCCGGGCGCTTCGACCGCCGCAAGCCTTCGGGCTGGACCCGAGCCTTCGAGCGGAAACGGGACGGCTTCTCGGGCCTGGTGTACCGCCGGGAGGGATAAGCCCGAGTCGGCGCCCGCGACAAACTCCTAGGAGCCGAATAATCGGGATTTTTAGCGCCTATCGGTGCTAAAAATCCACAAGTCCGACAGGCTCCTAGGCTCCGGAGCTCTCCGCAGGGAAGGGGTTGGCCCGATCCAGGACCTCCCGGATCACCCGGTGCTCCGGCTCCAAAAGGCCCGGATCCCGGTCCACGATCCCGGCGGCGTCCAGGCGGGCGGTTTCCAGGAGGTCCGCGTCCCGGACCGGATCCGCGAAGGCCAGCCGCAGGGAGCCCGACTGGGCGATGCCCGCGATCTCGCCGGGACCCCGGATGCGCAGGTCTTCCTCCGCCAGGGCGAACCCGTCCGTGGTCTCCTTCATGGCCTTGAGACGGCGCTTTCCCTCCTCCGAGAGGTCCCGGGAATAGACCAGGAAGCAGTAGGACTGGGCCTCGCTCCGGCCCACCCGGCCCCGGAGCTGGTGCAGGGCCGCCAGGCCGAAGCGCTCCGCGTGCTCGACCACCATGCAGGTGGCCGCAGCCACGTCCACGCCCACCTCGACCACGCTGGTGGCGACCAGGTACCGCAGCCCGCCCCGGGTGAAGGCCTCCATGACGGAGCGTTTCTCCTCGTCCGGCAACCTCGAATGGATGAGGCCTCCGGGAATCCCGGGATAGACCTCCTCGGCCAGGTGCCGGGCCATGGCCTCGGCGTCCTTGAGCGACCCGGCCTCGCTGCCGGAGATCAGGGGGTAGACGAAGTAGGCCTGCCGTCCCTCCGTCAGCTCCTTCCGAACGAACTCGTAGACCTTGGCCTCGTTGCCGTGCCGGGCCAGGTGGGTGACCACGGGCTTCCGGCCCGGAGGCATCGTCCGGATGGTGGAAACCTCCAGGTCCCCGTAGACCGTCAGGGCCAGGGTCCGCGGTATGGGAGTGGCGGTCATCATGAGCAGGTCCGGTGCGCCGCCCTTGCGGGACAGGGCCAGGCGCTGGAGCACCCCGAAGCGGTGCTGCTCGTCCACGATCGCCAGGGCCAGGCGCCGGTACTCCACGTCCTCCGAGAAGAGGGCGTGGGTCCCCAGGACGAAGTCCACCTCCCCCGCGGCCAGGGCCGCCAGGAGGGGACGGCGGGAGGCGTCCCGGAGGTTGCCGGTCAGGAAGGCCAGGCGCACCCCCAGGGGCTCCAGGAGCCGGGCGGCGGTCTGGGCGTGCTGCCGGGCCAGGAGCTCCGTGGGGGCCATCAGGGCCGCCTGCCCCCCGGACTCGACGGCCTTCAGGGCCGCCAGGAAGGCGACCAGGGTCTTACCCGAGCCCACGTCCCCCTGCAAGAGGCGCGCCATGGGGCGGGGCTTTTCCATGTCCGCGGCGATCTCGGCGGCCACCTTCTCCTGGTCCGCGGTAAGGCGGAAGGGGAGGCGCTCCAGGAGCCGGGGGCGGAGCCCCGCCCGGGCCGGGGGGCCCGCGGACCGGTCCGCGGGGCGCTCCGCCCGGGCGGCGGCCCTGCGGCGCACCAGGACCTGGAGGTAGAAGAGCTCCTCGTAGGCCAGGGCACGGAGGGCGTGCTCCGCGGCCTCCGGGTCGCCCGGGGCGTGCAGGTCCTCCAAGGCCCGGGCCTTGGGCGGCAGGCCCCGGAGCTCCCGGATCCGGACCGGCACCTCGTCCTCCACCCGGCGGCCGTACTCGGCCAGGGCCCGGGCCGCGAGCTTCCGGACGGTACCTTGGGCCAAGCCGTCCGTGAGGGGGTAGACGGGAAGGACCCCCGCCTCGGGGCCCTGTCCCTCCGCGGCCGCCTCTATTTCGAAGGAGGCGGCCTGGAGCTCGTTGAACCGGAGGGCCAGGTTTCCGGTGACCCGGGACCGGGAGCCCACGGGGTGGCGGTCCGCCAGGAAGGCCCGGTTGAAGCAGACCAGGGCGGCGACGGCGGTCCCGTCGTCCACCAGGATCTTGAGGGTCCGGGTCCGGCCGTAGCCGAACCAGTCGTGGGCGGTCACCACCCCCACCGTGTTCGCCGGGAGGCCGGTCCGCAGGGCCTCCCGGAAGGGCACGGCCCGGGAGCGGTCCTCGTAGGCCCGGGGCGCCCTGAGAAGGAGGTCCGCCACGGTGTACACCCCCAGCCGGGCCAGCCGGGCGCAGACCGAAGGACCCGCCCCCTTCAGGGCGGACACGCTCTGGGTCAGTTCCCGCAGGTACACGGCCGCCTTCCCTCTCTCCGGATCAAAGGTCCGCGGCTCGGCGGAGCCAGCGGTAGAACTCGAGACCGGAGACCGGATCCAGGGGGCGGAAGTTCCGGCCGTCCGGCAGTTCCATGATCTCCCGCTCCACGCAGCCCAGGACCGAGTCGAACCAGGGGGCCTCCAGGGGCACGTCCGGGACAGGGCTCGCGGGGTTCGGCCGAGCCCGGTACCGGTCGGAATACCTGCGCAGGAGGGATCGGTCGTTCCTCCGGTTCGCCGCCAGGTGCCAGAGCAGGAAGGCCGCCTCCCCCCGGCGCGCGGCCGCGGTACCCGGGGCCGCGGGATCGGGGTAGAAACCTCCGGCCCGAAGGCGCTCGAAGAGGATGCCGGGGGCCCAGTCCTTGCCGCCGGTCAGGAAGTCGACCAGGGAACTCTCCGCCTGGACCAGGGCGGCCAGGTCCTGGAGGGATACGGGCCGGTCGGAGAGCAGGGCCGATCCCGCGGGCGCCGAGGCGTCCCGGAGGGCCAGGGCCCGGCGACGCTCCGCCCCGTAGACCGCTTCGTAGGGCTCCGGGAGGAAGGGCAGGGAGGCGTCGAAAGCGGCCAGGGCTTCGGCGTACCGCCCCTCGGCCAGGAGGATCCGGCCCAGCTCGGCCCGGAGGCGGACCTGGGTCTCCGCGGTCTTCAGGGCCTCCTCCAGGAGGGCCTTCCGCTTGTCGGCATTTCGCTCAAGCCGGATCTCCAGGACCCGGGCGACCTCGTCCGCGGGGTTCAGGGAGAGGGCCTTCCGGAGTTCCCGGTCCGCGACGGGCCGGTCCTGGGCCAGCAGGGCGGCCCGGCCGGCCAGGGCGGCCAGACGCGCCGACCAGGTCCGCTCCAGGACGGGGCGGGAGCCGGTCTCGGCCAGGCGGGACCGGAGGGCATCCAGGGCCGCCCGATCCGGTTGGGCTTCCAGGAGCACCAGATCCCGTTCATGGGAATCCAGGACGGCGTATCCGTCCTCGGGCAAGCGCTCCACGGTCAGGTCCCTCTGGACCGTCGCGCAGGAGGCCAGCAGGGCCCCGGCGGCCAGGGCCGCCAGACAGGCCCGCAGGGCGGCCGGGAAAGACTGCGGAGCGGGTGCCCCCGGACAGGTGCGGGAAGGCCGACGGGTCGGGCGGGCCGTGGTTCGGGCAGGGCTCATGGGGGCCTCCTAGGGATCAGGGAGCTTGGAAGGTGACGGCCCGGACGGTTCCGTCCACCCCCGCGGAAACCAGTTCCGGGCGGCCGTCCCCGTTCAGGTCCGCGAAGGCGGGCCGTCCCGTTCCCTGGACGGGGAACCCCGTCAGGGGCTCCAGGTCCGCATCGAAGCCGTACAGGGCGTTGCCGTCCCCGGACACGAAGATTTCCGGCCGTCCGTCCCCGTCCACGTCACGCGCCGCGAGCACGGGTTCCCGGCTTCCCAGGCCCCGGACGTCGGTCCGGGTCCGGCGTCCGTCCAGGCCCACCCGGTAGAGGGTCCCCGACTCGGAGACCGCCCAGTAGGCGTCCGCCGCGAAGATCGGGGTGCCGTAGAAGACTCCCTCCAGGTCGACGGGGAATCCCGGGACGGGCTCGCCCCGGTCGTTCCAGCAGGAGAGAGTGCCGGCCTGGGTCAGGAAGGCGGCCCGGAAGGAGGATCCCAGGGGGGCGAGCACCGGGGATCCGTATCCGATCCCGGGGAGGGCGACGGGCCAGCCCGGGAGGGCCTGGCCGCCGGAGTCCAGGATCCAGAGGGTCCCGTCGAAGCTCTTGGGGTAGATTCCAAGGAATCCGTTCCAGCGGGAGATCGGGACGGACACGGGATCCTCGAAGGTGACCGGCAGGGAGCCCTCGGTCCCGGAGGAGGATACGGTGAGGATCCCCCCGTCCCGGAGGGGGACGAGGAGCCGGAGGGCCGGGGAGGTGCCCTTGGCCTCGGGATCCGGGGCCAGGGTCGGGGCCGCAGCCGGCCGGGCCCCGGTGGCTCGCGGGAAGCCCTCCGAGGCCGCGAGATCCGGGTCCAGCCTCCAGACGGTGCCCCTGCGGGAGACCGCCCATACCGCCGCCACGGTGCCGTCCGGCAGGGTCTCCAGGACGAAGTGGCCCGAGTCGTCCAGGCTCAGGGCCTTCCGGATCCCCGAGGCGGGGAGGTAGGAAACCAGGGTGCCGCCCTCCTCCATCCAGTAGAGCCGGACCCTGCGGTCCGGGCCCCGGCCGGCCTCCATGCCCCCGACGGGGCGCCGTTCCGTCCGGAGGGGGAAGCCGGGGAGGTCCCGGGTGCCCCGGCCGCCCAGGGCGACCGCGGAGAGGGCCAGCTTCATCCGGCCGTCCCCGAAGCGGATCGAGGCCGTGCCCTCGCCGTAGCGGCGGAGGAATTCCGCCAGGGGGCCCGTTCCCCGGAGAAAGAAGGGGACGCTCCGGTCCAGGGAATAGTAGATCATGGCCGCGGCGTCCGCGGGGATCCCGGCGGAGACCCGGCGCCAGGAATCCGTCCGGGGCAGGGTCTTCCCCGCCCGGGCTTCCCGGGCCGCGGAGACCAGGGATTCCGCGGAGGTCGAGACGAGGAGGTAGCCGTCCTCCACGAGGAAGTAGGGCTGGGGGACGTCCGCGCCCGCGGCGTCGAGGAGGGCCCGGATGTACCAGGGGAAGACGATCCGGGGCACCCGGATCCCGTCCAGGACCGCGGCGGAGTCTTCCCCCAGGGTGCCGCTCTGGAAGGCCTCCTGGAAGACCCTGCGCCTTCGGGCCTCGTCCCGGACCTTCAGGAAGAACACGGGCTCGGTCCGGTCCGAAAGGCCGAAGGCCCCCAACTCGTCCCCGGACCAGGACAGGAGCAGGTCCTCCAGGCCCATGCCCAGGGCGGCCTTGGATGCGGCATCCGCCTGCCTCCAGGTTTCCTCGGCCCCCAGGAGGGGGAGGGCCGCGTCCCGGACCTGCTCCAGGCTTCCCGCGGCCAGGACGGAAAAGTACCGGGAGGACTCGGGAAGGACGGAGAGGACCGCCGGCGGCCGGGAGCGGGCGGAAATCAGGGCCGCCAGGGCGGCCCGGTCCGAGGAGACCGGAAGCTCCAGGGTCAGCTGCACGGCCGCGTTCGAGAGGCTCAGGTCCACAGCGGCGAACCCGGGAAGCTTGAGGTCCGCCAGGAATCTGCCCGCCGGATCGGCATCGCCCCGGAAGCCGGCCAGGAGCTCCGCGGTCCGCAGGAGGATGCGGAGGTCCCGGGGGGCGCGGCCGGCCAGGAGCTCCGCGGTCTCGGCGTCCCGTCCCGCTCCTCCCGACGCCAGGGCGCGCTCCAGGAGCCCCTCGTCCCCAGCGAGGACAAGCAGGTTTTTCCGGACCGCGGCGTGGATCACCGTATCCCCGGCCCGGTAGAGGAAGCGGGAGGTCCCGGAGGAGCGGCTGTAGGTCAGGCCCGGGATGCTCAGCCAGGGCCCCCAGAAGGGGGCGGTCCGGGTCAGGGCGGAGCGGATCCCCAGGTCCACCGCGGCCAGGTAGGCCGGGCCGTACAGGGCCCCGTCCATCCTCACGTCCGCGAGGATCCGGAAGGCCCGGCTCCGCAGGAAGGGATCCCGCCGCAGGGCGTCCACCAGGGCCCGGACCCCGGCGGCCTCGGGGGCGGCCAGGAGGGCGTCCGCGGTTTCCAGGGCCAGGAGGGATTCGAAGAATTTCCCGGCCGAGGCGACCCGGACGTAGGCGGAAAATCCGTCCGGGACGAGGTCCGTGATCGGCTGCCGATCCAGGAAGGAAACGGCCGACAGGACCGCGATCGCCAGCAGGACCAGGGCCAGGAGGATCCCGAGGATACGGAGGAACGTGCGGGGTTTCTTCGCGGGGGTGTCGCTCACGGGGCGCTCCTTCGGGGTATTGTGGCGGGATTCCAGCCTTGCGTCAACGTCCGGGGGGTGGTAGGATTTCCTCCGCCCCGACCCGACCGGGGCCCGCGCCGTCCCCCGGGCGACATTCGCACGACCACGAGGTGGATTCCATGAAACCGGAATTGCAGAATCTGATCGACCTGGACCGGGAACGCGTCCTGGTCGCCCACATCGCGTCCCTTCTGGCCTGGGACCAGGAGACCCACATGCCCCCCGGGGCGGAGGAGGAACGCGCGGAGCAGCTGGCCTGGCTGGAGGGATCGGCCCACGAGAAGGCCGTCGACCCCCGGATCGGCGAACACCTGGCCGCCCTGGGCTGCTCGGACTCCAACCCCGGGGGGGACCCGTCCCTGGATCCCGACGCCCGCGCCTTCCTGCGGGTCCTGTACCGGACCTACGCCCGGGAGGTGAAGCTCCCCGCGGACCTCGTCACCGAGACCGCGAAGGCCCAGAGCCTCGGCCAGTCCGCCTGGGTCCGGGCCCGCTCCGAGAACGACTTTTCCGCCTTCCGGCCCCACCTGGAGCGCATCCTGGACCTCAAGCGCCGGGCCGCGGCCTGCCTGGACCCGGCCAAGAAGCCCTACGACGTACTCCTGGACCTCTTCGAGCCCGGGAGCGACGAGGCGCAGGTCCGCCGGGTCTTCGACCCCCTGCGGAAGGACCTCTCCTCCCTGCTGGCCCGGATCCGGTCCAGGCCCCAGGTGGACGACTCCTTCCTGCGTAAACCCTGCCCCAAGGACGCCCAGACCGCGGCCAGCCGGTACTTCATGGAGCTCCTGGGCTACGACCTCGACCGCGGCCGGCTGGACGTCACCGCCCATCCCTTCACCACCACCGTGGGCCGGGCGGACGTCCGCATCACCACCCGCTACGACGAGGGGTACTTCCTCTCCAGCCTCTTCTCCACGATCCACGAGACCGGCCACGCCCTCTACGAGCAGGGGGTGAACCCCCCGGCGGAGTACGCGGGGACCTGCCTGGCCGACGGGGCGTCCATGGGGATCCACGAGTCCCAGTCCCGGATGTGGGAGAACGTGGTCGGCCGCAGCCGCCCCTTCTGGAGCCGCGAGTATCCCGCCCTGCGGGCCGTCCTGGGGGAGGTCCTGTCCGGGGTCTCCCTGGACGCCTTCCTGCGGGGGATCAACAAGGTGGAGCCCTCCCTGATCCGGACCGAGGCGGACGAGGTCACCTACGGGCTCCATATCATCCTGCGCTTCGAGATGGAGGCGGACCTCCTTTCGGGCCGCCTGGCCGTCCAGGACGTCCCGGCGGCATGGAACGCCAAGACCCGGGACCTCCTGGGGATCGAGCCGCCCAGCGACGCCAAGGGCTGCCTCCAGGACGTCCACTGGTCCGCGGGGCTCTTCGGCTACTTCCCCAGCTATTCCCTGGGCAACCTCTACGCCGCCCAGTTCGTCCAGGCCCTGCGGAAGGACCTGGACCTGGACGGCCGCCTCCGGGAGGGAGACTACGCCTCGGTGCTCGGCTGGCTTAGGAAGCACATCCACGCGCCCGGGGCGGCCCTGCTCCCGAACGAGCTCTGCGAGCGGGTGACGGGCAAGCCCCTGGACGCCGCTCATTTCGTGGACTACCTGAACCGCAAGTACGCGGAGATCTATGGATTCTGAGCTGGCCGCCGCGGGCGCCGGCTGGGCCGCTGCGGCCCTCGGGGGGCTTTCCCTGGGGGCGGCGGCGGCCTTCTGCCTGCTCGCCCTGAGCGCCGGCCGGTCAGGCCGGGGGGGCAAACCCCGACGGGTTCTCAGCGGGGTTTCCCTGGGGCTCGCGGCGGCGGTCGCCTGCCTGGCGGCGCTCCTCATCCTTCCGCCCAAACCCCTGCTCGCGGACCGGACGCTCTGGATCTGGGCGGGCGCCTGGGGGGCCCTGGGATGCCTGTCCGCGTTCTTCCCGGGCCGGGCCGGAATTCCCCTGGCCGTGCTGGTCCTCTCCTTCCTGGGCCTGGCCGCGGGGGAGACCTCGGTCTGGCACCCCTTGGTGCCCGGCCGGGAAGTCGCCCGCCTGGTGCCCTACGAGGCGACCGCGGCGGGGGCTTCCGGCGACCTGGCCGTGCCGGACCGGAACGCCGTGCCCGTGCTGTCCCGGGTGCGGGTGGAGGGATCGGACTGCGCCCTGGAAGCCCGGGTCCTGGACCTGGCCGGCCCTCTCGCCCCCCTCTTCGGCCCTCGGAGGTATCGGCTCTCGCGGCTGACCGGAGGCGGCGGGGGCGGACTGCTGGACTTCCCCCGGAAGCCGGGGCCCCTGACGGGGGTGCTGGAAGGGAGGGAGTTCTCCGTCGGCTGGGTTTCCCTGCGGACGGTCCGGAGTCCCGCCCTGCCCCTGGAGGCGCTGCGAGCCCTGTCCTGGTCCTTCGACGGGGAGGGGGAACTCGAGGCCCGGTTGCCCTAGCAGGTCCGACAGGCTCCTAGGCCGAACGCCGGGCGCGTTTCCGGGCGGGACTTCCGGCCTCGGGCTCCGGGGCGCCGGCCCGGGCGTCCAAGCGCGCGAGGGGCGGCACCAGCCGGGAGTCCACGATCTGGCCGATCCGGGCGGCGATCACGTTGAACACGAAGAATCCCAGGTCCGCCCAGGAATAGGGCACCCAGATCCTGCGGCGAGCGGAGTCCCGGTCGATCGTCTCGTACTTGAAGCCCTCCGGGAAGGCTTCCAGGTCCTTCTTGTCGCAGTGCACGATCCGGTCCCGGGACTTCTCCTCGATCTTGCGCTTGAGGCGCAGGAACTTTTCCCGGGCTGTCGGAGGCAGGAGCTTCCCTCCCAGCACGAGTTCCTGGAAATTCTTGCGGAACTTGTCCCCGTCGATCTCCATGAACTTCAGGAACCTCGCCCGGGAGATGTAGGAGTAGTCGCACTCCATCCCGAAGGACTCCATGGACAGCTGGATGAGCTCCTGGAGATAGAGCATGAGCTTGTGGGCGTTGCGCAGGAAGAGGTAGTCCGGATCGGGGCTTCCCGTGGAATCCTCGGAGTCGAAGCCGATCTGCGGGAGCCCGTACCCCATGTTCCGCATGGCGCAGACGTAGTCGTAGACCCGGTTGACGAAGTACTTCATGGAGAAGTACCAGACCGGCGGGGAGGCGAAGGGGACCTTCCGGAGGGTCTTGAAGCAGTACTGGCCGAAGGCCCGGGATCCGATGACGGCCCGGGTCTGGATCTGCTCGCAGGTGTATTCCTCCAGGACCGTGAGGGGGGTCCGGTCCATCCGGATCTTCAGGAAGGAGTTCTTGGCGCTCCCGAGACCCAGGAAGTGCTCGAAGAGGCAGGAGTCCGGCAAGGCGCTCACCTTGGAAAACACCCGCGCCCGGAGCTCCGGGTGGTCCTTGAATACGAAGATGCTCTTCTCGTTGCTCTTGTAGAAGAGGGCGCTTCCGAGACGCCGCTCCGGATCCGGATGGGTCAGGGAGGCGGAGACGGCGCTCGCGTCCTGGATGGTGTATTCCGGGTGGATCTCGATGAGGATGCCGAACTGGTCGAAGGCTTCCTTCCGGAGTTTCCGGAGCTCCGTCTCTAGGACCTTCCGTCCGGCCGGGGGCACCTCGTCCTGGATCACGAAATTCAGGTCCGCGTCGGTACAGGACTGGACCCCCACGTCGTTGTACGCCGAGAACATCCGTCCCAGGCCGAAGAGGAAGAGTCCCCCCGTCAGGTCCGGCTCCAGGGATGGGAGGAAGACCCCGTTCACCCAGTTCCGCAGTACGAAGGAGCTCAAGTCCTTCCGGGGCCGGAGGTAGTCGTCCTCGATGGACCGGGGATCCAGGGTGCGGAAATCCAGGTCCCGGATGGCCCGGTTCTTGGCCAGGAAGACGTCGGTGATGAATTTCCGGCGGGTCTTCAGGTCCGAGCCGCCGCGCACCAGGGCGTCGAAGCGTTCCTGCAGGGAGGCGTAGTCGATATAGCGCAGGGCCTGCTCGCGGGTTCCCTTGGAAACGGCCCCTGGATCCTTCATGCTTCGGCGGCCTCGGCGGTTAAGGAGTACGCCCGGTCCGGGACCGGGCGTCGTTCCATTGTAGCAATTATATCTAAATTGTCAACATTGCCGGATGTCGGATGCAGGCATCCTGCATCGCCGCACGGTGGTACGGCCCGGAGCAGCGGCCCCGTCCGCCCGGTTCGGCGCGGCCCGGGCTCCGGGGGCGGACTACGCGTCCTCCCCGAGCCGGGAAGCCATCAGCGGCTCCTTCGCCCTTCGGTCCAGGAGGTACAGCGCCGCCAGCAGGCCGGCGGCCGCGACGAATCCCGCCAGGCCCGTCATGCCGACGGTCAGGTCGTTGCCGCCGGCCAGGGGCATGATGGAAAGGCCCGCCGTGGCGTTCATGCTCCCGTGGGCGACGGCGGCGGCCACGGCGGACTTCGAGCGGAGGCGGATGTACAGGAAGACCGGGGACAGCAGGACGCAGAACAGGATCATCAGGAAGACCCCGAGGACCCGGTGCTCGGGGTAATTGTGCCCCTGCAGGATGAGCGGCGCGTGCCAGAGACCCCAGACGGCGCCGGTGAAGACCGATGCGCCCCAGAAGGAGGAACCCCGGAGTTCCTTCACCAGGAAGCCCCTCCACCCGGCCTCCTCCCCGAACCCGAAGACGGCGTTGATCGAGATGCCCGCCGCGAGGCCCTGGACCAGGGTCAGGAGGAGGGGCGGCGCGGCCCCGGCCATCTCCCGGAGCTCCGCGACCTTCTCGGGGCTCATGCCCTTGGTCAGCCGTTCGATCAGCTGGGACATGGAAGGGTCATAGCGGACCCCGGGCAGGAGGAGGGAGATGCCCAGGGTCAGCAGGGCCAGGGCCGGGAAGAGGAGCCAGGAAAGGAAGAAATTCTTCCAGCCCATCCGGAACCGCAGGGCCAGGACCTCCTTCAGGGGAAGGCCGGAAGGCCGCGCCGCCGATACGATCAACGCCGTGGCGAGGGGGGTCAGCATGAAGAAGGACGCGAACACCAGGAACGCCGGGGAGCCCGAGCGGAGGCCCGCGGCCCAGGCTATGCCGCAGGCTCCCCACGCGAACGCGAACTCCAGGGCTAGGTAGGCCCAGCCCCGCTTCGTGAAGTGCAGACTCATGAGGATCCCTCCTTGTCCTTGCCGACTTCGGGCCCGGAGGCCGCCGGGATGACGGGCTTCTCGTTCCCCCGCAGCTTTTTCCAGACCCACCAGGAGTACACGAACACGTACGCGACCCCCAGGATGGTCGGAACCAGGGTCACGGCTCCCACGATCCAACCCGGCCGGAAGGCCAGGGAGAGCAGGAAGGAAGCGCCCATGATCACGAAGACCAGGGCTCCCCGGCGGTGGGTGAGGCGCCAGACCTCGTCGTCCGCCAGGGCCCAGGGGGTCTTGATGCCCACGAAGTAGTTGCGCTTGAGGCGGCCCAGGTAGTTCCCCATCGCGATGAAGAGGGCCCCGATCAGGATGCGGACGGCCAGGCTGACGTCCAGCGTCGAGCCCAGGGCCGCGGCCACGGTGATCCAGACCAGCCCCGTCATCATGAGGACGAGGATCACCTGGAGGATCTCGTAGGTCTTCGCGTGCTTGGCGTAGGCTTCCCGCCGGGGGTCGATCCGGGGGAGCCAGGCCATCAGGAGGGCGACGCCCAGGGGCAGGCAGCCCAGGGCCAGGATGCTCCACCGCGGCCCCCAGGAGTCCACCTCGCCCTGGAAGTTCCAGTGCATGGGGATGGTTTCCGGCAGGAAGAAATAGGCGACGGCGGTCCCGGCCAGGGACAGGATCGCGATGGCCAGCAGGAATTTACTCGTCTTCATCGGTTTTCTCCTTGGCTCCCCGCATCTCGTATACCCAGGCGAGCACGTCCTGGAACACGGTGGTGTTGAGGGAATAGATGATGTTCTGCCCGTCCCGCTCCGCCTGCACCAGGTCCGAAGCCTTTAAAAGGCTCAGGTGGTGGCTGATGGCCGGCTTGCCGATGTCGAAGGCGGAGGCTATCTGCCCCGCGCTCAGGCTTTGCCGCTTCAGCATCTGGAGGATCTCCCTCCGGGTCGGATCGGAGAGGGCCTTGAAAACGTCGTTCACTACGGCGCCTCCTATTGTTCGACAATTCGAATAATATCGAAATATCGAAATAAGGTCAAGCGGAGACGTGAATCCCAGGCGGGCGCGAGGGCAGGGAAACCGGTGGACGGAGGGACGGAAAGCCGACGGGGAATCAGGAGGGATCGCGGCGTTCGTCGTAGGGGTGGAACTTGCGCCAGAACCCCGCGGGCACCAGGAAGCTCAAGGCCCCCGGGAGGACGCCGATGTCCAGCCGGGCCGGCCCGTCCTTCCGGGGCTCGCAGAGCCGTACCTCCCCGTCCACGTGCCACAGGAAGGGTTCCGACGAGGAGACGGATACCCTCTTGATCTCGAAACGCTCGATGAGGGGCTTGGATCTCCGGGCGAAGCGGGAATTGATCCGGGAGTGCCAGCCGTTCCACAGGGAGACCGCGTTGCGCAGGACGTCCAGCTTGTTCTGGAAATTGAAGAGGTAGAGGTCCAAGAAGCCGTCGTTGCAGACCACGTCGGGGCAGACCTTGAACAGGCCCCCGTAGTACGGCCGGGTCCCCATCTCGATCATCACGGGATCCGCGTCCAGGGAAAGCCGCTCGAAGGGGAACTCCGCGTTGGTGCGCTTGCCGCGCAGGGCGAACTTGCCGCGCTCCAGGTCCAGGCGGTAGGTCCGGCCGTCCGAGAGAGGTTCCGTGGCCACGAGCCCGAGCCCCGAGCGGACGTAGTTGGCCAGGCCCGGGCGGGCCGACCCGGTCTTCCGGGACCGGTGCCGCGCCCGGCGCTCCAGGACCCGGACGTCGAAGCCCAGGCCGCAGAGTTGGCCGTACACGGGGGCGCCCCCGCTTCCGTCGTCGATGGCCAGGAGGTCCACGGCGATGCGGTAGTCCATGACCGCGCTCTCCGCGAAGGCGGCAACCTGCCGGGCGATCGGGAAGGGCACCTCGTAGGAGTCCTGGATCCCGTTCCCGGAGCCTCCCCGGAGGAACCCCACGTTCTTGCCGGAGCAGCCGGACTTCACCAGGGCGTTCTGGGCCTCGTGGGCCGATCCGTCCCCGCCCCAGACGATGAGGTTCCGGAAGGGGCCCGCGGCGAAGTCCTCGATCTCCCGGATGAAGTGTTCCCGGTCCCGGGTGACGACGACCCGGCCGGCCCCGTGCCTTTCCAGGAGCCCGAGGAGGCGCCGGACCAGGTGGGGCGTCCGGCTGGGATTCACGACGACGGAACAGGATTCCAGGCCCATGGCGGGGAGTATATCTCTCTCGGGAGCGGCAGGCCAGGGGCGTTCCGGGGAAATCCCGAGGCATCAGCCGGGCCGGCGGTAGGCCTCCGCCATGGCCTCCAGTTCCCCGGCGAAGCGGTCGCGCCAGCCGGCGGGCTCCAGGAGTTCGGCCCCGGGCCCCAGCCAGCGCAGGAAGGCAGCGATCCGCTCGTACTCCCCCTCCCCCACGGTCAGGACGGTCCGGCCGTCCGGGCCCTCCTCGAAGAGGGCATGGCCGTAGTACCAGTCCCGTCGCAGCGCCTCCGCCTGGGCCTCCCCCAGGGCTATCCGCACCGGGTGTTCCGCCCGCCACCGTTCCATGGCCTTTCCGAGCCACCGCCGTCCCAGCAGGTCGGACACGTCGAACTCCGAGGAGGTGGGCCGGATGGCCGGCCCGGGCCTCATCTCGACGACCCGGTCGGACCGCCACAGGCGGGGTTCCCCGGACCGGACTTCGACGTCCCCCACGAGGTACCACCGGTCCCGGTCCCACAGGATGCCCCGGGGCTCGATCTCCCGCAGGGGTTCCGTCCCGTCCCGGTAGGGGGACCGGTAGGAGATCCGGAGCCGGGACCGGGACAGGACGGCCCGGAGGAAGCGGCCCACGATCCGGGACTCCTCCTCCACGGCCTGGCCGACGGACTGCGGCGCGCCCCGCTCGGGATGCAGGAGGTCCGGCGGGACCTTCTCGAAGCCGATGAACCGGGACGCCCGCTCCAGGATCCGTCGGGTTTCCTCGGGGAGGACCGCGAGCAGTTTGCGCTCGGCCTCGTCCGTCCCCTCGGGGAAGGGGAGGACCCGGAGAGCCCGGCCGAGGGACAGGCCCAGGAGCAGGCTGACCGCCTCCTCGGGGTTGAGGGTGACAGGGGGTAGGAAGTACCCCGGACCGAGGCGAAAGCCGCCCCGCCTGCCCATCTCCGGTTCGACGGGAAGGCCCAGTCCGGCCAGGGCCTCCAGGTCCCGGTAGACCGTGCGGACGGATACCCCGAACCGCCGGGCCAGGACGGAGGCGGACACGGGACGCCCCTGCCGGAGGAGCTGGAGGAGGGACAGGACGCGGTCCAGGCGGTTCATGATTCCCGAAAAGTATGACATATCCTGACACGGTCGGATAGTATGTTCACCTCCGAGTCGGGAGGTTTTCCATGAACAGTCGAGCGGCCTATGCCGCCGGTATCGCCTGGTCCACGATATTCGGCCTTTCCTTCCTGGTGACCAAGTCGGCCCTGGAGGCCTTCTCGCCCTTCACCCTGCTGGCCCTGCGCTTCGGGCTGGCGACCGCGGCCCTGCTGGCCCTGTCCGCGGCCGGGATCCTGAAACCCGACTTCCGGGGCAAGCCCCGGGGCATCCTGGTCCTGGTGTGCCTCTTCCAGCCGATCCTGTACTTCACCTCCGAGACCTTCGGGGTCCGGGAGACCTCGACGAGCACCGCGGGCCTGATCCTGGGGGCCCTGCCCGCCGCGGTGGCGGCCCTTTCCGTGCCGATGCTCCGGGAGAGGCTCTCCGGGGCCCGGACCGCCGGGCTGGCCCTGTCCGTGGCGGGGGTCTCCCTGGTGGCCGCGGCCGGGGGGGGAGGAGGGGCCGACGAACCGGGCGGGGTCCTCCTGGTCCTGGGCGCCCTGGCCAGCGCCGCCTTCTACAACGTGTTTTCCCGCCGGGCCAGCCGGTTCTACGGCCCCGTGGAGATCACCCTGGCGATGATGGCCTCCGGGGCCGGCTTCTTCGGCCTGGCGGCCCTGGCCGAGCGGCTGGCGGTCGGTCCCGCGGCCCCGGGCATCCGGCCCGGCGCCGAGGCGTGGGCCGCGGTCGCGTACCTGGGGATCCTGTCCTCGGTGCTCGCCTTCTTCCTGGTCAACCTGAGCCTGTCGCGGCTCCGGGCCGCCCAGGCCTCGGTCTTCGGGGCCCTCACGCCCCTGATCGCCCTGGCCGCGGGGGTGCTCGTCCGCGGGGAGCCCGTGAGCCTTCCGAAGGCGGCCGGGGCCGCGGCGATCCTGGCGGGGCTCTGGATCACGAACGCCCCGGAGCGGACGGCGCCGGCCTCGGCCGGGGTCGGCGCGGCGGCTACGAATACGGAGCGGACGGGGGCCTAGCCCCCGGAACCGTAAGACAGGGAACGGGGAGGTGCGAGAATGGACGGAGCGACGGACCGAACGATCATCGGGCGCGAGGCTTGGACGAGGGCCCTCCTGGCCCTGTTCGACGAGGGGTTCCGGGGGGCCCGGGGAGCCGGAACCTGGTACGTGGACAACGACCCGGAGTGCGGCCTCCTGGGAACCGTCGCGGGCCTCTCCGCCGGGGAGGCCTCCCGGCCCCTGGCCCCGGGGGATCCCCTGACGGCCGCCTCCCATGTCGACCACGTGCGCTTCGCCCTGTCCCTGGCCAACCGGGCCTCCCGGGGCGAGAATCCCTACCCGACCGCGGACTGGGCCTCCAGCTGGGCCGTCCGGTCCGTGACGGACGGGGAATGGGCGGACTTGGTGGCCTCCCTGGAGTCCGAGATCGCGGACCTGCGTCGGTACATCGAGGGCGGGAAGCCTCTGGAGGACGAGATGTTCGCCACGGGGATCTTCGGCCTCGTGGCCCACACGGCCTGGCACCTGGGAGCCCTGCGCCAGGCCCTGGGGTTCATACGGGCGCCGGCCGAATCCTGACGGAAGGAGGCCGGACCTTACGCTGACGGCCTAGGACCGCACGATTCAATCCCGGGACAGCGGGTCCCTGCGGAAGAACCGGACGAGCTGGCCGTAGACCTCCGGGTATTCGGACTTCAGGAGGATCGGCTTCTCGAAGAAGTACTCGCAGGCCACGGCGAAGAACTCGTCCGGGGACTCCGCGGCATAGGGGTCGATGCGCGGTCCCCGCCTCCGGGATCTCCGGCGGGGTGCCCGGGCGACCTTGGCTCGCAGGTCCTCGTAGGCCTCCGTGAAGGCGAGGC
Organism: Spirochaetota bacterium; assembly: GCA_022703505.1. Lineage (GTDB taxonomy): Bacteria > Spirochaetota > Spirochaetia > Treponematales > UBA12059 > JAAYUR01. The sequence goes on along the minus strand of JAKLDN010000001.1, from coordinate 247,772 downwards.
GCCAGGCCTCGCCGTCCATGTCCCGCCGCAGGGGCGGACAGCCGTCGAAGGAACCGTCCCGGCCGTCCAGCTTGTGGGCCATCTCGTGGATCACCACGTTGAAACCGTCCCCCCAGCCCGAGTCCTCCACGTCCTCGAGGGACAGGACCACGGGGCCCAGGTGGAGTACCTCCCCCGCCAGCTCGTCGTCGTACTCCGTGACCACCCCGGCCTCGTCCACGTCCCGCCGGGTGACCTCGTACTCCCGGGGGGTGACCAGGATGGTGGTCCAGTCGGAATACCAGTCGATGTCCAGTCCGACCAGGGGCAGGCAGGCCTGGGCGGCTATGGAAACCCGGGTGCGGTCGTCCAGCACCGCGCCCGGCAGGGGGCGGAATTCCTTTTCCGCCAGGAAGATCGTGGAGAGCTCCCGGAGGCGGGCGGAGTCTTCCGGGTCCAGACTCCGGAAGATCCGGTGTTCCTTGAGCGCCCAGTCCCAGAGTTCCTCCGGGATCGGGGACCGCTCCAGGATCCGGCGTCGCCGGGCCGTCTTCAGGAGGGAGAGGGGGCCCATCGCCCTAGATCCACCCCAGCATGCCCGCGAAGACCAGGAGCAGGACCGCGTTCACCAGGGCCAGGGATCCGATGAACCGCCGCTGCCTGACCGGGGGCCAGTCGTGGCAGAGGTTGGCGGCCAGGAAGAAGGGGATGTAGACGGTGACGAAGACCGGGAAGGCCCCCCACCAGGGGTAAACCCAATGGAAGGCGGGGGTCGCGGCCAGGAAGATTTCGAAGACCGAGAAGAAGCCCGCGTTCAGGACCGCGAAGAGGATCCGGTTGTTGATCCCGAAAAGCTTGAGCTTCGGGTCCTCGGGCAGGATCTTGGAGAAGATGAGCCCCGCCACGGCGAACATCAGGGAGAGTTCCCAGCCGACTCCGACCAGGAGCAGGAAGGAGGTCCCGCCCGGGACGGTCCAGAGTGCGTGACCCGTGAAGTGCTGGATCATGGCGTTGGCGATCTCGTAGAGCCAGTGGACCATGTAGAGCGAGAGCCCCGCGGCCACTCCCTTCCAGTTTTTTTTCTGGATCTCGTTGAAGTAGACGTAGACCGTGAAGGCCAGCAAGGGAATGAAATACCACTGGAAGGTCTCGGGGTTCCGGAGGATCGAGAGCGCCTGGGTGGTCAGTTCCGGCCGGTTCAGGTTCATGGGAGCCTCCTGATGGAAGCCCATGGTAGCATTCCGCGCCTCCTTCGGCGAGTGCGCGTCGAAGTTTAGCTTAGGCGATTTTGGTGGGGCCAAGGAGGAGTGGACGGACGGCGGCGGGCGCGCCATACTGGCGGGTATGGACGAGAGCAGTTTCATCCTGGGCGTGGACCTGGACGGGGTGGTGGGGGACTTCTACACCAGCATGCGGCAGATCGCGGCGGAGTGGCTGGACCGGCCGGTCGAGTCCCTGGCCACAGACGTGTCCTTCGGCCTTTCCGAGTGGGGGCTGGACGAGTTCGGGGGCTACGAGAAGCTCCACCGTTTCGCCGTGACCCAGCGGGACCTCTTCCGGATCCTGCCCCCCGTGAAGGGCGCCTCGGCCACCCTGCGCAAGCTGTCCGAGCGTGGGATCCGCATCCGCATCATCACCCACCGGCTCTTCCTGAAATACTTCCACAAGGAAGCAATAGCCCAGACCATCGACTGGCTGGACGCCCACGCCATCCCCTACTGGGACCTCTGCTTCATGAAGGACAAGGGGGCCGTGGGAGCCCACGTCTACATCGACGACTCACCCTCCAACGTGGAGAACCTCCGGGCCCAGGGCTGCCGTACCATCGTGTTCGGGAATTCCACGAACCGCCACCTGCCGCCCCCCCGGGCGGAATCCTGGTCCGAGGTGGAGCGCCTGGTGATGGAGGCCCACGAGGAGTGGCGGACCGGCACCCTGGGGCTCTTCGGCGCAGCGGACTATATCCAGCGTCCCTAGGGAGCCTGTCGGACTTGTGGATTTTTAGCGCCGATAGGCGCTAAAAATCCCGATTATACGGCTCCTTTGGAGTTTGCAAGGTAGAAAAATCGCACAAATGCGATTTTTTTACTATTTAGGTGGACAAGCCCGACAAACTCCTAGTCCCGGGACGCCCCCGCGCGCCGCGCTCCCCCGGCCAGGAGGAACTCCAGGAACCGGGCCGAGGCGGGGCAGCCCCGGCGGTCCAGGATCTCCCGGACCCGGGGATAGGCCGTCCGCACGTAGTGACCCGAGAACCGGTGCCGGGACGAGAGCCAGTCGTAGAGGTTGCACAGGAAGATCTTCACGAGGTTGAAGTCCGGGTTGTCTACTATGTCGTCCCCCCGCAGGGTTTCGAGCTCCCCCTCGGCCTTCCGGAACAGGCCGACGTAATCGCCCCCCAGGCTCCCTAAAAGGGTGTCCAGCCGTTCCGCCCGCTGACGATAAGCCCGGTTCGTCCGGCCCACCCGGGGATCCGCGGGGAAGTTTCCCCCCACGAGCTCCCCGAATAGGTCGACGCAAGCCTCGAAGGAGAAGGGCTCCCCCGGGGCGGGGGCGGGCCGGTGCCAGCCCCGCTCCCGGAGGGCTTCGTCGTAGTCCCGTCGGAGCCGAAGGAACCGCTCGGCGGCGTCGCCGGCCAGGCAGGTGTCCGGGTGAAGGCGGAGGGCCAGGGCGCGGAAAGTCCGTTTGAGGCCGGCTTCCGAGGTGATGTCACCCTTTTCGATCGGCTCCCGGAACACGTTCAAGCGCCGGTCCCCCGCCCGGAACCCCGGTCTACAGGTTCTTCCAGAACTTGTACCAGTCCCTCTCCACGTCCTCCAGGGATTTCAGGGGGTAGTACTTGTACCCGGACTGGGCCGCGAACATGAAGCCGTGGCGCAGGAACTTGTAGGAGATCTTGTCGTAGGGGCAGTCCAGGGACAGCCCCTTCACGTTCTTGCCCGGTGTGGTCCGGACCTCCTGGATGGCGGCCCGCAGACGGGCGGGATGGATGCCCGGCACGAAGCAGCGGATGAAGGGATTCTCGTCGAACTCCGCCAGGAAGTCGTCGGCGTTGAAGTCCAGCTGGGTGTAGAACATGCACGGGGCGCCCTTGGGCTGGTGGGGATCCGTGATGTACCGGGAGTATTCGATGAAGTTGAACTTCGTGAGGACCATCATCTTGATGGGGTTGATCTCCAGGATGATGGACAGGTCGTCCCCCTCCACCTTGGGATCGTACTCCGAGGATTCCAGGGCCACGAACTCCCCCAGGGAATTGCAGATGAACAGCTGGCCCAGGGCCGAGTAGTCCACGTGCTCCAGGGTCCGGTAGCTCTTGATGAACTTGGTGGCCTTGGGCCGGCCGTCCTCGTGGGGGACGAGCTGGGAAAAGGCGGAGTCGATGTCGAAGTAGGGATGCCGGAAGGCCGGGTCGATCTCCACGAAGATCAGCCGTCCCTCGAAGTACCGGGTGGAGCCCTGGACGTAGTGCTTGGCGAAGTGCTCGGGCTCCAGGCCGCTGGCGATCAGGGAATGGTTGGGATGGATGATGAGGTACAGGTGTTTCTCGTCTGCCATGTTCGTCTCCTTATCTATGTCTATCGCAGGTCCCGGAGGATCGGCGCGATGACCAGGGCGATGATGGACATGAGCTTGATGAGGATGTTCAGGGCCGGTCCCGCGGTGTCCTTGAAGGGATCCCCCACGGTGTCCCCGACCACGGCGGCCTTGTGGGCACCGGAGCCCTTGCCGGCCCCGCCGGGCCGTCCCTCGATGAGCTTCTTGGCGTTGTCCCAGGCCCCTCCGGCGTTGCTCATGAAGATGGCCAGGAGGACTCCCGTTAGGGTCACGCCCGCCAGGAGCCCGGTCAGCATGGGGATGCCCCCCAGGACTCCGACCAGGACGGGGCTCACCGCGGCGATCACCCCCGGCAGGATCATCTTCTTGAGGGCCGAGAGGGTGCTGATGTCCACGCAGGCCCGGTAGTCCGGAGTCTCGGTCTCCGCCAGGATGCCGGGCTTCTCCCGGAACTGGCGGCGGACTTCCTCGATCATGGCGAAGGCGGAGATCCCGATGGCGTCCATGGCCAGGCTGGAGAAGAGGAAGGGGATCATCCCCCCGATCAGGAACCCGACCAGCACCGGCACGCTCACGATGGAGAGGTCCAGGGTTTCCGCCGCCCCGGTGGCCTGGACGAAGGCGCTGAAGAGGATGATGGAGGTGAGGGCCGCGGATCCTACCGCGAAGCCCTTGCCGATGGCGGCGGTGGTGTTGCCCACCGCGTCCAGGGAATCCGTGATCTCCCGGACCTCCTTCTTCAGGGCGCTCATGACGGCCAGGCCCCCGGCGTTGTCCGCGATGGGGCCGTAGGCGTCCACGGAGAGCTGGATCCCCAGGGTCAGGAGCATCCCCAGGGCCGCGATGCCCACTCCGTAGAGTCCCGCCAGCTGGAAGGAGCCCAGGATGGCCGCGGCGATCACGAGGGTCGGGGGGAGGGTGGAGAGCATGCCGACTCCCAGGCCGCTGATGATGGCCGTGGCGGATCCCGTGTCGCAGGCCCGGGCGATCTTGAGCACCGGCTTGGTCGTGGTTCCCGTGAAGAACTCGGTCAGGGTCCCGATGCCGACCCCCGAGGCCAGGCCCAGGACCGCGGCCAGGAAAATGTGCAGGGCGCCGTACCCCTTCTCGAAGGTCGAGTCCCCCAGGATGAGGGCGATGACCGGGTAGAGCAGGGCGGTGGCGAGGATCGCGGCCCCGAAGGTCCCGGTGTTCAGGGCCTTCTGGGGGGACTTGCCGGGCTTGGCGCGGACCAGGAAGGTTCCCGCCACGGAGGCCAGGATCCCGATCGCGCAGAGGGCCAGGGGCAGGAAGGAGAGCTGCATCTTGACCGTATCCGTGGCGTTCATCACGTTGGCGCCCAGGACCACGCAGCCCACGATGGAGCCGACGTAGGACTCGAAGAGGTCGGCGCCCATGCCGGCCACGTCGCCCACGTTGTCCCCGACGTTGTCCGCGATGACCGCGGGGTTCCGGGGATCGTCCTCGGGGATGCCCGCCTCCACCTTGCCCACCAGGTCCGCCCCGACGTCCGCGGCCTTGGTGAAGATCCCGCCGCCCACCCGGGCGAAGAGGGCTATCGTGCTGGCCCCCAGGGAGAAGCCCGAGAGGATGGGGAAGACCACGTCGTGGAGGGCGCCGGCGCTCTCGCCGAAGAGCCGGAGGCCCGCGGCCAGGACCGCCGAGATCCCGAGCATGGCCAGGCCGACCACGGTCATGCCCATGACGGAACCCCCCGCGAAGGAAACCCGCAGGGCTCCGTCGATCCCCGTCTCCGCCGCCTGGGCGGTCCGGGAATTGGCGGCGGTGGCGACCTTCATGCCGAACCAGCCGGCCGCCGCGGAGCAGAGGGCGCCCAGGGCGAAGGACAGGGCCTGGAGGCGCAGGGGACCGCTGTTGGCCACCGCCAGGAAGAGGGCGGCGATCGCGACGAAGGGTACCAGGACCTTGTACTCCCGGGTTAGGAAGGCCTCGGCGCCCTCGGCGATGTATCCCGATATGCGGACCAGGGTCGCGTTACCGACCTTGATACGGTAGATCCAGCGAGCCTTGAGGAAGGCGTACAGCACCGCGAGTCCGCCTCCGACGGCGGCGACCGCGATCAACAGGGAGGGCATGGCTTCTCTCCTTCGTCGTTGGTGTATCGCCCCGGAGTCGACTTCCCCGGGCGCGGGGGTAGTATACCGTGGACTGTGGACGGTGGACAGTGGAAAGTGAACGGGATAGGAGAGGTACCGGAGGCTTGAAATAGGACCCTCGAAGGGGTAAGTTATAATTAGCTAACTATTCAGGGAGGTATGTCCCATGACCATACGAGTCGTGTACTGGAGCGGTACGGGAAACACCAAGGCCATGGCGGAAGCCGTGGCCGAGGGTGCCCGATCCGCGGGGGCCGAGGCGGAACTGTCCGAAGTCGGGTCCGCGGACGTCCGGTCCGTACTGGCGGCCGACGCGGCTGCCCTGGGCTGCCCCTCCATGGGGGCCGAGACCCTCGAAGAGGAGGAGATGGAGCCCTTCGTGCGAAGCCTCGAATCCGCAGGACTCGAGGGCAAGCCGGTCCTCCTGTTCGGCTCCTACGACTGGGGGGACGGGCAGTGGATGCGGGATTGGGAAGAGCGCATGAGGAAGGCCGGCGCAGCCCTGGCGGGCGGCGGGTTCATCGTGAACCTGACGCCCTCCGCCTCGGACATTGTGGCCCTGGCGGAGGCGGGAAGGAACCTGGCCGCAGCGGTTTCCGGGAAGTAACTGAACCCGTAGCCCCGCCCGCCGCCGCGCGTCTCCGGGCGACTACGCGCCCGCAGGCGCTTTACGTCCGCTGTCCACCGGCCGCCGACCCCGTACTTCCCCCGCCCGGGCATGGGCTTCCAGCCCTTCCATCCGTGCGAAGGCGGCGGCGTCCCGGTAGAGCTCCGAAGCGTCGGCGGGGTCGTCGATCCGGATCCAGGTCCGTACCCGCAGGAAGGACAGGGCCGAGAGGCCCCCGGCCAGGCGGGCGTGGGCGCCCGTGGGAAGGACGTGGTTGGGACCGGTCCCGTAGTCCCCCAGGACCTCCGCGGTCCCGGCGCCCAGGAAGACGGCGCCGGCGTTGCGGATCTTCCGGGCCAGGGCCTCCGGTTCCTCGCACAGGATCTCCAGGTGCTCCGGGGCGAAGGCGTCCGCCGCGCGGACAAGAGTCTTCAGGTCCGGGTCCACCAGGACCCCCCCGTTGTCCAGGGCACGTCGGGCGACCTCCCCGGTCGGGAGATCCGCCAGGCGGCGCTCCAGGGCTTCCTCCACCCGGGCGGCGAAGGCCTCGGTACGGCAGGCAAGGACGGGGACCGCATCGGGGTCGTGTTCCGCCTGGGCCAGGAGGTCCGCGGCGGCGATCTCGGGATCGGCCCCGTCGTCCGCCAGGACCAGGAGCTCGCTGGGGCCCGCCACGGACTCGATGACCGTGTCCCCCGCCACCAGGCGCTTGGCCGCGGCCACCCAGCGGTTGCCGGGGCCCACCACCCGGGCGCAGGGAGGAACCGGCCCCGCCCCGTAGGCCAGGGCGGCGATCGCCTGGGCACCCCCGGCGGCCAAAAGGCCGTCCGCCCCGGCCACGGCGCAGGCCGCCAGGGTTTCCCGGGCGGGCCGGGGACTCGCGGTCCAGACTGTCCCGACCCCTGCGGCCTTGGCGGTCAGGGCGGTCATGAGGACGCTGGAGGGCAGGGGATACCGGCCCCCCGGGGCGTAGCAGCCCGCGGTCTCCACGGGCAGGACCTCGTGGCCCGCGAAGCCCCCGGGCACGGGTACCTCCAGGGCCGAGAGGCTGGCGGCTTGTGCCTTGGCGAAGGCCCCGATCCGGGCCCCCGCCCGCTCCAGGAGTTCCCGGGAATCCCGGGGCAGGGCGTCCAATGCCTTCCGGAAGTCCCGGGGACCGAGGTACAGGGGCCCCTCCCCCAGGCCGTCCAGTTCCCGGGCGTACCCGAGGAGGGCCGCCTCCCCGCGCTCCCGAACGTCCGCCACGATGGCCGCCGCCCGGTCCGCCGTCACGGGGTCGGGGATGGAGGCGGGTTTCCGTTCCAGGTCCGCAGCACGGAGGCGCCGGAGCCTCAGTGGATTCCGGTCCACCGGGTGCCTCCCTCCTCCTGGAACGCCGGCTTGGCGTTCCCCGGGCGCCGCACAACCTTCAGGGCCCGCCGGTCCAGGATGCGTTCCACATCCGCCAGGGACGCCCCCTCGGCCCGGAGCTTCACCAGGGCGAAGTAGACGAGGTCCGCGGCTTCCTCGGCGGCCCGGACGGGTCCCTCCGCCTCCGCGAGTTCCGCGGCCTCCTCCCGGATCTTGGCGGACAGGAGGCCCGGTTCCGTGAAAAGCCGGTGGGTGTAGGAACCCGGGGGGGAGGATTCCTGGCGGCCCCGGATGGTCCGGTCCAGGGCCCCCAGGCCTTGGTCGGGGCCGAAGCAGGTGCGGGTGCCCAGGTGACAGAACCCGCCGCCGTTCTGGCGGACCACGTAGCGGAGGGCGTCCCGGTCGCAGTCGACCTCGATGCGGACCAGGTCCTGGGTGTTCCCCGAGGAGGCACCCTTTTCCCAGAGCCCCCGAGTCCGGGACCGGTAGACCCCCCGGCCGCGCTTCAGGGATTCCGCCACGCTCTCCCGGTCGCCCCACACGAGGCCCAGGGCGATCCCGGCTTCGTCGCAGACCACCACGGGCCAGAGCCCGTCGGGGCGGTCCGAAGCCAGGGGGGCCGTGAAGGCTTCCGCCAGGGAGAGCCTGCCGGAGTACAGGGCCATCCCGACCTGGGCGTCCGCCCCCAGGCGGTCCAGTTCGGCCACTTCCTCGGCCGACGTGACGCCTCCGGCCCAGGTGATCCGGAGGTCCTCCCGGCATTCCCGGGCTATGCGGACGACGTCCGCCGCCGCGGCCAGGTCCGCCCCGGCCATCCGTCCCTCCCGTTCCACGGTGGTCACCAGGAAGCCCCCGACGTAGGGGGCCAACTCCCGGATCCGGTCCGCCACGGAGGCCCCCGTGCGGGTTCGCCAACCCTCCACCACAACTTCCCCGTTCCGGGCGTCCAGGGCGGCGATCACCCGGTCCCGGGGCAGGCGCGAAAGGAGGTCCGGCCGGGCCGCGGTCCCCAGGATAACCTTCCGGGCCCCCGCGTCCAGGAGGCGGACCGCGGTCTCGTAGTCCCGGATGCCCCCGCCCACCCGGCAGGGATAGGCCGAGACGAGGTCCTCCACCAGGCGGCGGTTGTCCCCCTCCCCCCGGGCCGCGTCCAGGTCGATCACGGCGAGCTCCCCGACCCGGGAGAACTCCGCGGCCTTGGGCCGGGGGTCCCCGGCGTCGATCCTGAGGGTCTCTCCGCCCTCGAGCTGGACGGCCCGGCCGCCCATCAGGTCTATGGAAGGAACGATCATGGTCTTACCTCCACCTGTCTTTCGGCCAAGTATGCCTTGACCTCGTGTATCGTGCGGCGCCCGAAATGGAAGGTCCCGGCCGCCAGGACCGCGGCCGCCCCGGCCGCGACACCCTCGTACATCTGCCGGGGGGTTTCCGCTCCCCCGGAGGCCACCACGGGCACGGGCACCGCCCGGGCCACCTCGGACACCAGGTCCAGGTCGTAGCCCAGCCCCGTGCCGTCCCGGTCCCGTCCGGTCAGGAGGACCTCCCCGGCCCCCGCCTCGACGGCCCGGCGGGCCCAGGCCGCGGGGTCCAGGCCCGTCCGGGTCCGCCCCGCGTCCACCGTCACCTCCCAGGGGGAGGCGCCTTCCGGCCTGGCGCCGGACAGGCGTCCGGCCGCGTCCGGTCGCCTTGCGGCGTCCGGTCGCCTCGCGGCGTCCACGGCGATCACCACCGCCTGGACCCCGAAGCGCTCCGCCAGTTCCGTCAGGATGGCGGGATCCCGGACGGCCTTGGAGTTCACGGATACCTTGTCCGCCCCCGCCTCGAAGAGGACCGCCGCGTCCGCCACGGATCCGATCCCTCCCCCCACGGTCAGGGGGATGCCCAGGGCGGCCCGGACCCGGCGGACCGTGTCCGCCCGGGTGGCCCGGCCCTCGAGCCCCGCGGTGATGTCCAATAGCACGATCTCGTCCGCCCCCTCGCCCTCGTACCGGGCGGCCAGCTCGGCGGGATCCCCCGCGTCCTTGAGGTCCAGGAACCGGGTGCCCTTGACCACGCGGCCCGCGTCCACGTCCAGGCAGGGGATGACCCGGACGGACCGGGTGCCCGACAGGGGCTCGGCGGGGGGGCGGGATACCCGGGCCCCGGGGCCCTCGGCCGTCAATCCGTCCGCCGCCCCGGCTCCCTCGAGCCACCGGGAAAGGAGGGCCTTCCCCCAGGCCCCGGAGAGCTCCGGGTGGAACTGGCAGAGGAGGAGGCCCGGCCTCTCCAGGGCGGCCGCGAAGGGGCCCGCGTAATCCGCCCAGGCGGTGCGCAGGCCCGGGGGCGGCTCGACCAGGCGGTAGGAGTTGGCGAAGGCCGCCCACCCGGGCTCCAGGCAGCCCGAGCCGGGGTCGGGAAGGACGGCCCCCCAGCCCAGCCGGGGGGTGCGCACGGTGTCGGGGTACTTCCGGATCGTCCCGGGAAGGAGGGCCAGGCCCCGGACCCCGGGGCTCTCCTCGCTGGCCTCGAAAAAGAGCTGCATGCCCAGGCAGAACCCCGCCAGGGGCCTGCCGGCCCGGAAGCGCTCCGCCAGGGCCCGGTCCAGGCCCCGGGAGCGGAGCTCGGCCAGGGCCGCCCCGAAGGAGCCCACCCCGGGCAGGATCACCCGGCCCTCCCGCAGGACATCCCCGGGATCCTCGGTGACGTAGGGCTCGGCCCCGGCCCTCCGGAGCCCCGCCAGGACGGAGGCCAGGTTGGCGGTGCCGGTGCGGACGACGGCCGTCCTCATGCCAGGACCCCCTTGGCGCTGGGCACCGCGCCGGAGCCCGAGAGGGCCCAGGCCTCCCGGAGGGCCAGGGCCAGGGCTTTGAAGGCCGCCTCGGCCTTGTGGTGGTCGTTGTCCCCGTACAGGACCTCCAGGTGGACCGTGATCCCCGCCCGGGTCGCGAAGCTCGCGACGACGTGGGGGATGTTCTCGCAGGCCAGGGTCCCGACGGAGTCCCGGGCCAGCTTCAGGTCGACACGGGCGAATGGCCGGCCGGAGATGTCCACCACCGCCCGGGCCAGGGCCTCGTCCAGGGGGGCGTAGGCGGAGGCGAAGCGGCGGATCCCCGAGCGGTCCCCCAGGGCCTGGCGCACGAGGTCCCCCAGCACGAGGCCGCAGTCCTCCGCCGTGTGGTGGTCGTCCACGGCCAGGTCCCCCCGGCAGGCCAGGGCCAGGGAGAATCCCCCGTGGAAGGCCAGGGACGAGAGGAGGTGGTCCAGGAAGCCGATGCCCGTGTCCACCTTCACCTCCCCGGGCGCGAGGTCCAGGGAGGCCTCGATCCGGGTTTCCCGGGTCTCCCGACGCAGGGACGCCCTCCGAAGGGCCGGAACGGAGATCGTGTCGCTCATAGGTACTCCTTCGATTCCCGCAGGGCCCGGGCCAGGACTCCGAAGCCCTCCCGGTCCGCGGGGCCGCTGATGCGGATCATCGCCTCGAGGCCCGGACGCCCCGGATAGGCCCGGATGGCGACGCCCCGAGAGGCCAGGGCTTCCTTGAGGCCCGAGGGATCCTTCACCCGGGCCAGGACGAAGTTCGTCTCCGACGGATAGGGCCGGGCACCGAGGTCCCCGAGCAGGCGGTACAGGGTCTCCCGTTCCCGGACCAGCCGGGTCACGATGCGGGAAGTCTCCGCCTCCCCCTCGGGGCTCCGGGCGGCCAGGGCCGCGGCCAGGGAGGGGCCCGCCACGGGAAAGGGATCCCCCGCGGCGCGCAGGGCCGCGATGGTCTCCGGAGTGCCCGCGGCCCAGCCCACCCGCAGGCCCGCGAGTCCGTAGGTCTTGGAGAAGGACCGCAGGGCCAGGCCGTTGGGCCGGGACAGGGCCGCGGCCAGGGAATCGGTCCGCGAGAAGTCCGCGTAGGCCCCGTCCACCCAGACGCTCGTATCCGGGAGGGCGTCCATCAGCTCCTCTGTTACCTCCGGGGAGGCCAGTCCCCCCGCGGGGTTGGCGGGATTGACCAGGGCCACAGCGGCGGCCCGGCAGGATCGGGCCGTCTCGATCGCGGCTTCCAGGGGGAAGGGCTCCCCCGGGGGCCAGGGCACCCCGACGGTCCGGGCGCCCGAAAGGCGGGCGCCGATGGAGTACATTTCGAAGGCCGGTTCGAAGACCACCAGGGTGTCCCCGGGCTTGAGGAAGACCCGGCAGGCCCGGGCGATGGCATCGTCCCCTCCCGCGGTCACCAGGACCCGGGAGGGGGAAAGGGGCTCGTACCCCGCCTTGGGCCGGGCCGCTATGACCGCCTCCAGTTCCGCGGTGCGGGGGTAGCGGCGGGAGGTTTCCATCGTCGCCGCTCCCGCCAGGGCGGCCAGGGCGGCCCGGGAGGGGCGGCCCTCGTTGGCGTCCAGGAACCACCGGATCCGGGGGTCCCGGGCGGGAGGGACGTAGCCTACGACCGGCCGTTCCTGGGCCCGGTACCCGTCCCGCTCGTCCGCGGTATTCACGGCACGATCCTCATGGGCTGGGTGACGATGATGTCCGTCCCGCCCCGCCTCCGGATCTCCGGGATCAGGGCCGCCAGGGAGTCCCGGGGCGCCGCCACCTTGACCGCGTACCCGTCCCCACCCCGGAGGGGGGAGACCGTAGGCTCCCGCATGCAGGGCAGGATGGCGATGACCGAGTCCAGCTTGTAGGTGTCCACGTTCAGCTCCAGCATGACCCGGCTGCGGGCGGTCAGGACGCTCCGCAAAAGGAGGACGATGGCCTCGATGGTGTCCCGCTTCCAGGGGTCCTCCAGGGACCGGGGGTTGGCGTAGAGGCGGGTCGAGCTCCGCAGGAGCTCGTCCACGATCTCGAGGCCGTTGGCCCGGAGGGTCGAGCCCGTGGCGGTGTTGTCCACGATGCAGTCCGCGTCGTCCGGGGGGAAGACCTCGGTGGCCCCGTAGGAACGGACGAATGTGGCGTCCAGGTCCCGGCCGGCGATCCAGCGGCGGGCGATGTTCTCGTACTCGCTGGCCACCACCAGGGGGCGGCGGGGCAGGCGGCCGTCCTCCAGGATGGCCACCGGGGCCGCGGCCACCAGGCGCACGGGGTCCAGCCCCGTGTCCAGCATGTCCGTCAGCTCGACCCCCAGCTCTTCCACCCAGTCGGAGCCCGCGAATCCCAGGTCCCGGGTGCCCGCGTGGAGCATCTCCAGGGTGTTCCGGGGTTTCAGGATCTTGGCGTCCAGGTCCGGGGAGGGGAGGCGGGGCCGGTAGTCCCGCTCGTCCCCCTTGATGGGCAGGCCCGCGTCCGAAAGGAGGCGGAACACCCCTTCCTGCATGCGCCCCTTGGGCAGGGCGATCTTCAAGACCTTCGCTTCGTCCATATCCGTCCTCTCGCGTCGAAAAAAACGGGGGCGCCGGTCCACTACGGCCGGCGCCCCTAAAAATAAAGGCGCCGACCTCGCGGTCGGCGCCCCGTCGTTCGGTTCGATGCACCTCTCGGTACGATCCTACCTCCCGCCGTGCCGCGACCGCGACCCGTGGTGCCCGTGATGATGGAGGCGATTGATGTTTCCCGTACCCAGGGTAATCATACTTTGCATAGAAACACACTCGCGGCGTACCTGTCAAGAGGTACCTCCCGCGCCGGCAGTACGAGGCTTGTGAAGATCCTCCGGACCTCCTCCTTGCTCCGTCCCCGGCTACGGAGTTAGTCTATATCCATGTTCACTCCCCTGGAGCTGATCTACCCCGTGGTCTCCCGCCGAGCCGGGGGCCTGTCCCTGGGGGTGGATCTCTTTCCGGACCGCAAGACCTGCAACTTCGACTGTCCCTACTGCGAGATTTTCCCGTTTCCCGGGGAGCCCCCCTTCCGGCCGGAGGATCTCGACAGGGAGCTCGCTGAGTTCTTCGAGGTGGACTACCCCTCCTTCCCCCCGGACCTTCCCCTCCGGGACCTCACCCTGAGCGGGAGCGGGGAGCCCACCCTGTCGCCCCACCTGGGATCCGCCCTGGCCTCGATCCGGACCGCCCGGGACCGCTGGGCTCCCGGGGCGGATCTGGTGTTGATCACCAATTCCACCACCCTGGGGCATCCGGAAACCGCGGCCCTCCTGGGGCGCTGCGTGGACGAGGCGGGCCTCCGTATCTGGGCCAAGCTGGACGGGGGGAACGAGGAGTGGTACGGCCGGATGAGCCGCAGCCGCGTCCCCTTCCGGGATGTCGTGGAGGGGATCCTGTCCTTTTCCTCGGCCCATGCCGTGATCGTCCAGACCATGCTCTGCACCCTGGACGGCCGGGGACCCTCGGACGCGGACCTCGCCGACTACGCCGGGCTGGTGGAGGACGTCCTCGGCCGGGGGGCCCGGTTCCTGGAGATCCACCTCTATACCCAGGCCCGTCCCTCCCCGGAGGGCCGGACCTCCCCCCTGCCGGAAGCCGATCTTTCGGCCGCCGCGGACCTCGTGTCCCGCCGCGCCCCGGGGGTTCCGGTCCGGGTCTTCGGCCGCACCGGGGAGCTTTCACGGTGATCGACCTGCACACCCACTCCACCGCCTCCGACGGGACCTACGATCCCGAGGCCCTGGCAGATCTGGCCGCGGACCGCAAGCTCACGGCCCTGGCCCTCACGGACCACGACTCCCTCTCGGGCCTGGCGGAGGCCCGGGCGGAAGCCCTGCGGAGGGGCCTCCGCTTCATCCCGGGGGTGGAGATCGAGGTGGCCTTCTCACCCGGGGAGTTCCACCTCCTGGGCCTGGACCTCCGGGATACCGAGGGGGCCATCCGGGAGGCGGTGGGACGCCTGGCCCGGTCCCGGGATGAGCGCAACGAGCGGATCTTCGAGCGGATGCGGGCCGCGGGGATCGAGGGAGACTACGGGGAACTCCGGGAGGCCGCCGCGGGGGGCATGATCGGCCGGCCCCACATCGCGGATTTCCTGATCGCCCGGAAGGTGGTCCGTAAGAAGCAGGACGCCTTCGACAAGTACCTGGGCAAGGGCCGGCCCTTCTACGTGGCCAAGGAATGCCTGGAACTGAAGGAGGCGGTCCGGGTGATCTACGAGGCCGGGGGCCTGCCCATCGTGGCCCATCCCCTGTCCCTCTTCGTGTCCTGGTCCCGCCTGGGGTCCCTCTTCCTGGAATGGAAGGAGCTGGGGATCGCGGGGATCGAGGCCTGGCACCCGACCGCCCGGCCGGGGCACTGCCAGCGCCTGGAGAAGATGGCCCGGGACCTGGGCTTCCGGGTGACCGCGGGCAGCGACTTCCACGGCGCCAACCGGCCGGACCGGCGCCTGGGCTACACGGCGGGGGACCGGCCTATCGCGGACTCGTACCTGGAGGCCCTGGACCGTTGACTCCGGGAGGCTCGGGGGCCGCCTCGGTTTCCCCCTCCCCGGCGTCCGGGCCCGTCCCGGCATCCGCATCCCCGTCGACCCCCGCCGGGGACCCCGCGGTGTCGGATTCCCCTCCGCCGCGCCCGGACTTCCGGGTCCCGTAGGCCTGCTCGAAGAGGTCCACCCCGGTGAAGAAGAGCATCAGCATCATGGGCCCCAGGATGAGGCCGTTCAGACCGAAGAGCTGGAGGCCCCCCATGATGGAGAAGAAGACCAGCAGGGGGTGGATCTTGATGCGCTCCGTGAGCAGGAGGGGCCGTAGAAGGTTGTCCACCCCGGAAACCAGGATGAAGGAGAGGATCAGGATGGCGAATCCGGCCGTCGGATCCCCGGATACGATGCGCGCGACCCCGACGGGTCCCCAGACCAGGGTGGTCCCCACCATGGGCACGAAGGAGGCTATGGCCGTCAAGAACCCCAGGGGCAGGGGGCCCTTCACGCCGAAGAGCAGGAATATGAGGAAGGCCGCGGTTCCCTGGTAGAGGGCCACGAGCAGGTAGCCCCGGAAGAGGTGTTTACCGACCTCCCCGAACCTTCGCAGGAAGGCGGCGGTGTAGGCGTTCTCGATGGGCACGGCGTTCACGAAGGTACGGATCAGATCCTTGCCGTCCACGTAGAAGAAGTAGAGGGTGAAGGTCAGGAAGGCCAGGGAGACGACGAACCCCGCGGTGTCCCGGAGGAGGGTCGCCGAGACGGTCAGGAAGGTCTCCGCACCGCGGGTGACCGCCGCGGACAGTTCCGACATCAGGTCCATCCCGGTCAGGTCTATGAGGCCTCCGGAGGTGTCCCGCAGGCGCATGGCCAGGCCGCCCGTGTCCAGGGTCCGGAAGAAGTCCGGATTCCGTTCCAGGAACTCGTCGATCGAGTGGACGAGCTCCCGGGCCTGGCCCAGCAACGTGGAGCCCAGAAAAACCAGGGGGATGACCGCGGCCAGGACGGAGCCCAGGGCGAAGCCTCCCGCCAGCAGCTTGCGCGCGAAGCGTCCCAGGGGCTTGTCGGGGATCGAGCGGGTCGCCCGGTCGTAGAAGGGAAAGGTTATGACGTACAGGAGTCCCGCCCAGAGCAGGATGCTGAAGAAGGGGGAGAACAGCCGCGCCACGAACAGGAACAGGAAGAGGAACACCGCCAGGAAGAGGAGTCTCTGTACTTGCTTGCCCTTCATAGTATCGCCTTCGTCCGTCTTCCGGATTTCACGTGTTCCGGCAGCCCGAGCACCCCAGGACGTGGACGTGCTTGCGGCCGGGATGCTCGAAGAGCCGGGCGATCACGTAGCCCTGCCGGGGGACTTCCTTCTCGCAGACCGGACAGATCCGCTTGCATTCAATGTTGGGGGGGTAGCAGTGGGGACAGCCGAAGATCTGCATGAGCTTGTCCCCTTGGCCCGGGTTCACCCGGGTCTTGACCCTCTGCCCCGGCGACAGGACCTCGCCGCAGAGGGGGCAGGTCCGGGGCAGGTCCTCCGTCGCGGCCTTGTCCCCCGCCTTGAGGAGGGTCCGGCGCCGCCGGTACGGGCCGAAGAGGCCCAGGAACATCCACAGCAGGATGACGGCGACCGAGATGTAGATGGTGGCGCGCAGGAGGATGTCCATCGGGGGAAGTATATCGTGGAAGGTGAATAGGTGAATAGGTAAATGGGTGAATGGGTGAATGGGTGAATGGGTGAATGGGTGAATGGGTGGCCCCTCTATTCACCTATTCACTATTCACTATTCACCTTTCCAACCGCTATACTCCCCCCATGGCGACGCTGTACATGGTGGCCACCCCCATCGGTAACCTCCAGGACATCACCCTCCGGGCCCTGGAGGTCCTCAAGTCCGTGGATACCGTGGCCTGCGAGGACACCCGCCACACCCTGAAGCTCCTGACCCATTTCGGGATACGCAAGCCCCTGGTCGCGTGCTACGCCTACGAGGAGGAGAAGGGGGCCCGCAGGATCCTGGGGCTCCTGGACTCCGGCAAGGACGTGGCCTACTGCTCCGACGCGGGGACTCCCGCCCTGAGCGATCCCGGGGCCCGGGCGGCCGCCCTGGCCCGGGAGGGGGGGCACGACGTAGTCCCCGTACCGGGGCCCTCGGCCTTCGCCTGCCTCCTGTCCGCCTCGGGGCTTCCCGTGAAATCCGTCCTCTTCGAGGGCTTCCTCTCCCCGAAGCCGGGCCGACGGCGCTCCCGGCTGGCGGAGCTCCTGGCCCGGGGGGAGGCCTTCGTGGTCTACGAGTCCCCCCACCGGATCCTGAAACTCCTTTTGGACCTGGCCGACCTGGATCCGGAGTGCCGGGTCTTCGCCGGCCGGGAGATGACCAAGGCCTTCGAGGAGTACATGGCCGGGACGCCCGGGGAGGTCTGTTCGGCCCTGGAATCCCGGGAAAAGGTGCAGGGGGAGTTCTCGGTACTTGTATACGGCGGTAAAAACGCATAAACTATTCGTGGATCGATGCCGATACTCATGATGAGAAAGGCAGGGGTTTCCCGATGACGATCGACCGACTACATCCTATCGACCCGATACAGAACCCCCGGAAGTCCGACGGCCCCCATCGGGCGGACAAGGGCTCCAAGGGCGATTCCATCGCCGTATCCTCCGAGGCGATGGAGAAGGCGGAACTCTTCCGCGTCATCGAGATGGTCAAGGCCGCGCCGGACGTCCGTGCGGACCGGATCGCGGAGCTCAAGGCCAAGATCGACGACCCCGCCTACCTGGACGAGACCCTCCTGGCCGCGACGGCGGACCGGATACTCGACCAGCTCCTGTAAGGTCCGGTTCACGGCGAGAAACACAGGCGGAAGCGAGTCTTCCGCCTTTTTTACGTACATGCCCCTCCGGAGGCGAGCGAGATGGCAGACTTCCGATTCCGTGTCCCCGCGGAAACCTACATGGGGCCGGACACCCTACTCAAGCTTCCCAGCCTGCTTGCGTCCTACGGCTCGGACCGCGTCCTGGTGGTCGCGGATCCCATGCTCCACGAGGCCCGGGCGGTGGACCGGGTCCTGGCCCTCCTGGAGGATCGGGGCTCCAAGGCCATCCTGTTCGACGAAATCCCGGACGGCGCCACCACCGCCTCCGCGGAGGACATCCTCCGCCTGGCCCGGGGGGCCCGGGCCAACGGGGTCGTGGGCCTGGGCGGGGTCCGAGTCCTGTCCGCGGCCCGGGCGGTGGCCGCCTCGGCCGCAGGGACGGCCTCCCTGGACGACTGGATCGACGGAACTCCCCCGACCTGCCGCCCGCTTCCGTACATCTCCGTACCCACCACCTACCGGGATCCCTTCCTACTCACCGACGAGTGCGCCCTGACGGACGCCCGGGGCCGGCGGGCCCGGGTCCTGGCCGCCTCTCCCGGGACGACCCGGGCCGTGATCCTCGACCCCTCGATGTCCACGGGGCTCTTCCCCAAGGCCGCGGCGGCCTGCATGCTGGACGTCCTGCTCCAGGCCATCGAGGGCTTCGTGTCCGCCCGGGCCAACTTCTACTCCGACGTGCTCCTGGAGCGGGCGGTGGCCCTGGCCGCCTCCTGCGTGGACGCCTTCCAGACCCGGCCGGACGATCCGGCGGTCCGGGCGGACGCCCTCCGGGCCTCCTTCCTGACCGGGGCCGGCCTGGCCTCCAGCTCCCTGGGCCTGGGGACCGCGGTGGTCCTGGCCCTGAACGCCCGGTTCCAGGTGCCCAAGGCCAGCCTGGCCGCGGTGGTCCTGCCCTACATGCTGGAATGGGCCTCCAAGAGCCGGCTGGAGAAGGTGGCCGCCCTGGCCCCCCTCCTGGGAGAGGACGTGTCCGAACTTACCACCGCCGAGTCCGCGGTCAAGGCCGTGGAGTCCGTGCGCACCCGATTGGGGCTCCTCAAGATCCCCAGCCGCCTCAAGGACTTCGACCTGGAACTGGAGCGCCTGGTGGAGACCGCGGAGCACGCCCGCACCCTGGACATGACCAACCACCTGCCCCGCACCGTGTCCACCGACGACGTGTTCGACATGATGAAGACGGCGTATTGATGGGAACGTGAATTGGTGAATGGGTAAATTGGTGAATAGTGGAACTGATTTAAGGCATGGAGAAAGACTTCTTGCTATGGTGAGAAGATCAACCAGGACGATCGAGTCACCTATTCACTATTCACTATTCACTGTTCACCTTCTCCCATGATCCCCCTCCACAAGCTCTCCACCCTCACCCCCTCCCACCGGCTGCGGAAGGCCGCCCTGGAGTTCCGGGCCCTGGAGGAGACCCTGGGCGCCGGGGGGAACATCGACGGGCGCTACGCCCGGGGCCTTTTAGATCTGCTTGCCCGGGACGAGGCCGTCCCCTCCGAGGTACGCTCGGACCTGGGCCGCCTGGCCCTGCGGCTCGAGGAGGACCCCCGGCGCGCCTGCAACGAGGCCCGGCACCACATGCTCCGATTGACCGGGAAGGACGCCGCGGACTGGGACTTTCTGGACGCCTCGGGGCTTTCCTCGGAGACCCGCCGGGTCCTGCCGGGCTTCCGGGTCTACCTCCAGGACGTGCGGAGTCCCTTCAACGTGGGTTCCGTGTTCCGGAGCGCCGAGGCCTTCGGGGTGGCGGAGATCCTCCTGTCCCCCTTCTGCGCCGATCCCGGCCATCCCCGGGCCGAGAGGTCGGCCATGGGCACCACCCGGACCGTACCCTGGCGCCGCGCGGCCCTCGCGGACCTGGACGGCCTGGGCCCCCTGGTGGCCCTGGAGCTGGGCGGGGAGCCCCTGGATGGCTTTACCTTCCCGGAACGGGGGATCCTGGCCGTGGGTTCCGAGGAGCTCGGGCTTTCCCCGGACCTCCTGGCCCGGTGCCGATACCGGGTGTCGATCCCCATGGGGGGAGCCAAGGCCAGCCTCAACCTGGGGGTGGCCTTCGGGATCGCCGCCCGGGCATGGTTCCGCGGCCGTCCAGGAAGCTAGGCCGGCTTTTTGGACGGCCGCCCCCTCTTTTTTTTGACATACCCGGAAATCCGCCGTACAATGCCTTCCATAAGATACCCCGATCCGGAGGAAGTATGGCAAAGGTAGAGCTCAAGGGAATCACGAAGGTCTACGAAGGCAACGTGACCGCCGTGGAGAAGGCGGACATCGTCATCGAGGACAAGGAGTTCGTCGTCTTCGTCGGGCCGTCCGGCTGCGGCAAGTCCACCACCCTGCGCATGATCGCGGGCCTGGAGGACATCACGGGGGGCGACCTCTTCATCGACGGGGACAAGGTCAACGACATCCCCCCCAAGGACCGGAACATCGCCATGGTGTTCCAGAACTACGCCCTGTACCCCCACATGAGCGTGTACGAGAACATGGCCTTCGGCCTGCGCATCCGCAAGACCGACAAGGCGGAGATCGACAAGCGGGTCAAGGAGGCTGCCCGCATCCTGGACATCGAGAAGCTCCTGGAGCGCCGGCCCAAGCAGCTGTCCGGAGGCCAGCGCCAGCGCGTGGCCGTCGGGCGGGCCATCGTCCGGAATCCCAAGGTCTTCCTCTTCGACGAGCCTTTGTCCAACCTGGACGCCAAGCTCCGGGTCCAGATGCGCGCGGAGATCATCGAGCTCCACCACCGCCTGAACGCCACCATGATCTACGTGACCCACGACCAGGTGGAGGCCATGACCATGGGGGACAAGATCGTGGTCATGAAGGACGGGAAGATCCAGCAGATCGGATCCCCCCTGTACCTGTACAACAACCCGGTCAACAAGTTCGTGGCCGGATTCATCGGATCCCCGCCCATGAACTTCCTGACCGTCAAGGTCGTCGAGGAGGGCGGCAAGATCCTGATCGACGAGGGCTCCTTCAAGATCCAGCCCGCCGGGGCCCACCTGTCCTACCTGAAGCCCTACGTCGGCAAGCAGGTCTCCTTCGGCATCCGGCCCGAGGATCTGCCCTGCACCGAGGACGGAGCCGGGGGCATCCCCGCAAAGGTGACCGTGGTGGAGCCCCTGGGAGCGGAGATCCACCTCTACGCCGCGACCCCGACCCAGTCCATGATCGCCAAGGTCCCGCCCCACCACCTCTTCAAGATCGGAGATTCCGTACGTTTCCTGCCGGTCCTGGAGAAGGCCAAGTACTTCGATCGGGAGACCGACGAGGCCATCATCCCCGCGGACCGGGTGGAGAAGTCGAAGTAGGGCGCCGCCCGATCCGTTGCGACGACCCCTCGGGGGCCGGCTCAGGCCGGCCCCTTTTTTTGTTTGCTTTTTCCCCGGTAATCACTAAAATTCAATTGAGGACGGTGATGTCTGACATATTCGGAGTATATGTCAGGAGCCGAGCCCTCCCATTCAGCACCGTTTCAAAAAGCCAGGGTGAAACCCGAACGTGTACGGCTCTACTTTTTTGGAGGTGCCAATGGCCCGCAAACGCTCCCTATCCTTCCGCATCGCCTTCATCTTCAGCGTGTTCATCGCCGCGGCCTTCGCGGCCACGGGAATCATAACCGCCCTCCTGGTGGACGGTCGTGTCACGGAACTCACGACGGAGCTCCAGGGGCAGATGACCCGGGCCCGGGGCGACCAGATGGCGGAATTCATCAAGAAGATGGAGGCCACCGCCCGCATGGTGGCCTTCCGGGACCAGGTCCGGACCGCGGACCTAGACCGCATCGAGGAGCTCATGAAGGCCTTAAGGGCCCAGGTCTCCGAGGATATCGACATGATCTTCTACGCGGGTCTGGACGGGGAGGCGGTCACCTCCCTGGGGACCCGGGTGAACGTCAAGGACCGGGACTATTTCCAGGCCGTGGTGGTCGGAACCCAGCGGTTCTTCATCTCCAAGGCCGTGATCTCCCGTGCCACGAACCTCCCGGTGGTCCTGATGGCCCACGAGGTCCTGGATCCCGCGGGGGGACGGCGAGGCCTGGTAGGCATCCAGATCGACCTGGGCAAGCTGTCCCAGATCGCCCTGTCCATGAAGTCCGGGCACACCGGGTACGGCTGGATCGCGGACAAGGACGGCCTGGTGATCGCCCACCCCAACAAGGACGTGGCCATGAGCCTCGTGCTCTCGGAGACGGACGCCAAGGGGTACAAGGGGCTGTCGGAGCTCGGGCGCCGCTTCCTGGCCGAGGAATCCGGCCTGGGTCACTACAGCACCCCGGACGGGCGGGACGTGACCACCTTCTTCGTGAAGGTCCCGAGCAGTCCGGGCTGGGCCTTGGCCCTGACCCAGGAGACCCGGGAGATCCGCCAGACAGCCACGGAGCTCATCCAGGTCCTGGCCGTGACAGTCGTCGTGGCCCTGGTCCTGTCCATCCTGATCTCCGTACTTGTGGCCCGCAGCGTGGCCAAGCCCGTGGACCATGTCCGCGTCTCGGTGGAGCACGTGGCCCAGGGCGAGCTCGGCAAGGCCCGCCTGGTCTCGGACTATTCCCGCAAGGTCCTGGAGCGGGGGGACGAGGTCGGGGCCATCGCGGTGGCCATCAACGACATGATCGAGGCCCTGGTCCGGATCGCCACGGACATCCGCCAGGCCTCCGGCCAGGTTTCCACGGGTTCCCAGGAGCTCTCCAGCACGGCCCAGGGCCTTTCCCAGGGCGCCACCGAGCAGGCCGCCAGCGTGGAGGAGCTCTCGGCGTCCGTGGAGGAGCTTGCCTCCACGATACGGCAAAACGCGGAGAACACCTCCCAGGCGGACTCCCTGGCCCAGCGGGTGGCGCGGAACGCCGAGGACTCCGGCAAGGCCGTGGCCAAGACCTCGGACAGCATGGGGGAGATCGCCTCCCGGATCTCCATCATCGAGGAGATCGCCCGGCAGACCAACCTCCTGGCCTTGAACGCCGCCATCGAGGCGGCCCGGGCCGGGGACGCCGGAAAGGGTTTCGCCGTGGTCGCCAGCGAGGTCCGCAAGCTCGCGGAGCGGAGCCAGAAGGCCGCCCAGGAGATCAACGGCCTTTCCCGGGATTCCGTGTCGGTGGCCCAGGAGGCCGGAAAGCTCCTGGCGGAACTGGTCCCGGACATCAAGAAGACCGCGGACCTGATCCTGGAGATCAGCGCCGCCTCCAACGAGCAGTCCAGCGGGGCGGAGCAGATCGCCAAGGGCATCACCCAGATGGACATGGTGGTCCAGCAGAACGCCTCGGCCAGCGAGGAGCTCGCGGGGACGAGCGAGGAGCTCGCCTCCCAGGCGGAGCTCATGGCGGACACCGTGTCCTTCTTCAAGCTGGACGGCGCGTCGGCGGTTCGGACCTCCCGGTCCTCGGAGCCCTCCGTCCGCCCATCGGCGGGTCCCCGGAGGCTCGCCCCTCCCGCGGGAAGCAGGCCGGCGGTCCAGGGAAGCCCTTCTACCAAACCGTCCCGGACCGCGGCAAAGGGCGCGAAGACTTCCGCGCCGTCTCCGGAAGGCGGATCCGGACAATCGCCGAAGCTTGCTTCGGCGCCGGCTGATCGGCAAAGCCGATCAGCCGCCACGGGCATCACCCTGAAACAGCCCCGGGACGCGGAGGATTCGGAATTTGAGGAGTTCTAACCGTGGCGCGCCTGCGGCGCGCCACGGTAGATCGGTCGCGCGGCAGCGCGACCGGCTGCCCCGGATAATCCGCGCCTGCGGCGCGCCACGGTTGATCGGTCGCGCGGCAGCGCGACCGGCTGCCCCGGATAATCCGCGCCTGCGGCGCGCCACGGTTGATCGGTCGCGCGGCAGCGCGACCGGCTGCCCCGGATAATCCGCGCCTTCGGCATTCAAGCCGGGATGCTAAGCCGCAGAACCGCCAGGGTTGAGGTCTCCGGGTCGAAGGGCTCCCCGTCCCAGCCGGACTCCAGGGCGGCGCTCCGGAAGCCCCGGCCCGCCGCCAGGTCCGCGATCCTCTCCGGGAAGATGGGCAAAAGGCGGGTCCGTCCTTCGGAGAGGGTACGATGGCTCCGGTCTATGAGCCGGGTGTGGAATTCGACGAAGCCGTCCCCGTACCGATAGGACCGCTCGAAGACCCAGGCCCCGGCCTCCAGACGGGGCAGGCTTTCCGGCCGTTCGGCCAGGATCCGGCGGTAGTTCAGGACCTGAAGCACCAGGAAGCCCCCCGGGGCCAGGACGGACCGGGCCTGCCGCAGGAAGTCCTCCGCCTCGGCCTCGTCCCGGAGGTGGGGGAGGGTGTTCCCCAGGCAGGTGACCGCGTCCCTAGTCCTCGCCGGGAAAAGCCGCTCCAGGTCGAGCATGCCTGCGGTCTCGAACCGCGGGGCTTCCGGACGGCCCTTCGGGCCGGAAGACGGACCGGACTCCGGTTTGCGGTGCGTCGGCGCCCGTGCGGCCGAAGCCCGTGCGGCCTCGATCATGGCCTCCGAGGGGTCGATCCCCACGACCCTGTACCCCGCGGCGGCGAAGGCCCGGGGGTGGGCCCCGGAGGCGCAGCCGACGTCCAGGACCCGGGCACCGTTAGCCAGGCCCGCCCGGGCCAGATAGCCCACGGTGCCGGGGTGGACCGGGAAGAGTTCCTCATAGGCTCGGACGAGCCCCGAATATGCGTCGATCCCGCCGTTCCTTTTCAAGGGCATATTGCATTCTAGACCCCAGGTCTCTAGGCTGTATACATGGAAACGATGCGCCCTCACCGCACGACGACCCTGGCGGCCAAGATCATCCGGATCCTCGTGATTGCCCTGACGGTCGGCCTCGGGATAGCGGCCCTGATGTTCGGCCTGGTGCTCACGAGTTCCCGGCAGGAGGTCACCCGGGAGAGCCTGAACCAGGAAGCGGCCATGCTCCAGACCGCCATCGAGAACTTCATGCTTCCCGGGGAGGCCCCGATCGCGGTGCAGTTCTTCCGGGAGATCGAGGGCGCCAACCCCAAGGTCCGGATCTCCCTGTTCCGGCGGAACGGGGAGATTGCCTTCTCCGACAACCGGACCATCCAGGAGGTCAACGCGAACATCCGCAGGGAAAAGTTCGCCCCCCGATCGTCCCCGGCCCTGGAGATGCAGATGCCCGCGGACAGCGTCCACTTTCCCAAGGCGGTGTCCATGCCCCCCCAGGACGTGTTCTTCCGCCAGGAGGACGATGCGGCGGTCTACATCAAGATCTACCGGCCCCTCATCAACCTTCCCCGGTGTACGGCCTGCCACGGCTCCGACCACACCATCCGCGGAGTCATCGGGGTCCAGTTCGACGTCAGTTCCTTCGTCCGGTCCGAAAATCTCGCCCTGGCCTCCGGCGGCGCGGGCTTCCTGGTCCTGACCATCATCCTGGCCGCGGCGCTGGGGAGCATCATGAACCGGGGAGTAGCCGCCCCCGTCGCGGCCATCGGAAAGGTCTGCGAACGGGTGGCCCAGGGGGACTTCGGAGGAGTCGTCAGCGTCCGGGGAAACGACGAGATCGCCCGGCTGGGACGGCAGGTGAACGACATGGTCCGGGGACTCCGGGAGCGCTCCGAACTGACCAAGTACGTCTCCGCGGGCACCCTCGGGGCGATCCAGGATTCCCAGGAGCCCAAGCGGGTCCGGAAGACCCTGCTCTTCACGGACGTCCGGGGCTTCACCTCTTATACGGGTTCCCACGACCCGGAACGGGTGGTCGGAATCCTCAACAAGCTCCTGGAGGAGCAGTCCCGGATCATCCACGAGCACCAGGGGGACGTGGACAAGTTCGTGGGGGACGAGGTGGTGGCGGTCTTCTCGGGGGAGGACAGCCCCGCCCGGGCCTGCTCCGCCGCCCTTGCCATCATGGCCGCGGCCCGGAAAGGCGGAGAAGCCTACGACGGCCTGGCCCTGGGGGCGGGCATCGCCTGCGGAGAGGTGATCCAGGGCATGATCGGCTCGGCCCGCCGGGCGGACTTCACCGTCATCGGAGCCTCGGTCAACATAGCCGCCCGGCTCTGCGGCCTGGCCAAGCCGGGACAGATCCTGGTGGCCCGGGACGCCCGGGACGCGGCCGGCACGCCGCCGGGGTTCTCGTTCCGGGGTCCCTTCAAGACGGCCCTGAAGGGGGTCGAGGGCCCCAGCGTGATCTACCTTCTCGAACCCGAAGGAGACGCTTCATGAGGACTGCCCGACACGTTCCTGCCGCGGCCGCGGCGATCCTGCCCGCCTGCGCAACGATCCTGGCGGTCCTGGCGGTCCTTTCGGCCTGCGGGCCCGCGACCCCGAAGTCCCGGGTACCCGCGGATTGGACCTCCTGGCGCAAGCCCGTGGACCGGGTTCTGAACTACACGATCCCGGGACACGGGGACAAGGCCCGGGTGATCTACGTGAACGCCCCGGGCTGGGAGTACGCGGGCGGGGCGGGTTCAGGCCGCCTCGAGTTCCCCGAAGGCACCGTGGTGGTCAAGGAGATCTACGCCTCCGGCAGCCCCGCCCCCGGGGAAAAACCCGTGACCCTGGACGTGATGGTCAAGGCTCCCGGGGATCCCGACGCCCGGGGGGGGTGGCTCTGGTTGGTGAAGGACATGGCTTCCGGGAAGGAAACCGTGATCACGACGAACTTCTGCCAGGCCTGCCACGCCAACGCCAACTCCTCCCACCCCTACGGAGACAGGAACCCCGGGGGCGCGTTCCGGGATTACCTCTATTTTCCGCCGATACCGGGGACTTGACCCCGGTAGCCCGGCGGGGGTACAGCTAAGGGATCATGAGTCCATCATCCTTCTCATCCCTCCTGCGGGGGGCCTTCTCCCCGAAGCTTTTCCATGTGCTTAGATCCGGGTACACCCGGGAGATGTTCTTCAAGGACCTGACCGCCGGCCTGACCGTGGGCGTGGTGGCCCTGCCCCTGGCCATGGCCTTCGCCATCGGGGCCGGGGCCAGCCCCGCCCAGGGCCTGTACACCGCCGTCATCGCCGGCTTCCTCATGGCCGTGTTGGGCGGTTCCCGCTACCAGGTCTCCGGTCCGACCGGAGCCTTCGTGGTCATCATCGCGGGGGTCATCGTGCGGCACGGGATGGGTGGCCTTGTCACGGCGACCCTCCTGGCCGGGATCATCTTGGTGATCCTGGGGGTGTCCGGGCTCGGGAAGCTCATCAAATATATCCCTTATCCCGTGACCACGGGATTCACCACCGGTATCGGGCTCATCATAGCCGGAGGCCAGCTCAAGGATTTCCTGGGACTTTCCGTGCCGGACCCCCACGCGGAGTTTTTCGAGCGGATCGGGGAGGTGATCGAGTACGGCTCCACCCTGTCCCCCGCCACCGTGGGCGTGGGGGCCGGAACCCTCACGGCCATCATCCTGATCCGGAAGCTGGCACCCCGGGTGCCCGCGGCGGTGACCGCCGTGGCCCTGGGGGCGGCGGCGGTCTGGATCTTCCGGATCCCCGTCGAGACCGTCGGCTCCAAGTACGGGGAGCTCCCGGGGGGCTTCCCCGGCCCGATCCTGCCGGACCTCCGGCTGGCCACCATCCGGGCGGTCTTCCCCAGCGCCCTGACCATCGCCCTCCTGGGGGCCATCGAGTCCCTGCTGTCCGCGGTGGTCGCGGACGGCATGACCGGGGACCGGCACAACGCCGGCACCGAATTGACCGCCCAGGGGATCGGCAACATCGCCGTGGCCTTCTTCGGCGGCATCCCCGCCACCGGGGCCATCGCCCGGACCGCCACGAACATCAAGAACGGGGCCCGGTCCCCGGTCTCCGCGATCATCCACTCCCTGGTCCTCCTGGCCTTCGCCCTGTTCC
Source organism: Spirochaetota bacterium (assembly GCA_022703505.1). GTDB lineage: Bacteria > Spirochaetota > Spirochaetia > Treponematales > UBA12059 > JAAYUR01. Next base: position 220,246 of record JAKLDN010000001.1, on the reverse strand, counting down.
TATCGAAGGCCGCCTCGGCCATACCCCTGGCGGGCCTTTCCGCGGTCCTTCTGGTGGTGGCCTGGGACATGAGCGAGCTGCCCCGGTTCCTGGGGATGCGCAAGGCCCCGAAGAGCGACCTGGCGGTCATGCTGACCACCTTCGTCCTGACCGTGGCCATCGACCTGACCGTGGCCGTCCAGGTGGGTCTGCTCCTGGCGGTCTTCCTCTTCCTGCGCCGCACCTCGGAGACCTCCAGCGTCAGCTCCATCCGGGAGATCCTGGAGTCCGAGGATTCCGACACCCCCGACGATCCCGAGGCCATGGGGCGCAAGACCGTGCCGGCGGGCTGTGAGGTGTTCGAGATCGAGGGACCCTTCTTCTTCGGGACCGCGGACCTGCTCCAGGACACCCTGACGGACCTGGAAAAGCCCCCCAGGACCTTCATACTCCGACTGCGCAAGGCGCCCGCCGTGGACGCCACGGGTCTCAACGCCCTCGCGTCCTTCCACAAGTACTGCCGCAGGCACGGGACGACCCTCATCCTGTCCGGGGTTCGGGACCAGCCCCGGAAAGCCCTGGAGTCCTTCGGCCTGGTGGAGGCGATCGGGGTCGAAAACATCCTGCCGGACATCGACGCCGCCCTGGCTCGGGCGGCGAGCATCCTGGCCGCCGCCAAGGCGGACAGCGAGGCGAAAGCCGAAGCCGCGGCCGCGGAGAGGCTTCCGGTGGGGCCGAAGGGGATCAGATTGCCCAAATAGAAGGCAGATTTCAATGTCTTCGCGTCATTTGGGACTCCATCCGGCGCTTGACGTTCGCGGCCCCGACGGGGTATAAAAGCTCCGTTCCGCGCGGCGATGGTGGAACTGGTAGACACGCCAGCTTGAGGTGCTGGTGCCGAGAGGCATGGAGGTTCAAGTCCTCTTCGCCGCATCTGTTTTAACGGTAAGTAATTACCGAGGCCCACCGAACAACGGAGGCCGCCCAAAATCGACCTTGTTACCGCGTTTGTTACTGCGGGAAGGGGGTTGTATGGCGCGGACTCCGTTTTCTGTTTATAACCGCCCCGGAACCGATGGAAAGAATCGGTTCTATGCGCGGTTCCTGGATCCGGATACGGGGGCGGTCCTGAAAACCGTTGCCCTTTATGACAAGGGAGCCCCGGTCCGGGGGAGGGCGAAGGCTCTCCAGGAAGCCGCCCGGATGCACGATGAGGGAATCGGCTCCGTCCAGGAGAATCCGCGGATCCTGGAGTATTGCTTTTCCGCCTGGACGCCGGACTCCGAATACGTAAAAAGCCGGGTCCGGCGGGGGGTCTCTATCTCCGCGGCGTACATCTACCAGAACGCGAAGCTCTTGAAAAAGCACCTCGGGCAGGCCTTGAAGGGGGTCCGCCTCCAGGACCTCACGGCGGGGCGGGTGGAGCGGATTCTCATGGACCTTGCGGATCGAGGTGTCAATCCGCGGACGATCAATACCACGCTCCAAGCCCTCCGCGTCCCGATCCGGCATTTCTGCAAGATGAACCGCATCCCGGATCCCCTCCAGTACGTCCAGCCCTTGAAGGAAGACCCGAAGACCCGCGGCGCCCTGTCCTTTGAAGAGGTCCGCGCCCTGATCGCCTTGGAGGACGTTTCGCCGCGGACCCGGGCGGCCTTCCTCCTGGCGGCCCTCTGCGGCCTCCGGTTGGGGGAGACCTGCGGCTTGAAGTGGGAGGACGTGAACCGGGAGGCCGGGATCCTCCACGTTCGCGGGAATTACGTGAAGCGGGACGGCCTCAAGAAACCTAAGTGGTCATCGTTCCGGGATATCCCCCTTCCGTCCGTCGTCCTGGAGGCCCTGGACCTCTGCGGGAGTATGCCCGAGGCCCAGGGGTCCCCCTTCATCCTGTACAACGATCGCCGGAAGGACGTCCCGGCCTGGCCGCGGACCATGACCGAGGGATTCTCCAAAATGCTCGATAGGATCGGGCTCGATGAGGCGGCCCGGGCGGAACGGAACATTTCGTTTCATTCCCTCCGCCATAGTTTCGTATCCATGTCCCGAGCCGCGGGGCTCCCGGATTTCGTGACCCAACGCCTGGCCGGGCACCGGAGCGCCGGGATGATGGAGCGGTATTCCCATGCCGAGGTGATTGACTTCGCCGCGGCGCGCCTGGCCCTTGAGGGCGCGCTCAAGGCCGCGGGGCGAGAGTAGGAGGTAATCATGGATTCCAAGATTTCGCAGTTTCCCGAACTTCCTCCCGGCTTCCTGGCGGATTGCCGGTTCCTCCTGGAGAATGGCCGACATAACTTCGAGACGCTTGAGATTACGGCCCGGACTCTGGTTGAGCATATCGAGGCGAAGAAAGCGGCCTTACTTTCTGACCAGAAACCAAGCCCGCGGGCTCGAATCCTGTCGTTCCCCGTGACGTCGGAAGCTATGCGAAGAACGAGAGAACATTCTCTCCTAGACCTCATCAGCAAGGGTTTTAACGTATGGGGGTATCGATGGCCGACAATTAAATGCCCCTCCCCGGTTAATTCCGTGTACGCGATGATGGAGAAAGACGGGGTTTTCTATGAGTACGTCTATTCGTACGGGGATGGTTCGGATCCGGTGAATTGCATTTCGGAAATCCCCAAGGATCGCTTGCTTGAATGTTATAAACGCTTCGGCCCCCGGACTGGGCGTTTAATCCCCCCGAAGATGGCCCTCCGGATTCTCACCAGAGCTTCAGGCTGTACAGCCTTGGAGAGCGAACCCGGGGGGACGTGATTTCATACCCCGGAGGCCCGCCGGACGCCCTGGCGGGCCTTTCTTGCAAATTCCGCAGGTTGCGGATTTGACGCCGGGGCGGGGAACCTCGAAAACGTTTTCTAGGTCGAGAACGGGGCAACTCCCGCAACGTTGCGGGACCTCCACAACGTTGCGGAGGTCCCCCCGTGATTAACTCCGTCAACGTTGGCGGAGGTGGACAACGTTGTCCAGGTCTTCGGGCAAGTGGGCCTCTGCAAAATCAAATCAAGTTTGAATTTGCAAAACGGCCAGCGTGGCCGATTTGTCTGTTTGCAAATTGCCAACAGTTAGCAATTTGCATCGGATGAAAAAGGGGAGGCCGTGCTCCGACTCCCGTCGGTGCCGTGCCTCCCCGGATCCGCGGCCCTCATAGTCGCGGACGCTCTCTAGGACTTGACCCCCGGGGCCGCCTCCAGGAGCTTGCCCGCGACGCTCCGCAGGATGACCGAAAGGGGGATCCCCACGGTAGCCGCGTAGGCCTTGAGGCGTTCATGCTCCGATTCGGTGAGGCGGAGCAAGTACCCGCGGCGCTTCGCTCCCGCCTCTTCCTGGATCGCCTCGATCGAAAAATCGATTTCAAGTTTCGGCATGATTCCCCCTCCCGGTTCCGCTTAGACCGTCTTCAGGCGGCGGAAACTGGAACCGATCAACGGGGACCCCTGCATGTACATGAAGGACTGGAAGGTCACGTTGTCGGACCCCACCGTCTTGATCGGGTCGATGGTCAACTCCTGGGCGATGGCCAGGCCGTAGTGGGCGAAGTCCCCGCCTACCACCACGTACGACCCCGCGGTGAGGGTGGTCGGGCAGTAGCTGGACAGGATGACCGGGATCCCCAGGATGGTCCCCTTGTTCAGGTACTCCACCTTGTACGGATCCACGCCCGTGGTGGACTCGGCCAGGAGGGGGGCCATGATGTTCGGATGCATCACGATGGCCGTGGTGGCCGGATCGTTCCCCAGGCCGTTCACGGTCAGGGCCAGCTTGGCCACGTCCACCCACTTCGGCGTCCCCGCGGCGGCGCACGCGATATCCGACCCGGTCGGCACCCCGCCGGCGTCGGCCACGAACACGCCCAGCATGTCGGACCCGGAACCCGCGCCGACTAGGATCCCCTTGTCGATGGCCCCGGCGAAGTTCTTGGCCAGGATCCCGGGGAGGGCCGCCTCGATGTTGGTCGAGATCAGGGCGTCCATTCCGACGGCCAGGGTGTTGTACCAGGGCTTGAGGACCAGGTTTTTCCCGGCCAGGACCGCCGTGGTATCGGAGCCCGTGCCGGTCGCGCCCGGGGCGGTTCCGACGGGGAGCGCCAGGGACGGGGCGAACACGGGGACCACGGAGGTCGCGTTCTTCCCGAAGAAGATCGAGACCTTGGAGCGGAGCTTGCCGCCGTCCACCAGGGCGGAAACCACGTCGGACACGGTGTTGATCCCGGCCCCGTTCGCGGTGATGGCGCGTTTCTCCATCATCGCCTGCCGGATCTCCCGCCAGCCGCCCCCGCTGGACGGCATGCTCGGCGCGGGGAGGTTCCTGGCGACGGACTCGTCGGCCCGGTGGACCTCGAGCTCCCGGTCCAGCTGGGCGCGCTTGGTCCGGATCTCTTCGGCGACGATCGCCGCGGCGGGCATGTTCCCCTCGTCGAGGAATCGCTTTCCCCGGATGGTGGCCTCTTCGAGTTCGGCCCTGCACTGTTCGAGTTTGGTCATGTTAAACCCTTTCCTTGCCGTACATGGCAATTGCGTTTTCGATCTCGAGACGGAGGCGGAGAGATTCCCCGGCGTCCCTGGAGCGCTGCGTAGCCTGGGTGGAGAAAGCCGGATACGCCGGAAAGGGCGTGGGGCTTATCTCGATAAGGCGGGCCGCGGTCAGGGTTCGGGTCGGGGGCGTCGTGTTGTGATCCCAAGTTTCCGCCTCCGGGATGAACCCGAAGGAAACCCCATCGACGTCCCCGCGCTGGATCGTCTCGAATCGGTTCGAGGCCGTTTCCGGGATCAGGCAAGAGAAGTGGAGCCCTTCGGCCCGATTCTCAATAACCAGAGTACCGGCTTTCGTCGAACCTAGGATTTCATCGTCGTTATGGTTCCAGAGCATTTTGACATCGGATCCGGCGTTCAGCGTTCGGGAGAACACCGACGGGGCGATCTTCTCCCGGAAGCCGCCAAGATCCTCGGAGAGCACTTGATACCGGAGGACGCCCTCAACGAATTTCTTCGAGCCCTCTTTCCGGATTTCCAGTTTTTCCCCGTGAAACGTTCGCTTCTCCATGCCTGCCATGGTGATTCCTTCCGGGTCTCTTTTCTTCGGGAGACCCCTCCAAAGGCCCACGATCGGACGTGTATCACGTTCGATATCAAAACTTCAAGCGATTTTTTCGCTTTCGCACGTCTTCCGGATTTTGCGGTTTTGCCATTTTGTGAGGAAAAAGGGACGGCTGCGGTTCATGGTTTGGCATCCTGTTTTCCCGGAGGGGGGTAGGGGTTCGCCTCCCCCCGAGCCTCGCGCGCGTGCGGAAGGTGCGACAAAACGGCAAGTGTTGCCGATTTGCAAGCCCCGAGCCTCGCGCGCCTGCGGGAGGTGCGACAAAACGGCCAGCGTGGCCGATTTGCAGGAAGCCTCCCCCGAGCCCCGCGAGCGTGCGGGAGGTGCGGGGGCGGTCATAATCCACCCCGGGCGGCTCGAAGAGCTTTCGCAAAGGCCCGGGCCGCGGCGTCATCGAGGACCGGCTCCTCGTCCTCCTCCAGGAGGTCCGAGAGTTCCGGATCCTGCCGCCCCGGAGAGTTCTCGTACTTTTCGAGGGCGGCCAGGCCTTCCGCCAGGCCGTCCATCCTGCCGGTCCAGTAGACTGATTCGTTGCAGTCCGGACGGTGCAACGTCTCCAACCGCTTGGCCTCCTCGATCAATCTCCGAATCTCGGCCATTGTTTTCGCAAGATCGGGCATTGTCGCCTCCTCGCCTGGGCACCGCCCCGGATGACCTGGGATAGGTTTCCCAGGTGCTTCCTCCCGCGTCCTCCGCCTCATGCTTCCCGCGGCTCGCCGCCGTGCCGTTCGTGTCTCTCTCCCCGCATAGCGCATACCGCCCCACCGCCTGGGCCGCGTTGATCCGGAGATGGATCGGGGCGTCATGGCCTGCGTCCTGTACATTCGGCGGGATGGTCATACGGCCCCCACCGCCCCGGACAAGGCTTGCCCGAGGCCTGGCCGGGCCATGGCTTCCCGCATGATCCGGTCCGCCTCTTCATTGGCCGCCGCGATCTCATCCGGTGTAGCCGGTGGAATCGGTTCAACGGGTGGCGGTGGCGGTTCCAGACTTTTCCGCCATGCGGCTACAACGTCCGAATCTTGCCATCGCTTTCGGGCGAATCCCTCCGGATTGCCGATCCCGCGTTGCTTCTTTGCCCAGCCCAAGGCAAAGGCGCGGAGGGCTTCCTCTTCGCCTGGGGATAACTCCACGCGCGCGGCGCGCTCTTGTTTATTTCCAGTTCCAGTTCCAGTTCCAGTTCTAATTGTATGATTTGGGCTGGCTGAATTATCAGTTTCGGCGGCTGAATTATCAGTTTTAGTCGTGGAATCGCTAGAATCAACTGCCGAACCCTTGCGTTGGATATACTGCTGATGGTTCCGGATTCTTTTCCGGGAAACGTATTCAAGGGTTTCCTGTAATTCCAAGGAGGTTAGATAGCCCTCGCTTAGGACTATCAGCTCGTATTGGACTAGAGTATCGATGAAGCCTTGAAAACGTCCCTGCGGTTTGTGCATCCCCAGTTCATAGGCAAGGCTCCCCTGTACCCCAATGTCTGAATATTTTATCCGGCAATCAGGAGCGTTCCCAATTATTTCCAACAACGTCCAATAAGCTCCGATCCCTTCCATGCCAAAAAGGCCTAGAATGATTTTGTGTCGATAATCCGAATGGGAATCGGTTCGATGCTGGAAGTAGGGGATATTGTTTTTCATGTCGCCCCCCGCCCCGGAGGCCGGTCCCGGATGAAGCGGGATACCTGGCCCTCGTATTCGATTCGGACAGGCTGGCCGTCGTTGAAGTGGACCCGGAATCCGAGATAGCCGAAGGTGGGGGCGCTCGAAAGGGCGCGCTCGATTTCGGGGCGGAGACGTTCCAGTAAGGCCGCCCCGGATTCGGTAGCGGCGGCCATTACCGGACCACCTTGTCAACGGTCCAGAAAGCAACAGGTGGATTGTCTCCGCTTGCCCGGGACCCCGGATCGAGGGCTTTCTCGATCAACGTATCGATGACGGCTTCGGGGATCAGGCGGCGGGCTCCGATCCGGACCGATGGCAACGCGCCGGACTTGATCCAGCGGTGAACCGTGGGGATGGAGCATCGAAGGGTTTCCGCGGTTTCTTCCACGGACAGGAAACGGGAACGAGGCATAGTGGCCTCCGAATATCTCGCCCGTTCCCTGTACTCCCGGCTGATTAGGGCCGGGAGATTCGCCAAGGAAAAGTGCGAGTAATCAGAGGCCCGCCTCAATCGCCGATCATCAACGTATGTTGGGCTTGACCTCGGGAATCAAGCCAACGGTTTCAGCTTGAACGACTCCCGGGCGGGTAGGGGCTCCGAGGAGCCGACTCCATGCCACATGGTTGAACTAATTCGCGCGGACCTTGCACAATGGACAAACAGTCCAAATCATGCACCCTACTCGGTGAACACCGTTGCGTATCCTTTCGGGACGTATTCATGATATACAGACTTATCAGAAAACCGCAAGGGGTATTTTTTCGGGTGTCTAGCTTATTCGGCTAGTGACTGTTACCAGTAAAAAACAGGATTCCAGCGCCTCAAAAAAGACAGCGCTAGCTTTTTAGGTTTTTTGCTAGTGCTATTCAGCCTCAAATCTGTTACCGGAATTGTTACCACAAGTAGCAGTTGACGGAGAAAAAGTGAGGCCTTATTATACAAGCTATCCGGCTATCATCGTTGATCGTATCAATCGGTCGGATAATCTTTTACGCCGTAGTAACAAGCGTGTTTGATCGTCCCTGATTTTGGGTGATTTTGGGGCCTTGAGGGCTTGAGGTGCTGGTGCCGAGAGGCATGGAGGTTCAAGTCCTCTTCGCCGCACGAAAAACGAGACCCGGTCTTCTGACCGGGTCTCGTTTTTATAAGAGGCGAAGAGGACTTGATCCGAAGCACCGACCCTGAGCACGCGAGTCGGCGAGCGTGCGAAGGGGCACCGGGCTTGGAGCCCGGTGAGGTGCTGAGGCGGCCCGGAGCGAGCGACCAGGGATGGGTGCGAGCGTAGGGCAAGCCTCTTCGCCGCAGGAAAACGAGAAGCCCGACCGAAAGGTCGGGTTTCTCGTTTTTAGAAGGGTTACGGATACCTGTCCCCGAGATCCTCTTCGGCCAGCCGGACCGCCTCCTCGAACCGGAGCCGGATCCCCCGGCACCAGGCGTCGGATTTCCGGGCCGCCGCGGAGGCCAAGGCCCGTTCCAACGGCGACGGAACCTGGGTCTGGGGACCGCCGCCCGGGGGGAGCTCCGCGACGGGATCGACGGATGCGTCCCGAAGGGCCCAGGAGGCTCCGAGGAACAGGTCGGATTTCTCGCCGTCCCCGAGGAGTCCCGCCGCGATACCGAGTTCCCCCAGGACGTAGGCCGCGTCCAGCCGTGCCCCGGATCGTTCGAACAGACGAACGGCTTTCCGCAAGTGCTGGAAACCCCGGGCGGGGTCGCCCTTGAGGCAGTCGTTCATACCGAGTCCTTCGAGGGACCAGGCTTTCATCCAGGCGTCCCCGAGCTCGTCGAAACCCTGGAGCCCTTCCTCGAAGCAGGCGCCCGCCATGTTGAAGAGCCCCTCCTCCCTCAGGGAATCCCCGAGGCTTTCCAATGCATGGGCCTCGGTCCATCGATCCCCCGCCTGCCGGGCGCAGCGGACAGCCTCCTCGAGGCGTTCGTCCTGGTCTTCCCCCGCCTTGCGGCCCCCGTTGGTTCCGTAGGCCCAGACGAGGGCCCGGGATACGGTTCCCGGATCGCCCAGGTCCCGGGCCAGGGCGATCGCCTCGCGGGCCCGTTCCATGCCCTGTGCGCGGTCGCCCAGCCAGCATTCCACCACGCCGAGGTCGGAAAGGCACCTCGCGAGCCAAATCCGGTCCTCCTCGGCCCGGAGCAGGCGTTCGGCTTCCAGGTAGTGCCCCCGAGCCTCCCGCCACTCCCCCTGGACGAAGTCGAGCCAGCCCAGGGCGCGCAGGGCCCGGCCCCGAAGGAGGGGGAAGTCGTCGGTCCGGGGAAGGGACATGCACGCCTTGATGGATGCGCGGCCCTCGTTCCAGCGCCCCGAACGGTGCCAGTACCACTCCAGGGAGGAGACGAGCCGGAGAGCGGCCTCGGCGTCCTCCGATGCCCGGAAGAATTCCAGCGCCGTCCGGAGATTCAGGTGCTCTCGCTCCAGGCGGGCCAACGCGGAAGATTGACGCCGGCCGTGGAGCGCGGGCGTCTCGCGCTCGGCCAGGGCCAGGAAATGCGCCGCGTGCCGAAGCCGTACGATCCGGTTCTCGGGCGATTCGGCCAGACGTTCCGCGGCGTACTCCCGGATGGACTCTAGCATCCGAAAGCGGGTAGCGCCTCCCTCGACGTACCGGACCACGAGGCTTTTCCCCACCAGGGACGCCAGACCGTCCACCAGCTTACCGGGATCGGGATCGGAAGGTGCCTCGCAGACCGTCTCGGCGGCGGCCAGGTCGAATCCCCCCGGGAACACGGCCAGCGCTGCGAACACCCCGCGGTCGCGTCCGTCCAGGAGGTCCCACGACCAGTCGATTGCGGACAGGAGGGCCCGATGGCGTTCCGGCAGGTCGGAGGATTCCGCATGCAGAAGGTCGAAGCGGCGATCCAGCCGGGAAAGGAGTTCTTCCGGTTCCAGGACGGCCAGGCGGGCCGCGGCCAGTTCCAGGGCCAGGGGGAGACCGTCGAGGCGTCGGCAGATGGAGGACACCGCGAAGGCGTTGTCATCGGAGAGGGCGAAGTCCGGATTCGCGGACCGCGCGAGTTCCGAGAACAGGCGGATCGAGGAGTATCCCTCGCAGTCGGCTCGGGTGGCGGATCGCGTCCTCGGAGGGATGGCCAGGGTGCGCAGGCGGCATTCCCGCTCCCCCGGGATACCGAGGCGTTCCCGGCTCGTCGCGAGGATCCCGAGGTTCGGGCAGGACTCGAGCAGCCGTTTCACGAATCCGCGGGCGCCCGGAAGATGCTCGAGGTTGTCGAACACCAGCAGCCGACGGGATCTCCCGATCGCCGAGAGGATCGCCTCCTCCACTCCCTTCTCGGAACGTCGGGATTCCAGGATCCCGAGCTCCCGGGCGACGGCGTCGGGAACCTGGGAGGGCTCCCGAAGCGCGGCCAGCTCCACGAAATGGGATCCCTCCGGGAAATCGCGCCCCGCGGATCGGAGGACGTTCCGCGCCAGCAGGGTCTTCCCGATCCCTCCCGCCCCGGTGATCGAGCACAGGCGGCACGTCCCGCCGCGGAGGATAGAGGTCAGTTCGGCGAGCTCTCCGTCCCGTCCGATCATCCACCCGGAGCCCCCGACGGCGTCGAGGGGACCCGGCGCTGCCTCCGGTATTCCCGCGAGTGTCGGGGAATCCGTGCCGTCGGGCGATTCGGCCTCCCGGAGCTCCCGGACCCTGCTTCCCATTCGACGGGAAAGGGGGCGGCCCAGCTCCGTCCGGGATACCCGCTCCCACTCCTCGATGCTCTCCAGCGCGGCCCTGCGTCGGCCCGCGGCCAGCAGGATCTCGACGCGGGCCAGCCGGGCCTCCTCCTCGAAGGGCTCTTCGCGGATCCAGGATAACGCGAAGGCTTCCGCCTTCCGGTAGTCCTTCCGGCGGCGGTGGTAGGCCGTCAGCCTCCGCAGCAGGACACAGTACTCCCCCCGGAGCCGTACGCTCATGGCAAGCTGCCACTCGTCGAAATCGGGGCAGTCCCGGAGGCTGAAGCCGGACAGGAAGGGCGCGCGCCAGAGCGAGGCGGCCGCCTCCGCCCGGGCGGCGCATTCCGGGCAGAGCAGGTCGGGATCGTGGGATTCGCAGGGGACCGCGCCGCTTTGGAACGCGTCGACGTCGACCCTTATCTTCTCGGGGTCCAAACGTAGAAGATCCTGACGAGTGACCAGGAGTCCGGCGCCCAGGGCGTGGTTCAGCTCGAAGACCGAGGATCGCAGGTTGCCTCGGGCCCGGGACTGGCCGCACTCGGGCCAGAGCAGGGCCGCGATACAGTCCCGGGCATGCTCTCCGGGTTCCACGGCGAGCCGGGCGAGGAGCGCCAGGGTCTTGCGGCGCGTGAGCTCGATCGGCCGGGCGTCCACCTCGACGAGGGGAGGGCCCAGCAGGTTCAGGATCACCGGGCCGGACATTTCTTCTCCGTTTTGGATATACGCTGGTGTATATCCCCGCGTACCACTCCAGCATAGACCTCCTGCTCCCGGCGCGCAACGGTTCTGCAACGCGGATGTAGGACGCTCAGGGCGGAGATCGCGGCCGGCCGGGCCGCGGCTTCCCGCCGCCGTCGGCGGCGAACGATCGTTTCAAGGACTGGAGAACACCATGAAGAAAAGGTTTGGTTCCGTGATCCTGGCTTTGGCCGGGATCTTTCTGGTCGCGGCTGCCGTCGCCGGCAGGGAGGCCCCGGGCGTGTTCGTGAACGATGCCGAGGAAAGGCCCCGCAGGATCCCGGGCGAAGCCGCCGTAATCCGTGCCATCTTCGAAACGTACGCCGCCTGTATCGAAAGGCACGACGCGGACGGCTGGATGGCCCTGTGGGACGAGGAGGGCGTCCAGCTTCCCCCGGACGGTCCGATGTTTGTCGGGAAGCCCTCGATCAAGGTCGGAAATTACCAGGAGTTCAAGGATACCTCGAAAAAATGGACGATGAACATCCAGACCCAGGAAGTCCAGGTTTTCCCGGCGGAGGGATACGCGTTTGCCCGGGGAGTCTACGACTGGACCTGCACGCCCGTGGGAGGAGGAGAGGTCCTGTGCTATGACGGCAAGTTCATGACGATCTTCCGCCGGCAGGCCGACGGCACCTGGCTCATCTACCGGGACATCTTCAACTCGAATCTCTGACCGTCCGGTATCGCAGATCCCCCCGCGACCGAAGGACGCCCTAGGCGTCCTTCGGTCCGGTCCGGACGGTATCCTGACTTTGCCCCCGCGAGCAGTATTTTTCCCTGCAACGTTTCTGCAACGGTCTGACAAGAAGCTTGGATTGGGAAGCCCGGTACAGTCTGTAAGGAGGAACCGATGACCCAAGCGGCTGCGGCTCAGCTCGATGCGACGACGGACGGGACCGCGATCTTGAATCTCTTCGACCGGTACGTCGACCGGATCGTCAACTACGACGTGGACGGCTGGATGGCCCTCTGGGATGAGGACGGCGTCCAGCTGCCTCCCGGCAGTCCCATGTGCGTCGGGAAGGACGAGATTCGGCGGGGCAACCAGGGCTGGATCTCGGACCGGTCGGTGATCTGGACCATGCATATCGACACCCAGGAGGTCAAGGTGTTCCCGAAGGAGGGATACGCCTTCGCCCGGGGGGTCTACGGCTGGACCCAGACGCCGCGGAACGGCGGAACGACATCCCGATACGACGGCAAGTTCCTGACGGTGTTCCGCAGACGGAATGACAGTCCCTGGCGCGTCTACCGGGATTGCTTCAACTCCAACGTTCCGACCGTCGAATAGAGCCGATCCCTCGCCGGCTATACAGGAGGCTTCGGGTGCCCTATCCTGGAGCCTCCAGTTCGATGCCGGAGGTCGGGGTTGGATACAATGTCGGGGATTCTAGGATCCATCGCCGGAGGACGTGTCCTGGACGCGGCCACGGGAGGCGGGGGATTCGCGCTCCTGCTGGCGGACCGGCTGGCGGGCTGGACCGAGATCGTGGGGATCGACACGAATCCCAAGGCAGCGGCGTCCTTCTCGGCGGCTGCCGCGGGCCGCCCCGGCATCCGGTTCGAGACCCGGGACGCCCGGGCCACGGGATGGCCGGACGCCTCGTTCGACACCGTCGCGGTGGCCAACTCCCTGCACCACTTCCCGGATCCGTCCGCCCTCCTGGCCGAACTTTTCCGCCTGCTGGCCCCGGGCGGAACCTTCATACTGACCGAGATGCATCGCGATACCCGGGACCCCGCCCGGAAAAGCCACGTCCTCCTGCACCACTGGTGGGCCGAGGTCGACCGGGCCCTCGGGGTGGAGCATCGGGAGACCTACGGACGGGCGGAGCTGACGGCCTTCGCCGCTTCCCTCGGACTCGAGGACCTGGTCCTCCACGATCTGGAGGAGGACGGGGACCCCCGGGACTCGGAAGCCTTGGAGGAGGTCGGACGGGCGATCGACGCGTACATCGCCCGGGTGAAGGGGACGCCGGACTCGGAACGCCTGATCATGCGGGGCGAGGAGCTCCGGTCCCGGGTCGACCGGACGGGATTCCTGGGAGCCCCCGGGTTCCTGGCCGTCGGGAGGAAGCGGATCGCCCCTCACCTCCCCGGTGTGAACTCGAAGTCCGATACGACGACATCGTAGGGGCCGGGGCCGGCCGGGGGGGCGCCGCGGAAGAGCCAGAGGTTGAAGCGGACCCGGGCCTTCCCGGGATCGGGGACCTCCCCCCGGAAGGTCCAGGCCCGGACTTCCCGGCCGTCCGCCCGGCACGCGAAGGAGACCGAACCCGGCTCCCAGCGCATCTCGAAGCGGTAGACCGAGGCCGGCGGCAGGCGGAAGGAATCCTGGTTCCCCGGCCGTTCGTAGGGCTGGACCGTGAACCACCCGTCCGGCCCCTCGGGATCCCCCCAGCGGGAGAGCTCGATGTCGATCTCCCGGTTGTGGAGTCCCGGGTTCGGATCCCAGGTGAAGAAGCCGAACACGATCCCGGGATCCAGGTCCCGGGCTCCCCCGTCGAGGTCGAAGCGGTAGGTGCCGTAGCCGGTCGCCTTCCGGGCGATGATCTCGCAGGCCGTCCAGGTTTCCTCCCGCTTGCGGACCGAGAGGACCAGGCGGCCGGCCTCGTCCGTCCGGACCTGGTCCTGGGTATCCCGGAAGACGTTCGGTCCCGGGGCCGAGGGTCCCGCCGTACGGCGGACCGTCCAGGAAAGACCCCCGAAGTCCAGGATCCGGGGTCCCGCCGCGGAAGCGGGGGCCGCGGCCGAGAGGGCCGCCAGGAAGGCGGCCGCGGACCGGAGGAGACGAGCACCACTTACCGGGCCGCTCACGAGACAGCCCCGGCAGGCCCTATGGGGCGTCGGAAGACCCGGTACCGCTTGTACACCCGGCCGCCGAAGCGCTCGGCCAGCACCGGTGTGTTCGGGTTGTCCGCGGAGGTCAGGGAAAGGTCTATCCATTCGTAGCCCCGTCCCTCGAGGCGGCGGAGCATCTCGTCGAAGAGGAGGGCGGCGACCCCGGCGTTCCAGTGCTCCGGCGGAACGAGGACGCTTTTGATGGTCACGCAGCGGTAGCGGCGGCCCAGAATTGTACTCGGGAAGCGGTCGGCCGGGCGCAGGGGCCGTGACCGGAAGGCCAGCCGCCAAAGGCCGGCCAGGGTCGAGCTGAGGTCCGAGAATCCGTCGCAGGTACGGAAGATCTCGTTCAAGTCCGGTATGGCCGGGAAGAAGCCGACGGTCTTGCCGTCCTTCTCCGCGAAGAGGATGAGGTCGGGATCCGCGAAGCGCCGGAAGGGGGCCAGGAGGGCCCGGACCGCGGAGCGCTCCCAGCCGATGAATCCGGGCAGGTGGGCCAGGCTTCGGTTGAGGAGGTCGTGGACCCGGTCGACCTCCTCCTCGAAGCGGGAAAAGTCCGCGCCCCGGTTGGCGTACCCGCGCCGCCGCCGGGACCAGTCGGCCAGGCGGGCAAGCCGTTCCCGATCCGGGACGGACCTGTCCAGGCGGACCTCGAAGGCCAGGTTGTCCCCCCGGGCGGGCTCGAAGCCCAGGAGCTCCATCGTGGGCAGGTAGTAGGGCGGGCTGTGGCCGCACAGGAGGGCGGGGGGCCGGTCCCGGCCCTCCACCAGGACCCCGTAGGCGTTCTCGTAGTCCAGGTGGAAGGGGCCGTAGAGCTCGACGCAGCCCCGGGCCCGGCCCCAGCCCTCCGCGGCGTCCAGGAGAGCCCGGGCGGCGTCCGGGTCGTCCCGGTACTCCAGGAACCCGAAGAAGCACGTCTTGCGGCCGCTCCGGGCGTCGGCGTCCGGATCCCGCCAGGCCGCCACGGTCCCCACGATCCGGTCCCCCCGCCGGGCCAGGAAGGGGGCCGCCTCTCCGCCCCGGCGGAAGAGCTCGCCCCGGCGGGGATCCAGGGCTTCCCGGCGTTCCGGCAGGAGGGGCGGCACCCAGAGGGGATCCCCGGCGTAGACGGTCCAGGGGAAGCGGAGAAAGGCCTCGAGGTCCCGTCGGCCCGCGGCGGGGCGGACCGCCACGGGGGACGGGGAGTCCGCGTCCCGGGCTTCGCTCACGGTTCGCCGCCCGATTCCGGGGCGGCCCGGGCCGCCAGCTCGGCCCGGAGCCGGGCGTGGGCTTCCCGGGTGAGGGGATAGACGGAGGCGAAGACGGCACCCGCCCCCAGGAGGATGGCGGGCCCCAGGCCCATGACCAGGCGGATTCCGGCCACCGCCCGTTCAGGCTGGTCCGAGGAGGCGGGCACGTAGCCGGCGGCCCCCAGGACCAGGAGGACCAGGGGGAGGGCCAGGGAGCTGGCCACCTTCTGGGCCAGAGTGATCAGGCTGTAGAACATTCCCTCGTGGCGGGCCCCCGTGGTAGCCTCGTCCAGCTCCACGGCGTCCGGGATGATGGCCCAGGGGAGGACGTGGGCCGCCCCCACCCCGACCCCCGCGGCCACGGACAGGGCGGCGATGAAGGCCAGCGGCGTCGAGGGGTCGAGGAAGGCCAGGGCGCCCAGGCAGACCGCCAGGAGGCCCGCCCCGACGGCGTAGGTCCTCCGCTTGTCCAAGCGCGCGGATACGAAATTCCACAGGGGCAGGGAGACCAGGGCGGTCACGAAGATGAGGCCCATGATGAGGTCCATGGAGGCTTCCCTGCGGACCACGTGCTTGATGTAGTACACGATGAGGGCCTGCAGGAGGTCCAGGCAGACCCAGGTGGCCAGGAAGATCCCCGCCCCCAGGAGGAAGGCCCGGTTCCGGAAGGCCGCGGCCAGGGAATCCCGGATTCCGGGACGTTGCTCCGTCGGGGCTTCGGGCCGCTCCCGCACCGCGGCGAAGCAGGAGAAGAGGGGTGCCACGGAGACGACCGCCGCCCCGCAGGCCAGGAGGAAGACCCGCCGGGCGGAGTCCGGCCCGAAGCCCCCCGCCAGGGCCGGGGGCACCGTGAAGACCAGGAGGCTTCCCAGGATCGAAAAGGCCATGCGCCAGGAGGTCAGGGAGGTCCGCTCGTCGTAGGAGGGGGCGATCTCGGGGGTCAGGGCGTAGTAGGGCATGTACACGAAGGTGGCGGCGACGTCGAAGAGGGCGTAGGCCGCCCCGTAGTAGGCCGCCAGGAGGACGGGGGAGGGGAGGGCCGGCCGGGTCCACAGGAGGAGGAAGGCCGCCCCGAAGGGCAGGGCCCCGAAAAGGATGTAGGGCCTCCTCCGGCCCCAGCGGCTCCGGGTTCGGTCGACCAGGTGGCCGATGAGGGGGTCGTTCAGGTAGTCGACGCTCCGCCCCACGAAGATGGCCGCCGCGGCCAGAGCCGGGGCCAGGCCCACCACGTCGGTCAGGAAGACCGACAGGTAGGCCCCCGCCATGGTGGTGGTCACCGAGAACCCGAGGTCCCCCGCCCCGTAGGCGAGCTTCCGTCCCAGCCCGAGCTTGCCGTTCATGGCGGAAAGCATAGGGCGCCGCCTCGGGACGGTCAAGCGAGACGCCGCATCCTCGATGTAAGGCCGCGGCGCCGGTTCATTCCGAGCAGTCCGACCGGAGGGTGATGCGTCGATGGTAGAGATCCGTCGGGACCTCGAAGGAGCAGCGGAATCCGTTTCCGGCCGGGAAGGTCACCGCTCCCTTGAGCTGACCCTCCGCCAGGGCCAGGATGAACCGGAACCCCGAACTATCCTGGGTACGCGGGTCGAAGCCCGGGGGGACCCCGGATCCGTCGTCCGCGTACCGCACGCAGAGCCTGCCCGGGGCCGTTTCGCAGGCCTCGATCCGGATCGTTCCCTCCCGCCCTTCCGGGATTCCGTGCAGCAGGGAATTCGAGACGAGCTCGTTCACGATCAGGCCGAGGGGTATCGCGATGTCGAGCAGGATGTCCGGGGCGTCTACCTCGATTCGGACCCGGATCGAACCGTCCGACCGTCCGAGCTCGGAGAGAATGGTTTCGGTCAAATTTTCGATGTACTTTCGCAAGGGGATGCTCGACAGGTCGTCCGATTCCGGGAGCATCCGCTGGGCCAGGATGATGGAGTCGAGCTTGCCTCCCAGGTTCTGCGCGAAGGCTTCGACCGACTTGTCCGGGTAGTCCGCCGCCTTGAGTCCGACGAGGCTCTTCACGAGCTGCAGGGAATTCCCGATCCGGTGGGCCAGTTCCCGGAGGAGGGTCTCCTCCTGGAGGAGGGTCGCCTTGAGGCGCTCCTCCGCGCGGATGCGTTCCTGGATTTCCGCCGTGAGGCTTTTCGTCTTGGCGGCCACCTGGCTTCGCAGGGAGAGGCTCCAGGCCGCGAAGAGCATCCCCGCAAAGGCGATCCCGGCCAGGGTGAACCATATCCAGGTCGGTACGGTTCGCTCGGGCTCCGGCTGGGTCCATTTCCGGAACGCCCGGGAATAGAAGGACTCGGGGTCATTCACCATGGCGGCCATGAGCCGATCGATCCCCTCGAGGATATCCGCGTTCGCGTCTTTCCGGACCGCGAAGTGCAGGGCCACGGGGGAGAAGCTGATGGGGGTGACCCGCACCGGATAGTTTCGGGCCAGCTCGGTGCCCAGGGAGTAGATGGTGACTCCCGCGTCCGCGGAACCGTCCGCGATCGCCGCCATCACCTGGGCGTTGTCCTCGGTGAGTACCATCCGGCAGGAGATCCCGAAGGATCCCGTATAGATGAGGAATCCCTCCGTGAACACCGAGCCCCGGACGGCGGCTATCTTCCGGCCTTCCAGGTCGAAGACCGTGTGGATCGGGAAGCGGGGGCTCGTGAACACTACGCCGCTGTCCACGAAGACCGGGTGCTTGGAGAAATCCCGGGTCTTCGTCCGCTCTGGGGTGTAGCCCAGGGCCGGCAGAAGGTCGATCCGGCCGTCGGTGAGCTCGGCCTGCAGGTTCTCCCAGGTCCCCCGCTCGAACTCCAGGTTCCATCCCAGTTCCCGGGCGAAGTGCTCCGCGAGCTCGATGAACAGACCCGCGGGCTTCCCGTCCTTCTCGAAGACCAGGGGGGCGGCGGGGAATAATCCGATACGGACCGTCCGGGGGGCGGGCGCGAGGGGGCCCGCCGACAGCGCGAACGCGATGAACGCCAAAAACGCGGCGGCGCTCCGGCGCCTCGGCGGGCAGGTAGAACCCATGGAGTCTCCTCGAGATCCATTCTAATCCCGCGCCATCGGGTTCTCAAGTCCGGCCGCCCCCTTCCCGGTCGTACCGGTCCCCGGCCCGGGGCTCCAGCCGAGCCCGGTCCAGGATCCGGATCCGTCCTCGGGCGCCGTCCAGGATCCCCAGATCCCGGAACTTCCGCACGGCCCGGGCAAGCTGGCGGTAGCTGGCCCCGATGAAGTCCGCCAGCTCCCCCAGGTCGTCGGTGCCCACGATCCGTCCCTCCGGATCCGAGGCGGCCAGGAGATAGCTGGCCAGGCGGGCCTCCACGGGGTAGCGGAGATTGACGGATTCCGCCTGGGCCCGCTCTCCCAGCTTGCGGCCCAGGCGCTCGCAGAGGAAGGCCAGGAGCCGGCTGTACCGATCCACGGATGCCCGTACCGTCGCGGAGGGCAGGGCCAGGCACACGGTGTCCGTCAGGGCCTCCACGGTCAGGGCGTACGTGTCCGAGGTGAACAGCTCGAGCTCCCCCAGGACCTCCGGGGGGCGGTAGAAGGCGGCCAGGATGCCCCGGCCGTTCTCTAGGATGCTGTAGGCCTTGGCCCGGCCCTCCACGAAGAACAGGAGGTCCCGGGCGGGATCCCCGGACCGCACGATGGGATGGCCGGGGCCGTGCCGTACGGGCCGGAGGGATTCGTACAGGTCCCGGGGAAGGATGCGGTCCAGACCCCAACGTGCTGCGTAGCCGCCCGTCTCCTCCATGTCCGCCTCCTCGGTCGTTTCCGGTGTCACGTAGCTTGTGAAGAGTCCCGGATTATTTCAGTGGATAGGACATATGTCCTATCCGGAAACCCCATTCTACCCGGATACTCGAATCCGGGAAAGGCGGACAGGATGATGTACACGATACTTGCGTCCCTTACGGGGGTCCTGATCACCCTCATGAACTCGGTGAACAGCCGGCTGGCCGCGACGGCCGGATACCCCGCGGCGGCGGTGACGGCCCACGTGGTCGGCCTGGCGGCCGTGACGATCCTGACCCTGGCGCGGAAAGAGCCTCCCGAGCCCGGCCGGGTGCCGTTCCGTTTCTACCTGGGAGGGTTTTTCGGGGTCGGGACGATCTTCGCGTGCAACTTCGCGTTCTCGACCCTGAGCGCCTCCCTGGCCGTGGCCCTGTCCCTCCTGGGCCAGGCGGGCTTCTCCCTACTGGCCGACGGGACCGGCCTCCTGGGCCGGAGGAAGTACCCCCTGGGTCCGGGCCGCCTCCCGGGCATAGCCCTGGCCGCCGCGGGGACCGCCGTCCTGGGGTGGGGCGGGGAGCTCCGATGGGCCGCCGTGCCCGCGGCCCTGGCCGCGGGGATCCTCCCGGGGATCTCCTTCATCCTCAACTCCGAACTGGGGCGGCGGCGCGGGGTCCTGCGAAGCGCCCGCTGGAACTACCTGACCGGCCTGGCGGGCACGGCCGCGGTGGCCGCCCTCACCGGGCTTCCGGCGGCGCCCGCGGCCCGGGCGGTCCTGGAAGCGGGCCCCCTCCTGGCCCTGGGCGGGGGGCTGGCGGGTGTGGCCGTCGTGGCGACCATGAACTTCGTGTTCCCGAGGGTCCCGGCCTTCACCGCGACGATCCTCCTCTTTTCCGGCCAGGCCCTGGCGGGCGTGGCCCTGGACTGGGCGGCCCGGGGAGAGCTCGACCTCCACAAACTGATCGGTACGGGGATCGTCCTGGCGGGACTGGTGCTCGATTCCCGGATCTCCCGCAGGCCCGCGGCCGCGTGCTAGGATGGCTCCCATGCCGCGACGTTACGACACGGTCTTCATCGACGCCGACGACACCCTCTTCGACTATCCCCGGGCGGAGGAGCGCGCCTTCTCCCGGACCTGCGTCCGCTTCGGCCTTTCGGACACGCCGGAACTCCGGGCCGCCTACCGGCGGATCAACCGGGAGCAATGGAAACTCCTAGAGCGGGGAGGGACGGACCAGGCCACCCTGCGGGTCGAGCGGTTCCGCCTGCTCTTCGAGGAGACCGGGGACCGGCTCGATCCTGCGGCCGTGGGCGGGGCCTACGTGGAGGAGCTCTCGCAGGGGGCCGACCTCCTTCCGGGGGCCCGGGAGATCTGCGGATACCTGGCGGAGCG
Source organism: Spirochaetota bacterium (assembly GCA_022703505.1). Classification (GTDB taxonomy): domain Bacteria; phylum Spirochaetota; class Spirochaetia; order Treponematales; family UBA12059; genus JAAYUR01. The sequence continues at coordinate 199,896 of JAKLDN010000001.1, read as the reverse complement.
TTACCTACTGGCGATCGTGACCAACGGCCTGGCCGACGTCCAGCGCTCCCGACTGGCCCTCTCGGGGCTCGGGGACCTCGTCGCGGCCCTGGTCATCTCCGAGGAGGCCGGGACCTCGAAGCCGGATCCCCGGATCTTCGAGTACGCCTGCGGCCGGGTAGGCCGGACCGACCGCGGGCGGATGCTCATGGTCGGGGATTCCCTGGAGTCCGACATCCGGGGAGGGACCGCCTTCGGGATCGACACCTGCTGGTACAATCCCCGGGGGATGGAGAATCCCACGGAACTCCGGCCGACCTACGAGATCCGGTACCTGGCGGAGCTGCGGAGCATCCTCTGACCCGGAGTGTCCGGTCAGCCGTTCACGGATTTGGCACTTCGGCCGCGGACTTGCGGGGACCGGGGGCCCGCCGCTAGAATGGGAGTCTGGGTCGAGTCGGCGCGGGGCGCCTGGTCGGCCCCGGACCCGAGATCGGTCCGGCCGGTCGATCCTTCCGCGGAGGTGGGGCATGAAGAACAGGGGCGGTGGTTCCGCCTTCAAGATCGCGGCCTTCCTGGTGCCCGTGGGGGTGCTCTTCGCGGCTTTCTTCCTCTACCCCTTCGTGTTCACCCTCTTCGCCAGCCTGACCCGGTGGAGGGGCATCGGGGCCATGCGCTTCATAGGCCTGGGGAACTTCGGCCGACTCCTGGGGGATCCGACCTTCCGGCTGGCCATCCGCAACAACGTGACCTGGGCCCTGGCCGCGGGCTTCGTCCAGGTGCCCCTGGCCGCCCTGGTCGCGATACTGCTGGCCCGGCGTCCCCGGGGCTGGAAGTTCCTCCGGACGGTCTACTTCCTGCCGAACGTGATCTCCACGGTGGCCCTGGCCATGGTGTGGTCCGCCCTGTACAACCCCCAGTACGGGTTCTTCAACGGCCTTCTGAAACTGGCGGGCTTCGAGGCCCGCAACTTCCTGGGAGATCCGTCCACGGCCCTCCTGTCCGTGATCGTGTCCAGCGTCCTCTATATCGGGTACTTCATGATCATCCTCCTGGCCGCGGCCATGAACATACCCCAGGAGCTCTACGAGGCCGCCAAGATCGACGGCGCCAACGCCTTCCAGCAGGAGTTCCTGATCACGGTGCCCATGCTCCGGGGAACCCTGGTCACCTCCATCACCCTGGCCATGGCCTACGGGATGCGGCACTTCGAGGCCACCTTCCTCATGACCGGGGGCGGTCCCGCCTATTCCACCACGACCATGGGCATAGACTTGTTCCTCAAGATGGACGCCCTCCGGTACAGCGAGGCCAGCGCCGCCGGGGTGATCCTGATCCTCCTGGGAACCGTGGTGATCGTGGCGATCCGGAAGATCCTGGGGAACAAGGACCCCATGTCGGAGGCGGGACAATGAGCGGGACCCCCGGATCCGGAGGCCTTCGGGCCGGTGCCGCCCTCGCGGTCCTCCTCAAGTGGATCGTGCTCGTCTTCTTCCTGGCCGTGGCCGTCCTGCCCCTGGCCTGGCTGGTCCTGAACTCCTTCAAGACGAACCTGGAGATCCAGAGCTCCCCCTTCTCCCTGCCCGCCCGGCCGGACTTCGAGAACTACGCCAACGCCGTGGCCCTGGCCGACCTGCCCCGGCTCTTCCTCAACTCGGTGATCGTGGCGGTCGGGACGGTCTTCCTGAACCTCGTCGCCTCCTCCATGGCGGGTTTCGTACTGGCCCGGGAGTCCTGGAAGGGCCGGGAGACGGTGCGCACGGTCCTGGAGGCGGGGGTCCTGGTCCCCATCCTGGCCTTCATGGTGCCCTACTTCACCCTGGTGACCCGCCTGGGCCTGTACGACAAGCTCGTGACCCTGGTGCTGGTGTACGCGGCCATCAACGTGCCGGTGTCCATCTTCCTGGTGACCTCCTTCATGCGGGCGATCCCGAAGGAGATGGAGGAGGCCGCCATCATCGACGGCTGCTCCTTCGTCCAGCGCTTCACCAAGGTGGTCCTGCCCCTGTCCCGGTCGGGCCTGGTGACCGCTGGAACCTTCTGCTTCATCTACGCCTGGAACGAGTTCCTGATGGCCATGCTCCTGACCTCCAGCATCTCCGCCCGGACCATCCAGCTGGGGATCCGTTTCTTCACCAGCCAGTTCATCACGGACTACGCGGGGATGTTCGCGGCCATCGTCCTGTCCATCCTGCCCTCGGTCCTGGCCTACGTCTTCCTGCACAACAAGATCATCGCGGGCCTCACCGCAGGCGCCGTGAAGGGCTAACGGCCCGGAGTGTCCAATTAGTCGGTTACTTGTTGGACAAGCCCATGAAGGAGCGGATATGGACTTCGAGCGAAAGCGCTTCGGGACCCTGTCGACCGGCGAGGAGGTCGACCTCTACATCCTCAAGTCCGCCGACCTTTCCTTGGGGATCACCCCGTACGGGGCGACCCTGGTGTCCTTGGTCGTGCCGGGGAGATCCGGCCGGGACGATGTGCTCCTAGGCTTCTCCACCCTGGGACCCTACACCCGGAAGCATCCCTTTTTCGGCTCCACGGTGGGGCGGTTCGCCAACCGCATAGCCGGGGGACGATTCGGCCTTGGCGGGAAGGACTACGTCCTGGCCCGGAACAACGGGCCGAACTCCCTGCACGGGGGCCTGCGGGGCTTCGACAAGCACGTCTGGAAGGCGGAGGCCTACCGGGAGGACGGGGGGGTCTTCGTGCGTCTTTCCCACACGAGCCTCGACGGGGACGAGGGGTACCCGGGAACCCTCCGGGCGGCGGTGACCTACGGGCTTTCCGGGGACAACGAGGTCTCCGCCCTCTACGAGGCCGAGGTGGATGCCCCCTGCCCGGTCAACCTCACGAACCACGCCTACTTCAACCTGGCCGGGGAGGGCCGGGGCACGATCCTGGACCACGAGGCCGCCCTCTTCGCGTCCGCCTACCTCCCCGTGGACGGGACCCTCATCCCGACCGGCGAGCTCGCCCCCGTAGCGGGCGGTCCCTTCGACTTCCGGACCCCCAAGCCCATCGGCCGGGACCTCGAGGCCGCGGGAGGGGGTTACGACCACTGCTTCGTCGTGGACGGGGTCCCCGGGAACCTCCGGCCCTGCGCCCGGGTGGGCGACCCCGGGAGCGGCCGGACCCTGGAGGTCTCGACCACCCAGCCGGGGGTCCAGTTCTACACGGGCAACTTCCTGGACGGGATCCCGGGCAAGCGGGGGGCCCTGTACGGGAAGCACGCGGGTTTCTGCCTGGAAACCCAGGGCTTCCCGGACGCCCCGAACCAAACTACCTTCCCGGACTGCGTCTTCGGCCCGGTTCGGCCCTACCGGGAGCGGACGGTCTTCACCTTCGGGTACTGAGGAGCCTCAAAGGAACGGCCCGCCGTTCTTTCGAAGGCGGGCCGTTTTTGTCTCGGCGCAGAGAGCTCCCGGGACCAGGCTAACCCTTGACGCCTCCCGCGGCCACGCCGCGGATCAGGAACTTCTGCATCCCGAGGGTGAACACGAAGACCGGGATGAGCATGATCGTGCTGGCCGCGCACATCTGGCCCCAGGTCAGGGTGTCCCCTCCGATCAGGCTGCTGATGGCCACCGGAGCCGTCCGGGCGTTCACCCCCGTCAGGATCAGGGCGTAGAGGAACTCGTTCCAGCTGTTGATGAACGCGAAGACCGCGGCCACCACGAGTCCCGGGGCGGCCAGGGGCAGGAAGATCAGCCGGAACATCCCCCAGCGGCTGCACCCGTCCACCATGGCGGCCTCCTCGTAGCTCTTGTCCACCACCGTGAAGAAGGGGATGAGCATCCAGATCACGTAGGGGACGTTGAAACTCGAGTGGGCCAGGGTGATGCCGAAGATGGTGTCCCGGATGCCCACGGTGCGGAACATCAGGTACAGGGACACCACCAGGGACATCTGGGGTAGCATGCGGAAGACCAGGAAACTGTAGGCCAGGGCGTTCTTGCCCCGGAACTTGAACCGGGTGAGCCCGTAGGCCGCCATGGCCCCCACCCCCACGGAGAGGGCGGTGGACAGAAGGCCCACGATCACGGAGTTCCGCATGGCCCTCATCAGCTGGCCGTTCTGGAAGACCAGGGCGTAGCTGGCTCCGGTGAACTGCTTGAGCGAGAGCTTTTGGCCCGAGAGGATCACGATGTCCCGGCGGAAGCCGTTCAGCAGGGTGATCGCGATGGGGTAGAGTTCCACCGCCAGGACCGCCAGGGCGAAGACGGCCACCGCGGCGGTGATGATTTTCTTGCGCGTCGCCAGCCTCATCGGTTCTCCCCCTGCTCCTCGAGCTTTTCTAGGCTCATGTTCTTCCGGACCAGGGTGACCGCGAAGAGGATGGAGATCACCAGAAGGAAGATGGCCATGGCGCTGGACATTCCGACCTTCATGTACCCGAAGGCCTGGCGGTGGGTGTACAGGCTGAACAGGGTCGTGGCCATGCCCGGTCCTCCCTCGGTCATCACGTAGACCTCGCTGAAAATTCGGAGGGCGTCGATGATGCGCAGGAGCAGGGCCGTCAGGATGGTGGGGTAGAGCAGGGGCAGGATGATCTTGGTCAGCCGTTTGGTCGAGGTGGCTCCGTCGATCTCCGCGGCCTCCAGGATGTCCGCGGGGATGCCCACCAGGCCCGCGTACAGGAGCATGAAGACGAAGGGCCACATGCGCCAGACGTCCTGCACGATCACCGCCGCGTAGGCGTAGGTCGGATGGCCCAGCCAGGTGATCTCCGGGGCTCCCAGGGACAGGAGGAAATTGTTCAGGGCGCCGTACCGAGGCTGGAGCATGAAGCGCCAGGTCATGCCCGACACGATGGGCAGGAAGAAGACCGGCAGGAGGATGAGGGCGCGGACCACGCGGCCTCCCCGGAATTCCCGGTTCAAAAGGAGGGCCGCCCCCAGGCCCAGGGCTATCTCGATCGGAATGGCGATGAAGATGAAGCCCAGCTGGAGCCGGAGGCTGTTCCAGAACTCCTTGTCCCTCACCAGTTCCACGTAGTTTCCCGCCCCGACGAAGCGCCGGGTTCCCCCGCCCGCGGACAGGGGCCAGTCGAAGAGGGAGACCACGAAGGAGAAGACGATGGGAAAGATGAGGACCGCGAACACGATGAGGAAGGCCGGTATCAAAAACGGGACGGGGGAGCCGTAGCTCCCCGTCCCGTTTCCAGAAGCGGCGTTCCCGGAAGGGCTAGTAGCCCGCCTTCTTGAGAATGTCATTGGTTTCCCGAACGATGGCCTGGACGGCGTCCTTGGTGGGCATCTGGCCGGTGATTCCCATGATCCAGTACTTCTTCACCACGTCCTGGACCTGTCCGATCTCCTTGAACCTCGGCCGGGAGGCGGCCACGTTCATGGACGCGGCGAGGGCCGGCAGCCAAGGCTTGCTGGAGACGAAGGCCGGGTTGGTCAGGGACTCGGTGCGGGCGGGGATCGTGTTGGCCTGGACCAGCTTGTCCGCCACGGCCTTGCTGGACCACCAGTAGACGAACTCCGCCGCGGCGTCCTGGTTCTTGGAGGCCTTGGGGATGCAGATGGCCCAGGCGCCGGTGACGGCGGCCTGTCCGCGGGGTCCCGCGGGCGGGGCGGAGTAGGCGATCTTGCCGGCCACCAGGGACTTGTTCGGGTCCTCGTAGGCGGCGATCTGGGCCGGCCAGATGAACATGGAGAAGACGCCCTTGGGGTCCGCGGCGAAGGCGGCCTGGCGCTCCACGTGGGCCATGGTCTCGGCACCCTTGGGGGAGATGGCCATCAGCTTCTTGTAGAACTCCATGCCCTCGATGGCCTTGGCCTCGTCCAGGACGACCTTGAAGGTCCCGCCGGTGTAGTCGATGAACTTGGTGCCGTGGGATTCCCACATGAACACGGCTTCCGAGAGGACGCCGGCGGGTCCGCCGTTGAAGGGGCCGAAGCCGGCGGCGATCCCGTTCTCGTGGAAGAAGGTCCCCATTTCAAGGAGTTCCTTGAAGGTCTTGGGGATGCCGAGGTCGTACCCGTACTTGGCCTTGAACTGGGTCTTGTAGGTCGGGTTCTCGATCAGGTCCTTCCGGGTCATCCAGACATAGAGGTTCCCGTTGATCGGGATGCCCAGCTGGACGCTGTTCCAGGTGCCGATGCTCAGCATCTTGGGGGTCACGGACTTCGGATCCGTCTTGGGATACACCTTGCCCGCGGGCCACTGGGCGAAGGGCTGGAGCAGGGAGGCGAAGACCGGGACGTTGCCCTCGTCGATGCCGACCACGTCGTAATCGGTGCTGGTGGCGGTCACGGCCACGGCGGTCTTGGTCAGGACCTGGGGGGGCTGGAGCATCTCGATGTTGACCTTGATGTTCGTGGCCTTCTCGAACTCCGGCAGCATGGCCACCAGGGCCTTCGGATAGGGATCGTCCCAGAGCAGGACGTTGATGACCTTCTGCTGGGCGGACGCGAACGCGGCGGCCGCCAGGAGGGCACCGAGCAAGACGCTTTTCTTCAGGTTCATCTCGCACTTCCTTTTTTCGCTGGACATGGGTTCCGGAAGCCTACCGCATTCCGTCTGCCGCCGCCCGGGATCGATCCCGATTGGGGACGGCATATTAGTTACTTCATGTAAATAATACCCGGTATTGGAATCCTATCAACAAAAAACGGTGAAATCCGAGGCCGCGACCTCCCTCGGCGGGCCCGGCACTCGGGCCCGGCCGGCCTTGCCGTGGGACCGGAAACCCCACTTTGTCCTTGACAGGTCCGGATTCTCCCCCTAGGATCGATTTACTTACACTTGAAAAGAAATATGTCCGCGAGGAAGGCTATATGTCCAGACTGGAGATCATCAGGACCGGAAACGGCTTCGAGGTTCGGCTGGGGGGCCGCCTGGCGATCGAGCACGGACCCGGCCGGCCCTTCCTGTCCGCGGGCCGGGGGGAAGGCCGCTACGACATGCACCACGGCAACTTCGAGGTGACCGAGAGCCTCGCCGAGCTCGTTGCCCTGGAGGACTTCGAGTTGGCCCCCCGGCCGGACGGGGGGGCCGAGGTCAGCTTCTCCCGCCGGGGGCTCTACCCCGTGCGGGCGGACTTCTCCGAGGTCCGGGGCCGCCTGGTCGTCTCGTTCCGGGCCGAACCCGGGGAGGGCGGATCGGCGCCGCCCAACCGGTACCGGGTGCGGCTTCCCGCCGAGCCGGCGGAGCACGTCTACGGGGCGGGGGAGCAATTCTCCCATTTCGACCTCCGGGGGCGGGTCTTCCCCCTGTGGACCAGCGAGCAGGGCGTCGGCCGCAACAAGCTGACCGAGGTGACCCGCCTGGCGGACCTCCACGACAAGGCCGGGGGCGATTACTGGTGGACCTTCTATCCCCAGCCCACCTTCTGCTCCAGCCGGCGGATCTTCTACCATTTCGACGCGACCGCCTGGGCGTCCTTCGATTTCCGCTTCCCGGACCGCCACGAGTACTACGTCTGGGGCCCGCCCGCGAGCCTGACCGTGGGGGCCGCGGATTCCATGCTCGACCTGGTCTCGGACCTGACGGACCTCCTGGGACGCCAGCCGGAGCTCCCGGACTGGGCCCACGACGGGGTGGTCCTGGGCATCCAGGGCGGGACCGAGACCTGCCTGGCCAAGCTGGCCCGGGCCCGGGCCGCGGGGGTCCCCGTGTCGGGGATCTGGGCCCAGGACTGGGAAGGGATCAACATGACCAGCTTCGGCCAGCGGCTCCGCTGGAACTGGGTCTGGGATCCCGAGCGGTACCCCGGCCTGGACGAGGCGATCCGGAGCCTTCGGGCCGAAGGCGTCCGCTTCCTGGGCTACATCAACCCCTACGTCGCCGCGGGCAAGTCCCTCTTCCGGGAGGCCGCCGCGAAGGACCTCCTGGCCCGCAGGGCGGACGGCTCGGTCTACCTCGTGGACTTCGGGGAGTTCGACGCGGGGATCGTGGACTTCACCAAGCCCGAGGCCTTCGCCTGGTACAAGGGGGTCATCCGGAAGAACCTGGTCGAGTTCGGCCTTGCCGGCTGGATGGCGGACTTCGGGGAGTACCTGCCCACGGACGCCGTCCTGGCGGACGGGACCCCCGCGGAGCTGGCCCACAACGAGTGGCCCGCCCTCTGGGCCCGGGCCAACCGGGAGGCCGTGGACGAGGCGGGCGCGTCGGGAGAGATCGTCTACTTCATGCGGGCGGGCTGGACGGGGAGCCAGAGGTGGTGCCCGATGATGTGGGCGGGTGACCAGAACGTGGACTGGTCCAGGGACGACGGGCTCCCCTCGGTGATCCCCGCGGCCCTGTCCCTGGCCATGAGCGGCCACGGCCTGCACCATTCCGACATCGGCGGCTACACGACCCTGTTCATCCTCAAGCGGACCAAGGAGCTGTTCCAGCGATGGGCGGAGCTGGCCGCCTTCACCCCCTTCATGCGGAGCCACGAGGGCAACCGGCCGGGGGACAACTGGCAGTTCGACTCCGACGAGGAGACCCTCCGGCACCTGGCCTCCATGACCCGCCTGCACGTAGCCCTCAAGTCCTATCTCAAGGACTGCGTCCGCCAGAACGCCCTGCGGGGACATCCCGTCCAGCGGCCGCTCTTCCTCCACTTCGAGGAGGACCCCGAGGCCTGGGGCATCCAGGACCAGTTCCTCCTGGGCCCGGACCTCCTGGCGGCCCCGGTCCTGGAGGAGGGAGCCCGCAAGCGGCGCCTCCACCTGCCGCCCGGGGAATGGGCGGATTTCTGGTCCGATCGAGTCGTCCGCTCGCCGTCCCCCTCGGGCACGACCCTGGAGGTCGAGGCCCCGATCGGGAGGCCCCCCGCCTTCTTCAAGGCTTCCTCGGCCTGGAAGGACGTGTTCCGGAAGGCCGCGGACGCCGCGTCGGGGGCCGGCCGGTGAACCATTTCCGGCGGGACGCACCGGGCTCCGGGGACCCGCTCCGCTCCTCGGACGTCCGCAGGCGGAACGAGAACCTGGTGCTACGGCTGATCCGGGCCTCCGGGGACCGGGGACTCTCCCAGTCCGAGGCCGTGACCGCCACGGGCCTGCGCGCCCCGACCATGCTGCGTATCTTTTCCAGCCTGGAGGAGTCGGGCTACATCGAGTCCTTGCCCCCGGCGGCAACGGAGGAGGAGGGGAAGGAGCGCAAGGGCCGTCCCCCCGTGTCCTTCGCGGCCCGGGCGGACGCCCTCTATACCCTGGGGGTCGAGTTCTGGGTGGACCGCGTCTCCCTGGGGCTCTTCGACTTCCGGGGAAACCACCTGTCCTCCAGCGTCCTTGCCCTGGGCGGCGGGGTGGACGCGGATTCCGTGACCGAGGTCATAGCCGGGGGCGTCCGAGCCGCGATGTCCGCCCGGGGCCTGGGCGGCGAGCGCATCCTGGGCCTGGGGCTGGGGGCCCCGGGGCAGGTGGACGTCCGCAGCCGGCGGATCACCTTCTACTCGCGGATACCCGGCATGCGGGACTACCCCATGGCGGAGATCCTGGAACGCAAGCTCGGCATCCCCGTCCACCTGCACAACAACTGCGCGGTCATCGCCCTGTCGGAGTACCGGTACGGGAACGTCGGGAAGACGGACTCCCTGTTCATGTTCCTCCTGCGCTCCGGGGTGAACGGGGCCTTCATCGACCACGGCCGCATCCACCTGACCTCGGACGGGACGACCCTGGAGTCCGGGCACGTGCCCATCGATTACCGGGGCAAGCCCTGCGTCTGCGGGGCCCGGGGCTGTCTGGAACCCTACCTGGCGGACTTGGCCAAGGAGGACCTGGCGGCGGGGCGCTACCTCTTCGAGGGCCTGGGTCCCGCCCTGGAGGCGGGGGATCCGAAGGCGAGGAAAGTACTCAGGCAGGCCGCGGACTACCTGGCCTCGGCGGTGCGGAGCGTACGCAGGCTCCTCAATCCCCGGGCCTTCCTCTTCGTGACCGCCTCCGCCCCCGTGTCCGAAGCCCTGGCCCGGCTCGTCCCGGAAAGCCTGGCGGAGTCCCCCTCGGGGTTCGACGATCCCCCGGCGGCCTTCGTCGGGACCGTCTACGATCCCGGACTGGTCCAGCGGGGCGCGGCGGATCTGGTCCTGGACGCCTTCCTGGGCTGAGGGCCGCTACCGGCCGCCGGATGCCGCGATCTTCGTGACCCCGAGCTCTCCGCCCGCCTCCAGGAAGCGGTCCAGGGCCAGGGCGGCCCCCCCCAGGGCCGGCAGGGCGGGGTCCAGCCCGGACCTCCGGATCTCGCAGGGGCGGCCGGTGGACTCCACCCGGGAGGCGATCTGCCCCAACAGGGCCTCGTCCCGGAAGGGCAGGCCGTACAGGGCGACCCGGGAAGGATCCAACAGCTCGATCGCGTTCCCCAGGGCCCGGGCGAAGCGGGCGGCCAGGAGGGAATAGCCCGCCGGATCCTCCCGGTCCAGCCGATCGAGAAGGGTCTCGATCCCGTTCCCTCGACCCCGGTCCCCGCGTCCGAACCGGGCGCGCAGGGCCCCCAGGGAGACCAGGGACTCCAGACAGCCCCTGCGGCCGCACATGGGGCAGACCGGTCCGTCGGCTTCCACCAGGGTGTGGCCGATCTCCCCGGCCCGGTTCTGGGCTCCCGCCCAGGGCGGCCCACCCGCGGTCCAGGCCCCGCCCACCCCGGGGCCGTACTTGACGAAGAGGAGCCCCGGGGGCGGGTCCCGCCGGGCCTCCGTCAGGAGGAGCTCCGCCAGGGCCAGGGCTCGGACGTTGTTGTCCACCGAGACGGGCACCCCCAGGGCGGCCGCGAGGGGAGCCGCGAGGGAGACGGGAACGTCCCAGATCCGGGGTTCCCGGAGGCAGGTCCCGGTCCCGGGATCGACCCGTCCCGTCACCCCCAGGCCGGCTCCGACGACTCCCGCGGCCGCGGGTCCGGCTTCTCCGAGGATGTCCGACGCCGACCCGAGGACGGCCTCCGCCAGCCGGGCTCCCGGCTCGGCCTTCCGGCTCCCCTCCCGGGAATCCGGTCCCGGATGCCCGCCGGCTCCGGGGCCCGCGAAGTCCCCCGGGGGGAGCTCCCGGACCCCGAGGACCCGGCCGGCGAGGTCGGTGACCAGGACCTGGAGCCGGTCGGGCTCCACCCCGGCGCCGATCAACTTGCCGGCGCCGGGCCGTATCCTAAGGAAGACCTTGCGACGCCCGGCCTTGCCGCCGGGGCCCGAAGAGCCCGCCTCCTCCAGGAGCCCCTCGTCCAGCAGTTCCCCGGAGAGGATGGTCACGGAGGCCCGGGTCAGGCCCAGGGCCCCGGCGAGGTCGTTGCGGGCCAGGGCCCCGTGGCGATGGATCAGGCGGAGGATGCCCGACCGGTTGCGCCTGCGGATGTCCGTCGCGGAGAGTCCCCGAGGGGTCATGGGGCGCGCCCCGAGCGCGGCATGTCCGGATTTTTCCGCTCGAATCCACCGATTTTCATGGGCCCCCGTACTTGCGCGTTTCCGCGCGGCGTGCTAGGATTGGTTAAAGACTTTAACATATAGGGGCCGATATGGCAACCAAGGACGGAAAACTTTTCCATGCCCGGGACAGCCGGGCGGTGCTCCGGGAGATCTTCAACCAGCGGGACTCGAACCTCGAATTCCTCTCCCTGGCGGAGCTGGACATCGCGGACGCCCGCTCCACCAGCCTCTGCCACAAGCGGGAGGAGACTCTGGCCTTCAACCTGGCCGGGCCCGCCTCGGTCTTCGTGGACGGGACGGAATACCGGATGGAGCACTACGACGTGCTCTACATCCCGAAGGGGGCGGAGTACTTCGTGGAGGCCGGGGCGGAACCCGCCCACCTCTACCTCTACCGGGCCCTGGCGGAAAACGTCCACCCCGTCCAGCTCCGACGCTGGAAGGATCTCAAGGACGATCCGTCCCGGATCCGCCTCCTGACCCGGAAGAAGGTCCACCTGATGTTCGACGTGGCCGAGCGGGCGGACAAGTTCATGGCGGGCTACACCTTCTACGAGGACCGCTCCCGGGCCTGGCCGCCCCACAACCACACGGACCAGGAGGAGTGCTACTCCTTCATCGAGGGCTCCGGGGCCATGCAGGTCTACGAGGACGACGAGAAGCTGACCTTCGTGAAGGGGGTCGAGGTCGGCAGCCACGTGACCATACCCCTCCTCAACTACCACCCCGTCTTCAGCCACGAGGAGCCCCTCTGCTTCATCTGGTGCATAGCCGGCGAGCGCTACTGGGTGGGGGACAAGAACAAGTCCTTCATGGACGGGACCGCCAAGAAGGTGACGACATGATCAACCCTTCCCCCGACCGACCCGCCTTGCCGGCGGAGCTGGCGGACCTGGCCGTCCGGGCCCGGTCCATCCGGAGGGCCTGCCTCGAGTCCATCGCCGCCCTGGGGGTGGGACACGTGGGCGGGTCCATGTCCGTGGTGGAGGCCCTGGCCGTCCTGTACTTCCGGCATATGCGACTGGATCCGGGAGATGCCAAATCCCCGGACCGGGACCGTTTCGTCCTGTCCAAGGGCCACGCGGGGCCGGCGCTCTACGCGGCCCTGGCCGAGAAGGGCTATCTGGACCGGCCTCTCCTTCTCACCCTGAACAAGGGAGGCACCTCCCTGCCCAGCCACGCGGACCGCCAGCGGACTCCCGGGGTGGACATGAGCACCGGGTCCCTGGGCCAGGGCTTCTCCGCGGCCTGCGGCATCGCCCTGGGCCTCCGGATGGACGGCCCCCGGGCGGACGGGACGGTCCGCCGCTGCTGGACCGTCATCGGCGACGGAGAGAGCGACGAGGGCCAGGTCTGGGAGGCCGCGGCCTTCGCGGCCCACTACCGCCTGTCCAACCTGGTCGCCTTCACGGACGCCAACCGCTTCCAGATCGACGGGGCCACGGAGGCTGTGATGCACCTCCGGGACCTTTCGGCCAAATGGTCCGCCTTCGGCTGGAGGACCTTCCGGGTCGACGGCCACGACCTGGGGGCCCTTGACCGGACGATCCTTTCCGCCTGCTCCCCGGATCCCGAGGCGGACGGGGAGGGCCGGGGCCGGCCGGCCATGATCGTCCTAGACACGGTCAAGGCCAAGGGAGTCCCCGCCCTGGAGGGGAAGGCCGAGAGCCACAACGCCCCCTTCGGGCCCGCGGACCTCGAGGCCGCCCTGGACGCGATGGACAAGGAGGCCCCCCGTGGCTGATCGAGAGATGCGGGCGGTCTACGCCCAGACCCTGACGGCCCTGGCGGCCTCGGACCGGCGGATCTGCGTGGTGGAGGCCGACCTGGCCCGGGCCACCGGCACGGGTCCCTTCGCCAAGGCCTACCCGGACCGCTTCTTCAACGTGGGGGTGGCGGAGGCCAACCTGGTGGGCGTGGCCTCGGGCCTGTCCGCCGCGGGCAAGCGCCCCTTCGCGGCCACCTTCGCCTGCTTCGCCAGCCGCCGGGCCTACGACCAGTTCTTCCTTTCCGCCAACTACGCGGGCCTGGAGGTGGTCCTGGTGGGCACGGACCCCGGGGTGACCGCGGCCTTCAACGGCGGGACCCACATGCCCCTGGAAGACCTGGCCCTGATGCGGGCCGTGCCCGGCCTGGCCATCGTGGAGCCTGCCGACCCGGTGTCCCTGGAAGCCGCGGTGAAGCTGGCCCTGGAGCGCAAGGGCTGCACCTACCTCCGGCTCCAGCGGAAGCCCGCCCCGGAGATCTACGGCGCCGGGGAGGCCTTCGAGTTCGGAAAGGCCAAGCTATTGCGTCCCGGGAAGGACGTGGTCCTGGCCGCCCTGGGGGCCCTGATGGTCGGGGAGGCCCGGAAGGCCGCCGACAGCCTGGCCGCGGAAGGGATCGACGCCGCGGTCGTGGACGTCTTCACCTTGGCCCCCCTGGACCGGGCGGTCCTCTTGGACTTGGCCCGGAAGACCGGCCGGATCGTGACCTGCGAGAACCACCGGGTGACCGGGGGCCTGGGGTCCGCGGTGGCGGAGCTCCTGGCCGAGGAGGGCGTCCCGGCCCGGTTGGCCCGGATCGGGGCCGGCGCCGACGAGTTCGGCGAGGTCGGGACCCAGGACTGGCTGGCGGAGCGATTCCGCCTGACCGCGCCGCACATCGCGGCCGCGGCGCGCAGACTCGTGAAGGGAGTGTAATTATGGAGAAGAAGATACGGCTCGCCCTGGCCTCGGACCTCTCGGGCTTTCCCCTGGCCCGGGAGATCGTGAAGCACCTGAATGAAAACCACCCCGAGATCGAGGTGATCGACTTCGGCATCCCCTCCGCCGACCAGCCCCAGCCCTACTTCATCCAGGCCCCCAAGGTGGCCAAGGCCGTGCAGAAGGGGGAGGCGGACAAGGGCGTCCTGATCTGCGGGACCGGCCAGGGCATGGCCATCGTGGCCAACAAGCACAAGGGCGTGTACGCCTGCGTGGTGGACGACATCTTCTCCGCCGAGAGATCCAAGATCGTGAACAACGCCAACGTGATCACCCTGGGCGGGTGGATCACGGCCCCCTTCCTGGGCTGCCAGATCGTGGACGCCTGGCTGGCCATGGCATTCACCCAGAAGATGGAATTTAAGAAGGACTTCCTGACCAACGCCTTCAACCAGGTGGTGGCCCTGGAAGCGGAGAACTTCAAGTGAGCGCCCGGTACGAGGTTCCGGACACCGAGGACGGCAGGGCCGTCGCGGCCCTGGTGGCCCGGGCCCGGGCGGCCCAGGCCGTGGCCGCGACCTGGGACCAGGCCCGGACCGACGAGGTCTGTCTGGCCGTGGGCTGGTCGGTCTACAAGGACGAGAACATCGCCCGCCTGGCCCGGGCCGCGGTGGACGAGACGGGCATGGGAGTCTACGAGGACAAGATCACCAAGCACAAGAACAAGGTGATGGGGGTCCTCCGGGACATCCGGACCGCCAAGTCCGTGGGCCTCATCGAGCGGGACGAGGCGAAGGGCCTCCTCAAGTTCGCCAAGCCCGTCGGGGTCGTCGGGGCCCTGGCCCCGGTGACCAACCCCACCGCCACCCCCTCCTCCAACGGCCTTTCCATCCTGAAGGGCCGGAACGCCGTGATCTTCGCCCCCCACCCCAAGGCCAAGGGGGCCTCCAAGCTGGCCTGCGAATTCATGCGCCAGGCCTTGCGATCGGTCGGGGCCCCGGAGGACCTGGTCCAGTGCATAGAGGAGCCTTCCATAGAACGAACCGGGGAGCTCATGCGCCAGGTGGACCTGGTGGTGGCCACCGGGGGCGGACCCATGGTCAAGGCGGCCTATTCCTCCGGAACCCCCGCCTACGGTGTGGGGCCCGGGAACGCGGTCCAGCTCCTGGCGGAGGACGCGGACCCCGAGGACGCGGCGTCCAAGATCGCCGTGAGCAAGGCCTTCGACAACGCCACAAGCTGCTCCAGCGAGAACTCCGTGGTGGCCTGCGGGAACGTCTACGACGCCTTCGTCCGGGCTATGCGGACCAAGGGGGCCCATCTCTGCTCCCCCGCGGAGAAGGAGAAACTGCGCTCCTGGCTCTGGCCGGTCGGCCCCGACGGGAAGGAAGCTCTGAACCCCAAGGTGATCGCCCGCTCCGCCGAGTCGATCGCCGCCGGGGCAGGGATCCCCGTGGCCCCGGGCACGAAGATCCTGATGGTGGAGGCCGAACTTCCCCGGCCCGGCGGACCGGCCCCGGAGAAGTGGGCCCAGGAGAAGATCTCCCCGGTCCTGGCCCTGTGGAAGTGCCCGGACTTCCGGTCCGGTCTGGAGGCGGTGGTCCTGATCACCGACGCCTGCGGCACCGGCCACTCCTCGGGGATCTTCACTTCCCGGGAGGACAACATCCTGGCCATGGGCGAGACCCTGCGGTCCAGCCGCATCATGGTGCGCCAGGGCATGGCCTCCGGGAACGGGGGCACCTTCGCCAACGGGATGCCCTCCACGGTCACCCTGGGCTGCGGCACCTGGGGGGGGAACATCACCACCGAGAACATCCACTGGAAGCACTTCGTGAACGTGACCTGGCTGGCCCTGCCCCTGGCGCCGAACCGGCCCTCGGACGAGGAGATCTTCGGCTCCCTCTGGGCCAAGTACGGCAAGTGAGGCGGACATGAAACTCCACGAGCACGAGGCCAAGGACGTCTTCAAGGCCGAGGGCATCCCCGTCCCGCGGTCCGTCCTGGCGACGGATCCGGAGGGGGTCGCCCGGGCCGCCCGGGAAGCAGGCTTCCCCTGCGTCCTCAAGTCCCAGGTCCTCCGGGGAGGACGGGGCAAGGCGGGCCTGATCAAGCTGGTCCGGTCCGAGCCCGAGGCCCGGGACACCGCGGCCGCCCTCTTCGCCAGTCCCCACGGGGTCCGCAGGATCCTGGTGGAGGAGGCGGTGGACATCGACCGGGAGCTCTACCTTTCGATCACCGTGGACCCCGCCGCCGCCGAGGCCGTGGTCCTGGCCTGCTCCGAGGGGGGCGTGGAGATCGAGGACCTGGCCGCCCGTTCCCCGGAGAAGATCGTCCGGGAACGGGTTCCCCTGGCGGAGGGGCTCTCCCCCTACCGGGCCCGGAACGTAGCCTACGCCCTGGGCCTTTCCGGGGACGCGGCCAAGAAGACCGCCGGGATCCTGGAGGCCCTCTGGCGGGTCTTCCGGAAGAACGACGCGGAGCTGGCGGAGATCAACCCCCTCTTCCTGACCAAGGGCGGCGGGGTCGTGGCCGGGGACGGGAAGCTGGCCATCGACGACAACTCCCTCTTCCGCCACCCGGGCCGGGAACCGGGCCGGGACTACTACGACTCCGACGCCGCCTTCGAGGCCGCCGCGGAGGGGATCCCCTACCTCCAGTTCGACGGGGACATCTCCCTCATGTGCGCCGGCGCGGGGCTCACCACCGTGGTCTACGACCTGATCGTGGACGAGGGGGGCTCGGTGGCCAACTACCTGGAGTTCGGGGGCCCGAACTACAAGAAGGCCGTCCGGGCCATGGAGCTCTGCCTGAAAAACGAGCCCAAAGTCATCCTGATCGTCACCTTCGGGACCATAGCCCGGGCGGACGTCATGGCCGAGGGGATCGCGGACGCGGTGAAGCGCCTGGCGCCGAAGTGCCCCATCGTGGCCTGCATCCGGGGCACCGGGGAGGAAAAGGCCGTGGAGACCCTGCGCTCCCTGGGTCTGGATCCTCTGTTCGACACCGAGGAGGCCGTGCGCAAGGCCGTGGCCCTGGCCGCCGCTGCCCGCGGCTCCGGGGCGGCCCCTGGGGCGGGAGGCTCGAAGTGAGCGTGTTCATCGACCGGTCCGACCGCGTCCTGGTCCAGGGGATCACGGGCGGGGAGGGGACCTTCTGGACCAAGCACATGCGGGACCTGGGCACGGACGTCGTAGCCGGGGTCACCCCGGGCAAGGAGGGACAGTCCGTGGAGGGCGTCCCCGTCTACCACACCGTGCGACGGGCCGTGGCCGAGCATCCCGCGGACGCGGCCATGCTCTTCGTTCCGCCGCGCTTCACCAAGGACGCCGTCCTGGAGGCCCTGGACGCGGGGATCCGCAAGGTGGTCACCATCGCCGACGGCATCCCCCTGCACGAGGCCCTGGAGATCCGCGCCGCCGCCCGGTCCTGCGGGGCCCGGGTCGTGGGGGGGAACACCTCCGGGGTCATCTCCCCGGGCCGGGCCATGATGGGAATGTTCCCCTACTGGATCGAGCGGGTCTACCGCCCCGGCCGGATCGGGGTGATGACCCGGTCCGGGTCCCTGACCAACGAGGTGACGGCCATGATCGTCCGGGCCGGTTTCGGCGTCTCCAGTCTCCTGGGCGTCGGGGGCGACTCCGTGCCGGGGACCCGGTTCGCGGAGTTCCTGCCGGATTTCCAGGCGGACTCGGGGACCGACGCGGTGGTCGTCATCGGCGAGCTCGGGGGAACCATGGAGGAGGAGGTGGCCGAGGCCATCGAGTCCGGAGTCTTCTGCAAGCCCCTGGTCGCCTTCCTGGGCGGCCGGAACGCCCCCGCGGGCAAGCGCATGGGCCATGCCGGGGCCATCGTGACCGGCGGCAAGGGCACCGTGGAAGGCAAGGCCGCCGCCCTCAAGCGGGCCGGGGCCGCGGTGGCCGACCGGCCCCGCGCGGTGGGCGACCTGCTCCGGGAAATCCTGGGCGACCCCGCACATTCATAAGGAGACGACATGAAGATCGAAGCCGATAGGACATTCCGCAACGCCCTCTTCCTGGCCCTGGCCGCCGCGGTCTGCGCGGCCCTGGTGGTCCTGCCCCCGCCGGCCTCCCTGGCCCAGACCATCGCCAAGGCGGTGGACGCGGCCACGGGCAAGCCCGCCTACCCCGCCTCCGTCCAGGGCGGCGAGGCGGCCATGTCCGCCCTGGGGGTCCTGGCCTTCTGCCTGATCCTCTGGGTGACCGAGGCCCTTCCCTTCCACATAACGGGCATGCTCTCCCTGGGGCTCCTCACCTTCCTCAAGGTAGGCAAGTACAAGGAGATCATCTCCACGGGCTTCGGGAACGACATCGTCGTGTTCTTCATCGGGGTCCTGTTGTTGGGCGCCTTCATCACCAAGAGCGGCCTGGGCAAGCGGATCTCCACGGTCATCCTGTCCGTCACGGGCAACGACACCCGGCTCATCATTCTGGGATTCCTGATCGCGGGAACCCTCCTGTCCATGTGGATCACCGACATGGCCGTGGCGGCCATGCTCATGCCCCTGGCCCGGGCCATCCTCCGGGAGGAGGGGGCCGAGCCCATGAAGAGCAACTTCGGCAAGGGGCTCATGATCGCCGTAGCCTGGGGAGCCCTGATCGGGGGTATCGCCACCCCAGCGGGAACCGGCACCAACCCCGTGGCCATGCAGTTCCTGGCCTCCATGGCGGACATCCACCTGACCTTCCTGGACTGGATGGCCTACGGGATCCCCTCGGCCCTCCTGATCCTGGGTCCCGCCTGGGGGATCCTCTTGGCCTTCTTCCCCCCGGAGATGCGGAAGCTCAAGGTCTCCAAGGAGAAGCTCCGCGAGGAGCTCCGGGACATGCCCCCCATGAACCGGGAGGAGAAGCTCACCTTGGCGGTCTTCGTCCTTACGGTCCTCATCTGGATCCTCACCCCCCTCCTCCAGAAACCCCTGGGGATGGTCATCGAGATCTCCCTGCCCGCCCTCCTGGCGGCCTGCCTCTTCTTCCTGCCCGGGATGTCCCGGACGAAGTGGAAGGAGGTCGAGGGGGACGTGGACTGGGCGGGGATCCTCCTCATCGTGTCGGGGCTTTCCATGGGGACCTACCTGTACAAGACCGGGGCTGCGGAGTGGCTGGCCGTCATACTCCTGGGCCGCATCGGCTCGGTACCCCTCTTCGCCCAGCTCTTCCTGGTGACCCTGGGGGTCTGCCTCCTGAAGGTGGTGTTCTCCTCGAACACCGTGACCGCCACCATACTCATCCCCCTGATCATCGGCCTGGGCAAGGCCCTGTCCCTGAACGTATCGGCCATCACCCTGGCCGCGGGGCTCACCTCCAGCCTGGCCTTCATCCTGGTGACCTCCACCCCGACCAACGTGATCCCCTTCAACGCCGGATACTTCGGCATCAAGGACATGGCCAAGGCGGGCCTGGTCCTGACCGTCGTGGCCTCCCTGGTGATCGCCGTCACCTTCCTGGTCGTGGGCGGGATCCGGGGGGACTTCTGATGGAGGGCCCGGCCGTCGCGGAGCGATTAGCCCGGCTCAACCCCGGACTAGCCGTCTTCGGCCCCGGGGATCCCCGGCTGGCCCGGTACGGCCGGATCGCGGAGCTCCCGGGCCTGGCCGCCCTGGCGGAGGCCGCGGCCCCCCGCATCCCGTCGAACCTCGAGGCCAACGCCTACACCGCCTCGGACCCGGACCTGGAAGCCCGCCCGGAAGCCGCGGCCTTCGGGCCGGTCTTCGGGTTCTATCCCCTCCAGGTCGGCTGGAACGCGGGGCCCAACACCCGCCTCAACGGCCTGGAATGGCACGCCTCCCCGGAGATCCTCGTGGCCGTCACGGACCTGGCCCTGCTCCTGGGCAGGGTCGAGGACATCGACTGGGATTCCCCGGGTGGACCCGCCTACCCGTCGAACCGCGTGGGGTGCCTGGTCCTGTCCGCAGGCACGGCGCTGGAGATCCATCCGGGCACGATGCACCTGGCCCCCTGCCGACTGTCCGACCGGGGCTTCAAGAGCCTGGTGGTTCTGCCCCGGGGCACCAACGAGATCCTCTCGGAGGAGGAGAAGGCCGCCGCGGCCAAACGGGCCGCCGCCGGGGATCCGCGGGCCCGTCTCCTCTTCATGCGGAACAAGTGGATCATTACCCACCCGGAGCGCAAGGTCCTCGTGGACAAGGGGGCCTTCCCGGGGATCACGGGCCCGAACGTAGAGGTGCGGTACTGACGGGCCCTCAGAACTGTCCCGGATAGAGATAGGCGCTCGCGGGTTGTTCCCCGGGTACGACCTCGTCCACCTCCACCATGGCCACGAAGGAATCCTTGCCCGTGTAGGGGTTCCTGTACGCCGTCCGCTTCCCGGTGCCCGTCACGCGCATCCATTCCCCGCCCCGGAGTCCCGCTGCCCCCGGCCAGGAGGCGAGCACACCCACCGGTTCCGCGTCCGCGGCGCAGCAGGTGATCAGGAGCCGGGTGACGAAGACCCGGTCCGCGGGCAGGCCCGGTACCCGGTGCGCGAAGCCGACCAGGGAGAGCCTGCGGCCCTCGTAGCGCTCCGGGGCGGCCGCCATGTCCGCCGCCATGGCCGAATGGAAGTCGTCCTCGAAGGAGAGGACCGTCCCGGGATCCGCGGACGCGAGGATGGAGTCCAGGGTTCTTTCCGTGCGGCCCGGGGCGGCGGATTGGGCAGTTCCGGGCGCGGCCGCTCGCAGCAGGCGATTCTCCGCGGCCCCGGCACCCAGGGCGCGCGGACCTCCGGCGACGGCGAGCGTCAGGGGCACCAGGAACAACGCGTACCCCGCCCTCGGGGCGCGCCCGACCGTGCCGCCCAGGGCGCTGCGGGCCGTCACCGCGGACAGGACCAGGAACCCCAGGACCGCGAACCAAACGAAGACCCGCATCCTGGGATGGACGTAGAGGAGCACATCCTCCGAGACCAGCAGGCGCAGCATCCACAGGGACCAGGCCAGCAGTATGGCGGCCCAGGCCGCGGCACCCGGAGAGATCCGCGTCCTTTTCATCCGACACCTCCCGACGCGAGCAGGTTTACGAGGAACCCCGCCCCCAGGCAGGCCGCGGTCACCAGGGCGAGGAGGATCGCGACGAACCGGGGCTTGAATCCGTCCAGGAGCATCAGGGTGTTCTTCACGTCCATCATGGGTCCGTAGACCATGAAGGCCAGGACGGCCCCGGGGGTGAAGTATCCCGCGAAGGTCGCCGCGATGAAGGCGTCCGCCTCCGAGCAGAGGGACAGCAGGTAGGCCAGGACCATGAGGGCTGCCACGGACAGGAGGGGAGCGGCTCCCACGCCCACCAGGGCCGCCCGGGGCAGGATCGTCTGCATCAGCGCGGCGACCGCGGCTCCCAGGATCAGGTAGCGGCCCACGGAATAGATCTCCGCACCCGCATGGGTCAGGATCTCGAGGGCGGCATCCGCGGCACCCCGCCTCCCGGCCCGCCCCGTGTCCGCGCCGCGGTTCCCCCCGTGTCCGGCGTCGTGATCGTGAGGATGATCATGGCCGCAGTCGCACCCCGGGCCGTGATCCGGGCCGTGTTCCCACCCCTGTTCTTCCCCGGCGCCTCCCGGGGCGGTGTCCCGGAGGGGCTGACGGCCGACCGGCAGGGATCCGACGATCCAGCCCGTGAGCACCGCGATGCCCATGCCCAAGAGGCCGCGCAGGAGGACCACCCCCAGGTTCCCGCCGAAGGCCACCCAGGTGGAGAATAGGACGACGGGGTTCACGATGGCCACCGCCAGGAGGAAGGTGACCGCGAGGGGTGCCGGGAGCCCCTTGGCCAGGAGCCTCCGGGTCACCGGCACGTTGGCGCATTCGCAGATCGGAAACGCGAATCCCGCCGCCGAGGCGGCTAGCAGTCCCGCCAGCCGGCTGCGCGGCAGGATCCGCGCGATGGTCTCGGCGCTCACGAGGATGTGGATGGCCGAGCTGATCAGGGTTCCCAGGAGCACGAAGGGAAAGGCCTCCAGGAGTATGCTGAGGAAGACCGTCGTGAAATCCGCAAGTCTCGGATATTCCGACCGCCGGGACGAGCCAGCCCCAGACGGAGGCCGCCGCCGTCCGACGGCCTCCCGCAAGGACGTCCTCCCTCATCCCCCGGCTCCCTGCTTCTGCTGCATGTGCTTCTTCCAGGAGTGCAGGGCCAGGGACAGGCCGATGATCCCGTAGGCCACGAAGGAACGGAAGTACTCGCCCAGCTGGGCGTCCCCGAAGAGGGCCCGGCCCGCCAGGGGAGACACGATGAACATCGTATGGAAGAGGAAGAGTCCGACCACCGCCTGGCCGATGGTGGCCTTGGCCACCGAGGCGCCGCCGATCAGGAGGGCCGCGATGGCGAACATGCCCACCTGCTCGTGGCTGCCGTAGGTGCTGAAGGTCCCCAGGTTCTGGAGGAAGATGATCTGCCCCCAGGCCGCCAGGACCGTGGACATGACCATGGCGGTGATGCGGATCCGGTCCGTGTCGATCCCGGAGACCTCGGCCACGTGGCGATCCTGTCCCACGGTGCGCATGTCCTGGCCCAGCTTGGTGCGGGTGAAGAAGAGGATGAACAGGCAAAGGGCGCCCAGCACCAGGAAGGTCCCCGCGGGCACGCGGATGAAGCTGTACATGGATTCCACGACCAGGTTCTTGATCCCCCAGCCCGCCAGGAAGAGGCCCGTCAGGGCCAGGACGCCGTCCCGAAGGGGGGTCTTCTCCCGCGCGGCCAAGGCCCGTTTCCGGAGGACGCTCCGCACCGGGAAGGATCCCAGGACGGCCGCCCCGCATAGGATCGCGAACAAAGGCAGGGGGATGCGCAGAAGGTCGTCCAGCCCGAACTTGAGGCCGTCCGTGAGGTCGATGGTCGTCCGGATGCCCACGCCCGAGGAGAGCACGAGGGTCTCGTTCTTCATGGGGATCAGGGTCCCCACCAGGATCAGGAAGACGAGCTGGTAGATCCCGTTGGCGAAGAAGCCCAGGATCAGGGTGGTGATCATCTCCTTGCCCCGGGCCTTGTTCAGGAGTCGCCCGGTCAGGACGCCCAGCGCCAGGGCTATGGGGAAGGATATCGCCATGCAGAGCAGGATCCCCCAGATTCCTCCGATGCCCCAGTGGGTCATGAAGATGATGGTGGCCTGTCCCGCCATGGCCCCCAGGACGATGGCGAAGTTCAAGCCCAGCCCCGCCAGCACGGGGATGATCAGGGCGAGCACCAGGAACCCGTTGCGTGCCACCCGGTCGACGATGTCGACGATGAAGAAGGGCAGGGCGAGCCCGGAGACCCGGAGCCCCGCGATCCCGATGAACAGGAATACCAGGGTCACCAGGTTGTTCGTGAAGAAGCGGCGTACGGCTCCCTTCGTGCCGGCCGTACCGTGCGGATTCGCGTCGTGGCTCATTCCGCTCCCCCTTTCTGCGCCAGGGCGTAGAGGATGATCCCGTTGGAGACGACGCTCCGGGAGATCTCGGCCAGGCTGCCCAGCTGAGACACGGTGTTCGCCACCGGCAGGGCCACGACCAGGATGGAGTGGAACAGGAAGGTGCCGATGATGACGTGGCTGATCCGGCCCGTCTTCAGCGTGGCGCCTCCGATCAGGATGGATGCCGCGGCGATGAAGCCCATGTACATGGGAGCCTGGTAGAGCTGGAGGAAGCCGAAGCCCTGGGAGTAGACCAGGATGCCGACGGCCCCCAGGACCGTGGACAGGATGGTCCCCCGGATCCGCATACGGTTCACGTTGATCCCCGAGGCCTCCGCGAACTTGGGGCTCATCCCGGCGGACTTCATCGCCAGCCCCGATCGGGACCGGAAGAAGAGCCACACCAGGAGGCAGCAGAGGGCGCTGAAGGCAAGGGCGCCGGTCGGGACCCTTACCCCGAGGATGTCGAAGGACCAAAGGTTGTTCAGCACGCCGCTGAACCGTCCCTCCAGGGAGATGGTCACCCGGATTCCCTTGCCTATGGCCCAGGCCATCTCGGGATGGTGGAAGGGTAGGGTGACCCAACCGAAGGACATGAGGGACACGAAACCGAAGCCGATGTAGGTTCCCACGGTCATCTCCGAGCCCTTGACCCGGTTCAGCAGCCACCCGTAGCCCCAGCCGACCAGGACGGCCAGGGGAAGGGACATGGCCACGGCCCCGAAGAAGGCCTCGAAGCCCCGCAGGTCCAGCTCGATGCTCATGACCCCGCCCAGGAGACCGCAGATGATCCCCAGGGGCAGCCCGAAGTACAGGCTCGTTCCCGACAGAATGGAGGGGAGCATGGCCAGGGTCAGCACGGCGTTCATTCCCAGGCGCACCAGGGAGTCTGAAAGGACCGCGGGGAACGGGATCTTCAGCAGGGTCGAGGTGATCCAGAGCGATACCAGGAAGACGATGATGATGATCCGCGGGGCGCCGAAGGATCGCAACCCCGCGCCGATACCGCGCAGCGCCCGCGCGAAGGGCGTAGCATTAGCGTTTTCCATAATCACCTGCCATCATGAGTCCGAATTCCGCGTCGTCGTCGTCGGGGTTCAGGATGCCCGCGATCCGGCCGTCGTGGACGATCGCTATGCGATCGCAGACCGACCGGAGCTCCGCCAGTTCGCTGGAGGTGATGACGATGGTCATCCCCAGCCGCTCCTTGAGGTCCACCAGGGTTTCCAGGACCAGCCGTTTGGCGCCGATGTCGATACCCCGGGTCGGCTCCGACACGAAGAGGAGCCTGGGACCCAGGACCAGGGCCTTGGCGATGCAGACCTTCTGCTGGTTGCCCCCGCTCAGCCTGCGCACGGGCTGCAGGGGGCCGGTGCAGCGGATGTCCAGGGCCTTGATCGTTTCCAGGGCATGGGCGCGGACCGCCTTCCCGTCGATTTGGGAGAAGGGCCCGAAGCGCCGCAGGAACTTGCCCTGGATCTCCACGGCCGTGGCCGCGATGTTCATCTCCACGCTCATGTCCAGGAGGAGTCCCACGCCCCGGCGGTCCTCCGAAAGGAAGGCCAGGCCCCGCTTGAGGGCCTCTCGGGTGGAGTTCAGGGGCAGGGGCTCCCCGTGGAACCGGACCTCCCCTTCCGCGGGGTAGAGTCCCAGGATGCCGTTGGCGATGCCGATCTTGCCCTGACCCGCCAATCCGCCGATCCCCAGGATCTCCCCGTCCTTGACGTCCAGGTCCACGCCCTTGGCGGCCTCGCCGGGCATTTGGACGCGGAGGTTCCGGATTTCCAGGGCGTTCCTGTCCGGCAGGGACTTGGCGGGATTCCGGATCATGTCGCCGATCGACCGGCCGACCATGAGCCGGGCCAGCTCCTCGATCGTCGTCTCCTCCCGGCGCTTGTGGGCGACCAGGCTGCCGTCCCGCAGGACGGTGATCCCGTCGCAGACGGCCATGATCTCGTGCAGGCGGTGGGTGATGAAGAGGATGGCGATCCCCGAGGCCGAGAGCTTGCGGACCGCGGCCAGGAGGTTGTCCGCCTCGGACTCCGCCAGCACCGCCGTGGGCTCGTCGAACACCAGGAGCTTGATGTTGCTCTTGTCGATCTCCCGGGCGATCTCGATGAACTGCATGTGCCCCACGGGCAGGCCCGCCACCCGGGCCCACTCGTCGATGCCCATTTCCAGGTGGTCCAGGGCCTTTCGGGCGTCCCGGCCCATGGAGGCCATGTCCAGGGTCTTGAGCTTGGGGCCGAAGACCCGGGAAACCGGGTTGTCCTTGGTGGTCTCCCGGTTCAGCTTGATGTTCTCGGTGATGGTGTAGCCGGGTATCAGCATGAACTCCTGGTGGACCATGCCGATACCGAGCTTCATCGCGTCGAAGGGGCTCTTGATGTCGGCCTTGGCGCCGGCGATCTCGATCTCGCCCTGGTAGCCCCCCGTGGAGTGGATCACGGTCATGCCGAATAGGATGTTCATGAGGGTGCTCTTGCCCGCCCCGTTCTCCCCGACGATCCCGTGCACCTCGCCCGGGCGGATCTCCAGGTCGATGCCTTTGAGCACCTTGGTGCCGTAGTATTCCTTGGAAATGCCCTTCATCCGAAGGACGAATTCTTCCGTTTGCGACACGATCTCTCCTTCCTTGGGACTCGGCGTTCAAAAAAAGGCGGAGCCCCGGAACGGACTCCGCCTTTCGGGTGGTTCTGCCGCCCTAGGTTAGAAGTTGTAGAAGTCGGAGAGGTACATGAAGAAGTTCGGGTAGTCCTTGTAGTTCGTGAGCTCGACCTTTCCGCCCGCGATCTCCGACATGATCTTGGTCAGCAGGGCCGGATCGACCTTGGCCTTTCCCTTGGTCTTGCCTTCCACGTAGGCCTGGGCGTACTTCACGCCGGCCTCGATGTACATCATGTTCACGGGGACCGGCCAGGTGGACATGCGCCCGTTCATGCCGGCGGCCTTGATCTTGGACTTTTCCTCGGAGAGGATCCAGGGCACGTCCGCCTTCTTCTCCGGGGGCACCGCGATGCCCAGGGCGCCCGGGAGGGCGTGGAAGGGGGAGGGGCAGCACTGGACCGGGTAGACGGCCTTCTGGGCCACGACCTGGCGGATCAGGGGCTCCTGCATGGAACAGTTGGTCCCGAAGAACGCCGTATCCTTGCCGAACTGGACGACCTTGCGGGGCACGTCTTCCATGATGAACTGCTGGGTGGCCGGGACTCCGCCCTCACCGGTGGGGTCCGGAGCGTCCTGCTCCACGAACTTGAGCCCGATCTTCTCGGCGGCTTCCTTCATGAGGGTGCGGCGCTTGGACAGGTGCTCGTAGGACATGTGGCGCGGGAAGGAGTAGTGGACCAGGGTCTTGGCTCCCAGCTTCTTGGCCTGCTGGGCGATCTGCTCGCCCCGGGCCAGGTCGTTCGTCTGCAGGACGATGTCGGCCTTCTTGGCGATCATGTCCGGGTCCTCGGCGGGAACGCCCAGGATGAACAGGATGTCCGGCCGGACGGCCTTCACGCGGTCGATGGCGGCGGCGGCTCCGGGTACGGCCTGCACCATGACGATGGCCTTGACCTTCGGGTCGCTGGCCATGGCCATCATGTTGGAGATCGTCGTCTCCTGCTCCTGCATGAAGCGTTCAGGATACGTGGCCAGGACGACGCGGTTGGCTCCGAGGGCGTTGCGGACCGCCTCCGCCTTGCGGAACTCTTCCTCGTTCTGGGAAACGGTACCGGTCATGATGCCGATCTTGTAGTCCTTCTGGGCGAAGACGGGCATCGCGACCAACGAGAGCGCGAGCAGAACCATGAGAATAGATCTCACCGTACGCACACTTGCCTCCTGAGAATAGGGGATGTTGGGGATGTTTGGAGGGTATCATGCAAAATTTGACTAGTCAACAAATCTTTTTTATCTACTGAAACAGGGGTTCCGAAGAGGCTTGAATTCTATGCGTAGAAACAAATACCGTGCACGGAGGGTGCGGGTCGCGCCTATTCCGGGACCTCGATGCGGCGCGACCGGGCCCAGGCCGCCTTGGTGCCCGAGGAGAGCAGGCCTACGCAGGTCAGGATCAGCATCCACCCCGCGAAGGGGGCCAGGAAGAGCCAGGGCTGGCCGCGGACGCCGGTGTAGTAGTATCCGAGCAGGCCGAGCCATTCCCCCTTGGCGGGCAGGAAGATCACGGGATCCACCGTCAGGATCGTCCCCCCCACGAAGATGCGGAGAACCCCCAGCTTGCCCACCAGGGCCGCCACGGACAGGGCCTGGACCGGAAGGGATTCCAGCCAATCGGTGAACGCGAAGGGCAGGACATGGTACCGGAGTATCCACGGCACCCCCGCTCCCGCGGTCCGGGCCGCCTCCACGAAGGGCCGTCCGAGCACGTCCGCCGACCGGGCCGCGAAGGATTCCGCCAGGGCCGGGAGCTCGACCAAAGCAAGCAGGCTGGATTGGACCGCGAAGAGCGCGACCGGCGGAAGCCGGGAGTTGATGGTGACCGGATACAGGACGAAGGCCGCCAGGATGAATCCCGGGATGGAGGCCAGGGGGGAGAACCGCCTGCGCCGAAGGCCCGTCGGACGGAGGGCCCCCAGGGCCAGCCCCGCCGTCAGGGCGGCGGTGCTCCGCAGGAGGGCCGTGGCGAATACGATGGAAAGGGTCCATCCCAGGCCGTGGATCATCTCCGAGAAAAGGTCGTAGCCCCAGCCGTCGCTGCCGAAGAGGAAGAACCGGCTGGGCGGCTCCGGGGAGACGAGCATGACCTCCTGCCCGTCCACGGTGTCGTAGCGCACGGCCTTCATGAAGCCCCGCTCGTGGGGCGCGATGGAATCCGAGAACAGCGCCAGGCCCAGGAGCAGGGCCAGCAGGAGGAGGCCCGCGGCCAGCCGCCTATTCACGGGTCAACACCTTCCGGGCCGCTCCCAGGCCCAGGCGCAGGGCCGCGAACACGAGCAGTCCCGAAACCGCGAGCCCGGTCAGGGACAGCACGACATGGTCGTACTGGTAGATCGTCCACATCATATGCTTCCGCTGGCCCGAGAAGGCCGAATCGAAGAGCAGGCGGGCCATGCCGGGCAGGGCGAAGGCCCGCTCGGTGATGAACAGGCTTCCCTGCATGAAGGAGACGATCACGGGAAGCTCCGCCTCCAGCCGGGGTATGACCGCCGCGCCCAGGTGGCGGCGGAGGATCCACCCCTCCGGCAGGCCCTTGGCCCGGGCGAAGGCTATGTAGTCCGAGGTCTCCGCCTCCCGGGACGCCTCGGCGGCGCAGCGACGGGCCAGGAAGAAGGGGTAGACCCCCATGACGGACAGGGGCAGGAGGGCCAGCCGGGAATTTCCCCCCAGGGACAGGTCGATCCCCAGGGTGTCCAGGATCCAGACCGCCCCCAGCTGGACCGCCAGGATCAGGAGAAAGTCCGGCGTGCCCAGGGCCAGGTCCGTCAGACGGTCCAAAGTGCCCCGCCGCCGGGACCGGGCCGCGGCGCCCGCCACCGTCCCCAGGAGGATCCCCGCGGCTCCGGGGATCGCCGTGTACAGGAAGGACACGGACAGGAATTTGGGGTAGATCTCCCGGAGGTCCCAGGCGGTCCGTCCGATCTTGAAGGTGCGGAGGGTGCCGTCCAGGGCGGAGGCCAGGAAGCCCCGGGCCGCGGCCAGGACCCGCTCGGGATCGATCTCCACCCGGGCGTCCTTCGCCGAGATGAGCAGGGGTAACCCGGCCATGAACAGGATCACCAGGAAGGTCGCGAGGGAGGATGCCAGAAATCGGAGAGACGCGGCCGCGGCCCTCCGGCCCAGGACTCGGATGTCAGGGCGCCCGGAATCCATGCTGTTCCCCCTCGGAAAGGTGCAGGCTTCTTCGAATCTTGTCGATCGTGAGGGGCGCGGAGCCCTCGTAGTGGTTGTTCACGTTGAGGTAGACCTCGTCCAGGGCTTCCACCAGGGTCGCCAGCTCCGGGACGATCCGGGCCAGGTCCCCGTCCTTCGGCCGGACGATCCGGCTCCAATCCTCGCCGGTGCGCTCCTCCATCCCCTCCCGGTCCTCCCCGTGGAGGCGCAGGCAGGCCCGGCCCCGGATGCGTCCGCCGTGCCGGGCCAGGATGTCGGCCAGGTCCTCCATCCAGTAGCCCTGGAGGAGGACCGGGGCCGCCCCGTGCTCCGCGAGGAAGTCGAACCACCCGGCATCGATCCACCGGGGGTTGCGGATCTCCACGCCGTACGGCAGGTCCCCGGGCAGGGATTCCAGGAAGGTCCCGAGCCGCTCCAGGAAGGCCTCCCGGCCGGGGATCCTGTCCTTGTTCAGGTACTCGAACTGGAAGAGGAAGAGTCCGACCTTGGGCACCAGGGGAGCCAGGGCGTCCAGGAATCCGTGGAAAAACCCCGGGTCCAGGAAGCGGGGGTTCGGCTCGGCCGTTTCGCCCTTCCGGGCGTAGGGCCGGGTCAGGGTCAGGGCGTTGGGGCACTTTACGGTGAACCGGAACTCCGGCGGCACCGCCGCGTCGTACTCCAGGACCGTCTCCCGCCGGGGCAGACCCGCCCCGGACCTGCCCAGGGACCAGAACCACTGGTCCACCTCCACGGTGTCGTACTTGCGGGCGTACTCCGCCAGGAAGTTCCCGGGTTCCCGGCTCGAGTAGACCAGTCCCTTCCAGGAGGGGTACTTCCAGGAGCAGGTCCCGATTCGCAGGGTTCCCATGTCCCGATGTCCGGCCTGCCGCCTAGCGCAGGGCTTCCAGGTCCTGGGTGAGGATCGGATCCCCCGGCAGGCGGCGCAGGGCCTGTTCCAGGATCGCCCGCGCACCGGCGGTATCCCGGGCGTTGTAGCGTTCCGCGAAGCGGTTGTGGGCGTCCACCGCGTAGTTCCGGGCCGCCAGGGTGTACAGCTCCCGAAGCCTCGGATCCGCGGGGGCCAGTTTCCGGACTCCCTCGGCCATATCAAGGGCGCCCGGCCAGTCCCTGCGGTCGAAGAGCTCCGCCAGGACGTTCTGGGCGCAGGCGGCCAGGAACTCCGCGGCGTCGGGGCCCGGGAAGCCCGTCGCCCGGTCCACCGCCAGCCGGAGGGCCTCGAGGTGTCGTCCCCGTCTCTGCATGTCCACGCCCCGGTTGTGCAGGATCAATCCCACCAGGTCCTTTTCCGTGATCGTCTTGCGGCGGGCGTAGTCCTGGGGCGGCACGTAGGCGAACTTCGTGGTCTTCGTGAAGGTGCTCTGGAATTTCTTGCTGGTCCCCGGATCGAAGCCGAAGGGGTTCGTGGTCTCCACGTCGATGTCCCGGCCGTTCACGGTGATCACGCAGAAGGCGTGGTCCGGGGTCTGGACCCCCTTCATGGGCAGGACGAAGACCCGGGCCGCCAGGAGGTAGACCACCGCGGAGGAGACGCAGTTGAAGTACCCCGTGTCGATAACCCCGTCCACGGTTGTCGAGTTCTCCTCGTACTTCTTGAACAGGGTCCTGTGCAGGAAGGGAAGGATCGATTCGGCCCGCAGGGCGGGATCCTGGATGTACTCCGACCGGGCGCGCAGGGCCTCGAAGGTCTCCCGCAGTTTACCTATGTAGTACTCCATCCGCTCCGGCGGAACGCCGGATGCGACGAGGCCCGCCTCCGCCAGCTTCCGGGTGGGCATGGGCTCGGGGATGCCGCCGAGCTCGACGAAGCGCGGGTCCGGAGCCAGGAAGGCCGCCCACTCCGACGAAGTCCGGGGATAGGGGAGGGCCGGGGCGGTCCCGGACGGCCGGGCCTGGGCGGCCGCCGCCGCGATCGCCAGCACCGCCAGGACGACGGCAAGGAGCGCTCGGGATCGGGTGGGATTCATGGGAGGCATTATACCCCGCGGCGGCGGGGCGGACAATCAAGGATTTGACGAATCCTGTGATATCGCCAAGCTCATGAGGGCGGGAATGCCTACCGCGGCTCTAGCATTTCCAGGGCCTTCCCCATCCTCAGGCTCGTCCGGCCCGCCTCGAAGGCCGCCCGGGCGGCTGTCCGCCGATCCCGGGAACGCGCGTAGGATCGGCGGCCCAGGCTCTCGTAGAGCGCCAGGATCCCGCCGTCCGAGTTACCCGGATACACTCTCCGTCCGTACGCGGGCATCGAAGCCTCGGGCCGCATGCCGGTCCCCAGGACGACCTCCCCGACGATCCAGCCCTCGCCGTCCGCCCGGGACCGGAGGATCTCCCCGCCCGCGGCGTGGATCGCCGCGTATCCCGGGAACCCGTACTTCTCCGGGGGCGGAAGCAGGGCTCCCAGGAATCCCGGCGACCGTTCCCCTCCCAAGTCCAGGGTGCCCGACAGGTTCGTGAAAGCCGCGGGGATTCCCAACCCCCGGGCGTACCGGGCGGGCAGCTCCGTCATGTTCGCCCTCTGGCGCTCGATGTCCTCCCGGGAGACCAGTCTGGACGGCTCCGTGGGCAGAGGCCACGCGTGGGGCATGAGCAGCAGTTCCGCCCCGCCGGCCCGGAGGCGGCCTGGCAGGTAGGCCATGTGGTTGTCGTTGCAGATCCCGATCCCGATCCTGCCGATGGGAGTCTCCACGACGTGAGAACCGGTCTCTCCCTGGAAGAGGTAGGTTTCCCCCATGGATGGGGTCTCCTTCCGGACTCTCCCGAGGAGTCTTCCCTCCGGACCGGCCACCGCGTAGGTATTGAAGAAATCCGTTCCGTCCGTCTCCAGGTACCCCGCGCAGAGGTATACTCCCAGGGCATCGGCCGTCTCCCCGAGCCACCGCTCCGTGGGTCCATCCGCGGGTTCCGCGCTGCGCCAGATGCCCCGGGTCGGGGCATAACCCGAGGCCGAGAGTTCCGGCAAGGCGATGAGGTCGGCCCCCGCCGCCGCGGCCGCCTCGATCAGGGGACGGGCGTCCATGAGGTTCTCGATCGCGGCTCCCGGCTTCGGGGAGTTCTGCACGAGTCCGATCTTCAGGGTCCTTCTTTCATCCATGGTTGTCTCCTGCGCGGCGAGGCCCGCTGTTCCGGCCCGTTCCGCAAAGACAGGATATCGGCCGCCTTCGGCCGTGTCCCGGTTTCCAGGATCCGCCCCCGCGACACGGACCCGGGAAAGCGTCGCGTACTCGACATAAGCGCTTGATCCGACGCACCCGGGATCCTATGCTGAATCCCGTCCGCGAAGCGGGAGGTACCATGGCTGAGAACGGTCGCGAAGAGGATCCCAGGATCCGGAAGACCCGGCGAGCCATAGTCCAGGCATACCTGGACCTCTGCTCTGAAGGAGGCGGCCCCGCTTCCACCGTGGCCTCCATCGCGGAACGGGCCGAGGTCAACCGGGCCACCTTCTACCGGCACTTCGAGGACAAGGAGGACCTTGCGGAGCGGGGGTTGGGTCTCTACCTGGGGGAACTGCTGGCCGAGATCGATCCGGAGTCCGTCGGACGGGCTCGTACGGGTTCCCGTCCGGCGGATGATTCGGGTCCCCGGGAGCGGATCCGGGCCCGGGTGGAGAGATTCTTTCGGGTCTTGCAGGACAATGCCTCCCTCTTCCGTCCCCTGCTTTCGGGCCGCGCGGGTTCCCGGGTTTTCCTGGGTATCGAAGAGTATTTCTCAGCCTACCTCCGAGAATCCCGACTCGCCCGCCTCTCCGGGATCCGCCTCTCCCTTCCGGAACCCCTGGCCGCCCGGGCCCTGTCCATGATGATCCTGGGCCTCGCGGCTTCCTGGCTCGAGGATTCCCGGGGCCTTTCCCCCGGGGACCTGGCCGGAGCCTACGTGGACTTCCTGTTCGAGGGGATTTTTAAGAATTCCGGCAAAGAGGGATGAGGAAGGCGTCACGATACGCATAATCCAACGAATCCTGTGATACAGCGAAGCTCATGAGGTCGGGAATACTTACCGCGGCTCTAGCATTTCCAGGGCCTTCCCCATCCTCAGGCTCGTCCGGCCCGCCACGGTGAAGCGGCCCCGTTCCTCGAACCCGAACTTCACGTACAGGGATCGGGCCGGGGCGTTGCCCTCGGAGACCATCAGGGAGAGGGCCGCTGCGCCGTGCCGCCGGGCCCGGGATTCGGCGTCCGAGAGCAGGGCCGCCCCGATGCCTCTGCCGCGGCAGGCTTCCCGGGTCGCCAGGACGCAGATGTACCAGTCCCCCGGTTCCGCCTCGGGCAGGGTGGACATGCGCCAGGTAAGCACGGGATGCCGGAGGACCCCCGCCGCCAGGGCGAGACCCCGCAGGCCCAGCAGGGCCCGTCCCGTCCCGAGGTCCAGGCCCGCCATCGCCTCCCGGGGATACCCGACCAGGATGCCCGCCGGCTCGCCGTCCGTCAGGGCAACCCGCGCGGCCTCCCGGCTGAAGCGGGTACCCGGGAGATTCCAGAGCCCTTCAAGAACCTCTTCCGTCGCCGCCCGGCCCCGGAATCCCGCCAGGAAGTCCATGAGCCGGTCCCCGGCTTCCCGGATCAAAAGGGCGGCCACGGGCGCGTCCTCCGGCCGTCCGTCCCGGATCTCGATCTCCGTCAAGACAGCGGCGGCCCCGGTCGACTTACCCTCCGGGTCAGCAGGAACACCAGGGTCGGACTGACCAGGAGGCCTCCTACGGGCGTCAGGCCGATTTTCGTGAACAAGGTCGGCATCAGGCGGGAGTAGGCCCAGAGGCCCTGATCGAAGGCGCTGATCTCCAGGTAGATCAGGAAGGCCACGCAGATGAGGGTGGAGATCCCGAAGCCGACCCAGGGGCGGACGGTAAGGGAACGGATACCGAAGAGCCGCCCTCCCTTGGAGAACCAGAATCGTTCCCTCAGGATCGCCAGGGTCAGGAGGTGGGCACCGACCAGGAGCAGGGCGTCGAGGAAGGCGGCCCGCCAGAAGGTCCGGACGAAGAAGAGCTTCATCTCCACCGTGTTCTCCCCGAAGTAGGGGATGCCCCGGTTGATCCCCTCGTACAGGGGGATCTGGGAAACCTCCCAGAAGAAATTGAAGAAGAAGCCGAAGACCACGATGAGAATTTCCGGCTGGATCAGAAAGCGGAGGACGGGGTTTCGGATTCCGGGATCCGCGACGATCTCGGGCGGGATGTACTGCCCGGCTTTCCGGAGAGCCGCGTTCACGAGAGCCCCGAGGCCAAGGCCGGCTAGGATGACGCCGATGCCCAGGAACATCCGGGGCAGGTTCGCGAGACCCGTGAACACCAGGAATGCCCCGGCCAGGATGCCGGCGGTCCGGACGAGGGTTCTTAGCAGGACGAGAGGTTTCATATGCTGACTCCTCGGGTCAGTATAGATCATCTCATCGTTTGGTGCGAGAATCCACGGGATATTGAGGAACGGCGTCCGGGCCGAGCTTCGATCAAGGAGGTCCCCATGAGCATGCCTCGAGCCCGCGCCCTGTACATTCCCCACGGAGGCGGCCCCCTGCCCCTCCTGGGCGATCCCGGCCACGCGGAGCTGGTCGGGGGTCTCCGGGGACTCGGCCGGGATCTCGGCCGTCCGTCCGCGATCCTCGTGGTCAGCGCCCACTGGGAAGAGCCCGAGGTCCGGGTGATCGGCGGGCCCGCACCGGAGCTCCTCTACGACTATTACGGCTTCCCCGAGGAAGCCTACCGGATCCGGTATCCCGCCCCGGGGGATCCCGCCCTTGCCGGCCGGATCCTGGAAACCCTGTCCGCCGCGGGGATCCCCGCCCGGCCCGAGGAGGCACGCGGATTCGACCACGGGGTCTTCGTGCCCCTGGCCCTGATGTACCCCGGGGCGGACGTCCCGTGCGTCCAGGTCTCCCTGATCCGCGGCCTGGAACCCCGCGCCCACCTCGACCTGGGCCGGGCCCTGACGGCCCTGCAAGGGGAGGACCTCTTGATCCTGGGTTCGGGGTTTTCTTTCCACAACATGAGGGAGTTCTTCTCGGCCGCCCCGGGGAGTCCCGATCCCCGAAACGAAGCCTTCCAGGCCTGGCTCACGGAAACCTGCGCCTCCCCGGACCTTCCGGCCGGCGAGCGGGATCGAAGGCTGGCGGAGTGGGAGCGGGCCCCCCACGCCCGGTACTGCCATCCCCGGGAGGAGCACCTCCTGCCCCTCCACGTCTGCGCCGGGTTCGGCGGCCGGCCGGCATCGCGGTCCTGGTCCTGGACCGTGCTGGGAAAGAAGGCCTCCGCTTTTCTCTGGGAACCCGGGGCCTGAGGGAGGCGCGCGGCCAACGCCTGGCGTCCGCTCCGTCCGGATCGGCGACCTATCGGTCCCGACCCTTCCCGGAATCCGTGATTTCCACCAGTTCCTTGGGGAAGGGGTCCAGGAAGACCTGGTCCAGGAGGTAGCGCACCTCGAAGCGGACGGCCCAGGCCTTGAGCAGGGTGAAGAGGGCGGAGGCGGGGATGCGCTCGTCCCGGTACTCCTCGACGGCGTCCAGGAAGTACTTCCGTTCCAACGGCGACAGGCGCTCCGAGAAGCCGCCGAAGGCGTGCAGGGCCGTGTTGATGACGCCCCCCGGCTTGGCCGGGCTCCCGAACATCGTGCCCAGTTCCGCCCCGTACTCCGACAGGACCGCCGGGAAGGGGTGTCTTTCCAGGTTGGCCGCGATCCGGCCGAGTCTGCGCATGGACGCCTGATTGACCGCCAGGAAGAGGAGTTTGTGCCGGGCCTGGAACTCCGAGAGCTCCCGGGGACCTCCGGACTCGGCGACGGCGCGGAACCGGGCCCGGGCGAAGAGGCCGGACAGGAAATGTTCCCGGATCGTGTAGTTCTTGAGGCGGCCCTCGTCCTCCACGGGGGCCCCGCCCAGGGCGGACAGGACCGCTTGCCCGAAAAGCCCGATCCCGACGTCCGCCATGGCTCCCGGCTCCGTGGAGCGGTAGACCTTCACGTCCTTCATTCCGCAGGAGGGTGACCGGGACTTGAGCACCGCACCGTCCACGGCGGGAAGGCCCTCGGGCGGGCGGGCCGATCCGGGGGCCGTCCCGGCCAGCTCCGCGGCCTTGGCCGCGCAGAAGGCCGTCATGGCGTCCGTATGGTCCCGGCCCGAGGCGGGCTGGATCATCCGAATCCCGCCTCCCGCACGGGCCAGGCGTACGGGATCCCGGGGAACCCCCAGGCCCGTGTCCTTTTCGGGGCAGGCCGTCGTGACGTCGCAAAAGCCGGCCAGCTTGGCGACCAGGGGATCCTCGATGACCGCGCCGTTGTAGCGGCAGGCCTCGAACCCGAGACAGCGGGAAACGAAGAGCTTGGGGCGTGGGTGCATGGCGGCTCCTTCGGATACCCGTATCGGCATACTCCGGCACCCCGCGTAAGTCAAGGGCGTGATTCCGGACAAATCCCGGCCCCCGTGGTACTCTGTGCGCGGCGAGTGCCGATCGGAGGAAGGGGCGGATGAAGGCGTTGTTCGCGTACTACACGGGGACCGGGAACACCCTGAGGGCGCTGGAGAAGGTCGCCGAGGGGCTAGAGGCCTCGGGGTGGGAGGCGGAGTGGCTCGAGATCCGCGCCGGAGGACCGTCCCTGGGTTCCGCCCTGCAGTGCCTTCGGGAGAACGACCTTCTGGTGCTGGGGTTCCCGGCCCTGGGCTTTTCCGCGCCCCGGCCCGTCCTCCGGGCCCTTCGCTCCCTGCCCGGGCTCCCCGGACTTCGGGCCGCCGTCCTCTGCGCCTGCGGGGCGACCGCCGCGAAGGGTCGGGTC
Source organism: Spirochaetota bacterium (assembly GCA_022703505.1). Classification (GTDB taxonomy): domain Bacteria; phylum Spirochaetota; class Spirochaetia; order Treponematales; family UBA12059; genus JAAYUR01. The sequence goes on along the minus strand of JAKLDN010000001.1, from coordinate 162,880 downwards.
GTGAACGGCTGGAGCGGGACCGCGGTTCCGGAAGCCCTCCGGATCCTGGTCCGGAAAGGCGCCGTTCCGGTCGGATCGGTAGAGGCCAGTTATCCGGAAAACTGGACCCAAGTTTCGCCCCCCGAGGATGAGGCGGCCCGGGCTGCCATGACGAGCCTGGGTGACGGGCAAGCCCGGGAGTTCGGCGTCCGCCTGGCCGCCGCCCTGGCCGGCGGCGGAACGGACTCTCCCGGGCTCCCGGCCGGCTCGGTACGGCGCGGACCCGTCTCCCGCGCGCTCGGCCCCCTCCTGGCCCGAGGGTTCCGGACCTTCGGCCGCCGCCTCCTGGCCCGGCTCTTCGTCGCGGACGGATCCTGCACCTCCTGCGGGCTCTGCGCCCGGACCTGCCCGTCCGCGGCGATCCGCATGACCGGAGCCCGGCCCGCCTGGACCACGGCGTGCTCCGGCTGCAACCGCTGCATCAACCTCTGCCCCGAGCGGGCCATCCAGACCTCCTACGCCCGACTGGTCCTGGTGCTGGGTCTGAACGTCGCGGCCCTCTTCCTGTCGGGCCCCGCGGCCCGCGCCCTCCTGGAAACCGCATCCGGGCGGGGCGGGCGGTCGGGCGGGATCGGCGCTTTCGCGGCCGGCCTGGCCCTCTATCTCGGGTTCAGCCTCCTTCAGGCGGGACCCCTGGACGCGGTCCTGCGCGCCCTGGAACGAAGCGGGGCCTTCGGCTCCCTCTTCTCCCGGGGCTTCACGCAGAGGTTCGGCCGGTACCGGGCGCCGGGGTTCCAGCCGGGAAGGAATGTCCGGGATGTCCCCTGATCGGGAAGCCTCGGGCGGTACCTCCAATCCGGCAACCCCGGGGGAGCGGCTCCGCCTGGACGCGGAGACGGCCGGCGCCTTCCTGCGCAAGCTCGGGGAGCGCCTGGACTACAACATCAACATCATGGACCGGGAGGGGGTCATCATAGCCAGCCGGGACCCGGCCCGGGTCGGAACCTATCACGCAGCGGCCCGTCACCTCCTGGAATCCGGAAGCCGGGAGGAGAGGATCTCCCCCGGGGACCACCTGCCCGAGGGCACGAAGCCCGGGGTGAACCTGCCCCTGGAAGTCCGGGGGGAGGTGCTGGGGGTGGTCGGGGTGACCGGGGATCCCCAGGTCGTGGGGGACCTGGCCCAGGCGGTCAAGACCAGCGTGGAGTCCATGATCGAGCTAGAGTCCATGCGGGAGGCGGTCCTGAACCGCAGGACCCGCAAGTCCTCCCTGATGGCCTACCTCCTGTACGAGGAAGCCGTCCCCGAATCCGCCGTGCTGGCCTTGGCCGGCAAGCTGGGCTACGACCCGGCGATCGAACGCGCAGCGCTCCTCCTCAGGCTGCCCCCGGGCAAGGGGCCCGAGGATGCCCTGGCCCAGGCCAAGGCCCGGGGCGCCCATGACGCCCAGGATATAGCCAGCGCCCTGCCAGACGGGTCCCTCCTGGTGTTCCGCAGGCTGGGCACCGAGAGGGTCGAGGCTCCGGAGGAGCGGGTCCCGGGCATCCTGGCCGCCTACCGCGGGGAGGTCCAGGCGTACTGCGGGGCCTTCTCCCGGGCGGCCGGCATCCCCAAGGTGACGTGCTTTGCCGGTTCCCCCCAAGGCGACTTCTCCCGGTATCGCGGGAGCTACCGCCAGGCCCTGTGGCTGGCCTCCCGGTTCCCCGTCCCCCCCGGGGACGGGCCGGTCCTGATCCTGGACCACCTGGACGACTATTTCCTGGCCCGGACTCCCCGGATCGTCCTGGACGACGCCCTGGCCTCGATCGCGGCCCGGGCGCCCGCGGAGCTCCGACGGACCCTGGCCCCCACCTTAAAAGCCCTGGAAGCCTCGGGATTCAACGCGAAGGAGGCCGCGGCCCGGCTGGGTGTCCACCGCAACACTCTCTCCGCCCGGCTCGCGAGGTTGTCCTCCTTCCTGGGTTGCGACCCCCGGGCCGACGCCGGCGCACTGTCCCTCTCCCGGTCCATGGCGGCCTATCTGAAATTGCGGGGCGGTACTGTGCAAGATGCACAGGAGCATCTTTGAAACGGATGCGCAGTTCCCAGTGACCAAAGCCGGATTCCGGTCTTAGAATCATCCATTCTCGCCTTACCCAAGGAGGAGCCCATGGTATCCGGAACGGTAGCTCTGCTTTTGCTGGTGGTCGCGGTGGTGGCCATCGTATTCCTGACGGGGAAATACAAGGTGAACGCCTTCCTCGTCCTGATCGGCGTGGCCTTCGCCTTCGGCCTGGCCATCGGACTGCCCGCCCTGGACGTGGTGGGCAAGATCAAGACCGGGTTCGGCGGCACCCTGACGAACATCGGCATCGTCATCGTGGCCGGCACCATCATGGGCACGATCCTGGAGAAGACCGGGGCGGCCCTGTCCATGACCCAGGCCATCCTGAAGCTGGTGGGCAAGAACCGCGCCCCCCTGGCCATGAACGCCGCGGGCTACGTGGTGTCCATCCCGGTGTTCTGCGACTCCGGCTACGTCATCCTGAACCCCCTGAACAAGGCCCTGGCCAAGGAGACCGGAACTTCCATGGCGGTCATGGCCGTGGCCCTGGCCACGGGCCTCTACGCCACCCACACCATGGTGCCCCCCACCCCGGGTCCCATCGCCGCGGCGGGCGCCCTCTCCGCGGACCTGGGCCGGGTGATCCTCTTCGGCCTCATCGCCGCGGTGCCCGCGTCCCTTGCGGGTCTGTTCTGGGCGACCAAGGTGGCCAAGAAGTACCAGATCGAGCCGGATGTCGAGGAGTCCTACAGCGACATCGTGAAGAAATACGGCAAACTCCCCAGCACCTTCCTCTCCTTCCTGCCCATCGTGCTTCCCATCGTTCTCATTCTCCTGAAGAGCGTTGCGGAATTCCCCTCCAAGCCCTTCGGGGACCAGTCCCTGCAGAAGCTCATCCGCTTCATCGGCGACCCCGTCACGGCCCTCATGATCGGCGTCTTCTGCAGCCTGCTCCTGGTCAAGAAGGGCGAGCTCGGCAAGGCCGTGGACGGTTGGCTGGGCCAGGGGATCAAGGACTCCGCCATCATCCTGGTCATCACCGCGGCGGGCGGCTCCTTCGGCGCCATGATCGCCGCCAGCCCCATCGTGGAATTCCTCAAGGGGAACCTCACCAGCCTGTCCCTCGGGGTCTTCCTGCCCTTCATCATCGCCGCGGCCCTCAAGACCGCCCAGGGGTCCTCCACGGTGGCCATCATAACCACCTCCACGATCCTGGCCCCCATGATGGCCAGCATCGGCCTGGATCCCGCCCTGGCGGTCGTGGCCATCGGGGCCGGTGCCATGGTGGTGTCCCACGCCAACGACTCCTACTTCTGGGTGGTCTCCCAGTTCTCCGGGATGTCCGTGAACACCGCCTACAAGGCTTATTCCAGCGCCACCGCGGTGGAAGGTGTCGTGGCGGCTCTCGTCGTCGCCGTGATGTCCCTGTTCGTGTAAGGAACCCGCCGTGGACCACGCCCGCCTGAGGAAGGATGCGACTGATATCTTCGCCGCGGGCGTGGCCAGCGTGGATCCCCGGCCTATGGTCCGGGACGCGCTGAAACCGGAGGAAGGTCGCCTGACGCTGGCCGCAGGCGGCCGTCCCCTCTCCTGGGACCTCGGCCGTTTCGACCGGATCCTGGTCCTGGGCTACGGAAAGGCCGGAGCCCGGATGGCCCGGGGGGCCGAGGAGGTCCTGGGGAAGCGCCTGTCCGGCGGGGTGGTGGCCGTCAAGGCGGGCCACGCGGAGCCCTGCGATCGGGTGCGCATCCTGGAGGCCGCCCATCCCGTGCCGGATGAAACCTCCGTACGGGCCGCCCGGGCCGTGATGGAGGCCGCCCGCGGGGCGGACGAGCGGACCCTGGTCCTGGTGCTCGTCTCGGGCGGTGGATCCGCCATCCTCTGCGCCCCCTACGACCGGGACGGCCGGACCCTCTCCCTGGCGGACAAGGCCGCGGTCACCCGGGAGCTCCTGGCCTGCGGGGCGGACATCCGGGAGATCAACGCGGTCCGCCGTCACCTGTCCGCGGTCAAGGGCGGGCGCCTGGCGGAAATCCTGGCCCCGGCCTCCGTCGTGTCCCTCATCCTCTCCGACGTCGTGGGGGACGAGCTGGCCTCCATCGCCTCGGGGCCGACGGTCCCCGACCCGAGCACCTGGGCCGACGCCCTGGGGATCATCCGGCGCTTCGGGATCGAGAAGAAGATCCCCGCCGCCGCGGCCGACCTGCTCCGGGACGGGGCGGCCGGCCTCCTGCCGGACACCCCCAAGCCCGGGGACGGGATCTTCCGGTCGGTCGCCAACATCGTGCTGGGCTCGAACCGCCGGGCGGCCATGGCCGCGGCGGCCCGGGCCCGTCAGCTCGGGTACCGTACCCTCTACCTGGGGTCCCGGATCACCGGGGAAGCCCGGGAGATCGCCCGGGCCTACCTGGGCATGGCCCTGGACTGCGCCGCCGACGGGACGCCCCGGAGCAGGCCCGCCTGCCTCATCGCCGGGGGGGAGACCACGGTCACCCTGCGGGGGACCGGCACGGGGGGACGCAACCAGGAGATGGCCCTGTCCTTCCTGGCGGGCCTTTCCGACGCGGAGGGACGGCTCGCCCAGCGGGTCTGCTTCCTCTCGGCGGGCACGGACGGAAACGACGGGCCGACGGACGCCGCGGGGGCCTTCGCGGATACAGGTCTCCTGGAAGCCGCCCGAGGCGCGGGGCTCAAGCCCCGGGACTACCTGGCGGCCAACGACTCCTATCCCTTCTTCGACCGGATCGGCGGCCTTTTACGCACCGGGCCCACCAACACGAACGTCTGCGACCTGCAGGTGGTCCTCGTCCGATAGCCCGGTTCCTCCGGTTTTAATCGATCCTTAACGAAACTCCAGGGTTTCTTAACGTCTCCTTAATGGGACGAGGTTTTTAGGAAGTGCTATGCTCGGGGCATGGAAGAACCGATTTCGAGCCGTTCCGAGTCCGGGCTCGGAGACCACTTCCTCGTCGCCGTCACCGGGAGTCGCAACTCCGAGTACCTGATCCGGTGGACCGACGCCGCCGCCCGCCGGCAGGGAGCCGCCTGGACGGTCCTGCACGTGCACGACCCGGAATGCGACGAAGATCCCGCGGGGGTGGAACGGAACCTGGCCCTGGCTCGGACGCTGGGAGCCGAAATACTCTCCGCCGTGGACCGGGACGTGGCTTCCTGCATCGTCCGCCACGCCCGGGTCAAGGACGCCGGCACCCTGGTCATCGGCAAGGCCGAGGAGGCCGACCGATCCTTCCTGGGCCGGCGCAGCGTCATGGAGGACATACTCCGGGAGTCCGGGGACCTGGACGTGGTGATCCTTCGGGGAAAGGCCCCGGTTCCGTCCGTGAGGAGGCCCCTGAAGATCCGAGATTCCTCCGGACCGCTGCGGGGAGTCCCCCTGGCCCTGGCCGCCCTGGCTTCGATCACCCTGCTGGGGCACCTGGCCCAGCCCGCCCTGGGTTACAGGTCCGTCTCCATCCTGTACCTCCTGGTCAACATGACCCTGCCGTTCGCATGCGGCCGCATCACGGTCCTGGCCAGCGCGGCCCTATCCTCGCTCCTGTGGAACTTCCTGTTCATACCTCCCCGCCTGACCTTCTCGATCGCCAGCCTGGAAGACCTGCTCATGTTCACGGCGTACTTCCTGGCGGCCTTCGCGGGAGGCCTGCTCACCTCCCGGCTAAAGGAGAAGGAGTCCGCCCTGTCCCTGCGGGAACGCAGGATGGCCTTCCTGTACGGCTTTACCCGGGCGGTCTCCCGGGAACGGGATATCGCCGGGTTGGCCCGGTTGGCGTCGGACTACCTGGAACGGCATATGAGGGTGCGTGCCTCGGTCTTCCTCCGCGGCACCGACGGGACCCTCGACACCGGAGGTCCCGTGCGGGGCGGGCCTCCGACGGCGCCGGGCTTCGATCCGAGCGCCGCGGCCCGGTGTTTCCAGTCCGATGTCTGCGTCGCGGACGATCCCGGGAGGTTGTACATCCCCCTGGGATCCCAGGACGGGGTCCTGGGAATCCTCTACGCGGCGGGACCGGGGGAGAGGGCCCTGGACGGAGAGAACCGGGAAGTCCTGTCGGCCCTGGCCGGCAACCTGGCCCTGGCCCTGGAGCGGGAGCTTCTGGCGGAGGAGAACGAGCGGAACAAGCTGGCCGGGGAGTCCGCCCGGCTTTCCAGGATCCTCCTGAATCACGTCTCCCACGAACTGCGGACGCCCCTCACGACGATCACGGGTTCCGTGAGCGCCCTCCAGGCCGGGGCCGCGGAGGACCCGGCCCTGAGAGGGGAGCTTCTTTCGGAGACGATGATCGCCGCGGGCAAGCTCAACCGGATCGTGGAGGACCTGCTGGCCATGAGCCGCCTGGAGGCGGGGCGGCTGGTCGTCCGCCCGGAGACCGCATACGTAGGGGAGCTGATCGGAGCCGCCCGGGAGGGTCTGGAATCCGACCTGGGCGGGAGAACCGTGACCCTGGAGGAATCCGCCCGGGATGCGGAGATCACCGCGGACCCTGTGTTGATGGTCCAGGTTTTCCGGAACATCCTGCGGAATTTCTCGGCCTACACTCCCCCGGGCTCCACCCTCCGCGTCGGGTCCGAATCGGTGCCGGGGGCCACGGTCGTCCGCTTCTCGGACGACGGTCCCGGGGTATCCGAACGGGAACTCCCCCTCCTGTTCGATACCTTCTTCCGGGGATCCCGGACCGGGGCCCGCCCGGGCTGCGGGCTGGGGCTGTCTATCTGCCGGGGCATCGTGGAGGCCCACGGGGGCTCCGCCCGGGCCGCCCGGAGCGACCGGGGAGGTTTCATGATAGAGCTGCGGCTGCCCCGAAAAGAGGAATCGTGATTCCCGTCCTCGTGGTGGACGACGAGGTCCAGATACGGAAGCTCCTCCGGCTCTACCTGGAAAAGGAGGGCTACGAGGTCTTCGAGGCGGACGGCCTGGAGGAGGGCCTGAGGCAGTTCGGCGCGGTCAAGCCGGGCGTCGTCCTCCTGGATCTGGGCCTTCCGGACGGGGACGGCCGGGACCTCCTCCTGGCCGTCCGCAGGCGGGGGGATGTCCCCGTCATCGTCCTGTCCGTGCGGGATTCCGAGGAGGAGATCACGGGTCTCCTGGACGCGGGGGCGGACGACTACCTGATCAAGCCCTTCGGGGTGGGGGAGCTCATGGCGCGGATCCGGGTGGCGGTCCGCCACCGGGGACTCGGGTCTCCGGAGGGCCGGCCCCTGCGGGTCGGGCTTCTGGAGGTGCGGTTCGACACCCGGGAAGCCTTCCGGGACGGGGCCGAGGAGCACCTGACCCCGACCGAATGGTCCATCCTGGAGATGCTGGTCCGGAATTCCGGGAAGATCCTGACCCGGAACCAGATCCTCCGGGAGGTATGGGGGCCCGACATGGCCGGGGACTACAACAGCCTCCGAGTCTACGTCAACCAGCTGCGCAAGAAGATCGAGGCCGAGCCCTCCGTGCCCCGGACCCTCCTGACCGAACCCGGCGTCGGGTATCGCCTGAAGCTGGAAAGCTGACATGAAACGGGCATTCAAGTCCGACGCCGCCTATCTCCTGTCTTTCTTCCTGATCGTGATCTTCGTAGGGACCTTCCTGTTGATGCTTCCCGCCGCCTGGGCGGGACGACCGGGGAGGCCGGTATCCTTGTCCCCGATCGACGCCCTGTTCACCTCGACCTCCGCGGTCTGTGTCACGGGCCTCACGACCGTGGACACCGCGGACTATTCCCGGTTCGGCCAACTCGTCATCCTGGGGCTCATCCAGGTGGGGGGACTGGGGATCGTATCCTTCACGTCCTTCATGCTGATCCTTCCCGGGGGGCGGCTGCCCTTCCGCAGGCTCCGGACCATCCGGAGCTTTTCCATCCAGGGGGTGGAAAACGACCCCTTCCGGATCCTGCGGAGCATCGTGGTTTCCACCTTCCTGGTCGAGGTCCTGGGAGCCGTGGCGCTGGCGGCCCAGTTCGCGCGCCTGGGCCAGGCGGACCCGATCTACCTGGGAATTTTCCACGCGATATCCGCCTTCTGCAACGCGGGGTTTTCCGTGTTCCCGGACAGCCTGGAGCGGTTCAAGGGAGAGCCCGTTCTCCTGGGGACCTTCTCGGTCCTCATCGCGACGGGGGGCATCGGCTTCATCGTTCTGCAGGATATCGCCCGCAGGATCCGCGGCAAGAAGCGGATCCTGAGCTACCACTCCAAGCTCATGCTATCGATCACCGCCATCCTGATCCTGGCCGGGGCCGGAGCCTTCTGGATCCTGGAAAAGGACCATGCCTTCGCGGGGATGTCCGGACCGGTCCGGGCCATGAACGCCCTCTTCCAGTCCGTGACCCCCCGCACCGCGGGCTTCAACGCGGTTCACCAGGCGGGCCTGCGCCAGCCCTCCAAGTTCATCACGATCCTGCTGATGTTCATCGGCGGCGCGCCCGGCTCCATCGCGGGGGGCGTCAAGATCGCGACCGCCTACGTGGTCCTCCTGGTCATGCTGAAACGGGCGAACGAGAGAGGCGAGATCAATTCCTTCCGCAGACGGTTGACGCCGGAGACGATCAATTCGGCGGTGATCTACTTCATCAAGGCCGCCTTCCTGCTCATCTTCGCGGCAGGAATCCTGAGCGTGGTGGAGGCACCCCGGGGTGTGGACTTCGGCCACATCGCCTTCGAGGTCACCTCAGCCTTCGGGACCGTCGGCCTGTCCCTGGACTTCACCGCGGGCTTGAGCACGGCGGGAAAGCTCGTGATCATCGGCACCATGTTCACCGGCAGGGTGGGACTGCTGGCCTTCCTGTTCCTGGGCGGTTCGACCCGGGCGGGCAACTTCGTGTATCCCGAGGCGGAGATACTCATAGGGTAGGGATATGAAGCAATTCGCGATTTTGGGCTTGAGCTGGTTCGGAAAGAACGTTCTCGTGGAACTCCTGGACATGGGCGCGGACGTCATGATCATCGACAAGGACCGGGAGGTCATCGACGCCTACCGGGATTATCCGGTGACAGCCATCGTCATGGACATCGTGAACGAGGAGAACCTGAGGAAGGCCCTGCCCCAGGGGCTGGACGGGGTGGTGATCGACATGGGGGACAAGATCGAGGCCTCCATCCTGGCCACCAGCTACTGCCGCAAGCTGGGCATTCCCCGGATCTTCGTCAAGGCCGTCACCGAGGGGCACGCGGAGATCCTGGAGATGGTCGGAGCCACCAAGATCGTCTTCCCGAACCGGGAGGCGGCCAAGCGGGTCACCCCCCTGCTGGTGTCCTCGGGACTCCTCAACTACCTGCCCGTCTCGGGCAACCTGGTCATCGCGGAGCTGGTGGTGCCGGATCGCCTCTTCGGCCAGTCCCTGCTGGAGGCCAACCTCCGCAAGAATCACGGGATCAACCTGATCTCGGTTCGGAACGGGGATGAGGAGTACGGCCTGTTCTCCCCGGAGTACCGGTTCCGCCCCGGGGACGTGGCCCTGGTCTCTGGGTTGGACGAGTCGGTCGAGGCCTTCGCCAACGGCCACGGGACGGCCCGGCGCGCGGGCTCCCTGATGCGGGATCTCGGGCGCCTCTTCGGACGAAGGAAGTGATTGTCCGGCTCGCCTTGACGGCGCGGTCGGCGGGGGCGACAATGACCCCGCCCGGGGTACTTGTCCTCCGGGCCCGCCGGACCCGGTTCCGGCGGGATCGAAAAAACCGGAGGCTCCGATGTCCCCGAAGGAATCCGCCCTGACCCCCGAGTTCTACAGGAAGTCCGCCCTCCTGGGCTTCGGCCTCTTCGGGGCCCAGCTCATGTGGATGGTCTACAACACCTACATGCCGATCTTCCTCCAGGCCGGAAGCCCGGGCTTCCGGGCTGCCGCCGCGGTGCGGGGCTTCGGGCTCTCGGCAACGGTGACCGGGATCCTGATGACCCTGGACAACGTCGCCGCTTTCTTCCTACAGCCGATCATGGGACCCTTGAGCGACCGGACCCGTTCCCGCTTCGGCCGCCGCATGCCCTGGATCCTGGTCTTCGCCCCCCTCTCGGCCCTGGCCTTCGCCCTAATTCCCATGGGCACCCAGCTCATACCCCCGGAATCGTCGGGCAGGGTATCCGAGTTGGGGGGACCCTTCGCCCTCCTGATGGGCGCGGCCCTGGTCATGGTCGTGTGCATGGCCCTCTGGCGGACCCCCATGTTCGCCCTCCTGCCGGACCTGTTTCCCTCGGCCCTGCGCTCCCAGGCCAACGCGGTGGTCAACATCATGTCCGGGATCGGGGGCATCCTGGCCTTCGTGGTCGGGGGGGCCCTCTTCGCGGTCTACCAGCCCCTGCCGTTCTGGTTCGGAGCCCTGGCTACGGTGGCCGCGGTCCTGGTGCTCTTCCGGAGCGTCCGGGAGCCCCCGGAGCTGGCCCAGGCCGCGGAGGCTCCCGGGGGCTTGCGGGTCCTGGCCCGGCTCCGGGAGATCCCGGGGGAGAACAAGCGGAGCCTGGTCCTCCTGATCCTGACGGTCTTCTTTTACATGGTGGGCTACATGGCCATCGAGACCTTCTTTTCCTCCTTCGCGGTCACCCGTCTGGGCCTGGCCCCCTCGGCGGCGGCCATGCTGTTGGCGGTGTCCTACGTCTCCTTCCTGATCTTCGCCCTGCCCGCCAGCCTCGTGGCCAAGCGCCTGGGCCGCAGGATCACGATCTCCGTGGGGCTCCTCACCTTCGCCGCGGGGCTGGCGGTCATCCGGCTCTTCCCCTCCCTGCCCGTCGTGGCGGCCATGCTTCTGGTCGGAGGATTCGGCTGGGCCCTGGTCAACGTGAACTGCCTTCCCATGATCCTGGACACCTCCACCTCCGAGGAACTGATGGGCACCTACTCGGGCCTCTACTTCATCGCCACCACCCTGGCCGGGACGATCGGGCCGATCCTGAACGGCCGGGTCATCGACCTGGCGGGCCGGGACTACTCGGTGATCTTCCTGGTCTGCCCGATCTTCTTCGTGCTCTCCTTCCTCTGCATCTCGGGGGTCCGCACCGGGGAGGTCAAGGTTTCGGGAGGCCGGGGGTGAGCGCCGCCGAGGCCGCCGGTCCGGGCTTCGTCACCGCCCCGGGTTTCGAGGGGGCGGCCCGGGCCTTCGACGGCCAGATCCTGCGGGGCCTCCATTTCGGGGCCCAGATCGAGGTCTGGCACGGGGACCGCAGGGTCCTGTCCCGGTGGGGCGGGTTCCGGGATCCCCGGGGAGCCCGGCCCGTCCTCGGCGACACCCCCTTCGCCGCCTATTCGGCCACCAAGGCCCTGACCGCGGCCTGCGTGCACAAGCTGGCGGACGAGGGCCGCCTGGACCTGGACGCCCCGGTGGCCGAGTACTGGCCCGCCTTCGCCGCAAAGGGCAAGGGCGGGGTCACGATCGCCCACGTCCTCCTCCACCAGGCGGGCATACCCGCCGCCGCGGACCTTCCGGAGCTCCTGTCCTGGCTGGTCCCGGGCGGGGGAGAGCGCAGGGCCGCGGCCCGGAGGCCCCAGCACGCCCCGGGGGAGAAGGTCATCTACCACGCCTTCACGGGAGGCTTCGTCCTTGGGGAGGTGATCCGCCGGGTATCCGGCCTTTCCGCGGCGGACTACCTGAAGCGGGAGTTCCTTGCGCCCCTGGGCATGACGGACAGTTTTCCGGGCCTCCCCCCGGGGGAGCTCCGCCGGGCATCGGGCATCCACACCGCGGATCCCGCCCAGATCGGCGCCGCCCGGGTCTTCTCGAACCCCCTGTACCGCCGCCTTTTCCTGCCCGCGGCCTCCCTGAACACCTGCGCCCGGGACCTGGCCCGGTTCTACCGGATGCTGTGCGCCGGTGGACAGCTGGACGGGCGGCGCTATCTTTCGAAGGCCGCGGTGGAGCGCGCCACGGTCCTGCGCTGGGACGGCCCGGACGCCCAGTCCGGAATGCGGATCCGCTGGGCCCTGGGCTTCGGCCTGGGGGGCTACTCGCCCTTCCCGGACCGGGACATTCGCCACATGGGCAGGGGAGCCACCGAGCGGACCTTCGGCCACTCCGGCCAGGGGGGCTGTGCCTTCGGCTGGGCCGACCCCCCCTCGGGCCTCGTGTTCGCCTTCACCTGCAACCGCTTCCAGGACATACCCGGAGCCCACCTGAGGTTCCAGGAGCTGGCGGACGCCTGCTGGGAGGGGGTAGGGAAGTAGGGCGGCCCTTCCGGAACCTGCCCGGTCGTAGCCTGCCGCCGGGCCGCTTGGCTTCGAGGACCGGTATCTCCACGCGGATCGGCCGTCCAGGATGATCGGCGTCAATTTTCTCCTCCCGTAATCGCCCGCTCGCTTGATTTTCGTTGACAGATTCTTCGACTCTGGGTATAAATCCTTATCGTGTACGTACACGGTAAGGAAGTCCAACCGTGCCGAACCAGAACGCGACCGTCAAGGAGATAGCCCGCCTGGCCGGCGTGTCCATCGGGACCGTGGACCGGGTGCTCCACGGCCGGGACGGGGTGGCCGAGGAAACCCGGGAGAACGTCGAGTCCATCGTGCGGTCCCTTGGGTACCGGCCGAACGTCCTGGCCCGCCAGCTCTCCCTGGGCAAGACCTGGCTGTTCCGGGTCCTGGCCCCCAAGGCCGGGCAGGATTCGGGGTACTGGGGACTCTGCCTGGAGGGCATCCGGGCGGCGGCCCGGGACCTGTCCCGGTTCTCGGTGAGGACGGAGGTGGTCGAATTCGACCGCTACGATCCCGCGGGCTACCGAAAGCTCCTGTCCGGAACCCTCGCGGAGGGCTTCGACGGCCTCCTACTGGCGCCGGTCCTGCCGGCCGTGATCGGCCCGGCCCTCGCGGCCCTCCCTCCCGGGACTCCCTACGCCTTCTTCGATGCCGCCCTGGAAGGGGCGGACCCCGTCTTCTCCATAGGCCAGGACGCGTATTCCGCCGGCCGCCTGGCCGGCCGCCTGCTTTCCCTCCTGGCTCCCGGGGACGTGCCCCTGGCCGCCATCGACGCCCATCCCGAGGACGGCCACATCCGGCGCCGCGTGGCGGGCTTCGAATCCTATCTTCGGGAGGCGGGAAGCCGCCGCCTGATCGTCCGGGAATGCCCGGGCTTCGAGCGGCCCGAGGTCCGGGCGCGCTGGTTCGAGGACATCTTCCGGGAGGAGCCCGGGATCGGCGGCCTCCTGGTCGCGAACTCATCGGGCCACCTGGCCGGGGAATGGCTGGCGGCGGCGGGAAAAAAGGACCGCTGCGCCGTCGTCTCCTGGGACCTCGTGCCCCGGAACGCGGCCGCCCTACGGGAGGGCCTCGTCGATTGCGTCATCTCCCAGCGCCCCCGGGAACAGGGGAGGCTGGGCTTGGAACGGCTGTACCGGATCGTCGCCCACGGGGACCCGGGAGGAACCGTCGCGGTGGCGACCGAGATACTGCTGAAGGAAAACATGCCCGCCCCGGAGGCGGTGGAGGAGCGAACATGAAGAGGGAACGCGGCTTGGATTACGTGCTCGGCGCCGATTTCGGCACGGACTCGGTGCGGGTGGTGGTGGTGGACGCGGCGGACGGTTCCGTCGCGGGGAGCGGGGTCAGCCCCTACCGGAGATGGGCCGAGGGCCTGTACTGCGACCCGGCCTCCAACCGGTTCCGGCAGCATCCCCTGGACCACATCGAGAGCCTCGAGGCCGCGTCCCGGGCCGCCCTGGCCGAGGCCTCGGGTCGGACCGGCCCCTCGACGGCCGCGAAGGTCCGGGCCGTCTCCGTGGATACCACGGGCTCCACCCCCTGCCTGGCGGACGGGACGGGCAGGCCCCTGGCCCTGGTGCCCGGTTTCGCCGAGGATCCCGACGGGATGTTCATCCTCTGGAAGGACCATACCTCCGTGGCCGAGGCGGAGCGCATCAACGCCCTGGCCCGCGGCTGGGGGGGAGAGGACTACACGAAATACTCGGGCGGGGTCTATTCGTCCGAGTGGTTCTGGGCCAAGGCCCTCCACGTGGTGTCGGCCAATCCGGCCGTCGCGGGAGCGGCCCGGACCATCGTGGAGCACTGCGACTGGCTCTCCGCCCTCCTGGCGGGGGCCGGGAACCTCGGGGCCTGGCGGAGGAGCCGCTGCGCCGCGGGCCACAAGGCCCTCTGGCACGCCTCCTGGGGGGGCTATCCGCCCGCGGAGTTCCTGGCCCGGCTCCATCCCCGCCTTGCGGAGTTGGCCGGGTCCCTGGGCACCGAGACCTGGCCCGCCACCGAGGCCTTCGGCCCCCTCTGCGAAGAATGGGCCGCGCGCCTGGGCGTGCCCGCCGGGATAACCGTGGGGGTGGGAGCTTTCGACGCCCACATGGGGGCCGTGGGCGGGGACCTGGAGCCGGGTACCCTCCTCAAGATCATGGGCACCAGCACCTGCGACATCATGGTGGGCCCCAAGCCCGCGGACGACCGGGAGAAACTCGTCCGGGGCATCTGCGGCCAGGTGGACGGCTCCGTGATCCCCGGGATGATCGGGTACGAGGCGGGGCAGTCCGCTTTCGGGGACGTCTTCGCCTGGCTCCGGGGGGTCCTGGCCTGGCCCCTGCGCAACCTCCCGGGCATCGACCCGGGGCAGGCCGCCCGCATGGAGGATGCCCTCCTGCCCCTGCTCGAGGCGGCGGCCGCGAAGGTCGATCCGGAGCGGTCGGGCCTCACCGCCCTGGACTGGCTCAACGGCCGACGCACCCCGGACGCGGACCAGTCTTTGAAGGGGGCGATCTACGGGATCACCCTGGGCACCGACGCCCCCGCCCTCTATAGGGCCCTCATCGAGGCGGCGGCCTTCGGCTCCCGGGCCATCGTGGAGCGGATGCGCCAGGAGGGGCTCAGGATAGACCGGGTGGCCGCGGTCGGGGGGGTGGCCAAGAAGAGCCCCCTGGCCATGCAGGTCTCCGCGGACGTCCTGGGGATGGAGATCGCGGTGAGCTCCAGCGAGCAGTCCTGCGCCCTCGGGGCGGCCATGTTCGCGGCGACCGCGGCGGGTCTCTATCCCGACATCCTGTCCGCCCAGGCCGCCATGCGCGCCCCGGTGGAGAAGGTCTGGAAGCCCGATCCCGGACGCCGCGCCGTCTACGACCGCCTGTACCGAAATTACCGGGCCCTCGGCGCCTACGCCGAGCGGGCCGCCAAGGAGTGAGCCGTGATCGACCTTAAAACGTACGACATCTGGTTCGTGACCGGAAGCCAGGACCTCTACGGTCCGGAGACCCTGCGCAAGGTGGACGAGCACTCCAAGGCCATGGCCGCGGGGCTGGACGCGGTCCTTCCCTGCCGCTTGGTGTGGAAGCCGGTCCGCAAGGGCCCGGACGCCATCCTGGAGCTGGTCCGGGAGGCCAACTCCGATCCGTCCTGCGCGGGGATCGTGACCTGGATGCACACCTTCAGCCCTTCCAAGATGTGGATCGCGGGGCTCCTGGAGCTCCGGCGCCCCCTGTGCCACCTGCACACCCAGTACAACCGCGACATACCCTGGTCCACCATCGATATGGATTTCATGAACCTGAACCAGTCCGCCCACGGCGACCGGGAGCACGGTTTCATCGGGGCCCGCCTGCGCCTGCCGCGCAAGGTCATCGTGGGCCACTGGGAGGACCCGCAGGTCCGCGAACGCCTTGCCGGGTGGATGCGGGCCGCGGCGGCCTTCCAGGACGGCCGTTCCCTGCGGGTGGCCCGCTTCGGGGACAACATGCGGGAGGTGGCCGTCACCGAGGGCGACAAGGTGGAGGCCCAGGCCAAGTTCGGCTGGTCCGTCAACGGCTGGGGCGTGGGCGAGCTCGTCCGGGCCGTAGAGGCCGTGCCGTATGCCGAGGCCGACCGTCGGGTCCGGGACTACGCCGAGCTCTACGAGATCGCCCCGGACGCCCGGTCCGGGGAGGGGGGGAAGCGTGTCCGGGAGCAGGCCCGCATCGAGCTGGGTTTGCGGGCCTTCCTGTCCGGACAGGGCCGACCCTTCGGCGCCTTCACCACGACCTTCGAGGACCTCCACGGCCTTCCCCAGCTGCCCGGGCTGGCGGTCCAGCGCCTCATGGCGGAGGGTTTCGGGTTCGGCGCCGAGGGGGACTGGAAGACCGCTGCCCTGGTGCGGGCCATGAAGGTCATGGCCGCGGGCCTGCCCGGGGGCACCTCCTTCATGGAGGACTATACCTACCACCTGGAGCAGGGGCGCCAACTGGTCCTGGGAGCCCACATGCTGGAGATCTGCCCGAGCGTGGCCGTCGGCCGGCCCCGCCTGGAGGTCCATCCCCTGGGCATCGGCGGCAAGGCCGACCCTGCCCGCCTCGTCTTCGACGGGGACTCGGGGCCCGCCCTCAACGCCACCCTGGTCGACCTGGGGGACCGGTTCCGGATGATCGTGAACGAGGTCCAGGCGGTTCCCGCTCCGGCCCCCATGCCGAAGCTTCCCGTGGCCCGGGTCCTCTGGCGTCCCCTGCCGGACCTGAGCCGGGCGGCGGAGTCCTGGATCCTGGCCGGGGGAGCCCACCACACGGGGTATTCAAGGGTCGTGAAGACCGAGTGGCTCCGGGACTGGGCCGAGATGGCGGGGATCGAGTTCCTCCGGATCGGGGAGGGTACGGACCCCGAGGAGATCCGGAAGGAGCTTCGCTGGAACGAGGCCGCCTGGCGCCTGGGCGCGAGATAGGCGCGAAAAAGAAGCCGCCGCTCCCGGGAGGCCTGGGGCGGCGGCAAGAGGCCGGGGTGTCCAATAAGCTATCCGAGCTTTTTGGACAGTCCCGGTTTTTTTAGCAGCTCGCGGGTCCGGCGGACCCGTCCTTACCGGACTTGCCGCGGCCCGCCTCGAACACCCTCTGGAGCAGGCAGAAGAGGAAGACCAGAAAGCCGATGGCGATGCGGGTCCACCAGGAGTTCAGGGTGCCCTGGAACATGATGAGCACCTGGATGGTGCCGTAGACCAGGACACCGAACACCGTACCCACCACTCCGCCGACTCCCCCGGTGAGCAGGGTCCCCCCGATGACGACCGTGGCGATGGCGTCCATCTCCATGCCCCGACCGTTCAGGGCGTAACCGGCCAGGGTATAGAAGGAGAACACGATCCCCGAGAGGGCGGAGCAGAAGCCCGAGATCGCGTAGATCCCGACCTTCGTGCGGGCCACCGGCAGGCCCATGAGGACCGCGGACTGCTCGTTCCCCCCGATCGCGTAGATCGTGCGCCCGAACTTGGTGGACCGGAGGATGAAGCCCCCCGCGGCCACGACGGCCAGGGCGATGATCACGCTGGGCGAGACGCTGTTGGCCGCCTCGGCGGGGATCCGGGCGTTCGCCATCCCCTGCCAGAACTCGTTCTTGATCCCGATGGCGTCGATGCTCACGACGTAGCACAGGCCCCGGGCCAGGTAGAGTCCCGCCAGGGTGACGATGAAGGGCGGCAGGGAGAAGGCGTGGATCATGTACCCCATGAAGGCCCCCAGGGCCAGCCCCACCGCCAGGACGGTCGGTATCACCTGGCCCGGTTTCCATCCCGCCCGCTCCAGGAGGAAGGACGAGAGCATGGTGGAAAGGGCGAGCATGGAGCCCACGGACAGGTCGATCCCCCCCGCGACGATGACCAGGGTCATGCCCACGGCCAGCACCAGAAGGTAGGCGTTGTCGATGAAGAGGTTCAGGAAATTCTGGAGGGAGAAGAAGCCCGGGAAGGACAGGGACCCGGCCCCGAACATGAGGAGGAACAGCCCCAGGGTCACCAGGGAAGGCAGGCTCCTCAGGTTGATCAAACCTTTCCGGCTCATGCCGCCGCCTCCTTTCCGCCCTCGGATCTCCGGCCCAGGAAACCGGCCATCCCGGATCTGAGATCGGGGGACTGGAGGAGGCTCACGACCCACACGACCACGGCCTTCACCAGGAAGGCGATCTCGGGGGGGACGTTGAAGGCGTAGATCGTCGTGGTCAGGGTCTGGACGATGAGGGCGCCGACCATGGAGCCCATGAGGTAGAACTTCCCGCCGCTCATGGAGGTTCCCCCGAGGACCACCGCCAGGATGGCGTTCATCTCGTACCCGTCCCCCGCGTTATTGCCGTCCGCGCTCATCACCGTGGAGCAGACGACCAGCCCCGATATCCCGGCGCAGAAGCCCGAGAATGCGTAGACCCAGAAGACGATGTTCCGGGCGTTGATGCCGGCGAAACGCGCGGCGGTCGGGTTGATGCCGACGGCCTCGATGAACAGGCCCAGGGCGGTCCTTCGTGTTACCAGCATGGTCGCCAGGAGGAGGAAGGCCACCATGTACAGTGAGAAGGGCAGGCCCAGGAGGTAGCCCTGCCCGAGTAGGGCAAAGGGCTTGGCGTAGAGCCAGACGACCATGGCGTTGGTGGTCACCATCGCGATCCCCCGTCCCGCGACCAGGAGGATGAGGGTCGCGATCACGGGCTGCATTCCCACCCGGGACACTAAAAGACCGTTCCACATCCCCGCCAGGGTGGCGACCAGGACCGCCGCGGCCATGGACAGGAGGATGGGGTTCTTCGGGACCCCCTTCAGGTCCCCGCCGATCAGCATGGCCACGACTCCCGCGGAGATCGCCACCACGGACCCGACGGAGATGTCGACCCCCTTGGTCGCGATGACCAGGGTCAGGCCGATGGCTAGGAACATGATGGGCGCGGAGTTCTTGAGGATGTCGATCACGTTGCCGTAGAGGTGCCCCTCCTTGATCTCGACCCGGAAGAAGTTGGGGGTGAAGAAGAGGTTGAAGCACATGAGGAGCACGAGGGCGGCCAGGGGCCAGAAGATCTTCTTCCTCGAGAGGTTCCGTAGGAATGCCATGCTATCTGCCTCCCGCTATGGTGCGCATGATGCCCGATTCGGTCATCTCCGGCCCGGCCAGCTGGGCCACCAGGGCCTTGTCCTTGAAGACCGCCACCCTCCCGGAGCAGCGGAGGACCTCCTCGAACTCGGAGGATATGAACAGGAGGCCCAGCCCGGCGCGGCTGAGGTTCAGGATCTGCTCCATGATCTCCAGCTTGGCGCCCACGTCGATGCCCCGGGTCGGCTCGTCCAGGATCAGGATGCCCGGGTCCGTGGCTAGCCAGCGGGCCAGCATCACCTTCTGCTGGTTCCCGCCGGACAGCTGTTTGGCCTCCCCCGAGGAGGACGGGGTCTTGATCCCGAGCTCCCGGATCAGTCGGTCGGCGATCTCGACCTGCCTCTTGGGGGCGATGAACCGGAAGGCTCCGAGCTTGGTCTGCAGGGCCAGGATGAGGTTCTCCCGGATCGAGAGCTCCGCGAAGATCCCCTCGTTCTTGCGGTCCTCGGAGCAGAACCCGATGCCCAGGGCCATCGCGGCCCGGGGGGATCCGATCTGGGCCGGCTTTCCCTTCACGGAGATCTCGCCGCAGTCGGCCTTGTCGATCCCGAAGAGGAGCCGGGCGGTCTCGGTCCTTCCCGATCCGAGGAGCCCCGCCAGGCCCAGGACCTCCCCGCCGTCCAGGTCCAGGTCGAAGGGGGCTACGCCCCCGCGACGCCCAAGTCCCCGGGCGCGCAGAAGCTCCCCCGCCGAAACGGAGGCGGTCCGGGATTTCTCGCCTTCCCCCGGGGAGGCCTGGCTGAACTCGGAGAGCTCCTTGCCCAGCATCTTGGCCACCAGCTCGAGCTTGGGGAGCTTGGCGGCCTCGTACTCCCCGACGAACTCGCCGTTCTTGAGGATCGTGATCCGGTCGGCGATCTGGTAGGTTTGGTCCAGGAAGTGGGTGATGAAGAGGATGGCCATGCCCTCGTCCCGGAGCTTCCGGACGACCTTGAACAACTGGGCGACCTCGCGCTCGTCCAGGCTCGAGGTCGGTTCGTCCAGGACCAGGACCTTTGCAGCGGAGTCCAGGACCCGGGCTATGGCCACCATCTGCTGCACGGCGATCGAGCACGATGACAGGGTCCGGGTGACGTCCACGGACAGGTTGAGCCGTCCGAGGACCTCCCGCGCCTTTTCCCGCATGGCCTTCCAGTCGATCCGGCCCAGTCGCAGGGGCTCCCGGCCGATGAAGACGTTCTCGGCCACCGAGAGGTTCGGGCAGAGGTTGATCTCCTGGTACACCGCGTTGATCCCGAGCTTTTGGGCGGCCAGGGGGGAGTCGGGCCGGATCGGTCGGCCTTCCAGGAGCATCTCCCCCCCGTCGTGGCGGTGCACCCCGGTCAGGACCTTCACGAGGGTGGACTTGCCCGCGCCGTTCTGTCCCATCAGGGCGTGCACCTCCCCCTTCCACAAGCGGAAATCCACGCCGGACAGGGCCAGGACGCCCGGGAATTCCTTTCTGATCTTCTTCATCTCCAGGATCGGAGCTTGTTCGGACATCGGCTTCCTCCAGCGGGGTTGGGCGGCCGGGACGTCCGGTATTCGGAGCGCCCGGCGCTTCGGAAGGAACGGGGATCCTTCCGGGCATGCCGGAGGCGCGGTACGGGACCCGCCCGCCCGCGCCTCCGAAGCCCGCGTTTTTACATTCTTTCGGCCGGGCTCAGTACTGCCGGGTGGGCAGGGCCGCCGCGGCGTTCGTCTCGTCGAAGATGCCCTCGATCGTCCAGATCCGGGCGGGGAGCTTCTTGCCGTCCCGGAGGTCCCGGACGGCCTGCACCGCCTGGGGGCCGAGCAGGGGGCTGCACTCCACGGAGCAGTTCATCTCGCCCGCGACCATGGCCTCGAAGGCGCCCTTCACCGCGTCCACGCCGACGATGATGATGTCCTTGCCGGGCTTGAGTCCCGCTTCCTTGATGGCCTGGATGGCACCCAGGGCCATCTGGTCGTTGTGGGCGTAGAGGACCTGGATGTTCTTGTCCGCCTTCAGGAAGGCCTCCATGACCTGCTTGCCCTCGGAGCTGGTGAAGTTTCCGGTCTGGGAGCGGGTGAGCACCCAGTTCGGATGGGTCTTCATGACCGTGGCGAATCCGGTCTTGCGGTCGATGGCCGGAGCGGACCCGGTGGTGCCCTGGAGTTCGACGATGTTGATCTGCTTCTTGCCGTCGTCCAGGCCCTTCTTCTTGAGGTAGTCGGCGAGCCAGGTCCCGGCTTTCTCGCCTTCCTTCACGAAGTCGGAACCCATGATGGTAAGCCGGAGGTGGCGGTCGGAGGCCTGGACGTCCCGGTCGATCATGATGACGGGGATCCCGGCCCTCTTGGCCTCCTCGAGGACGGGGCCGTATCCGGTCTCGACCAGGGCCGTGAAGACGATGCAGTCGACCTTGCGGGCGATGAAGGAGCGCAGGGCCTTGATCTGGTTTTCGGGCTTCTGCTGGGCGTCCGAGTAGATCAGGGTGAAGCTCGTGTCCTCGAGGAACGAGTTCTGCACGGAGATGGTGTTGGCCGTGCGCCATTCGCTCTCGGAGCCGATCTGGGAAAATCCGACGACCCAGTGCTTGGGCGCCGCGAACGCGGCCGCGGCGAACAGCGCCAGTACGGCCATCAACACTGCCACTTTCTTCATGTCGTATTCCTCCTTGGAGATCTATCGTCGCCGGCCGGCGACGCCGTCCCCGTCCGCCTTGGCGGTCCGGGAAATCGCCCGCGGCCCCGGCCTGCGCCGGAAACCCCGCGCGGACAATCCGATCCTTGCGTTGGCGCCTTCCACCTCCTTCCGGGTTCGTCTACTTCTGGACGTTGAGGAACTTGTAGAGGTTCTTGTTGCCGAGCACGTCCGCGATCGTGAAGGTGAGCGGCCCGATGACCTTCACGACGGCGCCCTCCGCGTTCATGAGTGTGAGGGTGTTGTTGATCGCGATGATCTTGACCTTGCCCTTGGCGTCCAGGACGTCGCCGTACTTGATGTCCCGGGAATCCCCGTCCGCGGTCAGGTAGATCTGCCGTCCCAGGTACTCGACCACGGTCAGCTTGTCCTTGTACGCCGCGTCGGGCTTGCCCGCGGCGCCCTTCGGGAAGGCCACCGCCCGGGGCTTCAGCTTGAGGATGTCCGCGGCCTTCAGGATCTTCTCCCCCGACGGCGGGCCGGGGATCTCGTAGACGGCGCCGGGCTTCCCGTTCTGCACGAACTCCACCCAGTCCCGGTCCACGTTGATCCGGATCTCCGCGGACGCGGGCAGGACGTCGCCCACCTTGACCGCGGTCCACGCGGCGGATCCCGTGCGCCAGCTCACGGAGCCCGCGCTGGTCTCCGAATAGACCCCGACGCAGGTGAGGCCGGCGGGATCCGCGGCGGACGCCGGCAGGATCCCGGCGACAAAAAGGGCGAGTGCTAGGAACGCTCCTGCGCTGTGGTTCTTCATGACGGGCTCCTCCGCGGACGAAAGATGGCAGGCGGCACGCGCCGTACGGGGATAGTATGGGGGTGGTTTTCAAAAACGCGATTTAGCGGAAACGGCTTTTTTTTGCACTATTCGGCGATCGGGGCGGGCGCGCCGAGCGGATGTCGTCCGCTCGTTCCGAGCGCCCGGGAATGGTGTCCGGGACCGACGCCCGGCCACGGCGCTCGTCCGTACGGCCGGACCGTCAGTACTCCCGGCCCTTCATGTCCCGGCGGGCGTTCTCGGCGGTGTAGACCCCCTCGGAGGTGATCATGCGGATGGGAAGGTCCGTCCCGGCCATGTAGTCCTGGATGGCCTTCATGAGCTGGGGGCCGAGGAGGGGATTGCATTCCACGGTGCAGTTGAGCTTCCCCGCCAGCATGGCCATGAAGGCCCCGTGGGCGGCGTCGATGGAGACGATCTTCACCTCCGTGCCGGGCTTCAGCCCCGCCTCCTCCAGGGCCTGGATGGCCCCGATCGCCATGTCGTCGTTGTGCGCGAAGAGGGCGTCGACGCGGGGGAGCCCGGAGGCCAGGATCCGCTTCATCACCTCGTAGCCCTGGTCCTTGAAGAAATCCCCGCTCTCGGAGGCGACGATCTTGAACTGCGGGTAGTCCCGGATCACCTCCTCGAACCCGATGCGGCGGTCGATGGCGGGGGCCGAGCCGATCGTGCCCTGGAGCTCCACGATGTGCACGCTGACCTCCCCCTTCAGGGCCTCCACGAGCCACCGGGCCGCGCGCCGTCCCTCCTCCAGGAAGTCGGATCCCATGAAGGAGAGCCACAGGGTGTCGTCCTTCACGTCCACCGCCCGGTCCGACAGGATCACGGGGATGCCCGCGTCCTTGGCCTCCCGGAGCACCTCGTCCCAGCCGGACTCCACCACCGGGGAGAAGGCGATGATGTCCACCTTCCGCTCGATGAAGGACCGGATCGCGGCGATCTGGTTCTCCTGGCGCTGTCGGCCGTCCTCGAAGAGCAGCTGGATGCCGGCCTTGGCCGCGGCGTTCTTGATGGACTTGGTGTTGGCCACCCGCCACTCGCTCTCGGACCCGACCTGGGAGAAGCCCAGGACGATGGGCCTTCCCAGGGGAGCCCGGGCCGCGGGAGCGGTCGTCGAGGCCGGGGTCCCTTCCTTCAGGGATTCGGCGGTGACCATGCGGGGCCGGAGGTAGATCTTCTTGGGGATGCCCTCCTTCTTCGAGAGCAGGTCGACGGCATAGGCCACCGCCTCCTTGCCGCCCGTGGGGCAGGTGAAGGTGGCGGCCAGGATGCCCTTGCGGACCAGGTCGATCCCGCCCATGGGCCCCGGCAGTCCGTCGATGCCGATGAGCTTGATCCCCGTACGACCGGCGGCCTGGAAGGCCCGCCAGGCCCCGTAGGCCATGGCGTCGTTCTGGGCGAACACGACGTCGATCCCCGGGAGGGATCCGCTCCGGGCTGTAAGCTCGTCCTCCGCCCTGTCCCGGAGCCAGTCCGCCACCAGGGGCGGAAGGAGCCGGGCGTCGCTCCGCTTCCCGATCTCCTCCCGGAAGCCCTCGCTCCGCTCGACCGCGGGGGGGGGAGCCCGAGCGGCCCTCGATGACCAGGACGTCCCCGCCCCCGGGCCCCAGGAGCCCGGAGGCGACCCTTCCGGCCTCCCGCCCCAGGCGCTCGTTGTCCGGGCCGATGAACAGGGTGTAGTCGTAGCCCTCCACCGCCCGGTCCAGGACGATGACGGGGATGCGCGAGTAGGTCTCCCGCACGACCGGGGTCAGGGCCTGGGAGTCCGTGGGGGACACGATCAAAAGGTCGATGCCGAAGCCCAGGAGGCGCCGGACGTCCTCGATCTGCCGGACGCTGGAATCCGCGGCGTCCGCGTAGATGACCCGCAGGCCCTTCTCCCGGGCCGCGGCCTCCCGGATCTCCTCGTTCATGGCGATGCGCCAGGGCTCCGTCAGGTTGGCCTGGGACACCCCGATGAGGAAGCGCACCCCGCTCTCGCTGGCGGGGGGACGCCCCCCGCAGGCGGCTGCCGCCAGGGCCAGGGCGCAGGCCAGGACCCGAAGGACAGACCGCGGTTTCACGGGGCCGCCCCCTTGCGCCGGTCGGTGGGGGCCGAACCGGTCACCTTCTTGTAGGCGCGGCTGAAGTAGTGCTGGCTCTTGTAACCGACCCGTTCCGCGACCTCGAAGGCCTTGGCCGCGGGATCGCTCAGGAGCAGGGTCGCCTTCCGGACCCGGATGCGGTTCAGGTACTCCACGAAGGAGAACCCCGTCTCCCGCTTCATGAGGCGGGAGAGGTATCCGGGGCTGATCTGGAGCTCCGCGGCCGCGTCCTCCAGGCAGAGCCCCGGGTTCCAGTAGTGCTTGTCGATGTAGTTTCGGGCGAGGACCACGAAGGCTTCGCAGCCGTCGCCGTCCGCCAGCTCCCCTCGCACCTCGTCGTAGGCGTCGCAGGCGCCCTCCACGGGATCCGGGATCGAGCGCGTCGAGATGGACGGGATTTGGTAGACCTGCTCCCCGGCCCTGCGCTCGATGGCCTCCACGGCCGCGGACAGCTCGTCCTCCCGGAGGGCGGGGGTCAGGGCCAGGACGGTCTCCGTGTCGTCCTCGAAGATGTAGGTGCCCTCGGGGGGCAGGGCTTCCGCGAGCACCGTCCGCATGGCCACCAGGGCGAGCTTCCGGCCGCGGTCGCCCCCCGCGGTCCCCGCGGGGCCGCGCTCGGCGAACCGGGCGGCGATCAACGCGGCGGGGGAGGCCAGCTCGATGCCCAGGAACGCCAGGCCCTCCAGGATCTCGGTGCGCGAGAGGGTCCCGGTGATCCAGTCCCGCAGGAAACGCTCCCGGAGCACCGGCAGGTTGCGCTCCAGCTGTTCCCGGGCCCAGACGGCGTACTTGCCGCTGTCCCGCCGGGCCTCCAGTTCGGCCACGGCGCGCTCGATCACGGCCTTGAAGCCCTCCGCGTCCACGGGCTTCAGGACGTACTCGAATACGTGGAGCTTCACCGCCGCCTTGGCGTACTCGAACTCGTCGTGCCCCGAGACGATGATGACGATCCTGCCCGGCAGGGCGGCGTTGAGCTCCTCGATCAGGGCGAGGCCGTCCTTGAGGGGCATGCGCACGTCGATGATGAGGATGTCCGGCTCCCGCTCCAGGGCCCGGGCGTAGGCCTCCTCCCCGTCCTCCGCCTCCGCCACCACCTCCAGGTCGTCCCGGCAGCGGGAGACCAGGGAGCGGAGCCCCCGGCGGATCTTGGGCTCGTCGTCGGCGATCAGCACTTTCCACATGTCAGGCATCCTCCGAACTCAGGATCGGGTGCCGGATCGTGACCACGGTGCCCCGGCCGGGGGAGCTCCGGAAGGAGAGCCCGTAGGGCTTGCCGAAGGTCAGCCGTATCCGCTCGTGGACGTTGCGGATCCCGTAGCCCCCGAGGTCCGCGACCGCCCCGTTCTCCAGGGAGGCGTTGAGCCGGGCGACCCGGGCCTCGTCCATCCCGACCCCGTCGTCCCGGACCGCGAGGATCAGGTCGGAGCCCCGGCCGTCCGGCCTGTGCTCGATGCGGGTCTCCACGGCCAGGGAACCCGGGCCCTTCCTCTCCTTGATCCCGTGGTAGACCGCGTTCTCCACCAGGGGCTGGAGGATGAGCCGCATGACCCGGAGGCCCCGGAGGCCCTCCCCCTCGAGGACCTCGTACTCGAACTTGTCCTCGTAACGCATCTTCTGGATGCAGAGGTAGCTCCGCACGTGCTCGAGCTCGTCCGGCAGGGATATGATCTCCCGCCCCTTGGACAGGCCGATCCGGAACAGGCTGGTCAGGGCCCCGACCATGCAGACCACGTCGTCCACCCGGTGCTCCTGGGCCATCCACTGGATCGTGTCCAGGGTGTTGTACAGGAAATGGGGCTTGATCTGCTCCTGCAGGATGCGCAGCTCCGCCTCCATCTTCGACTGCTGTTCCCGGTAGACCTGCTCGATGAGGCTCTGGATCCGCTCGATCATCTCGTCGAAGCCCAGCCCCAGCTCCGCGATCTCGTCCCCGCCGGCTCCCGCGAAGCGCACGGCCAGGTCCCCCTGCTCCACGCGCTTCATGAGGCTGCGCAGGCGCAGGACCGGCTTGGTTACCGCGGACATGAAGAAGAAGGCCATGACGATGGCCAGGGCCATGGTCATCCCCCCGATCAGGAAGGTCCAGTACTTGACCAGGCTGACCTCCTGGAGGGTCTCCGCCAGGGAGAACACCCCCACGGTCCTCCAGCCCGTGTATTCCGATCCCCGGGCCAGGACCTGGTAGGCCCCGCGGCCGACCCGCACCAGGCCGGAAAACGCCCCGTCCTCCAGGGGGGCCAGGGGGATACGGTACACCACCTCGTTGACCGGGGCGTACACGATCTCGCCGCGGGCGTCGGCTATGAACAGGAAGTCCGTCTTGCCCAGGGATGCGTACCGGAAGGGCTCCTCGATGTAGGATAGCTTCATGTCCACCAGGATCGCGCCCCGGACCCTCCCGTCCCGCTCCCCGGTCACGGCCTTCACGATGGAGACGACTTCGTCGGCCCCGAAACGCCGGGTGCTCCGGATGTTACGCCCGATCGGCCGGGCCGCCAGGCTGACCCGTCCCGGGGCCGTCCGGGCTTCCGTATACCATCGCTCCTCGGTGAGGGGATCCCGGGTGGTGCGGGCGAAGCCCTCGCCTTCCCAGGCGCCCCGGTCCGTGACGACCAGGAGTCCCGCGATCTCCGGATGCGTCCCGACCACGGAGGAGACGATCCTACGGATCTCCCCGCGCACCGCATCGGAGGCGTCCCCCTCCTCCAGGAAGGCCGCGACGGGCACCATCTGGGAGACAAGGTCGATGAGCTTCTCCATCTCCAGGACCCTAAGCTCGATGCTCATGGTGACCTGCCCGATCATCTTCTCGGTATAGGACATCGACTCGCGTTCCAGGGAGCTCGCGTAGAGGGAGGGACCGATGATGCCGAGGGTGACCAGGGGCAGGGCGAGGATGACGAGGAAATACACCATCAGCTTGAACCGGAGGCTGAGGGTCCGGGCCTCTCCCGAGGGAACGCGGCGGGGCGGCCTCACTGCGATCTTGGATTTCGACATCCCTTTCCCCGTGTACGTACACGATTGTACATCGGGAATCGGGATTTGTGGCGGGGAATCGGAGGCGGCTTGCCGTCCCCGGTACGGAATCGTAGACTGGGTGCCGCGGCGGGTCCGCCGCGAATCCGCGAAGGAGAAGTCGGCATGGATCCCTCCCACGTCCGTCTTGTATGGGACCGGCTCAAGGACAGGATGCTCGCGTTCCTCCGATCCAAGGTTTCCTCCCCCGAGGACGCGGAGGACCTGCTCCAGGAGCTCTTCGTGCGGGTGCATACGGGGCTCTGCTGTCTGGAAGAGTGGACTTCCCTGGAACGCTGGATCTACCGGGTGGCACGCAACCTGGTCATCGACCACTACCGGTCCCGGAAGCGGCACGAGCCTCTCGATTCCGATCCCGGGATCCCCTCTCCCTACGGGGCCGCGGAGGCGGAGGAGGATCCGGAGGCCCGGATCGCCTTCTCCCTGCGGGAGACCGCGGAGGAGCTCCCCGCGCCGTACCGGGAAGCCCTGACGGCGGTCGAGTACGAGGGCTTGTCGGTCGCCGACTACGCCCGCCGGTCCGGAATATCCCTGTCCGCCGCCAAATCCCGGGTCCTGCGCGCCCGGGAACGGCTCAAGGCCTCCCTCCTGGAGTGCTGCCACTTCGAACTGGACCGCCTGGGAGGGATCGTGAACTACGAGAAGCGCTGCGCCGAGTGCGACCTGCGCCGCGCGGCCTCGGCGTCCCGGCCCGCGTCCGGGAACCCCCGCCCCGCGTCTCCCGGGGCGAACTAGGCCCCGCCCCGAACGATTTTCCGCATCCTCCGGCACGCCCGATCGTCAGTCCGGTCGGAACCGAAATCACCGGAGGTACCTATGGAATCGATCGTCGACCTGTTCCGCCACGCGGTCTCCCAGACCCTCGTATCCCTGTCGCACAATTGGCCCTACCTTCTGGCGGGCATCCTGACCGCGGCCGCCCTGAAGGCCTTCCTGAAGAGCGACCGGGTCTCCGCCTTCCTGCTCCGCTTCCGGGGCGCCGGGGTCTTCGCGGCCACCGCGGCCGCGGTGACCACGCCCTTCTGCTCCTGCGGGACCACCGCCGTGGTCCTGGGCATGATGGCCGGCGCAATGCCCCTGGCCCCGGTGGTGGCCTTCATGGTCGCCTCGCCCCTGAGCTCCCCGGGAGAGCTGGTCTACAGCGCAGGCCTCTTCGGATGGCCCTTCGCGATCTGGTTCTTCGCTTCCTCGATCCTCCTGGGTCTCGGGGGAGGCGGCGTGGCGGCGGTACTGGAGAGCCGCGGCTGGCTGAAGGGACAGACCCGGTTCACGATCGCCGGCGCTCCCTCCCCGGTGCCCGGCGGCCGGGCCGCGGCGCGTTCCCCGATCCGGAACCCGATCCCGACCTCCGCGGCGGCCTGCGCCTGTGCGGCCGGCCCCGCCCGCCCGTCCGATGCGTCCGCCGGTCCGTACCGGGACGCGTCCTCCGCCTGCGGCTGCGCCGCGGCGGCGACCGCCCCCTCGCCTCGGCCCGGGCCCCTCGTCTCCCGGACCCTCGAGTTCCTGCTCGCCGCGGCCGAGGTTACCCGGGCCCTCGTCCCGATGTTCCTGGGTTTCGCCTTCCTCGGGTACCTGCTGAACGGCCTCATCCCCGCGTCCTGGATCTCCGCCCTCTTCGGGGAGGGCAGGGCGTACGGGGTTCCCTTGGCGGCTACCCTCGGGCTCCCGCTCTACGTCAACTCCGAGGCCTCCCTTCCCCTGGTCCGGGCCTTCCTGGACTCGGGCATGACCCGGGGGGCGGTGATGGCCTTCCTGATCGCCGGCTCGGGCACCTCGGTCGGCGCGATCACGGGCGCCCTGACGATCGCCCGCTGGAGGGTCGTGGGACTCGTGACCGCGGTGCTCTGGATCGGGGCGATCCTGGCCGGCTGGGGTTTCGACCTGGCCGCCGCGGCGGGCTGGATTTGACGGAAGGGTTCACCGAAAGGGGGCGAGCCCGGTACCTCGCCGGGTTTCTCGGGCCCGCCCCGGCCGCGTCAGGGCAGGTCCGGGTAGATCGAGCGGCGGACGAAAGGCGCGGTCAGGAAGCGGCCGGCGGCCTTGGCGCCCGTCAGCCAGACGATCCGGGCACCGTTCCTGCGGTTCCGGAGCACCCGGTCCGCGATCCAGGGCGATACGGTCTCCACCGTGTCCGAGAGGATATTGAAGATCCGGCGGACCCGGACCCACTCCTCGGGCTTGCCCCGATACTCGGCGGTGATGAGGTCCGTGGCCGTCATGCCGGGACGGATGGCCCCGACGATCACGCCGGTGCCCCGGGCCTCCCGGGCCGCGGAGTCGGTGATGTAGGCCAGGGCGCGCTTGGAGGCCCCGTAGGCCGTCGTGCCCCGTACGATCTCCCCTCCGGATCCCAGGCCTTCCATGTTGTAGACGGCCCCTCGGCCCGCGGCCTTCATGCCCGCCAGGGCGACCTTGCAGCCGTACAGGGCCCCCGCGCAGTTCGTGGCGAAGATGTTCCCGACAAGGTCCGGATCCAGGGCGTCCACGTCGGACTGGGGCTGGCCGATCCCGGCGTTGTTGATCCAGACGTCCACCCGGCCGAACCGGCCCGCCGCGAAGTCCCAGAGGGACTGGACGTCCCGGAATTCCCGGACGTCGCAAGCCGCTCCGGCCGCGCGCCCGGGAGCCGCGGCTTCGAGTCGGCGGACCGACTTCGCGACGGAGGCTCCGTCCCGGCCGGAGATCACTACGGAGCAGCCGCGCTCCAGGAAGGCCGCGGCCAGGCCGTACCCGATGCCCCGGGTCCCGCCCGTGAGGACGACGACGGGGCCGGTCGATCCGTTCGATTCCATGCGTACTCCCGTTCCCCGGTTCGCGGCCTCAGCAGCAGCCGGCTTGCCGGTCCCCGGAGCATCCGCCGTCCCCGCAGGAGGGGGCGGTTCCCCGGAGCTTGCCCAGGATGATGGCCGCGGCGCAGCCCACCCCGGCCCGGACGGTCAGGGCGGCCGCGGGGCAGTTCAACGCGCAGGCCCCGCACTCCATGCAGGCGCCCCGGTTCGCGATCCGCGCTTTCCCTTCCTCCACGAGGAACACCCCGTGGGGGCAGACGTCGACGCAGGCTTCGCACCCGACGCAGGCATCCGGATCGAGGCGAAGGCTGCTTCCGTTCATCAGGTATTCGTCCAGCATCGCGTCCTCCTAGGCTCCGAAGGCCCGGGTCAGGACGCCCAGGGCCAGTCCGGCCGCGAGGCTCGCGGCCATGGGCCAGAACCCCTTCTCCACCTCCAGCAAGGCCCCGGTCTGGCAGGTGAAGGTGGAGGAGCCCGTGAAGTTCATGCCTAGGAAGGCCGTCACCGGAGCGGCCACCAGGACGCCCGCGGCGGCCGCGGACGGCGGAAGGCCGAAGAGGGCGGCGCAGGCGGCCCCCCAGGCCGCGCCCAGAGCGGCCCCTTTGACCGAAAAGGCCCGGCCCGGCAGCCCGGGCAGGAGGGCGGGGAAGGCCAGGGCGCCCACCGGGGCCAGGCCTCCCAGGAGGACGGCCGCGGGCAGGGTCCGGGAGGCCCAGGATCCGTCGGCCGGCAGCCCGTAGAGGGCCGCCAGGGCCAGCCCCGCGACGGTCAGGGGCCAGGAGTGGACAAGCTCCACCGGGGCCACCGCCAGCCGCTCCCGGAGGGTGAAGGTCATGGTGCGCATGCCCTCAGTCTTGATGCGCCCGGCGGCCAGCCAGGCCGGGATGTCCTCGGCCCGCACGGGCCCCCAGGCCACCCGCCAGCCCGCCCGGCGGGCGACCTCGGGGGCCGAGACCCCGGTCGCCCCCAGCTGGGGCAGGACGAGCTCCCGGTGCCGGACCAGGGCGCCCAGCCGCGTCTTGGCGATCCGCGAGACCAGCTCCCCGGTGCCGAAGGTTCCCTTTCCCGCGGCGCACCATACGTTGACGCCCTTGGTGTCCAGGACCAGGATCCACCCGTCGATGCCGGCCAGGTTGGACCGGAGAGTGTCGAAGCTCAGCTTGTAGTTGGCGGAGACGAAGACCGGGGAGTCCGGGCCGGGCTCCCCGGCCGCGTAGAGTCCGGGAAGGACGCGGTAGGTCCCCCGGCCGAAGCCCCAGCGGACCTTGAGGGTGCCCCGGCGGTCCCGGAGGGACAGACGGGTGCGGACGACCGGGACGGTCCGGCCCTCCCGTATCAGGTAGCGCTCCACCCAGGGAACCTGGAGCTCCCGGAGGGCGGCGAATCCGGCCTGGCGCTCGGCGGGGCCGGCGGCTCTCCGCGCAAGGTCGATCATGACGGCCTCCCGGACCGGTCGCAGCACGCGGCCGAGCCCTCCGCGAGGCGGAAGGACCGGAGGGCCCGGGCCAGGATCGGCAGGGCCTTGTGGAGGACGTCCGCCTCGGCGGGCGGGAGGGAACCGAGCAACCGCCGATAGTAGCGGTCGCAGAGTCCGTTGATGGAGTCGGCCTTCTCCCGGCCGGCCCCGCTCAGGGACACGATCTGCCTGCGCCGGTTCTCCGGATCCTCCCGCCGCTCGGCCAGGCCGGCCCTCACCAGGCCGTCCACCGTCCGGGACAGGGTGGAGGAGTCGAGCTCCAGGGCGGCCGCGAGGTCCCCGACGCTGGAGGGGCCGGATTCCTCCAGGGTCAGGAGCAGGTGGCATTGCGCGGAGGAGACTCCGCAGCACCCGGTCTGGGCCTGCAGGGCCAGGTCCACCTCTCGTTCGAGGGTCCGCAGGGTCCGGCGGAACTCCCGGATGGTCGCGACGCTCATCGCGGTTCCCGAGGGGAAAGGGTTCTCATGGAATGCATTGTTGTGCAAGATGCATAAAATGTCAACAGCAATATATGTTATATGCATTGATTACCGTCGTTCCGCCGAAGGCCGATCGGAGGTCCTCGCGGTTCGCCGCTTCCCGGATGGAATCGCACCTCGAGGAGTCCCTGAACCGGATCCGAAAAGCGACCTGATCCGGTTCCGGCGGTCCTTCCCGCCCCGTATTCCCCCGGCCGTGCTACAATGCCCCGGGGCGAACCGGCCCCGGGAGGTACCATGAAGCCTCTGTCCATCGGGATCGTCGGCACGGGATTCGTCGCCGAGATCCACGCCCAGACCTACGCGCAGATCGCCGGACCCTCCTTCCGGATCGCCGGCTGCGCCTCGGGCCGCCCGGATAACGCCCGGGCCTTCTCCGCGAAATGGTCCTACCCCCGAGCCTATAACAGCTTCGAGGAGCTGATCCGCGACCCGGAGGTGGAAGCCGTGGACCTCTGCGCCCCCAACGACCGGCACCGGGACATGATCACGGCGGCGGCCCGGGCGGGCAAGCACGTCATCTGCGAGAAGCCCCTCACCGGGGCCTTCGGGGAGGGCTCGGGCGCCGAGGCGGCGGGACTCCTGCCCAAGCAGGGGCTCTTCCAGGAGGCCTTGGCCAACGTCCGGGCCTGCGGGGAGGCGGTGCGGGCCGCGGGGGTCGGGTTCGGGTACGCGGAGAATTTCGTCTACGCCCCGCCCCTGGCCAAGGCCCGCCGCCTACTGGACCGGGCCGGCGGGACCATCCTGGACCTCCGGGCCGAGGAGAGCCACTCGGGGTCCCACGCGGAGTACGCCCGCCGCTGGTCCCGGGCCGGAGGCGGGTCCCTGATCCGCCTGGGATCCCACCCGATCGGGGCCGTGCTCCACCTGAAGCGCCGGGAGGGCCTCCGGCGGGACGGCCGGCCCATCCGCCCCGTACGCGTAACGGCGGAGACAGGCACCCACACTAAGATGCCCTCCTTCCTCGGGGAGGCGGAACACTTCCTGAAAGCCGGTTGGGAGGACGTGGAGGACTGGGCCTGCGCACTCGTCACCTTCGAGGACGGGAGCCACGCCACCATCCACTCCTCGGACGGAGTCCTGGGCGGAGTCCGGAACTCCGTCTCGATATACGCCTCCAACGCGGTCCTCCAGGTGAACATCAACCCCAGCGATACCCTGAAGGTCTATGCGCCGCGTCCCGGCATTTTCGCGGGAGAGTACATCCAGGAAAAGCTGGAAACCGACGGGGGCTGGAACTTCCCGGCCCCCGACGAGGACTGGGTCCGGGGCTACGACGCGGAGCTCACGGATTTCATCGATTGCTTCCGGTCCGGCCGCGAGCCCGAGAGCGGCCTTGCGCTGGCGGAAGACACGGTCCGGGTGATCTACGCGGCCTATCTTTCCGCGGAGGAGGGGATCCGGGTCGACCTGCCCTGACGGCGGATCCTGGAGTTCCTCCGCCGATCCGCTATACTGAAGGAAATGGACCCGAGCGCGCGACAGGGCGGATTCCGGAATGCGGTCCTCTTTTTCTTCGCGGCGGCGATCCTCGCGCGGCCCGTCTCGGCGACCCCCGCCCTCGTCCTGCCGGAGGAGGGGAAGTCCGTCGCGGCGCGGCCCTACGCAGAATGCCGGGTGGACGCCGCGGGAGAGGAAGGGTACGCGCGGGTCTCGCGGGGCGCAGCCTTCCTGTCCTGCGAGCGGCGGTCCTTCCGCTTCGACCCGGCCGAGGGTCCGTCCTTATGGGTTCGCCTTTCCATGGAGCTTCGCCCCGGGGCGCCGCCGGGAGCCGCCTGGTACCTTGAGATCAACAATCCGGCCTTGAGGACCGCCCGGCTCTACGTCCCCGTTTCCGGATCTACCGGAGGGGACGTGCGGATCCTGGCCGCCGGTTGGGACCCCCCTTCCCGCGGACCCGTCCCCTTCGGCCGGCCGGGCTTCCGTCTGCCCCCGGACCTCGACCCGGGCCGTCCGGTTTTCCTGGAGGTGGCCTCGAGCCACGAGATCTCCTTCGACCTGTATGTCCATTCTGAAACCGCCCACTCCCGCCGGGAGCAGGCCCTGTTCCTCTTCCTGGGAACCTGCCTGGGGGGCCTGGGGGCGATGCTCCTGTACAACGGTTTCCTGTACCTGGCCCTGGGAGACCGCCATTACGGCCTCTTCGTCCTGTACCTCCTCTGCCAGCTCCTCTACCAGGCGACCCTGGCCGGAATCGTCCGATGGCTCTTCCCGTCGGTCGGCGTCTTCCTGATCCGGAATGTCCTAATCCAGTTCGTCCTCATGAACGCCGGCATGGTCCAGTTCGCCCGGGCCTTCCTGGATACACCCCGGAACGCCCCCCGGCACGATCGGGCCTTCCG
The DNA here is from genome assembly GCA_022703505.1 of Spirochaetota bacterium. GTDB lineage: Bacteria > Spirochaetota > Spirochaetia > Treponematales > UBA12059 > JAAYUR01. The sequence goes on along the minus strand of JAKLDN010000001.1, from coordinate 128,448 downwards.
GGCGGCCCTGGCGGGGATGGCCCTCGTGGCGCTCATGAGCCTGGCGGGGCGCGTACGGGAGGGAAACCGCCTGGCGTACTTCCTGGCCCAGGTCCAGATGCCCCTCCTGATCACCGCCTCCGTCGCGGCCCTGGTCCGGGGCTTCCGCCCCGCCCTCCTGTTCCTGACCTCATCGTCCCTGCTCCTGGCCGCGGCCGGGGTATTCATCCTGCGGAATTACGGCCTTCTGCCCAATACCCTGTTCACCTTCCATTCCGTGCTGGCGGGGACCACGGCCCAGTCCGTCCTGTTGTCCTTCGCCCTGGGCCAGCGAATCCGCATCCTCCGGGAGGAAGAGCGCCGCGCCCGGGAGCGGGAACGCCAGTTCCGCTTCGCCAGCGTGACCGACGAGCTCACGGGACTCTTCAATCGCCGGCATTTCAACGCGGCCCTGGTCCAGGCCGTGGGGGAGGCCGAGAGGGAGGGATCCGGCCTGTCCCTGCTGATGCTGGACGTGGACCGGTTCAAGGACTACAACGACGAGTGGGGACATCCCGCGGGCGACCGGGTGCTGGCGGAGCTGGGGGCCGTGATCCGGGCCAGCCTCCGGGATTGCGACGCGCCCTGCCGCTACGGGGGCGAGGAGTTCGCGGCCATCCTTAGGGGGGCGGACCTGGCGACCGCCCGGGCCATCGCGGAGCGCATCCGGGACCGCTTCGCCCGGTCCGCCTTCGAGCCCCGGCCGGGCAAGACTGCCCGGGTCACCGTCAGCATCGGCGCGGCCCGCCTGGGAGGCGGGGAAAGCGCCGAGGACTTCCTGGAGCGCGCGGACCGGGCCCTCTACCGGGCCAAGGACGCGGGCAGGAACCGGGTGGAGTCCTGAAGGATTTCCGATTCCGTACACGAAAACAGTCCCCCGTCCGTCGATATGCATGAAGACCATGAAGAACCAAGCCGAGTCCGACGAAACGGAATCCCGAAGACGCCTCACGGAAGCCTACCGGGCCGAGAAGCCCCGCCTGCTGGCGCGCCTGCGGGCCGCGGGGCGGACCTGGGAGGAAGCCGAGGACCTGGTGCAGGACGTCTATGCCGAGACCCTGGAGGGCCTGCCCCTGGTGTCCGGCATCCGGAACCTGCCGGCCTGGATCAACTGGCTTTTCACCCGGCGGGTCACGGACCTGTGGAGGCGGGAGAAGGTCCGCTCCGCCTCGAGGGTGGAGGTGACCGAGGAGACCCTTCGCGAGATCATAGCCGGGACGGGCCTGGATCCCCTGGACGAGTACGTGCGGGACAGCCTCGCGGAAGCCCTGAACGACGCCCTGCGGGCCTTGCCCGCCCCCCAGAGAAAGGTGCTGGAGGCGCAGGTCTTCGGGGGCCTCACGTTCAAGGAGATCGCCGAGACGACGGGGGAGAACATGGATACCCTCATGGCCCGGAAACGGTACGCCCTGGCGAACCTGGCCCGCGCCCTGAGGCACTGGATCGAGGAATGAGGAGGAAGACTATGGGTGAGAGGATGAAGGACGGGGAATGCCGGCCCGACGCGTGGTGGGAGGATCGCAGCGTTCCCCAAAAGGTCCTGATCGTGATCGGCTTCGCGATCCTGGGAGCCGGATTCCTGGTCCTGATCGGCTGGGTCGTGATGTCCCTCTGGAACTGGCTCATGCCGGCCATCTTCGGCCTGCCGCGCGTCGGCTACTGGCAGGCCTGGGGGCTGTTGATCCTGAGCTCGATCCTGTTCAAAGGATCCGGGCACGGGGACAAGGGCGGCCGGGCGGACCGCAAACGGCGGAGGGAGCTGCGGAAATTCATGAAGGAAGGCGCGGACGGCCCGGACGCCGAGGGCGGAACCGCCGAGCCGGGGGGCGAAGCCACGTGAAACCGGGAATCCGGCTCTGAAAGAACGGCGAGGCCGGGGTGGAAGCCCCGGCCTCGTCGTATCTTGTTCATCCGTCCGGAGCGCTAGACGGGGAACCGGATGGTCCAGCCCGTGCCCCCGGATCGATCCAGGGACCAGGATCCCCGGATCTGCTGGCAGAGGGACCGGATCAGCAGGAAACCCAGGGTGGAGCTCCGTTCGGGATCGAAATCCGGCGGCAGCCCCGTGCCGTTGTCGGAAAGCTCCAGAACCACGAAGCCCTCCGTATCCCGGGCGGCACGGACCCGGATGCGCGGGGCGGGGTGGTCCGGCGGGAACGCGTATTTCAGGGTGTTCGTCAGGATCTCGTTCATGATCAGCCCGCAGGGTACCGCCTTGTCGATATCCAGCTCGATCCGGTCCATCCGGAGTTCCAGTTCCGGCGCGGAGGAGCCCACCGAATAGGTGGAGGCGAGCCAATGGACGATCGTCTCCCCGTACTCCGCCAGGTCGATATGCGCCAGGTCCCGGGAGCGGTAGAGCAGTTCATGGATGCCCGCCATGACCTGGATGCGGTTGATCGAATCCGAGAAGAGCCGGACCTGCTCCGGATCACCGGAGGCCTGGAGAGAAAGTAGGCTGGTGACCACCTGGAGGTTGTTCTTCACCCGGTGGTGGATCTCCTTGAGCAGGATCTCCTTTTCCCGGAGACTGGCCGCGGTCCGCTCCGCGGCCTGCTCGGATTCCGTCATGTCCACGTACGTCACGACGAATCCCTCGGCGATCAGGGCGGCTTGGCCCACCACGCTCCGACAGGAGCCGTCCTTGCAGCGGAGCCGGCCCCGGAAGGGCGCCTCCGTCCGCTCTCCCCTTCCCAGTCGGTCGATGTACTCCTGCCAGAAGGTCCGGACTTCCTCTCGATACCGGGGATCCGGGTAGACGGAGGACCACCACTTCTCGGCGGTGTCGATGTCCTCCCGGGCCCAGCCGAAGACGGACGAGAAGGCGCGGTTCATCAACTCCATCCGCTGGTCGCGGGCCAGCAGGATCACCGGAACGGGCATGAAATCCAGCGTTTCGAGGAGCCGCCGCTCGTTCTCCCGGAGCCGGGTTTCCCGCTCCCCGATGGCGCGTCCCATCCGGACGAGATTGGACGCCAGCAGGGAGAAATCCCGGAAACCCTTGAATGTCAGGACGGCCTCCGTTCTTCCCTCGGCGATGTCCTGGGAGAACCGGGCCAGGGCGGCGAGGTCCCGGCGCACCAGCCGGACGCTGCCCAGGATGAGGGGCAGGGAAAGGACGGCGTAGGCGACCAGGACCAGGACGAGGGAGATCCGGAACGCGAGCAGGGAAGCGAAGACCCGGGCGGAGGGTTCCGAGACGATGACCGTCCACCCGGAGGGGCCGGACGTGGAAGCCCAGGAGAGGAGTTCTTCGGAACCCTCCCGTCTCGTGACCAGCGTGCTTCCGGACCCGGCTTGTATATCCCGTTCCCGAAACCAGGGTTCCAGACCGGCGATGTCCTCCCGGCCGGACAGGGGAAGGTTCGAGTTGTGGGCCACGAAGGCTCCCCGGTCGTCCACGACGGAGATGGACCGGTTCTGGCTCGAGGGCAGACTCGAAAGGAAGTCCCCCAGGAAGCCCAGGTCGATATACCCGATGGCGACCCCGTCCGGGATCGGATGGGCCAAGACCGCGGAGGGAGTGTACCGGATTCCGGAAACGAAGGGCCGGGACACGAAGTCCGCCCCGGTCTCGAACGGGATCCGGAAGTACTCCCGAAAGGAGAAGTCGAACCCCGCATCCCCGGAGCCCATGGAGGCCCGGGAGACCCGGCCCGAGGAGTCGGTGAACAGGACCGTGTCGAAGGCGGGGTAGGCTTCGTGAAGGAGGTCGACCCCCTTCGGACGGAAATCCCTGGAACGCAGGAGCGAGAGCCCCATGAAATGCAGGTCCAGGAAGGCCGAGATCTCGTGGGCCACGCTGGCGGCCAGGAGCCCGTTCGATTCCTCCGCGTGGCGGGTCAGGTCCGCCCGCACGAAGCGCTCCAGGGATACTCCCATGATGGACAGGGAGGAAAGGACGATCACGCTGAACAGGGTGCCGAGGAAGGACGTGACCCGGAATCGTTCACGCACGGGTCAATCCGCCCGGCCCAACACGACGAACCGGCCTCCGATGATCCGCTTCAGGTACAGGGGTCGGAAGGCGTCCCCGAACTCGTCCATGCGTATGGTGCCCAGGGTGCCTTCGAAGGACCGAATCCCCCGGAGGGTGGACCGGAGCTTCCCGGGGTCTCCCCGGGCGGCCTTCAACCCCTCGGTCAGGAAGATCAGGGAGTCCCAGGTCTCCAGGGCTCCATACCCCGGAGAGACGCCGAAGGTTTTCTTGTACAGTACCGAAAGGGGATAGGTGGAGGCCCGGTCCAGGTCGACCTGGTGGACAAGGACGGCCCCCTCGACGGCCTTTCCTCCGTAGGTGATGACATCCTCGTTCCCGGCCCAACCGCTCAGGTACAGGGGCTTCCGGATGCCCTGCCGAACCAGGTTCTGGGCGATCGTGCCCGAATCCAGGGAGCTCGCCACGATCATGACCGCGTCGAAGCCGGGATCCCGGGCAAGGGCCTCGAGACGGCCGTAGTCGATCTCCTCCAGGCGGTTATAAAGGACAGTGTCCACGAGCGCGACTTCGGGGACGAGCCCGGATCGGTAGGTCTCGTAGTACGGCCGGTTGTAGGCTGCCGCCAGGAACAGGACGCGGGAATGCCTCGACTCCCTCATCCTCCGGGCCAGGACCGCAGGGTCCCGGGCGGAGGTCATGATGGTGCGGAAGAAGGGATCGTCCTTGCCCGACAGCTCCGCGGAGGTGGACGTCGGACTGACCGCCGGGATCCCCGTTTCTTCCAGCACGGGCAGGGCCTGCAGGGCCGAGGAGCTGGAGAAGAACCCGAGGATGGCGGCGGCTCCCGCAGCCTTCAGGTCCCGCACCGCGTCGGGGGCGCGGGAGTCGTCGCTGGCCAGGTCCCGCAGTTCCAGCCTCAGCTTCCGTCCCCCGATCCCGCCCTCCTCGTTCAGCCTGTCCACGAAGAGGAAGGCCGCGTCCCGGCCCTCCGTGCCCAGCATGTAGTCCATCCCGGACAGGCTGGCCACGAACCCGATGGTGATCTCCCCCCGGGGGGCGCAGGAGACGGTCAGGACGGCCAGGAGGAGCGCGGCAAGCCGCGCGGGGGCGAACCTTCGCATCATGGGTCACCTTTCCTGAGCGAAAGAGTAAAGCGCCGGCCGCAATCGCGCAAGGGGAGGCGGGCAGCACCCCGTGGCGGAGGCCTCGAAGGGCTTCCGTGACTCCGGTATACTCGGACCGGGCCCGCCCCGAATCCGGTCGGCCCCGGGAGGACGGTTCGATGGACGACGTGTTGTTCCGGAGGGTGGTCCGGCTGGCCGACGATTTTACCGTCTCCGCGGATTCCCGGCTGCGCTGGATGTGGGGGGAAGCCCTCCTGGGTTTCGCCCTGCTGGAGCTGGACCGCGTCCTCGGGGAGGACCGGTACCTGCCCTTCCTGAGGGCCTTCGGTGACCACTGGGCGGCCCGGGATCCCCGGGTGGACCAGTCGGACACGGCCGCCCCGGGCCTGGTGACCTACGGGCTGCAGAAAAAACTCCCAGGCCGGGGCTGCGAACGGCTGACCGCCAAGGTCCTGGACTATATCCGGAACGCCCCCCGGGTCCTGGACGACTCGCCCAACCACCTGGGCTCCTCCCCGGAGGGCCGGCTCTACCCGGTCTCGATCTGGGTGGACTCCCTCATGATGCTGTCCGTGTTCCCGGCGGTCTACGGCGCAGAGACCGGGGACCGGGAGCTCCTGGACTTCGCGGCCCGGCAGCCCCGGCTGTACGCCGCCCGCCTCCAGGATCCCGAAGACGGCCTGTGGCGCCACAGCTGGTGGGTGAGGGCGGCCCGGCCCCATCCCGCCGGTCGAGTCTACTGGGCACGGGGAAACGGCTGGGTCGTCGCCTCGCTTCCCCGCATCCTGGACCGCCTGCCTCAAGACCATCCCGAGCGTCCGGGCATCCTGGACATCCTTTCCCGGACCAGCCGGGCCCTCCTGCCCCTCCAGCGGCCCGACGGGTGGTGGGAGACCGTACTCCTTCCGCCCGGGAAGACCTACCGGGAATCCAGCGCCACCGCCCTGATCGCCGCGGGCTGGCTGCATGCCGCCGCGGCGGGGTACCTGCCCTCCTCCTACCGCGCCCCCGCGGAAATGGCCTTCCGGTCCGTGGTCGACTCCCTGGCCGCGGGGCCGGACGGCCGCCTGGCCATGCCCGAGATCTCGGCCCCCACGATCCCCCTGCCGGTCTTCCCCCGCCTGGGGTACAGGCTCGTTCCCCGGGGCTCGAATTGGACCTACGGTATAGCCGCCCTGATCCTTGCGGCGGTGGCGGGGAGGAAGCCGGGCGGGGCGGTAGCTCGGTAGCCGGGAAGCCGTCCGAACGGGGAGTCCTGCATGGATACGGACCGGGTGGTGTTCCAGAATACCGGCCCATTCCTGAGGTAGGCCGGGCCTTACAAGTCCTCCTTAAAAGTAGGCAGGTTTCAGCTACTTGGATCCGCATTCCGTTTGGCCCGGCCCGGCGGAGGCTCCTTCCTTGAGGATGTCGTCCGGTGAACGGTTGCTAAAAAGCCCGGCCAAAAATAATGCTTGACAATTCCGGGATGCGGCCTATTATGGCTTTAGGATATTAAATCATGGATTAAGGATATTGGATCCAAAACCTGTTCAGGATGCCAGCCAAGATATCTTCGTATATACGGCTAACGTAACGGGAGGAAAGTATGAGAACGTGGAAGAAATGGGTCCTGTTGTTGCTCGCGGCCGCGGTCGTCCCTGCGGTCTGTTTCGCCCAGGCCAAGAAGTACAACCTCAAGCTCGCGCATGTCGCCCCGGTGGAGGAACCCTATGCGGTGGCCGCCCTGAAATTCGCCGAACTCGTCAAGGCGGCGACGGACGGCAACGTGAACATCGAGATCTTCCCGAACAGCGTTCTCGGAAGTTCCCGGGACCTGGTCGAAGGGCTCCAGATCGGAACGGTGGACGCGACACTCTGTACCGCCGCCGTGCTTGCGAACTTCGTGCCGAAATCCCAGGTCATCGAGCTTCCGTTCATGTTCAAGAGCCGGGAGCATGTCTACAAGGTGGTGGACGGCCCCCTGGCGGACAAGATCTACGAGGGCGCAGAGTCCAAGGGGCTCAAGATCGTGAGCACCTGGGAGAACGGATTCCGGAACATCACGAACAACCTCCGGCCCATCGTGACTCCGGCGGACATGAAGGGCATCAAGATCCGGGTGATGGAAAGCCAGATGTACATCGACCTGTTCAAGGCCCTCGGGGCGAATCCTACCCCCATGGCCCGGGGCGAGCTCTTCACGGCCCTCCAGCAGAAGACGGTGGACGCCCAGGAAAACCCTATGGGCCAGATCTACACCTCCCGGTTCTACGAGGTCCAGAAGTACGTCAGCCTCACCGGCCATTCCTACTCCCCCGAGGTGCTGGTATTCTCCCTCGCCACGTGGAAGAAGCTCCCCAAGGCCTATCAGACCGCTATTGAAAAGGCGGCGGTGGAGGCCCGGGACTTCAACCGGAAACTCTCCGCGGAGAAGGACGACGAGTTCATCCGCCTCTGCCAGGAAAAGGGCATGCAGGTAACCCGGTTGTCCCCCGCGCAGATCGCCGAGTTTTCGAAGCTGATGGGACCGGTCTGGGAAAAGTACTACAAGGTGATCGGGAAGGACCTCATCGACAAGATCTCCAGTTCCAAGTAGCGAGTCTCCCGATCCCATTCCGACGAGGATCGGCCCGGGTCGGCCGGTCCTCGTCCCCCCTCGGAGTAAACCCTATGAAGGCCTACAAGAATCTCCTGGATGCGGTTAATCGGGGAACTTTGTGGATCGCGATCCTGGCGGCCGCGGTGATGTCGGTTCTCGTCATCCTGCAGGTCGTCTTCCGGTACGCGATCCAGAGTTCCCTCAGTTTTTCGGAGGAACTCGCGAGGTTTCTGTTCGTTTGGACTGCGTTCCTCGGTTCCGCCGTGGCCCTGGCCAAGCGAGCCCATGTAAGCATCGAGATCGTCGTGGCCCATCTTCCGCGGAAACTGAAGAGGGGAGCGATCCTGGTTACCAACGGGCTCGGAGCGATCTTCTTCCTGATCCTGATCGTGTACGGGATCTTGATGACCATCCGGACCTTGGATCAGACCTCCGCGGCCATGGAGCTTTCGATGGGCTTCGTGTACGTGGTCGTTCCCCTGTCCGGGCTGATCATGCTCATGAATCTCGTCTACAACGGATACGAGGAATTCATGAATCCCGACATCATCAAGAGTGAGGGGGTGGAATGATGATTCCTCTAATCCTGTTCGGATCCCTGGCGATCCTCCTCGTCCTGAACGTGCCCATCGCCGTGGCGCTGGGGCTGGCGACGACCTTCGCCCTCCTGCAGTCCGGGCTCCCCCTCCTGGTGGTCGTCCAGCGGATGGTGACGGCCAACGATTCCTTCCCCCTCCTGGCCATCCCGTTCTTCATGCTCGCCGGATCGATCATGACCTACGGCGGGGTTTCCAAGCGGCTCGTCGCGTTCGCCGACGCCCTTGTGGGCTGGCTGACGGGCGGCCTGGGGATCGTCTCGAACGTTTCGGGAATGTTCTTCTCCGCCATCTCGGGATCCTCGGCCGCCACCACGGCCGCGGTGGGATCCGTCATGTTCCCGGAGATGGAGAAGCGCGGATACGACCGGTCCTTCTCCGCGGCCATCATCGCGGCGGCCGGAGAGACGGGCATCATCATCCCTCCGAGCGTTCCGATGGTGGTGTACGGCGTGATCGCCGGCGTCTCGATCGGGGACATGTTCCTGGGAGGATTCGGCCCGGGCATCCTGATGGGCACGACGATGGCCGTGCTCGTCTATTTCGTGTCCCGGAGGCACGGCTATAAAGGATCGTCCTTCGGCGGTCTGCGGAAACTCGGCAAGTCCTTCCTGGACGCCCTCTGGGGAATCCTGATGCCGGTGATCATCCTGGGCGGCATCTACGGTGGCATCTTCACTCCCACCGAAGCCGCGGCGATCGCGTCCCTGTACGGCGTCCTCATCGGGTTCTTCGTGTACAAGGACCTGAAGGTCTCCCACTTCCCGAAGATCATGCAGAGCACCATCGTGAGCACCGCGGTCGTCATGTTCATCATGAATTCCGCGGGGCTCTTCGGCTGGCTCATCGCCCGGGAGCAGATACCCGACGCCTTCGCGCGGTTCTTCGTGAGCATTTCCTCGAACCCCACGGTGTTCCTTATGCTCGTGAACGTCCTCCTGCTCTTCACCGGGATGTTCCTGAACGCCTCCGCGGCGATCACGATCCTGGCCCCCATCCTGGTTCCCGTCGCGATCCAGCTCGGCATCGATCCCGTCTTCTTCGGCGTCATCGTGGTCTGCAACCTCGCGATCGGCTGCCTGACGCCCCCCGTGGGCGTGGACCTGTTCGTCGCCTCGACGATCTCGGGGGTTTCCATGGCCCGTCTTTCCCGGGCGATCGTCCCGTTCCTGGTGGTGCTGATCGCGGACCTGGTCGTACTCACGTACGTCCCGGCGATCACCATGTGGCTACCCAATCTCATGAGATAGGCGAGGAAACCTCGCGATAGGAGCGACCAGGATGGACATCGAACGATTCACCGACATTATTGCCCGGTTCCTCGCGGTTTCGGGAAAGATCCTTCCGGACGACATTGTCAAGAAGCTCGCGGAGCTCAAGGCCGCCGAGCACATGCCCCTGGCCAAATCCGTGTACGATTCCATGAGCCGGAACCAGGACCTGGCCGCGAGTCTGGACCGGCCGTCCTGCCAGGACACCGGGGTGGTCAATTTCTTCGTGAGCGCGGGGGAGAACTTTCCCGGGCTCGGAAAAATCGCCGGAGCCCTGCGGGAAGCCGTGGTCCGGGCCACCGCCGAGGCGCCGCTGCGCCACAATACGGTGGCCATCTTCGACGAGAAGAACGACGGGACGAATGTCGGGGAGAGGGCGCCCTTCGTCCACTGGGACATCGTGCCCGGCAGCGACAAGGTGAAGGTGGAGACCTACATGGCCGGCGGCGGGTGCAGTCTGCCCGGCCGCGCCATCACCCTCATGCCATCGGCCGGATACGAGGGCATCGTCCAGTACGTGTTCGACACGATGGTCGACTGGGGCATCAACGCCTGTCCGCCCCTGCTGATCGGAATCGGCATCGCCGGCTCCGTGGAGAACGCCTCGATCCTGTCCAAGCGCGCCTTGCTCAGGCCACTGGGATCCCATAACCCGAATCCCCGGGGGGCGGAGATGGAAGGCCTACTCGAGGACGGGCTCAATCGGCTCGGAATCGGCCCCCAGGGCTTGAGCGGAAGCTCGAGCGTGATGGGCGTCCACATCGAGAGCGCCGCCCGGCATCCCTCCACGATCTCCGTGGGAATCAACGTGGGCTGCTGGGCGCATCGGCGAGGCGCCATCGTGCTCGACAAGGATTTGAGCTACGAGATCCTCTCGCACAAAGGAGTACGGCTGTGAACAAGGTGTTGCGCACTCCCATTTCCGATTCCGATCTCGAGGACATCCGGATCGGGGACGTCATCTACATGGACGGGATCCTCGTGACCTGCCGGGACGTGGCCCACCGCCGCCTGATCGAGTTCCATAGGGAACTGCCCGTGGACCTCAAGGGGCTCGCCATCTTCCACGCGGGCCCCATCGTCAAGAAACTGCCCGACGGGAAGTACCAGATGGTTTCCATCGGGCCCACGACCAGCATGCGCATGGAACGCTTCGAGAAGGAGTTCGTCCGTCAGACCGGGGTCAAGATCATCGTCGGGAAGGGGGGCATGGCCGAGGAGACCGAGGAGGCCTGCCGGACCTACAAGGCCCTGCATTGCGTGTTCCCCGGAGGCTGCGCCGTGCTCGCCGCGACGGAGGTGGAGGAGATCGAGCGGGTGGAGTGGATGGATCTCGGCATGCCCGAATCCCTCTGGGTGAACCGGGTCAAGGGCTTCGGTCCCCTCATCGTCTCGATCGACGCCCACGGGAATAACCTTTTCAAGAAAAACAAAGCGGTGTTCAACGAGCGCAAGGACCGTCTGGTGGCGGAGATCTCCGAGAAGGTCCGGTTCATCCAGTAGCGGGAACGGCGTCGAAGGCCCCGGCACGGCCGGAGGCTTGCGGCGCCGTATTCATATCCGAGGTGAAGCGACGTATCGAAGGAGGCATCGAATGAAGAGGGTCGTTTGTCTGGCATTGGCGGCGCTCGCCTGCGTCGGGTTCTCGTTCGCGAACGGGACCCGGGAGGCGGAAGACGGGACTGCGGTCCTGCCGCTGCGGGATCCCGTTCCCACCAAGTCCGGATGGGTATCCGGCGTGGTCAACGGAAAACCCGGGAAGGAAGTCATCAGTTACCGCGGCATCCCGTACGCCGCTCCCCCCGTCGGGAATCTCCGGTGGAAGGCTCCCCAGCCTGTAACGCCCTGGACGGGCATCCGGGAGTGCACCGGCCTGACCAAGTGGCCGCCCCAGAGCTTCCCGACCGTGGAGCGGTACGGGTCGATCCCGGAATCCTTCATGAGCGAGGACTGCCTCTACCTGAACGTCCACGTCCCGGTCCGGACGGACGGCAAGCCACTTCCCGTCATGGTCTGGCTCCACGGAGGCGGTTTGACGAACCAGTCCGGCAGCCGCGACATCTACAACATGCCCTTCCTTCCCGCCGCCGGAAACGTGATCCAGGTAAGCGTCGTCCACCGGCTCGGGCCGATCGGCTACCTCGCCCATCCGGCCCTCTCCGCGGAATCCCCGCAGGGCGTGTCCGGAAATTACGGAAACCTCGACATCCTGGCGGCCCTCAAGTGGGTCAAAGACAACATCGCCGCGTTCGGCGGGGATCCCGGGAACGTGACCCTCTTCGGGCAGTCGGGCGGCGGAACGAAGACCGCGATGGTCGTGGCCTCGCCCCTCGCGAAGGGCCTGGTCGACAAGGCCATAATCATGAGCGGCCGCGTGGACGGCACCCCCCTCAAGGAGGCCGAGAAGATCGGACTCGCGCTCGCCGAAAAGCTGGGAGTGACCGGCACCGGGCCGGAAGCCCTGGCCGCACTGCGTGCGCTGAAGTGGCAGGACATCATAGTGACGAGCCTGCAGGAGAAGTATTCCGCGGACCACACCATCGACGGGTGGGCCCTTCCGGATGCCGTATCCGCGATCTTCAAGGACGGAAAGCAGAACGACATTCCCCTCATGATGGGGTTCACGGAGTCCGACATCCCCGACTACGCCATCCAGGGCGTATCGACGGTGGTTTCCCAGATGAAGATGCTCAAGTCGCCGGTCTATCCGTACATGTTCACCTACCTCCCCAAGAATTGGCGGAAGGATGGGGCCAAGGCTTGGCATTCCCTGGACGTCGGCTACATTTTCGGGAACCCGCGCAAGATAGCGCCGGTGAATTTCGGCGACTACGGCAAGCGGGCGGGTGCGGTCACCCCGGACGCCGGTTTCGGCCCCGCGGATGACGCGATGTCCGAGTTCATGATGCAGACCTGGGCGCAGTTCGCGCGTACCGGGGATCCCTCCCTGCCCGGCGGCCTGAAATGGCCCTCGTATTCCCGGGACAAGGATCAGTATGTCGCGCTGGATACGGTACCGGAGATCCGGACCGGATATTCCGCGTTCGCCGCCAAGTAGGGGCGGCGAAGCGGCCGGATTTCCCGACTCGTTCTAGCTGAGGACCACGCCCTTCGTGTCCGGGTTTTCCCGGGTCGCGGAGGGCGTTTTCGTCTTCCGGGCGAACATCCCCGTTCCCTGCGGGAACCTGGTCCCGCGCCGCGCCCGGCTCGGTCGATTTACTTAATCAAGGATATATGATATAGTCTCCACGTGCGAGGATAACCTCTTATGTTGAAGCAAATTAGCATCCTACCGATCCGCGAGAGGGTCGCCTCCGAGATCCGGAACGCCATTTTTTCCGGCAGTTTCGCTCCCGGGGAGGAACTCGGCCAGGATGCCATAGCCGCGAAGCTGGGCGTATCGCGGATGCCCGTCCGGGAAGCCCTGCAGATCCTCGCCGGCGAGGGACTCGTGGAGCTTCGGGTGAACCGGGGAGCCATCGTCAAGGACGTTTCGACGGAAAGCATCCGGGAGCATTTCGAGCTGCGGCTCATCCTGGAATGCGAGGCCGCGGCCCGCGCGTGCGGCCGGATCACGGATTTCTCGGAACTCGACTACATCCATGAAGAGCAGAGAAAGGCGATCGAGAACCAGGATGTCGCGAAAGCGAACATGTGCAACCAGGCCTTGCATATGTACATCTGGGAGCATTCCGGGAACAAGAAACTGAAAAACATCCTGGTGCAGCTGTGGAACGGTCTTTCGATCGGAACCGTCGTTCGTCCGATCGACCATATGCGACTTTCTTTCGGAGAGCACGGCGAGATCATACAAGCCATGAAATCACGGGACGAGAACAGGGCCCGGGCCGTCATGGCCGCGCACCTCAAGCGAAGCATGGAGAACATGATCCAGCGGCCTACGGCCGAAAAAGCAACAGAATCCCCTTCCCAGACCGCCTGAGGCCGTGTACGGCTGCGGAACGCAAAACGTGATCGGTACTACGTCGCCGGCGGATACGGCTCCTAAATTCCGATCCGGGCGATACAGGTTGCACCCAGGCGCGCTTCGGAATAGCCTGAAAAGCTCTCACCACCCGTTCCTGTGGACCCGGGACCCGTCGTACCGGTCCACCGGGGCCGGCTTCTGGGCCGGCTTGCCGACGGGGATGACCGAGAACGGCCGGATCTTTTCGGGCAGGCCGAGGTAGCCGCGGACGAACCCTTCGGACCCGGGCAGCACGGCGCTCCAGACGGCTCCCAGGCCCAGGGAATGGGCGGCCAGGAGGATGTTCTGGCTGGCCGCGGCGGCGTCGGAATCCCCCGCACGGGTCAGGCGTTCCAGATTCTCGTCCACGCAGACGACCAGGGCGAGGGGCGCTCCTTTCGGCGTATTCGCCAATCCCCGGAGGAGACCTTCGAGCCGTTCGCCCTCCAGGACGACGAAGTGCCAGGGCCGCTGGTTCATGGCGCTGGGCGCGTGGAAACCGGCCTTCAGGAGCGCTTCAAGGGAATCGGGCGGTACGGGATCCGGAAGGAAGGAGCGGACGCTCCGGCGGGTCAGGATGGTCTCGATCATGGTGCCTCCTGCTCCTGAGAATATACTGGGGCGGGCTCGGGAAGGCGAGATCCGCGGCGGCCGGCCTCGAGGCCGTGTGGAGGACTTCGGGGCGGGTTCCTTACAGGCTTCTTCCGGAGGCCGATTCGAAGAACCGGGCCAGGTGCCGAAGGTAGCCCTCCTCCCCGTGGTAGGCCGCCCGATACGCAGGATCGGGGAGGATCGGAGGGCCCCGGTCGGCGACGACGGCCGCCACCCGGGCGGCGAACTCCTCCCGTTCCTCCGAGGAGATCCGGGCCGAGGCCGCGGCCACGGCGGCGCCCGCCGCGGCGCCCGCCCGGCCGATCCGCCGCACGGGCCGGTCCCAGATCGCGGCCACCCGTCGGAGTACCTCCACGCTTCCGGCTCCCCCGCCGGCCGCCGCGATTCCCGCGGCGGGGCCCGCCGGGTCCCCGGAAAAGGGCCGGGACCCGAGCCAAAGGAGCCCGAGGGCCGAGTCGACCGCGCCGGAATAATCCTCCGCGAAATCTTTCCGGCCCCCGAGGTTCAGGGGCGGGGATTCCGGGAAGGACTCCGGCTCTCCTTGAAGGATCCTCAGCACGGATCCGGGGGGCGTCGAGGCCAGGGCCCGCTCGGATGCGGAGAAGTCGTCCCCCGCCAGGCCGTGGGAAATCCGCACCGATTCCCAGGAGAGGGAACCGTTCGTCCGGCAGCCGAAGAGGAAGGGACGGCCGAGGCCGTCGTACATCGCGTTGGCGCTCGGATGGGGCCGGCCGCCTTCGGACATCAGGACGAAGCTGGTGCCCAGGGACAGGAGCCCTCCCGGAGACAGGACCTTGGTCTGGGGATTGTCCCCCGACCCGGCCGCCACGACCGCGTCGTCCGGAATTCCGAAACGTTCCGTGAAGTACCGCGCCGCCGTCCCGACCACGTGCAGGGGATGGGCCAGGGCCGGAAGCCGTGCGTGTAGTCCCTCCGCCCCTCCCGGAAGACCCGCCGCCGCGGCTTCCAGAAGGACGGGGCTCCACCGCCTGGCCGCCCAGTCCATCAGGCTCGTGCCCGCCCCGTTGCCCCAGTCCGCCGGGGCGTCCGGCCGTCCGGCGAGCACCGAGGCCAGGAAGGAGGAGATTAGGTGGATCCGGGAGCAGGCGGCGTAGGTCCGGGGTTCCCTCAGGGCCCGCCGGCGCAGGACGGCCCCGGTGAAGCGGACGGGGCTGTCCGACCCGGAGAGGGCGGTCATCGCGTCGGCGCCGCCCGCGGTCGTCCTCAGCTCCCCGGCTTCCCGGGCGGCGTTCGAGCTCATCCAGATGGGGGCTCGGCCCGAGGCCAGCGCGGAAGCCAGGTGTTCGGCCAAGCCCGGGGACCCGGGCTTTCCGGCCCCCGCGAGACGCAGGGCCCGGAAGGCGCCCTCCGCCCGGGGATTCAGCCAGACCTGACCGTGCTGCTGGGCAGAGACCGCGACGGCCGCGACCCGGGACAGAAGGTCCCGGGGAAGGTCGGAGAGGACCGCGTCCAAGGCCGCCAGGAAAAGCCCGACGGGCTGGTCCGCTTCTCCCTCCTCCCGGGGCGGAAGGAGGAACTCGTTTCCTTTAAGACCGAACCCCGCGAGCCGGGGATCCCCGCGGTAGGCGACCCGGGCCTCCGCGGCCAGGGCCGGGGACTCGAGGTCGATGAGCACCGCCGCGGTGCCCTGGGTGCTCGAGTCGATGCCGAGCGCCAAACGCGGAGCCGTCATGGATCCTCCCTACCCGCCCGTGCCGTCAGAGGTACCGGTTCACCCGGGACTCCAGGAACTCCTGGCCGCCCGAAGGGAGATCGAAGTCTTCGATATCCAGGGCGAAGGACTCGAGGCTCCCGAAGGATTCCCGGCCCGCCTCGACCGCCGCTCCCACGCCTTTTCCCCAGAGCGCGTAGCGCTCCGCCAGGGGGCGGTCCAGGGCTCCGTCGGCGATCATGCGCCCCGCCGCTTTGTAGCCCCGGGCCATGGTGTCCATCCCGGCTATGTGGGCGATCGCGAGATCCTCGGGCCGGTGGCTGCCCCTGCGCACCTTCGCGTCGAAGTTGAGACCCCCGGAGTGGAGACCCCCGTTCTTCCGCACCTCGTACATGGCCAGGGTCGCCATGTACAGGTCCGTGGGGAACTGGTCCGTATCCCAGCCCAGAAGCTCGTCCCCCTGGTTGGCGTCGATGGAACCCAGGATCCCCCGTTCCCGGGCGTAGCGGAGCTCGTGTTGCATGGTGTGTCCCGCCAGTGTGGCGTGGTTCGTCTCGATGTTGAGCTTGAAGCGGGAGGACAGGCCGTATTCCTGGAGGAAGGCCCAGCAGGCCGCGGCGTCCGAGTCGTACTGGTGTTTCGTCGGCTCCTTGGGCTTCGGCTCGATGAGAAGCTGTCCATCGAAGCCGATCTCCCGGGCGTAGTCCGCGGCCATGTGGAGGAACCGGGCCAGATGATCCTGCTCTCTCTTCATGTCCGTGTTGAGCAGGGTCTCGTAGCCCTCGCGGCCGCCCCAGAAGACATAGTTTTGACCCCCGAGTTCCAAAGTGACTTCCAGGGCCTTCTTCACCTGGGCGGCGGCGTAGGCGAAGACCCTGGGGTCCGGGCTCGTCGCGGCTCCATGGAGGAAGCGCGGATGGTTGAAGAGGTTGGCCGTGCCCCAGAGCACCCGGGTGGGACTCGTCCGCATGAGGTCCTTCGTCAGGGCGGTGATCTCGTCGAGCTTCCGGTTCGTCTCCCGCAGGGTATCCCCCTCGGGGGCGATATCTCGGTCGTGGAAGCAGAAGAAGGGAATGGAGAGCTTTTCCGTGAGCTCGAACACGGAACGCATCCGCAGACGCGCGACCTCCATCTCGTCGTCCACGCCGTCCCAGGGCCGGAGGAGGGTCCCGTCGCCGAAGGGGTCCTTTCCCGTGCCGGTCATGGAGTGCCAGAAGGCCATGGAGAAGCGAAGGCACTCCTTCAGGGTCCCGGGCTCCGGAGAATCCGGAGTCCGGGCGGCCGGGTCGTAGTGCTTGAAGGCCAGTTCCCGGTCGGAATCCGGACCCTCGTACGGGATTTTCGGTATCGAGGGGAATAGGTCGTTCACGGTTGCCTCCTCGCTGCGGTGCGCGAATCCTTAACGATACTAGAGCTCCTTCCCGGGAGGGTAAAGATCGGGATTTGACCGAATATATCCGAAATTGATATTATTCCCGAACACCACGAACCCCGCGGAGGCCCAGGATGCGTTTCGAGGACATCGTGTTCGTATACCACCTGCGGGACGAGCGCCAGATCGCCTGGCACGGGAGGCGGCATGCCCACCGGGAGGGAGAGTACGAGCTGCACTACTTCATCTCCGGGGAGGGGAGCTTCCGGAACGGCTCCGGGACCTGGACCATCCGGCCCGGAAGCCTGCACATGACGCCCCCGGGTTCGGTGCACCAGATCCTGGCCACGAACCTGCGCAAGCCCATCACCTATTTCGCCGTGCTGTTCAGCGCCTCCGGGGACCAGGAGCTTTTCGGGCTCCTGGACCGCGCGGTGGACGCCATGGCCCGACCCGTCGACATCGGCACCTCCCACCGGTTCTTCTTCGCGGACCTGCTGGAGCGCAGCTCCTCGGGCCACGCGGACCTCGTGGAAGCCAGCCGGCATTCCTTCCTGTCCTTCCTGTACGGCCTGGTGGCCGGGGCCCCATCCTCCTACGGTGCGCCGGAGAACTCGCACGTGGAGAAGGCGATCGCGATCATGCAGGCTTCCATTGAAGACAACCTCGACCTGGATTCGCTCTCCGGGCGGCTCGGGGTGTCCCGTGAGCACCTGGTCCGGGTCTTCGCCCAGCGCATGCGTATGCCGCCCATGCGCTACTACTCGCGGCTGAAGATCGAGGCGGCTCGGGCCATGCTGTCCAGCACCAACCTGGGCATCGGGACGATCTCCGAGAAGCTCGGGTACGAGAACCAGTTCGGATTTTCCCGGGCCTTCAAGAACGTCGTCGGGTTCTCTCCGACCGAATACCGGGCTCGGTGCCTTCAGAAGGCGGACTTCGCCCACTCCTGATCAATATCAATTTCGGATATGGAAAATCAATCCCTCCCATAGTGTGCCGGGGGAAACGCGCCTATCGTCACCCTATAGCGCGCTTCGATCGAATCCCAAGGAGGCACACAAGATGAAGAAAGGTATCCTGATTCTCCTGGCCCTCGCGGTCGTCTGCTCTTCCGCGTTCGCCCAGGGGATGCTCATCGGCGTCGCCATGCCGACGCAGTCGCTCCAGCGATGGAACCAGGACGGCGCGAACATGAAGGCCCAGCTCGAGGC
Source organism: Spirochaetota bacterium (assembly GCA_022703505.1). Taxonomy (GTDB): domain Bacteria; phylum Spirochaetota; class Spirochaetia; order Treponematales; family UBA12059; genus JAAYUR01. The sequence goes on along the minus strand of JAKLDN010000001.1, from coordinate 110,081 downwards.
CAAGGGCTACCGCGTCGATCTCCAGTACGCGAACAACGATATCAATACCCAGATCCAGCAGCTGGAGAACATGATCACCAAGGGATGCAAGGTCCTGGTGATCGCGTCCATCGACGGCTCGGTTCTCTCGGACGTACTCAAGAAGGCCCAGGCCGGCGGGATCAAGGTCATCGCCTACGACCGCCTGATCATGAACACCCCGAACGTGGACTACTACGCCACCTTCGACAATTTCAAGGTGGGGGTCATCCAGGGCAAGTACATCGAGAGCGCCCTCGGGTTGGACAAGGGGAAGGGCCCGTTCAATATCGAGCTCTTCGCGGGATCCCCGGACGACAACAACGCGACCTTCTTCTTCAACGGGGCCATGAGCATCCTCCGTCCCTACCTGGACAGCAAGAAGCTCGTCATCCCCACCGGCCAGAAGGACTTCACCGTAATCGCCATCCAGAGTTGGGAGTCCGCCAAGGCACAGGCGCGGATGGACAACCTGATCGCCGCCAAGTACGCCGGGAGCACCAAGCTCGACGCCGTGCTCTCCCCGAACGACAGCCTGGCCATCGGCATCGTGGCCTCCCTGAAGAACGTCGGCTACGGTACCGCCCGGAAGCCCTATCCCATCCTCACGGGTCAGGATTGCGACAAGGCCAACGTCAAGGCGATGATCGCGGGCCAGCAGTCCATGTCGATCTTCAAGGACACCCGTACCCTGGCCGCCAAGGTCGTGGAGATGGTCGAGGCCATCATGCAGGGCAAGACGGTTCCCGTGAACGACACCAAAACCTACAACAACGGCGTCAAGGTCGTACCGTCCTTCCTCTGCGACCCCGTGTACGCGGACAAGGCCAACTACAAGGCCCTCCTGGTCGATTCGGGCTACTACACCGAAGCCGATCTCAAGTAGAATAGCGCAACATTCCAGGTCCGGACGCCCGCACGCCTCATGGCGGCGGGCGTCCGAATCGCGGCTCGCATATGGATTAGGAGAACGCGGCAGTGGTCGGCAACATCCTCGAGATGAGGAGCATCACGAAGCTGTTCCCGGGCGTCCGGGCCCTTTCCGACGTGAACCTCTCGGTTCGTCGGGGGGAGATCCACGCCCTGGTCGGGGAAAACGGCGCGGGCAAGTCCACCCTCATGAACGTACTCGGCGGCGTATATCCCCACGGGACGTATTCGGGACAGCTCGTCTTCGAGGGGGAGGAGTGCTCCTTCCGGACCATCCACGACAGCGAGCGGAAGGGCATCGTCATCATCCACCAGGAACTGGCCCTGGTCCCCTATCTGTCCGTGGGGGAGAACATCTTCCTCCGGAACGAACGCTCCCGGGGCGGCGTCATCGACTGGGACAAGACCCATCGGGACGCGGCCAAGCTCCTGGAGCTCGTGGGGCTCAAGGAAGGCACCCGGACGGCGGTGAAGGATCTGGGGGTCGGGAAGCAACAGCTCGTGGAGATCGCGAAGGCCCTCTCCAAGAACGTGAAGCTCCTTGTCCTGGACGAGCCCACGGCCTCCCTGAACGAGGACGACTCGGAGCACTTGCTCGGGCTCCTGCTCGACCTCAAGGCCAAGGGCGTCACCTCCATCCTGATATCCCATAAGCTCGGCGAGGTCGTCGAAGTGGCGGACTCCATCACCATCCTCCGGGACGGGGCCACCATCGAGACCCTGGAAACGTCCTCGGGCGACATCGACGAGGATCGGATCATCCGGGGCATGGTGGGAAGGGACCTCGTGGACCGATTCCCCAGGAGGGAGCCCCGGATCGGCGAGACGGCTTTCGAGATCCGGGACTGGAACGTCTACAGCCCCCTTTCCCCCGATCGGAGGATCGTGAAGGACGCGTCCCTCACCCTGCGGAAGGGCGAGGTCGTGGGACTGGCGGGCCTCATGGGTGCCGGACGCACGGAGCTGGCCATGAGCCTCTTCGGCCGGTCCTACGGCGTCCGCGTCTCGGGCAGCGCCTTCAAGGACGGCCGCCCCGTCGAGCTCCGGAGCGTGCGCAGGACCATCGACCAGGGAGTATCCTACGCCACCGAGGACCGCAAGACCGCGGGGCTCAACCTGATCGGCGACATCTGCGAGAACATCACCATCGCGGGCCTGGGGAAGGTGGCCGAGCGCTCCGTCATCGACCGGGACCGGGAGGCCAAGGTGGCCGAGGATTTCCGGAGCCGTCTCAAGATCCGCTCCACGAGCATCCGGCAGAAGGCCGGAGACCTGTCCGGCGGGAACCAGCAGAAGGTCGTGCTCTCCAAGTGGATCTTCACCATGCCGGACGTCCTCATCCTGGACGAGCCCACCCGGGGGATCGACGTCGGCGCCAAGTACGAGATCTACTCGATCATCAACCAGCTGGCCGACGAGGGCAAGTCCGTCCTCTTCATCTCCTCCGAGCTTCCGGAGATCCTCGGGATCTGCGACCGCATCTACGTCATGAACGACGGCCGGATCGTGGGCGAGTTCCCGCGGGAAGAGGCCACCCAGGAAGGCATCATGAAGTGCATCATGCAGAGTGTCAGGGAGAACGGAAATGGGAAGCATTAAGGATCTGCTCCGGAACAACGTACGGCAGTACGGGATGCTCATAGCCCTCGTCTTCATCATGCTGTTCTTCCAGGTCGCCACGGGAGGCGTTCTCCTGGTGCCGATGAACGTGACCAATCTGGTGCTCCAGAACGCGTACGTGTTCATTCTGGCCATCGGCATGACCCTCTGCATCCTCACGGGGGGGAACATCGATCTCTCGGTGGGTTCCGTGGTCGCCTTCATCGGCGCCCTCAGCGGCACCTTCATCATCACCCTGGACATGGGGGTCGGGGCGTCGATCGCCCTGGTCCTGGCCGTGGGGCTGGTCATCGGGGTCTGGCAAGGCTTCTGGATAGCCTACGCCCGGATCCCCGCCTTCATCGTCACCCTGGCCGGGATGCTCACCTTCCGCGGGCTCACGGTCTTCATGCTCAAGGGACTCACTATCGGACCTTTCCCGGAGTCCTTCCAGCAGATCAGCTCCGGCTTCGTACCGGACCTGATCGGGGGGGAGGAATCCCTCTACAACTGGACGGCCCTGGCCGCCGGAGCCGCCTTGGCCCTGCTCTTCGTGCTCTCCGAGTCCATCCAGCGGGGCTACCGCCGGCGTAACGGCTACGAGAGCCTGCCCCTGCCCCTTTTCGCCGCAAAGCTGGCCTTGACCGTCGGCGTCATAGCCCTGGCGTCCTACTGGCTCGCCTCCTACCGGGGCATCCCCGTCATCTTCATCGTAATAGGGACCCTCGTGGCGGCCTACTCCTTCCTGACCACCCGGACCGTGCCGGGACGCTACCTCTACGCCATGGGCGGAAACGAGAAGGCCGCCCAGCTTTCGGGGATCGACACGAACAGGGTGCTCTTCCTGGCCTACGTCAACATGGGCATGCTTTCGGCCGTGGCCGGAATCGCGGTCGCCTCCCGTCTCAACGCGGCCTCCCCCCTGGCGGGCCAGAACTTCGAGCTGGACGCCATCGCGGCCTGCTATATCGGCGGGGCATCCGCGAGCGGCGGCATCGGAACCATCGTGGGGGCCATCATCGGCGCCCTCGTCATGGGCGTCCTCAACAACGGGATGTCCATCCTCGGCATAGGAAGCGACATCCAGCAGTTCGTGAAGGGCATGGTCCTTCTTCTGGCCGTGGCCTTCGACGTGATCTCCAAGCGGAGGGCGCGCTGAAGGGTCCGGAATCCCGGACGGAGCGGATTGTCTTGCCTGCCGTGGCATCTCGAGCTACCTTTAGGATATGATGCGATCCAAGGTCTATTCCGGCCACTGACCCTGACGACGCTATCGAGGCGTTTTTCACGCCCGGGGACCTCCCTGAGATTCGGGTACCTGCTCGGATCGTCCGTTAACCCATAGGGAGGTAAGGAATGTCGTTTTTCTCCGCACGCTCGATCTTCCCGATAATCAAAAAGAACGTACTCTTCTCGTTCCTGTCGGAACTTGCCCCCATCTATCCCGCCTACATGATCCTGTTCCGGGAACGGGGCTACGATTTCCTCGAGCTGTCCCTTCTCTTCGTGGTCTGGGAGCTATCCGTAGTGGTGCTCGAACTGCCCTCGGGGATCCTGGCGGACCGCTGGGACAAGAGGAAAGTCCTGGCCGTCGGGATGCTCCTGAAAGCCCTGGGCTTCTGCGCCTGGCTGGCCTGGCCGTCCTTTACGGCCGCGGCCGTCGGCTTCGCCCTCTGGGGAGCCCAGGAGGCCTTCTGTTCGGGAACCCGTCAGGCCCTGCTCTACGAGGCCCTCCGGGATCGCGGCAGGGAAACCTCCTACGACAAGGCCGCGGGGATCTCGAACGCCGCGGCTACTTCCGCCGTAGCTCTGTCCCTGGTCATCGGAGGGCCCCTTTTCGCCGGGAGTCCCGGCCTCACGCTGGCCCTGTCCGCGGCGGCGGCGGCCGGAGGCGCCTTGTCCGCGCTTTCGCTCCGGACCCGGAGGGCATCCGACCTCTCGCCCCGGGCGTCGGCCGCGGGGTTCCCGGAGGGCACCGGAGAGGGAGCGGGGGCCGGCGGGGAGAGAAGCCCGGGGACCGGCTTGGCGGCCACCCTGGGATCCTTCCGGAGGGCCCTCCGGGACCGGCGGCTGGCCCTCCTCCTGGCTGCGGCCTGCCTGTCCATCGCCGCCTACGGGACCCTGGACGAGTTCGACGGCCTTTGGGCCCTGGAGCGCTACGGTGTGCCCCTGGCCTGGGTGGGGGTCTGGGGAGCCCTCCGGTTCGGGGCCGAGGGAGTCGGCGGATTGGCGGCCGGATTCCTTCTCAAGTCCGGATCCGCCGGAAGGAAGGGCAAGATCGGCCCGGCCGTGGGCGCAGCCGGGGTCGCCTTCGCGGCCGCCGCCTTCCTTCCGGGCCGGTTCGGGGTTCCCCTCTATCTGGGAGGGTACTTCCTCATGTCCGCGGTCAACGTGGCCTTCGAGACCCGGCTGCAGGAGGCAGCCCGGGACGAGACGCGGGCGGCGTTCCTGTCTCTCTCGTCCCTTCTCATGACCCTCTGCGCCCTGGCCCTTGCGCCCCTGCTCGGACTGGCCGGGGACGCCCGAGGCCTTCCGGGGATCTTCGCCGTCGGCGGGGGGATCATCCTGGCGGCCGCCTTGCTGATGGCGGCGGGTAGGATTTTCGGCAGGGCAAGGCGGGATCGGGCCGGAGAATCTGAGCAGGCTTCGTGACACCGGGAACGGGCCTCACCCTCGGGGATTCCCCTCCAAAGCCCGCTCGTGTCGGTAGTAGAAGAGGACATCCAGGTATCCCCGGTCCTTCATCGGGTCCGAGGCGAAGCGGAGGAGGTGGCCGGGACAGCGGCAGTCCGAGGAGCCGAAGTCCGGGATTCTCCGGCCGCCGATCCGGGTCAGGGCTTCGGCCAGCTCGCACTCGAGGTTGTCGTAGGACGCCAGAGCCAGGCCCCGGGCGGACCGGGCCCGCCGGGCCAGGTAGTCCACGTGCCAGCGGAGTCGTTTCCCCGATCTCCGCAGGTGGCGGGCTACCCGGGCCGAAAGGCCTTTCCGCGCGGAACCCGCGTAGACGTACCAGCCCGCCGGGAAGTCGATCCGGCCCAGGCTCCTGGTCTCGATCTCCGCGGGTTCGGCGAGCTCCAGGATGACCAGGTAGCTTCCCCGATCCGCGTCCGCCAGGTCCGTGTGCCCCAGGTCGATGGCCACACGGTCGGAGACGATCCGGACCCGGCCGTCCTCGGATGTTTCCAGGCTGACCGCACGGAGATCCAGGCCCGGCGACAGGGTTCCCAGGGCCGCGGCGAAGGCGGGGTCGGTATGGAGGTTGGGAATGAAGACCCGGGGATATCCGTGCTGGATCAGGAAGAGGACGTGGCAGGTCCAGCCCTCCCGGGACAGGGCGGCCAGCTCCGCGAGATGCCGCGACGCCCGGGCGCTGGGGGCGTCGGGGAACATCGCGACGCCCCGCTCCACCAGGGAGCAGGATTTCACTTCCGCCAGGTGGCGGCCTCCGGCGGGATCCTCGAAATAGAAATCGAACCGGGAGCCGCCGATCCGGAACTCGGGGCGGATCCCGGACGCCTCCGGGAAGAGCCGGGGGATTACCAGGTCCCGGGTGACGGCGTTCGCCCGGGCGGAATACAGGGGCACGACTCCGCCCCGGTACAGCGCCGCGGCGGCGGTCCAGGCAGTCGCGCCGGGGGTCCGGCGGCGTTCCAGGATCAGGGGGGTGCCCGGCAGGGCCAGCTCCGCGAGGCTTCCGGGATTGGGGCAGTGGCAGACCAGGACCTCCCCGGTCTCCGGATCCCGGGCCCGGATGACGAAGCGGTTCGGCCGCTCCAGGAACTCCGCCGCCCGGTGGTTCTCGAAGAGCCTCGTGATCCCGTCATCCATGGGGGAGAGTATCGACCGCCCTTGGTCCGAAGGCAAGGTCCGGGGTTGAGGACGCCGGACCGCGGGCCCTACCAGTCCTTGACCGGCACCCCCAGGAGCATCCGCAGGTCCACGAACTGGCCGATGTGGTAGGAGTTGTGGTCGATCACGAGGCCCGCCATCTGGAGGAGGGTTTCGTCGATACCGGGCCGGACCGGGGCGTACAGGTCCCGCCCGGGATCCCGGACCATCCGGACGACGGCCTCCAGGTCCCGGTTGAACTTCATAGCCGTCCGCTCCCAGTCCGCGGCCTCCGCGGGACCGTCCTCCTCGGGCCACAGGCCCGAAGGGTAGGGGGGGCTCACGTGCCCCTCGTTCAGGGCGTAGAGGAGGATGTCCTCCTGGCAGACAGCCAGGTGCCACAGAAGGCCCCAGGCCGTGTGATCCAGGCCGGGTATCCGTTTTCCGGCGAGCTCCACGGGGAAATCCTTCACGGCCCGCTCGAAGGGGATATGGGCAGTCATTCCCGTGAGGTGGAGCACCAGCCATTCACGGTTCGGGTCCTCGGGCCTTGGTATCGTCGCCATGATTCCGCCTCCTTACTCCAAAGGTTGGGCCGCTCGGACGGCGGCCGGGACGTCGATTTCCTTGGCCGGGATCGATCTCTTGAAGAGCCGCGCGTGGGATGTGACCCAGTCCCGGAAGGAGGGCAGGGTGGACGAGACCAGGCTCACGAGGTCCGCGGCCATTTCCGGTTGGTACGTCGACAGGATGAAGGCGGCCAGTTCGTCGTCCGAGTTCTCGTCCATGACCGCGGCCCTGAACTCGTCAAAGGCATAATCGGACCGTTCCGCGTCATCCTCGGTTTCGCCTTCCGAAGGCTTTTCGGATACGAGGAGAGCCTTCAGCGAGGTCTCCGTGCGGGGTTCCTGTCGGTACAGGAACAAAAGGTCGAGGAGGGCCGTGAAGCGCTCCTCCTTGTCTCCCTCCATCAACTGGGGCAGGATCTCCCGGATGTCCCGTTGGCGGAGTCCGAGGGTCTTCACGTACTTGCTCCCGCCCTCGATGAATCCGGCCACGACGTCCGACCAGATCTTCGAGTGAACGATGCTCGGGATGCCCAGCGCCGCTCCGAAGGGGGCGAAGGCCGTGGCCAGGGGCCATGCGATCACGCTGCGGAAGAAATTCGCCCGGACAACCTTCCGGTCGAAGCCCCGCAGGGTATTGTGGGCCGCCAGATACAGGCCGTTGGCGAAGGCTATGAAGAAGAACTTCGCCGCGTCGAAGAGCAGGCCCTCCGCCGCGAAGGGCCAGAGCGCGTCGAATCTCGCCTTGACGAAGGCCATGATGGGCACGGAGAACCCGGTCCAGAACAGGGACCGTGCCACATTGTCGAAATTGACGCCCTTGAGGCTCCAGGCGCTGAGCCGGGACCCGCGCCCCGCCACGAGGTCGGCGACCGAGTTCCGGAACCCCGTGATGAAGAGCCACAGGAAGGCGTAGAAGGTGCCCACGAAACGCTGGGCCACAAGGAAGCCCACCGCGGAATACAGCAAATTAACGAGCCACGGATTGAGGTAGCGCCAGGCGCGGGAGGGGGGGATGATGGCCGCCTCGGCGTCAGTCTCGTCGCCGATCAGGTTGGTCCGGCCGCCCGTCATCTTCCCGAGGCTCAGGATCCTCGGAGCCTCGGACGCCTCCGACTCGGATACGGGAAGCCCGCGCGCCTCGACCATCGCCGAGACCAGGGGCGGCAGCGCGATGTGCCGCTTGGCGTACGCCTTCCTGCGCGTTCCCGTGATCCGGTCCTCGCGGATGAATCCCATGCCGGGCACCGTCGGGGTCCGTCCGGTGGAATCGCTGCCGCAGACCGGTACGAACGGGGTCTTCCCGGCAGCCGCGCTCTGGACGTTGAGTTCGTTCACCAGCCGGGCCAGCCTCAGGTTGTCCTCCGGGTCGCGGCCCAGGGAATCCTGCATGTTGAAGATCTCGACCTCGTCGATGATCCCGCGGCTCGATTCCAGGAGCCTCCGAGCCGCCTCGTACCCGTATTCCAGGGGATGCAGGACCCGGAGCGTGCATCCCGCCCCGGCCAGGATGGAATGCATCTTCCGGAGATCGGTGAAGATCGTCTGGTAGTCGCCGATCTCGGGGTTGGTAAAGTACTGTTTCCGGAGGCTCTCGGGGTTGAGCTTCCGGTATTCCTCCCGGATGCGGGCATACCGATCGTCCACGATCCTGTATTCCCAGTCCGAGAGGAGCTTCCTGCGCAAAGCCGTCCGCGCCTTCTCCCGATGGACCTTCGTCAGCATGACGCGGTTGAAGAGGATGGGCTTGTAGCGGGAATACAGGTATTCTCCCAGATGCATGCGGTTCAGGCTCGACTTCGGGATCGACTCGGTCAATTCGCCGAATTTCAGCTTGGGCAGTACGTACAGAGTATCCCCGGGCCAGCCTGAGTTGAGCTCCTCGAGTCCGCCGGCGTTGAAGTGCTTGAGAAGGGCCCGGACCGCCTCGACCCGGTTCTCCTGGTTCTTCCTGAGCCCGTCCAGGATGTCCCGGAAATCGCGGGATTGCTGCTTGAACCATCGGGCCGCGTCCTTGCCGTTCTTGAAGCGGGGTAGGGTCGCGAGGAAGTGGAAGCGGCGGCCCTGGATCAGGATGCTGAACTCGAGGGCAAGGTTGACCCGGATGCCCAGAGTCCTGCCCGCGTCCAGGGCCTCCTTCATCAGGTCGATGGAATCGATCGATCCATAGGCGATGGTCAGCTCGGAGATCCCCTTGATGAAGGCGTCGATCAGGAGCTGGGTCGGGTTCTTGCGGCCCGAGGTCGCCGTGTCGTGGACATGGTCGTCCCAACCCGCGTCCAGGTTCTTGAGGCGCGAATCGGTCTCCGGAAGCTCGACGACGTTGAGTTCAGCCAGGAGCTTCCGGATCACCGACTGCTGTCCGTGGCTGGATACGGAGAAATCCTGGAGGAGTTCGAGCTGGCGACGCCGGTCGCCCTTGTGCTTGATCGCCTCCTTGATGAGCCCCAGCTGGACGCGCGCCGTGTTGAGCGGAAGGTCGAGGGTCTTGGCGTGGAACGACACCTCGACCAGCATCCGGAGAGCCCGGAGCCTTGCCCGGGAATGCTTGGACTCCAGGTCGCTCACGACCATGATGTAGGCTTCCGCGATCGATATCCTGCGTTTCTTGAACCAGCGGGATACCCCCAACGGATGGGAGCGGGGGCCCTGGGCGATCGTTGCGGGCGCATCGATCCGGGCGTTCAGTTCCCGTCTAAGCTTATACAGCTCCGAGGAAAAACTCAGGGCGTTGACGAGCCTTAGGTATAGGCGCTGGGGGCCCGCATCCTTCATGGTATCTTAGTCTACCACAAGTACGCGGTATGGATAACGGGCCGTTCTGCGGAGCGTCCGGGTGACGTTCGACCGGCCGTCCGGTCATAACGATGGACCTCGGTTCTCAGGACGTCAAGCCGCCCGGAGCGGTACCCTTCGGCCTAGCGCGCCCGCACGAAGGTCATCATCCCTCCGTCCTCGTGGTCGATGATGTGGCAATGGAACATCCAGTCCCCGGGGTTTTTCATCACGAAGGAAATATCGACGAACCCGCCGAGGGGGACCGGCACGGTATCCTTCCAGATCGGCTGATCCGGCGCAGTCCCGTTGACGGACAGCACCCGGAACCTGGTGCCGTGGACATGGATGGGATGGTCCATGCGATGGCCCATCATCATGGACATGTGGTCCCGGTTGTAGATCCTCAGGGTCAGGGGAACCCCGACCTTCGCCTCGATGGGCCGGGTTCGGGGGAAGGCCCGGCCGTCGATGGTCCACACCATCCCCCCGGGGCCCATCATGCCGCCCATCCCGGAGGACAGGACGAGCTCCTGGTCCGGGCGCGCGGGAACGGCCGCGGGAGCCTCCGGGGCGGGAGGACGGAAGGGGGAGGCGGACGCCGGGACGGATCCCGGTCCGTACACGATCGGGATGACCAAGCCGAGTTCCGGGCGGGAGGAGGAGATCCTGTACCGTTCCCCCTCGTGCCGCGACGCGAATAACTCCGCGTCCACCCGCTCGCCCGGGGCCAGGTCGATGCGATCCGTCTCGTAGGGACGTTGGAGGGGATGGCCGTCGAGGTGCGTCACCCGGAACCGATGGCCGGATACCTTGAGCTCGTGGAAGGCCGCGGTCGACGCGTTGATGAAGCGGAGCTTGTGGATCTGTCCGGCCCGGACCCGCAGGGGCGCCACTGCATCCCCGGTCTTTCCGTTCACGGTCTCCACGTTCCCGTACCGCTCCATCTCCTGCCGGGAGGTCCCCTCGAGCCGGTTGCCCCGGGAATCCAGGAGCCAGTCGTCCAGCACAAAGGTGTGGTCCCCGTCGTAGAGGGCGTCCTCCGGGGCCAGTACGATGAACGGGGCGTAGAGCCCGCGGTCCATCTGGGGAAGTACCGGCATCCGGTGCGGGTGGTACCAGTAGGTCCCGCTCTCCCCCGCTAGGAAGTCGTACCGGAACACGGCCCCGGGCTCTATCGTGAGGGCGGGGCCGTCCTGGTCGTTCGGCAGGACGAGGCCGTGCCAGTGGATGTTCGTCGCGACCGGAAGGCGGTTGGTCACCGTCGCCCGGACCCGCTCCCCCGGGCGGACCACGATGGGCCGGCCCGGCACCGTTCCGCCGTAGGTCCAGGCCCGGGTCGTCAGCCCCGGCCGCAGCTCCCACTCGGTCTGCCGGATCTCCAGTTCCACATCCCCGGCCGCCGCCGGGACGGCGAGAGCCCCGGCCAGCACGGCTGTAAGAACCGCGTGCCGAAAACGAATCCGCCGTCGGACCATTCTCAAGATCACCTCCCCTTCCCGGATCGGAGGACCGAGAATATTACAAATATACTAATAAAAACCCTGTGTGCGCGTTCCCGAAATCCCATCCCGGCTGTCCCGCTGGGCGGTGAGGTCTACGATCGCCATGTCGGGCGGCTACGTAGTGATTCTAAAACGCTCTCCGTTCAGTGTATTGTCTAGATTAAGAAGGGGACCGTAGACGGATAACCGCCCGTGCCCGCACACTGCAGTGACCTTATCAGCTACGCGGAGCTTCTCAAGGGCGGGGCGATATACTTACCCGGGGGTGTCCATGAGACGTCAGCTATCCCTGACAGAGCAAAGGCAGGAGGAGGAGCGGACGGCCGGCGATTTTCTCGCCTTTTTCGAAGGGCGGCAGGACCTGGGCGCGGTCATCTATCAGGAATGGACCGCCAAGGACGTCCTGGGACATGTCGCCTCCTGGCACCTTAGTTTCGCCCGGAACCTCCTGGACGCGGTGAACGGCGTCAATCCCTCTCCGTTCAAGGGAACCCTCTCGGAAGTGAACGAGCGGGGCGTGCGGGAAATGTCCGTGCACCCTCCGGGCGAGATCCTCCGGATGATCCGGGAAGCCCAGGCGACCATCTCCGCCCATATCGAGGACCCGAGGGTCACGGAGATAGCCTACAAGAAGGGTTCCCGCAATTATTCTCCGATCGAGCACCTGGAGGTGGTCCGCCGGCACATCGACGGTCACCTGGCGGACCTGCGGAGGAAGGGGTAGGAGCCGCGGCGTTTCGTCGCTGCCGCGCGCGGCTGAATGCGCCGCTTCCGGAGGGGCTTCGCCCTCCAGCCCGCGGCATACGCCGCTTCGCGTCGTTTGTCGAGAGGTAGTTGATTGACGTGTACGCTATCGCGCACGACGGCATCCTGCCTCGGGCTTCCGGGCCGCCTTCGCGTTTTTCGCCGCATCCCTGCGGCGAGCCCTCGGTATGCGCTCGGGACGACGCTCCGGTTCGAATGCGCAGTTTCGCGTCGTGTCCGTTGGGGATTCGCCCTACGATCTCGGACATCCTGTCCTCGATCTCCGGGCCGCCTCGGGCGCTGGCGGCGCCCATCCTGGGGCGCCTTCCGGCGCTTCCGCGCCGCGCGCCTTCGGTTCGAATCCCCTATTCTATTAATGATGAAAACCGGCCTGACGGCCGGTTTTCGTCGGTTGGAGAATAGGGGATTCGAACCCCTGACCTATAGATTGCGAACCTATCGCTCTACCAACTGAGCTAATTCCCCATCGGTGCGGGCGGTACAATAGCCTGCCGGGCGTAAAAAATCAAGGGGCGCCCTCGGTCGTGGTAGGAACGTCGTCCGATCGGGGCGCCCGTGACCGCATACGGTACGGCGCCGGTAACCGGAGTCGGGGAGGCGACCGTAACCGCGGGGGCGGTTACCGCGGTCCGTCCTTCGGCCGGCGGCTCAAAAGGCGATGTACCGCGTCGGTCAGCCGGTCCTTGAACACGAGGCCCGCGAAGAAGAGGCACGCGGCGACGGTCAGGACGGCCAGGGCGGTCCCGTACTCGCCCCGGTAGGCGGAGTTGCCGATGAAGGCGCTGCCGAGGATCCCGGGTAGACGGCCGATCCCGGAGATCAGGATGAAGAGGGGCAGGGAGATCCGGCTCATCCCGACGACGTACGAGAGGGCGTCCTTGGGGATGCTGGGGATCACGTACAGCAGGAAGAAGCCCGCGGCCTCCCGGCCGGAGGCGGCCGCCTTTTCCAGCCGCGCGAGGACCTCGGGCTTCACGAGGCGTTCCACGAAGGGTCGTCCGGCCAGGCGGCCGACGTAATAATTGAAGACCGAGCCGGCCAGGATCCCCAGGGACGAGAGGATCGTGGCCCCCCAGAACCCGAAGACGTAGCCCCCGCCGATCTGCACGACCTCCCCGGGAATGATGAAAACCACGACCTGCAGGAACTGGAGCCCGACGTAGGCCAGGGGCGCGGCCGCGCCCAGGGACTCGACCCAGGCCCGGGCCCGCTGGGGGTCCCGGAAGATCCCGGTCAGGGGCTGCCAGAGGAGGATGCCTCCGCCCACCGCGGCGGCCAGGATGAGGGGAAAGGCGAGAGCGGCGATCCGGGAGCCGGGTTTACGGGACTTGTCCATGGCCAGGAGTGTAGCCGGGGGGCTTCGGTTTCTCAAGGTATACGCCAAATGCATAAAAATGCGTATAAGCTCTTGACGGAACCTTCCGATATGGAATAGGATCTCGTCAGATACTGATTCCGGGAGGTTCCCATGTCCTGCTGTCCCGAACCGTACGGGCTCTCATTCCTCGCAAAGACCCCTGTTTCCCCTTCCATCCGCCGTATTTTCCCCCGCCTCCGTCGTCGTTAACCGAAATCCCCGATAGACAGTTCCCATAGGTTCGAGATCCGGACGAGGCGTCCGGGGAGGTTCCATTCCCGCGCCTTCGCCGGGAACGTATTTTTATGCAAAGGAGTCGCATATGAAGATAGCCCTGGCCTATTCCGGCGGATTGGACACGACGGTCATCGTGCCCTGGCTCAAGGAGACCTACGACTGCGAGGTGATCGCCGTCTGCGGCGACGTCGGGCAGGACTGCGACTGGGCGGACCTGGAGAAGCGGGCCCTGTCCTCGGGGGCCTCCAAGCTCATCGTGAAGGACCTGAAACGGGAGTTCGTCGAAGACTACCTCTGGCCCCTGGTGAAGGCGGGGGCCGCCTACGAGGGCCGGTACCTCCTGGGCACCGCCGCGGCCCGGCCCCTCCTGGCCTCTAGCCTTACGGAGACGGCCCTGGCGGAGGGGGCGGACGCGGTCGCCCACGGGTGCACGGGCAAGGGGAACGACCAGGTGCGCTTCGAGCTGGGGATCCGCGCCGCGGCCCCGCACATGGATATCATCGCCCCCTGGCGGATCTGGAACCTCTCCAGCCGGGAGGACGAGATCGCCTACCTGGAGGCCCGGGGCATCCCGGTCCCCGTGAAGGTGGAGGATTCCTACTCCCGGGACGACAACCTCTGGCACGTGAGCCACGAGGGCTTGGACCTGGAGGATCCCGCCTTGGAACCCAAGTGGGAGGGGATGCTCAAACTGTGCTGTACCCCGGAGAAGGCTCCGAACGTGCCGGAGTACGTCGAGCTGGGCTTCGAGGGGGGCGTGCCGGTGGCCCTGAACGGGGTCCGGATGGGGGGCGTCGAGCTCGTCTCGGCCCTGAACGTCGCGGCGGGGCGCCACGGGATCGGCGTCCTTGATATGGTAGAGAACCGGGTGGTGGGCATGAAGAGCCGGGGTGTCTACGAGACTCCCGCGGGCACGGTCATCCTGGAGGCCCACGCCAAGCTGGAGCAGCTCTGCCTGGACCGGAAGACCCTTTCCTTCAAGCTCCAGGCCGCCCAGCGCTTCGCGGAGCTCCTCTACGAGGGCGAGTGGACGAGCCCCCTGATGGAAGCCCTTCGCGCCTTCGTGGATTCCACCCAGAAGGTGGTCACCGGAACGGTGAAGCTCAAGCTCTACAAGGGTGCTATACTGGGGGCCGGCGTCGCCTCGGCGTACTCGCTGTACGACAAGTCCCTGGCCTCCTTCGCCACGGGGCCCCTGTACGACCACCGGGACGCGACGGGCTTCGTCAACCTGACCGCCTTGCCGACCAAGGCCCGGAGCCTGGTGAACTCGCGCCTGGCGGCCCGGAAGGCGGCCGCGGGCGGCGGGGACCCGACCTTCCGGTACGGGACCGGGCGGGTGGCGGCCTCGGCGCCCTAAGGCGCCGGCCGGAAAAGGAGCATCGATGGCCAAGCTCTGGGAAGTCGGATCGTCGGGCCTGGACCCGAGGGTGGACGCGTTCCTGTCCTCCGTGGCCGTGGACGGCCGCCTTTTGGCCGAAGACCTGGAGGGCTCGATCGCCCACGCCCGTATGCTGGGCAAGCAGGGCATCCTTCCCGCGGCTTCCGCCGAGGCCCTGGTGTCCGAGCTGGAGGCCCTCCGGTCCGAGGCGGCCTCGGGCTCCCTGGTCCCGGATCCCAAGGCCGAGGACGTCCACTCCTTCGTGGAGGGCGAGCTGACCCGCCGCCTGGGGGACGCAGGCAGGGCCGTGCACGCGGGGCGCAGCCGGAACGACCAGGTGGCCGTGGACCTGCGTCTCTTCCTCAAGAAGGCCTTTGCCCGGGCCCGGTCCGGGAGCCTGTCGGCGATCTCGGCGATCCTGGACCTGGCCGAGGGGCATACGGCCACCCTCATGCCCGGCTACACCCACCTCCAGCGGGCCCAGCCTGTGACCTTCGCCTTCCACCTCCTGGCCTGGTGCGCCGCCCTTGAGCGGGACGCGGGCCGCTTCGCGGACGGGCTTGCCCGGGCGGACGAGTGCCCCCTGGGCTCCGGGGCCCTGGCCGGCTCGGGCCTGCCCCTGGACCGGGAGGCCACGGCGAAGGACCTGGGCTTTTGCCGGCCTTCCCGGAACGCCATGGACGCCACCGCGGACCGGGACGCCTGCGTCGAGTACGCGGCCGCGGCCTCCACCTTGCTCATGCACCTCTCCCGGTTTTGCGAGGAGGTGGTCCTCTGGTCGTCCGAGGAGTTTGGCTTCGTGAAAGTGGGGCCGGCCTGCTCCACGGGCTCCAGCATCATGCCCCAGAAGCGGAACCCCGACACCGCCGAGGTGATCCGGGGCAAGGCGGGGAGGGTCTTCGGGGGCTTGGTGAGCCTGCTCGTCCTCCAGAAGGGTCTGCCCCTGGCCTACGGCCGGGACCTCCAGGAGGACAAGGAGGCCCTCTTCGACGTGGTGGACACCGTGGACGGGTGTCTGGAGTCCTTCGCGATCCTGGTGAAGTCCCTGGAGCCGAACCTGGAGCGGATGCGCCGGGCCGCCGAAACCGGCTTCCTGGAAGCCACGGACATAGCGGAACTCCTGGTGCTGAAGGGCATACCCTTCCGGTCCGCCTACGGGGCGGCCAAGCAGGCCGTCCTCACCTGCCTCTCCCTGGGGCTACGGCCCGCGGACCTTTCCAACTCCGACCTGGCGGGGATCTCCCCCCTCTTCGCCCGGGCGGGGATCCGTGCGGAGGAACTGGCGGCCTACCTGGACCTGGACGCCTGCGTCGCCCGCCGGAACGGGACCGGAGGCCCCGCCCCCGAGCGGACCCGGGACGAGATCGCCCGCCTGCGAGCCTTCGCGGCCGGGTGGTGAGGGCGCCATGTTCGACTGCATCATCCCTGCCGCGGGGGCTTCCAGCCGCATGGGGGCCTGGAAGCCGGGCCTCGCGTTCCGGGACGGGACCCTGCTGTCCGCGGCCGCCGCCCGGGCCCTGGAGGCGGGCTGCCGCGTGATCGTGGTGGCCGGCCGGGCCGCGGACTCGGTCCCGGGAGCCCTGGGAAGCCGGGGGGACCGGGTCGAGATCGTCCTGAATCCCGCCTGGGAGGAAGGGATGATGGGCTCCCTCCAGGCGGGCATGGCCCGGGTCTCTTCCCCCTTCTTCTTCGTCCTCCCCGCCGACATGCCCTTCGTCCCGGCCCGGGCCTTCCGGCTCCTGGCCCGGGAAGCCGAAGTCCGGGCGGCAGCCGGGCTTCCGGAGAGTCCGGTCTTTCCGGCCTTCCGGGGGGAGCCTGGCCACCCGGTCCTGATCCCCTCTTCCCTGATCCGGGAGGCCCTGCGCCTTCCCCGGGACGCCCGGTTCAAGGACTTCCTGGAAGCCCGAGGCCCGGTGTACGTGGAAGTCGGGGATCCGGGAATACGCACGGACCTGGATACCCGGTCGGAGTACGAGGGCGCCCTGAGGCTCGTGTCCCGAAGCTCGTGAAGCCCGCCTCCTATCCTTGACAGGGATATTCATGCCCCATATATTCACGATGTGAATAGGGGGTGCCATGAACCTGTCCCGCTCGCGTTCCGTCCCGGTTGCCGCTCTGGTCCTGATCGTCGCGGCCTCGGCCCATTCCCAGGTCCCGCCGGCCCGCATCATCATGGGCGGCCGGGCCGCGGTCCTGGTGGCGGACGCGGTGTATGCCTTCCCCTCGGCCCGGTCCCGGGTCATCACCGTGGGGGGCGGGGACCAGGGCCTGGGAACCTTCCTCCAGGAGCTGGATCCCTCCTACCCGTCGAAGCCGGTCCTGGACCGGAATGCCGCCGCGGAGGTCTATGCCGCCTACCGTCCGGACCTGGCGATTTTTAAAAGTGCCCTGAAGAGGGGAGTGGGCGGCGCCCTGGAATCCTTGGGTATCCGGGTCCACTACCTGGACCTGGAAACCCCGGAAGACTATTACCGGGACCTTGAAGGCCTGGGCCGGATCCTGGGGGAGCCGTCCCGGGCCGCGGAACTGGTCGCCTACTATAAAGGGGTCGTGGAGACGGCGGCCCGAATCTCGGCGGGGGCATCCCGGAAACCCCGGGTCCTGGTGGTCCAGGCCGTCGGGGATGCCTGGGAGGTTCCCCCCGCGTCCTGGATGCAGACCCGGATCGTGGAGATGGCCGGAGGCGTACCGGTCTGGATCGGGGCCAACCCCGGGGAGGGCTGGGCCCGGGTGGGCCTGGAGCAGGTCGCGGCGTGGAACCCGGACGTCCTCCTGGTCATCGATTATCGCCGGGGGGTGGACGAGGCCGTGGCCCGGATGCGGGCGGACCCCCGCTTTTCGCTCCTGGCCGCGGGAAAGTCCGGGATGATCCGGGGCTTCCCCCAGGACTTCTTCAGCTGGGACCAGCCCGATACGCGCTGGGCCCTGGGCCTCCTCTGGACGGTCAAGACTCTCCACCCGGACCGCTCGGGCACCCTCTCCCTGGAGGCCGAGGCGCGACGCTTCTACAGGGTCCTCTACGGCTTCGACGACGCGGCCTTCGACCGGGCGGTCCGGCCCCGGCTGACCGGGGATCATGGCATCCGGTAGCGCCGACGCCCCGCGGCCGGCCGGGAGGGTCCGGGCGGCGGGTCTGTGGGCCGCAGCCTTCCTCCTCTTCGCCCTGGCCCTCCTGGCCGGTCGCTATCCGAACCCGGGCTTCCTGGACCTCCGCTTGCTGGCCTCCGACGACCTGGCCCGGACCATCCTGCTAAGCGTCCGCCTACCTCGGGTCCTGGCGGCCGCCCTCCTGGGCGCGGTCCTGGCCGCCTCGGGCAACGCCTTCCAGATGGTCTTTTCCAATCCCCTGGTGGAACCGGGCTTCCTGGGGGTCTCCCAGGGCGCGGCCTTCGGTGCGGCCCTGGCCTTGGTTCTGGGCTTCCGGCACGACCTGGCCGTCTCGGGCTCCGCCTTCGTCTTCGCGCTGGCGGGCCTGGGAGCCTCCGCGGCCCTGGCGCGGCGGTTCCGCTTCGGGGGCTGGGTCCTGAGGCTGGTCCTGGCGGGCATCGCGGTGTCCGCCTTCTTCTCCTCCGCCCTGGCCTGGGTCAAGTACGCCGCGGATCCCCTGCGGGAGCTTCCGGACATCGCCTACTGGACCCTGGGGGGGCTCTCGGGGATCGGGTGGAAGAGGCTGGCCGTGGTCGCGCCGATCGCCCTGGCCTCCCTGGCGGCGCTCCGGGCGGCGGGGTGGAGGCTGTCCATCCTGTCCCTGGAGGACTCCGCCTCCTTTTCCCTGGGCGCCCGCCCGGGCCGGGAGCGCGCCCTGGTCCTGGCCGCCGCCGTGGCCGGGGTGGCGTCCATGACGGCGGTCAGCGGGATCGTCTCCTGGGCCGGGCTCATCGTGCCCCACGCGGCCCGCCTCCTGGTCGGTGCGGACGGGCGGAGATCCATGCCCGCCTCCATCGCCCTGGGGGCCGCCTTCCTCATGGCCTGCGACGCCCTGTCCCGGTCCCTCCTCCCCGGGGAGCTGCCCCTGGGGGTAACGACCGCCTTCCTGGGCACCGCGGGCTTCACGGCCCTCCTCCTGGGCCGGGTCGTGACGGTGGTCCGCTGATGCTGGAATACCGGCAGGTTTGCCTGCGCTACCCCGAGGGGGACCGGGACGCGGTGGCCGGGTTTTCCCTTTCGGTGCCCGAGGGGAGCGTACGGGCCCTGCTCGGGCCGAACGGCTCCGGAAAATCGACCCTCCTGCTGGCGGCCCTGGGCTGGATGCGCCCCCGGGCGGGGGAGGTCCTACTGGCCGGCCGGCCGGTCTCCGCCTGGTCCCCGGGGGAGCGGGCCCGGAAGGCGGCCCACCTCTCCCAGATAGAGCGGGTCTCCTTCACCTACGAGGTCCTGGAGTTCGTCCTGATGGGCCGGGCTCCCCATCTGGCCCCCCTGGCCGAGCCGGACGAGGGGGACGAGGAGCGGGCCCGGGCGGCCCTGGACGCCCTGGGGATCGGGGACTTCGCCCGCCGGCACGTCACGGCCCTGTCCGGGGGGGAGCTCCAGCTCGTCCGCCTGGCCCGGTGCCTGGTCCAGGAGGCTCCCCTGGTCCTCCTGGACGAGCCCACCGCGGCCCTGGACCCCGCCAACGCCCTGCGGGTGGCGGACGCCCTGGCCTCCCTGGCCCGGGAGGGCCGCACGGTGGTCTTCTCCACCCACGACGCGGCCCTGGCCGCCTATGCCTCGGATTCCGTAGTCTTGATCCGGGAGGGACGGCTCTTGGCTTCCGGCCCGTCCGCGGAGATCCTGACCCCCGAACTCCTGTCGCGGACTTTCGCCGTGCCCTTCGGGGTCTCCGGGGCGCCCTCGCCCTTCGTCACGGGATCCAGTATTCGCGCGGCAGGGGGTGGCAGAGGAAGCGGCTCATGGCCTCGGTGAAGCCGTAGGCCCCGGTACGCCCGAAGGCCACGAAATCCCCCGAGTCCAGGCCGGGTAGAAGGACGTCCCCCAGGCGGTCCAGGGAGGTGCACAGGGGGCCGGTCAGGACGGCCGGTCCGGCCTCTTCCTCGATGGAGGATCCGTCCGCCCGGAAGGCCCGGACCGGGAAGGGCTGGCCGGTCAGGAGGGGCCGGAGGAGGTGGTTGATCCCCCCTTCCAGGATCACGAAGCGGACCCCCCGGCTTTCCTTGACCCGGACCACCCGCGCCGCGTAGACCCCGCAGGGTCCGGCCAGCCAGCGTCCGGGCTCCAGGACCAGTTCGCCCCGGAACCAGTCGTGCCGTTCCAGGAGGCTCCCGAGGGAACGGCCCAGGGCCTCGACATCCAGCTCCTCCTCCCCGGGGCTATAGGCGAGCCCGAGGCCCCCGCCCAGGTCGATCTGGCGCAGGTCAAGGCCGAAGGCTTCCGCCGCCTTCCGTGAAAGCCCCAGGACGGTGTCGTAGGTTCGGGCCAGTTTGTCCGCATCCCTCTCGTTGCTGGCGGCGAAGACGTGGATGCCCTCGATCCGGACCCGGGTGAAGCGTTTGGCGACGTGCAGGACCCGGGCCAGGTTTTCCTCGTCCACCCCGAAGGCGGAGGGGCCGGTCCCCCCGATGATCCGGGAACCCTCCTCGATACCCGAGGCGGGGTGGACGCGGAGGTTGACCGCCGCGGGTTTCCGGGAGAACCGGTCCACCAGGGCCAGGTCCTCCACGCTCTCCGCGTGGATCCGGGCCCCCAGGCGCAGGGCCCGGCGGATCTCCTCGGCCCGCTTGCCCGGGCCGCCGTAGAACAGGAGGTTGCCGGGCCCCGGGCCGCCCCTACCGGCCGCGGTGGTGCGGGTTCCGGCGAGGGGGCGGGCCTTGGCCAGGGCCCGGGCGGCCCGGTCGAGCTCCCCCCCGGAGGCGCAGTCGAAGGCGGCACCCTTCCGGGCGAAGGTCGCGAGCAGGCCGGGATTCGGGTTGGCCTTGACCGCGTAGGCCAGGCGGACCCGGGGCGGCAGGACGGCGGCCAGGCGGTCCCAGCGTTCCCGGGCGGCGGAACGGGAATACGCGAAGAAGGGCCCCGGGGCCCGGGCCGCCAGGTCCGCGAGGGTTTGGTCGGATACGGCGAAGAAGCTCACTGGTCCCTCCAGAAGGCGGAGAGGCGGCGGACGCCTTCCGTGATATCGACGGGAGATCCCGCCCAGGATACCCGCGCGTAGGACGCGCCCCGAGTCCCGAAGGCCGAGCCGGGCACGACGATCACCCCGCCCCGATCCCGGACCGCAAGGCAGAAGGACAGGGGGTCCGCCCGGCCCGCGGGAGGCAGGGCAAGCCAGGCGTAGAAGCCTCCCGCGGGGGCCGGGGGATCCCAGCCCAGGTGTTCCCGGGCCGCGGAGCGTAAAGTTTCCCGGCGGACGGCCAGTTCGGACCGGGCCCGGGGGAACACCGATCCCGCGGAGGCGATGAGGGCCGCGGCGGCCGCCTGGGCGGGCCGGGACAGGCAGGAGACCATGGCGTTGTGCACGAGCCGGGCGGGGGCCAGGACCTCCGGATCCCCGTGCGCCCAGCCTAGTCGGAGCCCCGGGGCGGCAAAGGCCTTGCTCAGGGAGCCCAGGACGACGGCCCCGGGGCGGATCCCCGTGTCCGCGAGTCCCGCGGGGCGCTCGTCAAGGTAGAGCTCCCGGTAGACCTCGTCGGAGACCAGGACCACCCCGCGGGCCCGGCAGGCCGCGTAGACCTCGTCCAGGGCCCCCCGGGAAGCCCCGGCGCCGGTCGGATTGGCGGGGTGGTTCACGATCGCCAGCCGCGTCCGGGGCGCGGAGTCCAAAACGGCCCGGAAGAGCCCCGGATCCAGGGAGAAGTCCGGGGCCAGGGGGTAGGGGACCGGCTCGGCCCCGGCCAGCCGGGCCAGGGTCGGGTAGGCCAGGAAGCCCGGGTCCGGAAGGAGGACCTGGTCCCCCGGGCCCGCCCAGGCGTGGACAAGGGAAAATAGGGCACCCTGGCTCCCCGCGGACACGAGGAACTCGGCATCCGTGGCGCCCAGGAAATCCCTGAAGACGGCCCGAAGCTCCGGGGTGCCCGCGTTGGGACCGTAGGGGCAGGAGCCCTCCGAACTCGCCCACGCGGCCAGGGCCTCCCGGGCTTCCCGGGGAAGTTCCCAGGAGGGTTCCCCCAGGCCCAGGGAAACGCAGCCGGCGGGCGCCCCCTCGTTCAGGGCCCGGATCACGGAGAGACCCAGGCCCTCCATGCGGGCGGCGGGTCTCACCGGAGGGCCTCCTCCAGGGCCAGGGAGGCGTCGGTCTTGGCGTCCCTGTACTTCACGATGCAGGGGGCGGCCAGGAGGATCCCCGAGCGGGCCGCGTAGTCCCCCGGGGCGGGCCGGGAGCCCGGCACGACCACGGCCCCCGGAGGAACCTCTCCACGCAGGACCCGGCCGTTCACCAGGTCGTGGATGGGCACCCCCGCGGACAGGATCGTCCCCGGGGCGATGACCGCCCGTTCCCGGACCAGGACCCCCTCCAGGAGGGCCGCCAGGGCTCCCACGAAGGCCCCGTCCTCCACCACCACGGGCCGGGCCCCCGCGGGCTCCAGGACCCCGCCGATTTGGGCCCCCGCGGAGAGGTGGACCCGTTCCCCGATCTGGGCGCAGGACCCCACCAGGGCGTGGGAGTCCACCATGGTCCCGTCCCCGATCCAGGCTCCCACGTTGACGAAGGCCGGGGGCATGACCACGACCCCCCGGCCCAGGCGCGCTCCCCGACGGACCGAGGAGCCCCCGGGGACCATGCGCACCCCGTCGGCCTCGGAGATCTCCCGGGGCGGGTAGGAGGCCTTGTCCCGGGCTCCCCCGGGCCAGGCCGGGAAGGAGATCACCGGGGCGGCCTTGAAGCCCGCCAGGATGCCCCGCTTGACCCAGGTCACGGCGGTCCAGGTTCCGTCGGGGCCCCGGAACGCGGCGCGCACCTCCCCGGACTCCAGGGCGGCCAGGAAGGCCTCGTGGAACTCCGACCATCCGGGGCGGGCGGCGATCTCGTCCGGGGTGCCCTGGCAGAAGGCCTCGAGGTCGGCGGGGCTCACCGTGTCCCCCGATCGTCGGCGCACTCCATCCGGAAGAGGGGATCCAACATCTCGGCGGCCATGTCGTCGAAGGAGTAGACCCCCTTCCGGCCCCGGATCCACCGGAGGGCCTCCAGGGCCCCCCGGGCGAAGAGGTCCCGGGACCGGGCCTCGTGGGTCAGGGTCATGGTCTCCGAAGGGGCGTCCAGGAGGACCTCGTGGAACCCCACCTCGTAACCGGTCCGCAGTGAGGCCACGGAGACCTTACCGGGGGCGGCGGGGGCGAGGGACCAGCCCGTGAACCGGGGACAGCCCTCCACCAGGGCGGCCGCCAGGGACTTGGCGGTGCCGCTGGGGGCGTCGGCCTTCTTGTTGTGGTGCTTCTCGGTGATTCCCAGGTCCGCTTCGGGGTATGAGGCGGCGAAGCGGGCCAGGACCAGGGCCAGGCGGCGCAGGAGGGCCGCGGCCAGGGAGAAGTTCGGGGCCGTGAGGACCCCGATCCGGTCCCCCACGAGGTCCGCCAGGTCCGGGATGGTCCAGCCCGAGGTACCGATGACCAGGTCCGAGCCCGTGCGGACGGCCCACTCCACGTGGTCCCGCACGGCATCGGCATGACTGGCGTCCAGGACCACGTCCACCGGGGACCGGGGGGCGTAGCCCCGGCCCAGAGCCCAGGCCACGGTCAGGCCCTTGGCGTCCTTGGCGTTCTCCAGGACCGCGGAGCCCAGGCGTCCGCGGCCGAAGATCCCGACCCGCAGGGGCTTGTTCTCGGTGTGAGGGGCCTGCGCGGGCGGCGCGGCTTGTGACGCCGCGGGCGGTACCTGTCCCGGAGGAGATACGAAATCCGTTCGGGAAAACCGCGGGGGAGAAACTTCCGGGGCGGAAGCGTCCCGCGGTCGCGGGTCCGAAACCCTGAATAGGGTCCGGAACCCCGCGGATTGAAGGGCGTGCGACATGGCACCTCCAATCCGAGGGAGGTCCCATGGGCGAACGCGAATCCCATACCCTATGGGACGGACCCATAGCGCATTCGTCGGGACAAGCGATGCATCCCTCTGGCACTCCGCGGGCGGCTTTGGTTTTGCCCGCGACAGCCGCCGGGTATTAGCCCGGACGTCCAAGTCGGCCCGGGAACGGCCCCGGACCTTCCTTCGGCGATCCTCCCCTTTCGGCCGGGGTCTACGGGATCCGCTCCCTTGCCCGGCGTACTCCTGGGGATCGCTCCTCCATCGGTAGGCTGGACCATAGCACGGGGAAGGGCGAAGCGCAAGCGGTGCGGCCGCGGTTTGCGGGGACGGGCGGCCTTCGCGCTCAGGGCCGCGAAAGGCCTTCCGTCCGGGCATAGCCGGAATAGATCTCCCCGTCGACCACGTAATCCCAAGCGCCGGCCCGGGTATGACGGCGGCCCCCGAAGCCTTTCTTGAAACGGGTCAAGCCCGCCAAGGGATGGTCCGGGCTGTCCGGGGGACTCACGCCCAGAAGATCCATACGGCGCACCCCCGCCCGGGCGCAATCCGCGGCGGCGCGATGGAGGACGGCGCTGGGCCCCGCGGCCGAACGCAGGTTCCAGGAGGAGGCCGCGAACAGGTACCAGGCCTCGTCCCGGACGCGGGCGACGACGGCGGCGGCGGCCGGCTCGTCCTTGTACCGGGCCAGGTAAAGGTCCAGCTCAAGCCCCCGGTCGCGGGCTTCCCGGAAGAATTTCCGGAACAGGGATTCCGGATGCCGGGGCAGCCCCTTTCGCGAGGCCGTCCGGCCGTAGAGCTCATGGAAGGTTCGGAGTCCGGCTTCTCCCGTTCGTTCGACGACGGTCCCCCTGCGCTCCGCGAGCCGCACGGCGTAGCGGGTCTTCGCCTCCATCCTGGACCAGACGGCCGCCGGGCCGCCCGTCAGATCCAGGATCATCGTATCGGGGCAGGTGTATTCGACCGGGGCCTTGCGGAACCTGCGCCGCACGGTCGACGCGTTCATGCGCAGCTCCTGCAGTCCCCGGTTCAATGCTGATCCGCGGCCGTCGGTCCAGGCCTCTACCATGAGGTCCCAGCGGATGAAGACGCAATCCGGGGGGAGCTTCGGGAGCGCGCGAAGGGACAGGGCCTCCATCGCGGCGCCCCGCTCGTCGATGTCGCGCGCCCGGAGGCCCGGAAGGGACAGGGGGCCGGGGATGTAGGCCATGGAGCCGGCCGTACCGATCCGCCTGCAAAGGGCGGAACAGCCCAGCCCCGTCTCCGCCCGCTTCCAGCCCTGCGATTCCTTCCAGGCTATCCAGGCGGGATGCCGAAACAGGGAAACGGGCGCGGGGTCAGTCATCCTGGACCACCTTCTCGACGAGGACGCGCCGGCGGCCTCCGGGACTGTCGTAGCCGAAGGATTCACCCGCCCGCCGGCCCAGGAGTTCGGACCCGAGGGGGGTCAGGACCGAGATCCTGCTGGTGGAGATGTCGGCTTCCGCGGGAAATGCCAGGCGATAGGAGAAAACTTCCCCGGAGTCCTCGTCCCGGATCGTGATCCGGGAATTCATGGTCACCTGGATGCCCGCCGAATCCGCGGATCCCGCACCCCGGGCTATCCGCAGACGTTGATCGAGGACGGCCGCGCGGCCGGGATTTCGGCTGTTTCGCATCGCCAGGGCCAGGGCGGACAGCTTCCGGTAGTCCGAATCCGTGAGTGCGTAGAGTTCCATCCTCCGCTCCTTGTGAGTAGGTATGTCGTTTGAGAATAAGAACATACCTGCTCGGGACGAAATTGGGAACTCTCACATGTCTTGTACGGAATTTGTATGAATATCTACAAGTAAGGATCGAATCCATCCGCGGCGCTTGCGGACATGCCGCCCAGGAGCCCCGCAAGGTTCACGGCCCGGTCGGAGATCCTGAGTTTCCGGCGCAGGTTGTGGCGGTGCCGCTCCACGGTAGCCCGGGAGATCCCCAACAGCTCGGCGATCTCCTTGCTGGTCCGGCCGTTCCTCACCTGCACGGCGATCTCCCTCTCCCGGGGGCTCAGGGCCGCGCGGCCCTCGGGGCCCCGGCCGATGGAGTCGACATCCCGTTCGAGCTCCCGGATCAGGAGCTCCAGGTAGGAATCCCGGCGTTCCTCCGTCAGGGAGCGATCCCGGGCGCGCTCGGCGAGGGGCAGGATCTCCGCAGCGGCGCGTTCCCGGAAGGCCAGCAGCGTCCTGCGGCGATCGGCCTCGATCGCGGAGAGCACCTCCCGGAGGGCCACGTTCTTGGCCGAAAGATCCTCCGAGGCCGCTCGAAGCCGGGTGATCAGGTTCGAGGTCCGGAGGATGGACGCGGCGATCACGAGGATGGAATCCAGGAGGGCCTTTTCCTGGGGCAGGAAGGACAGGTCCGGATCCAGGTACTCCATGCGGACGCTTCCGCTCCATCCGACGGAGTCCTCGTCCGGCAGGGGGGCTTCCAGCGCGGGTCGGAGGGCGCCGTCCTCGGGGACGGGGGGGCCCCTGCGCACGGTGACGGTATCCTCGGAGCCGATCCTCCGGAAGCGTACGACGCAGGCCGCCCGGGACTCGTGCTGGACGGCCGCGCACAAGGCACGGGCGATTCCCTCGGCGGCGTCCCGGGGCTCCGGGCCGCCGGCGGCCAGGAGGCAGATGGAATAGACGCAGGCCAGCTCCTTCTCCCGTTCCCGGAGCCGTTCTTTCAGGGTAGCCATGGCTCCATGATATCCCATGCGGGAAACCCGTCAACGGCGCTAGGATGGGCGGCCTCGGATGGAGTACACTCGCCGGGGAAACCGCCATGGAAACCATCCGGACCGTGTTCAAGATCGGCTACGGCCCCTCAAGCAGCCACACCATGGGACCCGCCCGGGCGGCGGAGTCCTTCAAGGAACGCGCGCCCGAGGGACGGTACGAGGTGACCCTCTACGGGTCCCTCGCGGCCACGGGGAAGGGGCACCTCACGGACGAGGCGATACTCAAGGTCCTGGGCCCGGAGGTCCGGTTCGAGTGGAAGCCCGATACCATCCTGCCCGGACACCCCAACGCCCTCACACTCGAGGCCCGGGACGAGGCCGGTCGGTCCGTCCTCTCGGAGACCTGGTTCAGCGTGGGGGGAGGGGAGGTCACCCGGACCCCGGGCGTCCGTTCCGCGGAATCCCGGTACGACCTCGGCCGCATGGACGGGATCCTGGCCTGGTGCCGGGAGGAGGGACGGAACCTCTGGGAATACGTCGCGGAGCGTGAGGACCCCGGCATCTGGGACTACCTGGGCGGGGTATGGGAGGCCATGGGAGACTCGATCCGGAACGGACTGGACCACGAGAGCCGCCTGCCCGGCCCTCTGGGGGTGGCCCGCAAGGCCTCCTCGTACTTCACAAAGTCCCAGCTCCAGGGCGACCCGATCCGGGTCCGGACCCGGCTCTTCGCCTACGCCCTTGCCGTGGCCGAGGAGAACGCCTCGGGCGGGCGGGTCGTCACGGCCCCCACCTGCGGATCCTGCGGGGTTCTGCCGGCGGTGCTGTATCTCCTGGAGGAATACTACAAGTTCAGCGAGAAGCGCCTGCTCCACGCCCTGGCCACCGCGGGGCTGGTGGGAAACCTCATCCGGCACAACGCCTCCATCTCCGGGGCGGAGGTCGGCTGCCAGGGGGAGATCGGCTCGGCCTGCGCCATGGCCGCGGCCGCCGCCGCCCAGCTCTTCGGAGGGACCCCCGCCCAGGTGGAGTACGCCGCCGAGATGGGCCTGGAGCACCACCTGGGCCTGACCTGCGATCCCATCGGGGGGCTGGTGCAGATCCCCTGCATCGAGCGGAACGCCTTCGCGGCCGCTCGGGCCCTGGACGCGGCGGAGTACGCCCTCCTGTCCGACGGGAGCCATCGGGTGAGCTTCGACCGCGTCGTGGAAGTCATGCGTCGGACGGGCCACGACCTGCCGCACCTGTACCGGGAGACCGCCCTGGGGGGATTGGCGGGGGACGGTGGACGGTAAACACTAAGCGGTGAAGGATGCCGGTCTCATAGCTTGTTCACCTGTTCACCTATTCACCGATCCACCTTCTTTCACACCTCCTCCGCCTCCTCGACCTCCTCCGCGCCCGGGGAACCGGCGCCCGCCGCGGGAAGGCCCGGGGCGGAGACGGCACCCAGGGAGAGGCTCCGGAGGATCTCCTCCACCTGTCCGGCCGCCCGCTCCCGGTCGTCGATGGAGCATCCGTGGCGGAACAGCCCCCCGTCCTCCTCGACCCGGCGGACCGTAACGGACAAAGGAACCCTCCGTTCCCCCTCCGCCGTGATGGGCAGGGCCAGGCTCAGGGCGAGGCGCGTGCCGGGCTCGATCCGCCCGGGCGTCACCAGGAGGAGGCCCGAGGGCGACAGGTCCCCGAGGTGGCCGAGGGATGCGCCTTCGGGATCGAAGATCTCCAGGTTATAGAGGAGCTCCTCCCTCCGCTCCCTGCGTCCGAGCCGGCCCTGGGCCAGGTCCCCGTCCGCCCGGTACCGGCGCAGGACCCGGTTGCGGTCCAGGCCCCCGTTCTTGAGGTAGCCCGCCAGCTGGGCCAGGACCCGGGCGGACCGCTCCGCGTCGTGCACGGAGGTCTCGGATTCCCGGGCCGCCTCCAGGATGCCCTCGTAGGTCTCGGTACGCTCCCGGAAGGCGACGGCGAAGCCCTCCAGGAGGGAGGCGGCCTGGCCCGCGGAGGCGGAGGAGCGGTTCGAGCCCTCCGCCTGCTCGGAGAAGACCTCGTCGAACCGAGCCAGGCGGCCCTCGACCTCCCGGATCCGGCCGTCGATGGCCTCGAAGGAGGACCGGGTGCGCGAGAGCGAGCGGTCGAGCTGTTCCGAATGGGAGGCGACCTGGGCGGACAGGGCCCCGGATTCCCGGATCCCCGCCGCCACGGAGCCCAGGACCTTGCCGATGTCCTCCAGGGCCTTCCGGCTGGCCTCGGAGAGGTTCCGAACCTCCGCGGCGATCACCGCGAAGCCCGAACCCCGGGCGCCGGCCCGGGCCGCCTCGATGGAGGCGTTCGTGGCCAGGATGTGGGTGCGCTCCACGATGTCCGCGATCCGGGCCAGGCTTTCGGCGATGCGGTCCGCCTCCTCGGCCTCCCGGCGGGCCGCTTGGTTCAGGCGGTCCAGGAGGCGTTCCAGCCCCGAGGCGGCCTCGCCGGTCGCCTCGACTCCCTCGACGCCCGCCCGGGCATCCCGGGCGGCCTCCCGGCTCAGGTCCACCAGCAGCGAAAGCTCCGACCGCGAATCCGAGGCGGTGCGGGCCAGCCGGGCCGCAAGTTCCGCGCTCCCGGTCAGCCGTTCCCGCAATTGTCCGAGCTCCTCGTTGGTCCGGGCCTGCTCCTCGAAGAACTCCGTGACCTGGCCCCTCAGCCGGGTCAGCATCTCCAGGTCCCGACGGGCCAGCCCGGCCAGGGTCTGGGCCGAGAAAAGGATATCCGAGGAGAAGAGGTCGAATTTCACGGCCGAGCGCTGAAGGAGGGCGATGTCCTGGTTCAAGGTTTCCAGGAGCCGGGCGTGCCAAGCCAGGGACCGATCCTCCGAGGCGGCCGCCGCCAGGCGGACCAGGTCGAGGGCTCCCCGCTCTGGGTCCGAGGACGCGGCCTGGAGGGCGGCGTCCCCCCGGGAAGCTTTCCGAACGGATACGTAGGCTCGGAGACCGACGGCCGCCGCGAGCAGGGCGAGGGCCGCCGAGGCGGCCGCCGCGGGACGGCCCAGGCCGGGAACCGCCAGGCCCGTCGCGGCGGATCCCGCCGCCAGGATCGCGGTCAGGGCGGCCGCCAGGACCGGCCGCTCCGTCCGATTCGCGTTCCGATGCTTTTTCATGGCCTTCAAGTCTAGCGCTTTTTGGGAATAATGCACGCCGGAAGGTTCAGCTTCCCGGCACGCTCCCCGCGGGCGGGGCCTTCGGGGGGTCCGCGTACTCCACCTGGACCTCCGTCAGCCACTTGACCCACTTCGACCCGGTCAGGGAGGGAAAGACCGCCCGCACGGGGAACCCGTGTAGCACGGGTACCGGTCGCCCCTCGGCGAACTCGTAGGCCAGGAAGTTGTGGGGGGCCCGGGCGTCCTCCATGCCGATCCAGGTCGAGTATCCGTCGGCGCTGACCAGGTTCACGCCCTTGGCCCCCTCCAGGGGCTCCGCGAGTTCCAGAAGGGCCGCCAGGGAGGCGCCCGCCCAGACGGCGTTGTCCTCGAAGTAGCCCGGGCAGACCAGGGTGGACCGGGAGCGCACCCGGGGCAGGGTTCGAAGCTCGTCGAAGTCGAGGGAAAGGGGCCTTCGCACCGCTCCCGTGACCGCCAGGCGCCAGGTCTTCAGGTCCAGCTCCAGGGGGGTGCCCGTCATGTGGAGGCCCGAGTCGGGATCGAGCTCGGCGTAGCCGGGAACGAAGGCCGGCATCTTGGGCGGGACCACCGGCGGGAGTTCGGACCGGGAACGGGCCGGGAGGTACTCGGGATCCGCGGACGCGGGAACCGGAGCCTGCGAAGGGGGCGCCCCGGAAGGGGAGGTCGTCCCGGGGCCGCAGGACGCCATGCCGAGAACCAGGACCGCCGCGAGGAAGGCGGCCGGGATCGATGCGCCGAGGTCGGCCCCGCGTGCCGGCCTCACGGTTTCCTCCCGGCCGCCCGCTCCGGGGCGGGCACGGAAAGGAGGAGCCCCAGGGCGAAGCGCAGGGATTCCTCGTCCCAGGGTTCCTCCGCGGCGGGAAGGGCGAAGAAGGCCCAGGTCCTGCCGGCGGTCCGCCCGAGGGGGACGAAGTCCCCCAGGGGTATCCCGGAATCCCGGGCGGACCGGATGACCCCGGGATCGGACTTGATGCCGACCCCGCCTTCCATGAGGCACAGCCGCATTCGGCCGTACTCGAACCAGGCCGGGTATCCGAACATCTTCCGCTTCAGGACCGGGAGGATCTGGGGGAGGGTGGCGTCCAGCCATCGTTCGCAGGACGGGTTCCAGGAAGCCATGGCATCTCCTCGGATGACGGGCAGGTATCCCCGGGAATCTTCTACATAAGATACTCACGCGGTAGTCTAATCAAAAAGTCAGAAATAAGGGTCGCCCGCCTCGCCGGGGTGGTGGCCGCCGCGCCCGCGTCGGGTATACTGGAGGGGGTGGCTGGCAGGGTGCTGACGAACTCGGAGTATGTCAGTATCCGGCCGGATCACCGCCAAGGAGAAGGCCGTGAAACTGAAACCCTGGATTCCCCGGGAGTCGGTGAAGATCGAACTGGGCCGGCAGAGCCGGGTGTTCTTAAGTGTGACCGCCCTGTTGGGGCCCGCCTATGCCCGGTTCGTCCTGCGCCTGGCTCGGATCGGCGTGGAGGGGCGGGAGCGCCTGGTCGAGGAGTACCGTAGGTCCGCCGCGGACGAGGGGCGCTTCATCCTGGCCTACCGCCATCCGGGGGACGCGGATCCCCACCTGGTCTTCCACGTCCTGACGAACCTGATCCGGGGCAAGGCACCCGCCGTGGAGGCGGACGGCCGGCCCGGGGCCTGGTATCCCTCGGGCTCGGAGGTCCAACTCTGGGCCAGCCCCCTGGTGCACTGGGCGCTCCGGAACGCGGGCATCGTGCCGGTGCGCCACGGCGCCGTGGACCGGGCGGTCCTGGACTACCTGGTGCGAGCCGTGGCCGAGCGGCGCCGTCCCATGGCCATAGCCCCGGAGGGCATGGCCACCCTGAACGGGGGGATCCTCCCGGAACTGGATCCCGGAACCACCCGGATCGCCCTCCTGGCCGCGGAGCGTCTGGCCTCCTCGGACAAGCCCATGCCGGTACGGATCATCCCCCTGGCCATCGAGTATTCCTACGGTCGGACCACCAGCCCCGCCCGCCTGGGCCGCTTCCTGACCCGCCTGGAGAAACGGATCGGCCTGGACCGGGCCGCAGCTCGCCCCGATCCCGGGCAGGGCGCTACCGGGAAGGATCCGACCTCGCCGGAGGCGATCAAGTCCCGGCTCCTGGCCATTTGGGGCAGGCTCGTGGATATCGCGGAGACGACCTATGCCCGTTCCTGGGGCTTAAAGCCGGCCCCGACGGGCGCGGGCCTGGCGGAACGGCTGGGCGTCCTGCTGGACGCCTCGATCTCCCGGATGGAGGCCTTCTACGGGGTGCAGCCCGCGGCCACCCTGAAGGCCCGGATCCTGAACATCCGCGCGGAGTCCCTGCGCCGGGTCTTCTATTCCCGGGAGGAGTTGGCGGCCCTGAGCCCCCTGGAACTCGCGGCCGCGCGGCGGGGCTCCGCGGAGGCCTATTTCCTGGACAAGATCTACATGACCGCTGCCCTGGGGCAGTTTCTGGATCCCGGGTACCTGGACGGGAATCCGAGCTTCGAGCGCTTGGTGGAGACGGCCCAGAACCTCCACGACTTCGCCAACCGGCTGGAGGGCTTGGAGCTCAAGCACCGCTCCAAGTACTTCCTGAAGGACGCCCGGGTCATCGCGGGGGAGCCCGTCGAGGCCTCGCGCCGCCCCGGGGAGGGGAGGAAGGAGGCGGCGGAACGGGTGGAGCGGGAACTGGAGGAAGGCTTCCGGCGGCTGATACGGCATTAGCCGTTCACGTGCCCGGATCCCACTCCAGAGTCCGTGACGCGAACAGCGCTTCCATCGAGCTCAGGTACGCTTCCTTCGTGAACTCGGGCTTGAAGCTCCGCCGGATCTCCAGGGCCTTCGCGCCTCCGTTCAAGGCCAGGTCGAAGGCGGCCCGGGCCAGGATCCGGGCGGGCTCCCGATAGGCCCGGACCGGGTCGGAGGGCTTGAAGTCCGCGGCGTGGATGGTCCCCGAGAAGCCCGCGTACCCGAGCTGGCAGGTGGGCACCAGGGCCGCCACGTCCCCGATGTCGTCGCTGGCGAAGGACCGGTCATGGAAGTCGATGTCCCGTTCCGAAAGGACGGTCCGGGCCGCGGCCCCGAGGACCTCCCCCAGGGCGGGATCGGGCCGGAAGGGCATGTAGCCCGGGGAGTTGTCGATCCGGACGGCCGCCCCGATGGCGACGGCCCCGGCGGCCAGGGCCCGGTCCACCTTGGCGTCCGCGTCCCGGATGGCGGGCCAGGAGGCCCCGCGGACGTAGGTCTCCAGGACCGCGGTGTCCGGGACCGTGTTCACCGTGGTCCCCCCGGACTTCATCACCGGGTGTACCCGGATGTGGTCGTCGTCCCGGAAGGTCTCCCGCTGGGCGTGGATGGCCAGCATGGCCAGACTTGCGGCGTTCAGGGCGTTGATCCCCTTCTCGGGCCAGGCCCCCGCGTGGGCGCTCCGGCCGAGGAAGGTGGCCCGCTTGGCCAAAAACCCGTTCAGGGTGCCGTTCACCGTGGCGACCCGCTCCGGAGAATCGGACATGGAGTGGTACTTGAGGGCGACGCAGGCGTCGTCCAGGGCGCCCAGGCGGATCATCTCCTGCTTGCCCGAGAGGAAGCGGACCTTCCCTTCCGCGCGGAGACCCAGGCGGTACTCCATCTCCAGGAACTCCTCCGCGGGGGTTCCCAGGAAGACCAGGCGGACCTTCTCCCGTTCCGGAACCCCCGCCTCCGCCAGGGCCCGGAAGACGGCCAGCATGACGGCCATCTGGGCGTGGTGCCCGCAGGAGTGGGCCACGCCTCCGGCGGCCCCGGAGGTGAGGATCGCGTCCAGGTCCGCGATCAGGAAGATCGCCGGAGCGTCCTCGGAGCCCAGGTCGGCCCGGATTCCCGTGAGGGCGATGCGGGTCCGCACCCGGGCTCCGGTTTCCCGGAGCGCCTTTTCCAGGACGGCGGCGGTGCGCTCCTCCCGGAACCCGAGCTCCGGGTGGGCGGCCAGGTCCGCCGCCATGCCCTCCAGGTCCGCCGCGCCCCGGTCCAGGGCCGCCTCGACCGCGCCGAAACCGGTATCTCCCGCCATCCCCGCCTCCTTCACAAGCTTCGTGACACTACCCTAGTTCCGCCGGGAATCTTTTTCAACCGGCCGAGGGCGCCGCGGAGTTTTCTCGACCGCCGTCACCGCCCGGCCCGCGCCTCGGGCTTGGAATCCTGACTAAACGCTATTGATTTGCCCCGGGGCCTTGGAATATTCTTAATGCTTCCGGAGAACCGCGGAGCCGCGGCCCCCGCCGCGCCCGATGTATCGCGAGGAGGTTTCCATGAAGCGTCTCACGCTGCCCGTCGTCCTGATCCTGGCCCTGGCCTTCGCCCTTCCGGCGGCGGCACAGACCACGAACGTGTTCCTGCTGATTTCCGGATCCCTGGGCGACAAGGGATTCAACGACTCCGCCAAGGCGGGCCTGGACATGATCAAGGCCAAGTACGGGGCCAAGGTCACCACGAAGTACACCGAGCTGGGCGCGGACACGGCCAAGTACGCCCCCTCCCTGGAGGACGCCGGAGCCGAGGGCTACGCGGTGGTCTTCTGCTCCAACAACTTCCGAAGCGCCGTCCAGGAGATCGCCCCCCGCTATCCCCGCACCCTGTACGTCATGTACGACGGCTGGGTCGAGGGCGACATCCCCAACGTCTACTCGGTGCAGTACAAGAACTCCGAGGCCGGCTACCTGGCGGGCGTCCTGGCGGGAAGCATGACCCGGACCGGCGGCAATCCCAAGATCAATCCGGACAACGTGATCGGTTTCATCGGCGGCCGGGACATCACGGGGATCAACGATTTCTTCGTCGGATACATCGCCGGAGCCCAGAAGGTCAACCCGGCGGTCAAGATCGTCTACAACTACGTGAACTCCTTCACGGATACCGCCAAGGCCAAGGACCAGGCCCTGATCCAGTTCGGGTCCTTCAAGGCCGACGTGGTCTACCACGCCGCGGGCCGCGCGGGCCTGGGGCTCTTCGACGCCGCCGTGGAGACCGGCAAGTACGCCATCGGCGTGGACACGGACCAGGCCTCCCTCTTCCCCAGCGAGCCGGCCAAGGCGGGCCTGATCCTCTCCTCCACGATGAAGCGCGTGGACCTGACCCTGGCGGGAACCTTCGACAAGTTCATGGCCGGCCAGAAGCTCGGGGGCCAGAAGGTCTACCTGGGCGTGGCGGACGGGGTCATCGGTTTCGCCCCCCTGAACAAGGCGGTGCCGGGAGCCATCCAGAAGGAGATGGACCGGATCATCGCCGAGATCAACGCGGGCAAGGTGGCCATCCCCTCGGCCTTCAGCATGAGCGCCGAGGAGATCAACAAGATGCGGGACGCCGTCAACCCGAACAAGTAAGATCGTTCCGGAGGCTGTCCAAAAAGCTCAGTTGGCTTTTTGGACAGCTGGTTCTAGGGAAGCAGTTCCTAACGTTCCTTAAAGATCGTTAGAAACTGCAAGGGGTGTACGATAAGTAACCGACTTATTGGACACCCCGTTTATCTTTTCTAGCCGCCGGGACCGCCGCGGGCGCACCGCACCCCCCGGCCCGGCAAGGAAGCACGCGAGTGGAAACCATTCTCCAGGCCGTGGACCTCTGCAAGGTGTACGGCAACGGCACGGCGGCCAACAAATTCGTCAACCTGACCGTGCGCCGGGGGGAGATCCTCGGCCTGGTCGGGGAGAACGGTGCCGGAAAGTCCACCCTGATGAAGGTGGTCTACGGGGAGGAACCTCCCAGCTCCGGAACCCTCCTCCTGGACGGCAAGTCCGTCCGCTTCGGGTCCTCCCGGGACGCCATCGCCGCGGGTATCGGCATGGTCCACCAGCACTTCATGCTGGTGCCCTCCCTGACCCTGGCGGAAAACCTCGTGCTCGGCCGGGAACCCCGGAAGAAGTCCGGGATGTACGACCTGAACCGGGCGGTCCGTATCGCCGAGGAGCTCTCGGCCAAGTACAACCTGCGCATCATCCCCCGGGCCCGGGTGGTGGACGTCTCCGTCTCGATGCGGCAGAAGCTGGAGATCCTGAAGACCCTGTACCGGGGGGCCCGCATCCTGATCCTGGACGAGCCCACCTCGGTCTTGACCCCCCAGGAGACGGACGAGCTCTTCGCGGAGCTCAAGGCCCTCCGGGACAAGGGACAGACCATCATCTTCATCAGCCACAAGCTGGGGGAGGTCTTCCAGCTCTGCGACCGGGTGACGGTGATGCGGGACGGGGCGGTCATCGCCACCCACGACATCGGGGACGTGGACCGCCAGACTATCTCCAACGAGATGGTGGGGCGGGAGGTCCGGCTGACCCTGGACAAGAAGGCGGCCGCCCCCGGGGGAACGGCCCTGGAGGTCCGGGACCTCTCCTTCGTGGACGACTTCGGGATCACCATGGTGGACCGGGTCTCCTTCTCCCTGCGCAAGGGGGAGATCCTGGGGGTCGTGGGGGTGGACGGGAACGGCCAGTCCGAGCTGGTCCGCATCCTGACCGGCCATGCCCGCACCCTGACCGGGTCGGTGCGCAAGGGGGGGACGGACCTGACCAACGCATCCCCAAGGAAGGTCCGCAAGGCCGGGATGGCCCACGTGGCCGAGGACCGGATGACCGTGGGGACCGCCCTGCCGGCCAGCATCGCGGACAACCTCCTGGCGGACCGCTACTCCGAGCCCGCCTTCACCGGAGGCGGCTTCTTGCGGAGATCCGCCATCCAGGCGGAGGCCAAGGGCATCGTGCAGCGCTTCGACATCCGTTGCTCCTCCCCGAACCAGGCGGTGGCCAGCCTCTCGGGGGGGAACATGCAGAAGGTGGTCATCGGACGGGAGTTCACCGCAGCGGCGGACGTCCTGGTGGTCTCCCAGCCCACCCGGGGGGTGGACATCGGGGCCATCGAGTTCATCCATAGGACCATCCTGTCCATGCGGGACGAGGGCAAGGCCATCCTCCTTGTGTCCTCGGACCTGGGGGAGGTCCTCTCCCTCTCGGACAGCCTCATCGTGATGCACTCCGGGAAGATCGTGGCGTGGTTCCCCGACGCCTCCGCCG
Organism: Spirochaetota bacterium; assembly: GCA_022703505.1. GTDB lineage: Bacteria > Spirochaetota > Spirochaetia > Treponematales > UBA12059 > JAAYUR01. The sequence goes on along the minus strand of JAKLDN010000001.1, from coordinate 73,307 downwards.
TGACGGACAAGGAGCTGGGGCTCTACATGCTCGGCCTCAAGACCCAGGACGAAATCGAGATCAGGAAGGTGCTCCATGAGTGACGGAACCCGAACCAAGACTCTTCCCGGCAAGGTCGGGCTCTTCTTCACGAACCGGGACGCCCTGGAGCCCGCCCTGGTCACCCTGTTCGCCGCGGTCTTCTCCCTCCTGGCGGGGGTGGGGCTCATATTCCTGGTCAGCAAGGAGCCCGCCCAGTCGGCGCGGAACTTCCTGCTGGGGCCCTTCCTGCGGACCTACAACATCTACTACATGATGATCGCCATGGTGCCCCTGACCTTCACGGGCCTGGCCCTGTGCATCATCTACCAGTCCAAGCACATGTCCCTGATCGTGGACTCTTCGTTCTACATCGGGGCGGTGGTGGCCACCGCGGCGGGCATCCACGTCGCCCTCCCGGCGGGCTGGCATCCCGCCTTCGCCATGCTGGCCGCGGGGATCACGGGGGGCTTCATAGGCCTTCTGCCGGCGATCCTCAAGATCCGGTGGCGGGCCAACGAGCTCGTCTCCTCCCTGATGCTGAACTACGTCTTCTACTTCGTCGGGAGCTTCGTGATCCTCTACTTCCTCCGGGACCGGAACCAGACCATCCTCTCGTCCCTGCCGTTCCGGAATACCTTCCTGCTGCCCCGGCTGATTCCGAATACCCAGCTCCACGCGGGATTCATCGTGGCCGCGGTCTTCGTGGTCCTGGTGTCCGTCTTCCTCTATCGGACCAAGTGGGGCTACGAGATCCGGATGATCGGGGCCAACCAGAAGTTCGCCGCCTACGCGGGGCTTTCGGTGCCGACGGTCATCCTCTATTCCCACTTCGTGTCCGGTTTCCTGGGAGGAATGGGCGGGGCCATCGAGATGGCGGGACTCTACAAGGCCTTCATCTGGCAGATGAACCCCTCCTACGCCTGGGACGGGGTCATCGTGGCCATGCTGGCCCGGAAGAACCCCAAGTTCGTGCCCCTCTCCGCCTTCTTCCTGGCCTACATGCGGGTGGGGGCGGACTTCATGTCCCGGCGGGGGGACGTGGCCTTCGAGTTCATCACCCTGCTCCAGGGCCTCATCATCCTGATCCTGGCCTCGGACAAGATCGTGAACTACTTCAAGGCCCGGAGGCTCCAGCGGACCGCCCTGGCGCGGACCGCCGAGGCCCGGGCGGCCGGGGCTCCGGCGGGAGGCGCGGAATGATGGAATTCCTGGCCTCCGTATTCGGCTCCTCGAACTACTGGTTCATCGTAGTGCGGTCCACGGCCCCCATACTCCTGGTTACCCTGGGGGCGGTCATCACCGAACAGGCGGGGATCAAGAACATGGCCCTGGAGGGCTCCATGCTCTGGGCCGCCCTGACGGGGGTCCTGGCCAGCGCCTGGACCGGGAGCCCCTGGATCGGCCTGGCCGCGGGCGTCGCCGCGGGGGTGGCCATCGCCCTCGTCCTGGGGCTCTTCGCCCTCAAGCTGGACGCCAACGCGGTCCTGGTGGGCATCGCCCTGAACCTCCTTTCCACGGGGGGGACGGTCTTCGTCCTCTTCTCCATCACCGGGGACAAGGGCATCTCCTCCTCCCTGCCCAGCAAGGTCCTGCCCATGGTCTCGGTCCCCCTGCTGCGGGACATACCCTGGTTGGGGAAGGTCCTGTCGGGGCAGAACCTGATCGTGTACCTGGCCGCCGCCGCGGTGGTCGTGATCCACGTGATCCTGAACAAGCTGACCATAGGCCGGCGGATCCGTGCCACCGGGGAAAACGTCGAGGCCGCGCGGGCGGCGGGGATCGACCCGGACCGGATCAAGTTCTTCACGCTGATCGTCTCCGGAGTGCTGGCGGGGCTTGCGGGCTGCTTCCTGTCCATGGGCTACACCTCGAACTTCACCTCCGGGATCTCCGCGGGCCGGGGCTACGTGGCCAACGCGGCCCAGGTCGTTGCCGGCGGGACCGCGGTGGGCTCCATCTTCGCGGCCCTGATCTTCGGGGTGACCGACGCCCTGGCAACCTTCCTCCAGAGCCGGGGACTCCCGCCCGAGCTGATCCAGGCCCTGCCCTACGCGGTGACCATCCTGGGCTTCGTAGTGGTGACCCTGGTCCGGGACAGGCGGGAGGCCGCCCGGAAGCTCCGGCTCTTCGCGGGCAGGGACGACCGGTGACCTGCGACCTCCTGATCGAGAACGCCGCGGTCCTGACCGTGGACGCGGCGTGGAACCTGTACGAGCCGGGCTTCCTGGCGGTGAAGGGGGACTCGATCGCGGCCGTGGGCCCCATGGCGGTGCGCCGGGCCTGGGAAGCCCGGACCGTCGTGGACGCCGCGGGGAAGCTCCTCATGCCGGGCTTCGTGAACGCCCACACCCACGTGGCCATGGCCGCCTTCCGGGGCGCCTGCGAGGACGTGGACGACCGCCTGCGGAAGTACATCTTCCCCCTGGAGGCCCGCCTGGTGGACCGGGACCTGGTGTACCGGGCCTCCCGGTTCTGCCTGGTGGAGATGGCCGCCTCGGGGACCACCTGTTTCGGGGACATGTACTACTTCGAGGACGAGGTGGCCCGGGCCGCCCGGGAAGCGGGGCTTCGCTGTGTCCTGGGGGAGACCGTGGTGGATTTCCCGGCCCCGGACTGCCCGGAGCCCTACGGGGGTCTCGGGTACGGGCTCGACTTCATCTCCGACTGGGCCGGGGACGCCCTGGTGAAACCCTGCCTGGCCCCCCACGCCCCCTATACCGTGGATGCCGAGCATCTTCGAAGGGTCCGCCGGGAATCCGAGGCCCGAGGCCTCCCGGTCCTCATGCACATAGCGGAGACGGCCCCGGAGAACGAGCGCTTCACGGCCTCCCACGGCTCGGTGCTGCGCTACCTGGACGCCGAGGGAGCCCTCTACCCCGGCCTGGTCGGAGCCCACATGATCTACCTGGACCCCTCCGACATCGCCCTGGCCGCCGCCCGGGGGCTTTCGGTGGCCCACTGCCCGGGCTCCAACGCCAAGAGCGGCCGGCCGATCTGCCCCGCCGCGGATCTTGCGGACGCGGGGGTGCCGGTGGGACTGGGAACCGACGGCCCCCTGTCCGGAAACGGCATGGATCTGCAGGGGATCGTCGGACTTTTCCCCAAGCTCCAGAAGATGCGCCGGAACGACCGCGGGGCCGTCCCCGCCCGGCAGGCGGTCCGGGCCGCGACCCGGGGGGGCGCCGAGGCCCTGGGCCTGGGAAAGGTCACGGGCTCCCTGGAACCCGGCAAGAAGGCGGACCTGGTCCTGGTGGACGCCGATTCCTTCGGCCTGCAGCCCGTCTACGACTGGTACGCGGCGGTCGTCTACTCGATGCGTCCCTCCGACGTCGCCGCCACCTACGTGGGCGGCCGCCTGGTCTGGGATCGCACGGGCATGAAGGGCTTCGACCAGGCCGAGGCGATGGCGGACGTCCGCGGCGTCGCGGACCGGTGCCGGGGAGTGATCGCGGAATTGACGGGAGGCGCGTCGTGACGGAATCGACCCCGCACATCGTACCCGAGGGGCCCATCGCCCCCTCGGTCCTCATGCCCGGGGACCCCCTGCGGGCCAAGTACATCGCCGAGCGTTTCCTGGAGAAGGCCGTTCGCTTCAACTCCGTCCGGGGGATGCTCGGATTCACGGGCACCTGGCGGGGGGTACAGGTTTCGGCCATGGGCTCCGGGATGGGGATCCCGTCCATGGGGATCTACTCCTACGAGCTCTTCTCGGCGTTCGGGGTCCGGGACATCCTGCGGGTCGGCACCTGCGGAGGCTTCCGGGAGGACATGGAGCTGGGGGACCTCGTCTTCGCCCAGGCTTCCTCCACCTCGTCCTCCTGGGCGGAGCAGTACGGCCTGGGCGGAACCTTCTCGGCGATCCCGGACTTCGGGCTCCTGGAGGCCGGAGTGGCCGCCGCCCGGGACCTGGGGAGGCGCTTCGTGGTGGGGAACACGGTCTGCCTGGACCAGTTCTCCCGGTACCACGCCGTGGACAAGCCCTGGACCCCCTGGGCACGGATGGGCTGCGTGGCCACGGACATGGAGGCCTACGCCCTGTACTGCAACGCCGCCTACCTGGGCCGCCGGGCCCTGGCGATGTTCGCAGTCTCGGACCTCCGCCTCAAGGGGCTCCACATGGAAAGCGCCGACCGGGAGCGATCCCTGGACTCCATGATCGAGACGGCCCTGGAGACGGTCCGCAGGGTCCGCGCCGCGGAGGCCTGACGGCCCCGCGTCCCCTACAGATCCATGGTGGACCGGTAGGGCCGGGTCTTCCGGCGGTGCTCCGCCCGGGCCGCCGCGAGGAGGGCCGGGTCCGAGGCCAGGGCGAAGCCCGTCGCGGCCAGGACCGCCGCCGCCCAGCGCATCCGCTTGAACGCCCCCGTTGAGCCCGAGGCCGAGCAGGACTGCCAGGTGTGGGCTCCCACGCCCAGGGGCCAGGTGGCCGCGTTCATCTGCCCCGTGGGGGTCACGTAGGACACGTCCCCGGTGTCCAGGGATCCCCCGATCCGGAACCCTTCCCCGAAGTCCCCGGCTTGGTCGTGTGTCGGCCGCTTGAGCAGGGACAGGGGCGCCCCGATCATCGTCAGGGTCGACTCGCGGTCCCGCTTGGGGACCGTGGCCGCCAGGTCCCGGGCGAAGGCGGTCTCCTGGGGGGCCAGGGCGGGCACGGGGAGGCGGCGCATCGCCCCCAGCATCGCCCCGTGGATGGCGTCGTTCGGGATGTAGTCGCACTTCCCGCTGCTGACCTCCCAGGAGACCCGGGTCTCCGTCATCATCGCGGCCCCCTTGGCCGCCTTGAGCACCCGGGCGACGGCCAGGCGCAGGGCTTGGGCCGTGGGGGCCCGGACGTAGAGGGTAACCGCGGCGCTCTCGGGCACGATGTTCGGCCGGGCTCCCCCGTCGGAGATGACGTAGTGGATCAGGACCCCCCGCTCCACGTGCTCCCGGAGGAACTCGAGGCCCAGGTTGAAGATCTGGGCCCCGTCCAGGGCGGAGCGTCCCGCGTGGGGGGCCATGGCCGCGTGGCTGGCCCGGCCGGCGAAGCGGACGACCAGGGCCACGTTGGCGCTGGTGGTGTAGCGGTGCGGGGTATTCACGTCCGCGGGGTGCCAGGTCAGGGCCGCGTCGGCGTCGTCGAAACGCCCCGCCTTGACCTGGGGGATCCGCCCAAGGGCCTCCTCGGCGGGGCAACCGTAGTACCGCACCGTGCCCGGAAGACCCGCGGCCGCGAGGGCGTCCGCCAGGGCCTCCGCGGCGGCGAGGGACCCGATCCCCAGGAGGTTGTGCCCGCAGGCATGGCCCGGGGCGCCCGGTTTCCGGGCCTCCCGGCGTACCGAGCAGGCCTGGGACAGGCCCGGAAGGGCGTCGTACTCCCCCATGAGGGCGATCACGGGCTTCCCCGCGCCCCGTTCGGCCGCGAAGGCATGGGGCATCTCGGGATAGATCGTGATGCGGAATCCCGAGGCGGACAGGCGGTCCCGGTGCAGGGCCGCGGACCGCTCCTCCTCACCCGAGCGCTCGGGGTGTTCCCAGATGTCCCGTGCCAGGTCGTCGTACTCACCCGCCCGGCCCTCGATGTAGTTCCATATATGGTCGGTCATGGCCGCCCCTGGGGCACCCGCTCCAGCCGGGAGACATCGAAGCCGAGCCTCCGGGACTCCTCCACCAGGCCCTCGTAGACCTCCGGGGGAGGGACGGGGTCCTTGGCCATGAGCCAGAGGAAGTCCATCGTGCCGCTGGTCACCAGCATGGTCCGGTCCGCCTCGTTCCAGTAGACCAGGCGGTAGGGCAGCCAGGTGAAGGGGAAGGGCCGGGCGGACATCTCCCCGGCCACCGCGGGATCCGGGATCCGGAGTTTCTGCCTCATCACCCCCTTCTTGCCGTCGAAGCCGCCCTTGTACCCCTCGTAGAGGACCCGCCAGGTCCCGTCGTCGTTGGGGATGTAGGTGTCCGTGGTGCCCACCCAGTCCCGGGCGACGGGAACGGGGATGCGGGCGATCTCGTACCAGGCCCCCTCGAAGAGGCCGAAGTCGATGGACCGGACCGCGGGGATGCCCTTCGTGGAGGGGGCGCCCGAGCAGGACGTCAGGACTGCCAGGGCAGCCGCCGCGAGGGCCGCGGCGGTACGGGCCGAGAGTCGGATCCGGGTCATTTCGAAGTCCCCTTCTCCGCGGGCCGGGGCGGTAGGGGGAGGAAGATGCTGGTCCTGCGCTTGTACTCCTGATAAGCCGGGTCGGAGCCGTACTTGGCGTCCGCGCTCTTCTCCAGAAGTGGGATACCGCTGACGAAGAGGAGGAGGACCGTGATGAACACCGGCCCCAGGACGGAGATCCACAGGAAACCCGAGAGGGCCGGAACCGCGTACAGGAAGAGGCCCCACCAGAGCAGGGACTCCCCGAAGTAGTTGGGATGCCGGGACCAGGACCAGAGTCCCGTGGTGATCACCCCCGATCTTCCGGCCTTCTTGAACGCGGATTTCTGCGCATCCGCCTCCACTTCGATCACGAAACCGACGAGCCAAAGGACCATTCCCACGATCTCGAAGGTGCCGAAGGACCGCGGCGAGACGGAGGAGGCGATGGAAGCGACGACGGGCAGCAGGATCACGAACACGGCCACCGCCTGGAGGCTCCAGAAGCTGGCGAACTTCCACGGATCGTCCCGCTTGTCGTCGAAGCGGTGGTCCACCTTGATCTTGATGATCCGGGTGAACAGGTAGCTTCCAAGCCGGGCCGCCCAGAGCAGGGTGAGGACCGCGGGGACCAGGGCCGCCGGGGAGGCCCCGAGGTTCCGGAGTATGAGGACGGCGGACACGAGGGCGAAGGAAAGGCTATAGGACAGGTCCGTCACCACGTCGGTCTTGCGCAGGGCCGCGTAGGCGAAGAAGATCCCGTTGATCGCGACGGCCGCGACGGCGGAAAGGACGAAAGGGTTCAAGATGCCTCCTTTTCGATATGCATTCCTAAAATCCTATATTCCCGGGCGAAAGGCAACGACGGACGAGGGCCTTCAGGCCGCCTTGCACACGTACCAGGCCGCCCGGGGTCCGACCCGGACTACCTGCACGGAAGGAAAGGCTTCCCGCAGCTCCGGAAGCCCCGTCCGGATGAAGTTGAAGTAGTCCCCGTGTTCCAGGTATTCCACGATCGTCACCAGGAGGCTGCGGTCCGGGGTGTAGTCCTGGAAGAGGACCGTGTCCCGGGACAGGCGCCGCATCTCCGCGAAGAGCTTGGCCCGGTCCTCCCGCCTAAGGCCGTGGGCCACGTAGGCCGCGGTCACCAGGTCGAAGCTCCCGTCCGGCTCCGCCAGGCCCCGGAGTGCGTCCCCGGGGTCGCAGGAAAGCCCCCGGCTCCGGGCCCGCTCCAGCATGGCCCGGGCAACGTCGACTCCCCGGACCTCCCAGCCCTCCCGGGCCAGGGCCCGGGTGAAGGCCCCGGTGCCGCAGCCGATGTCCAGGGCCCGGCGTCCCGCGGGATCCGGGAGGAAGGAGCGGCCGAGCTCGAAGGCCCGGGCGTAGGTCCGGAGCTGGCCGTGGAAGAACCAGGCGTAGGGCCGGGCGATCCGCTCGAAGAGGCGGGCGTGGCGCTCCGCGTGGGAGAGGCCGGAATCGGGGTGCATACCTCCAGGGTAGCGGATCCGCCGCCCGGGCGCCAGCCGCCGGGGCCCGACGCCGACGGGGTCGCCGCAACCGGATACGGTGGTACGGCGCCCCCGGCCTCCCTACATCGCGGACCGATGTTGATCCGGCACCGGCTCGTCGGCCAACTCCAAAAGGGCCTGGGCCACGTGGTAGATGTGGCGGTTGACCCGGTGCAGGTGGTTTAGGAGGTCCATGTGGATCTCCGTGGTCTCTATGGAGACCTGGACGCCCTCGTTCAGGCGGCGGAAATGCTTGCGGCGGAACTCCCTCTGGAGTTCCCAGCAGGACTCGGAGCATTCCAGGACCTGCCGGGCCCCTCCCGTGTCGTTGTCCTCGAAGGCCCGCATTACTAGGCGGAAATTGTCCGCCACGACCTTGGCCAGCTCCTGCACGTCCGCGAGACCCTCGTCGGAGAGCCGTAAGTCGTTGTTGATGAGCTTCTTGGCCCGGTCGCGGATGTTACCCTCGATCACGTCCGCCAGGTTCTCCAGTTCGCTGACGATGAAGAGGTAGGAGACCTGGCGCTTGCTCTCGCTCTCGGTCAGGGACTGCTTGGCCACCTTGGTCAGGTATCGGACGATCTCGGTGCGCAACGTGTCGATGTACTTGTCCTCGGTCTTGATGGCCTTGCCGTCCTCGGGACGGCGTTCCGAGAAGAGCCGGACGCTGGCCTCCAGCATATGCTCGATGATGGGCCGCATCCGGAGGATCTCCTTCTTGACCTGGAAGAGGGCCACCGAGGGTTCGGTCAGCATCGCCTCGCTCAGATATTGGGGGCCGAAAACCTCCTTGGGAGGCTCCGGGGGCACCAGGCGGTCGAAGGCCTTGACGATGAGGGGCAGTAGGGGGATCACGAGGATGTGATTGAGGACGGGCATGAGGGTGTGGGCCATGGCGATCTCGCGGGCCAGATTCTCCCGTCCCCCCGTGAACAGCAGGGACAGTTCCCGGGCCAGGAAGAGGTAGAGCCGATCCCCCTGAATTGGTATGGACAGGAGGATGTAGGCAAGGATCACTCCGATGGTCTGGAAGACCACGTGGATATAGGCGCTTCGCTTGGCCTCCCGGTTCAGGGACAGGCTCCCGAGGACGGCGGTGACGCAGGTGCCGATGGAGGCTCCCAGGTTGATCGGCACCGCCTGGGCCAGGCTGATGGTCCCGGAGATGGCCATGGCGATGACTAGGCCCGAGGTGGCCCCCGAGGATTGGACGATCATGGTGAACACGAGTCCCACCAGGATTCCGATGAGGGGCCGCTCCACCGAGGCCATCAGGTTCAGGAAGGCGGGGAGGGTACGGAGGGGCTCCATGGACCGGGACATCATGTCCATCCCCAGGAACAACAGGCCGAAGCCCAGGACGGTGTTGGCCGCGGACTTGTGCTGTTTCTTGGAGGCCAGGAGGAAGGCGAAGAAGCCCAGGGCCACGAAAAGGGCCGCCAGGCGGGTGATCTTGGGGAAGGCGAAGAGCTGGCCCAGGAAGGTGGAGCCGAGTTCCGCCCCCAGGGTGACCGCCAGGCTCTGCCGGAAGGTCATGAGCCCCGCACCCACCAGGACCGCCTCCAGGACCGTGGTGGCCGAGGAAGACTGGTTCACGATGGTGACCCCCAGGCCCGTGAGGTAGCCCCGGACCTTGGTCTTGGTGAGTTCGATCATGATGGTCCGGAGCCGGGCCCCCGCCAGGGCGGTGAGGTTGTTGTTCATCATCACCATGCCGAAGAGGAAGATCGCCAGGCCGCCGGCCAGGTCGAAGATGTTGTAGATGGACATGCCGGATACTCCTCAGCCCTTCCCGGGACCACGCGGGTACCGGGATTGTAGGAGAGTATCGTCTTAACCGTATTTTCGTCAAATTCTAACCGAGCGGCCCGCCGAGTCCCCGCCGGTCGAATCGTGGCGGGACCCCCCGTCCTTGACCGGCCGGCCCTGAGCCGCGTATCCTCCCGCCATGGATGACCTGCTGGAGCGGGCTCTCGAGGACGGCCCCCTGCTTCGGTCCCGGGTGGAGGCCTTCCTGGGCCCGGCTCCGGAAAAGGTTCCGGATTTCTGGAAGCCCGGCATCGGGGAGATCCACTACGTTCCCGTGCCCGGGGCGGAGATCCGGATCATTCAGGTACGACCGGACCGGACCGCAGCCCGCCGCCCTGTGGTCCTGGTGCCGGGGTGGGGTACGACCCCCGAAGGCTTCCGGGAATTCTACGGCCCCCTGCACGGGAAGGCGGAGTTCCTTTTCATCGAGACCCGGGAGAAGAATTCGAGCCGGATACAGGGCCGGAAGCCCGACCTGTCCGTGGAACGAGCGGCCTTGGATATCCGGGCGGCCCTGGAGGCGGCGGGACTCTTGGACCGGGACTACGTCCTTGCCGGGACCTGCTGGGGCTCCGCCCAGATCCTGGAGGGCATGATCCGGGGATACCTGGATCCTTCGACCGTCCTCCTGGCCGACCCTATGCACACCCTGTGGTTCAACAAGACCTTCCTGCGCCGGGTGTCCCCCTGGATACCCGCCGCCGCGATCCGGGCGGTCCGGCCCCTCCTGCGGCAGGCCCTGGTGGGGGACCTAAAGGAAGGGGCTCAGAAACAGCGGACCTTCGAGTTCATCGACAGGGCCGACGTGTGGAAGTGGAAGAAGTCCGCCGAGGCGGCCTGGGACTTCGAACTCTTCGGCCGCCTCGGGGCCGTGAGACGGGAGGTCTTCGTCCTCAACGGGACCGGGGACAAGGTCCACGACCCCCGCAACTACCCCCGCGTGGCCGCGGAACTCCCGGCGGGCCGCTTCCTCCGGATGCCCCTGGACGAATCCTTGCGGGAGCGGATGTTCGGAACCGTCGCCCTGGAGTTCGCACGAGGCCGGGCCGGGGAAGGACTACCCGCTAGGCTGGCGGAGTTCGAACGGGCGGTGCGGTAGGGACGGCCGCCTTGATCGTCCCCCCCCCCTCAGCGCCGGACGGGGTCCAGAGCCACGCCGCGGGGACCCTGGAGTCCGGACACGATGGTCCGAACGTCCGAGCCGTCCAGCTTGGCACGTTGAATCGTTTTTGTCCCGAGATCTACCCAGAAAAGGAAGCCTTCATCAGGATCCACGGCAAGTTGTCGGGGCGGTGCTCCTGCCCAAACGACTATATTCGTAACACTGGCTGAGCTCAGATTCGCATCACAGCGGAAAATGCCTCCCCCGGGACCGTCGTCGCTCCAATACACATATCCGTGTAAGTTATCCACGATCAAGTTTCCAGGAGTTTTAAATCCAGCAGATACAGGGGTTAAATCCAGTGTCAGATCCAAACTTCCATTGGAATTAATTCGATGTATCTTTTTATTAGCCGGATCGGCTACGAAAACCTTGTCCAGATTCGGATAATACGCCAGATCCTGCGGATCTCCGATACCGGCGCCCGCCAACGGACTTTCTGCGGAGGAGTACGGCTGTCGATAGATCGTGTCATTGGAGATTCCGGCCCAGAATAGAACTTCCTCGGCGATGTTTGGACTCAATCCCCGTGGGAATACCCCCCCAATCGGACCAGGTTCCTGATAGAGCACGGAAAGGCCGGTTCCGTCCAGGTTCGAGGAGACGACCTTCCCGAGATTGCTGATCGCGGCGCATGTCCAGAAGAGTTTGCCCGCGTTCGGATCAACTGCGATCATGGCCAGGTCGTCCTGGTTGGAAAGCGGAAGGATCTCTATAAGATTCCTTCCATCGGTTTCGCAGCGGTAGATGCGCTTTGCATCCCGGTCCGTGATGTACAGGTGCTTCGCCCCGCCCTGGGCCAGCTTTTCCGCCAGGTCCCGGAGGGCCAGGGGCTCGCAGGTCGTCAGGACCAGGGACAGGGCGAGGCCCGCGGCGGCCACGCGGGCCGCACGGAATACCTTGTTCATTCCGACCATGTGTCCACCCTCCGGGCCCGCTGGGCCTCCGCGGCGCGGGCGTTTTCCTGGCCCGCCTGGGCCAGGTACTCGTAGCGGGACGCCAGGGCGGGATCGACCGCCTTGAGCTGGTCGAAGGCCCTGCGGGCGGTCCCGTAGTTCTCCAGAAGCTGGCTGGCCCGGGCCAGCCCGAGCAGGGCCGCCGGGTTTTTAGGTGCCGAAGCGGCGGCCCGGTCGTAGTGCCGGTAGGCTTCCTCAACCCGGCCCCGAAGGAGGGCCAGGTTCCCCAGATTCACCAGGGCCGGCGGGTAAGCCTCCGCTTTAATCGCGGCCTGGAAGGCCTTTTCGGCCTCCTCCAGGAACCCGTACCGGGCGTGCAGGATCCCCAGGGCGTTGTACCCCTTGGGGCCTCCGGAGAGAGCCGCCTTCTCCAGGCCCGCGACCTGGGGCCGGTACTCGCGTTCCAGGAGCCGGCGCCATACCTCCGAGGCCGCGGCCCGGACCTTGTCCGCCGACGGAGGCTCCGGGACGGGCTCCCCCCGAGCGAGGCCCACGGGCTCGTAGAGTTCCCAGGCCTGGGCCACGGGCCAGAGCCGGGCCTTGCCCGCAGCGCCTTGTTCCCGCCACTGCCGGGCTCCCAGGTGCCAGGCCTCGTCGAAGCCCAGGTCCAGGGCGGTCACCTCCACGGGCACCCAGGCTCGGCCTGAGGCTTCGAGGAAGTCCGAAGTCGAGCGGAAGGTCTTTCGCATCCCCGCGGGGGTGGTGTCCAGGGCCACGGCCGTGTAAATGTGCCCCGGCACGGTGACGAAGGCTGTGCCGACCCCGACGGATTCCAGGAGGGCTGCGTATAGGACCGTGAGGTCGTCGCAGTCCCCGGACCGAAGCCGGAGGGTCTGGCGGGGGAACTGCAGGTAGTCCACGGCGCCGGACCTAGTGGAGAACTCCCTGTAGGGGGTGGTCGGGTCCACGGAGTAGCGGAACGAGGCGAGCCGGAGGATCTCGAAGGCAGCAACGGCAGCGGCTAGGTTCCTGTCCACGGCAGAGCCCGGCGTCTCGGAAGCCTCGGAAGCCCTCCTTGCCCAGGTCAGTACGTCGGGGTCCTTGACGGAGACGAAGGCCGCAGCCTTGCGATCGTCGTCCCAAACGGTCGCGTTCCTGTCTTCAAAACCCAGGCTCTCCACGTATTCGTTCCGGTACCGGATTCCACCGGAACTGAATTCCACGGCAAGGACTACGGAAGCCTTGGTACGCTCGGATAGTTCCAGTACTAGGGGATTGAACAAGGCCAGCAGGGAATACTCCGCGGAGGCTGCCGGCGCTAGGGTCCGCGGGCCAGAACATGTCTTGGGGTCATCCATGAACTGCCGGGAAAAGAGGCTGACCTTGATATCCGTAATCTCCTGCTTCCCGGAGTTGACCAGGGTCGCGGTCCCGACGGGATTCTGGTCGTAGTGCTTGTAGAACACCGGGAACACGGGATCCAGCCGGATGTCCCGGAAGCTTACCGTTGAAAGAGGCTGGAGCCGCATGCCCTGGGGAAGCGCGGAACCCCGGCGGTCCCGAAGTCCGTAGGAGACCCCGACGCCCAGGCCCAGGCCGTGGGACAGGCCGAAGCGGCCCCGGTACCCGAGATCCAGAACCGCCGTATACCCCTTGGGGAAGGTCCAGCCCAGCCTAAGGCCTCCGGCGGCCCAGGGGCCGATCCCCGCAAATGTATCGTCCGGGAACGCCGCCTCCAGCTCGGATCGCTGGTTGAAGAAGGAGAAGAATACACCGCCGGCCAGGTAGGGGGAAAGCCGTATCGCGTCGGAAAGGCGGAAGGGCAGGGCCAGATCCAGGGCGGCGCTCAGGTTGGAGATGGAATACTCCCCGACGGGCTGGAGAGTGTAATCCAGCCAGAGACCGGGAGCCGTCCCGAAGGGGCCCCGGTTCCGAACCAGCCCCGCACGGACACCCACCCCGAGCCCGAAGACCGAGGCTCCGTTTCCCAGCGGCGCTTCTACACCGGGTCCGGCGCTCAGGGACCAGGGGCGGGTCTCGTCGGCGGATACGGCGGAGACGATCAGGATGAACAGCAGGAGCCACCTCGGAAGGGGGCGCAAAAGGCGGAATCGGCGCATGGGCACCTCCGGTGTAAAAAACCGGTGGATGCGGGACCATGGAAGCTGAGCGGCGACCGGCGGAGTTCAAGGTTCACGGCTGCGTCAGCGAGGGGGAACTACCCCTATTCTAACACTATTTCCCGATATTGGAAGATCTCCAAGTCGAGGTTGATCTTTCAGGAAGGGTCCGGGGGAAACCGTCGATACCAAAAGATTCCACCGACCCCGGGTAAATATTAGTTTGACAGGTAGAAAAACCGATGCTAGTCTCATGTTAAACATTGGACGTTTAATGTCCACATGTCAATACTTTCAGGAGGCGTTCATGAAGCGGCGGTTCATTCTACTGGCGGTTCTTCTGGCGACGGTCGGGGCTTCCATCCTCTGGGCCGCGCCGGTGGTCCTGAAACTCGGACACGGGGCCCAGGCGACCCATGCGAGCCACATCGCCGGACTCCGGTTCGCGGAGCTGGTGAAGGAACGGACCAAGGGCCAGGTCGAGGTCCAGGTATTCCCGAACCGCCAGCTGGGCGAGGAACGGGACCTGGTGGAGGGTCTGCAGATCGGCACCGTGGACTTCGCCGTCGTCTCCACCGGACCTCTGGGCGGTTTCGTCCCGGAGGTGGGTGTCGTCGACCTGCCCTTCCTCTTCACGACCGCTGCCCACGCCTACAAGGTCCTGGACGGCGAGATCGGCCGGGGCATCCTGGACAAGTTCCAGTCCCGGGGGATCATCGGGGTGGCCTTCTGGGAAAACGGCTGGCGAAACCTGTCCACCTCCAAGCGGAAGGTCCTGAAGCCCGAGGACCTCAAGGGGCTCAAGATCCGGACCATGGAGAACAAGGTGCACATGGCCTCCTTCACCGCGGCCGGGGCGTCCCCGGTTCCCATGGTGTGGGGAGAGGTCTATACCAGTCTCCAGCAGGGTGTGATCGACGGGCAGGAGAATCCCGTGGTGATCATCCATTCCAACGCCCTCTGGGAGGTCCAGAAGTACTACGCCCTGACCGGGCATTTCTACGGCTCCCACGTCTTCCTGGCCAGCAAGCGGAACCTGGACAAGCTGCCCAAGGACGTCCAGAAGATAATCCTGGACACGGCACGTGAGCTCTCCGCCTTCCAGCGGGACTACAGCAAGAAGCTCGAGGACGAGTTGATCGTCCAGCTCAAGGCCAAGGGCATGGATGTCTACGAGATTCCCAACAAGAAGGCCTTCCAGGACGCCATGCAGCCGGTGTATAAGCAGTTCGAGTCCCAGTTCGGCAAGGCTCTCATCGACAAGATCCTGGCCGCGGGCCGCTGACCGGCCAACGTCCGGCTCGGGTGTCGCGAGACTCAGGGCCGCCCCGCGAAGGGGCGGCCCTTGCTAAAGGAGCGAGTCATACCATGGATGCGTTCATCCTGGGCTTGAAGAAGGCGATAGACCGGATCGTGGACGCCGTGGCGGTCAGTGCCCTGTCCGTCCTGGTGCTCGTGGTGGCCGCCCAGGTCATCAGCCGCTACGTGGTCGGACGGCCCTTCACCTGGTCGGAGGAACTGGCCCGGTACATGCTGGTCTGGATCGTCTACCTCTTCGCCGTCATCGCCTTCCGGCTCTCCCGGCACATGGGGATAGACTTCTTCGTCCTCCTGCTTTCGGATAGGTTTAGAGGGATTGTCCAGGGCGCCGGGGACGTCCTGATCTTCGGATTCCTGATCCTTGTCCTGCGGTTCGGAACGGAACTGGTCGGCATCACCCTGCCCCAGACCTCCGCGGCCTTGGGCATACCCATGGGGCTCGTGTACCTGGCGTTTCCAGTTTCCGCGGGGCTCATGGCCCTGGAGCTCCTATTCCGGCTGTACAGCCGTTTGACCGGAGGCCGACGGTGACCACGACGCTCTTCCTCTCCTTCGCGGTCCTGATCCTGCTGAACGTGCCCATCGCCTTCAGCCTCTTCATATCCGCCAGCCTGGCCCTGGCCCTGAACGGCATCACCCTGATGGCCGTCATCCAGCGGGGCGTCACAGCGGTGGATTCCTTCATCCTCCTGGCCATCCCCTTCTTCATGCTCGCCGGAAACCTGATGTCCGGGGGCGGCATCTCCAACCGGATCATCAAGTTCGCGAACTCCTCCGTGGGTTTCATCCGAGGCGGCCTGGCCCACGTCAACATCGCGACCAGCATGCTCTTCGCGGGCATCACCGGCGCGGCGGTGGCGGACACCTCGGCGGTCGGGTCGGTCCTGATCCCCGCCATGAAGGACGAGGGCTACGACGCCGATTTCTCCGCCGCCGTCACGGCCTCATCCTCGGTCATCGGGGTCATCATCCCCCCGAGCATCCCCTTCGTCATCTACGGCGTGATCACCGGGACCTCCATCGGCAGGTTGTTCCTGGGAGGCATCGTCCCCGGCATCCTGATCGGCCTGGTGCAGATGGTCATCTCCTACTTCATCTGCGCCAAGCGCGGGATGGGCAGCCCCAAACGTTTCTCCATACGGGATTTCCTCGGGAGCCTGCGCCGGGGAATCCTGGCCCTTTTCATGCCGGTCATCATCCTGGGGGGAATCATCTTCGGGATCGTGACTCCCACGGAGGCCGCCGTGCTGGCCATCGTGTACGCCCTGTTCGTCAGCATGGTCGTCTACCGGGAGCTCAAGCCTCGGGACCTGCCCAAGCTGATCTACGAGTCCGGGATCACCACGGCCATCGTCATGTTCATGATCGCCGGGGCCTTCCTCTACAGCTGGATCATCACCAACGACCAGATTCCACAGAAGCTGGCCGCCCTGATCGGGATGCTGACCCAGGACAAGAACGTGGTGCTTCTCCTCTTCGTGGTCGTGTACCTGGTGGCGGGGATGTTCATCGACCTGGGGGCCGCGATGATCCTGCTCGTGCCCGTTCTATATCCCGTGACCCGCATGATGGGCATCGATCCGATCCTGTTCGGAATCGTCACCGTCATCGCCCTGGCGATCGGCTTGGTGACGCCTCCCGTGGGCGCCTGCCTGTTCATAGCCAGCGAGATCGGCGGGATCTCGATCCTCAAGACCGCCCGCAGCGCGATCCCGTATCTGCTCGGGATCCTTCTGGTCCTGCTGGCGATCATCCTGTATCCGCCCCTGGCCCTCTTCATCCCGGGGCTGATGTAGGGAAGGAAGGGTCCGGGAGGGGAACCGTTGGTTCCTCTCCCGGATCGTCCCCAAGTACTCAAATCACCTGTCTCTCGTTCCGCTCGATCTCCGCCCGGCCGGATTCCCGGGGATACCATCGGGGGTTCTTAAACCTCAGGAAGCATGGCCGTCCCTCCTCCAACACGATGGAGTGGGGGCAATGCACCCGGAGGGTCTGATCGCCGACCCGCGCCTGGTACTCGATACAGTAGGTCAGGTACAGGCGCTTCACAACGACGGCCGGGCAGCCTCCTTCGTCCTTCGGGCTCAGGGTGATCTCGTTGGGCCGGGTGGCCATCACGCCTTCCCGGGCGGCCCCGGCGGGAAGTTCCATCGGGAGCGGGTATTTCGACCCCGGCACGTACAGGTCCCCGCCCCGCAGTTCCACGTCCGTGAAGTTCGACAGCCCCAGGAAGCCGTAGACGAAGCGGCTGGCGGGCCGGTTGTACAGGGCCTCCGGCGTGTCCGCCTGCTGGACTTTCCCGAGGTCCATTACCAGCATGCGGTCCGAAAGGGCCATGGCCTCGGCCTGGTCGTGGGTCACGAAGACGATGGTGAAGTTGAGCTTCCGCTGGAGCTCCTTGATCTCGAATCGCATGGACTCCCGGAGCTTGGGATCCAGGTTGGACAAGGGCTCGTCCAGGAGCATGACCCGGGGCTTGGTCACGATGGCCCGGGCCAAGGCGATGCGCTGCTGCTGGCCCCCGCTCAGGTCCGCGGGGAAGGTCCCCTCCAGCCCCGCCAGGTCCGTGTGGCGCAGGGCCTGGGCCACGGCCTCGGCGATGTCCGTCCGGGGAAGGTCCCGGACCCGGAGGGGGAAGGCCACGTTCTCGAAGACGTTCAGGTGGGGCCACACG
Source organism: Spirochaetota bacterium (assembly GCA_022703505.1). Taxonomy (GTDB): domain Bacteria; phylum Spirochaetota; class Spirochaetia; order Treponematales; family UBA12059; genus JAAYUR01. The sequence continues at coordinate 55,682 of JAKLDN010000001.1, read as the reverse complement.
GCGAAGGATTGGAAGACCATGCCCAGACCCCGCTGTTCCGGGGGTATGTAGAGGTTCCGCTCCTTGATGGAGACGGCGCGGTCCCCCAGCCAGATCTCCCCGGCGCTGAGGTCCTCGAAGCCGGCGATCATCCGGAGGGTCGTGGTCTTCCCGCAGCCCGAGGGGCCCAGAAAGGAGAAGCATTCCCCCTCCTCGATGACGAGGTCGAGATCCTTGACCGCGGCCACGGAGGCGCCGCTCCGGGTCGGGAAGACCTTGGAGACCCCCTTCAACTGAATCCGGCTCATGTCAGGCCCCCTTCCGATCTTTGGTGACCCAGCGCAGGGCCAGGTTGCCGGCCAGGATGATGCCGATGGCGATGGTGGCCAGGGCGGAGGACTGTACTGTGTTGCCCTCGGCGTTCATGGAATAGATGGCCACCCCCAGGGTCCGGGTGAAGGGGCCGTACAGGAGGACCGAGGTGGTCAGCTCCCGCATCCCCGGCAGGAAGATCAGGAAGAAACCGGCCACCATCCCCGGCCGGATCAGGGGCAGGGTCACGTCCCGCAGGGACTCCAGGTGCGTTGCCCCGCAGGACCGGGCCGCCTCCTCCAGGGAGTAGTGGACCTGCTCCAGGGACGCGGAAGCGGATTTCATGGCGAAGGAAACGTACCGCGCGATGTAGGCGATCAGGATGATCCAGATGGTGTTGTAGAGGTTGAGGTAGAAGGCCCCCGACCAGACCAGGATGACTCCGATGGCCAGCACGATGCCGGGCATCGAATAAGGCAGGAGGGACAGGATCTCCAGGAGTCCCTTGCCCCGGGGTTTCACCTTGACCACCACGTAGGCGACCATCACCCCCAGGAACATGGTGATGACCCCGGAGGCGACCGAGAGGAACAGGCTGTTGCGGATGGAGTCGATCACCATCCGGGACCGGAAGAGGACGTACTGGTAATTCCGGATGGTGAAGTTCTCGAAGCGGAAGGGAAGGCCGTAGGCCTTGAGGAATCCCACCAGGATCACCACCGCCAGGGGCAGGACCACGATCACGCCCAGCGACGCCAGACAGACGGCCAGGATGGGCAGCCGCGCGCCCCGCAGCTTGATCAGCATGGGCCGCATGCTCTTGCCCTTGATGATGTCGTAGCGCCCGGTCTTCAGGACCCTTTTCTGGACGTAGAGGGCCGCCACCACCACGACGATGAGCAGGATGGAGAGGGCCGCGGCCTCCCGGATCCCCTGGAAGCTCCCTGCGGAGCGGCGGATCAATTGATAGATCTTGGTCGGCAGGGTGAAGATGTTCTGGGAGAAACCCAGGATGGCGGGGACGCCGAAGTGGGACAGGGAGGAGATGAGGATCAGCATGGCCCCCGCCGCTATGGCCGGAAGGACCAGGGGCAGGGTGATCCTGCGGATCACGTACCACTGTCCCGCTCCCGCGATCCGCGCCGATTCCTCCAGGGTGGGGTCCATGCGCTCCAGGGCGCTGACCACTTGCAGGAAGACGAAGGGGAAGTAATAGCAGGTCTCCACGAAGACGATCCCGGCTATGCTGTGCATGTTGAACAGGGGTGTCGTCCCCCCGGTGAGGTCCATGAAGAGCCGGTTGATGTATCCGGACCGGGGGGCCAGCAACAGGCTCCAGGCCATGGCGCCGAAGAAGGGCGGGAACATGTAGGGGATGGTGAAGAGGGATTTCATCAGCCCCTTGAGGGGGATGTCGCTCCGTCCGATCAGCCAGGCGTAGAAGATGCCCAGGACGGTCCCGAGTACGGTGACCCACAGGGCGATCACCACGGTGTTCCATACGGACTTGAGGTTCCCCGGATCCCCGACGACCCGGACGAACATCCGCCAATCCAGGCGCCCGCCGTCGATGAAGGTGTTGTAGGCGATCATCAGAACGGGCAGGAGCACCGTGATCACGAGGATGGCCGTGGAAAGGATGTACAGCCCGAAGTCCAGGCCGAGCCCCCGCCGTCCGGCCGTGCCGGGGAGGGCTCCGGGTTTCGTTCCGAATGCGTTCATGCTTCCGTCCTTTGCCGGGTTCCGCCCGCGCGGGTGCCGGCCAGGTCGACGCGTTCCGAGCCGCCGGCCCGGTAGAATACCGAATTCCCCAGATCCAGGCCGCAGGTGCTCCCCTCCCCGGGGACGCCCCGGGCAAAGGCGTCGAAGGAGTCCTGCTGGACCCGGAGGCGATGCTCCCCCAGGGCGACGATGTAGTCGAACTGGTTGCCCAGGTAGGTCACCCGCTCCACCCGGCCCGAGAAGAGGCCGGATTTGGGGCGGGGGTGCAGGACGACGTCCATAGGACGCACCGCCAGGAGTACGTCGTCGAGCCCTTCCAGGGCCTGCCCCGCGATCCGCCCCCCCGCCAACGCGGCCTCCTGGAATCCGTCTCCGTCCCGCACGATCAGACGGTCCTTCCGGACGGTGACGGGAAGGAAGTTGGAGACCCCCAGGAATTCAAAGACGTACTTGTCCGCCGGGGAGGTCCAGATCTCCTCCGGGCTTCCCACCTGACGGAGGGCGCCTTGGCGATCCATGATCACCATGCGGTCTCCGATGGTCATGGCGGTCTCCTGGTCGTGGGTGATGTACAGGATCGTCACCCCCGCGGAGGACTGGAGGCTCCGGATCTCGTAAGCCATCTCCTCCCTCAGCTTGGCGTCGAGGTTGGTGATGGGCTCGTCCAGGACGATGAGCCGGTCCGAGGTGACCAGGGCCCGGGCCAGGGCCACCCGCTGCTGCTGGCCCCCGGAAAGCTGGGCGGGCAGCCGGTTCTCGTAGCCGGCCATCTTGACCTGGCCCAGGGCCTTCAAGGCTCGCTCCCGGATCTCGGACTTGGGAAGCCGCCGTTTTTTAAGGGGATAGGAGATGTTCTCGATCACCGTAAGGTGGGGCCACACCGCGTAGTCCTGGAAGACGACTCCGATGTTCCGCTTTTCCGGGGCCGTGAACTGGCGCGATGCGGAGTCGGACACCGCCCGGCCGTCGATGGAGATCTGCCCCTCGGCGGTCCGGATGAATCCGCACAGGGCCCGCATCAGGGTGGTCTTCCCGCAGCCGGAGGGGCCCACGACGGCCAGGCTCTCCCCGTCCCGGACTTCGAGGGACAGCTTGTCCAGGACGCGGTGCTTTCCGTAGTCCACGCTGATCGCGTCGATTTGAACTGAGGACATGGGACGCTCCTTGGAACGCGGCCTCACGGCCGCAAAGGATTCGGATCCCCGGCCGCGTCCTTGGCAGGGCGGGACGCGGCCGGGCCGGAAGGGTCGCTTACTTGAAGATGCTGTCGAACTTCTCCAGCAGGGAGTTCTTGTCCGTGACCAGGGCGACGTGATCCACCGGAAGCATGCGCTTCTCCGCCTCGGCCACCTCGATCGCGTTGTCAAGCCGCATCTTCGGGTTGATGGGCAGGGTGTACTCCTCCAGCAGGACCTGCTGGCCCTCCTCGGAGATGATGTAGTCGTACAGGGCCTTCGCGGCGTCCAGGTTCTTGCTGTTCCGGATGATGGCGATGGGGCTCTCGATGATGGGGATGTCGCGCTCCGGGTAGACGAATCCCAGGGTGGCTCCCTGCGCCATGGCGGAGCGGGCGATGTAGTCCACCCCCACGGATACGAGGTACTCGTCGGACCCGACCTTGTTCACCACCGCGCTGGACCCGCTTTCCAGGAGCATGCCGTGGGCCTTGAGCTTCCGGAGGAAGTCCCAGCCGTAGCGGGGATTCTGCACCAGGCCCGCCACGGTGAAGAGGGTCGTACCCGAGGAGGTCGGATCGGTCATAGCGATGTTGTTCCGGAACCGGGGATTGAGCAGGTCCTCCCAGGTCTTGGGGGCCTGCTCGTAGGTGAGCCGCCGGGTGTTGTACACGAAGCCCAGCATGATCAGCCGGGCGGACATGAACATGCGATCCGGATCCTTGAACTTGGCCGGAATGTCCGCGGCCGCTGGGGAGTCGTAGGCGTACAACAGTCCCTGTTTCTTGAAGTCGATGTAGTTGGTCGGGTCCCCGACCCAGATCAAGTCCGCCGCGATACCCCCCGCCTGCTGTTCCGTCGCGAGCTTCGTCATCACATTGCCGGTGCTCGCCGTGTAGAAGTCCATGGCGATGTTCGGATGCCTCTTCATGAAGCCTTCCTTCAGCGCCGCGAGCTGGGACTCCTTGAGGGAGGAGTAGATCATGACCGACTGCCGCCCTCCGCCCGCGGCGGTGCCTTCAGACTTCGCGCTCCGGGAACCGCAGCCGGCCAAGGCCAGGACCGCGGCCGCCGCAAACAGCGCCTTCCGTTTCATGTTCCGCATGGGGTGCTCCTTCCCGGGTCCCGTGGAACCCGACCGGTTCAGGCTAGACCGCAATCGGGCGCCCGGAAAGTTTAAATTCCGGCATTCCCGGTTTCAGCCGGATTTTGGAGTCCCCCGCGCCGGTACGCGGCCGGGGTGAGACCCACCTTCTTGCGGAAGAGGGTGTAGAAGTAATTTTCGTTCACCAGGCCCACCCGGGCGGCGATGTCCTTCGCGGGGCAGCCGTCCTCCAGGAGCAGCCGCTTGGCCGCCTCAAGCCTGTATTCGAGGATCGCGTCCGCCACCGAGGATCCCGTCCCCTCCTTGAAGGCTCGTGCGACGTGGGAGGAGGAGTATCCGAGTTCGTCCGCGATGCTCCGCAGGGTCAGGTTGGGATCCGTATAGCGCACACGCAGGATCGAACGGACGGCCTCGGCCAGCTCCCGGCATCGGGCGGCCCGGTGTTCCTCGAGGGCTTCCCGGACGGAGTTGAAGAGGTTCCGGAAGGGATCCAGGATCTCCTCCAGGGATGTCGGCTCCGAAGGCAGGCCGTCCAGGTCCGATCCGGCGGGGCCGGGATCCGATCGGAGTTCCCGCTCCAATTCCCGGACCGATGCGTACAGCCTGCGCAGGGCGAAGCGGAAGGGATCGAACCGTTTGCCGGACAGGGCGTCCAGGAAGGATTCCAGGGCGTCCTCCGCCGCCGAACTGTCCCCAGCCCGGAGGCTCTGGAGGATGCGCCGTTCCGCCTCGGAGGGATACTCGAGGCCGGTTTCCGGTTCCTCTTCATCGGAAAGGCGCACGACCTCTCCCGGGGAGGACAGGAATCCCATGCGGATCCGGTCCCGGAGCCTGGAAAAGGCAGCCGGAATCGCGTCTGCCCGAGGCAGGCGGCCCGAGACTGCGACCACGCCGGAGGTCCGCGCCTTCCAGGACTGGACCAGGGCGGCTTCGCGGGAAGCCGTTTCTCCCTGCAGCACCGCCAGCTCGACCCCGTCCACGGAGAGCACACAGGCCGATCCGTGGTTCCCTGAGCGGGAAGGAAGGCCCCGCGGGACGGTCGAGCCGTGGGAGGGATCCGTCCGGTCCGGGCGCACGGCGACCAGCCGAAACGCCCCGTCCGGATCGAAGGGCACTCCGTACTCCCGGAACAACTCCCCGGCGCCCGGGAATCCAAGGGTTTCCCCTTGGACGAATTCCTTGAGGACCTCCTGGGCCAGCGCCTCGGATCGAGCCCGGGAGGATTCCTCGATCGTCCGGGTCCGGGCCACCATGGATTCGATGGCGCTGGAGATCCGTCCGACCTCGTCCTGTTCGGGCGAAGCCGATCCGGGCGTCAGCGCGGAACCTATTGCGAGGGACAACTTTCCGATGGGCCGATAGAGTCTCCGAGAAACGGCGAAGGCCACCAGCATACCGAAGGCCAGGACGCCGAAGGCGGAAAAGGCCGTGGTGGTTCGAAGGCTGCCCAGGTCCCTCATCACCTCGGCGTAGGGGAAGGTACGCACGAGGAAGAGGTCTCCGCTGGCGGCATGGAGCACGAGGCTCCGGACGCCGGAGACCATGTCCACGAAGGCGCCGCTCTCTTGGCCGGATTCCAGGACGCGGCGAACGAAGGATTCGCCCGAGAGGTCGCTCAGGAACAAGTCCGCCTCGTCGTGGTACAGGACCTTGCCCGAGGCATCCAGCATGTACAGCCGGGAGGAGCCCCAGCGGACGATCTCCCGGAGCCAGTCCAGGGTCACGTTGATGATCAGGGCGCTCCGGGCGTCCGGGGCGAAGGCGCTGGTGGAGTGGAAGATGAAGCTGTGGACCGGCACGGTACGGGAGGAACCTTCGATGTACCGGGCCACGGGGACCAGCCCCGGGCGATCCCCCGACGCTTCCAGAATTTCCACCAGCCTCCCGTCCTCGAACCGGTCGAGGCCGTCGGATACCGTATCGGAGCTGCTGTATACGTAGCCCGCGGGGGCGTTGTAGACGTAGATGGAATGGATGTAGCGTCCCGTGGACGCCGCGGAGTCCAGACGTCGGACCCCGCTGAGAGTCTCGAAATTCGTCAGGTCCCGGCCGTAGAGCAGGCGACGGATGGAGGGCTCCGAGAAGAGTTCCATCCCGGAGGTGCGGATCATCTTCCGGACGTACTCGTTGATCCGTCCGGTCTCCAGGAGGGATTCGCGGTTATACCGGTATACGGTGGCGACGGTAGCGGACTCGAAGCTCTTGTAGAGGAACGCGGAGAGGGCGAGGATGGTCACCGCGATCGAGGCGATGAGGAGCAGCCAGATCTCCACGAAGTAGCGCTTCAGAAACCGGCGACGGACGCTTCCCATCGGCGGATTGTAGCACGGCTCCCGGGCAGGGCGAAAGAAAAAGCGGCGGGCCGTCTATCGGACCCCGTCGTACCCGTGGGCCCGGGCGTACTCCCGGGCCTGGTACACGAAGGCCTCCAGCCGGGTTTCGGCTCCGATGTCTTCCTGCCCGTCGAAGGCGATGTTCACCCAGGGGATATCCCCGTGATCGGTCCGGAAGGAATCCGAGAGGGAGGCCACGACGGTCCCGGGTAGGCAGGTGAAGGGGATCACGGAGGCGAAGCCCGAGACGCCGGTCCTGGCCAGGCTGGCGGCGGCGCCCAAGGCCAGGGGGGGCTCCCCGGAATAGTCGCGGTGGATGTACGTACCGCAGAGATCCAGGATGTCCTCGATGGGTACGATCCGGTTCGCGTCGAAGGTGTCCGAGAGGGCGCGCTCGATGCCATGGGCGATCCGTTCCTGGAAGAAAAGCTGGACCCGGGCCTTCGCGGCGTCGAGGTACCGCCCCTCCCAGAGGCTGACCTTCCGGTAATTCACCGAGGACAGTTCCAGCCATTCGCGCACCGGCGCCATGACCGTCTCGGCTCCCAGTTCCTCCAAACGGTCCCGCAGGAAGCCGCTGCAGAAGGGATTGTCGCGCATGAAGATTTCCCCCAGGACCGCAACCACGGGCTTCCGGGGCATGTCCAGCAGGGGAATGGCGTCGAACGCCTCGACGGACCCGCGCAGCTGTCGCACGATGTCCCTCGCCCCTCCCTCCAGGCACCGGGCCAAGCGGTCCAGTTCCCGTCGGTAAGTCTCCTCGGTCTGACCCGGCCGTGCCTCGTAGGGTTTTCGTTCCTGGCGCAGCCGGGCCAGAATCTCGCACGCCACCAGGCCCTTCCACACTACCAGGCGGAACTTCACGCCCCGGCCGGAGGTGAAGTCCGCGTAGGATTTCTTGTTGGAAGGGGATACGATCTCCACGTCTCCGTACCCCAGGTTGGAGGCGATGATGCGCTGGAGTTTCTGGTACTGGCCGAATCGGCACGGTCCGCCGTGGAAGGGCATGAAGAAGCTCGTCCGCCGCGGGTCCGTCCCTGGTTCCGCGAGCTTCTTGAGGAAGCTCCCCGTGGTGCAGATCATGGGGAAGCATTCGCGGCTGGAGGTATACCGCCGTCCCCAGTCCAGGGCCGTCTCATCCTGCATCGGCAGGACCTCCGCGTCGATCCCGCAGGAACGCGCGGCCGCCGCGAGCAGGTGAGCCGCGTCGCACATGTAGGGGAAATACAGGGTCCGGCCGGCGGAAGGCGTAGTGGTGAAGCGCCAGATCGCGCCGGAGCGAAGGGAGGAGGGTACTCCGGACCGATGCGCCTTCAGGCTGTCCAGGAAAGCCTCGCAGCGGGTGATCATCCCGGCGTCCGCGCTGTGCTCGTCCACCTCCAGTTGGAGGTGGGGCCTGCCGCGCAGTTCTTCCCGGAGGTAGTGGGAGAGGAAGGAGTCGGGACCGCAGCGGAAGTTCGTGATGAAGACCGCTTGAAGGCGGTCGCTCCGGGCGACGATCCGGGCTCCTGCCAGGATCCTCTGGGCGTTCGGCCAGCAGACCATGTCGTAGTCCCTGTGGACCCCTCCCAGCTCCTGCTCCAGGGGAAGGAAATCGAGCGGTATCGGCATCACGTCCAGGTCGATTAGCTTCTTTACGAGCCCGAGATTGAGCTCGGGATCCCCCGCGTTGTAGGGGCGGCCCAGGACGACGAAGGCGTTCCGGTCCGGAGGGAGATCCGCGAGCGTCCGGCGGCCTTCCTCCGAGACCGCGCGCAGGAACGAACGCTGGGCAGCCTCCGCGGCGCCGATCGCCCGGACCGTGTCGCGGGGAGGCGTGCCGAAGGTCTCCTCCATGAACCGGGAGAGGTCCGCCGCGAGCTTCCTACGGGAATACCGGAAGTGGACGGTGGGCACCAGGAATTTTCCGCGGGTCTCCCTGTCCCCGAAGGAGCTTCGGATCATGTAGGGGTAGCACTGGATCCATGGGCAGTTGTAGTTGACGCTCTGGCTGCCGGCCGCCGCCTCGTTGTCCACCACGAAGGGAGCGAAAACGTAGTCGATGCCGCGTTCGAGCAGGTCGTGGACGTGCCCGTGCATCACCTCGACGGGGAAGCATGTTTCCGCGGCGAGCAGGCCCAGGGACTTGGTCACGAGCGGCCGGTCCGAGGGACGGGAGAGCACGACCTGGAATCCCAGGCTCTCGAAGAAGGTCCGCCAGTATGGAAATTGCTGGTAGTACACCATCAGCGCCCTGGGAATGCCTATCGAGGTCCGTGCAGGATCGCGGGGCTCATCCCGGAAACTCCCGAGCAGTATGTCTTCCCTCCGCTTGAACAGGTCGGGTATGCCCTCCCGGCGCAGTTCCTTCTCCCTGCGCTGGTCCGGAGGCTGGTATTTGTCGCACCGGTCGCCGTAGTACAGGGCCCGCGATTCCCCCTCGATGACGACCTTGTGCACGTCGCAGCGGTTCTCGCAGCCGGCGCAGGCGAAGCGGCTCATCGCGTACGGGACGCGGCTGACCCCGAAGCCCTTGAACCTCGTCGGCCTCCCGGTCATACGGACCTCGTCCCGGGCCAACATGGCGGCGCCGATGGCTCCGGTGACGTCGAAGTGTGGAGGTACCGTGATCGGTTTTCCCGTAACCGCCTCGAAGGCGGCTACGACCGCGGGATTATTGGTGACGCCCCCCTGGAAGAGGATATGGTCGCCGATCCGCTTGGAGCCCACCACTTTCTGCAGGTAGTTCTGGACGATGGAGAAGGCCAACCCCCCGATCAGGTCGTCCTTTCCGGCCCCCTTCTGCTGTCGGGAGTTGAGGTCGCTCTCCATGAAGACGGTGCAACGGTCCCCCAGGCGGCAGGGGCGATCCGCGGAGAGGGCCCTCTCGCCGAACTCGTCCACGATGTTCACCCCAAGCTTCTCAGCCTGCTCCTCCAGGAAGCTGCCGGTACCGGCGGCGCATACCTTGTTCATCTCGAAATCCACGACGACGCCGTGGTCGATGCTGATGAACTTGGAATCCTGCCCTCCGATCTCGAAGACCGTGTCCACCTCGGGATGGAAGTGGATGGCGGCCGTCGCCTGGGCCGTTATCTCGTTCTTGATGGTGTCCGCACCCGTGAAGTGGCCGGTCAGGTATCGGCCGGATCCGGTCGTGCCGACTCCTCGTACTACCACCCGGTCTCCGACTTCTCCGTGGATCTCCGAGAGACCTGTGCGGATGGCCTCGATGGGCTTCCCCGCGGTGGCTAGATAGCGCCGGGCGACTACGTTGGTATCCCCGTCGATGAGGACCACGTTGGTGCTCAGGGAACCCACGTCGATCCCGAGGAACACCTCGACCGGCTCCCGGGTATCCGGCAGCGGATGCGTCGCCTTGGTCCCGAAAGCCCGGGACCGGACCAGCTGGGGCCAGTGCGGAAGTTCGGTCTTCCCGTCATCGAGGTGGGCTTTCAAGGCCTCGAGACCGTGGAACCGCGCGTCCTCCTTCGGCGCCGCGTCGAGGAGCCGGAATACCGCGCCGATCGCTCCCATGGACGCGTGGTACTCGGGTATGACCAATTGGCCGTCCCGGAGCCCGAAGACCTCCCGGACGGCGCGGACCACCCCGGCGTTCGCCGCCACGCCTCCCTGGAACACGACGGGGGATCGAAGTTTCCGGCCCCGTGCCAGGTTGCTCCGGAGGTTCCGGGCCACGGCGAAGCATAGGCCCGCCACAATGTCCTCCAACGGCGTCGCGATCTGCTGCAGGTGGATCATGTCGCTCTTTGCGAACACGCTGCAGCGTCCAGCGATGTGCGGGGGGCGCTCGCAGGCCAGGGCGAGGTTCCCGAACTCCTCGATGGATACCCCGATCCGCCGGGCCTGCTGGTCCAGGAAGCTTCCGGTACCGGCCGCGCAGACCGTGTTCATGGCGAAATCCGAAAGCCGGGAAGAGTCTTCCGCTCGACCTTCCCGCATCATGATGAGCTTGGAATCTTCGCCTCCGATCTCGATCACGGTCCTGGCTTCCGGGTGGAGCGCGCCGACCGAACAGGACTGCGCCACGATCTCGTTGAAGAACGCCCCGCCCACCAGCCTCGCCGCCAGTTTGCCGCCGGTACCCGTCGTCGCCACCCGGACCAGGGCGCCGGGAGGGAACCGCTCGAGCAAGCCTTCCAGAACGCCCAGCAGGGCGGAGAATGGGCTTCCCTGACATAGAGTGTAGTGGTTCTCGACGATCCGCCGGTCCTCATCGATGAGCACGGTGTTGACGGAGATGGATCCGATGTCCAGTCCCAGGGAATAGCGCTCCATCGTATCCTCCTTTTCATTCCCTTTCGCAAAACGCGACAACCAATTCCGCCACCTGAGCGGGCGCGTCGAGATACACGAGGTGCCTGCATCCTTCCAGGCGCAGGATCGAGCAGCGGGGTACGCGCGTTTGCAGCATGGTTAGCGTGGCGGAGTCCATGAGGCGATCCTCCGTGCCCGCGATGACCAGGACGGGTTGACGGACAAGAGGCAGGCGATCATCGAAGGTGCACTCGCCGATGACGTCCCGGGTTATTTCGACGACCAGCCGCCGTCCCTCACGGGTACGGAACGGCCTGGCGTAGCAGTCGATCATCTCGGGGGTGAGTTCGGCGGGGTCCCGGACTTGCTTCCGGATCTGCCGGGCCACGATCTGCTTACGGGCCAGGACGGAGGCCGCCGGAAGCAGGAAATTCAGCCTGTCGAGCCTCGCGGCCACATCCGCCTGGCCGCCCGCCCCGAAGGGACTCAGCAGCACGATCCGGTCGATCCGGTCGGGGCGGTCGACCGCCAGGCGGACGGCGATGAGGGATCCCATGGAGCTTCCGATCAGGGAGATGTTTTCCAGCCCGGCTTCCAGGACGACGCCTTCGACGATCTTCGTCATGCGATCGAGGGAGCAAGGTCCGGGAGGGGGCGGCGAATAGCCGAAGCCGGGCATTTCGGGCAGGACGATCCGGAAACCGGGCTGCAATAGGGAAATAAAATTCCGGAAGGTCGCGCCGGAACCGAGATATCCGGGAACGATCAGGAGGGCGGGCAGATCAGAACCGGGCGCGGTGTCGATGTAATGGACGGGGGTACCGTCGATCTCGGTCCATCGGGACCAGGGGGTCGGTGGTTCGCGCTCGTCGGAGACACAGCCGAGTGCGCAAACGGCGACAAGCAGCCCGGCGCATGCGAGATTCGCACACTTTGCCATGGCCGCACACCTTTTTCATGGATACTTGTATACTCGAATCATACTCCCGGCAGCCGGAGCGCGCAAGCTGGAAAATTAAAAAGCGGCGGCCGCAATCCGCGGCCGCCGCTCCGGTATAGCTTGACGTTAACCGACTCTTTTCCGGTTCCTCTCCACCAGGCCCGCCAGGACCTTGGCGGGGTCCTGGAACTTCCCGAGCAGGATCATGGCGGCGATGATGTAGGGCTTCCAGGAGGCCTCCCGGTAGGTGTCGTCCCGATACCGGTCGAAGACGGTGGCGGCCACCTCGCCGGCCTTGCAGGAGACGTCCGTGATGTCCGCGGGCAGGCAGTGCATGTACAGGGCCTTGCCCCCGGCGGTCAGCTTCATCTTCTGTTCCGTGCACTCCCAGTCCCGGAACTTCGCGTTGTTCGCGAGGCAGGCCTTCTCCAGGTCCTTGAGGCCCGCCTGGTCCCCGGCGTGCAGGAGGGGGACGCGCTTCAGCATGACGTCGTAGGGGGCCCAGCTCTTGGGGTACACGATGTCCGCCCCCTGGAAGGCCTCGTCCATGGAGTTGACGTGCTTGAAGGAGCCGCCGGATTCCTTGGCCTGCTTCTTGGACAGCTCCACCACCTCGGGGATGAGGTCGTAGCCCTCGGGGTGGGCCAGGGTGATGTCCATGCCGAAGCGGCTGGCCAGGCCGATGATCCCCTGGGGCACCGAGAGGGGCTTGCCGTAGGAGGGGGAGTAGGCCCAGGTCATGGCGATCTTCTTGCCCTTGAGCTTGGAAAGGCCCCCGAAGTGGTGGGCCAGGTGGAGGAAGTCCGCCATGGACTGGGTGGGGTGGTCGATGTCGCTCTGGAGGTTCACCACCGTGGGCCGGTCCGGCAGGACTCCCGCGGCCACTCCGTCGTCCAGGGCCTTGCCGACCTCCCGCTGGTACTTGTCGCCCTCGCCCAGGTACATGTCGTCCCGGATGCCGATGGCCTCGGTCAGGAAGGAGATCATGTTGGCGGTCTCCCGCACGGTCTCCCCGTGGGCGATCTGGCTCTTGCCCTCGTCCAGGTCCTGGACGTAGAGGCCCAGCAGGTCGCAGGCGGAGGAGTAGGAGAAGCGTGTGCGGGTGGAGTTGTCCCGGAAATTGGACACCGCGATGCCGGAGTCCCAGACCCGGGGGCTGATCCCGGCGTCCCGCAGGCCCCGGAGGATGTCCGCCACGTCGAAGGTGGCGTCGATCTCGTCCCGGGTCTTCTCCCAGGTCAGGAGGAAGTCCTTGCGGTACATGCCGATCTTGCGGTTCTTCAGGGTCTCGATGCGCGCGCGAATTTCGTTCAGGTTCATGGGTTCCTCCCTAAATTCTGGACAGGATGGACAGGATGGAAGAAGGATGCACAGGATTGCTCAAAGGGATGAATTATATCCCCTCTTCTTTCTCTCTCACTTTCATCCTGTTCATCCTCTCCTAATCCTGTTCATCCTGTCTCTCTTATCCTGAAACCTAGATTTTCCCGAGAGCCTTCAGTATACGCTCGGGGGTGAAGGGCCACTCGCGCATCCATACGCCGACGGCGTCGTGGATGGCGATGGAGATGGCGGGGGCCGCCCCGTTCAGGGAGATCTCGGAAACGCTCTTCCCCCCGAAGGGTCCCACCTCGTCCGCCACGGGAACTAGCTCCACGTGGAAGTCCTCGGGAACCTCCCAGATCGTGGGGATCTTGTAATCCAGGAACCGCGGGTTCACGCAGCGCCCGTCCTTGTCGTAGAGCAGCTCCTCGTAGAGGGAGTGTCCCACGGCCTTGAGGATGCCCCCGTAGATCTGTCCCAGCGCCAGGGCGGGGTTGATCGGGGTGCCGCAGTCCTGGTAGGCGTGGAAGCGCCTAAGCTTCACGTCCCCGGTGCGGACGTTGACCGCCACCTCCGCGAAGTGGGCCCCGTAGGGGAAGGCGGCGTGCTCGGTCTTGAAGCCCCCGATGCCGACCAGGTCCCCGTGGTGCTCCCCCTGGGTGCTCATGTGGGCCAGCTTGGCCAGGGTCACCTCGCCCTTCCTCCCGCGCACGATGCCGCGGTGGACGATCGCGAGGTCCGAGACGGGTTCCCCGAGCACCGCCGAGGCGGCGGCCAGGACCTTGGCCCGCAGGTCCTCCGCGGCCTTGACCGCGGCGTTCCCGGAGAAGTAGGTCCCGCTGGAGGCGTAGGCGCCCTTGTCGAAGGGGGTCACGTCGGTGTCCCCGGAGATGACCGCCACGTCCTCCATGTCCAGGCCCAGGATCTCCGCGGCGGCCTTGGCTGTCACCGTGTCCAGGCCCGTGCCCAGGTCGGCACCGCCCGAGAGCAGAAGTACCGTGCCGTCCGCCAGGAGGCGGACCTCCGCGTTGGCGGCGTCCAGGCCCGGCAGCCCCGAGCCCTGCTGGACGATCACCGCTCCGCGGCCGACCTTCCAGTCCGGGTCCTCCGTGGCGGGCTTGGCGCCGCCCCAGCCGAAGGCCTTCCGCCCGCGTCCGATCATCTCCCCCAGGCCGCATTCCCCCAGGGTGACCGCGGCGCCGGGCCGGCCCTCCCCCAGGCTCCGCAGGATCTCGATGCGGCTCCCGGAGCGGACGCGGTTGCGCTCGATCAGGTCCAGCTGGTCCATGCCGAGTTCGGCGGCCAGCTCCGCCAGGGCGGTCTGGAGGGCGAAGGAGCCCTTGGGGGCCCCGTAGCCCTGGTAGGCCCCCGCGGGGGTGAGGTTGGTGTAGTAGCTCTTCACCTCGAAGCGGGCGTTGTCGCAGAGCACCAGGGGCAGGCTCTTGGACACGGCGTTCATGGGCACCGTGAGGCAGTGCTGGCCGTAGGGTCCCGTGTCCGCGTCCACCTTCATGAGCACCGCGGTGAGCCGGCCGTCCTTCTTGGCGCCCAGCTTGACGGTGATCTCCATCAGGTGGCGGGTCCGGCTGGAGATGAACTCCTGCTCGCGGTCGTAGCGGAAGAAGACGGGCCGTCCCGTGGTCCAGGCCAGGTAGCCGGCCACGTCCTCCAGGACGATGTCCTGCTTAGCCCCGAAGCCCCCGCCCACCCGCTCCTTGATCACCCGGACCTTGTTCTCGGGGATCCCGACGGCGCGGGAGACGATGCGGCGCACGTGCCAGGGCACCTGGGTGGAGGCGTGGAGGACCAGGCGGCCCCCGTCGACCTTGGCGTAGACCACGTGGGGCTCCATCGGGGTGCACTGCACCCGGTTGCCCTTGTAGGTCCGCTCGACGACCACGTCCGCCTCGGCGAAGCCCTTCTCGACGTCCCCGATCCCGTCGGCCACGCTGGCCGCCAGGTTGCGGTGCGGGTCCGCGTGCAGGGGAAACTGGTAGACGACGGGGTCGTCCCGGCCGTCCCCGGCGGTGGAGGTACCCGCGGGGGCTTCCCCGGAAACGTACCGGACCTCCCCGGAGTGGACCACCGGGGCGCCCGGGGTCCGGGCCTCGGCGATGGAGAACACGGGCTTCAAGACCTCGTACTCCACCTTCAAAGCCTTGAGGGCGGTCCGGGCCTGGTCGGGGGTCTCCGCCAGGACGGCCGCGACGCGGTCCCCCACGTGGCGGACCTTCCGGGAGAACATCCTCTGGTCGTGGGGGGAGGGTTCCGGGAAGCCCTGGCCCGCGGTGGTGTAGACCCGGTCCGGGCAGTTCTCGTGGGTGAGGACCGCCACGACCCCGGGCAACTCCAGGGCCGCGGACGCGTCGATGCTCTTGATCCAGGCGTGGGCGTGGGGACTGGTGAGCAGGGCCAGGTGGCAGGCGTCCGAGTCGACCCGGTCCTCCACGAAGGCCTTCTCCCCCCGGGCCAGGGCGGCGGCGTCCACCTTCTCCCGGTCCTTGCCCACGTGGCGCAGGTCCGGCCGGAACTCCGGGGCCGCGGCCTCCGCGTAGCCCGGGTCCTTGAGGCGTTTCGCGGCGATCCGCACGGCGTTGTGGAACTGCTCGTACCCGGTGCAGCGGCAGAGGGTGCCCGAGAGGGCGTCCTTGACCTCCTGCTTGGTGGGCTCCGGGGAGCGCTCCAGGAGGGAGTGCACCGCCAGGACCACCGCGGGGGTGCAGTAGCCGCACTGGACGCAGGCCGCGTCGATCAGGGCCCTCTGCACCACCGAAAGCTTCCGATCTTTGGAGAAGTGTTCGACCGTGTAGATCTCCCGGCCCTCCGCCTGGGCGGCCAGGAGGGTGCAGGAGTTCACGGTGCGGCCGTCCAGGAGGACGGCGCACAGGCCGCAGGAGCCTTCCCCGTCGCAGCCGTCCCGCACGGAGACGATCCCCTTGCGGCGCAGGGCGGCCTTGAGGCTCTCCCCCTCGGGGCAGTCCCAGGAGACGGGGCGGCCGTTGAGCTTGAAGGTGACGGTCATCGGCTTACCTCCCGGGCCGTGAGCAGGGCCTCGGCTACGAGTTCCGAGGCGCGCAGGCGCTTGAAGGCCGCGCTCCCCCGGAGGTCGTCGATCGGCTTGAGCGCGGGCGCGACGGCCGCAGCCGCCTCGTCCCGCCCGGGCAGGGGCCGCCCCTCGAAGAGGCGTTCCAGCTCGGGAAAGCGGCGGCTCCGGGCGTCCAGGCCCCCGCAGGCGATACGTACGTCTCGCAAGCTACCGTCCTGCAGACGGTAGCTTGCTGCGCAGGTCAGGACCGAGAGGTCGCAGGCCGTCCGGGACCAGCGGGCGTAGGCCGCCCGGAGCCCCGGCGAGGCGGGGATCTCGATCCAGGTCACGATGCCCGAGGGCGCGGCCAGCCAGTCCGCCAGGGGCCGGGTTTCCGCCGCGCCGTGGATCCGCACCCGGGCGTCCAGCACGAGGAGGGCCGGAACCAGGGAGGAACAGGAGCGGGCGGCCCCCAGGTTGCCCCCGACGGTGGCGGCGTTCCGGACGTTCCGGTTGGCCATGCCCAGGGCCGCCTCCGAGAGGATGCGGGACGGGACGGGGCTGTCCGCCAGGTCCTGGAAGACCGCCCCGGCGCCGATGCGCGTTAGGCCCTCGGCCGTCCGCTCGAGGCCCCGGGGCAGGAGGGACCCGGCGTCGACGGCCACGAACTCCCGGTCCCGGAACTCGCTGGTCAGGAGCTGGGTGCCCCCCGCCAGGATCCGCGCCCGCTTGTCCGACGCGAGGACCCGGTCGGCCTCGTCCAGCGAGGCCGCACGTATGTATTTCACGACCATCCGGCCACCCCCGCTTTCGCGTAGAGCCTGGCTGCGATACGGTTGGCGTTGTCCCGTATCTCCTCCTCGTCCTCCCCGACCAGCCGGCCCTGGACCACCGCGGCCTTGCCGTTCACGAAGACGTAGTCCGCCCCGTGGTCGTAGCCCGAGAAGAGGAGGGCCGCCGCCGGGTCCGAGAGGGCCCCGGCGTATTCCATCTTTTGCACGTCGAAGAGGGCGATGTCCGCCAGCCAGCCTTCCTCGATCCGGCCCAGCCTGTCCCAGCCCAGGATCCGGGCCCCGCCCTCGGTGGCGATGCCGTAGACCTCCGGCGCGGTGATGCCCGCGGAGCCGTAGCGCACCCGCTGGAGCAGGAGGGCCTGCCGCATTTCACCCAGCATGTCCGAGGCGTCGTTGGACGCCGAGCCGTCCACGGCCAGGCCCACGTTCACGCCGCGGTCCAGCATCTCCCGGACCCGGCAGATCCCGCTGGCCAGACGCATGTTCGAGGAGGGGCAGTGGGCTACCCCGGTCCCGGTCCGCGCCAGCACGTCGAGTTCCTGGTCGTTGAAATGGATCCCGTGGGCGTACCAGACGTCGGGGCCCAGGAAGCCGCAGTCCTCCATGACCTTGAGGGGACGGCGCTTGTAGATCTTCACGCAGTAGTCGTCCTCGTCCCCGGTCTCCGCCAGGTGGGTGTGCAACCGGGCGCCGTACTTCCGGGCCAGGACCGCGGAGTCCTTCATGAGCTGCTCCGACACCGAGAAGGGGCTGCAGGGGGCCAGGGCCACCCGGCGCATGGAGTCCGGGGCGGGGTCGTGGTACTTCCGGATCGTCTCCTCGCACTGGGCCAGGATCGTGTCCTCGTCCTGGACCACCGAGTCCGGGGGCAGGCCCCCGTCCTTCTTGGACCGGCTCATGGAGCCCCGGGTGGGTGCGAATCGCACCCCGATGTCGCTGGCGGCTTGGAACTGGATGCCCGGCAGGTCCTGGGAAAAGTCCCTGGGGTAGAGGTAGTGGTGGTCCGTGGTGCAGGTGCAGCCCGTCTTCACGAGCTCCGCCAGGGCCAGGCGGCTGGACCAGTACACCGCCTCCTCGTCGATCCCCTTCCAGACCTCGTAGAGGTACACGAGCCACTCGAAGAGCTTGGCGTTCTGCACCGCCGGGAGGTTCCGGGTCAGGGTCTGGTAGAAGTGGTGGTGGGTGTTCACGAAGCCCGGGGTCACCACGTGGCGGGAGGCGTCGATCACCCGGGTTCCCTCGGGCACGGGCAGGTTCTTCCCCACCCGGACGATCCGGTTGCCGTCGATGTGGACGTCCGCCCCCGCCAGGTTGCCGCCGGGGCTTCCCGGCGGGCGAACGATGCAAAGACAGTCCTTGAGGACGATCACCGAAGGACCTCCTTGTTGAAGTCCTCGATCAGGGCGTCCAGGGCGCCGACCTCGCCGTGGAGCTCGCCCCAGTAGCCGCGCCAGTCGTCCCACTGGGCGTTCAGTTCGGCCAGGTCCTTCCCGAGCTGCTCGATCCAGGTGTAGTACTTGAGCTGGTGGACCCGGCGGCGGTCCGTGTGGGTCATGTCCAGGACGTAGTCCACCGAGAGGCTCTTAAGCATCTCGAGGTCCCGGTCCGCCTGGCGCTGGTCGTAGGGGCCCCGCTCCGCGGCGAGCTCCTTGAGCCGGGAGCCGTAGAGCTGGAGGGAGTCCGTGAAGACCGTGAGGGCGATCTCGTCCGCGCCCAGCTCGTAGTACTTGGCGGCCTTGATGGTGGCCACGAGGTTTCCGATCCCGGAGATCCCCAGAAGGTCGAGCCGATCCACGGCGGCCTGGGGCACACCGGCCTCCACGAGGGCCCTGCGGCCCGCAGGCTCGTTGAACAGGCGCAGAAGTCGGACGGTGATCTCGTCGTCCACCCCCACCGCCACGTCGGTGTCCCGGAGGTTGTGGATCCAGGGGATGTGCTTGTCCCCGATCCCCTCGATCCGGTGGCCCCCGAAGCCGTTCTCCAGGATGGTGGGGCACTGCAGGGCCTCGCCCACGCCCACCCGGGCACCGTTGTGCTTCTCCTTCAGGTAGGAGCCCGCGCCCAGGGTGCCCGCGGAGCCGGAGCTGTACAGGGAGAGGGCCAGGCGGGACTTTCCGTCGGCGTTCATCTTTCCGTAGACCTCCTCCAGGGCGGGACCCGTCACGGTGTAGTGCCAGAGGTGGTTGGGCAGCTGGTCGAACTGGTTGAAGATCACCGCGTCCGGCCGGGTCTTCTCGATCTCGACGCACTTGTCGAAGATCTCCTTCACGTTGCTCTCGCAGCCCGGGGTGGCGATGACTTCCTCGGCCATGGTCGCCAGCCACTCGAAGCGCTCCCGGGACATCTCGGCCGGTAGGATGGCCACGGAGGGGCAGGACAGGAGGCGGGAGATGTAGGCCCCGCCCCGGCAGTAGTTGCCCGTGGAGGGCCACACGGCCTTCTTGGTGGTGGGGTCGAATTGCCCGGTCACGAGCCCGGGGACCAGGCAGGAGTAGGCCGCGCCGACCTTGTGGGCACCCGTGGGGAACCACTTCCCGAGGACCGCTCCGATCCGGGCTTTGGTGCCCGTGAGCTCCCGGGGGAGCTCGAAGTAGTTCACGTCCCCGAAGACTCCGCCCTTCTCCTTGGGCTCGTTGTGCCAGTTGACCCGGAAGAGGTTGCGGGAGTGGACATCCCAGAGGCCGATACCCTTGAGGTCGGCCTTGATGGAATCCGGGATCTTCTTGGGATCCCGCATCTGGGCGTAGGTCGGCAGGAGGATGCCCTTTTCCTTGCACCGCTGTATGTTCTTCTTCCGCTGGGCTTCGTTGATGGAAAGATCGATCTTCATGGGTAGCTCCTTTTTAGGTGAATTGGTGAATCGTGAATGAGTGAATAGGACCGGATGGCAGGTTTACGAGCGCGTTCGGCACGCATACCCGCTGTTTCCGCAATCCTCCCTATTTACCCATTCACCTATTCACTAATTAACTTATCCCTAATCCGTGGGCCGCGCTCTTCACGTCCTTGAGTCCGCTGCCCGTGACGAGGAGGACCACCGTCGACGACGGGTCCAGCTCGCCCTTTACCTTCAAGAATCCCGCCGCCGCGGCGCTGGAGGAGGGCTCGGCGAAGAGGCCGGTCCCGCTGGCCAGGGTCCGCTGGGCGGACAGGATCTCCTCGTCCGTGACCACCACCGCCCGGCCGCCATACTTCGTTAGCTTGGCCAGGGCCAGGGTCCCGTTCCGAGGCACGTCCACCGAGATGGAGTCCGCGATCGTGGCCGAGGGCTCGGGGTCCCCGAAACCTCCCGCAGACAGGGCCCGGGCTATCGCGCTGGACCCCTTGGCCTGGCAGGCCCAGACCACGGGCACCTTGGAAAGGCGGCCCAGGCGGACTAAGTCCTCGAAGCCCTTGTAGACCCCCGCCAGGATCACCCCGTCCCCGACGGGCACGAAGACGTGGTCCGGCGCCGGGGCTCCCCGGGCCGCGAGGTCCGAGAGGATCTCGAAGGAGACCGTCTTCTTGCCCTCGATGGTCAGGGGATTGTAGGCGGTGTTCCGGGACAGGGTCCCCGTGGCCTTGGTGTAGGCCAGGGACTCGTCGAAGGCCTTGTCGTAGGTGCCGTCCACCGTCTTGAGTTCCGCCCCGTACTGTAGGACCTGGATCCGCTTGGCGACGGGAGCCGCCTTGGGCAGGAAGACCGTGATCTTCAAGCCCGCCGCCGCCCCGATGCCCGCCATGGAGGAGGCCGCGTTGCCCGTGGATGCCAGGGCTATCTCCCGGATGCCCTTCTTGCGGGCGTAGGCGGCCACCAGGAAGCTGGCCCGGTCCTTGAAGGAGCCCGTGGGCTGGCAGGTGTCGTCCTTGATCCAGAGACCTTTGAAACCGGTGTCCGCGCGCAGCCGCTCCGGCGCCCACAGGGGGGTGTCCCCCACGGGCACCGGGGGGAACCACTCGGGCTCCACGGGGAGCGGCACCGAGCGGGAATCCCCCTCCCACACGCCGGCCCAGGCGCACTCCAGCACCCCCTCCAGGGGTCGGTCCGGGAGCGTCTTGGGGGCGCAGGAGGAGCAGAGGTAGCGGTCCGGTTCCATCTCGTACTCGGCGCCGCAGGTAGGGCACCGGTAGAACCATCGCATGCCGCTCCTCCTTATTAGAGCTTCCCTTCCAGAGCGTAGGGCAGGGTAGCGTAGAAGGCCGCTGCCTTCTCCAGGTCGTCCACCCGGGTGATCTCGTTGGGGGCGTGGGCCTGGTTCTCGTCCCCGGGTCCGAAGCCGATGGTCGGGATCTTGTGGCGCCCGCACACGGCCACCCCGTTCGTGGAGAAGGTCCACTTGTCGACCACGGGCTCGGAACCCCAGAGGGCTTTGTGGGCGGCCACCCCGGCCCGGACCAGGGCGTGGTCCGCGTCGATCTTCCAGGTCGGGAAGTAGAGGTCCTGGCCGTACTTGGTACCCTTCCAGGAGGGGATCTCGTAGTAGGGGACCTTGACCTCGAAGTTGGACAGTCCGGCCTCGGAGAGGGCCTTCTTGACCTGCTCCACCGCCAGCTCCTTGGTCTCCCCCCAGGTGAGGCGGCGGTCCAGGTAGATCATCCCCTGGTCCGGGACGGCGCAGAGGGAGGGACCCTTCACGTCCATGCGGCTGACCGTGACGGTGCCCTTGCCCAGGAAATTGTCCGTGTCGGGCTTCAGGTTCTCGTTGAGCTTCTCGATCGCCAGGGCCGCCCGGGAGGCCATGTAGGCCGCGCTCTTGCCGCGCTCCGGGGCGGAGCCGTGGCAGGACACGCCCTGGAAGCGGCACTCGATCTCCATGCGGCCCCGGTGGCCGCGGTACAGGCGGAGGGAGGTGGGCTCGGTGGACACGAAGAGGTCCGGTACGAGCTTTTCCTCCTCGATCAGGTACTTCCAGCACAGGCCGTCGCAGTCCTCCTCCATGATGGTGAAGGCGAACCAGACCGTATAGTCCCCGGCGTAGCCGAGTTCCTTGAGGATGCGCCCCGCGGTGATCATGGAAGCCGCCCCGCCCAGCTGGTCCGAGGCGCCCCGGCCGTGCACGAGGCCGTCGGCCACGAGGCCCGAGAAGGGCGGGTTCTTCCACTGGGCCGGGTCGCCGGTGTCCACGGTGTCGATGTGGGCGTCGACGGCCAGGATCTTCTTTCCCGAGCCCACCCGGGCCAGGAGGTTCCCCAGGCCGTCCACCTTGACCTCGTCGAAGCCGGCCTTCTCGCACATCGACTTGAGCAGGGCGATGCGCTCCTTCTCCTTGGCGCTCAGGGCCGGAACCTGGATGATCCGGGACAGGATGTCCGCGGTCTCGTCCCGGTAGGACGAGGCCTTCGCGCGGACCTTTTGGGCGTTCGAGTCCATACAACCCCCATGTCCTGCCCCGTACGGCCCGAGTCGCCGCGCGGGGGGAAGAAAACTAAAGTCCGTTCCCGCCCGAATCGCGGGGACGGACAATCCGCGTCGGCGGGAGAGGGCCCACGGCCGTCCCTCCGTACGCGGAACGAAATTCTACAAGGTATCCATCCGCTTCCAGAGCCGGGCGGCCTGGACGCGGCCGTCCGCGGCGATCCCCGCCGCGTCGAAGGCGGGCGCCCGGTCCCGGACGACGAAGGCCCCGTCGGAAAGGACGGTTCGCACGCTCCGGCTGGAGAGCCCGAAGGCCAGGTGGCCCGCCAGGTTCTCCGCGGACAGGGGCGTGGGCGGATCGTAGTCCCAGTGGACCAGGTCCGCGGGATACCCGGGCTCCACCCGGCCGAAGCGCGTTCCAGCCATGTATCGTTCCATGAGACGGTTGCCCCGGTCAAGGACCCCCAGGAAGTCCCCGGGCCACCAGGGCCCCCCGGCCTCCCGGTGGCGGAAGTAGGCGAACTTGAACTCCTCCGCCATGTCCGCCCCCATACCGTCGGTCCCCAGGACGGGATTTTTCAGGCCGGGCAGGAGGGACGCGTAGCCCACGGCGTTGTTCATGTTGCTCCGGGCGTTGTGGGCCAGGAAGCAGTCCCGCTCGTTCAGGAGCTCCACCTCCGAGGGGGAGAGCCACAGGCCGTGGCCCACGATGGTCTTCGGCCCCAGGAGCCCGAACTTCTCCATCCGTTCGACCAGGTCCGCCCCGTAGCGGTGCCGGGAGTCCGAGGCGTCGTACCTGTCCTCCGCGGCGTGGACGTGGAAGCCCCGGCCCGTGGACCGGACCGCCTGGGCGGAGAGCTCCAGGGTCTCGTCCCCCATGGTGAAGAGGGCGTGGCCTCCTATGGCGGCCTCCACCCGGGGCGCCTTCCCGGCCTTCCGCTCGGCGTCCAGGACGCGGGCGAAGCGCTCGTTCTCCCGGACTCCCACCCGGGCCCCCTCCAGCCCGTTCCGGTCCGTGGTCTCGTAGCACACCAGGCCCCGAAGTCCGATCTCGTCGTAGGCGGCCCGGATCACGTCCAGGCTCCCGTCGATGAAGCCCGGGGAGGCGTGGTGGTCCACCACGGAGGTGACCCCGCAGGCCGCCGCGTCCGCCAGCCCCGCCCGGGCGCTGGCCCGGAGGATCGGCTCGTCGATGGCCCGGTCCAGGCGCCACCAGAGGTGGGCCAGGATCTGCCCGAAGTCCTTGGAGGGCCGGATGTTGGCCAGGATGCCCCGGGCCAGGGCGGAGTAGAGGTGGGTATGGGAGCAGACGAGGCCCGGGGAAAGGTAGCCCCCGGAGCCCGCGGCCCGCGCGGCGGGGTACTTGGCCTTCAGGTTCGCCCCGGCCTCCGCCACCGTCCCGCCCTCGGCGGCCTCCCGGAGGACCACGTCCCGAGGTTCCGAGACCGCGGCGGGGTTCCAGGTGATGACTCGGACGTTCTCGAAGATCAGCATGCGTCGCCTCCCGCGAGGTAGGGATGTTCCCGGCCCACGATCCGGGCCAGGGCGGCCATCCGGGCCGCCGCTCCTGCGGGCCCTGCCGCGCCGGGCGCCGAAGCCGCCGATGCTACGGCCCACTCGGCGTGGGGCAGGGTCCGGACCTCACCCTCGTACTCCGCCCGGAGGACCAGGTCCGGGGCCCCGGCCTTCCCGGTGAAGGCGAAGCCCGCGTTCCGGGAGGCTTCCAGGGCCCCGGCGGACGCGAAGACCGTGGGCTTGCCGCGGTAGGGCTCCCCCCGCCAGGGGCAGAAGAATCCGCAGTTGCCGCACTCGTTGCACAGGGCGTCCACGTGGAGGATCTGTAGGCTTTGTGTGAAACCGGTGCCGGTCGGCACGGCCACGAAGGTGTTGGCCCGGTTGGGGCAGACCTCCACGCAGCGCAGGCAGGCCGCGTCGCACTCCAGGCAGCGTTCCGCCTGGGCGGCCGTGAAGGCTCTGGCACCGGCACCCTCGGGCACCCGGAGCTCCTCCCGTGCCGCGGCGGCCGGATCCTGGGAGCCCCGGCGGGCCAGCTTGTCCCGATCCGGGGCGGGGGGGGCGTAGGATCCCCAGGCGCCCTCGGGCTCGATCCCCGCGGCCCGGAGGATGGCCGCGGCGCTGCGCCGGCCGTCCGCCACGGCGGAGATGATGGAGGCCGGGCCCCGGAGGGCGTCCCCGCCGACGTAGAGGCCCGGGACGCCGACGGAACCGGTCTCGAGGTTTGCCTTCGGGCGGCCGTCCTTACCGACCGGTACGCCCAGGGCCTCCAGGAAGGCGCGGTCCGGGGTCTCCCCGACCGCGGCCACCACCAGGTCGCAGGGCACGTCCACGGTCTCGCCGGAGGGAACCGGGGAGCGGCGGCCGGAAGCGTCCCGCTCTCCCAGGGTCATACGCCGCAGGGTGAGCGTGCCGGGAGCGGCGGACTCCGGCAGGGTCAGTTCCATCAGGGCCGTCGGGGGCGACGCGGCGCCCGACGCGGAGTTAACCGCGGAGGCCTCGGACAGGGCGTTGTGGAGCTCCTCCCGGTCCGCGGGCATCTCCCGGACGGTGCGGCGGTAGGAAAGCCGGACTTCCCGGATCCCGGGGATGCGGGAGGCCGCGCGGACCGCGTCCATGGCGGTGTTACCGCCCCCGGCCACCACGACGTGCCGGACGGCCGCGAAGGGACCCGGGCCCTCGGCGGTCTCGGCCAGGAACTCCAGGGCGTCCACGACGCGAACTCCGGAGCCGGTAAGGGGGAGATCCCGGGGGGCCGGGGAGCCCGCGCCCACGAAGACGGCCGAATAGCCGTCCGCCCGCAGGGACCCGAGATCCCGGACCTCGGCGCCGAAGCGGAACTCCACGCCCATGGACCGGATGCGCTCGATGTCCCGCTCGATATCCTTCCGGGGGATCCGGAAGGGGGGGATCACGTTGGCGGGGACGCCCCCGGGGGAGGCGGCCTTCTCGAAGACCGTGACCGGAACCCCTTCCCGGGCCAGCCAGTACGCGCAGGCCAGTCCCGCGGGTCCGGCGCCGATCACCGCGGCTTTCCCCGGGAAATCTTTCCGCCGGGCCCGGGGTTTGGGCGGAATCTCCGCGGCCCGGGCGCAGGCCAGCTTGACCCCCCGGATCTCCACGGGGCCTTCGTAGTCGTTCCGGCAGCAGGCCTCCTGGCAGACGTGGTCGCAGAGGGTGCCGGTGATGTACGGAAGGGGGTTGTCCGCCAGGATCAGGGCCAGGGCCTCCTCGTCCTTTCCTCGAGCCGAGAGGCGGATGTACTCGGGGACCTTCTGGTTCACCGGACAGGCCCGGACGCAGGGGGCGTCGAAGCAGTCGAACTCCGGCAGGGGCGCGTCGATGGCCGCCTCGCCCTCCTTCCAGTCCCCCCGGAACTCCGGGCGCCCCAGGGCCGCCTCCGCCAGGGCCGCCAGGGACCGGGCGTCCGGACCCTTCGGGGCGGCGGGCAGGGCCGAGACGGCCGAACGGGCCATATCCGCCAGGCGGAGGTAGCCGCCGGGCTTGAGGATGTCCGTGGCCACGGTCAGGGGTCCCAGGCCCGCCCGGACGCAGTCCGCGGCGTTCAGGGCGGACACGCCCCCGCAGAAGGAGAAGGGCAGGGGCCCGGGGACCGCGGCGGCCAGGTCGGCGGCCAGGCGGACCGTGATCGGGAAGAGGGCCCGGCCGGACATGTAGCGCTCCTGGCCGGGGAGGCGGTCGCCCACGTTCACGTTGGCCAGGGTGTTCGAGAGCTTGAGGCCGAAGCGCACCCCCTTCCGTTTGGCCGCGGCGGCCAGGGAGGTGATCAGGGCCAGGGCGTCCGGCCACTGCAGGTCGTGCTCGAAGCCCGGGCGCTGTATTTCTACGTCCGTCCACCCGGTCCGGTCCAGGATCTCCCGGACCCGGTCGTAGCCCAGGAGGGTGGGGTTCAGCTTGATGTAGGTGGAGAAGCCCTTCTCCTCGATGAGGTAGCGGCCGATCCGCTCGATCTCCGCGGGGGGACAGCCGTGCATGGTGGACAGGGTCACCGAGTGGACCGGCGCGGCCGGCATGGAATCGACCGCCGCGGCAGCCCGGGCGGCCCCCTCGGCCCCGAAGGCCTCCCTAAAGGCGGGGGAGGTCACCGCGGCCCGGAGCTCCGCCAGGGCGGCGCCCCAGAAGGGGGTGGAGGCGGGGGCCCGCATCCCCTCGATGAAGGCGTCCATGGTGGGGCTCTTTATACCCTCCAGGGTGTAGCCCACGGACATGTTGAAGAGGAAATCCCCGGCCCCCCTCTCCGCGAAGAGGGCCTTGAGCACGTGGAGGGCCATAAATCCCCGCAGGTACTCATCCCGGGCCTGGACCAGCGAGAGCTCCGTGGACCACTCCACGTTGTGCCCCTCGTCCAGGGCGTCGATACAGGGCTTGGCGATCTCGAGGGCGTCGTTCACCTGGACGGTCTTGAGCTCGAAGATCCGGGAGCCTCCCAGGTAGGAGGCGACCAGGTTCGGGGCGATCTGGGTGTGGGGCCCCGCCGCGGGGCCGATCGGGTAGAGGATGCGGCTTCCCAGGACCTCGAAGCCCGGGGAGGCCGGCTCGTCCTCGAAGACCTTGCGGAAGAGGGCTTCCGGGAGGTCGTAGACGCTCTTTTTGGCCTTGTACTCCCCGGCCATCCGTCCGATCAGCGCCCCCATGGGCGTGGTTTCCATAACCTTGCTCGTGCTCACCGGTACCCCCAACGCAGGAATCTGCCGCTCCCCGGAGCGGCGCAAATCGGATGCTCGTTTCGGTCCGCCCGGGCCGCGTCGTACACGAGGCGTCCCCGGACGTAGGTCGCGAGGAAGCGGCCGGAGAGGCGCATCCCCTCGAAGGCCGTAATCTTCCCCTTGGACAGGAGGGTCCGGCCCTCGACGACCGTGGTCCCCCGGGGATCCGCCAGGATGAAGTCCGCGTCCTTCCCGGCCTCCAGGGAACCCTTGCGGCCGGAAAGGCCGTACCGCTCCGCGGCGGCCCGGGCGGTCACGTCCAGGTAGCGGCTCAAGGAGAGGCGCCCGCCCAGGAGCCCCTCGGAGTAGAGGAAGGGGGCCCAGGTCCCGGTCCCGGGGATCCCCCCGTAGTCGGTCCAGAGGTCTCCGGTGTTCTTCTCCTCCTCCGGGGCCGGGGCGTGGTCGCTGGTCACGAAGGAGATGGCCCCGCCCGAAAGGAGGGCCCAGAGCCGCTCGGCCTGGCCCGGGGCCTTGACGGGCGGGGCGGTCTTGAGGGAGGAGCCTAGGCTCTCGAAGTCCTCGGCGGAGAAGGCCAGGTAGTGGGCGCAGGTCTCGCAGGTGGCCCCGGACGCGGCCAGGAGCTCCGCGGCCTCGGCGGTGCCCACGTGGACCACGTGGAGCCAGGCCTCGTTCCCCCGGGCCAGGGTCGCGGCGGAGGCGGCGGCCACGGTCTCCGCATCCTCGGACCGGGCGCCCACGTAGTCGCTCCACCGGGGGGCCTCCGCGCCCCGGGCCTTCCTCAGGCGGGCCTCCGCGGCGGTAACGCAATCCAGGTCCTCGGCGTGCAGGAGGATCGGTCGTCCCAGGGCCGCCCCGCGGCGGACGATCCGCCCGAAGTCGTCGTGGGTCACCCGAGTGAAGGTCTTCATCCCGGAGATGAAGTAGGTCTTGAAGCCCACCACCTCCGGGGCCAGGGCCTCCATGTGCTCCGATAGGCTTTCCTCCACGGTATGGCCGGAGACCCCCCCGAAGAAGGCGTAGTCCACCACCGCGGCCTTGGACACGAAGGAGAGTTTGTTCTCCAGGGCCGCCCGGGTGGTGACCGGGGGCAGGGAGGTGCAGGGCATGTCCACCACCGTGGTCACCCCTCCCTTGGCCGCCTCGGAGGTGCCGTGGAGGAAGTCCTCCCGGTGGGTGAAGCCCGGCTCGTCGAAGTGGACGTGGGGATCGATGGCCCCGGGCAGGACCTGAAGGCCCCGGGCGTCCAGGACCTCCTCCCCGGGCTGGGGGGTCAGGGTCTCGGCGATTTCCGTCACGCGCCCGTCCGGGCCTACCCGGAAGTCCCGGCGCAGGAAGTCCCGCTCGTAGCGCAGGGCCAGGAGTCCGTTCTTCACGATCATGGGATCACCCCCGTAAGGTAGTCCAGGGCCTTTTCCGGCGTGAGGGGCAGGTCGTGGATGCCCGGGGCCCGGAGGCGGTCCCCCCGGGCGGCCTTGAGGGCGTCCAGGACCGCGAAGTACCCGGCGATGCCGTACATGAAGGGAGGCTCCCCGATGGCCTTGCTTTTCAGCACCGCCCTGGGGTTCGGGGCGTCCCCCAGGAACTCCAGGTCCACGGGAAAGTCCAGGAAGTGGGCGTCCGGGAGCTTGTACGTGGACAGGGTGTCCGAGAGGAGCCTCCCGGTCTCGTCGTAGCGCAGGTCCTCCAGGAGGGCCCACCCCAGGCCCTGGGCCAGGGCTCCCTCGGTCTGGCCCCGGTCCACGACCTC
Source organism: Spirochaetota bacterium (assembly GCA_022703505.1). Taxonomy (GTDB): domain Bacteria; phylum Spirochaetota; class Spirochaetia; order Treponematales; family UBA12059; genus JAAYUR01. Next base: position 26,932 of record JAKLDN010000001.1, on the reverse strand, counting down.
GTCGATCACGTTCCCCGCGTCGTGGACCAGGGTGGCGGATGCGATCCGGTAGGTGCCCCGGACCGTGTCCACCTCCGCGATGAGGACCGCGCAGCCGTAGACGTGGTAGGCGAAGGGGCTGCCCCGCTCCGCCTTGCCGTCGTAGAAGAGCCCGGGGGTCGCGTAGAAGCCGTGGGCCGAGAGGTCTATCCGGGCCTCGTGGGCCTTGGCCACGAGGGTCTCCCAGGGGGCGTCCGCCAGGCCCGACCCGGAGCGGAAGGCGGAAAGGCGCTTCCCGATCTCCTCGCAGGCGACCAGGGCCGCCATGCCGTTCAGGTCCGTGCCCGTGCTGGCCGCGGTGGGGCTCGTGTTGGCCACCGCGGCGGTCCGGGTGCGCTCGATCCGGACCCGGCCTTCGGGGATACCCAGGGTCAGGGCCACGACCTTCTGGATCTTCCGGTTGACCCCCTGGCCCATCTCCACGGCCCCGGTGTGGACCCCCACGGACCCGTCCCGGTAGACGTGGACCAGGGCGCCGCCCTGGTTCATCATGAGCTTGGTGAAGGACACCCCGAAGCAGAGGGGGAGGGCGGCCATGCCCCTCTTCCGGTCCCGATGGGCGCGGTTGAACTCGTCGATGTCCGCGCGCCTGCGGTCCCAGCCGGACCGCTGGAGGGCCCGGTCCACGCTCCGCTCCGTCCGGGCCTCCGCCACGGGCATGCCGTAGTGGAAGGTGTCCCCGGTGCGGAGGAGGTTCTTTCTCTGCAGTTCGATCGGGTCCACGCCCATCGTCTCCGCCGCCCGGTGGAGCGCCGCCTCCATCACGAAGATCCCCTGGGGGGCGCCGAAGCCCCGGAAGGCCGTGAAGGGGGGCAGATTGGTCCGGCACATCCAGCCCGTGGCCCGGAGGTTGGGGATGCGGTAGGCGCTCGCGGCGTGGAAGAGGGTCCGGGAAAGGATGGCCGGGGAGAGGTCCGTGCAGGCCCCGGAGTTCTGGTAGTAGTCCACCTCGAAGGCCAGGATCCGGCCCTCCGAATCCAATCCCAGCCTGTAGTCCGAGCTGTAGGGATGCCGCTTCCCGGTGAAGGTCAGGTCGTCCTTCCGGTTCAGGTAGACCTTGACCGGCCGGCCCGTGACGTAGGCCCCCAGGGCGGCCAGGGCGGACCAGGAGGCGGCCTGGTCCTCCTTGCCCCCGAAGGCCCCGCCCAGGCGGGGGGCGTCCACCTCCACGGCGTTCATGGGGAGATGAAGGTTGCGGGCCACCGCCTCCTGGACCCCCGTGGGGGACTGGGTTCCGGAGAGGACGAAGATCCCGCCCCCGTCCCGGACCTGGGCCACCGCCCCCTGGGTCTCCAGGTAGACGTGCTCCTGGCCCCCGGATTCCACCCGGCCCGAGACGACCACGGCGCAGCTCCTGAAGGCCGCCTCGGGGTCCCCCGTGCGCATGGTCCGGGGGGCCAGGATGATCATCCCCCGGGCGTGGGCCTCCCGGGGATCCGTGACCGCCGGGAGCTCCTCGCCTTCGATTTTGACCAGGGCCGCCGCACGGCGCGCCAGGGACCGGGTATCCGCCAGGACCAGGGCCAGGGACTGGCCCCGGTAGGTCCACTCGTCCGCGACCAGGAGGGGCTCGTCGGACACCGCGGTGCCCAGTTCGTTCTCCCCGGGGATGTCCCGGGCGCTCAGGACCCGGACGCTGGGGTGGAGGGCGAGGGCCGCCGAGGGGTCCAGGGAACGGAGCCGCCCGTGGGCGGACTTCGACACCACGGGCTGGCCGTGGAGGAGGCCCGCGGGCTCGGGCAGATCGTCGATGTACTTCGTGCGGCCCAGGACGTTCTGGACCGACTCGGGATTCCAGGATTTCATGGCCAGAACTCCTCCAGAAGACCCTTGTCCGGGAAGAGCCGGACGAAATGGGCCAGGACCAGGCGCTCCAGGAGGCGCGTCCGGTAGCCCGCGGAACCCCGCACGTCCGAGAGGGGCGAGCAGTCCTCCAAGGCCAGCCGTGCGGTTTCCCGGGCGGCCGCGGCGTCCGGCGACTTCCCGACCAGGAAGGCGGAGGCCTTCCGGGCCAGGAGGGGCACCGCGGCCATCCCGCCCACCGAGAGGCGGGCCCAGGCGATCCGGTCCCCCTCCATCCGCAGGGCCAGGGCCGTGTTGGCCGTGGCGATGTCCAGGCTTTCCCGCTTGGAGACCTTCTCGAAGTTCAGCCGGACCGGTCCCGCCGCCGCGGGCAGAAGGAGGGTCTCCAGGAATTCCCCGTCCCTCAGGGCGGTCTTCTTGTAGCCCAGGAAGAAGTCCGCCAGGGACAGTTCCCGGGCCCCCGAGGCGGAGCGGAGGCGGACCCGGGCGTCCAGGGCCAAAAGGAGGGCGGTCATGTCCGCGATGGGGGAGGCGTTCACCACGTTCCCCGCCAGGGTGGCGCGGTTCCGGATGGGGAGGCTGGCCATCTGGGCCTCGAAGGCCTCGATCCCCGGGGCGTGGGCCCGGATCCGGGGGTCCTCGAAGAAGGAGCGCACCGTGACGGCGGCCCCGACGGAGAGGAAGTCCCCGGTCCGCTCGATCCGATCCAGGCCCGCCTGGCGATCGGTGAAGGCGACTCCGGTCCCGGGTTCGGGGTCGGGATTGCGGACGAACCAGTCCGTGCCCCCGCCCAGGTTGAGTCCCTTCGGGGCGGCGGCGGGCCGGCTGCCCGGCTCGGGAAGGCTCGTCATGAGGGCGGCCAGGGACCCGGGCAGAACCTTCCGGTCCCCCAGGACCGCCAGCCGTGCCCCGAGGTCCGCGGGCAGGTCCGCGAAGTCCCGGGTCAGGCGCTCCGCGGCCCGCCGGATGGACCCGTAGCCCGTGCAGCGGCAGAGGTTCCCTTCTATGGAAACCAGGGCCCGCACCGGGTCGATGTGTCCTTCCACCAGGAAGGCGGTCAGGGCCACGATGAAGCCCGGGGAGCAGAACCCGCACTGGCTGGCCCCCTCGTCCAGGAAGGCCTCCATCACGGGGGTGAGGCCCCCCGCGGCGATGCCTTCGATGGTGACCACGTGGCGCCCGTCCAGCTCCCCCAGGGCCAGGAGGCAGGAGGGCACGGCCTTCCAGGACGGTCCGTCCCCGCCCCGTTCCCCCAGGAGGACCAGGCAGGCCCCGCAGTCGCCCTCCCGGCACCCTTCCTTCGTACCCGTGAGTCCCAAATCCCGGCGCAGATAGTCCAGCGCCAGGGTCTCCTCCCAAGCTTCCGCGTCCACGAGGCGTTCGTTCACGCGGAAGACCAATCGTCGTTTCATCCGGCCTTCCTCTTATAGCTTATTATAATGGTAATATAGGATTTGTACACCGAAACCTGCCGGGGAAACCACCCCGGGGGCGGAACGCTCCTGTACGTGGGACATGACCCGGATCAGTGTACACCAGGATTCGGGGACCGGCAACTCGAAGGAGAACGTCGGCTTGATTCTCCGGAACGGATCGGCAACACTGGGTACGGGTTCCGGCATCCCGTCCGGAGCCCCACCCCGGACGCCCGCGTCCGCATCCAGGAGATCCGCCATGCTCAGAAGTCCCTTCCTCCTGCTCGGCCTGGTCTGGATGGGGGCGGCCGCGGCCGCCCAGGGGGTCCCCGCCGCGGCCTCGACCGGAACCCGCGCCGAGCTCCGGGAATGGCGCTACGTCCCCGGGGATCGACCGGAGTACGCGGATCCGGGGTACGACGACTCGGGCTGGGCATCCGTCCGCCTGCCCGCCCGCCTAGACCTGGACGCGGGCCGGGGCTGGCTCCGCGGGGAGTTCGACGGAAGCGGGATGCCGGACGGCGAGGTGTACCTCCTGCTGGGCCGGGTGGACGCGGCCGCGGAGGTCTACCTGAACGGCAGCTTGATCGGCCGGCGCGGGACCCTGGTCCCCGAGTTCACGGTCCCGGGCAACCAGCCGGGGGTCTTCCTCCTGCCTTCCCGGCTCTGGAACCCCCGGGGCGGAAACCTCCTGGCCCTGCGCCTGGCCGCCCCGGCCTCCGCCCTGGACGCGTCGGGGTTCCAGATCGGGGACGGCTCGGCCGCGGACTACGAGCGCCGGGTCATCGGATTCTTCAACTTCGAGCTGTACACCGTGCTCGGGGCCCTCTGCGCCTTCATCGGCCTCTATTTCCTGGCCCTCTGGGCGGGACGTCCAGCGGACACCCCCAACCTCTGGTACGCGGTCTCCTCCTTCGCCATCGCCTTCTACTTCGCCGAGATCGGGGCGACCTACCCGATCCTGGAGTACACCCTGAACCGGGCCCTGGCCAAGGCCTGCCTTACCGTTTCGATGGCCGCCCTGGTCGCCTTCTTCCTGAGCTTCTTCCGGCTCCGCCTACCCCGGATCCTGGTCGCCCTCCTGGCCCTGGTGCCCGCCGCCTCGGTCGTATCCTACCTGGTCGTCCGGGGCGACTACGTCCGGGTGGACGCGATGTTCAACCGGAACCTGATCTTCGTGCAGGCGGCCATCGTCTTCATCGTCTTTGTGACCGTCCGGGAGGTGATCCGGGGGAACCGGGAGGCGGTGCCCATCCTGGTCGGGGTGGTCCTGGGGGTGGGCTTCGGCACCCACGACGTGGTCTACTCGGCCCTGGGGCGCAAGCCCGTCGCCTGGCTCCAGGGAATCGGGTTCTTTGCCCTGAACCTCTCCCTCTTCGTGACCCTGACCCTCCGCTCCTCCCGGCTCCACGCGGAGCTCCGGCGGTATTCCGCGGACATCGAGCGGAAGACGGGCCAGCTGGCGGACTACATCGGCCGGATCGAAGAGACCGCGGACTCGGTCTCGGCCATCACCGCGGAGATCGATTCCGACGCCGCCAAGGCCTCGGAGTCCGCGGACAAGCTGGCCGCCGAGGCGGGGAGGATCGGGGCGAACGCGGAGCGCCAGGCCCGGGCCGCCCGGGAATCCGGCCAGGCCGTGGAGCGCCTCGGGCGGTCCCTGGGGCTCGTGCGCACGGGGGTGGACTCCCAGGCGGCGGGGATCGAGGGCTCCGCGGAGGCCGTGGCGGTCGTGGCGGACGCCGCCGCCTCCGTCGCGGGGAGCGTATCGTCCACCGCGGACTTCGCCCGGGGCCTGGGCCTGACCGTGGAGAGGGGGCGGGACTCCTCGCGCACCCTGGGGGAGGCGATCGACCGGATCAAGGAAGCCGCGGGCCGGGTGGTCGACATCGTAGGAGCGGTGGAGGAGTTCGCGGAGCGCACGAACCTCCTGTCCATGAACGCCGCCATCGAGGCTGCCCATGCCGGCGCGGCCGGCCGGGGCTTCGCGGTGATCGCGGGGGAGATCAAGAGCCTGGCCGGGGCCTCCGCGGAGCGGGCCGCCCGGATCCGGGACTCCATCGCCGACATCGTCCGGCGGATCGAGAACGGGGTGGAGGCCAACGCGGGCCTGGCGGAATCCCTGGATTCCGTGGCCGAGGGGGCCCGGACGGCCCTGGAGGGGATCCTCTCGGTCTCGGGCTCCCTGGAGGCCCAGCGCGGGGCCACGGACCGCCTGCGCACGAGCCTCCGGGACCTGGCCGACTCGGCGGCCTCCATCCGCGCGGAGGCGGAGCGTCAGGACGAGGAGGGCGGGCGCATCCGGGAGCGCATGTCCGAGCTGGTGTCGATCTCCGACGAGCTGGGCCAGTCCATCGGGGGCATAGCCCGGGAGAACGCCGAAATCGCGGACACCATCAAGCGCCTGGCCGAGGTCTCCCGGGACGGAAAGGAAGCCGTGACGGGTCTGCGGCGGCTCCTGGACGCGCGGGAGGGACCCGCCTCCGGCTAGTCCACGAAGAGGGGCACCGGGGCGAAGCGCTCCACGTCCACGAGCCCCCGGTCCGTGATCTTGAGCTTCGGGATCACCGGGAGGGCCATGAAGGAGATGGCCATGAGGGGGGACTCGTTCGTGAGCCCCTCGGCGCGGAAGAGCTCGTCGAAGGCCCGCAGGCGCTCCACCACCCACATCGCGTCCCGGTCGCTCATGAGCCCCGCGATGGGCAGGGGCAGGTCCAGGACGATCCGGTCCCCGTCGGTCACGACCATGCCTCCGCCGATCTTGTTGAGGTGGCGGGCGGCCTTGAAGATGGAGGCGTCGTCCGCCCCCACCAGGATCATGTTGTGGGAGTCGTGGCTGATGGTGGAACCGATGGCCCCCCGCTTGAGCCCGAGCCCCGTGATGAAGCCCTTTCCGATGTTCCCGGAGCCCTTGTGACGCTCGATCACGAAGATCTTGAGGAGGTCCCGGGACACGTCGGACACGCAGAGCCCCTCCCGGACCGGGGGCTCGGTCTGGATCTCCCCGGTGATCAGGGTCCGGGGCCGGGCCTCGATGACGCGGATCCTCCGGCCCTCCGCGGGGATGCGGAAGTCCTCCTCGGTCAGCCACTTGATGTTCACCGAGTCCCGGAGCACCGCGGGCCGGTTCTCCACGGCCCGGACCAGGCGTCCCCCCTCGGCCACGATCTGCCCGGACTTGATCACCACCTCCGCCTCGAAGGCCCGGAGGTCCGAGGCGGCCACGAAGTCGGCCTTGTAGCCCGGGGCGATGGCCCCGGAGTTCCGCAGTCCGAAGTAGCGGGCCGCGTTCAGGGAGGACATGGCGATCGCGTCCAGGGGGTCCACCCCGGCGTCCACGAGGAGCCGGATGGACCGGTCGATGTGCCCCTCCTCCGCGAGGTCCGTGGGGTGGCGGTCGTCGGAGCAGAGCAGGAACCGGGGGGCCGTGCGGGGGGTGACGGCCGGGACCAGGCGGGCCAGGTCCCGGGTGGCGGAGCCCTCCCGGATCATCACGTACATGCCCTTGGAGATCTTCTCCAGGGCCTCCTCGGCGGTGACGCACTCGTGGTCGGACCGGATGCCCGCGGCCGCGTAGGCCGAGAGGTCCCGGCCCCGGAGTTCCGGGGCGTGCCCGTCCACGGCCTTACCGGAGTCCCAGAAGAGGGCGATCTTGTCGAGCAGCTGGGGATCCTTGGCCAGGACGCCCGGGAAGTTCATCACCTCCCCCAGGCCCAGGACCCGGGGTTCCCGCAGGAAGGGGTACATGTCCGAGGCGAAGAGGGCCGCCCCGGAGGAGTCGAAGTCCGTGGCGGGCACGCAGGAGGGGGCCATGAGGTAGACGTCCAGGGGCAGTCCCTCGCTGGCCCGGAGCATGTAGGTCATCCCGTCGTACCCGAGGACGTTGGCGATCTCGTGGGGGTCCGCGACCACCGCGGTGGTGCCCCGGGGGACCACGAGGCGGGCGTACTCCGAGGGCGACAGCAGGGAGGATTCTATGTGGACGTGGGCGTCCACGAGTCCGGGGACCAGGACGCGGCCGTCCAGGTCCACCTCGGTGCGGGCGGCGAGGCCGTCCCCGACCCCCACGACGTAGCCCTTGTGCACCGAGACCGTGAGACCCGGGCGCACCTCCCCGCGAAAGAGGTCCGCCACCGAGCAATTGACGAAGTTGACGTCGCAGGGAACAAGGCCGCGGGCCGCGTCGATCTGCTCCTTGGACACCATGCGGTACCTCCGTGTTCGAAGAATGTACCGATCATTCTATACCGCCGGCCCGCCCGGCGCAAATCGGGCCGCGGCGCCGGGGATCTCGGACTGCCCGGGTTCGGAAAAAGTGTTGCGCGCCCGCCGACTCCGTCGTACACTGTCCCGTCGAGAACGCCGGGCTTCGCCCGGCGACAAAAACAGGAGGAAGAAGTGGAGAAATTCTTCAAGCTCAAGGAGCACGGCACCACCGTGCGCACGGAAGTGATGGCGGGCATCACGACCTTCATGACCATGGCGTACATCCTGGCCGTGAACCCCGGCATCCTTTCCGCGGCGGGCATGCCCGCGGGCGGGGTCTTCACCGCCACGGCCCTGGCGTCCCTGATCGCCACCCTCTGCATGGCCCTGCTCTCGAACCTGCCCATCGCCCTCGCCCCGGGCATGGGCCTGAACGCCTTCTTCGCCTTCGCGGTGGTCCTGGGGATGGGCTATTCCTGGCAGCTGGCCCTGACCGCCGTGTTCGTGGAGGGCGTGATCTTCATCCTGATGTCCCTGTTCAACATCCGGGAGGCCATCGTCCGCTCGATCCCGGCGAACATCAAGAGCGCCGTCTCCGTGGGCATCGGCCTGTTCATCGCCTTCATCGGTCTGCAGAACGCCGGGCTCGTGGTGAACAACGACGCCACCCTGGTGGGCCTGGGCAACATCACCAAGGGAGCCCCCCTCCTGGCCCTCATCGGCCTTGTGATCATGGGCGTGCTCCTGATCTTCAAGGTCAAAGGCGCACTGCTCATCGGCATCCTGGCCACGACGATCATCGGCATCCCCTTCGGCGTGACCGTGATCCCCAAGGGCTGGAACCCCGTCTCCGCCCCGGCTGCGCCCCTCTTGTTCCAGTTCCAGTTCGACAAGTTCTTCACCCTGGACTTCTGGATCGTCCTGTTCACCTTCCTGTTCGTGGACATCTTCGACACTATCGGCACCCTGGTGGGCGTGACCACCCAGGCCGGTCTGATCAGCAAGAAGGGTGAGATCCCCCGGGTCAAGGAAGCCCTCCTGTCCGACGCCATCGGAACCGTGGCCGGCGCCTGCCTGGGCACCTCCACGGTCACCTCCTATATCGAGAGCGCCGCGGGCGTGGCGGAGGGCGGCCGGACGGGCCTCACCTCCCTGACCACCGCCGTCCTCTTCGGAGTGGCCCTCTTCCTGTCCCCCCTCTTCCTCCTGGTACCCGGCGCGGCCACGGCCCCGGCCCTGATCCTCGTCGGCCTGTTCATGCTCTCCCCCGTGAAGGACCTGGACCTCAAGGACTTCTCCGAGGCCATTCCCGCCTTCATCACGATGCTCTTCATGCCCCTGACCTACAGCATCGCCGAGGGCCTCGTGTTCGGCATCCTGGCCTACATCCTCCTGAAGCTCTGCACCGGCAAGGCCAAGGAGATCCCCGTGGTCACCTGGATCGTCGGGTTCTTCTTCGTACTGAAGCACGTGCTCTGATCCGCATTTGCGGCGCCCGGGAATCAGTCCCGGCGCGCCGCGCGTTCCGGACCGCGTCCACGGAGGCAGCGATGCGACTACGGCTTCCCTTCGCGCCCGCTTTTCTCGCCGCCCTGGCGGTCCTGTCGGCCGCCGCGCCCGCGGGGGCTCAGTCCGACGTGAGGGTCCCCGACTGGATGGCCTACGTGGAGGGAGGAACCTACCTCCAGGGTTCCCCGGATGCCGAAGCCGGGCGCTCCTTCGACGAGGGCCCGCGGCGGGAAGTCAACCTGTCCGCCTTCCTGCTGGCCAAGAGGGAAGTCACCTTCGACGAGTACGACGAGTACTGCGCCGCCTCCGGGAAATCCCGGCCGGACGACAAGGGTTGGGGCCGATGGTCCCGGCCTGTGATCAACGTCACCTGGCGGGACGCGGTGGAATACTGCAACTGGAGATCCCGGAAGGACGGCCTCGCGCCCGCCTATGCCCTGAACGGCGACACCGTCACCTGCGACTGGACCGCCGAGGGATACCGCCTTCCCACGGAGGCTGAATGGGAGTACGCGGCCCGGGGCGGAAAGAGGACCCGGGGGTTTCCGTATCCCGGCGGAAGCGACCCGGAAGCCCTGGCCTGGTTCTCCCTCAACGCCGGGAACCGGACCCATCCCGCGGGCGGGAAGGCCGCCAACGAACTCGGCCTCTTTGACATGGCCGGAAACGTCTGGGAGTGGTGCTGGGACTGGTACGCGGGGTATCCGGCCGGCAAGGCCTCCGAACCCCGGGGGCCGGAGGGGGCCGCCCTGAAGGTCGTCCGCGGGGGCGGCTACTTCAACGTGGCCTCCAACCTCCGCCCGGCCAAGCGCTGGTTCGTGGATCCCGCCCACAAGTTCGACTACCTGGGCTTCCGCCTGGCGAGGTCCCTGCCGCGCCGCTGACGACAGGACGACATCCACAGGACCCAACCACGGAGTACACGGAGATCACGGAGGATGAGAGAATCACACAACGGATTCGACAGGATTTGCAGGATTCGATACGGATGAACAGGATTAAGAACTAGAGTAGAGGGCGATAATCAAATTCTAACGTCCCTTTCCTCTCATCCTGTACATCCTTTTTCATCTCGTCCATCCTGTCCAGGTTCCTCAAAAAAACGCCGCCCGGGAAAGGCGGCGTTAACAGGGTCGCGGCCGGTGTCATAACGTCCGCTGGACGGTGGTCTTGGAGACGTAGGCCTCCGCGCAGTCCGGCAGGGCCCGGACGCGGTCCCTCCAGCCGATCGCTTCCTTCTCCGAGGTGTACGGCCCGATCCGCACCCGGTAGTGGGTCGTCCCGTCCACGTCCTTCAGGGTGATCACCGAGGACAGTCCCTGCCGGGCCAATTCCGCCTGGAGGCTTTCCGCCCGGGAGCGGCTGGTGGGGCTGGAAGCCTGGATCCACCACTCCGTGACGGTCACGGTCTTGGGCTTGGGGGCGGGGGCGGAGGGCTTGGCCGCGGGGGCCTTGGCGGCCGGGGCGGCCGCGGGAGTATAGGAGCCGCTCTTGGCCGGCGCGGGCAGGGCGGTCCCGGCCGGTGCCGTCTGCGCTGCGCCCGTGGGAGATCCCGGGGCGGCCGCGCCGGGCAGGGCCGCCGCGGGAGGATTCTCGCCGTACACGATCACGACCTCCCCGGGGGCGGCCGGAAGGGGAGCGGCGGGATCGGGCGCCGGGGCAGGATTGCGCAGGTACTCGTCGGGCTCGACCGCCCGGGGAGGCGCCTCGTTCCCGATCGCCGCGGGCGCCTGGGGGGCCCCCTTGCGAGGGGCGAAGAGCAGGAGCGCCGTCCCGAAGAACACGACCAGGAACAACCCGACGGATATCACGGTCCACAGGACCTTCTTTGTCTCAACCGGCATCGCAAGCCCCTCCCGAACGTTGGGGAACCGGTCCGCCCTCGTGGAGGCTCGCGGACGCCGGTTCCTTTCTCCTTTATCGGCGGGAAGGCCGGTCCGGCTTAGCGCAACCGCCCGGGTGTCACGAAGCCTGTTAGGAGGTCGGCCGGCCCCGCCCGAGGCGCTCCAGGGCCGCGTCCAGCCGGCGGGCCAGGAGGGCCTCCGACCCGGAGTTCCGCAGGACCAGGACCGGGCCGGGATACTCCCTCCTCCGCCCCCAGAGGGGCCTCTGGCGGCGGATCCGGTCCAGGATGGCTCCCGGCGGAAGCCCGTCCCGGGCTCGGCCCCGGCGGATTCTAGCGAGCAGGGGGGAGCGGACCTCCAGGACCGCCGTGCAGCGTGCGACCTGGGGCAGTTTGTAGAGGATGGCGGCGTTCAGGCAGAGGTCCCGGTCCCCGGCATCCCGCAGGATCTCGTCCAACAGGGCGAAGAGGGCCGGGTGGACCACGGCCTCGTAGCGGGCCAGGAGGGCCGGATCGGCGAAGACCCTGCGGCCGATCTCCCTGCGGTCGGGGCTGCCGTCGGGCCGGAGGATCCCGGGGCCGAGAAGCTCCGCCGTCTCCGCCAGGCGGCTCTCCAGGGCCGCGTGGCCCAGGACGTCCACGTCGCAGGCGGCCCAGCCCCGTTCGGCCAGGAGTCGGGCGACCAGGTTCTTGCCCGCGCAGTAGCCCCCGGTGAGGCCCAGGATCATCAATGCATCTCCCCCCAGCGGACCGCGGTCTCCACGTCCACCCGCAGAGGCACGGACAGGCGGACCGCGCCTTCCATCTCCCGCTTCATGACCTCCGCCGTCTCCGCCGCCCGGGCTTCCGGAACTTCCGCGATGAGCTCGTCGTGCACCTGTAAAAGGAGCCGGGCCTCGGGCACGCTCCGGTCCAGGGCCCGGCGGACCCGGAGCATGGCGAGCTTCACGATGTCCGCCGCGCTTCCCTGGATGGGGGTGTTCACGGCCACCCGCTCGGCGGCCTGCTTCTCGGTTTTGTTCCGGGACACGACCGCCGGGACGGGCCGCCGTCTTCCCAGGAGGGTGCGGACGTAGCCGTCCTTCTCCGCCGCGGCGATCGTGGTCTCCATGAAGCGGCGGACCCCGGCGTAGCGCTCGAAGTAGGCGTCAATGAACTTCTGTGCGTCCCCGCGGCCGATCCCCAGCTCGTTGGAAAGCCGGAAGGCGCTCATTCCGTAGACCACCCCGAAGTTGATGGTCTTGGCGATGCGCCGCTGGTCCGGGCCGACCTGGGCTTCCGGAATCCCGAAGATGAGGCTGGCGGTCCGGCGGTGGATGTCCGCCCCCTCCGCGAAGGCCCCGCGGAGCTCGGGATCCCCCGAGAGGTGGGCGAAGACCACCAGCTCGATCTGGGAGTAGTCCGCGGAGACCAGGACCCTCCCGCTCTCCGCGGAGAAGGCGTGGCGGATCCTGCGGCCCTCCTCCTCCCGGATGGGGATGTTCTGGAGATTGGGGTCCCGGCTGGACAGGCGGCCCGTGGCGGCCCCGGTCTGGACGAAGTGGGTGTGGATGCGGCCGTCGGGCCCCGCCAGCTCCGCCAGGGAATCGACGTAGGTGCTCTTGAGTTTGGACAGGGTCCGGTGGCGGAGGATCCGCTCCGGCACCGGGTCCTCCCGGGCCAGCTCCTCCAGGACCGATATGTCCGTGGAGTATCCGGTCTTGGTCTTCTTGCCCGTCCGGAGCTTGCGCTCCGTGAAGAGGACCTCCTGGAGCTGCTTGGTGCTGGCGATGTTGAACTCGTGGCCCACCAGGCGGTAGATCTCCGCCTCGATGTCCCGGAGGGCCACGTCCAGCTCCCGGCCGTAGCGCCTCAGCTCCTCGGGATCCACCCGGATGCCCGCCCGCTCCATGTCCCCCAGGACGGGCAAAAGAGGCATCTCCACGTCCCGGAAGAGGTCCGCAAGCCCCGCCCGGACCAGCTCGGGTTCGAAGCGGAGCTTCAGGCGAAGGGTCAGGTCCGCGTCCTCGGCGGCGTATCCGGAGGCCTGGGCCAGGGGCACCTTGTCGAAGGTGGAACCCTTGGGCACCACGTCGTCGTACTCGATGCCCCGATAGCCCAGGTAGGACTCCGCCAGGGCCTCCAGGTTGAAGGCCGACCGCTCCGCGTCCAGGAGCCAGGCGGCCACCATGGTGTCCCAGGGGCGGCAGCGCGCCGCCACGCCCCAGTTTTCCAGGACATGACGGTCGAACTTGAGGTTCTGTCCCGCCATGACCAGGTCCTCCCGGGCCAGGAGGGCTCCCAGCTTGGCCTTCAGGACGGCCTCCGGGATCTTGGTTCCCTCGGGACAGCGGATGGGGACGTAACAGGCCTTCCGGGGCTCCACGGCCAGGGAGAAACCCACCGGAAGGGCGGACAGGTCGTCCAGGGCGTCGGTCTCGCAGTCGAAGGCGAAGGTCCCCGCCCGGGCCGCCGCGTCCAGCCACCGGTCCAGGGAAGCCTCGTCCGTCACGGCCTCATACTCTCCGGGGCCGGAAAGCCCCGCGGGGACGGCGGGGTCCACGGCGGGCGGGAAGGGGGAGGCCGCGGCCGCGGCCTCCGGGGCCTCCGGTCCGTGGACGCCCGGGGCCGCGACCGGTACCCCCGGAGCGGCGGCCTCGAACAGGTCCGTGGCGGCGGTCACGCCCCCGGCGACGCCCGCCTTACCCGCCAGGGAGCGCATGCCCTCCCGCAGGAAGATGGGGCCGGCCGCGGCCCGGTTGAGGGTCCCCACCTCGAGTTCGGAGGGGCCCGCCACGGGCAAGGGGGCGTCCGAGGCCAGGGTGATGAGGGTCCGGGACAGGTAGGCGCTTTCCCGGCCCGCCTCCAGCTTGGCCCGAATCCCGTCGGGCTTCACGGAGGCCAGGCGTTCGTAGAGCCCGTCCAGGGTGCCGTACTCGGTCAGGAGCTTCCGGGCCGTCTTGTCGCCGATCCCGGGGACCCCGGGCACGTTGTCCGAGGAGTCCCCGGTCAGGGACAGGTAGTCCAGGATGCGCGCGGGAGGGACGCCCCACTCGGCCTCGACCTCCTCGGGCCCCAAGCTTCGGCAGGCCGTGTCCTTCTCGGGCCGCAGGGCCCGCACGGAGCCCCCGACCAGCTGGAGGAGGTCCTTGTCCCCGGACACGATCCAGCATTCCCGTCCCTCCGCGCGGCAGCGCTCCGCCAGGGCGGCGATCAGGTCGTCCGCCTCGTAGCGGTCGGCCTTGAGCACGGGAATCCCCAGGGCCCGGAGGATCTCCTCGACCAGGGGTACTTGGGCGTGCAGGTCCTCGGGGGTCTTCTGACGGGTCGCCTTGTAGGCCGTGTACATCTCGTGGCGGAAGGTGGGCACGGCGCTGTCGAAGACCGCCGCGAAGGCCCCGGGGTTGCGCTCCTCGAAGAGGGCGAAGAGGAAGCGGAAGAATCCGTAGACGGCGGAGACGTTGGCCCCCTTGGGGTTCTTCAGGGGCCGGTTGATGAAGGCGTAGTAGGAGCGGTAGATGATCCCGTAGCTGTCCAGGAGGTAGAGGGCGGGTTTTCGGCTTTCCATGGTCAGAGTGTAGCCGGGAGGCGTCCGGGTGGCAATGACGGTGGACGGTGGTCAGTGGACGGTATCTATGACCAAGGCCGCTCTTCAGAATCCGTTATCCGACCGCCGACCACTGTTCACTGTCCACGGATCAACTTCGCCAGCTCCCGCACGTCGCAGGGCTTCTGGAGGATTCCGGCCAGCCCCAGTTCCGAGTCCAGGGCCAGGAGCTCCTCCCGGTCCGCGTAACCCGTCAGGAGCACCAGCCGGGTCCGGGGGAAGCGGGCCCGAGCCGCCCGAAGGACCTCGTCCCCCTTCATCCCGGGCATGCGCCAGTCGCTCACCACGGCGGCCGGCTCGCCGCCGCCCGCCCGGATTGTCTCCAGGGCCGCCAGGGCAGACTCCCCGGAGAGGGCGGTCTCGATCCGGTATCCGGCTCCCAGGACCGACTCCAGGCGGTGACGGAGGGCCAGGAGGAGGACGGCCTCGTCGTCCACGCAGAGCACCAGCCGATCAGGCATCGGTGTCCGTCCCGTAGGATCTCTCCTCGGATCCCCCGGCGGAGACGATGCCGGCGGAGGGCAGGCTCACGGTGAAGACCGTCCGGCCCGGACGGGAGTCGAAGGCCAGGCGGCCCCGGTGGGTCTGGATGATCTCGGAAGCCGTCGCCAGGCCGAGGCCGAAGCCCTCCCCCGCGGGCTTGGTGGTGAAGAAGGGCTCGAAGATCCGGCCCGCCAGTTCCTCCGGAATGCCCGGACCGGAATCCTCCACGGAGACCCGGATCCCCTCGGGGATCGCCTCGCCGCGGACGGCCAGGGTCCCGGTCTCGCCCAGGGCGTCCAGGGCGTTGTCGATCAGGGCCATCCAGACCTGCTGGAGCTTGTCCGCGTAGCAGCGGTAGGGCGGAAGGCCGGAGTAGTCCCGTAGGACGCGGATTCCGGTGCCCAGGCGGTTCTTGGACAGTTCCAGGACGGCGTCGATCTGCCTCGTCAGGTCCGCCACGGTCGGGACTCCCCGATGATCCCGGTGGGTGTAGACGCGCAGGGCCTGGACGACCGTGGTGATCCGGTCCAGGGAATCCGCCAGGGCGACCCGGTAGGCGTCCCGCGCACGGGCTTCCCGGGCGGCCCGGATGACGGTCTCCGGGGCGTCCCGGACCAGGGCGAGGGTCCCCTCGTCGGGATCGGGGATGCCCAGGTCGGACAGGCGTGCCGCCAGGCGGCCGTCCGCGTCCAGCCCCGCGGTTTCCAACCGGGCAGCCAGGATATCCCGGAGGGAGCCGCTGTCCGCCCGGACGGCGGCCCGGACGCCCCGGGCCGCCTCAAGGATATGGTTCACCTGCGAGGACTCCGGCCCGGAAAGAACCGGGAGGACCGGCTCCTCCGCCAGGCCCTCCGCCGCGAGCCGCAGGGCTTGGAGGGGGGAATTGAGCTCGTGGGCCAAGCCGGCCGCCAGGCCGCCCAGGGCGGCCAGCTTCTCGCTCCGTGCGACCTGGGCCGTGCGCTCCTCCACCTTCCGCTCCAGGTCCGCGTTGACCCGGCGCAGGCGCGAGGTCAGGGCGCGGATGACGAAGGCCGCCACCAGGGAGGCGGCCAGCAGGGTGGCTACGACGGCCGGGACCCAGGCCGGGATCACCGCGGTCTCGGTCCGCTCGTGGCCCAGCCATTTCCGTTGGAGCTCGTAGTAGTACGAGTCCGGATCCGCGACGATCTCGGCGTATCGGTCCACGACGGCGTCGAACTCGGCCCTTCGGCCGCTGTTCCGGGACAGCACCGGGTACGCCTTGAAGGGGGAGAACACCACGGTGGTGGGCTGGACCCGGCGTTCGGCGGATACGAACCAGTTGCTCTGCACCCCCGCGAAGGCCTCCCCCCCCGACACGGCCCGGACGAGCTGGTCGAAGTCCGGGTATTCCGTGATCTCGCAGGGGATGGCCAGGGAATCCACGTACGTCCGGAAGGCGGCGCCGTTCCGGTCGTCCGTGACGACCCCGATCCTCTTGTGCTGGAGGTCCAGGACGGACTGGAGGACCGTCCCGTGGGCCACGAAGAGCTGGCTCCACCCGGCCGATACGCCCTGGTCCGGGAAGACGAAAAGAGCCTCCCGTTCGGGGTTCTTGAGGAGGGTCGTGAAGAAATCGATTTCCCCGGAGACCAGTCGGGGGTAGAGCTCGGAGAACGAGGCGACCCGAAACTCATAGTCTATTCCCAGCTCGTCCATGATCCGGGAGTAGAGTTCTATGAAGAAGCCGGTGGGCTTGCCGGCCGCGTCGACGTACGTGGTCGGAGGGGCGTTGGGTACGAGTCCCCAGATCACGGGTCCCTTTTGGGCAGGCAGGGTAGACGGGGCGAAGGAGGTGAGAAGCGCTGAGATACAGAGCACCCTGAGCGGAGCAGGTTTCATCCGGTACTCCCCGTCGACGCTCCAACTATAGGCGGGATCCGTTCCGGCCGCAAGGCCGCGTCCTGGGCTTGTCGGCCCGGGCTAACGTCCCGGGACTACCGTCCCGGCACCTCGATAGTCTCGGGGTCTTCGGCGTGGCGGTGCAGGAACCAGTCCCGCTCGTCCATGGCGGAGTCCGTGATCTTGTCGATGGGCACCTTCAGGTAGCGGCCGACAGCCGACACCGCCACGTCCCCGTTTTCCAGGACGATCTCCCCGGAACCCTCGAAGAAGCGGGAACCGTCCTTGGTGACCCGGCCGACGATCCAAAGATCCTGGTCCAGGGGGATGGGCTTGCGGTACTTGGTGTTCAGTTCCACGGTGACCCCCCAGACCTGGCCGTCCTTGCCGATGGCGATGGCCCGGCCGATGGTCTCGTCCAGGATGGCCGCGGCGATCCCGCCGTGCATCCGGCCGGGATAGCTCTGGTGGAGTTCCGTCGGCTTGATCTTCGCGACCAGCTCCCCGGACTCGGTCTCGTAGAAGGAGGCCTTCAGGCTGTGTTCGTTGGCAAGCCCGCAGACGAAACACATGCGGGAATTGTTCTGTTTCTTGGTGACGGGGTGCAGCATAGGAACGATTTTCTCATGATATTGACAGGATGAACAAGATGAAGAAAGGATGAACAGGATACTTGAAAAAGATTAATTTTATCTTTTTCTATAATAACGGATTATCCTGTCTATCCGTTTCCAGCCTGTTCATCCTGTCTAAAATCGCCGGAAACCGTTATCACCTAGCCCTTCAAATCGACCAAACCCGCCTCTCCGGCGTCGGCGTAGACGCTCCGCTTCTTAGCGTAGGGGTTGTTGACGCTCATGATCTCGTGCCGCAGCATTTCCATCCGCTGCTTCAGGAGCTTCCGGTTCTCCGTATTCCGTTCCACCACCTCGGTCTTCAGGTCCTCCAGGGTGGCCTTCAAGGCCGGAATGTCGTCCTCCGCCGCGGAGGGGTAGGCCGCCCGGTAGAGATCCTCCAGGGGGTCGATCACCTTCTGGAAGGCGAAGATCTCCCCGACGATCCCCTGTTCCATCTCGACGTGGGCCACCAGGGAGTCCACGTCCCCGGACTCGATGTCGGCCTTCTGGTGATCCAGGACCTCGAGGTAATGATGGAACTTGTCCCGTTGCTTCTGGAGGAGTTCCCGGAACCGGCGGAGCAGGCTCTTGCGCTCCTCCAGGGCGGCTTCCGTCAGGGCCACGCCTTCCGTCCCTTAACCGGCGATATTTACGCCCGCCCGGGCCTCGCTGCCGCTGCCCGCGGTCTGGGCCGCCGCGGTCGCCCAGGCGGTCCTGAGCTCGTCCAACATGCCGCGGATGGCGCGGAGCTTGGAGCCGTCCTTGTCGATGTTGGCGGCCAGGAGTTCCCGGTTGAAGTAGAGGTAGAGGGCGAAGAGGTTCTGGGCGATCTCCCCCCCGGACTCGAAGTCCAGGGCGGCGGTGAGCTCGGTTATGATGTCCTGGACCTTGGAAAGAGCCTTGTGGGCTCCTTCGATGTACTGGGGGTGTTTCTTGACGTCCTTGGCGAAGATCTCGAGGGCTATGTCGCATTGCTTGACCGCCTCGTCGTAGAGCATGACGATGAGCTGGCCGGGGCTGGCGGTCTTCACGCGGGTCTCCCGATACGCCGTCAACGGATTCTGGGTCATCTGGTCTCTCCCTCCCATACGGTCTCTCTACGATTCTCGGCGGATCTCGGGGGTTCTTGACTGCATAGTGCGGGGGATCCGGTCATTCGGGAATTTTCCCCGTGGAGGTCCAGGTTTCGATCCGGGCGTAGGCCGCGTTCAGGCGGGCGGAGAACTCGGTGGCCTTCTTCTGGGCCTCCGGGGAAGCTCCGTGACGGTCCGGGTGGTGCTGCTTCAAGAGGCGTTTATAGGCCGCCTTGACCTCCGCCATAGGGGCGCCGAAGGCGAGGCCCAGGATCTTGTAGTCCCCGGAAAGGCGGGCGGAGGGATCGGCACCCGGAGATCGTCCGGCGGCCCCGGAGGAGTACCGGTTCCGGGCCCTGCGCTCCTCCTCCTCGGCCCGTCGCCGCCGCTCCGCCTCCAGGCGTTCCTGGGCCTGGCGGTCGTCCTTCAGGTAGGCGTCCAGTTCGTCCAGGGCGTCGGAGTAGTCCGAGTCCCCCGAGGAGGGGCGCACCCGGCCTTCGGCGGGACGATCCCCCGCGAAGGGGTCCCGGTCCTGGTTCCAGAGGGATTTGAGCAGGGTTTCCAAGCGGTCGAATATCGGATCCACGGTCGTCCTCGTAGGAATACTGTACTCCAGGGAGAGGATTGAGGCAATGGAGGGAGAGAAAAGAGGGTATATATAAGGAGTTCACCACAGAGGCACAGAGGGCACAGAGAAGAGGGGTCATAGAACCATAATTCCAACATGATGAACAAGATAAAGATAAGATGAACAAGATGGATAATGAGGGACAATGCAATCCCTTTCCTCCCATCTTGTCAATCTTGATCCATCTTGTAGATCTTGTTGGACCTATGGTTTAAAGCCCAGCATCATAAGCCTCCGTGCGCTCCGTGCTCTCCGTGGTGATTCCAGGAGATCCCTCTTCCCGGGCGACCGACGGTTTCCCCGACGCCGCGGCCCCCGACACGGCAAGCCCCGCAGTCAGGAGGGCGATCCCCGCAAGGGCCGCGGGGCTCGGGGTTTCCCGGAGGTAGAGGATGCCCAGGAGGGCCGCCACCAGGGGTTCCGAGAGCCCCAGGGTGTAGACCCAGCCCATGGGAAGGATACCCAGGGCCCTGCCGAAGAGGAAGTAGGGCAGGGCCGTGGTCAGCAAGCCCAGGTGGGCCGCCGTCAGGGCGCCCCGGGGGGAGAGGACCCAGCCCAGGCCGGAACCGGAGGCAAGGTACACGGGCACGAGCAGGAGGCTCCCGGCCAGGAGCCCCAGGGTCACGGCCCCGAGGGAGGGCAGGGCGGCCGAGGACTTCCTGATGCCCAAGCCCAGGAGGGCGTAGGAAGCCCCCGCCCCCAGGGCCAGGGCGATCCCGGCGGCTGGGGCGGGGGCGGCCGATTTTCCGAGGGAGACCAGGGCGCAGCCCGCGGCGGCCAGGGCCGTGGAGACCCACCACGCGGGGGATAGCCGCTCACGGAATACCGCCGCGCCTAGGGCTCCCGCGAAGACCGGGCCCGAGGCAATGGCCACCACGGTTCCCAGGGCTACCCCCGCGGCGATCACCCCCCGGAAGAAGAGGACCTGGAACCCCGCCAGCCCCGCCCCGGCCAGGAGCACCCAGGGAGAGGCTCCCCGAAGCAGTACCCGGAAGCCGCCGGAACGGGCCGCCGCGAAGGGCAGGAGGGCCAGGCCCCCCAGGGCTAGGCGCAGGAGGCCGACGGACGAGGGGTCTGCCCCCCCGGGAGCCAGGGCCTGGGCCGTCCCGGTGGTCCCGTAGAGCATGCCCGCGGCCAGCACCGTGGCCGCCGTACCCCATCGCCGTCCCCGCAGTCCCATAGCGCCTCCTGAAGCGTCCCCGTTGTTGCCGGAAGTCCCGCATCTTGGTACACTCCCTGCCATGGCAGCCCGGAACGATTACGACGAATCCAAGATCAAGACCCTGTCCTCCCTGGAGCATATCCGCCTGCGGACGGGGATGTACATAGGAAGGCTGGGCACCGGCACGAACCCCGACGACGGCATCT
The DNA here is from genome assembly GCA_022703505.1 of Spirochaetota bacterium. GTDB lineage: Bacteria > Spirochaetota > Spirochaetia > Treponematales > UBA12059 > JAAYUR01. Next base: position 6,502 of record JAKLDN010000001.1, on the reverse strand, counting down.
ACATCCTCCTCAAGGAGGTGGTGGACAACGCCGTGGACGAGTTCATCATGGGGGCGGGCCGTCGGATCGAGGTCCGGATCGAGGGCGGCCGGGTCGCGGTGCGGGACTTCGGCCGGGGCATCCCCCTGGGCAAGGTGGTGGAATGCGTCTCGGTCATCAACACCGGAGCCAAGTACAACGACGAGGTCTTCCAGTTTTCCGTGGGCTTGAACGGGGTGGGCACCAAGGCGGTCAACGCCCTGTCCTCCCGGTTCCGGGTCGTGTCCCACCGGTCCCGGAAGTGCCTGGAGGCGGTGTTCAAGCGGGGGCGCCTGGTATCCCAGGCGGAATCCTCCACCCGGGAACCCGACGGTACCCTGGTGGAGTTCGAGCCGGACCCGGAGATCTTCGGGGATTTCGCCTTCAACATGGAGTTCGTGGAGAAGCGCTTCAAGAACTACGCCTACCTTAACACGGGCCTGACCCTCTCCCTGAACGGCAACGATTTCTCCTCCGAGAACGGCCTCCTGGACCTCCTGAAGGACGAGGTGGGGGAGGACACCCTCTACGAGGTCGGCTGGTGGCGGGGGGACAAGATCGAGTTCGCCTTCACCCACACGGGCAACTACGGGGAGGAGAACTTCTCCTTCGTGAACGGCCAGTACACCTCCGACGGGGGCACCCACCTCTCGTACTTCCGGGAAGGGTTCCTCAAGGCGGTGAACGAGTACTTCCAGGCCTCCTACCGGGGGGAGGACGTCCGGGAGGGGATCGCGGCGGCCATCGCCGTGAAGCTCCAGAATCCCCTGTTCGAGAGCCAGACCAAGAACAAGCTGGGGAACGCGGAGATCCGCCCCTGGATCCTCCACGAGGTCAAGCGGGGGGTGGACGAGTTCCTTCGCCGGAACCCCCAAGCCGCCAAACGCATCCAGGACAAGATCGTCTCCAACGAGAAGCTCCGCACGGAATTGAACATCGTCAAGAAGGAGGCCAAGGAGGCGGCCAAGAAGATCGAGCTCAAGATCCCCAACCTCAAGGACTGCAAGTGCCACCTCGGGGACGGGGACAGGGGCGAGGTCAGCATGATCTTCCTGACCGAGGGACAGAGCGCCGCGGGGTCCCTGGTGAGCGCCCGGGACGTCTACACCCAGGCGGTCTTCTCCATGCGGGGCAAGCCCGAGAACATGTACGCCAAGAAGCGCACGGCCATTTACAAGAACGAGGAACTTTACAACATGATGATGGCCCTGGGCATCGAGAACGACATCGAGGGCCTGCGCTACGCCCGGATCATCATCGCCACCGACGCGGACTACGACGGATACCACATCCGGAACCTCCTCCTGACCTTTTTCCTGACCTACTTCGAGGAGCTGGTCGTCCAGGGTCGGGTCCACATCTTCGAGACCCCCCTCTTTCGGGTGCGGAACAAGAAGGAGACCCGGTACTGCTACAGCCCCAAGGAGCGGGACGAGGCCGTGAAAGTCCTGGGCGCCACCGCGGAGGTCACCCGCTTCAAGGGCCTCGGGGAGATCAGTCCCAAGGAGTTCGGCCAGTTCATCGGCCCGGACATCCGCCTGGTGCCCGTGGACGTACAGACCCTGAAGGCGGTGCCCGGGGTCCTGGGCTTCTACATGGGCAAGAACACCCCGGAACGCCGGGACTACATCATGAAGAACCTGGTGAACGACCTGTAAGCAAGGAAATCCGATGGCCTACGTAAAGAAGCTCTTCGACGACAACTTCCTCTTCTACGCCTCCTACGTCATCAAGGACCGGGCCATCCCGGACCTGGACGACGGCCTGAAGCCCGTGCAGAGGCGGATCCTCCACACCCTCTTCGAGGCGGACGACGGGAAGTTCCACAAAGTGGCCAACATCGTGGGCTCCTGCATGAAGTACCATCCCCACGGCGATGCCTCCATCTACTCCGCCCTGGTGGTCCTGGCCAACAAGGAGCTCTTCATCGACCGGCAGGGGAACTTCGGGAACCTCTACACCGGCGACGAGGCCTCCGCGGCCCGGTACATCGAATGCCGGGCCACCCCCCTGGCCAAGGAGATCTTCCACAACCCCAAGATCACGGAGTACGTGGATTCCTACGACGGCCGCAACCGGGAGCCCGTGGTCTTCCCGGCCAAGATCCCCGTGGCCCTGGTCCTGGGGGCGGACGGGATCGCCGTGGGCATGAGCACGAAGATCCTGCCCCACAACCCCGTGGAGGTCCTCCAGGCGGAGATCGACTGCCTCCGGGGCCGGCCCTTCCGGCTGTACCCGGACTTCCCCACCGGGGGCCTCGCGGACGTGAGCGAGTACGAGGACGGGGCCGGCCGCGTCCGGGTCCGGGCCCGGCTGGACACCTCGGACCCCAAGCGCATCGTCATCCGGGAGCTCCCCTTCGGCTCGACCACGGAGAGCCTGATCGCCAGCGTGGAGGCGGCGGCCAAGAGCGGCCGGCTCAAGATCGCCTCCATCAGCGACTTCACCACGGAGACCGTGGAGATCGAGATCAAGCTGGCCCGGGGGGTCTACTCCCAAGAGACCGTGGACGCCCTGTACGCCTTCACGGAGTGCGAGCAGGCCGTCTCCTGCAACCTCCTTCTGATCAAGGACGGCCACCCCACCCTCATGACCGTGACGGAGGTCATCCGCCACCACGCCCGGCGCCTGGTCGGGATCCTCAAGGCCGAGCTCGAGCTGGAGGCCCGGGAACTGGCCGACGAGATCCACGCCCGCACCCTGGAGCGGATCTTCATCGAGGAGAGGGTCTACAAGGCCATCGAGAGGATGCGGACCCAGGAGGCGGTCCGGAAGGCCGTGATCGACGGCCTCGCGCCCTTCGCCAAGGAGATCCGCCGGGAGGTCACGGAGGAGGACGTGGAGCGCCTGCTCAAGATCCCGATCCGGCGCATCTCCCTCTACGACATCGAGCGGGCCAAGGCGGAGATGGCCCGCCTGCTGGAGCGCCTCAAGGAGGTGAAGTACCACCTGGCCCACCTCACGGACTACGCGGTGGGCTTCCTCACGGGGGTGATGAAGAGGCTCGAGCCCGAATGGAAACGCAAGACCGAGGTGGCGGGGTTCCGCAAGGTGGACGTTAAGGAGGCGGCGCGCCGGGACGTGGCCCTGCGCTACGACGGGCAGACCGGCTACCTCGGGACCTCCGTGTCCACGGGGGACTCCCTGTTCGACGTCTCCCCCTACGACAAGGTCCTGGCGGTCCGACGGAACGGGATCTACACGGTCTTTCCGGTTCCGGAGCGGGCTTTCGTGGACCAGGGCCTGCTCTACTGCGGCCTGGCGGAAAAGGAGCTCCTCGCGGACGTCGTGTTCACCCTGGTGTACCGGGACGCCGGGACCGGCCACCCCCACATCAAGCGCTGCCAAATCGACGCCTGGATCCTGAACAAGGACTACCAGCTGGTCCCGGAGGGGGACCAGATCCTCTGCTTCACCACCCTGCCCCAAGGCACGCTCACGGTGAAATACGCCCCCAAGCCCAAGACCCGGGTCCTCCAGGAAAAGTTCAAGATCGAGGACTTCGGCGTAAAGGGCCTCAAGGCCCGGGGAGTCCGTCTGGCCCATCGGGAAGCCCTGGCCGCGGAGTGCCCGGGCTCCGGCAAGCCCCGAGAGCTCTGGGAGGAGCCCCTGGAGCCCGGGGACGGCCCCTCGACTCCGTCGCCGCAGGCCCCCGCTCCGAGGTCATCCCGGGCCACGCCCGAGCCGGCCCGGAAAACCGCCGCCAAGCCGACGGCCGCCAAGTCCGCGGCAAAGAAACCCGCGCCGAAAAAGGGGACCGCCGCGAAACCGGCCCCGAAGAAGTCCTCGATGCCGAAACCGGCGGCAAAAAAGGCCCCGGCCAAGGCGGGGACCGCCGGTACGGCGTCGGCCGTCTCGAAAGCCGCCCCCAAGCCGGCGGCGCCTCGGAAACCCGCAGCGCCGAAGCCTTCGGCGTCCAAGGAGTCGGTCAAGAGCACGAAAAACGGGAAACCCGCTCCCAAGCCCACGGGCGGCGGCCTTCTGAAGCGCCTGGAAAGCCTGCACAAGGATTCCGCGGATACGGGGAAGAAGAAACGCTAGAGCCCGGCCCCGTCCGTCCGAGGCGGACCCCGCGGACGGACGGAAACGGCCCGGCCTTGACATGCCCCCCCGGTGCAGGATATTTTCTCACCGTTCGGTCCCCTGTAGCTCAGTTGGCAGAGCAAGTGGCTGTTAACCACTGGGTCCGTGGTTCAAATCCGCGCGGGGGAGCAAGTTAAGTCCTTGTTTTACAAGGAAATGAGCCCCTAGCAACAGCTAGGGGCTTGTTGTTTGTTGGCCCAACTGGGCGCAAACTGGGCGCACATCTTGGGACTGGGCACAAAGCCTTCAATCTGCCTGGTTTCCTTCTCCCGCGTGCGCTTCGCTACCTCCCGACCCAGATGGCGTATACTACCTGAAGGGGGATGCCGTATGGGAGCTAAGAAGAAGTACCCTGAGCCGTATCGCAGGGAAGACAGCAAGGTCTACTACTTCGTCTATACCGGTAAAGATGGCAAGCGCCATAAGCAGTCCACCGGAGAAACGGGCAAAGAGAAAGCCCGCGAGTTCATCCGTAGTTTTATGGATAAACAGGACGCCAAGTCGTCCCAGTTAACCTTCGCTGAATACGCCGCTTCCTACTATCTACCTGAGACCTGCCCGCATTTCATCCGGTACCGGCAGGAGGGCAAGAGCATTGGCCTTAACCATCTGCGCACCTGTCGCTCATTGCTGGAGAAGCATATACTTACCGATGCCGCTTTCTCTAATACGTCGGTTGCGGAGCTAAGGCGTGGCGATCTCCTGGACTTCCGTAGCAGGATGCTCAAGTCCGGCATGGGAACCAATACCGTCAACAAATGCGTTTCGGCCATCAAGACTATCTTGTCCGAAGCCTGTTTCCGGGACGACATCGATTCAAATCCAGGTGCCCAAGTGGGCAACATTAAGTATGAGAAGAAGGAACGGGGAGTCCTTGCGCCCGAGGAAGTCGGCAAGCTCCTGGCTTTCCTCTCCGTCCGTACTGAGCGACTACAGCGGCTGGCTGTTGGAGCTGAACCGATTAAGCCTGGCGCCAAGATTTCCCGGAAGGCAATGAATGCGACCTTGGCCCTCAGGGACGAAGCCATGATCGCTTTCCTCTTCTGCACCGGTGTGCGGGCAGGCGAGCTACGCGCACTTCGCTGGTCGTCCGTGGACCTCAAGACGGGGCGCTGCAGGATCATCGAGGCAGATAAAGGGCTTGATGGACTCGGGAAGCCCAAATGGGACAAGACCCGCGATATCTTCATCGCCCGCCTCGCCTTGGATCGAATCCAGACATGGAAGGACAGCCTCGCGGGGCCGGTACCTGGTGACCATTTCATATTCGGCACTCCCGACGGCGAGAGGATAGGTTATGAAGGCCTTCATAACGTGCTCGAAGCGATCATTGAAGAAGCCCGGGAGGAGGATGTACTACCGGAAGATGAACGCTGGATATCGTGTCATGCGGCTCGCCACACCTTGAACACCAACCTGCTCGCCGCAGGCGTGGCTCCTCTCCTGGTACAGTCATTCCTGGGTTGGTCGAGCACCGAAGCCCGAATCCTTACCAGAGTACAGGAGGCCTATACGCACCTATCACTCTTGCGAGTGGATGATGTGGCCAAGGCGGTGGATCAGATGTATGCTCCTCCCAAGGGAGCTACGAAGAGTGAGCTTGCGTAGGCTCAGCTCCATACATAAATCAGCACTAAGCTATTCAAAATGGAGGATGCCATGGATGACACCCTAGAAAGCATTATTGGCGCACTCAAGGCTTTGGAGTCGACCTCTGGCGAGCTCTGGCAATATGAGGCTTTGGCCAGCTCGATGCGGCGTCTTGCGGATCAGAAACGGGCGGAACTCCTTTCCGCGAATGTGGCGACCAACATCATGGAAAGGCTATTCTCCGAACCGGATGCTACCAAGCGCGTCGCACTTGCGGATGAACTAAGGCGCGAGACTCTCCGAAGGCTTCATGATATCCGCTGGACTCTCGCTTCCAACAACGATCGGGATATGGCGGAACTTGAACCCATCGGTCGGCAACTGGTACAGGTTTATGAGATGCTCAATGCTTGCGCGGCGAGCGGGGAGTCCCTTCCGGCGAACCTAGAGCAGCTTAGCGCAGTCACAATTGATTTTGAGTATGACCCAGATGTCTGCCTGAAATTCGTAACACTAGAATACGACCATGCTTTCCTAATCGAGCAGCTTGTTGCATCCCGGCTCATCTCTCGTGAAGACGCAGACCTCTTCTTGGATATGCTGAATGAGGTAACATTGCCTTTTGAGCACGATATCAAGCCTCGATGGCAGGGTACGATGAGAGAGCTTGTCAATTTTGTAATCATCGGGAGTGAGATCGGCGTGTTCAAGGTTGTTAGTAAGAAACAGCCCACAGGTCGCGACAAGAAAGGACCTGCACATTTAGCCCCGAGTTATCAATCCGCTATAATCAACACGTTTGCTTGGGGAG